>NZ_CP023396.1:0-2495000 GCF_008808095.1 Pseudoalteromonas ruthenica | reverse complement strand
TTGATGTTAGTGGAAGGCTCTGGAAAGTGCCACGATACAGGGTGATAGTCCCGTACACGACAACGTCTAATAAGTGAAATCGAGTAGGTCGGAGCACGTGAAACTTTGACTGAATATGGGGGGACCATCCTCCAAGGCTAAATACTCCCAACTGACCGATAGTGAACCAGTACCGTGAGGGAAAGGCGAAAAGAACCCCTGTGAGGGGAGTGAAATAGAACCTGAAACCGTGTACGTACAAGCAGTAGGAGCCCTTCGAGGGTGACTGCGTACCTTTTGTATAATGGGTCAGCGACTTATATTTTGTAGCGAGGTTAACCGAATAGGGTAGCCGTAGTGAAAGCGAGCGTTAACTGCGCGTTGAGTTGCAAGGTATAGACCCGAAACCCGGTGATCTAGCCATGGGCAGGTTGAAGATTGAGTAACATCAATTGGAGGACCGAACCCACTAACGTTGAAAAGTTAGGGGATGACCTGTGGCTTGGAGTGAAAGGCTAATCAAACCGGGAGATAGCTGGTTCTCCCCGAAATCTATTTAGGTAGAGCCTCGGACGAATACCATTGGGGGTAGAGCACTGTTTGGGCTAGGGGGTCATCCCGACTTACCAACCCCATGCAAACTCCGAATACCAATGAGTACTATCCGGGAGACACACGGTGGGTGCTAACGTCCATCGTGGAGAGGGAAACAACCCAGACCGCCAGCTAAGGTCCCAAAGTGTATGTTAAGTGGGAAACGATGTGGGAAGGCTAAAACAGCTAGGAGGTTGGCTTAGAAGCAGCCACCCTTTAAAGAAAGCGTAATAGCTCACTAGTCGAGTCGGCCTGCGCGGAAGATGTAACGGGGCTAAACATACCACCGAAGCTGCGGCTGCAACTTTATGTTGCGGGGTAGGGGAGCGTTGTGTAAGTGGCTGAAGGTGTGCCGGGAGGCATGCTGGACATATCACAAGTGCGAATGCTGACATGAGTAACGATAATGCGGGTGAAAAACCCGCACGCCGGAAGACCAAGGGTTCCTATCCCATGTTAATCAGGGTAGGGTGAGTCGACCCCTAAGGCGAGGCCGAAAGGCGTAGTCGATGGGAAACGGGTTAATATTCCCGTACTTGGTATAGATGCGATGGGGGGACGGAGAAGGCTAGGCAGGCACGGCGTTGGTTGTCCGTGTGAAAGGCAGTAGGCTTGAATCTTAGGTAAATCCGGGATTCTTTAAGGCTGAGAGTCGAGACGACACTCTACGGAGTGGAAGCTGTTGGTGCCATACTTCCAGGAAAAGCCTCTAAGCTTCAGTCTATATCGAATCGTACCCTAAACCGACACAGGTGGTCAGGTAGAGAATACTAAGGCGCTTGAGAGAACTCGGGTGAAGGAACTAGGCAAAATAGTACCGTAACTTCGGGAGAAGGTACGCCCACATTAGGTGAAGGACCTGCGTCTGGAGCTGAAGTGGGTCGCAGTGACCAGGTGGCTGGGACTGTTTATTAAAAACACAGCACTGTGCTAAATCGTGAGATGACGTATACGGTGTGACACCTGCCCGGTGCCGGAAGGTTAATTGATGGGGTTAGACTTTGTCGAAGCTCTTGATCGAAGCCCCGGTAAACGGCGGCCGTAACTATAACGGTCCTAAGGTAGCGAAATTCCTTGTCGGGTAAGTTCCGACCTGCACGAATGGTGTAACCATGGCCACGCTGTCTCCACCCGAGACTCAGTGAAATTGAAATCGCAGTGAAGATGCTGTGTACCCGCGGCTAGACGGAAAGACCCCGTGAACCTTTACTACAGCTTGGCACTGAACATTGAGCCTACATGTGTAGGATAGGTGGGAGGCTTTGAAGTGGTTACGCCAGTAATCATGGAGCCATCCTTGAAATACCACCCTTGTATGTTTGATGTTCTAACGTTGGCCCCTGAATCGGGGTTGCGGACAGTGCCTGGTGGGTAGTTTGACTGGGGCGGTCTCCTCCCAAAGAGTAACGGAGGAGCACGAAGGTTGGCTAAGTACGGTCGGACATCGTACGGTTAGTGTAATGGTAGAAGCCAGCTTAACTGCGAGACAGACACGTCGAGCAGGTACGAAAGTAGGTCATAGTGATCCGGTGGTTCTGAATGGAAGGGCCATCGCTCAACGGATAAAAGGTACTCCGGGGATAACAGGCTGATACCGCCCAAGAGTTCATATCGACGGCGGTGTTTGGCACCTCGATGTCGGCTCATCACATCCTGGGGCTGAAGTCGGTCCCAAGGGTATGGCTGTTCGCCATTTAAAGTGGTACGCGAGCTGGGTTTAGAACGTCGTGAGACAGTTCGGTCCCTATCTGCCGTGGGCGTTTGAGAATTGAGAGGGGCTGCTCCTAGTACGAGAGGACCGGAGTGGACGAACCGCTGGTGTTCGGGTTGTTTTGCCAAAGGCATTGCCCGGTAGCTACGTTCGGAATCGATAACCGCTGAAAGCATCTAAGCGGGAAGCGAGCCTCGAGATGAGTTCTCACTTGGAGTTCGACTCCACTAAAGGGCCGTTGAAGACGACAACGTTGATAGGCAGGATGTGGAAGCGCTGCAAGGCGTTAAGCTAACCTGTACTAATTACCCGTGAGGCTTAACCATACAACGCCAAAGTGGTTTGTATGTGACTGTTTAAGCACAGAAGTTAAGAGACTAAAGTAGATTTACTTATACGGCTTTCCAAATGACTAACACGCCGTGTTAGGCCAAGTTTATGCTTGGTGATAATAGCGTTCTGGACCCACCTGACCCCATGCCGAACTCAGAAGTGAAACGGAACTGCGCCGATGATAGTGTGGGTTCGCCCATGTGAAAGTAGGTCATCACCAGGCTCCTAATTAGAGAGACCCGTTGCAGAAGTGCAGCGGGTTTTTTTATGCCTGTAGGCAAGGCTTTAGCCTTGCATCATCGAGTCAGGGTAAAGCCTGACCCACAACATAACTAAACATCAGAAAAAACCCATACCCGTAGGCAAGGCTTCAGCCTTGCATCACCTTAGTCAGGATAAAATCCTGACCCACAACACAACCAAACAACAGCAGAGCCCCACACCTGTAGGCAAGGCTTCAGCCTTGCGTCATCGAGTCAGGATAAATCCTGACCCACAACACAGTGTCACCGGTCATCGCACCCTCAGGCTAGGCGCTCACTTGGCAATATGCCATTCTTCCTTCGCAGAGCGCCTCTTGGGTGCTATCTTACTGTTTACTATAGAGCAATTGAGTATTGAGAAATGGGAGAACTCTATCATTGGTTTGACTTGCTAGGAGTCGCAGTCTTCGCTATTTCCGGCACTTTGTTGGCGCACGAAAAATCAATGGATGGCTTTGGTGTTATCGTACTCGCTTCGGTCACAGCAATAGGCGGCGGTACACTGCGAGATCTCATTCTCGATATGCCAGTGTTTTGGGTGCATGACACCAGTTACTTTATAACCATATTAGTGACAGTGGCGATAACTATAGTGTGGTTAAATATCCGCCAAAGCTTTCCTCATTTCTTACTGCAATTGGCAGATGCGCTGGGGATAGCCTTCTTTGCAATTATGGGGGCACAAAAGGCATTGGGAGCAGGGGTGCCAGTGATGACGGCGGTGATCATGGGAGTCTTGACTGGCTGTTTTGGCGGTATGATCCGTGATGTGTTAGCGAGAGAAGTCCCTATGCTGCTTAAGGGGCCGCTTTATGCTATTGCCTGTGCTATTGGGGCTGGCTTGTATGCACAACTAGTTAGTATGGAAATAAACCAACAGCTTGCTATGTGGATTGGCGGGCTGACGACACTGATGGTACGCCTTGCAGCTATAAGATGGCAATTAAGCTTACATGTTTTCCGCTATCATAACTAAACTGTATAGAGAACTAACTAGTGTAGGAACAAGGATGTGTCACTCGCTCATGTATTTACTCGTGCTCAAGTCGGTATAGAAACACCACAAGTGACGGTTGAGGTCTATCTTGGCTCCGGGTTGCCCGCATTTAATATAGTTGGGCTTCCTGAGACCTCGGTGAAAGAAGCTAAAGATCGGGTACGCAGCGCATTGGAGAACAGTCACTTTGTGTTCCCTAGTCAAAGAATAACGGTGAATTTAGCCCCCGCTGACTTACCTAAGGAAGGTGGTCGTTATGACTTGGCTATCGCTATAGGCATACTTATCGCCTCTGGGCAGCTAACGGTGTCGCAACCCTTGGCTTGTGAGTTTTTGGCTGAGCTTGGGTTAGATGGTAAGTTAAGGCCTGTACGTGGGGTGTTACCGGCAATGATGGCGGTGAGAAATGCGCAGCGTACAGCATATTTGAGTTCAGAAAATGAAAGGGAAGCTGAACTTGTCGCTGATGCGCAGTGTAAATGTGCAAATTCACTGCACCAAGTTTGGCTAGACCTCAATAATCAGCAGTCGCTACCTTTGCTCCTGCCACAGTCCGAGATGGTTAATGCCAGCCCTGAACTGCCAGTTGATTTTAGTGAGGTGAAGGGCCAAGAGTTGGCGAAACGTGTACTCGAGATAGCTGCTGCCGGCGGACACAATGTCTTGTTTACAGGCCCTCCTGGTACTGGAAAATCAATGTTAGCGCAGCGCATGGCAACGATTATGCCCCGGATGACAACCGAGCAAGCATTACAGACCGCAGCCGTATATTCGGTTTCAGGACACGATATTGATTTGGCGAGTTGGCGGCAGCGACCTTTTCGTTCTCCACATCATACCTGCTCAGCAGTAGCCCTTGTTGGTGGCTCATCAAAGCCAAAGCCCGGAGAAATATCACTGGCACACAACGGTGTGTTGTTTCTTGATGAGTTGCCAGAGTTTGAGCGCAAAGTTATTGATAGTCTGCGCGAGCCCATGGAAACAGGTGTCGTCACTATCTCTAGAGCCGCGATTCAAGTTGAGTTCCCTGCGCGCTTTCAACTTATTGCAGCGTTAAACCCAAGCCCAACAGGACATCATACCGACAAAAGAGCCAATCCTGAGCAAGTGCTCCGCTATTTGTCTCGTATTTCTGGGCCATTTGTTGACCGCATAGACTTACAGATAGAGTTATCTAGAATCCCCAGCACTGAGTTATTGAAAGACAGTAAACAAGAGTCAAGTGCTACGGTCAGGAAGCGCGTTGAGCAAGCTTATGAATTCCAGCTGCAGCGCCAAGGGGTTGTGAATGCCTTATTATCCAATAAAGAGCTCAGCCAACACTGTCGGTTAGATGCGAAAAGTCATGAATATTTGGCGCTAGCTAGTGAGCGCTTACAGTTATCTCCGCGCTCGCACCATCGTGTGATAAAAGTAGCCCGAACTATTGCCGATTTGAATACGATGACGAATATCCAAGTAGAGCATATTAAAGAAGCGCTAAGCTACCGTGCCTTTGAACGTCTGCTGGCTCGGCTTGGGGAATAGCCATTGCGCGGTTATTTACCAGCTGTTAACATTGGCGCTTAGAACTGCTAGGAGTGAACAATGAAAGCGTGGATTTTAACCGTAGCGCTTGCCCCCATGTTAAGCTGGGGTAATGCCAATGAAGCGATGGACCTGTATTTAAATCAAGATTATCAACGCGCCTTTACTCTTTTTGAAAAGACGGCCGAGTTAGGCGATGGTCGCAGCCAATTTAACTTAGCTGTACAGTACCTACGTGGTCAAGGCGTTAAGGCCGACCCCGTTAAAGCGTATGCATATTTCTCTGTGGCGATGGCCAACGATTTCAAAATGGCGCAACAGGCCCGAAAGTCTGTTATTAAGCGTCTAAGCAGTGATGAATTACAACGGGCACAGCGCCTAGCTCAGCAGCTGATTGCCGAGATTGGTCGTCAAGGTAGCGCCACTGTGCGCTATGAGCTAAGCCGTGCATTGACATATAACCCCGCACCAAGCAAACGCATTAATCCACCTACTGAATACCCTAGCGGACTAAAGAGCGATGGGGTCCCTGGTGTTGCGAGCTATATTTTTGATATAGATAGTCAAGGTATTCCGAGGGATTATATTTTACTGCACAGCTACCCTGCACCAGAGTTCGCACAAAGTATTGCCGAAAAGCTGGATGAAACACGCTTTAGTTATTCAGGTGAAGTATTTCATAATGCGGTTATACGAGGGGTGTTTAGTGGCTCACCTGATAGCGAGGTGATGCAGCAGTTACGTACCAAGCAGCAACACTTATTGCAGCAAGCCCGGCGTGGAGATGTTGATGCTCAAGCTGAGTTGGCTGAACTGCTAAGAGTACTCGATTATCAACCTGAGTTATGGCCAGTGGATAGCGACGTGCAAGTTGTGGCAAAGCAAGCGCCAATGGTTCGTTTTAATTCGATTACACAGCCTGATTTTACTCCTACAAAAACGATCGACCCCAGTTACTATAATTTCAACTACCTAGTGAACGTTGATTATCAGGGGCGTGTTCAAGAAGTGTCGGCTTTTGAGCATATTGATATCCCCAGTCAATTAGACGAGCATGCGCGGGAAGTGATGAGTCAGTGGTCACTGGGTGCAGAGCAGGGATTGTTGGGTGATAGCAACTGGTATTTAGCACGGTTTTTTTACAATAACCAAGAGCAACAGGCGAGCTATGAGAACCACAGCGTAGTAGCTTACGCTGATGTAAAACCTTTGGTTAATAAAGAAAAGGAGCAGCAATGGCGCTATTGGCAGCTCAAAGCAGCGGCAGCCGGGCATAGCGATATGCTTTATCAACTCGGTATTAACTGTAACCAACGATTGCTACTCGAAGCCGCCGAGCGCCAGCATAGTCGTGCTCAGCTCCAGCTTGGTCGCTGTTTACTTACACAAGCATCAGGGCAACGAGAGCAATTAGAGCTAGCTCGCTACTGGCTTAATGAGGCCGCTAAGCAGGGTGAGTTAATCGCGATGCGAGAGTTAGCTGGGTGGTATGTTCGCTACTCGGATAATGGCGCACAGCTCAAAAATGCTATTGCCCTTGCGGAGCAGGTCAGTGATGAGACCGACCATCCTTTAGCGTACGCCTATTTAGCGGCCGCCCACGCGAAGTTAGGTAATTTTGATGAGGCGATCGACTACCAAGAACAGGCTTTGAGTGAAGCAGAAGATCAGTCTTATGCGCAACAGCCTTTTGAGCAAACTCTAGCGGCTTATCAAAAAGGGCAGCTCATTTTTTAGCTAGAAGAGAGCATATAACCCTTGCCACGAACAGTGACAATACGTTTTTGCTCTTTTTCATCCCCTAGCTTTTTGCGTAACCTGCCGATAAGAACATCTACCGTTCTATCGGTTGGGCTCCAATCTGGCTGGCCTATTTCTTCCGATACTTTTTCCCGTGATGTGGCCTTGCCAGCATTGGCAATTAGGCAAATAAGCACCTTGTGCTCGGCTTCGGTTAGGCGCATCTCCTCACCTGTTGCGGTAACGAGAGTGCGATTATCTGGATGAAGCTTGAAATCTGCATATTCAATGTACTCGGTAGAGTCTTCTTGACTTGCCGAGCCGTTTAAGCGCTTATAAACTGCACGCATTCTTAACTCGAGCTCTAACAAATCAACAGGTTTACAAATATAGTCGTCTGCGCCTTGTGCAAGTCCGGCAATACGATCGGATTGTGAGTCTCGGCTTGAGAGCACGATAACGCCGATTTCTGTCAAGGTAGTCAGCTCTCTAGCCAACATCAGGCCATCCTGCTCTGGTAGTACAATATCGACAATGGCCAGTTGAATCGGCTGCTGGCCAGTTGCTTGTGAGGCTTGAACCATAGGCAAAGCATTACTACCCGTAGTATCTACGTGGATAGTAAACTCAGTGCCCGTGAAGTGATTCTCTATGCGCTTTACCAGCAACTCATCATCTTCAACAAGTAATACATTAATCGACATTCAAATACACCTAGAATCAAACAGACAGCAGCGACTGCATTCAATATTATCAGCTTGCTCAATGGGAACAAATTTCAACCATACTTTACGATAAAGTTGAAGTTTTTGCATTATTCTCTGGCTGCATGGGGGCAGCCTAGGAAAGAAGAATATCTGAATGTTGGTTCAATAAACAGTAGTTGGCACGCTTAGATTGTTAACAACTGTTTCAAAGGTGGGCTCACTCAGTTGCTAGCTTGTGTTGTTTGTTGTTCAAGCCAGACGAGTAAACCCTCTCGAGAAAGGGGCTTGCACACCAGTGGCCCCTGAACATACATATGTGGAAAGCGTTGAGCTAAGTAGTCTAACTCCTGCGTGCTGCTTAATCCAACGGCACATAAGCGTAACTTGCGGTCAGTGGCCAAATCATCCAAGCGATAGACTATCTGCTGCGCAAAATTGTCGCGTTCAATATGAGAAATGAGAGGTTGTCCCACTTTGATTTCATCAAGTGGCAAACTCCTCAGTTGCTCCTCTTCAGTAAAACCACTGCCGAAGTCGTCTAAAGAAAGCTCAAATCCACGCATCTTCAAGCGGCTAATGGTCTCTAGAATATGCTTATCATTAAGTGGTTGATGTTCTGTCATTTCAATTAAGATGTCTGCTGGAGCAAGCTGATTAAGTGATAATATTAACGCTAACTTGTCAGGACAACTAAGGTCTGCGAGCTGGCAAGGGTGGAGATTAATTGCCAACTTTAGGTGCGAGCCATAAGCGTGCCGAAAAGAACTTAAATCTTTGGCAGCCTTCTCAATTAGCTGAAAGGTCAATAAGTTAAGTAACTCATTGTCACGAGCAACGTCAACGAAGCACTCAGGCATGGAATCACTATCTTGATAGCGGGGAAGTATGCGTGACATCACTTCTAGGCTCACCACTTTACCGTTACTAATGTGGCGCTTGGGCTGGTAAAGAGGAAGGACACGGCTGTGACTAATGGCGTCTAAAAGAGCGATTTCAGAAACGGTGCGCAAAGGGTCTCTAGAAGAAGCATGTAAACATTCAAGTTTCTGAATTAGGTGCTCAACATAATGCAAGTGCACGGGTTTTTCTATATTTCCCAACAAATGCACTTGGTGCTGCCTAGCTACGCGTGCGGCAAGGGCTATGATCTCTGGATGCATCTCGGATACAATGACAACAGCTCCTCCGTATTTGAGCTCCCCGAGTTTACGCATAAAAGCCATACCGTCCATGCCGGGCATGTTCAGATCTGTTAACACAATATCGTAAAGACTAGGTGCTTTTTCGATCGCCGCATAGGCCGACTCAGCGTCATCGAATGTAGACACTTCCTCAATACCTAGCTCATTAAACACCGCGCGCAGCACCACCAAAATGGCTGGTGAGTCGTCGACGATGGCAACACGGTATTTATGTTGCAGATTGGCTTGCGTGTAAGTTTTCATCCATTCTCCCTCTAATCCCTTATTGTAATGTAGAAGTGGTTGCTAAGCCCTGCAACTAAATGACACGAGAATTATTGGTAATTATCTAAAAACCCATCCTTTTGTATTGCTTTATGCCACTGTCAGCAAAATAACACTGATGTAGCCACCAGTGATGAGTAATTGAATGATACAAAAGCCCATAATGTCTTTTGCTTTTAACCCAGCAATCGCCAGTACAGGGATAGCCCAAAAAGGTTGAATAAGGTTAGTCCAAGCGTCTCCCCAAGCGACAGCCATAGCAACTGAAGCGATAGGGACTTCTAACGCTTGTGCGGCAGGAATAACAAGAGGTGCTTGAAGCGCCCACTGGCCTCCTCCTGAGGGGACAAATATGTTGACCAATCCAGCGCTCAAGAAACTTAAAAGAGGCAGCGTTTGGCTATTCGCTAAAGACATCAGTGCGGCCGATATATTCTCAGCAAGCCCGCTCTCACTCATTATGGCCATCAGCCCTGCATAGAAAGGAAATTGGATAACAATGCCACTGCCACTGCGAACAGCCTCATACAGATGCTCAAGCAGAGAGTGTGTGCTGTGATGTAGTAAAAAAGCGCAAAATAAAAACAGCGCAATAACAACGTTAAGATTAAGCCCGCCCTGCTGTTGCACAAAGAAATGAGCTAGGTAGCTGAGACCCAGTAAGCCAACTACAACACACGGCCAACGAGCGTGGTCTATTCCTTTCGCTGGCGGCTTTACAGTTTTATCCTTGGATTGTAAACGTGTACGGTCTACATAAACGCTGTGCTGAGGCTTAGGTAATAATAAATAATTGATAGTAGGTAGTAAGATAGATAACCCTAGCAATAAAGACAGGTTCAGGATTGAAAATAGCGTATCACTCGTGGGTAGAAGACCAATTTCACTTTCGCTGAAGTGTCCCGGTGTCGCTATAGTCAATGGCACAGAACCAGAAAGCCCGCCATGCCAAACAATAAACCCTGAGTAAGCGCTGGCCACTAAGACGCGATAGTCGATACGGCAGTATTGTGCCACGGCTTTGGCAAATAATGCACCAGCGACCAAGCCAAAGCCCCAGTTAATCCAACTTGCTAGCATAGCTACAAAGGTTGTTACTATAACTGCTAAAGCAGGTGATTTTAATCGCCGCGCCACGGCATGTAAGTACCGTGATACAACGGGCGTTGTGGCCAATAGGTAGCCGCTGACTAACACCAATAACATCTGCATTGCAAAGCTCAGTAGGTTGCTTAAGCCACTTCCCCACATAGTCAATATGGCAGTTGGCGAGTGAGGTGTAGATAGCAAAGCACTGAACATCGCTAAGAATGTAAGCAAGATCACTATAACAAGAGGGTCGGGTAAGTACTTTTCCACTAGCGCTGCGAGTGGGCGAGATAATGTTGTTAACATAGCCTGATGATGTATTTTTATTCTGTATGAACCTGTATTAACATATTTCATGGTCAGCAAAAAAGGCTAACTTTTAGCATGAACAACTAAATTATGCTTTTGTTATCCAAGCGTTTATTTTTAACATATTGAAAGTAAAGCTATTTTTACTTGGCCTGAAACTTGATAAGTAAAAGAGAAACTAACTATATATTGAGGTAATTATGTCAGGACAAGGCTCTGGTGGTAATGTCATTGCGGCGCTATGTAACGTGTTTTTCCCTGGGTTAGGACAACTTGTTCAAGGTCGCATCTTAGCCGCGCTGCTTTTTGCGATTTTTGTTTTCGGTGGTGCGGCACTGTGGTGGTTGATTGTACCGGGTATCATCGCCGCAATTGCTTATGTGTGGGCCATTATCGACGCTGCGAAGTATCGCCGAGATTATTAGCATAGCCGCGATAATATACCCCTCAATAATGAGGGGTGTTTATTTTGTTATCAATTTAGCAACATTTTGAGGTTAAAAACTTTTATTGTTGCTTAAAAAACACCTATTCACGCGTTCTACTTATAAACCCCTTTTTTTTGTAAATAAATATCGAAAATATAAGTTCTATTCTCATTAATTTAACATTATGGGCTTTTATTGTTCTGCTTTTGGTACTTTGATATGGCTCGTAACACCATGTGAATGTTGAGTTTTTATTCTTTGTGATTAATATTATGTTCACCTTGTTATCTCAAGGTGAACATAATATTAGGTTTGTTTTTATTATATATCTATAATGGAAACCTTACAGGGAAAGACAAAATGAAAAACTATAGCAAAGTATCAACAGGTATAAAGTTGGCGCTCTGTGCGGCTAGCTTAGGTGCATACTCCGGTTTATCCCATGCGGCTGAGGAAGGTGTTGAAGAAGTAGAGCGTATTCAGGTTACCGGATCGCGGATTCGTTCAGCCGAAGCAATGTCAGCTTCACCGATTCAAGTACTTGACGGTGCCAGTATTGATAAGTCTGGTACTCTAAACCTACAAGACTTATTAATGGAAAATCCAACCTTTGGTACCCCAGCAATAAGTCGAACTAACTCTAACTTCTCTACATCCAGTGGCGGTGTTGCTACTGTCGATCTACGTAACTTGGGTACAGCGCGTACCCTAGTGCTAGTTAATGGTCGTCGCTACGTTTCAGGTGTTCCTGGCAGCTCGGCTGTCGATTTAAATACTATCCCAGCGCAATTTGTTGAACGCGTAGAAATTATGACCGGTGGTGCGTCTTCGGTATATGGTTCAGACGCTGTGGCTGGTGTTGTTAACTTTGTGCTCAAAGATGATTTTGAAGGTATAGAGTTTGAAGGTCAGTATGGGGAATCTGCAGAGGGTGACAACACTGAGAAGCAGTTTTCTGTAACAACCGGAACAACAACCTCTGATGGTGCAGGTCAAGTTATGTTCCACCTCGGCTATTCTGACCAGGGTGCAGTATATTCACGTGACCGTGATATCTCAGCTGTTGACCAAATTTCGGCTATCTATTTCAACGACCCGTATGAAAACCCAGGTTCAATTTTTGAATATGTCCGCCCTTACTACTCAAGCTTCTCACCTCAGGGTCGTTTTGATGCTGGCGATACACGTTTCACTTTTGATGAAAACAACAACTTAAAAGAAGGTTTTGACACCAACGGTGATAACGGTCCTGCCGATGGCTTTAACCGTTCTGGGCGTCGTACTATTGCGATCCCAACCGAACGTTACCTTTTCGCATCCAATGGTAGTTATGAGCTTGATGATAACCATAAGTTCTTTTACGAAGCGACCTATGCAGCGACAACATCGGTAACTGAACTCGAGCCTTTCCCGTTCGCATCAGATGATATTTACAGCAATGGTCGGGTACCTATTGAGTTTATGCGAAACGGTGAGCTTCTGCGTAACCCATATGTTCCAGATGCCATTTATAACAGCGCTACAGACACTGATGGCGATGGTATGAGGGATATTTTCTTCGCTAAGCGTCTAGCTGACATTGGTAACCGAGGCTATCAGGCTGATCGTGATACCTTCCGCTTTACTACAGGTTTTGAAGGCCAAATCAGTGATAACTGGTACTATGATGCTTATTACATCTACGGCAAAACGAAAGAAAACCAAGTTTCTAATGGCCTAGTTAACGTGCAAAACTTCCGTTATGCATTAGAAGCGGTTACAGATACCCAAGATCTGGATGGCGATGGCATTACAGATGAAGCAATCTGTCTTGATGAGACAGCACGTGGTTTCGGGTGTACACCAATTAATGTATTTGGTTTTAACTCAATCACTAGCGACGCATTCGACTATGTTAAAGCGCCAAGTATGTTGTCAACGCGAGTAGAGCAGGAAATTATTGGTGCTAACTTCACTGGTGAGCTATTTGAACTGCCTGCTGGTTATGTTGGTGTGGCGTTCGGTGCAGAGTACCGTGAAGAGTTCTCACGCAGTGAGTTCGATGCCCTGCAGCAAGCTGGCTTGAACGCAGGTAATGCTATTCCTGCTACAGAGGGTGAGTTTGACGTTACCGAATATTATGTTGAAGCGAACGTTCCTGTACTAGATAGCTTGTCACTCAAAGCAGCAGTACGCCTTTCTGACTATTCTACAGTAGGCAATACTGAAAGCTGGAACGTGGGCTTAGATTGGACTGTCGTTGATGGTGTGCGTGTTCGTGCAACGCGCGCTCGTTCAACTCGTGCTCCTAACATCGACGAGTTGTACTCACCACCTAGCCAGACTTTCCCAAGTGATCTTATCGACCCTTGTAATGGTGTCACTGCTTCTTCAAGCGGCGCTGCAGCGGATGCATGTCGTGCTGATGCTGGCGTAGCTGCGAACATCGCTGAAAACGGTGAGTTCACACTGAATCAATCTGATATTCAAGGTATCAGTGGTTTCAACCGTGGTAACACTGAGCTAACCGAGGAAGTGGGTGACTCTTTCACGGTCGGTATCGTGTTAACTCCTGAGAACATTATCTCAGGCCTAGATATCACTATCGACTATTTCGATATTGAAATCGAAGATGCAATCGTATCAACTCCTCGTCAATTCATTCTTGATCAATGTTATGGCGGTGGTGATACAAGCTTCTGTGATTTCATAACACGTCGTCCAACGAATGCTGGTAATAACAGTGCGGGCTCTATTGAGTTTATCGATTCAGGCCAATCAAACAGTGGTGGTACCGCAACTGAGGGTGTCGACTTAACTGCAACTTACTCAACTGACCTAGGTCCAGGTATGTTCAAGTCGCGTCTAGCTTATACTTACCTAATTGATGGTTACGATATTCCATTACCAGGTGCTGATAAGGACAACTGGGCGGGAGAAATTGGGTACTCTGAGCACAAAGCAAACTGGACGTTTGGCTATGACGTCGATGATTTCAGTTTCAACTGGTCAATGACCTATATTGGCGCAGCTGACTTTGATGATCAATTCTTAGCTGGCCTTGTAAGCGACAGTGCGCCAGATGGTTTACCTGCAGGTTATATCGGTATTGGCAGTGAGGTGTATCACGATATTCAGCTATCTTACTACATCACTGAGCAATACGAGCTATATGGTGGTGTTGATAACTTACTTGATAACGAAGCACCACGTATCTTAACGGGTATATCAGGTAATGACACTGGCACAGAAACTGATGCGGGTACTTATGACCCTATCGGTCAGCGCTTCTATGTTGGTATTAGAGCTAAGTTCTAATTATTACTGTTAAAGTGCATTATTAAGCCCCTCGCAGAGGGGCTTTTTTATGAGCTTAATACAGCCAGCCATAAAACAAAGCTCACCACACTTAATAGCGTGCTGAGCACAACCGCACTGGCTAAGGTGGCTGACTCTCGTTGCAATTGTTTGCTCACCAAATACGCATTAACCCCTAAAGGAGAGGCGCTAAGTAGCACCAAAAGCAAGGTTTGCTCTTGAGCTAAAGCAAACCCGTAGGTCGCGGTTAGGTATACAAGCGTCGGCAATACTGCGAGCTTTAACAAGGTTAACGTAAGAGCCGATTTGATGCCTGGCTTGATCTGATAATGGTGCAGGTTTGCCCCAAGCACAAATAAGGCGCCGGCGATGGCTGGCTCTGCCAATAATGTCAGTCCTTCATTGATTACCTGGGGTAGCGCTAAATTGACTGCATTCGCTAACAGCCCTAGGGCAATTGCCAGTATTACCGGGTTGATAACTAATTGCCGGATGATGTTTGGCCAAGTAACGCGCTGTTCTTTACCGGCGAAGCTGTAAGTTAGCAAAAACAATAACGCACTATGAAAGGTAATGATGACGAAAACCGTTGCGGCTACATGCTTACCGAGTGCTTGCATCGCGATAGGTAAACCGATAAGTACAGTATTGGAATAACACGCCCCAAGCGCGCGAATGGCGCTTATACTCCACTGCCCACAGCGGCACCGATAAAACCCCAGTACCAGTAGATACAGGCCGATAACGGGAAGATAGAAGCTAAGCATGACATCGAGGCTGACTGCTTTGCTGAGCTCAGCTTGGGACATATTAACAAACAAAAAAGCCGGGATGCTGATGTAAAATACAAAGCGGCTTATGCCACTAAGGTGTTCGGCTGTTAAAAACGAGCGTGCTGCACTAATGTAACCGGCTGTCGCCACGAAAATGAGTGGGAAAATTATTGCTAGGGTGTTGAACATAATCGATATAGGAAGCCGACAGGGTAGGCGTATACTAACATGATGCCGTTAGTGCTGATATCGCAGTACACCGAGCAGCTCGATTTAGCGTATCGATATTGCTATTATGCGCGCCGCATCTTTTTGGCAGCACTATTATGGAATATCAACTCTACTTAGACCCAACATGGGGCAAGCGGGTAAAAATATCTGACGAACACCGGCTTATTGCCCGTTGGTTCAATGACGAGCTCTATGAAAACGATGAGCTCATTGAAGCGTTTTTTACCGCTCTTGATAGCACTGCAGAGCAGCTCGTGCAGGGACGAGAAATGAGGTTGCTACTCGGTGATGGTGAGGCGTGTTTTCAAAGTCATGGCTTATTTCATGACGACGAGCAGACATTGGCGCTTTATAGTGGGGATGACCTCGCACTTGATGAATCGGAGCTGCAAGCATGGTGCGGAGTCGAGGATTTACGTGCGTTAGCGAGTGCGTGGCGGCATTTTCGCTAAGGAGTATGGCGCTCTAACAGGCTACTGAGGCGGGCGATGCGCTCGCTCATACCGAGTATCAATTGATCTTTTATTTTCTCACGCACCACCACAGGTAATTTAGTTAAAGCCAGTGGCTCAATGGCTAACACTATGGTGTCGGTGAGCGCTTTGGCATTGGTGCTGCGCTCGCGGTGGGCAATAAAGGCACCTTCACCGACAAAGTCGCCAGGTCGAATATGGCCCAGTTCTTTATGGTCAGATTGGCGGAACACTACCAGCTCGCCGCTTAACACGATATATAGCTGCTGGCTTTGCTCGTGCAACTTGAATACGTAGCGCCCTTGTTGGCATAAGTACAGCTGCGAAAATGACTCTAAGAGCATTTGCCGCTCGGCTAACTCAAAGCTGCGAAAGAAAGGCACGCGATTGATAATCTCCATGCGTTTATACATGGCAATATGTTCAATCAGCTTCATGCCTATCCTCTTCGTCGGTGCGTTAATTGGCGTTTATATTGCGCTCTTTTAGCTTACGCGTCAACGTGTTGCGGCCCCAACCGATGCGTTGAGCAGCATCCTGTTTATGCCCTCCACAGCTTGCAAGGGCCGATTTAATCAGCCTTGTTTCCAGCTGTGCCTGAATTTCTGGCCAGACATTGTCTTTGCCTTGCTTAAACTCATTGTTTAGCCATTGTTGGAATAAGTCCAACCAATCGGCATCAACTTGAGACGTTTGCGCATTGAGTATTTCTGGCGGCAAGTCTTCTGCGGTTACGTACTCACCGGGAGCCATTACCGTTAGCCAGCGACAGGTGTTTTCAAGTTGCCGCACATTTCCAGGCCAATTGAACAAGCGCATTTGATCGCATGCTTGAGGGCTTAGCGTCTTGCTATCAATTTTTAACTCTTGTGCGCTTTTATTGAGGAAGTACTCTGCCAGTTGCTCTATGTCCTCTGGACGTTCTCGCAAAGCTGGCAGCTTTAAGCGAACCACATTTAAGCGGTGGAACAAGTCTTCTCGAAACTTACCTTGTTGAGCTAAACGCTCTAAATCCTGGTGAGTGGCAGCGATGATGCGCACATCAACTTTTATACTTTGATGGCCGCCCACACGGTAGAATTCGCCATCGGCGAGTACACGCAATAGGCGAGTTTGCACATCAAGTGGCATATCGCCAATTTCATCAAGGAAGAGCGTTCCGCCATTTGCTTGTTCAAAGCGCCCTTTACGAACGCTGTCAGCCCCAGTAAACGCGCCTTTCTCGTGACCAAATAACTCTGACTCCACCAAATCCTTAGGGATGGCCGCCATATTTAAGGCGATAAACGGATTGTCTTTACGTGGGCTGTGCTGGTGTAAGGCACTGGCAACCAGCTCTTTACCGGTGCCAGACTCGCCATTGATAAGTACGCTCATGCTTGATGCGCTCAATTTGCCAATGGCGCGAAACACCTCTTGCATGGCGGGGGCTTCACCGATAATAACTGAACGCTTTTGTTCACTATTGGCCTTTTTCGCTTTTTTCTGCGAATGCGCACGCATGGCTCGCTCAACAACACTAACAGCTTCTTCTAGGTCGAAGGGCTTAGCTAGGTATTCAAAGGCGCCTTTTTGGAATGCCTGCACTGCAGAGTCTAAATCTGAATGGGCCGTCATAATGATCACCGGCAGATTGGGGTTATCTTCGCTGATCTGCTCCAATAAGCGCATGCCATCCATACCCGGCATGCGCACATCCGAGAGCAACACGGCCGGTTTTGAAAACTCCAAGGCACTGAGTACATCATGGGCGTTGGCGAAACTTTCTACCTCATAGCCTGCACGGGAGAGTGCTTTTTGTAATACAAAGCGAATTGACGCATCATCATCGACTAGCCAAACAGATTTCATCGTATACCTCGTGGCCCAATTACAGTGGCAAGTATAGTGTAAACTCGGTATGGCCCGGCCAGCTATCGCATTCGATAAACCCTTGGTGTTGGTCTATGAGAGTTTGGGCGATAGATAACCCTAACCCTGAGCCCCCCTCTTTATTGGTCACCATGGGGTAGAACAAGGTCTCTCTAACCTCCGGAGCAATGCCCGGGCCGTTATCAGTTATTTTGATCTGCAGGGCTTTTTTTAGTGTCGTATCGTGTCGGCGTACATGGTATCGCACTCGGGTTTTAACATTAATATGGCCCCCTTCACTGAGTGCTTGCATAGCATTGCGCACGATATTGAGAAGCACTTGTTGCAACTTATCACCATCAGCTTTTACATCTGGAATGCTCGGATCATAATCTTTGTGCAAGGTAATTGCCTTGCTGCTATCCAAAGTGCAAAGGCGTAAAACATTCTCCAGTGTTTGGTGAATATTAATAGCCTGTTTTTGTAAACGCTGATTCGGGCCGAGTAACTTGTCTACTAAATGGCGTAAACGGTCAGCCTCATCAATAATAAGCTGTGCACATTCATCCCGCTCCTGCTGATCAACCTCACATTGCAATAATTGCGCCGCTCCGCGTATTCCTCCTAAAGGATTTTTAATTTCATGAGCAAGGTTACGAATTAAGGTACGCGCCGCTTGGTGTTGATGCATTTGGTTAGACGCCTGATCAAGGCGAATTTCTTCGTCGGTTTGGCGAATTTCAAACAGCAGAAAATACTGATCTTGGTGGCTTAAACGCCGACAGTTGAGCGCCAAATTGGCATGGCGAGAGTCTACGAATACCACGTCAGCTCTGTGTTGGTGGCAATCGACCCCTTGTTTAAGGGTATAGTCAGCGATGCGCTCTAATTCTACCGAGTGGTAATTAAATAATGCTTTGAAAGGCTGGCCCACAATGCGTTTTAAGCCTAGCCCAAGGAGTTCGGTACAGCTGGTATTGGCATACACCAGATTGAAATCTTGGTCTAAGACTAAAATAGCGGTATGTAGGTTTTCCCACATTTGTTGGAAAAAATCACGAGGAAGCTTCATTATTAATTTCGGTATTGCACCAACTTGGTGCGAGTTATCTTAGCAGTATTTAGCCGGGTTGCCCAATCGGTGCGCAACCCGGAGTGATATGCAGCTTAAGGGCCTGTGATCACTGAACGGCGATGCAAATAAAATGTCACAGGTTCAGAAGTGGCCAGCTGTTTACCATTGCCATCCACTAGGCGCAACCGTACTTGATGCGCCCCTCTATCAACATTACGCATAACAAACACCGTTGATGATTGTGGTTTATCGTAAGGCTTTCCGTCGAGCATAAGTTGCACGCGGTGGCCTTGCATAAAGCGCGGTGATACTTGGCCGGTAACATGTACAGAGCCTGTGTTATCACGAATTGTTTCTTCTTGATTTGGAGTGGTAATAGCGACGGAGAAATTAACTCCTTGGTCAGCGCTATTATCTTGCTCAAGAATTTGCGTGTCAGTTGAGGGCATACTCATCGCTGGGGAGTTTAACTTTACCTTCTCAGCTCCTTTTCTTGGAGAGTCAGAAAAAACTAATACACCGTTCTCATCCTTCCATACATAGATGCTTTTATTGGTTGCGTTGGCGTTAAAGGCACTCAAACCCAGAACCATGAAAACGCATAAGATAGACCACTTCGTTGTCACGCTACTTCCTATTTTACGTTTATTATTCTTATAGTTAGCCGAAAATTAACCAATTACTTGGTTAAACCCTAACTTTAGTCTATTTACAACTTTTTTACCATAAAAAAAGCCTGCTAAGCAGGCTTTGAGAACACACATGATATAACTAAGTGGTAGTTATGCGGTTTACACGCTGTAGTACATTTCAAATTCTACAGGGTGTGTAGTCATGTTGAGCTTTTCTACTTCAGCTGATTTCAAGCCGATGTATGCATCAATAAGGTCGTCAGTGAATACGCCGCCTTGCGTCAAGAATTCACGATCCGCATCAAGTGAATCAAGGGCTTCTTGCAATGACGCTGCCACTGTTGGAATCTCTGCTGCCTCTTCTGCAGGTAAGTCATATAGATCTTTATCCATGGCGTCGCCAGGGTGGATCTTATTCTTAATGCCGTCAAGACCCGCCATTAGCATCGCTGAGAAGGCAAGGTATGGGTTCGCTGTAGGGTCTGGGAAGCGTACCTCAATACGGCGAGCTTTCTCTGATGGAACTACAGGGATACGAATAGACGCTGAGCGGTTACGTGCTGAATAAGCAAGCATAACAGGTGCTTCGAAACCCGGAACAAGGCGCTTGTATGAGTTTGTCGAAGCGTTAGCAAAGGCGTTAATAGCTTTGGCGTGCTTGATGATACCACCGATGTAGTAAAGCGCTTCTTCTGATAGACCACCATACTTGTCGCCTGCAAAGATGTTCTTACCATCTTTACCTAGAGATTGGTGACAATGCATGCCTGAACCGTTGTCGCCAACCACAGGCTTAGGCATGAAAGTAGCGGTTTTACCATACAGGTGCGCCATGTTGTGAATAACATACTTCATCTCTTGAATTTCGTCCGCTTTCAAAACCATGGTGTTAAAGCGGGTGGCGATTTCGTTTTGGCCAGCTGTTGCTACTTCGTGGTGATGAGCTTCAACGACTTGGCCGAGTTCTTCAAGCACCATGCAAGTAGCACTACGCCAATCTTGTGATGAGTCCACTGGAGCAACTGGGAAGTAACCACCTTTGACGCCAGGACGGTGACCAGTGTTACCGCCTTCGTAATCTTTATCTGAGTTCCAGCATGCTTCTTCAGCGTCGATTTTATACATTGACCCAGACATATCTGTTTTGTACTTAACATCGTCAAAAAGGAAAAATTCTGGTTCAGGGCCAAACAGAATCGTATCGGCAATACCTGTTGAGCGCATATATTCTTCAGCACGCTTGGCCACAGAGCGAGGATCGCGCTCATAGCCTTGAAGAGTTGAAGGTTCAACAACGTCACAACGTACGATAAGTGTGGTTTCTTCGGCGAATGGATCAAGCTTAGCGCTTTCAGCATCAGGCATCAGCACCATGTCTGACTCGTTAATGCCTTTCCAGCCTGCAATTGAAGAGCCGTCAAACATTTTACCGTCTTCAAAGAAATCTTCATCAGCCTGGTGATGAGGAATAGAGACATGCTGCTCTTTACCTTTGGTGTCGGTGAAACGAAGGTCAACGAATTTTACGTCGTGCTCTTTAATAAAATCTAATACCGATTGTGACATGTGTCCTCCAACTATGGATTATTATTTGCTGCAATTTACTGCATTTGTGCATGGGTAAGCTTAAACCATGCCAAAAGTATAAGTGTCTGTTTAGTAGGGGGTTACTTTCTATTTGGTAATCTCAAACTTATTTTTTGCACCAATAGGGTGCGAACTTGCTACATTGTAGTGCAAATTTTTCAGGCTGCATTGTCATGTATCAAGGGATGACTCAAATAAGGATGTGAGCGCACCAAAAAACACTGATAGCACAGTCTCGGTGTCATTTTTATGTCAAGCGACTAGGCTATGTTAGGCACGGAAGTAAATTAATTAGCTGGATAAACTTTCATCTAGTGGCGTTATAAGGGATAATACGCGACCTTTTAAACTCGACACAGGTGGCCCGCGCCGCTGGGTGTGGATCATTTAGGAAATATGGGGTTAGCCTCTAAGTAAATATATGAGCATCGAAAAGTTAAGAAATATCGCGATTATCGCACACGTTGACCATGGTAAAACGACTTTGGTTGATAAATTGCTTGAGCAATCGGGCACACTACAAACCCGTGGTGGCAACGAAGAGCGAGTGATGGACTCGAACGATCTTGAAAAAGAACGTGGTATTACCATCCTAGCTAAAAACACGGCAATCAACTGGAAAGACTACCATATCAATATCGTCGATACCCCTGGGCACGCCGACTTTGGTGGCGAGGTAGAGCGCGTACTTTCGATGGCTGACTCCGTACTATTACTTGTTGACGCACAAGAAGGGCCAATGCCGCAGACGCGCTTTGTAACGCAAAAAGCGTTCGCGCAAGGGCTGAAGCCAATCGTTGTTATTAACAAGGTTGATAAGCCGGGTGCACGCCCTGATTGGGTTATGGATCAAGTATTTGACTTGTTCGATAACTTAGGTGCAACCGACGAACAGTTAGACTTTAAAGTTATTTATGCATCAGCGATTAATGGTTGGGCAACGCTCGATTTAGATGAGCCTTCTGACAACATGGAGCCAATGTTTGAAGCCATCGTGAAAGAAGTTGAAGCACCAGATGCGGATCCAGAAGGGCCGCTACAGATGCAAATCTCACAGCTTGATTACAACTCGTACGTTGGCGTTATCGGCGTAGGCCGTATTAAGCGTGGTACTGTGAAAGTAAATCAGCAGGTTACTATTGTCGGTGCTGATGGCAGTAAACGTAACGGCAAAGTGGGCCAAGTGCTTACTTACTTAGGTCTTGACCGTCATGATGCGACAGAGGCAACTGCCGGCGACATCATCGCGGTGAGTGGTCTTGGCGAGTTGAAAATCTCGGATACCATCTGTGATGTCAACACGGTTGAAGCGTTACCAGCACTGAGTGTTGATGAGCCTACTGTTACCATGACGTTCTCTGTAAATACCTCACCTTTTGCTGGCCAAGAAGGTAAATACGTCACCTCACGTAATATCCTTGAACGTTTGCAAGCCGAGCTAGTTCATAATGTGGCATTACGCGTAGAAGAGACCGATAACCCTGATAGCTTCCGTGTATCAGGCCGTGGTGAACTACACTTGGGCGTACTTATCGAAAACATGCGTCGTGAAGGCTATGAACTTGCCGTGTCTCGTCCAGAAGTTATTTTGCGTGAAGTTGATGGTGAAATCCAAGAACCTTACGAAACAGTGACTATCGACTGTGAAGACGAGCACCAAGGCTCTATCATGGAGCAGCTGGGTTTACGTAAAGCAGAAATGACTGATATGTCTCCAGATGGTAAAGGCCGTATTCGTATGGACTTTATGATCCCAAGCCGTGGCTTGATTGGTTTCCAGACTGATTTCATGACGTTAACCTCAGGTTCTGGTTTGATGTACCACACGTTTGATCATTACGGCCCACACAAAGGCGGTAAGATCGGCCAGCGTATGAACGGTGTATTGATAGCGAATGCCCAAGGTAAGGCGCTGACTAACGCGCTATTTAACCTGCAAGAGCGTGGTAAGCTATTTATCGGCCATGGTGTTGAAGTATACGAAGGTATGGTTATCGGTATTCACAGCCGTGACAATGACCTTACGGTTAATGCCCTAAAAGGTAAACAGTTAACCAACGTGCGTGCTTCAGGTACTGATGAAGCGCAAACACTTGTGCCACCTATCAAGATGACCCTTGAGCAAGCGCTTGAGTTCATTGATGATGATGAGCTGGTAGAAGTGACTCCGGAAAGCATCCGTATCCGTAAGAAATTATTGACTGAGAGCGAGCGTAAGCGCGCATCTCGTGAGTCAAAGAAGAGCTAATTAGCCCTTAATTTGAAAAACCCGCACTGTGTTGCGGGTTTTTTTATGCCTAAAGCAAATGCTCTGGGTGTTGTTACCTGTGTGAAATCGTTGGAATAAAGTCTTGCTCATTTCACTCTTTTCCTAGATAGGCAAGAACATTTAGTGCTGGATATGCGGTTAACACATGTCGATGGCCAAGGGGCATGGCCATTCACCATGACTATTGAAAAGTTAGATAGTGGGGTGGGGCAGTTTACTGTAGTACAACAAGTAGAACATGCCCGCCATCATGCGGGCAGTGGGTTATCAAAGAGAGTTAGCTTTGATTCATTTGCTCAATAAAGCGGTTAGAGTCTTCGATTGAACGATTCATATCATCAATAAGTACTTGAATGTCGCGCTTAAGATTCGTGAATTCACCTTTTATTGCGGCGATTGCTTGCGCGTTGAGGTTGTGCTTAAGGTAGAGCACGTTGTCTTGTAAAGACTCTAACACGGGTTGCATCTTCGCCTCGCTGGCGCGCATAGAGCGCAGGAGCTGCTCAAATTGGCGTTCAGTGGCACGCAACTTTTTACTGCTTTCGCGTTTTAGAGCGGCGCTTTGGTACTCTTCTAGTTCATCGGCCCATTCGTCAAATAAAGCTTCTGCTACATCTTCTACTTTATCAATGTTAGTTGAGACCTCATCAGCCGCCGCGAGACTTGACTCATAGTCATCATTGAGCTGCTCGTACGCGTCTTGTAAATCACCGCCATCGAAATTAATTAACGTACTTAAACGCTCCAATGCTGACTGAAATTCCTGTTGAGAATCCTGCTGTGACTCTTTAGTTTCCTCAACACGATCAACAAGGATATCTCGTTTATGTACGCCGACAGATTCCATTGCCGAATAGTAAGCGGACTGACACGCTGTGAGCGTCATAAATGCAGTAGCTAGCGCGATTTTTTTAATCATTTTCAACCCTTGTATGGATACTTGATACTGTAAATTATGTGGTCGATTGCTATGATAAGCAAAAGGTTTTTCATATTTTAGGTAACTCATGCAGTTCAACGGTGAGAAAATCAAAGCGCAACTCTCCATCTGGGTAAAAGCACAGCCGCGCTGGTGGCGGTATTTTTTTACTCGGTGTATGGAAGATCAAATCACTGTTAACGCAGGCTATCTAGCCTATGTAACCCTGCTTTCCTTAGTGCCTTTAATTGCTGTAGGTGTGGCCATTTTCTCGGCTTTTCCTGGCTTTGAAGATACCCGTATTGCTATCGAAAGCTTTATTTTTAATAACATGGTGCCCACCTCAACGGATGTAATTAAAGAGCATATCGGCGCATTTACAGGGAATGCGAATAAAATGACCGCTGTGGGGGTCTCTTTCTTGGCTGTTGTGGCGTTATTTTTAATACGTAATATCGATCTCACCTTAAATCGGATTTGGCGTATCAAAAAGAAACGCCCTGCGGTTATTTCTTTCGCTATTTATTGGATGGTGCTGAGTTTAGGGCCAGTATTGCTTGGGTTAAGTATTGGTGCCACGTCTTACATTGTGTCTTTGGTGTCCTTTGCTGATGGTGGCATTCCTGGTTTTAGTGGTTTTGTTTTAAAGTCGCTTCCTTACGTTATTTCTACTGTTGGCTTTGTGATGCTCTATACTCTAGTACCAAATACACGAGTTCCATTTAGAGCAGCGGTTCCCGGGGCTATTTTTGCAGCACTGTTATTTGAGCTGACAAAAAAGGGGTTTGCTATGTACATCAGTCATTTCCCCTCATATGAAGTGATTTATGGGGCGCTAGCGACAGTACCTATCTTATTTGTGTGGGTGTATCTGTCGTGGGCTGTGGTACTACTCGGTGCAGAGTTCACTGTGTGTATCAGTGTGAGCAAGCCTCCTATCGATGATATTGTCGCCGAGGAGAAACGCGCACTTAAGGAGTAACAATGGCATTGAGCTACCCCGTTAGTGCGCCACGGAAAACCCACCATGTCTTGGTCGGACAAGGGCACCAACTAGAAATTGAGGAACATGGCAGCGGGGATGGCTTGCCGGTGATTATCTGTCACGGGGGGCCTGGTGGAGGGCTCAGTCGCTTTGAATGCGCACACTTTAATCCCGAGCACTACCGAATTTTACTTTTCAGTCAAAGAGGGTGTGGTAATTCCACCCCTCATAGTTGCGAGCATAATACCCTCGAACATTTGATTGGCGATCTCGAATGCATTCGCCGTCATTTGGGAATTGGCCGCTGGGTTGTGTGTGGTGAGTCTTTCGGGGCTACTCTAGCGATGGTGTATGCTTTGCGACACCGTGAGCACGTAAGCGCCTTGATGCTTTGGGCCAGCTTTTTTGCAAGCCAACAGGATTACGACTGGTGTCTGGGGAAAAGTGGCGCCGGAGCACAATTTTACCCTGAATATTATCGCCAATTTAACCCACAAAACCAGCCAACGTCAGCATTGATCGAAGGTTTCCATCAGCAACTTTTTAGTGACAGCGAGCCCACGCAGCTCAAAGCCGCTAAAGCATGGGTGGCCTGGGAGGAAACCTTGTGTTGCGGCACGGCACCAAGTATTAAACTGCTAGAACCCGCTGCTCTTATCAACCGAGCACAGCTACAGCTGCACTACTTCAAGCACCAGTTTTTTCTACGTGACAATATGCTCATGGACCATGCCAAGGAGTTCGCAGGCCTGCCGGTATGGATGGTTCACGGGCGCCACGACTTGGTGTGTTCATACGCACGAGCCCAGGCATTTGCCACGGCCGCACAAGCACATTTAGATATTTTTGAAGGCCTTGGTCACAGCTTGGCTGATGAGGTATATTGCCAAGCCCAATGTCGGGCAACCGATCATATGTATTTGAAGTTAAAGAGGCAGCAGTGCAAGGATTAATACAGCGCGTTAGTCGCGCCGAAGTCACAGTTGAAGGGCATGTAGTAGGGAAAATAGACCAAGGGATTGTGCTGTTATTGGGAGTAGAAAAGGCCGATAGTGAACAACAGGTCGATAAACTACTCCATAAAGTGAGTCACTATCGTATTTTTACCGATGAGCAAGGTAAGATGAATTTAAGCCTAAAAGACACCAGTGGTGAGCTTTTGGTGGTGTCGCAGTTCACGCTTGCCGCCGATACTCGCAAAGGGATGCGTCCTAGCTTTTCCAGTGCGGCAACGCCACAACAAGCTAGACAGCTATATGAGCTGTTTGTTGATAAAGCTAAAGCAGCAGGCATCACTGTGGCGACCGGACAATTTGCTGCAGATATGCAAGTATCATTAGTCAATGATGGCCCGGTGACGTTCAATTTAGCCGTTTAACGGGACAAAAACACTAAATGATTGGAGTAGCCTTTTACTTTAACCATATCGGGTGGCTTGCCAAAACAAGTGATCAACAAGTGTTTAAGTTGCTGCAACTGTGACTCATGGTGGGCCAAGAAGTTGATAAATAGGTGCCCATCATGGTTCAACGCAGCGCGTATTTTGTCGTAAAACCGATGTTTGTAGAGGAACATTGGAGCATCGAGCTCACTGAATAAATCAATGATTATCCAGTCGTAACACCCCGGCTCACTCAGTACTTGCTCGGCATCGGCACAGCGTAAAGTGGTGTCATGACGACCACCGAAGTAGCGTTTATAGCAATGAATAATATCGGGGTTTTGCTCCACGGAAATAAGCTCGGTATCAGGGTAGCTGTGGTGTAAATAGTTGCGTATCGCCCCTCCACCTAGCCCCAATTCCAGAACTCTGTCCGGGGTGGGCAAGGTGTGCCAATACTGAGCAAAAATTTGTAGGTGCGGAAAAAGTAGGTGATTAGGGCGACTGCGCTCAATAATGGATTGCAGTGTTTGGTTTATCAGCAACCAGCGAAACTGTTTATGTTGGCGTACCTGAATACTTGTGCAGCCGAATTTGTGCCAATACAAAAGTTGGCCGATATTTGCACAATCAGCAACAAAGTGCTCGGAGACGGCTCCGCTATGTTCGATTGCTGTTTCCATAACAACAGCGTAGACACCTTGTGACATTTTACCTAATTGTGCACTAAATTTTACGGTGCGAGAAACCGCAGTGCTTTGGTCTTATTTTATCCCGTTGGTAAATCTTGTAAGGTGAGGCATCACTTTTTATCTGGAGTTGGCATGTTCGAAGTAACTATTCCGCAAAGTAGCGATGATTGGCAGGCCTATTATCATTTACGTTGGCAAGTTTTGCGTGCACCTTGGGAGCAGCCTAGAGGCAGCGAGCAGGATGATTTAGAACAAGAGTCAGAGCATCGGTTTATTAAGAATAAGGACGGTGAGGTGATCGCCGTGGCACGTTTGCACTTTAATAACTCGCAACAAGCCCAAGTCCGTTATATGGCTGTGGATGACGCACACCGAGGCCAACATCTGGGTAGCCGGCTATTACATGAGCTGGAGAAAATAGCTTGGAATCAGGATGCGAGTGAATTGGTTTTGTTTGCTCGCGAGCGAGCTTTGAAGTTTTATCAACGCCATGGCTACGAGCTTAAAGAAAAAGCGCATCTTGCCTTTGGTGATGTGCAGCATTGGAAAATGGTAAAGCAACGCCCTAGCGAGCCAGGTTGGTTTCGTCATCCAGATTGGACTCAGGTCTTGCAAGACACTTGGCGCGAATCGATTCCTATCAGCGATAAGATGGGAATCAAAGTAGAAACGTATACTGACTGGCAGTTTAGTGTCAGTGCTGATCTGGATGCTAATGTTAATGTGCACAACACCATGTTTGCTGGCTCTGTTTATTCTATGGCAACGCTAGCAGGGTGGGGAGCAACTTATTTGGCACTTCAAGAGTCCCAACTTATGGGGGACATTGTGCTTGCTGATGCGCAGATAAAGTACCTTAAACCTATCAACAAAGAGCCTAGAGCCCAGGTTGATTTAACCCAGTGTGAGGGGAATGTTGGCGATTTAACAACCCAAGGGAAAGCACGTTACCAGGTGCCAGTACACATTTATGATGGCGATATTTTGGTCGGGGAGTTTACCGGCCGCTTTGTTATCGTTAAAAGTGAGTAAGATTAAAAAAGCCCCTGACGGGGCTTTCTTTTATACTACAGAAGGTCGGTGAGTAGAATACCGACACCAAAGCGCTCGGTATCTTGGTTGTAGTCAATCAAGCTTTCACCATAACCATTAAAGTACTGAGCATAGCCACGAAGACGGCCCCACACAGGGAAAGACCAATCTAGTTGAATGGCACCGCGATTATCCGAGTTTAGATTGTTGCGCAGCATAAAGCTAAACTCATGCTCTTCGAAACGGCGCACGCCTTTGAGCTCAAAGTAACCCATGTATTTATAAATATCTGGATTGTCATCACCATCGGCAACCATAGGATCTTCTTTTTCATCTTCTGGGATGCGGTACCAGGGCTTAAAGCTAAATACATAGCCGTCTTTTTCCCAGATAAAGTCGACGTATAAGCGGTTCCAGGAACGCGAGTAAGGTTGGCTACGGCCGTTGGATTGATGCACAGCACCCACAGCAATGGCCATTTCGTCGCCCCAAAGCACGTTTTCAGGGTCTAGATAATTAATCCAAAAAATTTCCGGCTCATAATTGGTTTCTCTAAATGGCGCAGAAATATCTTTGTTGTAATACTGCCAATAAGATTGCAAGGTAAAGCCGAAATAGACGGCTTGGTCCTCGTCACTGAAGTTGTCGTAAAGCGGTACTTTTAGCGACAGCTGATACTTAATCTCAACATTATCTAAGTTTTCGCCGGTATTGGTGTCGCCTAAAGCACTGATATCCCCAAAGGGTTCTTCATTAGGGTGCTTCATGTAGGTCACGGGCAAAATATAGTTGCGCTTGTGCGGCGTGATCACGTTGCGGTTTTTCTCCGTCACCTCTTCACGAGCCTTGCGCTTATCAATGGCTGTAAGCTGTTTGCTTTCTTCTAAATCAGAGCACTTTTTACGAAGCTCATCCAAGGTTTGTTTACCATCACCGGCAATCGCTTCATTAAGAATGCACTGTTTGACAATACTTAGCTCATTGTCTTGTTCGTTATTTGCATTTGTTGCAGGCTCATCCGCCCACGCATGGCCGCTCAGGGTCAAAGCCAATAAAGTGTATCGCCAATTCATAAAAATCCGTGTGCTGAATAAAAGGGACAGAAGATGAAATCAATAGTACACCTTTTTAGCAACAAGCGGGTGAATTTAGGCTGAAAAAGTGGGCGACAAAGTCGCCCACTGGCAGTGAGTAAACTCACTGACTCTCACGCAATGGTTTACAACTCGAAGGTGTTGGTAAAGAATTTATAGAGTTCAGTGCCCTGATTTACACTCGCAGAGGCAAAATGAAGAATGGCAATCGCATCGCTGTCAGCACATAAAGTGTGCAGCGGCGTTTCACTTAAATATCGCTCCATACGCAATATGTTGGCGATTGGAGTTCCCGCTGCAATCGGCTCCCCCAGTGGGGCTAAATATTCCACCATTCCCCCCATCGGGGCATAATAGGTTTTATAATCGCTGAGCATACAACCATAGCGCGTCATTTCTTTTGGGTAGAAGGGGGCGTCTTGCAACACGCCTTGGTAGTTAAGATAAGTTAAAATGTTGTCGGCATCGTCTTTAGCGGCACTGAGGTCGATACGCTCTTGTGAGCCAAGCTCAACGGTAAATGCTTCCACAGGCACATCAAAAGCACAGTCCAATGCATTGAGCTGAGCCTTAAGTTGCCACCAAGGGCAAAACGCCGCTTCATCTAGGGCACCGTCGAACTCATTGGGTATAAGTAAAACGTTAGCGATATTAAAATACTTAGCGCTAGCACGGGCATATTCAGGACAATACAAATGCTGAGTAGATATCGGTCCGGTGTGTAAATCTAAAACAATATCGGCCTGATGTGCGAGCTGCTGAAGTTGCAAAGCGATGCGCTTACCCGTTGACAGCGTGTGCGCAGGGGCCTCAAGTTGAGCGTCGACACTCGCAATTAGCGCGTGCTGAAATGTATTGCGAATTTCGCCGCTAGACAGGTGCGCGCATTGCTCGGCCATTGTCTTTGGCAACTGGCTATCGTAATGATACATACGATTCCAGTTAACACCGGTAATAGGGTCAAAGCGGCCCAGTGTGAACTCGCCTGATTTTTGGTTGCAACCAATGGGGTTCGCATAGGGGACAAGGGTGATGTCGCCGTTAAGCTCGAGGGTCTGTAACTGCTCCAATAGTTGGTAAATGACAGCATTGCCTTGCACCTCTGCGCCATGCATATTGGCCTGAATATACACGCTTTTACCTGTGCCATTACCCTTTAAACGGTAAACTGGAATGGTTAATGGCAGGCCATTGGCTACCTCACCCACATAAATGTTTTCTTGACTGACAGGGTGCATATTTACCTCAGATAAAAACTGGCCGGTTGTGGCTCACGAACCACGCGCAAAGTGCCGTGTTCAAACACGTATTCACTAGCCAATGAGTGGCACAGAAAAAACGGCATACTCTCGGTGAAGCCATAGGCTCCGGCCTGCATAAACACGAGCCAATCATGTTCATCAATATCCTCAGGCAGCGAGTGTTGTCCTAGGCTATCCAGCGCCGTACACAAAGGTCCATGGATACGATAGTTTACCTGTTCGGCTGTACTTCGGCGTAATAACTGCGCGGGGAAGTTTTGCCCTGCTACAGCGGGGCGTAAAAGGTGGTTAATACCACCTGCGACGATCAGTTGGCGCTCGCCATAATTTGTTTTTTGTTCAATGACGGGGTCTAAATAGTAACCACATTGTGCGACGGCGTAACGGCCCAACTCCATCCACAACTCTTTTACGCCGCTTTGCCGCTTAATATCGCGCAGTGCGCCGAGCACATCCTGCCACTTTAGCGGGCTGCTTTCGCTGTCATAAGGAACGCCTAAGCCGCCACCTAAATCCAGTACTTGCATGGCAAAACCAAGGCGTTCACAGAGTGCTTGTAATGGCGCTAACATGCTTTGCCATAGGTGAAGCAGCTGGGCCGCATCAAGCATGTTGCCCCACTGAAAAATATGGAGGCCAATGCAATTCAGCGCAGGGTAGTCGGCTAAGTAGAGCCCTTGCCACTGCTCTGGCGCTAAGCCAAACGGAGTCAGGGTATTGCCACCGAGCGGATTGCGCTCACCCTCTGGCCAGCGCAACTGCACTCTGAGCAACACATCCACTTCAATACCTTGGTTATACGCCAGCTCATTAAGCCAGCGAACTTGATTGATACTCTCCAACACAAAGGTACGTACCCCAGCGTCTAAGAATTCGCCTAACTGCTGGCGCGATTTTGCCGGCCCGGTGTTGAGGATGCGTTGTGCACCAACAGATTGTGAAAGCACCTGATTGAGCTCACCGCTGCTGGCGACATCAAAGTCAAAGCCAGCGGCTGCCAGAGTCTCGACAACCGCAGATAAAGGATTCGCTTTTACCGCATACCATAACTTCACCACATCTTGCGCCATCAGCTCATCAAGGTGCTTACGTAGACTGTCAAGATCGTAGACAAAGCAAGGTTCTTGGCGCTCCTGAGTGAGGGTATCAAAAGCGTTTAACAATGCGCCAGAGACAGGCATTAGCGTAATACCTCTTCTAACTCCAGCGATGCATCGCTGTGCTGATCGCGATATTTTACGATAAGCGCACAGCTCATACTGAGCCCTTGTTCGCGTCCCCAAGTGCTAGAGCTTGGGCGCGAGCCAGGTATAACGATGGCGTTGGCCGGAATCGCTTCGCCCTTATCGAGTTGTCGCTCGTTAACGCAGTCATATACTGGGATAGTGGCGCTTAAACGTACACCAGGGGCGAGTACCGCACCTTGGCGAACCACCACCCCTTCGACAATGACACAGCCTGCGCCGATAAAGGCATCATCTTCAATCACTACAGGGTTAGCGCCAATTGGCTCGAGCACGCCACCTAGTTGCACAGCGGCGCTAAGGTGAACGTTTTTGCCCACTTGCGCACATGATCCCACCAAGGCATGACTGTCGACCATAGTTCCACTATCGATGAAGGCACCAATATTGACATATGCAGGTGGCATGATAATGGTGCCAGGGGCAACGTAAGCACCTCGACGCACAGCACTACCGCCAGGCACCATGCGAACATTATCTTGGGCGCTAAAACCGCGAGGAGCTAGATTGTGCTTATCAACAAAGCCGCCCGCAAACTCGGTGTTATTGCCATTTTTGAAGGCTTCGAGAATGCCTTTTTTTACGTCCACATTGGCGTGCCATTGGCCGTGTTCGTCTTGTGTTGCGGCGCGTACGTGGCCGCTTTCGAGGTCATTTAGTAAGTCTAACCAACTCATAACTGAGGTACCTTGTTAACTAATTTTATCAATGTGCCCACGCAACAATGCGTTCATGGGCATTAAGAAGTGGTTGTGTGTCATTAAGCTCAAGGTGGCTTAATGGTGGTCGTAACACCGGGCTGTTGAGGCGTTCAAGAGCATGCAAAAGGCACTTAACGGGCACTGGATTGGCTGCACTGAACAGCGCATCAATTGCACTGCGCCAGGTTACAAAGGCATTGACGCTTTGCCCTTGAAGGCATTGTTGTACCAGATGCTGTGTCTGCTGTGGCCAGACGTTGGCGGCCACAGATACAAGGCCCGCTGCACCGGCCTGAGCAAAATAAGGCATCAGCGCGTCGTCGCCACTGAAAATTGCTAACTCAGGCGCGGCTTCGCGGTAAGCCTCAAATTGTGCAATATCACCGCTGGCTTCTTTAAGTGCCCAGCACAGTGGGTGCTGTTGTAGCTGTGCTAAGACCGTAGGGGGAATACTAACTGCAGCGCGTCCGGGCACGTTGTACAACATGCACGGCTTTTTGCTGGCATCCAGTAGTGCCGAGTACCAATGTAGCTGCCCCTGAACACCCGGTTTAGCATATAAGGGCGCTCCCAGAAGGTAGGCGTCTATGGGGTGTTGGTTACAAAAACTAAGCCATTGTAGTTGCTGGCTAAGGTTAAAACCGCCCACGCCAACCATCAGTGGCACACGCAAGGTGAGCGCAGTAACGTGACGAACCACGGCTTGTTGCTCATCTATACTGAGAGCCAGAGCTTCACCAGTAGAGCCAAGAATAAGAATGCCGTTTCCCGCTTGCTCTTGCTCGCGCACAAGTAGGGTTAAGGTGTTAAAATCAATACTGCCGTCAGCATGCATCGGAGTGATCAATGCTGTCCAGACAATGGTATCTGCTAAAGAATGAGTTGTAGTCATCTCTCACGAACTTAGTGCGAGTTCGATTGAATTAGGAAGGGGTTGCCCGCCTCGCATCGAACTGGTTAAATTCGAAGAGCGAATGGGCTTAAAACACAGAGCCAAATGGGCCCAGCGTTACTAAGACCAGAAGCTCTCCACCAAAAACATAGCGCTGAGCGCTAATGGTGACAGTCGCTGGGATTCAACCCATGCGCCCGAGACAGTAAGTAGCAAACTTTACTGGTCTCTCGGCGTACATTCCCCTCGTTATGGTGCTTTGGAGTTTGCTCTCCTTCCCATAACTACCTGAATGACGCTCCTCTTCTAGCCCTTGCGACCACAGCACATGTGGCCGACTCAATAAGGGTGCCTTTTTATTCAATCACTTTATGCTTAACGCTGTCAACGCTAAAGCGAGAACAAATTTTACAAAGGCTGATTTTGTGTCAGTATTAAGGGGTTATTGCAAAGGCCCCTCTTATGCAACGTCTTACCAAACACTTACAAAAACGTTATTTCTGGGCAGCCAGTGTGCTTGTTGTTGTCATACTTAGCTCTACATTTTATGTGATGAAAAGTATCAATATGCAGCGAAATGACGCGAAAGTAATAAACATTGCAGGTATGCAGCGGATGCTTTCGCAGAAGATTGCATTGCATAAATTGGCCGTCAATGACCGTGCTGTAAGTTTTGAGCAGCAGCAACTCGCTCGTGCCACTATGCGCTTTTACAATAACCATGAGTTTTTATTAGGCTCAGAGTTGGTGCAGCAAAGCCCTCAGGTGCTGGCGCTTTATCACCAGCAGGGTTTGGATGGTCGGGTGCGCCAGTATGTGCAGTTAGCGAGTCGCAGCGATGCACCTTTAAGTGCTTTTCAGGGTCAAAAACTACTGTCGTTATTGCAGGACTTAGATGCTGTTGTCACCGTATTAGAGTCAAAATCTAAGCAAAAAATAGAACATTTACAGCTTGTTATTCCCCTTTTAACGCTGGCAGCCATTGCTACTATTTTATGTGAGTGGTGGCTCATCTTTAATCCTTTGACACGTCGAGTGTCAGCTATTCTTTATCGGCTTCGTTACCAACGGCGTCAAGCCGCGCATGCGCATCGGGTAAAATCTGACTTCTTAGCTAATATGAGTCATGAGCTAATGACGCCAATTACGGGGATTATTGGCCTATTGGACTCTCATACTGCGGCTGGTCGCGAAGAACAGCAAACGGCATTGGGCTGCGCCCGACATTTGCAAGCGCTAGTGCAAGAAATGTTGGAATTACAGAAGCTTAAGTCGGGAGCGTTTACTACTTTAGTGACCGAGCAGTCATTAAAGCAAACGGTGAGAGCAATATTGGCGCCTTGGCAGCTTAAGTCTGAAACCCTGCAGCGATTGAGTGTCGAGGGTGAAGATAGCCTACCTGTTCAAGCACAAACTGATCATCTGCATTTAATCCAAGCAGTTAATCAGCTATTGAGCAACGCCTTTATACATACGCGCGCTGCGGTGCATGTGCAATTTGAATACCATGAACCATCTGGGCTGCTGAGTGTTGTCGTTAAAGATAACGGCGATGGCATTGCTACTGCTGATATTGAGGCTGCTCGGCAACATGCTGTGTATTACAACACCGAGCAGGTACAGCACTTTCAGGGCGTGAAATTAGGTCTCAGCCTCGTGTATGCGTTGGCTCAAGAGGTGGGTGGAAGCCTTACGATTCGTAGTACCACAACAGGCACTGAGGCCAAGCTAACTTGGCCCGTACTTACTATCGACAAAGCCCGGTTAGAGCCAAGCAGCCAGCATGGCGATATTCTGATTGTTGAAGATAACCCAATAAATCAGTTAGTGCTTGCTAAACAAGCTCAGCAAATAGGCTTTAACACCACCATTGTTGATGATGGTGAGCAAGCACTCAATAAATTACTAGAACATCACTATCAATGTGTATTAATGGATTTAAATATGCCAAACAAAGACGGCATAAGTACCATTATTGAGATTCGTGAGCGCTTAGCGCTCAGCGTGCCTATTTTTTTGGTGACTGCCAGTCAAGATGAGCATCGTATCGCGCAGAGTATCACTGTCGGCGCCAATGCCGTACTTAACAAGCCGGTCAATACTCAGCAGTTGAGCGCGTTATTGAAAAAACACGTTATTGAGAGGGCTGCCTTTTCGTAACCGTGAATCCTTGTTCGCGCAGTAGGTTAACGAGCCCATTTTTTTCCGGTAAATGGAGCGCACCTACGGCGATAAACAGTGACTGCTGCTGCATTGGCTGGTTAAGTTGTGCGACCCAGTTTTGATTACGCTCAATAAGTAAAATATGCTCGTTAAGTTGGCCGAATTCAGAGTCATCAAAAGCGTCGTGGTAGTACTGCCTCAGTATGTCAGTATCTCCCTGCTTCCACGCGCTGATCAATCGAGCAAAATAGTGGTCGAGGTCTTTGAGTTGGCGAAAAGTATCGTTGACCATTTCATCAGCGTAATTATCTAAGGCGCTGAACATTTCTAGTTGCTGCTCTAGCGACTCGAGCTCCATTATCGGCTTACCTATTGCGTTTGCCTTAGCTAACACTTGCTTGTCGATTCCGTTTTGCTCTGAATAGCCTGCATTTTGATACTCGATTTGCACCATAGTGAGTAAAACGGCCCAAGGCTTTAAGCCCGAGAACATGGCTATATTAATACTCTTTTGTGCAAAGTAGTCACTGAGGCGTTGATAATTTTTACTGCTCAGTTCAGTTTCTAGCGTGCGGCCGTTACGCAGCATCATTAGCGGCATGGAGCGTTGTTGAATTTGCATAGGTGAGAGCGCGCTAATATCTACTTCAACGACCACTTTATCACTGCGGCTAATTGCTTGCTCAACATAAGAGGGGAGGCCTTTCATTGCTTCATCACCAACATGCACAGTGCCAAACAAATAGGAAGTAACGCCATTTTTCTCCACTTGCCACAGTGCCGGAGTGGTGTTTGCGAGGCAGAGCTGAGTGAAAAATGCAAAACAAATGTACAGCAGTGACCAGAAGGTTTTTTTCATAATGGTATCCAGAGGTAGTTGTTTTTAGCCAGTGTAACTGAGTTCGGTAATTTAGCCTATTGGCTGACCATTTTTACTAAAAATATTCAGCTGTTACAGCACACTATGTTAAATACGTTTTAATGTCGCAATGAAAAAGTTGGAATTATTTTTCTCTTAACTGACTTTTTGGGTTTTTTTATGTGATTAGTGTCGTCATTTTTAGTTGTTTCGCATTGTTTTTATGGTTGACTTAGGAGGGCTGCCAAGGTACTAATAGAAAAAGAGCGCAGAAATGCGGTAACAAATTTAAAAAAGCGAAGCGAAAAGTACATGTTGAATATGCAACTTAGCCTAGTCCTAGTGATTAACGTCGTGGTGATTATTATTACCACGGGGGCTTTGTAGTGCGTTAAAAAAGTAATTTCGCAAAGAAGCCCCCCGCACTGAAAAGTTCGGGGGGCTTCTTCGTTTATGGGCCAACACATTGAGGAATGAGGAAAAATGACTGGCGCAGAATTAGTGATCGACATATTAGCCAAAGAGGGCATAAACGAGGTATTTGGTTACCCTGGTGGGGCCATCATGCCCATTTACGATGCCCTTTATGAATCTCCAGTCACTCATTACTTAACTCGCCATGAGCAAGGAGCTGGCTTCGCCGCTGTGGGTTATGCACGCAGTAGTGGCAAACTGGGTGTGTGCATGGCCACTAGTGGCCCGGGAGCCACAAACCTGATCACCGCCCTTGCCGATGCCATGATGGACTCCGTGCCGTTACTAGCCATTACTGGGCAGGTACCCACAGCGGCAATCGGCTCGGATGCATTCCAAGAGGTTGACGTCTTGGGAATGTCTCTTTCATGCACTAAGCATAGTTTTATGGTTGAGCGCAGTGAAGATTTAGCGCATACCCTGCAACAAGCCATCCACTTAGCTCAAAGTGGTCGCCCAGGCCCTGTGCTTGTTGATATTCCAAAAGATATTCAAATGAATGAGGCGCATTACCAGCCTTGGCTAGCCGAATCAGAGCCGACGTCGCAACCTTGCCAGCAACAAGTTCAATTGGCTAATCAGTTGCTAAGCGAAGCTCAGCGGCCAGTGGCCTATATCGGTGGTGGGGTTCAAAGTGCTGGAGCCCAGCAACAACTCATGCAGTTTCTATACAAGACCAATATGCCAGCGGTGCAAACACTTAAGGCGTTAGGCAGCGTCACACCGGATTATCCACTTAATTTAGGCATGTTAGGTATGCATGGCACTAAGGCCGCTAACTTGGCGGTACAAGAATGTGACCTGCTGTTGTGTATTGGTGCCCGTTTTGACGATCGCGTGACCGGCAATCTGACTAAGTTCGCGGCGAACGCGAAAGTTGTGCACCTTGATATCGATGCTGCTGAAGTAGGCAAGCGAAAGCCTACAGATGCGTCGCTGGTGGCGGATTTAAAAATATCACTGCCGCAATTGCAATGTTTTGTCAGCGAGCCGCAGTGGTGTAACTATGTTGAGGAGCTAAACCAAGAGCATGCGTGGCGCTACGACTACCCCGGTGAAACCGTGTATGCACCAGCTTTACTTAATCAACTGTCGCAGCAGCTAAGTGCCGATGCAGTGGTATGTTGTGACGTTGGTCAGCACCAAATGTGGGTCGCGCAGCACATGCAATTTAGCCACCCGAGCAACCACTTAAGTAGCGGCGGTGCCGGGACCATGGGGTTTGGTTTACCTGCTGCCATTGGCGCGAAAATCGCCCGCCCCGAAGATACCGTGGTGGTGGTCTCTGGTGATGGCTCCATCATGATGAATATTCAAGAGCTGGCCACCATCCGCCGTAACAATTTAGATATTAAAATCGTGGTTATTGATAACCAAAGGTTGGGTATGGTGCGCCAATGGCAGCAGCTATTTTTCGCTGAACGCTACAGTGAAACGACCCTTTCTGACAATCCAGATTTTGTCGCTTTAGCGCGCGTTTTTGGCATCGCAGGGCGCTGTATCACTTCCCAGGAGCAAGTACAAGCTGCGCTTAGCGAGTTGCATAGCATTGACGGCCCGTATTTGCTGCATGTGTGTATTGATGATGCCGATAACGTCTGGCCATTGGTACCGCCAGGTGCCGCGAACGATCAAATGCTGACGCAAACAAACCAACAGGGGCAACCATGAAACATCGCTTAACCTTACATCTTGCCAATCAAACCGTCGCCGTTGAACGCTTTTTACGAGTTGCTCGCCATCGTGGTTTCAAGCTAACGGCGTTGGAATTAGCCAGCAGTGAAGAGCATTATGCTATCAATATGACTGTCGACAGCGACAAACCCATCTATCTTTTAACGCAACAACTGAATAAGCTGGTAGATGTGCAAAGCGTGACTTTGCAACAACTACAACAACAAGCGATTTAGCGCTGCGACCAGCAAGGCGCACAGCAACACGGATTTATAAGAAGGTATTAACACATGACACAAACATCCGAATTAATCTGGCACAACGGCGAGATGATCCCTTACCAGCAAGCCACCACGCACGTATTAAGCCATGCCTTACATTATGGTAGCTCGGTATTTGAGGGGATCCGTGCCTATGACACCGCTAATGGGCCGGCTATTTTTCGTTTAACTGACCATATGAAGCGGCTTTTTGATTCAGCAAAAATCTACCGCATGGAAATCCCATTTTCACTGGAAGAGTTAAATCAGGCGTGTAAAGAAGCGGTGAAACAAAATGGCTTCAGTGATGCTTATCTGCGCCCGTTTGCCTTTTTAGGTCACGTTGGCTTGGGGTTAAACCCCAAATCACACCTAGCCGATGTCACCGTAGCGGCTATGGAATGGGGCGCCTATCTCGGTGAGGACAGTCTCGCTCAAGGCGTTGATGTATGTATCTCTTCATGGAACCGCCTGGCGCCTAATACCATGCCCACGGCGGCAAAAGCGGGCGGCAACTATTTGTCTTCGCAGCTTATATCTGGTGAAGCCAAGCGTAACGGCTATGTTGAAGGCATTGCCTTAGACACCAATGGGTGTTTGAGTGAAGGAGCAGGCGAAAACCTCTTTGTGATTAAAAATGGTGTGCTATACACGCCACCGACCACCGCCTGTATTTTACCTGGCCTGACTCGCGACACCATTATGACGCTTGCCAAAGAGCGCGGCTATGAAGTGCGTGAAGAGTCAATTGCCCGTGAGGCATTGTACCTTGCCGACGAATTCTTTATGACCGGTACGGCCGCCGAGGTCGTTCCGGTGCGCAGTGTCGACCAAATTCAGGTCGGCGAAGGCCAGCGTGGCGCTATCACCGAAGAGCTGCAAACCGCCTATTTTGATTTGGTCAAAGGGCGCAGTGAAGACCCGCGCGGCTGGCTAGAGTACGTAAACGACTAACGACGAGGTGCCACTAGCACCACCATTTTGGGAATGAGGTAAGTCAAGGCAGCCACGGCTGTACTTGCAAATATATAGAGGTAAACATGGCAAAACTGCGTAGCGCAACAACCACCGAAGGACGCAAAAGAGCAGGGGCTCGGGCGCTTTGGCGAGCGACCGGCATGAACGACAGCGATTTTAAAAAACCGATTATCGCGGTGGTTAATTCATACACTCAGTTCGTGCCGGGGCACGTGCATTTGAACCAGCTCAGCGAGCTAATGGCACACACCATTCGTGATGCCGGTGGGGTGCCACGTGAATTTAATACCATCGCCATTGATGACGGTATCGCCATGGGTCACGGCGGCATGCTGTATTCTCTGCCGTCACGAGACCTCATTGCCGATTCGGTGGAGTATATGGTTAATGCTCACTGTGCCGATGCCATGGTATGTATCTCTAACTGTGACAAAATCACCCCAGGGATGATGTTAGCCGCGTTGCGATTAAATATTCCGGTGATCTTCGTTTCTGGCGGGCCGATGGAGGCGGGCAAAACTCGCCTTGCGGATATCGACATTAAATTAGATTTGGTTGATGCCATGGTCAAAGGCGCCGACCCTAGTGTCAGCGATGAAGACTCAGAACAAGTAGAGCGCTCTGCGTGTCCAACCTGCGGCTCATGCTCGGGTATGTTTACCGCCAACTCGATGAATTGTTTATTGGAAGCCCTAGGCTTGGCTCTTCCAGGAAACGGCACCACCTTAGCAACGCATAAGGATCGGATGCAGCTTTATGTTGAAGCCGGTCAACGCATCGTTGATTTATGTCAGCGTTACTATGGCCAAGAAGACGATTCGGTGCTGCCGCGTAATATCGCCAATCAGGCTGCCTTTATGAACTCAATGACGTTGGATATCGCCATGGGCGGTTCATCCAATACGGTGTTGCATTTATTAGCCGCCGCCCAAGAGGCTGGGGTAGATTTCGATATGAATGACATTGATAGGCTCTCACGCAGCACCCCATTTTTATGTAAAGTCGCTCCTGCGACGCAGCAATACCATATTGAGGATGTGCATCGCGCTGGCGGGATTATGGCCATTCTCAACGAATTGGCGAAAGCGGATAAGCTGGATTTATCCGTTGGCCACGTCGGGGGGGCCAACCTTGGCGAGGTGATTGCTCGCTATGATGCCAGCAAAGAAAAGAACACGGCGGCGCGCACATTTTACCGTGCTGGTCCTGCTGGCATCCGCACTACCAAAGCCATGAGTCAGGATTACCGTTGGCAAGAGATGGACTTGGACCGCGAGCAGGGGTGTATTCGCAGTGTCGAACATGCCTTTCGCCAAGATGGTGGGCTGGCGGTGCTTTATGGCAACTTAGCTCCCAACGGCTGTATTGTGAAAAGCGCGGGGGTCAGTGATGACATGTTGGTGTTTAAAGGCACTGCTAGGGTGTTTGAATCACAAGACGATGCAGTCGAAGGCATTTTAGGCGGCCAAGTACAAAAAGGCGATGTGGTGGTGATCCGCTACGAGGGCCCCAAGGGCGGCCCGGGCATGCAGGAAATGCTGTACCCGACTAGTTATCTAAAATCCATGGCCTTAGACAAGGATTGTGCGCTTATTACCGATGGCCGCTTTTCCGGTGGTACGTCGGGCTTTTCTGTGGGTCATGTTTCTCCTGAGGCTGCCAGTGGCGGTGCGATTGCTCTAGTTGAAGATGGGGATGAAGTGATACTCGATATCCCCAACCGAGGTATCAATCTGAGTTTATCGCAGCAGCAGCTTGAGGCGCGGGCGCAAAAACAGCAGCAACGTGGCAAAGATGCATATAAGCCGCTCAACCGTAATCGTCCTGTAACAGCCGCGCTCAAGGCGTATGCGCTGCTGGCAACCAGTGCGGACAAAGGTGCTGTTCGCGACCTTGAAAAGCTTGAGGAGCTAAGCTGATGGCCGCCTCCGAGCTTGACTATTTTCGCGCTATTATCCAAGCCAATATGGAGCCTTTGGTTAAGTTCACAGAGGTCAGTGAACTGACTGCGTTAGAGCAAAAACTAGGGTGCAAGGTGTGGCTTAAGCGTGAGGACCAACAACCCGTTTACTCCTTTAAGTTGCGGGGCGCTTATAACAAGTTAAGGCAACTGGAAAAAGGCAGCAAGGTGATCACCGCCTCAGCCGGTAATCACGCACAAGGAGTGGCGTTAAGTGCCACCGAGTTAGGGCATCAAGCCATTATCGTGATGCCCCTTACCACGCCGCAGATCAAGGTCAATGCAGTACGTGGCTTCGGCGGTGAGGTGATTTTACACGGCCATCACTTTGATGCTGCAAAAGCCCATGCCTTAAAACTGGCCGAGCAACTGCAGGCGGTGTTTGTGCCGCCATTCGATGATCCCGATGTGATCATTGGCCAAGGCACGATTGCGCGCGAGCTAATGCAACAACTACCGCAATTGGATGCGGTGTTTGTCCCGGTTGGCGGCGGCGGTTTGTTAGCCGGTATGGCGGTGTATATTAAATCGCTGCGCCCAGATATCCGCATCATTGCTGTGGAGGCCGAGGAAAGCGCGTGTTTGCAAGCGGCTATGGCCGCTGGAAAACCTGTAGAGTTGGAGCGGGTGGGCAGTTTTGCCGATGGCGTTGCGGTGAAGACCATCGGCAGTGAAACCTTTCGTCTGGCACAGCAGTTTTGCGACGAAGTCGTGACCGTCAGTGGTGATGAAATTTGTGCTGCGGTACAAGATATTTTTGTCAGCACGCGGGCTGTAGCGGAGCCCTCTGGCGCGCTGTCTTTGGCAGGGCTAAAAAAATGGGCGACAACACAGGCTCAGCAAGGAGCTAATTTAGCGGCGGTGCTCTCCGGGGCGAACTTAAATTTTGACCGTCTTCGTCACATCGCCGAGAGAACGGCGCTCGGTGAGAAGAACGAGGCGTTATTGGCGGTGACCATTAAAGAAGAGAAAGGCAGCTTTAAGCGCTTTTGCCAATGTTTAGGCGGGCGTGCGATCACTGAGTTTAATTACCGTTATGCCGGCCCGGGTGAAGCACAAATCTTTGTCGGTATCGGGTTGCGTCAAGGTGTTAGTGAGCTTGAAGAACTACTCGGTGAGCTTGAACATCAGGGCTATCACTATGTTGATATGTCCGACAACGAGCTTGCTAAATTACATGTGCGTTATATGGTTGGCGGCAAGCCAACACAGCAGCTACAAGAGCGGGTACTGCGTTTTGAATTTCCCGAATACCCTGGTGCGCTAGCGCGGTTTCTCGATACTTTGGGGAGCAAATGGAATATTAGCTTATTCCACTATCGTAATCATGGGGCTGCGCTGGGTAATGTGTTGGCGGCATTTGAAGTACCTGGGCAAGATTATAATGCCTTTGATGAGCACTTGAAACGCCTTGGATATGGGTTTGTAGAAGAAACAGGTAATTCGTGTTATCAGCAGTTTCTCGCACACAACGGCTGCGAAGAGGAGGGTAAAATTGCCCAACAAGCTGGTATTTAAGTCTAAGCTTTAATATAGTATTAACAGCATTAGCACAAGGAAGTACAGTGAAGCAGCGCATGGAATGGAAAAAGGGCCTACTGAGTTTATTTTTGCTTTTTGGCCCTTTTTTTCAGTAATGGCCAGCCCGACTAAAGTGACCTTACAGTTAAAATGGCGACATCAATTTCAATTTGCAGGTTATTATGTTGCCAAAGAGCTGGGTTATTACCGTGATCTGGGCTTAGAGGTCGACATTGTCGAGGCTGTTGGTAACGACACTGACAGCGTGGCCAAGGTGCTCGATAATCATGCTCAGTTTGGTATCAGTCACTCCGGTTTGCTTAAGCATCGTCTGCAGGGTCAGCCTGTAGTCGCAATGGCCGCACTGATGCAATCCTCCCCCTATTGCTGGCTAGTAAAGAAACACTCACCAATATTCGCTCCGCAAGATTTCGATAGTAAGAAAATCAGCTCGCTTAGCGCCAGTGAGAATGCTGAGCTTATCACTATGCTTGCCAATGAAGGCATACAGCCAGAGGTTGTTGATATTGGTGCTCAGGAGCCATTGGCTGCATGGATTGAAGGGCGCCTCGATGCCATTCAGGTGTACATTACCAACGAGCCCTATACCTTGGCGCAGCAAGGTATTGATTATCGTCTCGTATGCCCAAAGCAACATGGCTTCAATGTATATGGTGACGTGTTGTTTACATCACAGACCTTTCTTGATGCTCAGCCTGAAGTGGTAGCGCGTTTTTATCAAGCGAGCATGCGTGGTTGGCGTTACGCGTTACTCAACCTACAGCACAGTATTGCCCTCACTAAGCGTCATTATGCCGTTGATAAAAGCTTACAAGAGCTGGCTTTTGAAGCAGACCAACTCAAACCTTTGATGATGCGAACTGGCAGTACGCTAGGTGCAATGTCTGATGCGCGATGGCGACTGATTGCAGAGCTTTATGCACTGGATGATAAGCCTATGCAGGAGTGCTTTCGCGGTTTTATGTACCAGCCAATACAACAAAGTGGTATGCGCTTGTCGTGGATGTTCATTCTGGCTATTGCCATCATCTTAGTTGCCGTCCCGACTTATGTTCGACTCGTGGTGCAAGCGCGAAAATCTAAATAGTATAGTGGCGAGATAAAGTTTTCTGCGCTTGAGCCAAGCGATTTGATATAATCTAACAATTGCAGTCCGTTAGTCTTTCTCATGCCATCGTTAACATCGCACTTTCAACGCCTAGATCAATTGCTTAATGACACTCGAGATTACTGGCAATGTGTGGCATTTTCATGCGAGCACTACCCTTGGCCTGAACTGACAACGGTGCTGGAGAATCTCAGCGATGAGCAAGTGGCTGAGCTTGATGCCCAGCCATCACAGTTAATAGACTACTTCAGTGCTCATATTTACCAGCTTTCGCAGTTGCCAGAAACTAACCGATTTGCCTACCAGCACACAGGCACAGCCTCAAGCGCTACCATTTTGGCTAAGTAATGGTATTAAAGGCCGTAAATTGACCCAGCTACAGTGCTTTGTTGATGGACTTGCTCCTGCGCAGGAAGGCAGTACCGTCTTAGAGTGGTGTGCCGGTAAAGGTCATCTTGGGCGCCTCCTCGCGCACCAACATCAGGTACCCGTGCACAGTGTGGAAATTCAGCAGCATCTATGTGAGCAAGGTGAACAGCTAGCGGATAAGCTAAACTTACCGATTCACTTTCACCAAGGCAATGTACTGACAGATGATTTTAGTGCCCTAATTGAGCAGTGTGATCACGCTGTTGCCCTACATGCTTGCGGTGGCTTGCATCAATCCTTGTTACGTCAGGCCTGTCAGCAGCAAACACCTCGTATTTCAATTTCTCCCTGTTGCTATCATCTGTTTATTGATGGCGACTATTACCAACCAATGAGCGCAGCTGCACAGGCAAGCTCATTGCGGTTGACCAGCAGTGATCTAAAACTTGCGCTGCAACAAACTGTGACAGCACCACAGCGAGTGCGGCGCGTGCGGCAAAAAGAGGTGTTATGGCGACTCGGGTTTGATCAGTTGGTGCGTGAGCAATTTAAGCGCTCACAGTACACGCCCGTGCCTTCGGTTGGTAAGCAAATATTCAGCGGTGAATTCTCAGATTTTTGTTTGTGGGCGGCACGAGAAAAGGGCTTAACCCTGCCAGAAAAGTGCGATTTTACTCGCTATTTGAAGCTCGCAGAGCAAAGGAAGCGCATGACGGAGCGAATCGAACTGGTAAGACATCTCTTTAGAAGGGCAATAGAAGTTTGGCTGGTTTTAGATCGTGCTTTATATTTGCAGCAACACAATTATCAGGTGGACCTCAGTGAGTTTTGCGAAACTGAAATCACACCTCGTAATATCTTAATTGAAGCCAGCATAAACAGTGAGATGCAATGAAGAATCTAGGTCACCTTTTTGAAAGTAATAGGCAATGGGCTGAACGAACTACGGACCATGACCCGGAATTTTTTCAAAAGTTATCGCAGCAGCAAAGCCCTAAATATTTGTGGATTGGTTGTTCAGATTCTCGCGTCCCTGCAAACCAAATAGTAGACCTTATGCCCGGCGAGTTATTTGTTCATCGCAACGTCGCCAATGTTGTGGTGCACACTGATCATAACTGTTTGTCGGTGATGCAATATGCAGTAGAAGTTTTGAAAGTTCAGCATATTATGGTGGTGGGTCATTATGGCTGTGGCGGCGTTAAGGCAGTGCTCGATGAGGCCAAGCTGGGACTGATTGATAATTGGTTACGCCATGTTGATGACGTTAAAGCACAGCATTTATCACTGTTAAATAGCGCACCCGAGGCTCAGCGTCTGGCTCGATTAATTGAGCTTAATGTGATTGAACAAGTACGTAATGTTTGCCGTACCAACATAGTACAAGATGCATGGGCTAGAGAGCAGCCGTTGACGGTGCATGGTTGGGTGTATGGGCTTGAAAACGGCCGTTTACATGACCTCGATGCCGTGGTTCGCTGTCATCAAGAGCTACACAGCAGCTACAAAGAGGCGCTGCACAACGTTGCATTGCGCGTGAGAGCTAATGCGCAATAACGAATAGTTGGGCAGCCAATCTAGCCTCGAATTAACCTTCGTCTTGGTTTTCTTGGTTACCCTGAATTTGCGCTTCTAAAAGCGCCACTTTTTGCTCTAGCGCCGTCAGCTTTTCACGTGTTCTTACTAGCACTTGGCTTTGAATATCGAACTCTTCGCGGCTCACGAAGTCCATCTCTGAGAGTTTATTTTGCAGTACTTGTTTAGTCTTACTTTCAAAGTTTTCGGCCATATCGCGCATGCCTTTAGGCATGTTACTGCCAATCTGGCGAGCAATTTCTTCAATTTTTGCAGGGTTTATCATTGCACAGCTCCTTTTCTCACATACTTAAGTGTAACTAACCTCAAGCACAAATAACAACTTGTTTGCCTTAGGGCAGCGTTTATATACGCTGTATCTAACCCAAGTCACAATACAGTTTGCGTTAGTGCATACTTATTTATTTCTCACGGCCCTGATATCGCGGCTGTATCACTTTCGCTAATAAGATAAAATACGTAGCCCACGGATACTCAGATTAGGTTTTATGAAGCTCAACCCTCAACAAAACGAAGCAGTGAAATACATTAGCGGGCCTTGTCTCGTCCTCGCTGGTGCGGGCTCTGGTAAAACCCGCGTGATCACTAATAAGATAGCTTATTTGGTTCAGCAGTGTGAGTACCGGGCCCGTAACATCGCGGCGGTTACCTTCACCAACAAGGCTGCCAAGGAAATGCGTGAGCGCGTTGCGCAAACTTTAGGTAAGCAAGAGGCCAAAGGGTTGTGGGTATCCACCTTTCATACCCTCGGCTTAGAGATAATTAAAAAAGAGTTGAAAACCTTAGGTTTCAAAGCCGGCTTTTCACTCTTTGACGACCAAGATACGAATCAGCTTCTCAACGAGCTGACCGCAGACGAGCTCGATGGTGACAAAGACTTACTTAAGTTGTTGAAAATGCAAATCAGCGACTGGAAAAACGAGCTGATCTTGCCACAACAGGCAATTGCGGCTGCTCGAGAGCAGCAAAAAGCCCTTTTTGCACAACTTTATGCCCGCTATCAAACCCAGTTGCGTGCTTACAATGCGCTCGACTTTGACGATCTGATTATGATCCCGACGTTATTGCTTAATAGTCATGCCGAGGTACGTGAGCGTTGGCAAAATCGCTTTCGTTATATGCTGGTGGATGAATATCAAGATACCAATACCAGCCAATACCAATTGGTTAAGCTATTGGTCGGGCAGCGGGCGCGCTTTACTGTCGTAGGTGATGATGATCAATCTATTTATTCGTGGCGCGGGGCAAAGCCACAAAACCTCGTACAATTGAGTAAAGACTACCCGCATCTGCGTCTTATCAAACTAGAGCAAAATTACCGTAGTGCTGGACGCATTCTTAAAGCGGCTAATATTCTCATTGCCAATAATCCGCATGTTTTTGATAAAAAACTGTTTAGTGAGCTGGGCTTTGGTGATCAGATTAAAGTCATTGGTACTCGCGATGAGGAGCACGAAGCCGAACGTGTGGTAGCAGAGATTATTTCTCATAAGTTTACCAAGCGCACAAGCTACCGTGACTACGCTATTCTATATCGCGGTAATCACCAAGCGCGGGTGTTTGAAAAGGCGCTGATGAGTAACCGTATACCCTATAAAATCAGTGGTGGAATGTCCTTCTTTGCGCGTGCTGAGATCAAGGACATGATGGCTTACCTGCGATTGCTGGTAAACCAAGATGACGATAATGCGTTTTTACGCATCGTAAACACTCCCAAGCGTGAAATTGGCCCTATGACCTTGGAGAAGCTGGGTTCGTTGGCGAATGACAAGCACATTAGCTTATTTGCCGCATGTTTTGAGCCCGAGCTTGCACAGCGTTTACAAGGGCGAGGTTTTAACGCGTTAATGGGGTTTGCTCGGTGGGTCGTGGAGTTAGCCGATAACTGCCAACGTAGTGACACCCTTGAGGCGGTGAAAGATTTAGTGCGACAAATTAATTATGAAGCCTATTTATATGAGACTTCGACTAGCGCTAAAGCCGCTGAGATGCGCATGAAGAATGTCTCTGAGTTATATCGTTGGATCACCGACATGCTCACTGGTGATGCTGACAATCCAGCCCTCACCCTACCAGAGGTAGTGATGAAGCTCACCCTGCGCGATATGATGGAGCGTAATGAAGAGGAAGATGACGGTGATGCGGTGCAACTACTGACACTGCATGCCTCTAAGGGCTTGGAGTACCCTTATGTATTTATGGTCGGTATGGAAGAGGGACTCTTGCCACACCAGACCAGTATTGACGAGGACAATGTTGAAGAGGAGCGTCGCTTGGCCTATGTGGGGATCACCCGAGCGCAACAAGAGTTAGTGATGACGTATGCCAAAAGCCGTCGTCAATTTGGTGAAACCATAACCCCAGAAATTAGCCGTTTTGTGGAGGAACTCCCGCAGCAAGATCTGGCTTTCGAAGCACGAAAAGCACCACAAAATCAGCAACAACGCATGGAGCAAGGGCAGGCCCGAGTGGCTAATTTAAGGGCCATGCTTAAGAAGGAATAGCGTGCAGTGGTTGTTGCTCGGCAATGGCGTGTTGCTGACCAATAAAGTGGTGTACACCGTGATGCTCAAGCAGCGAGCGATAATTAAGAATACAGGGCCCTTTAGCGATCACCATGCAGTCATTTAGTTGTGTGACTGCCAACACGCCTTGCAGCATATGATCGTAACGTGGGTCCTGTAATACTCGACGGCTAAAGGTGGCATTGAGTAATACACAGAAGTAGGGCAGCTGGGTCAGTAAGCTTAACTCGCAGCGATCTTTACCAAACTCATTGAGCCCAATATGCAATCCCTGCTGGTAGAGCTTGTCTAAATTTTTCATTTGGTTAGCGCTACAAAAGCGCAGCTCGGCTTCACTGAACAACAGGCAGAGTTTATCTTTATTCGTCAGTTGACCGACCCAATGACTAAGCCCCTCAAAGTGTTTATCATCCAGCAACAAACTTGAGCAATTGAGTAAACTCATAATGTCGCTCTGGTGTTGATTAAAGCCATATTTGAGCAGTTTGAGCTCTACCTTAGCGAGCTCGTAATTATCACTGGCAAAACGCTTAAGTTGTTCAAAACTGGTACTCCCGAGCACTGGGTGCTCGCCATAAGCATCAAGTAATTGCGCGTGAGGTTGCTGCTGGTCGAAGTTTACGATGTCGCTAGCACGAAAATGGGTGTGTAAATCCATTAGATGATGACGTTGATGTGGCTCTTGCTGATCGTTGCCATAGCCTAGCAGCGGGTGATAAAACTCAAAGCGGCCTTTGCCAGTTTGTTTGGCATAATACATGGCGGCATCGGCATCACGAATGATTTCATCGGTATGGCTGTAGTCGCGTTTACTGTAAGTAATGCCAATACTGGCACCGCTTTGAATACAAATCCCTTGGTTGCAGAAGGGTTGCTGCATCACTGCAATAATGCGCTTGGCAACATCCTCGGCTTGTTGACGCTCGTTGAGTTGGGTGAGCAGAATAACAAATTCGTCGCCACCAAGGCGGGCGATCAAATCATGATCGCGAATACATTGCTTAAGCTTATCCGCCACTTCAATGAGGAATTGGTCGCCACACTGATGACCCAGCTTATCATTGATATCTTTAAACTTATCCAGGTCGATGAACAATACGGCAAAGTCTTTTTCAGGAAAGCGCTGATATTGCCCCAATGTGCGCTCAAGCTGAGATAAGAACAAACTGCGGTTGGGTAACCCTGTTAGTGAGTCATGATGGGCATCATGATAAAGCTGTTGCTCTATTTTACGGCGCTCGTCAATTTGTAGTTGTAAATGTAAGTTGGCTTGACGTAGCTCCCGCGTTTTTTCAGCCACACGTAACTCTAATTCTTGGTGACTCTGTCGCAGCGCTTGCTGCGATAAATGGTTTTGCAGCACGTTGGCAATTTGGTTGGAGACGTAAGCGATGAGCTCAACATCCTCTTGCACGAAGTCATACTTGTTGTTGTATGCCTGGCAAACAATGAGTCCAATCACTCCTTGCGCTGTTTTTAGGGGAGCTCCTAGCCAGCTAGTACAGCGACAGCTCGGGTCTAATTTACCTTGGCGCTCAATGATGCCCTCGGCAATCAACTGCTCGCTGCGAGCCCTATCTATTAATTGGCACTGCTTAGATGTTAGTACTAACTCACTAAAGCCTTTTGCAAAGGGTCGCGGACCAAAGTCTTCGCTGCACTCATCGACGGCGTAAGGGAAGGTAAGCCAATTATTGTCTTTATCATACAGCGCAATATAAAGGTTTTCCGCATAGGTGATGGACTTCATGATCTGGTGAACATGGTAGTAGACATCATCAATATTGATCGACTGGCTCGCCAGTTCCGATATTTGGAATAACGTTTGCTGTCGTTCTAAAGCTTTTTTACGTTGGCTAATTTCGTCATTAAGCGCTTGGTTGCTAAGCGTTAATGCTTGAGTACGTTGCTTTACTTGGCTTTCAAGTAATTCGCGCTTTTTTACCCGCTCAATGGCCGTTGCTAGGTACAGCGCGATGACCTCAAATAGCTCAATTTGCTCTTGGCTATAGCCTTGTTTAGCATCATAGCTTTGCGACACCATGACACCAATCACATCAGTATCTTGATAAATAGGCACACCAAGCCAATGTTCGGCTTGCGCCCCTAAAATTTTGAACTTGCCTTGTTGCTGCGCTGCGGTCATGGTTTCACGAGTGAAATAGGCGGTTGCCCGTGAACGAAATACGTAGCCAGTCACACCTTGCTCAAAATGCTGATCGGTGACTAAGGGGGTTTGTATTCCGTCTTTCTGATCAACGAAGTAGGAGAGCTCAAGTAGTCCTGTATCTGGGTTACGCAGGACCACATAAAAATTTTTACTCGGTACGTAATCGGCTAGCAGACGTTGAATTGCAGGGTAGAAAGAGCACAGCTCAGGAATGGTACTGGCTTGTTCTGACAGTAAAATAAGGGCATGTTGGAGGTGGTGTTGCTGCTTGTATTTTTGCAGCAACGCCTTCAGGCGTTTATTCTTTTTCTGGAGCTTATTGAACTCCTGCGGGGACCACTCATCCACTGAACGTGCCATTTGTTATTTTTGTTTATTTATTAACCGCCAAATATTCCATCTTTTTTGGTTCAGGTCAAGGAGTATCGACCTCTATACTAGGAACGAAAAAGGGAGGCCATTGCCTCCCTTTTTAACTCTTTAACAAGTCGTTGTTACTGCTTAACCATAAAGTCGATAGCAGCTTGGATTTCCTCATCCGAACAATCCATACAAGTACCGCGCGGAGGCATTGCATTGAAACCATTGATCGCGTGATCAAGCAATGTATCCATGCCTTTTGCTAGGCGAGGTTCCCAGTCAGCTGCTGTTTTTGGAGCGCCGAGTGCACCTGAACCATGACATGCGAAACAGGCCGCTTGATATACTTGTTCACCACTGCGAGGGCCGCTTGGCGCCGCATCGGCAGCAGCAGTTTCACCGGCAAGGTAAACATCACCAACAGGTTGCAGGCGCTTTTTGATAGCTTCCTCGGTGAGTGAGTTGTCGTAAGGTTGCGCGTAAACAGCAGTGGATAACAGTAACAGTGCAGCTGATAGTTTCTTCATGTTTCTTTGCTCATTCGGGTGCTAACGGTCTATACGACCTGGTGACGAAATATCGGCAAATTATAACCGCAGCGAGCGATTTATAAAATGCCTAGATTTCATTAATGCGTTAAAAAGTAGCCATTTTATGCGCTAGCGCAAAATATTGTCGCCGTTGCACATCGCGTTAAACCCAGCTCAACAGCTTATTCACGGCTTTTTCGATACCGCTGGCTGCTTCTTTGACGGAGCCCGCAAGCATGTAGGCAGGCGTGGAAACAACCTTCGCTTTTTCATCAGCGACGATGTCATCAACGGCACAGTCCACATGCTCGGCGCCAAGTGCATTCATCGCTGAGGCAGTATCGTTGTCGTTACCTATGGTCGCTTTTGTGCCTTGTGGGTAGATGTGCGCAATCATTGCTGGCGCGATACACAAATAAGCCGCTGGCTTGCCTTGTTCGGCAAAGCTTTTACAGACCCGCTCTACCTCTGAATTTAATGAGCTATCGGCACCTTTTAGAGCGAAGTCGCATAAATTTTTTGCGGCGCCAAAGCCTCCGGGCAAAATAAGGGCGTCGTAGTCGCTAACATTAAGCTCTTTGAGATCCAGAATCTCCCCTCGGGCAATACGCGCCGCTTCTTCCAATACATTGCGTGTTTGCTGCTGCTCTTCCCCAGTTAAGTGATTAATCACATGGTGCTGGTCTATATTGGGGGCAAAACATTGATACTGCGCGCCCGCTTGCTCAAGATAAAGTAAAGTCAGTACTGATTCATGAATTTCGGCGCCATCAAAGACCCCACAGCCACTTAAAATTATCGCCACATTCGCCATTGTTTTGCTCCTTGATCAGATGAAAGATAATATTCTCTGCCCTAGTAAGGTAACGATCCTAGGTAGCTCCCGTCAACGCTGATTTATGCTCAGCTCTCATGCCACTAAGAGAAAAAAGTTATAAAGGATCACTAGGATCTTTGATCCTTTATGCTAGAATGCGTAGCTGGTTATCGAAAAGGACGTTGTACACGCATTCTTAGCGCCCCTTAGAAAGCCACTTTCCACATCGGATAAATAAAATAAAAAAGAAAACCGAATTACGCAGTCTTTTCTTTTTCTAATTAAAACAATGAGTTACAAACCCATCTGGATTCGAAAAATGGACCTGGAGGGTAAGTCATGGTTTTTATCTACAAAGTTATCCACAGGTTTTTAGTTCATTACTTTTACTCTATTTACAGCGCTTAACAGCAATTGCAACTCGTTTTCTTAAGCGCCTTATGGCATCCTTGCGTTATTAAAAAACTGACATGTTTGAGTGTTGAAAAATGGCGCAGATCGCAGAAAATCCGCTTATCCTCGTTGATGGTTCCTCTTATTTATTCCGTGCATATCATGCGCCACCACACCTAACTAATTCTAAAGGGGAAGCTACGGGGGCTATTTATGGCGTAGTCAACATGCTGAAAAGCCTAGTCAAGCAGTATGACCCTACGCACATGGTGGTGATTTTTGATGCCAAAGGGAAAACCTTTCGCAACGATATGTACAGTGAGTACAAGGCTAATCGCCCACCCATGCCGGATGACTTACGTACTCAGATAGAGCCGTTGCATAATATTATTCGTGCGATGGGTTTTCCTTTGATTAGTATTGAAGGGGTGGAAGCGGATGATGTGATTGGCACCTATGCACGTATTGCCAGTGAGCAGCAGCGTCACGTTTTGATATCCACAGGCGATAAAGATATGGCGCAGTTGGTCAACGAACACGTGACCTTGATCAATACCATGACAGGCAGTATTTCCGATCCCGATAGTGTAAAAGAAAAGTTCGGCGTGGGGCCCGATCGTATCATCGATTATTTAGCCTTGATGGGTGATAAAGTCGACAATATCCCAGGTGTAGAGGGATGTGGTCCTAAAACCGCAGTTAAGTGGCTCGACAAGTACGGCTCTCTCGATGAAGTGATTGCCCATGCCGATGAGGTAAAGGGCAAAATAGGTGACAAGCTGCGCAATGCCGTGGAGCACCTGCCACTGAGCTATGAATTAGCAACGATCAAGCTTGATGTTGAACTCGACAGCGATTTGGAGCAGTTAAAACTGCAGCAACCTGATACCGATGTCCTGATTGAGCTCTATGGTGAGTGTGAGTTCCGTCGTTGGTTGGCCGAAGTGCTGGATAAAGGCAGCAACACCGACACCCATCTTGATGCCCCCACCGATACTCAAGAAGTGCCAACCCGCGATGCTCATTACGAAACGATTTTAACCGAGCAGCAGCTGGATACTTGGGTGGATAAGCTTAATCAAGCTGAGCTCATTGCCTTTGATACCGAAACCACAAGCGTGAACTACATGGAAGCGCAGCTAGTCGGTATGAGCTTTGCTGTGACGGTTGGAGAAGCCGCTTATTTGCCGCTTACCCATGACTATCCTGGAGCACCGGAGCAACTGCCTCTTGACCTTGTATTGGCAAAAATTGGACCGATTTTGGCCGACGCTAACAAGGCGAAAGTAGGACAAAACCTTAAATACGATAAAAGTGTACTAGCCAATGCTGGTATCGAGTTTAATGGTATTGCCTTCGATACCATGCTCGAGTCCTATGTGTTTAATAGCGTTGGTACTCGCCATGACATGGATTCCCTCGCGCTGAAATACCTGGGCCATAAAACCATTAGCTTTGAGGATATTGCCGGCAAGGGTAAAAAGCAGCTGACCTTCAATCAGATTGAGTTAGAAAAGGCCGCTCCTTATGCTGCCGAAGATGCTGATATTACCCTGCGTTTGCACCAGCATTTGTGGCCAAAGGTTGAGGCGGATAGCAGTTTAAAAACCGTGTTTAGCGATATAGAACTGCCTTTGGTTAATGTGCTCTCTGATATTGAACGCACTGGCGTTGCCATTGATTCAACGATGCTAGCAAAGCACTCGCAGCGCCTTGGTGAGCGTTTGCAGGAGTTGGAAAAAGAAGCCTTCGACATAGCTGGCGAGGAGTTTAATCTAGGCTCGCCAAAACAGCTACAGGCGATTTTGTTTGAGAAGCTAGAACTGCCGGTGATCAAAAAGACTCCTAAGGGAGCTCCTTCAACCGCAGAAGAAGTCTTGCAAGAGTTGGCGCATGATTATCCGCTGCCTAAAGTCATTATTGAGCACCGAGGGCTGGCTAAACTGAAGTCAACTTACACCGACAAGTTACCGCTGATGGTGAACGAGAAAACTCAACGTGTGCACACCTCTTATCATCAAGCGGTGACCGCCACCGGACGTTTAAGCTCGACCGATCCTAACCTGCAGAATATTCCTATTCGTTCAGAAGAAGGTCGCCGCATCCGTGAGGCCTTTGTTGCCGCCTCTGGCTATAAAATTGTCGCTGCCGATTACAGTCAGATAGAGCTGCGCATCATGGCTCATCTTTCACAGGATAAGGGCCTGCTCAGCGCCTTCGCTGACGGCTTAGATGTGCACAGTGCCACTGCCAGCGAGGTTTTCTCTGTGCCATTGGAGGAAGTGACCAGTGATATGCGCCGTAAAGCCAAAGCCGTTAACTTTGGTTTGATCTATGGTATGTCGGCATTTGGCCTCTCGCGGCAACTCGATATTCCGCGCCATGAGGCCCAGCATTATATGGATAAATACTTTGAACGCTTCCCTGGCGTTTTAGAATATATGGAACGCACTCGCGAAGGAGCCGCAGATAAAGGCTATGTCGAAACGCTATTTGGTCGCCGTTTACATTTACCGGAGATCAATGCTCGCAATGGAGCACGGCGTAAGGCCGCAGAGCGGGCCGCAATTAATGCACCGATGCAGGGAACTGCTGCGGATATTATCAAAAAAGCGATGATCACCGTACACCAATGGGTGCAACAACAACCACAAGGCACGGTCAAACTATTGATGCAGGTACACGATGAGTTGGTGTTTGAAATCGCTGAGCAACATGTTGATGCCTACACCAAAGAAATCTGCAATCTTATGGCCAAAGCCGCTAGCTTAGATGTGCCGTTAATCGCCGAGGCGGATAGCGGAGATAATTGGCAGCAGGCACACTAGCATCAAGCAGCTTGAGTACTTTGTGCTCAAGCTGCACTTAGTTAAAACCCTGTAAAAGAGTATAAGAAATAGTTTTATTTGGTTTATATAGGATTAAATAAGCGCTGTTGCGCGCGCTTTGCGTTTATTTCTCGATATTGATTTGCTACAGTCCGCGCGTCCTCATCCTGTAGGACATCCTGTTGATGATGTGCCACTCGCTTTGCGATGGTACAGCGTATTGATAGCTTCTCCCCAGATTGCTATACCGGCTTACCGTTTTGGTAGGCCGGCTTTTTCTACTCCTTCTCTGTTATGTTTTTTATTCTCTTTCCTAGCATTCCACTGGCTGATCCCTTACTCATTTTTTTAAGTACCCCTGAGTAGTTAGTTCACCTGTAGATACTTTATTGCTAGCATGGTGATAATCATTCTTATCGAAGGAAAGCGTAATGTTTAATAGTTTTGTTCGTTCTTTAATGTGTGGAGCGTTGCTTGTTGGCAGTACCAGTGCATTAGCTGCGTGGCAGGTAGATAATAATCACAGCCGCGTAAATTTTGTCTCAGTAAAGAATAACGCTATTGCGGAGAACCACTTCTTCAAAGACGTTTCAGGCAGCGTTGATGAGAGCGGTATGTTTAAGCTAGCGATCGATCTCAACAGTGTTGAGACGCAGATCCCGATTCGCAACGAGCGCATGCAGAAATTTCTTTTTAACACCGTCGAGTTTCCCGCGATGGAAGTTACTGCGAATGTCAGTGAGTTAATCGCACAAGCGAAAGATACCGGCGTGGCTCAAGGAAATGTTCAAGCACAGCTCGCGTTACACGGTAAAACTAAAGCTCAGCAAATAGCTGTGAGCGTGGTGGCAAGTCGTGCCGGTGACCTGGTGGTTAGTTCTATGATGCCAGTGTTAGTAAGTCCTGCTGACTTTGCGTTGCAACCGGGGATCGATAAGTTGAAGTCATTAGCCGGGTTAGACTCTATAACTCGCGCCGTTCCTGTCTCTTTTGTATTGACCTTAAATGAGCAGTAATGAGCAAGCGCTAGCGGCTCTGTCGCAGCAACTTGAAGGGCAAATTGCGCCTTTAGATCAATGGTCGCCGCAGCAATGCGGCACCATCGACATTCATATTACTGCAGATGGTCGTTGGTTCCATCACGGCACCGAAATTAAACGTGCTCGTTTAGTTAAGTTGTTTGCTTCGGTGTTGTGGCGTGAGCAAGGGCAGTACTACCTAAAAACCCCTATTGAACAGATGGCTATCAGGGTGGACGATGCGCCGCTATTAATTGTTGATTGGCGTTTAGCTACAGCGCAAAACGCAGCGCATCCAGCGGTTATTTGCATCGATAATATTGGCCGTGAATTTGTGCTCGGCGCACAGCATCCGCTGCTTATACATGCCGACCCGCAAGGGCAGAAGCTGCCTTATCTGCAGCTGCCTTATGGGGTGCAAGCGAAATTAGCGCGTACGGTGTATTATGCGTGGGCCGAGCAGCTCGCTCAGCCCCAGGGTGAGGAGTTTATAATCTATTCGGCAGGAGAGTCGTTTTCACTCGGCGGCTGAGTGACAACAGGCCCTAAAAACCACTCATCTAGCTGCTTTCTTAACTCATTCAAGCCGGTACCTTTAAGCGACGAGAATGCGTGTACAGTGATGTTGTCTGCTACCTCAGCAAGCTCGCGGCGCACCTTTAGCACCTCAGACTTACGTTTGCCTTGCTTGAACTTATCAGCCTTAGTCAGTAGCGCCAACACAGGAATGTCGCTGGAGCTGGCCCACTCGATAAGTTGACGGTCGAGATCTTTTAGGGGATGACGTATGTCCATCAACACTACCAAGCCTTTTAGACTCTCGCGCTTTTGTAAATACTCACCTAAAGAGCGTTGCCATTTTAGTTTCATCTCCATTGGCACTTTGGCAAAACCATATCCAGGTAAGTCAATTAGCCGCTGATCCTCTTGCAACGCAAAAGTATTGATCAATTGTGTGCGTCCAGGCGTTTTACTAGTACGAGCGAGTTTTTGTTCGGTCAGCGTATTTAGTGAACTGGATTTACCGGCATTAGAGCGCCCTGCAAACGCGATCTCAATACCTGTGTCCTCCGGTAATTTACTGATATCCGGGGCACTTGTTATAAACTTAGCTTGCGTATAATCAACGCGGGATTTGGCCACATGAACTCCTCAGTGAGGCACCAAAATTAGATTAACCGCTAGTTTATATCAGAAAGCGGCTAAGCTAAAGGTGCAAGCAATGGGTCAGGAAAGCTCGGCAAAACTATGCGCTGAGACAAATTTTCCTTAAAACCCCGCATTTTATAAGCTTAATGTGGGCAGAAAACGTGCCAGAGAAATTTTTATCGTGTAGAATAGAGCCATTGCATCGAAAAGATTGTAAACGAATACAGGGTCCGAAACAGAGAATTTACCATGAAGAAATTAGCACTATCCTTAACTATGTTAGTTGGTGTGTTGAGTGCAAACAACGCAGCAGCATTTGATGGCGACGCCAGCGCAGGTAAAGACAAATCGGCGACATGTGCTGCGTGTCATGGCGCTGATGGTAACGCGCCTGTCACCATGTACCCTAAGATCGCAGGTCAGCACGCTGAGTATCTATATAAGCAGCTTAAAGAATTTAAATTAGGCATGACCTCTGGGGGTGAAGAAGGTCGCGCGGATCCAGTCATGGGTGGCATGGCAATGCCTTTGAGCGATCAAGATATGAAAGACTTGTCTGCTTATTTTGCCTCGCTCAATATGTCTGAGGGCACAACCCCTGAAGATGTTGTCGAGCAGGGCGAAATGCTTTACAAAGCAGGTGACGCTGAACGTGGAATTCCTGCTTGTGCTGCGTGCCATGGTCCTCGTGGTAACGGTACATCTTTAGCTGGATTCCCAAAAATCTCGTTCCAGCATGCGGAATACCTTAAGGCGCAGCTAGAGAAATTCCGTGATGGTGCACGTGCAAATGACCACAATGGTATGATGCGTGACATCGCTAAAAAATTGACCGATGAAGATATCGAGGTCTTATCAAAGTACCTAGGTGGTCTACACTAAAATTCAGCCTCGCCCAAATGGATGAGGTTTTGAAAAGTGACTAAGAAAGCAGCATTAGCTGCTTTTTTTGTGCATGTTAATTAAGTTGACGATATCTCCACCTGCTTGTGAGACATTGACCATATGTGAATGTAATCTATTGCTCATTTTAAATCACTAAATAAACCTTAACTTAATGAAATTAAAAAATTTACCTATTTTGGTACAGCAACAAAACTACAAAAAATAGTTAAACCAGTTGTAACTAAGTTATGAATCAGTAAATTAGTTGCTGTCGCAACAAACAATAACAACAGGGAAATTCGTAACGGAATCGCGGCAAGTTTGTGCGCTAGGGGAGCATCGAAAGATGCACAACCAAGGAAGAATAACAAAGAGTTAGGAAGACCGAGAAAAATAAAACACCACACGGAAGATAATAAAAACAATACGGAAAGTGATAACAAAAATAATAAAATAAGACTTAAAATCAAGTCGAAGGGAGAAGTGTCCAAATTCATTTTGGCGCTCGAGTTGCGAGGCGGTAGAGGTTAGCTCTACCGCCTTTTTATTTGTCCTGTTACAATAGACGCTATGAAAGCGAATACCTGCCCGCTGTGTCAAAGCCCAAACCCAAATCACTACTACCGCGACAAAGTACGCGACTACTGGCAATGCCAGCGTTGTGCATTGGTGTTTGTAGCGGCGTGCCAATACGTAACGGCAGCACAAGAGAAGGCCATCTATGATCATCATGAGAATGATCTTGATGACCCAGGGTGCCGTCGTTTCCTAAGCAGGGTCTTTAATCCGTTGCAGCAGCGTTTAGTTGCTCGAAGTAAAGGCTTAGATTTTGGCTGTGGGCCAGCGCCCTTACTCGCTGCTATGTTGCAAGAGCAAGAACATACAGTGGCATTGTATGATCTCTATTACTACCCTGATCAATGTGTGCTTAATGATCGTTATGACTTTATATGCAGCACCGAAGTAATAGAGCATTTGGCCGAACCTAGTATTGTCCTTGGACAATGGTACGAATTATTGCGCCCAGGGGGCACTTTAGCTTTGATGACCAAGTTAGTTATCAATGCTGAGCGTTTTGCCACCTGGCACTATAAAAATGATCCAACACACATTGCCTTTTATAGCAAAGATACCTTTGCTTATATCGCCGAGCAGTTTGGATTTAATGTGGAATTTATTGCGGCTGATGTGATCTTCTTAACACGGCCGCGCGATAGAGATTAACTATGACGAGAAAGAAAAAGTCCCGCAAGGTCATCAACAACGGCACTGCGCGTTTAAGTAAAGATAAGCTCAGAGAGCTGCGAGCGATGAAAGAGCAGCGCAGCAAGAAAAAGAAAAAAGGTGCCGAGCCCGGTAACCGTAATTCACAACTTTTAAAAGTTGAGGGTAGCGAGAGCAGTGAGAGCGGCAAAACAGATAAGCGGGTGGGCAGCAAAAAGCCTGTGAGCTTAACACCACAGGCACCTAAACAGAGCAAGCCTGAGTCTAAACCTCGGCGCAATCTTCAACCACAAGCGACTCTGCGCCAAGCGCATGAGCCAGAACTGAGTCCGCAACAAGAGTTGGCACAGATTGAAGCGGATGAGCGCCTGCTAGCGCTTATTGAGCGCCATGATCAAGGCGAAACGTTAACAGGCAAAGATGCAAAATATTTCAATGCCAAAGTCGCACGTCATGAGCAACTATGCGAGATACTGGGCATTGATGATGAAGACTATGCGGATGACGAAGATCTGCTTGATAGTTATATGAATGATTCTTTGGCGGATGAGTGGTTAGACGAAGAGGATAAAAAATGAATTCCATGTGGATCATTGCCATCGTAATTGGGGCGCTGATCATTGCTGGGTTGGCTTTTTATGCAGGGCGCTTGATTTGGCAAGTGAAGGAGCAAAATCAGGCGATCGCAGCTAAACGAGCGGAGCTCGCCGAAAAGCGCTTAGCCCGTAATGCAAAATTGAGTGATAGTATCCACCTGCTCGCGAAAGCGATGAAAGAAGGTCAATGTGAATACTCGGAAGGGTGTTTACGAGTGTGGGTACTTATGAGTCAGTACAGCTTCGATCAAGAGCGCGATTTGCAGGTGCACTATCCGGGTGTCTATGCCATGTACGATGCGGTCAAGGACTTACCTACTCACGAGGCGCGTAAAAAATATTCGAAGAAGGAAATCTTCAAGCAAGATAGTGCGCGTTGGCGTAAAGAAAAAGAGTTGGAAGCGGATATTCTTGCGGATGCAGAGAAAATCCTCAGTGAATTTACAGCTGACCCCAACAGTAAGCATGTGTTTATGTAAGAAAAGCCGCTGTACAGCGGCTTTTCTTATCGCTTCTAGATTACTCGCGAAAAGCGTTGTTGGTTGAGTTTTTGTTGCAAGTATTGATCAAAACACATACAGATAATGCGAATGAAGAGAATACCTTTTGCAGTTACGCGAATATGCTGCCCACTAACGCTAAGCATGTCATCGTTAATAAACCCCTGTAACTGCGCTAGCTCGTTGGCAAAGTGGGCTTTAAAGTCGATATGGTATTGATTTGAGAATGCGTCCATATCTAGCTCAAAGTGGCAAATAAGCTGCTTTATTACCGCCGCGCGAATATGGTCTTCATCGTTGAGTGTCAGTGCTTTACAGGTACTCAGAGTATGATGTTCTAACGCTTGGTAATACAGCTTCAACTCTTTGTGGTTTTGAATAATGTGATTGCCCAGTTGCGAAATGGCGGACACGCCTAAACCCAGTAGGGGAAGGTCGCCGCCGAGAGTGTATCCTTGAAAGTTCCGGTGCAGATGACCTTGACGCTGAGCGACAGCCAGTTCATCGTCCGGCTTGGCAAAGTGGTCCATACCAATGAATTGGTATCCAGCCGCGAGCATGGCGGAGAGGGTTTCTTTAAACATCGTCAGCTTGGCTTGGGCGCTGGGCAAATCGGCGTCTTTAATTTTGCGCTGAGCGGCAAAACGCTCTGGCAGATGGGCATAATTAAATACCGAGACGCGATCCGGGCCAATATCAATCAGTCTGGAAATCGAGCGCGCAAAGGAAGCCGTTGATTGTTTCGGTAATCCGTAGATCATATCGACATTGACCGAGGTAAAGCCTACCGCTTGCGCGCGACGAACCAGTTGTTCTACATCCTGTGCGCACTGTGGTCGATTAACGGCGTTTTGTACCTCATCATTGAAGTCTTGAACACCAAAAGAAATACGATTAAAACCGAGTGCCTTAAGCTCATCAATGCGCTCTAGCGGTAAAGCGCGGGGATCAACTTCAATGCTGCGCTCACTGTCGCTGGCAATATTAAAGTGCTCATTAATGAGAGTCATTAAGCGGTGCATTTGTGCGCTATCTAAAAATGTTGGCGTGCCGCCGCCCAAGTGCAGCTGTTTAACTTTTAAGTGGCGGCTATGCTCACTTAATAGCGCCATTTCCTGGCCTAGATAATCCAGGTATAAATCCGCTTTATGTTGGTGGCGGGTGACAATTTTATTGCAGCCGCAGTAATAGCAAAGTTGGTGGCAGAAGGGGATGTGAATATACAACGATAATTCATCGCCCTGACACTGATTTAGTGCGTTTATTAGCGTATTGCCATCGGCCCCATCGGTTAATTGTAAAGCCGTAGGATAAGAGGTATATCTCGGGCCAGAAACGTTGTATTTGTTTATTAGCTCATTGTGCCATTGTACTTGTGCTATCACGACGCTCTCTCACACAGGTGGAAGTGCGGCTAGTTTACTTAACTTGCACAGCGGTGCTTTGATCTACAGCAATTGAGCGTGAACTATTCCAAAGTCGGGGTATTGCGTGCCAGTTCAACCAGTAGAGCATGGGCACTATCGCCGGTCATTTCATACGGATTAAACTCACTTTTGCCGCTAAAGCGCATGGTGGTTTCGCGAATGATGCTTGAAGCGGGGATATAACCCATACTCCAACGGCCAAAATTACGTTCAGTGATCTCACCATAGCTCAGCAGCAGTATATCTTGATGCCGTGTATCGCTTAGTATGCGCTGGTACAAAGCATTCACTCTGGCTCTTGAGCCTTCTAAACACTGTAAAAAGTATTCATGGTTGAAACAGAGTAATCCTGATATATCGTTACTTCGGTTGTTGCTGCGCGAGTGCTCTAAAATTTGTGCCACATCGTCAGTGCTGAGAGAATCACTGACACGGGAAGCGTAAACTAAGCGAACTAAAAACATAGCAAGTTGAATTCCTTGGTGTTGTACTGTGCAAAGTGTAGATGGCGGTGAGTTAATTTGGGAGAAAATATGACAAAAAAAATCGTGATTATTGGAGCCGGTTGGCTTGGTGAAGCGCTGGCACAGCGCTGTTTATCGTCAGGGTGGCAGGTACAAGCAACGCACCGTCGTCGTGGTGAGCAAAGTCACGAACGTCAATTTGTTATTAACGAGCGTGGTGAACTTGAGCATGACCTCGATTTAACCGATGCGTTTTGGCTATGCGCAATGACTCCGGGGAGTCGAAACCCCAATAGCAACTACCTACAAAGCCTCGAGGCGGCGCTGGCGCTCTATCAAACATTGCATGGCCGAGGGTTCGTATTGTGCTCAAGTTCGGGTATCTACCCTCAACAGAGTGGCGACTACAAAGAAAGCAGTGAATTGACGCTAAGCAGTGAACGCCAGCAGCGTTTGTTTGCTGCCGAACAGCGCGTGTTACAACAGGGGGGTCGGGCACTGCGTCTAGGAGGTCTTATAGGCCCGAAGCGGGAACCGGGGCGTTTTGTTAGTGGTAAAGCGCTTTCATCGCATGGCGATGATGTGGTGAACATGGTGCACCGTGACGATGTGATTGACGGCATTTTGCAGCTACTGTCGCACTATGAGCAAACGCAAAGCGTTTACAATTTGGTTCATCCTCAGCACCCTACGAAACAGCAATATTACCGTGATCACTGTCAGCGTTTGGGCAATGAGCCTCCGACCTTTACCAATCAGAGGTCCATTAAACGGCGTATCGATGGAAGCGCCATCGAACAACTAGGGTTTAGTTATCAGCAACCCATTTAGGCCGACGGCAACACCCCGTCAATCAGAGCACATAGTGCGCGCTCTTTGAGCAATTGATTAGCGCGCTCAATATCGGGAGCGAAATACCGGTCCTTGTCATAGTAAGCGACGCGTTCTCGCAAAGTGGCCTTGGCTTGCTCAACACTGGCGGCCGCTTTTAGCGGAGCGCGAAAATCAAGCCCTTGCGCACTGGCTAAATACTCTACTGCGAGTACACCGCGAGAATTCTCCGCCATATCTTGCAGTCGTCGCGCAGCAAAGGTGGCCATCGACACATGATCTTCTTGGTTGGCCGAGGTGGGTAGGCTATCGACCGATGCTGGGTGAGCTAAGGATTTATTCTCCGAAGCCAAAGCTGCTGCGGTGACTTGGGCTATCATAAAACCCGAATTTACGCCGCCGTTTTCCACCAAAAATGGCGGTAGTTTAGATAAGTTCGAATCTATGAGTAGGGCGATACGGCGCTCGGACAGCGCGCTGATTTCGCTGATCGCTAAGGCGAGGTTGTCCGCTGCCATGGCGATGGGCTCGGCATGAAAGTTGCCCCCGGAAATGATTTCACCTTGCTCGGCAAAGACCAGCGGGTTATCGGTGACGCCATTGGCCTCGACTAGAATAACTTCACTGGCTTGGCGAATTTGCGTTAAGCACGCCCCTAGTACTTGTGGCTGGCAGCGTAAGCAGTAAGGGTCTTGCACTTTTTCACAGTCGATATGGGCGCGGCTAATGGCTGACTCTTTATCTAGCAGTTGCCGAAAAACTTGAGCGCTGTCGATTTGCCCTTGTTGGCCTCGGGCGAGGTGAATACGCTCGTCAAAAGGTGCCCGTGAGCCCATCGCCGCCTCAATGCTCATGGCGCCGATAACCGCACTTTGTGCCCATAAATCCTCGCCCTGAAATAACCCCTCTAAGGCTAATGCCGTCGACGCTTGGGTGCCGTTGAGTAGTGCCAAGCCTTCTTTCGCGGCAAGGGTGATGGGGGTCAGGTTAGCTTTGGCGAAGGCTTGCGCTGCTGGCAAGATATCACCTTGATAGCGCACTTCTCCTTCGCCTAATAGCGGTAGGCACATATGTGCTAAGGGCGCTAAGTCTCCGGATGCGCCCACTGAGCCCTTAATGGGAATGCACGGGTAAATACCAGCATTAACTTGGGCAATTAAGAGATCGATAACGCATTGTCGCACGCCGGAAAAACCGCGTGATAACGAGTTGATTTTCAACAACATCATTAAGCGAACTGTACTATCTTGCATCAACTCACCAATACCGGCGGCATGTGAGAGCACAATAGAGCGCTGCAGCAGTTCTAGTTCCGGCTCAGCAATTTTGGTGTTCGCAAGTAAGCCAAAGCCAGTATTAATGCCATAAACGGTTCGCTTATCCTTAATCACTTGTTGCACGCAGGCGGCGCTTGCGGCGATAGCGCTCAAAGCACTCTCGTCTAAGGTGATATTGATAGGTTGTTGCTGCGCTTGGCGCAAAGTGGCTAAATCGAGCTGACCAGGGTGCAAGTGAACATTAATCATGGCGCTGCTCCTTATTGACCATAGGTAAATCTAAGCCTTGCTCGGTAGCGCAGTCTATGGCGATATCGTAGCCGGCATCAGCATGGCGCATCACTCCGGTAGCGGGGTCGTTCCACAGCACTTTCCCCAGTTTGTCGTGTGCTTCATCGCTGCCATCGGCAACAATGACTACCCCAGCATGTTGGCTAAAGCCCATGCCTACGCCACCACCATGGTGTAGTGACACCCAAGTGGCGCCGCCAGCGGTGTTCAGTAACGCGTTTAATAACGGCCAATCCGATACCGCATCTGAGCCATCGCGCATCGCTTCTGTTTCGCGGTTAGGGCTTGCAACTGAGCCAGAATCAAGGTGATCGCGGCCAATGACAACCGGCGCTTTTAGTTCACCGTTTTTAACCATGGTGTTAAAGGCTTGCGCTAAGCGGGCGCGATCTTTGAGCCCTACCCAACAAATACGAGCCGGCAGACCTTGGAATTGAATGCGCTCTCGAGCCATATCGAGCCAATTATGCAGATGCGGGTCATCGGCAATAAGCTCTTTCACCTTGGCATCGGTTTTATAAATGTCTTCTGGGTCGCCCGATAAAGCCACCCAGCGGAAGGGACCAATACCTTGGCAAAAGAGTGGGCGAATATAAGCAGGCACAAAACCAGGGAAATCGAAGGCGTTATTGACGCCCATATCTTGTGCCATTTGGCGAATATTGTTGCCATAATCTGTGGCAGCGGCGCCTGCGTGTTGCATGGCGAGCATGGCACGTACCTGCACCGCCATGGATTGTTTCGCTTCGCGTACCACCCGCTCTGGGTCTTGCTGGCGCAGCTCATGAGCTTGCTCCAGAGTCCATCCCTGAGGCAAATAGCCATTTAATGGATCATGAGCGGAGGTTTGGTCGGTGACCACATCGGGTGTAACCCGGCGCTCAACCAGCTCGCTGTAAACATCGGCGGCGTTACCTAATAACCCCACTGAGATTGCTTCACCTTGAGCGCAGGCGCTGTTAATCATTGCTAAGGCTTCGTCTAAGCTACTGGCTTGTTTATCCAGGTAGCGGGTTTTTAGGCGAAATTCAATTCGGCTTGGGTCACACTCAACGACTAAGGCACTAAAGCCTGCCATGGTTGCTGCTAACGGCTGGGCTCCGCCCATGCCTCCTAGGCCGCCGGTGAGGATCCAACGGCCCTTTGCTTGACCTTCAAAATGCTGTTTGGCCATTGCCACAAAGGTTTCATAGGTTCCTTGCACTATGCCCTGAGAGCCAATATAAATCCATGAGCCAGCAGTCATTTGTCCGTACATCATCAGACCTTGTTTATCGAGCTCGTTAAAGTGCTCCCAATTAGCCCAATGAGGCACCAAATTTGAATTCGCGATGAGCACTCGGGGAGCATTGCTGTGGGTTGTAAAAACGCCAACAGGCTTTCCTGATTGCACCAATAAGGTTTGGTCATCCTCAAGGCGGTCTAGGGTGCGAATGATCTCATCAAAACAAGGCCAGTCACGAGCTGCGCGGCCTATCCCGCCGTACACAACCAGTGCTTCAGGGTGCTCGGCAACCTCAGGGTCGAGGTTATTCATTAGCATGCGTTTAGCAGCTTCAGTTTGCCAGCTTTTAGCGGCGATTTTATCACCGTGCGGGGCGCGAATAACGCGGTTATTATCTAATCTGTGTGTTGTCATAATGTCACCTGTTGATAGGTTGTATATACAATTGGTTTTTATAAAATTTTTTAACTGCGTTTAGTGAATGTTAAATGGCCACCCAAGCGATATTTGCTGCCCGGAGATACAAGCCTAGCGAAGCTAACAATGCCTCTTTGTGACCAGGTGCGACGGATCACTTGTAAGCAAGGCTCTTCGTTATAGAGGTTTAACCACGTACACATTTGTTGGTTTGGAGTAATAGCCTCGACCGTATGTCGGGCCTCGGTCAGAGGGGCAACTTGAGATAAATACTCATGTGGCGTCAGGGTATGAAAATCCTGTTGCAGGTAGTTAGGTGCCAGCTCCGGGTTAACAAAGCGTTCTTCTACTTGCAGGGGCGCATCATTTTCAAAGTGCACTAATACTGAGTGATACACCTGCTCGCCGGGCTCCACGCCTAGCGCAATAGCGATGGGGGCAACGGCATCAATGGACTCTAGGGTTACCGGCGCACAACTGTAACTATGGTTACGTTCACGCACCTCATCGGCGATGTTACGGATCTCCAACAGTGATGACTGTGATTTAAAACTGGCAACGAAGCTCCCTAAGCCTTGAGTGCGAGTGAGTATGCCGGCATCGGTAAGCTCACTTAGAGCGCGGCGTGCGGTCATACGGCTGACTGCAAACTGCTGCGCAAGCTGGTTTTCTGATGGCACACGTTGGAACTCTTGCCATTGTCCGCTGCGGATCTGGGTTAAAATATGATCTTTAATTTGATGATACTTAGCTGACGACATGGGGGCTCCTAATCAATACCATCGCGGCACTTTGCACTGCCTTGGTTATTATGTAAACATGGCATAAATATCTTGTATATACAAGCTTAGCAAATTACTCATTAGGAGCACGTCTAATGCACGCGGATCACATTATAGTAGATGTAAATATCGCCACTATGGAGCCTCAAGGTGATGAACTTTATGGTGTTATCGAGCAAGGAGCCGTGGTCATGGGTGAGGGGGTTATTCAATGGCTTGGGCCGATGAGTGAGCTCCCAGAACTGGATTTATTAAGTATTCCTGTGACCTCGGCAAAAGGGGCGTGGGTGACTCCAGGGCTCATCGATTGCCATACTCACTTGGTGTTTGCCGGTAATCGTGCACGAGAATTTGAGCGCCGTTTGCAAGGAGAAAGTTACCAAGCTATTGCTGAGCAAGGGGGAGGGATTGCGACCACCGTGAGCGCAACCCGCGCGGCAGAGCCGGAACAGTTGTACGTTAGCGCCAAACAGCGCCTTGATGCGCTCTACGCTGAAGGGGTGACCACAGTAGAGACAAAATCAGGGTATGGTTTAAACCTAGCTGCTGAGCTAAAACTGCTGGAGGTCGCCAAGTTACTTGATAGCCATCATCCAGTATCAATTCAGAGCACATTTTTAGGTGCCCATGCATTACCAAAAGAGTATCAAGGTGACAGTGATGGTTATATCGACCTGGTATGTGAGCAGATGCTTCCTGAAGTGGCGGCCAAGAAACTGGCCAGTGCGGTAGATGTTTTTTGTGAGGATGTTGGTTTTTCTCATGCGCAAACGGAGCGGGTGCTTAAGGCGGCGCAGGATTTAGGCTTCAAACTTAAGCTCCATGCCGAGCAGCTCTCTAATATGGGCGGTACTGCCTTGGCTGCGAAATATCAGGCGTTATCGAGTGACCATCTTGAATACCTTGACGAACAAGGGGTTAAGGCAATGGCACAAAGCGGTATGGTTGCGGTGTTGCTCCCGGGGGCGTTCTATTACCTTAGAGAGAGTCAGTATCCACCGATAGAGTTGTTGCACCGTTATAATGTGCCTATCGCGATTGCCACTGATTTTAATCCCGGCACATCCCCGTTGTGCTCATTGCAGCTAATGATGAATATGGCCTGTACTTTGTTTCGACTAACACCAGCGCAAGCGTTACAAGGTGTGACATGTCATGCGGCACGAGCGTTAGGGCTTGCAGATAGAGGTACGCTTGCACCAGGGCAGCGTGCCGATGTGGCGTTGTGGGACATTGAGCACCCCGCACAATTAAGTTACGAATTTGGGACCAAGCCCTTGAAACAACTGTGGATTCAGGGAGTGTTAAGCAAAACTTTCTGATCATGGGCGGCTAAATTATAAGCGGCTATACTTGGCTTATTAACAAGCGTCAGCCGCGTCAACAATAACGATAATAATCATGATCACCAGCATTCATTTGAGCGCCTTTATTAGCGGACTGTTTATGATGGCGCTAATCGTCAGCGTTGTTCTTGTCAGCGAGCGCCGTGATGGCTTAAGTGCGATGTTCTACTCAATCGCTGGGCTGGCCTATATCAGTGGCTATTGGCAAGTCGCCAGCGTCATTTTGTTAGGCGCTTATGGCGTTCGTTGTTGGCTTGTATACCGGCATCAAAATAAACGATTACTGCTTGGCAAGGGTGGGTTAGTGCTATTGCAGAGCTTGCTGATAGCAACGCACCTCTCTTTTGAGCTACACAGCGCTTGGTTATGCATCGTCCCTTTGTTGTTGCAGCTTAGCGCTTATATGGAGCTGAGCTTTAGTGAGCCGGAAGTTGTATCCAACCAACAAACTAATACACTTGATAACCACTCTCTCCCTATTATTTCTTGGCCGCAAGCGTTAGCGCAATATCAAGATTGGAGCGCCAATAATCGTGCTGATATCGCCTTGATCTTAGTGCAAATAGAAGGCTATGAGCCTCTTAACCGTCAGCTCGGGCAAGAATTCGCTGAGCTATTATTGATGCAAGCTTTAACGCGGATGAATCAAGTCATCGACCACCCGCAAGTGTTAAATCTCAATGTGCCGCGACGACAAGTGCAACAGAGCGCGCAACTTTTCCAAGTTGCTCCGCTGTGTTACGGCACCGTGGTGGTCTTTGACCAAGAGCGACACGTACATGAGCAAGTTGCTCAGCAGCTAGCCGATGCCGCTCAGCGGCCGTTCAATTCTCAGCAAGGTATCGTCGAGCTAAAACCGCATATCGCTATCGTACAAGGGGCGAGTTCAGCATCAAGCCTTGATGACATGTTGCAGTGCGCGTTTAAAACGCGTGACTTTTATCCCGAGCAACGTATTAGTCATTACAGTGCTGAGCTAGAGCAACAGGTGCAAGCCCACGAAGTACAACTGAAAGAGTTAGAAAAGGTCGATTTTGAGCAAGATTTTGTGCTTTATTTTCAGCCTGTAATTGGATTGCCCAAACAAGAGCTCTTGTATGTAGAATTATTGCTACGATGGCAGCACCCAGAAAAAGGGTTATTAAAAGCCGAAGAATTTATTGCTGATCTGCGCGCCGTCGGACGTGGTTATAAGCTGGCATTTCATGTGCTTGAACGTGCAGCGGAAATGGCCTTGGCATTGAAAATGGACGGGCAGCCGACCCCGATAAGCATTAACTTGTATGGTGAAGAAGTCCTGCACGATGAGTTTGTTGATTTTGCTGAGCGTATGGTACGAGAGCATAATCTTGCTCATGGCGATTTAATTGTTGAATGTCCTCTGCCAGTGCTTATGTCGCTGGATAATCGCGCTTTGTCATTGTTAACTCGGTTACACCAGGTAGGGGTTCACGTTTGTTTGGATGGCCTTGGCGAAACGCCGCTATTTTTAGCGAAATTGCCGAAGCTTAAGCTAAGTTACGTCAAAGTAGACCCCGCATTGACTGAAGATGTTGATTATACCAGCGCCAACAAAGCGCTACTCAATGGCCTTATTGACATGCATCGCCACCTAAAGGCGCAAGTGATTTGCCAAGGTATTGAAACCGAAGCCCAGCTTAGCTATATCAAAGAGTTCAATGTGCAAGGCGCGCAAGGATTCATTTTTACCCAGCCTTTACCATTAGAAGGGTTATTAGGGTGGGGGCGACAGTGGCGTCACCAGCAATCTTTCAGCTAGCGTTGGTATCTTGCACGTAAAAAAGCAATAACTAAGGCCGTGAGAATTTGCCCAGCGGCGTTCGCACCAGCGTCATAACCATTAGGGTCTTGCTCTGGAGCCGCTTCGCACAAATGAATGTACGCCAGCGCCGAAGTGCGCGCAGCGCAAAAGGCATATTGCTCAGCTTCGCTAAGGCTTACACCTCGGTGATTAAACGCACTGGCTGGCGCGCAGGTAATGGCATCGACATCCAACTCTATGGCCAGTGGGCTATTAAGAGTAAAGCTGTGTAGGGCGCTATTCACCGACTCTGCTATTGATGTGGTCGTGGCTACTTTAAGAGCATGATAACTGGTATAGCTGGCGTGATGTTCATGCAGTGCGGCTAATATATCTTGGTTATTTTTCTGCTCATCCAGAGCGATAACATGGTAGCCCTGTAAATATCCCCGGCGTGCAGCGTAGTGAAAACCATTGCCACTGTGGCGTCCCTCAAGTGCACGAAAATCACCGTGTGGGTCTAGATTGAGCGCATTGATGGCGCAGCCGAAATGCTTGCTGCTTGCGCTCAGTAACGGGTAACAATTATTGTGACCGCCACCTATCACTATCGGGGTTAGTCCGGCCGCTAGAATAGCTGCCACTACAGGCTCGACTAACTGATCTATATTCTCACACAAGGCCCGCAGGCGTACGGTGTCGTCTGGATCAAGATTATCCAAAGCCTGGCTTTGCAGCTGCAGCGCTTGGCAGTCTATTTCCCCTAGCAGGAGTGTATCTTGTACGGGGGTAAATTCATTGACAGGAAGGTTTAAAAACTTTGATAAAAAAGCGCGAAAACCTTGTTGAGCACCGCCTTTACCTAAGTTTGCCCGAGGGCCTATATCTTCTGGAATACCAAGAATAACGTAACGTATGCCAAAGGCATAAGCATCTTTGAGAGCTTGACTGAACTCCAAACGCGTATCGAGCAAGGCCATCGCCTGCCACACACGCTGTTCGCCGGAGCGAGCAGCCACTATGCCTTGTAAGCTCTGCTCATCATAAATAGTGACTGCATGGTTCATATAGTGGATTAATCCTCTAATACATCAAGCTCTTCGTCTTCGATGTACTCCAGCTCTAGCTCCTCGGCGGACAATATAATGCCGGTACTATCGGCATAAATATAATCATCTTCGTAGAAAGAGACCCCGGCAAAGTTAACTGGAATTCCTTCTTCACCCGGAGCGAGGTTGTCTGCGCCCACAGGAATTGAGGCAATCGCTTGGATGCCTAGCTCCAGTTCTTCAAGCTCATCAACATGGCGTACCGCACCATATACGATGATCCCTTCCCAATTATTCTCGACGGCCAGTTCTGCAAGCTCGATGTCTACCAGCGCGCGGCGAGTTGAACCGCCACCATCAACAAGCAGCACACAGTCAGTACCATCTTGTTGCAGTACCTCACGCAGCAGTTGGCTACTCTCAAAACATTTCACCGTTTTTATACGGCCGCAAAATGCACTTTGACCACCAAAATTAATAAACATGGGTTCAAGCACATCAACTACATCGGCAAAATGGTCGCAAAGTTCAGAAGTACTGTATTCCATTGGGCTCTCCTACGGGCACTTTTGCATCAAGTATACCTAGGTTATGGGGCTTAGCAAGCGAAGCGCAAGGTCATCGTGAGACGACATATTAGTGTCTAAAAAACGTCATGTAATTGTTATTTTCGCTCACTATAGTCAAAGTAAGTCAGCTAGTTAGGTGAAAGCGAATGATCTTATCGCACATAGATCGCATAGACAGGGCACTGTTTAAGGTGATATTTCGCCCGCGTTACCGACGCTGGTTACATCACTGCATTCGCATGACTTCACGTTCAGGAGACGGCATTTTATATGGGGCCTTTGCACTGTATTTAGTGGCATTTAGTACCGCGCAGCAACAGACGTTAGTGATGGTACTGCTGGTGGCTTACCTAATAGAGAGACCAGTGTACTACGCTACGAAAAACCTGTTTCAGCGTGTAAGGCCCTGTGATGGCGTGATAAGCCATGCGCATATTCGCCCAAGCGACAAATTTAGCTTGCCTTCAGGGCACAGCGCAGCGGCGTGGGTCTTTGCGACTGTAGTCAGCCACTTCTATCCACCACTAGCTATATTTCTTTATGCGTGGGCAAGCTTGGTAGCGTTATCGCGGGTGTTGCTCGGGGTGCATTATCCCCTTGATGTAGTCATCGGCTCGTTGATGGGTTACGGCTGTGCACTGTTAGCACTTATTATTACAGGGACTTTATGAGAATTCTTTATGGCGTTCAGGGCACAGGGAATGGCCACACCACACGCGCTCGGGTCATGGCCAAGGCATTTGCCAAGGCAGGTATTGAAGTGGATTACTTATTTTCTGGGCGCAGCAAAGCTGACTATTTTGATATGCAGGAGTTTGCCGACTTTCAGACGCGAACAGGGCTTACCTTTGTCACCGAGCGGGGGCGAGTCAATGGTTTTAAAACGGTTAAACAAGCGAAAATACGAGAATTTATCAGTGATATTCGTGAACTCAACTTACGCCATTATGATTTAATCTTTAATGACTTTGAGCCCGTTACCGCGTGGGCTGGGCGTCGGCAAAAAATTCCTGTCATTGGCATGAGCCATCAAGCTGCATTTTTATCACCCCACGTACCAGTGACTGGCGATAACCTCTTTACCAAAGCAATGATCCGCAACTTCGCTCCAGCGGATGTTTATCTCGGAGTGCATTGGCAGCCTTTTGACGATTCTATTATTCCTCCGTTTATTGAGCATGGCACTGCGGTTGATAGTGAGTATGTTGATAACAAGGTATTGGTGTACCTGCCTTTTGAGGAGCTGGAGGAGGTCATACATTATCTCAAAGATTTCCCTGGCAAAGAGTTTTACTGTTATCACCCACAGGCGCAAGACCAGTCACTTGCTCATATTCATTTGCGCCGCCCGTCTCGGGCAAACTTCCTGCGTGATTTGGCAAGTGCGAGCGGAGTTATCGCCAATGCCGGTTTTGAACTTGCCAGTGAAGCGCTTACATTGGGTAAGAAGCTCTTACTTAAACCTCTGAACGGTCAATTCGAGCAATACTCAAATGCGTTGACGTTGCAGCAAATGCAGCGGGCGCAAGTGATGCACTATCTTGACCAAGATGCGCTCGAAGATTGGGTCAATATTGCGACCCACTCTCGGATTAACTATCCTCAAGATCCTGCGCCTTTGGTCGATTGGTTAGTACAGGGGCAGTGGCATCAGCGTAAAGGCTTAAATGAGCAGTTGTGGCACAACGTGTTGTAATTTTTGTTGGTTCTGGTCGCTTGATTAAGATATAACTGCCTTGATTTTAAGAAAAATCGACAAATTTTTTGCGACATATCATATATGACGGCTAAAATTTGAAGATAATGGCGCTGCAGTTACTTAGAAGGTCAAAACCATGAACTTTATGAAAAAGCTCACGATTAAACGTCGTTTACAGTTAAATGGCGCAGTCGTAGCAACAGCTTTGCTGGTGTTATTCGCTGTAATTATCTATGAAGCCCGCATAATGGGGTTACTTAACTCCACACTGGAAAATGCTGAAGAGCTCAATGTTCATGAGCTTACCTTACGTAAGCATGAGAAAAACTTTCTATTTTACAAGCAAGAACAATCATTGGATGAGTTCGCCAGTGAATATCAAGCGCTTGAAGCGCGGATAGCAAAACTGCGCGAGCAGTTTGTAACCCTCAATGGTGATACTCAGCTGATTGATAATTTCGCCTCACAGGCGCAGCAGTATCGTGATGACTTTAACAACGTCGAGGCTTTACAGCACGAAATCGGTTTGCACCCGAAAGATGCACTTTACGGTGCTCTACGCAGCGCCGTACATGAAGTCGAAACTCTTCTTAAAGAGCGACAAAACTTTGAAATGCTGGCGCTGATGTTACAACTTCGCCGAGCTGAAAAAGATTTTATGTTGCGCCTTGATGTGAAGTATCTAGGGAAGTTTGACACCCATTTCAGCGCGCTGAAAAACAAAGTGCAAAGCGCGGGGTTTGATGCGCCTTATCGCACCAAGTTAATCACTCTCCTTGATGACTATCGCAGTAAATTTAAAAGCTTGGTTGATGCGCAACAACGCTTGGGCGTTGATTTAGAGTCTGGCGCGCTGGGGCAATTACGCCAGTCTGTTGAGCAAAGTGACAAGTATGCTCGCCAAGTGCTGGGCGCCACGAAAGAGATGATAGAGCAAGAGATGCGAGTGACTCAGATCACCGCTCTGACAATTTTAGTGATTGCTGCAATCTTGGTGGCGGCGCTGCTGACAATGACCAGTCGCGCTATTATTCAGCCAATTGATAGAGCGGTCAGTGCTATTACCCGTATTCGTGAGACCAATGATTTAAGTATTCAAATTGACACCCATGGCAATGACGAAATTGCTACGCTGACCAGTAATATCAATAACCTCACCGCCGGTTTTAGAGGGCTGATTTTTGATGTGAATAACGCCCTAGCGACATTGAACGCAGCAACAGAAGGCTTAGCTAGCACCACTGCATCAACCAGTACTGGCGTACAAGAGCAGTTGCAAGAAGCTGATATGGTGGCCACAGCGGCCACCGAGATGCAGGCAACCATTCATGATATCTCTGGCAACACAGAGGAAGCTGCAAAACGAGCGCAAACAACTAATGAAAGTGCTTCTCAAGGGCGTCAGGAAGTGGATGCCACCGTATCTCGTATTGCCCAGCTCTCAGACTCGCTTGGCAATGCCTCTGGGGTGGTTGGTGATTTAGAAAAAGATGCTGACACCATTGGCTCGGTACTGGATGTTATTCGCGGTATCGCTGAGCAAACCAACCTCCTAGCGTTGAACGCTGCCATAGAAGCTGCACGGGCAGGTGAGCAAGGCCGTGGCTTTGCGGTAGTTGCGGATGAAGTACGTTCATTGGCGCAACGCACACAAGATTCCACACAAGAGATAGAAAATATTATTTCCGGCCTGCAACAGCGGACCCAACAAGTTGTGAGTATTATGCAACAGTGTCGCGACCAAGGAGGTGAGAGTGCAGAGCAAGCTTCTCGTGCCGGCGACCTACTGAGCTCGATTACCCAAGAAATTGAAACCATAATGGAAATGAGTACGCAAATCGCGGTGGCCATTGAACAGCAATCACAGGTTGCCTCTGAAGTGAATCAAAACGTGGTGCGTATTCGTGATATTGCTGAGCAGGCCAGCGGCCATGCAAGTAATAATGCCCATACCAGTGAGGAAGTAGCAGAGCAGGCTCGGGTGTTGCACGATGCCGTGGCTAAATACAAGGTTTAGAAAAAGCCGAAGACAGTAACATAATAAAAGGGGGCGAGAGCCCCCTTTTCTTTACTCACCCACCCTAGGTGGTGATGGCAATGCACTTAGCTTAAGGCGTCACCTTAATCGCAATACTTGCATCACGCTGGGCATTCGCAGCTTTAAGTCGCGCCAAATAACTCTGCCAGAGATTATCTTTGTTGCTGGTCAGTTCGGCTAAGTAGCGAAAGCTGTATAAGCCACTGAGATGGCCATCATCAAAAATTAAGCGCACGGCATAGTGGCCAACAGGTTCGATTTTGTTGATACCAACGTCCCGTTTGTTGGTAACGAGGTTTGGCTCGCTTTGATGGTGGCCTTGTACTTCGGCAGAAGGGGAGTGTACACGCAGGAATTCAGCACTGAGCTCGGCGCTATCGCCATTGTCAAAGTGAATGTCTAAGGTTTTTGAACGCTGATGATAGTGTAAGGTTGTTATCAACATAAACCAGCCTCAGTAAAAAGGGCTTGGGTGGAGTTGCCCAAGCCCATGCCGTTATAAAATAAAGCGGCTTAGGTCTTCGTCTTGCACCAAGTTACCCAAGTGCTGATTGACGTACTCGCCGTCAATGGTAAGACGTGAGCCTGCCTTATCGGAAGCATCGAAGGATATTTCTTCCATCAATCGCTCCATAACTGTGTGTAATCGACGAGCACCAATATTTTCTGTCTTTTCATTCACTTGCCATGCTGCTTGAGCAATGCTGTCAATAGCATCATCAGTGAACTCGATGGTGACTTCTTCGGTATTCATAAGCGCGATTTGTTGCTCCGTTAACGAAGCATGCGGCTCAGTCAAAATGCGCTTAAAGTCATCGGCGCTGAGGGCGTCCAACTCAACTCGGATCGGTAAACGGCCTTGTAGTTCAGGGATTAAATCTGAGGGTTTGGCCATTTGGAACGCGCCAGAAGCAATAAATAGAATATGGTCAGTTTTCACCATACCGTGCTTGGTGCTCACACTTGAACCTTCGATAAGCGGCAGCAGGTCACGTTGTACTCCTTCACGGCTTACATCTGGGCCATTTGCTTCACCGCGCTTACAAATTTTGTCTACTTCATCCAAGAACACAATACCGTGCTGCTCAACGGCTTCAATAGCGAGCTCTTTAACATCTTCGGGGTTTACCAGTTTGGAGGCTTCTTCCTCAACAAGTAGTTTAAAGGCTTCTTTAATCTTCAACTTGCGCTTTTTGGTTTTGCCGCCGGACATGTTTTGGAACATGCTCTGTAGCTGGTTGGTCATTTCTTCCATGCCGGGCGGTGACATGATTTCAACATTAGGCGCTTGCTCAGCAACATCGATTTCAATTTCTTTATCATCGAGCTGACCTTCACGTAATTTCTTACGGAAACTTTGGCGGGTACTGCTATTTTCACTCGGTTGTGACTCGCCCCAGGTGTCTTTAGCTGGTGGCAATAATGCGTCTAAAATACGCTCTTCTGCAGCTTCCTCAGCACGGAAGTGGTGTTTCTTCGCCTGCTGCTCACGAACCATCTTAATGGCAATGTCGACGAGATCGCGGATAATAGTCTCTACTTCTTTACCAACATAGCCAACTTCAGTGAACTTAGTCGCTTCTACTTTCAAAAAAGGAGCATTAGCAAGTTTGGCTAATCGGCGTGCTATTTCAGTTTTACCCACACCGGTTGGGCCGATCATAAGGATATTTTTCGGTGTTACTTCCGGGCGCAGGCTCTCGTCGAGCTGCATACGGCGCCAACGGTTACGCAGGGCGATAGCCACCGCTTTTTTAGCATTGCTCTGACCAATGATGTGTTGATCAAGCTCGTGAACGATTTCTCTGGGAGTCATAGCTGACATGGCAGCTCCTTTTACAATTCTTCGATAGTTTGGTGGTTGTTGGTAAATACGCAGATATCACCAGCGATTTTTAAGCTGCGTTCAACGATTTCACGCGCACCAAGCTCGGTGTTTTCTAGTAATGCAATTGCGGCTGATTGGGCAAAGTTGCCGCCGCTACCAATCGCAATTAGGTCATGTTCAGGCTGTACCACATCGCCATTACCAGTAATAATCAGTGAGGTGGTTTCATCAGCAACAGCAAGAATGGCTTCGAGTCGCCTTAAGGCTCTGTCACTGCGCCAATCTTTGGCCATCTCTACAGCGGCTTTGGTTAAATGCCCTTGGTGCATCTCTAATTTACTTTCAAAACGCTCAAAAAGGGTAAACGCATCGGCTGTACCGCCTGCAAACCCGGCGATCACTTTACCGTTGAAAAGACGACGCACTTTACGCGCGTTGCCCTTCATTACCGTGTTGCCGAGCGAAACTTGGCCATCGCCGCCAATAACAACCTTGCCTTCACGGCGTACAGAAACGATTGTGGTCATGTGTGTCCTTATACCCAGTCTGGGTGTTTGTAACTGTCTAATAGCGAGGAAATATGGGCATGAAAAAGGGATTTCAAGGTAAACTTGCAATCCCTTTATGTGATTTGCTGTGCCTGCTTGGTTATTTACATGGCGATAACGGCTTTCGCTTGCCTAATTCCACAACCAGATGCCACAGCCCATGATTTTTGCCTGACGCTTAAGCTTGTTCTTATCGCTCTCTGCGCCGCGCTTGGTCGGATAGGGGCCTAACCGTACTCTAAACCAGACGCCATTGCTGCCTTCAGTGCGCCTGATTTCTGATACTAGCCCGACAAAGGCTATTTTGGCCTTGAGCGTTTCCGCCTGTGCATAGGTTCTAAATGACCCGCATTGCATTTGATAAGGGCCTTTTTGCTCAATTTCTTTGACCTCAACCTCTATCTCGGCTTGCTTTATTTCGTTGATAAATTCGGGCGTTTGCGGTTTTTTAATTTCTGGCTTGGAGGCGCTTGGTTTCTGCTTAACTTGCTCAACAGCCTCAGGATCAGCATTGGTTTTTATATACCAGAGGCCGTAAGCGAAGCCGGCGAGTAACAAAATGGCCAAAGTAATAAGCACAAGCGGCAGAGGCTTTTTTGCTGGGGCTTTTTTGTTCTTACCACGCTGAGGTCGTTTGCGATTTATATAGTCGTGCTGCGCCATAATTATTTTTGTGTTCTCTTTACATCATGTCTATGGGATCAACGTCCAAATTCCAGCGTACTTTTTGTGCCAGCTTATTACTACCGAGGTAGTTCATTAGTTGCGCCAAAAAGCCGTGTAGCGCGCCTCTATCTTGCCCTTGAATATGCAATTGATAACGGTATTTGCCAGCGACTCGTTCGAGCGGTGCGGGAATCGGACCCAGCAATTGTATCTTAGGCACGGGGGCTGCGGGAACTAAATCCGATAAAAAGCGCAACAGTAGCGATAAATCATGCGCTTCCGCCCTTAGCAGGGCTAAGTGCGAAAACGGTGGCATTTCTGTTTCATGGCGCTCTTGCAAAGCATAACGGGCAAAGTGTTGGTAACCATTGTTGACTAAATCTTGCAATAGTGGGTGCTCGGGGAAGTGAGTTTGCAGTAACACGGTGCCTGGTTCGCCACTGCGCCCTGCGCGTCCTGCTACTTGAGTCACTAGTTGTGCTAAGTGTTCGGTGGCACGGAAATCACATGAGTATAACCCGGCGTCGACATCAAGAATAATGACTAGGCTGACATCGGCAAAGTGGTGGCCTTTGGCTAGCATTTGTGTGCCCACCAATAAGCGTGCGCCGCCGCGATTGATGGCAGCCAGTTCTTCCTCCAAACTGCCTTTACGTCGTGTTGAATCTCGGTCGATACGGCTGATGGGTGTGTCGGGAAATTGCTCGCTTAGTGCTTCTTGCAATTGTTCGGTGCCCAGCCCCACCGGGTTTATTTGTGTGCTACCACAATCCGGGCATTGCATGGGCGGTGCACTTTGCTCGCCACAATGATGGCACACCAAACGACGCATGGCCTTGTGGTAGGTCGCGCTGGTGCTACAACGCGAGCAGTCGCTGAGCCAGCCGCACTCATGGCAAATGAGCGAAGGGGAAAAGCCGCGACGATTCAAAAACACCATCACTTGCTTTTGTCTCGCCAGCTCACGCTTGATATAGGCAAGGGCGCTATGGCTGAGTCCAGCCTCAAGGTGCTGACCTTTAATGTCTATGAGTTCAAATTGATTATCACTGCTGGTTTGTGCCCGTTGAGTGAGACTGAGCAATTGGTACTTATCGGACAATGCACGGTTGAGTGTTTCCAGGGCAGGGGTCGCGCTGCCTAGAACTAAGGGAATGTTTTGCTGTTGCGCACGGTAAGCGGCCAAATCACGGGCGTGATAGCGTAGGGTGTCTTGCTGTTTGAATGAGGCGTCATGCTCCTCATCAACAATAATCATGCCTAAGCGTAAAAACGGCATAAAAATCGCCGAACGTGTGCCGATCACTATGGCACAGCTACCTTTTTGGCAAAACCGCCAGGTTTGCAAACGCTCATTATCTGTCAACGCTGAGTGCCAAAGCATAATTGGCGTATTGGGGAAGCGGCGGCGAAAGCGGTTTACCGTCTGTGGTGTTAGGCCTATTTCAGGGACCAAGACTAAGGCTTGTTTGCCCTGTTGCAAAACCTCCTCTAAGCACTGCAGATACACCTCGGTTTTGCCGCTGCCTGTGACCCCCTCAAGTAAAAAAGCGGCAAAGCCAGGGGATTGGTTAATGGCAGTGCAGGCGATGGCTTGTTCGCTGTTTAACCTTGGTTTGTTGGCCACCTGCAATGGCTGCTCGCGCCATTGACTATCAAATTCAACTGCTTGGGTTATTAGTTCTTTATTAATGAGGGCATCAATGGTGGCTTTGGAGTAGCCCAGAGCTTTAATTTCTGTGGTGGGCGATTTCCCTGATTCAGCCAGCTGCTTAAGCAAGGCTTGTTGCTTTTTCGCCCGCAGTGTCGGCTGCTGTTGCCCTTGCTCGGTGAGTTGCAGGTAATTAATGCTGGTTTTATCAATATCGGCGCCTTCACGCAGCGCTTTTGGCAAAGCGGTAAAGACGGTTTCACCTAATGGATAATGATAATAGCGAGCAGTAAATTGCAATAATTGTAGGTGACTGTCATCAATAATGGCAGTGCTATCGAGCACGGCCTTAACGGCTTTGACTTTATCTTCCGGCATCTCTGTGCTGGCTTTTACCTTTAATACCATACCGGTCAGGACACGCGAACCAAAAGGAACACTGACCCTCACCCCTACAGTCACGGCGCGAGAGCACAACTCGGTGGGCAATAAATAGTCGAAGCTACGGTGTAAGGGCACCTTAAGTGCTACTTCAACGTAGCACGGGGTCGCGTTGCTACTGTGGCTGTTGGAATCGCGAGATGATGGCAACAAAAATCAGGCCCCAAGAACTAGAATATAGCGCTAATGTACTAAATTCATGGCGCAGTGAATAGCCGCAATTAAAGCTTGAACATTAATCAGGAGTCAAATAAAATACGCGGCCTTAAGGGTGCTGAGCGGGTTATATCCATGCTTTGGCACATTGAAACTAACGCGTATGGTGCCAAACTTCGGGTTTGGAGAGCGATACGGCCTATTTAGAGGTAACCCCCATGAAAGAAGGTATCCACCCTAAGTACGAAGCAATCAACGCAACGTGCTCTTGTGGCAACAAATTCCAGACAAGCTCTACCCTGTGTAAAGACATTCACCTAGACGTATGTTCAGAGTGTCACCCTTTCTACACTGGTAAGCAAAAGATCCTTGATACAGGTGGTCGTGTAGATCGCTTCAATAAGCGCTTCGGTGCGCTTAGCAGCAAGAAGTAATCTTTGCTTGTCGAGAAAAGCACCTTCGGGTGCTTTTTTTGTGTCTATGATTTTTATCCATCCCCATTATTCATACTAGCCATTTCACCTTAAGCTCTAGCTCATTTAAAGTGACAAAAAAAGCACAATAATGACGCTAAAGTTCACTAAAATTCACTTACTTTGTTATTAGCGAACAATAAGATTCGTTATCCGATCGGTATTCTTTTTAGTTATATTAAGTTATTCGGATATAGCATTATGCATGGCTTTAGGTGGTTTTTTATGCATGCATAAGTCCCTATAGTGCATGGAATATCAAAATTTACACATAAAGCTTTAGATAATGTGCATGAATTTGGGCTTAAAACCCTTTAATTTCGTACAACAGGATAGACCTGATATTGCTTGAATATATTTAGAAAAGCGGTATGGTTTGCCTTAACTAGCTGAACTCTCACATACATTTCTAGCAGGATACTCGTTCATGTCTGACTTTCGTGAAAAAGCCCTCGATTACCACGCTAACCCCGTTCCAGGAAAAATTAGCATTGAACTCACCAAAAGCGCCGAGACCGTTAACGATCTCGCTTTAGCCTACAGCCCAGGTGTTGCAGAGCCGGTGCGTGAAATCGCTGCCGATGCTAACAATGCTTATAAATACACGGCCAAAGGCAATATGGTTGCTGTGATCTCTAATGGCAGTGCCATTTTAGGGTTGGGTAACTTAGGCCCGTTAGCGTCTAAGCCGGTCATGGAAGGCAAGGCACTACTGTTTAAGCGTTTTGCTAATCTTGATTCCATCGATATCGAGGTGAAGCATCGCACCACTGAAGACTTTATTAACACTGTAGAAAATATTGCCGACACCTTTGGCGGTATTAACCTCGAAGATATTAAAGCCCCGGAATGCTTCGAAATCGAGCAAGCGCTCATTGAACGCTGTAATGTGCCAGTATTTCATGATGATCAACACGGCACTGCTATCGTCACTGCTGCAGGCATGCTAAACGCCTTAGAAATTCAAGGTAAAGATATTCGTGATGCCTTGATCGTGTGTTTGGGGGCTGGCGCAGCGGCAGTTGCATGTATGGAGCTGCTTATTAAGTGTGGCGCTCAGCGCGAGCATATTTACATGCTTGACCGTAAAGGGGTGATCCACACGCGTCGTGATGACTTAAATGAATATAAGCAATTATTTGCTAACAACACCGATAAGCGCACCTTGCAAGACGTTATTGCTGATGCCGATGTGTTCGTTGGTGTTTCTGGCCCAGATTTGCTCTCAGCTGAAGACCTTAAATTGATGGCCGACAAGCCGGTCATTTTTGCCTGTTCTAACCCAGACCCAGAAATTAAGCCGGATGTGGCACACAGTGCGCGCAAAGACTTAATTATGGCCACTGGGCGCTCTGACTACCCGAACCAAGTGAATAACGTACTGTGTTTCCCATTTATTTTCCGTGGTGCACTGGACGTGCGTGCCACCGCTATCAATGATGAGATGAAAATTGCCGCTGTAGAGGCTATTCGCAGTATCGCCAAGGAGCCAGTACCTGAGTCAGTGTTAACGGCATCTGGAGTGAGCGAATTAGAGTTTGGCGCGCAATACATTATTCCCAAGCCTATGGATCCACGATTATTGCCACGCGTAGCGAAAGCCGTGGCGCAGGCGGCTGTGGACTCAGGTGTTGCGCAAATTGATATGCCAGCGAATTATATGGCTGAGTAATCACTTTACTACTCAACGCTAGAAAAAGAAAACCCAAGCTTAGTGCTTGGGTTTTTTTATGGCTTGCAAAGAGTAATAGCTTCACTAACCGCTTCTCATACAGGCCGACTTGCGACATATATGAACAACACTAAGCTAGCTCCTGCAATGAGGTCTAATGCTCAGGGGTTAGTTAAACTTGCTTATCTTTGTTAGTCCTCTCCGATAACAGGCACTTCCACACCCATTTCTTCCATAATTTTTCTCACCTCTTCCGGTACCTTCTCCGGATTATCTTTTCGGAGATCTTCGTCATTAGGCAGCGGTTGACCAGTAAAGGCATGTAGAAATGCTTCACACAGCAACTCACTGTTGGTGGCGTGACGAAGATTATTCACCTGGCGGCGAGTACGTTCATCGGTTAATACTTTTAAAACATTGAGCGGGATGGAAACGGTAATTTTCTTTACCTGTTGGGCTTTTTTTCCATGCTCCGCATAAGGGTGAATGTATTCACCATTCCACTTGGCCATAATTTGCGTCTTATTTTTGGTCACTTAGGCATCAATAAGGGCGAAATTTTATCGCGTTGGTAAGGATAGTCAAATATTCATAAATTAGCTATTTAGACGTATAAATGTTTTGACTTCTAAATTGTGTTAATTTAACCTTTTGGACGTCTAAACATCCATTTTCTTGATTGGGGGCAAATATGTCACAACTAAAAAAAGACACCATCGCCGTGCGCCATGGTATTGATGCCGATAAGCACCATGGTGCGGTGGTGCCACCCATTCATTTATCGACCACCTATTCCTTTGCCGATTTTGATAGCAAACGCGAATATGATTATGGTCGTAGTGGTAATCCCAATCGGGATATTTTGGCGCAGACCTTAGCGCAACTAGAAGGGGGAGAGCACGGAATTATCACCGCGACAGGTATGGCCGCAGTGCATCTAGTGACGCAGCTACTGACACCCAATGACACCCTAGTGATCCCCCATGATTGTTATGGCGGCAGTTATCGCTTATTTACCTCTTTAGCCAAACGGGGGTTGCTCAAGGTTGAGGTTATCGATTTCACTCAATCAAACTGTTACCAACGCTTAGTGGCCGCCAAACCCAAACTGGTGTGGATTGAAACGCCCAGTAATCCCATTTTGCGACTCACGGATATCCGCGCAGTGTGCGATGCCGCGCAGAGCATCGGTGCGCTGGTTGCAGCCGACAACACGTTTTTATCTCCCGCCTTACAGAAACCCATTGTTATTGGGTTGTGATGTGGTGGTGCACTCGACCACTAAATATATCAATGGTCACTCCGATGTGGTCGGTGGTGCGGTGATCACCAAAACCAAAGAGTTGGGTGAAGAGCTGGCATGGTGGGCTAATAATATTGGCATTACCGGTGCCGCTTTCGATAGCTATCTCACCCTGCGTGGTTTGCGTACCTTGAAAGTGCGCCTTAAGCAGCATGAAGAAAATGCCTTGGCGATTGCTCAATACCTTGAACAGCATCCTAGTGTGCAGTCAGTTTACTACCCAGGATTGAGTTCGCACCCACAACACGACTTGGCAAAAGCGCAGCAACAGGGCTTTGGCGGCATGGTGAGCTTTGATATTAAAGGCCAGCTGCAAGACAGTGCAAAATTCCTCACCTCAGTACAGCAGTTTACTTTAGCGGAGTCGTTGGGCGGGGTGGAAAGCCTTATTTGTCACCCGGCGACCATGACTCACGCGGGCATGGATAAAGCCGCACGACTTGAGGCTAGGGTCGGCGACACGCTTATCCGGATTTCTGTAGGTATTGAAGATAAACAAGATCTTATAGATGACTTAGATGCCGCTTTTAACGCGTTAGCAAGCAAATAAGAGGATACTATGACTCAGGTTGTACATAAGTTTGGTGGTTCGAGTCTCAGCAACGCGGCGCGTTACCATGCGGTCGCCAATATTGTTATCGGCAACAGCCAACTCGGTGACGTGGTGGTGGTCTCTGCGGCGGGGAAAACCACGGATACGCTAGTGAAGTTGTGGCAGGCCTATCAACAGCACGATAGCCATGGCTATCATGATGTCTTGCAGTTGCTACGCACCCATCAGCATGAGCTTATTGATGAGCTATTAGCAGCGCACCAAGCCCACGCTCTGCAATCACAGCTTAATAGTGAGCTTCAGCGCATAGCTGAACAATTGCAGACAAACACCTTAGATGAGGCGTCCTTATTAGCCCATGGTGAACTGTGGTCGGCCCGCTTGCTGGCGACCTATTTGCAGCAATTAGGCTATGCTGCGCAAGATCTTGATGCGCGGCAGCTACTGTGTGTGCACCAAGGGCAACTACTGCATTTGGACAATGAAAAGCTCTGCGAGCGCCATATTGCCGGGGATAAAATCAACGTTGTAACGGGGTTTATTGCCGCCGATAGCAACCAGCAAACAGTCACCTTGGGACGCAATGGCAGTGACTACAGCGCCACCTTATTGGCCCGTTATGTCAACGCCAAACAAGTTTGTATATGGACCGATACGCAGGGGGTTTTCAGCACCGACCCACGCAAAGTAGCCGATGCCTTAAAGTATCAAAAAATTTGTCGTAGCCAAGCCAACCGCCTGGCCCAGTTAGGTAATCCGGTATTGCATGCGAAAACGCTGTCGCCTTTGCAAGGTAGCGCCATCAAGCTATCGGTGCGCAGCTCCTATGACAGCGATGACAGTGGCACTGAGATTGTCCGCGAAGGTTACTGTAAGCATAAACGTTTTTTGACCACCATAGAGGGCGTTGACCTATATCGTGTGTCGAGCCTTAAAGTGGATGAACTGGCAACCTTAAGCCAGCTTATACAGCACACCATAGGCCACTTTCAGCAGCAGGGGGTAGACTTTTTGATTGTACCCAGCGCCCATAGCACTCTTATCTCCCGTGAGCTGGGAGAGCGTGGACAACTCGTTGAGTCAAACCTCAATGGGTGCGCCTTAGTCAGCCCAAACCAGTATACTCAGCAAGGCTACCAAGAAATGCTGGCATGCTTAGAGCAACTTAACTTAACTATCCGCTTTAGCCACTGCGATCAAGACTACGCCTTGGTACTGACCGATCAAATCATTGATGCCGATAGTTTAGGGAAGGTACACCGCACTTTAATTGGTGCACACCAGCAAATTGCCGTGATTGTCGCCGGCCTTGGAAATGTGGGCAGTGTGTTTTTACAACAGTTTACGCAGCAGTTAGCGCGTTTAGAGCAGCACTTTGAGGTAAAACTGGTTGGTCTACTGCGAAGTCGCAGCATGTTATTTGACCCCTGTGGGTTAGACCCGCAGAACTGGCAAGGTCAATGGTTAGAACAAGCGGTTCCCTATCAAAGCGAGCAGTTGTGCGAACGCCTCAATGAGCTTGATTACGAACACAAGGTGGTCATTGATATAACCGCCAGTGAGTCATTCAGTGGTCTATACCCTGATTTTGTGCGTGCTAACTGTCATTTGATCAGTGCCAACAAGTATGCCGGAACAGCGCCACATAGTTGGTATCAGTCGTTACGTAACGAGCTGGCAGAGCGCAATCTCAAATGGCGTTATAACACCAGTGTTGGCGCTGGGCTACCCATTAACTTTGCATTAGCCGATTTGCAGCGCAGTGGCGATGAGATCACCCGTATTCAAGGTGTGTTTTCTGGGACGCTATCATGGCTATGCAGTCACTATGATGGCAGCCAAGCTTTTTCTGAGCTGCTTTTTGCGGCGCAAAAGTTAGGCTTTACCGAGCCCGATCCGCGTGAAGATTTATCCGGCCGAGATGTACAACGTAAGCTGTTGATCCTCGCACGCGAGTTGGGTTTGCAATTGGACATTGACGATATTGAGCTAAGCCCATTAATGCCAGAGTCTTTAGCACAAGGGAGCTGGCAGGATTTTCTGGATAACATTGCCTTACTTGATGACTTTGTTGGCACCCACGCACAGCAGGCGCAAAAAGAGCAAAAGGTACTGAGGTACAATGCTGACTTACGCATTGTTGATGGCAAGGTAAAAGCCCAAGTGGGTCTTGTTGCAGTGGCACAATCCAACCCCTTAGCGGGATTAAGTCCCGGTGACAATATCTTTGTCGTCAACAGTCGCTGGTATGCGCAGAATGCCTTGGTTATTCAAGGCCCAGGTGCAGGAAAAGAGGTCACCGCTGCAGGTGTCCACTCAGATCTCTACTGGCTTATTGAGAGTCTTAGTTAATGCGGTAACAGAGTAATAAAAAAGCCAAGCATCATTGCTTGGCTTTTTTATTTAGAAGAGTTCGTCTTCAGTGGGCAGCTCAGGCTCATCTTGCCCTTGAGTTTCGAAGATCACCGGCGGCGCTTTTTCCACATATTTAGAGGGGGCAGTCCCCTTTATAAAGTATTCAAAGCGGCTGGTGTGGTCGTTTTGATGACTTAATAATCCTGATTTTAGATCAATTCGTACTGATTCCAGTCCTTCGGGTGGCTCGATAGGGGCCGCAGGCTCATCTTCAAGGGCCACACGCATGTAATCAATCCAAGCCGGTTGCGCTGTTTTTGCACCAGATTCGGCACCAAAGGTTTGTCCTTTCCCTAAGTTGTTGTTGTAACTGGTACGTCCTAGCGGATTACCTGGGTTATCGAAGCCAACCCACACTGTGGTCATAACATTGGCGTTAAAGCCACTAAACCAGGTATCGACCGAGTTGTTGGTGGTGCCGGTTTTACCTGATAAATCACGGCGCTTTAACCGCGTCGCGCGCCAGCCAGTGCCATTCCAGCCGGTGCCATGCTTCCAGCTGCCACCGCCCCAAATTGCACTGGTCATCGCATCGGCAATTAAGAAGGCATTCTGTTTAGAAATAACCCGAGGTGCGCATTGCGGTAACTGGGTATCAGTAGTCTCAGCGCTGTCAGTGTTGTCGGGGGTACCCTCACTGGCGCCGCTGGGCTCAAGCATTGCCAACTCTGCAAACATTTCATTACTGCGCTTTTGCTCTTCAGAGCAGGCCTTATAGGGGCGAGCTTGCATTAACACTTCGCCTTCGGCGCTTTGTATTTCGGTAATAAAGTAAGGCTCAACTAAATGCCCACCATTTGCGAAAGCGCTCATACCGCGAGCTAATTCTAAAGGTGTTAATGAAGCACTCCCCAGCGCCAGGGTTTCATTGCGCGGAATATCTTCATCATGAAAGCCAAACTTGAGTAAGTGTTCAGCGGCAGGGTCTACACCTACGCCGCGCAGCAACCTGACTGAAACCACGTTTTTTGACTGCGCTAAGGCACGTCTAACACGGATCGGGCCGACATATTTAGCTGGGCTATTCTTGGGTCGCCAAGCAACACCTTGGCTTTTATCCCAGTGGTTTATCGGCGCATCGTTAATAATGGTTGCTAAGGAGTAACCATGCTCTAACGCCGCTGAGTAAATGAAGGGCTTGATGTTAGAGCCAACTTGGCGCTTTGCCTGAACCGCTCGGTTGTACTGGCTTTGTTCAAAGCTGTAGCCACCGACAATCGCCTTTATGCGGCCGTCTTTAGGGTCAATAGAGACCAGTGCACTGGATGCTTCGGGAACTTGCGCTAACAGCGGGCGGCCATCATTGTCGAAACGATACCAAATCTGTGCACCTGCAGAGAGAATATCGGCCGCACTCTTCGGAGCATAACTTTGACGAGACTGGGTAATAAATTTGCGCGCCCATTTTAATCCGTCCCACTCTATGGTGAATCGCTCACCTAATTCATTAAGTACTTCAACGGATTGTTCGTCCACACTCATCACCACTGCACCATGTAAGTCGGCGAGTGGGTTAAGGCCCTGTAAGTGGGCGATTAACTGTGGTTCGTCAAGAGGAGCTTCGGTTTCGTTATCCCATAGTACGGCTTCGGGGCCGCGATAACCATGGCGCATATCATAAGCATATAGATTATCACGCAATGCTTGCTGAGCTGCTTGCTGCACTTTTGACTCTACCGAGGTGTAAACTCGCATACCTGAATTATAGGCTTGCTCCTCGCCATACTGAGCAACCAACTCGGCACGCACCATCTCAGAAATATAAGGCGCATAAAGCTCTATCTCGGCGCCGTGGAAACGGGCGGTAATTGGTTTGTTCGTTGCCTCATCAAACTCAGCCTGAGTGATGTAGCCCTCATCTAACATCCGGCCTAACACGACGTTACGGCGATTTTTAGCACGCTCAGGGTTGCGGATAGGGTTAAGTGCAGAAGGCGCCTTAGGTAGGCCCGCAATCATAGCCATTTGCGCTAAATCAAGCTCTTGTAGAGGCTTTCCATAGTACACTTGTGCTGCAGCACCGATGCCAAAGGCACGATTACCAAGCTCAATTTTGTTGAGATAGAGCTCGAAGATTTCGTCTTTGGTTAATAATTGCTCAATATGCAATGCGATAAATATTTCTTTCACTTTTCGGATGTATGCTTTTTCCCGAGTAAGAAAGAAGTTTCGTGCCAGCTGCATGGTGATGGTACTTGCGCCTTGGCGCTTTTCACCGGTCGAGATAAGAACGATTGCACTACGGACAATACCGATAGGGTCGATACCGTAGTGATCGTAGAAACGATTATCTTCAGTGGCCAGGAATGCATTCAGCATAGGCTGAGGTACTTCGCTGATTTTTACGGGAATTCGCCGTTTTTCACCAAACTGGTTGATAAGTTTTCCATCTCGGGTAAATACTTGCATTGGAGTCTGCAATTTTACGTCCTTTAGCACCGCCACACTGGGGATGTCAGATCTGACGTAAAGGTACAGCCCAGCTAGTACGATGCAGCCCAAGAGGACACATATGCAAAGGATTTGTAAAAATTTTTTGAATATTTTCACGGATATTTCCCTGTTTGGACTCCCAATTGAGCGAAGAGATTGGTAGTATATCTTGATTGAATAGTGAATAAAATTTTTTCATCGATAATTTATAAGTCTATTATAATTATAAAAAAAGGTTTCACGTTGCTCTTATGTTAAATCGACTTCTTAAAAAGTCTGTGCCTGCTATGGTCGGTATAGATATTGGCTCGCACTCTGTAAAAGCGGTGTTATTAACACAGCATGAGCAGGGTTATCGCCTTGATGCTGTTGCTATAGAGCCCATGCCTAAAGGGGCTATGGCCGAGCGTAACATTCAAGACATTGAGGCGATTGGACGAGTTATTGCAAAACTTAGACGGCGCATTCCAAAGTCTGTTAGCCATGCCATTGTTGCAGTTTCTGGTCAAACAGTGATCACTAAGATGATCTACATGGATGTGTCTCTGAGTGACTCTGAACTAGAGTCACAAATCGAAATTGAGGCTGACAGCTTAATTCCTTATCCACTTGATGAAGTCAGTATCGACTTTGAAAAGTTGGAAATAAATGAAGCTGATCCATCCAAGGTTAATGTTTTACTCTCTGCTGCGCGCACCGAGAGTGTTGAAGCCCGTTCCGGCGCCGTTGAGGCCGGTGGCTTTGATACTAAGGTGGTTGATGTTGAAACGTACGCGTTATCACGTAGCTTGGATGTGAGCTATGCTGCACTGCCAGAAGATGCGAAAGACAAAGTTGTGGCGCTTGTGGATATCGGCGCGGTGATGACGCTAGTGAGTGTGGTGCAAAAGGGTGAAACTATCTACACCCGGGACCAAGTCTTCGGTGGCGAGCAATACACTAACACTATTGTCTCCTACTACAATAAAAACTTTGACGAAGCTGAGCGCGCCAAGTGCACCAGCGATTTGCCGCCAAACTACACGTTTGAGGTACTTGCGCCGTTCCAGACCTCATTGCTACAGCAAGTGCGTCGAGCCGTGCAGATGTTCCTTACGACCAGCGGGAAAGACCAAGTGGATTACATTGTTCTCTCTGGTGGAACGGCAATGATCGAAGGATTAGATAGACTATTAATCGACGAGTTAGGGATCCACACTGTTGTCGTTGACCCATTTGCGAGCATGGAGATTGGTTCCAAAGTGGACCAAGAGCTAATGCAAAAGCATAAGGCACAGTTCGCTGTTGCTGCGGGTCTTGCATTGAGGAGTTTCTCAGCATGCCACATATAAATTTATTGCCCTGGCGTGAGGCCGCGCGTAAAGAAGCACAACAACGTTTTGTAACTATTCTAGTTGTTGTCTTAGTCGCCGCTTTTGCGTCAATGTTTGCTTTAAGTTCATTCTACAGCGCACTCAAAGATGGGCAGAACGTTCGTAACAACTTCCTGAGCCGGGAAATTCAGATCTTAGATAGGCGCATCGCAGAAATTCGTGAGCTAGATAAGAAGAAAGAAAGCTTGCAACAGCGCATGCGTCTAATTGAAGAGCTGCAAAGTAACCGAAACCTCGGTACCCAAATAATGGATGAAGTGGCGAAAATTGTACCTTCAGGTGTTTACTTCACCACCTTAGAGCGTCGCGGCGATGCGATTCAAGTAACGGGTAAAAGTGAGTCAAACAACCGTTTATCGACTATGATCCGTCAGGTAGAGAGTTCATACCTGCTTGAAAATGCCTCATTGCAAGGCATTGTTGCCGGTGAAGAGCAGTCACGATTACTTAGCGATTTCAATATGCAATTCAATGTGAAGTCTTTCGATGAAATTGGCGAGGCACAAGAATGAGTATAGATCTTAAATCCCTCAACGATATCGATTGGAATGAGCTGGAACTTGATAATATCGGGGATTGGCCGGTAGCCGTAAAAGCAATTGTTTGTGTGATTGCTGCAGCGTTGGTGTTGTTTTTCAGCTATAAACTATTGGTTGCTGACGAAATAACCTCTTACGAGCAAGCTCAGCAAAAAGAGTCTGAGTTACGCAGCACTTACCGTACTAAGTACGCAGTGGCAAGTAGATTAGAAATCTACAAGCAACAAATGCAGGAGATGGAAGAAAAGTTCTCGCAGTTGTTGAAGAAGCTACCAACGTCGAACGAAACCCCAGGGTTACTTGATGACCTTTCTTATGTCGGGACAACAAGTGGCCTGACCTTCGTAAAAATCGGTTGGCTTCCCGAGATTAAGAAAGAGTTCTACACCGAGCTTCCGATCAAAATCGAAGTAGAGGGAAGTTATCACGAGTTTGGCGAGTTTGTTGGCAAAGTGGCTCAACTTCCTCGTATTATCAGCTTGCACGACTTTGAAATTGAAGCGACGGGTGATGACCAGCTGGTATTCAGTGTGGTTGCTAAAACTTATCGCTATGAGGGGGCAGAATAATGAAAAAACTCCTCACAATTACCACCGTGGCGGTGTTATTGAGCGGTTGTTTTGATGATACAACCGAACAACGCGAATTTATTAACCGGGTAAAAGCCAGCACTCAACCTAATGTTGAGCCTATCCCCGAAGTCGCGCAGTTTGAACACTTTGCTTATGATGCTTCGAGCTTGCGTAGCCCGTTTGTGGCACCGCGCCCGGAAGTTATTCAAGATAAATTGATACAAGTGCAAAACTGTTTGCACCCCGATCCACAGCGTAAAAAGGAACCGCTGGAGCGTTATCCGTTGGATAACTTATCAATGAAGGGAACTTTAGGCTCAGGTGAGCAAACGTGGGCGTTAGTGAAAGCGTCGGATGCAACATTGCACCGTGTATCACGCGGCAACTATGTTGGCTTGTATCACGGTAAAGTGACACAAGTACGCAGTAACTATATAGAATTATTAGAGTTAATCCCTGATGGAGCAGGATGTTGGAAAGAACGCCTGACCAAGCTAGAGATGTTGGAGGCAGGCGATGATTCCAGTTCATAAAAATCAAGGTAAAAGCACAATGCAAAAACACGGATTCAATATGAATCGTATTTACTCTTTGGTACTCGCTTTTGCGACCCTATTTATGTCGAGTTTTGCGACCGCAGTGCCGCTGTTGTACGACGTTCGCTATAACCCTTTGCTGGAAGGTGAAACTGAGATCGAGTTCGTTTTTGACGAAGAGATCTACATCGAACCGCAGATTCAGGTATTCAGTGAGCCAGCGCGAATTGAACTGTTTTTTGACGAAGCCGATTATGAACAGAGCCTTGAAGAGGTCTTAATCAATAAGGCGGGTGTTGAAAAAGTCACCAGTGAGTTCGTAAACGACGGCTTTAAAGTGACGGTTTATCTTGATCACTTAAAGATTTATCAAACCCGTATCGATAAAAACCTGTTCTACTTGCACGTTTCTGACAACCCTACGCAAGATGCTGCACAAACAATTGCAGAAGAAGATGAAGGCACAAGCTACATCAACCGTATCCAAGCGTTAGATTTTCGTCGTGGCGAGAAAGGCGAAGCTCGGGTGCTGGTATTCTTGCAAGAGAATATGGCGGCTATCGACGTAAGAGAGCAAGCGGGTAAGATTGTTGTTGAATTCCATAATACGGACATTATCGATGATCTGTTGTATCAACTCGATGTTATGGACTTTGGTACTGTCGTGAGCATGATTGAAACCTTCAAAGATGGTTCCAACAGTCGTATCGTTATCGATACCACAGATGCCTTTGATTACAACTATCAGCAGCTAGACAACATCTTTACTATCACTGTTGAAAAAGATGAGTCGAAGCGTAGCTTCTTGGGCAATGGTAAGGAATACCAAGGCCGCCCAATGTCTTTGAACTTCCAGGACATCTCAATTCGAGCAGTATTGCAAATCATCGCTGACTATAACGGCTTTAACCTCGTTGTTAGTGACTCAGTAGCAGGTAACATTACTCTTCGTTTAGATGGTGTACCTTGGGACCAAGCGTTAGACATTGTGCTGCGAGTTAAAGGCTTAGATAAGCGTATGGATGGTTCCATTTTAATGGTTGCACCGACCGAAGAACTTGCAGCGCGAGAAGCAAAAGAGCTTAAGGCCAAACAGCAAGTTGAAGACTTGGAGCCGCTTTACAGTGAGTATATTCAGCTTAACTATGCTAAGGCGCAAACCTTTGCAGACCTACTGAAAACGGATGTAAACAGCATTATTTCTCAGCGTGGCAGTGTGTCTGTTGATGAACGTACCAATACGTTGCTTATCAAAGATACGGCGAAGAGTATTGAAAACGTGCGTCGTATGATTGAAAACCTCGATGTGCCAGTTAAGCAGGTTGTGATTGAGTCGCGCATGGTCACCGTTCGTGACAATGTTCAAGAAGACTTAGGTATTCGTTGGGGTTTCAGTGACCAGCAAGACAGTGACGGTATTTCTGGTAATCTTGATGGTGCCAATGCTATTGCTAACGGTCAGCGCCCAAGTATTGGCGATCGTTTAAATGTTAACTTGCCTATCGCTAACCCTGCGGGAAGCATTGGTATGCATGTAGCGAAGTTAGCAGACGGTACCTTGATCGACCTCGAGCTCACAGCGCTAGAGCAAGAGAACAAAGGTGAAATCATTGCTAGCCCGCGAATCACAACGGCTAACCAGAAAAAGGCACGAATTGAACAAGGTACGGAAATTCCTTATGTTCAGGCCGCCTCAAGTGGTGCCACTACCGTAACCTTCAAAAAAGCGGTGTTGAGCTTAGAAGTGACGCCTCATATCACGCCAGATAACAAAGTGATTCTCGATCTTGCTATTACCCAGGATACACGAGGCGACACCGTAGACACGCCAACTGGCCCTGCGACAGCAATCGATACACAACGTATTGAGACGCAGGTGTTAGTAGAAAATGGTCAAACAGTGGTGCTTGGTGGTATTTACCAGCAGCAAATTATTAACTCTGCCAGTAAAGTACCTTTGTTGGGTGACATTCCTTACCTAGGTTACTTATTCCGCTCAACCAGTGAGCGTAATGAGAAACGAGAGCTACTGATCTTTGTTACTCCGAAGATCATGGTAGAAGACTCGATTTAAGCACGAGTTAGATAGCAAAAAGCCACTTCAAACGAAGTGGCTTTTTTGTGCGCGTTGATAACGAAAACGCGAGTTAAGTAACCCGATAATAGGTGCTCACGTTTTTACATGTATTCGAATACCTTAACGACGCGCTCCACGCCTGAAATATTGCGAGCGATATTGACCGCTTTGTTTGCTTCCACGTCTGCTACCAGCCCCATTAAAAAGACCTCACCATTTTCCGTGACTACTTTAATATTGTTGCCACTGACATCCTCAGCTGCCAACAATTGGGTTTTTACCTTAGATGTTAGCCAGGTATCGTGGCTTTGTGTGGTGATGCTGGTAGGAGAGCCAATACGTAACTGGTTATGAAGCTTTCGCGTGCCATCGATGCGCTCTGCTGCGTGTTGTACAGTGGTTTTATACTGTTCACTCGGCACTTGCCCTAGCAATAATACAATACCGTTATAGCTGACGACAGACACGTTGGCGTTGGCATTTTCGCCTAACGCCTCTTTAATCGCCATGGTGGTTTTTATTTCAATATTATTGTCATCTATTTGACTGCCTATAGTGCGGCGGTCGTTGGCTGCTGTGACTGCGCCAGCGGTGCCGGCCACTACGGCTGCGGCGCAGCCTTGCAAAAGCACAGTACCAACTAAAATAGCTATAAGGTTCTTATTCATTAGCTTTCTTCCTGTGGGAATAAGGTCATATCAACAAGTTCTGTCAAACAGTGTATGTTGACCAAATGAGATTCCAAAATACGGCTTGGACGCTTAGCTGGTACGCGAATCTCGACGTCACTTGCACTGAGCAGTCCCGCCAGCTCGCCGCCATCATCGCCGACTAACACGATAACGGTCATGTCTTTAGTCAAAGCGGCTTCTACGGCGCTGACGACATTCTTTTCATTGCCATTAATAGCAATGGCAAGTAATAAATCCCCTTGCTCGCCGAGCGCTTTAATCTGCCTAGCAAAGATATCGCGGCTGGGTTGTGATGAGCCAGCCGGGCTTAAATTCAGTGCATGCGATGACAGTGATACCGCAGGTAAACACGGGCGCTCGGTCTCAAAATGGTTCACCAACAGAGCGGCAAAATGGTCGCTGAGCATATGGCAACTTGCCGCGCCACAACATAATAATTTGCGGCCGTTAATCAATGTCTGTGCAATACTCAACGAAGCGGTTTCAAGCACGCTAGGTAAAACTTCCCCTGCGGCAATTTGCGCCTGAATGCTTTCGGTAAAAAGTGCTTTAACTTGTTCCTGCATTTATAATACGTTCTTTATCCAGTGAAACTCTGGCTCTTTCTCACCTTGTATTGCGACAAAATCAGCACGCAATACGCAGCCTGCTAAGCCCTTTTGTTGCACATAGTGTGCAATGGTTCTTTGTAGTCGCTGTTGCTTGGTGTGGCTAAGCGCATGCAGAGCCCCGCCATAACTACTGTGGCGACGAAACTTTACTTCAACAAATACCCACACCTGACCTTCTTTCATTATCAGGTCCAGTTCGCCATAGCGACAATGGTAATTGCGCGCCACTGGCGTCAGCCCTTGCTGAGTTAGGTATTTCTGTGCCTGCAACTCAAAGTGCTGGCCTTTTTCTCGGCTATTGCGCCACGCTTTCGGGAGCCATGACATTACTCGATTCCTCAAATTGCTTCTTCATGAAAAGCGGTGTGGGATCGAGGTGCTCAAGACTCACTTTGTTAATGCTTCTTGACTGATAGCGTGCCCACGCTAAATGGCGAACAATCTCGCCGTTACTTATTACACTTAGCTCTCCAGTAAGACCGGTTTGGCTTTTTCCTGGCAGCATACTGAGCTGTCGCAATTGCGGGATCAGTGAAATCGCATCATAGCCCATGGCAAATAGACGCTGCTCAATGTCGGCAACGTCAGGCCAGAGGCTATCAAAGCGTTCTCTGAGCTGCCGAGTATTCAGGTTAGCTAACCCCTTTGTCGGTAGCATCCACGGTAACTCAGTGAAGTATAAGCCATTTAAGTCACGTTTATCGGTGCTATCAATGCGCGTGCTGTGGCTTTTGGAGCTTGCATACAGGGGAATGCGCTCAACGAAGGTGCTCACGTTAACATCAAGATAGGGTTTTAATAGCCGAGTTTGCGTGGCATTAGCGAGTAGATAAACCACATCTATGTCGCGACGAGAACGGGTTTCACTCTTTACGTTGCGCTTAAAAATGCCCTCGATGGCGTCTATGCGTGCTTCGCTATCGTCGACTTCAAGTAACTCAGTGATGACTTTTTCCATCTCTTTATTGTCATCGAATAACCCCACAAGTGGTGGCTGCTCATTATAACGTTGCCACTGACTGCTAAAGTGCTCACTCAATCTTTGTCCTGAGCGCTCATTTGGGGCCAAGATCAGCGGCTTTTCAAAGCCTTTAGCCATAAAGTGTGCTAAGGCCTGATCTAATTCGTGCTCCGGGGCCAGAGCAAAATAATAATGCTGTAAAGACTGGCGTTCGATGTCGCTGCGGTTCAGGTATATGCTGGGTATTCCCTCTAGCAGGTTGTGCTGTTCAAAGCGGTTAATGTTGCTTTTCAGTAATGGCCCTACGGCGAAATCGATTTGCTTGTCATTGAGCTGCTGCGTTAGTTGCTGATTTTCTAAATTTGCATCAATGAAATAAATGTCTTCGAATTGATAGTTATCTAGGGCCGCCAATACACCTGACTTCACGGCTTCACCCAGGCCCTTATTAGCGCCACTTAAAGGTAAAATAACAGCTAATTTAGTGGCGTTATAGGGCTCAACTTTCATCAGCTCAGCCACTTTTTCGTCTAGGGCAAAGCTCGCGGGGTGTCCTGGATAGCGGCGTTGCCAGTTATTGGAAGCTTGATGTAACTCAACTGGAGAGCCCAAATAAAGTTGTTTTATTTTAGCAAGTTGTACCCAGCCTTTAGCGATAGCTGAGCCGGAGTCATACTTTGTTAGCTGTTGCGGGCTCAAAGATTGTAAAGACCGCCACAAAATGGGGTTTAACTGTGATGCTTCTATTTGATAGCGGTTTGCGGTTTCTGAAGCACGTAATAAAAATGGTGCGCTTTGTTGTGGCATTTGCATTCGCACGTAGGCGGTGCCTTGCACTAACTGATGCCAGTAGAAATGCTCTGGCGTTTGCAATTGCGATTGCACTGAGCGTGAGGTTTGCAAAGCACGTTGTGGTTCGCCCATTTGCGCTTGCGCGTAAGACTTTAATAACACCGCTTGAATTTGTTGCTCAGGGTGGCTGCGTAACAGGGTGTCGCTGGCTTGCAATAGTAGCGACCAATTTTGCTCATTAATAGCCTGATTTTGAGTGCGGTTAAGTAACTGTACGCGAGTGGCGCCTTCGCTATTTTGAGCTTGTTGGTATAACTGCTGTGCACTGAGTGTCTGAATCGGCTCAGGCTCACTCACGTTAGTTGTAAGATTTTCACTTTCTTGTGGCTTTTGTGTTGTGCTGCAGGCCGATAAGCCTGACAATAACAGCATAAAAGCAATCGATTTGAGTCGCACAGTCTTTGTATTCCAATTGGCCTTAGTGTGATTCGCTTATCTTACTGACTGATGCAGGAGAGCTCAATGTCCAATGCGGATATTTCAACCGACCCCCAAGACCAAGGTACCTTGTTTATTGTTGCCACACCCATTGGTAACTTGGATGACATCAGCCAGCGTGCTATCAAAACCCTAAGTGACGTCGACTTAATCGCTGCTGAAGACACGCGCCACACTGCCAAGCTGCTGTCGCACCTGGGACTCAGTAAGCGTACCTTTGCCTTGCATGATCATAACGAAAAGCAAAAGGCACAGCAGGTACTCACTTGGCTACAGCAAGGGCAAAACGTAGCGCTGGTGAGCGACGCCGGAACACCACTGATAAGCGATCCTGGTTATGCCTTAGTGAGTTTATGCCGTGAACAAGGGGCTCAAGTAACCCCAATTCCCGGCGCATGCGCAGCTATTGCGGCGCTGAGTTGCTCCGGATTACCCACCGACCAATTCCAATTTATTGGTTTTGCTCCAGCAAAATCCAAAGCCAGACAAAGTTTTTTCAGTGACGCGTATAACTCAGGCATGACCAGCATTATTTACGAAAGTACACACCGTATTATGGCGAGCTTAGAGGATTTAAGTGCCGCGCTAGGAGAGCAAGCTCAAGTCGTGCTTGCTAAAGAGTTAACGAAAAGCTTCGAGACCTTCTTCAGTGGTACGGTCACTGAGTTACAACAGTTTTTACAGCAGGACCCCGCGCGACAAAAGGGTGAAATCGTGTTGATGCTGCCAGGGAAACCGAATAAGGCCAGTGCCGTAAGTGAAGAAGCACTGCGTTTGATTGCCTTACTGGAAGAGCACATGCCACTGAAGCAAGCTTGCGGTGTGGCTGCTGACTATCTCGGACAAAAGAAAAATGCACTGTATAAGGCCGTGATAGCGCAAAAACAATAAAGTGCTGGGCAAATCACTTGGCATGCGTATAATGGCGCCCCTGAGTCAGCCGGATAATCGCTGCCTGTGACGAAAATGATCAGGGGGAGGAAAGTCCGGGCTCCACAGGGCAGGGTGCCAGCTAACGGCTGGGGGGCGTGAGCCTACGACAAGTGCAGCAGAGAGAAAACCGCCTAAGTCCTTCGGGACCGGTAAGGGTGAAAGGGTGCGGTAAGAGCGCACCGGGCCACTGGTAACAGTTGGTTGCAAGGTAAACTCCACCCGGAGCAAGACCAAATAGGGTTCCTTATGGTGTGGCCCACATCGGAACCGGGTAGGTTGCTTGAGCCATAGAGCAATTTATGGCCTAGACGAATGATTATCGATCTCCTTTGGGAGAGAACAGAACCCGGCTTATAGGCTGACTCAAATAATTCCATGCCCGCTTGAATCATCAAGCGGTTTTTGGAACCTTTCCTTAGTAATATTTAACTCTTTCAGCCATGTTGGCGGACAGAGGTACACCTTGTGGCGCGCAGGGTTCTTTATTAGCAACTAACTGATAGTGCTTTACCTGAAGCTGCCGATTGCATCAGAACTTGATGGTTTGCCCATACACAGGTATCTCTGCCTCTATCCCATGATCGCAGCGCAATTTTTCTTTAAGTGTGGCTAAGGCACCGGGCTCACCATGCACTAATGCGAGTTGTAATGGCAGCTGAAAATGTCCAATCCAATCACTCAATTCCTGTTGCCCTGCATGCGCGGAAAACCCACCTAAGGTTTCAACATTGGCTTTGACAGCGAATTGTTCACCGAACATCCTGATATGTTCTGCCCCTTCAACCAGCCTACGCCCCAAGGTGCCTTGGGCCTGATAGCCGACAAAAATAAGGGTGTTGCGACTCTCCCAGATACGGTGCTTAAAGTGGTGAGTGATGCGCCCACCCGTGCACATACCGCTGCCAGCGATGATCAGTGCGCCATTGGTGATCTTGTTGATTGACATCGACTCTTCTGGCGACACCATAAGGTGCAGCGTGCTGAGGAAGTGCTTGAGTAGGGTTTGTTCGCCGGTACATAGCGCTTTTACGCCCTCACAATCCAAGGTTGGCAACCATTGGTCATAAATCTGAGTGACCTCTATGGCCATTGGGCTGTCTAAGAATATGTGCCAATCGTCAAGCTCCCCAGCGAGCTGTAACTTACCTAAATAAAGTAATAGCTCTTGTGTTCGTCCTACGGCAAAGGCTGGGATCATGACATTACCGCCTTTAGTGTATGCGCGGTGCAAAATATCTTTAAACTGAGCTAAGGTATCGCCTTGAGTGCGGTGTTCACGGTCGCCATAGGTGCCTTCCATGACCACTAAGTCGGCCCGCGTCAAGCATGTGGGATCCTTCATCAACAAGGTATCTTTATTGCCTAGATCTCCAGAAAAAATTAAAGTTTTTTGACGGCTATGCTCATCAAATTTCAATTCTACAACCGCTGAGCCGAGTATGTGGCCTGCGTCGTAGAAACACACAGAGGCGTTGTCGGCTAATTTTCTCTGCTGTTGATAGGCCGTGGGTTTTAATAGAGCGAGCACATGCAGGACATCGGCTTTAGTGTGTTGTGGCGTCAATTCACACTGACCTTTTCGTTTGAGCTTACGATTCTCGCGCATTAAGTCGTTCTCATACAGGCTAAGTGCATCAAACAACATAATTGGCAGCAACTGTGCGGTTGCCTCAGTGCAATAGATATCACCGTTAAAACCATCATGAACCAATAACGGCAAACGTCCACAATGATCTAAGTGGGCATGAGATAAAATAACTGCATCCAGGGAATAGGGATTGAAAGGAAATTGCTCACGTACCGCCTCCGTTTTTGCTTTCATTCCTTGGTGTAGGCCACAGTCTAGTAGTACCGCGCCAAGCGCCGGAGACGAAACCAAGTGACATGAGCCGGTCACTTCTTGTGCCGCACCGCAAAAGGTAATTTCAGCCATGCATATCCCCCCTCACATCCATGCTAGCGACAACCCTTATTACTGTACTATCAGTGTAGTGAGTAAAACTGACGAGGGTAAGAATTTATTCAAACCTCGCTTTAAGCTAGCGATGATTGGTCAATCGCCGTTGCAACACTTGAGCGTGGTCATTCAATCAGTATGCTAAAAATTAGCATCCAGCACGCTAATATTTCCGGTTACCCTAACCATAAACGCACACTACACTGAACCTATGTCGGTTCATAACGCGAGTTATCAGCGTAAGTCTAAAGGTGCACCATGAATGTTATTAAAGTACTCAATGCCCAGCCTGCTGAAGATGGGGCGGGCGTTAAGATCCGCCGCGTACCAGGTTTCGACGGTCGTTATCTAGATCCCTTTTTAATGCTTGATGAGCTTAAATCAGACCATAGTGACGATTATATGGCAGGGTTTCCCGCGCATCCCCATCGCGGCATTGAAACGTTTACTTATCTTATTAAAGGTGGTTTTGAACATCGCGATCATCTTGGCAACCGTAAAGCTGTTCGCGCCGGTGATGTGCAATGGATGAGTACAGGTAAAGGAGTCATCCATAGTGAAATGCCCCTGGCTGATAGTGAAGGCCTGCACGGTTTTCAGATTTGGCTCAATATGGATGCCAAAGACAAAATGAATGCGCCACAATATCAGGACTCAGCGCAAAGTGGCTTGCCGCAAATAAGTAGCCAAGGAGTGCATTTAAAAGCCTTGGCAGGAGCTTGGACTCTTAACGCTGAACAAGTGCAGTCACCTCTGAGTAACCTAGCTTGCAACGGCGCCATTGCTGATATCAACATCGAATCAAAGGCGCAACTAGAGATGCCGGCTATGGGCTGTGAGCGGGTGCTAGCCTATATACACACTGGTTCAATTACTGCTGCAGGACAAAGGTATCAGGCGGGACAGTTGCTGGTGCTTGATGGCGACAGTGCCATCATTGCGAGAACGGATCAACCCAGTGGGTTACTACTGCTGCGGGGCGAACCGTTGCACCAACCGATCGCACACATGGGTCCATTCGTTATGAATACACAAGCCCAGTTACAGGATGCTATCCGCGATTATCAAAACGGGCAATTCGGACAATTATCACAATAGGAGGCTACCTTTATGGGTTTACTCGTGAATGGAAAGTGGCAAGACAAGTGGTACGACACTGATAGTAGCAAAGGTGAATTTCAGCGAGAAAGTGCGCAGTTACGTAACTGGGTCACCGCTGATGGCAGTGCTGGACCAAGTGGTCGGGAAGGGTTTAAAGCGCAGAAAGGGCGTTATCATTTATACGTAAGTTTAGCCTGTCCATGGGCGCATCGAACGCTTATTTTCCGCACCTTAAAAGGCCTTGAAGACTATATTGATGTGTCGGTAGTGAGCCCAGATATGCTGTCGCAAGGATGGACTTTCGATCAAGCTAAGGGTAGCTCGGGTGATTCATTATTTGGCTACCACTATATGCATCAGTTGTACACGCGCAATAATCCTACATACAGCGGTCGTGTCACTGTTCCTGTGCTGTGGGATAAGCAACAAAACTGTATCGTGAGTAATGAATCAGCGGAAATTATCCGGATGTTTAATGAGGCCTTCAACCACCTGACTGGCAACACTCTGGACTTTTATCCTGAGCACCTACGCAAGGATATCGACGCGATTAACGAGCTGGTTTACCACGGTATCAACAACGGCGTATATCGAACGGGGTTTGCCACTACACAGCAAGCCTACGAACAAGCCTTTGATACGCTATTTAGCGCTCTGGAAAAAGTAGAAAGAAGGCTGGCAGGTCAGCGTTACCTGGTGGGCAGCGAGCTCACTGAAGCAGATTGGCGGTTATTCACGACCTTGATACGGTTTGACGCTGTTTACTTTGGCCACTTTAAGTGTAATAAGCGCACCATAGAGAGCTATGATAATTTAGCGAATTATTTGCGTGACTTATACCAAGTTAAGGGCGTGGCTGAAACACTCAACATGGCGCATATTAAACGTCACTATTATTTTAGTCACACCATGATTAATCCGACTCAAGTAGTGCCTAAAGGGCCTGCTTTAGATTTTAGTCGCCCGCACAACCGTCGCTTTATGGGCTAAATTAAAAGCTGAGCCAGTCGCAGCCATTTTAAAGAAGGGCGGCTGGTTAGCAGCTCTGTAAGACTGCCAGCAGAAAATGCCGTAGCCACACCTTTGGGGTGGCTCATCAACTTACCGCCTTGGTAATGTAACTGCTGTTTGTCCAAAGCGATAAGCTGCTTACGAATCTGCCCTTGCTCGGCCAGTAAATCAGCATATTCAGTCTGTTTTTTCAGGATCAGACGGGTCAGCATCGGTTTGCTCCTGTGAAGATGAAGGTTTCTTGCTTACTGCAATGGTGCGTTCAAAACTCACTTGCGCCAAGGCAAGCTTCATTTGCCGGATTAGCCACCACAGCAGCAGTAGTTGCGCTGCTAATGAGCCACAGATACTCAGAGCCATTGATTGTGTTAACCAGTACAGCACCGTGGCGGCGGCGCCAACAACGGTTAACCAAATTACCAATGCGGTCATAGCAATGGCGACAATCAAACCCAAAGTTAATAACAGCGCTTTGGCACTGATTTTAGCTTCAGTGGCAGCAAGCTCAAAGATGCACTGTATTTGTTCACCCCAGCGCTGCGCGTAATCTTGAAATAATTGAGCAACCCGCGTCAAAGACGCAGATTGCTCATCATGCTGCTCGTTCTCAGCAGCCGAGTCATGATGCTCTTCAGCCATGATTATTTACGGCGAATAAGAGCGGTAACGGCCATGCCTGCCGCGAATGCCAATCCCGCACATAGCAATGGATTTTCTTGCGCAAAGCGGCGACTGCGACTCACAGAGCTTTTCAAACTCGCTTCTAACGCTTCGCGTTTCTCGTGTAGAGTCTCGGCAGACTCACTAGCATGTTTGCGCACATAGTCTTCCGCCGTGGCCGCTTTCTGAGCCACTTGGTCTACCGCAGCGTGGGCGGCTTTAGAGGCGCTTTCAGTAGTTGGAGCTGTGGGTGTGTGAGCTGAGTTGCTTTGCGTTTGTTCAGCAGTCTTAGTATTAGCATTTGCCATGGTGTATCTCCTTTATCTGACAGTTCACAGTTTTTAACGCAACTCTCATTCCAAGTATTAGAAGTCAACAAAATCAGTAGCTTAAAAACATACGCAGATAAAATTGAGAGGGTAAGACTAAATACTTACGCACTCAGGCAGTAAAATTTACAAAGTGAAGATCACGGCATCACGTGGAATGAATAAAAAATGAACATTTATTCCCTAGGTAAAAGTATGATCCACATTTTCCCACCGAATTCATAGACTTCCTTAAAACCCGCATATTATCTAGCTTTGCAAGAGGTTGTTGGATTTTTCATTGCTTGACAAAAAGGCTTGTCAAGCCCTAGACTGTAGTTCAGTGGGAAAATGTGGGTTTTAGTGGATCAATGTGGATCTGCACTATTACCGAAAACCAAAACAGCAACACTTGGACGGCATTTTATTTATGTTTCGCGGCGCCAGCACACTCAGCCTTGATGACAAGGGCCGATTTGCGATACCAACAAAGTATCGGAATCAGCTGCTTGCGGATAATGGCGGCGAAATTATCTGCACTATCAATTTAAGTGATCCCTGTTTATTGCTGTATCCCCTGAGTGAATGGCAAGTCATCGAACAACGCTTAGCGAGTTTGTCGAACATTAAGCCCAGAGCGAAACGCATGCAGCGCTTGCTACTAGGGAACGCGATGGATTACCAAGTTGATAAAAATGGCCGTGTGCTATTAGCTCCTCATCTACGCGACTATGCGCAACTAGGTAAGAAAATCGTACTCGTGGGGCAACTGAATAAGTTTGAAATTTGGGATGAGGCGCGTTGGCAGCAGCAAATGCAAGATGACATTGCTATCGAACTAGGACAAGAATTTGAACAGGATGAAGATCTCGCTGATTTTTCATTCTAACTCTAAAAGGCGCGAACACACGCATGAGCGAAGACTTTCAACATATATCCGTGTTAATGACGGAGACAATAGAGGCCCTGGCCATTAAACCTGATGGTATTTATATCGACGGGACTTTTGGCCGTGGTGGGCACTCTGGCGAAATACTCGCTCGTCTTGGTGAGCAGGGGCGCTTGCAAGCCATCGATCAAGACCCGAGTGCTATCGCTGCGGCACAACGCTTTGCTGATGACCCGCGTTTTAATATTGCCCACAGTCGTTTCTCTCGTCTTGATGAAGTCGCCGAAGCACAGGGACTTACCGGCAAGGTCGATGGTATTTTGCTCGATATTGGCGTGTCGTCACCTCAGCTAGATGACGCTGGACGTGGCTTTAGCTTTATGAAAGACGGCCCCTTAGATATGCGTATGGACCCCTCTCAAGGGCGAAGTGCTGCGCAGTGGCTGGCAGAGGCAGAGTTAGAGGACATGGTCTTCGTGTTTAAAAAGTACGGTGAGGAAAAGTTTGCTCGGCGTATCGCAACCAAAATAATCGAGACTCGCGCCCACACTGACATTAATTCAACCGCGCAATTAGCCAAGCTGATTGATGAGGCGGTGCCTGTTAAAGACAAACATAAGCACCCAGCAACGCGTACATTCCAAGCTATTCGCATTTATATCAATAGTGAGTTAGAGGAAATACAGACGGCATTACAAGCTGCTCTGAAAGTACTGAAACCGGGTGGGCGATTAGTGGTGATTTCTTTCCACTCCTTAGAGGATCGCATTGTAAAACAGTTTATTAAAAAGCAGAGCAAGGGAGAGGCAATGCCTAGAGGTCTGCCGTTAACCGATGAGCAATTAAAACAACAGTTAACGCTCAAGGCAGTAGGCAAAGCCATTAAGCCGAGCGAGGAAGAAATCGCTCGCAACAGCCGTGCGCGCAGCTCCGTCCTTCGTGTAGCTGAGAGATTGGGATGAGCCAACAACAACTAAATCGCCATCCAAATCTCTTGTTAGAGATCTTGCGGGGACTATTTGACAATAAGATCACATTGGGGCTGCTTTTTCTTATTCTTATCAGTGCCTTGGCTATAGTACAAGTCACTCATTTGTCGCGAGCAAAATTGATCGCTCAAGACCGCTTATTACAAGAGCGGGACGAATTAGATTTGAACTGGCGTTACTTATTAGTTGAAGAAGAGTTTTATTCTCAACATGCCCGCATCGAGCAAATAGCGAAAGAGCAGTTGGATATGAAGCGCCCCACCAGTGAAGACGAGGAAGTGGTAATAGTCCCATGAGAGCTGCAAAGCGTAAAAACAATGGTAACAACCTTATCACCTGGCGGTTTATGCTGGTCTGCGGTGCTGTGCTTATGGTGTTTGTCACCTTAGTTGCGCGTGCAGCTTATTTGCAAGTGATAGAGCCGGATAAAGCGCGTAGCGAGAACGCCAAACGCACTGTGCGAGTAGAGAAGCTTCAAGTGCAGCGCGGTATGATCTTTGACCGTCAAGGCAAAGAGTTGGCGGTCAGCGTACCTGTTGTGAGTGTTTACGCTGACCCTAAGGCGATTGATAAGTACCTGCGCAAGAAGGTAGTGAGTCATACCAAAAAGCAGGGCCAAGACCCGCAAGATGTCTTGGACAGACCCGCCCACTTAAAAGATTTAAAACAAGCGTTCTACAAACAAGATATGCGTTGGCGTGAACTGGCCGATGTATTGCGTTTAGGACGTGCCCATGTCGATAAGCGCCTTACCGGCGATAAAGACCGCCGCTTCGTCTATTTAAAACGCCAAGTAACCCCTGCGGTTGCCAATTATATTGATGAACTCAACCTGCCAGGCGTGCATCTGCTAGACGAGTCTAAACGTTATTATCCAGCGGGAGAGATCACCGCTCATGTATTGGGCTTTACCAATATTGATGGGCACGGCATCGAGGGCATTGAGAAACTCTATGATGAAGCACTCACGGGCACTGAAGGACGACGCACTATTCGTAAGGATGCACGTGGCCGCGAAGTGGCGGTGCTTGACGAGCGTCAGCGCGTGGAGCCAGAAAATATCGAGCTATCGATTGATCAACGTATTCAAGTTATCGCATATAAGGCGCTGAAATCAGCCGTGCTCACCTACAAAGCAACATCAGGTTCGGCCATGGTGGTGGATGTAAAAACCGGCGAAATTTTAGCCATGGTTAACAGTCCCTCGTTTAATCCCAATAATTTAGAAGATGCAGCGCCACATAAGCGCCGTAACCGCGCTATTACCGATTTATTTGAGCCGGGTTCAACCATTAAACCTTTGTCAGTGTTAGCTGGTTTAGACTATGGAAACATCCAAGCGAACGACACCATAGATACTTATCCAGGGTGGATGCGTGTGGGTGGCAGTCTAGTGCAAGATACCCATAACCGGGGTGAGATGTCACTGCGAGAAATACTCAAAGTATCAAGCAATATGGGGGTGGCGAAGATCACCCAAGATCTCCCTAAAGACTATTTTGTCGGTTTATTTGAGCGTGTTGGTTTTGGCAGTGATACCGGCACTGGCATGGTGGGCGAAAGCAGCGGCTTATTCTACCCAAATCGCCGCTGGTCAGATTTCGAAATCGCGACCTTATCCTTTGGTTATGCCATTTCTGTTAGTACCGCGCAGCTCGCGCGCTTCTATGCCACCTTGGGTTCGGGCGGTATTTCTCGGCCACTGACGATTTTAAAACAACCACAACCTTTGCAAGGTGAACGCGTCTTTAAAGAAAAAGACGTGAATGCGGTAGTTGAGATGATGGAAAGCGTCTTTGAAAAAGGCGGCACGGCCTCGAAAGTGAAAGTGGATGGTTATCGTGTAGCGGCTAAAACAGGAACTTCTAAAAAAGCGGTTGCGGGTGGCTATGGCGATGAATACGTGGGGTATTTTGCCGGCCTTGGTCCGGTCAGCGACCCGCGATTAGCGGTTGTGGTAATGGTTAACGAACCCGGCGGCGATGTTTACTATGGCGGTGCTACAGCTGGCCCTGTATTTGCTGAGATCATGTCCAATGCGCTGCGTATTTTGAATGTAGCACCTGATTTAGAGCCCGTCGCTAACCTTGCAGAAGAAGGAGGTGGAGATGCGTAATCTTCGCGAAGTACTCGCACCTTGGGGCATAGATACCGACATTGAGTTGGTCAATGAGTTGCAGCTCGATAGCCGCCGCGTCAATCGCGGCGATGTCTTTGTAGCTATTAAAGGCCATCAACTGGATGGCGGACAATTTGCTAAACAAGCCATTGCCGCAGGAGCGAATGCGGTTATTGCCGACAGCCGTTGTCAACTTAACAGTGATGATGAGCGCATTATTGTCGTGGATGAGCTGAGCCTGCGTCTTTCGCAGTTGGCGGCGCAATTTTACGGCGAGCCAAGTAATGCCTTTGATCTGGTTGGCGTAACTGGCACCAATGGGAAATCGTCTACCACCTCATTTATTGCTACTTTAGCGCAGTACTGTGAGCGCAGCAGTGCCATAATCGGCACGTTGGGCTGGGGCGATGCCCAGCAGATGAATGCGTTGAGCAACACCACGCCGAGCAGTGTTGAGCTACAACAGATTTTTGCCAAGTTAAAACAACAACAAAAACAGTTAGTGGCAATGGAAGTCTCTTCGCATGGCCTTATTCAAGGCCGTGTTGCCAATAGCCATTTTCGCGCTGCTGTGTTTACCAACTTGTCTCGCGATCACCTAGATTACCATGGCGATATGCAAAGTTACGCTGATGCCAAGCTGATCCTTATGCGTGATTGTAATGCGAAAATGGTGGTGCTTAACCAAGACGATGCGGTTGCCCAGGGGTGGCTAGAAAAATATCCATTTGATGACTTGGTTGTATATGGCCGTAAAACCTTGCCCCCTGAGCTCGGTCGCTATGTGTATTTTAGCAATGTTCAGTTTTTACCAAGCGGTTTACGCGCGCAGATCAGCAGTAGTTGGGGAGAAGGGCAAATAGAGCTGCCACTGTTCGGTGAGTTTAACCTTTATAATGTGTGCGCTGCACTGGCAACATTGCTTGGCCTTGGTTATCCGCTGCCTGAGTTACTAGCTGGCTGTAAAACTTTGATGCCTATCGCCGGGCGTATGCAAGCGTATAGTGCACCACAGCAGCCAACCTGTGTGGTGGATTATGCCCATACCCCAGATGCTCTAGAGCTCGCATTACAAGCCTTGCGTCAACACGCACCTGGTAAAGTGACCTGTGTGTTTGGTTGTGGCGGTGACCGCGATAAAGGTAAGCGGCCATTAATGGCCAAGGCGGCACAAAAGTACGCTGACCGTGTTGTGGTGACCAGCGATAATCCACGCAGCGAAGACCCACACACCATACTCGATGATATTAAAAGCGGTTTCAGTGCCAATATTGAAGCTCATTATGAAGTGGACAGAGCGAAGGCAATCGCCTTGGCGATTACACAAGCGGGCAGTGAGGACATTGTGCTCATCGCCGGCAAAGGCCATGAAGACTATCAAATCATTGGCGAGCAGACACTCGCGTTTTGCGACCGCACTGTGGTGCAGCAGTTATTGCATCAACAAGGAGGTAAATAATGATTGCCATGGATTTAAACTGGCTTAGCGACACCTTAGGGTGTGCCTACCAGGGCGAGAATTGTGCTGTCGAAAATATTAATACCGATACGCGTAGCTTATGTGCAGGGGAAGTGTTTTTAGCACTTAAAGGGCCGAATTTTGACGGTCATCAGTTTATTGATGTGGCTGAGCAACAAGGGGCCGTTGCGCTCATTGTTGAACACCCAGTAGATAGTACTTTGCCGCAACTGATTGTGGCTGATACACGATTAGCTTTAGGGCAAATCGGTGCTGCGGTAAAAGCCCAAGTCGCCCCTAAAACTATCGCTATCACAGGGAGCGTGGGTAAAACCACAGTGAAAGAAATGTGTGCGGCAATATTGGCACAAAAAGGTGAAGTGCTGGCGACAAAAGGCAATTTTAACAACGATATTGGTGTGCCATTAACCTTAATGCGTCTAGCGCCAAAACATCAGTACGCCGTTATTGAGTTGGGCGCGAATCATCTCGGCGAAATTGCCTACACCACATCATTAACTAAACCCGATGTGGCTGTAGTGTGTAATGTCGCTGAGGCACACCTTGAGGGCTTTGGCTCGTTACAAGGAGTGGCCACCGCGAAAGGCGAAATTTTTTCTGGCCTCGGCGAGCATGGCGTAGCAGTCATTAATGCTGATAGCGAATTTAAACAGCAGTGGCTAGATGATTTGGGCTCACGCAAAGTGAAGCAGTTTTCCATGAGTCAGCAACTGGATGTATGGGCAGAAGATATTCATCTTGATGCTTTGGCCCGGGCGTCGTTTACGCTGTGTAACAGCAAAGAAAAAGTCGCTGTTGAGCTTGCTATTCCCGGTAAACATAATGTCACCAATGTCTTGATTGCTGCAGCATTAACGACCAGTGTCGGCTGCTCCTTACAAGAGGTTGCCAGCGGTCTTAAGACCATGCATCAAGCCCATGGCCGCGTTAATCTGATTGAGGTATCAAGTCAGCTCACAGTCATTGATGATAGTTACAATGCCAACGTCAAATCGGTGCAAGCCGCTATTGACCTACTCGCTGACGTTCAAGGCCACCGTGTACTGGCTTTGGGTGATATGAATGAGCTCGGTGAAGATGCCCGTGATTATCATCAACAAGTGGGTGAGTATGCAAAACAACGCGGTATTGAAGCCGTTTATTCTCTGGGCGTATTGAGCCGTTACGCCAGTGATGTCTATGAACAAGCCGAACGCCACTTTTCTGGGCGTGATCAACTCCTTGAGCAAATGCTCAAAGACTTACGACAGACACAACAAAAAACAACGGTAGTCGTGAAAGGATCGCGCAGTTCACGCATGGAGCTTTTAGTGGAAGATTTAGTGGCGCATGGCAAGCAGTTAGCCAGCGAGGGAGAGAAGTAATGTTAGTGTGGCTGGCTGAATACCTGACCCAATTTTATAGTGGATTTAATGTCTTTTCATATTTGACGTTGCGAGCCATTTTAGGAATTTTAACGGCGTTGTTGATGTCGTTGTACTTTGGGCCGAAATTGATCGTGGCGCTCCAGCGTATGCAAATCGGTCAAACCGTGCGTGATGACGGTCCACAATCTCATCTAAGTAAATCCGGCACACCCACCATGGGTGGACTACTCATTCTGGGCGCTATTTTTACCAGCACTTTGCTGTGGGCCGATTTAAGCAATAAATACGTGTGGGCAACGTTGTTTGTCATTGGCTCGTTGGGGATCGTTGGGTTTATTGATGATTACCGTAAAGTGATTCGCAAAGACCCCAAAGGGTTAATCGCTAAGTGGAAGTATTTTTGGCAATCAGTCATTGCCTTAGTCGTCGCGTTTGCGCTTTATGCCAGCTCTCAGCAAGCAGCGGAAACGGCGCTGATAGTGCCGTTTTTCAAAGAAGTGATGCCTCAGCTAGGGCTGTTCTACATTGTAATGACCTACTTCGTTTTAGTCGGTACATCTAATGCGGTCAACCTCACCGACGGCCTTGATGGGTTAGCTATCGTGCCGACTATTTTGGTCGCCTCAGCGTTGGCAATCATCGCTTATGTTACCGGTCATGCGAACTTTTCCAGCTACCTGCATATCCCTCATTTACCGCTGACCAGTGAGCTGGTGGTGGTGTGCACCGCCATTGTTGGCGCTGGGTTAGGCTTTTTATGGTTCAACACCTATCCAGCTCAAGTCTTTATGGGCGATGTTGGTTCCTTGGCGCTAGGCGGAGCACTGGGCATTATTGCCGTGTTGGTACGCCAAGAGTTGGTATTGGTGATTATGGGCGGGGTCTTTGTGATGGAGGCGTTGTCAGTGATCTTACAGGTGGGCTCCTACAAGCTGCGCGGTGAGCGTATTTTCCGGATGGCCCCCATTCATCATCATTATGAATTAAAAGGTTGGCCAGAACCGCGCGTCATCGTGCGCTTTTGGATAATTTCCATTGTATTAGTTTTGGCCGGTTTGGCGACATTGAAGATTAGGTAATGAGCTATTTAGACACGCTTAAAAATAAACGTATCGCGGTGCTCGGACTGGGTATATCTGGTCTGGGCACGGTGCGTTTTCTGCATGCTCATAATCTTCACCCTGTGCTTATTGATTCCCGTCAACAGGTACCAACACAATTGTGGCTCGACTCTCACGTGCCGCACTTAGAACGTCGCTTTGGCGATTTTGACAAAGCCGAACTGACGCAGTTTGATGTCATTATTATCGCTCCAGGCATAGCTCTCAGCACACCACAAGTGCGCCAAGCAATTGCCGAAGGTGTTGAAGTGATCGGCGATGTCGAGCTCTTTGCTCGGCTTAATAACAAACCCGTGCTTGCAGTGACAGGTTCAAATGGTAAGTCCACGGTGGTTTCGCTGTTAGCTAAAGTGCTTGAATGCGGCGGCTTACAGGTGGGCTTAGGTGGCAACATTGGCACCGCAGTACTTGATTTGCTAGCGCAAGATATGGATGCGTATGTATTAGAGCTGTCGAGCTTTCAGTTAGAGACAACAACCAGCTTAGCTGCGAAGTCAGCGTGCATTTTAAACCTATGTGAAGATCATCTTGACCGCTACACAGGCATGGCTGATTACATCTGCGCCAAGCAGCGTATTTATCAAGATTGTCAGCTAGCTGTGTACAATCGTGGTGACGCAGATACCTACCCAGAGCATGCATCACAACCGCTGAGCTTTGCGTTGCATGATGCCGACTACCATATCATGCAACATCAGGGCGAGAGCTATTTCGCATACCGTAACTCGCCTTTATTGCCTTGCCGTAAAACGGTGTTACCGGGCAGCCATAACCAACTCAATGTGCTTGCAGTGATGGCGTTGTGTCATGATTTTCACTTTGATATCGGTGTGTTTGAGCGTGCATTGTCAGAATTCAAAGGCCTAGACCACCGCTGTCAGTATGTTACTACCTTAAATGATGTGCGCTATTTCAACGACTCAAAAGCCACCAATGTCGGAGCTACATTGGCTGCAATTAAAGGCTTAGCCGCTGAGCCCGGGCGATTGATTTTACTTGCTGGTGGTGATGCCAAAGGCGCGGATCTGACGCCACTGAAAGAAACTTTGGCCGAACAAGTCGCTGAACTCATCTGCTTCGGTAAAGACGGTGATGCCATTGCCGCGCTCAAACCAGGCAGTCATCGCGTTAGTGGCATGGGTGAAGCGGTGCAAAAGGCAAAAGCCTGCGCGCAGGCTGGCGATATTGTGTTGCTTGCACCGGCTTGCGCCAGTTTAGATATGTACAGCAATTACATGGCCCGGGGTAATGACTTTATTCAACAGGTGTTGGAGGAGTCATCATGAGTTGGGAAAAGATTAAAGACTTGTTCCATCTAAAACCTTCAGGGCAACTTTATGATGTGCCACTTATCTACGCGTTGCTATGCCTCATTGGCGTAGGCTTTGTAATGGTGACCAGCGCCTCGATGCCGGAAGCGGAGCGCCTGTACGATAACCCTTACCATATCATGATCCGCCAAGCAGTGTTTGTGGCCTTAGGCTTTGTGCTATTTATTGTCGCCATCAGCGTAAAAATGCAATGGTGGAAAGTGGCCAACCCTTATTTGCTGTTGTTAGGTTTAGGTTTATTAGTGCTGGTACTAATTGTCGGCAATGAAATCAATGGATCGAAGCGGTGGATCCCCATGGGGCCGATTAATATCCAAGCTTCTGAAGTAGCGAAGCTATTCTTTTTTAGCTACTTAGCTGGCTACCTCGTGCGTAAACGCGATGAAGTACAGGAAAATTTAAAAGGCTTTGTTAAACCCATTAGTGTGTTCATTGTCTACGCCGGATTGATTTTGTTGCAGCCGGATTTAGGCACCGTGGTGGTGATGTTTGTCACCACGGTCGGGCTACTTTTCCTTGCCGGCGCGAAACTATGGCAGTTTTTCGCGCTTATGCTCTCTGGCATAGGTTTAGTCATCGCTCTTATTGTTTTTGAGCCATACCGCTGGGCTCGTGTGGTGGGTTTCTTGGAGCCGTGGGAAGATCCCTTTGGCAAAGGTTATCAACTGGTTCAGTCGTTGATGGCTTATGGGCAGGGTGGATGGCTAGGCCAAGGGCTAGGCAACAGCGTGCAAAAACTGCAATACATGCCACACGCTCACAATGACTTTATATTCGCCGTGGTAGCGGAAGAATTAGGCTTTATAGGTGTATTAACCATTCTCGTACTGTTGGGAACCTTGGTATTTCGCGCTCTGCTTATCGGCCAGCGCGCCCTCAAAGCGAATAAGGAATATGAGGGTTATTTAGCTTTAGGAATTGGTATTTGGTTTGCTTTTCAAAGCATGGTGAACGTTGGTGCCAGCGCCGGAATTTTGCCAACCAAAGGCCTTACCTTACCCTTTATCTCGTACGGGGGGTCTAGTTTTTTAGTGATGGCCATTGCGGCGGGCGTGTTACTGCGAGTGGATTTTGAAACGAAAATGGCCACTAAGCAAGCAACACCGCGTGGTAATCGCCGAAGTGTAAGTGGCTCAACTTCAGCAGTTCAGGGGGCAGCATGAGTAAACGTATGGTAGTGGCTGCAGGTGGAACTGGTGGACATATCTTCCCGGGCATTGCCGTAGCCCAATACTTAATAGCGCGCGATTGGCAGGTATCTTGGGTCGGAACCGACGACCGCATGGAAGCCGAAGTAGTCCCTAAACACGGCATCGAGATTGATTTTATCGATGTTCAAGGCGTGCGCGGGAACGGCTTAATGCGACTGTTCAAAGCGCCACTGATGATTTTGAAAGCGTTTTTTAAAGCGCGTCATATTCTCAAGCAGCGTCGCCCTAATGTGGTGCTGACTATGGGCGGCTATGTAACTGGCCCCGTTGGTTTGGCGGCAAAAAGTTTAGGCATCCCTTTAATTATCCATGAGCAAAATGCGGTCGCTGGCATGAGTAATAAACTGCTCGCTAAAATTGCCACACAAACGCTTGGGGCCTTCCCCGGGGCTTTAGCCAATGATGATTTCAAAGTGCTGGGTAATCCGGTGCGCCAGTCATTGATGCATATTGAACCTAAGCAGGCTGACTCACCAGTTAACATGTTAGTCGTGGGCGGCTCTTTGGGAGCGAAAGTGTTGAATGACGTGTTGCCTGGTGCTTTTGCTGAGCTTAACCAGAGTCATCCTCTTGCCGTGTGGCACCAAACCGGTAAGGCGCGCTCAGCGCATGTACAGCAGCAATATGATGAGCTAGGGCTTGAAGCGAAAGTAACTGAATTTATTGATGATATGGACGCAGCACTGGCGTGGGCTGATGTGATTGTTTGTCGCGCTGGAGCGCTGACAGTCAGTGAAGTTGCAGCCGCTGGGCGGATGGCGCTATTTGTGCCGTTTCCACATGCTGTGGATGACCATCAAACCGCCAATGCAGAGTATTTGGTGCAAGGTGAAGCAGCATTATGTATGCAACAGAGCGACTTTAATCACGGCTCTGTGCAACAGTTGTTGATGCCATATTTGCAGCAACCAGAATTAATGACCGAGATGGGCAAGCGCGCGAAAGCGCTCGCCAAGCTCGATGCAACCGCACAGGTTGCCAAACAATGTGAGCAGTATAGTTAATGACACAGGCAATGAGCACAGCCCCGAAATTGGGCAAGCAACAAGATAACGGCCAACGACCAGCGATGCGCCGCGTTGAGACAATTCACTTTATTGGCATAGGCGGTGCTGGTATGGGCGGTATCGCCGAAGTGCTGGCTTACGAAGGATATCGTATTACCGGTTCGGATATAGCCCGAAGTGCAATGACTGAGCGGCTGATTAAAGTCGGCGCAGAAGTGTTTATTGGGCACGACCAAAACAATGTTAAAGATGCGTCGGTAGTGGTGGTTTCCAGTGCTATTGATGAGCAAAACCCTGAAATTATCGCTGCTCGAAGTGCCCGTATTCCGATTGTGCGTCGCGCTGAGATGCTCGCTGAGTTGATGCGTTTTCGCCATGGTATTGCCATTGCTGGTACTCATGGCAAAACTACCACTACGAGCTTAGTAGCCAGTATTTTTGCTGAGGCCAAGCTCGATCCCACCTTTATAATCGGCGGCTTGCTCAATAGTGCCGGCAGTAACGCAAAGGTCGGTGACAGTCGTTATTTAATTGCTGAAGCCGATGAAAGTGACGCTTCATTTTTACACTTGCAGCCGATGGTATCGGTGATCACCAATGTGGAAGAAGATCATATGGATACCTATGATGGCAGCCTCGAGAAAATGAAAGACACCTATGTGGATTTCATACACAACTTGCCATTTTATGGTCTTGCCGTGGTGTGTATTGATTCTGAAGTCGCTAAAGAGCTGATTCCCCGCTTTTCTCGTCAGGTGACAACGTATGGCGAACACTGTGATGCTGACTATCGGCTCACTGACTTTAGCCAAAATGCCAGCACCTGCTCGTTCACGGTACTGTCAAAACAGGGTGAGCGTCTCGACGTGACCTTAAATATGCCGGGCAAACACAATGCCTTAAACGCCACCGCCGCGATTGCTGTAGCAAAGGATGAAGGCATTAGTGATAGCGCTATTCTCAGTGCTTTGCAGAAGTTTGAGGGCATCGGTCGTCGTTTCCAGCATTATGGTGAGTTCACTAACGAGCGTGGCAAAGTCATGCTTATTGACGATTATGGCCATCACCCGAGTGAAGTCGCAGCCACTATTAAAGCGGCGCGTGACGGCTGGTCGCAAAAACGCTTGGTGATGATTTACCAACCACACCGTTATAGCCGTACCCGCGATTTGTACGAAGATTTTGTTAAGGTATTGAGTGATGTCGATCAGCTGATTTTGCTCGATGTTTATGCCGCCGGTGAAGAACCTATTGTGGGTGCTGATTCTAAGAGTTTGTGTCGCAGTTTGCGCCAGCGTGGTAAAGAGCCATTGCATGTGGCTGATCACAACGAGTTGGCCCGTGTTCTGGCGACCACCTTGGCTGACGATGACTTAGTGATCACTCAAGGAGCGGGCAATATTGGTCAGCTAGTGAAGAAGCTGGCGGCCACTGAGCTACAAATAAACCAACTTGAGCAGGTGTCGTCATGAGTCGAGATTTCGGTAAGGTAGCCGTTCTACTTGGGGGCTCGTCGGCTGAGCGCGAAGTATCGCTAAAATCAGGTAATGCAGTGCACAACGCGCTTGTCCAAGCGGGTGTTGATGCTCACCAGTTTGACCCCGCACATCAACCTCTACACGAACTCATGCAAGGCCAATTCGCACGGGTGTTTATTGCCCTGCATGGTCGCGGCGGGGAAGATGGCACCTTACAAGGCGCTCTGGAATTTATGGGCTTGCCTTACACCGGGTCGGGAGTATTGGGCTCTGCGTTGGCTATGGATAAGGTGCGCTGTAAACACTTATTCCAGGTAGCGGGACTGCGTACCTCTCCTTATGTTGTGGTCGGTAAAAACAGTGCCTACGACAGCCAGGCGATAATGGCACAACTGGGTCACGTGATGGTTAAGCCGTCTCATGAAGGGTCCAGTATTGGTATGGCTGAAGCGCATACCGCACAGCAGCTAAAGCAAGCATTGCAAGACGCTTTTCAGTTTGATGATCAAGTGCTGGTGGAGCAATGGTTAAGTGGCCGCGAATTTACTGTGTCGATTTTGGCTGATAAGGCCTTACCTGTGATTGAAATGCGCACTCCCAGTGGCTTTTACGACTACCAAGCCAAATATCAATCCAGCACCACTGAATACTTTTGCCCTGCTGATATCAGTGCTGAGCAAACGGCGCAGTTACAAGAGATGGCGCTTCATGCATTTAATCTTGTTGGTGCCAAAGGATGGGGACGGGTTGATGCAATGCAAGGTGATGACGGCGAGTTTTATTTGCTAGAAGTGAATACCGTGCCAGGGATGACAGAGAAATCTTTAGTACCCATGGCGGCCAAAGCACAAGGTATTGAATTTTCGGAATTAGTACAACGCATTTTGGAGCAAACCCTGTAAATGAGTGAACTGAGAGAGAAGCTTACCAACTTAAAAGAGCGTACCAACTGGTCGCTACTCTTTGGTGTGAGTTTCTTTCTGTTGGTGCTATTTGTGGTGATTAAACTGACCTTTAATTTCTCCGATTGGTTGGTCCAAGATAAAGACGCGCGACTTAAGCAACTGCAGGTACTGGGTGAGCCACATTACACCGAAGAGCGAGATATTATTACCGCCATTAAGCAAGCCGATCTGGATAGCTTTTTTGAGCTTGATGTAAAGCATGTTCAGCAATTAGTGACTGAACTGCCTTGGGTAGCCAGCGCCTCGGTGCGCAAGCAATGGCCAGACACTTTGCAGGTGTATGTGGTTGAACATCATCCCGTTGCTTATTGGAACGATGACATGCTGCTCAATACTAAAGGGCAGGTTTTTTCTGCCCCCACCAACAAGGTGAATACCCAACTGCCTAGCCTATTTGGCCCCGAAGGCAGCGAAGGAGAGGCGTGGCAAACGTTTGTGCGCTTTAAAGAGTTGTTTGCTGTTAACGGCCTTAACCTAACGAGCTTGGCGCTTTCGGAGCGCTTTGCCTGGCAATTATGGTTAGATAACGGCATTCGCTTGAACTTAGGGCGTGAAGAGAAAGCTAAGCGGGTGCAGCGATTTATTGATGTCTATCCACACTTGAAAAAACGTCAAGATGTGCGAGTAGATGTTGTCGATTTACGATATGATACCGGCCTTGCGGTGCAGTTTAAGCCGCTGGATGTAACGGAAGAAGAACAAAAGAGTAAGGCATGACCAAGTCAGTAGAACGTAACCTTGTGATCGGTTTAGATGTGGGCACTGCAAAAGTAGTTGCCACCGTCGGTGAGATCACCGATGACAATAAGCTCAGCATAGTCGGCGTCGGCCGCCAGGTTTCGCATGGCATGGATAAAGGGGGGGTGAACGATCTCAACCTTGTTTCCGAGTCTATTCGTCGTGCCATCGATGAAGCTGAGCTCATGGCTGATTGCCGTATCAGCTCAGTGTATTTAGGTATTTCTGGTAAGCATATTCAATGTCAGAATGAAACCGGTGTTGTGGCGATTAATAACACCGAGGTCACCGACGAGGACATCGATAACGTCATTCATATCGCCCGTTCAGTGCCTATTTCTGCTGAACGCAAAATGTTGCATGCATTGCCGCAGGAATACAGCATTGATATGCAAGAAGGCATTAAAAACCCGTTGGGTATGAGCGGTGTGCGCATGGAAGCTAAGGCGCATATTATTACTTGCTCAAATGACATGGCCAAAAACATTGAGAAATGTGTTGAGCGCTGTGGCTTACAAGTCGATCAGCTTATCTTCAATGCCCTTGCATCATGCTACTCAGTACTCACTGATGATGAGAAAGAACTGGGTGTTGCGGTGTTAGATATCGGTGGTGGCACCATGGATATCACTATCTACATTAATGGCGCGCTACGCCACTCCGCAGTGATCCCTGTCGCTGGAAACCAGGTGACTGGTGATATCGCGAAAATTTTCCGTACGCCGATTTCGCATGCGGAAGCGATTAAAGTGCAACACGCCTGCGCGAGCAGCCAAATGGCCAGCAACGAAGAGCAAATCGAGGTACCTAGCGTAGGCGGTCGCCCAGCACGCATTATGTCGCGCCACACCTTATCAGAGGTGGTGGAGCCGCGTTTTAGAGAATTATTTGAACTGGCGCTTGAAGAAATTCGGCGCTCAGGCTTAGAAGATCAAATTGCCGCAGGATTGGTTATTACCGGCGGTAGTTCGAAGATGGCCGGTGCCCTGGAAGTGGCTGAAGACATTTTCCAGATGCCGGTACGTATCGGCAGTCCGATAGGGATAAGCGGATTGACCGACTATGTAAACGATCCCTCATTTGCAACCGCTGTAGGTTTGTTACAATATGGTCGGACCATGCAGTCGATCAACGCAACAAAAGCGAAAGCAGACGAGGGTAACTGGTGGAACCGAATCACGAAGTGGTTCCAAGGCGAGTTTTAGTGCTCAAGTCGGAGAGTTAACATGTTTGATATGATGGAAGAACACAGCGAAGAAGCTGTTATCAAAGTAATAGGTGTCGGTGGCGGCGGTGGTAACGCCGTTGAACACATGGTGCAACAGCACATCGAAGGGGTAAAATTTATTACCGCGAACACCGATGCGCAAGCACTGCGTAAATCATCAGCTGACGTTACGGTTCAGCTAGGTACGCAGATCACCTCAGGTTTAGGTGCTGGTGCCAATCCAGATATTGGTAAGAAAAGCGCCGAAGAAGATGCAGAAACCATTAAAAGCGCACTAGAAGGCGCTGATATGGTATTTATCGCAGCCGGTATGGGCGGCGGTACGGGCACGGGTGCAGCCCCAGTGGTGGCGCGTTTAGCTAAAGAGCTCGGTATTCTAACTGTAGCTGTGGTTACCCGCCCGTTTGATTTTGAAGGCAAGAAGCGTGCAGCAGCAGCGGAACATGGCATCGGTGAATTGGCGGAAATTGTTGATTCATTGATTACTATTCCAAATAACAAATTGCTTAAAGTGCTCGGTAAAGGCACAACCTTATTAGACGCTTTCGCTAAGGCGAATGACGTACTTTATGGTGCGGTACAAGGTATTGCCGAGCTGATCACCCGCGCAGGATTGATCAACGTCGACTTTGCTGACGTACGTACGGTGATGTCAGCCATGGGCACGGCGATGATGGGCTCAGCCTCAGCGTCAGGTCCTGATCGAGCACAAGAAGCTGCCGAAGCGGCGATTTCAAGCCCGCTCCTTGAAGACGTGGATCTAACGGGTGCAAAAGGCATCTTGGTCAATATTACTGCCGGTATGGACTTATCAATCGAAGAATTCGAAATCGTTGGTAATCACGTTAAAGCCTTGGCATCTGAAAATGCCACCGTGGTTGTCGGTACCGCAATTGATATGGAAATGAGCGATGAACTGCGCGTAACCGTTGTTGCAACGGGTCTCGGTGGTGATCGTCGTCCACAGTTCGGTGTTGTCGACAATGGCTTCAAGCGAGCTTCAGGCTCAGATGTAACTTCTAGCACGAGCAACAACCAGAGCACGTCTATGTTTGTGCCAAGTTTTGCTTCGCAGGGAACTCAAAGCGCTAGCGAAGAGTCCAAGCCGGTAGAAGAGCAGCCTAAAGTCGATAATAGCAGTGCTAGCCCGGCGGCAACGCCGAGCCAAGAAAGCCACAAAGGCAGCGGCAATAGCGCTGGCAGCAAGAAACAAGAAGACGGTGGCGATTACTTCGACATCCCAGCGTTCTTGCGTAAGCAGGCTGATTAGTACAGAAAATAAACTGATTTGTTAACAGCAGCGATGTGTGGTAGAATCCGCCGTCTGACTTTAGTTTAAAGAGTGAGCGAAAGCCTATGATTAAACAGCGTACGATTGCAGAAGTAGTCAAAGCCACGGGTGTTGGGCTTCACAAAGGTGAGAAGGTTTCCTTAACTCTCCGACCTGCGAGCGCAAATACTGGGATAGTATTTCGTCGCGTGGACCTTGATCCGGTTGTGGATTTCGAGACAACCCCGGAAGCGGTGGGTGATACGCAATTGTGTACCTGTTTAACAAACAAAGACGGCGTTCGTTTATCGACTACTGAACACCTTATCGCTGCGGTTGCGGCGTTAGGTATCGACAACTTAATAGTTGAGTTAGATAGTGCAGAAGTACCTATTATGGACGGCAGTGCGTTGCCGTTCATCTATCTACTACAAAAAGGTGGTTTAGCCGAGCAAAATGTTGCTAAGCGCTTTATTCGCGTGAAAGAAAAGGTACGCGTTGAAGAGGGCGACAAATGGGCCGAGATTGAGCCTTATGATGGTTTCCATATCGACTTTGAAATTGCTTTCGACCACCCAGCTATCAATGAAAGCCGTCAGCGTATCGGTCTTGATATTACGGCGCAAAACTTCATTGAACAAATCAGCCGCGCGCGTACTTTCGGATTTATGAAAGACATTGAATACATGCATGCCAACAACCTAGCCCTTGGCGGTAGTATGGATAATGCAGTGGTATTGGATGATTTTAAAGTATTGAATCCGAATGGCTTGCGTTATGACGATGAGTTCGTAAAACATAAGATCCTCGATTGTGTGGGTGATATGTTTATGACCGGCCACAACATCCTCGGTAAGCTGACAGCTTATAAATCAGGGCATGACCTGAATAATAAGCTACTGCGTAAGATTATGGCTACCGAGTCAGCGTGGGAATGGGCAACATTCGAAGACACCGTATCGATGCCTGCTCCGGCACTCGAGCTGCAAACAGCTTAAAAAATACTGATAAAAAAATGACGCCGTTGAGCGTCATTTTTTTTGTCTGCCGTGTAGCGCCAAGCGCCGTAATTTCTCCTGTAACGAGGGAGGAGCATTCTCGGCCACATGTTCCAAATACTCAGCGCTTTGCTCGCTCATGGCCCGCTTCTTCGTCGCGGTTGCTTTGTTGCTGCCGGTCTGCGACTGAGGAGTTAAACGTCTCGCGGCATCGGGAGAGGTTTGAATTTTTACTTGGCAAAGTTGCGCTAAGCCTTGTTGGCGAAAGGCGGAAAGGATATCCATCTTTACGTAATTGAGTTTTAACGCAATGGTGGCGCTTTGTGCTTCAATGATGAGCGCATCATCACGAATATTAGCAACACGGCATTTCTTCGCTAGATTTTCACCGATCACTTCACGCAGCACGGTCTGTTGCTGGCTGAGCTGTTGGCTTTTAGCGCTATAGTCGGCAATACGTGACCCCATACGCGGGCTCAGCTGGCCCAAAACTTCGTCAAGTTGTTTGGGTGCATACCTATCTTTCGCCATAAATCTAAGGTGCCTCTTGAATTCGCCTAAATCGTCACCACCTCTAGAGAATGCTTGAGCCCTGAGAATCACTTCTTTATTGCAAGCGGTGGGCAGCCAGTCATTCGGATGATTGCAAAGATCTCTATGAACGCTATGATAGGCCAGCGATAATACCAATGCCATTAATTTCTAATGCTGTAAACTACTGCGGCCAACAGGATAAATGGAATTGGTATTATTAGGTGCTGCAATTCATTGAGTTTGTTATGATGTCGCTCAAAAGTACACCGCTCAAGCAGTCACATTTTAGTTTGTCCACGCCAAGTGCTTCTAATGTCACGCTGGTGCTGTATAAATGGATGATATTAAGTAAGCAAGTGACTCGGGTTTGACCCAGAGCGCTTAATGCAGATGAGAATGTAACGGTTAAATCATGATCACTAAATTATTTACCAAGGTTTTTGGTAGCCGCAATGACCGCACAATAAAAAACCTACGCAAAACGGTCGCTTTAATAAATGCGTTAGAGAGCCAACTAGAGTCGCTCAGTGATGACGAGTTAAAGGCGAAAACCGCCGAGTTTCGCGAACGTTACGATAATGGCACCAGTCTAGATGACCTTCTTCCAGAAGCCTTTGCTGTTGTGCGCGAGGCTTCTAAGCGTGTTTATGGCATGCGCCACTTCGACGTGCAGCTAATTGGCGGCATGGTATTACACCAGGGCCGTATCGCAGAAATGCGTACCGGTGAAGGTAAAACCCTGACGGCAACGTTGCCAGCCTACTTAAATGGCTTGACCGGCAAAGGTGTGCACGTTATTACCGTGAATGATTACCTTGCCAAGCGAGACGCGGAAACCAACCGCCCGCTGTTCGAGTTCTTAGGTTTATCGGTTGGCTGTAACGTGCCTGGCATGATGCCGATGCAGAAAAAAGAAGCCTACAGTGCAGATATTACCTACGGTACTAACAATGAGTTTGGTTTCGACTATTTGCGCGACAACATGGCTTTCAGCATTGATGAGCGTGTGCAACGACCACTCAACTTCGCTGTTGTCGATGAAGTGGATTCAATCCTTATTGACGAAGCGCGTACCCCGCTGATTATTTCTGGCCCAGCAGAGGATAGCTCAGAGCTATATACGCAAATCAATAAGATTGTGCCTGAGCTCGAACTGCAAGAGAAAGAAGACGAAGAGGGTGTTGAAGGCGATGGTGATTTCACTATCGACGAAAAAGGCAAGCAAGTTCACCTGACCGAGCGCGGCCAAGTTAAAGTTGAAGAACTGCTAACGCAACGCGGTCTAATCGAAGAAGGTGACTCGTTGTACTCAGCTGGTAGCATCACCCTACTGAGCCATGTTTATGCGGCTCTTAGAGCTCATAAGCTGTATCAGAAAGATGTTGATTACGTGGTCAAAGACAATGAGGTTATTATTGTTGATGAGCACACCGGTCGTACTATGGAAGGGCGTCGCTGGTCTGAGGGCTTACACCAAGCGGTTGAAGCCAAAGAAGGGGTGAAAATCCAAAACGAGAACCAGACGCTGGCATCGATCACCTTCCAGAACTACTTCCGCATTTATGAAACCTTGGCCGGTATGACGGGTACCGCTGATACCGAAGCGTTCGAATTCCAACAAATTTACGGCCTGGATACGGTTGTTATCCCTACCAACAAACCGATGATCCGCGACGATCGTGCTGATTTGGTTTACCTGACTCAAGACGAAAAGTACGAAGCCATCTTAGCAGATATTAAAGACTGCCAAGAGCGCGGCCAACCGGTACTCGTGGGGACAATTTCAATTGAGAGTTCTGAGTATCTGTCGCAATATTTGCGTAAAGAGAAAATTCAGCACAACGTATTGAATGCCAAATTCCACGCTCAAGAAGCGGATATCGTTGCTGATGCTGGTCTGCCTGGCACAGTAACAATTGCGACTAACATGGCTGGTCGTGGTACCGATATCGTGCTCGGTGGTAACTGGCAAAGTGATATCGATAAGCTTGATAACCCAAGTGAAGAGCAAATCGCCGACATCAAGGCTAAGTGGCAAGAGCGCCATGATGCCGTTATCGCAGCTGGTGGCTTGCATATTATTGGTACTGAGCGCCATGAATCTCGCCGTATCGACAACCAGCTACGTGGTCGTTCTGGTCGTCAGGGGGATGCGGGTTCAAGCCGTTTCTACCTATCAATGGAAGATGCACTAATGCGTATCTTTGCCGGCGAACGCATGACTAACATGATGCGCAAGCTGGGTATGCAGCGTGGCGAAGCTATCGAGCATCCATGGGTTAACCGTGCTATTGAAAATGCGCAGCGTAAAGTTGAGGCCCGTAACTTTGATATTCGTAAGCAACTACTTGAGTACGATGATGTGGCTAATGACCAACGTCGCGTCGTTTACGCTCAGCGTAACGAGTTGCTTGAAGAAGGGGATATCTCTGAGACAATTACCGCCATCCGCCATGACGTGGTTAATGGTGTGATTGATCAATACATTCCGCCGCAATCATTGGCAGAAATGTGGGATGTGCCTGGTCTAGAAGAGCGTCTAAAAGCCGACTTCCTGCTCGAGTTACCTATCCAGCAGTGGCTGGCCGACGATAACAAGCTGTTTGAAGAAAAACTGCGTGATCGTATTGTTGATGAGGCGGCCAACGCTTATAAAGCGAAAGAAGAAATGGTCGGCGCACAAGTGCTTCGTCAATTTGAAAAAGCGGTCATGCTGCAAAGCTTAGATCAGCACTGGAAAGATCACCTTGCCGCGATGGACCACTTACGCCAAGGCATTCATTTACGTGGCTACGCGCAGAAGAATCCGAAGCAAGAATATAAGCGTGAATCGTTTGAGTTGTTCTCTGCTATGTTAGAGAACCTTAAGATTGATGTAGTTAATATTCTAAGCAAGGTACAAGTGCGTGCCGAAGAAGATGTAGAGAAAGTCGAAGAGCAGCACCGTAAATCGGAAGAAGTTCCTCGTCAGTATCAACATGCTGATGCTGAGCAAGTCGGTGGCGATGCGCCGCAGGCAGCTGTGGCTTCTCGTAGTGAGCCAAAGGTGGGTCGTAACTCTCCCTGTCCTTGTGGTTCAGGTAAAAAGTATAAGCAGTGCTGTGGCAAGTTAAGCTAATAACACAGTTAAAATAATGGTTTTAAAAAGCGGCATATTGCCGCTTTTTGTTTATGGAGTTGTACTATGAAGCAGGTTGACGTTGCCGTAGGTATTATTAAACGCGAATCGCAAACCTATATTTGTAAGCGTCCAGAAGATAAGCACCAGGGCGGGCTGTGGGAGTTCCCTGGGGGCAAAATTGAAGTGGGTGAATCAGTTGCCCAAGCGCTGAGCCGGGAACTACACGAGGAAGTGGCAATCCGTGTGCATAGCACCGAAGAGTTTATGCGCATTGAGCATGACTACGGCGATAAGCATGTGTGTCTGCATATTCATATCGTCGCCGATTTCAGTGGCGAACCACATGGTGCCGAAGGGCAGCAAGGGGCTTGGGTGGATATCGCAGCCTTAAACGACTACGCCTTTCCTAAGGCGAATGTAGCGATTATCAATAAGCTACTGGAACAGTCATAAATTGTTACAAACTGCGCCTGTGTTTAGCAAATGTTCAGGTTAATATGGCGTAGTCGGAATAATAACTCTATTAATCTAATCGGGACAACAACATGTATAAAGTAACCTTAGTTGCTGCGGCTACGGCCTTAGCATTAGGTTTGACTGGTTGCAGTGAGCAGCCAACACAGTCAAGCAGTAACAATCAACAAGCAGAAACAGTTGCAAAACAAGAAACAAAAAAATCGCAGCAGCTGGGTTCAGGTATTGAGATTGAAAATATCGATAGTAACGTGCGTGCACAAGATGACTTCTACTATCACGTTAACGGCAAGTGGCTTGAGCGCACCGAGATTCCCGGTGATAAATCTAACTACGGCTCATTCACCGCTTTATATGATCAGTCGCAAGCAGCGCTTAAAGAAGTGATTGAAGCAGCAGCTAAAAATAGCGACGCTAAAGCGGGCAGTGATGAGCAAAAGCTAGGCGCATTTTATACCAGCTACATGAATACTGATGCGCTTGAAGAAAAAGGCATTACGCCATTAAAGCCGTACTTAGAGAACATTGCCGCCGTGAGCGATAAGTCAGAGTTAGTATCGCTGATGGCCGACATTCGCATTCAAGGTGGTACCACGCCATTCGCTTGGTATGTTAACAATGATGCCAAAAACTCTAGCCAATATGCGCTTTATGTATCGCAATCAGGCCTAGGTCTACCAGATCGTGATTATTACCTAAAAGATGAAGAAAAGTTCGCCACTATTCGTGATGAATATATTACTTACATCACTGATATGCTGACTAAAGCGGGTGTTGAAGATGCTCAGCAAGCGGCGCGGGACATCGTTGCATTAGAGAGTAAGCTTGCCAAAGCCCAGTGGAGCCGAGTGCAAAGTCGTGATGCGACCAAGTCATACAACAAGATGACCGTGGCCGAGGCAAACGAGCTGACTGGTGATTTCGATTTTGCGCAGTTCTTAGCGCAATCGGACATCGACAGCAAAGAAGTGATCATTCGCCAACCGTCTTACTTTGAGGACTTTGGCAGCATCTTCGCAGAAACTGAGCTGGATACTTGGCAGGATTACCTGACTTTCCACTTTGTGAGCAACTATGCCGATGAGCTAAGTAAAGACTTTGTCGATCGTAAATTCGCTTTCTACAGCACCACATTACGTGGCGTAGAAGAGCAAAAGCCACGTTGGAAAAAGGCGGTGGACTCTGCCAATGCCGTGTTAGGCGAGATGCTCGGCAAGGTCTATGTCAAAGACAACTTCCCGCCAGAAGCGAAAGCGCGTATGGAGGAGCTGGTAGAGAACCTGATCAAAGGCTTTGACCAAGCGATTGACGGCTTAGAGTGGATGAGCGCTGAAACCAAAGTGGCCGCCAAAGAAAAACTAAATAAATTCACACCGAAAATCGGTTACCCAGATAAGTGGAAAGATTACTCGGCACTGGAAATTAAAGCAGATGACCTAGCGGGTAACTTTATTCGCTACAGCGAGTGGGCGTATAACGAAATGCGCGAGAAACTAGGTAAGCCGGTTGATCGTTCTGAGTGGCATATGACGCCACAGACCGTTAATGCCTATTACAACCCGGTGAATAACGAAATTGTATTCCCAGCAGCTATTTTACAACCGCCATTTTTCAACCTAGAAGCGGATGACGCCGTCAACTACGGTGCGATTGGTGCGGTGATCGGCCACGAACTAGGCCATGGCTTTGATGACCAAGGTGCTAAGTATGATGGTGACGGAAACCTACGTAACTGGTGGAGTGAGCAGGACTTAGCGCAGTTTGAACAACGCGGTAAGAAATTAGTGGAGCAGTTTAACGGTTTCGCTCCGTTTGAAGATGCCAGCGTCAACGGCGAGCTAACACTGGGCGAAAATATTGGTGACCTAGGCGGCCTAACCGTGGCCTACAAGGCTTATCAGCTGTCATTAAATGGCCAACCAGCGCCAGAGCTGGATGGTTTCACCGGTGAGCAGCGTTTCTTCATGGGCTGGGCACAAATTTGGCGTCGTAAGTATCGTGATGAAGGGCTACGCAACCGTTTGATGACTGACCCTCACGCCCCAAGTCACTACCGTGTGATTGGTGTATTGCCAAACATGCCTGAATTCTACGAGGCCTTTGACGTCAAGGAAGGGGATGAGATGTACATCAAACCCGAAGATCGCGTTAAGATTTGGTAATTTCCATTAATCGCTACAAGGCCCAGCAATTGCTGGGCTTTTTTATGTTGGCGACCGCAAAGACATTGCTTCACTGTCGATTTATCACTAAGTTAATTAGGCGACTAAAAAAACAACAGAGTAGAGTATGAAGCGAATAACATTAGGACTATGCGCAGCAGGGATTTCGCTCAGTGTATTATCTGGGGTGGCCCAGGCTTATGATCGTATTACCGGCCATAGCTTTGCCAGCCGTTCGGAAGTGATTGCAACGCAAGGAATGGCAGCAACTTCCCAACCGCTGGCCACACAGGTGGCCTTAGATATTCTCAAACAAGGCGGTAATGCCATTGATGCTGCGATTGCTGCCAATGCCACGCTTGGCCTGGTCGAGCCCACAGGGTGCGGAGTCGGCGGCGACTTATTTGCCATTGTGTACTCAGCTGAGGATGACAAACTTTATGGTTTGAATGCCTCAGGGCGATCGCCCCAAGGCTTGAGTTTCGATGAACTGAAGAAACTCACCGCTGAGGAAGGTAAAATCCCCAGCTATGGGCCTTTACCGGTTTCTGTGCCCGGTGCTGTCGATGGCTGGTTTGAGCTGCATAAAAAGTTTGGCTCGTTGAGCATGGCAAAAATTCTAAAGCCGAGCATTGAGTATGCAGAAAACGGCTTTCCGGTCAGTGAATTGATTGCCTATTACATGCAGCGCAGTGTGTCAGCGCGGGCTCAATATCCGGGTTTCCAAGAAGTCTTTATGGCTGATGGTGAAATGCCAAAAAAAGGCGAGATATTTAAAAACCCAGCATTGGCTAATACCTATAAACAGCTAGCCATGGGCGGGCGTGATGCGTTTTATAAGGGCAAAATCGCCAAAGAAATAGACCGTTATATGCAAGCCCACGATGGCTATCTGCGCTATGAAGATTTAGCGAACCATACTAGCGAATGGGTCGAGCCGGTGGCCAGCACCTATCGTGGTCATACGTTGTGGGAATTGCCGCCGAATGGTCAGGGGATCGCGGCACAGCAAATCCTTAATATTCTTGAAGACTATGATATTTCCGCCATGGGCTTTGATAGTGCGCAGTATATTCATACTTTTGTTGAGGCGAAGAAGTTAGCCTTTGCCGATCGCGCTAAATATTATGCCGACCCTGCGTTTAATGACATTCCTGTGCAACGGCTGATCTCTAAAGACTATGCCGACGAGCGACGCAAGTTGATTGACCCCAATAAAGCGGCGAAGCGTGATCAAGCCGGACCGGTAGAAGGGGATACCATTTACCTCACGACCGCAGACAAAGACGGTAACATGGTGTCGCTTATTCAAAGTAATTATCGCGGTATGGGCTCAGGCATGACTCCCGAAAAGCTGGGCTTTGTACTGCAAAACCGAGGAGAGTTATTCTCGTTGCAGCCCGGGCATTTTAATCAGTACCAACCCGGCAAGCGTCCGTTCCATACCATTATTCCCGCCTTTGTGACCAAAGATGGCGAACCGTACATGAGTTATGGGGTGATGGGAGGGGCAACACAGCCACAAATGCACGCGCAAATCCTCATCAATATGATTGATTTTGGTATGAACTTGCAAGAAGCGGGCGATGCGCCTCGGATCTTACATACGGGCTCCAGCCAGCCTACTGATGAAGTGATGACCGACGGCGGCTATGTATCACTCGAAACTGGCTTTAGTATGGAAACGCAGCGTCAGCTAATGAAAAAAGGTCATACCCTGCAAGGCGCAGTGGGGCCATTCGGAGGGTATCAAGCGATTATGCGTGACCCGGAAAACGGAGTTTATTACGGCGCCTCTGAAACCAGAAAAGACGGTCATGCGGCGGGATATTGATACCCTAGCAGGCAGATTGTATTAATTGATAAAGGCGGCTTCGGCCGCCTTTGTGTTTTATCAGCGGATGTAAATAGTCGATAAATGATAGCGCTGTCATTGTGAATTTTATATGATGGTCGATAATCAGCCAAAAAAACAATAACACCAACAAGGGAAGGAATGAGTCACCATGTTTAGAAAACGCCTTATCGCCGCCTTAATGCTCCCCATTGCGGCTCAGGCTCAGCTGAGCCAAGAGCAAGTTAACCAGTTTGCTGCGAATACCGAGTTTATGTTCGCGGTAGAAGACAACTTCCACAACAAAGACAGCAGCTTTCTTGGCAGCATTACCCTGACTAACCGCTCCGATGTGGCGCTGCCGGCAGGCCAGGGAGATTGGCAAATCTACTTGCATAACGTGCGCAAAATGGAGGAGCAAAGCGTTAAAGGGCTGCGTATTGAGCATGTTAATGGCGACTTACATCGATTAATCCCCACCAGTGACTTTGCCGGTTTAGCCAGTGGTGAAACCCTAGTGATCCCATTTGAAGCCAGTGTATGGATAGTCGCTTACAGTGACTTTATGCCTCGTGCCTTTGTTGTTGCTAAGGATACTAAGCCTGCCATTTTTGCTAATACCGACAGCGAGGACTTTAGTGACTTCGTTACCCCTTTTAGTGAGCCCAAGCAGCTCCGCCGTTACAACAACCCCGAAGATAAAACCATCTTGGTTGATGCAAAGGTGCGTTTTGAGCGTAACCAAGGTTTAACCAAGGTCGATGCCGAACAAGCAGTTAAACGGATTATTCCTAGGCCACAAGAGGTGGATTACCATCGTGGCAGTGCGGTGTTAGACGAGAGCTGGAGTATCAGCTTTGCCGGGCAGTTAAGCTCAGAAGTTGCGCTCTTCACTGCGGATCTTAAAGCCAAATATGGCTTGAACCTCAGCGCTCAGGCCGACCACCTCAATACTGGCGAAGATAAAGTTATTAAGCTCAGCGTGGATGCTCAAGTAGGTGAGCCCGAAGGGTATTACTTGGAAATTGATGACGACATTATCCGCATCGTGGGCCACGATAATGCCGGTGCTTTTTATGGCATGCAGAGTTTGTTGGCACTGTTACCAGCGACTGGTGCGGCAACACTACCTAACCTTGAGGTGCGCGATAACCCCCGTTATGGCTGGCGTGGCATGCACTACGACAATGGCCGTAATTATCATGGTAAGGCAGCGATGTTCAAGCTCGTAGAGCAAATGGCGCGCTATAAAATGAACCGCTTACACTGGCACTTTTCCGAAGATGAGGGATGGCGCTTAGAAATTCCTGGTTTACCCGAGCTTACCGAAATTGGCGCGTATCGTTGTTTTGACCTACAAGAAAATCGCTGTTTGCTTACGCAGTTGGGCACGGGGCCATTTAAGTCAGGCTCTGGCAATGGCTACTTAAGTCGCGCCGACTTTATCGAGCTATTGCAGTTTGCCAAAGCCCGCCATATTGAGATCATCCCAGAAATTGAGGGGCCCGGCCATGCTCGTGCCTCTATTAAAGCGATGGAAGCGCGTTATCGTCGTCTTAAGCAGCAGGCTGAGCAATATGCTCAAGGCTCTTTAACTAACCCACAACCCGATACTCAAGAATTTAGTCAGGTTGATTTAAGTGCCGCCACTCGCTATCTGCTCAGTGACCCAAAAGACACGTCCAGCTATATCACGGTGCAAAATTACACCGATAACTCAATGAATGTGTGCTTGGACTCAACCTATGCATTTATGGATAAGGTCACTTATGAATTACAGCAAATGTACCGTGAAGCGGGGACTAAACTTCGCTACTTGCACATCGGCGGTGATGAAGTTGGAGCTGGCTCTTGGATTGGCTCTCCCGCATGCCAAGCGCTATTTGCCGAAGCCAACAATGGGGTGGCCGGAGTGGCCGATTTAAAACCCTACTTTACTCAGCGGGTGGCGCAGCTGCTGCACAAGCGCGGCATTGCCCCTGGGGTGTGGGAAGACGGCATTATGTACGACAAGGTCAACCCGTTTAACCGCGATGAATACCCCAACGAGGTGTTCTTTACCAACGCCTGGGACAATATTTGGGAATGGGGCGTCGCCGATCGCGCCTATCGCTTAGCTAACGCCGGTTATCAAGTGATCCTCTCCCATGGCACACACTTATATTTTGATCACCCTTATGAAGCGCACCCACAAGAGCGCGGATATTACTGGGCAACGCGCTACACTGATACCGAGAAAGTGTTTGGTTATATGCCTGACGACCTTTATGCCAATGCTGATTATACCCGCGCCCGCGATAAAATAGATAACCTTGAAGCCTTGGTGGGGCGACCAATGCCAGCCTTGGAAAAGCCAGAAAATGTGTTGGGAATGCAAGGGCAGGTATGGTCTGAAACGATCCGTACCGAAGAACAAGTCTTAGCCATGGTTTTCCCCCGTATGCTTGCGGTCGCTGAGCGTGCATGGCACAAAGCGAAGTGGGAAGGAGAGCAGCCCGATTCTCGCGCACGCCAGCAGGATTGGCAGCGCTTTGCCAGTGCCTTGGCAATAAAGGAGCTGTACAAGCTCGATCGTGATGGCATTAGCTTGCATTTACCGGTGCCTGGCGGTGTGATAGAGCAGGGTAAGTTGGTGGCTAATAGCGCCTACCCTGGGCTAAGCATCGAATACAGCCTAGATAACGGCAGCACTTGGCAGCCTTATAAGCAGTCGGTCACTGTCAATGCGAACGCTGAGGTGTTACTGCGCTCACGGGTGAATAATCAAATCAGTCGCACCACTAGCGTGCGTTAATCACCGCATACATAAAAAGGCATGGCTATGAGGCGATGCCTTTTTTGTATCCCTCCACTCATTGCATATAGACAGCGCAAAGCGCCGGTTAATAACCTTTGTAACCCGGCATAATTAAGCCAACTCTTTGTTATATGGCCCTTTATCAGGCTGATAAAATTCTTGCTGGTAAAATAAACGCTTTTGACGTACAGTTTATGGCAGCGCTGTCATTTTTGTGAACTAGGCGTTAGTTTTATCCTAACGTGCTGTGAAAAAAGCGCGGCTATAACAATAATATTTATATTCGGTGAGCTTGTGCGCTTACTTATATGCTGGCTTTGAAGTCAGCTTCCATCGAAACGGTAGAGATAACTATATGATCTGCTTAGTTTTGATGTTATCTATATCGACAACGAGAAGAGTTTATGGAAGCAACAGTGTCAACAACTAAAAAGCAAAGCAACTTTGTGCCTATGGCCATTGTCGCGACCCTGTTTTTTATTCTAGGGTTCGCAACATGGCTCAATGGCTCATTGATGCCTTACCTCCAACAAATTTTGAAGCTGACGCCGTTTCAGGCCTCGCTTATTCTATTTTCTTTCTATATTGCGGTTACTTTTACGGCTGTGCCCTCAGCACTAGTGATTAAGAAAATCGGCTATAAAAATGGCATGGCACTGGGTATGGCAACTATGATGGTCGCGGGGTTCTTATACATTCCGGCCGCCAAAACCCAAGTGTTTGCATTGTTCTTATTTGCCCAATTGGTGATGGGGATAGGGCAAACCTTGCTGCAAACAGCCGTTAACCCTTATGTCGTGCGCATTGGCCCTGAAGAGTCAGCGGCAGCACGTGTAAGTATTATGGGCATTTTAAATAAAGGTGCAGGGGTGTTTGCGCCTATGGTGTTTACCGCACTGATTATTAGCAACTTTACCGGTTTAGTGGGCAAAGAGCTCAGCCAAGATGATATTGATGCCATGGCTAACAGCTTAGTATGGCCTTACGTTGGCATGGCACTGTTTATCGGTGCGTTGGCGTTAGCTGTTAAATATTCTCCGCTGCCTGAGTTGGTCGATGATGAAGAGCAAGCAGGTGGTAAAGGTCAGGTTAAAGCCGCATTAGCGCACCCGAACTTGGCTCTGGGCGTGATGGCCCTGTTCTTGTACGTCGCAGTTGAGGTGATCGCCGGTGATACTATTGGCTCTTATGCACTCGCTCTCGGCGTGGAAAACTACGGGGTGATGACCTCTTACACTATGGTGTGCATGGTGGCGGGTTATATTCTCGGGATTATTCTTATTCCGCGCGTTATTTCCCAGCAAGCCGCACTCAGTGGCTCAGCAATTCTCGGCTTTGCCTTGGTGATTGGTATTACCACAGTGAGTCGCGACTCTACAGTGTTAGCGCAAGCATTGTTAGTGCCTTTTGGTGGGCCTGCACTACCAGACACGGTACTGATGCTCGCTTTGTGTGGTCTAGCTAACGCTGTGGTATGGCCAGCAATTTGGCCACTGGCATTATCGGGCTTAGGCAAACTGACTAGCGTCGGCTCAGGCCTATTAGTGATGGGTATTGCTGGTGGGGCGTTCGGCCCAGTCTTTTTGAGTTTAGCGACCGGTTCAACGATTTCCGCAGAAGGACAGCAAAATGCGTATTGGGTGATGTTACCTAGCTATGTATTTTTCCTATTCTATGCCCTCAAAGGTCACAAGATGACCTCTTGGAAGTAACTAATTTCTATTCCATTAGAAATATTCCCGTGTGTGAATGCCAGCCATGTGCTGGCATTTTTTATATTGGTAGGCTCGGCGTTACAGTAGCAACGTTCTTAGCTGGCACAGCGACTTTACTTCATAGGTTGGGGTCATATGCTCAGGGGCCTGTTTCTCATGGCGATTTAGCCAGCAAGTATCAATGCCCGCATTGATGCCGCCAACAATGTCCGATTCCAGTGTATCGCCAACCATCAGTATCTGCTCTTTTGGTGGGTGACCCATTAGCGCGAAGGCATGGTCAAATACCGCCATATGAGGTTTGGCATAGCCGACTTGCTCAGAAATAACCAACCACTCAAAAGCGCCTTTTAAGCCGGTTTTTTCTAATCGTGCGCTTTGTAGTTCAGTAAAACCGTTGGTGATAATGCCCAGCTTCGCTTTACCTTGTAGCGCGTTAAGCAGCTCGATTGCACCGGGCAGGGGTTGGCAAATTTCTGCCATCGCTTCCATAAAGCGTAAGTTTAGCTCTCGAGCACTCACGCCCAGGCGCTCGGACCATTGCTCGAAACGGCGTTCCTGTAACTGCTGCGCAGTGATGGTGTTGTCCTGATATGCCACCCATAATGGCCGATTTACGGCTTCGAAGGTGTGGTAATCAGCATCGGCAAAGTCCACTTCATAGCGGGCAAACATGTGTGTTAAGCCCGCTTTAGCATCAAAGTGGAACAGGGTTTCATCGGCATCAAAAAGAATCCAAGGGTAGCGCATAATTAACGTGTACTCGCAAATAACTCACTGTGATTAAAAGGCGCCATTGCCAGTAACAAGGCCTGTTGATAACTGCTTTGACGGGTGGCGTGGCCTTGCGTTAACAAGCCAATAGCACCGCCTTGCTGTTTAATATTCTTGGTTGCAAAAGCCTCATCCATCACATTGCCAAGCTCTTGGCCTTGCTCTAGTTTTTGGTATAAGTGCTTTGGCAGCGGCAAATTGCAGCTACGTCCGACACTGTGCTCGTCGCCATGAGCGATAACCACAAAGGCAAAAGTGGCCGCCCCATAGTCGAACTGCGCGGCGCCGCCTTCCATAGCCATGTAATAATCACCTTGATAATGCGCTTGGCAATAACGAATGCGGTTGTGCGCACCAAGCAGGGTTTGCGCCTCACCCAAAGGTTGATCGGCAACTCCTGAGGGAGCGTCCACACCTTGGCAAATAATGTCTCTATCCGGGAAGTATGTGGCAAGGGCGGCTTTGGCGGCATTGATCTTTACTGGGTTTTTAGAGCCCACAATCAGCGTAATGGGTTTGTCGCTGTGGCATTCAAGCATGTGTCGTCCTTATTGTGCTGTTTGCCCAAAGTGTAGCATGCTCAATTGGCATTAAATATCAGTAGTGACTCTCCAGCTTCCAAGCGGGCTTGATATTCATTTTGTTGCCACCCCAGAGTGGCTAATACTTGGCTTTCAATACTGGACCAATTATTAATGCTACGAAAGCGTTTGTGGGTATGAGCAATATTTTCTGCCACCTTTAAAATCGCGTAGTACAAGCGCTCTTCTTCACTGCTTTGGTGTTCATCTAAAAAGTCTAAATCATGATGGCGAAGCACGGTATTGCACAGCACTTTCGGTAAATGCCAAGAATGGGCCATGTAAAAACCAAGGATGGCGTGATTACAGGGATAGCGTTTATCTTCAAGCTGAGTCAACGATGCATGGACGTTGTCGTTGGCTTCGTTTAGTACGTTCACGTAATCAGGATAATTCATCGCCATCACGGGAATGCCGATATCATGAAATAACCCCAATGTTTGTAAATTATCAGCAGGCAAGCTTCGCGTTAAGCTTTGGCCGATGTAAACGCATAAGCGTGAGATCTCGGTTGAGGTATCCCAGAACCGCGCTAGGGAAATGCAGCACCCTTGTTGCCGAAATACTTGTTTGAGCAAATAGCGGGAGACAATATGGCTAATAGTATTGAGGCCTAAGAGAATCACCGCGTAGTTAATATCGGTGATTTCCTTTTCTTTACCAAAATTGGGTGAATTTACCACGCGAAGCACGGTAGCTGACATCGCCACGTCGGTGGCAATAAGTTCACTAACAACATCAATACTGGGATCGTTGCGGTTTAACTCCGCTTGCAGCTGCTCTAATGCGGCGGGCTTAACAGGCAGCTTAAATCCAGCTTCTAGCTGTGACAGTAATGTTTCGTCAATACCTTGCATTGCCTCTCCCAAAGTTAGTTGGCGCGCATCAAAAAAAGGATGCACCCGTGCTGAGCCTCTAGGGTTTAGTTGTTATACACCAAGTACAGTCACTATCACGCCTAAGTTTAGCGTAAATTCACGGTCGTGACCCGAAAAGTCGTGCACTTGCAACGTGTTATCACCACAGTGGTGTAGGGAGTAGGGCAGTGAGCAAAGGAAGAGGTGCACTGCAGGGCAGCGCACCAAGAACATTCGATAAGGGTTTAGAACTGATAGCGCACTGAGGCTTTAAAGTTGCGTGGCGCGCCGTAGCGGTATTGATCGTAGAAACCTATTTGATTGTAGTAGCGTTTATCAAAGAGATTATCGAGGTTAATGCTGAGCGTAAGTTGCTCAGAAACAGCATAACGAGCCATGATATTGGCGATACCGTAGCCACCTTGACCTACTTCTACTGGGCCGGTCACTGGGTTGGAAACTTCATCAAAGGTTTCGCTTTGCCAGTTAATGCCACCACCGAGGGTTAAGCCAGCTAGGGCGCCAGAAAAATCATAGGTAGAAAAGACTTTAATCTGATCTTCTGGGTTGGTTGAGTTTAATATCTCGCCTTCTGGTGTTTCGCCCTCGGCATGAGTATACCCCAGATACACTTGCCAATTTTCGGTGATAGCACCGTTAAGTTCGAGCTCTACGCCTTTAGTGCGGGTGCCGTCAATGCCTTTATAAATACGCTGCGTGGTGCCTGGAATGGTCTCGCCAGTGTATTCACCAACATTATCTTGGTCGATTTGAAAGGCTGAAAAAGCAACATCGAGCTTGTCGTTAAACAAGGTGGCTTTAATACCCAACTCGAGGTTTTCTCCTTGCACCGGGTCGAGATATTGGCCTTGCTCGCCAATTAAGCTTTGTGGTGAGAAAATATCAGCGCTGTTGGCATAAACAACCCAGTTATCGGTGAGCGCGTAAGACAGCCCTAAATAGTAAGTGAGTTCGTCGTTTAGTGAGTAATCATGCGTCCGGCCGAAATTATCGGTATCGGTTTGCCATTGGTTTAAGCGCACACCGCTAATTACCGACAATGATGCCGTTGGTTTCAACTGTGCAGCCACATAGGCTGACTGTTGCTCGGTCTCACCATACGAGCCGTAAGCGGCGGTGTCAGCCCACTGCGGCGCAGGGAATGCATAATCATCTTGGCGAAAATCACCGACCTGGGTTGGGGCGTTGATTGCTGGGTAGTAAGGCGTGGCAAATTCTTGCTTCTGCTGATTCCAACCCACAAGCAGCTGATGCGATTGGCCTAGCCAGTCAAACTGACCCAGTAGCTCGATGTCGCCCGTGTGCTGCGTTCGTTCGGCGTCAATAAAGTTGACTGAGCCGGGGACCATGCCCTCATTGCTTTCCCGGTCGGGGTTTCCGCGTACCCACCAGACATCGTACTCTAAGTCGTTATCGCCATATATATAGCTGGCTGAGAGTTGCCAATGTGAATTGAAGTGATGCTCAAACGTCACCACCGAATTAAGCGCTTGGGTTTTTGATGATGACCAAGGTTGTGCCGTTGAGGTGCCACGATCGTATTGCGTGCGACTGCCATCGCTATAAAATATCGGCATCCCTCCAGACATGGTTCCTTCTGGGTTGGTATATTGATAGTCAGCACTCACTCGTAATAAGCTAGCGCGACCAATATCGGTTTCAACTGTGCCGTATAAAGTGGTTTGGCTTTGTGCAAAGCGCGATTGGAAAGATTCACGGTCGCTGTAGGCAGCAACAACTCGACCACGAACTTCCCCTTGTTGGTTCAGTGCCCCAGAGGCATCAAGGGTTGCTCGTTGATAGTCCCATGAGCCCAGTGAAGCAGAGACATTAACCTGAGCGACCTCGGTTGGGCGTTTGCGGATAAGGTTGATAGCCGCAGAAGGGTTACCGGCTCCTAACATTAATCCAGTGGCACCGCGTACCACGTCAACGCGTTCGTAAATTGCTGTATCGGTTAAGTTATCTCCGTAGTTGAAACGGGTGTCGTAGGTGGTTGCAATACCATCGTATAAAATACTGTTGACGCCAATACCGCGCGCTCGAATGGAAAACTTGCCATTATCCGCCTCGCGAATACTGATCCCGGTGACAGCACCAATCGCCTCAACTGGACTGGTTAACTGTTGGTCTTGCATACGCTGCTGGTTAATAGCAATGGCAGATTGTGGGGTATCAAGGTGGTTCAAATCCAGCCCGGTGGCGGAATTTAAAGACTCAACGCGATAGTCTCTGTTATTGAGTTTTTGTCCGGTTACCGTGAGGACCTCGATATGACGGGTATCGTCTTTAGCGCTGGCTAAGGCGCAATTGATGGAGCTGAACGAAAGTAAAAGACTTAAAAAAGGTAGGGAAAATCTAAAAGAGCACATAAAATAAATCCGTTATTTTGATGAATAAAGAAGCGCTTACAGGATTGTGAAACTGCTAGACGCTTTGGAACTGAATTAGATACGCGAGCCATTATAAAGAAAGGTAAATAAATGTAAATCATTATCATTTAATGTTTTGCTATGACGCCGGAGGATAAATGAAAGTATTTCTAAGTGTTAGTTGCGCCCTGCTGTGTGCTTTGTTGATGGTAACGCCCCTGCAAGCCCAGCAAATACAGCAAGGGGCGATGAGTGGCGAGCAGTTGCTAAGTGACTATCCCGCTTTTCAACAGCATTACCAAGACTACCAACCCACAGAGCAAGACTTGCAAGCAATGGCTAAGTTAGCTGGTAAGGAGTTAGTGGTGTTACTAGGCACCTGGTGTCACGACAGTGAGCGGGAAGTCCCTAAACTGCTTAAATTGCTAAAGCACAGCGAAGTTGAGCTCGCCCAGGTGTCGTTCGTTGCCGTGGACTACCAAAAGCAGGATAAGGCGGGTGTGGCTCAACGTTTTAATCTTAAGTACACACCCACGTTTATTGTTCTAGATGAGGGGCAAGAAATTCACCGTGTGGTTGAAAAGCCCAAAAAATCGCTAGCAGCCGACCTTACGCGTTTTTAAGTCATTGCGCAGTGAGCACAAGCCAATATAGGTAAGTTTTAAAGCTATTTGGCTAGTACGTAACTAGGCAGGTTGTCATAAGACACATGGGCTACGTGATCTAGAGCAAACAAGCAAAGCGGCGCTGAGTCTGTTGGTTCAAGGCGCAGACTATAGTGGTTTTGATAATTATTAATCTGGCTCTGTTGAGCCTGACAGCTACGGATGTAGCTCCTCTTGACGTGTCGAGGGCAGTTGGGAGACGCCCGTTTTCCTATTTGCTCGTTGCGAGCAGTTTCATATTTAAAAAAACACATCGATCGGTGAATGTAAGTGGCTAATTTACCTTGTGTATGCCTTTCCCTCTTCTGGCCTTTTGGTTTCTCGATGGGATGATGAGCTCAAGACATCATGAGCAGTAGCCTTGAGCTGGGCGACTCTGCGAGTCGTCCCTACCTCTTCGAGTAGGTACGACTTGCTCATAAGTGAACTGGAAATTGCTGTTTAAAGCGTTGCAGTGCAGAATATGGAAGAATTTAACAAGGAGGTTTTATGTCAGAAAAAGATAGTCGCCATTTTTTTAACCTAACAAATATCGCGGCGGTAGTTTCTCTATCAGTGCCGCTTCTATACATAATCGGTCACTTGTATTTCCAAGGGTACTTAAGTGTGTACAACCAATCAGTTGATTCGTTGTCCTTACCATTTGAGTCAATTTTGATGAAATCGTTTTATGTTTTATCAGGCTCGTTGTTTCATTTGGTGAGTTTGATAATCGGCAACATTCTATATGTTTTACTTTGTGCTGGTGCAATGTTTTTATATGTGCTGGTGATTGTATTTCTGTCTAACCGATATGAAAAAATCGAAATTGAAGTGCAGAAGAGAAAGGTGGGCTTAAAGGAAAGTAAGATTTTCAATTATGGCTTTATTCCTACCGCAGTGGCCATTTTTTCCGTAGGAGCCCCAGTCTTCTTGTTAGTACTCATCGCCTCAATCTTCATGCTGATTTGGAGCAGTTACTCCTATGGTTCAAAGCTTGCAAAAGAGGAAATAGCAGATTTCGCGTATTGTAAGAAAGTACAAAAGGCGGTTTGCACCACGGTTGTTGAATCAACAGGCAATAGCACAACAGGTGTTCTTATAGCGTCCACCGATAAGTTCGTTGCATTGTACACAGGTCAAAAGGTGGTTCTAATAAGTAATCAGAATTTGAAAATTGAAACCCAACCTAAAAAATAACTATACAGCAACGTAGCACAGAGGTAGAACCTAAGGGATTCGGTTAGTCGTTAATAACATGGAAGAGTAGAAAAATGGTGGCCCCACCTGGACTCGAACCAGGGACCTAACGATTATGAGTCGTGCGCTCTAACCAACTGAGCTATAGGGCCATTTTCGTATTGTAAGTGCTCATTAAATTCATCCATGAAGCGGTATCCTGTCGGCTTCCTGCCTCCACCTCATCAAACTACGAAGCGATGCTTCGGTCTTGATTCGCCCAACAGAGCTATAGGGCCATTTGCGTGCCACTGATAAAGGTATTAGTATCCTGACAAGCGCCGAGCAGTATAAAAACTTTTGTGGGCCTTGTCACTAGCTGTGGGGTGATTATTTTGCCGCTCGAAATCAATCGCTTACTAATTAACCTAAGGGCGTAGCTTGAGCTGTAACCTCGTAAACGACTCGCTCTGAACTTTTAAGACGGTGGGTGAGTGCGCGCTATTTACAAAAAGTAGATTTAGGGTTTGTAGGCACAAAAAAAGCCGACGTAGGTCGGCTTTGGCTTTGCTTAACATTTAGCTCTATAGGCCAAGTTTCTTCTCTAAATAGTGGATATTAGTGCCACCATTTTTGAAGTTCTCGTCCGATAAAATCAGTTTATGAAGCTCGGTATTGGTTTTAATGCCGTCGATAACCAACTCGTTGAGCGCGTTGCGCGAGCGAGCAATGGCAACGTCACGGTTTTCACCGTAACAAATAAGCTTACCAATCATTGAGTCATAATGTGGCGGCACAGTGTAGTCCGCATAAATGTGGCTATCCCAGCGAATTCCCAAACCACCGGCTGGGTGGAAGCGGGTGATCTTACCTGGTGATGGGATAAAGGTTTTTGGGTCTTCCGCATTAATACGGCACTCAATAGCGTGACCACGGATTTGCACATCTTCCTGAGTGATTGATAATGGCTGACCAGCAGCAATTTTTAACTGCTCTTTGATTAGGTCAATGCCTGTTACCATTTCTGTTACAGGGTGCTCTACCTGAATACGGGTATTCATCTCGATAAAGTAGAACTCACCGTTTTCATAAAGGAATTCGAAGGTGCCCGCGCCGCGATAACCAATTTCGATACACGCGCGAGTACAGCGATCACCAATGTACTTACGCATTTCTGCGGTGATACCCGGTGCAGGTGCTTCTTCAACTACTTTTTGGTGGCGGCGTTGCATTGAGCAATCACGCTCACCTAGGTGAATTGCGTTGCCTTGGCCGTCTGCCAATACTTGCACTTCGATATGGCGTGGGTTTTCTAGGAATTTCTCCATATAAACCATGCCGTTACCAAAGAACTGCTTGGCTTCTTGCTGAGTAAGGGCGATGGAGTCGACCAGCTCTTTCTCGCTGCGGACTACGCGCATACCACGGCCACCACCGCCGCCAGCGGCTTTGATGATCACTGGGTAACCGATGCGCTTAGCAATTTGCATATTACGTTCGGTGTCGTTAGTGAGCGGACCATCAGAACCGGGTACACAAGGAACGCCGGCTTTACGCATCGCTTCAATGGCCGACACTTTGTCACCCATAAGACGAATGGTGTCGCCTTTAGGACCAATAAATACGAAGCCACTTTGCTCAACTTGGTCGGCAAAATCAGCGTTTTCCGATAGGAAACCATAACCTGGGTGAATAGCGACTGCATCGGTGACTTCCGCCGCAGCAATAATGCGGGGGATATCTAAGTAGCTTTCGGTAGCAGGTGGCTTACCAATACAAATAGTTTCATCTGCAAGGAGCACGTGTTTCAGGTCACGGTCGGCGGTAGAATGCACGGCAACCGTTTTTATACCTAGCTCTTTACAGGCGCGCAGAACACGAAGTGCAATTTCACCTCGGTTTGCGATAACAACTTTATCTAACATAGTTAGTGCCTTGTTTGAGTTGCGCGATTATTCGATGATGAAAAGAGGTTGGTCGAACTCAACGGGCTCGCCATTCTCAACCAAGATAGCTTTAACCGTACCGGCTTTGTCAGCTTCAATCTGGTTCATCATCTTCATCGCTTCAACGATGCACAAAGTGTCGCCTACGTTAACTTTACTACCTACTTCAACATAAGCAGCGGCTTCTGGTGAAGAGGCCGCGTAGAATGTACCAACCATAGGTGAGGTTACTTCATGGCCGCTAGGGCGAGCAGGTGCATCGCTCGCTGCTGGTGCATCACTTGCTGGAGCAGCCGCCGGGGCTGCAGGAGCAGGAGCCGCTTGTGGCGCCAAGGCGTAATGCTGTGGCATCGCAGGAGCTTGGCTATGACGGTTAATACGTACCGACTCTTCACCTTCGGTGATCTCAAGCTCAGCAATGCCAGACTCTTCAACTAGTTCAATTAATTTCTTTATTTTGCGAATGTCCATGAAAAACCCGCCTGTTAGTTAGTTTTTAATTCGAATTCTGCAACCGGTTGACCGCTGCTTGAAGCGCGAAGTGGTAACCCATTGCACCAAAACCGCAGATAACCCCTTGTGCCACGTCAGAAAAGTAAGAGTGGTGACGGAAGGGTTCGCGTTGATGAATGTTGCTGAGGTGAACTTCAAAGAAAGGAATATCAACACTGAGTAGAGCATCACGCAGGGCCACACTGGTGTGGGTGAATGCGGCAGGGTTTATAATAATGCTATCAAATTGCTGCCACGCGTCGTGAATGTGCTCTATTAATGCTGCTTCGCTGTTACTTTGAAAGTGCGCCAGCTCAACATTTAAGGCCGCTGCTGCATCATTTAGTTCACTGGTGATCTGCGCCAGTGTTTTTACGCCATATTTATCCGGCTCACGCTTACCTAACATGTTTAGGTTAGGACCGTTAATAACTAAAATCTTAAACTTTGCAGTCATAATGCGACTAAAATCCTTTATCGTGTGAGTTTTAAGTGATTGTACAAATAATAGTATTTAACTTAAGGGCAAAAGTAGCAAATAGCAAACTTTTCTCACGTTTGCCGACTATTATAGAGAGTTCGACGTAAATAGCAGCAAAATACTGGTCTAATGACCTTGTTAACCAGGTCTGGCTAGGTGGGGTTTACTAGTGCGGGGAAAGTGAGCAGGGTGATGAGGCTCACCCTGCATTAATCAGTAAAAAGGATTACTGTGCTGCGTCACGTACTGCTTGTAGGTGGGAAGCAAATTCATCTGCCCCCATAAAACCGGTGACTCTCAGCTCAGGTAATTCTTCGTTGCTGTTATCGAAAAACAAAATACTTGGTAGACCAAAAACGGTGTAGTGCTCCATTAATTCAATGGTGGTGTCATTACTTTCGGTGAGGTCGACCTGTACCAAAGTGAAATGCTCAAACTGCTGTTGCACGTTGTCTTTCGGGAATGTGTACTTCTCAAACTCTTTACATGCCACACACCACTCGGCATAGAGATCAACCATCACCAAGCCATCGGTTTGAGCAATCAAGGTTTCCAGCTCTGCTAAATTAGCTACATGTACAAATTCACCATGCTTTTCGTTAGAGGAAACTGTCGCAGCCGTGCTGTTACTCTGTGGCTTAGGCCAAATGTAGTTTTGTACCAGCATTAAGCCACCAACAAACAGCAGCATGGCAAAACTCCATAGAGTCGTTTTTCCTTTCCCTTGGTTTTGACCGCTTTGCCAATAATGTAAGTATATAGCGGTAGCAATTGCCAACAAGCCGGCCATTAGCAAGATCACCTCGAAAGGTAAAATACGCTCTAACAAGATAAGTGGCACAAACAACATTAAAAAGCCAAACAAGGTTTTTACTTGCTCCATCCAGCCACCGGCCTTGGGGAGTAATTTCCCGCCCGAGGTGCCTAATAGCAGCAGTGGTAGGCCCATACCTAGGCTTAAGGCATATAAGGTCAAGCCACCAACCACAAAATCGCCGCTTTGAGCCACATAAAGTAGCGCTGCAGAAAGTGGTGCAGTGGTGCACGGCGAGGCAATCAGGCCGCTGAGTACGCCCATCAAGAATACGCCGGTGTAGTTTCCGCCTTTTTGCTTATTACTGACTTCTGTTAGGCGGCTCATCAAACTTTGGGGTAAACGAATTTCGTAAAGCCCAAACATCGATAGCGCCAGCAATACAAACAGCAAACTAAAGCTGATTAATACATAGGGGTGCTGTAAATAGCCTTGAATATGCCCGCCGAAATAGGCAACCACTAAACCTAGTAGCGCGTAGGTAACGGCCATGCCCTGTACATAAACAAACGACAGGCTAAAGGCTTTTTTCGTAGAGAGGTTTTTCTGCCCAGCGATTAAGCTAGAAAGAATCGGGAACATGGGGAACACACAAGGTGTAAACGCCAGGCCGATACCGACAACAAAAAAGAATACTAAATTCGTGACCAAGCTTTGGCTGGCTAAACGCTCAGTGAGTGATTGTTCACCCTCATCACTGGTGGCTTTGTTAACCGGGACCTCGCTGGTTGGCGCAGCGGTAGTCGCCGTGCTGGTAGCAAGGGCCGTAAGCGGAATTTCCACCACTTCAGGGGGGTAGCAAAGGCCTGCTTCGGCGCAGCCCTGATAGCGTACTTTGACACTGGCATTATCACCCACATCACTGAGTTTGGAAATAATACTCACACTATCAAAATAGACCTCAGTGCGACCGAAAAACTCGTCTTCAATCATGTCCCCTTGGGGAAGGTCACTGGGTGGAGTGATGGTGGCGCCCTTACCGACAAACTCTAACTTGTGTTTGTAGAGGTAATAACCTGGCTCAATATCCCACCCTACAAATAAGGTGTCGCCTTGTTGGTCAAAGTCGAGCTTAAATGCCTGCTCAACGGGGAGAAAAGTGCTTTTAGAGGGCTCTAATAAGCTATTTAAAACGGAGTTGTTCGCCCAACTTAGCGAGCTAAACGCTAAGGTGAGCAAAAACAGCACATAACGCATTAATTTAATACCTCATCCATCCAATTAAAATACGCCAGGTTTCCGGTGGCCACATCAACAACCTGGATTTCAGGCACTTCATAACTATGTAGCTGTTTAATGGTTTGGATCACCTGGTTCATTTTCTCAGACTTGGTTTTAATTAGCAGTTTGGTCTCGTTTTCGCTGGCCACTTCTCCTTGCCACATGTAGATTGACTCTACTTCGGGAAGAATGTTGACACAGGCGGCGAGTTTTAACTGCACCAATTGTTCTGCCATCGCGCGTGCTTCTTGTTTATTTGCACAAGTTGTAAAGATAAGCCGGTAGTGAGTAGTCATACTGAACCTTTTTGTGAGTCCCGTTTCTAACCCCCATACTAGCTGATAGCAAGGGCAAAGCCCATAGAGCGACAACAGATGACTTGAAATCTGACCTTATCAACCTCAATTCTATTTCATCGACTTTTATGAGAGCCGTTATGTTCAGAGCACTTTTTTTACTATTTATCATTGTTCCAATCATCGAAATCGCGCTATTGATTCAATTAAGCGAGGTGATTGGCGGCGTTGCCACCATTGCCTTAATTATCGTTACCGCGATTTTGGGCGCTAAGCTGGTGAAGCAACAAGGCGTTGGCGCAATGCGTGAGGCGCAGGTGCAAATGGCACAAGGGCAAATGCCGGCAAAACAAATGTTTACTGGTATCTGTGTCATCATTGCTGGCGTTCTGTTGTTAACGCCCGGTATAGTGACCGACGTATTCGGCTTCTTATTACTGACGCCAGCAGTGCGCAATAAAATGGCCGCAACCTTTGCTTCTCAGGCGCAAGTGCGCATGAGCCAAGGGATGGGGCAAAGCACCTTCAGTGCTGAATTTCACAGCCACCAACAGCATCAACACAGTGAGCGTCGCGAAGAGCACACCACTATCGAAGGTGAATATGAACGAAAAGAGTAAAAAATTTTAATTTTTACTCTTGGGTTTTAAAACCTCGACCCCCATTAGATATGGCAACTAAATTTTAATGACTTTTCTGTAGTTGTTCAGAAACTGTTAGGAGAAACAAACAAATGAACATTCGTCCTTTACATGATCGCGTGATCGTTAAGCGTCTAGAAGAAGAAACCAAGTCTGCTGGCGGTATCGTGCTGACTGGTTCTGCGGCTGAAAAATCATCGCGAGGTGAAGTAGTGGCAGTAGGTAACGGCCGGGTATTGGATAGCGGCGAAGTACGCGCATTGGAAGTAAAAGCGGGCGACACTGTGTTGTTCGGCTCTTACGTTGAGAAGACTGAAAAAATCGACGGTCAAGAGTACCTAATTATGCGTGAAGACAACATCCTAGGTATCGTGAGCTAACTCACCCCTTGATGTTGACACACTTGGTTTAAACAGAATTTAGAGGAAAGAAACAATGGCAGCAAAAGAAGTACGTTTTGCAAATGACGCCCGCACTAAAATGCTTAAAGGCGTAAATGTATTAGCAGATGCAGTAAAAGTAACTTTAGGTCCTAAAGGCCGTAACGTTGTTCTAGATAAGTCTTTTGGCTCACCCACAATCACTAAAGATGGTGTTTCTGTAGCGAAAGAAATTGAGCTTGAAGACAAGTTCGAGAACATGGGCGCGCAGATGGTTAAAGAAGTAGCCTCAAAAGCGAATGACGCTGCCGGTGACGGTACCACTACTGCAACCGTACTAGCACAGTCAATTGTTAACGAAGGCCTTAAAGCTGTTGCTGCGGGTATGAATCCAATGGATCTTAAGCGCGGTATCGACAAAGCCGTTACCGCTGCAGTAGAGGAATTGAAAAACCTTTCTGTGCCTTGTGCAGATAACAAAGCCATTGCTCAGGTGGGTACTATCTCAGCCAACTCTGACAAAGAAATTGGTGAAATCATTGCTGAAGCAATGGAAAAAGTAGGCCGTGAGTCTGGTGTTATCACTGTTGAAGAAGGTCAATCACTACAGAATGAACTGGATGTTGTTGAAGGTATGCAGTTCGACCGTGGTTATCTTTCTCCTTACTTCATCAATAACTCAGAAAAAGGTGTTGTTGAACTAGATAACCCACACATCCTATTGGTCGACAAAAAAGTATCAAACATCCGTGAGCTTCTACCTACCCTAGAAGCGGTAGCGAAAACTAGCAAGCCATTGCTGATTGTTGCTGAAGACCTAGAAGGTGAGGCACTGGCAACATTGGTTGTTAACAACATGCGTGGCATCGTTAAAGTAGCTGCGGTTAAAGCGCCTGGTTTTGGTGACCGTCGTAAAGCGATGCTACAAGACATCGCCATCTTAACCGGTGGTACGGTGATTTCTGAAGAAATCGGTCTTGAGCTTGAAAAAGCGACACTAGAAGACTTAGGTACAGCGAAGCGCGTAGTAATCACCAAAGATGACACTACCATTATTGATGGTGCTGGTGAGCAAGAAGCGATTGATGGCCGTGTTGGTCAAATCAAAGCGCAAATCGAAGAAGCGACGTCTGATTACGATAAAGAGAAACTACAAGAGCGCATGGCGAAACTAGCTGGCGGTGTTGCGGTAATCAAAGTCGGCGCTGCAACCGAAGTTGAAATGAAAGAGAAGAAAGACCGCGTAGAAGATGCGTTACACGCAACGCGTGCTGCGGTTGAAGAGGGTGTTGTACCTGGTGGTGGTGTAGCGCTGGTTCGTGTGGCAACTAAGATTGCTTCACTTACCGCTGACAACGAAGACCAAAATCATGGTATCAACGTAGCCCTACGCGCTATGGAAGCGCCACTTCGTCAAATCGTTTCTAACGCTGGTGATGAAGCATCAGTGGTTGTTAACGCAGTCAAAGGTGGCGAAGGTAACTACGGTTACAACGCGGCAACAGGCGAGTACAGCGACATGCTAGAGATGGGTATCCTTGACCCAACGAAAGTAACACGCTCTGCATTGCAGTTCGCAGCTTCGGTAGCCGGTCTAATGATCACCACAGAAGCGATGGTTGCTGAACTACCTAAAGACGACGCACCAGCTGCACCTGATATGGGTGGCATGGGCGGAATGGGTGGCATGGGCGGCATGATGTAATCATCCCTCAAGCTATCTCGCTTAATAAAAACCCAGCTTCGGCTGGGTTTTTTTATGGCTGCTGAATTTCATCCCTAACTTGGCCCTGACAGCAACATTTGTTCTTCTGGCGTACTGAGGAAAAGCTGAAAGCGGCAACGAGTATTGGCTCAATAACCTTTATTATTAGGGCGCTCAAAAAGTAGCGAGCGTGAGACTCAAGCAATAAACAGTCGCTGCTGCTAAATGAGAGATTCGACGAGGCAAACTGTAAAACTCAGAGGGGTTAGTTGCTGGGCGTTGACTCGATTGGGTACACAGGCTACAAATAGTTATTAATGATTACTAATTGTTACGAACTTGGCGGTGTTTTAGTAATCAAACAACACAACAAGCGGTCTATAGTAGATAGACGTACGCAATTGGAGAGTATGATGAAATCACTGAGCTACAGTTTGGCAATCGCGGCATTAGTTACATCCCTTAGTAGCTATGCTGGCGAAGCAAAAATCAAATGGCATGACTTAGACGATTACACCGATGCGCGTCCAGCTAATGAAGTAAAAGGACCGTTTCACAAGCGACTGGTTAAAAACTTTAATAAGCACTTTAGTAGAGAAGCAGAAAACCTGCCTGAAGGGTATGTGTTTAACGCTGAGATCACCAACCTCGATTTGGCCGGCGATGTGCGCTTTGGGATGAATGAGATCCGCGTGATTAAACCTATCTACATGCCTAAGATTAACTTTACTTACTCGGTCACCGATGCCGAGGGTAACGTGGTCAGTGAAGGGGAAGCGGATTTAAAAGACATGCAGTTTATGGATCGCATTCGCTCACCTCGAGCCAACGAAGCCAACTATTATGATTTTCGCTTGATAAGCTCGTGGTTTGAGAAAACCTTGTTGCCTGAGCTGGGTATCGAGCCGAAGAAAGCCTATCGCTAGCGACTAGCACTATTTAATTAAGGCAAAGTTAGGCGCCCAATGGGCGCTTTTTCTTTTTGATCTTAACTTGATCTTTTCTATTTCAGAATGTACATTCTTAAAAACGCTAAGCAGAGAACAACCTATGGCACGAACCAGAGAATTTGATGTAAGTGAAGCCCTGCGCAAGGCAACTATTATGTTTTGGCGCCAAGGTTACCGCGATACATCAATGGAGCAGTTGGTTAAAGCAACAGGTGTGAGTAGGTATGGTTTTTACCAAGAATTTGGTAACAAGAAAGAACTGTTCAAACGGTGTTTGCAAGAGTATTCCCTCAGCAAAATTAGCCCAGGGCTGAAGCGCATAGCGCAAAGTGATGGTGAGCTTGAAGACCTACGCTGTTTTTTCTCCATGTACAGCGAGAACATTGCTGAGCATGGCGCTAATGGCTGTCTTATTTGCAATACAGCTACCGAGATTGGTGAAACAGATATGGATGTGAACAGCATTGTGCGTGATATTTATGCCAAGCTGACCGCACAGTTTCAGCATTTTATTGAGCGAGCTCAAGCACGTAGCGAGGTACGCCAGGAGCTCAGTGCATTTGATTTGAGCGTGTGCTTACTCGGTGTGTTGCAAGGCGTAGCAGTGATGGCTCGCAGTGATTTTCATCGTGACACATTACGGCAATATTTGACGACTATATTCGACATGATGGCTGAACCTGAATAAGGTACTATGCTATTATGAAAATAAAGAGCCTCACTTGAGGCGTTATTTTTTACCATTATCAGAATGTGTGTTCTGTTATAAGGAGTGATAATGAACCACTTTATTAGCAACTTAGCCCTGCGGTGGGGGCAGTGCGTGACACGCTACCCTTGGCTATTGCTTATTGTCAGTGTGCTGATTTGCATCGCACTGGCAATAGGGGCTAAAGGGCTCACTTTCTCGAACGACTACCGGGCATTTTTCAGCCCTGAGAACCCAGAGCTCGTTGCCTTTGAGAACTTCCAAGACAAATACAGTAAAAATGACAACATTCTGATCGTGGTGCACGACGAGCAAAGCCAAGGGTTAACGCCTAATCATGCGAAGGTGGTGGAGCAGCTCACCGAACAGGCGTGGAAAACCCCTTTTGCGAGTCGTGTCGACTCTATCACTAATTTCCAACATACCTATGCTGAGCAAGACGACCTTATCGTCGCCGATCTGATCAAAAATGCCGAGCAATTATCTTGGCCAGCATTGCAAGAAAAAGCACGCATAGCCCTTGATGAACCGCTACTGGCCAACCGCTTAATTGCCAACAATGGCCGCACCTCGGGTATTAATATTACCGTGCAATATCCAGGGGAGTCTTTGGCGGAAGTGCCAAAAGCGGTGAATTATGTGCGCGATTTAGTGGCGCAAATGAAGCAGCAGCACCCTGAGCTTACCTTTGCTATTAGTGGCATTTCTATGCTCAACAACGCCTTTAGTGAGGCTGGGCAAACCGATGCGCAAACCCTCACGCCGATTATGTACCTAGTGCTCATCGTGGTGATGTATATGAGCCTGCGCAGTATTCCCGGTACCATTGCTGCGGTGGGCGTAGTGATCCTTGCCAGCGCAGCGGCCATGGGCCTAACTGGCTATATCGGCATAGAGCTTACGCCTATCTCCATCACCGCACCGACCATTATTCTCACTTTGGCCATTGCCGATAGCATCCATGTGCTGTTGTCATACGCTAGCGCGCGAAGAGAGGGCATGGACAAGCTCGCTGCAATTAAAGAGAGCTTACGAGTCAATTTTGTTGCCGTGTCCATTACCAGTATCACCACCATCGTTGGTTTTTTAACCTTAAATATGTCTGATGCGCCGCCATTTGCTGATTTAGGGAATATCACTGCTATGGGTATCGCCGCAGCTTGGTTGCTCTCACTGGTATTCCTGCCTTGTTTACTGGCTATTTTGCCGGATAAGAAAACCTATAAGAAAAAACGCAACGGCCTGAATGTGTGGTTAGGGCGTTTTGGTAATCAGGTCGCGAAAAAGTATCGAATGATTATTGCTGCGACAGTGCTACTGAGCATTGGCTGTGGCTTGGCTATTCCGCAAATTGAGCTCAATGACGAGTTCGTAAACTACTTTGATCAGCGCGTTGAGTTTCGTCGCGACACCGACTTCACCATGGAGCACTTAACAGGCATTTATGTAGTGGAATTTGACATTCAAAGTGGTGAAAGTGGCGGCGTCAGTAAACCCGAGTATCAGCAGGGACTGGCAGATTTCACCACATGGTTACGTCAACAGCCAGAAGTAGTTCATGTGTATAGCTACACCGACATTATTAAACGCTTAAATAAGAATATGCATCAGGATAACGAGGCGCTATATCGCTTGCCTGATAATCGCCAGTTAGCGGCGCAGTATCTGTTGCTGTACGAGATGTCACTGCCCTTTGGCCTCGATTTAACTGACCGCGTCAGTATGGATAAATCGGCTTCACGGTTAAGCCTGACGCTGGATAACCTATCTACTGCAGAAATTCAGGCCTTTATTGAGCGTGCTGAAGGCTGGCTGCAAAGCAACACGCCAGCGGCGATGCATGCCAAAGCCACTGGCGCTACGGTGATGTTCTCACATATCTTCCAACGTAACGCACAAAGCATGCTCAGTGGTAATGCCATTGCCATCATCGCGATTTGCCTGATTATGATCCTTACCTTACGTAGCCTTAAGTACGGCTTCTTGAGCTTGATCCCCAATACCATTCCGATGTTGTTCACCTTTGGCGTATGGGCACTGTTAGTGGGTCAAGTGGGGGTTGCGGCGGCCACAGTGACCTCAACTTCGTTAGGGATCATTGTCGATAACACCGTGCACTTCCTCAGCAAGTACCTAAGAGCTCGGCGAGAGCGCGGCCTTACGCCGCAAGCGGCCATTGAATATGCGTTTACCACTGTCGGAGAGGCCATCTTCGTGACCACCTTAATTTTAGCGGGCGGCTTTATGGTGCTGGCTTACTCCACCTTTATGATCAACGCGCAAATGGGCATGTTAACGGCGCTGGCCATTGTTATGGCACTGATCATTGATTTCTTATTACTCCCGGCGCTGCTCATGCTTGTTGCACGCCCGTCTACCTCATCTCAACCGAGTCTTTCAGCTATTAAGGAGAACCCGCATGAAGCCATTAATTCCTAGTGCTTTTGCCGTGCTATCGGCAGTCACATTTATCACCCCAGTTTGGGCTGCCGCAGCTTCCAGTGATGCGCAACAACGAGGCTATGAAATTGCGGCACAAAGTGACCGCTCCGATCGCGGCTTTGGCGTTAGTCGTGTCGATGTCATGATGCACCTTGAAGATGCCAGCGGGCGTAAATCGAGCCGCAGCTTAAGCATGCTCACCAAAGAAGTGGCCGACGAAGATAAAGGCGATAAAAGCCTGATTGTCTTTAACTCCCCGGCCGATGTACAAGACACCAAACTGTTATCGCATGCGCAAATACTGGAGCCAGACGATCAATGGCTTTATCTTCCTGCGCTAAAACGCGTAAAGCGCATTTCTTCGGCGAATAAATCGGGCCCCTTTGTGGGCAGTGAGTTTGCTTTTGAGGATTTTACCGCCCAAGAGCTCAATAAGTACGAATATCGCTATATTGATGAGCAGCAATGCGGTGAGTTCACCTGTGCGGTGGTCGACCGTATTCCCAAGTATGAAAATTCTGGCTATACCCGCCAGCGCGCCTTAATTGACTTAAGCCATTACCAAGTGCGCAAAATCGACTTTTACGACCGTAAAGAAGCCCATCTTAAAACCCTGACATTGTCTGATTATCAGCACTATCAAGACAAATTCTGGCGACCACAAACCATGCATATGGAAAACCATCAAAGCGGTAAAAAAACTACCTTGGTGTTCTCCGATTACGATTTCTCTGTGCGCTTAAGTAATCGCGATTTTGTTAAATCGTCATTGAAGTAAGGATGTAGTGATGTTCAGGAAGTGGTGGCTATTGCCCTGTGTGTTTGCGCCTTGCGTGTATGGTCAATGGCAAATAACGCCTGCGGTAGAGCTCGGCGCCCGGCAATACAATAGTGATAGCGCTCGGGCTCAGCAAACGCATAACTTTGCTTGGGACCCAAGGCTATGGCTTGAGCTTGATTACCGCTCCCGCGCCTCGGGTATACAAGCACATATAAAGCCGGTGGTGACTGTGGCCGCGACCAATAGCGCCCTGCCTGAATGGGATTTACAAGAGGCTTACTTACAGAAAACATTCTATAACTGGCAGCTAAGCGCCGGTATGAACACGGTATTTTGGGGCGTCGCCGAGTCTCGTCATTTGGTGGATATTGTCAATCAGCGTATTCCTGCACGTAATTTTGAAGGCGAAGAGAAACTTGGCGAACTATTGGTGCAGGTTGACTACTTTACCGAAAACGGCACCTTATCGCTGTTGTCTATGCCTTGGTTTCGCTCCCGCGATTACAGCCAACCCGATGAGCGCTTTTCATTGCCAGTGGCCATTAGCCAAGAGCGCTTTGTCGGTTTATCTGAGCACACTCGAGAATCACTGGCGCTGCGCTATGCCACGGTGCTCAATGACTGGGATGTCGGTGCTTATTTCTTCCACGGTTTAGATAAAACCCCAGCCTTTGAAATCACCGAGCAAGGCCAAGGGCAAGCCATTTACAGCGCCTTGCAGCAATGGGGCCTTGATGCGCAATACACCAGTGAGCGGTGGCTCGGTAAGCTCGAAGCGGTGCACCGCAATCATGATTACGGTGGTAATAGCTGGGCTTACACCTTAGGGGGAGAATATTACTTTTATGGGGTGGCGGGCAGCAGTAAAGATCTCAGTCTGTTGCTGGAGCTGCACCGCGACACCGACGCCGAGGCTCGGGAAAATCAAATATATCGTAATAGCAGCTTTGTAGGCTCTCGCCTCGCTTGGAACGACACCGATGCCACCACCTTGTTATTGGGAGCCCTTATCGATAATGGCGGCGATTCCATCGCCATTAAGGGCGAATTCGAAACCCGTATTCATAGTCAGTTGAGTCTTGATATTGAGGCCCGGATGTTTGTTGATCAACAGCCACAGCAGCCGCTTTACCTCTACCGAGATGATGACTTTATAGAAGTAAGATTGACCTATTACCTGTAAGGAGCATGTATGGTAAGTCAGTATAGTGATGTTGTGATCATCGGTGGTTCAATGGCTGGTGGTTGCTTAGCACGACAATTAAAACTAAAACACCCCGAGCTATCGGTCACCGTGTTAGAGCGCAAAAAGTCATTTAATTCTTGGGTCGGGGAGTCAACCCTAGAATCGTTTTGGGATTACGCCGCCAGTGATCTGCAACTGGGCTTTTACCTAGACACCAACCATTTGTACAAACATGGTTTGCGATTTTTCTTTGACAGCGTCGACCGTGATCTCAATGTCGAGGAAATGAGTGAGCTCGGGCGCACCTGGTATCACGGTATTCCGGCGCACCAAATTGATCGCGCTAAGTTTGATAACGACCTAGTGCGCTTTAACCGAGATATTGGTGTGGACGTTTTACTGGGTGAGACGGTCAGCGATATCGAACTCGATGGCGAGCATGGTCACAGCGTGAAAACCGCAGACAAATCCTTTCGCTGTCGTTATTTAGTCGATGCCGCCGGGTTTGCTGCGCCGCTGGGTAAAAAGCTGGATTTAATTGAGTCGCAAGATCATCGCCACTCTGTGAGCTCAGCTTGGGCGCGGTTTAAGTTCACCACGCCACTCGATAGCCTGGGCAGTGAGCAGTGGCGTGCACGTACCAACTTTACCACCCGCGCATTAGCGACCAACCACTTTATGTATAAAGGGTATTGGTTATGGCTCATTCCATTGGATGAGCACACTGTCAGTATCGGTGTAACCGCTAAAAATACCGATGTCAGCTTAAATGTGAGAACCAGTGACGACTTCGTGGAATTTTTACGCTCGCATAAATGTATGCAGGAAATTCTGGGCAGCCACTTCGAATTGCAGGATTACAAAGCCATGAAGCGGCTATCACGGCGGGCCAAGCAGTCGTTCTCAACTGATCGTTGGTTCCTCACCGGCATGTCATCGGCCTTTTTAGACCCCTTATTGTCGCCGGGCTCGGCCTATTTGACCGATGCTAATCGCATGATTGGTGAACTTATAGAGGCAGATTTAGCCGGTAACGAGGCCATGTTTGCAGGCAAAACCAAGGCCTTCAATGCCTACCTTTTAGGCTGGTTTGAGAGCTTTATGCTGCATATTACCGGGAACTACCACGGCAGCTACGAGGTGCACCGCACGCATTTTGAAGCCTTATTAATGCATTGGTTCGGCTTTATTTTACCTTCGTCCATGGCGCGCCATTTTGGTTATTGCCCGAGCATGAGTGAAATGAGCCAAGAGCAGCTGAATGAAAAAGCGCTGGCCATGGTGCAAGGGGCGGCGATTTCCCGCATTCATGAACTTAAAGATGAGTTTATCCAGCTGATCCAAGGTCAAGAGTATCGCCTTAATCGCGGTCACTTCTTTGATATAGAGCTCACCAAGTGCCGCATGAAACACGCCCATAGCCGAGGCGTCATGTTAGACGAGATGGCCATAGCCGAACTCGATAAGGCCTTATTGGAAGTCACTTATTTAGGGTTCTTACGCAGTCTGTGTGAAATTCAGCGTATGGACTTTGATGAAGAAAAAATGCCGCTAGTGGTCGAAGCAGCAATTAATGACAAGCTATCGCTTACCCACGCGATGGAATTATTTAAACACTGATACTGACAGAACAAAGAGCACAAAAATGGAAAATTTAGCAAACAACAACAGGGTTAATGCACACACGGCGGATGCCACTGCGCGGGCTATTTTAGAACTCATTTTTGCCCAGCGGCGGCTGCTACCGATTGAGCAAGATGTGGCGTTTGACGAGCAAATAGTCGGTCATTATGAAAAGGTGTTGGATTTTGTTCACCGCCAGCAGCCCATCAATATGGTGCTGCCAGCCTTTCCGGCAAAATCACCCAATCGCAACAAAACCTTGGGCTATCTGCCAGATAAAGGAGAGTTTTTTGCATTTGAGCGGCTGGTGCAATTATGTCAGCAAATTGAGGAGGTTTATGAGCCGGGTGCAAAAGTAACAATTTGCTCGGATGGGCGTGTTTTCGCCGATATTATCCATGTCAGCGACGCCCATGTCAGTGAGTATGTAAACGGCCTGCGTCGTTTTGCCAATCAACATTATCCGGATTATTTCGACTTCTTTAACCTCGAAGATGTATATGACAAGGTCAATGACTTTGCGGTATTGCGTGAGGAGCTGATGATTGAATACGGTGAAACGCTAAAGTCTCTGCGTCAGCGCATTAAAACAGAGAAAGAAGCCAGCACCATGTACAAGGGCATTACCCGTTTCATGTTAGAAGATTTCTCGGGTATCGAAAAGTTTTCTCAACATAGCCGCACAGCGCTGCAAAAGGTTGCTAAAACCGCCGCTTACCGTGTTATTCAGCGCAGTAATGCGTGGGGGCGGTTGTTGAAACAGGAGTTGCCTCAGGCGCTGCGATTATCGATTCACCCGCAGTATCTGGTTTCTGAGAAAATCGGCATTTCACTGGTATCGCAAAACGATGTGTGGACCACGCCTTGGCACTCGGTACTCGTTAAAGACGGCGACGAGCACAGTTTGATGCCTCGGGAGCAAGCCGAGCAGCTGGGTTGTGTCTTAGTGTTCATCAATGGCCAAGCCAGCCACTATGAGCGTATGCACAGAGAGCCACAGTTATGATCAGCGAACAGGTCTCACCGGCGTGCTTCACAATTGACGCACGAGAAAGCGGTGCTAAGAAACTAGCACATTTAAACATTGCCGAACTTGAGCAAGTGATCTTGAACCAAGGTATGGTGCTGCTGCGTGGCTTCGACCCCAGCAGCGATGAGCAAATGGTGGCCTTTGCGAAAAAGCTGGGGCCGCTGTTGGCGTGGGATTTTGGCTATGTGCTGGATTTAAAAATAAACCAACAGCCGCAAAATCATATTTTTAGTCAAGGAAAGGTTGAGCTGCATTGGGATGGTGCCTTTGCAGGGGCAACGCCGCGATTTAACTTCTTTCAGTGCCTACAAAGTAGTGCCATGAGTGGTGGCGGTGAAACCACCTTTGTGAATACCTGTAGGTTGCTTGAGAGCTGTTCATCCCAGCAGTTGCAGCAGTATCAAGATAAGGTGATCCGCTATTTTGCTGAGAAAAAGGCGCATTATGGTGGAGCTATTGAGGAGCCACTGATTAGCTCGCATCCAGCGACTAAACGTCAGCGAATGCGCTTTATTGAACCCTTCAATGAGGATAATATGGCCGTTAATCCAGTGGAGACCCAGGTGCAGGGCATGTCCTCGTCGCAAGGTGACGCTTTTTTGCGTGAGCTGATAGCTCACCTATATGGCAGCGATAGCTTCTACGCCCATCAGTGGACACAAGGCGATTACTTGCTGGTGGATAACCATGCCATGTTGCATGGTCGCCACCGCTTTCAAGGTGAAGGGCTAACGCGACACCTTAAGCGTGTTCATATTTTGTAACGAGCAACCAATAACGATGAAAAGAGCTTATCTTTACCCCACTTTACTGACGCTATTTTTTATAGCGTGGAGTTCAGCATTTGCGACGCAGTTCAGTGTCACTGATGCTGTGCATAACTGGGGCACATCGTTGACTATGGTATTAGGATCCTTTGTCGCAGGTGCGACGCCCTTAGGTGGCGGAGCTGTTGCTTTTCCGGTCTTCACTAAGTTATTCGGGTTTGAAGCACACAGCGCAAAGGTCTTCTCATTGGCGATTCAGTCTGTGGGAATGACCTTTGCCACCATTTTTTTTGTTTCTCGCGGGGTCCGTATATATTGGTCACTGCTGGCGCGATTAATGCCCTTTGCGTTATTAGGTTTAGCGTGTGGGTTTTCATTAACGGTTGACGGTGAACCACTTAAGATCACCTTTAGTTTCTTGCTATTGGCTTGTAGTTACTTATTGATGCAGCGCTGTGATACGCGGTTGCTGCAGTGGCGAAACAGCTGGTCGCTGTATCTTATCGCCACACTGGGCGGGTTACTCTCGGCATATATTGGCGCCGGAGCTGATACCTTGCTGTTTTTCTACCTGGTATTGCGGCAAAAGTTCGATGCCAAAGCACTGATCCCAACCACAGTGTGTTTTATGGCGATACTTTCTGTGACTGGCAGTGTACTGCTCATTTTACAAGGGCAGCTAAGCAGCGCTCATGTGGCCTTTGAACCGTGGTTTTTCGCTGCTCCCGTGGTCGCCATAGGCGCACCGCTAGGAGGGTATGTAATGAGTAAAATCAACGAAAAGTACGTATTACGCTTTATTTATGCGTTGATATTCATTGAAGTGTGCTCAACGGTGGTGATATTACAATTTTCGCTGGCATTGAAGGTGCTATTGGTGGTGGCAACGCTCGCGGTGGTTGTACTTGCATTGCGCCAACGCGGGGGCATTCTCCCTGAGCGGTGGATAAAGGCAAAAGGCGCTTAACGCGCCGCGAGCAATGTTTCGACCTCTCCAAGGCGGGTGATGATTTTATCCGGATTAGCATCGGCAATATCCAACCCGTGGTTGTAGCCATAATTAACGCAGATCACCGGGCAGCCGGCGTTTCTGGCGGTTGCCACATCATTTTTTGAATCTCCCACATATATGCCTTCGCTAATATCAAGACTGAGATTATTTAAGGCACTAAACAGCATGGCTGGGTCTGGCTTGCGCTGGGGCAGAGTGTCACCACAGACAATGGCATCAAAGTAATCGGCAATGCCCAATGCATTTACCAGAGCATGAGTGTGGCTTTCATTTTTATTAGTGACAAGTAATAACTTTAACCCTTGCTGCTGCAGTGCTTGTAGGGTCGCTTTGGCATCAACATATAAAGTCGAGGAATCGGTCACACATTGGTTGTAAGCAGCACTGACTTTCGCCGCCGCCGCGCTAACATCAATATGCGTGGCGCCCACTTTTGCTAAGGCGCGCTCGGTGGCTTTATCAATACCGTTGCCTATCCAAGTTTGCACGTCGTCCACGGTGACTTGACCGACTGGGTAATGCTCCAGCGTGGTATTAATGGCGGCGCAGATATCGGCAGCGGTATTGACTAAAGTGCCGTCTAAATCAAAGCCAACCCAAGTCAGCGAGTGAGGTAATTGCATTTTAACGTCCTTGTTTTAAACAGGACTTTACTGGTCTTTAAAAGTCGCCAGCAAAGTGAGTATATGTTGCAGTTTAACCACGGTTTGTTTCAACTTCTGTTCATCAAGTTGCTCGGCTTGGGAAAGTGCCTCGACATCGGCGGCCACGTCTAATACATAGGGTTTAAAGCGCTTTGCTTCAAAGTCGAATCCCGCGTCGCGATTGAACAAGGCTTGAAACTTACCATGGCCTTCTTTTTGTAGCTGATCCAGTTTTTGATCGGCGTCTAAGGCCTGACGATAGGCGAGTTTAAGGTTTTCGTTTAACTTTTCGATAATTGCGTGCATTTTTTTCTAAAGCTTTAGAGCAGATGGCCGATATGGTACGTGGATTCATTTAAAATGTCAGGTAGCGTTATGAATATATCAGGAAGTTCACTTCCCGCCATGAGTGGAGCCGATCAAGGCGCCGAGGTTTATAGCGCGGCCCTTGCTAAGAAACGACAGCAAGCCGATGGCCAGGCTGCATTGGCGTTGATTGAGTCAGCAGGTAATGTGACCAAAGCAGCGCAGAGCCCAGCCGCCTCGACTACGGCAACCTTGGGTAATAACATTAATATCCACGTGTAATAGCAAGGCAGCGCGTCGTAAATGAACCCCAAGCAACCCGCGTTAAGCGGGTTTTTTTATGCCTCTAAATGCAGATCAATGGGGGTTTTACTGCGTTCGCCACCGACCTCACGCACCAACTTTGGCACTAAAAAGCCAGGCAGTTCGCTAAGTACCTCTGCCATGATAGTGCGGGCTTCATCATCGCTTACCTCAAAATGTGCGGCGCCTTGCACTTTGTCTAATTGATGCAGGTAGTAGGGGAGTATCCCGGCGGCAAATAAGCGCTCACTTAAGGCGATTTGCGCAGCCGCATTGGCATTGACCTCTTTCAATAACACCGCTTGATTCAACTGCGTTACTCCTGCTTGGGTCAGCTTTTTACAGGCGTGGCTAAAAACCTCATCGACCTCGTTGGCATGATTAATATGGTGCACAAAGACTATTTGTAAGGGCGATTGGGCAAAACGCTGACATAACTGCTCGGTAATGCGTGCCGGGATGGTCACCGGCAAGCGCGAGTGAATGCGTAAACGCTTAATGTTGGGGAGTTGCTCAAGCTTATCTAAAAACCATGCTAGAGCTTCGTCTTTTGCCATGAGCGGGTCGCCACCGCTGAGGATCACTTCATTGATCTCTGGATGATTACCAATGTAGGTTAGTTTATCGGCCAAAGCGGCTTTATTGAGTTGGTTATCTTGGTACGGGAAATGACGACGAAAACAATATCGGCAGTTGATTGCGCACGCGGTTTTAAACATCAATAAGACACGGGAGCGGTATTTGTGTAATAAACCCGGCTCGTTGTTATCTTGTTCTTGCAACGGATCGACACTGTACTGCGAGTGTTGCTGAAACTCTTGTCGTCGTGGCAGCACTTGTAATAACAAGGGATCGCGGGCGTCACCCTTGGCCATTTTGGCGATAAAGGGGCGCGGTACTCGTAGATTAAATAAGCTTTTAGCCTCACTATCCGGTTGATACGCATCGGGGGGTAAATCCAACATACTCAGCAGCTCTTCGGGGCGAGTGACTACATCGGCTAATTCTTTTTGCCAGTTTTTATGCAAATTTACTTCGATTCTTTGTATCATTGACGGATTAATTACTCGAAAAACGGTTATTAGAGGACAAGATGGCGAATTATAGCACCAACGAATTCAAGGGTGGCCTAAAATTTATGTTGGATGGCGAGCCTTGCAGCATCCTAGAAAACGAAGTGGTTAAGCCGGGTAAAGGCCAGGCATTTAACCGCGTTCGTATCCGCAAACTGATCTCAGGTAAGGTATTAGAGAAAACCTTTAAGTCAGGCGAAAGTGTGGAAGCGGCTGATGTAATGGATACCGACCTAGCTTATCTATACACAGATGGCGAATTCTGGCACTTCATGAACAACGAGACCTTTGAGCAAATCGCTGCTGATGAAAAAGCTGTAGGCGACAACGTAAAATGGCTTGTAGAAAACGATGTGTGCACCATTACTTTATGGGATGGCAACCCGATTGCTGTAACGCCACCCAACTTCGTTGAACTTGAAGTAACTGAAACCGATCCAGGCCTAAAAGGCGACACGGCTGGTACCGGTGGCAAACCTGCTACATTGAGCACCGGTGCCGTGGTACGTGTTCCTTTATTCATTCAAATTGGTGAAGTGATCAAAGTTGATACCCGCTCAGCTGAGTACGTGGGTCGCGTAAAATAAGCACCTTACACGTGTATATCCCAGCCCGGGCAGCCGCGCTGGGATTTTTTATGGGAGATTTTTGTGATGTGGCAGCCCAGTGCCGATATTCATACTTTGCAGCAGCGCGCTAAGCTCATTCAGCAGATTAGGCAGTTCTTTTATCAACGTGATGTGATGGAGGTGGATACCCCGTCGCTAAGCAAGGCGTCGGTGAGTGATGAACACTTACATAGCTTTGCCACACAGTTTGTGGGCCAAGGCTATGCCGAGGGCTTGCCACTGTATTTACAAACCTCTCCCGAATATGCGATGAAGCGCCTTCTTGCAGCAGGCAGTGGGGCTATTTTCCAAATCTGTAAAGCCTTTCGTAACGAGGAAAATGGCCGTCATCACAATCCCGAGTTCACTATGCTTGAGTGGTATCGTCCAGGCTTTGATGAGTTTGACCTTATGGCTGAGATTGACGAATTGATGCAACAGCTACTGGATTGTGAAAAAGCCCAATATATAAGCTATCAGCAGGTGTTTATACAGGTGCTGGGTGTGGATCCGCTAACGGCAAGTTTGCGTGAATTAAAGCAGCTTGCAAGCACTCATGGCTTTGCTGATATCGCCGCGAATGAAGAAGATGCTGACACCTTATTACAGCTGCTATTTTGCATGGTGATAGAGCCAACGATTGGCCAGCAACAGCCGTGTTTTGTGTATCACTTTCCGGCCTCGCAAGCGGCACTAGCGCGTCTTCATGAGCAAGACCCACGCGTTGCCGGGCGTTTTGAGCTGTATTACCAAGGGCAAGAGCTCGCTAATGGCTTTAATGAGCTGACCGACGCTAATGAACAGCGCCAGCGCTTTGCCAATGACAACAACAAACGTATTGCTAAAGGTCTTGAGCCCGTAGCCTTGGATGAAAACTTGTTAGCAGCATTGGATGCTGGCCTACCACAATGTGCCGGAGTCGCCCTCGGAGTGGATCGTCTCGTGATGATTGCCTGCGGCAAAAAGCATATTCGCGAAGTGCTCAGTTTCGACATCGAACGCGCCTAACCTCAAATTGTTGTAGGCAAGGCTTCAGCCTTGCAAAGCACGGGATTGGGATAAAGCCCAACCCACAAAGTTTCAACAGGTTCGTTGTAGGCAAGGCTTCAGCCTTGTACAGCACGAGATTGGGCTAAAGCCCAACCTACAGGTGCAGGTTGGTTTGTTGTAGGTAAGGCTTCAGCCTTGCAAAGCTCGTGATTGGGCTAAAGCCCAACCTACAGGTTCAGGAAGATGTGTTGTAGGCAAGGCTTCAGCCTCGCAAAGCACGGGATTGGGCTAAAGCCCAACCCACAAAATTTCAACAGGTTCGTTGTAGGCAAGGCTTCAGCCTTGCACAGCACGAGATTGGGCTAAAGCCCAACCTACAGGTTCCGCCAGATGTGTTGTAGGCAAGGCTTCAGCCTTGCAAAGCACGAGATTGGGCTGAAGCCCAACCTACAGGTTCCGCCAGATGTGTTGTAGACAAGGCTTCAGCCTTGTAAACACGGAGTTGGGCTAAAGCCCAACCCACAAAGTTCCACTGGTTTGTTGTAGGCAAGGCTTCAGCCTTGCAACCTATAAATAAATCGAATTCCAGTACGGGTATAATCGCACACTAGAGACAATCCCTTTTCGCAATGGGTTGGCAACGATGTACCTGGCTATGTGAATGCGCTGCTCATCCTCACGCAAAGCGTGATCATAAAACCCGCTTTGCCAAACTTTACCGCGACGCTGTAATTGACGATTAACCATGGCTGCGGTGCAACCTTTTAGGTGCCGTATACAAGCGCTAAGATCGCTATGGTGCAGCAACACAAGCCCATGGAAGTGGTCTGGCATTAAGACCCAGGTTAACCATTGGCAGCCGCAAGCCTGCTCATTCGTTGTAATCGTGGTGCAAAATAGCTGTGCTAGTTTCGCAGAGGCAAAAAATGGTGTGCGTTTGTAACAACAAAAAGTAATAAAATACTCGCGGTGAATTTGCGAATAACGTCCTTTTAATAAATCACTATAAGGCATATTCAGCTCCTTTGAATATGGTGGACATTTAATTATAGCTCGAGAGTTACAAGGTTGCCTGTGTTGGGATGAAGGTGTTATTGGGCTAAAGCCCAACCTACAAGTTCAGGGTCGGTGTGTTGTCGGCAAGGCTTTAGCCTTGCAAAGCACGTGATTGGGCTAAAGCCCAACCTACAAGTTCAGGATAGGTTTGTTGTAGGCAAGGCTTTAGCCTTGCAAAGCAAGCTATTGGGCACAATATTGGCGTAATACGGAATAAAAAAGCGCTGATAGCTGTTTGATTTAAATAAGGAATACAAATGAGAAAGAAAAGAATGGGGCGACTGATGGGACTTGAACCCACGACAACCGGAATCACAATCCAGGGCTCTACCAACTGAGCTACAGCCGCCACAAAGGGGATACATCATCTCGTGATGTGTGGCGCGCATAATACATAGTTTCCGCCACCTTGTGAAGTGTAAATTTAAGATAATTATTCGTTCGCTGCAAATTTGTTCAGTGAACACAATGAAAGCCGCTTAACCACGGAGTATTACAGCACGAAAAGCATATGCTAGGCTTATTGTTGCTTGAGTTGCACTAATGTTCAGTTGGCGTTTAGGTTCGGCTTGAGAAAATAATAGATTAGGTACTTTACGGCGCATAGGTACAAAGCATAAAGTTGTAAGGTGTCATGGGCTATCAGCATATAATTAGGAGCGCTAATGGAAGCAATAACAAACTGGCTGTCGGAAAACTCCGGACTGCTCACTCACTACGCCATTCAATTTGTTTTGGCACTGATTGTCTTTTTGGTCGGTATGCGCCTTGCTAAGTGGTGTAGCAAGCTGACTGAAAAAGGTTTTGCCAAGCGTAAGGTAGACAAAGCGGTTGGCTCATTCTGTGGCAACATCATTTATGTCTTGGTGTTCATCGCCACTATTTTAATGGCGTTATCACAAGTCGGTGTTGAGACCACTTCCTTTATTGCTATTCTAGGTGCGGCGGGCTTGGCCGTAGGTCTGGCATTGCAAGGGTCGCTTTCTAATTTTGCCTCGGGTGTGCTGATCATTATTTTGCGTCCATTTAAATCAGGTGACTACATCGAAGCAGGCGGTAAAGCAGGAAGCGTTCGTAAAATTGAAATCTTCTCTACCGAGCTCAACACACCAGATAATAAAATTATCGTGATGCCTAATTCATCGATTATGTCTGGCGCCATCGTAAACTACTCACGTGAGAAAACGCGTCGTATCGACTTGGTTATTGGCGTGAGCTACGATGCCGACCTGAAAAAGACCAAAGAAGTTTTAAAATCAGTGCTTGATGCTGAATCAAGGCTGTTAAAAGAGCCAGCATACACGGTGGCCGTGAACGAACTGGCTGATTCAAGTGTGAACTTTGTGGTTCGCCCTTGGGTAAACACCGTTGACTATTGGCCAACGTATTTTGATTTGATGGAAAACATCAAAATTGCATTAGATGACAACGACATCGGTATTCCATATCCACAAATGGATGTGCATTTACATAAAACCAGCGAATAAACTAGGGGAACCGCGCTGACATGAAATTGAAGTATTTATCTGTTCTCGTTGCTGCAGGCGTAGCAACGAGCGCTGTGGCTAGCGAAAAAAAGACTTGGGAAGCCAACGCTGAGCTAGGTGCCATTATCACCAGTGGTAATACCGAAACAACTACATTCAAGGGCGCTTTAAACGTAAAGCACAACCTTGAAAACTGGAATAACGAGTACAAGCTCGACGGCATCTATAAAGAAGACGAAGTCGAGAAAGACAACGGTACTAAAGTAACTGAGCGCACTAACGAAAAGTATTTTGCATCGGCGCAAGGTAACTACAAGCTCAACGAGGAAAACGCGCACTTATTCGTGTATGGCTCCTATTTAAGTGACTACTTTGGCGCTTACCGCCAAGAAGCGGTGGTCTCTGGCGGTTACGGTTTGCGTTTGCTCGATACCGACACCATGGTGCTCAATGCGGAAATTGGTCCGGGTTACAAGTATTTCCAATACCCAGACGATAGCACCGAAGTAGGGGATGACGGTGAGTTACTGGCTGACGAGTGGGAAGGTGAAGTGATCGCCCTAGCAAAGGCTGATTACACTTGGCAAATCTCCGAGGGTGCCAAATTTACTCAGTTAGTTGCGATGGAATACGGTAGTACCAACACTAAAACCCGTTCAGAAACAGCGCTATTAACTAAAATTAATGGCTCTTTGCAAATGAAAGTGGGCTTTAACGTCACTCATAACTCCGATGTGGCGGATGACAAAGAAAACACTGACACCGAAACCGCGTTAACCTTGGTGTATAACTTTTAACAAGGCGTGAGTTCACATACATACAGTGAGCACTTAATCATGTTCACTGTATGCATCTTCAATCGTTTTCTTGAACTTCTCGTATAGGTTATCCCGAGAAAACTGTCCGTGACTCAGATCTTGACAAGCTTTCACCGCGCTTGTGTATTTTTCTGAGTTGGCTAAGAAGGATTCAATTTTATCCACTGAGTCTTTCAAATCATTGTTCAGTACTAAACCACAACCAGACTCCTCTATGAAGTCTTTTTGCCAACCTGCATAATTAATGGCAATAGGAGTCTGCGAAGCTAAAGCATCAAAGAGCTTGTTCGCTGAGTTGTTCCACATCTCAGGTACAGGGCCAAACAAGCTCAAGCTCAGATCCGCCGCAGAATATAGCTTTATCACTTCTTGTTTCGCGATAGGGTCTAAGATGTATAAGTTATTTTCATAAACTCCCAGCTCTTTAGCTTTTGCAATAACATCGGCTTTACACATCCCGTTGCCAATGGCGACAAAGCATAAATCATCATAGGAACGAGCCGCATGAGCTAAATGGGCGATATATTCTACATCATTTATAAGACCAAAGGTGCCTGCGTAGATGATAAGCTTGCGTTCACCAACAAAACTTAACTTTTGCTGCTTATAAGCTACACCTTCTTTATTGGGAATATTAAATAATGAAACGTCGCAACTATTTGGAATGCAGGTCGTTTTTGATTCTGGGTAGCCAGTCCGCACTATGCCTGCTTGCATACCAGGAGAAAGCGCGACGACTCTTCTAGAGTTTCGATAAATACAAGCTTCAAACCACTTAAGTAGCTTAATAAGTAGTGGATTTTTAATAACACCTACGGCAACTGGTAGCTCAGGCCACAAGTCTCTGACCTCAAAAACTAAAGGGAGCTTTTTGAGCTTTTTCAAAAGAAGTGCAGGTAAGCCTATGGTGAGTGGAGTGCTAGTAGCAAAAACGAGATCAGTTTTTATAGAAAAACTCTTAAAAATTGAAACGCTGGAAAAGCGTAAAAATTTGAGAATTCGCGCTACAAAACTGTCTGTATTGGAGTAAGGCAAGTGATAAACATGTAATTTAATACCCTCTATATGTAACTCGTTCCATCCTCGCTTAAATTCGTATACCTCATTTAAGAAGGCCGAGGAAGTAACAAACTCTACGGTATAGCCATCTTGAACTAACCTACGAGCCATCTCATAAGATCGTGTTCCACCGTTACTTTTTGGAGTAGCGAAGTATTGGTGAAGATATAAAATGTGCATAATTTAGAGGGGAATTTACAAGAATAACGGGGGATTATACCCTAACGGTGAAAAGTCTCTACCTTAGGTAACAATTAAGGTTTTCAAAATTACATAACTTTAGATACAATCCTTTGCCGGTTTTGCGCCACACATGATGGGAGAGTAATGTGTATCGATTGTTAAGTAGCTTTTTTGTAGTTTTCCTCGTTCTGAGTTCTTTTAATGTTTCTCAGGCAGCGCCTCAGATCAGTCAGTCTCAATTGGAGATGTTTAAAAAGCTGCCAAAGTCTCAGCAAGAAGCACTAGCAAAAAAGTACGGTGTTGATATAGACACCATACTTTCTCCTGGGCAAAACAAAGATCAAGGCACCAAAGAATTCGATTATACGCCTCACCAAAAACAGACAGAGCAAGAATCGGAAACCAGCCTCTTCCCTGAAGACGATTATTACAAACCGGAAGAGTTAGAACTTAAGCGATTTGGAGAAGAGTTCTTTCAGCCGGATATTTCTAATATTACAACGGCCACCGTACAATCTTCTCCTAACGATTACCTTATCTCTATAGGTGATGAGCTCTCTATTACGCTTTTTGGTAAACAGAATGAGCAACACTCCGTCGTTGTTGACAACAATGGTTCAGTGGTTGTTCCTAGCTTAGAGCCGATTAACGTAATCGGGTTATCGTTAGCTGAAGTTAAAGAGTTGGTGGCACAGCAGGTTGAAACCCAGCTTATCGGTGTTAAGTCTCTTGTTTCAATATCTCAGTTACAACCCATCAAGGTATATATCTCCGGTGAAGTTGTAAAACCCGGTCCCTACGTTTTGCCTCCGTTATCGACAATTAGTACAGCAATTAGTTTTGCTGGCGGCATCAGTGAAGTTGGCTCCTACAGAGAAGTATCGGTAAAACGTAACGGCGAATTAGTCGCTGAGTTTGACTTGTATGACTTATTGGTTGAAGGCTCGAATGCAGACGATATCACTTTACGTACAGGCGACGTGGTTTTAGTACCAACGGTTAAGAAGCTTGTAAACGTTGAAGGGAGTATCAAAAGAGAGGCGATATATGAGCTTAGCTCGGGTGAAACCTTGGCTGATGCAATTGCTTATGCTGGTGGCTTCTCTCACCAAGCCTATACTGACTCAATACGCATACATAGTTCTAGTGGTTCTGGTTCAAAGGTGATTAAAAATGTAGCCAGAAAAAACTTAGGGAAATTTGAACTAGCTGATGGAGATCAGGTTTTTGTCCCTGAGAAAACAGATAAAGCGTCAAATTCTATCTATCTCATCGGTGCATCCTCAAGACCCGGTCAATATCAATGGTATGAGGGAATCAGATTATCAGACTTGCTAGGAGACCCTAATATTAGTCTTCTTCCCAATGCTGACCTGAATTATGGTTTGGTTGTGCGTTCTCAAGATAATGGCAATGTCGTTATTAAGCAGTTCTCACCTATCAATATATTAGATAGTGACGAGCAGAATCACGAACTGAAACCCCATGATCAAGTTGTTATATTTAGTAGCTTTGAGTTGAAGCAGCAAGAACTTGCACAATTACGTAAAAAGGCGTTAACAAAACAAGAACTCAAGAATTTACAGAATCGACTGCGTTGGGATGAGTATAAGCAATACAAGTTTGAACAATACACTGCTAAGAAAGAACAGGCGACTTTTGGCGAAGAGCTAGAAGTCACTTCTAAAAAACTATCAAAACAAGATTTAGAAGTATTTGTAACCAACAAATATCCTATCTATTTAAGCTCGTTGCAAGAAGACGTAAATGAATTCAATTCTGTCGATGAAGCAAAGGAATTTATAGAAAATGAGCTGACTGTGTTCAGCCGTTCTAAGCTGCTTTCTCCTATTTTAGACAAGCTAGCTACACAGGGCGGTCAAGGACAACCTGCAAGCATCGTCGAAATCTCGGGCAGTGTGAAGTACCCAGGTTTATACCCTATCTCTGAGAGCGCCACAGTAAAAGATGTTGTAAAGGCAGCTGGGGGGTTACTAGAGGGGACGTACCTTGAGCAAGCCGAGATCACAAGAATTCAAACCGCAGGCAAAGTCAATGTTGAAAACGTAACCTTTTCGCTGAAAAGCGCATTGTCGTCTAAAGCTTCAGACTATGAGCTTCAGGGACGAGATTACATTAACATTTTCAAAGCGCCGAATTGGCAAGAAAACCAAGTTGTAGAACTAGTCGGAGAGGTTTTACTACCGGGTAAATACACTATAAAGCGCGGGGAAACTCTTAAGAGTGTCATTGAGAGAGCGGGCGGATTTACAGAATATGCGCAACCTAATGCCGCAGTGTTTACTCGAGAATCACTCAAAGAGCAAGAGCAAAAGTATCTTCAGGACTTATCTGAGGCCCTTCGCCGCGAGGTGATTACTAATAACCTAAATACAAGTGATAGCATACTCTCTACTGGTAGCGAGGGGCTAAATGATCTAATCCAACAACTATCAGAAACAGAAGCTGTTGGCCGTCTGATAATCGATTTAGATGAAGTGATGAGCGGGGATACTCGTCTCGTCCTTGAGAATATGGACACCTTATATGTTCCAACAGAGCGTCAATCTGTGAATGTGATTGGTGAAGTCTACGTGGCTACTTCTCACCTCTTTAAGCCGGGGTATGGAATAGATGAATACATCAACCTCAGCGGTGGTTATAAAGACAAAGCTGCTATGGAAAAAGTTTATGTAATTAAGGCCAACGGTCAGGTGGTAGTACCTGAGCAAAAGTCTTGGTTCTCGAAAGGTGGAGCTGAAGAACAAATAGCTGCAGGCGATACCATCGTGGTGCCTTTAGATAGCGCTTACAAAGATAACTTGACGCTGTGGACACAAGTAACTCAGATCGTTTATCAGTTAGGTGTTGCGGTAGCAGCAGTAGGGAGCTTGTAATGTCAGAAAGTGTGAATAAGACTTACGAGCCAGAGGAAATACATCTCCTTGATTTGCTGTCTCGCATATGGAAAGGAAAGCTGATTGTTGTTGGAGCTGCATTTTTATTCGGTGCTATCTTCGCGGTCGTAGCTATTAATACCCCTAACATGTATAAATCTTCAATGTTGCTTGCAGCAGCTGATACGGGGGAGGGAGGGGACCTCTCTTCCCTAGCGAACAAGTTTGGCGGACTAGCATCTTTGGCTGGGGTTAACCTCGGAGGTGCGCAAGGCACAGATATCGCTTTAACAGTTGAAATCCTTAAAAGTAGGGATTTTCAAATGCAATTCATAGATAAACATCAATTAGCTGTACCTATATTCGCGGTGTCAGGATGGGACTATGCCTCCGATAGTTTTCTATATGACTCGGAGCTATATGACGCGGATAAGCAAGCTTGGGTTCGGGAAGTGGAGCCGCCAAAGAAACAAGAACCGAGCTTAATTGAGCTTCGCAAGTTCATGAAGGATGAATATTTAAAAGTAGATTTTGATCAAAACTCAGGCTTAGTGGAAGTAAGTTTTTCCCATTACTCGCCATACTTTGCCAAAGAAACATTGAAAAAACTCGTCGCTTTTTTAAATGACCGAACGCGTGAGAAGGATATTAAGGAAGCTCAGAAGAGTATCGATTATCTCAATGAGGTGATCGCGGACACTCGTTTGAAAGACTTAGAAAACGTTTTTTATGAGCTTATTCAGCAGCAAGAGCAAAAGAAGATGCTAGCGAATACTCGAGAAGAGTACTCCCTTAGAGTTATCGACCCACCTATTGCGCCAGAAGAGCCAGCTTATCCCAATCGCTTTGGGCTGTTGTTATTAGGGCTATTTTTGGGTGGCTTTATAGGGGCTGTGACCTCTGTATTTCGATACTCACCGAAGAAATAAGGGGTAAGTTTTGCCCAAGCCCCTTTATCAAAGCTTAGTCTTAGCTATTCTCTACTTCTTGCTATTAGGCTACTGCCATTATGAATTTGTAGGCAAGCTTTTTGATTACATGAAGTTTAATTCTGAGCTTGACCTTCTTAAGGTGTTTGTAAGCATTATTTCTATAGTTTTAATCTATATTGTCTCTTACTCTAACCGCTTAAAGTATACGTATCTTCAGCTAGTCTATTGTCTGCTGTTAATTCCATCGCTTGTGCTATTTGCGTTTGGAGGTGGCGGATATGATTTTTACTTGACTACCATGATGGCGTGTCTTCTGATGTTACTGGCATCAAAGCTGTTTAGACCCAAAGTAATTGTATCCCACCAAATAAATACCATTGTACTGTCAAGGTTGCTCCTGCTGATGATAGCGCTGTATCTGTTGGGGATTATTGCTCAGGGTGGTTTATCTTATCTAAACTTTAACCTTTCTAAAGTGTATGAGATTAGAGATGAAGCAAACAGCAGTTTGCATCCAGTGTTTGCTTATTTAAGCCCCATTGTAGGGAAAATATTCATACCTCTTGTCATCGTGATGTCGGTAATTCAGAAGCAGTATTTGTATGCGGCTTTAGGGGTTGCAAGTTCGATAATGGTATTTGGCTTAACGGCTCATAAATCGCCACTTATTTACCCAATACTGATATTAGCTGTTTATACGATCCCCAAGAGAATGATCGCGCGGTTATTAGCTGTTGGCGCTATTAGCCTAGTCGCAATATCGATTCTGGACTTTACTCTTAAGCAAGAGCTAGACAGCCCATTATTAGGTTGGTTTGGCTCATTAATATCGCGCCGGGCTATTTTAATTCCTTCTCACTTAAACATGCTTTATCTCGAGTTTTTTAGCAATAACCTTCATTATTACTGGGCTGACAGTCGCCTGAGCTTTGGGTTAATCGAATCTCCCTACCCAGTGACAGCAGCATTTTTGATGGGCCAAGAGATTTTTTCAGACCCTGAACTATCAGCAAACACTGGCTGGGTCGGTTCTGGATATGCTAATGCAGGATTATTGGGGGTCGCATTTTACTCACTACTAGTTGGTGTTATTATTTCCTACTTTTCCTCTTTGGGGGAAAGGTGTGGTGAACGATTCATTTTCAGTGCCACCTTCATTTTAATGATAACAATAATACTGTCAGCAGATTTAACTACCGTAATACTCACTCACGGGCTAGTAGCGTTTCTCTTAATTACGATGCTAATAAAAAGAAACGCGTTTCATTAATACTAAGAAGCTTTAAAGAGAATTTATTTTGCAAACAAATGACATGCATATTTGTCACCTTACATCCGTTCACAACCGCTCAGATACCCGCGTTTATTTGAAAATGTGTGAGAGCTTAAAGTCTGCCGGATATAAGGTATCTTTGGTTGTTGCCGATGGCCAAGGAGATGAAACCAAAGATGGTGTCAATATTTTTGATGTTGGCACAGCTTCATCTCGTTTTAGCCGCATACTTAAAATTCCAAAAGAAGTAGCTGTAAAAGGCCTTGAACTCAATGCAGACGTTTACCATATGCATGACCCTGAGTTACTCACAGTAGCAAACTTACTGAAGAACAATGGCAAAAAAGTTATTTTTGATGCGCATGAAGATTTCCCTAAGCAACTATTGTCAAAGCCTTATTTATCAAAACCAGTAGCCAAAATTCTCTCTTTTGCTGCTGATAGTTATGAGAAGTATAAGGTGCCAAAACTAGATGGCATAATCGCCGCGACCCCGGTCATTCGCGACAAGTTTAAGAATATGAATACCAATGTGGTAGACATTAACAACTATCCTATTCTTGGTGAGCTTCAGCGCTCAGGCAATGTTGAGAGAGAAAGTTACTTTGCCTACGTAGGTGCATTTAGTAAAATTAGGGGAATTGTTGAACTGGCACAGGCTTTGTCGATTAATACTAGTCTCACGCTGAAAGTGGCAGGTAAGTGTCAAGAGCAAGAAACTCTGCGACAGGTAAATGAATCCCTCGGAGCTGGAAATATTGAATTTCTTGGTTCTGTAGACCGTAAAGGTGTTCAACTCCTTTTGGAAAAGGCAATTGCAGGGCTGGTTACCTTCCTACCAGAGCCGAATCATGTCGAAGCTCAACCTAACAAATTGTTTGAGTATATGTCTGCTGGTTTGCCTGTTATCGCGTCAAACTTCCCTCTGTGGCGTAATGTTGTTGAAAAACATGAATGTGGTATTTGTGTTGACCCAACAGATCCCCAGCAAATAGCGGACGCGATGCAGTTTCTGGTGGACAACCCTGAAAAAGCGAAACAAATGGGAAAAAACGGGGTCGCAGCCGTTGAGAGCAAGTACAGTTGGCAACCTGAGTTTGCCAAGCTTAAAGCATTTTATGAAAAGGTTTCACAATGAAAGTTCTTACCGTGATAGGGGCGCGGCCGCAGTTTGTTAAGGCCGCTGTAGTTTCTAAAGCTCTTAGAGAAATACCTGGTGTTAAAGAGATCATCGTTCATACGGGACAACACTTTGATGAGAATATGAGTGACATCTTCTTTACGCAAATGGAGATACCTAAACCAGATTATAATTTGAATATCAACTCTGGTTCTCATGGCGTGATGACAGGTACAATGTTGGCAGAAATAGAGTCTGTTATACAACGCGAAAAACCAGATTGGGTCCTTGTTTATGGCGATACAAATTCTACCTTAGCAGGGGCTTTAGCTGCGGTAAAACTTCATGTCAAAGTTGCTCATGTTGAAGCTGGCTTAAGAAGTTTTAACAAAAAAATGCCAGAAGAAGTGAATCGGATACTGACTGACAATATTAGTGATGTGCTGTTTTGTCCAACTAAAACGGCAATGGCAAATCTCGAGCTGGAGGGGTATGCCCAAAAGCCGGCCCAAGTCGTTGAAACCGGTGATGTCATGTATGATGCTGTGCTTCATTTCAAGGATAAACCCTCTGATAATGAAGTTTTAAAGGACACTTTGGCAAAACACAGTAAGTTTGTACTGGCTACCATACATCGAGCTGAAAACACTGATAGTGAAGAGAAGCTGCGCAACATATTTTCTGGGTTAGAGGAAATAAACCAGCAAATTCCAATTGTTATGCCTATTCACCCAAGAACAAAGCAGAAATTAGCCGAGCATAATATCAGCACCAATATTGATCTGATTGCTCCTGTTGGTTACGTCGAAATGTTAAAGCTCATTAATGCAAGTAGCTTTGTTGTAACCGACAGTGGGGGCCTACAAAAAGAAGCGTATTTTTTAGGGCGTGAGTGCATTACGGCACGTGAAGAGACTGAGTGGGTTGAGCTTGTTGAAGCAGGTGTAAACACTCTGGTCGGCTCTGATACTCAAGCAATGATCAAAAAGGCATCCCAGATTATCAATAGCGCAGGAATAGACAATCAAGGCCAGCTTTATGGAAATGGCTCAAGCGCAAAGGAAATAGCAAAGTTTTTAGCAGGTAACCATGAATAATAAAGAGCAATTAATCTCTCGTTTTGAGTCACGTTCAGCAACAATAGGTATTGTTGGTCTGGGTTATGTTGGTTTACCTCTACTTTTGAGGTATAGCTCCATAGGCTTTAATGTGATCGGTATCGATATAGACCCCAATAAAGTCGAGCAGATAAACTCCGGTAAAAGCTACATAGAGCACATCGCTTCAGATGCGATAGCAGCAGCGGTCACCAGCGGAGCTGTCGCTACTTCAGACTTTGCTCAAGCTGCGAAGTGTGATGCCATTATTTTATGTGTTCCTACTCCGCTTAATAAATACCGAGAACCAGATTTAAGTTACGTCACATCGACGATGGACTCATTACTGCCACACCTTATATCGGGACAGGTGTTGTCTCTTGAGAGCACCACTTATCCTGGAACTACCGAGGAAGAGTTGCTTCCTAGGATTGAAAAGTGTGGGTTTACAGTGGGAGACAACTATTTCTTAATATACTCACCAGAGCGCGAAGACCCAGGCAACCCAGATTTTCAGACTAATACAATCCCAAAAATTTGTGGTGGTCATACCAAAGAATGCACAGAAGTCGGCATATCGCTGTACTCACCTGCGATTGATAGTGTGGTGCCTGTTAGCTCCACTAAAGTGGCTGAAATGACAAAGCTACTCGAGAATATTCACCGAGCAGTGAATATTGGCTTGGTCAATGAAATGAAAGTAGTCGCTGATCGTATGGGAGTAGACATTTTTGAGGTGGTTGACGCTGCAGCAACAAAACCTTTTGGCTTTACTCCTTATTATCCAGGACCAGGTTTAGGCGGCCATTGTATCCCTATAGACCCATTCTACCTGACTTGGAAAGCCAGAGAGTATGGTTTACATACCCGCTTTATTGAGCTCTCTGGTGAAGTGAATCAGGCCATGCCAGAATACGTTGTTAGTAAACTGATGGATGGTCTAAATGACTCTGGTAAAGCGCTCAAGGGGAGCAAAGTACTGGTCTTAGGGATCGCATATAAGAAGAATGTTGATGACATGCGTGAGTCTCCTTCCGTGGAAATCATGGAGCTCCTAAGAGCAAAAGGGTGCGATGTATCATACAGCGATCCTCATGTTCATGAATTTCCACGAATGCGAGAGCATGATTTTGATTTACGCTCCGAAGAACTCACAGCTGAGTCGTTGAGTGAGGTTGATGCTGTCGTATTGGCAACCGATCATGACAAGTTTGATTACGAACTTATCCTCGAACACGCTCCTTTAATCGTTGACACCCGTGGCAAATATAGAAGTGCCTCGCAGAAAGTTATAAAGGCCTAAACCATGAAAAGATTCGCACTAATCGGAGCTGCCGGATACATTGCTCCTCGCCATCTCAAGGCTATCAAAGAAACAGGTAACGAATTGGTCGTTGCCATGGATACTAATGACTCTGTGGGTATAATGGATAGCTACTTTCCCGAGGCCGAGTTCTTTACTGAATTTGAGGACTTTACCGCTTTCGTTGAAGATCAAAGTATGCAGGGCAAAAAGCTTGATTACATTGCTATTTGTAGCCCTAACTACCTCCACGCGCCGCACATGAAGTATGCTTTTAAAAATGGCATAGACGTTATCTGTGAAAAGCCTTTAGTACTTAATTCTGCGGATATGGATATCTTGAAAGAGTATGAGGAGAAATACAGTGCACAAGTTAACTCAATACTTCAGTTAAGGTTGCACCCTGCGATTATAGCGTTAAAAGAGAAAGTCGCAGCCGCACCCGCTGATCATATCTTTGATGTTGACCTTACCTATATGACTTCTCGTGGTAAGTGGTACATGAAGTCATGGAAAGGGTTCGACCATAAATCTGGCGGGGTAGCAACGAATATAGGCGTACATTTTTATGACATGTTGCACTTTGTATTTGGTAAGTTGCTGAGTAATGAGGTGCATTACCGTGATGAAAAAACAGCAAGTGGCTACCTCGAGTATGAAAAAGCACGTGTGAGGTGGTTTTTATCCATTGATGCAAATAACTTACCTGAAAATGCCGTAAAAGGTGAAAAGCTCACCTACCGTAGCATCACCATAGGTGATGAAGAACTAGAGTTCTCAGGCGGGTTTACGGACCTTCACACACAAAGCTATGAGTATATCTTGAAAGGGCAAGGCTTTGGAGTTGATGAAAATCGGGTCGCCATAGAGACAGTCGAAGCAATTCGTAAACAGCCTCTAGTAAATGCCGGTGATCGCGCTCATGCTCTGCTAGCGAAGGTGCTCTGATGACGGTTATGATTCACGAAAGCGCAATAGTCGACGAGGGCGCCGAAATAGGAGAAGGCTCCAGAGTTTGGCACTTTGCTCATGTATGTGGGCAAGCTCAAATAGGTAAAGGCTGCTCGCTAGGGCAAAATGTTTTTGTCGGTAACAAAGTTACGATTGGTAATAACGTTAAAGTACAGAACAATGTTTCAGTCTATGACAACGTCTTTCTTGAGGATGATGTGTTTTGTGGACCGAGTATGGTTTTCACGAATGTTTACAATCCTCGCTCATTCATTGAACGAAAGTCTGAGTACAGAGATACGTTTGTCCGAAAAGGCGCCACGTTGGGAGCCAACTGCACCATTGTGTGCGGTGTAACCATTGGTGAATATGCGCTAGTAGGTGCAGGTGCTGTGGTCAACAAAGATGTAAAAGCTTTCGCTTTGATGGTTGGCGTACCTGCACGTCAAGTTGGCTGGATCAGTAAGTATGGTGAGCAGCTAGATTTACCCCTTGAGGGAAGCGCAGAAGCTCGTTGTGTACACACTAACGAGCTGTATTCATTAGTGAATGGTAACCTATCGATAAAGGAAGAATAAATGCACTTTATTGACCTTGAAGCACAATATAAGCATTTACAAAATAAAATTGATGCGCGTATAAAAACGGTCCTCGAACATGGTCAGTACATCATGGGTCCTGAAGTACGCGAGTTAGAGCAACAGCTGGCCGATTATGTCGGTGTTAAACATGTGATTTCATGTGCGAATGGAACCGACGCATTAACACTGTCTTTGATGACATTGGGGATCGAAGAGAATGACGCTGTTTTTTGTCCAACGTTTACCTTTTTCGCCACCGCCGAAGTTATATCATACGCTGGTGCAACACCTGTTTTCGTGGACTCTGATGAGGACACATTCAATATCTGCCCCGTCCACCTTGAGAAGCAGATAAAAAGCGTAATTGAACAGGGTCTTTATACACCCAAGGCAATTATAGCTGTCGACTTATTTGGTCTGCCAGCAAACTACCCTGAGTTAGAGCGTATCGCTGAAAAGTATGGGCTCAAACTCATCGAGGATGCGGCTCAAGGATTTGGAGGCGCTATAAACTCACGCCGAGCTGGTAGCTTTGGAGATATTGCTACAACAAGCTTTTTCCCTGCTAAACCTTTAGGTTGCTATGGCGATGGCGGTGCTATTTTTACAAATAGTGACGAATACGCAGAGTTGTTAAGATCCTACCGTGTTCATGGTAAGGGAAAAGACAAGTATGACAATGTGCGTATAGGAATGAATAGCCGGTTAGATACCATCCAAGCGGCCATACTACTGGAAAAGCTGGCAGCATTCCCTGAAGAGTTAGAGAACAGAAATAAAGCAGCACAGCGCTATGAGGAGCAATTAAGCGGTAAGTTTAAAACTCCTAAAGTGCCCTCAGGTTACCTCAGCTCTTGGGCTCAGTATACGTTAGTGAGTGATAACCGAGAGTCAGATATGCAAGCTTATAAAGCACAAGGTGTCCCTACTATGATTTACTACGGTACCTGCATGCACCAGCAGAGTGCTTTTGCTGAATTAGGCTATGAAGATAAAGACTTTCCTGTTGCCACTAAATTGGCGCAGTCGGTGTTTAGTCTGCCCATGCATGGATATTTGTAGTTATTTGATTTTTAATATTTTAAAAGGATTTTTAATGTCAAAGCAGTTGTTTATTGTTTCATTATTCGTAAGTTTTTTATTTGGATGTGGAAGTAACGAAAAGAGTGATGAAACAACTCCCCAACCTCCGTCACAAAAAGTAACTATTGACGTAGACCTGATAAGTGATCTTCCAGATACTGCGATAAGCTCTCAAGCTTTTTCTTTTGAGTTCGATTCAGCTGTCAGCATATCTCCGCCAACAGGCAGTGCTTTCACAATTTTGCTTAACGATAATATTGTTAGTGAAAGCACCAGCTATTCTATGGGTGATAGTGTTCGATTTACTGCTATAGCGCCAAGCAAGCCTGGTGTCAGGCTCGAAGAAAGTATTACATTAGGCAATATAACGTTTGCCCTTAGTTCATCGTACCAACCGAAAGAGTTGTCACAGCAAACGCAAGCCTACTTGAATAATTTGGATCAGCAACTTGCTTTCATTAAAAGTGAGCCTCACTTGCTAGTGGATGGTTATTTGGTGAGTGATAACGATGTTAACTCACATCGTTTTACCACTACATTTGCATCACATAGCAACGGTGTTGATGTTCCTGAGGGGTGGCTAGTAGGAGCGAGTTCACTCCATGAAATTAACTTCATATTTGACGGCAACAATGTTTACCTGACCACAGGTGGGTTTGAGCAAAAGAAACCCATTCAAACAGGTGAGTTTCTGCCTGATTACCCAGAGTTTTATGTCGCCCAAGCAAACTCTCAGGGAGTCGAGATCCGCTTAGCTTACTTGCATAGTAATGCATATTTCATTAACTCGTTAATTCGAGCCTATGTGATGAGTGGCAAGGCGGAGTATCTAGAGCTAGCAAGGAAAAACGGCCTGTATCTAGCTAATCGCGTTTTAGCTGGGGAAGGTCAGTATGCACGAAGGTTTCTTACAGAAAGTGCGCCTTTGCCAACAGGAATGGATAACGGCATCATTGTGGAAACATTGTATCTTCTTAGTAAGTACACTAATGATGATGTCTTCCAAGTCAAATTGGAGCAGTTGAGCAATGCTTTTGAGCATACGACTGAAGGCGTGTGGAATCATTGGACTAACTCAGTTATTGGCTTACTTTACGCGGAACGGGTAACTCAACCACAAGATTCGTTTGCCAAGCAGGTAATAGCTGATAACTCGCCGTCGCTATTGGCACAAATAGAGAACTTTAGCGGGCTCATCCCTTACGTTATGAAAGAGTCCTCTGCGAGCTATCCAAACTTCAAAAAAACGTACCATACTTATGACATGATGCTAGTAGCCAAATTGGAGTGGCAAACTAAGCAGAACTTAGGCTTTAGCAGCGTGTTTCAAAGCATGCTTGATGAAGCTGTGGTTAATTATGGTCCCTACTATGCTAATAACGTAGAAGCTTTGCTGTACGCAAAGTACGCTTTTGATTTTGATGCCACGAATTGGCTACAAACTAATGAGGCCTTTTTGGATAGAGAGGCTAATTCGCTTATTGGTGCTGTATCGTTGATTCGTGCGAACTCAGCCTATTTAGCATTGGCTCAACGCGACTACTATTAAGCCCGACTAGGCTGTGGCGATATCAATCGCCACAGCTTATTACTTACTCCCCCTCACAACTTTCTATATCTCTTTGATAACATGATGCAAGAAACGAGAAAGTCTGTGCAAAACCATTGCTAAAATACTCTGGCCATTGAAAGCTAGGGTGTCTATAGCGACTCGAAGCTGGCCCAGTGTATGTCTCTATTAACGCATGTGATAGTGGGAAGCTGTTTGCTAGACGTCGCATTCCCTGAGCATACTTCTGTGAGCCAGAAAATGCGTAATAACCAACTAATAAGGTTCCTGATAACTCAAATGGGCCATAGCCGTTGTCATCACCTAGAGTCGAATATGAGTAACGGTACAAGCCATTTCTGCCATCCAAATAATTAGTTTGCAGTAGTTGAAACTCTCCCTCTGACTCGCGTGTTTGTAGCGCAAATGTTTCAAATGTGTGCCTAAATCCTGCTAATGCATCTACATAAAGACTGTCATTATTTGAACCGGCCGCATCAGCAAATGATTTAAGCCAAAGAGGCATTCTGTGAGAGTGAGAGGAGTCTATTGCTATATCGCTGACTTCAGAGCGCTCTAAAGCTGAACCTAGAGTGGCGTGACCTGCGTAAGCGTAATCTCGGTGATCATGCCATTGACCCTTTTGAAAAAACCAAGCAGTGCCATCAAAGCTACCTTGAGTGGTGATCACTTGCCTTGTCACCGCTTTAATTTCGTCTGCAGGTCCATATTCCTGACCTAAAGCGCTCTTAATGAAAGCTAAATCATTCATTATTGCCAAAGAAAACATTTCTTCATCAATAATGGCGCCATAGTAGGCGTAATCATATGCGGGCGAGCTAAGTTTCCACTCTAGTCGTTGCTTAATGCCTGTGAACTGCAAAGAAGCGTCCCAATGAACCGCATCAAGGTTATACCATAGCTCATTTAAAGCGCTTTCTATTCGCTCTAGCAACAGTAGGTTTACAGTCTCATTCTCTGACCAGCGTGATGACTCAATTTGTAGTTTTAGATATTGACTAACGAAATACAGAAACTGAGTTTTTATAACTCGGTTTTCAATATCCTGTGGATAGAAAGCACTTTCCACATTGGCAAAGAATTGTTCAAAGTTATGTCGAGGGTCATCGTTAAAACGCTCTTTATGTTGATACGCGTAATGCATGGGTAGCATTAATACATTGGCCGTGTCATATGCATAGTCATTTTGCCAAAGCGGCTCCGATGTAATTAAGTCGGTTATATTTTCTTGCCATAATTGCTGCACCTTATCACTGTGTAGGGTGGTTGGCTCTATCGGGGGCTCCGGTTTGGTAGGTGGCTCTGTTGTTGGGTCAGAGCCTCCACAGGCTGAAATTAATAAAGATGAAGTAAGCAAGAGTGAAAGACGCATTATAAATCCTTTAAGGCCTTCATGGGCGTTAGGGTGAGAGCAAGCAATACTAAATAGTTAAATACCATTATTGCACTGTATCCTAGCAAAAACGTACTGATAGTGAAGTGCTGGGTCGTGGTGGCAATGGCGAAAAGAATGATACCTGAGCCCCTAAATGCATCCCAAAACATCATTACTTTGTTCTTTTCAAGCATATTAAGGGTGTTGGAAATAACACCAATAGAAAGTTGGCAAAAAAACATGGGTGTCAGCAACAGGATAAAATCAGCGACACTAAGCCACTTATCGCCGAGGAATGTAGTGACTAAATATGGAGCTGTTATAGCTAGGGTCGAGAAAAAGAGTAGAGATAAAGCCGAGGATTTGACCAAAGTTGCTCTAAATAGTCGCCATTTTGCGGTGTTCAAATCGCTGTGTGCAAATTCGCTATTATACACTTGGGATAGTGCTTGCCCTATGAGAGCTGTTGGCGCAGCCAGAATTCGCTGTGTCATGAGGAAGAGCCCTGCACTAGCTGCGTCATAGTTAATACCAATAAAGATAGTGGGCATTTGCATACTAAAGGTATTTAAAAGGCTCGCTGGGGTTGTGTATTTAACAAAAGGTTTGCCCTTGCGTAAGGTCGCCAAAACCTTGCGTTTACTAAATGCAATATTTTCTATCTTGGTTTTATATAGGAGGTATCCACACGCGTAAATGCGCCCAAACACTTCACCGATTATTAGCCCAAGAGGCAAAAAAAAGGCAGCAGATTGGGCCGCACCTTGGGTAATTGCTCGAGCAACTTTTGCGCGTGATGCCGAGCTAAAATCTTGTACTGAAATGGCAAAGTTAGTGAATAAGTTAAAATAAGCTAGAAACAGCGCCGCTACAGGAATCAATAACGCCGCAACAACACTTATATTTAGGGTATTGGCAATATCACTTTTAAATATGAAAAAAATTGGCAAAAACAGCAAGCCCATCAATAAAGCAATAAACACCACTCCCAGCTTCATTCTCTGTCTTTGGACTTGAGAGCGTAAATTGAAAAAGGACAGCTCCAGCTTACCTGTGAAGAGAATCGCTAAAACTGCGCTGCTGCTCATAAGTATGCCTAATTCTCCAAAGGCTTCTTTAGAATAAAGGCGAGCCAAAAGTGGAGTGAGTGCTAGTGTTATAACCTGAGCTAAAACACTGCCTGATAGCAGCGTTAGAACTCGTTTAATAAAAGGTGAAAGCATTGAGAGCCTTTGCTTGTTTCGCGATCTTAAAGTGGAGTTTTTTTGAGCCTCTGTAGTTTACTTGGTTGCTTTAATGTCGGCAATCTCAAAGGTGGGCTGAATGTGGTATTAAAAAAACTGCGAAGTCATAGCAAAGCTAGAAGTTAACACCGAGTTTTAGGTTAAAAAGCGTGTGGGCTTGATGTAAACTATAGGGACTTCCCACAGACAGAACCGCACATGTTAAATACTGCTTTTAGTCCTTGGCCCTCTTACTCAGAAGAGGAAGCTGAAAAGGCAAAACAAGTCCTGTTGAGTAACAAAGTGAATTACTGGACAGGAGATCAGTGTCGCTCATTTGAAAGGGAGTTTGCGGACTTCGCTGACAGTCAATTCGCCATCGCTGTGAGTAATGGTACCAACGCGCTTGAATTGGCATTGCACGGAATCGATATCCAAGCTGGTGACGAGGTAATCGTTCCCTCTCGTACCTTCCTTGCAACTGCAACATCAGTCATTACTGCCGGTGGTGTCCCTATATTTGCTGATGTACTCAGTGATTCCGGTAATATTGACCCCGACTCTGTCGCTTCGCTCATAACTGAGCGAACTAGAGCGATTATTTGTGTACATCTTGCTGGGTGGCCTTGTGATATGGATCGGATTATGGCCATCGCAGCGCAACACAAGCTTTTTGTAATAGAAGACTGCGCGCAAGCACATGGTGCCAAATATAATGGCCGCTCGGTCGGGTCTATTGGTGACGTTGGTTGCTGGTCTTTTTGTCAAGATAAGATTATGACCACGGGCGGTGAAGGGGGCATGGTCACTACCAATGAGCAACAGCTGTGGAGCCGAATGTGGTCTTTTAAAGATCGTGGGAAAAGTTACGACGCGGTCTATCATCGTCAGCATCCACCCGGATTCAGGTGGCTCCATGAAAGCTTTGGTACCAATTATCGTATGACCGAAATGCAGGCTGCGATTGGTCGCATCCAATTAAAGAAAATGTCGCAATGGACAGCGCAGCGCAACGACAATGCAGATACGATCCGTGAGGCTCTGCAAGGTATAGAAACAATTGAAGTACCAGTCTATCCAGCGAATATAATTCACGCTCAGTACAAACTGTATCTTTATATCAAACCTGAGCGCCTCTCACAGCATTGGCATCGTGACCGTATCGTTGCTGAAATAAATGCCCGTGGTGTCCCTTGTTATCAAGGCAGTTGTTCAGAGATATATTTGGAGAAGTGCTTTGACGATGCAGGTCTCGCCCCGGCACATCGATTACCTAATACGAAAGCACTTGGAGAGCGAAGCTTAATGCTATTGGTGCATCCCACGCTCACATCACAGGAAATTGAAACCACAGTGGCGGCTTTAAAGTCGGTGTTAACCGAGGCTATGGGGTAAAGAGTGAAAAGAGTTTTTGATATCGTTTTTTCCGCACTGCTTATATTGCTGCTAGCGCCGATATTATTCATTACGGCGGCTTTAGTGGCGTTGAAACTTGGTCGACCAGTTATTTTTTCTCAGGTTCGTCCAGGGTTGCATGGCAAACCATTCAAGATGTTCAAGTTTCGCTCCATGACTGACGGTAAAGATGAGCATGGGGAGTTACTCAGTGATGAGCAGCGGTTGACTCCATTTGGCGCAAAACTAAGAGCCACATCATTGGATGAACTTCCTGAGCTTTTTAATATCTTAAAAGGAGATATGAGCTTTGTTGGCCCACGGCCTTTGTTGATGCAATACCTGCCCTTGTACAACGAGAGGCAAAGTAAGCGCCATAATGTGCGTCCTGGACTAACAGGGTGGGCGCAAATAAACGGTCGAAATGATATGTCTTGGCAGGATAAGTTCGAACATGATGTGTGGTACGTTGAAAACCAAAGCCTAGCATTGGATATCAAAATTATGTACCAAACCTTAGGCAAGGTCATTAAAAGTGAGGGTGTTGTGGCTGAAGGGCAAGCAACAACTAAGTTTTTTGAGGGTAATGATAAGTAATGGACGCAGAACAGGTTCAACAACGAATTCGTTTTTTACTACATGGCTGCGACCATGCATATCGCGAATATTTGCAGCATAACAAGGCCTATGCTTTCGCTTATGCGCTGTATTCTTATAACCAGCAACTCAATACGCTTATTATGGAGCTTGGGCACCAGCTGGATGAGCCCGCGCAACAGGCTGCGTTGCGTCTTAGTTTACATATCAATATTTGGTCACAGCAGTGGCGTGAGTTACAACAGAGCCTAAAACCTACTTTAGAGCAGCCCTTTGTTTTTAACTCGATACACCCCTTACCTGCAGATGCAAAAACATACTTTTTCTCGAGCTAGCAGTTTATGAAAGTACTATTCCTTGCCAAAAAAGGCGACGACGCAAGTAGCTCGGCACTGAGTTACCTACATGATAAAGGCTTTGATGTTGAACATCATTTTGGCGAGTGGGGTGATAAATTACCTCACAGCGCAGCCCAATGGCGGGGAGATATTATTATTTCCTACCTTTCACGCTGGATAGTGCCACAAGCTTTGCTTGATAGGGCCAACATAGCCGCCATCAATTTTCACCCGGCACCGCCAGAATACCCAGGTATTGGTTGTAATAATTTTGCTCTGTATAACAACGAGAAAACCTTCGGCGTAACCTGTCATCACATGAAAGCCGCAGTTGATACAGGTGAAATTATCGCCACCAAAGAGTTCGACTTAGATGCATCAGACAATGTTGAAAGTATATTGAAGAGAGCATATGATGCGCAGCTAGCTCTTTTCCAAGAAGTGATAGATACCTTTGTAAAAGACGGCAAATTTGCGGTTGCAAACAAGCAATGGGCACGAAAGCCGTATACCCGAAAAGAGTTTGAAGAGTTATTTATCATCACTCCGCAAATGGATGCGGATGAAGTCCAACGACGGGTTAGGGCGGTGAGTTTTCGTCAATATCAGCCTTATATCAAGTTGCATGGTCATACATTTAAACTGGTACCTAACGAAGCACAATAATAGTGTGGTGAATTAACATGAATAAATTTAAAAACAGCGTTAGCAAACGTCAGCAAGGCTTTTCTTTGGTTGAGCTATTGATAGTGATGGTTATTATTGGTCTTTTGGCATCACTAGTCGGCCCGGCTATGTTTGGCAAATTAGATTCCTCAAAAGTAAATACTGCCGAAGCGCAAATGGATTTGTTAGCCACCGCGTTAGATACATATCGCCTCGATGTGGGGCAGTACCCAGAAAGCCTGCAAGGTCTAAGAGTGAGTGATGATAAACGCTGGGATGGTCCTTATTTGCCTAAAGATGTGCCTATGGACCCTTGGGATAACCCTTATGAATATAAGCGTACCAGTGAAGGGTTCGAACTTTCTTCTTTAGGCCGTGATGGTAAAGAAGGCGGCACTGATATTGACGCTGATATAATTTACTAAGTGACGTTTATGCGCGATTTAAGCAGTATCGTAAGCTCGGTATCACAAAACCCTGCTTTCCAATCAGAATACCCTAGTGGATTCAATAAGCTAACTAATGCTGAAGAGGTATTAGTTGGCTTTTCCGGTTTGAGTGAGGAGGAGGTCATTGCCGCAATTGCTGAGCATTTTAACCTTCAGCTTATTGATTACGGGAATGCGATAGATTTTATAGATGAGTTTAAAGTGCAAGATGCATTACATAACTCAGAGATAGAATGGACGTTTCTTAAAGGTAAAAACTGGTACCCATTAAGTAGGGAAGACGACAATCTTCACATTGTCACTAACCGACCACTGTGCAATGCCGCGAAAAACTTTTTGCGCTTAGCCGATGTGCAGTACACGCTCATAGTGACCGACAAAACTCTGTTACAAAGGGTTGTGTCTATTGTTGAAGGGCTCGAAAACGAAGCTAAAGAAGCAAGTGAAGAGCTAGAAAAAATCAGAGCGCTTGCATCAGAAACCCCGGTTGTGAACTTGGTTAATTCACTCATATCTCGGGCTCTTGATATGGGGGCCTCGGATATGCACGTAGAACCAACTAAAGAAGGCGGAATTGTCAGAGTCCGGGTAGATGGCTTGTTACACAAGCTTGATACTATCCCAGCCTCCCTTGTTTTGGCGGTTGTATCGCGCTTAAAAATACTCGCTGACATGGATATTGCTGAAAAGCGCCGTCCACAAGACGGTAAAATTGCGCTAAAACACAAGAACATTGATATTCGTGTGTCTTGCTTGCCGCTTAATAACGGTGAAAGTGTGGTAATGCGTTTCCTTGTTAAAGGTTCGTTGAAACTGGATTTAAATGATCTTGGTTTTCACCATGACTTAGTTGAGCACATACAACAAGACTTAGATCGCACCTCAGGGGTGATCCTCATGACCGGGCCTACCGGTTCAGGTAAGACGACGACGCTGTATTCATTCCTTGATTCACTGAACGACATTCATGAGAAAATAATTACTCTCGAGGATCCTGTTGAGTATGAAATCGAAGGGATTAACCAAATTCAAGTAAAACCTGATATTGGGTTCGACTTCGCTGCGGGTATTCGTAGTATTGTTCGTCAAGACCCTGATGTGATCATGGTCGGTGAAATTCGAGACAGTGAAACGGCGCGTATCGCCATGCAGTCAGCGCTAACCGGCCACCTTGTATTCAGTACCGTGCACACCAACGATGCACCCAGTGCATATGTCCGACTGATAGATTTAGGTGTTGATGAGTTCTTGCTAAATTCGGCGGTGGTTGCCATTTTAGCGCAGCGACTAACTCGTAAATTATGCGAGCACTGTAAAGAGCCTGACCCTCATGCCACAGAGCATATTGCAAAGTTAGAGCTTGATAAACTAGCGCAGCAATGTGGTATCGAAGATATAACCATAAACCGTGCTGTTGGTTGCGAACACTGTAAAGGAACGGGATATCAAGGGCGTTTAGCGATATTAGAGTATCTGCCGAATGTCGATCATATTAAGTCATTGCCGAAAGACAGTAATTTCGCTCTCAGTGCTGAGCAATTCATGCGTAAGCAAGGCTATCGTAGCCTTAAGCAAGATGGCCTATTAAAAGTACTGCAAGGGCAAACCACCATTGAAGAAGTCATGAGGGTTGCGGGCTAATGGCGACAAAGTTCAAGGCGACTTATCTAGATAAGCAGGGGCACAAACACCAGAAAATTATTCAGGCTGAGTCAGAAGCGCTTGCTTATAAATCCCTCACGGATATTGGTTTCTCACCTACCGATATTAAGCCTTTACGCAAAAAGTCCAGTAGCAGCTTGTTCGCGCCCAAGGTGAAATCCACCGACATTGAGACGTTAACTACAAACTTAGCCTCGCTACTGGGGAACGGCGTCAATCTAGATAAAGCCTTGGGCTTGTTGATGAAATCCGCCGACAATGAACAAGTTGAAGAGCTTTTACAATCATTACAAATTTCCGTGCGTGGCGGTGCAGCCCTTTCGAGTGCGCTAAAGAAGCACCCTAAGCACTTTGATGAGCTGTACATTAAACTGGTTGAGTTAGGTGAAGCCACCGGCACAATTGGTGAGGTCATGAAAGGCCTGAGTGAACAGCTGAAATTTAAAAACCAAATGCAAAATCAAATAAAACAAGCCATGTCATATCCGATGGTTATTGTGTTTGTGTGTATTGCATCTTTGGCGTTTATTTTGAAAGTCGTCGTCCCGCAGCTTTCGTCAATGCTTGACGGCAGTAAAGAGCTTCCTGTGTATACCGAGGCCTTGTTAGTTGCCAGCAATTGGATTAATTCCTCATATGGACTTATTAGTCTTGCTGTCATTGCAGCACTTGTCGCTATGCTGTTTACCTCAAGCCAGGCATTCGCCAAAGCGTTCCGCTCTAGGTTGTTAAAAGTATGGCTTAAAGCGCCGCTTATCAAAGGGTTGCACACTTTGGCTGAGCAGTCGCGCTTCACTTCGGCAATGTATGTGTCTTTACGTAGTGGGTTGAACTTAACCAGCGCAATGAAACTGGCTTCGAACACGTTAAGTAGCTTATCTCACCGAGCTCGAGTGCAGATGGCCTCTAAAGTCATCCAAGGCGGAGAGCGTTTCTCTAATGCCATAGAAGAGGCTAACGTTCTCGAGAGTATGGATATTGGCTATTTGGAGATTGGCGAAGAAACGGGCGACTTAGCCGGTGCCTTTGATGAGGTCAGAACACGAAAGATTGAGCAATTTAATTTAAAGCTCAATAGCTTGCTAAAGATTCTAGAGCCGATGTTGATTTTAGTCATGGGGGTCTTAGTCGGGGGCGTTGTAATTATTATGATGCTGAGTATTTTGAGTGTTCAAGATGTCACGCTCTAATCTGGGATTTACCTTAATAGAGCTGCTTATTGTTTTTTCGTTGCTTGGCTTAGCGCTGTCGTTTGTTGTGCCGTTAGGAATTGACCAGCTTGATAAAATTAGACAAAAAAGCGATGAAAAAACCACTCTCAGCCTAGCGCGAGCGGCGGTTGATTACGCTTTTTGGACAAACCAAGCGCAAACACTCACTTTTGACAACAACACCGTGATGCTAGCGCAAAATTCCGAGACAGTCCGAACACTGGAGTTAAATACTCAGGTGCAGCGCAAAGAAGAGTTCACTATCAGCCCCAGTGGCGAAATTACTGGGTGTATCGAAAGTGAGCGTTTGCAATTTTTGCAGCAAGCATTAACGAGCTTGGAGCTGTGCAGTGAACAATATTAAAGGCTTCAGCTTAGTTGAGTTGCTCGTAGCGGTAACCATTGCCACCATGGCGATAGCATTGACACAATTAATATACAGCAACTTCGTTAACTTCGAGATTAAAGCGAGTAAGCGGATCAATGAGCTTGAAAGTGTATTGACTCTACGTGACGAAATTATTATTGCGCTGGAAGACGAGCAACGCTCCGGCACCATAGAGTTACTAGGCAAGCAATGTAATTGGAGCAGCGAAAAGCGAGAGCAATACACCCCAAGCCGCTTTGATATAGACGCGGGTGGGTATATTAACAGCCGCTATTCATATCAACTGATTGATGTTGAATTTTCATGCGTCAAAGATGATGTAAGCTCACAAACGTTTAAATTTACTCACCTGTTATGGTTGAAAGATGCGCAGCAACAATAACGGCTTCACATTAATTGAAATGCTTATCTCAGTCACCATCTTAGCTATGGTGCTAACGTTGAGCTATCAAGCTTTTGGTCTGTATTTGAAAAATTTTGGCAGCACTAAATCCCTGATAAGTGGTGCACAAACAAACTTAAAGACGCAACTTAAGCTACGCTACTCCATAGCCAGCATGATGGATTACTATGTTGATGATGGCAGCGGTGAGACTATGCTGCTGTTAAGTACGCAAAACAATACCCTTCGCTACGCCTCGAATTACTCTGTACTCGGCTTTGGCAATGAGGTAGTGACTACACTGGCAATGAACGAGCAGCAGCCAAACGAGCTTGTTATTACTGAGTGTGACTTAGCCCAAAATTTAATATTAAGTATTTCTCAGCAGATCGAGCAAAGCTCATGCCGCAGTGAAGTTCTGCAGCAGCCTGTCAGTGACTTTACCATCACTGCCATAGAGGCAAAGCCGATAATAACCTTTGATGATATCAGTGAATCATACGTTGAAGCAGAGGCGCAGCACCTATTGCCGCGAGCGATAAAGGTTTCATACACCTACCAAGAGACCCAATACCAAAGTGTGTTTCGAACCCACATTAGAAACTTACCAAAGTACAAGCGACAGGTCGTCGAGTTTCATCAGGTGGGGATTTAACATGCTCAAGCGTCAAACAGGGATTGCCCTTTTTTCTGTACTGTTAGTGGTTGCCTCTCTCGCTGCGTTTTCTGCTTATTATTTAACGGTGACCAAGCAAAACCAGCTGCTGTTAGAGCGCATTCAAAATCGAATGCGGGCAGAACTAAAGGCCGACTCTGCGATGGCACAGTTAAAAATGGACATTATAAAAGGCACCGCTCGTAGCGCAGATATCAGTGTTGAGTCATTAAATTCATTCACCAATCAGCAAGAGCTTGATGCGCAAACAACCACATTTAATTACTATGGTGCTCCCTTTACCCTTAGCGATAATGTTCAAGCGAGTGTCTTAGATGTCGCTTCGTTGATCCCCTACAACAACCCAAAAGCGAGCATTATCGAAAGGTTGCTAATGCAGCTAGGGGAAAGTGAAGAAACCGCAACGCGTGCCTCTGAATGTCTGCAAGATTGGACCGACTGGGACGATTTAAAACGTCTAAACGGCGGCGAGTCATACAGTTACACTTCGATGAGCAAAGTGCCACCGCGCAATGCGATGTTGATGTCTAAAGCTGAGCTACAACTTATCTGTGGTTGGGATAAAGCGTTAGTTGATAAAGTGTCGCCTTATCTAACGCCGTATAATTACTTTGATTTCTATCCAGTCATGGCCGACCCTGTGTTAGTTGAAGCCTTTTACCAAGACCAAAGTGCGGCTGAAAAAGTATTGGATATGCGCTCACGCATGGCACCTACAGAAATAGCAAAACAACTGGAATCCCCCAACGCATTGGGCGTACGGTACACTCTCTCAGGCGCGTATCGCTTGCGTGTCGAGGCGCATGTTGGTAAGGTTTCGGCCTCCCGGGAGCTTGTACTTGACACTAATTTCAAGTATAAGAACGAACCCCCTATAAGCACGTGGCATTGGGTAGTAAATTAATATGCAATTTGATTGGCGAGCAAAGTTATTAGCGCGTTGCTATTACTTTGATGGACAAAGTGTTTATGATAGCAAAGGAAGTGAAGCCACTCATATTCCGGCCTACGCCGTGGTGTTTGTGACAAGCCAATGCTATTTAGCAGATCAGCGTCAACTACCTGGAACGGGTAAAGAGCTAGGTAAAGCTATTAAGCTGTATAAAGAGCATCAAAAGCCATTTCCTTCACCGCTAGTTGTTGCCGACAAGCAACAAAAAAAGGAAACAAGCTCACTTGTTAACTTTTTCTACCTGACCGAGTCAGCTGTTGCCACGTTGCAGCAAAAGTTGCAAAGCAGCTGCTTTATTATCCCTGAAGAATTACTTTTACAGCACCAACATCAGGGTGCCTATGAATTAGCATTTAATGGTTATCGTTTAAGTAGTGCGCAACTAGGCATGACCCAGACAGATAACCCACTTGAGCTAGGTGAATTGGTTAGCCAGCAACAGTACCAAGTCATCAATAGTGTCCAGCAGTGGCTGCAAATGCTGGTCGAGTTTGCTCAACCTAAGCATGTGTTATTGCTGGGTCAGTGCCAACTGGTAAAGCAAAATAAAAACTTTATCGAAAAATATGAACAAGCGCTCACTTTGACATTACTTGGGGTGTGCCTATACGGCGCTGCCAGTGCGGGGTTTCTTATCTATCAGCAATACGATATAGAGACCCATATGCAAGCGCAAAAGGAGCAACAGCAACAGCTGATAACAGCGCAAAGTGAATACCAAAACCAGCTTGATACCTACAACTCCATCCGGGCGCCATTTCAAACGCCGCCGCAAGTAGCCCTTGCTATCGCCGCATTAAGTGATGCCTACAAACAAGCGGAGTTCGATATCGAGCGGGTGAACTACACCAAAGAATTATTCCGGGTAACGGGTAAAGCAGAAGATGCGGTAGCCGTTTTTGAAGCCTTTAACCAACACCCGAATATGCATAATGTGGCGTATATCACCCCAACGGTAAAGCGCGGTAAGCTCGCCACGTTTAATATCTCCTTTACCACCACACCAGGAGAGGGGCTGTAGTATGGTGCCGTCATTTATTGATTACCTGAAAGAGAAAAAGCAGGTCCCTGGCAAGCAAGCTATGTATTTATACCTAGTGTTGCTATTAGCTTCGGCAAAGTTTATTGTGCAGCCTTTATTTGAGTGGCGCGCGGAGTTGGCGCAGCAAGTAGATTCACAATCCATGCAGCTTCGGGAGCTCAACTCTGTTTCTCAAGCACAAAAGGATTACCAGCAGGCAAGCGAACAGCTTAAGTCGACGATTGAAGTGGTAGATAAACATGTATTTAAAACCACCAGTATTCAGTCATTGCAGCTTCAATTGCAGCGCAAGATAGAGCCTATTCTGAACGAGCTTGAGCTCGAGCAGAAGCGCGCGAACTGGCAACCTATAGAACTCAAAGGGGACATAAAGGCAGTGAAGCTGTCCTTATCCGTAGATGGTCGCTCCAAAGGGTTTATGCAATTTGTAGAACGCTTGGAAAGCAACACTCCTAGGTTATTAGTCTCTGACTTTTTTGTCCGCTCTGTGGGGCGCAACGACAAGCTGAGTATCAATATAGGTATTATTGCCTATTACCGGGAGCAGTCATGAATCTCAAGTTTGTATTAGTAGGCCTTGCGGTTGCATTGATAGGCTTTGACTTATATTCAAATGTATTAACGGTAAAGCATGCTCCGAAAGAATATAGTTATGAGCTCAGTGCTCCGCAGCAACCCGCCGAGCAGGCGCTTGCCGAGCATCAATTTGAATATGATATCTTTGGCAAAGTACGTGAAGAGCAAGAGCAAACTCCGGTTGTACAAGGCCCTAGTGAAACCTTGCTAGGTAAATACAAAGTGGTCCTTAAGGCTATTTCGCTCGAAGAGCAACAGTTGATTGCACTTATCGATGTGCAAAATTTAGAAGAGCCACTGACGCAAGTAGGGAGCTTAAAGAAAATCAACCAAGGGCAAAAAATTGCTGGGTTTGATGTAAGCACAATTACCCTGAATAAGGTTGTATTCACCCAAGGTGAGCAACAGGCAGAAATTAAAATTTTTGATGGTGAAAATAATGGTTAGAGTTCGAAGTCTTGCACTAAGCGTGTTAACCCTTGCAATGCTGAGTGCTTGTGCTGTCACTGAGCGAGGCCAAGAGCATGAGCCGGTGAAAATAACAAAGTCAGCCCTCGCCAAAAAGCAGAGTACTGAGCAAAGAGACACAGTTAAATATCAAGACAGTGAGCGTCAAAGGCAAATCAAAGAGCTGCCGTCTGTTGCTTATGATGAGCGCGGCTTTAACAATGATATGTCGGTATTTATTCCGCCTATAGAGAATAAAGACACAGTCGTTAATGTGTCAGCTAATCAGCTGGCGCTGCCTGACTTTTTACACCTAGTCATGGGCGAGAATTTAGGCCTGAACTATGTGATTGATGATCAATTGCAAAAGTCGCGCGACACCATCACCTTAAACTTGCCTCAAGGGGTGAGCAAGGAAAAGCTGTATGAAATTACGGTGAACCTACTGCTTGATAAAGATATGATTATCGAGCCGCGCAATGAGGTGTTGTTCGTGATGCCGCGCCCACGTGATGCGCAAACTAAGCTGGCGTTAGGCGCTGGGCGTCAACTCTCTGATATACCAAAGTCTGATGGTCAAATTTTACAATTTGTACCCTTGGAATATGTCGATTATGGCTCGCTTACGCGTATTTTGAAAACCCTAACTAATGCAAATTTCAGATACAACAATACCCAAAATGCGCTATCAGTTACGGGCACGTATAAAGAAGTTGAGCAGGTTATAAAAATCGTCAACGCTTTTGACAAGCCATCATCGCGTGGTAAGTACATCCGCTTATTAGAGTTGGTGTATATCACACCCGAAGACTTTAAAGAGCAACTAACAACGGTGATGGATGCCGAAGGTTTAGCTACATCCGGTAGTATCGTGGTTACACCTATGCCACGTATGCGCTCAATATTAGTGCATACCTCCTCGAAAAAGTTACTCGATCGCCTAGAGTTTTGGACAGAGCAACTGGATGTACCGACATCCAGCGATGGTCGTCGCTACTTTACTTATTTCCCTAAAAATATCCGTGCCGAAGATTTAGGCGAGAGCTTAAAACAGTTATTTGGGTTAGAAGAATCAGCGTCGGTAGAAGAGACAACAACGCGTCGCAACAATAACAAAGCAGCGGGTCAAGGCGGCTATGTTTCTAACGATATCTCCATGGCGGTAGATAAAAATCAAAACGTGTTAATGTTTTATACCACACCATCAAAGTATCACGATGTTGTTGAGCTTATAGAGCAAATAGACATTCTACCGGGGCAGGTACTTATCGAAGCCGCTATCACCGAGGTGACCTTGGAAGGGAACTTTAGCTATGGCGTTGACTGGTCATTGGCCGATGGTGCCTTAATCGATGATACCAGCCCAGGCAAAGGCAGTTTACTTGATTTCAGTGGCGGTGGCTTGAGTTACACGCTTTCAGGGGTGGATTACTCGGCAACGCTTAACTTTTTGCAAGGCCAATCTCGGGTTAATATTTTATCGAAGCCGCGTATCTTGGTAAAAGATGGCTCGTCGGCAAACCTTAACGTGGGCACTGAAATCCCGTTATTAACACAGACCTCGTCTGATTTAGATGCATCTCAAGACCGCGTAGTGCAAAATGTTCAATACCGTAATACCGGTGTGACCTTAAATGTAACCCCCACCATTAACGCCCAAGGGGTGATCAGTGTAAAGGTCAATCAGTCTGTGTCCGAGGCCGGGGAAAACAAATTATCTGGGGTCGACTCACCCATCATTCTTAACCGTAGCTTCAGCACCGAGCTATTAGCCCGTGATGGCCAAACCATCGTACTCGGGGGCCTAATCAGTGAAAATAACTCGGACAGCTCCACGCAAGTGCCACTATTAGGTGATTTACCCTTAGTGGGCAATCTTTTTAAGAGCCAAGGTGATAGTTCGAACCGGGTAGAGCTGATTGTTATGTTGACGCCGCGTATTATTCGCAGCGATGACCACATTAACGAATTACTCGACGTAATGACACAAGAATTCAAAAGCTTAGTAATTGAATAAGTCTTTTATATTCAATGTGTTAGTGTGAAAAGTGAGAGTTGAAAAAATTTTTTTGCTTAAAAAAACGGCAAACAAACGTTTTCTACTGTTAATAGATTGTATTTCACAATCGATTGTTTTACTGTACTGGCCTGTATTTAAGTTATCACGATAACGAAAAAGTGTTTGACACCTTTGTCATAACTGGCTTAAATATAGTTGCCTTAATTTGATCAAAGGGCATTTTGGTTAACCAAAATATTCCGAATATTCAAGGAGAATATAATGAAATTTAATAAAGCTCTGCTTTCTTTGGCAGTTGCAGGTGCGCTAGCAACACCTCTTGCTGCTAATGCTGCGGCAAAGATTGTTGTAAATGACGCGAAAGTAGGTCTTCCTGCTGATACAGCGGCTCCAGCAAGCATCACTTACCCAGTTGCGCTTAACGCTTCTAACGTTTCTTACGGTATCAAGCCTAACTCATACATCGCCAGCGATGACGTTTCTGTTGACCAAGTATACGTACTTGACGACGGCAACTCTGTAGTAGGTCAGCGTGCAATCACTTTCAAAGGTGATATGCCAGCTTCTGGTCGTAAGTCAGTATCAATCGCTTACTCATCAGACGTACAGCTTCCGGATGAAGGTACATTACGTTTCCAACTTTCTGGCCCAGCAGGTGGTTTCAGCCCAGCAACAGCAAACAGCCTAGTAGTGCTAGCGCAAGTTGTTGACACAGCAGGCTTCGCTCCTATCGCTGCAACTGCAACTGTTGGTGCAGCAACTGTAGGCACTATCGCTTACGGTACAGCTGTTGCAACTCTTAACACCAAAGCAGATGGCTCAGGTCTTGCGCTTCCAAGCAACACTGACCTAGCTGCAGCTTTCACCGGTGCATCAACTGGTCACTTCGTAGAAGTAGGTCAATCATTTGACTATGCTGACGAAGACACAGATGGCGACGTAGATTACGTAACTATCCAGTTAGACACTGTTTCTGCACCAGTAGCAGCAGGTACTAACCTTAACCTAGCACTTGACGGTTATGAGCCAGTATATGCTGGTGCAACTGGCGTTGAGTGGATTCAAATCGACGACGGTGCTGATAACACAGCGGGTACTGCAGATGACGTATGGCGTGCAAGCTACGTGTCAGCTCCTGCAACTCCAATCGTTGACACTAACGGTGCTCCAGTTGGCGCGTACAGCAACGACGTTGGCGTACTTGAAGAAGGTGAAGCCCTTCCACGTCGTACTCAGTTATACCTAGCTAAGCCAACCACTGCAGATTACGCTCCAGTTGACTTCGTAGTAACTGAAGGTTCTAAGATTGGCGATAAGATTGATATCTCTATCCCAGAAGCGAAAAACACCGCAGGTGTTGATATCACTGCTGCACTAGCTGACGCTACTACTGCTGTGACTATCACTTCAGGCCTAATGGTTGACGTTGACCACGCAACTTCACAAATCGACGTAGAAGCAGAAGCTGGTTCACGTCTACAGTTTGTTGACGAAGCAGTTGATACTGACCTTGAAGCGTCAATCGCTGGTTTCGACCTAGAGAACGGTGCTGACTACGGTATCACTCTAAACGCAGGCGACAGCTGGAACCTAACGCTTAAGCGTAAAGACGGCGAGAACTCTGAAGCAGTTGAGTCAATCACTTTCAACGGTGTTGCGCTAACTGACAACGGTGACGGTTCTTGGACTACTGGCGACGTTGAGTTCTTGAACGCAGCTGATCCACTACTTAGCGGTGCAAACCTAGTAATCAACGTTGACGGTGAAACTATCCTTTACCCTAACGTTGAAGACGCAGTTGACTGGATGGCTGAGCTAACAGTAACTGATGACGGCGCTGACGGTAGCGAAGTAACTTCTGGTACTTACAACGTTCCAGTAGGCGACAACGCTGACGGCAAAACGCACACGTGGACTATCAATGGTCTACAGGCGAAAATCCCTTACCTATACAACATCAATGCTGACGACTGGTCTTCAGTAGTTAAGATTGTTAACGAAAGCGCAAACGAAGCAAACGTTTCTGCTAAAGTTATCCTTGGTGAGCTAGGTAACAAAGCGTCTGCAGTACTTGAGTCTGGTGATTACCAAACTGCTGTTGATGCAGCAACTGGTCGTCTAGAAGGCGGTTACACGTTCGATATCGAATCACTAGGTCACGTTCCTGCTGAAGGTCACCTAACGTTCGACGGTAAGCACATCATCGAGAGCCTAGGCCTAGATGCTGCGACTAACTACCACATCGAAATCGAGCTACTTGTTGAAGCTGCGCAGAACAAAGTACACGTTGCTGCACAGAACAAGAACCCGAACGGCCGTGCCGATTCACCAGTTCTTTACTTCATCAACCAAACTCAAGAAACTGAGTGCCGTAAGTTCAGCACTGAGACTGACGGTGGCGTAGCTAACGTAAATGACGTAGTAACTACTTGTGGTACTTACACTATTGACGGTCGTCAATGGCAGTAATTCCAAGTTAGTTTACTAACTTAAAAAAAGGCACCTACGGGTGCCTTTTTTATTGCCTTCATTGCAAATTCATGACGCAGGCGCTAAACTTGCCGCCGCATAAATGGATTTCGAGGCCAATCAAATAACCGTTATGTCTTTTCTTGAACCATTACTGGGTGCTCACCAATCCCACAAACGTTTATTTACACTTGCTGTTGATTTAAGTTTTATCGTTGCCGCATTTTGGGGGGCTGTTGCCCTGATATCGCCGATTACCACGGCGTTGGCGACACCGGCGAACTGGGTTGTGCTTGCTGCGGTATCACTGACCAGCTTAGCTATTTTTATTCGCATTGGTTTATACCGTGCAGTACTGCGCTATATCAGTAGCCGTGCTGTGGGCGTGGTGCTCAGCGCAAGCCTAGCCAGCACCCTGAGTTTATATGTGTTCTCCCATATTCTACCTTCAACCATTACCTGGCCATCGGTGTTAATTTATGCCTGTTATTTGTTGTTAGGCGTTGGTGGAAGCCGTGTTTTTATTCGCGCGCTAATTTCTGCCAAACAATTACAAGGGGTTGAGCCGGTCATTATTTATGGCGCTGGGTCTGCCGGACGCCAAGTGGCCACCGGACTGATAAATAGTGGTGAGTACCATGCCGCCGCTTTTATTGATGATGATGCCAGCCTACAGGGGCAGATGATCATGGGCATTAACGTTTATCGCCGTGATCAGCTCCCAGAGCTAATAAAAAGTAAGGGTGCAACCAAATTACTGTTAGCGGTTCCCAGCGCTACTCGCGCTAAACGTAAACAAATTCTCTCAGGGCTTGAGCCACTCAGTATTAAAGTGCTGACCATTCCCTGTATTGCCGATATTGTTGCCGGTAAGCACCGCATTGATGAGCTTAACGAGGTTGATGTCGCCGATTTACTGGGTCGCGACGCCGTTGATCCAGTCCCTGAGCTGATGCAGGCCAATATTCGTGACAAGGTGGTGCTGGTTACCGGCGCTGGCGGCTCTATTGGCGCTGAGCTGTGCCGTCAAATTATTGCTCAGCAACCCACACAGCTAATTTTATTCGAAGCCTCAGAGTTTAACCTTTACAGCATAGATAAAGAGTTAAACGGTATTAAGAAAGCGCAAAACCTTAATTGTACTATTACCCCTGTTCTCGGCTCAGTGCAAAATGCCGAGCGCATCGGCTCAGTGTTGCATCACTTCAATGTACAAACCCTGTACCATGCAGCAGCGTATAAGCATGTGCCTTTGGTTGAATACAACACCATAGAAGGGGTGGAGAATAACGTATTCGGAACCCTCAATACCGCGCAAGCCGCTATAACACACAAAGTAGAAACCTTTGTGTTAATTTCGACCGACAAAGCGGTTCGCCCCACTAATACCATGGGCGCCAGTAAACGCATGTCAGAGATGATCCTGCAAGCCCTTGCCAAGCACCAAAAGGGAACGCGCTTCTGTATGGTGCGCTTTGGCAATGTGCTGGGCTCTTCCGGCTCTGTAGTGCCTTTATTTCGCAAGCAAATCGCCAGTGGCGGGCCTATAACCCTAACCCACTATGATATTACCCGCTATTTTATGACCATCCCAGAAGCGGCGCAGTTAGTGATACAAGCGGGCGCGATGGGACAAGGCGGTGATGTGTTTGTATTAGACATGGGTGAGCCAGTCAAAATCAAAGATTTAGCAACCAAGATGGTGCACCTGTCTGGATTAGAAGTGCGTGATGACGCCAACCCTTATGGTGATATTGAGATTCAATGCACTGGGTTGCGCCCGGGCGAGAAACTGTATGAAGAGCTTTTGATTGGGGATAATGTACAAGGCACGACTCATGAGCGTATTATGACCGCTCAGGAGCAGTTCTTGCCTTATTCACAATTGCGTGTGACTTTAGAGCAGCTGCGTTTAGCATGCAATCAATTTGATTGTGAGCAAGTAAGAGCCATATTGTTAGCGGCGCCGTTGGAGTACCAACCACAAAGTAACTTGGTCGACTTGCTGTGGACATCATCAAAGAAATACGAATCAAACTATGTCAATTAAACAACAAAAACTAGATAAATTATGGCAAACGGCACAAAGTGCCTTCAATAGCAGTAACTACAAGGCTGCCATCTCGGCACTGCAAAAAATTCAAAGAAGCAATGCTGGCCTCTCGCGCCAAGGGTTATATTTATTAGCGGAGTGCCGCTTCCAACTACTCGACTTTAGTAAAGCGTGGGCTCTATTGGAGAATTTAACTGCTAAATATACCAATTTAACGCCCATTGAGCTTAATTTGAAAGGCAGAACCAGTTTCAAGCTGGGTGACTCGGCCTTGGCATCAGAGTATTTTGTTCAAGCCACTCAGGCCGGTAATGACTCATATGCCGACGCATCTCGTATCGCTGCCGCTGAGCTTTTTAACAAGCTGGGTGACTTTCAAAGATCAGTAGATGTGCTATTACCACTGCTAAGTAAATCAGATTTTTACCTACATACGTGTAACTTATTGATTGAAGCCTATTCAAAGCAAGGCCACAAACAAGACGCGCATGCGCTAGTGGAGCAACTAACGCAAAGATATCTGTTAGAAGGGTCTATTGAGCAGGCTCTACATGCCGCCTTAATGCTGATAGATGCAGGTTATTACGAGCAAGCGAGAAAGCTGCTAGAGAAAAGTAAACACGAACCTAATATCCTCAATGAAGTAGCTGAGGTATTGCTATTGGCTCATAATGGCGAGTATCAAAAGTGTGTGACAAAGTATGAGGCTATCCGTAGTGGCGATCATAAGGCAATCAATTATGATTTAGCTCGAGTCTATGACAAGCTTGGAAACTATGAAGAGTCATTCCAGTTAGTGCAACGTGCCGCTCAGCTTCATTTAAAAGAACGAACACTAACGCCACTAAATCGTCAAGCAGTTAAAAAGCTACTGACGAAAGTATTAGATAGACGCGAAAGCGGTGAAAAAGATAATACCGAGAGCCCAGTTTTCATGGGGGGCTTTCCACGCTCTGGAACAACGTTATTAGAAACAGCTTTAGATACGCAAAAGCAGCTTTATATTTTTAGTGAAGCCGATACTATGGCGCCGGTTATCGCGGCAATGTATAGCCAATACGGTTATACCTACCCTCAGGATTTAGCTAAGCTAGATGATGAAAAAATAGACTTCTTAAGAGGCGTGTATCTAAGTTATGCAAAACGTTACTTCAATAACGATGATGTGAAGCTTGGACAAATAGTCGATAAAAGCCCATACCATACCATTGCGCTGCCTCTGATTTTAACGCTATTCCCCAACGCTCGGGTGATAACGCCTATTCGTCATCCGTTCGATGTACTGTTGAGTTGCTTCAAGCAAAACTTCAGCTCCCATGCGTTCAATGACCTTTTATTGACGCTTGATAGTGCTACAGAGTTATATAAAACAACATTTGAAATGTGGCTTTACTTCAAGGAGCGAGTAGGGGAGAACTTTTTAGAAATAAAGTATGAAGACATTGTGCAAGATTTCGACAATCAAATGCAGCAGGTGTTCGACTTTATTGGTATTGAGGCTGATGACAGTTACAAAGAGTTTGATAAGTTTGCACGCGAGAAAAAGCATGTGACCTCAGCATCAAAAGGCCAAGTAACGCAAAAGCTCTATAAAGGGTCTATCAATACATGGCATAATTATGCAGATAAATTGTTGCCATACGCGCCACAATTAGAATCAATAGCCGCTCACTACGGTTATTCTTTATCATTTGACGACAAGTAGGAGCAGTCAATGGCTCGTCAATTTCAGGGATTAAATGCCCAAACGCATAAAAATTTACGAATTAAAAAAGACTTACCACTGAATTCACTAGAGAAACAGCAGGCTGTGCCGGTTGTATTATCGGAGATGCCAAAGCTAGCAGCTGAGTTTCCTTTAGTATTTTTACGCCAAAGTAATGGTGAGTTGGCCCCTTTTGCATTGTTTTCGCTTGAGCCACAGCGCAACAACTTCGTTGAGCAGGGCAAATGGCTGGCAAAGCGCACTCCATTAGCGCTGTTTAATCAACCGTTGATACTCAGCCAAACTAAGGGCAATGATTATATTGTTGCGGTTGATATGCAAAGCGAGCTGATCGCCAATGCCGAAGATGAGTCTACCGTCGCCATGTTTAATGATGATGGCTCTGAGACCGAGGCGCTTAAAGGCCGTAAACAGCATTTGGTACACTTCACCCAGCAGCAACATCAAACTCGTGAATTTACTAAGCTATTAGTGGAATATGAGTTAATTGAGCCTCGTCAGTTGGTGGTTGAGTCGCAAGGTGAGAAAAAAGAACTGCAAAGCTTCTTCGTACTTAACCAGAAAAAGCTCGAAGGTCTATCACAGCGTAAGTATATCGAACTTAAAAAACTGGGTGTGCTGTATCACTGCTACGCAATGATCATGTCACTAGAGCACCTGCCTAGTTTATTAGAAAACCAGTCGGCGTAAGGAAAGGTTGTCGTTTTGACTAAGATTACTGTCGTTGGCACAGGGTATGTGGGTTTGTCTAACGCCATGTTGTTGGCCAAACACAATGAGGTAGTGGCGTTGGATATAGACCAAGGCCGGGTAGAGGCCCTTAACAAGGGCGTCTCTCCCATTGTTGATGCCGATATTGATGCATACCTAGGTGATGCCAATATTCGCTTCCACGCGACTACGGACAAGCAAGCGGCTTATGCCGACGCGCACTTTGTTTTGATAGCAACACCAACGGACTATGACCCGCAAACCAACTACTTTGATACGAGCTCTGTGGAGTCGGTATTAGCCGATGTTCAGCTTTATGCTGCGAATGCGGTCGTGGTGATTAAGTCGACCGTGCCGGTGGGGTACACGCAAAGTGTGGCTGAGCAATTTCCCGGCTTACATGTCATTTTCTCTCCTGAGTTTTTGCGTGAAGGCAAAGCGCTTCACGACAATTTGTACCCTTCGAGGGTGATTGTGGGTGAGCGCTCACAAACCGCGCAATCGTTTGCTGATTTGCTTGTTGAAGGGGCAAAAAAGCAGGATATTCAGGTGCTGCTAACTGACTCCACCGAAGCTGAGGCTATCAAGCTATTCTCAAATACCTATTTGGCGATGCGGGTTGCTTATTTTAATGAGCTGGACACCTACGCAGAGACGCATGGCTTGAATACTCGTCAGATCATCGAGGGCGTTGGCTTAGACCCGCGTATAGGTGATCATTATAATAACCCGTCGTTTGGTTATGGCGGTTATTGCTTGCCGAAAGACACCAAGCAGCTTTTAGCTAATTATCAGGATGTGCCGAATAACCTGATTTCAGCGATAGTTGAAGCGAACCGCACCCGTAAAGACTTTATTACTGAGTCTATTTTGGCTAAAAAACCCAGCGTAGTTGGGCTTTACCGCTTAGTCATGAAAGCGGGGTCCGACAATTTTAGGGCCTCAGCGATTCAAGGAGTGATGAAGCGCATTAAGGCTAAAGGGGTCGAAGTAATTATCTTTGAACCAACACTCGAAGAAGATAGCTTCTTTAATTCTCAAGTCTTTAAAGACGAAGAGCATTTTAAAGCTCATGCTGATGTGATTGTTGCCAACCGGATGTTTGCATCTTTAAACGATGTCACAGACAAAGTGTATACACGAGATATTTTTGGCACCGATTAGCAAGCCGTTTCTCACTGGTGTTTAGCCCTAAAAAGATATTAGAATGGTTAGCAATTGCTAGCCATTTTTATTTCAAGGACTTTTATGAAAGCCGTTATCCCCGTTGCGGGCTTGGGCACCCGCATGCTTCCCGCGACCAAAGCTATCCCTAAAGAAATGCTTCCTCTTGTTGATAAGCCGCTTATTCAATACGTTGTCAATGAGTGTGTGCGAGCGGGGATCAAAGAAATTATTTTAGTGACACACTCATCGAAAAACTCAGTGGAAAATCACTTTGATACTAGCTTTGAACTGGAAGTGACTTTGGAGAAACGGGTTAAACGCCAATTGCTTGAAGAAGTACGCTCTATTTGCCCCGACGACGTTACCATTATTGGTGTACGCCAGGGCGAGGCCAAAGGCTTAGGGCATGCCATTATGTGTGCTGAGCCAGTGGTGGGTGATGCGCCTTTTGCGGTTATTCTTCCGGATGTCATCTTAGACGAGTACAGTGCCGACCAAACCAGTGAAAACTTAGCGGCAATGATTGCCCGTTTTAAGGATACGCAAACCAGTCAAATTATGCTTGAGGCCGTAGCGCAACAAGACGTTAGTAAGTACGGTATTGCTGATATTAATGGCGAGCAAATTGAACCTGGTCAGAGTGCAGTCATCAAGTCTATGGTAGAAAAGCCTAAAGTCGAAGACGCACCGTCTAATCTCGCGGTTGTAGGTCGCTATGTACTGTCTCACAATATTTGGCCACTGCTAAGAAAGACACCTATTGGTGCCGGTGGTGAAATACAATTGACCGATGCCATTGATATGCTGATAGCTCAAGAGGCGGTCGAGGCATTTCGCATGAGTGGCATTTCTCATGACTGCGGCGACAAGTTGGGATATTTGAAGGCGTTTGTACGCTATGCCCAGCAACACCCTGAGTTAGGTGCGGACTTCTCGGAACACCTCAAGAGTATTTAAAGCGAAGGAGTTAAAATGGCAATTTTAGTGACAGGTGGTGCCGGCTACATTGGTTCTCACACCGTGTTGGAACTGCTAAATCAAGGAAGTGAGGTGGTGGTTTTTGATAACCTGAGTAACGCCTCCAGAGAGTCGCTACGTCGCGTTGAAGTGCTCGCCGACAAGCCTGTCACCTTTGTGAAAGGTGATGTGTGTGATAAAGGCGCACTTGATAGCGTATTTAAGAACCATGATATTGATAGCGTTGTGCACTTCGCGGGCTTGAAAGCCGTGGGTGAATCTGTTGCTAAGCCTACTCTGTATTACCAAAATAACGTACAAGGTTCATTGACGTTAATTTCGGCCATGCGCGATGCCGGTGTGTTTTCTTTAGTGTTCAGCTCATCGGCGACCGTTTATGGTGACCCTGAGACTCTGCCCATTAAGGAATCGGCACCCGTGGGGGGGACGACCAACCCATACGGCACGTCAAAGTTAATGGTTGAACAAATCATGCAGGATGTAGCGCAATCGGATGAGCGTTGGCGGTTCGCTATTTTACGTTATTTTAATCCGGTGGGTGCGCACCATAGTGGGCAAATAGGCGAAGACCCCAATGGTATCCCAAATAATTTATTGCCTTATATTTCTCAAGTGGCGGTAGGTAAGCTCAAGCAACTGGCAGTTTTTGGTGATGACTACAACACCAAAGATGGCACCGGAGTGCGTGATTATATCCATGTCGTTGATCTTGCTATTGGTCACCTAAAAGCGTTGGATTGGCTGAGCCTGCATAGCGGTGTGCACATCTATAACTTGGGCACAGGTAATGGCTACTCGGTTTTGGAAATGGTGAAAGCGTTTGAGCAAGCCGCCGATAAAGCCGTGCCATACGAAATTGCACCACGGCGCGATGGGGATATTGCTGCCTGTTACGCCAGCGCTCAAAAAGCCGCTGATGAGCTTGGCTGGCATGCACAGCGAGGTATTGAGCAGATGATGCAAGATACGTGGCGTTGGCAAAGCAAAAACCCGGATGGATATCAAGATTAATAGAGAAGGAGCGTTTAGCTCCTTTTTTTATCGACACCCAAACCGGTGTGTGATTTGGTTGTTGTAGGCAAGGCTTTAGCCTTGCACAGGTATTAGGTGTAGCTAGACAGTCAGGCTAAAGCCCGACCTACAACGGGTGTGTGGTTTTTTGTAGGCAAGGCTTCAGCCTTGCACAGGTATTAAGTTTATCTAGACAGTCAGGCTAAAGCCTGATCAGCAACCGGTGTATAGTGTGATTGTTGTAGGCAAGGCTTCAGCCTTGCACGGGTATTAGGTTTATCTAGACAGTCAGGCTAAAGCCTGACCCACAACCGGTGTGTAGCTTGGTTGTTGTAGGCAAGGCTTCAGCCTTGCGCAGGTATTAGGTGTAGCTAGATAGTCAGGCTAAAGTCCGACCTACAACTGGTTTGTGGTTTGGTTGTTGTAGGCAAGGCTTCAGCCTTGCACAGGAATCAGGTGTATCCAGACAGTCAGGCTAAAGCCCGACCTACAACAGATGTATAGTTCGATTGTTGTAGGCAAGGCTTCAGCCTTGCATAGGTATTAGGTGGCTATTTCTACCTTGGTTTGCTGCGCAAGCTTACTTCTGAGCTGTTCTGCCAGCGCTTGTTTGGCCTCATTATCGCCATGAACAATTTTAATATGCTGAGGTTTTTTACGCATGCCGGTAACAAAGCGTATCAGCCCAGCCTGATCGGCGTGTGCACTGTAACCACTGATGGTGTGGATATGTGCATTGATATCAATGCGTTGCTCATTTAGTTCAACATAGCCTCCTCGTGGGCCATATTTTTGAATAGCTCGCCCTGGCGTGCCTGCACCTTGGTAGCCAACAAAAATGACATCGGTCGTGGGCTCTGGTAAAAACTCAACGAGGTAGTTAACTATACGCCCGCCACTGCACATGCCGCTAGCAGCAATGACAATTGCGGGCTTTTGTCTTTGCTTAAGATATTGTAGTAGCTGCACATGCTGTTGGTGAGTATCTATTGTCACTATGTTATTGAAATCGAGAGGGTGGCGACCTTTAGCAACTCTTGCTTTGGCTTCTTTATCCCATAATGACTTAAAGCGCCGATACTCTCGGGTGAAATTGGCTGCCATGGGAGAGTCAATAATCACTTCGATATCTTGCCAGAAAGAGTGCTTTTTAGCGCTGTGTATAATCTGTTCAAGCTCGTATAGTAATTCCTGTGTGCGGCCAATGCTAAAGGCTGGAATAAGCACCACGCCGTTATCTGACACCGCGCGTTCAATCACGGCTTTAAGTTGCTGTGTACGTTGTTTACGGCCATGATGGAGGCTATCGCCATAGGTGGACTCAATAACCAAAGTATCGGCCTTGTAGGGCGCTTTCGGCGCTGGTAGTAACGGAGTGTAAGGGGCTCCAAGATCGCCCGAGAACACCACGCGGTGGCGGGTCTCGTTATGCGGCAAATCAATTTCCACATAGGCTGAACCAAGAATATGGCCCGCGCGTTGCAGTCGAAAGCGACAATCGGTGTTGGGTAAATCATACCAGTGCTTAAAATCAACGCTTACCAATTGGCGTTTAAGCAAACGAATACAGGTGGCCACTAATTCTTGCTCTTGAGTGACACCAAGTTTGAGCGCATCTTCAATGACCAAAGGCAGTAATGCCGATGTCGCCTGTGAAGCATAAATAGGGCCTGTGAATCCCGCTGCAAGTAAATAAGGGAGGCGGCCGACATGATCAATATGACAGTGCGTGATGATAACCGCAGTCACGGCACTTATATCAAAGTCGATGGCCAAACTTGGCTTGGCCTCGGCACCCTGAAACAACCCACAATCTACAAGCACCGACTGTGCCTTACTCACCTGAAGTTCATGGCAAGAGCCAGTAACACCGTTTACCGCGCCATGATGGCGTATTTGCACCTCATCCATTGCTGATCATATCGCTTTTATTCGCTGCTTATGCCTTCACTGTAGCACTTAAGTGCCGAGAACATCAGCCCTTCAAGGTCAAGGTTTTAGGTTTCAAATTTTTGCGTTTGTTGCTCTAGTTGCTCAGTGAGTGCACGCATGCTTTCGCTGGCCACATGCGCCTGTTTTGATACCTGCGCTGTGTTCGTGGCGGTATCAGAGATCACCACCACGCGATTTGCAGTATCTTCACCTGCCCCGAGCTGCTCTCTCGCGGCACTGGCTATTTCTTGGCTCATACCGGCTAGGGTACTCAACGACTGTGCGATATGCACTAACTCGGTGCGCACTCGTTGCGATTTACTCACGGTTTGTTCGCTGGTCTCAATGCTCATTTGTACCGACTGTTTAGCCTCGCTGGTGGCACTTTGTAGATTAGTAATCATACTGTGGATTTCTTCGGTGCTACTTTGGGTGCGCTGCGCGAGTTGCCTAACTTCATCCGCGACCACTGCAAAACCTCGGCCTTGCTCGCCCGCGCGAGCAGCTTCAATGGCCGCATTTAGCGCCAGTAGGTTTGTTTGTTCGGCAATACCTTGAATAACCCCGAGCACGTTGGCGATATTATTGACTTCGTCATCGAGTAGCTGAATATTATTACCAGCGCTGTCAATTTGTTGCTCTAAAAGGGAAATGGTGTCAACAGCCTCCTCTGTCAACGCGTTAGCGGCTTGGCCTTGCTGCTCTGCTTCGCCAACGGCATAAGCTGATTGCTCGGCCAGGTCGACCACACTTTGCGCTGAGGCTGTAAGCTGGGTAATCGCTGAGGCCACAATGGCAGTGTCTTGCTGTAACGATTGCGTTAAGCGCTCCAGCTCAACCGAGCGTTTGTCTGAGTCCATGCTTTGCTGCTGTAAGGTGTCTGCGACTTCTTTTATGCCTGTTACCACTCCCTGCAATCCTTGTTGCATGTAGGCCATGCTGCCGATAATGCTATCTTTGTTGTGCTCTTGATAGGCGATAGTATTGTTCAAACGCCCGCGTGATACTTGCGTTACGATATCTTTTACTGAGCTTAATTCAGCGCCTAAGGCATTGGTCAGTGCTAAACCAAACTTAGCCAAGGCGAGGGTGAGTAATACCGCGATGATAAGCGATAAACCGAGTAACCAGCTGGCGGTGCTCCAGTAACGCTGATCGACTTCTTTGTAGCTGATGCCGGTACCAATATACCAACCCCAACGAGGCGTTTTTTGTACAACTGAGGTTAAATCAACGACTTCACCATCGCGCTCAGAAGTCCAGTGGTAGGTGATGATCTTACCCGTTTTGCTACCAACTAAGCGCTCCACCATGGCACCAATGCTGTTGCCTTGGGCATCTTTGAAGTCATTAAAGCTGGTACCGTGCAATTGCGGATCATGCGGTGCGGCAACAAAGTTGAGATCGCTGCTGACTACATACACATACTCAGAGTCATGGTAAGTATTATTTTGTAATATGGTGCTGGCGTAAGCTTGTGCTTGAGCGTCACTAAGCTCACCCTGAGCCGCTAAGTTTTCGAGCTCCTCAACCACATTGACGGTGCTTTTCATCAGTTGATTAATACGGGCAATATTGTCGTTTTCACTAGCATGACGCAAGGCTTGCAAACCTAGCAAAGCGACGGCAATAAGGGCAATAAATAGGGTGACAGCAAAAGCAATAATTTTGCTTCGTAAAGAGAACGTTGCGAACACAGCAAGCTCCAAGTCGATAAGCGGTTTGTTACACTTATCACTTTTTCAGCGGCTTTTTAAGGCAAAAGCCGCAAAAACAGACTTTTTTCTGTTGAATTTTTTTTGAGTGTATGTTTGGTAGGTACGCTCAACAAAGGTTTACTTCATCTTCGCTTAATGCTCGGTACTCCCCTGGGGCAAGCGCGTTATCAAGAATAACACCGGCTATGGCCTCTCGGTGCAGTGCGACCACCTCATTGCCGACGGCGGCTAGCATGCGCTTCACCTGATGATATTTACCCTCAACAATATGCAATCGAATTTGATAGGGGGCTAATACCTCAACTTTGGCTGGGCGAGTGAGTTCACGTTCGCCATGTAGCTGCACCCCTTGTTCAAGTTCATGCGCCGCGTGTTCGCTAATAGGTTGGCCTAATTCCACCACATAGGTTTTGTATTTTTGCTTCTTCGGGCTAGTTATTTGATGTGTCCACTGACCATCGTTACTCAGCAACACTAGGCCAGTGGTATCGATATCCAAACGCCCAGCAACATGCAATTCCTGCAAGTTGGGCTCATCCATTAAATCGAGCACCGTAGCATGTAAATCGTCACTATTAGCACATACATAGCCTTCGGGCTTATTAAGCATAAAGTAGCGCTTGCCCAAATAATGTAACTGTTCACCGTCTAGAGTAACCACGGTGTTTTCATCAATAGCGGTGTTTTGCTGTGTGGTCATCTCACCACCCACACATACCCGCTTGGCTTTGATCACGGCCTTGGTTTTGGTACGTGGTAACTGGGTAACGTGGCTAATGAACTTATCTAAACGGCAAGGAAACTTCATTGGGTCGGGGCTTTAATTTCGCTACAATGGCGCGAGTATAGCTTATGCGTCTCAGCGAAAACAGCCACCGTGAATAAAATCCTCTCACAGTACCAACAGCAAATTGATGCGCAAATACTTGCCGTTGATGATGCGCAACAACGGGCGGTCGAGGAGCTTGCGCGTTTAGCGCAGGAACTTGAGCAGCGCTCATCGTCTCATTGCTTTTGGCGTCGTCCTAAAGTCACGACCGGGGTATATTTATATGGCCCGGTAGGGCGGGGCAAATCAATGCTGATGGACTTATTCTTCCAGCATCTCAATAGTGATAAAAAGCAACGTTTACACTTTCATCACTTTATGGCTTTTGTACATCAACGTTTGGGGCAGTTGCAGGGGGTGAAGAATCCTATGCGTCAGTTGGCAAAGGAGTATGCCAGAAGTACCGATGTGCTGTGTTTTGATGAGTTTTTCGTAAGCGATATCGGTGACGCCATGATTATGGCCAGGCTATTCGAGGCTTTGTTTGCCCAAGGTATGGTCTTGGTAGCAACCAGTAATTGCCATCCGCAACAGTTGTATCGCAATGGGTTACAGCGAGCGCGCTTTGAACCTACCATCGCCTTACTCGAGGCGCATTGCCATGTCTGTGATGTCAGCGGTGAGCAAGATTATCGGCTGCAAGGGTTTGCTGGCTTTCGTTACTATCTCGCCTATGGCCCAGATGTGTTGAATGGGCTGTTTAAGCAGCAACAACGCTGTTCTATTGAGCCTTGCATACGAGAGATAAACCGACGAAGCATGCATTTTATGGCCTATACCAGCGATGTGGCCATGATTGATTTCTTTGCCTTGTGCGGTGATGGCCGCGCCAGTGCAGATTATATGGAGCTGGCCCAACAACTGCAGGTGCTTTATGTGGACAAAGTCCCAGCTATGGGAGTCGCTATGAACAGCGCACATGTAGCCCAAGGCACAGAAGATGGTTACATCCGCGATCAGGTTCCACAGCGCCAGGCTCAGTATGACGATGAAGCGCGGCGCTTTATTGCTTTGGTTGATGAGTTTTATGATAACCATAAGCTGCTAGTTATCACTGCAGAGGTGGAGCTGGAGTCACTTTATCAAGGAGAGCGTTTAGCTTTTGAGTTTGCGCGTACCCAGTCGCGCTTAATTGAAATGCAACGTTGGTCTTTACCAAGCCATTAATGATGTAGGCAAGGCTTTTAGCCTTGCGCAGCTGTTAGGTTGATTTCGATTGTCAGGCTAAAGCCCGACCCACGTTGGTCTTTACCAAGCCATTAATGATGTAGGCAAGGCTTTTAGCCTTGCTCAGGTGTGAGCCCGGTTTACATTGTCAGGCTAAAGCCCGACCTACAACGGGTGTGTCGTTGGTTGTTGTTGGCAAGGCTTGTAGCCTTGCGCAGCTGTTAGATTGATGTCGATTGTCAGGCTAAAGCCTGACCCACAACGGGTGTGAAGTTTGATTTTGTAGGCAAGGCCTTTAGCCTTGCGCAGGTGTGAGGCCGGTTTCCATTGTCAGGCTAAAGCCTGACCCACAACCAGTGTGTGGTTTAATTTTTGTAGGCAGGGCTTGTAGCCTTGCGCAGGAGTTAGATTGATTTTGATTGTCAGGCTAAAGCCTGACCTACAACGGGTGTGTAATTGGTTGGTGTAGGCAAGGCTTTTAGCCTTGCGCAGGAGTTAGATTGCTTTCGATTGTCAGGCTAAAGCCTGACCTACAACGGGTGTGCAGCTTGATGTTGTAGGCAAGGCTTTTAGCCTTGCTCAGGTATTAGGTCGATTTCTATTGTCAGGCTAAAGCCTGACCCACAACGGGTGTGTAGTTTGTTGTAGGCAAGGCTTTAGCCTTGTGCAGGTGTGAGGTTGATTTCGATTATCAGGCTAAAGCCTGACTTACAACGGGTGTGTAGTTGGTTGTTGTAGGCAAGGCTTTTAGCCTTGCGCAGGAGTTAGATTGATTTTGATTGTCAGGCTAAAGCCCGACCCACAACGTGTGTGTAGTTGGTTGTTGTCGGCAAGGCTTTTAGCCTTGCACAGCTGTTAGATTGATGTCCATTGTCAGGCTAAAGCCTGACCTACAACGGGTGTGTAATTGGTTGTTGTAGGCAAGGCTTGTAGCCTTGCACGGGTGTGAGGCCGGTTTACATTGTCAGGCTAAAGCCTGATCTACAACCAAATTTTCTGTAGCTCTTGCCACTGCTTATCAAATTGACCACTGGGTTTAATCGTGAAATTAGAGCGTACAAACTGATTCATTTTCCCTTCAACAAACGCAAGGAAAAGGTTCGCTAGGGTTCCCTCGTCACTTGCAAAGGCCTTACCCTCACGCAATTTACGTTCACGTAAAACCTGTTTGAACTGGGTTTCTAGCTTTTCAAATAGACTCTGAATGCGTTCACGTAATCGTTCGTTTTCGCCTTGCAGTGCATCACCAGTGAGAATTCGAGTAATCCCAGGATTCTTTTCTGCAAACGCTAGCAGTAGCATCAAAATGTTGTAGACACGGCTTTGCGTTTCTTTCTCGTTCTCTAAGATTAAGTTAATGCGAGACAGCAAGGTGTCTTCAATAAACTCAATTAATCCCTCGAACATACGCGCTTTGCTAGGAAAGTGGCGATAGAGAGCTGCTTCTGAAACGCCTACTTCGGCGGCCAATTTGGCGGTAGTGATACGCTGACCGGGACTAGTTTCCAGCATTTGCGCGAGTGATTGTAAAATCTGCTCTTTACGGTTAGTGCGACGTGAGGCAGCCATGGCGTTCCTTTTTAACAACTTTGGTGGTCACTGACCTTTATTATGAACGCCATATTAATGCTTTGTGAGGTCCCTTTCCAGTCTTTTGCGACCTTTACACTAACTTTGTAGCAATCGCTTCGATGACAGTAAGTGCTAACTTATCTTTTTTCATAAGCGCAATGCTTTGTGTGCTGTCATGACTAAATAAGGTCAGGGCATTATTATCGCTGTTAAACCCTTGCCCTTGTACCGAAACATCATTAGCGCAAATCATATCTAGTTTTTTATTCTTTAATTTACCCTGTGCATAGGTGGCGACATCTTGTGTTTCCGCAGCAAAACCAACAGTAAACGGCCTATTCTCAGACAGCGCAGCAACATCAGCAATAATATCCGGGTTTTTCACTAGTGTGAGGGTGAGTTCATCGCCTTGCTTTTTCATTTTCTGCTCGGCGATATCAGCAGCACGATAATCGGCCACGGCAGCGCAGCCAATGAAAATATCGGAGCTTGGTGCCAAAGCAAGTGCTTGTTGGTGCATTTGTTGTGCGCTTTGTACATTAATGCGCGTGACTCCGACAGGTGTTGGTAAATTAACCGGGCCGGAAATCAGATTCACTGTTGCTCCCATTGCCACCCCTGCAGCGGCTAAGGCATAGCCCATTTTACCTGAGCTGTGGTTAGAAATGTAACGCACTGGGTCGAGCGCTTCACGGGTGGGGCCGGCAGTGATGGTGAGGGTTTTCCCCGCTAATAATGGCTGTACTGTAGGAGTGCACACTAACTCAACAAGCTCGTTGGGCTCGAGCATACGCCCGGCTCCTACGTCACCACAGGCTTGTTCGCCCGCACCTGGGCCCCAAATAGCAATATCTCGCTGTGCTAAGGTGGCTAAGTTCGCTTGCGTTGCCGCATGAGCATACATTTGCTGGTTCATGGCGGGAGCGATAGCAACTTTAGCTGGGGTGGCCAGCAACAAAGTAGTGAGTAGGTCATCGGCAATACCAGCCGCCATTTTGGCAATGATATTGGCAGTAGCTGGGGCAACGAGAATCAAGTCGGCCCATTTGGCAAACTCAATATGGCCCATCGCTGCTTCGGCCTGAGGATCGAGCAGTGAATCAGAAACAATTTCTCCTGATACCGCTTGCATCGTGAGCGGGGTGATAAAATGCTTAGCGCTGTCGGTCATAACCACTTTGACCTCACAACCGCGTTCTTTCAGCCGTCGGGTTAGCTCTGCACATTTGTATGCGGCGATGCCGCCACTGATCCCAAGGACCACCTTTTTATTTTGCATAACAATAGACAATATCGCTTGTGTGACAGCTTAGAAGATACCAGATGTGCCGCTATTGCACTATAGTTGAGGAAGGTTCATAAGCGCAAAAGCCAAGGAATGCCCATGCGACTCACTGACTTGCCAGCCCAGCAACGGCCTAGGGAGAAATTACTTACTCAGGGTGCCGGGGCACTGAGTGATGCCGAATTACTCGCTATCTTTTTTAGAACGGGCATTGCCGGTTGCAATGCTATTGACCTAGCCCAACAGATACTCAGCCAAAGCCAAGGGCTGCATACTTTGTTGGCTGCTGAACATGACCATTTCTGCCGTTTTAAAGGTATGGGCACCGCTAAGTATACGCAATTGCAGGCGGCAATTGAGTTGGCGCGGCGATATTTACAAACAAGTTTGGAACGAGCGCTCAGCTTTGACTCACCACAAGCGGTGCAAGATTATCTCAAGTTAGAATTAAAAGGGCTGCAACGGGAAGTCTTTTTAGTGTTGTTTGTTGATGCCCAACACCGTTTAATAAGCACAGAAACGTTGTTTCAAGGCACCATAGATGCAGCGTCGGTATATCCCAGAGAAGTGGTCAAAGCAGCACTCAAGCATAATGCCGCTGCCGTTATTTTTGCGCATAATCATCCCAGCGGTATCGCCGAGCCGAGCCAGGCCGATGAAGTTATTACCCGCAAGCTAATACAAGCTCTTGGTTTGGTGGATATTCGTGTGCTCGATCATTTAGTGATAGGTGGTTGTCACGCGGTCTCTTTTGCCGAGCGTGGCCTACTGTAGCTATTTGTGCAATTTAAATGCAGTTTTTGCTTTCCCTTTGCTGCGTTGATCTTTATAATTAGCCGCTATCAAATTTACATATGAGCTGATTCTGAGATCAGGTTTCTTGATCTTTGCCTGTCTATGCTGTATAAAGAGCGCCCTTCGATTTATCCCGGGGCAGTATACAAAAAGGCCGTAAGGGAAAATTAAGCTCGAGCGAAGTTATTGGAGATAAATAGACATGTCTAAAGTCTGTCAAGTTACAGGTAAGCGCCCAGTGGTAGGTAACCACCGCTCACACGCGCGCAACGCGACTAAGCGTCGTTTCCTACCTAACCTACAAACTCACCGTTTTTGGGTTGAAAGCGAAAAACGCTTTGTATCACTACGCACTACTACTAAAGGTATGCGTATCATCGACAAAAAAGGCATCGACGCGGTACTGACTGATATCCGTGCTCGCGGCGAAAAAGTTTAAGGAGCCTGAGTCATGCGCGATAAGATTCGTCTAGTTTCAACTGCCGGTACTGGTTTTTTCTACACTACCGACAAAAACAAGCGTAACATGCCTGAAAAAATGGAAATCAAAAAATACGATCCTAAAGCTCGTAAGCACGTGATTTTCAAAGAAGCAAAAATCAAGTAATCTGATTTTAAGCGTACGCTTCCAAATTTGAAAACCCGACTTTATGTCGGGTTTTTTGTTGGCTGTAATTGCGGATTCTTGGTCGGTGGGTTTTGCTGTGCATCTTTCACCATCGACATTTTTGGTGGCTGCAGAGCAACAACCTTCTCACCACTGGCTGGTGGATTCTCCATTTGCGCAGTAATAATGCGCACCACTTTTTCGTTACCAATAATAAAAAGCGGAATCGCTTCGCTATTTACTTCTTGATATTGTTGCCAGTCAAATTCATCACTTAATCGAGTCGCACTGACCTTACCGCCTTTGGCTATCAGGCTACTGAGCTTGGCATAAGAACCATTCTCGCCAAATAGAATTTGTCGAGAGAGGAAAGTAGCACTGTCTTTATTGGCTTTCGCGTGGTTTTGTGATGACTTGAGTGAGAACACTCGGTTTTCGCTAAATAGGTGGCTAAAGTATTGCACCCCTAATGCGTTGTGATGGCGGTTAGGTGACAGTGCCAACACCTTACTGATGCTTGTTAGTGGCAGATACCGCTCGGCATGTTCCGATTGCGGATTACCATAATAGCAGGGCAAACCATCCATACGGGCCATTTTACAGTTTTCCCATGCCGGATCGGAGAGGTGCACATCGATATCTTGCTCTTTTAGGCCACAGGCTATAGCTCTGGCAACGTGGTTCGCACCAATGATGAGTAAGGTCGAGGGAGCAGGTTGGCGGACCCCGAGCATTTTTGCTAATGGGATGGCGGTGAGGCTATTTAAAACCACAGTGACAATTATCACCGTGAAGATTAAGGGCACCATTTTATTGGCATCCACAATACCGGCATCGGCCATACTGAGCGCAAACACCGAGCCGACAGCGGCGGCAACAATACCGCGAGGCGCAATCCATGCCAGTATCAGCCGCGATTTGACGGGCAAGTCACTGCCATAAGTAGAAATTAAAATATTCAGTGGTCGAGCGACAAACAGCACAATGGCCAAAAAGATAAAGACTTGTGCATCCAGAGCCAGTAAATCTTCAAGCTTGAGGCGTGCTGCCAGCAAAATAAACAAGCTAGAGATAAGAATCATCGACAGGTCTTCTTTAAATTCAAGCACCGAGTCAATTTCCAAATCGTCTTGGTTCGCAAGCCAAATACCAAATACCGTCACCGCTAGCAACCCAGACTCATGACTGAGATGGTTCGAGACGGTAAAGCTGATAAGCACTAGCGCAAGAATACCAAACTTATGCAGCTCATAAGGGAGCCATTCGCGACGAATCAATTGCGTTGTTAACCATCCTGCGGCAGCACCGAGCGAAAAGCCCACACTCAGCGTGGTGACCAATGCCCCTAAGGTGTGACTAAACACATCGCTTTGCCCCACTAACATCACCGCCTCGAACACTAACACAGCGAAGAGCGCACCGATGGGGTCAATCACAATACCTTCCCAGCGCAGCACTCGGTCAATGTCTTGAGTGGGGCGCATGGCGTTAAGTAGGGGCGCGATAACCGTGGGCCCGGTAACGACCAATACTGCGCCTAGCACTGCTGCAACACGCCAATCGAGCTCAAGCAACCAATAAGCACTTAAGCTGACGACTAGGCAGGTTATGAGCATGCCAATGGAGCACAGGTTGCGCACCACCTTACCAATGCCCTTTAGCTCCCTAAAGTGGAGCGTGAGCGCGCCCTCAAAAAGAATAATCGCCACCGATAAGGACACCACTGGAAACAGTAAGTCGCCAAGGAGTTCGTCGGGCTCGAGTAACGAGGTGGTTGGCCCAAGTAATAAGCCAGTGAGTAAAAGAAATAAAATAGCGGGAACACGGAAGGCCCAGGCGAGCCATTGCGCAATAACACTACATAAAGCAATTCCTGCAATATAAATTGCTGACATAAAGACCCTTATTATCTGTCCATGAAAACTCAGTATGAGATAAGCAGAGCGTGATGACAACGTTTTGCTACATCAGTCAAACACGCATAACTACCCACCTTTTAACGTGAGATATAGCGAAGCTGATTACTCTTTAAGTAAAAAAGAGCCTTAGATCACTAAAAATTCATAATAGGTCAAAATTTTATGTATTCATCGCTAGAGTGCATTTTTACGCGCTTAGGGGCTATTTCAATGCGCTATAAATAGCATGAATACTGGCTATGGCTAAGTTTTGACCTTGATTTTTATATCTAAATCCGCATAATAACGTTCGTAGACAAATTATTAGAGTGCTAATTAATTGTGGTTTTTAGCCTGCCTCGTCGTATGCAACCGCTGTTATCACAGCGTAAACCACAACTGTTAGTGCTTTCCTTTTAATTGGTTTTGGAACAGCTTGATGCCTGTGCTTGTTAGCGTTGGGTAGGTAAAGCCGTAAGCAAAATTTAGCGTCGCCCCAGTTGTTATATCGCGACGCTTTTTATTGCCCAAAACAAAGTCCACCTAGGGTGGCCAAACAGGATAAGGAATGCATTTTTATACATATCTCTCTCTCGCATTGTATTTTTTAGCCATGCTTGGCATTGGCTTGTTCGCTTATCGCAATTCCACAAGTGATATTTCTGGCTACATTCTAGGTGGCCGTCAAGTGAGCCCTCATGTGACTGCCTTGTCTGCAGGAGCATCGGATATGAGTGGTTGGATGCTAATGGGCTTGCCAGGAGCCATGTTCTTAACTGGTTTCGACACCGTATGGATTGCACTGGGCTTGGTTTTAGGTGCACTGGCCAATTATTTATTAGTTGCACCGCGCCTGCGGGTGTACACAGAAATGGCCGATGATGCACTGACGCTACCGGACTTCTTCGATAAGCGTTTTAACATGAGCAAAGGACCGATTCGCGTGATTTCAGCGGCAGTGATCATCTTGTTCTTTACGCTCTATACCTCGGCAGGGTTAGTTGCAGGCGGGAAGCTGTTTGAATCGGCGTTCGGTTTAAGCTACCACCTTGGCTTAATCATTACCGTTTCGGTGGTTGTGGCCTACACTTTATTAGGTGGCTTTTTAGCTGTGAGCATGACCGACTTTGTCCAAGGCTGCATTATGTTTGTGGCATTGATACTCGTGCCGATTGTGGCTTACATGCAGTTCAATGGCAGTGCCGATATGCTTAATTTCGCGCAGCAATCAATTCCAAGTTTTAGCGAATCTTGGCAGAGCATCACCTTGTTGGGCATAGTATCAAGCTTGGCTTGGGGATTAGGTTATTTTGGCCAGCCTCATATTATTGTGCGCTTTATGGCGATTCGCTCGGTAAAAGATATTAAAACGGCGCGTAATATTGGTATGAGCTGGATGACAGTCACCATTTTAGGTTCGCTAGGAACAGGCTTAGTTGGGGTTGCTTATGCCAACAAATTTGGTTTGCAAGTGGCTGACCCAGAGACAATTTTCGTTATTTTCTCGGAAATTTTGTTCCACCCTCTGATTAGCGGCTTTTTACTCGCCGCGATTTTGGCGGCGATCATGAGCACCATCTCATCACAGTTGTTGGTGTCATCAAGCTCGCTGACCGAGGACGTATACCGTGCTTTTTCAAAAACTGAGGTAGAGCAAAAAACCTTAGTAAAAATCGGCCGGATAGGGGTTTTCGCCGTGGCACTCGTTGCTACCTTACTGGCACTGGACAAATCTAATAGCATTTTGTCATTGGTCAGTAATGCCTGGGCTGGTTTCGGTGCCGCATTTGGCCCATTAGTATTATTTAGCCTGTGTTGGTCGAAAATAACCCATCAAGGCGCGCTCGCCGGAATCGTAGTCGGCGCAGCAACTGTTTTATTCTGGATATTTGCACCAGTGCTTAGTGACGGGGGCACGCTGAGCAGTGTTATTTACGAAATTGTTCCCGGATTTATCGCAAGTTCACTTGCAATCGTTGTGGTGAGTAAGCTTTCTCAGGCACCGTCAGCCGAGGTGAAAGAAACTTTTCATGCAACTGAGCAAAAACTTGAGCAACTTAGCTAAAGCTAGTAAGGAAAGTAATCGCAATGCAAAATTTTAAATGGCAACGCATCGTACTCAAAGTAGGCAGTGCCTTAATTGCACCCGAGCAAAATGGCTGTAGTTCACGCTATTTACTCACCATAGCTCAGTTTATTGTTCGTTGCCGCGCCCAAGGTATTGAAGTTATTTTGGTGTCATCAGGCTCTGTGGCTGCGGGCTCACACTTATTCCCAGAGGATAAGCCGCGCTCTGTAGCACTTAAAAAAGCAATGGCAGCCGCCGGGCAAATGGAGATGATGGCAACATGGGATCGCTTTTTTGATTTCCCATCAGCACAGATTCTGCTAACGCACGGTGATTTACGTGACCGTGAGCGTTACACCAGTGTACGCGACACCATTTTTACCTTGCTTGATCACGGTGTTCTTCCTGTCATCAACGAAAATGACACGGTGACCACTGATGATTTGAAAGTAGGTGATAACGACAACTTATCAGCTATGGTAGCAGCGGCCGCTGATGCTGACGCATTAATGATTTTCTCAGATGTGGATGGCCTTTATGACAAGAATCCTAACTTGCATACCGACGCTGTACTGTTACCTGAGATCAGTGAAATTGATGAATCTATTTACGCCATGGCTGGGTGTGCTACCAGTGCTGTTGGCACCGGCGGCATGAAAACCAAAATCGAGGCGGCAGAAAAAGCCACTTCCCATGGTATTACCACATTTATTCTAAATGGCTTTAAAGAGCAGACCTTTAACTTGTTGTTAGAAGGTAAAAACCCGGGCACTATCTTCTTGCCGTATGAAAAACCAATGCAAGAGGCAGTCCATTGGCGTACACATACCGCCAGTGAGCAGGGTGAGGTGATTGTTGAAGGTGACTTCAGCGAGCCATTAGATGAAAACGCCGAGCAGATTAACCCGCAAGGCATTATCGAGGTTCGGGGCGAGTTCTCCGTTGGCGACACTATTTTGGTGCGCAGCGACGACGGCACTAAGCTGGCTAAGGCACGAGCAAACTACAGTAGCTGTTTGCTGAACTTTATTGCCGAGAATGAAACCAGTGAGTTTAGCGATGAAGCACAAGATTCCATCGGCCCGATTATTTCAGACGAAGACATTGCAGTATTGGAGAAATCATGAGTTTAGTTAAGGATATTTCAGCTCAAGCAGCAAAAGCCGCTAAGGTGCTTGCTCTGCTTGATACAGAGAGTAAAAACAACGTACTTAAAGAAATGGCTGAGGCACTGCGTGCCAATAAAGAGCATATTAAGGCGGAAAACGAATCAGATCTTGCCAATGCGCGAGACAACAACTTAGCTGCAGCCATGGTCGACCGTTTGACGCTGACCGATGAGCGTATTGAAGATATGGCCGTGGGCATTGAAACCATTGCCGATCTCGATGACCCAGTAGGTCAGTTGCGTTCATTGGGTGAGCGCCCCAATGGTATCAAAATCAATAAAATGCGAGTGCCTCTTGGGGTGATTTGCATGATTTATGAAGCCCGTCCAAACGTAACAGCCGATGCTGGCGCACTGTGCTTCAAATCAGGTAATGCGGTTATTTTGCGTGGCGGTAAAGAGGCTTTAGCGTCAAGTAAAGCCATTGCCAGTGTACTGCACAGTGTGCTGGAGAAACACAACTTGCCGACGGCGCTTATCTCAGTGATCCCTGATCCAGACCGTGGCCTGTTGATGGATCTTATGCAACAGCGTGACACCATTGACTTGATTATTCCTCGCGGTGGCGAAGGGCTGATTAATTTTGTGACTGAAAACAGTACCGTACCGGTTATTCAGCACTTTAAAGGGGTGTGTCACCTGTATGTTGATAAAGATGCAGACCTTGATGTGGCGATGAACCTGTTGCTGAACGGTAAGACTCAACGTACTGGTGTGTGTAACGCACTAGAGGGCTTAGTTGTGCACCAAAAGGTGGCAGAGGCGTTTTTAGCTCGTGCGGCAAAAGAGCTTGAAGCAAAAGGTGTACGTGTTAATGCTGATGCTCAAGCAGCGAAGTTCTTCAGCAATGCGAATGTCATTGGCGATGATGAATTTGGTGAAGAGTACCTTGATCTTGAAATCGCGGTACGTATCGTCGCTGACTTTGATGCAGCCGTGGCGCATATTGATCGCTTTGGTAGCTTCCACACCGAAGTTATTTGTACCAAAGACGAGCAAACTGCCAACTTGTTCCAGCGCAGTGTTGATGCGTCGGTGGTGATGGTAAATGCCTCCTCACGTTTCTCTGATGGTTCGCAGCTAGGTCTAGGCGCTGAAATCGGCATCGCAACCACTAAGTTGCACGCTTACGGGCCTATGGGCCTAGAGTCATTGACCACAGAAAAATACTTAGTGAATGGTGAAGGACAAATTCGTAGCTAATCACGACTAAGATTTAAAAAGCCCAGCTTAGTGCTGGGCTTTTTTGTGCTCTAAAGGTTATTTTACGAAGCGCTCTAGCTCGCTTTGAGTGGTGCGGGTTAGGTGCTCTGAGCGTGCGCATTGCTCTGCGGCTTGGTCTATTTGCGCTTTTGCGTCTTCACCTAAGGTTTTAATTTGCTCCACCGATTGCTGAGTATTGGCCTGGGTTTGCTCCAGTTCATGCACTGCTGCGACAATATCCTGCAATTGTTGTTGGTTTTTCTCAAAGTCTTGCACTAGTTCACTAAAGCCTGAAGCCGTGTTACCGATTGCTTGTTCAGCGCTTGAAGAGTGCTCAATAAGTTGCTCTGACTCTTGGTTAGTATCGCTTACCAAGGTGCCCATTTTATTAATAAAGTCGCTAATTTGCTGGGTCGCATCACTGACTTTAAGTGACAGTGAGCGTACCTCATCAGCAACGACAGCAAAGCCTCTGCCTGCTTCACCGGCGCGAGCAGCTTCAATGGCTGCATTAAGGGCGAGCAGGTTAGTTTGATCGGCAAACCCTTCGACCATTTGCAAAATACTGCGAATGTTCTCTGAGTTTTCTTTCAAGCCTGCAACGGTGTCGGCAAATCGCCCTAATAGCTGCGTGATCTTATGAATTTGCGATACTAATTGGCTAAGCTCTTCAGATGAAGTGCGTACAAAGGTGAGGTTCTCACTGTTGTCGCTGAACACCGCATCCGTATTGGCGACGATTTGCTCTAGGCTATGCGTGACTTGCGTGGTGCTCGCTGCAATCTCACTACTAAATTGTAATTGTCGAGCTCCCAATTCAGCTGTGTTTTGCATGGATAAATTGACCTGCTGATTGCTATCAGCAGCTTGGGCTGCACCTTCATAGGTGGTATTTAAAAGGGCGCTTAGATGGTGTACAAACTTATTATATTGCTCTGATAAGTCACGAAATTCATCATACGTGAATTGGGGTAATCGCGCATTTAAGTTGGCATCCTGTTGATTGATTTGCTCTAACGTATCGCGCATCGCTTGCACTGGGCGCACAATTAAATGGCGCATATAGAACACCGTAAAAATAAAACCACCGACGACTAATAGCGAGATCACCGCAAACAGCGCCAAACCTTGTTCTTGAGCGCTCAGTTCGCGATACAGCCAAACTAAAGTAAGTAACTGTAAAGCAAACAAAAAGCTAAGGTTGCCAACAATCTTACGAGTTAGCGTATAAAAAAATGTTTCTTCAATATAATTGTACATGCGCATAAACCAACTCATTGATGAGGGCTCCGTTTGCCTGAGTAGACGTCAATGTATACATGCTCAGTATTGTATAAAGCAAAAGATTTTCAAGTGTTTAGCGATGAAGTAAGCGCCTAGTTAGGCATCATTCGCTAAAATCATCTTAGTATTGCATGGGTAATTGGTGAAAATGCCATCAACTCCCAGTGCTCGCATATCAAGAATATCTTCTTTCTTATCTACAGTATAAGCATAGACCTCGAGCCCGCGCTGTTTCGCATCGGCGACAAACTCGTGGTTTACGAAGTTTTTGTCTAAGTGCAAGCTATACGCATGCAAGCGTTGAGCAAACTCAGCATAGTTGAGCGGGATAGAGGAAGTCAGCGCCCCAATTTTCACCCAAGGTAGATGTTGCTTCAACCATACGAGTTGATGGTGATCAAAAGAAGAGACAATAAGCTGCTCTCGTTGTAATAAACCCTGTTGTACATTGTGCTCAAGGGTAGCAACGAGCTTATCGAGTGAGAATGTGTGTTTAAGTTCTAGGTTCAGTAGGGTCTTATTCCCTATCCAGTCGATCATGTCTTGCAGCCCCGGCACGCGCTGTCCTTGGCCGGCATCATAACGTTGAATTTCTGCTAAAGGGGTCTTATTGACCTTACCTTGACCTGAGGTGGTTCTATCAAGCCAGGTATCATGAATGATGACATAGTCATCAAGGCAGCTTTGTAGGTCGACTTCTATACCATCGACGCCCACAGAAAGGGCACTTTCTATGGCGATTTGCGTATTTTCCGGGTAGTTACCGCTGGCACCGCGATGAGCAAATACTTTCATTTCTTATCAGTCCGTCTAGCAGGGTCATTGCTATCTTTGTTGATGGCAACCAATTTATCAAGAGCATTTATCGCGATTGTCGAGATACTGACCAAGTCTCAAAAAATGCAGCACTGACAACCAGCATACCGCCTATCAGCGTGGCGATGTCTGGGCGCTCTTGCAATAAAATAAAGGCCAAAATGGTGGCATAGAGGGGTTGTAAGCAAGAGATGAGTCCAGCCGTTGTTGCACTGAGTTGGCGCAACGAGGCGGCAAACAATGCATGGGGAGTGGCTGTAAATACTATGGCGACCAAAAACAGCAGAGCAATATCACGCTGCGTAACGGCCATGGGGGGAACCTCAACAAAGGCACATAGCATTAGACTGGCGACCAAGGTTTGATAAAACATGGTTTGCGGGCCGCCATAGTGGTTGAAGTACTGGCGCTGCAAAATATTACGAAGGGCAAAGCATAATGCAGAAAACACCCCGGTCGCTATGCCCAAAGTGACATCATTTCCCAGTGTTGCTTCTGGTATGAGTAAGTAAATTCCGACACTGACGGCAATGGCACTGATCATATCCTTAAGCTTGGGCAAAGCGCGATGAAAAAGCGGTTCAATCATAACGGTTAGAACCGGATAACTAAAAAACGCGATAATGCCAATGGTGATTCCGGCAAGCTGCATTCCAGCAAAATAGGTTACCCAGTGCACGCCAACGATGGCACCGAGTGTCAGTGCAATAAGGTAGTCTTTGGTGCTTCTTAGGGCGATGGGCTGGCGCATTGCACCGAGCATGATAACTAAGGCAAAGGCTGCGATTGCGGTGCGATATACGGTGATATCTAACGCTGGCAGGTGAATTAACTTGGCGAATAAGGCGGTGCCACCAAACAGTAGAACCGCTGTATGCAAAAAGAATAAGCTTTGTTTGTGAGAGCTCATAGCGCGTCAAAGGCTGTTTTTTTGCCAGCATACCATGAGCTATGTAACAAAGCAGGTGCTGACAAATGTCATCTGCTATTGATGACAAAGGTGACTGCGCAGCGGATGGTAAATAAGCAATGATAAAGATGTCCAAACAACAGGAGAGACATCATGAAAATAACCATTATCGCTTTGGCACTTATCAGCGCCGTGACCACTTCGACCTTTGCCAGCTCAACCGATGTGCAACACATTGAGCAAGCAGCTGCCACTCTAGATATACAAGAGCTACGCTTACATAGTCAATCAGCCCAAGGTTACGAGCAAGGCTTGGCCTATTACCGCTTGAGTATGAGTCAGTACTTGCAAGCACAACAGCAGGCGGCGCAGCAAAGCCTGGAGATGGCGCAGCAGAGCTTAGAACAACTTCTAGCTGAGCCTTTGTCAGATACCGAATTAGGCGAGGCCAAAGCTTTGCTGGCCCAAGTGTATGGCTTCAAAATCACCTTTAACCCTCTCAAAGGGGCGTACTACGGGCCTAAAGCTGGTAAGTTATTATCCCAAGCAGAGCGTCTTGCACCTAATAGTCCGCGTGTACACCTTATAAAAGGTGTTAGTGCTTATAACACCCCGTCCATGTTTGGCGGTTCAAAACAACAGGCATTGCGTGATTTTAATAAAGCAGTGTTATTGTTCTCTCAGCAACAGGACACTCGCTATGGGTGGGGAGAGGCAGAAACCTACACATGGCGTGGGCTAACACAAAAGGAGCTTGGCCATGGCGAGCAAGCCTTAGCCGACTGGCAGCAGGCGCTGCAAGTGAACCCTGATTATGGCTGGGCGAAAATGCTTATCGCTAAAAATCAGTAGATTATGAGCACAAGCCCATCAGCGCGGTGGTATTGATAACCACCGCCGCTTGTTATTTACTAGCTCATACAGCGTCATGGTCGCTCTATGAGTTAAAGGCCACAGGAAAACCGTTATATGCTTTACTCCTACACTATCGCACAAAACCAGAAGCCTTTTTGGAACTGGATGCCACTGATTTTCTCAAGTTTTTACTTTTTACCTTTAATCATGGCGAGCGATTATTTTTCGTCGGCACAGATCGCGTTAGCCATCGTCGCTTACATTGTTTTTGTCGGGCTGTATGGCTTCGCTCTTCGGGTTAAAGGGAGCAAGCTGGTTGCCTGTGTGATTGCCATGCTGGTGCTGTGTATTGCAGCAACGGCTATCACCCCTGGAAGCCAGGCATTATTTGGTTTTATCGCGTTTTTATGTGGTTTTCACTTTATTGGCTGGCAAGGGAAAGCTGCGTTAGTGATTATTTTACTGGGCGCGACCCTAAGTGGTGTGGTCTTTGCCCCGGTGCAGCTCGGTTATTACTTGCTCCCGGCGGTGGTAGTTAGTATTGGTATTTTCTTTTTTGGTGTCTTTGAGCGCCGCGAGCGTCAGCATGCACGAGCTAAAGCACGTAGCGAGCAACAAATTGAGCATATTGGCGCGGTGGCTGAGCGTGAGCGCATCGCTCGCGATCTCCATGACTTACTAGGGCATTCGCTATCAAGTATTGCCTTAAAATCAGAGCTCGCGCAAAAAATGCTTGATGCCAAAGAAAGTGAGCGAGCCCGCGTCGAGATAAACGAGGTAAGTCAGTTGGCTCGGGACTTACTCAGCGAAGTGCGCCAGGCGGTGGCGGGGATGAAGCAAATGGGCCTAGGTGGAGTGTTAGAGACCATTACTAAAAATTTGCAAAGCCAGAACATTCAATGCCATGTTGGGCCGGTGCCACGTTTGCCGAGCACGATTGAGAGTGCACTGTGCTTTATCTGCAAAGAAGCGGCAACCAATGTTATACGCCATAGCAAGGCGACTCACTTTGGGGTTGAGTTCAAAGAGACTGATAGCTATTGGCAAGCGAGTATGTTCGATAATGGCAAAGAAACGAACGTCTCTTTTGGCAATGGACTTAAGGGCATTCAAACACGCTGTGAGCAGTTAGGTGGTGAGCTCGATATCAACACTGAGCAAGGCGTGCGTTTAACATGCACATTTTTAAAATAAGGGGGCGGCGATGATACGCGTTGTTGTTATAGAAGATCAGGCGCTAGTGCGTAATGCCATTGTTGCTTTACTAAATTTAGACCCTTTTATTGAAGTGGTTGGTGAAGCCAGTGACGGCCAATCAGCGCTGACATTATTGACTGAAGTACAGGCTGATTTACTACTCAGCGATATCGAAATGCCCAATATGAGTGGCTTGGAGCTGGCCGAGCAAGTCACCCATGAAGGTATCCAAATCGTGATTATGACAACATTTTCTAAATCTGGTTATATTCGCCGCGCACTGGATGCGGGTGTACGCGGATTTATTCTCAAAGAAGCGTCCAGTGATTATCTAATCGATGCATTAAAGAAAGTCCATCAAGGGCAAAAAGTTATCGACCCAGAGTTGGCATTGTTAGCGCTGGAGGATAATAACCCCCTAAGTCGTAAAGAGAGTGCCGCACTTAAGCTCACCGAAGAAGGGCTTAAAACCAGTGATATCGCCGCGCAGCTCTATTTAAGCGAAGGCACGGTACGCAATTATCTCAGTGAAGCGATTAGTAAGTTAAATGCCTCCAATCGCAGTGATGCAGCGCGTATCGCCAGGCAAAAAGGGTGGTTGTAAATAATAACACTTACGGCTGTCTGGCCAGTGGGCTTGGATGCCAGACTATAAAAGTAATAAAAAAGAAAGGAAATGGTGGAGCTAAACAGGGTGAAAAACGCTCGAAAAAAGCACTGCTTTTTTAGTTTTGAACGCGAGGTAAGGATACCGAGCCGGGGGATAGGCTTGGATGCCAGACTAAGAAAATAATAAAACAAGAAGGAAATGGTGGAGCTAAGCAGGGTGAAAAACGCTCGAAAAAAGCACCACTTTTTTAGTTTTGAACGCGAGGTAGGGATACCGAGCCGGGGGATGGGCTTGGATGCCAGACTAAGAAAATAATAAAACAAGAAGGAAATGGTGGAGCTAAGCAGGGTGAAAAACGCTCGAAAAAAGCACTGCTTTTTTAGTTTTGAACGCGAGGTAAGGATACCGAGCCGGGGGATGGGCTTGGATGCCAGACTATAAAAGTAATAAAAAAGAAAGGAAATGGTGGAGCTAAGCAGGATCGAACTGCTGACCTCCTGCGTGCAAGGCAGGCGCTCTCCCAGCTGAGCTATAGCCCCACTAAAAAGTGGCTTGTCCGTTAAGACGTTTGGTATTTTATTAATTTTACTTTCAAGGTCAAGTACCGCATCAAAAAAAATCACGCAAACCTAAACATTATCTTTATCAGATGCACGCACTAAGGTGCGGGCTGTCACTTTGCGACAATACGCTCCCCAAAGCGCGGGGGCTTTGATACAGTAGGGAAAGTTAATAATAAGAATGTCTTTATCATGTATAAATTAATCACGGTGGCCTTGTTTTATTGTGCTTTAACGGCCTGCTCATCATCTTATGATGAACCCGAATATGAGGTGCAGTCACAGCAGTTTTACGGCAAAACCACAGAGCAAGGGCAGAAAATATTCGCCTATGTTATTACCGTCAAAGCCAGCCGCAGAGAAATGCTCGACCCGGATGAACCCATTACTCGCCGTGAGTTTGAACGTTATGCTGAAAAGGAGTACTTCGAAGAATCGCGGGTGCTGAAACTGGAACTTGAAGATCAAGGTGCCGCAGCCCTAAAAAAAGAGCTCGATGAGCGCCAGTATTGCCCCGGTGACTATGAAATAACACAAGTGCTATGGCGTGATTTAAGTGTGCAGTTGCGCGGTGAGTGCCTGTAATGAGTCGAGCTATTGCAGCGCTGGAGGCGCTTTTTACGGCTTTGGATATTACTTGTGAGAGGCTCTCTCACCCGCCCTTAGCCACGGCACAAGCGGCCGACAACATTGCCTTAGAGCGCCCTGGAGTGAGGCTAAAAAATCTATTTTTACGAGACAACTATGGCCGCCGGCATTTTTTACTGATCACCGCCCATGACGCGCAGGTGGATCTCAAAGCGCTTTCTAAAGCGCAGCAAGTATCGCGTCTTGGCTTTGCATCGAATGAGCGGTTAGAGCGTTACTTAGGCGTACACCCCGGGTGTGTATCAATGTTGGCATTGATGAATGACCCTGAAAATCAGGTCGAATTATGGCTAGATGAGGCCATTTGGCAGAACACTCCACCTGGTACGCTTTATCACTGCCATCCTTTTGACAATCGTTATACTTGGCTGGTGGCCAAGCAGGACTTACTGCGTCTGTTCAGGCATTGGCAGCATCAAGTGCAGGTTTTGTCGGTCCCCAAACGTTGTGGCACGGCGATGAGTAAGTAGCCACATAGACACACAAGTAGTAAACACCCTAAAAAAGCACGCTCACCATAGGCTTGATACAACAACCCGGGAACAAACGAGCCCAGTGCGCCGCCGCTGTAGTAAAAAGACACATACACTCCATTGGTGAGGCTGGCGCTGGCGCTGCTGAGGCGGTTTACTAGCGGAGCCGCGGTGGCATGAATAATAAACATCGATGCACAAAAACAGGTAAAGGCAACGAGGAAAACCGGCAAACTATGCCAAAACATCAGCGCAATGGTGGCGCTGTAGCCTAAAAATACCGTGGCCAATAAACTGAAAATATTCGCACAGCGTTTTTGCAAATAGGGAGTAACAAAGGTCGTTAACGCTCCTAATAGGTAACCGCTATAAACTAAACCAATATTTTTGGTATTGGTCATGGCGTAGGTACTGCGCAAAATAAAGGGCAAATAATTCAACAGCGCTGCAAAACAGAAAAACATACAAAAAACACTGGCGTAAAGCGTAAGTATGCGCGTATTTAACAGTGCGCTAAGGTTACCCCGCAGTGGTGTATGGGCTTGGCGTATGGGCGCCCGATGGGCGCGAATGCATGCAGCGAGTGCCAACAATAGCAGTGAATTAAGCCAAAAAAAGCTTTGCCAGCTGAGATACTCAGCGAATCCAGCTGCTAAGGCGCGACCTAAAAAGCCACCAGCAATGGTACTGCCAATATAACCACTCATTTTTTTGCTCACATCTGCGCCTTGGTAGCGTATCGCAATACTGGCCGTCATCGCGGTGAGTGCGGCGGGCAGTGCCAAACCTTGAATTAATCGCAGCGCTTGCAACTGCCAAAATTGCTCGGTGAGTGGTATCAAGGCGTTGGTTAAGGCGAGCGTGACCATCACTACTTGGAGCACCCGGTATAAGTTGCGGCGATTGAGAATGACACCATAAAGTAAAGGAGCAATGGCCAAAGGGGCCATGGTCAGGGTCATGAGCGAGCCAGCAGTGGCTGGGGATACTTGATAGTACTGTGCGAACAGCGCCAAAAGGGGTTGTACGGCGTAAAGAATAAAAAAAGTAAAGACCGAGCAGGTCAGTAACAACCAATAAGACATAAACCCAAGTACATAAAATGAGTAGCTGCAGCGTCAGTGTATCATAAGTTCAGGGGCAAACCTTGGCTTGCGCTTAGTCAAAGTTTCTCGCAATCACTTCTGTTACTGTCATTTCCGAAAATGATGAGTAAAATAACCTTATTCAGTTCGTATTTTACAAGTGATAGTTATGGGGTCATTACAAGATCAGCTTCTTAAAGCCGGGCTAACCAACGAGCACAAAGCTAAACTGGCCAAGTCGGAAAAGCGAAAAGCACAAAAGAAAAAGAAGAAAAAAGGCGCCACTAGCGACCAAAGTGATTTGCAAAAGCACATTGAGCAAACCAAACAAGCGCAGCAAGAAAAAGCTAATCAGCTAAATGAGCAGCGCCAAAAGGAGCTTAAAGAGCGAGAGCAGGTTGCACGGGTAAAACAAATTCTTGAACATCACAATCAAGATGAGATTCGCGGTGAGCTTACTTTCAACTTCACCTACGACAATAAAATTAAAGAAATCGATGTTAATGCACAAACCCAGCAGGCGCTGGCAAAAGGGCGCTTAGCCATTTGCGTATTAGAAGGCCAGTTTTATGTGCTGCAGGATGAGCCAGCCCGTAAAATAGCCGAGGTCGATGAAAAATATATTGTTTTCCATGTGGAAAATGAGGACGACCAAAAAGATGAGGACGATCCGTACGCAGACTACGAAGTACCTGATGATCTAATCTGGTAGTCAAAGGCGACGGCACGAGCACAGTGGTCGGTGGCACTCAGTGTAGGTTAATTCTTAGTTGCTAGGTTTAAGAACATGGGTCTACACTCATTGTTAACATTTTATCTACCGTCAACATAAGAGTAACTACTATGAAAAAACTAACAAAAGTCCTTGTGGGAACTGGTGCTTTAGCATTATCGGCATTAACTATGAATGTTCATGCTGCCGATGGCAAAGCGCTCTACACCGAGAAAAACTGCCACACTTGCCACGGCGCCGATGGTAAAGCACCGATCATGCCTTTGTATCCTAAACTAGCAGGGCAGAACAAAGAGTATATGGTAGCGCAAATGAAAGATATTAAGTCTGGCAAGCGCAACAATGGCATGTCGGCGGCGATGAAAGCCATGGTAATGAACATCAGTGATGCGGAGTTTGAAGCCATTGCCGAATACCTTGCCAACGTAAAATAAGGTCATTATTTTAAAAAAGCCATCGTAGGTTTGCCTGCGGTGGCTTTTTTTATTGAATGACACCCTAGAAGTGTTTAGACTTCTATACATCTATTTTAAGTGGAGTAACTCATGAGTGTGATCCCGACATTACCCCCGTTAAGCGTACGCGATAAGGTCAGTGATCAAGAGTGGCGTTTACGCGTTGATTTGGCGGCGTGTTATCGCTTGGTTGAGCATATGCGTTGGGGCGATTTAATTTACACCCATATGTCGGCGCGTATTCCCGGCACTGATGAGTACTTGGTGAATGCATTTGGCCTGAGCTTCGATGAGGTGACTGCCTCTAATTTAGTGAAGGTGAATCTGCAAGGCGATATTCTTGACGACACGCCCCATCAAATAAACCCAGCGGGCTTTACTATTCATAGCGCCATTCACGAAGTGCGCGATGATGCCCACTGTGTAATCCACTTGCATACCAAAGAAACCATCGCTGTAGCCAGTGTTAAGGGTGGCTTGCAGCCTTACAGCCAGCACTCTATGTTCTCATTGCCATCATTGTCGTACCACGAATACGAAGGGTTGGCAGTGAATGACGAGGAAAAGCAGCGCTTACAACAAGACTTAGGCACTACTAACCATATGTTGTTAGTGAATCACGGCGGGTTAACCGTCGGGCCAACGGTGGGTGATGCCTTTATGCGTTTCTATGACTTGCAGCGGGCGTGTGAAATTCAAGTGGCCATGCAAAGTATGAATCAGCCACCTACGCCTGTGCCCCAGGCTATTATCGATAATATTTATAATCAAGCGAATGTGGTCCATAGCGGCAGCACCGGCGGGCAAAAAGCGTGGCCAGCTATGCTTCGTAAAGCGTATCGTCTTGACCCTAGCTTTGCTGAATAACAAGGATAAGCCATGAAAGTAAATCGTGTAGAAATATTTGATATTCACTGCCCAGAGCGCCCAGCTTGGACACCCGTATTTGTGCGTATTCACACCGATGAGGGGATCAGTGGTGTAGGTGAAGCAGGCTTGGCTTATGACTTGGGGCACAGCGCTGCAGCAGCGATGATTAAAGAAATGGCGGATGCATTTTTAATCGGTCATGACCCATTCCAAACGGAACTGTTATGGTCGCGGATGCTGCGTGAGAGCTTTTGGGGGCTCGGTGGCGGGCCGGTGGTCTACGCCGCCATGAGTGCGATAGATACCGCGCTTTGGGATATCAAGGGTAAAGCTTTGGGCTTACCTGTATACCAATTATTGGGCGGCAAGGTGAATGATGAACTGCGTACTTATGCGTCGCAGTTACAGTTTGACTGGGACAGCGAATTTAAGGCCTTAGTGCAGCCGCAAGAGTATGCTGAAGCCGCACTTAAGGCGGTGGCGCAAGGCTACGATGCTGTGAAAGTGGACCCAATTCAATATGATAAACAAGGGAACACTTACTACGATCGCACTAAGATCATCGACCGTGGCGAGATGAAACTGTACCGCGCGCGGATGCAAGCCATTCGTGAAGCGGTGGGGGACGAGGTGGATATTATTTTTGAATGTCATAGCCTGCCCGGAGCAACATCGGCAATTCAGATTGGTGAAATCGCTGAAGAATTCGATTGTATGTATTACGAAGAGCCGGTGAATTATCTCAACCATTCTTTGCATGCAAAGGTGGCAGACAAAGTCGCCGTGCCCATCGCCGGTGGTGAGCGTTTATATAACCGCTGGGGTGTACGCCCTTATCTTGAAGATCAAAGTATTGACGTACTGCAACCGGATATTGGTTTGTGCGGTGGCTTTACCGAGACTAAAAAAGTCTGTGACTATGCCGATATCTTCGATGTGCGTATTCAAGCGCATGTGTGTGGCGGGCCAGTAGCTACGGCGGCGTCCTTGCATCTAGAAAGTGCGATTCCGAACTTTTTAATTCACGAGCATCACACCTATGCCATTAAAAAGTGGAACCGCGAGCTGTGTATTCAAGACCCGCAGCCAGTGAATGGCAAGTTTAAGGTCAGTGAAGCGCCAGGTATTGGCATAGAGCTTAATGATGAGGTCGTGATGCGCTCATCAAGAGTTGAAGTGAAGTAGCTTCACTGGATACAAAAAAGGCCAGCCTATGCGCTGGCCTTTTTTGTTTTTACTGGCATTGCAGCTGTGGTGCCGCGACTAGGGTGTCGCTATTAAGGTGATGGATATAACACTGGTCTTTATCGCGCATAAGCATAAAGCGATCGGGCATGGTGATTTGTTTGCCCATGATAGGGTTGCCTTGGCTATCGACCACATTGGGATGGCTTAGTACCAATGAGCTTTGCTGAGTGAACACGCCGCCACTGAGGCGCACCTTATCAGCGTCAAGGATGCGACTGATAATCTCAGCGACTTGCTCGTCTGCGGCATTGACCAGTAGGGTTTGCTTGAGCTGCGAGTCGCTGGTGCTATTGCAACCGGTACTGGTGATAAACAGCATTGACGCCAACAGGGTTGTGATTTTTTTAAGAGTCATAGCCGTTAGTCCTTTATCACTGGCGTCATTATCCGGTTGTTTTGCAACTTGCTGTGCGTGCGGTTGTCGCCGATGGCAGCTGCTCCTGAATTAGCCGCAGCATTGCTAACAGCATAACCTTTTAAGCCAGCTAAAGTGCTTGCTGCAGGGCAGTTACCGGTCGCGCGGTAGCCAAGAGCTGCACTGAGCAAGGCCTCATTACGATCGCCGAGTAAATGATTAAAGTCATCGGCTACAGCGCAGCCTTGCACAAGCACTGGCGCGCGCTCGGTATTAGTAATATTCTGCGGCGCAAAGCCATCGGCATATTCACCAAACCCTTTGTCATTGACGCCAGTAAATTGAATGGTGAAAAAGGTGGTATCGCAATTATCGGTAGGGTAAAAGCCATAAGGCTTGCCACAGGTGCCATCGCCAATGAGCACCACTTCAAAGTTACGGCTATCAGGGATACCCCGTAAGCCGTTAATTAACGCTTCGCTGGCGGAGCACGTATTGCCGGTGGTGAGCACAAATACACGGTTCAAATTAAGACTTGGCAAGGCTGTGCCCGCGCTGATCCCGGAGTCGGGATCGAAGCCAATGTATTCGTCGATAAAAGGAAAGGGGGTTAAGGGATCGCCAGTTACCGGGTTTGTGTCTGGGTTTTTATCATTAAAAATAGTTTGCTCGAATATCACCCCATTGGTGTTATTGCTACCTGCAATCATATACCCAAGCTGAGCCGCCATGGCGAGAAAGCCACCACCGTTGTAGCGCATATCAACCACCAAGTCAGAAATATTGGCGCTGGCGAGTTGATTAACAGCATCAACCAGCTGACGCTCGGCAGGTGCATTGTGATCATTAAACTGCATATAACCAACATTGCCAGTGCCGGTACTGAGTGTGCCCACCTTCATTACTGGGTCTTGGATGAATTGCGCCGAATCTAAGGTAATACGCTGTTGCTGGTTGGAGCCGCGCAGGGTGAAGGTAAACTGTGTTTCAACTCCTGTTTGCGTGGGGAATAAGGCGGCGTTAATGGCGTCGACATTGTCGCTATTGACAACATCCACGCCATTTACAGCGGCGATTTGCCAACCTCGCTCAATGCCTTGGGTGCTCGCATCAGTATTCGGCTCGCTGTAGGTCACCACGACCTCGCGCGGAGGAGTCGCCTTGACAACGCGAAAGTTAAAACCATAGCCTAACACACTGCCACTTTGCTGTTGTTGCTCCCATTCATCGGTGGGCAGGCTAAAGTGAAAGTTATCTTTGGGCGCACCGGACGCGGTGACGTCATTCGTTTTCAGTACATTGAAGTAGTCAATGACATCGGTGATGGACGCGGGATCGCGGTCTTCAATTTCATCGTACCAAAGGTAAGTTTCATTACTCCATGAGCGCAGCCAGTACTTTTGGTCTAGCGCAGCGCATTGGCCTTTAAATTGTTCGGAGTCAGCAAAAACACCGGCTACCCAACCTGTATCGGGGCTAGGGCCTGGGGATGTAGTATCGTCACTGCCACCCCCACAGCCATTTAAGGTGGCTATGATAGCGGCACATAAAGCCGTTCGAAAAGAATGTTTAATGATCATGGAGTTTCGCCTTAGTGTTAGCCTGTAAGTAACTTTATATCAAAGCGTGTAAGACTGTAAAAAGAAAGTTAACTCTTATGATTTATATCGCTTTCTTTTAGTTAAAGCAGTGCATTATACGTTGCTTTGCATTAGCATTAGCGCGATAGTTAATACCCACTACGGACGTGGCTAAGAATAAGCGTAAGGTGTAATAGGTGAGAGCAAAACAAGTCTTTGCGATGGCTATGGTTTTAGCGTTGAGCGGTTGTGCATCAACTGACGAGCAGCTAGCGGATGCAGCGAAGTACCATGACTGGCAGCTTATGTCGGTTGACGGTCAAGATGTGCGCCATCATCAAGCCTCACTCAGCTTTATTGATGCTTTGCAGCTAAATGGCTTTTCCGGTTGCAATGACTTCTTTGCCGCCAGCAATATTCGCGAGCAACGCTTAGAAGTCACTAATCTGGGAATGACCTATAAACAATGTAACGCCGCACTGACAGGCACAGAGCAAGCACTATTGGTGACGTTGAAGTCAGCGCCGATTGTGCGCCTTGGCGAGCGTCAAATGACGCTGAGCGGCGAGCATGTGCTCACCTTCAAGCGCACCACACCTTAAGTGATTAGCGTTTCCAGTTCTTTGGCAACAAAAGGGCGACCTTTGGCATTCACCGCCGTCCCTATTACTTTGGCCTGTAGGGCCACTTTGTCATCAGCACTGCGATAAACATTTTGCACAAAAGCAAATTTTAAGCGGCTTTCGCGCACAACCTCTACGGTAACGTAGAAATGATCCCCCGGCATAAGCGATGCCTTGTAATCCAGCTCGCTACGCAGCACCACCAAGTTGATTTTATCTCTCGCAAGCGCAGCAAAATCAACCCCTTGAGCGAGTAAAAACTCGTGACGAGCATGCTCTAAGTAGTTGAAATAAACACTGTTGTTAACAATTCCTTGAATATCACATTCGTAATCGCGTACTTTCATATCAATACGAAAGGTCATAATCTCAATTCCTATATTTTTATTTGGCGCTGATGCTAGTATGGGGATTACAGTACATCAAGGCGTAAATGAATATGAGTGAAATCGCTATTGTAACCGGTGGTAGTAAAGGAATTGGTCTGGCCATTGTCGAAAAGTTATTAGCGCAAGGGTATCGCGTCTATAACTTGGATATTGTCACGTCGGAGCAAGGCGAGTATCGCCATTGTGATATGCGCGATGTGCCTAGCGTAAAAGCGATCATTGCAGAGATATGCGAGCGTGAGCAAGGGGTTGATGTGTTGGTATGCAATGCGGGAATTCATCGCAGCGCCACCATAGAGCAGACCGATGAAGCGCTGCTGGATGAAGTTATCGCGCTCAACATAAAAGGTGCTTATGCGGCGACCCAAGCCGTGCTGCCCAGTATGCGCAGCGCTAATAAAGGGGCGATTGTTTATATTTCTTCTGACCAAGCACTGGTGGGTAAGCGCAACTCCTTCGCCTACAGCCTATCGAAATCTGCATTGGCTTCGATGGCGAAAACCACAGCACTGGATTACGCCGAGTTTGGCATTCGGGCCAATGCGGTGTGTCCAGGTACCATAGAAACGCCATTGTTCCACAATGCCATCGACAACTACTGCCAGCGCAGTGGCGCTAACAAAGAAGAAGTGGTGGCGCAGGAGTCAGCCATGCAGCCGTTGGGGCGACTCGGGCAAGCCCATGAAGTGGCGAGCCTAGTGGCATTTTTAGCCAGCGATGAAGCTGGGTTTATCACCGGATCACTGCAGGTGATCGACGGTGGTTACACGGCCCAGTAAATGTCGCAACGCCTGTTTGACCCTCATGTGCACTTGTTTGACCTTAGCCGGGGTGATTATCACTGGTTAAGGCGCAAAGGACCGCCATTTTGGCCGCAAAAACAGGCTATTACGCGCAATTTTAAGCAACAGGATTTGCACCTTAAGGAGCCGTTGCAACACTGCGGCGCGGTGCATATTGAAGCCGGTTTTGACAATGCTGAACCCGCTCGAGAGCTACAGTGGTTGGCTGCCTCGGGATTTACTGGGGCCGCCATTAGTCATGCCGCGATTGACCTGGCCCCTGCTGATTTTTCTGAGGCATTAGTCAAGTTACAACATCCCCTATTGCGTGGTATTCGTGATATCACCGAAGGCGCAGATGGAGCGCGATTACTTAACCCCCATTGCATCGACAACGCCGCGCTGTTAGCTGAGCAAGGGCTTATTTTTGAGGCGCAATTTACACTTGCTGATAGCCAATTGTGTAAACGTCTTATTGATTTGGCCATTGCTGTGCCGACTATCAACATAGTCATTAATCATTGTGGCTTGGTGAGTGTGGATGGATGGTCATTATGGCAAGACAACCTAGCGCTATTGCGCAGCTGTGACAACATCTTGATCAAATGCAGCGGCTGGGAAATGTTGTATCCGCATAAGTCAGTGCAGTGGCAGCAGCAGGTTATTAGGTGTTGTATTAACGCGCTGGGCGCTGAGCGGGTGATGCTCGCCAGTAACTTTCCCCTGTGTTTAATGCAGCAAAGTTATCATCAGGTGTGGCAGGGGTACGCCGATATGGTGTTGCCGCAAAAGCACAAACTTATGCACGATAATGCTTGGCAGCTTTATCGCCAGCTATAAAAAAGCCTCTCATTGAGAGGCTTTAGTCAACAAGGTAGGGGATGAGCCTACTGGTTTAGAAGCTGTATTGGGCTCCAAGATAGACAAACCGGCCGACACCACCGCCATATTCACTATCAAAGTTGCCGACGCCATGCTCGACATTATCGCCTGTGTAAGGAATAAACGGGCCTTGGTCGTCAAAAATATTATTTACCCCAGCAAATAGGCGCACGTTCTGATCCCCTTGCAATGCGAGGTTATAAGAAAGCGAAATATCATGGGTGATATAAGAGGGGTAATATAAATATTTTGGCTGCTCTGGATTTTCGACACAGCTATCATCGCCAGTGGCACAATTTGCGGCATTCTCGGCAAAGAGTTCGCGCATGTCTTCAACGCGGTCATGGCTATCAACGATGTCGCTTTTGTACTTGGTGGTCCAACGTACTCGTAAGTCTTCATATGACCAAGTGAGTGAAGCGCGAGCTTTGTCGGTGAAAATGCCAGAATCTAGCTCACCATCGTAGCGATTGACCACTGTGCCGTCGTTACCTTCATAGGTAATGCTGTACTCGGTGACGTGGTTCCAATCGAGCTTTAAGCGCAGACTACCGTACTCGGGCAAGTCGTAACGGTAGTTGATGGCAATATCATAGCCCCGAGTACGGGTTTCGCTCAGGTTAAATACACGCTGCAAAATTTGTGTGATTTGACCATCACTGTCACGGGTAATGTCACCACAGAAACTATTATTTTCACCAAAGGGCACCGAGGCTGAGGCATAACACTCTTGGAGAATATCCTCATTGCCAATTTGTTCGATGGAGTCACTGATTTGGATATCATAATAATCGAACGACATGCCTAAATTAGGAGCGAAATCCGGCTGTACGGTTAACCCTAACGTGTAGGTGTCGGCGGTTTCTTCTTTGAGCAGTTCGTTACCGGTGTTAGGTGAGTAGCCGCTGTTTTCATCTTCAAACACGCCTTCGTTTGCAATCGCTTGGGCAATTCCCGCTTCTTGGCGACAGGCATCATGACCAAGCTCTGTGGAGGTTGCTGTTACGCCATCACAGATATCGCTGAAGCTATCAAAGTCACCGCGTGGTGGCGACATTAGCTCAGTAATGTTCGGGGCTCGCTGTGCTCGAGAGTAGTTGGCACGAACCATATAACCTGAGGCTGGCACCCAGCTAAACCCTGCGCGGTAACTCGCCATGGTATCTATGCCTTCTGGGCTATAGTTGGCAATACGTAGCGAGGTTTCTAAATCCAGAGATTTTGCTAAAGTGGCGTCTTTAAGTAAGGGGATGGAGGCCTCGGCAAAGGCTTCATAAATATCCATATCACCTGAGAAGGTCGGCACTACGTTAAAGGTTACGCCGCCATATCGCTGCTCTTTATTGGTGATCACATCTTGGGTATCGCGGCGGTACTCAAAGCCAAAAGCAGTCGCCACTGGGCCAGCTGGCATCTCGAATAGATCGCCTGTCATATAGCCTTGCACGTTAAGCTGAGTAATATCTGTGGTGATCACGGGAGTGGCCCGGATCCAATCTGCCATCTCTGGTGTAATCGAGCCAATACCGAAAATATTCAGCGGTACACAGCCCTCGGCTCGTGCATCGGCATCTTTACATTGCACCGTGCCATCAGCCAGACGCTCAGAGGCGAGGGCTTGGCGTACACGCACGGTATTTAGCTCATTAAGGCGCTTTTGTTTTTGCTCAAAGGTGCCATAGCCTACCGAAACATCCCAGTCCCACTCATCATTAAAGGCCGTGCCTTTTAAGCCTGCCCAGCTACGAATCGTTTCTCGGCTGTTATCTGTGGTCACTGGGCCGACTTCGGCAAAGCGGCGGTCCCAGTTGATACGGCCTTTCGCATTATCGCGAATTTCATCGGGCAAGAAGGGGTTATCAAGCTCAATATACCCTGGGCTAATTTCACCTGCAGCGCCCGTTAATGGGTCGAGAATGAGTGCATCTGCGCCTTCGTATTCGTCCTCTGGCGACTTCACATTGCGGGAACCAGTTTTGCTGTATTGCACTTGCGCATAGCCGCGAACACTGTCATTCAAATCGTAATCAAATTTAAAGGCGGCAGCGAAGCGATCATTGGGGACTTTAATCTTATCAAACATCTCAAAGTTGATACCATCGCGCTCTTCATTCCAGCCACTTTGTAAGCCATCTGCGGTGTAATAGTAGCCTCCGTCAGCGGCATCTAACCCTTCTTCGAATACCCCGCCATAGGTACCATCGCTGCGCTCTCGCCAATCGGCTTGGGTGATATCACGCATACATTGGTCACCATCGATGGTGTTCATGGCATTACACATTTTACTGGCGAGGTAATCATAACTGGCCTCTATAGCTGCTCGGTCACGGTCCTCCCAATTAATGCCAAATTGACGATCCCATGTGGCGCTAAAAAAGCCGTAGCCTTGGCCATCAGCAAAGGTAAAGCCATGCTCGGCATCTAGAGTAAATTCGTCGCCACCGCCTTCAGGCGTGGTGCCGCCGCGCACTTTAATTTCGCTGCCGACTTTATCTGTTTGGGTGATGATGTTAACCACCCCGGCTATGGCATCAGAGCCGTAGACGGCTGAAGCACCACCGGAAATGACTTCAACACGTTGCACCATACCGGAGGGGATGGTGCCAAGGCTGATATAGTTGCCGCTGTAGCTGTTGGAGACAACGCGACGGCCATCGATCAGGGTTAAGGTGCGGTCAGTGCCTAAGTCTCGTAGGTTTATGGTGGATAACCCGGTATTTTGTACACTAGATTGGCTGTTGGTGTTACTGAATGATTCACTGATCGCGGGTATTTGATCGACTAATATCTCAGATAATGAGCCAAGCCCAGTGTCGTTTAGTTCGTCTTTACCGACGCTGACAATGGGTGAAGGCGTGTCAAAATTGGTACGACGTAGTCGTGACCCAGTGACGATGATTTTTTCAACTTCTTCTGGCTGTTCAACGGTGGCGGGCGCAGCGTTATTTTGTCGCGCTACTTGTTGCTCGTTAGCCACTGCATAGCTGCTAAAACAGGCGCTAATTGCTGCCGCGACTAGACACTTTTTGAGTGGGGTTTTGGAGTAAGACACGATTGTTCCCTTTATTATTATATTCGAGGTGCTGCCGCAGCGTTTTAAACCAATAACTGGGGGGAAATCAGTTTGCCTGCGCGGCAGCGATGGGTCTTTAATTATGTGTAATATTACAGTGGTTAATTACATGTAACCGTTGTAATTTGATTGCTGACAACTAGCAAACAAGGGAGCCTCTTTTATCAACCTTTTTTATATCTATTAAATATCTATTCCTTAAAAATCATATGTTTAATTTTATTCCTCGACCCTTTATCGCAAACGGCTTGGTTAACTAAAGTGAATCACTGTAGACTGCAAAAGTGGATATGTTGGCTTTTTGGGTTGTATAGAATTAGTGCAGTTTGGCAAGGAATTTTTAATAGGTGCGTGTCATATAGATGTAAGCCGTTGCATTATTACATGTGGGCAGAATAGTCATGCATTGCAGCCCAAATTCATGGAATTATTATGCTATCTAGCCGAGCGCTATCCTGAGCCTGTCAGTCGCGACGAGTTAATTGCGCATATTTGGCAGGGCAACGCCTATGTAGGCAAAAAAGCACTCACTAATGCTATCTGGCATCTGCGTAGTGCCTTTAAACAATGCGATGCGCAGCATGAATACATTGAAACATTGCGCAAAACGGGTTATCGCTTATGTATTTCGCCGCAGGCACAAGAGCCTAAGCAAGCACAGACAAAACCGCTTAAACGCTCGTTCGCTTTGATTTTCTTGGGGATTATGGCTCTGTCTGCGATCATTTTTTTCTGGTGGCCGCAACCGGCAGCTAAAATAGCGCAGGCGAGTAGCACTAAAATCACCGATGAGTTAGGGCGTGAACTCTTCCCCAGTGTATCACCCGATGGTCAATGGTTGTTGTACTCGTGGCGCCGCCTTGGCCAACCCACCAACCTTTACAAACAAAGCTTATTAGCACCGGAGCAAAGTGCGCAGGCAATTACGCAAAGCCCGTATCGTGAAAGTCGTGGGGTATTTAGCGCTGATATGCATTCATTATTTTACTACCGTAAGGGTAAGGATATCGGCTGCCAAGTGGTGCAACATTCTTTGCTTAATAATAAGGTGCAAATACTGGATCAGTGTTTAAGTAAAGGCAGTGCTGATGTTGCTATCTCGAAAGATGGTCACACATTAGCGTATATCGGCTTGAGTGCCGATGGTACTACTAACATTGCTTATTTGCGTGATTTGCGCACCGGTAGCAAACGGCCTTTGAGCTGCATCCATGAGCCTTGCCAGTTTCGTGATGAAGCATTAGCTTTATCGCCGGATGCCTCGCAGGTGGTGGTTAGCCGCAACTATGACTCAGGCCATGAAGAGTTAGTCTTGATCAATGCCACCAGCGGCGAGCAACAGCAACTTACATCAGGCTTTCTCGATGTGCGTGGTGTGGCATGGCATCCTTTATTATCTCGGCTTACATTTTCTGTTATTGAACAAGGGCGTCGTCAAGGTTATCACTTGCATTTGCCCAGTGGACAGTTACAAGCCCTCGATTTGCCTGGCTTTAGCTATCCGCATTATGGGCCAGATGGTGCCTTGTATTACCACCGTTGGCGCATTCCTAAATCGATAGTGAGATTAAGTCTAAACGCCGATGTGGCCTCAACTCCTTTCCCCTTGCTGCTAGGTGAGCACAGTGTGCGCTACCCCGCATACAGCGAACAAGCCAAAAAAATAGTGTTTGTCTCCAATGAGTCAGGCTTTGATGAGCTATGGAGTGCCGATGTCGACGGCAGCAATCGCCGCCAACTGACGCATTTGCAGATGACCGCAGAGGACCCGAGCTGGTCTCATGATGGCCGCTATATTGCTTTTAATGCCTTCAGTGAACACAGTAATCATTTGTATATCTATGATATGCACAGTGGCCGCGCTCAGCAGCTAGAGGTGTCGCTTAATTATTTTGGGCGTCCTACGTGGTCTCTAGACAACCATCACCTTTATGTTTCTGACCAGAAGCAACTTTATAGTATTGATTTGAACACCCTGAGCGTGCAGGCGCTGACTCAAGATGGCGGCGCTTATGCAATGGCGATGGATGAGCAGACCTTGATATACGCCAAACCTCAAGGTAAGCGATTGTACTTACTTAACTTAAGCGATGGCACTTCGGCACCGCTGACCGAGGAGGTGCTCTTGTCGGGCGCCTACGGATGGCATTATCACAATGAAAAGGTGTACTTCTTTAAAGTTAATCGCGCCGATTATCGTATTAGTCGCTATGATATGGCCACGAATAAGGTGACCGATGTGATCAGGGTGCAAGAGCGCGGCTTCTCTCGTAATTTGGGAATGAGCTTTGTGCCGCACAAGAACTGGCTGCTGTACAGTGCCTATAAAGACCCGCAAATTGACATTATGGTATATCGCTAACGGCCAAAGGTAAGACGAGAACCGAATACTCGCCTCACCTGTCTTGGTCCGTATTACCCTTTACAGTATATATCTGGCTCAAGATCACGCACATCGACGCTGAGACAATCTGATTCGCGACAATAAGTGCGCAGACACTCTAATAAGTGATTGCTGAGTTGCTGTTTCTGCATGGGCGAGCGTCCCGCCATAATGTAAGCACAGATGTGAATGAAGCCTTCTTTGTTTTCGCCAAGTTGATAATGGCGATAGGCGATGGCTCGCGTCTTAATCGCATCTAATTCAAAGAGGCCACTGGAAAAGGTGGCTTGGTGTACTTTTTCTACCAGTACCTGGGGGAGTACAGGCAAATCTTCTGAGTGTTCTACAACAATGTGTGGCATGGCTGAACTCGTTAAAATCGCATACTAAATGCCAAGCTGGTATTGAATTGGTTTAGCACATCTCCATCAAAATGCCAGAGGCATTGATCATTTGGATCGTTGCTAATGGTGCAATTAAAGTCGCTGTCATTATTAATAATGGTCGCTAACCAGCGCACCTCGAACATAAGCTGAGCGTTGTCGGTGACATGATAGCCAGCGCCAGTGAATAACCCGGTGGCAAAGTAGGTATCGCTGCTTAACCATTCGGGGTCGACATTCGCGGCGCCAATTTGGGCCCCAAAGTAACCCGTTGTCGAGCTCGCTAGGGGATACTCTACGGCACTTTGAAACATATAGTGTTGAATATTTACTTGGCGCTCATTATTCCCTTGAATATCGCTCTTGTTGGCTGAGTAATAAAAGCCATAGCGAGCATCGGTAATGGTCCTATCGATACTAAAAGCAAAGTGATTGGCATCTTCAAGGTCGATATCGGTGCCTTCTTTGGTTTCTAAGCTTTGACTAAATGATTGACCGCCATAAAGGGTCACGGCTACATCGGCGGCAGCAACGCTGCTAAATAGGGTCGTGGCTAACAACAATGAGCGAGTGATCATAAGGGCTCTCCTTGAGCGTTAGTGTGACATCGATAGCTGAGCCATATCGCTGATGGCTATCATTTTTTACCCAAGTTGATATGCTTGCAGTTAACGACATAAGTTGCAATAAAAAATTACATGTTAAGTTGGTTAAAACCCTCGCCGTTACTGACCGAGAGCGAACAGCAGTGGCTGCTTGATGCCTTTTTATGGGCCTTCGAACATTTTGATGCGGATTACTTTCGCAATCACAGTCGCTTGGTGCAGCCCAGTAATGAATTTTTCCAGGGGCAAAGTAGCAGTACAGAGCAAATGGCGGCGCAAGTGTTTGCCCAAGTCAAAGCGCACAGTGGCTTGCAAAATTGGCCTATTCAATTACTCGGTCCGGGGCAGATGCCAGAGCAGCAATTTCCGTTGATGCGTTTCAGTGGTGGTTTACGAGGCGAGCAAGCGCACTGTGTTGAGCACAGTCATGCGATCTTTGTGTCTTATAACCCGCAGCAAATTAATCAACCTCAAGACTTAATCGCCAGTTATGCACAAGCTTTTGCGCGCATTATGATTTATCAGCGTGGGGTATTGCCACCAGGTGGCGAAGCCATGATAGGTGCCGCTACTGAGGTAGTGGCCAGCTTCTTTGGTTTTGGCGTGATGCTTAGCAACACCGTCTATCAGTTCCGTGGCGGCTGTGGCAAGTGTTATAACCCCTACGCTAATCGCGCCAGTGAGCTTTCTGAGCAGCAACATGTGTTTTTACTGGCGTTATTTTGTTTTATCAAAGGGGAAAAGCAAGGCACTGCACACTTGAAAGGACACTTGCGCAGTTATTATAAAAAAGCGCATAAGATTATCAGCACACTGGCCAATCATAGTCCGAACCCGATGTTGCTATCCTTGCTGAGCAAGGAGCAAGTATGAGCTATTGGCCGGAATTTTTAGCGATTGCCAGTGCCCACTTTTTTGCCGTTGCCAGTCCCGGTCCTGACTTTGCCGTAGTACTGCGTCAAAGTGTGCGCTTTGGTCGCGATAATGCGCTTATTACCAGCGCTGGGGTGGGCGCGGGTATTCTCGTACACATTATTTACTGCCTCGTAGGTGTGGCATTACTTATCTCGCAGGCACCTGATTTATTTAATTTACTTAAATACATGGCAGCCGCCTATTTGGCATACATGGGTATTCAGGCTTTACGTCACGCGAAACCGGGGCAAGTTGAGCAAGTTCACCCTACTACCACGCAGCCTACAGAGTCATTTATAGTGGCCTTTCGCCGTGGTTTTTTAACCAATGCGTTAAACCCCAAGGCAACGCTGTTTTTTTTATCGTTATTTACCCTAGTGATCTCAATCGACACGCCCAAATGGGTGCAACTGGGCTACGGGCTCTATATGGCACTGGCGACTTGGGCGTGGTTTTCTTTTTTATCCATTATGCTGACACGGGCACGAGTGCGCACATTCTTCCTTGCTAAGGGGTTTTGGTTTGACCGTGCCATCGGCGTAGTACTTCTACTATTAGCGACACAAGTGGTGCTTTTATGACACAGTTTTATTTTGCCTTTGGCTCAAATATGTCACTTCACCGTATTCGCGCTCGCCTGCCAGGGGCTGAGCGCATTGGCGTAGCAGAACTCAAAGGCCACCGTCTTGATTTTGATATGCTCAGTCTGGATGGTTCTGGAAAATGTACGATTCATCCCAGTGATGATGAATCCGTGTATGGGGTTGTGTGGCAATTAAGTGATCACGAACAAGGTATTTTGCACGATATCGAAGGGCCGCGTTATGACATTGAAACTCGCACGGTCACTCTTATCGACAGCAATGAACACGTGCAGGTGTTTTGTTACATTGCCAATACCTTAGATAAAGTTGCGCTGCCGTTTGATTGGTATGTTCAGCATGTGTATTACGGCGCCCGTGAAGCTCAGCTACCGGAGCATTATGTGAACGCTATTAAAACCAGGGCCAGCGTAGAGGATTTAAATCGCGAACGGCATTTACGGGAAACACAGATGTATAACAAGGAACAAAAATGAAACTGAAAACATTGTTAGCTTCGAGTGCGCTATTCGCCGCTCTGCACCTACCTAATTCGGCCTCGGCAGCGCTTGATAAAGATAAAATAACCGCCGCTATTGAGCACTCTATGGCCCGATTTGATGTGCCGGGTATGGCTGTGGCTGTCGTCGAAGATGGCGAAATGGTGTATGCCCAGGGTTTTGGTGTGCGCCATATTCAAAGCCAAGAGCCAGTGACTAGCGAGACCTTGTTTGGCATTGCCTCCAATACCAAAGCTTTTACCAGTGCGGCGCTCGCGATGCTGGTAGATGAAGGCAAGTTGGACTGGGATGATAAGGTGCAGACACATCTGCCGGAGTTTCGTTTGCACGATCCTTATGCATCGGCGCATATGACTATTCGCGACCTGTTGAGTCACCGTAGCGGATTGGGGCTTGGGCAGGGTGACTTAATGATTTGGCCAGACACCAATAAATCGGTGGCGGATATTCTCGCCGGGCTAAAGCATTTAAAACCAAAGTCGAGCTTTCGTAGTCAATATGCCTACAACAACTTAATGTTCGTGACCGCCGGTGAAGTGGTGGCGCGAGTCAGTGGTATGAGTTGGCAGGATTATATTGAACAGAAGATTCTCACACCGCTTGAGATGACCCGCTCACGCGCCGGGTTCTCGCGTATCGCACCAGGTAATACTAACTATGCTACCGGGCACATTCCTTTAGGTGGCAAGCTGCACCCGTTTTTTGTCAACTACCTTGAAGACTTCCGTGGTGCTGGTGCAATAGCTTCCAATGTTGAGGAGATGAGCTCGTGGTTAAATACTCAGCTCAATGGCGGCACAATGGCTAATGGCGAGCAACTTTTCAGTGAAAAGCAGCAACGTGAGATGTGGTTACCGCATATTAACCGCGCCGTGTCGAAAAAAGCTTTTGCCGACTCGCGCCGTCAATTCAGTGGCTATGGTTTAGGGTGGTCGATTGTTGACTATCACGGTTACAAGCGTGTTGGCCATGGTGGCGGCATTCTTGGCATGGTCTCTCAGGTTTCTTTGATCCCTGAAGAAAAGCTCGGTGTTGTGGTGTTATCAAACCAGCAGGCGTTTTCGGCTTTATCAGCGGTGACCGAGGAAATTTTTGAGCAAGCGCTGGAGCTAGAAGATAAAGACTGGGTTGAAATTTACGCTGAACAGCACTTTAGCCGCAAGGAAAAAGCCTATGCTTCAGCTAAACCAGCCATGGTGGAAGATTACCAACAGGCATTGCCTAATCATTATTATACCGGCACTTTGCACGATGCTTGGTACGGCGATGTGATTATCGAAGAAGTGAGCGGCACGTTGCGTATCGATTTTACCCATACTAAACGCTTAAAAGGGCAGCTCAAGCATCACAGTGGCAACACCTTTATCGTTAAGTGGGACGAGCCATTGCTTGAAGCCGATGCTTTTATCGAATTTACCATGGGTAGCGATAATACGCTAAAGTCAGCCTCTATGCGTGCGGTGGCACCACAGGTGACAGACTTTAGCTTCGACTTCCGTAATTTAGATTTACGAGCCACAGAGCAGTAAAACCGTGATAATAAGGCACCTAAGGGTGCCTTGTTCATTATAAGACTAAAGGAGAAAAGCGCATTGATGCGAGCTTGTTTACTATATAGGCTCCATGTAATTGCCTAAACCGCTTATGTCTCGAATCGCTGTTATTACTCACCCCGCATGTCGTCGCCACGAAATGGGCAGTGAACATCCTGAGTCACCGGAGCGCCTTGATGTTATCTCTGATCGTTTACTTGCTAGCAGCCTGGATTTAGAAGTGCGGCAGCTGCAAGCACGTGGGGCGCAACGTCAAGATTATCTGCGGGTTCACAGTGAGCGCTTAGTGCATGAGGTAGAGCAGCGCATACCTGATATTGGCTACGCCGATTTAGATGGCGATACGCGTCTGTGTCCACAAACCCTTCATGCTATTGAGCGAGCAGTCGGCGCTGGACTCACGGCGGTAGACGAAATTCTCGCCGGGCATATCGATGCTGGTTTTTGTGCGGTGCGTCCACCGGGGCATCATGCCAGCGAAGACCGCAGCGCCGGGTTTTGTATTTTCAATAATCTGGCAATCGCTGTACGCTATGCGCAGTCACTGGGTATTGAACGTATAGCGGTATTGGATATTGATGTTCACCATGGTGATGGTACTCAGAGTATTTTTAGCGACGACGATTCGGTGTTGTTGTGCTCGCTGTTCCAACGCCCTTTATACCCAGATCCCGAACTCATCGCGCGCGATAACCTAGTGCAATCACCACTGCCGCCTGCCAGTGATGGCCAAGCATTGCGCGAAGTGGTTGCGCAGCAGTGGCTGCCAAGGCTGCAAGAATTTAAACCCCAGCTTATCTTCGTCTCTGCGGGCTTTGATGCGCATTTAGAAGATGATATGTCGGCGCTGAAATTTGTCGAGCAAGATTACGGCTGGTTTAGTCAATGCATTAGTGAGTTTGCACAAAGTCATGACGTGAAAGGGGTGGTGTCTTTTTTAGAAGGGGGTTATCACCTCTCTGCTTTATCTCGCAGCGTTGAGCATTATCTACGAGGCCAGCTGGGTTAATCGACGAACTTCCACACTTGGCTTTCATCACCAAGCCTTAGCTTGCTAACACAACATTCGCCTTCGCCAATCAGGTAAGCTTTTAACGCCTTCTGTAACATCGGCCACTGGCGCTCAATGCGCTGCCCGGACACATCAAAATACTGCTGGTGAGTATCAACAATAAACAGCACCTGAGCACTGTTGCAAAGGTGTGCCAGTTCGCTGGCGCTATCACAACGGATTAGGTGAGCGGCTTCAACGGCCAGAACGGGAAAGTGAAAGTTGGTCATTTTTTGTTTTATGTCAAATTGTGCAATGCAGTGATTGTCTAGTATAGCCATGTTACAACCTCTAGGAATGGCTATGCAACTGAGCACTCGTGACTACAAAGTAAAAGACGCCAAGCTATCGGCGTTGCACTTTTGTATGCCTCACCAGCCAGCCATTGCTGTTATCAAGCTCATGCGCACCCACAATGTCAGTGCGATTGCCATTCGTGAGAAAAATAAGGTGATCGGGATTTGGACCGAGTCGGATTGTGTTCGTGCGCAAGCGCACAATGGTGATGTTTTGCGCCAACCCATTCGTACCTTAATGTCGACCCCAGTGCATACGATTAGTGATGATAGTGCGCTTAATGACGCCGCCAATAAGTGTGCAACCTTGGCGATTCGTCACTTAATTGTGGTCGCTGACGACGATACCCCCTTAGGGCTGTTGTCATTGGCTGATATTGTCGGCAATCAGGGGTTGGATCATTACCTTAATCTAAAATTGATTGGCGATCATTTTGATCACCGTGTGCCCAAAGTGCAAGGCAGCGACAATGCTCGGGTCGTAGCCCAACACATGGCGAAGTCGAATACCCATGCGGTGCTGGTGGAGCAGCAACAACACGTGGGTATTATTACCGCCACGGATGTGCTGGAAATGATGCTCGCGGCACAGGGGCAATGCTGTTGGCCCTTTGCCAGTAAAGAGCTGGTCACTGTAAGTTGTGAAGATACCTTGCTGCATGCTTATCGGTTATTGCACCAACATGGTATTCGTCATTTGCTTGTCACAGCGAGCAAAGAGTCGCAGCGAGTAAAGGGGGTGCTCACCCTCAAGCATATCAATACCGAAATTGAGTCTGCTTATTTAAGTGAATTGGAAGCGGTATTGGCTGAGCGCGATTGTGCGTTGCAGGCCTCGCAAAAAGACTTGTATTTAGCGAATAAAATTATTGCCGCTTCTCTAGATGGCATCATGATCACCGATGCTCAGGGAACGATTCTACAAGTTAACCCTGCTTTTACTCGACTAACTGGTTACAGTGCTGAAGAAGTACTAGGCAAGACCCCGCGAATATTGAGCTCTGGCACTCATGATCGCAGTTTTTACCAGGCGATGTGGCAGAGTTTATCGCAGCAGGGGGTATGGCAAGGCGAGATTTGTAATCGCCGTAAAGACGGTGACACCTATGTCGAATGGCTCACCATCATTGAGATTAAAGATAAGCAAGACAGCGATTTAGTCTATGCGGGGATCTTTACCGATATAACTGAGCGCAAAGCGTCAGAGCGCAAAATCACAAAGCTTGCTTATTTTGATGACCTGACCGGGCTGCCGAATCGACGCTTGTTTAAAGACCGGCTCAGTGTCGCCCTCGCACACGGTCAGCGGCAACATCAGCGCTTAGCCATTATGTTTATCGACTTAGACCACTTTAAAGGCGTCAATGACAGCCTTGGTCACAGTGTTGGCGATGAGCTGCTAAAGCAAGTGGCGAAGCGATTACAACGCTGTGTGCGCAGTGGCGATACCCTAGCACGTTTGGGGGGCGATGAGTTTACCTTACTGCTTAACGAGGTAGCGGATATCGATGAGGTGATCGCCTGTGCAGAGAAAGTGTTGGCTCAGTTTAAGCCCTCCTTTTCGTTGGCAGGCCAAGCCATCACCATTACTACATCAATAGGTATTGCTATTTACCCTGATGATGGTGAGAGCATGGAAACCTTGTTAAAGCATGCTGATGTTGCGATGTACCGCTCTAAAGACTTAGGTAGAAACTCTTATCAGCTGTTTAAAGCGACTATGAATGCCCGCTCTTTGGAGCGCCTAACCATGAGCAGTCGAATTAAACAGGCGCTGGTCAATGATGAGTTTGAATTGTTTTTACAGCCTATTGTCGATTGCCAAACAACGCAGTTGTGTGGTGCTGAGGCTTTACTGCGATGGCAAGACCCGCAACTGGGCATGGTAGCACCAGGGCAGTTCATTCCACTGGCCGAGGAGCTCGGATTGATCATTGATATTGATAAATGGGTGATCACTCGAAGCTGCGCGCTGCTTGCCCAGTGGCAACAGCACACACACTTTAGTGGCACTTTATCAATTAACTTGTCAGCGGCGCACTTATGTCACCATGATTTAGTCGATACCGTGACAGCGGCTATCAATGAGCATGGAGTGAGTGCCGAGCAACTGGAAATTGAAATTACCGAAAGTAGCTTCATTAGCTCATTTAGCCAAGCACGGGAAGTATTGTTAGCGCTCAAATTACTAGGAGTAAAAGTGGCTTTGGATGACTTCGGCACCGGCTATTCGGCGCTTAGTTATTTGACCAAGTTACCGATTGATAAGCTGAAGGTTGATTCTAGCTTTATTGCTAAAGTGCCGGATGAATACGGCAATAGCGAAATTGTCAGCGCCATTATTGCTATGGCCTCTAGTCTGAACTTGTTGGTGGTTGCCGAAGGGGTGGAGAAGCCTTGCCAACACCAGTTTTTACAAGGCTTAGCCTGTGATTACGTGCAAGGTTTTTTACTTGGCGAACCTTGCAGTATCACAGACTTTAATAATCGCTATGTTTATCCGTGCGCTACTTCTACTTCGTAAGCGCCAAATTTGCGAATATTAATTACACCCGTATCTAAAATTAAGTACTGGCCTTTAATTCCTTGTAGTACACCACTGACCTGAGGGTTCTTATCAAAGTTAAAGGAACTGACTTTGCTTGGATAATCTTGTACTGGGTAGTTAATTTCTACCACCTCTTCGTCGAGCAGTTCCACTGCGGTGGCTCCGAAAAGCTCAGCCAGCTCATCTAATTTGTGCTGAATTTGTGGCACTAACTCATCGCGTGCCGCTTTCAAGTCAACATCGACGCTCGTGCCCTTTAGCATATTGCGCCAATTAGTTTTATCGGCAATAAAATCAGCGAGAGCAACCTCGACCAAGCCAGATTGTAGGCGGGTTTGCACCTTGAAAATAGGCAGCGCAGCGGTCGCACCTTGATCTATCCAGCGAGTGGGGATTTGTGTATGGCGAGTAATACCCACTTTAAGGCCTGAGGTGTTAGCCAAGTAGACATAGTGCGGGATCATACAGTTTTCCTCACCCCACTGTGGCTCGCGGCAGGTGCCTTGGTCATAGTGGCAGGTTTCCGGCTTCATAATACACATATCGCAGCTAGCGAGCTTGCGCATACATACGAAGCAGTGACCTTGTGAGTAGCTCTTCTTGGTTTTTTTGCCGCAGTTTTTACAAAAGATATTGCCGGTGTGAGTTAAGGTAATGGGCTGACCCATTAACTCATTCAATGACAGCAGTTCGTCACCGACGGGTAGCTGGTAATGTACGCCGTCGCTATCACTTAGCGCGGCTTTCATTTTATTTAGTGTGCCTAGCATTTAACGCCCCAATGTTAAAAGTCAGCGCGTATGGTAGCAAACCTAGGCTAGACTGTCGTTGCTCCATTGCTTGTGCTGCTGCAGCCATGCGTTGTAATCGGCAATATTCATGGGTTTAGCATACAAATAGCCTTGCGCCGTATCCGCACCATAATGGCGTAGCAAGTGAGCGATTTCTTGCGTTTCAACGCCCTCAGCAGTGACCTTTAAACCAAGGTTATGGGCCATCATAATAGTCGTGTTTACAATCGCTTGATGGTGTTGAGAATGCGCCAATGACATAACAAAGTATTTATCAATTTTAAGCTCCGCGAAGGCGTATTTAACGAGATACTCGAGCGATGAGTAGCCAGTACCATAGTCGTCTAACACGACGTGGACCCCCAACTCAGCAAGCCTAGCAATAAGGGCTTTAAGCGCTTCTGGATCATCAACAAGGGCTGACTCTGTCAGTTCCAGTTTCAGCTGTGTCGGGACCACCCCATGCTCATTAAGGATATCAGCAAGCTTGTGGGTAAAATCTGCAATATGTATGTCTCGGGCACTGAGGTTGACAGATATATGCTGCCCTTGCCACAGCACTCCTTGCGCAGCGATATCTCTGCAGGCGCAATTAAGAATCCACAGGGTCAGCTGATTGATCAACCCCGTTTGCTCTGCCAAATGAATAATATCTTCAACGGTAAAATCACGGCTTTGTTGCTGGGGCCAGCGCAGCAGCGCTTCAGCGCCGCATACTTGCAGAGTTTGCAGATTAAGCTGCGGCTGGTAATAAAGACACAATTCATTGTTGTGCATGGCTTGCTGCAGTGCAGTGGCGCGTTGTAACTGGCTGACATCGTTGTTGTCATCCACTGAGAATATACGATGCAGGCCAGCAGGGGCTTTTTGTACGCACTGGCAAGCTTGCTCTATTAGCTGTTTAAAAGGCTGCGAGCTTTGCTCAGCAGCGACAGTGGCAAGAATGTAACTGGGCTTAAGGCGTAAATCGGCCACACTCAACTCGGCCTGTAACTGGCTAAGCAAGTGCGGCAGTCGCTGATGCTCGAGTGTCGCCGCAGGCTCTGCGCTGAGCACTGCTAAACAGCCGTTGTTAAGCTCAGCCACGGTTTCTTTACTGCTTGGGTGAATGCGATAACAGCGAAGCGCTTTAGCGTGTTCACTGAGCGTTGCTGCAATACTTTTGAGCAGTTGCGAGCTACTTTCGATGCCAATGGTCTTCTGTAGGTTTTGAAAGTTCGCCATATGCACGATACACAGTGTGAAACTGCGACGTTGATTTTGTAGTTGCGCAATCCGGCGCATCAAGGTGGTGTAGGTTAGTAAGCCACTGTGGCTATTATGGATGGCGTAATATAGTGACTTCTTGCGTTGATAGCGCACTCTATCGGCCAGTGCCAGGGCCATCAGGGTAATTTCAATTAAGCTGCCAAATAAAAAAGCATGACGGGTTAGATAGCTGTATTCAATAACACCGGTCAATTCTAACGGCTGGATGGCGGCGGCACATAACAACGGAAACCACGAAAGCACGTAATATTTAGCCCACCGAAAACCACTGATGAGCTTTTTGAAAATTAGCCAGAAGCAAATGATATACAGCCCCGGCATGGTTATAAAAAATATCGGTGCGCTATAAAATTCCGGTAAAAACAGGCTGAGCGCGCACAACAACAGCAAAAGCTGCAAATAACCTATCGCCACGCGATACGGCTTGCCTCGGTCTTTGTGATAACGCAAAAACATAACGCAAAACCCCAGCGTGGTAATGGCGATGGCGTAGTTAAATAAAATGACTTGGTGGTGAAACCATTGCTGCCATGACGTGGGCCATAAATAAAAGCCATAGCCGAGCACGATGCCGAGCAAGGTCATCACCGCAAGAATATAGCCCACATAGAGCAAATACACGCGATCGCGAATGCTGAAGTATAAAATCAAGTTATACAGCGCGGTCATTAATAACACGCCAACATATACGCTCCACAACGAGAAAGTACTGCGGCTAAGCTCAAAAAAGGTCTGTTCGGAGTAAAGGTTGACTGGGGTTTTGCTTATGCCCGTGGTGTGTATACCAATAACTAGAGTATGTTGCTGTTGCGCTTGCAGAGTAAATGCATAGTGAGGCAGGGCGTATTCAAGCTGGCTTAAATCGCGGCGGTGGTCGCCCAATTGCACGCTATGTTGCACTTGGCCTGCTTCATCAAGGTGATACACGAGCAAATTATCGACCATGGGGTTATCAAAGCGGGCAATAAGCGATCTTGGCTCAGTTTGGTTATTGGTAATAGTTAAACGTAGCCAATATTGCTGTGTACCAAATTGCCAAGGAACCTGTTGCCATGACCCTGCAGTGAAGTCATCAAAATGCTTTTCATGAAGCGCTGAAAATGTGACCGCTTGCGGGAGCACCATAAAACTTGGCACCACTGTTACCCCTGGTTCATTGCCCAGACTGTGGGGTGAAGACTGAGTAATATTGGCGGCTAACACACCGGCGATAAGCACTAGAGTGGCGAGCAAACAAGCAGCAAGTACGTTAAATAAATCCAGCCGTGGCAACAAAATGCAATACTTTCTTCTAGTTTAGATGGTCAAAGTGTAGCAAAGCACAGAAAAATGGACGGATTAACGCCCAGTTACTTTTGCTACTAGCGATTTGATATCAACCCTTGAAAAAGGTTTATGACTATATATCAACTAAGAATGAGTTTTGCCTCACCCAGTGAACGCTTTATGCGTCTCAGGTCTTAAGTTTACATTAGGAGTTTATGATAACTATTAGAGAGATAGTATTGGTGATGTAAGCGAAAAACCACTTTTGTATTGAAATAAAAAAGGCCGCTCAGTCGCAGCCCTCTGAATTGAATTTAGAAAAACCCTCAGCCTGTAGAGGCTGCTTTATTTCATAAATCAAAATTTTCCATTGTTCCCATCAGATCAAATGGTCTGTTCAGTTTTTCTATCCTTGAAAACTGCTTGCGTAAGTTTTCAGGCAAAACAAAATAATCAGCTTTAGTTCGTTCATAAGTTAAAGGTATTGCCATAATTAACTGATTATACTTATCAAGCACTAACTTATCGCTACTTTCTAAAGCCTGCAGTTTTGCAGAAAGTACAGTGAAGTGTTGTAATTCATCATGCGTGCATAAATCCTGAAACTTTGCATAATGATAAGACAAAGCAGCACTGATCACGTTCCAATCTTTCGAAATATGCTCGACGTCATTAGGGGTGATAACTTCTTCTGTTTTTTGGCACTCTTCAAGCTTAAGCTCGTACGCTTTAATCGAGTTATGGTATTGGACAGTAAGATAGTCTTCAAGGGTTTGCTCAGTCGTATTTGCATAGGAGCAAAGTGATAAGAATAAAGAAAAAGCACAAATTAAATAGTTCATTTTGCAGCCACGCACCCATTGTATACAGCCTTCCAAAACTGTCTTTCTTTGCTTGTTTTAGCTCTAATTGCTTGTAGGCCCGATATAGTCTTTATCGTTCGCTTAGCAATGCTTGGAGAATCTCTTAAAGCCTTATTAAAAGAATTAAAATCTGTTTGAGTAAGGTTATAGTGGCTCTTTATTATGCCGTTGCCAGCGAAAATGTTTGCAAAGGTACCAACAACAATGGTGGAGCTGAGCCATTGATTTACTTCTTTTATTCTTCTTATTTCTTTTACTGCCAATTTTCCACGGTCAGAAAACTCTAATTCACTAATGTCCGGACATATCATATTAAATTCCCTTTATATTCCTGTTTAAAGTGCAAAGTAGCACAAAATTTTAAAGTGCAAAGTAGCACAAAATTTGTCGGAAAAAAACTGTACCTTATTCCTTTAAGATATAGACAGTAGGTGTAAACATGAATTCAACTCCGAAGTGCACCACTCGCTAAATTAGGCCGCATAGTGTAATTCATTGAACACAATGATAGGCTGTTTATAACCTAGGCACTTCATAGGTATGGCATTTACTGCTCGTTCAATCTTGATAATTTCCTATCTGTTAGCGTCCGTAAATAGGCACCTTTCCGAATGTACTGGCGCAGCAAACCGTTATGTGTTCTTGTTAGCTTAAATGTAATTCCCAAAGTTTCGATGTTGCCTAAAAGCCCTCTATATAGGATTAAATCAAGCTAGAAAAAGTGTCATAAAAAAGCGAGGCATTTAGCCTCGCTTGATATGTACGGTTATTAGCTCTTAACCCTGTTTTGAACGAAGGTTCTCGTGGGGGTTAAGTACGCTCGCGACGAATGGCGTGGTGAGCGATATCGGTGCGGTATTCAACACCGTCCCAGTTAATCTCTTGCACCAACTTATACGCACGTTGTTGCGCCGCTGTTACGGTATCGCCTAGCGCTGTCGCACACAGCACCCGGCCCCCGGCAGTGACGATGTCTTCACCTTGCTGCTTGGTGCCTGCATGGAAGACTTTTTCGCCCTGTGGGTAATTTACCTTTAGACCGGAGATAGCATCACCTTTAGGGTAAGAACCTGGATACCCTTTCGCTGCCAGCACCACGCCAACGGCGGCGCGTGGGTCGAAGTTAATTTCTGTGCGATCCAGTTCTTGACGATTCGCAGCTTCAATTAACGACACAAGGTCTGATTGCAGACGCAACATAATCGGTTGCGTTTCTGGGTCGCCAAAGCGGCAGTTGTATTCAATGACCTTAGGCGTGCCATCGGCGGCAATCATCAGCCCTGCATACAAAAAGCCGGTATAAGGATGACCCTCTGCAGCCATACCTGCTACGGTAGGGTTGATCACTTCATCCATAATGCGGTTGTGAATTTCTTCACTGACCACGGGGGCTGGAGAGTAGGCTCCCATGCCACCGGTGTTCGGGCCTTTATCACCATCATAGGCACGCTTATGGTCTTGGCTGGTGGCAAAAGGTAGTACGTTTTTACCGTCAACCATAACGATAAACGAGGCTTCCTCGCCTTCTAAGAACTCCTCGATAACCACGCGGCTACCCGCTTCACCAAAGGCATTGCCTGCGAGCATATCGCGTACCGCAGCCTCGGCTTCGGCTTCGGTCATCGCCACAATAACGCCTTTACCTGCGGCCAAGCCATCGGCTTTGACCACGATAGGAGCGCCTTGCTCTTTAATGTAAGCCAGCGCGGGCTCGATTTGCTCAAAGGTCTTGTAGAACGCCGTTGGGATATTGTGGCGTGCTAAAAAGTCTTTAGTGAATGACTTAGAGCCTTCCAGTTGGGCAGCGCCTTGTGTCGGTCCGAAAATAGCCAAGCCTTGTTCGCGAAAGGCATCGACCACACCAATCACTAGCGGTGCCTCAGGGCCGACAATGGTCAGTTCAACCTGGTTTTCTTTGACGAAAGCGATAAGCGCATCGATGTCTTCGACACCAATGGCGACGTTTTCTAGTTTTGGCTCTAGAGCGGTGCCAGCATTACCTGGCGCGACAAATACTTTTTCTACTTTGCTTGATTGAGCGGCCTTAAACGCAAGTGCGTGTTCGCGGCCGCCACTGCCAATGACAAGTACATTCATGGCGTAAAAATCCTATTGCGGTTTGATGAATTTCAGCGTCATCCGATCGCTTTCACCAATCGCCTCATATTTAGCGCGATCTTCATCGCCTAGCGCTAAACGCGGTGGCAATGTCCACACGCCACGAGGGTGGTCGGCAAAATCATTCGGGTTTGCATTGATTTCACTTTTCGCAGCGAGTTCAAATCCGGCCTGTTTAGCCAGCTCAATCACCCAACTTTCTTTAACATAGCCTGAGCGTTTCGCTTTACCTGCATCGCGGCTTTCGGGTAAGCGGTGATCAACTACACCAAGTACGCCACCGGGCTTTAAGGCTGCATAAAAGGCTTTAAAGGCATCTTTAACGCCTTGTTCGTCTTTTTGCATATACCAGTTGTGCAGGTTTCTGAACGTCAGCACCATGTCGGCGCTTCCTTCAGGAGCGATGCTATGATGTGTGCCAGGCGCAAACTCACTGAGTTTAACGTCGCTGTAGGCACTGTCGCTGGCAAGTTTATCTTGGAAACGGGTTAGTGAGCGTTGGTAATACTCAACATCGCTATCAGCAGGGAAGTGGGCGGCGTAAAAGGTGCCTTCACCTTTCATCGCAGGGGCGATAATATCGCTGTACCAGCCGCCACCAGGCCAGATCTCAACTACGGTCATCGACGGTTCGAAGCCAAAAAACGCCAAGGTTTCCACCGGGTGGCGATATTGGTCGCGACTTTTTGCTTGCTCACTACGCAAATCGTTTTGCGCGGCATCGGTGAGTGCTTCGGTGCCACTGGTTGCAGCACAAGCACTTAAAGAGACAGCTAAAGCAGCGCTGAGCGCGGTTTTCAAGCCTAGTTTCATAATCTAATCCTTGCTGTTGTTTTTGGTATTTAGTGCCAACATAACAGATTGATTTGAATAGTCTACGAAAACACGCCAGTACAAATTATGCACTGGCGTGGTTAGCGGTTTTAGTGGCGGAAGTGGCGCATGCCGGTGAATACCATGGCCATGCCTGCTTCGTCTGCAGCGGCGATAACTTCTTCATCGCGCATTGAGCCACCAGGCTGAATCACGGCAGTGATACCAGCCGCTGCTGCGGCGTCGATGCCATCACGGAACGGAAAGAAGGCATCCGAGGCCATGACCGAGCCTTCAACCACGAGGTTTTCGTCAGCAGCCTTAATACCGGCGATTTTCGCTGAATAAACGCGGCTCATTTGTCCGGCACCCACACCAATGGTCATGCCGTCTTTGGCGTATACGATGGCGTTCGATTTAACAAACTTAGCGACCTTCCAGCAGAACATTAAATCGTTTAGCTCTTGCTCGGTAGGTTGGCGCTTAGACACAACTTTTAGCTCTTCTTTGGCCACCATGCCTTGGTCGCGGTCTTGCACTAAAACACCGCCATTAACGCGCTTAATATCCACAGCGGTGGTTTTATCTTGCCACTGGCCACACTCTAGTAGGCGTACATTTTGTTTTGCCGAAACGATTTGCGCTGCTTCTTCGCTGATGCTAGGCGCAATAATCACTTCCACAAACTGGCGCGCAACGATGGCTTCTGCGGTATCACCATCAAGTTCACGGTTAAAGGCAATAATGCCGCCGAAAGCGGAAGTTGGGTCGGTTTTAAAGGCGCGGTCATAGGCGCTAAGGATGTTTTCACCGACCGATACGCCACATGGGTTGGCGTGTTTGACGATCACACACGCTGGCGCATCGAATTCTTTTACGCACTCAAGGGCTGCGTCGGTATCAGCGATGTTGTTGTATGATAGCGCCTTGCCTTGTAGCTGCTTAGCGGTGGCCACTGAGGCTTCGCTAAGGTCATTTTCAACGTAAAACGCCGCATCTTGGTGCGAGTTTTCACCATAGCGCATGTCCTGCTTTTTGGTGAATTGCATGTTGAAAGTGCGCGGAAATTTAGTCTCAGCCGCCGCTTCCTCGGTGTAATCTGGCACCATCTTACCGAAGTAGTTAGCGATCATGCCATCGTACTGAGCGGTGTGCTCAAAAGCCGCAATAGCTAAATCAAAACGTGTGGCGTGGGTGGTTGAACCTTGGTTGGCTTTCATTTCGTCAATTACGCGTGTGTAATCACCCGCATTTACTACGATGGTCACGTCTTTGTGATTTTTCGCTGCCGCGCGCACCATAGTTGGGCCGCCGATATCGATATTCTCAACGGCGTCTTCAAGGCTACAATCCGCTTTGGCAACGGTTTGTGCAAAAGGATATAGGTTCACTACAACCATATCGATGGCATCGATGTCGTTGTCGCTCATCACCCCTTCATCTTGGCCGCGACGCGCTAATATGCCGCCGTGGATTTTCGGGTGCAGGGTTTTTACGCGACCGTCCATAATTTCTGGATGACCGGTGTGGTCAGATACTTCAGTGACCTTAATGCCGTTGTCAGCAAGCAGCTTGCAGGTGCCACCGGTAGAAAGAATGTCAACGCCTTGAGCGGCTAATTCGCGAGCGAATTCAACGATACCCGTTTTGTCAGACACACTGATAAGTGCGCGACGAATTGGACGATGTGTATCCATGGTTGTTTTGATTACCTCAATGAGTGAAAGCTTGCCTAGGCTTACGCCTTGGGGTTAGGCAAGGGGACTTGCTTAGAATCCCTTATTTTAAACAATGATGGTGCTTTTGTATAACACCAGACCAGGTGTAGCGCTGGTCATTTTCGCGTATGGACGAAAATAAAAAAGCACCCGAAGGTGCTTTTAGGTGCAGCTTAGCGCTGCGTATTCATTAGTTCATGCCGTACTTTTTCAGCTTCTTGCGTAAAGTACCACGGTTGATACCTAGCAAGATGGCCGCACGCGTTTGGTTGCCACGTGTGTAAGTCATTACTTCTTCTAGAAGCGGTGCTTCTAGTTCAGAAAGAACAAGCTCGTATACATCTTGTACGTCCTGACCGTTAAGCTGCTTTAAGTAGTGGTGAACAGCTTTTTTAACAGCGTCGCGAAGAGGCTGTGGTTTCTCTTGTGACTGAACGTGAGCGTTAGTAATAAAAGGAGAAGTCACATTTTGTTCAAACATCGTTGTATTGTCTCTTTCTTTCTGGATTAGCAATAAGTTTCAAAGTACTCATTAAGCGCTTCCACCTGCTGTTGAGGTGTTTCTAGCGCATTGAATACTCGCCTAAACTGACCGTTTTCGTCATGAGCGTGCAAATACCATCCAACATGCTTGCGAGCAATCCGCGCCCCCATGGGCTCACCGTAAAATTGATGCAGATTAGTTAAATGCTCCATCAATATGCTGCGTACTTCGCCTAATTCAGGCGGCGCTAGCAGCGTTCCGGTTTTTAAATAATGATCGATTTCCCGGAAAATCCAGGGGCGACCTTGGGCGGCTCGGCCAACCATGATGGCATCTGCGCCCGTATACTCTAAAACCTGTTGTGCCTTATGTGGCGATGTAATATCACCATTAGCCACCACAGGAATTGACACTGAGCGTTTCACGGCTCTAATCGTGTCGTATTCAGCATTGCCTTTATACATGCACGCACGAGTGCGTCCATGGACGGCAAGTGACTGAATACCATTGTGCTCAGCGATAGCTGCAATCTCGACGCCGTTGCGATTATCCACATCCCAGCCAGTACGGATTTTCAATGTGACGGGCACATCCACCGCATTAACCACCGCTTTAACGATGGCTTCGACCAACTCTGGATATTGCAGCAACGCAGAGCCTGCAAGCTTTTTATTCACTTTTTTTGCCGGGCAGCCCATATTGATATCTATGATCTGCGCGCCATTGGAAACGTTAAATTGTGCGGCTTGCGCCATAAGTTCAGGGTCGGCACCGGCAATTTGCACGGAACGAATACCTGACTCACCACTGTGATCCATACGGCCCATGGATTTAGCTGTACGCCAAACCTTTGGGTTGGAAGACAACATCTCGGAGACCGCGAGGCCTGCACCTAATCGACGACAGAGTTGTCGAAAAGGGCGGTCGGTTATCCCAGCCATGGGAGCGACCATTAAGTTGTTTTCTAACTGGTACGGACCAATTTGCACAGCGACTCAATTCACCTCGTTTCAAGGGGCGCTAAGTTTACGGTTTTTTGCGCCAAAATCAAAGGCTATAAATTGAACAAAAGTGCTTTTTTTTTAAACTTTTCGTATTGACATTTGGTAACGAGCTGAGGGAGTGATTTTTTTGTTCGTTTTATGAACACAGGCCCGTGAAAGCTTACTCTGCGGGGTGTTGATGATGCGTAAAAAGTGTAAAAAAGTCGCGCAGGGACAATTGTCCGCTGCGCAAATAGTGTCAGCTGTGGTTACTTTTTAACCCCGCTGATGCGCACCCAATCCCCTTCTTGTTCGATAGGGGCGAGGCTTACTTGCTGGTCATAATGACTGGCTACCGATTGCGCTTGCTCAGCCAGCACTCCGGATAGCGCGATGTCACCGCCGGATTTTAGCAAGCTGAGAATCACTTCATTAAGTTCACGCAAGGGCTGGGCAAGAATATTAGCAACCACCACATCAGCTTCAAGATGAGGTTGGTTTTGTGGCAAATACACCTCTAGCTGTTCAGCAACACCATTACGTGCGGCGTTGTCTTGACTGGCATCGAGGGCTTGCTGGTCGATATCTATACCGATAACGCGGGCAGCACCTAACTTGATGGCCGCAATACCCAAAATACCGGAACCACAGCCAAAATCGACCACAGTTTTGCCGCTTAAATCGAGGCCTTCTAACCACTTTAAGCACAGCGCGGTAGTAGCATGGGTGCCGGTGCCAAAGGCCAGACCCGGGTCGAGCATAACATTAACCGCACTAGGGTCTGGCACATCGAGCCAGCTTGGGCAAATCCACAAACGCTCGCCAAAGCGGATAGGGTGGAAGTTTTTCATCCACTCTCGTTCCCAATCTTTGTCTTCAAGTTGCTCAATTTTATAATGAAATTGCTCTTTCAGCTCAGGCTGTACTTTTAGGTAGTCAACCACGGCTTGCATATCGTGGTTGGCCTCAAACAGGCCAATCACTGTGGTTTCTGCCCAGTATTTTACTTCCCCGGGCTGGGGTTCAAAAATAGGCGTGTCTTTAGTGTCCATGAAGGTCACCGATGGACAACCGATGTCCATAAGGTGATCACTAATGGCATCAGCCGTTGACTCGGTGGCACGAATGCGGATTTGGATCCAAGCCATTGTAAATCCTCGTTAAAAAAGGCCGCTAAAAAGCGGCCTTGATGTAGTGTGTAAGACGCGGCTTATTTGCTGGCGTCTAAGAAACTCTTCAGCAGGTCAGAGCGCGATGGATGGCGTAACTTACGCAGTGCCTTCGCTTCGATTTGACGGATACGCTCTCGAGTAACGTCAAACTGCTTACCCACTTCCTCTAGGGTGTGGTCGGTATTCATGTCGATACCAAAACGCATACGTAGTACTTTTGCTTCGCGGGCTGTCAGGCCTGCCAGTACTTCGTGAGTCGCGCCTTTAAGGCTTTCCATGGTCGCTGAATCGATTGGCGAGTCAATGGTGGTATCCTCAATGAAATCACCTAAGTGCGAATCTTCATCGTCACCGATAGGCGTCTCCATTGAAATCGGCTCTTTAGCGATTTTTAATACCTTACGAATCTTATCTTCAGGCATTAGCATGCGCTCAGCCAGTTCTTCAGGGTTTGGCTCGCGGCCCATTTCCTGAAGCATCTGACGCGAGATACGATTGAGCTTATTAATGGTCTCAATCATATGTACCGGAATACGAATAGTACGCGCTTGGTCAGCAATCGAGCGAGTGATTGCCTGACGGATCCACCAAGTTGCATAAGTTGAGAACTTATAACCACGGCGATATTCAAATTTGTCGACCGCTTTCATCAAGCCGATGTTACCTTCTTGGATCAGATCCAAGAACTGCAGACCTCGGTTGGTGTATTTCTTGGCAATTGAAATAACCAGACGTAAGTTTGCCTCAACCATCTCTTTTTTCGCACGGCGAGCTTTCGCCTCACCAATGCTCATACGACGGTTGATGTCTTTAATACGCTCAATGGATAAACCGGTGCTTTGCTCAATCTGTTTTAGCTTATTGATGCAACGTTCAATTTCCGGTTTTAGCTCGCTTAATTTCGCTGAGTAGCTCTCGCCTTTAGCGATTTCGGCATCTAGCCAAGAGGCATCTGTTTCGTTATTAGCAAAATGCTTAACGAACGTTTTCTTTGGCATTTTAGCAACTTGTACCGCTTGCTTCATGATGATGCGTTCTTGCACACGCACTTTATCCATCATTGCACGCATGTTGTTAACCATGCGATCAAATTGCTTCGGTACTAGTTTGAAGGTACGAAATAGCTCGCCGATCTCGATAATCGCGGCTTTAGCATCGGGATGCGAACGGCCTTTTTGCTCGAAAATCTCGCGTGCGCCAGTGTACAAGGCACGAAGCTTTTCAAAGTGCTCGCGCGCTTCTTCCGGATCTGGACCGTTATCGGTTTCTTCTTCATCATCGTCATCGCTGTCAGCATCATCGTCTTCGTCATCGAGCTCTTCTTCGCTCAATTCAGAACCAATGTGTGTGGCAGAGATTTGTGTTTCGTCCTCGTTGGGATCGAAAAAGCCAGTGATGATGTCGCTCAAGCGAATTTCTTCGGCTTCGAACATGTCCCACTGTTCAAGTAGGTGCGAGATAGCCTCTGGATATTCAGCAACAGAAATCTGTACTTGGTTGATACCTTCCTCAATACGCTTGGCGATATCAATTTCGCCCTCACGAGTAAGTAGCTCAACCGTCCCCATTTCACGCATATACATGCGCACAGGGTCCGTAGTACGACCGATCTCTTTTTCTACCGTTGCCAGGGCTGCAGCCGCAGCCTCTGCTGCGTCCTCATCCGTGGTCGTTTCAGCCATCATTAATTCATCGGCATCAGGGGCAGACTCGCTGACCTTAATACCCATGTCATTAATCATGCTGATAATGTCTTCGACCTGATCCGAGTCAATGATGTCTTGTGGAAGGTGATCGTTCACTTCCGCGAATGTAAGATAACCTTGCTCTTTACCTTTCTGAATCAGAAGTTTTAGTTGTGACTGAGGAGTTGGATCCATAGAGATTTGCTCTTCCACCCTGATAAGTTGATACAACAGGCGTCAGCTTAAGAACCTAAGCTGGGAGCCCCAAGCCGGTTTGACGCAGTGAATTGCGTATTATAACAGACCGAGTTTTTTCTGGCTAGCTTTCGAGCACTTCACTGCCTTTTAGTGCTTGCGTTAGTAGCGCGTATTCACGTCGTTCTTCAAAGCTTAAACCTTGCGTCTTGTCCTTTATTAATAAGGTCTCGAGGCGATGATTTAAACACTGATCTTCAATGAATTTGACCGTTTGTTGGAAATGAGGTTCCAAAACCTCGTCGTTTATTTGGTGTGGCCACGCCGCAAGCTTAGTAAGCGCACCGTATTCAGGGCGTTCACGGTAACTTTCTAACAACTGTGCGGTAGTAATTTGTGGGTTGTCTAAACATTGTTTTTGAATGGCTAAAAACAATTCCAAACCCGGTAAACCTAAACTGGCAAGCTCTGGCATGTACTCAACCGTAGGTGCCAATTGCGGGTGTTGCACCATAAGCGCAATGGCGGTGCGCATGGGTGTCATTTTAAATTGGCTCTCAACCCGTTTTTGTTGTTTTGGGGTTTTGAGCTTGGCATTGAGTTGTTCCCGAGTGCGGCCAATAAACCGTGCTAAACGTTCTAATAGGCTTTCTTGGTAAAACTCACTGGGAATTTTTTCAATCAGTGGTAAGGCTTCACTTAGTAACTTGGCTTTGCCTGCATCCTGAGTAAGATCTATATGTTCGCTCAAACGAGCAAAAAACACCTCGATAAAATCTTTGGCGTCACCCAAGCGTTGTTCAAAGGCCGCTTTGCCCTCTTGCTGTACCAATGAATCTGGGTCTTCGCCGTCCGGCAAAAACACGAACTTCAGAGCTTTGCCGTCCTTTAAATAGGGCAGGGCGTTTTCAAGCGCTCGCCAAGCCGCGTCGCGACCCGCGCGGTCGCCATCATAACAACAAATAACTTTGTCGGTAGCCCGCAGCAGTAATTGCATGTGTTCGGCGGTGGTCGCAGTGCCCAAGGCGGCAACGGCATATTTAATATCATGCTCAGCCAAGGCCACCACATCCATATAGCCTTCAACAATGAGTAACTGCTCAAGCTTTTTGTGCGCTTGCTTAGCCTCATAAAAACCGTACAGCTCAAAACCTTTATGGAATACCCGGGTCTCAGGTGAGTTTAGGTATTTAGGGCCGTTATCATCGCTGCCCATAATACGTCCGCCAAAAGCAATGACCCGACCGCGACGGTCGCGGATAGGGAACATCAGTCGGTCACGGAAGAAATCAAAGGTGCGGCCATTGTCTTTTTGGGTGGCCAGTTTAAGCTCGATCAACTGCTGCTTTTGCTTGGGGTTTTTCCCTAGAGTCTGGCACAAGGCTTCCCACTCACTCGGGGCATAGCCAATTTGATAGTCTTTAACCGTTTGGCCGCTGAGGCCTCGCCCTTTAAGGTAATCAATCACCAACTGTGAATTAGCATGATGGCGCAACTGCTGCTGATAATACCGTGCTGCTTGTTCCATCAATTCATAGTCTGAGCGCTTTTGTTCTTGACTGACAGGGGGGCGCTCGGAATTATTATGGCCTTGCTCTCTTGGCACTTCGAGGTGCAATAAACTGGCGAGCTCCTCGATAGCATCAACAAAGTCGAGTTTATCGTATTCCATGACAAAGCTGATGGCGTTGCCATTGGCGCCACAACCAAAGCAGTGATAAAACTGTTTGTCTTGAGAGACGGTAAACGACGGTGTTTTTTCGTTATGGAAAGGGCAACAGGCTTGGTAGTCTTTGCCTGCTTTTTTAAGATTAACGCGCGCGTCTATTAACTCTACAATATCGGTGCGAGCTAAAAGATCATCAATAAATTGCCGTGGGATCTTGCCTGCCATTGCTAACACCTAATTGGGAATAGAGAATCTCAGTAGTATATCAATCGCCACGAAGAAATGGAGCTGCCACAGTGACTTTATTTTTCAATTGTGCACAAACGAAGAAACCGAGCACGAGGCTCGGTTTGCTTGAATTTGCTTTCGCAATCTAGGCGCTGAGTCGCTGTTTAATAAGGCCTGATAATTTGCCCATATCGGCACGGCCTTCAGCTTGACTCTTAATTACGCCCATCACTTTACCCATGTCTTGCATGCCTTGGGCACCGGTGTCGGCGATGGCGTTATCAATCAGTTGATTGATCTCATCCTCGTTCAGTGGCTTTGGAAGAAACTCCTCTAAAACCGCAATTTCGGCAGCTTCCACATCAGCGAGATCGTCACGACCGGCGTCTTTATACTGAGTATAAGAATCACGGCGTTGCTTAACGAGCTTAACGATAACCGAGGTAATCGCGGCTTCGTCTAAGGTAATGCGCTCGTCGATCTCACGCTGTTTAATGGCTGCTAATACTGAACGCACAGCACCAAGGCGCATTTTGTCCTTGGCACGCATCGCGTCTTTTTGTGCATCTTTTAAGGTAACTAAAAGACTCATGACATCAAGACCGGAAAGCGATTAGTATAAACGAACGCGACGTGCGTTTTCGCGAGAAAGCTTTTTCATGTGACGCTTAACAGCAGCCGCTTTTTTACGCTTACGCGCAGCGGTTGGCTTTTCATAGTGCTCGCGACGACGAACTTCTGAAAGGATACCTGCTTTTTCACATGAACGCTTGAAGCGGCGTAGAGCTACGTCAAACGGCTCGTTTTCTCTTACTTTAACTACTGGCATTAAAAATTCACCTACCTAACTAAATGAGCTTCACTCATCTGATCAAATTATGATCAAGTGGTTCAAAAATGGTGCGGCATTGTAATCCGACTTACCCCCGTGTGTAAAGAATAAATATCACAATACTGGTAAAATTGCAGCAACCAAGTAGAATATGCGGCCTTATCCATGCCACCTAAGCCCATGTAGGAGACTCACATTGCGCATTTTGGGAATAGAATCTTCCTGTGACGAGACCGGGATTGCTATTTATGACGATGAACAAGGTTTGCTTGCGCATCAATTATATAGCCAAGTGAAAATGCATGCCGATTATGGCGGCGTGGTGCCTGAATTAGCATCGCGCGATCATGTGCGTAAGACATTGCCTTTAATTGAAGCTGCGTTTGCCGAAGCAAAATGTGGCCCTGAGGATTTAGATGGTGTGGCCTATACCGCAGGTCCAGGCCTTGTAGGGGCTTTATTAGTAGGCTCATCCATTGCACGCTCCTTAGCCTATGGGTGGCAGCTCCCTACTGTGGCGGTTCACCATATGGAAGGACATTTGCTGGCACCGATGTTGGAAGAGCGAGTCCCAGAGTTTCCTTTTGTGGCTCTGTTGGTATCCGGAGGGCATACGCTGTTGGTGAAGGTTAGCAATATCGGTGAATACCAAGTACTTGGTGAATCGGTGGATGATGCTGCCGGTGAAGCCTTCGATAAAACCGCAAAGTTACTTGGGTTAGATTATCCTGGCGGACCCTTATTGGCGAAGTTGGCAGAGCAAGGCACGCCGGGGCGCTTTAAGTTCCCCCGACCAATGACCGACAGACCTGGCTTGGATTTTAGCTTTAGCGGGTTGAAGACCTCTGCGGCAAATACCATTCGTAATGAAGGGGACGACTCACAAACGAAGGCTGATATTGCCCATGCTTTTCAAACAGCGGTGATCGACACCTTGGCGATTAAGTGTAAGCGAGCACTTAAGCAAACCGGTATAAAACGTTTGGTGATCGCCGGTGGAGTCAGTGCCAATACTTATTTACGTGAACAGTTGGCGAAGGTAATGCAAGGCATGCAAGGTGAGGTGTACTATCCGCGCCCAGCTTTTTGTACAGATAATGGTGCGATGATCGCCTACGCCGGCATGCAGCGCCTAAAAGCAGGGCAAACTGGCGATGTGAGCACGCAAGTTATGCCGCGCTGGCCAATAGATAGTTTACCGAGCATTGCTTAAGGGTCGTGTGCGCATGTTCAATCCATGCGCGCAGCCTAAGATGAGGCATTGTTAATTCATTCTTTTGTACCAGTATAAGTGCCGCTTATGCTGGTAATGTCGTAAAAAATTCACCTAACTTTCTTAAATTTGACCAAAGCTGCAAGACTTTCTAAGGTGATTGCTATAAAGTGAGCGCAATTAAATTGAACTGCTTTAAGCAACCCGTCACCGCCTTAAAGCCAATGCATTTAGGTATGTCATGAGTGATAAGCGTTTTGCCGTCGCATCAGAGCAGAGCTTGATGCGCGTCTTTACGGTGCCAGAGGCACCGGACTCAACGCTCAGTAAAATAGAAGCCGAGATTTCTAGTAATCTAGCTGGCTTTTTAAATGAGAACATTGCTGCGGTTGAAAAACCGCTGCATGAAATCGAGCGCGACTTCGAATCAGCTCAGGTTCCCGAAGAGCCGATGTTTGTCAGTGCCCATGCTCAGGACATCATGGAAAAGCTGGTCGCGCATTCCGTGCATACCGCTGCCCCGAGCTTTATTGGTCATATGACCTCGGCGTTACCTCATTTTGTGCTGCCACTGTCCAAACTCATGGTGGGTCTTAACCAAAACCTGGTAAAGATCGAAACCTCCAAAGCTTTTACCCCATTAGAGCGCCAAGTGGTCGGCATGCTGCATCATATGGCGTATGGTCGCGAGCAAAAGTTTTACGACAAGTGGATGCATAGCGCCAAAACCTCGCTCGGTGCGTTTTGCTCCGGGGGCACGGTGGCGAACATTACCGCCTTGTGGATAGCGCGCAACTGCTTGCTTAAGGCCGAAGGTGATTTTAAAGGCATTGGCGCCCAAGGATTGGTGTCGGCGATGTTTCACTACGGCTACAAAGGTTTGGCGGTATTGGTTTCCGAGCGAGGCCATTATTCCCTTGGCAAGGCCGCCGATGTGCTCGGTATTGGCCGCGATAACTTTATCGCGATTCCTACCGATGAAGATAATAAAGTCGATGTTGCGGCGATGCGCAAAGAAGCGCGTGCCCTCGAAGCCCAAGGTATTAAAGTAATGGCCTTGGTGGGAGTCGCAGGGACCACCGAAACCGGCAATATCGACCCGTTGAATGACATGGCTGATCTGGCCGAGGAGCTAGGCTGTCACTTCCATGTCGATGCGGCTTGGGGTGGAGCCACCTTGTTATCGAATAATCACCGTCATCTGCTCAGTGGCATCGAGCGTGCAGACTCCATCACCATTGATGCGCACAAACAAATGTATGTGCCTATGGGCGCGGGAATCGTGTTATTTAAAGACCCCAGCGCGACCGACGCCATAGAGCACCACGCTGAATATATACTGCGTAAAGGTTCAAAAGATTTAGGCAGTCATACTTTAGAGGGTAGCCGCCCGGGAATGGCGATGTTGGTGCATGCCTGCTTACGTATAATCGGTCGTAAAGGCTATGAGATGCTGATCGATAAAAGCTTAGAGAAAGCGCGCTTTTTCGCTGATTTAATTAAATCGGAAGCGGATTTTGAACTGATCTCCGAGCCTGAACTGTGCTTATTAACCTACCGTTATGTGCCAGAGAAAATAAAGGCACGGTTGCAGCAGGCGGATGAGCAAACCAAGCTGGATATTTACGCCGCATTGAATCGTTTCACCGCTAGCATGCAAAAGCGCCAGCGTGAGGCGGGGCGTTCATTTGTATCGCGTACCCGGTTGACTCCGGCTGCCTACGGCTATCAGCCTACGGTGGTATTTCGTGTGGTATTGGCGAACCCACTCACATCGAAAGCGATACTTAAGGACATTCTGGCAGAGCAGCGCGAATTAGCCGCCTCAGATCCGATGTATAAAAAGTACTTGTCTAAGTACCTTTAAGCCTGCCTTAAACTACAAGTCCTGACAGAAGGTGAGTAAGTCGCGAATGAGTGGCTTACGCACCGTATCATGCTCACACAAAAGCTCATGCTTAGCCCCTTGGTAGGTTTTTAATACAGCTTGGCGTTGACCATGGATAAAGTCGTTATAAGGACTTGGGTCAACCACGGTATCGCATTGTGCTGCAGCGACAAATAACGGCACAGGACATTGGCAGGTCCGTAGCTTCTTGATAGCGGCAAAAGCGGCGTTAAGCCAGGCGTAAGTCACCCCCCCCAATTGCATATCGCTGTGCTGCTCATATAACTGGCGAAAGCGCGTATACCGGGCTTCACTGTGGGTCAGTTCATTTTCTGCAAAGGGGATATTACGATAAGGGCCGTGTCCAGGGACATAACGCCCGCCTTGACCGACTAAGGTCATTAGCCATGCCCATAAGCGTGCTTGCCAAGCTTTGATATTACCGGTATCCAGTTGCAGCATCGGGGCGCTTAAAAACGCGCCGCTGAACGAATGGCGGTGGTGACAAAGATAATCTAAGGCGATTGCTCCCCCCATGGAGTGGCCAAGGAGTATTTTTTTCCCTTGCCAGTGGCGTTCAACCACCTCGTTTACGAATTGCGCAAGGTCTCGGCTGTAATCATCAAAGTGCCCTACATACCCTTTGTGGCTATCTTCAAGATGGCGATAAGAGCGCCCTTGACCTTGATGGTCAACAATAAACACGGCAATGTTATTACGCGCAAATTCCCACAGCAGCTCTTGGTATTTCTGTGCCGCTTCAATGCGCCCTGAGCTGATCACTAACGCAAAGTCAGCTTGGTAGGGTAAATGGTAGGCGTAAAATAACTTACCTTGGCGTGTGTCCACAAAGCCCTTATGCATATCTTGCTGCCAAAATTGCGCGATGGCGTCATCATTTTTATGCAGTAGTGCTTCGCTGGAGTAGAACATTCAGTATCAGGTCGTAGGGAGTTTTATGGTCGCTACTAAACCACCTTGAGGGTTATTTTGCAATACAAGTTCCCCATTGTGGGCCGCTATGGCCTTGTTGGCAATCGCTAAGCCTAAACCGGTGCCGCCACTATCGCGGCTGCGCGCAGAGCCAACGCGGTAAAAGGGTTCTTTGAGGTGAGCAAGCTCATGCTCAGCAACGCCAGGACCATCGTCGCTAATAGACAGTAGCATTATCGTGTCTATCCACTGCAAGCTCACTTCAATATGCTGATTGGCATATTTGATTGCGTTACGCAGTAAGTTATCGCAGGCACTGGCTACCACTTGGGGGTCAATGTTGAGGAAATGGCTATCACTGAGCTCAGCAAGACAGAGCTGCTTATGTTCAGAGTCGGCCTCGAACTTGGCGTCGGCAAATACCGGAGCCAGTAACTCACGCACACTGATGCGCTGGCGCACAATACTTTGTTGACGATTTTCTAGCCGTGAGAGCATCAAAATACGGGCAATAAGAGTATCAAGCTGCTTGGCTTCTTTTTCTATGCGCTGCAGTTGTAGTAAGGTTACGCTATCGGCACTGTCTTGGGCTAATGCACAGGCGAGCGAGAGTCGCGTTAATGGCGAACGTAGCTCATGAGAAATATCACCCAACAACGAACGTTGACTATTCACAAGGGTTTCTAGACGCGCCGCCATGGCATTGAACTCGTCGGTGAGAACGCCAAGCTCATCATGGCGCACGTTACTCGGCGCACGACTTTGTAAATTACCTGCGGCGATGTCTTTCGCGGCGCTTCGTAGCGCATTGACCGGTGTGATCAAGGTACGGGTAAACAGCAAACTCAACAACAAAGAGGCACCCAAAGCCACAACTACTTTAAGCCAAGTAGGCATGAGTTTGAGCCGCAATAACCAAGGTAGCTTGCGCCCGGGGCGCAGCTCATACAGCTGATATTGCCCGTCCGGTAGGGTGATCAGCAAAGGGCCTAATGCTTGAAAGTGCTCGTGGAAAATCATTTGTGGAGCCATGCTCTGGCGAAAATTAAGTTCATTGAGGCCAATGTCGTGGGGTGGGGTGAAGTTCTGTAGCGCTTTATCTTGGTCAACAGAATACAGATAAAGCTGCTTTCTTTTGGCAAAGCGGCCATGGTTGATGAGCTGCTCAGCGCTGATATCGTGTTTATTAGCACTGCGCTCAATGGCATGCCCTAAGCGCTTTAAGTAGTGCGCATCGCCACCGCGTAAAGGTTCATAAGATAGTTCACTGAAGCTCATTGAGCTTAGCCCGGCAAGCAACGCGAAGGTCGCGGCTAGGGTGAGCCAAAACCACAAGAATATTTTCACATAAAGTTTGCTAAACAGTGGCCGCATTTACGCATCTCCCACCAAGACGTAACCGGCACCGCGTAGCGTGCGAATACGCTCGGCCTCAATGTGTTCGGCTATTTTCTTGCGCAAGTTACTGACATGCATGTCAATAGAGCGGTCGTATGGCGCTAAGCGGCGGCCCAATACTTGTTCACTTATTTGCTCTTTACTGATCACGGTGCCCGGTTGTTGTAGTAATAAGTGCAAAATAGCAAACTCAGTGCCGGTGAGTGCTAAAGGCTGTGTATTGGCGCTGACGCTGCGGCTATGCATACACATATCCAGACCAGCAAACTGTAAGTCCTGACGAGGCTTAGTGGCATTGATATGCTCGATGCGTCGAGTAATGGCCTTGACGCGGGCGAGCAGCTCTCGGTGGTTGAAAGGCTTGGGGATATAGTCATCGGCACCGAGCTCTAGGCCAAAAATACGATCAAAATCATCGCCTTTGGCGGTCAGCATGATGACTGGCATCAGCGATTGAGCTCTGAGCCTTTTTAAGACCTCGAAGCCATCTAACTCTGGCAGCATGACATCCAGTAATAACAGGTCAAAATTGCCAGTTTCGGCAAGCTCCAAGCCTGTTTTTCCATCATGCGCACAGGTCACTTGGAAATGCTGGCTCTGTAGGTATTCGCTGAGCATTTGCGCCAGTTCAGTATCATCGTCGGTTAGTAAAATATGCATGTCATTCCCAATACGTATACAGCGACAACGCTATACTACCTTATCCCTTGCCAGCAGTGTGAATCCTTTACATAACCTTTACACAGCCCTGACAGTGCTTTGCGTTGACGGCGCTATGCTAGGCACTGTGAATTGTTTTCAATCAGGACAAACAAGGAGTCCACAATGAAACTAGGTAAGAGTATTAGCGCGACGTTGTTTTCTTTAGCCTTGGCATCCAGCGCCGTGTTTGCTGGTCAAGGCGGTCACCACAACCATGGTGAGCGTGGTATGTTTAACAAACGTATGGCCAATTATTTACAGCTTAGCGAGCAGCAACAGAGCCAAATCGACGCTATTTTAGATGCGCAAAAGCAACTGCAGCCGCAGCGAGGCCAGCGTGGTGACATGAAACAGCAGCTAAATGCCTTAACGCACACCAATGCGAGCTTCGATGAGCAGGCTGCGCGAGCGTTAATCCAAGAGCAGCAAGCTAAACAGCTTGAACGTAAGATTGCACGGTTACACACCCAGCATCAAATATGGAACTTACTCACCGAGCAGCAGCAACAAAAGTTGCAGGAACTCAAGGAAAAGCGCCAGTCGCGCGGCCATCATAAGCGTGGTCATTAAAATTTTATGTCAGTGCACGTAAACGGCCCATTGGGTCGTTTTTTGTGCGGACATTTTCAGTGACTTGCGTTTAAGTGCTAGTAAGCGATAGCAAATTTTGCTATCAATAATAACGTTGAGCTATGACTCGATAGCTTACTAAAATGTAAATGCTTAAAGTTGATCAGGTATCTCGTGGTTTTCTCTCTCCCCTGGGCCACGGAAATAACCATTATCGATGCTGTATTAGGGTAGGGCCCAAGTTTACGGAGCGAACACAATACAGAGGCTTCGCGTATTAAAGGACTAAGTTGTTGGAAAAACAGAAGTGGTACAAAAATCCAGAAATGCTCATTGCGCTGACCGCGCTTTTTATTGGCTTAATTACGGCCTTTATCTCTATTTATTCTGCGTACATAGATCGCGCCTACGCGAAAGCTTCTGTGTGGCCAAAAGTAGAGGTTTTCAGAAGCAAAGGAAAGGATCGCTTTAGTTATGGCGTGGCGAATAGAGGCACGGGCCCGGCCATTATTAAGTATGTAAAAGTCAGTATCGGTAAGCGGTATTTGCAGCAGTGGTCGGATTTACCTGAGTTCAACTCCATTTACCAATCCCATATCAGTTCAATCACGCTTCCTGCAGGCGAAATGATAAAGCCCTTGGTATACAAAGGGGAGGCTGTAGAAAATATCTTAAAGATAGATAAACGCCTCGAAATTGAGCTGTGTTACTGCTCAATTTATGACGACTGTTGGGTGGTGAGTCGCTCGCTTCAAGCCCGTCCTGTAGAGCAGTGTGAGGTAAACTCTAAGCAGGCTTTTTTACAATAACGACTGATGTGTGAAAGTAGTGGAATAAGGGACTTCAGTGCACGGCACCGTTGCAGGTGTCTATCTGAGTATTGCGGTGTGTTTCGTGGTAGCTGAGTATCATCACTAGGTGTGTGCGATAGGCAAAAAAATACGCGGCCGTTGAGGGCCGCGCTGACGGAATAATTTCCAGCTTCCTGCCGGGATTGGAGCAAGTCCAATGTTCCTTTACTCACCGTAGTGAGCGCTACAAATCGCTTTGTAGGTTCATCCTTGTCCACTTCCTGTATAAACCTGTGATACACATCCAAGTCAGTCGCATGTGGTTAGCATTATGACTGCTATGATTGTTTAGCTCATCCTGTACTTCCTGTGATATGTACATCCTGCACATAATCCTCAGTGGAGCTATCACTGACAAATCCTTCGCTGTCCTTATTCACATTTCCTTTGTGAGCTGCGTTCACTCGCCTGTCCTATACTCAACCTTGAGTATCACGTCCGGTGTGCTCGGCATCCTGCCTATTTTTCCTTTGCTGTCCTTAAAGTAGCAACTCCTTTGCGTTATGCATCCTGCATCTGTCCATATTGGCATCTTGCCGTTTTCCCTTGACTATCCTTAGAATAACAATTCCCTTGTGTTATGCGTCCTGCACCTGTCCTTCTATGGCACCTTGCCAAATCCTACCGTCCTGTCTGCGTGTCCGTTGCGTTACGCGTCCTGCGCCTGTCCTTGAACTTCCGGTCCGTCCTTTGAGGTTGGCTTTCCTTAACTTTATCGCCCATATGCCCTTACAAGCGATGGAGACAGTATAAGGATGAATTAGGTACAGGTCAGGTAGTGGTAACAAAAACTGATTTAGTAAAATAAACGAAATAATTAAAAATCCATTAATTATCAGTGCGTTGTGTATTTTTGCGTGCTGTTCTTTATCGCAAATGACGCAATAACCTGATGCTATGTGAGATATATCTCACAGTAATTCGGGCAAAGATGGAAGTTGTTCAGCTGGTGTTTATGTTGTGATGATGGTGCTGTACTTTTGCGGTGCAAAAGATATGATGCGCTTGAGAATTATTTTTATCTATTGGAGGCTTTATGAAAAAAGCATTGGCTTTGGGCTTGGCATCGTTACTCACTACGTTAACAGCCGCTCCCACCTTGGCGCAAGACAGCGTCAATATTTACTCGTTTCGTCAGCCTTTTCTTATTGAGCCCATACTAGAGAAGTTTACAGCACAAACGGGAATAGAGACCAACGTGGTGTTTGCGAAAAAAGGGCTTATTGAGCGCTTAAAGCGTGAAGGCAAGCATACTCGCGCTGATTTAGTACTTACCTCTAATTTTAGTGCCTTAATGCAACTAGACGATATGGAGCTAACGCAAAGCATTAATAGCGACGCGGTGGCCGACAATATTCCTGCTAGCTTCCGCGACCCCAATGGGCAATGGGTGGCATTAACCAAACGGGTGCGCAATGTCTACTCGTCAAAAGAACGTGTGGGCCAGTTAAGCAGCGTGCGCTATGAAGACCTGGGGAGCGAGCAATTTGCAGGTAAGGTGTGCATGCGCTCAGGCAAGCACCCTTATAACTTGGCGTTGGTCGCATCTATGATTGCCCATCATGGCGAAGCGCAAACCAAGCAGTGGTTAACCGCGTTAAAGCAGAACCTTGCCCGTAAACCGCAGGGCAACGATCGAGCGCAGGTTAAGGCCGTAAAAGAAGGGCTGTGCGATGTGGCCATCGGTAACAGCTATTACTTTGGAAAAATGATGCAAGACGAGCAACAACGTACTTGGGCTGATGCCGTTTATATTAACTTTCCTAACCAACAAGACCGAGGAGCACACGTTAATGTCTCCGGCGTTGCCTTAACAAAGTATGCTAAAAACAAGGATAACGCCTTGAAACTGATCGAGTTTATGACCGACAATACAGCGCAAAATATGTATGCCTCTGTGAATATGGAATACCCAGTGAAAAAGGGTGTGCCATTGTCTGAGTTAGTTGCCTCTTGGGGTGACTTTAAAGAGGACTCTCTGCCTTTATCGGAAATCAGTAAACATCGTCAAACGGCGTTGAAGCTGCTCGATGAGGTAAAATTCGACCTTTAATTACTGGGTATTGATGCGCTTTAAATTCTCGCTGTCATCGTGGCAGCTTATTGCGTGGACGACAGGCTTAGGCCTGTCGTTACCGTTAGCTTTCCTTATTTTTGAGTCCTTGCAAAGTGATCCCAACGTGTTTAACCACCTCTGGGATACGGTGCTGTGGGATTATACCCGTAATACCTTAGTGTTGATCCTCGGTGTAGCGCTACTGAGTTGCTTGATTGCGTTGCCTCTAGGGTGGCTGGTCGCCTGCTGCGACTTTCCGGGGCGAAAACACTTTGAATGGGCTTTGATGCTGCCCTTAGCCATGCCTACCTATCTTATTGCCTATGTTTATACCGACTTACTGGATTATGCTGGTCCGGTGCAAATTCAGTTACGGCAGTGGTTTGGCTGGCAATCGCCGGATGATTACTGGTTTTTTGATATTCGCACGCTCGGTGGCGCAATCGTGATGATTGCGTTAGTGCTGTACCCCTACTTATTCTTAATTTTTAAAACCGCGCTGAAGGAGCAGTCTCATAAGCTGGTTCAAGCCGCCCATATTATGGGACACGGCCCAGTTGCAGGCTTTTTTAAAGTCAGTCTTCCTTTAGCTCGAGGGGCGATTGTCGCCGCTATAACCTTAATTAGCATGGAGGCGATGGCGGATTTTGCCACCGTCAATTACTTTGCTGTAAGCACCCTAACGACAGCGGTGTACGATACTTGGTTTGGGTATTATTCATTAACCGCCGCTGCGAAAATCTCAGGGATCATGCTGCTCATTTTGTTTTTGGCTATCATTATTGAGCGTTATTCGCGCCGCAACCGCGCCGTATTTGAGCGCCAAACCCAGCTAAGCGGTGAGCCTCTTTATACTCTCAAAGGAGCTAAAGCGTTGGCAGCCACAGGCTTTGCCTTAGTTATTCTGGCGCTTGCTTTCGCTATTCCGACGGCGGTGCTGGTTAGCTACGCGTTTAATTATTTTGACCAAGCGTGGAATGATGAGTTTTTCCTCTATGCTTGGCAAAGCCTAAAAATTGCCACTATGGTCAGCATCCTCGCCATTACCCTGAGTATTCTTGTGGTGTACTACCAACGCTTGAGTACAGCACGATATACACTGTGGCCTGGGCGCTTAGCCAGCACTGGATACGCCTTACCTGGCACCGTTTTAGCCATTGCGGTGCTGTTACCACTGACTAGTTTAGAAGTCGGCATTAATGATTGGCTCGCCCAGTATGACTATCAACCAGGGTTATTCTTGAGCGGTACTATATTTGCCATCGTATTTGGTTACTTGGTGCGATTTTACGCCATTGCCCATGGCGCCATAGAATCAAGCTTTAGCCGCATTAGCCCGAGCTTGGATATGGCCAGCCACTCAATGGGCCGCAATGAGCGACAAACCTTACTTGGCGTGCATATTCCCATTCTTAAACGCGGTATCTTAACCGCTGCCTTATTAGTGTTTATCGAGTGCATGAAAGAGTTGCCAGCAGCATTACTGTTGCGGCCATTTAACTTTGAAACATTGGCGACCCATGTGTTTCAGTATGTGAGCGATGAGCAATTAGAGCTGGCTTCAGTGTCGGCACTATTTATTGTATTAGTGGGGCTACTGCCCTTGTATTTTATTAACCGCTCAATGGAGCATTCTCGGTCATGACAGCGCAACTAGAATTAGACAACATTAGTTTCGAATACGCTGAGCGGGCAGTGGTCAACAATTTAAGCCTGACCTTAGCAGACGATGAGATTTTGTGTTTGCTAGGCGCCAGCGGTTGCGGCAAAACAACCACACTAAAAGCCATTGCTGGGCTTATACGTCCACATCGAGGGGTGATCCGCTTAGGGAAAGAGGTCCTGTGTAGTGACCAGCATTGTGTGCCCCCACAGCACCGCAACATGGGTATGATGTTTCAGGATTACGCGCTGTTTCCACACTTAACCGTGGCGCAAAACATAGCCTTTGGTTTAAAGGGCATGAGCAAAGCAAACAAACAGCAGCGGGTCGCGGAAATGCTCGCACTGGTGCATCTAGATGAGTGTGGAGGGCGTTATCCACACCAGCTTTCAGGCGGCCAACAGCAACGTGTTGCCATAGCTAGAGCGCTGGCATACAAACCTAGCCTATTGCTACTTGATGAGCCGTTTTCGAATATTGACCATCAGGTGCGTTTTCAACTAATTGCTGACATTCGCCGCATTATTAAAGACCAGCGCGTCTCTGCTATTTTTGTGACCCACTCCAAAGAAGAAGCATTTGCCTTTGCCGACACATTAGCGGTCATGCACAACGGACAAATTGCGCAGCAAGGTACGGCGAAACAATTATTCCAGCACCCTAACTCTAAAGTCGTGGCAGAGTTCTTAGGCACGGGTGTGTATATTGATGCCACTATCGTTGATGCCGAGCATGTACAAACGCCCTTTGGTATTGTGCGCTCTTTACAGCCTTTGCCATCATCGGGAAAGGGGCAAGTGTATGTTCGTCCTCACGATATGCAGTTGATTGGTGATGAACACGGTGAAGTGACGTTACTATCACAGCGTTTTGTCGGCACAGAATACGTTTATCGCGTCAGCGTGTTTGCTCAAGAAGTTGAAATTCCTGCTAAAGCTGAACAAGAGTTTTTGCCGAGTCAGAAGCTATCGCTTACAATTACCCCACACTCTGTGAATTTCTTCGCTGATTAAGCGCGAATTCATAGCCTGTATGTAGCCGCGCGGGCGGCTTAGCGCCCGTAATAGGCGCTGCTAACAATAACAACGAAAGGAATGGTAACTTAATGCCCAGAGCGCAATCCGGTGTGTGCGCGCAGGCCAATTTGCACGGCTTGCACTTGTTTCTCAATGTCCTTGATGGCCATGATCACGCAGTTAAAAGTAAGCTCGCACAGTTAGTGGACCTGCAAAGCGAATACGATGATCGCTTCTCTGAGGCTATGGTTTCCAGCTTTGTCGCCATAGGTGCGCAGTACTGGCCGCATTTTCATCCCGATGCCATGCCTGCAGAATTAGCGAGCTTTCCGAGTATCCCCAACCGTGACCACCACGTGCTAGCACAGCCGTTCGATTTGTTTATACAAATTCGCTCGGACCGGGAAGATGTCAATCATCTATTTGGCCAGCGAGTATTGAAACTGTTAGGCAGTGATGTGGAGCTTGTTGAGGAAATCACCTGTTATCGCTTTTTAGACGGGCGTGATTTTAATGGCTTTCTTTACGCTCCAGATACACCTCATGGACGGCAAAAAAATCTCACGGCGCTCATTAATGACCCCGGCAATGATTTTGTAAAAGGCAGTTATGTGCACGTCCAGCGCTTTACCCACAACCTCAATGCCTGGCAAGCGCTCAGTATTGAAGAACAAGAGTTGGTGATTGGCCGTACTCGTCTCGATGCCGAGCTGCTAATGCCGATTAATGCCAACAGTCACGCGGCGCGCTCAGAGTTGAAAGATGAAAAAGGCGAGCCGCTGTTACTGCACCAGGGCATGCCTTTTGGCACCATGACCAAGCAAGGCTTGCTGTCGGTGACCTGCGCCGCCAGTGGCGACGCGTTTACGCAAATGCTGAAAAGTCAGCTAGGGGATCATCATCATTATGATGCTTGGCTGGACTTTACCCAAGCCGACATGGGCTCAGCGTTTTTTGCCCCTTCGGTGGATTTTCTAAAGTCGTTAGCTACACGTTCTCAAACAGCTTACGCACCCGCTCCAGAGTAATATCAATTTCTGAGACTTTGGCGGGGGCAATAAAGATGGTGTCATCTCCGGCAATGGTTCCCAGCACGCCATCGGCCTTACCGAGAGAATCGAGCAAGCGCGCGATTAATTGTGCTGCACCCGGGCTGGTGGTGATGATGATCATCATCTCATTGTGAACAATATCCAGCACTAATTGGCGCAGTGGCGACTTCGCTGTGGGAACGGCTAATTCTGCGGGTAAGCAATAGACCATTTCTTGTTTGGCGTTGCGTGTACGCACCGCACCAAACTTGCTGAGCATGCGCGAAACTTTGCTTTGGCTGATGTTATCGAAGCCTTGTTCTTTTAAGGCATCAACAATCTCTCCTTGTGAGCCGAAATTTTCTTCTTTTAGGAGGGCTTTAAAGGCTTTTACCAAGGCTTCTTGTTTTTCTTGCGCGTGCATAATAATGGTCTTTGTAGCTTAAAGTCTTATCATTCTACCCAAGAACCGGGGTTATTTCATCCAAGGCACTGAGGTTTACAGTGAAGTTTACGACTATGGTCGAGATTATCGTCAAAATAACGCGGATAAATTTGTCTTTATCGGCGCTTTTCATTATCTTTAAGGCCACCAAAAGGTCAGATGACCCAAATCTTGATAACCCAATCTCGTTATTTTACGGAGAATTAAAATGAAAGTTGCCGTTTTAGGTGCTGCCGGTGGTATCGGTCAAGCGCTCTCTTTGCTACTAAAAAATAGCCTTCCTGCTGGTTCTGAGCTTGCTCTATACGACGTAGCCCCTGTGGTTCCTGGTGTTGCTGTTGACCTATCACACATCCCAACTGCGGTTGATGTAAAGGGCTTCGGTAAAGAAGACTTAGACGCAGCACTAAACGGTTGTGACATTGTTTTAATCCCAGCGGGTATGCCGCGTAAGCCGGGCATGGACCGCGCTGATTTGTTTAATGTAAACGCCAGCATTGTCCAGACGCTAGCTGAAGGCATTGTTAAAAACTGCCCGAAAGCCATGGTCGGTGTTATCACTAACCCAGTAAATGGCACAGTGCCAATCGTGGCTGAAGTATTCAAAAAAGCGGGCACTTATGACCCTGCACGCGTATTTGGTGTAACCACACTTGATGTTATCCGTGCAGAAACTTTCATTGCTGAGCTAAAAGGCCTGAACGTGAATGACGTGAAGGTGCCAGTAATTGGTGGTCATTCAGGAACGACTATTCTTCCTCTACTGTCTCAAGTAGAAGGTGCGAGCTTCTCTGATGAGGAAGTTGCGGCGCTAACTAAGCGTATCCAAAACGCCGGTACCGAAGTTGTTGAAGCAAAAGCGGGTGGCGGTAGCGCTACACTTTCTATGGGCGCAGCTGCAGCGCGCTTCTGCTTGTCACTAGTCAAAGGCATGCAAGGTGAAGATGTTGTTGAATACGCCTATGTTGAAGGCAATGGTGAAGACGCACAGTTCTTCGCTCAGCCAGTACGTCTTGGTAAAAATGGTGTCGAAGAGTTGCTTTCTTACGGTGAACTAAGCGCCTTTGAACAACAAGCCAAAGAAGACATGCTAGGCACCTTGAATAAAGATATTCAAGAAGGCATCGACTTCATGAATAAGTAATAGCCACCATGGCCGTTACTTCATGATATTGGCTAATAGCGATATCATGCTAAAAGCCCCTATAGTTCTGCTGTAGGGGCTTTTTTGTGCATTTATTTCCTTTCTCCTTACTGGTCTGACCATTTGTCGCTAAGCGTAAATTACTTTAATTTGCGCGCATATCCACCATAATTGGCTGAATAAAAATTGATGTGAACTGGGTCAATTTTGACAGCTTGCGGTGAATTTGATACCTTAACCGCACTTTTTGGTATGACCAATTTACCCAAAGCATAAATCAACGATGTCATTGAAAGTAAAAGCAGCGAAATTATCGGACGTGATCTTGGCCCAGCTAGAGAATATGATTCTTGAGGGATCGCTGGCACCAGGGGAAAAGCTTCCGCCTGAGCGTGAGCTGGCTAAGCAGTTTGAAGTATCACGCCCATCGCTGCGTGAGGCAATTCAAAAACTCGAAGCCAAGGGGTTGGTTACGCGCCGCCAAGGTGGTGGCACCTTTGTAAAGAATCAATTGGAAGAGGGCTTAAGTGATCCACTGTTTGAGTTGATCAGTAAGCACCCAGAGTCGCAGTTTGATTTGCTTGAGTTTCGCCACGCCCTCGAAGGTATCGCCGCCTATTATGCGGCATTACGCGGGACTCAAAATGACTTTGTAAAGGTAAAGCATAGCTTTGAAAAAATAGCGCAAGTAAGTGATGACCTGAGTGCCAAAGCGAAAGCTATTAACGCTTTTCACTTTTGTATCGCTGAAGCGTCTCATAACGTGGTGTTACTGCACTTAGTGCGTGGCATGCAAGCTTTACTAGAGCAAAACGTACTGCAAAACTTGCAGGTATTGATGAAGAAAACCGCCGTGTCGCAGCAATTAGCGCAGCACCGCAAAGTGTTGATGGACGCCGTCATTGAAGGCCGCCCAGAAGAGGCACGCCTGGCCAGTAATGCGCACTTAGCCTTTATCGAAGAAGCCTTACTGGAAGCAACGAAAGAGCATTCGCGTATTGAGCGCTCTTTGCGACGTACCAGAGCACAATAAATTCGCTGTGAGCCTCAGTTGAGCATCGCGCTTAAGCTGGGGCTTTTTGGCATTTTAAATTCGTATTTTAAACATAAGGAAAACTCCATATGTCTGAAGTCAATAATGTTGACGTAGACGCACTCGAAACCCAGGAATGGCTACAAGCCCTTGAGTCGGTTGTGCGTGAAGAGGGCGTTGAGCGAGCTCAATACATCCTTGAACAAGTGCTAGAGCAAGCACGTCTTGATGGCGTAGATATGCCAACTGGCACTACCACAAACTACGTCAATACCATCCCCGCTGACCAAGAGCCAGCGTACCCAGGTGATGTGAACGTTGAGCGTCGTATCCGCTCTATCATTCGCTGGAATGCGATTATGATTGTTCTGCGTGCCTCGAAAAAGGATCTTGACTTGGGTGGACACATGGCGTCTTTCCAATCATCAGCGGCATTTTATGAAGTTTGCTTCAACCACTTCTTCCGCGCGCCAAATGAGCAAGACGGTGGTGATTTGGTGTATTACCAAGGTCACATTTCACCGGGTATTTATGCACGTGCCTTCGTCGAAGGGCGCCTGAGCGCAGAGCAGCTTGATAATTTCCGCCAAGAAGTAGATGGAAAAGGGTTACCTTCATACCCACACCCTAAGTTGATGCCTGAGTTTTGGCAGTTCCCAACTGTGTCTATGGGTCTAGGTCCTATCGCTTCAATCTATCAAGCTCGCTTCCTCAAGTATCTTGAAGGTCGTGGTCTGAAAGATACCAGCAACCAACGCGTTTATGCCTTCCTAGGTGATGGTGAAATGGATGAGCCAGAATCACGGGGCGCAATTTCCTTTGCTGCTCGTGAAGGCTTGGACAACTTATGCTACCTAATTAACTGTAACCTGCAGCGTCTTGATGGCCCAGTTATGGGTAATGGCAAGATTATCCAAGAGCTTGAAGGCCTGTTCAAAGGGGCTGGTTGGAACGTCATCAAAGTCGTGTGGGGCAGTGGCTGGGATAAATTACTGGCCAAAGACACCACAGGTAAATTGCTACAGCTGATGAACGAAACGGTTGACGGCGATTACCAAACCTATAAGTCAAAAGATGGTGCCTATGTGCGCGAGCACTTCTTCGGCCGTTACCCAGAAACAGCAGCTCTTGTTGCCGATATGACCGACGACGAAATCTTTGCCTTAAAGCGCGGTGGTCACGAGCCATCGAAGCTATTCGCAGCCTTTAAATCGGCGCAAGATACCAAGGGCCGTCCTACGGTGATCTTAGCTAAAACCGTTAAAGGTTATGGTATGGGCGATGCCGCCGAAGGTAAAAACATTGCTCACCAAGTGAAGAAAATGGACATGACCCACGTGGCTCACTTACGTAAGCGCCTAGGGTTAGAAGATCTTGTTTCCGAAGATGAGCTTAAAGACTTACCGTACCTGACCTTAGAAGAAGGCTCAAAAGAGTACGAGTATATGCACGCCCGTCGTAAAGAGCTGCATGGTTACACGCCAACCCGTTTGCCTAATTTCAGCGAACAGTTGCAGTTGCCGCAGATGGATGCGTTCAAGCAATTACTTGAAGAGCAAAAGCGTGATATTTCCACCACCATGGCATTTGTGCGCACTCTTAATGTATTGCTAAAAGACAAAGGCATTGGCAAAAATATTGTGCCAATTATTGCCGACGAAGCACGTACCTTCGGTATGGAAGGCTTGTTCCGTCAAATTGGTATTTATAATCCACGGGGCCAAAATTACAGCCCGGAAGATCGTGATATCGTTGCTTACTATAAAGAAGACCAAAAAGGTCAGGTGTTGCAAGAAGGTATTAACGAGCTCGGTGCGATGTCCTCATGGGTTGCTGCGGCGACCTCATACAGCACTAACGACCTACCGATGATCCCGTTCTACATCTACTACTCGATGTTTGGTTTCCAACGTGTAGGTGATATGGCGTGGATGGCCGGTGACCAACAAGCACGTGGCTTCTTACTTGGTGCCACCGCAGGGCGAACAACGCTTAATGGTGAAGGGTTGCAGCACGAAGATGGCCACAGCCATATTCTAGCGAACACCGTGCCGAACTGTATTTCTTATGACCCAACCTTCGGCTATGAAGTCGCGGTTATCGTTCAAGATGGTATTCGCCGTATGTATGGTGAAGACCAAGAAAATATCTACTACTACCTGACGTTGATGAACGAAAACTATCATCAGCCAGCCATGCCAGAAGGTGCGGAAGAAGGGATCCGTAAGGGTATTTATAAGCTCGAAAGCTACGAAGGCAACAAGGGCAAAGTACAGCTATTAAGCTCGGGTACGATCATGAACGAAGTGCGCAAAGCAGCGCAAATTCTAAGTGATGACTACGGCGTTAGCTCAGATATTTTCTCGGTAACCTCGTTTAATGAGATCACCCGTGATGGTCAAGAAGCCGACCGCTATAACATGCTGCACCCAGAGGCAGAGGCGAAAGTGCCGTATCTGCAAACTGTATTAGGTGAAGAGCCTGCGATTGCGGCTACCGACTACATGAAGAACTACGCCGAACAAATTCGTGCCTTCATCCCGGCTGAGTCATATCGCGTACTGGGTACCGATGGCTATGGCCGCTCCGACAGCCGCGAGAATCTGCGCCGTCACTTCGAGGTGAATGCAGGTTACGTGGTGGTTGCTGCACTAACAGAATTAGCGAAACGTGGCGATGTAGAAAAATCTGTGATTGCAGAAGCAATCAAGAAGTTCGACATTGATGCCGACAAGATTAACCCGCTGCACGCTTAAGGGGTTTGCAAATGAGCATTGAAATTAACGTACCTGATATTGGTGGCGATGAAGTTGAAGTCACCGAAGTGCTTGTCTCGGTGGGCGACAAGGTTGAAGTTGAGCAATCTTTGATTACCGTAGAAGGTGATAAAGCCTCTATGGAAGTGCCTGCCAGCGAAGCGGGCGTAGTAAAAGAGATCAAAGTGAAAGAGGGCGATACCGTCTCTACTGGCACTTTGATTATGATTTTCGAAGGCGAGCAAGGCAATGCCGATGCCGAGCATAGCGAGGCTGCAGACAGCAGTGAGGACAACAGCGGTGCTAGCAATCAAGCCGGCGCCGAGGTGGAAATTACTGTGCCTGATATTGGTGATGACGAAGTTGAAGTCACCGAAATTATGGTCAGTGTCGGTGATAGCGTTGAAGAAGAACAATCAATTCTTAACGTTGAAGGCGATAAAGCTTCTATGGAAGTGCCTGCGCCACAAGCCGGTAAAGTTAAAGAAATCAAAATCAATGTCGGCGACACCGTAAAGACTGGGTCGCTGGTATTTATCTTTGAAACCGCAGGCGGTGGCAGTGCCGAGAGCCCAAGCTCGAGCGATAGCGACAAGCAAGAAGCGAAAGCAGACAAAGACAGCGGCAGTGTTGAAGTTAAAGAAGTGACGGTGCCGGACATTGGCGGCGACGAAGTGGAAGTGACCGAAGTGATGGTCAGTGCCGGCGACACCGTTGACGAAGAGCAGTCGATTCTTAACGTCGAAGGCGATAAAGCTTCTATGGAAGTGCCAGCTCCTTTTGCCGGCAAAGTAAAAGAAGTGAAAGTTGCCGTGGGCGATACCGTGAAAACCGGCAGCTTAATCTTTACCTTTGAGGTGCAAGGCAGTGCCCCCGCACAGCAGCAGGCTCCGGCTAAGCAGCAATCAACAACGGCAAGCGGCGCGCAACCGCAAGAGCACAAGGCCAGTGGCCCAGCGCCGGCGAAGCGTGAAGACTTCGTTGAAAATGCTGATTATGCCCATGCTTCTCCGGTAGTGCGCCGTTTGGCCCGTGAGTTTGGTATTAACCTGGCGAAAGTCAAAGGCACAGGCCGTAAAAACCGGGTGTTAAAAGAAGACGTGCAAAACTATGTCAAAGACTTAGTGAAGCAAGTTGAATCCGGTAGCGCAGGTAAAGGCGGTAGTGGTGCCGGTGTCGACTTGATCCCATGGCCAAAAGTCGACTTCAGCAAGTTTGGTGAAGTCGAAGAGAAGAAGCTGTCGCGCATTCAAAAGCTATCTGGTGCTAACTTACACCGTAACTGGGTACATATTCCTCATGTAACCCAATACGACGAAGCCGATATCACCAGCTTAGAGGCATTCCGTAAAGAGCAAAACGCGCTGGCTGAGAAGAAAAAGCTGGGCGTTAAAATCACTCCATTAGTGTTTGTGATGAAAGCGGCAGCCAAGGCGTTGGAAGAATTCCCAACCTTTAACTCATCACTTTCAGAAGACGGCGAGAGCTTGATTCTGAAAAAGTATGTACACATCGGCATTGCGGTTGATACCCCTAATGGTCTCGTTGTTCCTGTGGTTCGTGATGTCAACAAAAAAGGCATTATGGAGTTATCACGCGAGCTGATGGATATCTCCAAAAAGGCCCGCGATGGTAAGCTAACCTCGGCCGATATGCAGGGCGGTTGCTTCACCATCTCTAGCCTCGGTGGCATCGGTGGCACTGCGTTTACGCCTATCGTCAATGCGCCTGAGGTGGCTATTTTGGGTGTCTCTAAGTCAGACTTTAAACCGAAATGGAATGGTAAAGAGTTTGAGCCGCGCTTAATGGTGCCGCTAAGCTGCTCTTACGACCACCGTGTTATTGACGGTGCGCTGGCAGCACGCTTTACTGTGACTCTGGCAAATTACCTAAGCGATATTCGCCACTTGGTAATGTAAGCCATACAGATAATGAACTTTAATCCCAGTAATCGGTTTTTACTGGGATTTTTTTAAATTGCAATGATACAATCTTTGCACAATTTTTGTGAGCGATGGCATGTTGACAGCAAACCGTGTCATTGCTTCCCGTTCGGACAAAATAAGGTAATAGCATGAGCAACGAAATCAAAACACAAGTCGTTGTACTAGGCGGTGGTCCTGGTGGTTACTCTGCGGCATTCCGTGCTGCGGATTTAGGTTTGGAAGTGACCCTCGTTGAGTCACGCGCGACCCTAGGTGGTGTGTGCTTGAATGTCGGTTGTATCCCTTCAAAAGCACTTCTACACGTTGCTAAAGTGATTGATGACGCGAGCGAAATGGCGTCACACGGTGTTTCTTTTGGCAAGCCTGAAATTGACCTAGACAAGATCCGCGATTGGAAGGACTCTGTTATTGGTCAGCTAACTGGCGGCCTAGACGGCATGGCAAAAATGCGTAAAGTGAAAGTCGTGAGCGGCTACGGTAAATTCACTGGCAGCAACACCATTGACGTAGAAGGCGATGACGGCAAAACCACCATCACTTTTGATAATGCTATTATCGCGGCTGGTTCACAGCCGGTGAACCTACCTTTCATTCCAGAAGACGAGCGTGTTATTGACTCGACTGGTGCGCTTGAGCTGAAAGACGTACCAGAAAAACTATTGGTACTAGGTGGTGGTATTATCGGTCTTGAAATGGGCACTGTATACCGCGCTCTAGGCTCACAAATCGACGTGGTTGAATTTGCTGATCAGCTAGTTCCGGCAGCGGACAAAGACGTTATCAAGATTTACCAGAAGTACGTTAAAGACAAGTTCAACGTTATGCTATCGACTAAGGTAACCGGTGTTGAAGCGAAAGACGACGGTCTATACGTGACTTTTGAAGGCAAAAATGCGCCGGCGGAGCCTGTGCGTTACGACAAAGTATTAGTTGCTGTTGGTCGTACACCAAATGGTAAGTTGGTTGATGCCGACAAAGCCGGTGTTAACGTTGATGAGCGCGGCTTTATCAACACTGATAAGCAAATGAAGACCAATGTTGAGCATATCTATGCCATTGGTGACATCGTTGGCCAGCCTATGCTTGCTCACAAAGCCGTTCATGAAGGCCATGTTGCCGCTGAAGTAATTTCTGGCAAAAAGCACTATTTTGATCCTAAGTGCATTCCATCAATTGCCTACACAGACCCTGAAATTGCATGGGTTGGTGTCACTGAGAAAGAAGCAAAAGAGCAAGGGCTGAATATTGAAACAGCGGTATTCCCATGGGCTGCTTCAGGTCGTGCGATTGCTTCATCACGTACCGAAGGTCAAACTAAACTCATTTTCGATAAAGACACAGATCGTCTTATCGGTGGTGCAATGATCGGTATCAACGCTGGCGAAATGCTGGGTGAGATTGGTCTAGGTGTGGAAATGGGCGCCGATGCTGAAGACATCGCTTTAACCATCCACGCGCACCCAACGCTTAATGAGTCAATCGGTCTCGCGGCTGAAATTTTCGAAGGGTCAATCACTGACCTACCGAACAAAAAGGCTGCGAAAAAGAAGAAGTAAGCTTCTTCAACTGAATTTAAAAACCCGGCTTAGTGCCGGGTTTTTTTATGTTTGATATTTATACTTAATTGTTTAACTGTGATAGGAACATAAAAGTTGAATTCAGCAATGTAATTGGGGTGCTATAGGAAGATAAAGTAACTTAAAAGTAATCACTTTTTATTCTTTCTTTTTATTTTCTTCGGGAAAAATGTTGCATTGAATAGTGTCGGTGCTAGCAGTAAAAATAGAGAAGAGCCAAAATAAAGCAGTACAATAAATATGAAGGTCAAAGGAGAAGATGTGAAGAAGTAGGTCTCTTCAGGCGGCCCATACTTCCTAAGGCTACTGATATGGCCAGTAAAAAGCGCAACTATAGGTACTGTGAGCCCTGCTAAACCGCTAAGCCAGCAAAACAATGAAAATATTGCTTTATTTATAAATAGCCTTGTTTCGCTCAATTTAGCTTGTTTTATCTTCTTTCTATTTTTCAAACTTTTTTCTCATAAGACGAAATATGCTTCCGATTATTAGGTAGTAAAAACCATAATTTTCAAACACTTCTTATTTGTTAAATAGCATTAGCACTGAATGTGGCCATTGTTTTCAGTTAAGGCGAGTTATTGTCTTATAAAAAACTTAGCATCTGTTGTTATGTAAAGTGGGTAGTTGCTTTGTCCGAAGTAGTTCTTTACTCATTAGTATTGATGAAAAACTAATTTAAGTGCTTTTGACTATGTTCGCAAACGCTTTCGTTTTGGCAAGTACTTCCCCCTAGCTCAAATAAGCTAGGAGGAATATTCTTTTTTCAGTGGCACTCGCGGGTATAGCTTGGTTTTATCAGCTCCTTGGTCATGGTTTTTATTACCTTACACCAGCGTTCGGTGGCCTTTGCTTGATGCTTTTTCGCCATTGGCCCTTGGGTTAGTGCCGCTTTATGCGCCGCCAGCGCCGTGTAGTGGTAGGCGGCAACGTTGAACTGCGCTTGAGTTGCAAATGCGTGGTTTATACTTTCGACATTCTCCAGTGTGTCATCAATAAAGGCGATATTACGAATTTGCTTATCGGGTGATAGCGTGTCGTTGTACTGGTTCACAAAGCACAGTAGGTTTTTGCCTTTATCTTGGCCTGCCAAATACATCACTCCTTGGCGATAGGAAATGCGACGCTGGCTGCCACTATCACACGAAGAGTAGGGGTTGGCTTTACTAGCAAGTCCTGCAAACTTGGGCGCATGGGTGGCAAAAAAGCCCAGTAAATCGCCGCCATCTGGTAGTGTTAAGTCGGTAAACTGGTCTTCTGTAGCAGAAATCGTTTGGTTACCACGTGCCGTCTCAACCATTAGCCTCACCCCTTGACTGCTTAACCGTGCCAATATGGCGGGGACGTTATCTCGAGTGTAAACCATGGTGTTAAGCGCAAATAATAGGTCTGAGGCTTCAATAAGCTCTAAACTTGTGTCGGCGACACGCGGAGCTGATTGTGCAGTGACTAACTCACTTTGCCACGCATACCAAGCGGCCCCACCGAGATACTGGCACTTACTCGGGGATTGGTCGTCAGCGCAGGCGATCATCGTCAGCGTATCGTCGTTATCCATCACTACCAGAGTGTTTTCTGGCTCCCCCCACTGCATTACTTGCTGCTCTAGCGTAGCAAAGGAATCGGTGGTTAAAATGCTCTTTGCTGACTCAGCATACACATGGGTGCTCAGAGTTAGGGTGGCGATGCCTGTAAGTAAGGCATAGTAAGTCAAAGATAAAAAGCGCATGGCATTAAGCTCCTGCTAAATCGTCGAGTATGTGGCCAGCACCTTGAAATGCCAAGGCGGCGATCGTCAATGTGGGGTTACCCGTACCAATGGTTGGAAACACACCGCTTCCTACCATATACAGGTTAGCATGGTCCCATGATTGTTGGCGGTGGTTAAGCACCGAGGTCGCTGGGTCATCCCCCATGCGATAGGTGCCAACGATATGCCCTGCGCCATAAAACTTAAAATTATGTAAGGTGCCACTGTCATCTTGGTATTGGAATTTTGTCGCCGAGGCATCCTCGGCATTACTGAGGTTGGGCTCGCCGGGGTCTTGAGTATATTCGGTGGCGCCTAATTGGGTGAACAACTCTGTGGTAATTTGTTTCGCCGAAACAAACGCCTTACGCTCGTAATCGGATGCCAAGCGGTAGGTGACCTTGGGTCTTGGCAAGCCAAGGTTGTCCTTCAGCGTCGAAGATAGCTCGACTCGGTTATTGGCATCGGGGAGTTGCTCAATTAGGTAACCTAAACGCAGTTGGCGGGTGTAGGCCTGATTCAAGGTCTGCACCAGTTGTTGACCGAACAACTTACTATTCGCCGGTAAGTTATCATCTAAGCGTAGCTCTTGTCCTTGTTGATTCACCGAGTTGCCATTCAACTGACTATTGTTCTGCCCAAATATGAAATCAGCGAGTGTCGTGCCGGGATCATTAGCGGCCCATTGCCAGCCCTCGTTACCAATCTCGATGCGATAAGCTGAGCGCTGTTTACGAAAGTCGCCATCGCGCAGCGATTCAATGCCACCTGTGGAAAGTGGACCGCGATACGGGTAAATTGGCTTTTCCGCTAGTCCCCAGCCTAAATACATAATATGGTCCATGAGGTTGCGGCCCACCTGATCGCTGCTGTTAGCAACCCCGTTTTCGAAGCCAGGGTTTTTATTCGACATAAGCAGTAGTTTCGGAGTTTCAATAGCGTGCGCGGCAAGCACAAAGCGTTTGCCAGTGACCGAACCCTGACCAGTGGCAATGCCGTTAGCATGGGTATAGCTGATGTAATCAATGGCGCATACCTGTTGGGTCGTGCTATCGAGCTGGATATTGCTTGCCACATGTTGATAGCGGATCTCAACGTTGCCGGTTTGCAGTGCTCGAGCCAAGGTCACGGTGGCATCATATTTAGCCTGAATAGGGCAAATAGGTATGCAGTTGGTGTTGCCGGCGCATTGGCGGCGCTCACCGGGGCGAGAGTTTCGTCCCTGTGGCGTTGGCGATACATAGACTTCATTGCCCTCATATTTCATGCCCAAGGTGGCATGCTCGTAGACTCTGTCTTGTAGGGCAGGGACGATCCCCGGCATGGGGAAATCATAATGAGCACCGTAGGTGCCGCTGGGGTCGACGCCAAACTGCTCATACAGGCGTTGCATCCGCTGTTTGTCGCCAGCGACGTTTATCTCTTGGTCCGCTTTTTCATAAAACGGCACTAAGTCCTGATAAAACTGCTCACCACCGGGCCAATCAACCCCTTGGCCATACAAGGTTTTAAGCTCAAAATCTTGTGGTAACAAGCGCAAGCAGGTGCCTAACCAGTGCCATGTGGTACCGCCACCGATGCGTTCGTAGGAGCTGGCAAAAGCAAACTTAGCATTTAAACTCGTGCCGCTGACATTGGCATCTTGCGGTGGATAATCAAAGTAACATTGTGTCGGTTTACGCCAAGCATCCACTTGTAATACTGTGTATCTTGGTGTGTTTTCGGTACTGGGATCGGGTAAGCCAAGGGGATTGTCTAGGCTATTTGCCACCGCATTCTGTGTTGCCGGTGGGTACGGGCTTTCAGGTGTTTTTGCGGCAGCTTTAAAAAAAGTATCCATATATTTGGAGCGATCAGCGGGCACGGCAGGTCCGGCCTCTAAAATAAGTACCTTTTTACCTGCTTTGCCAAGCTCGTAGGCGACAATGGCACCTGCGATTCCTGCGCCGACAATCACCACATCATATTCGGTTTTGCTATTCATCATGTTACTCCTTATTGCTCGCTGCTGTGGCCGGTAAAGTCACTTAATGTGGCGCTGGGCTTCTCCGCCCAATAGCCGTAGCGTTCATTCGAATCGCCCATAGGGTGGGCTTGCATGACCTGCCACACCAGCCCTGCAGAGTAAGCTTTACTTGACACTATGGTGAAGTCGGTACGGCTATTGTCCTTTGGGACACTGGGCCAGGCCCCCATATACCAAAGGTAAATGAGTTGTCGGCAGGCCATGGTGAAGTCAGCGCCGTTGCGCTCGCTGAGCATGGCCTCACCAATTTTTTGATCTGACAAGGGCGGTTGAACGCTTTTTAGGTCGCTGTAAGTGGCGAGAATTTTGCTGCTTAAGCCGTTACTTTGCTCATCAACCTTTTCTTGCCACAGCGGCAGGTACTCAGATTTGATATCAATAGGGTCGATTTGCGGCGCGAGTTTGCTCTCGGCAAAGCCTGTTAAAACGGCACTCAAGCCGATGAAATTATCCATTTTACTCATTACTTTTCTCCTTTGGCTTGTGCACGTTGTAGTAGGTAGGTGAAATCAGCAAAGCGGCCATTGGTCATGGCGGCATTGTTGTGACAGCCAATACAGCTTGATGACGTTTGTTTAACCTCGCCTTGTATGTAAGTCTCCAAGGTGGTATTGGCAAGAAAGCTGGGGGCTGGGACGCCGGTTGGATCCGTTTTACTTTGAGCGTCTGTGGGCCACTGAGTGCTCACTAGTTCGTAGTTCACCCAAACGCTTTCGGCAAAGGCGTGCTTGAGTTGGGCATGATATTTCTGATTCAGCTTGTTGGTCGCCTCGTCAATTGCAATTACGCGTTCAACCTGCGAGGGTTGCGTATGGGGTGTGCTTGGGTCCCACGGGCGTGGCGGCGGAGTATTCACCGCAGTGCAATCATCACAGTTGGGTCGGTAATAGTTGTAGCTCTGCTTAGTTGCCGGTTGGCCTTGCGTGGGTGCATTATTAATATGCTCGAAAGTAGACCAAATCCATTGTGGGTTGCCTTCTACTTTTGTGGCGATATGAAAGCCAACTAAGCCAACTCGCTGCAATTGGCACGCAGCTTGAACTCCCTGGTTTTCGTCGGGATTGTTATACACATAGGCATCTACGGTATAAAAACGGCTGCGATCATCGCCTGGGCCCATCACTTTCCAAGCGGCTTTTATCATAATTGCGCCGTCTTTATCCTTACTGTTATCGGTAGACGGAAAGTCAGCGTCGCCTTTGAATTTATGTTGCCCTTGCTGGTTGTAGAGTTCGTTATCAACGATGTAATCGAACATCATTTTATTGGTGAGAATTTCAAAGCGCGTGTACTGGCCATTTTGGTCTATCAGTGGCCCGGTTTGAAACGGCTCACCGCTTTCATCAAGCACATTCGGAGTTTTTCCCACTTGCGACAGCACTAACGCATTATTAGGTGCATCGCACTGAGTTGGCGGCGGGTTGTGCTCTTTCCAGCCGGGCGGTTTGGCGCCGTTAGCTAAAAATATATCGCGACTTTCCTTATAGTGCTGCCATACCACAGCGTTGCCTTGTTGGCCTATGGTTTTGCTGGTATCCGGCAGACCGTCCGCATTTGCAGGCCAATTCAGAGCAATAAAGGACTGCCAAGAAAATACATCAAAGTCATGCTGTAAAGACTGCAATGTGACTGGCTCGGTGACGCTGATGTCTTTGGGTAGATGGGGGGTTAACTGTTGTGTGGGCGTTGTTTGCGCATGGCCGTTAGCAAACGTACTGAGTGCGCCAACAGTGGCAACAGCAATGAGGGGTAGCCTCATATTCAGCTCCTTGAATCAATAGGGTAATGACGGTTAACACGCACTCAGTGCCTGTTAGGTGTACTAACCAATGTAGATTCAAACGCTGGGACTTCACATTACAGTGGGTTACACCGCTAACTGATAGTGGACAACGGGCCAGTCCCCCAGTGGATCATGGTGCACATACTGGCGCTGAAAGCGCATACCTAGGCGCTTCATGACGGCGATGGAACCAAGATTTTCGGCCATCGCGATGGCGCTGAAGTAACGTATTTCTGGTTGCTGTTCAGCAAGACCATGAAGCACCGCATGAGCCGCTTCAGTGGCATAACCTTGGCCCCATGCTGAGTGTTTAAAGCGCTAACCGAGCTCAATATCGTGCCATTTTGGTGCGTCACTGAAAAAATCAAAAGGGCGCACGAGTATCCAGCCGAGATAGGCATCATCTGCGATACGGTTGACTTGCCAAATGCCCCAGCCCTTTGCAGGATTAAGGTATGCGCGAAGGCGAGGCAGAAAAACTTCGTTGATGCTTGCTCTGGAGGTGGGCGTTCCGCCATTAATGTAGCGCATCACCTTGGGGTCTTGGTCTAGTTCGTACAATAGCTCGGCGTCGCTAAGATCCATAAGGCGAAAGCGTAGTCGCGCGCTATTGGTTAGGTTAACCATGTTCTTGCATCCTTAATTCGCTTACAATAAGCGGCTATCGTCGACCTGAGGTATGTGGTGACTAATTCTGTATTAAAACTTCGTGCGCAGCAAATTGCTGATGCCAAACGCGAATACAAAGCCCGAGGCAGTAAGCTCAGCCGTTGTGAACATTGCTTGTTAGCGCAGTCATTATGTATTTGTGCCGGGGTTGAAACGGTGCCTTGTGATGTTGCGGTGTGTTTGTTGATGTATCATAACGAGAGTTTTAAACCCTCTAATACCGGTCGGCTCATTGCCGATATCGTGCCGCAGAACTTTGCTTTTCGCTGGGATAGAACCGATCCAGACCCTGCATTATTAGCGCTATTAGAAGATAGTCGTTATCAGCCGTGGGTGGTGTTCCCGGAGCAAGGCGTTGAACCACAACGAGTCTGTACTGAGGTACAGCCTATTGAGGGCAAAACGCCTTTGTTTATTTTCCTTGACGGCACTTGGCGTGAGGCGAAAAAAATGATGCGTAAATCTCCTTATTTAGATGGTTTTCCGGTGCTATCCATTGCCCCAGAGCAGGTGTCGGACTATCGCTTACGTATTGCCCCACATGAGCATCAGTTAGGGACTGCTGAAGTGGCTATTATGGTTTTAGAGTTAGCTGAACAGCACCAAGCTGCAAGCAAGCTCGCCGAGCATTTTATTGACTTTCGCAACGCTTATCTTAAAGGTAAACGTTCTAAGCTTTAGCCCCCACAGATATTCATTTAATGGCCTGATTTTGCTAGACTCGGTGTTCCTTTTTTAATCCACTAGGGATGCCAAGCTGCGCATGAATGCACGTCTATGTTTGCTGGCCTGTGCCGTGGCTCAAAGTTTGAGTCTCAGTGCACACGCTGATGAAAGTGATATTGAAAAGATCATTGTAACGGGTGACTTTAAAAGCGAATCAATCCAAGAGCTTAGCGCTAGCGCAAGCTTGTTCTCCGAGGCTGATATTGCCTCCCGCGAAGCCAAATATTTAGATGAGCTACTTAACCAAGCTGCCAATGTGAATTTTACTGCCGGCGCGTCGCGCGGTAAGTTTGTGCAAATTCGTGGTATCGGCTTGCGTTCGCAGTTTGTTGACCCTGTTAATCCATCGGTCGGAGTGGTGATTGATGGTATTAATTACTCCGGCCTTGGCGGCGCCGCAATGCTGTTTGATGTTGACCAAGTAGAGATTTATCGAGGCCCACAAGGCACGCGTTTTGGCGCCGATGCGCTTGCGGGGATGATCCACATGGAAAGCGCTGAGCCAACCTTGGAGCCTAGTGTTAAGGTGAAGCTTGGTGCGGGTAACTACAATGCGTGGGATGCCGGTATTGCTGCAGGCACTGGGTTTGGTGAAAAAAGCAGTGTGCGCGCGAGCTTCTATCAAAATAAGTCAGACGGCTATGTTGATAACCAGTACCTTGATAGCAACAGTCAAAATATTGATGAGCAAGTCGCCCGCATAAAGCTGCACTCGCAAATTACTGAGCATTGGCGTACGGAGCTCGTTGCTCATTATATGGATATTGATAACGGCTATGATGCGTTCACCTTAGATAATACCCGTATCAGTGTGGCCGATGAGCCAGGTAAAGATACTCAAGAGAGTGTTGCTGTGGGGCTGAGCAATATCTACAGCGGCTTTAACTTTGCCGATGTGCAATTTAACTTAACCGGTTTAGACGCTGACCTTTTGTATAGTTACGATGAAGATTGGGTGTGTAATGACCCCGAGCAGCCAGCGTTGTGTTTAGAGGGCTTGCATCCCTATGCTTACAGCTCCACTGACAGCTATCAACGTGACCGTCAAGATTACACCGCAGAGCTACAACTTAGCGGCAAAGCGGGGAATTGGGTCTCTGGGCTATATTACCAGTCTCGCGATGTTGACTTATTGCGTCAGTACACCTGGAATGCCGGTGATTTCACATCGACCTATGACAGTGAAAATATTGCCTTATATGGGCAAATAGAAATGCCTATCAGCGACAAAACGCGGTTGGTCACGGGACTTCGCGTTGAGCGCAATGAGGGCCAATACAGTGACTCCGCTGCGGTCGTCGAGAATGTGGACGACACCATGGTCGGTGCAAAAGTGGCGCTTGAGTATCAAGTAGTGCCGAGAACGATGATTTATACCAGTATCAGCCGAGGCTACAAAGCCGGTGGTATCAATGCCGAAGCCATCGCCAAGGCTAATGACGAAGGGTTAAGCCAAGATGCTGATTTTTTCTTAAACCATCGCACTTTCGATCCAGAGTACTTATGGAATGCTGAGTTCGGCGTGAAGGGCAGCTCGGCCGATAAGCGCCTTAATTTACGCATCACCGCGTTTTATATGTATCGCGATAATATCCAGCTAAAAGCCTGGAAAACCGAAGACCAGCAGTTCGCAGGCTACTTTGATAACGGCAACAGCGGCGAAAACTACGGCCTTGAAATTGAAGGCGAGTATGCTGTTTCTAAGCGCTTAACCTTAACGGGCAGTGTCGGTGCACTGGACAGTGAAATCGATGGTTTTGTTACCGCTGAGGGCGTTGATCAAAGTGACCGCGATCAAGCGCAAGCGCCCCATTATCAGTATGCATTGAACGCCCGTTTTGACATCACCGACGCGCTATTCGTGAACTTAGGGGTAGAAGGCAAAGACGAGTACTATTTCTCAAATAGCCATAATTCGAAGTCGCCGAGCTACAACCTTGTTAATGCCAGTGTTGGCTACCAAGCCGAATATTGGGGAGTGAACTTCTGGGTGCGCAATGCCCTAGATAAAGACTACTACAATCGCGGCTTTAAATTCGGCAATAACCCAGTGAATGGTTACATCGCGCAAACTTACGTGCAATATGCCGAGCCAAGAGTTGCGGGCGTCAGCTTTAACTACGGTTTTTAGAGAGCAATAAAAAACGCGAGCCTAAGCTCGCGTTTTTTCTATTATGCTTGATAGTTCAAGCGCCGGTCACGACATTACTTCAGTAGTGACTCTGTTAATACCGGGCGAATTTCTTTTACAATAGCTTTAGCGAGTTTTGGTGAACCGCAGATCACGTTACCGCTTTTCTCGTGGTTAGCACCGCCAGCAAAATCCATCACCAAACCACCGGCTTCTTTTACCAATAGTTGACCTGCAGCGGTATCCCAAGGTTTCAAACCAATCTCAAAGAAGCCATCAACACGGCCTGCCGCCACATACGCCATATCTAACGCGGCAGAGCCCGCGCGACGAATATCGGCAGTGTATACAAATAGTGATTTAAACGCTTCCATGTATGCATCCATGTGATGCTTTTGTTTAAATGGGAAGCCTGTGGCTAGCACTGTGCCAGAAAGCTCTTTAGCGTTACTAACACGAATACGCTTGCTATTAAGTTGCGCGCCTTGACCTCGACTTGCAGTGAAAAGCTCACCACGGATAGGATCATAGACAACGGCCTGTTCGATACGGCCTTTTACCTTTAAGGCAATAGAGACGCAGAAGTGCGGGATATCTTTAATGAAGTTAGTGGTGCCATCGAGGGGATCGATCACCCAAAGGTAGTCAGCATCAGTGCCATTATGTTGGCCTAACTCTTCCCCTATAATACTGTGGTTAGGGTAAGATTTTAAGATGGTTTCGCGAATAACGGCTTCCGCCTCTTTATCAACGCTGGTTACAAAGTCATTGCTGCCTTTTTGGCTGGCTTCTACTTTTGATAAATCTTCACAGGCGCGCAAAATCACCTTGCTTGCGTTTCGCGCAGCGCGAATCGCAATGTTTAACATCGGATGCATAGCATTACCTTTGGGTTGTAAAAGAACAATATTTCGAGCCGGCGTATTCTAGCGGTTTTTCAACTAAAGTAAATACGCGAGTAAAAATAACCTGATGGTTTTTTGTGCAGCGCTGTTTTGCTTAGAAAAATTTTTCAGCGGCTCTCTACCTAGGGTTATGATAAACTACGGCGTATTGTAATTTACTAAAGAATAAACACCGTACTATGGCACTTGAGAACATTCGCATCGTTTTGGTTAACACCTCGCATTCAGGTAATATTGGCTCGGCGGCTCGAGCAATGAAAACCATGGGTTTTAGTAACCTTTATCTTGTTGACCCAGCCTGTGAAATTGATAGTCATGCCAGCGCACTCGCAGCTGGAGCTACGGATGTTTTAGGGCAGGCTCAAGTGGTCGATACGCTAGAGCAAGCACTTGAAGGCTGTGTATTGGCCATCGGCACTAGCGCCCGTTCTCGAACTTTGAGCTGGCCGATGGTAGACCCTCGCCAATGCGGTGAAAAACTTGTTAAAGAAGGCGAAAGTAGCCCTGTGGCATTGGTTTTTGGTCGTGAAAACAGCGGCCTAACCAATGAAGAGTTGCAGCTATGTAATTTCCATGTGTGTATTCCGGCGAACCCAGACTACAGCTCATTGAACCTAGCCATGGCGGTACAAACTCTGTGTTATGAGACGCGCATGCAGTTTTTAGATACTCAAGAGCAAGCGGTCGAACAAGACGACAACGAATACCCTACCAATGAACAAATGCAGCGCTTCTATGAACACTTGCAAAGTACCTTTAGCAACACCGGATTTATCATCAAACAGCACCCTGGCCAGGTGATGACAAAACTAAAACGTTTGTTTAACCGTGCCCGCCCAGAGCAACAAGAGCTCAATATTCTGCGCGGTATGCTGACTTCCGTAGATAAACAGCAAAACAACCAAGACTGATACTCAGAAACGTCACTAGAGCGCCACTGTGAAGGGGCGCTCGTGATCCCTCTATACACTGCAGGTTAATACTTGACTATTTTACTCAGGTAATTACAATGACAGTCAATACCCGAGTATTTTACTCAAGTACTTCCAGTAAATACTTGACTCTAATACTCAGGTAATTAAAATTCACACTCTTGAAGAGTATGGGGGCGATATGAAGTTAACATCCAAAGGCAGATATGCGGTTACCGCGATGCTCGATGTTGCGCTGCACACCGATGCAGGGCCCGTTCCCCTTGCCGATATTTCACAGCGGCAGGAAATCTCATTATCTTATCTTGAACAATTATTCGCTCGCCTACGTAAGCAAGGGTTAGTGACCTCAGTGCGCGGTCCAGGCGGCGGTTATTTACTAGGTAAAGAAGCCGGTGCTATTTCGGTCGGCGATGTTATCAGTGCGGTTAATGAGTCGGTGGATGCCACTCGTTGTCATGGCGCTGATGGTGGGTGTCAAAGCGGCATGCGCTGTTTGACCCACACTTTGTGGTCTGACTTAAGTCAGCGCATAGAAGAGTTTTTACATGGTATTAGTTTATCTGAGTTAGTCAGCAAATCTGACATTAAAGAAGTGGCCGATCGCCAAGATAAACAGCTTAATGATGCCATTAGCAAGTTAGAAAATATTCAAGTCAGCTGTCAACTGTAAGCAACTAGGTTGCCGTAAGCGGAGAAAGTAATGAAGTTACCGATTTATTTAGATTATGCAGCAACAACGCCGGTGGACCCGCGCGTTGCCGAAGAAATGATGCAATGCCTGACAATGGAAGGTAATTTTGGTAACCCCGCATCGCGTTCACACCGCTTCGGTTGGCAAGCGGAAGAAGCGGTCGATCAGGCGCGTCACGACATTGCCGATTTAATCAACGCCGATGCCCGTGAAATTGTATTTACTTCGGGTGCGACTGAATCGAATAACCTAGCTATTAAAGGCGCCGCTAACTTTTATAAGAAAAAAGGTAAGCACGTGATTACCGTGCGTACCGAGCACAAAGCGGTGATCGATACCTGTCGTGAGCTTGAGCGTCAGGGCTTCGAAGTGACGTATATGGACGTTGAAGAAAACGGCCTACTTGATTTGAAAAAGCTGGAAGCAGCAATGCGTGACGACACCATTTTGGTGAGCGTGATGCACGTAAATAACGAACTTGGTGTCATTCAAGACATCGCCACCATCGGTGAGATGTGTCGCGAACGTAAAATTATGTTCCATGTCGACGCCGCTCAAAGCGCCGGTAAGGTGAAAATTGACTTACAAGAGTTAAAAGTCGACTTCATGTCATTTTCTGGCCACAAAGTATATGGCCCTAAAGGCATTGGTGCATTGTATGTGCGCCGTAAGCCACGTGCGCGTTTAGAAGCGCAAATGCACGGTGGTGGTCATGAGCGTGGTATGCGCTCGGGCACGCTGGCAACGCATCAAATCGTTGGCATGGGCGCGGCATTCCGCTATGCCAAACAGGACTTTGATAAAGACCATGCACACATCAGTGCCCTGCGTCAGCGTTTAATTGACGGCATTATGAATGACATGGACGAAGTGTATTTTAACGGTGCACCGGAGCAGTCGGTTCCTGGTATTACCAACATTAGCTTCAACTTTGTTGAGGGTGAGTCGCTGTTAATGGCAGTGAAAGACATTGCCGTATCTTCTGGCTCAGCCTGTACATCAGCAAGCTTGGAGCCGTCTTACGTGCTGCGTGCACTAGGTCGTAACGATGAGCTAGCACACAGCTCGATTCGCTTCAGTATTGGTCGTTTCACCACTGAAGAGGAAATCGATTACACCGTAAAACTTATTAAAGAGTCCATTGGCCGCTTGCGTGAAATGTCTCCGTTGTGGGAGATGCACCAAGAAGGGATTGATTTAGAATCGGTTGAATGGGCACATCATTAAGCCTTGGCGAATGACAAGGTAGCGAGGTAAAAGTTATGGCATACAGTGATAAAGTAATTGATCATGTTGAAAACCCACGTAACGTGGGCGTTCTAGACAAAAACGATCCCAGCGTTGCAACTGGTATGGTCGGCGCACCTGCGTGTGGCGACGTTATGAAGTTGCAAATCAAGGTATCTGATACAGGTGTCATCGAAGACGCTAAGTTCAAAACCTATGGCTGTGGTAGTGCAATCGCATCATCATCGCTGGTCACCGAATGGGTGAAAGGCAAAACTTTAGATGAAGCGGCGACTATCAAAAATACCGACATCAGTGCAGAGCTAGAGTTACCACCAGTGAAAATTCACTGTTCAATCCTAGCGGAAGATGCAATCCAAGCAGCAATCAAAGATTACAAGAGCAAGCAAGACAAATAAGGCGGCAGTATATGGCAATCACCTTAACAGACTCAGCAGCAGACCGAGTTAAATCCTTCCTCGCAAACCGTGGCAAGGGCATAGGTTTGCGCGTGGGGATCAAAACCACCGGCTGTTCGGGGCTTGCCTATGTGCTAGAGTTTGTCGACGAGCTCAGCGAAGGAGATCAAACCTTCGAAGACAAGGGCGTAACCCTGATCATTGATGCAAAAAGCCTGGTGTATATTGATGGCACTGAACTGGACTTCACCAAAGAAGGGTTGAATGAAGGGTTTAAGTTTAATAACCCGAACCAAAGTGGTGAATGTGGCTGCGGCGAGAGCTTCACTGTTTAATAACCAACAGTGAGTACGCCGAAGCGGTGTGCATCGCACGTTTTTAAGCCCTACCCAATGTAGGGCTTTTCATTATAGGGTTTAACCAATGCGTTATTTTGAACTATTTTCTATTCCAGTCAGCTTTACGGTTGATTTAACCTTAATTAATGAGCGCTATTTAGAGTTGCAACGTGCTGCTCACCCAGACAGACACAGTGGTGGCAGTGAGCGAGATAAACTCGTCGCCGTGCAAAAAACAGCGGAAATCAATGATGCGTTGCAAACGCTTAAGCACCCAGTAAAGCGCGCAGAGTATATGCTGGCTGAGCTTGGGGTGGATTTGCGCGGCGAACAGCAGACGCTGCAAGACCCTGAATTTTTAATGCAGCAAATGGAGCTGCGTGAAGAGCTTGAAGAATTGCAATCAGCCAGCGACCCGGATACGGCCATCGCTGAGTTTGAAAAGCACATTGCTGCCTTAGATAAGCAATACAGCAATGAACTCGCGACGCTGTTAGCGAGCGACGATTCAGCACAGTGGCACAAGGCTGCAGATGACGTGCGCAAACTGAAGTTTGTCTACAAGTTACGAGATGAACTAGAACGCATTGAAGATGAGTTATTTGACTAGCGCATTAAACGAAAAGGTTTTTTAGATTACATGGCATTATTGCAAATCGCTGAGCCGGGGCAAAGCGCGGCACCACATGAACACAAACTCGCTGTGGGAATTGATTTAGGCACCACCAACTCGCTTGTTGCCACGGTGCAAAGCGGTGAGGCAAAAACCTTAGCTAATGAGCAAGGTGAGGCTATTTTACCCTCTGTTGTGCGTTATTTAGAGCAAGACGTGGTCGTCGGCACCGACGCCCAGCAGCACGCTGCAGATGACCCTCATAATACGCTGATCTCGGTTAAGCGCTTTTTAGGTAAGACCCAAGAGGAAATCGAAGCCAGTTATGGCCAGCTGCCGTATCAGTTCACTGATACCAATAACAGCCTGCACATTCACACTCGTCAAGGCGATATCAGCCCAGTACAAGCTTCCAGTGAGATTCTCAAAGCATTGCGTAACCGCGCCGAGCAAAGCTTCGGCGGTGAGGACATCACCGGGGCGGTGATCACCGTGCCTGCCTATTTTGATGATGCCCAGCGCCAAAGCACCAAAGATGCGGCCCAATTAGCAGGGCTAAAAGTGTTGCGCTTACTGAATGAACCAACCGCAGCGGCGGTGGCATACGGTTTAGATTCGGGCCAAGAAGGGGTGATTGCCGTTTATGATCTCGGTGGCGGTACCTTCGATATCTCTATTTTGCGCTTAAACAAAGGCGTGTTTGAAGTGCTGGCAACCGGTGGCGATTCAGCTCTGGGCGGCGATGACTTTGATTCTTTGCTGGTGGATTACTTTAAGCAGCAAACCGGCGTTACGCAATTAACGGCCAATACCTTACGGTTATTTATCAATAAAGCCAAAGCCTGTAAGGAAGCACTGACAAGCTATGGCAAAGTGAATGTGGTGTTGGAGTTTGATGGTCAATCTCACACCGTTACCGTGACCCGTGAACAGTTTGCCGAGCTGGCACAGCCGCTAGTTAAGAAAACCTTACGCAGCTGTCGCCGGGCGTTAAAAGATGCCCAAATCAGCAACGAAGAAGTGCTCGAAGTGGTGATGGTCGGTGGCTCGACTCGAATGCCGCTAGTGCGTGAGCAAGTGGCCGAGTTTTTTGCCAAACAGCCATTAACCAGCATTGACCCAGATCGTGTTGTTGCCGTCGGCGCTGCGATTCAAGCCGATATTTTAGTCGGGAATAAGCCTGACTCTGATATGTTATTGCTTGATGTGTTGCCGCTGTCTTTAGGATTAGAAACCATGGGTGGCTTGGTGGAGAAAATCATTCCCCGCAATACCACAATTCCGGTTGCACGGGCGCAAGAGTTCACCACGTTCAAAGATGGGCAAACAGCCATGTCGTTGCATGTTTTGCAGGGCGAGCGAGAGCTGGTTGACGATTGTCGTTCTCTGGCGAAATTCAGCTTAAAAGGAATCCCGCCCATGGCCGCTGGTGCAGCGCACATTCGGGTTACCTTTAATGTTGATGCTGATGGCTTACTGAGTGTGACGGCGATGGAAAAATCCACCGGTGTGCAAGCAGAGATTCAGGTCAAACCTTCTTATGGTCTATCTGATGATCAGGTTGCCGAGATGCTTACATCGTCAATGAGCAACGCGAAAGAAGACATGCAAGCGCGTATGCTTAAAGAGCAGCAAGTAGAGGCGCTACGGGTTGTTGAGGCACTAGAAGCTTCATTGGCAACCGACAGTCACTTGCTTGATGAGCAAGAGTTGAATGCGCTGCGAGCAGCCATGGCGGAGCTCACGGAAATTAGCAGTCAGGCCGATGAGCCACAGCAAATTAAACAAGCAATTGAGAAAGTTGATGCGGCCAGCAGCGAGTTTGCTGCGCGTCGTATGGATGCATCCATTAAAAAGGCTCTTACGGGCCAGTCAGTAGACGAGGTATAAGCAATGCCACAAATTATCTTTTTACCCCATGATGAATTGTGCCCCGATGGCGCGGCTTTAGAGGCAAAAGAGGGCGAAACAGTCCTTGATGTGGCACTGAAAAATGGCATCAGTATTCCCCATGCTTGCGAAAAATCTTGTGCCTGCACTACCTGTCACGTGGTGATCCGCGAAGGGTTTGATTCTTTAGAAGAAAGTGATGAACTTGAAGATGACATGCTTGATAAAGCCTGGGGACTTGAGGCCGAATCACGCCTTGGGTGCCAAGCCAAAATTCATGACGAAGACTTAGTGGTTGAAATTCCCAAATACAACCTCAACATCGTTAATGAAGAGCATTAATTTGGTTCGAACTTAATTTATGCAAAAAGCCGCTGTAATTTATCTTCAGCGGCTTTTTTGTTTTGGAGGCGCGTTATGGATTCAGCTTGGATATTTCAACACTCATTTATTGATGGGCAATGGCTAAAAGGAGAGGGGGAGTTTGCCGTAACTAACCCCGCCGATGGGAGCGAGATAGTGCGTGCCTCAAGGGTGAGCCCTTCTCAGGTAGAGCAGGCAATAACGAGTGCACAACGTGCTTTTAAAGGTCTCAAAACAACCACTGCTGAGCAGCGAAGCGAAGTACTCTATCGTTGGTATGAGTTGATTATGAAGCATCAACACAGCCTTGCTGAGCTGATGACGCTGGAGCAGGGTAAGCCGTTAGCCGAATCGCAAGGTGAGGTCGCGTATGGTGCCGGGTTTGTAAAATGGTTTGCTGAGCAAGCCAAACGTAGCTATGGTGAAATTATTCCAGCTAGCAAGCCTGAACATCGCATTAGTGTGATTAAGCAAGGCGTTGGTGTAGTTGCTGGCATTACCCCGTGGAACTTTCCCATTGCCATGATCACTCGTAAGGTTGCACCTGCTTATGCGGCGGGCTGTAGCTTTGTGCTTAAGCCCTCAGAACACACACCACTGTGCGCGTTAGCTCTGGCTCACTTGGCGCATCAAGCGGGGTTCCCTCGGGGCGCCTTTAATGTTCTGCTTAGTGATGATGCTAAAGCGGTTGGGGAACAACTTACGGTCAGCGAAACGGTGCGTAAATTCACCTTTACTGGCTCAACCCAGGTCGGCAGCCAGCTGCTAAAACAATGCGCGAATACCATTAAGCGCACCTCTATGGAGCTGGGGGGCAACGCGCCTTTATTGGTGTTCGCCAGTGCTGACTTAGATAAGGCGGCTGATGGCATCATTGCCAGTAAGTTTCGCAATGCTGGGCAGACCTGCGTGTGCGTTAATCGTGTTTTAGCTGACGAGCGCATTGCCGACAAGTTGCTTGCCAAGTTACAGCAGCGAGTGGCCAAATTAAAGGTAGGGTCAGGCACCGAAGAAGGCGTTGATATTGGCCCACTTATTTACCCACAAGCCAAAACGAAAGTGAATGAGCTTATCGACTCGGCGCTGCAAGAAGGCGCGACCTTAGTGGGCGAGCGTCAAAGTCTTGAAGGAAATTTTGTGGCGCCAGTGTTATTGAGTAATGTTACCAGTGAGATGCGTATCAGTCGTGAGGAGATTTTTGGCCCAGTGCTCACGGTTGCCACTTTTAAAGACGAGCAACAGGCACTACAACAGGCCAATGACACTCCCTACGGCTTAGCGGCGTATTTTTACAGTCAAGATGTAGCCCAGATACACCGGGTCGCAGAGACGCTTGAATATGGCATGGTAGGTATCAATGAAGGACTCATTTCTAATCCTGTAGCACCCTTTGGCGGGGTGAAACAGTCTGGTCTTGGCCGTGAAGGGGGGCACCAAGGGTTAGAAGAGTACCTCGAAGAGAAGTATTTGTGTCTCAACCTTGATTAACAGCTTAAGTGGGGGCGCGTGCAAACGCGCCTCATCTGGATTCCCTCCCAACTATTTGCTCAACTCCCTCAGTTATCTGTACACTCTACCTTTTGTCGTAGTAATTGGACGAATATGAGTGCAGCAACGCTAAGTTTAGTTATTCTTGCTGGCGGCTTAGGGAGTCGTTTTGGTGGCACCAAGCAGGTGGCGGTATTGCCGGGTTTGCAAAAGACTATAATGCAATTGAGTATTGAAGACGCTTATAGGGCGGGGGTGCGCCATTTAGTATTGGTCATTAACCAACAAGTACGGGCGACGCTGTGCGAGCATATATTACCGCAATTACCAAAGGACATGAGTGTTGACTTGGTCGAGCAACATATCAGTGATGTACCAGCGGCTTATGCTCACTTAGTACATGAGCGCAATAAGCCTTGGGGAACTGGCCATGCTTTGCTATGTGCGAGAGACAAGGTGAGGGATAAAGCCATCGTGATCACCGCCGATGACTATTATGGTGAGCACGCCTATCAGCAAGTGGTGGCACACTTTGAGCACAGTGAGCACTGGGCCTGTGTTGCTTACCCGGTGGTGAGTACCTGTAGTGAGCAGGGCGGCGTGAATCGGGGGATCTGTCAGCTTAACAGCCATAATCAACTTCAACGTGTTGATGAAGTGCTTAATATTCAAAACGTTGATGACGAGCTTGTCGGCTATAATGATAAGGATGAAAGGTTACAAATTGATTCGGGAGCGCTCGCGTCAATGACCTTTTGGGGTGTAGGGCGAGCATTATTTGATGTGTTAGCGGATAATTTCGAGCGCTTTTTGGCGCGCACTGACAACGGTGTCAAAAAAGAGTATTATCTTCCCGATCAAATACAATATTGCATTGACCATCATTTGGCGACCGTTGATGTTTACCCTGCCACACAGCCCTGGCTCGGCATGACTTATAAAGATGAACTCGCTGTAATCGCAAAAAAAATAAAACAGCTCAAGGGATTAAGCAATGAGCGAAGCGGCACTCAAGATTGAACCTATGAATACAGACTCTCATGCGCAGTTATTGGCGCACCAGTTCGGCTTTGAGCCGACCCAGCTTAGTTTAAATCCCATTGGTAATGGTCACATTAATACCACCATGTTATTGAAACATGCTCACGGCGCGGTCGTGGTACAACGCCTCAATACCGATGTGTTTCCTAAGCCTGATAAGCTGGTCGCGAATGCCCGTAAAATCGAACAGCACTTGCTTAAAAAGCATCATAAACAACAATATCAGCTTGATATTATTAAACATGTAGCCACTACAGATCAGCGCTACCTACTCGATATCAACGGTGAGAAATGGCGTGCATTGGAGTTTATCGGTGGTAGTTACAGCGAGGAAGTGGTGCGCTCACCAAGCCAAGCGAGGGTCGCGGCTAATGCGTTCGGTCAATTTGCAGCAGCGCTTGAGGATTTCGACGCCGAGCAGCTTTATCCGGTGATTAAGGACTTTCATAACTTAGCAATGCGCTTGGACATGCTCGAGCAAGCGGTGCAAGCGGATAGCCAAGGGCGTGTAGCAAAGGTGGATGAGCAATTAGCCTTTTGCCAACAGCAAACCCATCTTGTGCACCAATTGGCAGAACTTGTGACCTGTGTTCCAGTGCGTCCATGTCATAACGACACCAAGATAAATAACATGCTCTTTAGCAACAAAACCGATCAGGCCAAGGCGGTCATTGACCTAGATACTTGTATGCCAGGTTATTGGTTATTTGATTTCGGTGATATGGTCCGTACCTTTTGCTCGCCTGAACCCGAAGACAGTACCGAGCTTAGTAATGTGCGGGTGCGTAAAGATATATTTGCCGCTATTGTTGAGGGTTATATTGAGCCATTAAAAGGGCTGATCACGGTACAGGAAAAACGCAGTTTTTGGCTCGGTGCGCAAGTGATGCCATTTATGATTGGTGTACGCTTTTTAACTGATTATATTAATGGCGATAAGTACTTTGCCACTAAGTATCCCGAGCATAATTTGGACAGAGCAAACAATCAGTTTGCCTTGTACCGCGATCTCATCAATAACACCGACACTCTGAAAAAACTGATCGATCACGCTTAGCTTTTTGCTGTCGTCGCGTTATCTCAGCTGACGACAGCTCCAACCAGCGCGTTATTCATCCTGTTCCTTTTGCCTAGCCAACCGCTTTGCGATAGCGTGCTAGTGACGCATTTACCAAGGAATAGATTATGAAGCAGTTTAATCGACGCGATTTCATTAAGGCCGCAGGCGCGGTTGCCGCTGGGGCGGCAACCGCCTCTTTGGCTGGCTGTGCCAGTTCACAACAAGCAGTGACGCCTGCACGCCAAGGCAGTTCAGTGATTGGTTTGGTGGCACCTAAAATGGAGGTTGTTCGGGTCGGCTTTATCGGCGTTGGTCAACGAGGCTACGGCCATGTAAAGCGCATGAGTGCCATTGCAGGCACCGAAATCAAAGCCATCTGCGATACCCACCAAGAAGTGCTGGAGCGCAGCGTCCAGTTCGTTGTTAATAACGGTCAACCTAAGCCCACTGCCTACGGCGATAGTGACTATGCTTATCGCGATATGCTCGCACGCGATGACATTGATATTGTTATTATTTCCACGCCCTGGCAATGGCATGCGCCAATGGCTATCGATACCATGATAAGCGGTAAGCACGCGTTTGTTGAAGTGCCACTGGCGTTGACTGTAGAAGAAATGTGGGAGCTGGTAGATACCGCTGAGCGCACGCAAATGAACTGTATGATGATGGAAAACGTCAATTACGGTCGCGATGAGCTTATGGTGTTAAATATGGTGCGCCAGGGCGTATTTGGTGAGTTACTCCATGGTGAAGCTGCGTACATTCATGAGCTGCGTTGGCAAATGAAAGAAATCACCCATAAGACCGGCTCTTGGCGTACTGCATGGCACACCAAACGTAATGGTAACTTGTATCCAACACATGGTTTAGGTCCGGTGTCGCAATACATGAATATCAATCGTGGCGATCGTTTCGATTACCTCACCTCTATGAGTTCCCCAGCATTAGGACGTGCTGCGTATGCACAGCGCGAATTTCCCCCCGAACACTCGCGTAATCAAATGGAATTCATAGCTGGCGATATGAATACCACGCTGATAAAAACCGTTAAAGGGCGCAGTATTATGGTTCAGCACGATACCACCACTCCTCGCCCTTATAGTCGTCATAATCTTATCCAAGGAACCAACGGCGTGTTTGCCGGCTTCCCTAATCGCATCGCTCTGGAGCAAGGAGGCGGTAAAAGCTTCCATGAGTGGGAGTACGACATGCAGCCATGGTATGACAAATACGATCATCCCTTATGGCAAAAAATGGGTGCGCAAGCAGAGCATAATGGTGGCCATGGTGGTATGGATTTCTTGATGTTTTGGCGCATGATCTACTGTCTGCGCAATGGTGAGCCATTGGATCAAGATGTATACGATGGCGCCGCGTGGTCAGTGATCTCTCCCTTATCTGCGCAGTCGGTGGCTAATCGCAGTGAGTCCTTGAGTATTCCTGATTTTACTCGTGGTGCCTGGAAAAGCGCCACACCATTGGGTATCGTTGGCGCTTAACCCCTCTTTAAATTCGATAGCTTGATACTGAACCTGTTGGGGTGAGTCTATCGAGCAATGGCTGTTTTTGGTTGCGGTGATAAGCAAGCTGATACAACAAAAGTGTCCGATTGCGGACGCATACGTGTCCACAGGCGGACAGCTTAGCTACGAATAAAATGCGTGTTAAATATTTAAGTTATTGATAATTAAACATTTAAATTTTTGGCACGGACCTTGATATTCCTACAGTAAGCGCATCAAAAGATGCTTTAATTAAACTGAAAAAGGAATACAACTATGAAATTCGCACGTATCGCACTTATCACTACTGTAATGACATTGAGCTTTTCTACTCAAGCAGCCAGTCTAGCCGAAGAGGTGGAATTAGCCGTTAAACAAGCGGCTGAGCAAGCACTTGAAAACTTTGTACAAGCGCAACGTGAAGCACTGCGAGCGAGTGTCTCTAATTTGCTAGAGCAAACACTTGATGATGATGTGAATACTGCAGAGAAAAGCAATACATCTGCGCCTCGGTCGTAATTTATGTGTTGCCGTAGTGGGCAGTTTGTTCGGTTAAGCGTACATACTTATCGGCAAGCTGCTCCACACTCTCTTTGTGTGCAGGGTCTGGTTTTATGCAATCAATAGGGCATACTTGCACGCAGGTTGGTTGATCATAGTGACCAACACACTCAGTGCATTTACTCGCCTCGATTTGATAGATTTCTTCGCCCATAAAAATAGCGCCATTAGGGCACTCGGGCTCACACATATCGCAGTTAATACACTTATCGTTGATTAATAAAGCCATCACCACTCCCCTTGTTTCAGCGCGGACGCGATAGTACAAAAAACGTGGTTCAAGCACAGCCTTTTAGTTATCGTTTTACTACTTTGCTTGATCTAAAACAAAGTGCGATAGCAGCGCATAATCCCTCCTTTTTGCACTTTTTTGGTGCGCTTACTCTTCGCTTATTTACTAACCTTATGAAAAGGCCGCCTTTTACAATTTGGCCTAAGTCCTGCAGATTACCTTCATAGTTACAATCGAACCTTGTGTGAGCACGGCATGGATATTGAAAAATTTATATCAGCGCAACAGTTGCAGTCGAGTTATAAATTGCAAATTCAGCACCACTTCATGCCGCTGGCGCAGCAGTTAGCAAATAGTAAGCAACCTGGACAGGCGTTGTTTATCACTATAAATGGTGCGCAAGGGTCGGGTAAAAGCACCTTAGCAGCGTTCTTGGCGCAAGCATTACAACAGCGCTTTGCTTTGCATACCTGCGCGTGCTCTATAGATGATTTCTACTTCCCAAGAGCGGTGCGTGATCAGTTAGCGCAGTCAGTGCATCCGCTCTTTGCCACCCGAGGTGTGCCGGGCACCCATGATATTGCACTGCTCAATAAAGTGATCGCACAAGTTCAAGACGGAGCTCGTGGTATCCGAGTGCCGCGATTCAATAAAGCCACCGATGACCGCGAGCCGTTAGTGAATTGGCCTTGCTTTGAGCGCCCCATCGATGTGTTTATTCTTGAAGGCTGGTGTGTTGGTGCGCAGCCACAAAGCCCGTGTGAGCTTAACGTCGCGGTTAATAGTCTAGAGCAGAACCAAGATCCAGATGGCCGCTGGCGGCGTTGTGTGAATTCCCGTTTGGCCAATGAGTATCAAGCGGTTTTCAACGCCGCTGATATTCGCATCATGTTGAAAGCGCCCAGCTTTGATGCTGTGCAAGCGTGGCGTTGGCAGCAAGAGCAGCAGCTTATTGCCCGCCGTGGAGCCAGTGAGCACACTCTCGACGAGCAAGGAGTCAAATCCTTTATTAACTATTTTGAGCGCTTAACCCGCCATTGTTTAGCTCACTTACCCGCGCACTGTGATGTAGTTTATCACCTTGATAACACACGACACATTTACCAATGCGATAATAAACTAGCCACTCAGGGGTCGGCATTTCCGGTGGTCTTTACCGATTTGGATGGCACTTTATTAGATCATCACAGCTATCAGTGTGATGAGGCGAAGCCCTTACTCAATGCTTTGAATCAGGCGCAGGTGCCAGTGATCGTTAATTCCAGTAAAACAGCGGCGGAAATCCATGCGCTGTGCCAGGCTTTACACCTAGACTTGCCCTTTATTTGCGAAAATGGCGCCGCTCTGTATGTGCCCAAAGGGCACTTTATTACACCACCTAAAGCTGCTCAGCAGTGCGATAACTACTGGATTATGCCCTTTGCCCCGCCTTTAGTGACCTTACAACAGTGCATTTCGGCTTTGGCAGAACAATTCGGCGACAGCTTTCGTTCTTTTAGTCAACTATCGTCTAAGCGCTTAAGTGCCTTAACTGGCCTCACTGGAGAGGCATTAACACAAGCGCAAACACGCCATTACAGCGATCCGCTTTACTGGCAAGGTAGTGACGAGGTGTTACACCAATTCACGCTGGCGGCGCAGAAATTAGGATGTGAAGTGTTGCGCGGTGGGCGCTTTGTGCACCTGAGTCTGGGAGTGAACAAGGGCAAAGCGCTGCACTATGTGATGCAAATGCTGGCACCGCAATATAGTTGCCCACTGCACAGCATCGCCCTGGGCGACAGCCATAATGATGTGGCAATGCTAGAGGCGGCAGACACTGCGATAGTTATTGCGAACAGCGAAAACACAGCCCCGATTTTAAAAAAACGCAGCGCGTTATTCAGTGTTCATGCCGGGCCGCGAGGTTGGCAGGAAACGCTCAGTAGTTTAGCGCTGATCAAAGAGCAACTAGCAGCAGATGAGGTGCGTAACCATGGCTGATTTTCATCAAAATGGCATTGTCACAACACTCCACAATATTTCTCAGCGTTCGGTCGCTGAACTTGAAGGGGAGTTGGTGCAATTTGCCCAAGAACGGCCCATGGGTCTTATTCTGCCATCGCTTTTTTCCGAACTCGAAGGCCCCGCGTTAGGAAACATAGTGAATCACCTGCAGCAAGTGCCTTATCTCGATGAAGTCATCATAGGCCTGGACCGAGCAGACGAGCAACAGTACCGTCATGCGCTGACATTCTTCGATAAATTGCCGCAAAAACACCGGGTACTATGGAATGATGGCCCGCGTTTACGTGCCTTGGATAGTGAGCTACAGGCCCTTGGTGTGGCCCCTAAGGAGTTAGGGAAGGGGCGTAATGTGTGGTATTGCATGGGCTATACCCTTGCTGCATCAAAAGTTGAATCTATCGCTTTGCATGATTGCGACATTCTCACCTATGACCGTGCACTGCTGGCTCGGCTTATCTATCCTGTGGCCCACCCACGCTTTAACTATGAGTTCTGTAAGGGCTTTTATGCCCGTACTGCGGCAGGAAAAATCAATGGTCGAGTTTCGCGTTTATTGGTGACGCCACTGCTGCGCTCATTCAAAACGGTATTAGGTAGTACCGATTACCTCGAGTACATGGACTCATTTCGCTACCCCTTAGCGGGGGAATTTTCGTTTCGCCGCGATGTGCTCAATGATATTCGTATCCCCAGTGACTGGGGCTTAGAGATTGGTGTGCTTTCGGAGATGTACCGCAACTACGCTCATAACCGTTTATGCCAAGTCGATATTGCCCAAACCTATGACCACAAACACCAAGATCTTTCCTTGGAAGATAGAAACGCTGGGCTATCAAAAATGTCGGTGGATATTACCAAAGCGTTATTTCGCAAGCTTGCCACCCAAGGGGAAACCTTTACTACTGAAACCATTCGCTCACTGAAAGCAACTTACTACCGCATTGCCTTGGATTTTGTCGAAACCTATCATAATGATGCGCTTATGAATGGTTTAAGCCTCGATATTCACCAAGAAGAAAAGGCGGTGGAAATGTTCGCGCAAAATATTATGCATGCCGGGCAACATTTTTTAGAGCACCCGATGGAAGCGCCTTTCGTGCCCAGCTGGAACCGGGTAGTGTCGGCAATGCCTGACGTGTTTGCCCGATTACGTGAAGCGGTTGAGCTTGATAATCAGCAGTTCAGCGCACACATACGCAAGGCGGGGTAGTATGACTTCTCGCCAGCGTCAGTTTGAGCAACGTGTCACCCACCATTTAGCGATCATTTACGCCGGTATTCTTGATGATGCGCAATGTCAGGAGCTCGCGGCACAGTTGCTGGAATCGATGCTTCAAGGTGATGTGGTTCGCCAGCCCACCCCCCATAAAAGTCGCTGGGATGAACGGGATGCGGTGTTGATTTGTTATGGCGACTCGGTGAATAAAACGCAGGCTCATGAACCCCATACGCTGCCCACTGAACCGCCTTTGTATACACTGAAACAATTTCTCGATACCTACACCGAAGGCGCCATTAACTCGGTGCATATTTTGCCGTTTTACCCTTACTCGTCAGACGAGGGGTTTGCGGTGATGAATTACGTGCAAGTCAATGAGGCCCTTGGCAGTTGGCAGCATATAAACGATATCAGCAAAGATTACCGGCTGATGGCCGATTTAGTGATCAATCATTGTTCCAGTAAGAGCCTGTGGTTTAGTAACTTTATTGCTAACGTTGCCCCTGGAAAGGGCTACTTTAAAACGGCCAATATCAGTGACAATCTAGAGGGTGTGGTGCGTCCACGCACATCTGAGCTACTCAACAAGGTGCGTACGGCAGCGGGTGAGCAACATGTGTGGTGCACTTTTAGTCATGATCAAGTGGACTTTGACTTCGCTAACCCGCAGGTGTTGCGAGAGTTTGTGGCGATTATCCGCTTTTATCTCGACAACGGGGTACGTTTATTTCGCCTCGATGCGGTGGCCTTTTTGTGGAAAGTCCCCGGAACTTCCTGCATTAACTTGCCGCAAACACATGAAGTGGTGCGTTTGCTTCGCACTTTGATAGAACATGTGCAGCCACAGGCCATTATCATTACTGAAACCAATATTCCCAATGAGCAAAATCTCTCCTATTTTGGTAATGCCAATGAAGCGCATTGCATTTATAACTTCTCTTTACCTCCTTTGTTATTACACACCTTGACTACCGGTGACTGCACAGCACTGAAAAAGTGGATGATGCGCATGCCCCCCGCCCAAGATGGTACGGCCTATTTTAACTTTATAGCCTCCCATGATGGCATTGGCTTGCGCCCAGCAGAGGGCCTGTTAGATACCGTGCAAATTAATGCTCTGGTGGCCTGTATGCAGCGCTTTGGTGCCAAGGTGAGTTGGCGCACACAAAATGACGGTACGTTAGCGCCTTATGAAATCAACATCGCGTTGTTTGATGCCTTACAGGGAGCGCAGCAGGGGCCAGATAACTTTGCTGTGGCGCGATTTCTATGTGCTCATGCCATTATGTTGGCACTGGAGGGAATTCCCGGTGTGTATATTCACTCGCTCACGGGGACCGAAAACGACTATGAGCGTTTTAATAATACCCAGCATAATCGTGCCATTAATCGCCATCGTTGGCACTGGCATGACTTAGAGGCCAAATTGGCCGATCCACATAGCCATCACCAAAAGGTGCATCGTGGTATGTTGAATTTGCTTAAGATACGCGGGAAGCAAAAAGCCTTTCACCCCAATGCAACGCAGTTTACTTTGCACCTTGGCCAAGAAATTTTCGGCTTTTGGCGGCAAAGCGCCGACCGCCAACAAAGTATTTTTTGTCTGTTTAACATTAGCAATCAGCCACAAACCTTGTCACTGGAAGATTTAAACTTGGTGAACACCCAGCCGTGGTGCGATTTGCTCAGTGACATTGTCTATAAAGACATGAGCACATGCCTGAGCATGCGCCCTTATCAAGCTATATGGCTTACGAACACGACGACTTAAATGGGTTGCGTGTATCTTGACCACTTTCTAAGTTACGCATCAAAATGGCGTGTTCAAGGTCGATATCCTCGGGGATAGGAATACGCACTTGATGGCCAGAGCCTTTTGCATCGCTAATACGCTCGCCCTTGGTGTTTTCCATGTGTTGTAAGTTAAAATGCACGTTGCCTTTAGGTGTCATTAACTCCAATGAGTGGCCGGTACAAAATTTATTTTTGACGTCTATTTCCGCCAAGCCATTTGCGGTTCGACCAAGCACCTCACCAACGAACTGCTGTGAATCAGAAATAGAGTGGCCATAGTCATAATTTTGATACTCTTGGTGCGCATGGCGTTTTAAAAAGCCTTCGGTATAGCCTCGGTGGGCGAGATGCTCGAGACTGCGCAGTAAGTTGGCGTCGAATGGCTTGCCAGCGACGGCGTCATCAATGGCTTGGCGGTACACCTGAGCCGTGCGTGCAACGTAATAGAACGACTTAGTACGGCCTTCTATTTTAAGACTATGAACGCCCATACGCGTCAGCGCATCCACATACTGCACGGCGCGCAGGTCTTTGGAGTTCATGATGTAGGTGCCGTGTTCATCCTCAAATGCTGGCATATACTCCCCCGGGCGGCCTTGTTCTTCAAGCATAAATACCTCATTGGTAGGCGCACCCAACCCAAGTGTTGGGTCCACCTTATGCACCACATCACCGGTCGGCGTTTCGGTGGCCGGTTGCACATCGTAGCTCCAGCGACAGGCATTCGTGCAGGTACCTTGGTTGGGGTCGCGTTTGTTGATGTAGCCACTGAGTAAGCAGCGCCCGGAATACGCCATGCATAACGCGCCATGGACAAACACTTCTAATTCGGTGTTAGGACACAGTTCGCGGATCTCTGCAATCTCTTGCAGTGATAACTCACGCGATAGAATCACCCGCTCAACCCCCTGTTTGGCCCAAAACAGCACGCTGGCATAATTCACGGCGTTGGCTTGAACACTCAAGTGAATGGGCATATCAGGCCATTTTTCTCTCACCAACATAATAAGCCCCGGGTCAGACATGATTAGGGCATCGGGCTTCATGGCGATAACCGGCTCTATATCGCGCAAATAGGTTTTTATTTTGGCGTTGTGCGGCGCAATATTAGAAACCACATAAAGTTTTTTATTTTGCTGGTGGGCTTCATTTATACCAAGCTCGAGGTTAGCGAGGTTAAACTCGTTGTTTCGAACGCGCAAACTATAGCGAGGCTGTCCCGCATAGACGGCATCAGCGCCATAGGCAAAGGCGTAGCGCATATTTTTTAAACTACCCGCAGGGCTGAGCAGCTCTGGTGAAAATACAGACATAATGATTCCTTAACTGAGTCCAGGTCAGTGAAAAAATAGCTCGGCAGTGTAGCGGTGAGGGCGCTAGGATGGTTTGATATGGATCAGCTTTTGCTATTGCGTCAGCGCACTAAGCACAGTAGGGCGGCAGGGTACATCATCACCGAAACGAGGTTGTCATCGCCCTGACTTGTTTATTCACTAAGCTCACGGGCGTAACAATGTAGTAGGATTTTCACGCTAAAGCGCGTATAATTCGCGCCCGGTAAAGTTTAACACTTAAAATTTAACGTTATTTGGAGCAAAACATGGCTTTAGAGCGCACTTTCTCTATCGTTAAGCCTGATGCGGTAGCTAAAAACCACATCGGTGCAATCTACAACCGTTTCGAAACTGCAGGTCTTAAGATCGTTGCATCAAAAATGGTTCACCTATCACAAGAGCAAGCTGAAGGCTTCTACGCTGAACACAAAGAGCGTCCTTTCTTCGGTGCCCTTGTTTCTTTCATGACTTCTGGCCCAGTAATGGTGCAAGTTCTTGAAGGTGAAGATGCAATCCGTAAAAACCGCGAAATCATGGGTGCGACTAACCCTGCGGAAGCGGCTGCTGGCACACTACGTGCTGACTACGCAGACAGCATCGACGAAAACGCAGTACACGGTTCTGACGCGCCAGAGTCTGCGGCTCGCGAAATCGCTTACTTCTTCGCTGAAGAAGAAATCTGTCCTCGTACTCGTTAATTTCGAGCTACGACAACAGTCGCGGGAAGGGCTTTCGGGCCCTTTTCTTGTCCTTGTAATTCCTTAGTTTATTGGCAGTGCAGCCAGTGAGCTAAGGAATTGCTATAATGGTTAAATTGTGTACAATTTGCCACCTTCGTTTTATCCGTCACCTGATAGAGGTTTGTTCATGGCCACGACTGAGAAAAAAATCAATTTACTCGATTTTAATCGCCAAGGAATGCGCGAGTATTTCGCATCCATTGGTGAAAAGCCGTTCCGCGCCGATCAGGTGATGAAGTGGATTTACCATTTCGGCATCGACAATTTCGACGACATGACCAATCTCAATAAAAAACTCAAAGCGCGACTGAGTGCTGAGTGTGAGATTCGCGCTCCGGAAATTTCGGTAAAGCAGCCATCCAGCGATGGCACTATCAAATATGCCTTGCTACTCGATGGTGGCCAAGAGGTAGAAACCGTTTGGATCCCGGAAAAAGATCGCGCCACCTTGTGCGTATCGTCGCAAGTGGGTTGTGCATTGGAATGTACTTTCTGCTCGACTGCACAACAGGGCTTTAACCGTAACCTCAAGGTTTCTGAAATCATCGGTCAGGTATGGCGTGTAGCCCGTGATATCGGTCTGCACGGTGACAGCACCCGCCGTCCTATCACCAATGTGGTGATGATGGGCATGGGAGAGCCACTGCTGAATTTGAAAAACGTGGTTCCGGCGATGGAGTTGATGATGGATGATTGGGCGTTTGGTTTATCGAAACGTCGCGTTACCTTGAGTACTTCAGGTGTGGTCCCAGCGCTTGATTTGTTAAAAGAGCAAATAGACGTGGCCTTGGCTATCTCCTTACACGCTCCGAATAACGAATTGCGTGATGAGCTAGTGCCGATTAATAAAAAGTACCCTATTGAAGAGTTCTTAGCGGCGTGTCGCCGTTATATTGACGGTTCAAAAGCGAATAAAGACATCACCATTGAGTATGTGATGCTGCAAGAAGTCAATGACAGCACCGATCATGCCCATGAATTAGTGAAAGTACTTAAAGGCACGCCATCGAAGGTTAACTTGATTCCTTTTAACCCTTTCCCAGGCAATGATTACGGGCGCTCAAGCAACAGTCGTATCGACCGCTTCTCGAAGGTACTGCAAGGGGCCGGTATTACCACCATCGTGCGTCGTACCCGAGGCGATGATATCGACGCCGCATGTGGTCAGCTGGTGGGTGATGTGGTTGATAGAACCAAACGTTTGGCCAAGAGAAAAGAGCGAGAAAAGAGCGCTATCGCTATAAATGTGGCTCAATAACAGAAAATATCGCCCTTTTGTTAAAAAATAGATGAAACAAAAGGGCTTTTCGGTAATATAGGTGCAATAACGGAATTAACGAGGCGACGCCATGCGCAAGCTTTTAGTGACCAGTGTCAGTTTACTCGCCTTAGGCGGGTGTGTAACCGAAAGCACCTATGTGGGCAGCGACCGGCCTGTAGTAGAAAAACGAATAAATAATGTCGACGCCGCGCGTACGCGCATCTCTTTAGCCCTCAACTATCTCTCGCAGGGCAACAGCACACAAGCTAAATATAACCTCGAACGCGCAGCTAAGTTTGCACCAGAGCTTCCTGAAGTACATTACTCGATGGCTTACTACTATCAACGAGTCGGTGAGCATCAGCGTGCCCAAGATGCTTACGAACGTGCGATTGAGCTCGAGCCGAATGATCCAAACACCTTGAATAACTATGGGGTGTTTTTATGTGATATTGGCGATTATGAAGGCGCGGTTGACAAGTTTATGTCAGCAATTGAAATTCCAAGCTATTTACGGGTTGCGGAAAGCTACGAAAACTTAGCTTTGTGCGCACTCGAATTTGATAAATTTGATGCCGCTGAGTCCTACCTTGAAGAAGCGTTGAATCACAGTTCTTTACGTGCATCCAGCCTCATTAATTTAGCTGCAGTGCACTATGCTAAAAGCGATTTTTATAAAGCACAGCAGGTGCTCCAGCGTTATGAGCGCACTGGACGAGTTTCATCGCGGTCATTGTTACTTGGATATTTGATTCAAGATCGTATGGGTCATGTGGAAGATGCGCGTAAATTAGCAGAAACCATCGAGCTGACGTACCCGTCGTCGATTGAAGCGCGTATTGTCCGCGAGCAGCGCTATAGCGCCAGTGAGTTTGAACAGTTGCGAGAGCAGTATCGCAAACACCAACTTTCTGAGTTGCAAGGGGTGATGCAAGATGACCGCATCGTTGCCAAGCCAAAAATCAAGGTGATGAAGAAAAAGTCGAGCACTTCGACAACGCCTACTACATCGCCGGTAGTCATCACTTCACCAGCGCAGCAACAGGCCGCAACCAGCAGTGCCGAGCAGACTCAAGAAATGGTCGACAGTGCTCATGAAAATAGCGACCTGGTTGCAAATGACGATGCAGCAACCACAAATGACAAGGTAGAAGCAGCAAATACTGAGGTGGATACAGCCGCAGAAGCTGTTAAAGCACAAACCTCAGATACTGAAGCGACTCAAACCGAACAAAGTGCTACCGAGCAGGTTAATGCAGACTCTCAGGACATTGCGGTGGTCACGACCACCGATACCAGTGACGAGATAACGACCCCGAATCCAGAGCCGTCAGCTGCACAACCTGCAGCACAGCCGAGTGACGATAATAGCGATGGCGAGCAGAGTGCACCGCAACAGCCTGCTAAAGCGCTGCAAGCAAGCGCCGAAATTGATGAACAATCAACGTCACCGGCCGATTTGCCAGAGCACGACTCCGCTGCACAAGATGAGCCTGCAACCACAGCCGTCACCGATGAAGTCGACACGGTTGCTGAGCAACAAAATGCTGATGAAGTAGCGACCCAAAGCGAAGGGGCTGACAGTGCATCTGACGTAGTGGCCGAAAGCAATGACGGCGCCGAGCCGCCATCTTTATCCACCGATGAACAAGCAATGGCACAGGTGAGTGATACTCCAGTACAGAATGCGGGTGATGACACTACGCCTGTAGACAGTACGCAAGCGTCCGATGCACAGGCTTTAGCCAGTGAAGATGTGGTGGTACAGCAAAGTAATACTGAGCTCAGTGAAGGGGTCAGCGAATTTATCGCTCAAGGCGCACAGGTCGATAGTGATGACCCACTGGCGCTGCCCTATCACGTAATGAAAAAAGGGGAGACCTTATTTAGTGTTTCAGCACGCTATAATATTCGCTTAAGCACATTGCGTGAATGGAATAACCTTAAGAGCGCAGATCACGTGCTCAGCGGTAGTAAAATTTACTTAAAAGAGCCGAACATTTATCATACTGTGCAAGAAGGAGATACGCTGTTCAGTATCTCCACCCAGTATAACATTCTTCTGCAACGACTAATGGAATGGAATCAGCTAGATGAGGGCGCTCGCCTAGTACCCGGCGAGAAACTGTATTTAGTTGATCCTCAAAACTATTAAATATGAGCGAAAATAGTGAAATAACAGAGGAAAGTGCTCCATTAGAAATAGGGAAATATTTAGTACAAGCGAGGGAGCAACACAGGTTAAGCCAAGAACAAATGGCGAAAAGGCTGAACCTGACAGTGCAAAAGCTTGATGATTTAGAGCATGACCGCCTCGAAAAGCTCGGCCCGCCGATCTTTGTTAAAGGCTATGTGAAGGCTTACTGCAAAGTGGTAGGCCTAGATCATAAAGAATTGCTTGAGGGTTATGACCCACAAGATGACAGTGAACAAATCGCGGCCATGCAAAGCTTTTCGCGAAGAACTGAAAAAGAAGCCCATGACAGCCGCTTGATGCTGGTAAGCTATATTATCCTGGCTATCATCTTGGGCTCTTCCGCTATTTGGTGGTGGCAAAATAGTGATGACCCGCTGAGTTTGTCTACCCCAGAGTCCAGCACTGTGAGCTCGAACCCAATATCCAGTGAGGGGCCTGAAAACGCTGAACAACAGCCAGTGCAACCAAGTGGCGAAACCCAAGAACAAAGCCAACAAACACCTGCTCCCGAAGCACAGCAATCAGCCACGACGCTGAGCGCGCAAGAGCCAATCTCTAACACTGCGACAGAAGAGCGTGAAGAGACTGCTGATGCAACACCTACAGCAAATACTGCAGTGCAAAGCGAGCCCTTAAAAAGTGGTCAGCAGCGTGTATATATGCGTTTTAGCGGTGAGTGCTGGGTGGCGGTAGAAGATGCTGATGGTAAGCGCCTAGTTTACGATATAAAAAATGCAGGACAAGAGCTTGAACTCATTGGCAAAGCGCCTTTTGCTGTCACGCTTGGCAAACACGATGTTGTTGATATCGAATTAAATGGTGAAGCGGTTGATATTTCACAGTTTCCGAAAAACCGCCTCGCTAAATTTTCATTACCGTTAACAGAGTAAGTAGTATGTTTTCAGAGTCACCGATCAAACGCCGCAAATCGACGCGTATTTATGTAGGTGATGTGCCTATTGGCGACGGCGCGCCAATTGCGGTGCAGTCCATGACCAATACCGACACCATGGACGTCGATGCCACAGTCAAGCAAATTCAAGCTATTGAGCAAGCAGGCGCAGACTTGGTGCGTGTCTCAGTGCCCACTATGGCGGCGGCTGAGGCGTTTAAAAGCATTAAAGAACAAGTGGATATTCCGCTAGTTACGGATATCCACTTTGACTATCGTATCGCGCTTAAAGTGGCTGAGTACGGCGCTGATTGCCTACGTATTAATCCCGGGAATATCGGTAATGAGGAGCGAATTCGAGCAGTAGTCGATGCCGCTGGTGAACGTAATATTCCGATTCGTATCGGTGTTAATGGCGGTTCACTAGAGCGTGACTTACAAGAGAAGTACGGCGAGCCAACGCCTGAAGCTCTGCTTGAGTCGGCGATGCGTCATGTGGAAATTTTACAGCGTCTCAACTTCGACCAGTTTAAAGTGTCCGTCAAAGCCTCCGATGTATTTTTGGCTGTGGGCGCATACCGATTGTTAGCACAAGAAATTGATCAGCCGTTGCATTTAGGGATCACCGAAGCAGGTGGTTTTCGTTCTGGCTCGGTGAAGTCAGCAGTCGGTTTAGGCATGCTCCTAGCCGAGGGGATTGGTGATACTTTACGGGTGTCGTTGGCGGCCGATCCTGTGCAAGAAATTAAAGTCGGCTTTGATATCCTTAAATCGTTGCGCATACGTTCGCGCGGTATTAACTTTATTGCCTGCCCAAGCTGTTCGCGTCAAGAGTTTGATGTGGTCGGCACCATGAACCAGCTTGAAGAGCGCCTCGAAGACGTGGTCAAGCCGATGACCGTTTCTGTGATCGGCTGCGTAGTCAATGGCCCGGGTGAAGCCTTGGTCAGTGATATTGGCTTAGCCGGGGCAAATCGCCGTTCAGGCCTGTATATCAACGGTCAGCGACAAAAGCTGCGTATCGATAACGATAACATTGTCGATCAACTTGAAGAGCAAGTGCGCGATTACCTCGCTAAACAAGAACAACAAACGCCAATCGACGTTAAATTAGTTGATTAAGCCTTGCTCTGCTACTTGGTGGTAGCGGCACAAAAGGCTATAATGGCGCGCTTAATTTATCGACGCTTTGACATCGGCGCTTGAGCGCCTAAACAGAATTTTTGGGATTATCAGTGGCAAAACAAATTCAAGCAGTCCGTGGGATGAATGACATCCTACCGGGTGATACACAAGTTTGGCAGAAAGTGGAAGGTACCTTGCGCCAGTGTGTGGCCTCTTTCGGTTATCAAGAAATCCGCTTCCCGATCGTTGAATCAACCGATCTTTTCAAGCGCTCTATTGGCGAAGTGACTGATATCGTAGAAAAGGAAATGTATACCTTTGCCGATCGTAACGGTGATAGCCTCACCTTACGTCCTGAGGGCACCGCGGTGTGTGTGCGTGCCGGGAACCAAAATGGTTTACTGTATAATCAAGAACAGCGCCTGTGGTATATGGGGCCTATGTTCCGCCATGAGCGCCCTCAAAAAGGTCGTTATCGCCAATTTCATCAGTTCGGTTTGGAAGTGTTTGGTATTGCCAGTGCTGATATTGATGCCGAAGTGATCATGCTTACTGCGCAGCTTTGGCAGCAATTTGGTATTAGCGAGCATGTGCGCCTCGAGCTTAATTCGTTGGGCTCCAATGAAGCGCGTGCACAATATCGTGATGCACTTATTGCTTACCTAGCGCAGCACGAAGACAAGCTCGATGAAGATTCAAAGCGTCGTATGCACTCCAACCCACTGCGAGTGCTTGATAGTAAAAACCCTGATGTACAAGCCGTTCTGGCCGACGCACCTAAGTTATCAGAGCACTTAGATGATGAATCTAAAGCGCATTTTGCAGATTTATGTGAACGTTTAGACGCAGCGGGTATCGAATATCAGGTTAACGAAAAACTCGTGCGTGGTCTTGATTACTACAACCGCACTGTGTTTGAGTGGGTGACTGATAGTTTGGGGGCCCAAGGCACAGTTTGTGCGGGCGGTCGTTACGATGGCTTAGTTGAGCAACTTGGTGGTAAAGCGACGCCTGCTGTTGGCTTTGCCATGGGTATGGAACGTTTGGTGTTGTTGTTGCAAGCATTAGATAGCGTCGGCGACATTCGCCGTGATGCCGATGTATACGTTGCAGCAATGGGTGACAAAGCCAGTATTCAAGCCCCCGTTATTGCTGCCCAGTTACGTGCGCAAGTGCCAGGTTTACGAGTGCTAGTACACGCCGGTGGTGGTAACTTTAAAAAACAATTAAAACGAGCCGATAAGAGCGGTGCTGAAGTAGCGCTGATCCTCGGTGAAGACGAACTTGAGCAGGGAGTGGTGACAGTGAAATACCTGCGTGAAGAAAAACCACAAGCAACCCACTCCTTGAATGAAATTACCCAGCTATTGGCTGAGATGATTTAGACCTGAGTCTACGAGGTAATAATGGAAATTTATTCAACAGAAGAACAACAAGCAGAAGCGATTAAGCGCTTTTTCAAAGAAAATGGTATTACGCTAGGCCTAGGTATTGTTATCGGTCTAGGTGGCTTATATGGCTGGAAAGCCTATAACCAAAACCAGTTAAGCAGCGCCGAGCAAGCATCTGATGCCTTTAACAAGGTGATTGAAGGTGCTGGGTCACAAGACAGTGATGTAGTTGCTAAAAGTGATGCCTTTATTGAGCAGTACAATGGCTCGAGCTATGCCGTGCTGGCGGCTTTCGTTGCAGCGAAAGAAGCGGTTGATAATGACGACTTAGCTCTGGCTGCTGAGAAGCTAACGTGGGCACAAAAAAATGCTGGCAAAGCAGAATTGCAAGCGATTGCTACCACGCGCTTAGCGCGTATTCAACTAGCTCAGAAAGACTATGATGCGGCACTCGCAACGCTTGATACGCAGTTACCTGAAAGCTATAAGGCCAATGTTGCCGAGCTTAAGGGTGATATTTACCTAGCTCAAGGCGATAAAGCACAAGCGCGGGCGTCGTACCAAGCGGCAGCAGACAATGGCGGTTTAGAGAGTAACCCTTTACTACAAGTGAAGTTAGACGATTTAGCCGAGCAGACTCCAGCAGCTTAAGGAGTGGGTAGTATGAAAAAGTTAACCCTGGCAGGCTTAGCACTGTGTATGGCGTCGCTCACCGGTTGCTCTTCCAGTGATGAAGATGAGTTGGTGTTACCAGAGATTGCCAACCAGTTTGAAACGCAAGTGTTGTGGCAAGAAACTGTGGGAGATGGTGTAGAGCATTATTTTTCTCGTTTACAGCCCGCTGTTTATAAAGACCGCGTCTTTGTTGCCTCGCGTTTTGGTGAAGTACAAGCATTGTCATTAACTGATGGCGACGTCTTGTGGGAGAACGATGTGCGCGCAGACGCCTCGTTTTGGCCATGGGAAAGCACAGACAGCGCCAAACTCTCAGGTGGTATCTTGCAAGCCTATGGCAAGCTATTTATCGGCTCGGAGCATGGTCAAGTGGTTGCTCTTGACCGAGAAACTGGTGAGGTCATTTGGCGTAAAAGTGTTCCCGGTGAAGCGCTATCAAAGCCCGCCGCTGGAGATGGCCTGGTTTACGTTAACTTAGGCTCGGGTAAGTTACTGGCGTTACACCCTGATAGCGGGGAAGAGCGCTGGCGCTATGAGCAAGAAGTGCCGCCGTTGACCTTGCGTGGCCTAAGTGCTCCCACTGTCGCGAATGGCGGAGTCTTAGTGGGTGAAGAGACGGGTAAGTTATCTGTGCTTATTTCCGATAGTGGATTTGCCGCGTGGCAGGCAGATATTGCCCAGCCTAAAGGTGCTTCTGAGTTCGAGCGTTTAGTCGACGTTGACACTGAGCCCAAAGTAAGCGGCTCTATGGTGTACACCTTAGCTTATAACGGCAACTTGGCTGCGGTTGATATTCGCTCTGGTAACGTGGTCTGGAAGCGTGAATACAGCAGCTACCGCGAATTCAGTATTGTTGGTACTACGATTTATGTGGTCGATTCTGATGGTGTTATCTATGCTTTAGATAAGAGTTCGGGGATCGAACGCTGGTCACAGCCAGCACTGCGTGGCTGGTATATCACAGGCCCTGCAGTACTAGGTGATTACCTCGCTGTGGGTGACCAAGAAGGTAACTTGCACTGGCTAGACCGCAACAGCGGTGAGTTAGTCGCTCGTCACGAGTTTGATGGCTCAGGGTTTTACGTTGAACCTGTGGTTGCTGATGATCGCTTGATCATTGTCACGCGCGATGGCGAAGTAAGCGCCGTTAAAGCGCCGTAAGTTAGATTAATTGGGCTTTGCCCTAAAATAGGCTTCGCCTTCAGGCCAATTGGTCATGGCGGAGCTTTTTTGTTGTTTAAGAGGTATATTATGCTTCCTGTGATCGCCTTAGTGGGGCGACCTAATGTTGGTAAGTCGACATTGTTTAACCGCTTAACTCGCACTCGAGATGCGCTCGTTGCTGATTTTCCCGGGCTCACTCGTGATCGTAAATATGGTCAAGCGAGCTATGATGGCTATGACTTTATTGTGGTCGACACCGGTGGTATCGATGGCTCTGAAGAGGGCATAGAAACAGAAATGGCAGAGCAATCGCTGTTGGCGATTGATGAAGCCGATGTGGTGCTGTTTTTAGTCGATGCTCGAGCTGGCATGACGGTGGCTGATCAGGCCATTGCCCACCACCTGCGTAAGCAGGAAAAAAAGGTATTCTTGGTAGCAAATAAAACCGACGGCATCGATGCTGATTCTAACTGTGCGGAGTTTTATCAGTTAGCCCTCGGTGAGGTATACCAGATTGCAGCTGCCCACGGTCGTGGTATAGCTGGGCTACTTACTACAGCATTGCACCCGGTTATCGAAGAGCTCAGCGCATTAGAGGCTGGTACTGAGGAAGAAGCCTTTGCTGCGTTTGATCACGACGGTGAGCTGAGCGACGAAGCTCAGCAAGAGCTGGAGAATCAAGCCATAAAGTTGGCTATTATTGGTCGTCCTAATGTTGGTAAGTCAACACTCACTAACCGTATCCTTGGTGAAGAGCGAGTAATTGTTTATGATATGCCAGGTACCACACGAGACTCCATTTATATACCTATGACCCGCAATGAGCGCGAGTATGTGTTGATAGACACTGCCGGTGTTCGAAAGCGCAAGAAAGTCAGTGATGTGGTTGAGAAGTTTTCGGTGATTAAAACGCTCAAGGCCATAGAAGATGCGAACGTCGTGCTGTTGGTGATTGATGCGCGCACGGGCATTTCCGATCAAGACCTAAGCTTGCTTGGCTTTGCCCTCAATGCCGGACGCTCCTTGGTATTGGCGGTAAATAAATGGGACGGACTGGATACCGATGTCAAAGACCGTATTAAGTCTGAGTTAGACCGTCGTCTTGGCTTTGTTGACTTTGCGCGTATTCACTTTATCTCAGCGCTGCACGGCACTGGGGTAGGGCATTTATTTGAGTCGGTGGAAGAAGCCTTTGATAGCGCCACTAAACGAATTAGTACGGCGATGTTACGGCGGATCATGGATATGGCACAGGCGGATCACCAACCACCTTTGGTGCGTGGTCGTCGAGTGAAGTTAAAGTATGCGCACGCCGGTGGCTATAACCCACCGCGTATCGTTATTCATGGTAACCAAGTACATGAGTTGCCGGATAGCTATAAGCGTTACTTAATGAACTATTATCGCAAAGCCCTAGACATCATGGGGACGCCGATCAAAATTGAATTCCGTGAAGGGGATAACCCTTATGCAGGACGCAGTAATAAAATGACCTTATCACAGCGACGGAAGCTGAAAAAAATCAGCCAAGAGTCTAAAGGTAAGTAATGAAAGCGGCGCAATTAGAGCGCCGTTTTTGTTTATTTTATACGCCCTTAGCGCTATTCTTAAGCTATTGTTCAGAAATAAAACGAGTGGCTATGAAGTGCGTAGGGACGACTATCTTCGTTGATAATGTCGAAGAAGTGCTGGATTTTTATTACCAAGCTTTTGGTTTATCGACACACTACATTGACGAGCAAGGCACTTACGGCGAACTAGCCTGCGGGGCCGCTAAAATCGCCTTTGCCAGCCATCCATTTGCGCAATCACGCTTTCGCCAAGAATATATCCGTACTCAGCCAAAGCAGCCGGCACTGGGCTTTGAGTTGAGCCTATGCTGCGATAATGTTGCTCAGAGCTTTGCTAAAGCGGTGGCCGCTGGGGCTGAACCACTGTCGCCACCGGCAACTCATCAAGGGCTCACCTACGCCTATGTGCGCACCCTGGAGGGGACTTTAGTTGTGCTCAGCAATGAGCCATAAAAAAAGCCGCTCTAGGCGGCTTGTTTGGTTATTGAATTTCGCCGAGCTTTTCGGCTTGCTCTTTACAGCGGTTGTAGATTTCTTGGCACTGGGCCACGCACACGGTGTTGGTCATACTCTCTTCAACGGTGCTGTTGCTACAGTTGGTTTCACACTGAAAATTTTGCTGCGCACACTGGTTAAGCTCAGGGTTTTCCACACTATTCTGACAGCCACTTAGAGCGGCGACTAAAGCTAACGCGAAAATCGCTTTCATGGTATTCATCCCTTTTATTTTTCTGTTACTTAGCTGCAGTCTAGCGTTAAATTATCGATAAGTCTCACTTTATCCAAATAGGCGGCCACTAATAACACCAGCTCAGAGTCTTTGGCTGTCGCTGCTGTCAGTCGATTGCGCTCAGCCACATTAAAGTAATCGATACGCAGTCCTTGCTGTTCTATGCGGGCAATAGCTTGATGCTCCAAGTCGGCAAAGTCGTTATTACCGGCCTGTATTTGTTCTTTGACCCATTGCAAGGTAGTGAACAAGGTGCTCGCTTGCTGCTTTTGCGCTTCATTAAGATAGTTATTCCGAGAGCTTAGTGCTAAACCATTCACATCTCGTTCGGTTGGCACACCGATGACCTCTATAGGCATGGACAGGTCGCGCACCATGGTTTTTATAACTTGTAGCTGCTGAAAGTCTTTCTCGCCAAAACAGGCGAAGTCAGGCTGTACTAAATTGAACAGCTTAGTGACCACAGTGGCAACACCGCGAAAGTGTCCTGGGCGGGCACCGCCGCAATAACCCAATGATACGCCAGGGACGTCAACATAGCTTTGACTTTCTAAGCCATTGGGGTAGATGGTTTGTACCGTGGGAGTAAATAAGTAATCGGCACCGCGCTCACTTAACCCCTGTTGATCAGCTTTTAAGGTACGCGGGTACGCATCTAAATCCTCATTGGCGCCAAATTGCATAGGGTTAACAAAAATACTGACGACCACCTTATCTGCTAATGTTTTCGCTTTATCAACAAGTGAGTAGTGCCCCTCATGTAAGTTGCCCATAGTTGGAACAAAGGCGATGCTCAACCCCGCTTGGCGCCAAGACTTAATTTGGCTGCGTAGTGAGCGAATTTCGCTGGTAGTCTGCATAGCTATCTTCGTCTAATTGAATTCATGGTCAGGGCCAGGAAAGGCACCACTTTTTACATCTTCACAAAACTTCTGCACCGCCGCAGGCATGTTACCGGTTTCGGCAAGAAAGTTTTTCGAGAACTTGGGAATATACCCTGCGGAAATACCGACTAAATCATGCATAACCAGAATCTGTCCATCGGTCTGGTTGCCTGCGCCAATGCCTATAGTGGGAATACTCACCGCATCGGTGATGGCTTTGGCTAAGGCGCTAGGTATGCATTCAAGTACCAAAAGCTGCGCTCCAGCCTGCTCTAATGCTTGCGCATCGGCAATCATTTTCTGCGCTTGCGCTTGGTCACGGCCTTGAATTTTAAAGCCGCCAAACACATGGACCGATTGCGGCGTTAGCCCCAAATGTCCACAAACCGGTACGCCTTGCTGAGTGAGAGCTCGGATACTATCATGCAGCCACTCACCGCCTTCCACCTTAACCATGTTGGCACCGGCACGCATCAGCTTAGCTGCATTCTCGCAGCTTGCTGCAACGGTGTTGTAAGTCATAAATGGCATATCAGCGATGACAAACAAATCGCGGCTGCCAGCGCGAACGCAACGCGTGTGATATGCAATATCCTCTATGCTGACTGCGAGCGTATCATCACTGCCTTGCAGCACCATGCCGAGGGAGTCACCGACCAATACGGCATCAACGCCATTGTCGGCAAAAAGTTTTGCAAAACTGGCATCATAGGCTGTAAGCGAGGTTATTTTTTCACCTGCTTGTTTTTTCTTTGCCAGAGTAGAAACTGAGATCTTCGCCATATGCTGTCCTTATTAGAGTTGTTCTAAGCCATTGCGTGGGGTATTGGCCACGAGGCGTTGCAGCGAGCTGCCATCTGGTAGATGTAAATCAGGAGCTAGCTCATGAAGTGGGTAGAGCACAAATTCACGCTCTTTCATACCGTAATGTGGCACTGTGAGGCGGGCATCATCAATGCATTGCTCGCCAAATAAGAGGATATCGATATCTAAAGTACGTGGTCCCCAGCGCTCGGCCTTGCGCACTCGACCGAGTCGTTGTTCAATCGCTTGAGTGGCATCGAGAAGTTGGTGTGCGCCTAAGGTGCATTGCATTGCGAGCACCGCATTCACATAGTCGGGCTGATCTTGCGGTCCCATAGGTTTACTGGCGTACAGCGCCGAGCAGCGGTGTGCTGTGGTGCCCGCCAGAGCCTTGAGTTCAGTAATGGCATGGTGTAATTGGGCGATAGGGTCGCCTTGGTTTGCACCTAATCCTAAGTACACCTGAGTCATTATTGTGACTCACCCTTAGGTTTATTGCGGTTGCGTGAGCCGCCGCTACGACGACGCCGACGAGGGCGGTTATTGCCTCCTAGGGCTTTGACCATCATCTTTTGACCATTCACATCGGCATTAAGGTAGGCACTCCACCAATCAGCCAGCTCTTTTAGGTCCTCTTGACCGCTATCTACCAGTAGCAACATAAAGTCGTAAGCGGCTTTAAAGCGTGGTTGCTGGCTCAGGCGATAGGCACGTTGGCCACCGCGTTTATCAAAACGGTGTTGAATGTGCCAAATATCTCGTGCTCCTAGCGTGAAGCGCTTTGGCACTGCCACATGTTGGGCGTTTTCCGATAAAATTTGGTTCATGGCCGCAGCCAAGGCTTCAAAATGTGGCAATTGATCGCGTTGCATCAACAACTGACAACGCTCTAACAGCGGGAACCACAGCAGTGCGGCAAAAATAAACGCCGGGGTGACTTTCTTGTCGCCGTTAATCCGCACATCGGTATTGGCAAACATCTGCGCTATAAAACGCTCTTCTTGACCACCTGGGTTGGCATCAAGCAGCTTGTCCAATGCGGGAAATAAATACTTAAATAACCCATATTGGCGCAAAGCATGGAAATTAGCTTCGGCTTTGCCGCCTAAAAACAACTTCAAACACTCTTCAAACAAACGAGCCGGCGGGATATGCGCAAGTAAGTCAGCCAATTCAGTAATGGGTTTTGCTGTAGCGCTGCTAATGCTCATGTCTAATTTGGTGGCAAAGCGAATGGCACGCAACATACGCACAGGGTCTTCGCGGTAGCGTGTCTCTGGATCGCCAATAAGCTCTATGCGGCGGCCTTTAATGGCTGCGACGCCATTAGCGTAATCATAAATGCAGAAATCTTTAATTGAGTAGTACAGCGCATTGATAGTGAAATCACGGCGCTCGGCATCTTCGTCGATAGTACCGTACACGTTGTCGCGCAGCAGTTGACCATGCTCAGATGACTGACTGACGTTATTTTTTGAGTCTTGCGCCTCGTGGTGACCACGCATGGTCGCCACTTCAATGATCTCGCGGCCAAATACGATATGCGCGAGACGAAAGCGACGACCAATTAAACGACAGTTGCGAAACAGCTTCTTAACCTGCTCTGGCGTCGCATTGGTAACAACATCAAAGTCTTTTGGTTGCAGACCCAGTAGCAAATCGCGCACACAACCACCGACCAGGTAGGCTTCAAAACCGCCGTCTTTGAGTCGGTATAATACTTTTAACGCGTTGGGGCTAAACTGGCTGCGCGAAATCCCGTGCTCGCTGCGGGGGATAATCACCGGCTCGTCGAGCGTCCCTACGGTTGCTGAGTGGGCGTCAATGTGCTCTTTTGCGGACAGTGCTTGTCGGCAAAAATGAAACAATTTGGAAATGATAATCGCTCTCCTAGGCTGCATTTATGGCGATTTTAGAAGTGGCTTATAATATACCAGCGCGGCGGAAAAATTAAGCGAGGGAGCAAAAAATCACGGCTTTATAGGGTGGTTAATTCGGTGTTGCCCGCTTCATCTTCACTTACTTGCACTTCTAGGGCCTGACGCAGCTGTACTTTAGGGTATTGGCTAACAGCCCAATCAACAATGGTTGCAGCGCGCTCATGGAGCAGTTCAGGGTCGGGTTGAAAACCTAAAAAGCGTAATGCATCTAATAGAGCTGGTTGAGGGTGTGCGCGCTCGATAGCTGGCGCGTAATTTTGCTTCGACAGCTTAAAGCCCGGGCTAGCCACAGCTAACGGCAGATGCATATAGCTCGGTGGAGTGGCCCCTAATTCAGTAAATAAGCCGATTTGCCGTGCGCTGGGGATAAGTAAGTCGGCACCACGGACAACATCAGTAATGCCTTGGTCAATGTCATCGATGACCACGACCAGTTGGTATGCGAACAAGCCGTCCCGGCGCTTAATAATGTAGTCTTCGCGTGCTTGTTGCGCCAACACTTTTACCTCGCCTTGAAGGCGGTCTTGAAAACGCTCGACAATCTGGTTTTGAACTAATCTGAGGGCATATTCATCACCGCTCACCGTCAAGTTGCGGCAGCGATTGTCATAGACGCCACCCATGGCTTTAATTTGTTTGCGGGTGCATTGACAGCGGTAAATTAAACCTCGGTCATAAAGTTCATCGGTGATTGCTTGATAGCGCTCTAAACGTTGGCTTTGGTAAACGACGTCACCATGCCAATGCAGTGCATAGGCTTCGAGGGTTTTTAGAATGTCGGTATCAGCGCCGGCTTTGACGCGTGGAGTGTCAATATCTTCAATGCGAACGAGCCAGCGGCCATGATGACAGCGGGCATCTAGGTAGCTACCAAGAGCAGCTACCAGAGAGCCGAAATGCAGGGGACCGGATGGGGAAGGGGCAAAACGGCCAACGTAATGGCGCGCGGCAGGTGTGCTCGTGCCCAAACCCGTAGTTGTCATGGTTGATTAACCGCGACCGGCTTGCTTCTCTTTAATCTCAGCGAGTGATTTACAGTCCACACACAAATCTGCAGTTGGTCGCGCTTCTAAGCGGCGAATACCGATTTCAATACCACAAGATTCGCAATAACCAAACTCGTCTTCATCGATAAGTGTGAGGGTTTTTTCAATCTTTTTAATTAGCTTACGTTCGCGGTCACGAGTGCGAAGTTCCAAAGAGAACTCTTCCTCTTGCGCGGCACGATCGACTGGGTCTGGAAAGTTAGCCGCTTCATCCGCCATATGGGTCTTGGTGCGGTCAACTTCGTTTCTCAGTTCGTTACGCCATGATTCCAGAATTTTGCGAAAGTGAGCACGTTGCTGCTCATTCATATACTCTTCGCCTGGCTGTTCTTGATACGGTTCTAACCCCGCCTGAGCGATTAACCCTAGTTTACGCTGCTCTGGCATAACACTCTCCTAAATCCTTAATATACAGTCCCCGGAAATAACCGGCGGCTATAAATAGCAGAATACCACCCCCTTAGCAAACACTTTTTTCTTAACCCGATGGCGACTGAATCCATCGTGACTGGTAAAAAGGAACGATAAGGTGTGGCGTTTATTCTTTTCTTAATTCAGCTTTATATGGTGTCCTTGGCCACTATTTCAAGTTGTTTTTTGTAATAAGATAACGTTTTGGTGATTTGCCATACCAACGCTTGAAAGCTCGTTGCAACGCACTTTGCTCAGAAAAACCAAGTTTTGTTGCAATATCAATGGCTTTGTAGCCGGATTCAAAGAGCTGTAAAGCCAGACGTGCACGGGCTTCATCCAATAATAGTGAAAAGCTTGTTTGCTGCTGCGCCAGATGACGCTGCAATGTGCGTGTTGGCACAGCGCACAGTTGCGCCGCTTGCTCTACATTGAGCCGCTGCGGCAAATGCGCTACCAGTTGCTGTTTTACTTTTTCGCGTAAATCAAAGCGCGCATCCAGTTGTTGCTGAGCTTGATGCAGTAACAGCTGCTCTAGGGTGGTATCGGGCTGCTTGAGAGGTTGGCCAAGCAACACCCTTGCGATGGTCATGCTGTTAGTGCTGCTATTGAAATACACTGGACATTTAAACACGTTTTCGTAAATACGCTGTTCCTTGGTGTTATTAGGTGGCGAGCGCATTAGGTGCACGGCAACCGGCGTCAGCTGCTCAGCTTGCAAGACATACATGCGAGCAAAGCTTAGCCAGCTAGCAAAAAGCTCATCAATTACGTAGTAACAGTGCGACTGCGTGGGCCCTAAATCCAAAGTTAGCGTTTGCGCTCGCTGATGAAAGGTAAGGCTTTGGGTATGGCGCACCAATGGGTGAAATCGACGTCCGTAGTCAATGACCCGGTGTAAATTAGGGCTCACGGCAGCAAGGTGACCAAGCACGCCCCAGCGCTCAAGGTCCAACTGCACGCCAAAGTATAAGCCGATATGTGCGCAATTGAGTTGCTGATGCGCCCAAAGCATTAGACGGTGGTAATGGCCAAGGTGAAAGCTTTCACTGGGCTGGTGTAGTGCCTGCTCATCGCAGCGCAGCTGGTGCAAGGCGTCGGCTCGTTTCAGCCCCTTTGTTTCTAAAAACAAAACCAAAGAGCGCAGTACTTGATGGCTGACAAAAGAGGGACTCATAGAGCTATTTGTTATTATTTTATTGTTCTTTATCCACGCTGCGCTAATTGGCGCGTAAAGTCAATTTTTGGCGTTATAGGTCAAGATTTACACCTGAGCTTAGGGCAAGGTGAAGCAGAGCAAGTAGAATAACAATAGAGAAGGACACCCTATGAAAACATCGTTTACGCCGCTGTGCCTTGCCGTCATCAGCGCACTAACCTTAAATGGTTGCGGCTCTGACTCCGATGACAATACCTCGCCTGTGGTCGAAACCCCGGACCCAGTACAACCGGACCCTGAACCTAAACCTCTGGTGCTGTTTGATGACGATGGTACCTTAAACGCTGATATACGTTGGACCACTTATGGCGTCCCCCATATTAAAGCAGACAATGTTGAGAGCTTGGCATTTGGTAGTGGCTACGCCTATGCCAAAGACAACGCCTGTGTGTTGATGGACCAAATCGTCAAAGTGCGAGGCCACCGTAGCCGTTACTTTGGCCCAGATGAAGTCCCTGGCACTGGCGACTCCGCTCATTTGATTTCGGACTTTGGTTATAAGGCCTTGGGCGTTAATGACTACGCTGCAGAAAATTACGACCAGCTCGATGCGCAAAGTCGCGCCCATTATCAAGGCTTTGTTGCTGGGTTTAATAAGTATGTCAGTGACACTGGGGCTGCTAATCTCGCCCCCGAGTGCGCCTCACAACCTTGGGTGATCACGCTCACCCCTGAAGATATGCTGGCCTACTCTATGGCTACGGTGCAATTAGCAAGCTCAGCCAACTTTCTTGATTTAGCCTTTTATGCCAACCCTGGTGAGGGCGATGAATACCTGCCAGTTATGGCCCAAAGCGGGGCGGTGGCGCAGAGTTTTGCCGCCAATTTGAATGCCCGTACGAAAACCTTAAAGCTAGAAAAGAAGTATGAGCACTTGGGCTCGAACGGTTGGGGGTTAGGTAAAGATAAAATGGAAAATGGCATGGGTGGCTTGTTAGCGAACCCGCATTTTCCGCATCGCGGTAACCTCAGGTTCTGGCAATCGCATTTGACCATCCCTGAATCACTCAATGTCATGGGCGGAAGCTTGCAGGGCATGCCGGGTGTGGTCAATATCGGCTTTAATGAGCATGTCGCTTGGACTCATACCTTCTCCAAGGCTCGGCATTTCATTATTTACCAGTTAGCGCTCAGTGACAATGACCGCTTAAGTTACACCTTAGATGGTGAGCCTATGGCCATTAACAGCAAAACCATCAATGTCGATGTTGCCATTGCACCAGGGCAGAGTATTACCTTGACGAAAGACTACTATTACTCACATCAAGGCTTGATGATCGAGACCCCAGCCGCGCAAGGATTAGGGTGGAGTGACAGTCACGCATTTACCATTAAAGATGCCAACGAATTTAATATGGATGTGGTGGGCTTTTGGTCGCGTATGAATGCCGCCAGTAGCTTGGACGACATGAAAGCAGCATTTGCCGAGTTTGATGGCGTATCCTTTAACAATACCATGGCAGCGGACAAGCACGGCAATGCCTTTTTTATTGATGACTCCACCGTTCTAAAAGTAGGGGAAACCGCTAACTTGGCGCTGCGATTAGAGCCACAATTAGTGGCATTACGTGAGCAAACAGGGTTCGATTTAGTCCCTGGCGATACTTCATTATTTGCCGCTGATGGTGTCGTGCCTTATGCCGAGGCACCGAAGTTAGAGCGTAGCGATTATGTGCAAAATTCCAATGACAGTTATTGGCTTACCAACCCCGAGCAACCGCTGTCAGGGTTTGCCGCGCAATATGGTGACGTGCAATACCCGCAATCACTGCGCACGCGCATGGGGCTAAAGCTACTGCGTGAAGGCGGTGGCGAAGACGGTAAGTTCTCATTAGCTGAGCTCGAGCAAGCGTTAATTGGCAATGATATTTACCTTTATGACTTGGTCTTTCCGGAGCTAGTAAATCAATGTCAGGCTCAGGGCAGCGAGCCTATTAACCTTGATGGTCGGGCGGTTGACTTAAGTGATGCCTGCACGCTGTTGGCTCAGTTTGACGGCAAGATGACCTTGCAGACCAAAGGCGCTGCGCTGATCCGTGAGTTTGCGCATTTATTTGACCCAGAAGTGCACTTGTTTGATAACTTCTCCAGCATCGATGCTGCAAATACTCCGAACACGTTGCGCCCCGATGGCTCAGCATTACAAACTCTGGCACATGCGGTACTAAATGTGACCGACAATGGTTTTGCCCTGGATGCGACCTTGGGTGAGTTACAGTTCGTTGAAAAAACACTGGCCGGGGGCATGGCCTCAGGAGAAAAACTCCCCTGGGCGGGCCCTATGCATGTCGAAGGCGGCTTTAACGTATTTCGCTTTGACCGCCGTGGGCTTTCCGATTCGACGGTGATCCCTTATGTTAGCTACCCCGCGCTCAATGATGCGCTTAGCGGCGCACCACTGGCTTCCAATCTCAGTGCATCTGGTTACCCCATCAACTATGGTTCAAGCTGGATGTTTGTGATGAACTTTACCGAGAACGGCCCGGTTGCCAAAGGGTTGCTGACCATGTCTCAGAGCGCACACTCAGACTCACCGCACTTTGACGACCAAAGCCGTTATTACTCGCAACAAGCCGCTTTGCGCCCGCTGTATTTTTCTGAGGGCGACATTAGCAACAACTTGATTGCCGAGATGAGTATTAGTCTTGAAAAGCCAAGCGCTGAGTGAGGGTGACCTCCTCGGCACTGATACGGGCTTTATAGGCTAACACTTCAACGCCGGCTTGCTGCGCTTGGCGCAGGAGGTCGGCGTAAACCGGATCAATATGGGCGGCGGCGCTGACTTGGTTGATGCCGCTGTGCAGCACAGCGAACAGTAACACCGCCCGCTTTCCTTGTTGGCGCATGGTGATTAACTCGCGCAGGTGTTTTTGCCCACGTAGCGTTTGCGCGTCGGGGAAGTAACCCTGTCCTGAGTGCTCAAGTAAGGTCACTGATTTTACTTCGATATAGCAATCTGCTTTGTCGGCATCGCGCAACAGTATGTCGATACGGCTATTTTCTGCACCGTATTTTACTTCACTGTGTAGTTGTTCATAGCCTTGCAGTTCTTCGATCACATCGTTGTTGATGGCCTCAATGGCGACTTTATTAGCCACGGCGGTATTAACACAAATTAAATCCCCTTGGGCGTTACTACTGAGCTCCAAACTATGCGGGTATTTGCGTTTGGCGTTGTCGCTGGTGGAGTAGTAGGCGTGCACGCCAGGCTCGGCACAGCCGGTCATTTTACCGGTGTTAGCACAGTGCACGGTAAACTCATTACCATCTTCGTCGCGCAAATCCACTAAGAAACGTTTATAGCGCTTTAGCAGGGTGGCGCTTTGTAACGGGGCAGGAAATAACATTAATCTCACTTCGCTTTAGAACTGCATAGCCCTAGTGTAAACTGCTAGTAATTGTAATCACAGTCCAAGAGGACCCACATGAGTCAACAATTTTTAGTACACCTAAGTGAACAAGCTGCGCCTAGTCATTGGGGCGAATCTGCATCAGTGTCTTTCAATGAACAAGGTGCCACGGTGCACTTAAGTGAAGATGAAACCCTTAAAAACGTACAAAAGGCGGGCCGCGCCATAGCTAATCAAGGCGTAAAAGCGGTGCAGTTAAGCGGCGATACTTGGTGCACTGAAAGTCAGTGGGCATTCTACCAAGGCTTTGTTAGCCCTAAGGTACTCGATGGGGTGAGCTTTGTTGATAACGACCAAAGCGACATTAAGGAGCTGCAAGCGCTTAAGCAAGCAGCGACTTGGATGCGCCAGATGATCAACGGCACGGCAGAAGAAATTTACCCAGAAAGCCTGGCAGAAAAGGCGGGTGAGTTTATTCAGTCGCTGGCGCCTGAGCATGTCAGCTATCAAATTATTAAAGGCGAAGCACTAAAAGAGCAGCAGTGGATTGGTATTTACGAAGTCGGTCGCGGTAGTGAGCGCCCACCGGTGCTACTAGAGCTTGATTTTAACCCCACAGGTGATGATGCCGCTGAAGTGGCTTCTGCACTTGTTGGTAAAGGGATCACCTTTGATTCCGGTGGTTATTCAATCAAGCCGAGCGAAGGGATGCTGGGCATGAAGTGCGATATGGGCGGTGCAGCAACCGTCACCGCAGGCTTGGCCCTGGCAATTAGTCGTGGTTTAGACAAGCGAGTTAAATTATACCTTTGTTGTGCTGAGAACCTGATTTCAGGGCACGCATATAAACTTGGTGACATTCTGACCTATAAAAACGGCACCACAGTGGAGATTGTGAACACCGACGCCGAAGGCCGCCTAGTGCTAGCTGATGGTTTGATGGCCGCCAGTGAGTCTGGGGCGAAAACCATTATTAATGCAGCCACCTTAACGGGCGCAGCGTTAGTGGCTGTGGGTCAGGAATATAACGCTCTGTTTGGCTTAGACAAAGACATGGTGCGCGATGTTGAAGGCTTCGCTAAAGAAGAATTTGAAGGTGCATGGCCGTTGCCATTGGAGAAGTTCCACCAGCACAACTGTCCATCACCTTATGCTGACACCGCTAATAGTCGTCCACAAAAAGGTGGTGGTTTTGGTGGCGCCTCAAACGCCGCCGGATTCCTGTCTCGCTTTGTTCGTGATGAAGGACAAGGCTGGGTGCATATCGATTTAGCCGCAGCGTTTCAAACATCCGCTACGGGCATGTGGGCAGCTGGGGCAACGACACAAGGCATGCGTACGGTTGCACGTACGCTACAAGAAAAGTCGTAACTTTAACAATTCGATAGAAAGCGGCCTTGCGCCGCTTTTTTTATGCCTAAAATTAACCTAAAGCTTGGAATCGTGGCCCTCATGGCGCATTAATAAAATGGTTAGATATATTTTGGTGGGAAGTGAGAGAATAAGCCCAATAGCAATACACATAGCGCCAAGCATATAGCTGTACATACCAAAATACTGGCGGAATCCATCCACGACAAGCAGGCTATGACCACTCAAAATGAGCAACAGTCCCAATACTATGATGCATTTTAATAGGGTGAGTTGGGTGGCTTTTTGCATGGGGTAATCACTTTTAGTCACATTTTACGACTATTATTTAAGCAAATGTAAATTTTTATTGGATTGATCTACCTCATACAAGGTATATTTCGTCCCAAAATAATAAATAATCATTAGACAGGTTCGCTGTGACACCGACAGTAAAAGCACAATCTCATGCAAGCGCGCGCTTACCTCATCTCAATACGTTTCCTAAGCTATTGATTGGCGGCCTGTTGTACTACGCTTTAGCGCAGTTCGGTATGACCTTTATGGCGACTCAGCCTGCTAATATTACCTTGATTTGGCTCAGTGTTGGTGTAGCGCTAGTGATGTATTTGCGATTGGGCAAGGCATCCGCCATTGTGGTTTTTGTTGCAAGTTTCGCTGCTAATTATCCTGGTATGCAGGTGGCGGACATGGCCCATGGGGTAGTGCATACCAGTATCGCGGCTTTGATTGATACACTTGCGCCTTGGGTGATGGCGGGGCTTGTTAAACGCCATTTACAAAGTGGCTTAAGCCGCTTTCAAGACTTGGTCACCTTGGTTGTGCGAGTTTATCTGCTACCTATTGCGTTGTCTGTGGTGATGCTAACGGCCAACCTTATTTTAGGTGGGTATATTGGTAGCGAACTCTTTGCTCAGTATGTGCTGCAATTGCTGTTTTCCGACATTTTAGGTGCTTTGCTGGTCTACGCATTTTTTGATGCTTTTGTGAAGCAAAAGCAATGGCCACTGCGCCAATCGGCGCTGGCATGTGCAGCGATTGTGCTGGCTTTGGCGGCGATGCTCACAGCCAAACTCTGGCTCGGTGGCTTTATTTTTGCTGTTTTGCCTTGCGTACTGGTGATGATATTTGTCTGCGCCAGTGTCTTTGTTTATTCGGTATTGCTAGCCGTTGTGGCGGCGCTGGTGGTGCTTTTTGGTCATGACTTTGGCCCTTTTATTCAAGATACCCCCATGCAGTCATTGTTTATGCTGCAATCGTTTATTGTGACCCTTTCTATGTTGACCATAGGTGGGCGGCTATTGCAGTCGCAATTACTCAATGAGACCGATTCAAAACACTATTGGCAGCACCAAGCTCGGTTTGACGACTTGACGCAGTTAATGCAGCGAAATGCCTTTATGGATGCCGCTGAGCACAGCTTACGCTGCGGTGGGCTAAAGGGAAAAAGTAGCAGCATTGCGGTTGTCGATTTAGATTTATTTAAGAAGGTGAATGACCGCTTTGGTCATCAGGCTGGTGATGAAGTGTTGGAATGCGTGGCCTATTGCCTCACCAAGCAATTACGTGAGCATGACTTAGCCGCTCGTTTTGGTGGCGAAGAGTTTGTATTGTTACTCAGTGCACACCTTGAGCAAGGTCGTGGCATTGTCGAGCGAATTCGCATCGCCATTAGTGAACTTACTTTTGATGACTACCCCGAACTTCGCGTGACGTGCAGCATCGGTGTTACTCACGTTAACCAAGGTGAAGATATCGGTTCTGCGCTCAGTCGTGCGGATGGAAGCCTCTACAAGGCAAAGCAGCAGGGTCGTAATCAAGTGTGCATTAATCACTAGGTGTATTCGCAGCGCAGTACAGGCCTAATTCGATGGCTTTAATGGTGGCTTGGGTGCGATCGCGCACTTCAAGTTTAGTTAATATCGTCGATACCGCGTTGCGAATAGTGCCTGGTGCTTTGTGTAATTTAGCGGCGATTTCTTTATTGGCATAGCCTGCACAAATAAGCTGTAAAATTTGCTGTTCGCGCGCTGTTAAGCCCTGTACTTGTGGCGTTACTACACTGCGCTGCTTAGCCATCACCGCCTCTTTTAATGCTTGTTGTAATACGCTACCGCCTTGCGAGAGTGCTGTGATCCCCGCAACTAACTCTTCCAGTGATGCATCCTTAAGCATGAACCCTTTGGCGTTGTGCTCAATAGCCCGAAACAAAATGTCACTGTCGTTGAAGGTGGTTAGGATAAGGCAGGGCGGCGCGTGGTACTTCGCAAGTGCCTGTAGCACGCCTATGCCGTCTAATCGTGGCATGCGTACATCCAGTAGAATTACATCCGCATCCACGTTTCCCTGTTGATAACACTCTAAAAAGGCTTGGCCGTCCACAGACTCACCACTGACCTGGATGCGCTTATCGAGCGCCAGCAAACTCGCCAACCCTGCACGAACTAAGTGTTGGTCGTCAACTAGGTGAACTTTAATGGTTGTCGTTTGCATAGGGAAACTCCGCATTTAACACCATGCCTTTACTATTGGGGGTGAACGTAAACGTGCCGCCTAAGGTTTCAACGCGCTCCTTTAACCCTAACAGGCCATTGCCAGGTACTGGATTATGTAAGTGACCACCATTGTCACTTATCGTCAACCGCAGTGGGTTATGGTTATATAAATGTATATGTAGCTCCGTAGCAAGCGAATGCTTTAAAGCGTTGCTAATTCCCTCTTGAGCACAGCGCAGCACACATTGGGCATAATTAAGTTGTGCCAGCAGTGGGTGAGCTTGGTAGTGTACAACCACCGCAATGCGTGGCGTGTTTTCAGCTAGCTGCATTAAGGTAGGCTGTAAATCAATCGGGCTGTGGTTGCGTTTGTCACTGACCACAGAGCGGACACTAGCAAGCGTTTGCCGAGCATGTTGATAACAGTGTTCAAGTTGTGGTTTAAGCGTATCCGAGGCGGTACGCCGAGCAATATCTAGCTGCATTATAAGGCTCGTTAATTGATGGCCTACATCATCATGCAGTTCACGCGCAAGATGTAAGCGCTCTTCACTTGCTCCAGCTTGGATTAATAAGGCTTGAGTGGTTTGTAATGAAGCATTACTGATTTGCAGTGCTTCTTTGGCTTGCTGTTCGGCCATTGTGCGTTGACTCACCACTAACGCGAATAAGCAAAAGGCGCTGGTAGAAAGCGTATTCAAAACAGGCCATGGGTGATGCCAATAAAATCGCTGTAGGAGTAAAAAGAGTACCGCGTTAACAGCAATGCTGAGGTAACAGTAACGCAGCGGCAAGTAATAAACTAAAATGGCGCTAAACATCACCATGTAGATGAGAATCAGTGTTGCGCTAGTGAGCAGTTGCAGGCCGATAATGCCCGCGCCAATAACAACGAGTAGTACATAGCGTACCGGGTAGCCGTAACTTTGCTCTTGCTCGTTTATGACCAGTAGTAAGCAAAACAACATGAGTGTGTGTATCACCACTTCTATGGTGGCTAATGCAGTAAACCCATGCTCAGTGTTGACCATGATGCGCGGTATCGCGATAACGGCCCAAGTTACGAGCACGACCACTAACCAAGATAACTGATAACGAAAGTATTTTTTCATTTCTTAACTATATCCACAGCACGCATCTAACACCAGCAGTGCAACGCATGTTGTGACAGATGTCATGCGCCAAAATGACGAATGTGACTTACCGTGCCAGCATGGCGTTTGCACTCTAACACTGTTAATTGGCAACACAGTGAGAAGAGTTATGTATTGGTTACATCAAGGGGCGCTTTATATACATATTGTATTAGGATGCATTGCTTTAGTGTTATTTTGGCTGCCAGTGTGCGCAGCCAAAGGCTCCCGGCTGCACAATCAAAGTGGTAAGGTCTATGCATATGTAATGTACGCAGTTGCAGGCAGTGGCCTTTTTTGCTGTGCACTAGTGCTATTAGACCCGTTGGGCGCGCGCAATATCGATACCTTGAGCACGGCAGAAGAGTTGCGCCGCTATCTTCAGGTTAACCATCGTATGGCATGGTTTTTAAGCATGTTATCAATATTGGTGTGGGTGTCGGTTTATCATGGCCGGCGAGTGTTGGTGGCCAAGGAGCAGCGTTCCTTATTACGCACGCCAGCTCACCTTGGGCTTATTGCAGCACTGGCTGTATGTGCTTGTTATACCTTTTACCTAGGGTGGCAACAGCAACAAGTGTTATTGCTGGCGTTTTCGGTGTTATCCATGGTTATCGCAGTCACTATGGCGCATTATATTTACCGACCCTCTCTGCGGCCTCGTAGCTGGGTTATTGAGCACCTAAGCGCCATGTTAGGCTCCGGTATTGGTGTGTATACCGCTTTTGGTGCCTTTGGCGGACGCCGTCTATTTAATGCGGTATTAGGAAGTGATGCCCAGTTAATTGGTTGGCTGCTACCCACTTTGGTTGGTAGCGCGGGCTTGATGTACGCCGCGCAGCACTATCGTCGACGCTATGGTGTCTAGCTTGGCGCTCTTTATAAAGGCAGTTACACTGAGCGGCAAATAAAGAAAAAAGAGATAACGCCCATGAGCTTACCGGGAAAAATTGTATGTATTGGCCGTAATTATGTTGAGCATATTCACGAGTTGGGCAATGCTATTCCAGAGCAGATGGTGGTATTTAACAAGCCTAGCAGTAGTCTTAGCCAGCATCTTTATGCTCAGCATCAAGGCGATAGATTACATTACGAAGCTGAGATCTGCTTGCGTATGACCGAGCAAGGTCTCACTCAAGCAGCGGTGGGCCTTGATTTAACTAAGCGCATGCTGCAAAGCCAGCTCAAGCAAGCTGGACTGCCTTGGGAGCGTGCTAAAGCCTTTGACGGTGCCGTGGTGATGAGCGACTTCATTGATATTAGCGAAGCACAGATTTCGCAATTGGGTGTGCGTTTACTGATTAATGGCAAGCAAGTACAACACGGAGAAGTAAAGCATATGATGTATCCGCCTCTTATGGCGGTGCAAGAGCTGGCCACATTTATGGCTTTGCAGCCGGGCGATTGGCTGATGACTGGCACCCCTAAAGGCGTTGGGGAAGTACACGCAGAAGCTGAGTTTACGGCGCAGCTGCTGCTCTCACAAGAGGTGATAGTGAGCCAGAGCTGGCGCGCAAGAGATAACTTGACTGTATAAATAAACAGTATTAGGCTTGTGCCACCAAGTCGGAATTACCGAGTTTATGTACAACAAGTCTTTACCCCCAACCTATTATCATGATCACTTCTTGGAGTTGCTGCATTTTTTCCAGCACCAAGGCTGGCATTTATGCGGTGCCCATGAACAGCGCTTTATTGATGACTTTTTAGCCTTGCCAAAAAATGCCCAGTGTGTGTTGGTGCGCGGCTTTAATCGCAAGTCTGATTTTCTTGAACAAAGCAGCTTGCATTATGACGAGATAGAGCAAGCGCCACTGGCGCTCGCCTTACTCAAGCGTCGAGGTTGGTTGCGTCATGTACACGAGGGGGAGTTTGAACAATGGTTGGTGGCATTAACCAAAGCTGAGCTAGTCGCACTTTGTCGTGAACTGGGGCTACCCGGGGTGGCGTTGTCTAAGCGTAAGGAGCAATGGTTGGGCTATTGCCAAACCCACGTGAGCTTTGCCAAAGCTTGCCACAGCCATGTATTTCTCAGTTATGTAGTCCATGCCTATAACCCGGTTTTAGCTTATTTATGTTTTATCTTTTTTGGTCGCCTACAAGCTGGGCTGGGTCATTTTTCGTTACGTGATTTAGGGATCATGCGTACCCAACAAGGCAAGGTCATCCCGCGCTTTGACACCTTAGAGGAGGCTAAAAGTGCGTTCACTTATGCGCAATTACGGGCCCAGGTTAGCGAGTTGAGCGAGCAGCAGCTGATGCAGCATGGCGAGCAAGTAACGCAGCTACCAAGCGCTATTGGTGCGTTGGCAGAGCGCTACTCGCATGAGTATCTCTATCGTTTAGGTAAAGCCTTACTCGCGGAAGCACCGCATCAAGATTTAGCATTATCAGTGCTAGCACACAGTGAGGATAACCGCGCCATTGAGTTGCTGCTGCGTCAGCGCTTTAAAAAAGGGTACAGGCAATGGGTTGAGCAGCGTTTATGCGCACTGATTGACGATCCGCCTAGCGATGAGGTGTTTGTATTCGCTGAGGATTTTTACGCTTTAAAATATCAAGGCAAACGCACCAGCGTACTGAGCGACCTGCTGGCTGAGAAAGAACCGTTGGCTATAGATGAGGCGTATCGCCATCAAGTCGAGCAGGGGGTGATAGATTTATATACCCAACGCGGCGAACAAGCGCTGCATAGCGAAAATCAGTTGTGGCAACACTTATTTGCGCTCTGTTTTTGGCACTTATTGTTTGATGGCGAACAGGCTGGCAGGGGGAGTGAGTTTGATGTTTTTCCTGCAAGCTTACGTGACGGTCAGTTTTATCACTATTATCAGCAGCAAATACGCGAACTGTTCGCAGAGCATAGCAGTAAAGGGGCGTTAATCACTCACATCAGCGCGGCGGCCAGTCGCTACTACCATCAGCCTAACGCATTTATTCGTTGGCACGAAGAAGTATTAGCGCCATTGGTCGCTCTCATCAATCATGCCCCCCTAAGCGCGGTTTATACGCAGCTGGAAACCATGGCGAAAGACTTCCGCAGCGCCAAGGACGGTTATCCAGATTTGATGGTGATCACATCTGGCAAAGTGCGTTTTGAAGAAATAAAAGCACCGGGTGATAGCTTGCGGCGCAATCAGCTGGTGGCGTTAAAACAATTGCAGCGTGCCGGCTTTGATGTCAGTGTGCAAACTGTACGCTGGCAGGTGAACAGTGAACAGCCTTATGTGATTGTTGATATAGAAACCACTGGTGGGCGCCATCAAAGCCATCGAATCACCGAAGTTGCCGCTATCAAGGTGGTGGCTGGTAAGGAAGTTGCGCGTTGGCATTCGTTAGTTAACCCACAGCGCCACATTCCGCGAGCAATTACTGAGCTTACCGGCATAGATAATGTGATGGTGGCCGATGCCCCTGTATTCGCAGAGTTGTCAGAATCGCTATGGCAATTTATGCAAGGCTGTATTTTTGTCGCCCATAACGTTAACTTTGATTATGGATTTTTAAAAGCAGAATTCGCCCGTACCGAGCGCCACTTAAGTATGGCGAAACTATGCACAGTGCGCTTGGGTCGCAGTTACTTGCCCGGACATGCATCATACTCGTTAGCACGTTTAAGTGCCGATTTAGATATTGTATTGTCGCGGCATCACCGCGCCATGAGTGACGCAGAAGCAACGGTGGCAATTTTTAATTTAATACAACAACAAAGGCAAGAATAACAATGGAGTTATCAATGTGGTTAGCGCTGGTAGGAATATGCTTAATGGGGGCGATGTCTCCCGGGCCTAGCTTGGCTGTGGTGCTGAAGCATTGTCTAGCCAGTGGCCGCACGGCGGGTATTATCACCGCATTGAGCCATGGTTTTGGTGTGGGTGTGTATGCCTTAATAGCCGTGTTAGGGTTGGGCGCACTTATTCATCAGTGGCCGATGTTCTACACCGCGCTCATTTATGGGGGGGCGGCTTATCTCGTATACCTCGCTATTAACAGTTGGCGTAGTAGCGCAGGAAAGCTGACCATTGAGACAACCCAAGGGAGCTATAAAAAAGCCGCCACAGATGGCTTTTTTATAGCTTTTTTGAATCCTAAATTAGCCATTTTCTTTATCGCGTTATTTTCTCAATTCATCCCCGCAGAGCAAGTCAGTACCGTGCAAGGCGCTGTTATGGTGGCAACGCCTACCGTCATTGATGCGAGTTGGTATGTGATAGTGGCACTATTGTGTAGCCATGGTCGATTTTTACCTGTATTGGAGCGCAATCAAGTGTTGATCAATCGCTTACTCAGTGTTGCCTTTATGGGTCTTGCGTTGATGGTGGTTGCTCGTCAGTGGCTTTGAGCACGTGAGTTTTATAAACCGCATCAAAATCGGTGAAATAAGGGGCTAACCAAAAACGCTGTGACAGCACGTAATTGGTATTTTCCAAAACGACTTGTTTGAGCGCTTTGTTGATGGCTGAAATAGCTTGCTCAGCGAAGCCGTCTGCAGCGCTCGCGGAGCAGCCTACTGCGCCTCTGACTAAGTCTTGTGTGAGGTTGGTTTCTAAGGCGCGGATATTGCCGTATTTCTTAGCAAAATAGCGAGCCATATACGGGTAATCAAGGGTGTAGTCGATGATGTCATGTTGTAGCATTTCGGCAATTGCACCGCTTTCGCCATCGGCGCGATAACTCAATACCGCAGGGCGGGAGTGAGCCGTTTGTTGTAGTAACGTTTGCAGCTCGCCATTAAAACGTCGCGCAGCCACTTGGCCGTAAGTAAAAGAGTCATCGGCAAACAAACTCGCCAAGTTAATAGGCTGACCATGGACTTGTGTGAGTTGATCGCGCTTGTCTACCGTAGTGATAAGTGCAAAGGGAGGATACACCGCTGTGGGGATACTCAGCTTGGCAGTATGTGTATCTTTATTTCGGTGGATCATACACGGGAAGCACACCTTTTCGCCTTCATTCATATAGCGGTGAATACGCTTTTGCGGCAATAGCAGCTTTTCATGTTCAATACCTGGCATATTGGTGATGAGCTGGTTTAGCAACTCATCACATAGCCCTGCAAAGGGATATTCTGTAGTACGAGGTAAATGGAAAGGCGGAGTCTTGCTTTGTAGCCAAATGATTTTCTCTACCGTTTGCGCCTTGGTACTCCAAGCTGTACATAAAACCATAGTGGCAACAAGTAATTGTCGTGGCTTAAGCATAGTCTCTCCCTGTGCAGTAATGGTATTTACAGTGTGCTCTAGGTGAGTATAGAAATTCACATGAGTCTCGCCAGTTTCTCTAAGGGAGAGACAAAGCGCGAGATCCATGTTGTGAAGTGCGGGAACTCATCTAGACTAAAAAGACGGGTGTCCATGAGGCATAATCACTAAAGGGACGATGACAGTGACATGGTTTGAGCGCTACGGGTTAATAGTCATGCTGGCCGTTCTCACTACCCTGTTTGCGGGGGTCGGTTATTACGCATACGTGTTGGTCCAAAGCAGCGAAGCAAGTAACGCCAAACAAACAATCAATAGCCAGCTAGCGATGCGAGTTGACGACGTACAGCAGCATTTCGAATACGGGCGCAGCCAAGTTCGATTTCTTGCTAATACTCCTCCTAATCGTGGCATTATCCGCGCCCTTGATAACCAAGGTTTTGATGAACAAGATAAAACATCGCTAAGTCAATGGCGTGACCGCCTCGCGACTATATTTCGCTCCTACATTCAAGAGCACGGAGATGTGCTGCAAATTCGCTATATTTTGGCTGATAAAAATTATTCCGAATTGGTTAGGGTGGAGCTCGTCGACGACGAAATAGTACGTACACCACAGTCCCAACTACAAGCTAAAGGGGGCAGAGACTATATATCCCATAGTATGCAGCTGCAAAGCCAGCAAACTTATGTCTCTGATATCAACCTGAATCACGAGTTTGGACGCGTGCAGGAGCCTTACCAGCCGACTTATCGCATCACGCAACTGATACATGATGAGCAGGGCCAACCCCGGGCCGTATTAGTCGTCAACTATGACGCTAATGTATTGATTAATTCGATAGCACAGGGGCTTGCTCAAGGCTTAGAGTTAATTGGTATCGGCGCTCAACAGCAGTTCTTTGCTCATCCTGATACACGCTGGCTATTTGCCAATGAATTCAATGCTACCTTCGTGCCCGCGCAGCAGCAATTTGTTCGCACCAATAAACAAGAGTTGGGAATGCCGGTGTACTTAGATAAGCTCTCTGCTCAACACGTTTATGCGCAACAGCAGTCGATAACCGTTGGCAGTCCACAAACGCCTATCGCCCTAAGCCTTGCACTTTATCTCAGTAAAGAAAGTCTCGCCATGGCGATAGATAGGCGTTGGCAGGTGTGGCTGGGGGTCCTCATCATTCTCTATGTTATTTTGCTACTCAGTGCCCTAACGTATCACCATTTTGTTATTCGTCAGCTGACCTTGTCGCGCACGATTCGTGAGTACCACACCATTTTTCAACGCACCGCAATGCCTGTGCTGCTGTTAAATAGCAAAGGGGCTGTGTGCAGTGCTAATCCGGCGGCTGAGCAGCTATTTAATTCTGTAAATGGTTCGGAAAATCAGCACTTTGCCACATTGTTGGGCTTCGAAGAGCGGCAATGCAAGCAAATTCAAGCCGCTATCGATAAGCGTGAACACCTTGATATGGAATTGGGTATCAGTAATGCTGATGGTGAAGAACGACAAGTCAATGTTAGCGTGCTACCTGTGTACGAGCAGAAGCAGCCAACCTCTTCTGCGGTGGCTGCATTGCTGCTTTATGATCATACTACTGAGTTTAATTTACGCCGACAATTGCAGAGTATGAATGCCTCTCTCGAGACTAAAGTAGCCGAACGCACAGAGCAACTTGAAGCGACGCGCAAGGAAGCGGAGCAAGCCAACGAAGCTAAAAGTCTATTTGTAGCCAATATGAGCCACGAGCTGCGCACCCCCATGAATGGCGTATTTGGCATGCTCAACCTGATCAAAAAAGAGCCGTTAAGCGAGCAACAAAACCATTATCTGCAATTAGCACAAGCCAGTGCTACGAATCTAACTGGGCTGATCAACAGTGTGCTTGATATCTCTAAAATCGAAGCAGGAAAGATGGAGCTTGAAGTACAAAGTGTCAATTTAGAGGTGGTGCTCAGTGAGTTACTGCAATCCAATTCCATTCGCCCAAAAGAGAAGGGGCTGTTGCTGTTATTAGATAGCAGTGGCTTGACTCAACCTACGTTTTTGGGAGACGTCACCCGTATTCGACAAATTTTTACCAACCTGCTTGGTAACGCCATTAAATTTACTGACAATGGCCATGTGTTAATCAAGGTGCAAAGTCGGCTACAAGAAGGTCAGTACCGTATTGATTTTGTTGTAGAAGATTCAGGTGTGGGTATTGAGCCGAGTAAGCTAAAAGATCTCTTTAGCTCGTTTACACAGGCGGATAACAGCATTACCCGCAAGTATGGCGGCACTGGACTAGGGTTAGCTATCACTAAACAACTTGTGCAGCTGATGGGGGGCGAGATCCGTGTTGAGAGTGAGCTTGGCAAAGGGTCGCGCTTTATCGGCCATATCATGTTACGCAGTGCTGAAAACCGTGCGGTAATGGCTGAGCCTTTGGCTGGGTCTCGCGCAGTTATCATCGATGAAGTGGCCATACGTAAACAGGTGATCACTAATCATTTGCGCCAGTGGGGCGCAGAAGTAATCGACGCCGACTGGCATGATGTTGACGAACTCGCAGCTTCTGGTGATTTCCATCAGTTGTTATTGTTTGTCGACGCTACGAAACAAGGCCGAGAGGTGCAAGCGCATTTACATACCTTATTACATGCCCAGCACAGTGAAAAACTTAAAGTCATCGTCAATTGTAGTCAGTATCAAATGAATACGGCATTTGCTGAGCAATATGACAATGTTGAATGCCTCTTACCACCTATTTCTGCTGTGGTGTTGGCCCATATTTTGTTTTCAGCCGAAGGTGCGGAGCAGCCACTGTGTGATAGCCCACCGGTCACCGCACTCGACTTTCATTCGGTTTCAGGTGCAAAAGTGCTAGTGGTAGACGATAACGCTATTAACCAAGTGGTTGTGACCGGTGTCTTTAAAGATTTACCCATTACCCTAGTCAGTTGTGGGGATGGCAAGCAAGCGTTAGATATTCTCAATGCTGATCCGCACTTTGACGTCATTTTAATGGATTGCCAAATGCCGGTGATGGATGGCTACAGCGCCAGTTTAGCGATTCGCCGAGGGGATGCGGGTGAGCATTACACCGGCATTGCGATTATCGCGATGACTGCCAACGCCATGGCAGGGGATCGCGAACGCTGCTTGCAAGCGGGTATGAGTGATTACATCACCAAACCTGTTGATGCTGATCAGCTGTTAGAGAAAGTGTATTACTGGCTCAGCGTAGCCAATGTGAAAAAGCGCACGCAAATAGATGTGAAATCAGAAAAGTAGCCTATTACAGGCTACTTCCACATTAAAAGGGAGCGGGATAGGCTTTTAACACTGAGTCGATTTGCGCCAGTGCTTCGTCCTCAAGCTGGATATCAAATGCAGCAATGTTTTCCTCAAGTTGCGCCATAGTGGTTGCACCAATGATTGTGGAGGTAACCCCTTGCACTTGGTTACACCACGCCAGGGCCAGTTGTGCCGCCGTCATATTGTGTTCTTTCGCGATAGCCTGATATTTAGCAACCGCTTCTTGCGCAAGGTGAGTATCGCGGAACAAGCCGTTACGCTGGGCTATGGTCCAACGCGAGCCTTGTGGCCGGGCTCCTCCTAAGTATTTACCACTGAGCATGCCGCCCGCTAAAGGAGACCAAGGCAAATAAGCGATGCCCTCATGGTGACACTGCTCAAGCAGATAAGGCCAATCTTTGGCATGCACTAAACTGAACTCATTTTGCATCGATACCATGGCCGGAAGCGAATACTGTTTCGCTAAATCAAGGTACTGATTTAAGCCCCAAGGCGTTTCATTTGAAAGCCCGCAGTGGCGAATCTTACCGGCACGAACACACGCATCTAAGCCCTCTAAAATAGCGTGCATTTGCGCCCGCTGCGCGCTTTTATCTATTTGCTGCAAATCCACCATACCTGGCCACTGTTTACCAAAATGTGGCGAGGTGCGGTTAGGCCAATGAATTTGATAAAGATCGATATGGTCGCTCTGTAAACGTTGCAACGAGCCATCAACGGCACTGATGACTGACTCTTTGGTGATATCACCACCGTCACGGACCCAAGCTAGGCCATTCCCAGCCACTTTGGTGGCAATAACCACATCCTTACGTTTGTCGCTATGGCGGCTTAGCCAATCACCAATAATGGCTTCGGTTTTACCATAGGTTTCCGGCGTCGGGGGAACTGCATACATATCTGCAGTATCAATAAAGTTAACGCCTTGAGCAAGCGCGTAGTTGAGTTGCTCATCGGCATCTTGTTGAGTGTTTTGCCTACCCCACGTCATACTCCCTAGGCACACCCGCGATACATTTAAACCACTGTGACCAAGTTTTGTATAGTGCATTGAGTTATCCTTTTTCATTCGCATGCAGGAATGTACGTAAGGTATCACTCAATGGTGCTTTTTGCGATGTCTTGAAATCGAACATCACCACTCGAGCTTGACCCTCGGTAACAATGGCTTGCTGGGCACAAGAAAACACCGTGTAGTGAGTCATAAACCCTGCTTCGGCAATCTCGCTAACGCTGACTCCAATGAGTAAGGTGTCGGGGAAGGTAACCGGGCGCTTGTATTTACAATAGTTGTCAGCCAGTACGGGGCCTATCTTTTCTGCCTCGAGGCGATCAAACAGCCCCGCTTGCGCAAAGAAATCAATGCGCGCTATTTCAAAGTACTTAAAGTACATACTGTTATTGACGTGCTGTAGCGCATCCATATCACCCCAGGCCACTTTAATTTCACAGGCGTGCGGAAAGCGTTCTAAAAACTGTTGTTTATCTGGCATGAGTAAATCCTTAGAGTTTTTACTCAGACTAGCACGACAGCTTGTGCAAACAAATAACAAGCGATCAATGGATTTAGGTGCTTTTCATTGTGATGCTTTTTATAAAGCGCTGCTGCTGTCTAAAAGGTAAGAGAAGTAAAAGTTTCATATATAATCTCACGAGCTACTTCTTTAAAAGGAGCTTGAAAGTTGAAAACGGGCTCTCTACTTAACATATCCATGTCCAAGTAATATTTTCAGGCTCTAGCTCCCCCGATGGGGAGCGTGATCTTTGTGCTATTTTACAGCAGACAGGCCAGATCAATTGCTAATATAATTATTTGTTAAGTCTTCGACTTTCCGCCTTCCATTGCTCCACTTTAAGCAAAAACTCGTCGTAGTCGACTTCTCCCTTTTTATTTGCTTCCTCAAACCAAGGAAATGCTTTATTTCTTAACTTAGATACCGCTGATACACAGTATTTTGAATCAAAGACGTAGTAGTCTGGAGGTAGGCCTCTACCCCCACGTCTAGTTGAATAATAATAGCATTCTTCATAGCCTTGACTCTCAATATAGCTTTCTACGATAAAGTTGGAAATGGGCGCTAGTATTAAGCCTATTGGAAAGACGAGTAAGCCTATGAGTAGCACGCCTAGCGAGATGCTAGAATTAAAGCGGCGGTTTATAAATGTGGGTAGAATCATTATAGCAAATGATATCATTGGAGTGATACAAAGGATAAGTCCAAGAGTATAGCCAGCTTCTTCGAAAAAAAATATCTCGCCTTTATCAACAAGCTTCAGCAATTCAACTGTCTCGAAAAACTTGTATATATATCCATAAGAAATTGCTGTAGTGGCTATTAATGTGCCAATAGTGCACCCAATCATATATGCAAGTTTTTTAGGTGGGGTGCCGGGCTCAATAAAAGGCCGTTTACTTAAAATATCCATATTCTAATAATATTCTCAGATTATAGCCTCCTAAATAGGGAGGCGTGATCTTTAGTGTTACTTTGTAGCAGATAGACCAAGGAAGTTTTCAACTTGGGCTATTCATCCTTAAAAAAAGGGCTTTCTGCTTTCCATTGCTCGACTTTGAGCAAAAACTCGTCGTAGTCGACCTCTCCCTTTTTATTTGCTTCCTCAAACCAAGGTAATGCTTTATTTGTTAAGATTGAGACCGTTGAAACACAGTACTTCGAGTCAAAGACGTAGTAGTCTACAGGATTGTATCCACTACCAGAATAATAACTACACCTGCTATAACCTTTCTCTTCAACATAACTCTCTACTAAAAAGCTTGAGATGGGAGCAGTTATTAAACCTATCAAAAGTGGTAGTCCGCCCACAATGCATGACCATCTTACTATTGGCTTGCTAAATCTTCTATTTATAAAAACAGGTAATGTTAAAAATATAAATATTATGATGGTGATTATGCATAAGACTAACCCTAGAGATTGTCCTGCCTCGTAGAAAAAAAATATCTCACCTTTATCAACGAGTTTTAATAATGAGATTGTTTCTAAAAATTTATCAAAAGCTCCTTTTGATAAAATTACCAAAATAGGCAGGGCGAAAATTCCACATAAAATTCCGCGCGCTACTTCTTTAAAAGGCGTTTGGGAAGTGAAAACTGACTCTTTACTAAAAATATCCATATTAATGTTCTCAGGTTCAAGACACTTCATTGGGAGGCGCGACATTTGGTGCTTTTTATCGCAGATAGATCTAAAGAGTTGTCAATTTGGGCTATTCATCCTCAAAAAAAGGGCTTTCTGCTTTCCATTGCTCGACTTTGAGCAAAAACTCGTCGTAGTCGACCTCTCCCTTTTTGTTCATTTCTTCAAACCAAGGAAATGCTTCGCTTTTTAAAACAGAGACTGCTGATACACAATATTTTGAGTCAAAGACATAGTAATCCATAGGGTTGAAACCACGGCCAGAATAGTAATCGCACCTCGTATAACCTCTTTTCTCAATATAACTCTCTACTAAAAAGCTTGAGATGGGAGTAGTTATTATCCCTATCAATAATGATAATCCGCCAAAAACGCATGAAAAAAATATTATTTTTTTGTTGAACCTTTTGTTTATTAATGCTGGTAGGGATAGGAAAATGTAAGCTGCCATGGTTATAAAGAAAAAAACCATTCCTAGAGACTGTCCATTTTCTTTTAAAAATAGCAACTCACCTTTGTTAACCATTATTAATAAGCTTATTGTTTCAAAAAAAATTCTTATTAGGCCTATTGAAAATGCAATTAATATTGGTGTTGCAAAAAAAATAGCTACTATTAAAGCGCCTAACTCTCTATATGTAAAACCGGCTTTAAGGATTGGTTCTTCTTGGAAAATTTTCATATTTAAAGTCTAATATGTTTTATTTTCAAATATCCCACTTATGTTTGGGACGGCTAGTAGATTGTGTATGAATTTTTCATATCCATCTGGGGTATTCTCTATTTTTAAAATAATGCTCTTGTTTCTTAATCTCCAAAAGAGCTCTTCTTCATTTTTTGCTAATATTTTTGCCGTATCGTCAATGAATTTTTCTATTTGATCACTAAAAACCACGTTTGTGAACCAGGAGAAAGCTAACCCAACCAGGACTATAACTGCCATCGGTATCGCTGCTGCGGCCGAAGCACCAATTATTGCTGTGCCTCCAAAAGCTAGTCCAGCAGCAGTAGCTATTGAAGCCAAAGCGATTGCATAATCAACAGCCACACCTACTACGAAGTGATGCCATGTCAAATTATCGTACATTAGTTGCTCAAATCCTCGAATCGCAGGCGATAAAACCAAAGTCATCACAAACCCTGACTTTAACGTCCCCCTTACGACTTGCGTGCCGGCTGCGATTTTAAATACTTTTGGGTTCTTTGCTATGTACCAGGTACCAGCAAGAAAGCGCATAAATCGTGAATTGCCCTTCATTACCACGCTGATTGAGCCACCATAACGCTTTACTTGATACTTAGACAATATTCTCGCTTTATTCATTATATCTTGGAGCATTCCCTTGAGTGTATTTATGTCAGACAGTAAAGGAGCCTGAACAACACCTGATTTGATATATTCATAGGCAGTATCGCGCTGTTCTTTGGTGAGGTTGCCAAGCTCAGCACTTTTACCAAACAGATCGGCTATATCTAGTCGTGAGAAGCCGAGTTTTAAAAAGGTACATACGTAGAAATCAAAGAATTCATCGGTATTCATTTGAATCACGGTTAAACTTTCGGCTTGCTTTAAAACTCGAGCGAATGCGTTCGACTTTTGCTGATTTTGAGCTGAATTGTATGTGTTATAGAGGTTATATGCTGTTAAATGGGTTGGGATAGGCATTTTAATCATCCTTTTAAAGTTGTATTCCATTACCTCTAGCCATCCTGCTAGAGCTTCAAAATATAGCACACGCCTGTTCTAGTTGAAAGTGTCTGCCACCTTGAAAAGGTTAAGTGTGTTGTGCGGAGCCAGTTGCGTGTTAACGTCATCAAGTCGTACTTAAATAACGTGCCCGCTATTAAGAGCTAACGCTAGTTTTTATCATGGTGAGTGTTATAGAGAGTGAACAGCCTTCAAGAGTGTGTTTGTATGGCCTTAGCAGATAGGGTGTTGTCGAAGGGGCTAGGGCAGCAGGCTACTTTGAGCAGCCTGCCAGAGGTTATCAGTGACTCAGCGTGTTAGCGCATAGTAACAAACTCTTCTGAGCCGGTGGGGTGAATGGCAACCACGGCATCAAAGTCGGCTTTGGTCGCGCCCATTTTCATTGCTACCGCAAAACCTTGGATCATCTCATCAACGGTGAAGCCAATACCATGTAAGCCGACCACTTTTTCGTCACTGCCAGCGCATACTAATTTCATTGCGCATGGTTGGCGGTGCTGGGTGACGGCGGTATACATTGCTGCAAACGTAGAGCTGTACACTTTGATATTTTCTTCGCCATATTGGTTAATGGCCTCTTGCTCGGTGAGACCAATAGTGCCGATAGGTGGGTGGCTAAATACCACGGTCGGAACTAGGTCATAATCCATTTTCGCATTAGGCATTTCTGGGTTGAAAAGGCGCTCAGAGAGTAAGCGGCCTGCTTTAACTGCAACCGGTGTGAGTTCAATGCCATTTTCGATAATGTCGCCAACGGCATAAACGTTTTTGGCGGTGGTATTTTGGTACTCATCGACCTTCACATAACCACTTTCGTTCACCTCTACACCTGCAGCAGCAACGTTAATCGCATCGGTAGTAGGCGTGCGGCCAATGGCCCAAATCACTTCATCGACATTTTGGCTGTGGCCATTTTCAAAGTGAATGGTGAGGCTGCCATCGCTTTCTTTCACCACCTCTTTAGGCGAGCATTCGGTATGTAGGGTTGGCCCTTCTTTTTTCATGACCTCCACTAACGTCTCTACCAGCATGTTGTCGAAATTGCGCAGTGGTGCATGGCGGCGCACAAACAGGTGCGTTTCTGTGCCGAGGGCATGCAGTACACCGGCAATTTCTACGGCAATGTAGCCAGCACCCACAACCGCAACGCGTTTAGGCTGCTCGGTGAGTTCAAAGAAGCCGTTCGAATCAATGCCATACTCAGCACCAGGAATATTTGGAATAATAGGGCGTCCGCCCACGGCAATAAGGATATGATCGGCACTGTAGTGCTCGCCATTCACCTCTACGGTATTGCTATCAACAAACTTAGCGAAACCATTAATCACGGTTACACCGTTACTGGCCAAGTACTTGTTATAGCCTTGGTGAATACGGCCAATATAGGCCTCACGGCTTTCTACCAGCTTACTCCAACTGAAACTCTTTAGTTCAACATCAAAACCATAATCTGGGGCGTATAGCTTAATTGCTTCTGCAACTTGGGCACCATGCCACATCGCTTTTTTAGGCACGCATCCTACATTCACACAAGTGCCACCTAAGTGAGTTGCTTCAATTAATGCGACGTTAGCACCACGCATGGCCGCTCTATTTGCCGAGCCAATGCCGCCACTACCACCGCCAATACAAATATAATCAAAATGTTGAGCCATAATTTCTTTATTCCTATGAACTGATGTTGTCATCACTATATTGCCATACCTTAGCAGAAATAAGGCGGTGGATCTGCACTTGCATTTTCCATCATCGCCCCAAGAATGTAGGTATTAAACGAATAATGAGAGATTACTATGACCAACCCGTTGATTGGCCTCGAGGGCTTACCGCCATTTTCAAAGATCAAACCCGAGCATGTGGTGCCAGCCGTGGAGCACGGTATTGAGCAGTGCAAGAAAACCATTGAACAAGTGCTTGCTGGCAAAGACTTTACTTGGCAAGGGTTAGTGATGCCGCTGGAGGAAGCGGACGACAAGCTAAGCCGACTGTTCTCGCCCGTGTCGCATATGCACTCGGTGGTAAACTCTCAAGCTCTGCGTGAAGTGTATGACCAAGTATTACCTAAATTAAGTGAATACAGCACCTATGTGGGTCAGCACCAAGGGTTGTTTGATGCATACACTGCTTTAGCGCAAAGCGATGAATACACGCAGCTGTCAAGGGCGCAACAAAAAGTTATTGATAATGCCTTACGAGATTTTAAGCTCTCTGGCATCGCGTTGAATGCCAGTGATAAAAAACGCTATGGCGAAATATCCAGTCGCTTAAGTGAACTTGCCGCTAAGTTTGGTAATAATGTGATGGATGCGACACTGGCATGGCAAAAGCATATTACCGATGAGCAGCAACTCGCAGGCTTACCTGAATCAGCAAAGGCTTTGGCGGCGCAAACAGCGCAGAGCAAAGAGTTAGAAGGGTGGTTGTTTACATTAGATATTCCCTCTTACCTGCCAATTATGACCCACGCCGATAACCGTGAACTTCGCCAAGAGGCCTACACCGCGTTCGTGACCCGTGCGTCCGATCAGGGCCCCAATGCCGGTGAATACGACAACAGCGCTATCATGGATGAGGAATTGGCACTGCGTCATGAATTAGCGCAGTTGTTGGGTTTTGAAAACTATGCGCAAATGTCGTTAGCCACTAAAATGGCAGACTCCACTGAGCAAGTGTTTGGCTTCTTAAATGACTTGGCGGAAAAGTCGAGACCACAAGCGCAAAAAGAGCTAGAGGAGCTGTGTGCCTATGCCAAAGAAAAACACGATATTGATCAGCTCGAAGCGTGGGATTATGCCTACTACAGTGAAAAGCTAAAGCAAGAAAAGTACGCCATCAGCGACGAACAATTACGCCCGTACTTCCCTGAAGATAAAGTCCTCAGTGGTTTATTTAAAACAGTTGAGCAACTGTTTGGTGTGCGTGTTGAAGAGCAGCAAGATATCGATACATATCATGACGATGTGCGCTTCTTCGCCATTTATGATGGCAATAACACGCTGCGCGGGCGTTTTTACCTTGATTTGTATGCCCGTGAGCACAAGCGCGGTGGCGCTTGGATGGATGACTGCATGGGCCGAAAAGTACGCTTGGGTGGGCAATTGCAAACCCCAGTCGCTTATTTAGTGTGTAACTTTAATCGCCCAATAGGGGATAAACCGGCACTGTTTACCCACGATGAGGTGGTCACCTTGTTCCATGAGTTTGGCCATGGTCTGCACCATATGTTGACTCAAGTGGATGCCGCTGCCGTTGCCGGTATAAACGGCGTGGCTTGGGATGCGGTGGAATTACCAAGCCAGTTCTTAGAAAACTGGTGCTATGAGAAAGAGGCACTTGCCTTTATCTCTGGCCACTATGAAAGTGGCGAGCCCTTACCGCAAGAGCTGCTATCAAAACTGCTCGCGGCAAAGAACTACCAATCCGCTATGCAGATGGTTCGCCAGCTCGAGTTTTCGTTATTTGATTTTCATATTCACGCCGATTACAACCCCACTGCGGGCAGTGAAATTCAATTCATACTCGATAAGGTGCGCCAGCAGGTGGCCGTTATTCAACCGCCGAGTTTCAACCGTTTCCAGCATGGTTTTGCGCATATTTTTGCCGGCGGTTACAGCGCGGGTTATTATTCTTATAAGTGGGCAGAAGTGCTCTCGGCCGATGCCTTTTCTAAATTTGAAGAAGAGGGCATTTTTAATAGCGATACCGGTCGTGCATTTTTAACCAATATCTTGGAAAAAGGCGGCTCTGAAGAGCCCGCAGTGCTATTTGAGCGTTTTCGTGGTCGTGCGCCAACCGTTGACGCATTGCTTAGGCACAGTGGCATCGCGGCTTAAGCCATACAACTGACAGCGCCTGCGGGCGCTGTTTGCTTTTCCTCCCCTATAAAACTCTCACTTTCTCTCGCAAAATCAGTCACTCATACTATGCTAATAGTAACTTTTCTAAGTATGCGAGTGGCCAATGGCGAAAATAGTGCTGACCATCGACGATGACAAAGTGATTCACCATCTAGTGGAAGAAGCGTTATCTGGGGTTGCTCAGGTGATCCACGCAAAAAACGGCGAACAAGGCATACGTCAAGCGCAAAAGCACCAGCCTGATATCATTTTGCTTGATGTTGAAATGCCCAAAATGGATGGTTATGCGGTATGTAAAGAACTTAAAAATAATGAGCTTACGCAAGGCATTCCCATACTATTTTTATCCGGTCGTGCAGATTTAGAAGAACGTATTCGCGGTTATAATGCCGGTGCTGATGACTACATCATTAAACCTTTTGCCAGTGACGAGCTGGCAGCGCGTATTGATGTCTTGTACCAATACAAACAGCGCTCTAAGGAGTTAGAACACGAGGTAAATCGCGCTCAAAGTACCGCTGAAATGGCCATGACCGACTCGGGAGATATGGGACGTGTTATGCGCTTTGTCAGTCAGTCGTTTGCTACTCATGACTTAGCGAGCTTATCGCGCAACTTTTTGGCCTTTTTTGAGCCAATGCGGCTCGACGTCGTGGTGGCGTTTTGGCACGAGGATGAGCATCAGTTCTTTGCTAACCATGGCGCAGAGTGTCCGCTAGAGCAGGAGCTACTGTTGCAACAGCGCCACGGTGAGCGCTTCGTTGATTTTGACGACAACACCATTATTAATTACCCCAAAGTGTCATTATTAATAAAGAATATGCCTATTGATGACAGTGCGTTGTATGGGCGCTATAAAGATTTATTCCCACATTTATTAGAGGCCACGAACGCGAAGTTACAGGATATGGAAAACAGTGACCAAGCGCTGCGCTGCGCAGCATTATTTGGTGAAGCGTTTATGGCGTTTGAAAGCCAGTTAATGAACAAGCTTGAGGCCCATGGTGAAAAAGAGTTATTGCGCCTGGTTGCCACTCAAGGAGCGCAGTTACAAAGTATTCGCAATGAGCTAATTCATTATATTGAGCAGTTCGCCCAACCCCCTTCAGAACAACAGTGCAGCAGTCAAACGGATGTTGAGCTGTTTTAGGCGGGAATTTAGTCCCTGCGAATAACGAACTTTTGTTATTATGGGCGCCTTGGTGATTTCTTGGAGCGAGCTGTGCAAATCTATTGCCGAATTCCGCAGGCACAAGGCTATGTTGATACCCTAGCAACACGTTTTCAACTAGCAGAGTATAACGACAACGACACTTTTTATCTTCAGTACGATGAACACGGCTTATCTTTGGTGAAACGGGATGAGCCAAAACTCGCGCCTATTCGTGTTGATTTCGTCAGCGGCGGCGCTGCGCACCGTCGTAAATTCGGTGGCGGCAAAGGCCAAGCGATTGCCAAAGCGGTGGGGCTAAACAAAGGCGCAATTCCCCATGTTCTTGATGCCACCGCAGGGCTAGGAAGAGACGCTTTTGTGCTGGCATCGCTTGGATGCACGGTGACTCTATTTGAACGCCACTCTGTGGTTGCTGCATTACTTGCCGATGGCCTAGAGCGGGCTTACATGGATAGCGAAATTGGCCCTTGGATGCGTGAGCGTATGCGCTTAGAGCATGGCGCGTCGCAGCAGTTACTACCCATTGTCAGTAGTGAGCAGCCTGTTGATGTCGTGTACCTTGATCCTATGTTCCCGCACCGAGAAAAGTCGGCTTTGGTAAAAAAGGAGATGCGCGTATTTCAAACCTTAGTGGGGGATGATCAAGACGCGGATGCGTTATTAGCACCGGCTCTTTCATTAGCGACAAAACGGGTTGTGGTAAAGCGCCCTGACTACGCCCCGTTTTTAGAAGATAAAACGCCTAGCACACAAATAAAAACCAAGAAAAACCGCTTTGATGTGTATGTGAATGCAGCCATGAAATAAACCAAGTCGGTAGCGCCTTCAATACCCCTATATGTGTTTTTTAATACAACTGTCATAAATAAGTAATACGCTATCCCCACTTGCATTGGTGGGGTTTTTTATGCGTGTTTCTACTTTTACTCGTTTGGTAGCACTGTTGCTCTCAACAGCCAGTTTGGTGCTTGTTGCTGTACTTTGGTGGGCATCTAAAACCTTAGTCTCTTTGGAGCAACAAAACACCCACTATGGCGCTCTTAAAAATGACATTATCATCGGCTTATCGGGTGACATCGAAGACTACTTAAGTACTGGAGATGCGCAAAATCTGGTAGATGCCAAACAGCGTATCGAAACCATTCAAAATCAATACTTGCCCTCGTTGTCGGCGCAATTGCAGCGCCAGCTCAATACCCGTTTGCAAGTACTGCTTGGTGGCATTGACGGCGATTATCGCGCTCTGGGTAAGCTCTCTGGAAATGAAACCGCGTTATTAGATAACGCACTTCGGCAAATGGCGGGCTCGGCAACCTCGTTAATTAATTATGCCCAACAAGCACCGCAAGATAAGCGCGGCAGTGCCTCAAGGTACATTGAGTTGGCGGGAGATTATTACCAAAGCGTCCTTGATTTAAGCCTCGCAACTCAAGCGTTGTACCAAGGTTATAGCGCCGACAAGCAGGTAGCGGTTGAACAAGCAGTAAAGCAGCTCAATACTTTAGCGGCAGAGATTGAAAATACCGAAAACCTCGGGGTGATGAGTGAGGTAGATGAAGACGAGTTGTTCTTTGGTGCTGAGCCTGAAGACCTCGCTGGCGATATAAAAGCGGAGATCCGCAGCTGGCCAAAACGTTATCCGCGCGATTTGCAAAGTACCATTGAACAAGGACAAATTCACCAGCAGGGCATAATGCAACTGCGTACAGAGGTAAGCAGTGTCGTTGATGTGGTTATTGATGCTGAACAGCAGCTGCGCGCGGCTCAGAATGTTCTCAAGCAACGCCTTTTAGTGGTATTTGGCATTGCCATTGGTTTGCTATTTATTTTGGCCGCAGCGGTATATTGGTTGCAGCGCTCGCAAGTGCTGAACCCACTGCGCCAATTGCGCGACGGCTTCGCCACACTCATAGAAAGCAACGAACTTAACCCCATAGTAAGCAAAAATAGCGAAACGGAAGTAGGCGAAATTGCGGATTACTTTAACCAGCTTATAGAGCGCCAACGCAATGAAGTGCGTGAGCGCCAAGAGATGCTGCGGGTCATTAATGAATTTATGAGTGACATGAGCGATAACCTGCAGCATATTCGCAGTGGCGCTGAGCAAACCTCAGCACATGCGTCGCACAGTCAAACCTTACTCGGTGAAGTGCAACGTATTGGCGATGATGTCAATGAGGTGAATAGCCAAGTGGCTGATAACGCCCAGCATACGCTGACCACCATGGCGCAAAGCTTAGGGTTCGCCGATGCTATGTTAGCGGCTTCGTCGACCACCGAGCAACGTATTGAGCAAGGCATGCAAAGTCTTAATCAGTTACTCGCTGGTGTTGAGGATGTCTCCAAGGTGTTGGATGTGATCAATACCATTGCCGAGCAAACCAATTTGCTAGCGCTTAATGCTGCTATTGAGTCGGCTCGTGCTGGTGAACATGGCCGAGGGTTTGCTGTAGTGGCCGATGAGGTGCGTAAACTGGCGCAGCAAACACAAGCTTCTTTGGGCGATATTCACGCCCAACTCAATAGTTTAAGTGCTAATTCGCAGCGCGTGTCACAACACATTGGCGAGTTGGCAACGCAAGCGCAAGCACAAACAGACAACGCCGAAGAGCTTAAGCGTAACGCCGAAGATATCTCTCAAAGCGCAGAGCATGCTAACCAAGTGGCGGCACAAGCAACCGACTACGCGCATCGCCAGCGTGATATGCTGATTGAATTCGAGCGCTCCATGCAAGATATGCAAAAGCAAATTAGCGCATCGGATACCCGGGTTAAAGATATTCACCTGAGCCTGCAGCAACAAATGCAAAGTATTCGTGCTAGCCTAGGGCTTGATAATCAATCGGCTTAACCCCGTTTAAAAGAGGAAATAAATAATGATAGCCCAAGGCCAAGCGCTCCCTTCTGCCACTTTTTCTCTCCTTGATGAGCAAGGAATGACCAACCCCAGCACAGAGCAGCTTTTTGCTGGCAAAAAGGTTGTACTGTTTGCTGTGCCAGGCGCGTTTACCCCCACTTGCTCGGCTAAGCACCTTCCTGGCTTTATTGCTCATCAAGCGCAGTTTAGCAGCAAAGGTGTAGACAGCATCATCTGTTTATCGGTGAATGATGCCTTTGTCATGAAAGCCTGGGGTGAGCACCAAGGTGCGCAGGGGATCACCATGCTAGCTGATGGTGATGCCAGTTTTACCAAAGCCATTGGCTTGGACAAAGACACCGCTGGTTTTGGTGGCATACGCTCGAAACGTTATGCCATGGTGGTTGATGATGGGGTCGTGACGCAGTTATTTGTTGAGCAAGACAAGCAATTTGGCGTTTCAAGTGCAGAGCAGGTTCTGGCGAATCTGTAAAACACGCGAGAATGCATAAAAAAGGGCCGCAATTGCGGCCCTTGGTGTTTTCGTAGGGTTGTTTACGGGTTGTACTGTGCGTTTAGCGTAACTCCAGAGAAGGTCTGGTACGCATTAATGCTAATGTGCCAAGTACCTGCTTGTGGGTTGCTGAAACTACAGCTTTCATTGTTTCCTGATTTATAAGGACGGCAATCGTAGCTGCTGCTTGTTGGTTGTGAGCCAAAGCGCACGAAAAGATCACCGTCACCTGTGCCACCCGACATATCAATGTCTAGTGTGCTCATACCTGCAGGTACTTCTAGGGTGTAATGTTTCCATTGGCCAGAGCTTGCAGAGATGTCTGTAACGCTGCCGCCGCCACCTTCGCCAGTGCTGCCACCTGAGGTAGTTAGCTCTCCTAGTAGGCTGGCATTGTTGTAGCTGCTATAACCACGTAGCATCACGTAGTAAGTGCCTGCTGCAGGGTTATCAATGCTACATACTTCGTTGTTACCACTTTCGTATGGACGACAGTCATAGCTTGAAGTTGTTGGGGCGCTACCTGCTTTCACATACATGTCGAGGTCACCGCTACCACCGCTGGTGGTGAAGGTCACGTTCGACGCACCTGAAGGAACGGTCATTGTGAAGGTGGTTTCAGAACCTTGCGCACCACTTAGGCCTGTTTCTGCTTGGCCAGGAGTAAGCTCATTATTGCCACTTGGTGGGGGTGTCGTGGTGCCGCCTGCTTCGGCAACCGCTGCTGCTGCATCGATGATACCTGTACCGCAGTTATTACACGTTGCACCAAAAGACTTGGTGGTTGCTTTAAGAATATTTTCAATTTCATCTGGCGTAGCAGCAGGTTTTGCTTCTTTGATCAAGGCAGCAACACCGGCAACATGCGGCGCAGCCATTGAAGTGCCTTGAGAGTAGGCGTAGTTGTCGCTACCCGGTGAAGTTGAACCGCTGTTTAGGGTTGAAAGAATCCCTTCAGGGTCGTTTGCAAAGCTTTGCGCACCACCAGGGGCTGCTACGTCGATGTTGCTGCCGTAGTTTGAATAGTATGCACGACCACCGTCACGACCTACCGCAGCGACGTTGATAACGCCGTTACAGTTACCTGGGTTGTAGTTGGCAGAGTTGTCGTTATCGTTACCAGCTGCCACTACAATGGCCGTGCCGTTAGCGCGTGCTTGGTTAATCGCATTTTGCGTAGTTGAGCTACAAGAGCCTGAACCACCTAAGCTCATGTTGATAACATCAGCTGGGTTAGCGTTTGCAGGCACACCCGATACGCTGCCACCAGACGCCCATACGATTGCATCAGCAATATCAGACGTTAAACCACCACATTTACCAAGAACACGAACCGGAACGATGTTGGCGTCATAAGCAACACCCGTGACACCTTCACCATTATTGGCAACGGCTGCAACCGTTCCTGCTACGTGTGTACCGTGCCAACTAGAGCCTTGTGCGCCATGAGTGTAGCCACACTCGTTTGCGGTGATCGCATCACCTGGATCGCGTGCATCATTGTCACGACCGCCGCCATCGTTAGCAACAAAGGTGTCGGAGATCATGTCATAACCAGCAAGAAGGTTAGCAGCTAAATCGGCATGCGGGCGATACCCTGTATCAAGCACGGCCACAGTGACCCCCGCGCCTGTTGCGCTATCCCATGCACTAGGCAAGTTAATACCAGCTGTTTGCTCGAAATAATGCCACTGATCGCTGTAGCGTGGATCGCTCGGCGTAGCAAACGGTTGTAGCATTTGGTCAATTTCAATGTATTCGATTTCACCGCTCGACGCCATGCTTTGCATAAACTGCTGAGCTTCTTGGGTGCTTAACTTTTTGTCTGTACGAATAACGTGGTGGTCTTGCATGGCCATTTCACGCACGTATTGAGCGCGAGCTAGGCCTTTATTCTTAAAGTTGTTTACAAACTTTTGCGCACGAAGATTGGCATTTGCCGCTGTAGCAGGGCTGTTAACACCGAATTCAGGTACATTTTTGTATTTTATGATGAATTGAGTACCTAGGGACGATTGGCCTTGCAGTTTGGCTTGTGTTTGCGCCATGGTTGCTTGGGCTGGTACGGAAACTTCTTGAAGATCATTTGCTAAGGCTGAAGTGGTGCTTAGCGCCATTGGAATTGCCAAGGCTAAAACGGTTTTCTTGACGCTCAATGAGCGAGGGGTTTTTGTGGTTGTCATAAGGTATCCCTTTTGTTGAATTTTTACATTTGATCTGGATCAAATGAGGGGACAATCGTAAAGATACTGTGAACATTGTTAAAATAATATTTTGAAATAAAACTGGTACAAAAAGTTATATCAAGCCGTATAAGTGGGTAAAGTTGCTGTCGCTGAGTTGTATTCAGCTGTTATAATGCATCTTTATGTTGATGTGGGTTTAAGTGATGCAACAAGTCGATGTACTGGTTATAGGCGCTGGCGCTGCGGGGCTTATGTGCGCTGCACAAGCAGGGTATCGTGGGCGCAATGTGGTGGTCGTCGACATGGGCAAAAAGCCCGGACGTAAGATTCTTATCAGCGGCGGCGGGCGTTGCAACTTTACCAACGAGCATGCCAGTCCTCATAACTATTTATGCAATAATCCCCACTTCGTTAAATCCTGTCTCAGTCGCTACACTCAGCATGATTTTGTCGACCTAGTCGAGCGACATGGCCTGGCATATCACCATAAAACCTTGGGGCAGTTATTTTGCGATAACAGTGCGCAAGATATCGTCGATATCCTTATGACCGAATGTCAATGGGCGGGCGTTCATGTGCAGCTGCGCAGTGAAGTCATCAGTGTTGAAAAAGCACAGCGGGGCTATGTGGTCACCACCAGTACGCAAACCTATGCGTGTGAATCTCTGGTCGTAGCATCTGGCGGCCTAACCATGCCGAAACTAGGCGCGACGCCAATAGGCTATAAAATTGCTGAACAATTCGGCTTAGAGGTGTTACCGACTATGGCGGCCTTAGTGCCTTTTACGTTGCACCAGCACGATAAAGACCGTTTCGATGGTCTCTCTGGGATTAGTGTGGAGTGTGAAGTGAGCTGTGAGTGCAACACGCAGTTTCGAGAAAATATACTCTTTACCCATCGCGGCTTGTCGGGCCCCGCTATTTTACAAATAAGCTCGTTTTGGCGTGCCGGCCAAGCCGTGACTATTAACCTTTTACCCGATCTGAGTGTTGAGCAATGGTTAGATCAGCAGCGTCAAGATAACCCGCAGAAGTCGCTAAAAAATGCCTTGGCCACCATCTTACCGAAGCGATTTGTGGAGATGTTGCACGAGACGAACGCTATTGCTGATTGTAATGTAAACCAGTTAAGCCATAGCCAGATAAACGAGTTAGGCAACTACCTTCACCGCTGGCAGATTAAGCCCAATGGCACCGAAGGTTATCGCACCGCCGAAGTGACCCTAGGCGGAGTGGACACCGATGAGCTTAGCTCGAAAACCTTCGAAGCAAAGCAAAGCCCAGGGCTTTACTTTATCGGCGAAGTTACCGACGTCACCGGCTGGCTCGGTGGCTATAATTTCCAATATGCGTGGAGCTGCGGCTGGGCCTGTGGGCAGGCGTGTTGATAACTCTCACTCACGCCTCGCTGCTACACCCTAACCTTGAACTCATCCTCACATATGGTTTGGCGGATTTTTTGCCCGAGCAAACACAATACGCGGCGCATCCCACAGCGAGGGCAGTAAGATAATAGAGACCGGCACGGCGGTGACCACTATAAACGCTTGCAGTTTGTCGATACCGCCAGAGCCTATGATGATTAAAATACTGCCCATCAAGCCCATAGCTATCCCCCAAAATACTCGAATGGGCACGGCGGGGTGCTCTGAACGTGAGGTCGAAACCGACAATACATAGGTCATCGAATCCCCCGTAGTGGCGACAAAGGTCAGGGTTAGAATTAAAAACAGTAAAGACACTAACCCGCCTAGCGGCAAGGCCTGAGTGATGGCAATTAATGCTGCGGGAAGGTTAAAACCAGCAAACGCTTTGGAAATAGTATCGGCTTGTTCTAGTTCGAGGCTTAACCCGGTGCCACCGACGATGGTAAACCAGAACATGGTAATAAGTGGGGCGACGACACACAGCATAATAATAATGGCGCGAATAGAGCGGCCACGACTAATGCGCGCGATAAAAATGGCCATCATCGGGCCGTATCCTAAAAACCAACCCCAAAAGAACACTGTCCACCAACCAAGCCAGCCGGCATCATTAAATAGTCCTGCCTCGCCCCGGTATAAAGCCATATCAAAAAAGTGGCTTAAATGGGTGATAAGGCCGCTAAAAAAGCTCGTGAAAATAAATGAGGTGGCTCCCGCAACCAATATAAATGCCAGTAACACCAGCGCAAGTAACATGTTCAAACGACTGAGTATCTGAATGCCTTTGGTAACCCCAGAGACGGCCGACATCACGAAAATAAAAGTGAGCACGCCTATCACGCTTACTTGGGTGAGCATGGTATCGGGAATGGCAAATAACGCATTCAAGCCATAGCTTACCTGTAAGCCTAAAAAGCCGATTGGCCCCACGGTACCGGCTACCACAGCCACAATACACACGGCATCGGCGATAACGGCAATGGGCCCACTCAGGGCTTTTTCTTTAAATACCGGGTAGAGCAAAGTGCGTGGTGCTAAAGGCAAGCCTTTATCATAGTGATAATGCATCAGCATAATAGTGGTTAAACTACCGAGTATGGCCCAAGCCAGAAAGCCCCAATGCAAGTATGACTGGGCCAAAGCGTAGGGCACCGCCTCTGGGGTTGCCGCCGCGACGTGGTTAAATTGGGGCGGCATGGATAAGAAGTGAGCCATGGGCTCTCCAGCAGCCCAAAATACGCCACCGCCCGCGAGCAGAGTGCACATAATCATGGCTCCCCATTGGAATAACGAAAATTCCGGGGCGGCTAAGTTGCCAATACGCTGTTTGGCTGCAGGCAACATGGCAGTGGCGATGGCAATGATAAAGGTGGCTAATAACAACAACTGCCAGTACAAGCCAAAATACTTAGCCGACCAAGCAAAGCTGGCATCAACCCACTGCGATAGGGTCTTGAGGTCGAACAGGGCAAAAAGGCAAAAGCAGATGATGAATCCGGCGCTGAGTAAAAATAGAGGTGCGTCGACACCGAGGCGGTTGAGTTTAGTGCTGGTTAAATTGATTGTGCTTCCCCAATTACGCGTTTAGCAAAGGTTCATTGCCCTTTGTCACGCTTAGGTAGGTAGCAAAAACCAATGGTGTATAGCCCTATTATAACGTGGCACAGAAACATCATGCCAATGTTTGCTGCAATTGCTGTTGCGCTATCTCGCGTTATGGTTATCGCAGCATAATGCTATTTAGCTCAAATAATGCTCGGCTTAGATTGCAGCTGCTATAGTGAAGGCGACGTAAAACCATAATAAAAAGGTAAATTTATGAAGCTAAACAGGATATTAGCAAGTGCTGCATGGGGCTGTGCAGTGTTTGCGGCCAGTGCCCATGCCACTGTGCTAATGCAGCCCACGTCGGTGCCCGGTGGCGACTATCCCGCGCTACATCAAGGGCAATATGCGGCAAATATCACCCCAGCCAATGAGGTGCTTGGCTTTGACGTGGGTCAGCGCACCGCCACGCCAGCGCAAATTACTGAGCTGGTAAATAAGTGGGCCGAGCAAAGTGATAAAGCAAAAATCGTTGAGTACGCCCGCAGTTATGAAGGGCGCCCGTTGCATTATTTAATGATTAGCTCAGCAAAGAATCTGGCCAATATTGATGAAATTAAAGCGAATATTAGTAAACTCAGCGAACCGGACGCGCTCTCATCATCACAAATAGATACTCTCATTGATTCGACTCCAGGTACGGCATGGATGGCGTACAGTATCCATGGCAATGAATCTTCCGGTGCGGATGCATCTTTAGCGCTTATTTACCAATTACTTGCCTCACAAGACTCAGAGATAGAATCGCTCCTAGATGATTTGGTGATACTGGTCGACCCATTAATGAACCCCGATGGGCGCGCCCGTTTTACTAAACGCCTGCAAGAAAGCCGCAGTGCCGCGCCTAACTTTGACACGCAATCACTGCTGCACAGCGGTTCATGGCCATTTGGGCGGACTAACCATTATTACTTCGATCTCAATCGCGACTTTTACTTTGCCGTAAATCCAGAATCAAAGGGTCGTATACAAGCCATTAATGAATGGTTCCCGCAGCTGATGATCGATGGCCATGAAATGGGTGCCTTAGACACCTTTTTAATGGGCCCGCCGCGTGAGCCGCTGAACGTGAATATTCCCACCAGTACGCGTAAATGGAGCAAGGTATTCGCGGGCGATCATGCCAGCGCCTTTGATGATAAAAACTGGCCTTATTACACCGGCGAGTGGTTTGAAAACCTCTACCCGGGTTACTCCAATTATGCCGAGTACAAAGGAACGGTACATATTCTATATGAACAAGCACGTACCGCAGAAGATGGCGTGCGCTTAAAAAATGGCAATGTGCGTAGTTACAAAGAGTCTGTTGATCATCAATATATTAGCTCTTTGGCTAACCTTAAGACCCTGCAACAGCACAGTAAAGCTATGTACCGTGACTTTGTCAGTAACCGCTTAGCGCATATTGACCCCGACGGAAAATATGGTGAGCGCAGTTTTGTTATTCTCCCGACCGATAATACCGCGCGCCTGCACAAGCTGTTGGATATCCTTGATTTGCAGGGCATCGATTATTATGCAACCACTGAAGAGCTTAAGGTACGCAAGGCCAAAAACCACCTCGGGCAGGTGCGTGATGCGACCATCCCTAAGGGCGCTATTGTCATCCCCAATCGTCAGTATGATGCGCCGTTACTGGCAACTATCATGGAGTTTGACGCAGAATTAAATGATGCGGTGCTATTGGAGGAGCGACAAAAGACCCTGCGTGATGGCAGCTCAATTATGTATGACACCACCGCGTGGAATGTATCGATGATGTTTGGTCTGCCGGCATTGGAAGTACCTGAGCACCTTGATGATGATCTCACCACCTACCAGCGCCCCAGCGAAGCCGGTGTGCAACCTCGTGATAATGCCATTGCTTATATTGTTGATGGTGCCAGCGATGCCTCTGTGGCGTTTGCCGCGCGCTTACTTGAGCAAGGCGTAAAAGTGCGCGTATTGGCTAAGCCGGGCGTGTTTAACGACACCCGCTTCAACCGAGGCTCGGTGGTGGTCAATAATTATGATAACACCCTAGAGAGCGGCGAGCTGAGCGCCTTACTGGATAAGGTGGCAAAGGAAGTCGGCGTGTCTGCCATCGCTATAGACCAAGGTTTGGGTAAAGGAGACTTACCCGATATTGGCGGCGAAAACTTTAAGTTATTGAAAGCACCAAAAATAGCCTTTATTAGTCAAAATGGCATTGCTCCGGGCGATATTGGCTCGATGTGGCATATGCTTGATACCGAGCTTGGTATTCGTCATAGCCATTTAAGCCAAGAGATGCTCTCTTACAGCGATCTTCGTGGCTACAATGTCATCATTGTCCCTAGTCGTTGGTATGGTGAGTTATCGAAAAGCCACATTAGCGCTTTGGACAAATGGGTCGCGCAGGGCGGCACCTTAATCGTTAATGGTAACTCGGCTGCGCAATTAGCCACAGCAGAAGACTTCTCAAAAGTGGCGCTGTTGAAGCAGAGCTTTGATAAGGCCGATGAGTATGATCTGGCGCTGATGCGCGAGTGGCAAGCCAAGCAGCAGCGTATCGCCAATGCTGATTTGATTAATGCCCATAAGGTTTCTGCACAATTGAGTTTCCCTTGGGATAAAAGCGACGATGTGAAGCCTTTGAACAAGGAGCAGCTTGAGCGTTGGCATGATTGGAGTGCTGCATTTATGCCTTCAGGGGCGATAGTCGCTGGGCGCACAGATCAAAAACATTGGCTCAGCTACGGGGTTAATCAGCAGCTGCCCGTATTAGCTGGTGATGTGCCTTTGTTTATGGCCAAGCAAGGTGTTGATGCGGTGGTGCGCTACGGTGTGCTGCAAGAAAATAGTAAGGTCGAGCAGCGCATGATTGGCTGGGCGACCATACCGCAAGGGCAGGACTTGTACGTGCGTATGAGTGGTTTGTTGTGGCCTGAAGCGGCGCAGCGAATGAGTAATGCCGCTTACCTTACGCGCGAGAAAAAGGGCAATGGCCAAGTGATCATGTTTGCCAATATGCCTAACTTCCGTGGTGCCACTAAAGGCACCGCACGGTTACTGCTCAATGCCATTGTCTACGGCCCGGGGTTAGGCACTGACGCGGTAATTCAGCTTTAAACTGGAATGTTTTTTAACGAAGCCGAGTACTATGCTCGGCTTTTTTGTGCCCTGCAACTAGGGCCAGATGTTATGCATATAGATAATAGTTATTTTGTATTGCTTTTTAAAATTTAATTAACAAAATAGTAGTAAAAAATAACCAGCTAAACTATTATCTCGTTAACGCAAGGTTCAGCTAGTGGATGGCGATAACCCATTTACGAGTGCATTGAATATGATAAATATTGACAGCTCCGTGCTACAAGATGTTGAGCGCGGCTTTAGCTTACCTCCCAAACCCGAGCTGCTCACCCAGCTACAGCATAGCCTTGAACAGCCAGAGCCTGAATTGCATGATATTGCTCAGCTCATCTCCCAAGATGTGGCCACCTCAGCGGCGGTGTTAAAAGTGATAAACTCTCCTTGCTATGGCTTGGCAAGGTCAATCACTGATATTCGCCAAGCGGTAATGTTTCTTGGTCTCGACAGTATTACCACGTTAGTGACAGGGTTTTTACTAAAGCAAGCCTACTCACAACATCAGTGCTGCATCAAGTTAGAGCGGTTTTGGGACACAGCCACGGAAGTGGCTGATATGGCAGTATTAATTGGCAAAAAGATTAAATCTAGAGTGCCCACCGAAAATCTACATATGCTCGGTTTATTCCATGATGCAGGGATCCCTGCTTTAGCCGTTCAGTATCCGGACTATATCAATGTGTTAGAGCAAGCAAACAGCGATCATAGCTGTAGTTTAGTGGCCTATGAAGAAATGGCTTATCGTACTAATCATGCCGTTATTGGCTATTACTTGGCCAGTGCCTGGAACTTACCAAAAGACACCTGCCAGCTTATTTTACGCCACCATGATCACCACTTTTTTAATAGCTGCCAAGATGAAACTCTGCGTATGACCATGGCAACGTTGAAAATGGCGGAAAACTTCGTGCATTTACAGCGGCGGTTTTCACCGTCTCAGGATTGGCAGTACTTTGAGGCGTCGGCCTTAGCCGTGCTCGACCTCGAAAATGACGATTACCTCGATATTAAAGATGATGTCGAAGAGTACTTTATAGACAAGCAACTGTAACCTTTAAATACCTGGCTAAGCCGGTTTTTGTTGCTTGGCTTTGTGTCATAAAGGCTCTACACTTGGCCGCCTTAGTAACCCTGAGCGCGCTATTTTGTTCCTCTCTTCTATCGGTATTTTCGACTCTGGCGTGGGTGGTCTTGCCATTGCCCAACAAGTGCGACAATTGCTGCCCCAGTATGATATTCACTATGTTGCGGACAGTGGCTTTATGCCCTATGGCGACAAAAGCCCTGAGCAAGTGATATCAAGGTGCTCGCGTATTACTTCTTACTTATGCGAGCATGGGGCCAGTGCGATTGTTTTGGCTTGCAATACTGCGACGATGGCAGCCATTGATACCTTACGAGCACAATTCACGCTGCCTATTGTGGGTGTTGAGCCCGGCGTGAAACCGGCATTATCATTGAGCAAAACCAAGGTGGTTGGGGTGTTAGCAACACCCAATACCGTGGCTTCGCCACGATTCATTCAATTGTGTCAACGCCAAGGCGAGGCCTCTGGGCGTATTATTTTCCAACCTTGCCCTGAGCTGGCAGGCACCATAGAGCAATTGCAACTGAGTGGCAAAAAGGTGGAGCAACTGCTGCACAGCTACGCGCAGCCCTTGATTGACCAAGGAGCCGATGTTTTGGTGATGGGTTGCACACACTATGCCTTTATTGCTCCTGTCTTGCGCAAGCTATATGGCCCACACATTGGTGTGCTGACCACCGAGCAAGCGGTGGCCCTGCAACTGCAACGGTGCTTACCCAGCCAAGCAATTAATCCGGCCTCTAAAGTGGGGGAAACACGCTTCGCAACTTCCGCTTGCCCCGACTATTTTCATCATCAGCTGCGGTGTTTATGGCCGCAAAACGTCTCTACAGAGGTGGTTTCACTACCATTTTAAGCTGGCGCTCAGACTTGCCATTTTATTGCCATAATTGCCCTTCATTTTTCCTTTTTTGCTCCCCTTTGTTGCCACTGTGTCTTGTTTTAATAACTCCTAAGCAAGACAGCACAGTCACCAACCACTTTGTTGCTTGCAATACACCAACCAAATTAAGTATTGAAGGATGAAGACGATGAAAAAACAACTACTTGCAACTGCACTTATTTCAACCCTAATGGCTGCACCAGCGATGGCGAAAGAGAAAAAAGAAATGGCCTCAGAAACAGCATGGGGACTTGGCACGGGCGCCACCATTGGTGCCGTAGTCGGTGGCCCGATTGGCGCTTTCGCAGGCGCATTTATCGGCGGCATCATCGGCGAGAAAGAAGCTGCAGAGAACACCGTTGAATCACAACAAGTGATGCTCAGCCAATATAAAGACACTGACCAACAATTGCGTAGCACCTTAGATCGTAACCGTTCACTGACGGCGCAAATCGACGCATTAGAAAATGAACAAAATCGCTTAGAACAAGCGCGCATTGATAACTTACTGGCAATGACGGTGCAATTTCGTTCGGGTTCGTCGCGTATCGAGCCACATTTCGCCGAGCAGCTTGACCAGCTCGCTTTAATCCTTAAGCGTAAGCCAGAATTGAGCCTGAACTTGAACGGCTATGCCGATGTTCAGGGCGATGAAAGCGCAAACCTGAGTTTATCGCAGCGTCGTGCTGATGCAGTACAGGCTTACCTTGTTGACCAAGGCGTGAGTGGCGAACAACTCTATGCTCAAGGCTATGGTGAGCAGAAACTGGTCGATAACGGCAATGAATATGAAACTAACTTCTTCGATCGTCGCGTAACATTAACGGCCCGTGGTGCGACGCAAAGCCAAATGGCTAAAAACTAAGTTTGCCAATCATCACGAGGACCCGATTATGTTGAGTAGTCCTAGCAAAGTGCTCACAGCTCTCGCTGTGGGCCTTTTTTCTCTACTTCTATGTTCGCCAGCTTTAGCCAGTAATGATAGTCATGCAAACAACAAAGCGCAGCTGCGCTTAAGTGATGCGCATGGCGCCCATGTAGCGCCCGGAGTGTTACTGAATACCCAAGCAAAAATGCGTATTACTGGGTTAATTAACCATGTTGAGGTAACGCAAACTTTTATCAATCGTCATCCGTTTGCGGTCAATGCCCAGTATGTGTTTCCGTTGCCCAGTGAGAGTGCGGTACACGCCATGGTTATGACCGTGGGAGAGCGCAAAATTGTCGGTAAAATTGCTGAGAAACAAGCGGCACAGCGTCAGTATCAAGCGGCTAAACGTGCCGGTAAGCGTGCGGCTCTAGTTAACCAGCAACGTGCCAATATGTTTACCTCGCGACTGGCTAACCTCGGCCCCGGTGAGCAAGTGCGCATTACCTTGCAGTATCAAGAAATGGTGTCTTTACGCGATGCCCAGCTCAGCGTGCGTTTGCCGATGACCTTCACGCCTCGTTATCACCCAAGGCAGTATCGTCTTGATGGGGCTGATAAGGTCGCAACGCTTAGCAGCCCTGGACTAGAAACCACTGCAGGGGCGACTGCAGGGGCGACCGCAGGGGCGACTGCAAGTGGGGCAGCAGAGTTAGTGTCAGGCTGGATGAGCCCGCGTTTTGTTCAACAAGCCACCGGTCAGCAGCCAATAACCAATACACAGCCGAAGTTGCAGCTGCAGGTAGATATCGATTTTGGCCTCGCACTGCACAGCATTCGCACCCCTCATTATAAGGCGGATATTCGCAACCCTAGCTTTGGTCGTTACCAGCTTTTAGTGAGTGACGAAATTATGAACCGCGATTTTGTGCTGCGTGCCAAGGTGGAGCAAAGCGATAAAGCACGTGCCGCTTTCTTTAGGCAGACAGCGCAAAGTGGTGATTATGGGCTGTTAATGCTACTACCACCAAGCGATGAATTTAGCGCTCAGCAGCGTTTAGCGCGAGAGCTCATTTTCGTGATTGACAGTTCCGGCTCAATGCATGGCAGCTCCATGCAGGCGGCAAAACAGGCACTGTTTTATGCGCTGGACAACATGAATGAAAATGACAGCTTCAATATCATTGACTTTGACTCTACGGCGCGTTTATTCCGGCCCAGTGCCGTGGCGGCTAATGAGTTTAACCGCAATGAGGCTGAGCGATTTGTTTATAACCTTGACGCCGATGGCGGCACCGAAATAGTCGGTGCGTTGCATCACGCGCTAGACGCTAAGCAACACCCGGGGTTTGTTCGTCAGGTGGTGTTTTTGACCGACGGTAGCGTGAGTAATGAGCAAGCGCTGTTTGATTTGATTAAAGCGCGATTAGGCGATAGCCGTTTATTTACGGTGGGCATCGGTAGTGCGCCCAATAGCTACTTTATGCGCCGCGCTGCGCAAGTGGGTCGTGGTAGCTACACCTTTATTAGTGATGGCTCTGAGGTGCAAGCGCAAATGCAAGCATTGATAGCACGCCTTGCCAACCCTGCACTGAGAGACTTGCATCTCGCTGGGGCGCGCAGTGGTGAATTAGACTACTGGCCCAAACCGCTACCGGATCTTTATTTTGGCGAGCCGTTAATGGTGGCAATTAAGCTCGACAGTCAGCAGCAAGATATCCACATTAACGCCACGTCGCAACATGGTCCATTACGTCTGAGTATGCCGATGCATGAGAGTGCGCGTAATTATGAGCGTAGCGAAGCCATTGCGAGAGTCTGGGCGCGTCAACAAATAGCTTCACTGTTACTTTATAATGAACAGCAAGCGGTGCGTGAGCAAGTCTTGGAATTAGCGCTGAAGCATCAGCTGTTAAGCCCATTCACCGCCTTTATTGCGGTTGATGAAACACCAGCTAAAAGCCCGGCAATGCATGATGAGCAAGTGCCTAACCCTGTGGCCCAGGGGCAGCGTCTTATGCGCTTTGCGCAAACAGATGGTCAGTCATTGTGGCATGTACTACTGGGCATGGTGCTGATGGTGATTGCATCCGCTTGGCTTAAGGTGCGAGGTCAACATGCGTAAACAGAAGGGGCGTTACGCCCTTTATGGGGTGTTTGCATTGGGGTTGTTGCTCTTTACTCAAGGGGGCTATGTACAAGCCAAAGCATGGTTGGCTCAGCACCTTATTGAGCGAGCTTGGCAGCAAAGCCTGATACGCCAAGGCGCCGCAGTCGCGCCTTGGTATTATGCTGATACCCATGTGGTGGCAAAGCTCAGTGTGCCGGACTTAGCGCTTGAGCGCTATGTGCTGGCCGGAGCCAGCGGCCGAAATTTGGCGTTCGGCCCCGCTCATGCTTTGGCCTCGAGCCCATTAGGCAGTGATGGTAGCAGCGTGATTGCTGCGCATAATGATACCCACTTTGCTTTTTTACGCCATGTGCAGGTGGGCGACACACTGGTGTTGTCGCTCGCTGATGGTCGTCAATTAAGTTATCGCATTGAGCAAAAACAAGTGGTGCACCAGGAGCAGACCGCAGCGGCCAGTGCTCCCGGTTTGCATCTGGTGACGTGCTACCCTTTTAATTCGCCCGCCTCTGGCACGGATTTGCGCTTGTTAGTTTCTGCCTCATTGATTTCTTCCTCTTCCAAGTCAACGACAATCGCCTGATGTCGTTGGCTTATCATCACCCCAGCGAACACCACGGCAATGCTTAACCATTGACCCAGAGTCAGTACCTCGCTGAGCACAATGGCAGAGAGCAACAGGGTAAAAATAGGGATCAAGTTTGAGTAGGCGGCGGCAGTGAGCACCGATACTTTACTGATGGCATAGTTATACATGCCATAGCCGCCAAGGGTTACAAAGGTGCCTAAATAGAGGATATGGGCAAAGGCAATGGGATCATGGTTCTGCGGCACTTCTACAAAAAGCAAAAATGGCGCAAAGAACAGTGAGCCTGCCAGACCTTGCAAAGCAATCAAGCTCAGCGGTGAGTAGCGCGCCGCGAGGTGTTTTACGCTCACAGTGTAATAAGCGGCGCAGAGCATCGCCAGTAGCTCTAGGGTGTTGCCAACAATGGGGTTGGGCGCATGCTCAGAGGCAGGAGAGAGCATAGTGAGCAAAATACTGCCACCGATACACAGCGTGAAGCCGACAATAATGGCGCGGCTGATACGCTCCTTGAGCATAAAAAATGCCAGTACAGCGACAATCAGCGGTAAACACGACACAATCACCCCTGCCTGTGATGCTGAGGTGTGCTCCATAGCGTGGCCTTCGAATAGAAAATACAGGCAAGGCTCGGCTAAACTCATCGACACAAGGTACTTCCAGTCACCCTGGCGATAATCAAAACGCGTAATAAAACGCCACAGGCATAGGCTTACAGCTAGAGTGGTGAGCATACGCAAGAAAATAACCACGGCTGGGTCGTACACGCCAATGGCATACTTTAGCGAGATAAAAGAACTGCCCCATAAGAAGGTGGCAATAATTAAACATAAGCTTGCAGGCATAAACAAACGTGGGGTTAAGCAAAATTGCGGCGATGCTAGCACACTTGAATTAATTTAACTTGTTTGTGCGCCTAGTCCTAGGGTAATAATTAGTCATTATTTCCACAAAGTGAAGCAATGAAGTGCAAACTATTGTCGTTAAGTTGGGCACCAGCGTGCTGACCAATCATGGCCGAGGCCTAGATAAAGCGCACATGGTTGATTTAGTGCGCCAGTGCGCGCAATTGAAGCAACAAGGCCATCGTATAATTATCGTCACCAGCGGGGCGATTGCAGCGGGGCGAGAATTATTGGGCCGCCAGCCTGGTGCTGAGACCTTGGCCCAAAAACAGATGTTAGCTGCTATCGGGCAAAGCCAGCTGCTGCATACCTGGCAAAGCCTATTTGCGCTTTATTCGATTGCCGTGGGGCAAATGTTACTGACACAAGCGGATTTAGAAAACCGCGAGCGCTACCTCAATGCTCGTGATGCGTTGCTAGCTATATTGCAAGAGGGAGCGGTGCCCATCATCAATGAGAATGATGCCGTCGCAACCACACAAATTAAAGTGGGCGACAATGATAACCTTTCCGCTAAGGTAGCCATATTAGCTCGCGCTGATACCTTGTTATTGTTAACTGATCAGCCTGGATTATTCACCGCCGATCCGCGCAGCCACCCCGATGCCGAGCTGATTGCGGAAATCCGCCATATTGATGATCAGGTAAAGGCGTTAGCAGGAGGTTCGGGCAGTACTGTGGGCACAGGGGGGATGGCTACTAAGCTGGAAGCTGCGAGTATTGCCCGTCACGGTGGTGTGGATGTGGTGATCAGTGCAGGACATGGCCAGAATGTCATTATAAATTGTTTGCAGCAGCAAACAGGCACCCGGGTATTGAGCTTAAAAGCACCTCGGCGCAGTCGCAAGCTGTGGTTGCTAGCAGGGCCGATGAGCAAAGCCAAGGTGGTGCTTGATGTCGGTGCGGCAGCAGCGATTGCAAAAGGTGGGGCCAGTGTACTTCTGGTTGGTATAACGCAATTAAAGGGGCCGTTTAGTCGTGGTGATGTCATCACCTTGTGTGACGAGCAAGGGCTTAACTTAGGCAAAGGCGTGGCGAGATATGACAGTGTGGCTGTGGCCCAATTGCTGGCTCATAAAGAGCAAACTATCGTCGAAACCTTGGGCTACAGTAATGGCGCTATGCTGGTGCATCGCGATGATTTTATCAATTTCACTGACAGTGTTTAGCCTGCACACAGTCATTGTGCACTGGGCACAGAACTCTTTTTGTTCGTCTACACTTAGGAGAATCAAGCAGCAAAACAAGCGCCTATGCAAAGTAACTCCTGTGGTCATCAATGGATCATTCGTCTAACGCAGCAACAAAGTGAACGTGCGTTGGATGCAGCGCTTATTGATATACTTAGCCAGGTGTTTGCCGATAACAATTTTGCTCTGTACATGAATAAACAATTTACTTCGCAGGGCCACATACGATGCAGCTATTCAGGGGGCTCAGCCGCAATACTCAATGATGAACAAGCTCAGCAGTTAGTGGCAAAAATTGATGCTGAGCGCATGCGCATTAGTGGTAGCCAAGGACAATATGTCTACTTTCCTATCTACCATCTTGGTGCAGTGATAGGTTTTGTGCAAAGCAGAAGTGACTTCGCGCTGACGCATGATTCCCCCTTCGTGATCACTAATATTCTTAATATTTACGCCAACCAGCTGTATTTACTGTATCGCTCGCGATTAGACCCACTCACTGAACTGCTTAACCGGCAAACTTTTGACTCACAGGTGATGGACATCATCAATGGCGACGGCTTTGCTGAGCGCCGTGACAATGAACTTGAGCGCCAATGGTATCTTGCCATGTTCGATATTGATCACTTTAAACGCGTTAATGATACCTACGGCCATGTGATTGGTGATGAGGTTATTATTCTCGTAGCGCGAATTTTAAAACAGAGCTTTCGCAGTGAGGATTATGTGTTTCGCTATGGAGGCGAAGAGTTCGCCGTGCTATTGCTGTGCGATAATAAAGACCAAGCGATGCAAGTGTTAGAGCGACTGCGCGCAACTGTGGCTGATTTTACCTTTCCGCAGGTGAAAAGATTGACTATTAGCACTGGTTTTTGTGCTTTTGATAACACCTCAATGGTCCCTGAGCTGGTGCATAAAGCCGACCTAGCTCTTTACAGTGCGAAAAATAATGGCCGCAACCAAGTGGTCGATTTCCATAGCTTAAATATTCCTGATAATCCCAAGGGTGCAGGCGACGATGATCTAGACGACGATATGTTGGAGCTATTTTAACCACTTTCAGAGCGTGCTAAACTCTGCGCCGAATTTTTCTGTTTGAGAGTGCTTATGAAGTTTGTACGTTGGTTGCTAGGCCGTATTATTTTGTTCTTTAATTTTGTCTTTACTCCGCGCAGTAAAAAACGTCCTGCTGAAGCGCAGCAGCAGTTAGATGCGCAAACCGCGAATATGGCATTGTATCAGTTTCACGCCTGTCCTTTTTGTGTCAAAGTACGCCGCGCGATTAAGCGTAACGGCCTAAAAATACAAACGCGGGACGCTAAAAACAATGACACTTACCGCCAAGAGCTTGCTGAGCAAGGGGGCAAAGTAAAAGTGCCATGTTTACGTATTGAACAAGACCAGCAGGTGCGCTGGTTGTATGAATCATCCGACATTGTTGCCTACCTTGATGATTTAGCTGCTTAAGCAACCATTCTATTTATCGTTAACGCCGCAATTGCGGCGTTTTCCACTACGAAGTTTTGCCCCTTTGTGCTAGCATTTGCAGCAAATTTTTGTTGCTAATTGAAAGAGAAGCTAGCATGACTGACCACATCTGTGTTCGCACCCGTGTTGCCCCTTCACCTACGGGTGACCCGCACCTAGGCACTGCCTATATTGCCCTGTTTAACTACTGTTTTGCCAAGCAGCAAGGCGGTGAATTCGTATTGCGTATAGAAGACACTGACCAAGTGCGCAGTACCGCAGAATCAGAACAGGCGATCATGGACAGCCTACAATGGCTAGGCCTGCAATGGGATCATGGACCGGATGTCGGTGGTGAGTTTGGCCCATACCGTCAGTCAGAGCGCTCAGAGCTTTATAAAAAGTATGCACACCAGCTCGTGGAGCAGGGCAAAGCTTTTTATTGTTTTGCCAGCGCCGAAGAGCTTGAGCAAATGCGTGAGCAGCAAATGGCCGAAGGCTTGCGTCCTAAGTACGATGGGCGTGGGTTACTTTTGAGCGAAGAAGAAATTCAAGCCAACCTGGATGCTGGTAAGCCTTATGTGATCCGCATGAAAATACCGGAGCAAGGCACCTTTACTTTCAATGACTATTTGCGTGGTGAGATTGAAATCCCATGGGAAAATGTCGATATGCAGGTGTTATTGAAGCAAGATGGTTTCCCTACTTACTTCTTAGCTAACGTGGTGGACGACCACCACATGCAAATTAGCCATATTTTCCGTGGTGAAGAGTGGATTAACTCGGCACCAAAGCTACTGAAACTGTATGAAGATTTTGGTTGGCAAGCGCCGGTATTAGGGCATTTACCTTTGCTGCGTAACCCTGATAAGTCAAAGCTTTCAAAGCGCAAAAACCCAACGTCTATTAATTACTACAAGGAAATGGGCTTCCTTCCTGAGGCCGTATTGAATTACTTGGGTCGTATGGGTTGGTCGATGCCTGATGAGCGAGAAAAGTTTACCCTCGCTGAGATGATTGAACACTTTGATATGAAACGTGTTTCTCTGGGTGGTCCGGTATTCGATGTGGAAAAGCTAAAGTGGCTGAATGGCACTTGGTTACGTGAAGAGTTTAGCGATGAGCAACTGATTACGCGTTTTGTCGACTGGAAATATAACGCTAATACGCTAAAGCGCATACTACCTGAAGCGAAAACCCGTATTGATACACTCTCTGACTTAGTCGACTTGGCCGGGCATTTTGTCGCCGGGATGCCTGAATATGACCCTGCGCTATTAACCGATGGTAAAGCGCCAGAAGATGTGGTGCGCCAAGCACTGCAGTTCTTTATTTGGGAGTTGGAAACACTGCGCACCTGGGAAAAGTCAGCGATCTTTGCTATTGCGAAAAAAGTGGCGACCTTCCATGAATTGAAGATCAAAGACTTTTTAGAGCCTATTTTTGTTGCTATTACGGGCAAGAAGTCATCTACATCGGTGATCGATGCGATGGAAATTCTTGGCTCTGATATGTCGCGAGCACGGTTGCGTGTAGCGCTAGGGCACATTGGTGTATCTAAGAAGCAAGCGAAGAAACTAGAAAAAGCCTACCGCGATTTTAACTAAGCATTGGCAAAAAGACAGCCGCAGCCTGTTATGCTGCGGCTTTTTTGTGCCTTTTTTCCATAAATTGCAACAGATTCGACCTCTCCATGCGTAAATTTTGTTACACTGCCGCAGTTTTTTTGAACTAAAGCAGAGCAGGTATGTTAGAGCAGTTTTATCAAGACTTTGGTACCCATGTGTGCATTTCTCGTGAGCAAGGCAGCCGATTTGCCAAAGCGGTCGCCGATGACTTCAACCCATTACATGATGTCGAGGCGAAGAAATTTTGCGTGCCTGGGGATTTACTGTTCTCGGTGGTACTCGATAAATATGGAATTAATGAGCAAATGCACTTCACCTTCGCCAATATGGTCGATGAGGGTGTAAAGCTAAGCATGCCGCAAGGAGAAGCACAGTTCGATATTAAAGACGGCGACAAATGCTATCTAAGCGTGCAGCGTGAGGGTGAAAACAGCCAATGTAAAACCCTGACCAATGCGCTGATCAAAAACTATGTTGAATTCTCGGGAAAGGCCTTTCCCCATGTGGTTGTGCCACTGATGGCAAAGCAAGGTGTAATGATTAACCCTGCGCGGCCAATGATCATTTATGAATCAATGAGTATTCATATGGATACTCTAGCAGTAACAGCTCCAGAACTGCGCGAAGCCGAACATGTATTTACCTACGAAGGTAAGCGCGGCAAGATTATTTTGCGCTTTGATTTACTGGCTCAGGGTGAAGTTGTGGGTCGTGGAGAAAAGCATATGCTGGTCTCGGGGATTCGTGAGTATTGTCAGGACACGGTGGATGAACTGATACGCGGCTATAACGAACGCAAAGCGGCATTGAAACCGTAATAAAGCACAGATAAAAAGCGCCTGAAGGCGCTTTTTTTTGTCTTTTTTCGCATCCAGTGACATTTGGCACAGGTCGAATGGGGTGTTGCTCTTTACAGTGACACTTCAACCTCATCACAGGATACGAACAATGAAAAAAGTATTGAACGCTGCCTGGTTCTTGTTAGTCGCCGTGCAGGCTCAGGCTGAGCAGTCTACTCAATGGCAGGTCACCCTCGGTGCTGGCGGAGCCATTATCACAACCCCTTGGGCTGGAATGGCAACACAACATCAGTCACTGCCGTTTGTAAGTGCTCAATATGGACGTTGGCGCTTTGGTGTTGACCAAGGGTTGGTGAGCTACCGCGTGTTGGATAGCCAAGTCGGTATTGATATGGGCCTTAACTTTCGCGACCCCAGCTACGACAGTGTTTTGTTATATAAAAGCGACCTTTCTGACGACCCTGTATTCACCTCTTATGACGACCCTAGTGGCGAGCTGGTCGCAACTATGGCGCTCAACTATCATGGCTTCTCGGCCCGTTTTGCCCAAGATATTAGCAATGAATCCAGTTCGCTGGCGGCAAACGTTTCCTACACGCTGTCTCCTTGGGAGTTGAGTGACAAGCTCCGGGTACACACAAGATTCGGAGTTCGGTTGCTCAGTGAAGATTATACCCAACACTTTTATGGTGTAAGTAAGGTGCAAGCTGCCCCACAGTATGGGCGCACGGAGTATCACTCCCAAGGCGCTATCAACCCTTTTGCACGTGTTGCCCTGAGTTATCAATTCGCACCGCAATGGCAGGCAGTAGCCGCTTACCGAAGCGAATTCTGGGACGATGAAATTTATCACAGCCCTTTAGTATCGACACATTATACGCACCAGTTAATGGTCTTTTTTACTTATCGGCTGCGTTAGTGCAGTGTTGCAACAGTTGCTGCCAAAAACGGCTACCTTTACGCCGAGCCAAACGAATGTTGTTTTCGGGAATACTTTCAGGGTCATCGTACTGTGCGAGTGCTTGCTCCATACTGTGTTCGCGAATAATATGTAAGGCCGGGTAGGGCGCGCGATTAGTGTAATTTGCGGCATCCTCCGGCTCGGCGTCAGCAAATACATAGTGCGGATGAAAGTGGGCTAATTGATAGGTGCCCTCAAAGCCCTGTGCAACTAATAAAGCATTAGCTAAATCTATCAGCTCGAGAAAATCATCAAAGTCGTTAAAACCCTTAGCAAAAATCACCAAGGTGGTTTCAATGTCGCTATCGTTATCAAGCACACGACACTGCTCTAGGGTGTCAAGCACCGCCTCATCAACGCTAACGGCATCACTGGGGTGATAATGAATGCGTTGGCTTTCGACTTCTTTGCGAGCAAACGGGCAAAAGTTGTATTTAACAATGACCGCACTGACCCATTCACGCATGGCTGCAACACAGTTAGACATCAGTGTATTCCTCTATAATCGCCAATGTTTTCGCTATCGCCCCTTGGTTTTTCTTCACTACATTAAGACCTATCGCGCCCATTTGTTGGCGCTTATGAGGGTCATGGCTGAGTGCGATCAGTTGTGCTGCTAAGTTATCGGCTTGCACTTGCTGCGCACCGCCTTGCTTGATGAGCTCTGGGTAAACGTGGGCAAAGTTGAAAGTATGGGGGCCTGTTAAAACTGGAATGGCGTGGGCGCAAGCTTCTAATGGATTGTGTCCGCCGCGCGCGATAAGACTGCCGCCGATAAAAGCGAGGTCAGCGCAGCCATAAAGCATGGTCAGCTCTCCTAAAGTATCTGCGAGCATGACGCTCTGCCCTTGGTAGTCGTTGTGACTACGACGACAAAAATCATAATTCTGCTGTTTAAGCACGGTGGCAACATTGTCAAATTGCTCCGGATGACGCGGGGCAATGATCAGTAAAGCCGAGGGCTGCTGCTTCAGTAATTCCTGGTGTGCTTGAAGGAGTAATTCCGGCTCGCAAGGGTGAGTGGAGCCGGCAATCCAAACAAAGGGCTTATTGAACTTGTGGCGCAATTGCTGAGCTTGTTGTTGGTGCTTTTCGCTGACGGTGATATCGAACTTGATGGAGCCGGTAACATGCACTTTATGCTGGGCCAGACCCAGCTTTACAAATCGCTCGGCGTCATCATGATGGTGGCAGGCAAGCACATCAATATGGCGCATTATATCTCGAGTGAGGGGAGCTACTTTGGCATATCCGTTGGCGGATTTCGCCGACAGCCGCGCGTTAATAATCACGGTCGCTAAACCTGCTTGTTTCGCCTGCTTTAATAAGTTCGGCCACAGTTCGGTCTCTATTATAGACAGTACTTTTGCTTGTGTACGACGGATAAAGCGCCGTTGACACCAAGGCAAATCGAACGGTAAGTAGCAGCAGCTTAAACGTTCTTGGCTTATGGCGTCGGCGAATAAAGTGGTGATTTGCTCACGCCCGGTGGGGGTGTTGCAAGTAATGATTAAGCGGTACTTGGCACCGAGCAAGGCTTTTATCAGTGGTGCGCTGGCAAGTACTTCACCGACTGAGGCGCAATGCAAAATAATATCGCCAGTGGCCTGAGTGTAGCCAAAGCGCTCGCCAAAGTGTTGGCGATAACCAGGGTTCTTACGACCACGTAAACAATACAGGTATACCCAGGCTATGGGGATCAGTAGTACTAAAACAAGCGAATAAAGAAAACGGGCAAACACGATAAAGCCTAATTGTAAAATTCGACTAAAGTGTACCGCAGGCAATAGGGCAAGCCAAAGCTTGGCTGACAAAAACGTGCATTTATCAGTACTCTTTGGAATAATGCCGATAAACCCGTGAATGAGGACGCTTTATGGCTAATATTGACAACGCCGCCAACACTTACCTCGATAGCCTTGCGCGCCACCGCGCACTATTCGACACCATGGAACAATACCAACCGCAAGTATCGCAATTGTTGAGCGCCTGTCATCAGACACTAGCTGCTGGTGGTAAGGTGATCTGGTTCGGTAATGGTGGCAGCGCCGCAGATGCACAGCATCTCGCTGCAGAGTTTGTGGTGCGCTATAAAAAAGAGCGTGGGCCACTGGCATCCATTGCCCTGACAACGGATACCTCGATTTTAACCGCGCACTCTAACGACTATCATTTTGATACTGTATTTGAGCGTCAAGTTCAGGCGTTGTGTAAACCACAGGATTTGGTTATTGGCCTGACGACTTCGGGAACCAGCGCTAACATCAATCTTGCGCTCCAAGCGGCCAACGACATCGGTGCTTATACCGTGGCTTTGACTGGCCGTGAAGGCGGCACCGTTAAAGATATTGCTAAACTTCCCATTATCATCAGCAATGATGAGACCGCGCGTATCCAAGAAGCCCATATGTTTATCGGCCACTGGTTGTGTGAAGCCCTAGATATGCTAGTGGCGGAGTAAGCAACATGGATTTAGGTCTGTTAAAACAGCTGCACAATGCCAAGGTCTTGGTGGTTGGGGATGTCATGCTTGACCGATACTGGCATGGTGACTCCGGGCGTATTTCCCCTGAAGCGCCGGTACCGGTGGTCAAAGTGAACCAGCTTGAAGACAAAGCCGGTGGCGCTGCCAATGTTGCCAAGAATATCGCGCGCCTTGATGGTCAGGTAGGCCTGCTAGGGCTTATTGGTGAGGATGAAAGTGGTCAAATTCTAGAGCGCATTCTTGCTGATGAACACATTGACTCACAGTTAGTCCATGCTGTGGAATTGCCGACGATAGCCAAGCTCAGGGTGATTAGTCGACACCAGCAAGTGGTGCGCCTAGACCAAGAAGAACAGTTTTCTAAAGAGCATTCGCAGTTATTGTTGAATCGTTTAGAGCGTGTGGTGGGTGACTATGATTTCATTGTTTTCTCAGATTACAACAAAGGCTCATTGACGCTCATTGAGGCTATGATCCGGGTAGCCAAAGATGCGGGAAAAACCGTATTGGTAGATCCTAAGTCGCCGCAGTTAGGCTTATACCGTGGTGCTGACTACATCACGCCTAATTTAAATGAGTTTAAGCTCGCCGGTGGCGATGCCAGCAGCGAGCAGGCATTGACTGATACGGCGCGGGCATTAATAAAAGAGGCGGGAATTGGCGCGATGTTGCTGACTCGCTCAGAACAAGGTATGTCGTTGATTAGTGCCAGCGCTAAACACGACTATCCCGCACAAGTGCAAGAAGTGAGTGATGTCACAGGCGCTGGCGATACTGTAATCGCAACTTTAGCGGTGATGCTCGGGGCAGGAATGCCAGATTCTGATGCAGTAGAGCTGGCCAATTTAGCAGCGGGTATTGCTGTGAGTAAGCTAGGTGCGGCTACCGTGTCGCCTGAGGAGCTCAGTGCAAAACTAGGCCAGTACCTGCGTGCGAATGGCGAGCATTACCAAACGCCTTTTGAATCCGTAATCCAGCATATTGAGTTTGCGAAACAAAATGGTGAGAAAATTGTATTCACCAATGGTTGCTTCGATATCCTCCACGCCGGTCATGTGCGCTATTTGGCACAAGCGAAAGCCATGGGAGACAGGCTCGTTGTTGGCTTAAATACCGATGACTCCATTGCTCGGCTGAAAGGGCCTGAACGTCCTATCAATCCTTTAGCTGAGCGGGCCATGGTATTGAGTGCGCTGAACTCTGTGGACTGGGTGATCCCTTTCGGCAAAGAGCATGAGGGCGACACGCCGGCAAAACTGATTGAGCAAATCAGCCCGGATATCTTAGTCAAGGGCGGAGACTACAACGTAGAAGAAATTGCAGGGGCCGAACATGTGCTGCGCCATGGCGGCCATGTTGAAGTGCTGGAGTTTCTCGATGGTTGCTCAACTTCCAACGTGATAGAGCGAATTAAAAAAGGACAGTAAAAAAGGACAGTAAAAAAGGAGCTACGGCTCCTTTTTTGATGAGTCAGGTTTAAAAGTTGTATTCAAACTTTAAGTATGCGCTGGTGTCTGTTTCTGAGCCCTCAACGGTATCATTGTTAGCAACAACGCCACCCACAGTGAAACGTCCTTTCATCGCTAAAAAGCGATAGCGAGCTTCCAGCTGCTGGCTATCAATCGGTGTTTTGGTAATGCTATGACCAAGGTCAGGGTTGTTGGGGTAACGATCGCTGTTGTCACTGTTAAAGTCGATTTGGCGCAACTTGACTTGCCAGTCATGACCATTACTTTGTTGGCCTAAAACAGTAAATACCCAAGATTGCGTGTCGTTATCGTAAGCCGAGCCAATAGTCCGTCCTTGATAACGATAGCCAGATAGATAAATAGAGTGCTCATAATAGCAGTTTTCAATATCCGGTGCTTCGGCGGCACAGCTGACGCCAGTATCGATATATTCCAGGTTAAAAGTCAGGTTTTGCGCGAATGCATATGCGCTGGTTTGGGCGCCAAAGACATAAGCTCTGTCTGCCGGTTTAAAGTAACTGCTTGCATCTTCTCCAATTGTGCTGACATACAAGGCATAAGGCTGAGAAAAAAGCGTGTCTGACCAACGCACATCGAGCCCCGCAAGTTGGTTACCGAGTTTGGTCTCCTGCTCAGAGGTACAGCTGTCAGCGCCGTTTGCACATTCGGTTTTACCTAAGATCATATCAACAAAGTCTCCTAAGGAGCTTGGCTGGCCTTCACCTGCCCATTGCGCTGACCACGATAAAGCGACTTCAAGTTGTTGTAGCGGGCGGAAATTAACGCGGGTGCTCCATAGCATCGCATCAGGCTCGACCCGTGTTGACTCAAGTTGCGCCATCTGTGCGGTAAATGACCAAGGACCAATCCAACTTAGCCACGGCGTCTCAAACGCGGTGGCCTTTTCACGGCTCACACTAATCGCTGGTAGCGGCTTGGCGTTGGTGGATATAATCAAGCTGTTATCAATACCCGGCCCCCAAAACTGCTCAACCGCACCGGCACGAAATATCCAGTTTCCTAAACGATAAGCGATATAACTGTGGTCCAAAGTCGTGTCATCACATTGCTCGAGTGCTTGCTCATTGGCCACGATATCCGCTTGGCCTTTATCTTTGACATAACAATTACGTCCGTCTTCGCGGTGATTAACTGCCAGTTTTGCCGCAAAGTTCTCTCCCAAGTAGCTGTAACTTGCAAGCATTTCTGTTTGCTGAGAGTGGCTCATCCCAAAACTGGTGACTGCACGGGGGTCGGTGGCTTTAAAGCTATGCACTTGAAAGTTGTGAGGTTGGCCATTTTCGGATTCAAAGCGGTGACGTACACGCAGTGCCGCATCTTGAAGCTCAGCACTTAATGACGCAACCGGTGCCGCGCGCAACTCGTCGATAAAGCTATTCCACATAAGTGGAAATGTGGTTACCGGGGCTGAGATTACACCGGCATCGGCAAGGCGTTGGATATCTGCACGAAGACCATAATCATCAGGCTTAACCCAAGGCTCAGCAAAAACTGAAGAACTAACTAAACACAAAAAAGTGCATAATGAAGAAGTAGAGAAGCGCACGTTATTAGTCCCTAATACAAAACGAGCGGGTAGTCTACCAAGCTAATAGTGAGTTTGCAGCAGTTGAAATACGCTTTGATAATTTATTAAATATTCAATACAGCGACCGTGAGGGTATCGAAAACTACATCAACCCCCTATATAATGAGGCGATTAACGCAAGCCAGAATGTGGAGTAAATGGAACATTCCGAGCGCATTAGCCCAATAGCACCAACAAGTGTAAAACGGCTGCTATTCATTCCGGTCTCATCCACTGAAGGTATCGGCGAATATATACGTTCTCTAACCCTAGCCCTGAGTTTAAAGCAGCGCTACGCGGATGCTATTGATGTGCATTTTGCTCTTAATCAGCACACCAAGTACGCCAGTACCTGTCCCTTCAATACCACCTTACTGGTGCAGTCGCCGACAAAAGAAAATACGCGTGTGTGTGCGTTAATCCAAGATTATAAGCCCGATGTCGTGATTTTTGATTGTGCTGGAAGAGCATCGCAGATGCGCAGTGCCCGTGCAGCGGGAGCCCAGGTTGTGTTTATTTCTCAGCACGCTAAAAAGCGCGCAAAAGGGCTCAAGCTAAATCGCGTTGATTGTATTGATAAGCACTGGGTGGTGCAGCCAGACTTTTGCATCGAACCACTAAGTTGGTTGGAACGCCTTAAAATTCGCTGTTTCAACTTAGTTGAGCCAATCAACATAGGCCCTTACTTTGCGCTCCCTGATGCTCAATCAACACGACAAGCAATGGCCGATAGAGGGGTTCAAGCGGGTCAATACGTTGTTGTTAACGCCGGCTCAGGCGGGCACCTGAGTGAGCAAGGAGTCTGTGCCGATGTATTTTATAAGGCTGCACAAGAGTTAAGTGAGCGCTTAAATATCCCGACGGTGGTCGTATTTGGGGCTAATTACCCTGACGCTTTGCCTGTATCGAGCGACCCCTTGGTGCATGTTGTCGGTGGCTTGAGTAATGCTGAGTTTATTGCTTTACTGGCTAATGCCAAGATGGGTCTGCTGAGTGCCGGCGATGCTTTATTACAAGCGATTGCTTTGCAGCTCCCTTGTGTTGCCGCGCCCGTTTCTAAAGATCAGCCTAAGCGCCTAGCAATGTGCTCTGCACAGGGGTTAGTGCATGCTGCGCCGTTAAACCGTAACACGCTGACTGCACAAGCGGTAGCACTGCTCAATGATGAACAGCAGTGGGCAAGCATACAAAACGCTTTGCAGGGGCGTGCGCAATTGCATAGCCAAGATTTCATTGCCAAGCAATTTCAAGAGTTGTTGGCGTTATAGAGCGTTTAGGGTATCGAGGTAAGCTTGCTCTAAGCGTTGCCAATGGTGTTCTTGCCAATGAAAACTGGGCTGTCGAGCGGCTTCTTTAGCGAAACTACGTTGTAAGCGGGCGATATTCTGCTGCTGCCATTGTTGCTTGGGAATGCGCAGCTCGCCACGATCAAAATCGATAACATGGGCCTGGTTGTCAGCGCCAAACAAAATATTATTAATATTTAAATCAGCATGATACACCCCGGCTTGATGGAAGCGAGCCAGGGTGGTGCCGATATGGCTTATCAGCGTATCTTCTAGGGGCGCGGCAACTAGCTTTTCACACAAACTTTGCGCCCCTGGTAGTGCCCGGGTGATAATGTCGCCCCGGTAAATTAAGCCGTTGCGGCGAATCATGGCAGCTATGGGTTCAACTACAGGCAGGCCTTGTTCATGAAGTTGGCAGGTGAGGGCGAACTCTTTGTATACTCGGGTGTTGGCTAAACCAGTATAAAAATACTGATCGCTCAGCACCTTGCCAATCAATCCGCCGCGCCAATAGTGGCGAAGCACTGCCCGTAAACCCTGATGTTCGAAAAAATAGGTGGTTGCTCGGCCGCTTTTTTGTGCATAGACCTTATTTTGCTTTAACCAAAACGTCGGCTCGAACCAATTTTCCTGCACAGATTGGGCTGGGTATTTGTACGTTAATAGCGTGTGCTTGGAAGAAAGTGGGCGAGTATGCATGAGTGTTACAAGGCAAACAAAATAATGGCGCTAGTGTAGCTGCTTTTGGAGTCAGGTTAAACCGCTTCACGCTTGCATTGCGCTGGGGTTGCTTTACCATTTGCGAAGATTAATTGCTATTAGGAAATACCGCGTGCCGCTAGAGTCTGTGCAATCCATTTGTATCCTTCGTTTGTCTGCGATTGGCGATGTGTGTCATGCCGTCAGTGCCGTGCAAGCGATTCAAAAAGTGCATCCTAATGCCAAGATTACTTGGGTGATTGGCAAGGTTGAGGCCATGCTGTTGCAAGGATTGCCGGGGGTCGAGCTGGTGGTGTTTGATAAAAAGCAGGGAAGGGCTGCTTTTAAAGCTTTAAAGCAACGCTTCAAAGGTCAGCGCTTTGACGTGTTATTGAACATGCAAGTGGCTTTTAGAGCGGGCTTGGTTAGCCGTTGTATTCCAGCTAGGGTGAAAATCGGCTTCGATAAAGCACGCTCAAAAGAACTGCACAGCCTATTTATTAATAAACGCATCGACGCTAAGAGTGAACCTCATGTGCTCGAAGGTTTTATGCAATTTGCCGAGCAATTAGGGGTGCAAGATTTTACCCCGCACTGGCAGTTGCCCTTGAGCGGGGTAGATAAAGCCAAAGCAGTTGAGCTGGTGGGCGACAATGGCGATCCGTTATTGGTGATAAGCCCTGCGGCAAGTAAAGCGGAGCGTAATTGGCTACCTGAACGTTATGCTGCTGTTGCCAAGTATGCGGCGAGTAAAGGTTTCAAGGTGGCACTCACTGGCGGCCCGACCGACATGGAGCGCGCTTTAGCCGCTGATATTATCAGCCAGTGCGATTTTGAGGTGAATAATTTGGTGGGCCAAACCTCGCTTAAAGAGCTGACCTGCGTGTTGGCTTTGGCCACCGTAGTACTGGCTCCCGATACCGGTCCGGCGCATATGGCAACGACCCAAGGCACACCCGTTATTGGCCTATATGCGCACTCAAACCCGAAGCGAACCGGGCCCTACCTATCGCAGCAGTACGTAGTGGAAAGCTATTTTGACGCGGTTAAAGAACAGCATGGTAAGCCTGCTGAGCAGTTACCTTGGGGCACGCGGGTTAAAGGTGAGCTAATGCATCGCATTAGTGTTGAAGCTGTGACCGCGATGTTTGATAAAGTTGTACACGAGCACCGATTATGAGCAATAAAGCCGTTTTTTTAGACCGCGATGGCGTTATTAATGTCGACCATGCCTATGTCCACAAACCCGAAGATTTTGAGTTTATTGCGGGCGTGTTTGCCGCCTGTCGCAGTTTTCAACAGCGTGGCTATCGACTGATAATTGTCACGAATCAATCGGGTATTGCCCGTGGCTATTACAGCGAACAACAATTTGCTGAACTTACTACCTGGATGAAAGAGCAGTTTTTACAGCACGATGTGCGCATTGATGAGGTGTATTACTGTCCTCATCACCCCACTAAGGGGATAGGCGACTACCGCCAGCAGTGTGGCTGTCGTAAGCCTGAACCGGGCATGTTGCAACGCGGCATTGCTGCGTTTAACCTCGACCCCGAGCACTGTGTCATGGTCGGTGACAAACATGGCGATATCCAAGCTGCACAGCGCTGTGGCATTGGCACTAAAGTGTTGGTGCGTAGCGGCCAAAAGTTTGACCAAAAGGCGCAAAGTGATGCCGATTACACCTGCGACGCGCTCGCTGATGTGCCTGCACTGCTGTGAGGGAATCTTTACATCCGGGATGGGTTACCACGCTGTGCTGTGGTCCAACCGCGTGTACAAACAATGCAATTGTACGTGTAACCTTTTACAATACCCCTAACTTTGTTTAACAAGCGAACCTACCCACGTCTTTGACGTAGCATGGGTCCCCCGTTCAAGTATTGGAGAAATCTATGAGAGCCTCTGCGTTTTATACTCAACTGCAAGCGCAAATCGAGCAAGTCAAAGCCGATGGCCTATACAAAAGCGAGCGCATTATTACCTCGCAGCAACAGGCTGAAATTGACGTTGCCAGCGGCGATAAAGTGATTAACTTTTGTGCTAATAACTACCTTGGTTTAGCGAATCATCCAGAGCTTATTAAAGCAGCGCAACAAGGCTTGAACGACCATGGTTTCGGTGTTGCTTCCGTGCGTTTTATCTGTGGTACGCAAGACATTCACAAAACCCTTGAAAGCAAAATCAGTGACTTTTTACAAACCGAAGACACCATTCTTTACTCTTCTTGTTTTGACGCCAATGCGGGTCTTTTTGAGACCATTCTTGGCCCTGAAGACGCCATTATTTCCGATGCGCTAAACCATGCCTCAATTATCGACGGTGTGCGTCTATGTAAAGCAAAGCGTTTCCGCTATGCCAACAATGATATGGCCGACCTTGAGCAGCAACTGATTGCCGCTGATGAAGCAGGCGCTAAAACCAAGCTGATCGCCACTGACGGCGTGTTCTCGATGGATGGCGTGATTTGTAACCTCGAAGCGCTGTGTGATTTAGCTGATAAGTACGATGCCCTCGTTATGGTCGATGACTCTCATGCTGTAGGCTTTGTTGGTGAAAACGGCCGTGGTACGCCTGAGTACTGTGGCGTGTTAGACCGTGTCGATATTATCACTGGAACCCTAGGTAAAGCCTTAGGCGGCGCATCAGGCGGTTATACCTCAGGTAAGAAAGAAATCGTTGAGTGGCTACGCCAACGCTCACGTCCTTATTTATTCTCGAACTCGCTGGCACCATCCATTGTGACTGCGTCAATAAAAGTGCTGGATATGCTGGCTGATGGCAAAGAGTTGCGCGATACTTTATGGTCCAATGCGGCTTACTTCCGTGAGCAAATGGAAGCGGCGGGTTTCACTTGTGCTGGTAAAGATCATGCCATTATTCCGGTGATGCTAGGAGATGCCAAGCTCGCTGGGCAAATGGCCGATAAACTACTGGCTGAAGGCATTTATGTCACCGGGTTCTCATTCCCAGTGGTGCCAAAAGGGCAGGCGCGTATTCGTACCCAAATCTCTGCTGCACACAGCAAAGCGCAACTCGACAAAGCCATTGATGCCTTTATTCGTATCGGCAAAGAGTTGGGCGTAATTTAGGAGCGCAGTGATGAAAGCATTATCAAAATTAAAGGCTGAAACCGGGATTTGGATGACTGATGCGCCAAAACCGGAAGTGGGCCACAACGATTTATTGATTAAAGTTCGTAAAACCGCTATTTGCGGCACCGATGTGCATATTTACAACTGGGATGAGTGGGCGCAAAACACCATTCCAGTGCCTATGGTGGTAGGTCATGAGTATGTCGGTGAGGTTGTCGATATGGGCCAGGAAGTACGAGGCTTTGAAGTCGGCGACCGGGTTTCTGGTGAAGGTCATATTACCTGTGGTCATTGTCGTAATTGTCGTGCTGGGCGTGTACATTTGTGTCGTAATTCCACAGGTGTGGGCGTTAACCGTGAAGGCAGCTTTGCGGAATACTTGGTTATTCCGGCGTTCAATGCTTTTAAGATCCCCGATAATATCTCCGATGAGCTGGCCTCTATTTTTGACCCGTTTGGCAACGCTGTACACACTGCTTTGTCGTTCGATTTGGTCGGTGAAGATGTATTGATCACCGGCGCAGGCCCGATTGGTATTATGGCTGCAGCTGTAGCTAAGCACGTTGGCGCACGCAATGTGGTGATCACCGACATCAACGAGTACCGCCTTGATTTGGCCCGTAAGATGGGCGCTACACGGGCCGTTAACGTCAGTGAAGAAAAGCTCGAAGACGTGATGACAGAGTTGGGGATGACAGAGGGCTTTGATGTTGGCTTAGAGATGTCAGGGGTGCCGGTGGCATTCAACTCTATGCTTGATAACATGAACCATGGCGGCAAGATAGCCATGCTGGGTATTCCGCCTTCAGATATGGCTGTAGACTGGAACCAAGTTATTTTTAAAGGCTTGGTAATCAAGGGTATTTATGGTCGTGAGATGTTTGAAACCTGGTACAAAATGGCCAGCTTGATTCAGTCAGGTCTTGATATTTCCCCTGTGATCACTCATCAATTCAATATTGATGACTTTCAGCAAGGTTTCGACACGATGTTGTCGGGGCAGTCGGGTAAAGTTATCCTCGATTGGCAGTAAGTAGCCTATGAAGGCGGCTAAGCCGCCTTTTCAGTGTTTAGTAAATTTGGAGTCCCATGGCTTTTAAACATATCTCGGTGTCGCAGACACATGAATTACTAAACGACGATAATGTCGTTATTGCTGATATACGTGACCCGAACAGTTTCGCAAGCGGCCATATTCCTGGTTCAGAGCATTTGAGTAATAGTAATATCGGTGAGTTCATGCTGCATAAGGAGTATGAGCAACCTATTATTATTGTGTGTTACCACGGTATTAGCTCGCAAGGCGCTGCTGGTTACCTAGCTGAGCAAGGGTTTGATGACGTATACAGTATGGATGGCGGCTTTGACGCCTGGGCGAAGCAATTTCCACAGTCGGTTGAAAAATGATTGAACTAGGGAGCACCAATAACGTGCGTGCTGCTCAAGGGTTTATTGATTACTTGAGTACTCAAGGGCTGCATGGCGAGCTCAAACCTGCACAGCAGGGGCATGTAATTATTGCTGTTGATCCGGAGCATTTTCATGCTGCTCAGCCGTTATGGAATGAGTTTAAAACAGAGCCGAATCATCCGCGATACAGTGATGCCGCTTGGCAAAGTGGGCGTACCGATTCAGGCTTGGTTTACAGCGGCAATAAGCTTAACTTGTGGCAACGCTTCAACGGGCTAAGTTTATTGGTTAAAAGCGTCAGTATTATCAGTGTGATTATCTATGCGCTGTTTTTATTGGGCCAGTTTAGTCATATATTCCCACTGTTACAGTTTAAAGCATCGCAGCCGCTCTCTTGGATAACGCCAGCAGTCGTTCATTTCTCTGCAATTCATTTGATATTTAATGTGCTGTGGTGGTTGACGTTAGGGCCCGCTATTGAACGCCAGACATCGAAACTCACTTTATTGAGTGTGTTTTTGCTTGGCTCTTTGGCCAGCGCGTGGGCGCAATATACTATGGTCGGCCCTAATTTCGGTGGTCTCTCGGGTGTTGTGTATGCGCAGGTAGGGTTTTGCTGGATTTATCCTTTGCTAGCGAAAACTAAACCGATGATGACCAAGGCGATGATTGGTTTTCTGCTACTGTGGCTAGTTTTTGGTTTTACCGATACTTTCTTTATGCCTATGGCCAACTGGGCGCATTTAGGCGGTTTAGTCAGCGGTATCGTGTTAGCGCTGGTGATGGCCTTTGGAAGTAATAAAAAAGCGGCTTAAGCCGCTTTTTTATTACTCGTAATGTTAGTGATAAAGGTATTTGGTAAACAGTACATCGCGAATAATATCTTTACCGGTTTCCTGCTTTAGTAAGGTTTTAAGCCGTTCGATGCATTTCTGTCTTATCTCTTCGCGGCCCGTTAAGCTTTTGATTTTATCCTCTGGCTCTTGCGATAAAATTTCAACAATGGCGTCACGCAGCAGTGGCATGTGGTGTTCAACCACTGAAATATTGCCAACATCTTCTAACATCAGATCGACAGTCACTCGCACATAGCCGAGCTTCTTACTTGATTGGCTAATGTAGTTCGCAACGATATCAGGCTCAAAGCCATAATAACCAACATCTCCCGCCGCCTTTGCGGGGCTGAACATGAGCAGAGTAAAGGCACTGACAAGTAATAGTTTGAGCGCTCGAGGCATAATAATTAGTGTGCTAGTTTTCATCAAGTTATCCATATTTTAGCGCGCTTAGCGATTTATCGTCCAGATTTATTAGTAAAGGGGTTACTGTGCTCTGTGAGAGCTTTTGCCATTAGTGTAGCAGTGGTATGATCGAAGCAATAGTCGAATCAAGGTAGTATGTTTTGCCTGCACACCCTATACCTCTTCGCGCGCAGTGGATAAGCATCGAGCACGCTAAGGTGACTGACACACTAGCCGATTGGCTACTGGAGTCTGGCTCGCTAACGAAGCGTTTAAAGTCACAGTGCCAACAATTTGCGGTGGAAGTTCTAAGTGAAAAAGTGGTAGCCAGTCGCTTTTGCGACCACGCTATTTTCAAGCCCCCCGGTACGAATGTGCGTGTGCGTGAAGTGTTGCTGTTTTGCGATAATGAACCTATGGTCTATGCGCAAACTTGGCTTCCTGAACAGCAGTCGGAGCAAGGGGTTGATTTAGCCCATTTGGGCAATAATCCATTGGGCGAAGTGATTTTCCAAGACCCGCAAATCCAACGAGTAGGTATGGAGGTGGCTGATTTCGCTCACAATCAGAGTCTGGCTGAGCTTACACACTCGTTAAAGCTGCCTGGTGGGCCGCTATGGGGACGCCGTAGTTGCTTCAATTTAACGAACCAACAAATAATGGTGTGCGAGATATTTTTACCCGGAGCCTATCCTTACCTATGAAACTAGCACCACTTAAGGCGATGCATTGGCCTTATTATAAGCAATTGATGCGTATTGATAAGCCTATCGGCACCTTGCTACTGCTGTGGCCCACTTTTTGGGCTTTGTGGCTTGCTGGTGCAGATTGGCCGCCGGTGAGTCTCGCGGTAATTTTTGCCTTGGGGGTGTTCGTTATGCGTAGCGCAGGGTGCGTGATCAATGACTTTGCCGATCGTAATGTTGATGGTGCGGTACAGCGTACTCAACAGCGCCCTTTGGCAGCAGGAACCGTGAGTGCCGGTGAGGCGCTGAGCTTATTCGCTTTGCTGGTAGTTATGGCTTTTGCGCTAGTGTTATTACTTAACTGGCAGACGATATTGCTGTCATTTGGGGCGCTTGCCTTGGCTGCGTGTTACCCCTTTATGAAACGTTATACCCATTTACCCCAAGTGGTATTAGGAGCTGCGTTTAGCTGGGCAATTCCAATGGCTTACATGGCTACTATCGAAGCGCTGCCGATACATGCATGGTTACTATTTTTTGCCAATGTAGTGTGGACTGTAGCGTATGACACCTTATATGCGATGGTGGATAGGGATGATGATGTTAAAATAGGTATCAAATCCACCGCTATTTTATTTGGTCGTTACGACCTTCTGGCGGTGGCTTTATTGGATGTCACCTTTATTGCACTATTGGCCTATATCGGCTTGGATATGCAACTTTTTTGGCCATTTTGGCTTGGTCTCAGCATTGCGACTATGTTGTTGGTGCGACAGCTATACTTGTGTCGCCACCGAGAGCGAGCCGCGTGTTTCAATGCATTTTTGAATAACCACTATGTCGGCCTAGCCATTTTTATTGGTATTGCCGTTAGCTTGCTTTAATTCGGCGGGTCAACAAAGCCGGCGACTGAATTATTCTTGCGAAACCAGCCAGCGATAGAGAAGCGCGACTGCTTTGCTGGCAATACCTCATGCATAAATAACTCACTTTCAAACACAACCAGTGTGCCACAGCGGGGAGCTACGCGCCGGGCAACTAATTTGGAGCGCGGTTGATAGATCACTAACTCGCCTCCCTCATCAGGAGTGTTTAGGTAGCAAACCGTAGTAAATACACGATTCGAGCGCCCCTTAAAAGCATCGTAATGCTTTTTATAGAAGTCCCCAGGCTGATAGTGGGCAAAGTGGCATTCATAATCGAACAGGCCAAGGAAAAAATGTCGGTTAATGTGCAGGCGCAATGCTTCCATTAAAGCTATGTAGTCTTGCTCTGCTTGTGAGTGTCCGCTAAACCACAAAGTTTTGTCTTTTCTTATTTGCTCGTTATGTTGAAACTCTTGGCGGCGGCCAATTCCAGCTGGTGAAAAGGCATCGTATTGTTGTTGCGCTGTATTCAGGAGCTGGCTGGTTAAAGAGCTCGGTAATGCATGTTCAATCACAGCATAACCGTGCTGATGCACATCATCGATGATCTGTGCAAATAATGGTTCTTGATTCACATGGGGAAATTCAAGTTAAAAGGTGGCTTAGTATACCCTCGAAATGACAAAGCACTACTGTTTATTGGTGTAAATGTGGGCACATTGATAGATAAGCCTCGCCCGCCTAGTCTTAGCTGCTATTTTTTTAATGGCTTGGCACTTAAGGAGGAGTAGTAATACTCGCCCAAGTTTGAGCGAGTCGGTAGGTGTTTACTTAGAGGCTGCGAAGAGTTAAGCACTCAAGTGCCGAGCGCTGGCAACTTGTTCAATCACATCTAATAGTTGAATAATGTGCTGTTGCTGCTCCAATTGCTCTTGGGTTTTGACGATTAAACGCGAGTGCGCTTCATCACTGGCTTGTAGGCATATAAGGTCATCGTGGTTGTTGATGGCATTTGTATGTTCAATGCCGCCAATGGCAATGCTTTGCCCGTTGGTCACCGCGTTAATCACCTCTTCTAGGCTACCTAAACGCAGGCCATTGCCCTTGCGCAGTACGTCGGCAGCCTCTTTTATCATGCTTTGCACATGCTGGCTTTGCGAAAAACAACCAAACAGCGGGTAGGCATCAAGGTCATGTAAGGTGACGCTGGCTTTGTGTGCTAAAGGGTGGTTGCGACTTGCAAAGAGTACGAGCTGATCCGGTAAATGGATATCGCTCCCGCCGAGGCAGGCGTTTTCTTCACTGACAAAAATATCAATTTCGCCTCGTTTCAGACGAGAATGTAGCTCTTGCTGATCTTGTAGCTGCATCTCGATTTTCACTTCAGGGTGCTGTGCCATAAACTGACCGCAAGACATGGGCACAATGGAGCTTGCTGAGCTGGTATAGCCAATTACAACACGGTTTTCACTTTTGCCACTGAGTTTGTCGAGTAATTGTTTGGTACGTGCATATTCATCTAGGGTATTTTGGCAAAAACGTAAAAAAACTTCGCCTTCCTTCGTTAATATGACTGAGCGTGTAGAGCGTGATACTAGTTGATGACCAACTTCCTCTTCCAAAGTTTGAATGCTTCGTGTTAATGCGGAGGTACTGATGTTGGTTTTTTCTGCCGCTTGGCGAAAATGGCGCAAAGAGCCAAGGGCGAGGAATTGTTTAAGTTGTTCGAATCTCACTTTTAATTCCTTTTAAGTAAGTTATTAGGTGTATGGATTGGGGTTAATCCTCCTCAATACTAGTACATTGTACCTGAAATAAAAAGATGTCTTTTGTAACAAATTTTTCAAGTTCATCGTGGGGTTAATTAATAATAATCATCAGTCAGGGTAGCGGTTTTTTATAGCAATGAATTCATCAATATTTTTGATCATTAATTCGACTAAAGTCGGGTCGAAATGATGCCCTTTTTGTTGTTCTATAAAGTCTATTATATCCTCCATAGGCCAAGCCTTTTTATAACAGCGTTCGCTCCCTAGTGCGTCAAATACGTCTGCCAGAGCCGTAATTCTGCCAACAATGTGAATGGCCTCTTTGGCAAGGCCTTTAGGGTATCCAGAGCCATCCCATTTTTCATGGTGTTGGCCGGCGATTATTGCACCACATTGTAAAATTTCGTTACTGGATCTGTGGAGTATTTCGTAACCCACTTGTGCATGTTGTTGCATTATTTCCCATTCTTGATCATTGAGCTTTCCAGGCTTATTTAAAATATGATCCGGGATGCTTATTTTGCCAATATCATGTAACGGCGATGCCAGTTTAAGTACTTCAGCTTGATAATCACTTAAGCCATAAAGTGTTGCCAATAGATAACTGTAATTAGCCACCCTTTTTACATGAGAACCGGTCTCTTTCGAGCGTTTTTCCACGGCTTCACCGAGAATATACGACAGCTCTTTTTGCGACTCTCTTACCGTTTCCCGTAATTTTAAGTTGTTGTAAGCCAGCGCCACGTTATTGGCGAAAAACTCTAGTAATTGGTGTTCATGAGTATTCAAGTGGGCGCCGCGATCAACATATAGCATGGTCTCCATGCCATTTTGACCTGGGAAGTAACCGACATAGTTACTATCATTTTTTATTGAACGTTTGCGCTGGTGAGCACTGTGGAAATCTTGGCGCACATTGTGTGGCAGTTTACTAATGTCTGACTCGGGAGGGTGTCCTGAAGCCGCGAGCAATTTAAACTCAGTATCTTCTTGGTTGCTGCTGTAGGTCACCGCAGCACAGTATAGCTCGGCATCTTCTAGGCCCAGTATATGGGAAATGTTATTGAGCACCACGGACGCAAATTGGTGGATGCTGTCACACTTGAGAAACACCGTAGAGGCGTTGATGATGCGTTCTAACCCTTGTTTCTGGCGGTTAATTAATTGAATATCGCGATATCCGCGCAGCGCCGAATAAACCAACGTTTTGAGTTTTATAGCGGTAAGCTCAGTTTTATTTTTGTAATCGTTGATGTCGTAGTCGCGGATAATCGACTCTTCGGGAGCTTCTCCTGGTTGCCCAGTGCGTAAAATAAGACGGATATCATGGTTATCAATTTGCTCGCGAATATGCTTTATGAGCATCAATCCGGCGTGATTGGTTTCCATAACCACATCGACTAGCGCAACAGCGAAAGTGCTATCTTGTTCCAGTAATTCGATAGCTTCTTGTGCTGAATAGACGTGTGTTAATTCTACATAGCGATGCTCGAACTCAAAGTTAGAAAGCACTAACCGAGTGACATGGTGAATATCTTGGTCGTCATCAACAACAAGTACACGCCAAGGCGGTAAACTAGTTTCTGTTGTTTGTGTTTCTGCGTCATCGACTTCGGAAAAAAGATACTCACTCACACTGGGTTCCACCATTTCAGGTCAATGTAACCTGAGTATAGGTGAGATTTATTTCTCTGGTGAGTGAGAATGTTTTCCTATGCTTTCTAATTCAATGGCAATCGCATCACAGGAAATATGTATTTCGTAAAGAGAGGTGAGCAAAGAGACCATGAGTGCCACTAAGCTTATGCCAAATAAGGCCGTGCCTAGAGGGGTAAACTCAACAAATAACGCAAACATCGCTAGGGTACACAGTAAGAACGACGCTACCCCCCAAAATTGCATACTGCGGATAAGTCGAATTCGCTTCTTTAAGTTTAATATTTGCTCAATCACGAAGGGTCGGATTTGCTCGCCTTCGCGGGCATTAAGTTCGCGGATCAGTTGTGCCAGTACGAGAAAACGATTGGTATAGGCTAACAGGAGAAGAGAAATCGCTGGAAAAAGCAGTGCAGGGGTGGTTAATGTCATCATTTTTTCCAATTTTTATGTGTATAATTAGGGAATGTTAACTATGGGCTAGACATTTTTACAAATAACGGGCTTAATGTTAACAATTTGCCGCTCGCCAATTCAAAAGCTAAGGCAAAAGACAAGATTAATCAAGAATATGCGTATGCGTAGAGGGCTCGTGTCGGTGATACGGTGCCGCACGTTGATGCAAAGGGGGAGAGATGGCTATCAACAGTGGTGAATACCATCACAATGAAGTAACGGATAAATTAGCAAGTGACTTCGCACAACGTTGTGCTGATTTGTTCAATGTTGAGCCAGAGCAGTTAAATCAAGCCTTGGCGGCTTCATCCAGTGATCAACAAGTAAATCAACTTGCCGCGCAATTAAGTCAGCAGCTGAGCATTGCTCTCGTTGCAGCGCAGCTGGGTCGTGGTGGAGATAGCGCAGAGCTAGACGAATTGCGTAACGAGCTCAGTGCTATTAAAGAGCGCTATGCCAAACAGAATCGTCAGTTACTAGAAGCGCAGCAGGAAAATGCGCAGTATGCCGATGAGCATGTTCAACTTAAGCAAAAACAACATGAACTGGCGGCATTGAAGCATCGTTTAACGGAGCTTGAGAGCGATAATTACAATTCGCAAAGTGAGCGCCAAGAGTTACTGGATGCCGTAACAGCGTTGCGAGAGGAAAAAACACGGTTGGAGCAAGACAACCAATCGTTGAAGCAGGCGCTTGAGAGCCAACGTCAAAGCAATATGGCGTGGCAAGAAAAACTGCAAGAAGTGTCTTCGCAACAGCAAGGTAACGAGCAGCTCGAACAGCAGCTCACTGATCTGCAAAAAGAAAATGAAGCTGTTGCAGAGCAACTGGCTCACTACGAACAGCTTGTTAGCCGTCAGAATCAGCAACTCTCGGAGCTGTCTGAAAAGCTTAATGAAACAGAGCAGCAAGGTGAAAATCACCAGCTTACTGTTGAGCGCTTACAGCAACTAGGTGAGCAGCTACGTGAACAGCTCAGCGAGGAACAAGCTGCGGTTGCTCAACATAAGGAAGAAAATCAGCAACTCATTGAGCGTTTAGAGCGCCAAGATGCGAGTAGCGGCGATATGGCTCAGCAAATTGAGCAGTCGCAGCAGAAAATCGAGCAACTTACGGCACAGCTGGGCACCATTGATGAGTTGAAGTAGCAAATGCAAGCGCAAAGCGAGCAGCATGAGCAAGCTCTGCAAGAACAAGCGCAACAGCAACAAGCTCAATTTGAACAGCAGCAGCAACAGTGGCAAGCGCGGTTAGAGGAATTAGAGCAGGGCTTAGCTGAGAAGCAATCGCAAACCGAAGAGCTGGATCAACAGAAGCAATCGCTTGCTGAAGAGCTTGAGCAACATAAAGTACGTTGTGAGCAAGAAGAGCAAGAAATTGAAGAGCTGAAGAAGCAAATTCAAGAGCTGACCAACCGCCATCGCGATGAGCGAGAGCGTAATGAGAGCTTGCGTTCACGTATTGATAATGATTCACGACAAGCTCGCCAAGCTTTTGATAGCTTACGTTCTGAGCACATCGAACTCAAAGATGAGCTAGAGCAAGCACAAGAGAAAATGATGGAATACAAACTGAAATTTGACTACGCCCAGAAGCAGCTGCAAAGCGATTCGTAGTGGATTTCAAGTGGGTTAAGGTCTTCGACGCTGAGCACGGCGTCGAGGCCAATATCATTAAAGGTCGCCTACAACATGCTGGTATAGAAAGTCGTTTGACCGGCGAGGCTCTGCAAGGGGCCTTGGGAGAGATCCCTTTCATTGAGGCTGGCGTTGGTGTGTGGGTGTACGATATAAAACTGTCCGCCGCCCAACAAATCTTGTTAGAATATCGACAATCGAAAACATCCGCGCAGAAGTGGCAATGCCACCATTGTCAGCAGTGGAACCCTGCAAGCTTTGATCTGTGTTGGTCCTGCATGAAAGAAAAACATGAACAAGCCCAATAACTTTCAGCGTATTCGTGAGTTGAATACGGTGCAAAAGGCTGCGTTAGCGGCAGCCTTAATGGAACGTATGCTTCCTAACTACTCGCTATTCAGTGATGCACTTGAATTTGGAGATCCCGCAGTACTCAAAAATGCACTCGCTTTATGTTGGGAAAAAATTCTTTTACCAAAAAGTAAGATTAGTATCGAGAAGTTAGTCGAGAAAGTTGAGCCAAATGTGCCAGAAGTGTCTGATTTTGATGTCTTTGGTGTATATCCAGCTATCGATGCGGCAACCGCGCTGCTAACGCTTTTGCATGGGATTCAAAGCAAGGATGAGCAAGAGTACGTCAACGTATGCAAGATTGCTCAAGGTACAGTAGCACGATTGATTGAGTATCAGTTTGAGCTGGACGAGCAACCTTATCAAGCCAAAGATGTAAACCAACACCCATTAATGGAATACGAGGTTGGGGTGCTAAGTGAGTTAATTGACTTTGTCTCGGCCTTGAATCGCATCGATAAAGACAATGTTAAAGCCTTGCGCCATCTTGCTGTAGAGGATGGGCACACTAACATTGGTGTAGAAATTTAGCCCAACGCCACATATCACATGCGCTGGTATAAGCGTCCCCAAGCTTGCCCAGCGCGTTTTTCCTTTCGCAACTGCCAGTTATTAGGGGCAGTGAAGTCGGCGTTATTCGCCTCCACTTCCACATACACTAAAGCATCGTCAGCTAGCCAACCATTTTCTTCCAAGGCTTGGGCACATTTATTCGCGAGTCCCTTATTAAAAGGTGGATCAATAAAAGCAATATCATAAGCCGCACTGCTTGGTTGAGCTAACAGAGATAACGCATCCCCTCGTTGTACACTCACGTTTAGCATGTTAAGGAGTGCTGCGTTATCGCGTAGTTGCTGTGCTGCTTTGGGCTCCAATTCAAACAGAGTCACTTGTTTGGCAAATCGTGATTGGGCTTCAAACCCTAGACTGCCGGCACCTGCAAAGCAGTCTAATACCTGGGCATCACGAATATCCATCATGAGCCAATTAAAAACGGTTTCTTTTACGCGATCTGTGGTTGGTCTTAGGCCTTCAATATCATGTACTGGTAACTTTCTGCCTCTATGTTGACCACCAATAATGCGTATTTGCCCTGTTTTTGTTGTGCGTTTATGCGCGGGTTTTGCGGCTTTTCTATTGATGGACATGCATTTACTCACTATATGCTTTTTCCACAGGCTGGGAAAATGGTAATATAACGCGCAATTATAAATAATATTTGTGGCTAACGACAGCTGCTTTAAAAGGCGAGTGCATCGCCATGACTGGAAATATGGTTTCATACAATGGCTAAAAAAAGTAAGTTTCTGTCCTGGTTTGGATTAGGTAAAAAAGAAGAGCAAGCAAAACAAGAAGAACAGGAACGTCTTGCAAAAGAGCAGGCTGAGCGTGAAGAGCAGGAGCGCTTAGCGAAAGAACAAGCAGAACGTGAACAGCAGGAACGTTTAGCGAAAGAACAGGCAGAGCGTGAAGAGCAGGAGCGCTTAGCTAAAGAGCAGGCTGAACGTGAACAGCAAGAGCGCCTAGCTAAAGAACAAGCTGAACGTGAAGAGCAAGAGCGCTTAGCGAAAGAACAGGCAGAACGAAAAGAGCAGGAGCGCTTAGCTAAAGAACAAGCCAAGCGTGAAGAGCAGGAGCGCTTAGCTAAAGAACAAGCCGAGCGTGAAGAGCAGGAGCGCCTTGCAAAAGAGCAGGCAGAACGTGAACAGCAGGAGCGCTTAGCGAAAGAACAAGCAGTGCGTGAACAGCAGGAGCGCTTAGCTAAAGAACAAGCAGAACGTGAACAGCAGGAGCGCCTTGCAAAAGAGCAGGCAGAACGTGAACAGCAGGAGCGTTTAGCGAAAGAACAAGCCGAGCGTGAACAGCAGGAGCGCCTAGCTAAAGAGCAGGCAGAACGTGAACAGCAAGAGCGCTTAGCGAAAGAACAGGCAGAACGTGAACAGCAGGAGCGCCTAGCTAAAGAACAAGCAGAACGTGAAGAGCAAGAACGTTTAGCGAAAGAACAGGCAGAACGCGAACAGCAAGAACGTTTAGCGAAAGAGCAAGCAGAACGTGAAGAGCAGGAGCGCCTAGCTAAAGAACAAGCCGAGCGTGAAGAGCAGGAGCGTTTAGCGAAAGAACAAGCAGAACGCGAAGAGCAGGAACGCTTAGCTAAAGAACAAGCAGAACGTGAACAGCAAGAACGCCTCGCCCAAGAGCAGGCAGAAAAAGCGGCCGTAGCTGAGAAAAAGCCAGGATTCTTCTCACGACTCAAAAAAGGGCTATTAAAAACCAAGTCAAACATCGGCTCCGGCTTTGCGTCTATATTTAGCGGCAAAAAAATTGACGATGAATTATTCGAAGAGTTAGAAACACAACTACTAACAGCCGATGTCGGTGTTGATACCACCGTGAAGTTGATTGATAGCCTTACCGATGCAGCAGATCGCAAGCAGCTCAAAGATGGCGAGGCTTTATATGAGCTACTGAAGCAAGAGATGGCAACAATGTTGGCAAGTGCTGAGCAGCCATTAAACCTTGAGGGCAAAGATGGACCGTTTGTCATACTTATGGTCGGTGTTAATGGTGTCGGTAAAACCACCACCATAGGTAAGCTTGCTAAACAGTATCAACAACAAGGGAGGTCGGTAATGCTTGCTGCAGGCGATACCTTCCGTGCAGCAGCGGTAGAACAATTGCAGGTGTGGGGAGAGCGTAATGATATTCCCGTTATCGCGCAGCATACCGGAGCTGATAGCGCTTCTGTGGTCTTTGATGCTTTCCAAGCTGCAAAAGCGCGCAACGTTGATGTGCTAATTGCTGACACCGCCGGGCGCTTGCAAAATAAAGACAATCTAATGCAAGAGCTTGAAAAAATAGCGCGAGTGATGAAAAAAATAGACCCTGAAGCACCCCATGAAGTGATGTTGACCATTGATGCGGGAACAGGTCAAAATGCGATAAGCCAAGTAAAACTATTTGATCAGGCCGTTGGTTTGACCGGTATCACTTTGACTAAACTAGATGGCACGGCGAAAGGGGGAGTCATATTCGCCATAGCCGATCAGTTTAAAACACCTATTCGCTATATTGGTGTGGGTGAAAGCATCGATGACTTGCGCACTTTCAAAAGTGATGACTTTATAGAGGCGCTGTTTAGCAACGAACAATAATTACCCTAACATTGGGAAATAATAACAATGATAAAGTTCCAAGAGGTCAGTAAAACCTACCCGGGGGGGCATCGAGCCTTAGAGAAAATCAGCTTTCATATCGAAAAAGGAGAGTTGGCTTTTCTCACCGGGCACAGTGGCGCTGGTAAGAGTACGCTGCTTAAGCTTATTAGCTTAATGGAGCGCCCTTCAGCTGGTAAAGTCGCCATTAATGGCGTAGACCTCGCTGCTATCAAAGCAAAGCAAATTCCATTTGTGCGCCGCGATATAGGTATTATTTTTCAAAATCATCGACTTCTTGAACGTTACTCCGTGTTTGATAATGTCGCGTTACCGCTGATTATTGAAGGGGCACATCGCAAACAATTAGAAAAGCGTGTCTATGCTGCGCTGGATAAAGTGGGGCTCAGTGATAAAGCCCGCTGTAACCCAACAACTCTCTCTGGGGGTGAACAACAACGGGTGGGCATAGCCCGCGCAATCGTTAACTCCCCACCTTTGCTGCTCGCGGATGAGCCCACGGGTAACCTAGACCCAGAGTTATCGATGGAAATTCTGCAATTATTTGAAGACTTCAACCGCCATGGTACTTCTGTGCTTATCGCCACTCACGATCTTGGTTTAATAGCGCGGATGAAATATCGTAGCCTGACGCTTAAAGAAGGCCGTCTGCTCAGTGATCCACTGGCTCAGGAGGCGCTCTCATGAGTCTATTATTTAAAGGTCGGGAAACTGATTATCAGCGCAAAGGCCATTCGCCCGTTGCACGCATGTACTTCGGTATTATTAATACGATTCGTCAAGGGGTGCAGAGCTTAGGAGAGATGTGGCGTACACCAACCGCATCAATGATGACAATCCTTGTACTGGGACTAAGCTTAACCTTACCTTCTACTTTGTACTTGGTCGTTAAAAATGTACAGAAAGTCAGTAGTGGCTTTGATAATGCAGCGGAGATTTCCTTATTTGTTAAAGAACAAATGTCGGAGCAACAAACACAAAGTTTGGTAAAGCGTTTGGCGCTCTATAAAGAAGTTGAAGAAGTGCGCTTTATTAGCAAGCGCCAAGCGCTAGAAGAGTTTAAACAGGTGTCTGGCTTTGCTAATGCGTTAGATTATTTGGATGACAACCCTTTGCCTGATGTGGTGCTGGTCACTCCGGGTGAACGCTACCGTAATGCAGATGCTGCTAATGCGCTACTAGATAAATTACAACAAGAGCGAGAGGTCGACTTTGGCAAGTTGGATATCGAGTGGCTGGAGCGTCTAAATGCAATTTTGAATCTTCTTAAGGAAAGCGTGATCACTATTGCCCTATTATTGCTCACTTCTGTCATTCTTATTATTGGCAATACCATTCGCTTGTCGATTATTGATAAGCGCAGTGAAATTCAAGTAATGAAGTTAGTTGGTGCTACCAACGGCTTTATTCAAGCTCCATTCTTATGGACAGGCATCTGGTATGGCATTATTGGCGGCTTTGTGGCGCTAATTTGCAACCTGCTGATGATGTGGTGGTTAGAGTCGGCCGTTGTGCAAGTGACCGGAATATACCAGTCGAACTTCATTTTAGAAGGGCTCGATGCTAACGAATTCCTCATTCTTATTGGCTTAGCGGTGATCTTGGGCTTTAGTGGTTCGTACTCATCTGTGCGTCGATATATCAAGGAAATTGAACCGGATAAAGTTTAATGGGCCGGCACCGCTTGTAAGCACGGTTGTTTCATCAAGTGATGCTCACAGCTTTGCTTGTGGCAAGTGCGTGAGGTGGTGCTATAGTTCACTTCTAATTCAGGGCTTCTTTGTTAGGTTGAATTTAAAAGTTGCTGTTATTCTTTTGTCATCTTTGTGAGTTACAATTGAATCTCTCAACTTATTTTCCTTTTTTATCATTAAGTTAGAGCGCATTAAGAAGATTTGTAGAACTTCTTGATATGCATAAGGTCAAAGGTTACAATGCGATTAGCACTCTCGGTTAAAGAGTGCTAAATTAAATGGACAGATTGATCACCCGAGGTGAAAAATGAGCACGAATTTAAATGCAATGGCATTAACGGTTGGCCAACAAAGCGCGAGCATCGAAGGATATTTGCAGGCTGTTAGCACCATCCCAATGCTCGAGGCCGAGGAAGAACGTCGGTTAGCGACTCGATTACAGCAAGAAGGCGATCTAGAGGCTGCAAAACAGTTGATCATGTCGCATCTGCGTTTTGTCGCCCATATTGCCAAAAGTTACAGCGGTTATGGTTTGCCACAATCAGACCTAATCCAAGAGGGTAACATTGGCCTTATGAAAGCAGTTAAACGTTTCGATCCCAGTGTGGGAGTGCGTTTGGTGTCTTTTGCCGTACACTGGATCAAAGCTGAAATCCATGAATATGTGTTAAAGAACTGGCGTATCGTAAAAGTTGCGACCACTAAAGCGCAGCGTAAACTGTTCTTTAATCTACGCAAAAATAAAAAGCGCCTAGGTTGGTTCAACCAAGAAGAGGTGGCCACAGTGGCCAGCGAGCTAGGCGTTAGTGAAAAAGAAGTACGTGAGATGGAATCACGTATGAGCGGCCAAGATATGGGCTTCGATTTAAGTGCTGACGAAGATGATAGCAGTGTTGGGCAAAGCTATTCGCCAGTGCAATACTTAACTGACAACGCTTCGGATTTAGCCGAAAGTGTAGAGCAGGAGCAATGGCAAGAGCAATCTCATGCACGCTTATTCTCAGCACTGAAAACGCTGGACGATCGTTCGCAGGATATCGTTACATCGCGTTGGCTTGCAGATGAGAAAGCGACATTACAAGAGTTGGCACAAAAATATGAAGTGTCAGCAGAGCGTGTACGCCAGCTAGAAAAAACGGCGATGAAAAAGCTGCAAAATGCGATGGCATAAGTAGTTATACCGTGCTCAAAAAAGGCCAGCTTAGCTGGCCTTTTTCGATCTAAGTAATTGTTTATCAAAGCACTACTTATAGTGTGTTTTTACTGGCACCCATTAATGGTCGCGTTTGACTGCGATATTCGCTAAGGCAACAAGCGCCTCTTTCTCTGCGCTTTCAGGCAAAAAATCCAATGCCGAAATGGCTTTGTCAGCTTCTTGTTGAGCGCGCTGCATAGTGAAATCAAGCGCTTTTGTTTGTGTTAATGTCGTCAAGATATCACCGAGGTAATCTAAGCCATTTCCTTGCTCTATTGCTTCGCGTATTTGTCGTTTCTGCGCCGCTTCGCCATGCTGCATAGCATAAATTAATGGTAACGTCGGCTTACCCTCAGCTAAGTCATCACCAATGTTTTTGCCCATCGTGTGGGCGTCGGCGCTGTAATCCAACACATCATCAACGAGCTGGAAAGCCGTACCGAGGTGCATACCGTACAAGCGCATTGCCTCTTCAACGTTTGCGTCTTGCTCGGTGATCACTGCTGCTAATTGAGTGGCTGCTTCGAACAGTTTAGCGGTCTTCGAATAGATGACCTGCATATAGCTTTGTTCGGTGGTATCTGGGTCGTTACAGTTCATTAGCTGTAAAACCTCGCCCTCGGCGATAACATTGGTGGCATCGGCCAAGATATCCATGATCCGCATTTGCCCTAACCCGACCATGAGCTGAAAAGAGCGGGTATAGATAAAATCCCCCACAAGCACGCTGGCTGCGTTACCAAATTCGGCATTAGCGGTAGGCTCGCCGCGACGTAAGTCAGATTCATCTACCACGTCATCATGTAATAAGGTCGCCGTATGGATAAACTCAACGATAGTCGCTAGGGTGACATGTTTATCGCCTTGGTAACCTAAGGCCCGGGCTGCGAGCAGCGCTAACATGGGGCGTACGCGTTTGCCGCCACTATTTACTATGTATAAACCAAGCTGGTTAACCAGTGCGACGTCAGATTGCATCTGCGCATGTATTAACTGATTGACGCTGTTCATATCGTCAGCGATAAGCGTCTGGATAGCTTTTATATCCATTTAACTCCGTGCCCACTGTCGGTTGTTCAAGGAAATGCGCGATGAATTGTACATGAATTTTTGCCATTGCTCGACACTTTCCCAGCAAAGCATCATTTTTATAAGCTTTAGCAGTAAAAATAAGCCAAAGCTAAAAAAAGTGATTAAAAACTGCTTAATCTGCTTGGCAACGGGCTAAAAACAGATAGAATAAGGAAAATTTTTTTCATGTCCTCATCGACGCCATTTTTTCAAGTTTTTATTGAAAAAACAGCTTGTCAAGCCGGGCGTTTTAGCGTAGACTTCGCGCCCTATTGAAGAATATTTAGTTGCGTCGATTTGAGGGCGCACAGACGGAGTTAATTATGTACGCGGTTTTCCAAAGTGGTGGTAAACAGCACCGTGTGACTGAAGGTCAAACAATTCGTCTAGAGAAACTAGACGTAGAAACTGGTGCAGCGGTTGAATTTGACACAGTACTTTTAGTTGCTGATGGTGAGAAAATCGAGATCGGTACCCCGTTCGTAAACGGTGGTAAAGTAACAGCTGAGGTTGTTTCTCACGGTCGTGGCGAGAAAGTGAAGATTGTTAAGTTTAGACGTCGTAAGCACTCTCGCAAGCAGATGGGCCATCGTCAATGGTTCACTGAAGTTAAAATCACTGGCATTAGCGCTTAATTTAGAGGTACAGAAAGATGGCACACAAGAAGGCAGCTGGTAGTACTCGTAACGGTCGTGATTCAGAAAGTAAACGTCTAGGTGTTAAGCGCTTTGGCGGTGAATCAGTTCTTGCGGGTAACATCATCGTACGTCAACGTGGTACTCGTTTCCACGCGGGTTCAAACGTAGGCATGGGTAAAGACCACACACTATTTGCAACATCAAATGGTAAAGTTCAATTCGAACAAAAAGGTCCCCTAGGTCGCAAATACGTAAGCATCGTTGCTGAATAATCAGTAACCCAGCTTACAGAAAAACCCCGCTTTTGCGGGGTTTTTTGTTTTCAATACATATAAACTTGTATAATACAGGTATTCAATCGCAGATCCGCTAAGTGAAAAATCATGAAATTTGTTGATGAAGTCGAAATCCGTGCAGAAGCTGGCGACGGCGGCAGCGGCGTGGTGTCATTCCGACGCGAAAAATATGTCCCAGACGGCGGCCCTGATGGTGGCGACGGCGGTGATGGTGGCAGCGTCTACTTAGAAGCAGACGAAAACCTTAACACCTTAATTGATTACCAATTCGAGCGTTTTCATCGGGCCCAACGTGGTACCAATGGCCAAAGCCGAAATTGTACAGGTAAAAAAGGTGAAGACCTTACCTTGAAAGTGCCCGTCGGCACGCGAGTCACCGATGTTGATACGCAAGAGGGGTTAGGGGATTTAACCAAGCATGGACAGAAACTACTGGTAGCAAAAGGTGGATTTCATGGCCTTGGTAACACGCGCTTTAAATCAAGCACCAACCGTGCACCACGTCAAAAGACCCTGGGAACACCTGGCGAAGTACGTAATCTTAAACTTGAATTGATGTTGCTTGCTGATGTGGGATTGTTAGGTTTACCTAATGCCGGTAAGTCGACCTTTATTCGCAGCGTTTCTGCAGCCAAGCCGAAAGTGGCTGATTATCCATTTACGACCTTGATACCCAACCTAGGTGTAGTTCGCCCGGCCTCTGGGCAGTCATTTGTTATTGCTGATATTCCAGGGCTTATCGAAGGGGCGTCTGATGGTGCCGGTTTAGGGATACGCTTTTTGAAACACTTAGAGCGTTGCCGAGTGTTATTACACATCATTGATGTGTTGCCTGTTGACGGCTCAGACCCTTTGGATAATGCGTTTGCCATTATTAATGAGCTACACCAATACAGCCCTAAGTTGGCTGACAAGCCGCGCTGGTTAGTCTTTAATAAGATTGATTTACTCGATGAAAGCGAAGTAGATGAGGTATGTAACCGCATCGCTAATGAGCTGGGTGTCGAGCATGATATTTATAAAATCTCAGCGGCGAGCGGCTTGAACACCCAAGCGTTATGCCAGGATATTATGCAACTTCTTGAGTCCATGCCGAAAGAAAAATTCGCGCAAGAGCAGGAACAAGAAGAAGTTGAGTTTAAGTGGGACACCTACCACCGTCATGCCACTAAAGACAGTGATGACGATGATTGGGACGATTGGGATGATGACGACTACGATGTTGAGATCATTTACGAACGTTAACAACTGTTATGAAGGGCGCACTTGCGCCCTTTTGTATATAGGATATCTGTAGTGAAAATATCGATGATTGCGGCCATGGCCAAAGACCGCATAATTGGCAAAGACAACGATATGCCATGGCATCTTCCAGCCGATTTAAAGCATTTTAAGCAAGTGACCTTAGGTAAGCCCGTTATTATGGGTCGTAAGACGCTAGAGTCTATTGGGCGAGCGCTTCCAGGACGACGCAATATTGTCATCACCCGCAACTCAGACTATGCTTTTGAAGGAGCCGAAGTGGTTACGTCGGTGCAACAAGCGCTAGCGCAAGTTGAGGATGTTGAAGAGGTAATGGTCATCGGTGGCGGGCATATCTATGAGCAGTTTTTACCCTTAGCCTCATCCTTATATCTGACCTTTATCGATTTGCAAGTAGAAGGCGACACTCGTTTCCCTGATTATGAGCAAGTTGGCCGGTGGCGCTGTGTAGAGCGGGTTAGCCATAGTAAAGATGCGACGAATCCACATAACTACGAGTTTGTTACACTTAATAAAGAAGTGTGAGTTGATTGATAAAATTAGTGCTTGTTGGTAAACTATTAGTCTACTTTGTAAGAAAAAAGTATTAAAGGGTGCTACAAATGAAATTAATGTCAACGCTTATCGCTACTGCCGTATTAGCTGGAAGTGCGCTGTATACCACTCCTGCAAGTGCGAATGATCGCCTAGCTATTAGTATCTGTGAGTATATTGCTGCAGATGATAAAAACCGTTTACGTAAGACGCTGCGCTCAGCACGCCTTAAGATTCGTGATATCAGCGATGCTGTAAAGTGTAATGGCAACAACCTAGTCCGTCACGCAGTTGCGAGCAACGCAGTTGACACCGGCGAGTACATCATTAAAAGCTTACCGAAAAGTTCACTAGAAGATGGCGCCGATTTAAATTGGGCAACAAGCAATCACGCAGGCTCACCGCTGATCGCAGCCATTAAGGACCGTGCCGGTCTTTAAGCACCGTCTACAAAAAAAACCATGGCCAAGTCCATGGTTTTTTTTTGCCTATAATTGGCGATAGCCATTCAGTTCTCTTCCTATACTGAGATAAAATAGCAGTTACGACAACGTTTCAGGAAATCAATATGGCAGTTCATGTAATCAATCATCCTCTTGTTCAACATAAACTAGGTTTAATGCGCGAACACGGCATTAGTACCAAAAGTTTTCGTGAGTTAGCATCGGAAGTGGGTACTTTACTCACGTATGAGGCCACTCAAAACTTAGAGTTAGAAGATAAAACCATTGATGGATGGCAAGGGAGTGAATTGTCAGTGCAAAGCATCAAAGGTAAAAAGATTACCGTAGTGCCTATTTTACGCGCTGGTTTGGGGATGCTAGAGGGGGTGATGCACCTGATCCCTGCAGCGAAAGTAAGTGTTGTTGGCCTTGAGCGCAATGAAGAAACTTTAGAGCCGGTGCCTTACTTTGAAAAGCTGGTCGGCAATATTGATGAGCGCCTGAGCCTAGTTATCGATCCAATGTTGGCCACCGGTGGTTCAATGATTGCGACCTTAGATATGTTGAAAAAAGCAGGGTGCACACAAATTAAAGTGATCGTGCTAGTCGCTGCCCCAGAGGGGATAGAAAAGACACTGGCGGCACACCCAGATATTGATATTTATACTGCATCAGTTGATAACCACCTCAATGAAAAAGGATACATTGTGCCAGGGCTTGGAGACGCCGGAGACAAGATTTTTGGTACCGTTTAATGACGCCTTTATTTGCACCTAAAACCATCCTCACCGGCGCGCAAATGTTGTTTGTCGCCTTTGGCGCCTTGGTTCTAGTTCCTTTATTAACAGGCCTTGATGCGAACGTCGCATTGTTTAGTGCTGGGGCTGGCACATTGGCATTTCAGCTTATTACTCGCGGGCAAGTTCCGGTATTTCTGGCTTCGTCCTTTGCTTTTATCGCACCTATCATTGCCTGTAACCAATTGTATGGCAGTGCCGCTACCATGGGCGCGTTAATGGCTGCAGGTGTCGCCTACATGTTACTGAGCGTACTTGTTCGCTTGAAAGGCACAGACATGCTGCACCGCGTGCTACCACCGGTGGTTGTTGGCCCGGTGATCATGGTCATAGGTTTGGCGCTGGCACCTGTGGCAGTGAATATGGCCATGGGCAAAAGTGGTGATGGCAGCGCCCAATTAGTGGCCTATGATCATGCAATGTGGATATCCATGGCGGCTCTGGTGGCAACGCTGGTTTTTGCTGTGTTTGGCAAAGGAGTGTGGCGTTTAGTGCCTATTTTAGCTGGGGTTGTTGTTGGCTATGCCTTGTCATTGGCCTTTGGCGTAGTCGATTTTGCGGTGATCAACAATGCCCAATGGCTCGCTGTGCCCGCATTCAGCGCGCCAGAATTTAAGTGGCAGGCTGTGGCGTTTATGATCCCCGTGGCCATTGCGCCTGCTATTGAACATATTGGCGATATGATGGCTATTAGTCAGGTTACCGGTAAAGATTACCTAAAAAAACCGGGCTTACACCGCACACTGATGGGAGATGGCGTCGCGACGAGCCTAGCTGCCAGTATTGGCGGGCCGCCTAATACTACTTATTCAGAGGTCACCGGTGCAGTGATGCTGACCAAGAACTTCAATCCCAAGGTTATGACGTGGACCGCCGTTATCGCGATTTTGCTGGCGTTTATAGGCAAAATGGGGGCGGGTTTACAAACTATTCCGGTCCCAGTAATGGGGGGCATTATGATTTTGTTGTTTGGCTCTATTGCTGTGGTTGGATTAAAAACGTTATTAAAGGCTGATTTGGATGTGAGTGAACCACGCAACTTAGTGATTATTGCACTTATTTTGGTGTTGGGTATTGGCGGTATGCAAATAGGTGGTAATGAATTTGCCCTGCAAGGCGTTAGCTTGTGCGCCATATTTGGCATCGTGCTCAATCTTGTTTTACCCAGTAAAAAGCAATCGCCAGTGCAAGGCTAGAGCATTTATTCTGAAAATGCGATAGAATTTGCCGCCACATGTTATCGTTTGGTGGCGGCACACTAAGACACAGTGTTCAACTTCAGCCACCACAAACTAGGGGCAACTTATGTCAGATAAGCTTTATATTACCGCACAGCAACTATTGGAAGATTCGTTTCGTGTCGCTGCGCAAGTCTATAAGGACGGCTTCCGTCCAGATTTTATTATTGGTATTTGGCGCGGTGGTGCTCCTATTGGGATTGCTGTACAAGAGTTTTATGATTATAAAGGGATAGAGACCGATCATATCGCCGTTCGTACCTCTTCTTACTATGGTATTGGTAAGCAATCGAAAGAGATCAAAGTACACGGTTTGCATTACATCATTGAAAATGCCAATGCGGGTGATTCACTCCTTATTGTGGATGATGTTTTCGACTCAGGACGCAGTATTTTTGCATTAAAAGAAAAGTTAGCAGAATTGATGCGTTTGAACCTGCCTAAAGATATTCGCGTAGCTTGCCCATATTATAAGCCGAAAAATACCAAAGTCCCTATGAAGCCTGACTATTACATCCATGAATCGGATGAGTGGCTGGTGTTCCCTCATGAACTTTCAGGGTTAACCCCCGAGGAATTGATTGAAGGTAAATCGGATTTAGCCAACATTAAAGACTTATTAGTCGATTAAAAAAAGCAGCGTAAGCTGCTTTTTTTATCCCATTTTTACAACCCAAGTGGGCAGGCTGGTGCTCTGATCTCACTTACGTGAAGCTTTCTACAAACTCCTCTAAAGCTGACACATCAATTGTTTGTAAGCCTTCTTTACTGCGCACAATAAGCCCTTTATCAACCAGCTCGGTAACCACGCGTCGATAAGCCCGCTCTGTGGTGGCAAAGCGCTCAGCCTCGGCGCTCACAGTGGGGTAGGCGCGTAACAAGGTCGGGTTGTTGTTTTGTGCCCGCATTAAGCAATCTTTGGCAATATTATAGCTTAGCGGCAGTAACAGTTTATCAAGGTTAACCTTTTGGTTTTCCTGAAACTTCGCGGCTATAGTTTGCGCTGTGTACAAGCTCAGCTGGGGGTTCTCTAATAATACTTGGCGCCAATGCTTGAGCTCGATAAGGTTATAACTTACATCGCTAAAGCAGGTTACGGTATAGATACAGGGCTGATTGTTAAGCGCTTCTATTTCCCCAATCAGGGTGTTGTTGCAATCAAGCTGACCTAAGAGCAAACGTCGCCCATTGCCCACATCGTAGCTAAAAGACACGGTACCGCTGCGCACCAGTACCAGCTTTTTAAGCGGTTGATCTTGGTGTAATAGCACTTCCTTTTTTTGCTGCTGGTAGCGATTGCCAGTGAAATGAAGTAGCTGCTCTACCAAGTCGGTAGAAAAATGATATTGAAACATAGTCAAAACTCGTTGGGACAATTGTCCTTTTTGTTACACCAATATGTCGCTACGATGAAAATGTAGCGCTTTTTATGCCAATTTACGCACAGAGACTGAGTCCGTCATAGGTTTAATCATTCCCGTGTTTACTTATTCGTTTTTACTCAGTGGTGTGAATTGGCTTTTTTATCTTATTCTCGCGATGTTGCCGACAATGGCTTATAACAAGCGAGGTTTATGCTAACTTAAAGCAGAGGAGAGAACAAATGACCTGGGAATATTTAGGCTATGTCGCTTCTGCTTTATTAGTTACGTCACTGGCGATGAGCGATGTCGTGAAACTGCGTTGGTTTAATCTCGCCGGCTGTATCGCGTTCACTGCCTATGGGGTCGCCATTGCGGCGTGGCCAGTGGCACTGACCAACGCCTTACTCTCTGTTGTTAACATCTATCACTTGCACAAATTAGCCCAGGCTAAACGTCAAAGCGCAGGCTGACGCTGGTAGCGACGCTGGCCTGCCAACCAAGTTTCTAACACCTTGGTTTGCCATACCTGCTGCACCGGGGCATGAATAATGTCGGTGTCGACAAGGATAAAATCTGCCCACTTGCCTTTTTCTAAACTGCCAACCTTAAACTCCTGGAAGGCGCTGTAGGCAGCGTCTAGAGTGAATGCTCGCAAAGCTTGCTCGCGCGTGAGCAATTCTTTAGGACGCCAACCTTGCTCAGGTAAGCCTTGATGGTCTTGGCGTGTGATAGCGCTATAAAGACCATGGAAAGGGTTTGCAAGCTCCACGGGAAAGTCTGAACCCGCTGCCACACGAGAGCCTTGCTCTAAAAATGTACGCCACGCATAAGCGCCTGCTAGTTGTGAGTCGCTTAAGCGTTGCTCGGCCATATGCATGTCAGAGGTGGCATGAACCGGCTGCATAGAAGGAATAATCTTAAGTGCTTTAAAGCGCGGGATATCATCGGTATCAACAATTTGCGCATGCTCAATACGGTTACGTAGCAAAATACCACCTGTGCGTTTAAAGACATTCTCGTATGCGTTAAGCACTATTTGGTTCGCTCTGTCGCCTATAGCGTGGGTATGAGCGGAGAAACCATGCTTAAAGCATAAACTGAAAATATCCTCGAGCTGTTGTTGGTCCTCAAGCATCAGGCCTCGATGCCCCTTTCTGTCAGCATAGTCTTGCAGTAGGGCGGCGCCACGAGAGCCTAGCGCGCCATCCGCGTACACTTTCACACTGCGAATGGCCAACATGTCTTCATTATCATCGACTTTACCAGCTTTGAGCATGGTCTCGAGCTTAGCATCGGTGGCCCCGAGCATAGCGTAAATGCGCAGCGGAAGGTTGTTGTCTTTGGCGCGTTGTTTATACAGTTGCCACGTATCAAAATCGATGCCGGCATCATGGGCGCTGGTAATACCTAAGCTTAATAAATGTTGACCGGCTTTATCTAAGGCTGTGGCGAGAGCTTTCTCGCTGCGCTTGGGAATGTGTGCTGTGATCAACTGCTCTGCTTTATCTATAAACACGCCGCTCGGATTCCCTTGAGCAGTGCGTATTATCTCACCTCCGGCTGGACTTGTTACCTCACTATCAAGACCTGCTAACTCCATGGCTTTGGAGTTGACCCAAATAGCATGACCATCTACGCGACTTAATACCACGGGTCTGTCGCTTACGAACTTGTCTAAATCTGCGGCACTGGCGAAGGTTTTTCCAGGCCAAAGTTCCTGGTTCCAGCCACGACCTATAATCCATGGCTGTTCAGACTGTGCGGCGAACGCTTGAAGACGCTTTCCCACCTCTGCAACCGAGGTTGCACCGCGTAAATCAAGCTGCATTAGGTTTTGCCCTAAGCCAATGATATGACCGTGTGCATCGATAAGGCCAGGAAGTAGCACCTTACCTTGGCCGTCGATGCGCTTTGCATCAGGGTAGCTTTTACTAAGTTGTGCTTTGCCGCGATTGATCACTCGCCCATCTTTAATCACTAAGGTTGCAAAGGTCTCAAGCTCGCCTTTTTGAGTGGGTGTATAGCCTTTTATGTTATGAATAACCGTGGTTTGTGCCAATACTGTGCAAGGTATAGAGCACATCATTAATAGTGCAACGAGTTTGTTTTTCATCATTTTTATCCTCTGTTAGCAGCTTTGTGAATGTAGCAAATTTATACGCAAGGGAACAGCCGGGAAGGGGAGGATAATTAAGCAGCAACAAAAAGGGCCGCTAAAGCGGCCCTTATCATCAGCACTTGGCTGTTTAAACCTTAAAGCGGTCCACAGATTGGCGCAGCTCTTCAGCGAGCTTGGCCACTTCAGTACTTGATTCTGAAGTCTGGTCGGCCCCTTGAGCTGTCTGCTCAGCGATAGAAACAATTTGCTCCAAGCGCTCACTTATTTCTTGCGACACTTGCTGTTGCTCCATCGCTGCCGATGAGATTTGCTCGCTCACATCGTGTGCAGTGGCAACGGCGTGAGTGATTGAGTCTAGTGCAGTGGTCGCATGCTCACTTTGCTCAACACAGGACTCGGCTTGTTGACGGCCTTTCGACATCGCTTCTACAGCAGCTTGAGCTCCGGTTTGTAGTGATTCAATCATATTTTGAATCTCTTGCGTCGACTCTTGTGTCTTACTTGCCAACGAGCGTACTTCGTCAGCTACAACGGCAAAGCCTCGCCCTTGTTCGCCTGCTCGTGCGGCTTCGATTGCAGCATTCAATGCCAGGAGGTTAGTTTGCTCGGCAATGCCACGAATAACATCCAAGATACCGCCAATTGATGCGCTGTCTTGATGCAGCTGATTAATAACCTGTGAGGCGTTATCAACTTCAATAGCCAACTGTTCGATAGTTTCTTTGTTTTGGTTAGAGATCCCTTTAACACGGCTAGCTTCGCTGTCGGCATTCTTAATCTCGCTCAGTGCTTGTTGAGCACTGTCGTTCACTGCCTGAGAGGTACTACTCATTTCGGTTGTGGCAGTCGCGGCTTGCTCTACCTGAGCGCGCTGCGATTGAATTGCGTGGCTTGACTCAGAGGTGATGGTCGACGTCTGCTCTGATGCTGCAGCAAGTTGTGTTGAACGCGAGATGATGCCTTGAATCAAAGCTCGCAAGCTGTCAATTAGGGTATTACAACTGCGTGCCAGCTCACCAAATTCATCTTGTGCACTGTCGTCTAAGCGTTGCGTCATATCTCCCGAGGCAACAATATTAAGTACGCTGTTTACTTCACTCAATGGTTTAGTAATACGGCTTACGGTGAAGTAAGCAACAATCACTGCGATGATGGTGGCTATGATCATGCCCAACCAAGTCCACAGGTTAGCGGCACTGACATCGGCACGTACACCTTCTTGTTGCTTGAAGGCAAGGTTATTTACTTGCTTCACTAAGGTGGTCAGGTTTTTGATCGCCTGCTCAGTGGTTACTTCTGAGTTTTCAAGATTAACCGTGGTTTTATCTAAGGTATTAAGTAATTCCAACTTGTTTGCGGCAAGTGAACTTGAGCCTTTAACCGCATCGCTAATGGTACTCACATAGGTATTTAAATCACTGTACAGTGACGCATCTTTAGCGCTTACAGCTTCTTCAATCAGCCCCATTGAGCGTTCAAGCTCGTCCATATAAAACAGTTGGTCGTTCTTAATAATTTCCAGCGTTTGCTTATTCTTAACAGACAGAATGTCGTTGCCTGTGGTGGCAATTGCGGTGAGGTTGTTTTCCAATTGCGTAACTGCCTGGTAAGCGCGTGGTGAGTCTTCTTCTAGGCCGTCTAAGTCAGAAATATCAAGAACCACAGAAATGGCATCTTCTGCGTTTAGGTCGATATCGTCAAACTGGCTGCGCAGTGTATTGCGAAGCGCCAGCGCTTTCGCTTTATTGCTAAACAGCTGAGTGACTTGGCCCTCAAACTGGGTGTAAGTTTTTTCTACGGTTTGCGCGAGCTGTTTTAATTCTGGCTCATCAGCAACCACATCCATAAGGTTCGCCATGGACTTGTCAAAGCGCTTTTGCTCTTTATTGTAAGCTTGTTTTAGCTCAGCAAGGGACTTTTCATCCTCGCTATTGTAGGCGCCCAGTGCAGCTTTACTCATGAGCACAAATTCAACTTGTAGCTCAGAGCTTTTATCTAAAGCAGGTAAAGAAAGTTGGTTAACACTTTGCGTCGAGCTATCAATATTCGCAATGCGAACAAGAGAGTTGCCACCTATAACCAAAAGGAGGAGGGTGATAAAGATGAATCCACCCCAGATACGTTGACTCACAGTAAGCTTCATAGATGTTCCTAACTACATAAAATATCTTAACTTATCGGCAGGATTAAGGATAAATTAAGGTAACTATTGCTAAAATGTAACAACTTTTTGCGTTTTTATCAGCTTATTGCGATAAAAATTCGCATTGCTTTACAACTTTTTTCTTACTCTGCAAGTCCATCAGAGTCATGCTGCCACCCCAAACACATCCTGTGTCCAAAGCATGTACATTATCTCGCCCGGTTTTGCCTTCTAGTGCCGCCCAATGCCCAAATACAATGTCAAAATCATCATGCTGACGATGGCTGTGAGCAAACCAAGGTACAAGCTGATCATCACACCCTGGTTTACCTTTTTCTTTTAGGTTTAAAGCACCGCTGGGTTCCACAAAGCGCATGCGGGTGAAACTATTGATAGTATAGACAAACTTTTCCATTTCGCTGAGAGAATCGCACCATTTTACAGGTCTGTTTTCGTACATGTGCGCGAAATAATGGGCTGCGTCTTTTCCTTGATAACAGCGCTGCGCTTGTTGCGCTTGCTCAAGAGCTTGCGCAAGTGACCAATGTGGAGACAAACCAGCATGGCATACCAGAGTGTTTAGCGGTGCTAACCAAAGAGCTAAGGGTTGGTTACGTAAAAACGCGAGTAGGGAATCAAAATCATCGGCGGCAAATAAAGGGGCGAGTTTATCTTTTGGGTTGGGTTCTTTATTTAATGCTGCACAAGCCAGTAGGTGTAAATCGTGATTACCTAAGGTGACACTCACACTGCCTTGCAATTGCGCAAGTCGGCGCAGACATGACAGCGAGTCGGGACCGCGCGCAACGATATCACCCACACAATAGAGATGATCTTGGCTGGGGTTGAAATCAACACGCCGCAACAGTGCATCAAATTCATGATAACAGCCTTGCAGATCACCTATTGCGTATAGCGCCATGAGCTTAGTGTAAAATGTTGGGGCAGTTCAGGCGGAAAACATCAATGGGCGCCTGGAACTCATTGCCAAATTCGCTGCGCATCACGTAGTAGCCTTGCATGGTGCCTACGGGAGTTTCCAACACTGCGCCACTGGTATAACTGTAACTTTCACCCGGGCCGATGGTTGGCTGCTCGCCAACCACGCCTTCACCTTCTACCTCGACTTCTTTGCCATTGGCGTCGGTGATAAGCCAATAACGACTGACGAGCTTGGCGCTACTCAGGCTGTGATTCTTTATCGTGATGTTATAAGCAAATACGTATTTGTCTTGCTCTGGCTCCGATTGACCTTCAACGTAGAAGGTCTCGACATTCACTTTAATCGCTGAATCTGTACTACTGCTTGTTGTCATATAACCAATTCGCAATCTCAATAAATTGTTGTAAACTCAGGCTTTCTGCTCGCAAACTTGGATCGATACCTAGGCCTTTTAGCTGCGATTCATCCAATAAATTGCTCAAGCTATTTCGCAGTGTCTTACGGCGCTGATTAAACGCTTCTAAACACACGGTATTAAGTAACTTAGTATCTTTAGCGCTGCGTTGTGCTTTGTCTTTCGGCACTAAGCGCACCACGGCCGAATCCACCTTAGGTGCCGGTTTAAAGCAATTAGGCGGCACTTCAATAACAGGAATGGCATGGCAGTAATATTGTGTCATTACGCTCAAACGGCCAAAGGCTTTGCTACCTGGACCTGCGACCATACGATTAACCACCTCTTTTTGCAGCATAAAGTGCATATGCTCCACCTCATCAACAAAGTTGAATAGGTGGAATAGCAGTGGTGTTGAAACATTGTAAGGCAGATTACCAAATATTTTTAATTTGGCGTCGTTGCGTAGCAGCGAGGAAAAATCGAATTTCATCGCATCGCCTTGATGTACCGTTAGCTTCGGTGCCATAAAAGGGTGGTGAATCAGGCGCTCGGCTAAGTCTTTATCAAGCTCAACCACGTTAAGGTGATCGGTCAACTCGCACACCGGTTCGGTGATTGCGCCCAAACCTGGGCCAATCTCGACTAGGTTATCGCCCGGACGCGGGTCGATAGCGGTGACTATTTTGTCAATGACGGTTTCGTCATGAAGAAAGTTTTGCCCGAATCGCTTTCGAGCATAGTGGCCTAGGTGTAATTTATCTGTCATTGTCTCTTAGCTTTTTTGCTCGCCATTTTGATTGCTTCATTTAAAGCAACGCGAAAACTGCCAGCGTCTGCTTGGCCACTCGCAGCTAAGTCAAGGGCAGTGCCGTGATCGACTGAGGTGCGAATAAAAGGGAGGCCAAGGGTGATATTTACGGAATTTCCAAAACCCTTATATTTTAACACAGGCAACCCCTGATCGTGATACATCGCTAGTACTGCATCCGCCTCATTGAGGTATTTATCTTGGAAAAGGGTGTCTGCAGGAAGGGGGCCCACTAAGTTCATACCTTGTTGATTTAGCGCTTCCAAGGTCGGAGTGATCACTTCAATTTCTTCACGGCCAAGGTGCCCGCCTTCGCCAGCGTGTGGGTTTAAACCACAGACTAAAATGCGCGGTTTGGCAATTGCGAATTTAGTACGTAAATCGTGCTCAAGAATACCAATTACCTTTTTCAAGCGCTCTTCTGTAATGGCTTTGGCTACATAGGCCAGCGGGATGTGCGTGGTGACTAACGCAACTCGCAGTCCTTGTGTTGCTAACAGCATCACGACATCCGGGGTATTTGATTGTTGTGCAAAATATTCGGTGTGCCCGCTAAAAGAAATACCCGCTTTATTAATGATACCTTTGTGAACTGGGCCTGTGACGATGGCATCGAACGTGCCATCCATGTTTTTCTCACAGGCAATACGCAGAGTATCAAGCACATATTCGCCATTTTTCTCATCAAGTTCACCAGCCACCACAGGCGTTGCTAAATCGACTTGATGGATATACAACTCACCCGCTGCGCTGGGCTGGGCAGGAGCTTGCTCATCAAAAGGCGTTAACCGTAGCGGCAGACCCAGCGCTTTGGCTCGTTGTTGCAATAGCTTAGCATCAGCAATAGCGACCAGTTGTGCGGGCCACTGCTGCTGTGCTAATTCAAGCAATAAGTCCGGGCCTATGCCAGCCGGCTCCCCCGGAGTAATGGCGATACGTAAGGTCATAACCATTAATCCTCTGCGAAGATCTCAATGTGCGCTTGCTCGCGGATCTCCTGCTGGAACGCAAAGCTCTCTTCTTTGAACTTACGATTATATAGCAGCTGTTGAGCACGGTTTTTCTTCGCTAAATCGGTTTTATCGGCGACGCGTTTATCTAACAGCTGCACGATGTGCCAGCCGAAAGTGGAACGGAACGGTTCACTGATCTCGCCTTTTTCTAGCGACATTAACGTATCGCGAAACGCAGGCACATAGGTAGTAGGGTCGGTCCAATCGTACTCACCACCTTTAAGCGCTGAGCCCGGATCTTCAGAATATTCTTTTGCCAATTCGGCAAAGTCAGCATCACCGGCACGCAAGTCTTTGACAAAGCCTTCAAGCATTGAGCGTGCTTTCTCTTCACTCAATATAATTGAGGGCTTGAGAAGAATGTGACGTGAGCGCATCTCGACAGTTTCCACGACTTGGCGGCCACGCACGTCTTGTACTTTAATGATGTGAAAGCCCGCGCCACTGCGCAGTGGGCCAACAATCGTGTCCTTTTTCTTACCTTTCACTGCCTCGGCAAATAATGAAGGCATTTCATTGGTGCTCATCCACCCTAGCTGTCCACCTTCGAGCGCCTTAGAGCCACTGGATGAGGCGATTGCGATACGCTTAAACTCTCGGCCTTCTTCAAGTAATTCAATTACTTTAGCTGCACGGTCTTGCGCACTGGCAATTTCCTCTGGCGTTGCAGAGCTGGGAATATCGATAAGAATATGGCCAATATCATATTCCTCACTGTTGCCGCCTTGCTGCTCCATAATTTGTAAGAGGTTTTCAATCTCTTGCAAGCTAATGTAGATACGACGATCGACGTTAGCGCGCAATACCTGCTGAGTGGTGATCTCTTTACGAATATCTTCACGGAATTGGGCGAAGCTTTCACCGGATGCTTCCACAGAGCGACGCATGTCGGCAATCGTACCGCCTTGGTCTTTAGCCATGGTTGCAAGAGTTTGATCAAGCTGGCCATCGGAGATTTCTAAGCCCATACGGTCGGCCATTTGCATCAGTAAGGTTTGATTGACGAGTCGCTCAATAGCTTGCACACGTAAAGCACTGTCAGTGGGAAGATCTTGACCACTTTCTTTGGCTTGTGCTTTTACTCGGTTAACAATGGCGTCCACTTCACTTTCAAGGATCACCCCTTCGTTAACGATACCTACGACTTGGTCAATAAGTTGTTCTTGTGCTTGTACACCCTGAGATAACCCTAGGGCGAATAAAGTTGTTGCTAAAAAACGTCTGAATTTCATACTTTTTATTGCTTTAATTGGTAAGGAAATAGGGGCGACGGTAGCCAAAAATGCCTTCTCTAAGTAACTTTTGTGCATCATAACTGCTCTTGCCTCCAAGTCCTTTAAGGACAAATTTGATGCCGATCCCCGAGTCGAAGATGGCTTGCTCTTGGTTTATGCTTTGGTTTAAGTCCGTTTCTATTTGTCTGCGGCCAGTGATCTGCACTGCCCAACAACATGACTCATACTGTAAACCACTGAACACTTCGATGCTACGACCGGTTTCAATATCACGGTGGTAGCTGGCCACGAATTGCCAGTTATCGTCAATTGGGACACTGGTAAACATACCTATTTGCTCAATTGTATTCCCTGAGACATCGTTTGCATAGCGATGGTTCAACTGCACCAACTCATTATCGTCGCCCTTATAATCTAGGGTCACATGGGATTGGATTATTTGCTTGCCATCGGTGTCATACTGAATGCCGCCGGAGAGATACCAACGACGGTGCCAGTGCCACATGGCTTCACCGGCGAATAACGCGTTGTAATTGTTTTCGCCGGCAAAGTCTTGCTCTGTGGGTTTAGCAGAATCAGAGAGATAAAATATTTGCCCGACACTGAGGTTAAATAATTCCTCATTTTGTTTATCAAAGATACGCGTTGTCGCCCCGAGGGTAATTTGGTTAGCCGCAGCGATGCGGTCTACACCGGAGAAACGACGATCGCGGAACAGGCCATAAAAGTCGTCTTGGAGTTTGGTGGTATCAAACAGGCCAATGTTATTTTGGTCTTTATTGGGGGTGTACAAATATTGAATTTGTGGTTCCAGGGTTTGAATACCATCTTCGACGAGTAAACTGGTGTCGCGCTCGAAGTTAAGTTGGCTGTATAGGCGAACTTTCGGTAGGGTTCTGTTTACCGTTTGCTCATACTGCGTCCCTTCAAGGTTACCTTGCTGGTCATAATAAGTGTGCAGCACACTGAACTCGGAGAGAAATGACCACGCATAACGCTCTTCACTAAAACGCAGTTGCGGTTCTATGTGCACTCGTGTGGCTTCATCAATAGTTCGCGTGCTGTTACGGAAATGGCTCAACTCGCCGCTTACTGTGGCGTCAAACCAACCCAATTTATAGGCATTCGTCTGTGTAAAGCCGATGCGAGGCAAGGTTGTGTAGGACTCAAGATGGTCGCCCAGGACTTCATAATCTTGCAATTGTATATCAGTGCGCCAACGCTCACCCAAATGGGTAAGAATCCCCGTACGGGCTAAGTGGGTGTCGGTTTTATTGGCGTAATTAGAATTCAAATCCGTGAGGTAGTTATCGTCACTCACATTCGTAATATCAACGCCTGCACGCCAGACATCACTAAAGTAGCTCTGCTGCTGCCAGTGGAATAAATAACGGTTTCCAAGCTCGCGCTCACTTTTATCTGAATCCAAGTATTCGAGCCCTAGCAAACCTTGGCTGCTCGGGGTTAAATAACGAAACTCAGACTGCAGCTGAATACCTTTTTTGGACATATAGCGCGGCGTTAATGTGAGGTCGTAATTAGGAGCCAAGTTGATGTAGTAAGGAGTGATAGTCTCCACGCCAAATCGGTTTGAGCTGGAAATCTGTGGTGCTAAAAACCCTGTTTTGCGTTTATCATCAATAGGAAAGGTAAAATAAGGCAGATACAACACCGGAGTGTCATAAATTTTCAGTGTGGCACCGTAGGTCTCGCCCCAACCTTCTTTTTGCGAAAGAATGATTTTATCGGCGCTGATTGCCCAGGTTTCGCTATCGACTGGGCAGGTCGTGAAGCTGGCATTACTCAGCTCTAAGGCGTCCTCATTAACCTGCAATTGTTCAGCGCCACCACGGCCTTGCTGTTGAGTGAGCTGATAATCGGCACCAAGAAGGCTGATATTAGAGTCGTTTAAGCTTGCATTTAAGCCGCGACTGGTGATTTTAGAGACACCGTCTCGGTAAGTTAGCGGCCCAGTCGCATTTAATAAACCTTGTTGTTTGTCGATCAGTGCCGACTGCGCTTGTAAGCTCATGGTGCGCGTATTGATGTTGACGTTGCCGTCAAACTGAGCACTATCTTGGCCTATTAATTCAACGTCGTCGGAAACAATTTCTACTAGACCCAAGGGTAAGTTAGGGGCTTGCCAAGGCGCAGGGCGTGAAGCAGCTAAGCAGTGCGCTACCTTCATATTTTGTGATAACTGTTTTTTATCGGTATCTGTGTGCTCTTGCGCCGAAGCGGTGTTGGCCGCAAGCTCTGCTGTGCGCGCAAAAACGGCGCCTGCGCTGGCACCATACAGGGCGAGAATAACCATGCCCCACAATTTATTCATCGACTTCCCTTAAACTTAATGTTGCTTGCCAAGTGCACTGGAAATAAGCATGACATAATAAAGCAATTTTTCCGTAATTACATCCGCTGACAAAGCGATGTCAGCGGATAAGGGTTAAAAATTGTTAGCAATAAAAGCGCTAGGGTATACAACTAGCTGCGCTACTGGGTCATGCTTTCGCTTGTTAGTTCGATGATTTTTCGTCACTATGTGGTGCACATTGGTTTTCAGAGGTATTTAGGTGATGTGGGGCAAGCTTCTTGGTGCCTGCTTTGGCTTTATGTTTGGTAAGTTTCTTGGCGCCTTATTGGGGCTGTTCGTTGGGCATATGTTCGATAGAAGCTTAAAGCAGGACTTTGACCGTGCTGGCGGTTTTCGTGGCTTTTTTAACCACGAAGATGTATCTCAGCGCCAAGCCTTATTTTTCTCTAGTTGCTTTGCTGTCATGGGGCACATTGCGAAATCCAACGGTCGCGTCAACGAGATGCACATTCGTGCAGCTACACAGTTTATGGATGAAATGGGCTTAAGTGGTGAAGACAAGCGCGAAGCTCAGCATGCATTTCGCGCGGGGAAAGAGGCTGATTTCTCCATGAATGCGACGCTGCGAGAGTTCCGCGAGCATTTTGCCGGGCGCTTCGATATGTTGCAGTTATTTTTGGAAATCCAAATTCAGATGGCCTTCAGTGATGGTCACTTAGCCGAGCAAGAAAAAGCGCTGTTGGAGCAGGTCGCCAAAGGGCTGGGTGTCAGTAAAACCCATTTTAACTTTATCCTCAAACGCTACCAAGCCGAATTTGCTTTTCGCCAACAGCAGCAACGCTTTTCTCAGCAACAACAGCAGCATCATCAAGGGCGTACATCAAGTACCAGCGATGCGGGTATGAATCGTCGTCAGGCGTTGGATATTCTTGGTTTGGAAGAGGGAGCGGATGCGCGCACTGTTAAAAAGGCCTACCGCAAGTTGATGGCGCAGCACCATCCAGATAAGTTAGTCTCTCAGGGCCTTCCTGAGCATATGATGAAGTTAGCGCAAAAGAAAAGTCAGGATATCCAAGCGGCGTATGAGTACTTAAAGGCTTAGAATAAGCGCCGCAGAAAACCGTCGATTTCCGTTGCTAGGCGGTGTATTTGCTGCTGCTCACTAAGCTCAGCGAATAATGTACGTTGGCGGTAATCAAATTTTCTGTTTTTCTCTGCCCAGAGTCGTCGCTGTGGCCGTTGCTGTGTGGCCCAGCTATGATCAAAAGGGGTGTACACGTCGAGCACCGCAGGGGGCATCACTGATAAATTGGCGCTAATGTGATGGTGGCGCGCAGGGACCGGCAAGTAGGCGCCCACAGCAATAAACGCGTTAATATCCACCTGTAGATTATCGACAAAGTACTCACTGAGTAAGCCGGCGCTGCGCCCAGCAGCGAACACACTAACCGCTTTGCCTTGCTCTTGTGCCCGCTCTAGCAGACTAGTAAGTTGTGCGCTTAAGCGCTGTTGTTCTTTATCCAACAGTTCAGAGGAGATGGCTTGTTGATAGCCTGGGACATAACTGGGTTGCGGCTGCTCGGTTTCGTCAGCAGGTTGTGGAGGCGGCTCCTGAGATTGCTGCGTTTGGTCTTGTTGCTGCTCTTCGCTAGCGTCTTGCTGGGCAGCTTCGCTCTGTTGCTCATCGTCACGTGTTGCTGGGTGGTTAACTAAGAGGTAGCTGCTGTAGCCACGCTCACTGAGCAGTGCCCGTAAAAAAATAAAACCACGTTGATTACCATAGGGGTCGTCGATGCTCGGGATCATAAGCACTACACCGCGGTGCTCTGACGCCATATGTGGGCGAAACACCACACTAAACTCTTCCCCTTTGGCGAGTAGCGTTTGTGTCTCATCGAGGCTAGCTAGGTAATGCCTATCGAGGGCCGGGCTGGCATTGGCTGGCCATTGCACGAGCAACCCTATTAATATCAGTATCAATCGCAGCACAGACGTTAAACACCCTCTATTATTTTTATATCTACATAGCTATCGGCCAACGTCATAAAAAGTTTAGAACGGACACGAAGCGGTGAACTCCATCATCTCTTCGTTACTAGGATGGCGTAGCTGTAACCAAGTGGCGTGTAGTTGTAGCCTATCTGCTCGGGCTTTGGCGCGTTCGTGGGCGTAAAGTCTATCGCCGAGGATCACATGTCCTAGGCTAAGCATATGTACGCGTAACTGGTGACTGCGACCGGTGATAGGGGTGAGCTCAACACGGGTGGCGTCCTGCTCATAATCAAGCACCTGATAATGCGTGAGTGAGGGTTTTCCTCGGTCATGATCGACCATTTGCTTTGGCCGGTTCGGCCAGTCGCAAATAAGGGGCAAATCGACGCTACCACTTTGCTCTTTTAGGTGGCCCTCAACCCGAGCAAGGTAACGCTTGGCCGTTTGCCGCTCTTGGAACTGCATACTTAGGTGGCGGTGTGCGGCTTTATTTAATGCCAGACAAATAACCCCGGAGGTAGCCATATCCAGGCGGTGCACAATTTTGGCGCTAGGAAAAACAAGGTTAGCGCGACGGATCACACAATCAGCATGCTTAGGGTCTTTACCGGGAACGCTGAGTAAACCACTGGGTTTATCCAGTACTAATAAGTCATCATCTTGGTAAAGAATGCGCAGATAAGGAGTGCGCGGTGGATTATAGTGTAACAGCATGGCCAGCCCCGTTAGATAAGGCCGGCCATTTTAAAGAAATGCTTAGTGGCTGACAACGATTAAGCGAATGGCATCGAGTTTAACCTTGGCTTTGTCGATGTAATCATCCATTTGCTGCTTGTTATCACGATAATAACTGAGCTCCTCGTCACGAATATTCGGATTGATTTCTTTCAGTTTTTGCAAGCGAGTCAGCTCTGTATCCAGAGCCTGATGCATGCTCTGTTTGGCCTGCTCACGTAGTTGCTCCATGTGCACCTGCGCCTGCTCATTACCTTGCTCAATTAGCGGGTGAATGGCACTTTGTAATGCATTTACGAGTTTCGAAGCCGTTTGTCTGCCAACGGCATTTAATTGCTGATTAAAGGTATCAAAGGCAACATTGGCGCTGAGGTCGTTACCGCCCTTATCCAGTAGCAGTCGTATGGGAGTCGGCGGTAAATAGCGGCCTAATTGTAATGATTTCGGAGCCATGGCTTCGGCGATGTAGACCAATTCAACAAAGAAGGTGCCGGCCGGCAGTTTTTTGTTTTTAAACAGCGCCACCGAAGCGGTGCCAAAATCGTCATCACAGATCATCTCCATCGCCCCTTCGACCATGGGGTGATCCCAACTGATAAAGTGCAAGTCTTCTTGCGCAAGCGCCGTGTCTCTATCAAAAGTGACACTGATGCCTTCTTCTTTTAAGCAGGGGAAGGTGGCACCAAGCATGTGCTCCGTGGGTTTGAGGATAATGCTATTTTCGCCTTTGTCTTCTTGGTTTACACCCCAAATATCAAACACATTGATCATGTAGCTGGGCAACTCAAAGCTGTGGTCTAAGGCATTGATATCCTGCACTAGGTGCTCAGACTGGCCTTGGCCGCTGGAGTGCAGCTCTAATAACCGGTCACGTCCTGACTCCATTTGCGCTTTGAGCGCTAGATAACGCGCATGAACGCGCTGTACCAGTGCTTGCAGCGGTTCATCTTGGTAGCTGCCATCAGCCAGTAACTCGATGAGCTCATCGCCAAACTCTTGATTGAGAATATGCCCAGTGCTGGCAGTGTGTTCAAAGGCATTCAATCCATGGTGATACCACTGCAGCAGGATGTCTTGTGCAGTGTGTTGAAAATAAGGCACGTGAATTTTAATGTCTTCGCTTTGACCGATACGATCTAAGCGGCCAATGCGCTGCTCTAGAAGGTCTGGGTTGAGCGGCAAGTCGAACAGCACGAGGTGGTGAGCGAACTGGAAGTTGCGCCCTTCAGAGCCAATCTCAGAACAAATAAGGACCTGAGCACTGTCTTCAATGTCGGCAAAGAATGCGGCGGCGCGGTCACGTTCAATAATGCTCATACCTTCATGGAACAGTGCGGCCTTGATCCCCTCGCGTTCACGCAGTGCTTGCTCAAGGCTTAACGCGGTTTCGGCTTTAGCACAAATCACCAACATCTTTTGCGGCTTATTGGCGTTGAGGGTGTCGATAAGCCACTGTACCCGAGGGTCGAATTGTGTCCAGCTGCTGTCTTGACCCTCGAATTCTTGGAACATTTTCTCTGGGAACAGCGCGCGCATGGCGTTGAGCTCAGCCGGCCCTGAGCTGCCTAAACTGCCCATTACGTTCATCGCCGTTTGGTATTGCGACGGCATTGCCATTGGGTAGGTGTGCAAAATACGCTCGGGGTAGCCGCTTATGCCACTGCGGCTGTTACGGAATAAAATGCGCCCTGTGCCATGACGGTCCAGAAGCTGCTCTAGCATGCTGGCTTTCGCTTGCTCATCGCCCTTAGCAATACCGGCAAGTAGTGCTTGCGCTTCGCTACCTAGCAGGTTGGTAAGTACTTGCTGTTGTTCAGTGCTCAGAGCTTGTTCTTGGAGTACGCTATTGGCTGCGTCAGCAATGTCTTGATAATGTGACTCTTGGGCAACAAAGGCGTCGTAGTCATAGAACCTGTCAGGGTCGAGCAGTTTCAAACGGGCAAAGTGACTTTGGTGGCCAAGCTGATCTGGGGTGGCGGTAAGCAAAATAAGACCGGCAATATCGCGACTGAGCTCTTCAATGCGCTGATACTCGGTGCTGGGGTTATCCACCGACCAGCTTAGGTGATGCGCTTCATCAACCACCATAAGGTCCCAATCCGCCAAGGTTGCTTGTTCAAACCAGCGTTTTTTCTTGGTTAGGAATTCTAAGCTAGTGAGCACCAACTGTTCGGTCTCAAACACATTGGGGCTGTCGGCATAGGCTTCGGCGCAGCGCTCCTCATCAAAAATGGCAAACTGTAAGTTAAAGCGGCGCAGCATTTCTACTAGCCATTGATGTTGTAAATTCTCCGGCACGACTATGAGCACGCGCGCAGCGCGCCCGGTAAGCAACTGTTGGTGCAAAATCATACCGGCTTCAATGGTTTTACCTAGACCCACTTCATCGCTGAGTAACACGCGCGGAGCAAAACGTTGTCCCACCTCACGGGCAATATGCAATTGGTGCTCAATAAGGCTAGCGCGTTGCCCAATTAACCCTTTTAGTGGTGACTGCGCGCGCTGGTAGCGATGTTGCCACGTGTTGTAGCGCAGCGTGTAACGGTCGAAACGGTCTACTTGACCAGCAAAAAGCCTGTCTTGAGGCTTATTAAACTTAATAAAATGATCGAGAAAAGTTTCTTTGAGTTCCACCGGTTCGTCATTATCAAGACGTTTGCCTACGTAGGTATATAAGCCATCGCTTTGTGTTACTTCGCTGACCTCAAGTTCCCATTCATCAGCACTGCGAATAGTATCGCCAGGATTGAACTTTACACGGGTAACGGGGGCTTCACTTTGTGCATAGACCCGGTTTTCCCCGCTTGCAGGAAAAAGAATGCTTACTTGGCGTCCTTCCAATGCAACTACGGTACCTAATCCTAAATCGGACTCGGTATCACTGATCCAACGTTGACCTAAGGAAAAATTCATTACTTGCTCGACTCGACTTTGATTTACCTAGGCTTGAGCGCGTTGGCCCAAGCAAAAAAAGGCGGCTATATTAGCGTGCTCTTGATTGATTATCACCACAAAACGCAGAAAAGTTTCTACGCTTGTGTGTTTTATATACAGCAGCAAAAGAAGGGCATTTTTGCAAACAAAAAAGTGTGATTTTCATCGTCTTTTTTACTGTCATAAAAGCGTCTTTTGTAATCCATAGACTAAACTTGAAGTATGCCGTTACTGATTCAGGCTGTTTATTGAGCTGCGGCGGCATACATACAATAAAAGACAAATAGGAACGCGCTATGGACCAAGACCGCCACGCTACCAGTAGTAAAATGTATGTGCTCGACACCAACGTATTACTCCACGAACCCCTTGCTTTCCTCTCTTTCCAAGAACACGATGTAATTGTTCCAATGACTGTCCTCGAAGAGCTCGACCACATAAAAGACCGCAAACGTGATGTGAGTCGCGATGCACGAGTGGCTATTCGTGCACTCGATGAAGTATTGCGCGATGCCACCCCAGAGCAAATGTTGCAGGGGGTGCTATTGCCCAGTAATAAACGTGCACCAGAAGCGCCTCGGGGTAAGCTCATTATTGTTAATGATCATTTGTTTGCAGATAGCATCTCTGGGCTGCCTGGGGATGAAAACGATCACCGCATCATTAACTGCGCAGTGTATCTGCAAAAGCAGTACAGCGATGCCAAAGTGGTGCTAGTGACCAAAGATATCAACATGCGTCTTAAAGCCAAAGGTGCGGGTCTGCATTATGTTGAAGATTACCGTACAGACCAACTGATTGATGACATTACACTACTGACCTCAGGGTATAAAAAAATAGAGGGTGATTTCTGGCAGCATGTTGGGGAGTGTGAAACCGAGCAGCAAGGGCGCGATGCGCTTCATCACGTTGCCAGAGAGTTGGTACCTGATGTCTTTGCCAATGAATATTTGCTTGATGACAGTGGCCATTTCGCGGCTCGTGTAGTTGGCTATGATGAAGCACATATAACCCTAAAAGACCTAGGAGTTGAACGGCTATTGGCGCGCAGTGCCTGGGGCGTTAAACCAAAAAATATTTACCAAGGCATGGCCATGGATGCCTTGCTCGACCCAGATATCGAACTGGTGTTACTCACAGGCCCGGCAGGGTGCGGCAAAACGATTTTAGCCTTAGCGGCCGCCCTTGAAATGATCATCGAAAAAGGTATATACGACAAACTAATTGTGACCCGCAACACCCCTGAAATAGCGGAGTCTATAGGTTTTTTGCCAGGCACAGAGGAAGAAAAAATGGCGCCTTGGCTGGCAGCGATCACCGATTCTTTGGAGGTGTTGCACAAAGGCGATGAGAACCCGATTTCCAGTCGCAACTATATTATGGAAAAAGCCAATATTCAGTTTAAATCGGTGAACTTCATGCGTGGGCGTAGTATCCAAAATGCCGTGGTATTGCTTGATGAGAGCCAGAATTTAACAGCCTCACAGTTGAAAACGATCATCACGCGCTGCGGGGCGGGCACTAAATTGATTTGTTCGGGGAATCTGGCGCAAATAGACAGTAACTATCTGACCCCAGTGACATCGGGTTTGACCTATATCGTTGAGCGCTTTAAGCATTTTGAGGGCAGTGCCACCGTAAATCTAAACGGTGTGGTGCGCAGTCGCCTTGCTTCATTTGCTGAAGAAAACCTCTAAGCATACAAGCTAATTCACTGTGTATGTGGCTAATTTCTGCCATATATTCAGTGAATTGTTAGGTATTTATGTCTAAACTGGGTAAATACGTTAAATAGCGGGTAAATTGCAGCCTAATTCATTCTTTTGTATTGGTTCTGCAAGCAGTTAAGACAAACTAGGGCAAATAAATGAGGTCAGCACGTATTCTTGTTGTCGATGATGACGAGTTAAATCGGGTGGTTTTGGAGAAAACGCTGAGCCCCAAGCACAAAGTGTTTGGTGTCGAAAGTGCTGAGGCCATGTTCGAGTGGTTAGCGACTAACAGTGTTGATCTGATCTTGCTGGACATCGTCATGCCCGGTATGGATGGTTACGAAGCGCTGCGTAAGCTTAAGCATGATGAGCGCACACAGCCTATTCCTGTCATTATCATTTCCGCCAATGATTCTCTCGTTGATGAAGCTAAAGGCCTTGAGCTAGGAGCCATGGACTACATAACCAAACCCTTTGGTAGTGCCATAGTGCGCGCGCGCGTTAAAAACCAGCTGACTATCAAGCAAAAGAACGACCTATTAGAGATGCTGGCCAGTATCGATGGCTTAACCGAAATCCCCAACCGCCGTTATTTTGATGAACAGCTCTCGCGGGAGTGGCGGCGCAGTGTCCGTGCTGGGCTGCCGTTGTCTGTGGTGCTCATTGATATTGACTTTTTTAAACGCTACAACGATCACTATGGCCACCAACGCGGTGATGAGTGTTTGAAGAAAGTGGCTTCAACCTTGGTGGCCAATTGTCAACGTGGTAGTGACTTCGTCGCTCGATATGGCGGTGAAGAATTTGCTGCTGTGCTGCCAGGGAGTGAAGAGGGGACAGCCATGGCGTTGGCACAAAAGCTAAAACGCGTTATAGAAGAGCTTAACGTGGCGCATATAGACTCGCCTGTTGCTGACCATGTCACTATCAGTATGGGGGTGTCCACCTATCCTGGTTTTGGTGATGCGCAATCGGAATCACAGCTTATTGAGCGCGCTGACAAGGGTCTTTATAAAGCGAAGCAACAAGGGCGTAACACCATTGTATTTTTCGCATAAAAAAAGCCACCCTGTGGGTGGCTGAACGTTTATAGCTTATTGATAAGCGCTTGGTAGGCGCTGTCACCTACACTGACTAAGGCGCCATCAGCAAAAACCAAAGGAGTGCATTCGTCCTTTGAGATTTTGCCATCAGACTTTTTACTTTGCGTGGCGTAAAATAACACTTGGTAGTTGTCTTGTTGATGACGGAACGATTCACTGAAATCTGGCGTTCCCAAAGAATTTTTCACTTGCGCAAACCCCGTACCTAGCTGCAAGTCAGCAATATATGTGCGGTTGTCTTTTTGTTGCTGCTGCCAATCACTGCCAGCCCAACGAGCATCAGCATCGCCATCATTCACTGAAACAACACAGCCTCCCAGTAAAGGAAGGGCGACTAAAGCGGCAATAAGTGTTTTTTTCATTGTTATATCCGTTATTAAGTATTGTTAACACCTAGGTAAGATAACAAATTTAATGCCAATATTTATTTGTCTTTATTATCATTAGGTTATTAAATTACCAAGGTGTCTCTTAGGCCTAGAAACCCATAGTTTAGTGAATCTAACTAACCTGATTGCGGATTTCACCATTGGCAAACCCAATAATATTCTTCGCCAATTGTTCAATGAGGCGGTCGCGGGCTTGGCGAGAGGCCCAAGCAATGTGTGGTGTTAACAATAAGTTATGGCCTTGATATGCAATTAATGGATTATCTGCGGTGGCAGGTTCACGTGTAAGCACATCTAACGCCGCACCGGCTATATCACCTTGCTCTAGGGCTGCAACGAGCGCTTGTTCATCAATAATAGGGCCACGAGCTGTATTGATGAGCACTGCACTTGGTTTCATTAAAGTGAATGCGTCGGCGTTAAATAGTTGCTGAGTCTGTGGCGTTAAAGGGCTATGAATAGAGACCACATCAGCGTTTTGCAGTGCTTGTTCAAAGCTAACCCGTCCTTCTCGTACTGGCTGTCCTTTACGCTCCGCAACAATGACCTTCATAGCGAAGGCTTCTGCAACGCGCGCCACCGCCTGACCTAACTCGCCATAGCCGATGATAGCAAGGGTTTTATCGGCAAGCTCCTCAATGGCATAATCCAAGCGACAAAACATATCACTTTGTTGCCACGCACCGTGATGGCAGTCATTAATGTAGCGATGAATGTTACCTAATAAGGCGTTGAGTAGGGCGAAGGTGTGTTGCACCACTGAGGCGGTAGAGTAGCCAGCAACATTACATACTGTGATGCCTTGCTTGGCAGCGGCTTGTAAGTCGATATTGTTGGTGCCGGTGGCAGCAACGCAAATCAATTTAAGCTTGGGTAGCGATTGCATGTGCTCAGCATTTATCACTACTTTGTTGCTAATAATAACCTCGGCATCTTGGCAACGAGTAACAACGGACTGCGGCTCAGTTAGCTCATAAGAATGGAAGTCTCCGAGTTGCTCCAGTGGGGCTAAGCTATTGTCACCTAAAGTTTTTGCATCAAGTAGTACTATGTTCATAACTCTCTTCTCTCGTTTCGCCAGTGAGACAAAGTAGGCGTTAAAATACGGTGGTTTAGCACTAGTCTTTCATGGTGACTTAGCGGACGCAAAAAAATATTGACCTTGGAGTTAACACTAAGGTCTACAATCAGTGACAGTTAAATAACTGCGAGAAAAACTAATGCGAATTTCAGAGTTAGCAAAAAAGGTGGACATGAGTCCCGATACGCTTCGTTACTACGAACAGCAAGGGCTATTACAGCCGCCTAATCGCACTGCAGCAGGATACCGGGATTATACGCACGCCCATTTAGCGCAATTAAACTTTATTCGTCGTGCTAAAGACGTCGGCTTTAGTTTGCAAGAAATCTCTGAGTTATTGAAGATTAACTTTGAGAAACAGCAGCATAGCTGTCATGAAGTGAAGCAACTCACGCTGCGAAAAAAGGCACTTGTGGCAGAGCGTATCGCTGAGTTGCAACGCTTTTATGCCTCTCTTTCACAATTGGCGGAGCAGTGTTGTGGCACAGAGTTACCGGCAGAGCATTGTTCAATTTTGACCGCATTGGAGGACGTTGATGGACTTACTAACTAATTTTTGGCAACTGTTTGTGCTATCTGCACCTTGGCTGATGCTGGGGCTGTTTTTAGCTGGGCTCATCAATGTATACCTTCCAGCTAACTTTTTGCAACGCCACCTTGGTAAAGAAGGCTTTTGGACAACTGTGAAAGCGGCTTTTATTGGCGCTCCCATGCCATTATGTTCTTGTGGCGTGATCCCTGCAGCCGTTGGGCTCAGACGGGCAGGCGCTTCGAAAAGTGCGACTACGTCCTTTTTAGTCTCCACGCCTGAAACTGGTGTCGACTCAGTGTCCGTATCCTATGTCTTACTGGGCCCTTTTATGGCTATTATTCGTCCTATTGCCGCAATTACCAGTGCCATTACCGCAGGTGTGCTAGTAGGTAAAGAGTCTAAGCCCGAGGCAACCCCAACACAGACATCTTCGCCGAGTTGCTGCGCCGAAAGAACGCCACAGCCGAGCACTTCATGTTGCACCAATAAGCAACAAGCGCCAGCATCCCAAGCTCCCACGCAGGCACAACAGGCTGATAATACAGCGCCGGCCTCATGCTGCAGTAGCCGCTCTAAAGCTACAAAAGAGTCCAGTTTCATGGCTAAGTTTAAGCAAGCGGTGCACTTTAGTACCACGAAACTGTTAAATGATACCGCCATGTGGTTAATGATTGGTCTGTTTTTCGCGGCGTTAGTGCAAACTTATGTGCCCGCTTCTTACTTAAGCCAGTGGGGCAGCGGATTATTGGCGATGACGGTGATGGTGCTTATCAGTATTCCAATGTACATTTGTGCCACGGCATCTACGCCAGTTGCCGCTGGACTGCTCATTGCTGGAGTATCGCCAGGCGCGGTATTGGTATTTATGCTAGCAGGACCTGCGACTAACATTGCCACACTCGGTGTTGTTGGTAAGGAGTTAGGCAAGCGCGCGATTGTTGCCTATCTCAGTGCTGTCATTGGTGTAGCCTTAGCATTTGGGTATTTAACGGATTGGCTGGTGGTACGGTTCGGCTTTGCAGTGAGCCCTTTAGTTGGGCATCAGCACGAGCTTATGGCACCGTGGTTATCGCAAAGCTTAGCCGTGATTTTACTGCTGTTGTTATTACGCTTGGTATGGCTGAAATTGCGCGCATGGCAAGCACCTGCGCAGCACCATGATAATGCATAAAGGGTTGTATCCCTTACTGGTAAGAGTTGATAAACTTAGCGAATACGTAAATGGCGCGATACAATAAGCGCCGTTTTTTTGCCTGTGGTAATAAGGTGTAATCGTGGATAAGTATGCAGACATAAGACCCTATAATGACGACGAAGTAGCAGATGCTGTTGCCCGGTTGGTAGCAGATAATGACTTTGTTGATTTGATAGCGAAGCATAATTTGCCCGGTTGGCTTGCCGGTATGCGCTTTCTATCTCGCCCGCTGGTGCGTGCGAGCCTGAAACGTAAATGGGGCCAAGTAAACTCAGTGCGCCAAGTCCAGCTTGAAGTTGTGCATTATCTTGAGCGCATCATCCACAACACCACCTCAGAGGTCACCTATTCAGGGCTAGGCAAGCTCGATAAAAACCAAGCATATCTGTTTATCTCCAATCACCGTGATATCGTACTTGATCCCGCGTTGGTGAATTTTGGCTTGCACCAACATGATATGAATACCGTGCGCATTGCCATTGGTGATAATCTGCTACAGATCCCATACATCACTGAGCTGATGCGCTTAAACAAAAGTTTTATTGTAAAACGCTCGGCAAAAGCACCCAAAGAAATGCTTAAAGCGTTATCACAGCTCTCAGCCTATATTTATGACTCGTTGCAGGATGGCCACAGTATTTGGATAGCCCAGCGCGAAGGGCGTACCAAAGACGGTTTTGATCAAACCGATCCGGCGTTATTAAAAATGTTGCAATTGAATGGGCGCAAGCAAAAGAAAGAGTTTGCTGAGTATGTACGTGAGCTAAAAATTGTGCCGGTGTCCATTTCTTATCAGTATGAACCGTGTGCAATATCCAAAGCGAAGGAGCTTTATCATAAAAAGCACCACGGCGAGTATATAAAATCTGCCGGTGAGGATATCAGCAGTATAGTAGAGGGCTTTACGACCAATAAAGGCCATGTCCACCTCGCTTTTGGTCAACCGGTGCAAACCGGCTGTGATACCCCAGAGGATCTTGCAAAAACCATCGATAAGCAGATTGTTGAATCTTTTTATTTGCACCCAGGCAATTACATTGCCGCTAAGCACGGTGATGCGGTTGTTGATTCCGAGTCCGTGGATGTGAAAGAGTTTGATGAGCGTATGCGTGCAATTCCCGAAGAGCTACGCGATCTCGTTACGGCCTTGTATGCGCGCCCAGTACTGCGCAAGGAAGAAATGGATACCTAGGCTGGTAATTCAGAGTCTTTGGCATTAACGTTATACCTAGGGTTGGTTTTTAATACACACCAAGGGTAACAAAGGTTAGGGTAGTCGATGCGCTCGGCGTTATGCGCTGCAAGCAGCATTGAACCTTGGCCTAATCACACTGGGTAGAGCGTACATGCAGCAGCTGGAAATCTTTTCTATTGATAGCCCCTGCAAAGGGGTATGTCAGGTCAATAACCGAGGTTATTGCCTAGGCTGCTTTCGTTCTCGTGATGAGCGTTTTATGTGGAACCAACTCAGTGATGAGCAAAAACGTCACGTTAACCTACTTTGTCATCAGCGCTATAAGCGAGCAATGCAGCGCAAGCAACAACAGGGTGACATCAACACACCTGATACGGGGCAGGGAGAGCTTGATTTATAAGCCGTGCTTTTGTTTTAGGTAGTCAACAACGCCATTCTGTTTAAGGGTGTTTAACACCTCAAGTAAGTCAGGGATCAACGCCTCATGGCGTTTATGCACATAGTGGTAGCTGTAGTAATCATTAAGATGCTGGCGATGATAGCTGGGGTTGCTATGGCTGTCGAAAGCCTGTTTGAGGTGAAAGTCTAAGATGGCAATGCCATCAACTTGTCGTTGAGCTAAGAGGTTTAATTGCGCCGACACGCTTTTTAGGCTGAGCCGCCGGCCTTGGTAATTTTGGCTGTCGAGGTATTGTTCGGCTACCGGGTAACCGCTACGCAGCACCACGCTATTAAGATCGTTCAGTTGGCACTCGGCGCAGCGCGTAAGCATGATCAACTCAAACTTAAACAATGGAAAATCAACGCGAACCAAATTAGCGTAACGAGATTCAATTGCAGCAATGCGCCCTAATTGCCCGTCTAAAGTTCCTTCGTCGGCAGCGCGTAATGCTTGTGGCTGGTCAAACTCTATCAACTCAAGCTGATATCCAAGCTGATCATAGGCTAAATCCATAAGTTCAATAACATAGCGAGCTTGTGGTGTATCAACAGGCTTGTTAAAGGTCATGTTAGACGATGCATAGGCGCCAACAGACGCACTCAGCAGCCATAGCGAAGTAATATAGAGGATGGTGCGTTGTAACAAGGTTGAGTTAAGCATGCTATACCATAGTTTATGCGTGGCACTTCCTTGTTTCGCAATTGGGCTTACTCCGTTACCCATGTAAAATACGCGTTAAATTTCGCCACCATTCTAGGGAAGTTAGTTAGGTTTTTCTAGCACTTGTCGCAACTAAGCAACAAACTATCTACTTTTGCCCTAGGTCGGATTTGGTATAGTATAGTCAGGATATGAACACCAACCTGAGTGTAACTGCGATGAGTTTCAATTTGTGCCTACTGCCTCGCGAAGAAAAGTACCGTATTCAGCTAGACTACGAGGCCTCATTTTGGGCTTACCAAATAGTGCGCGGTAAAAATGCCCGCGACAAAGTTTATGAGGCGATTAATATTCGTCCTGTCTCTGAGCAAAATTATCTCAAGCAACAGTTTGAACATTATTTGGCATTGATGAGTGCATCGCGATGAGCGACGTTGATGTGCAGCGCCTTGCTGACATCGCCACCCCATTAGTTAACAAGTTTTATCAGGCTTATGGGGCTCGAGGTCGTGCCTCTAAGGCAGACCAGGTTTGGGTAGCCAGAGCCGATAGTGGCATCATTGGTGCAGCACGGTTGCTGCACTTGTCGGGGAACTTGCTACTCGTTGGCGTGTTTATTGCCCCACCGTGGCGGCAAAACGGGGTTGCTCGGGAGTTAATCAGTACTGTGTGCCAACACCAAAAGCAGCCCGTTTTTAGTTTTATTTACGCCCATTTAGCCGCTTTTTACCTCAGCTTAGGGTTTCAGCCCGAGCCCGATTTGCCCGACGAATTACAACAGCGATTTAATGCCTATCAGCGCCAAGGACGCGATATCTTGGCATATTGCCTGAATCGAGGAAACCATGCTTAGAGCTTTGCTAGTGTGTTGCTGCTTCTTTGCGTGTGCAGTGAGTGCCAAAGTACAACGACTGTCGCCGAATGAAGGACTGTCGCAAAGCTATGTCAGTAATATGTTGATCGATAAATACGGCTATTTGTGGTTGGGCACCGAAAGCGGTCTGAATCGCTACGATGGTTATCAGGTCATTGCTGTGGCCGGAGACAACGGCGAGCTTGATGAGGCGATGATCGACGCTCTCTATCAAGACCAACAAGGTCATATTTGGATAGCCTCATTACTCGCTGGCTTACATCGTTTTGACCCTGATACCGGGCGCACCGAGCAAGTGCTGGGGCCACCACAGAGCGATGACGTTACATTCGCTAAAGCGGTATTTACTATGCTGGCTATTGGCCCCAATGAGCTTTGGCTTGGTCGTGGTGAGGATGTGGCGAGCCTGAATATAGAGACCGGCGAAGTTACCTCATTGTTCACGCTGGAGAGTAAAGATGAACGCTCTTTAGTAAGGCAGATGTTTAAATTCGGCGAGCAGGTCTATGTCGGTACTAGCTCGGGTGCCTATATCTATGATTTGCAGGCTAAGAAGGTCCGCTCTTTGGCACACCTTCCCGCAGGCATCAGTGGGATTCACCGTAATAATGTGAAGTCTTTCGCGGTGATAGACGCTGAACATTTGCTGGTTGGCACGGTAAAAGGTCTGTATCAGCTTGATATTAACGCCGATGGTTCGCTCGCCGCTGATGCACATTCGCCTGCTAGCGAAATGTTAATAGCTGACTTGAATATATGGCAAATGCAGGTGTTAGGCGAAGACACCGTACTGTTGGCCACTGATAAAGGCTTATTTGAATTTAATATTTCCACCCGAGCTCTGCGTAAACGTCGCCAACTTATCGACAGCGAGTACAGTTTGTCAGACGCCAGTATTATTGCTATGCAAGAGACGCCGCAAGGGGATTTGTGGGTGGGAACCAAAAGTGATGGCGCCTTCTTTTTACCGAAAAAGCATTTTCAATTTGATAATCTAACAGCACAGAATTTACGTGGCGAGGGCCTGTCGCACCACAATATTTGGGCATCCACCGTGGTCGATAATACCCTTTATTTGGGGACTCACAATGGCCTTACTATTGTCGATACACAGCACAATAGCAGCCAAATTTTGTACAAAAACTATTTGAGCGATCAGCTTGATAATGCCTTTAGTATTTACAGGCTCATTCCTTTTGCTGATCAGTTACTGTTAAATACTACACGAGGCTTATTCTATTTCGATATTGATAGTACTGAGCTACATCGTGTTATTGCTACCAACAATGATCAGCAACAGTATTTGCAAGGCTGGTTACATGGCCTATACAAAACCCCAGATAACCGCGTATATGGAGTGAACCAAGACCAAGGATTCTTCTATTTCGACTTAGATACGAAAGTGCTCACGCCGCTGCACGGCGACCTTGATGAGTTTGATCCCTTCCTTGCGCTTGGCTTCAACAAACCACTGCCTGATAAGCCGAACCAACCCTTATTTTACAGTGGTGGTCAGTTGTTACGCCTTGATAGCGAGCAGCAAAAATTACAGCTGCTCTACGAAGTACCTCAGTCCCATGAAAACTTGGCGGTGAATCTCAACAGCTATGTCGTCGACCATCAAAATGTTTTGTGGCTATCGTTTTCTAACTTTGGACTAGTGGCGCTGGATGCGCGCACATTCGAGCTGATTAAACGCATCGATTTACAGAAACTAGGGCTGGGGACCTTAATGTATGATTTGGTGCTGGATGAGCATGGCATGATTTGGATGAGTAGCCACAAAGGTATTTGGCGTTTTAATCCATTGACCGAGCACTTTCAGCAATATACCACCGAAGAAGGGTTGGCCACGAATGAGTTTAATGGCGGCTCTTTTAGCCGTTTTGATGATGGTCGAGTGGTGTATGGTTCCGTGAAAGGCGCAACACTTTTTTACCCACAACAGAATCAGCCGCAGCGAGCGTTACTTAAGCGCGTCAATATTACTTCCGCACAGCTCGCCTATCGGGAGTTAGATAAACAACTTAGCCCGTTAGAGCAAGTGCATCTAGAGCATGATGATATCGGCTTAGAGGTGTCTTTTGCGGCAATGATATATAACTATCAAGACCGTATTATTTTTCAATATCAGCTTGGCGACAGTCCCAAAGCACATACCAAAGATAATAACCGGGTGGTATTTTCAAAGCTTAACCCAGGTTTGCATACTCTCAAGGTGTGGGCACAGGACCCATTCACAGGCGAATTTACTGATCCCGCGCAGCTGCAAATCAAGGTCGATTATCCGCCTTGGAGCTCACCTTTTTACCTGACTTTATATGTACTGCTGGGGGCGACCCTGGTGGGCTTGTGGCTGTACCGCCGTAATCAGATTCAGCGTATGATTATTGCTGCCCACAATGAGAGTAAAGAGTCAGAAGCTCGGCTGAAACTCGCCTTGGACGGCAGTCACTCTGGGGTATGGGATTGGCGACAAGAGGGTAGCCAAATATACCAACCGCGTCTGCGCGAGGAACTGGGTTATGACTACGATAGCTGCCACTTAGATGATTATCTGGCACTTATTCATCCTGATGAGCGGCAAAAATTCCGTATTGAGTGGTTAGAGTTCTTGTCCACAGATAAGGGTTACTTCAACTGTGTGTATCGCCTGCGTCACAGCAACGGTTTATGGCGCTGGTATAAGGACTTTGGCAAAGTCATGGCGTGGCAAGACGATTTGCCTATGCAAGTTGCTGGTACCTATACCAATATGACCCGGGAGTTGGTATTTGAAGAAAATGCGCGGCTATTTGGTGCAGCGTTTGAGCAAACCAGTGATTGGGTGATTATTCTTGATCATAAATTGCGTATCCGTGCCACTAACCAAGCGTTACGGGAGCATTTTAACTATTCACCAAGTACACGCTCAAGTCGACACCTCACTCTTGGGTTGAGCAAAAATACCCGTATTAACTACTTACGTATCTTGAATGACCTCAATGTGGGTGAGCATTATCAGAGTGAGGAAGTTGTCATTATTAAAAATGGTGAGCAGGTACCGGTACTATTGAAAATGAGTGCGGTGGCAGATGCTGAGCACCACCTCACCAGCTATATCATTATCCTTACCGACATTAACGCGCCTAAAAACGCTCTCGCCAGTAAGCGTGAGCATGCCCATTACGATAGTTTAACGGGCTTGCCTAATCGGGCTCTTTTTATGGACCGAGTGGAGCATGCGCTGGAGCAATCAGCGCGGCAACAAAACCAGTGTGCTTTAGTGCTGATTAATATTGCCAATCTTAATAAAATCAATAGTGCGCGTGGCTTCGAAAGTGGTGATCAGCTGTTACTTAGCCTCGCTTATAGGCTACAGCGTACGGTGCGTTCGCAAGACAGTCTAGGGCGTGTGAGTGGCGATGAGTTTGCATTGCTGTTGGAGAATATGGACGATGTCGAACACATCGTCACTGTGTGTAAAAAAGTACGCGACGTATTAACTCAGCCGTTCAAGCAGCGGGTAATGGAACCGCTGGTTGAGGTTAGCCTTGGGATCGCGCTTTTCCCACAAGACGCGCAACGCAGTGACGAGTTATTAAAGTGTGCTGATTTGGCGATGTATCAGGCAAAGCGTCTAACCGGGAGCCACTGTCAGTTCTTTAAGCCGGAAATGAACGCTTATGTGCAACGGCGAATAGACACCGAAAAAGCAGTGGCATCTGCTTACGAGCAGTGTGAGTTCGTCAATCAGTATCAAGCCATTTTTGCAGCGCAGAGTCAGCAAGTTATCGGCTTTGAGGTGTTATTACGCTGGCAAAAGCAGCAGCAATTACTAGCTCCTGACGAATTTTTAGTTCATGTGCGCAAGCCCGAACTATGGTCTAAGTTATTTTTACAAACCCTAGAGCGAGCGATACTAGAGAGTCAGCTTTGGTTGCGCCAGCGTCATGACCTGACTATCAACATGAACCTGTCCGGGCGCGAGTTTAGCCAACCGGGGTGTACCGGCGATATCACTCACCTGCTGCGCAGTTTTAACTTTCCCCTCGCGCAGCTGATGTTGGAGATACATGTGAATGATTGGCTGCAGTTAGACGAGCAAGCCAAACAAGCATTGCAAATGCTTCAGCAAGAGGGTGTAAAAATAGCTCTGCAGGTCAATCGTGGTGATGACTTTTGTGTCCCTGAACTGTGTGGTGATACGCTCAGCGCAGTGAAGTTGGGTCCGCAGTTAGTTGCTGAAATTTGTATGGATATGTCGGTGCAAGCTAAAGTCACTCGTTTTCTCAAGGTGGTTAACGCCTTGGAGCTGACCGTAATTGCCGTTGGCGTGGAAACTGAGCGCCAAGCACAGCTGATGCGTGACATCGGCTGTGCCGCGATACAAGGGTTTCACATGCAGCGCCCAGCCTTGGGCGACAGCATTGCTAGTTTGCTTAAGTAACCGCAGCTAATTTAGGTGATGCCCACAATGTGGGCAAAAGCGCTTTAAAGGATGTTTTTCCCGTACTTGTTGCTCTATTTGCGCGCACTCTTGCTTGCTCAGACCCAGCTCTACTCTTAATTCGTCGAGATGTTCACGATCATCAACACAAATCACTCCGTCTTCCATCAGTTGGTAGGCTGTTTCACTGTATCTGTCACGACGTTGGCGCAGTTGGTCGGAAAAGCTTGATGCCAATAAACCGGTGGGAATGGCCACCATCCCCATACTTAAAATGGTAATGATACCGCCGAACACCTTGCCTAACCCGGTGATCGGCACGACATCGCCATAACCGACGGTCGTTAGGGTGATCAATGCCCACCACATGGCCTTGGGAATAGAGCCAAACTTATCGGGTTGGACATCATGTTCCAGTAAGTAAATGCCACTGGCGGCGACGATTAAAATCACCGCCATAATAGAGAAGGCCGCAAACAAAGAGCCACTTTCTTCTCGAATGGTTTGCAGCAGCAACTGCATGGCCCGCGAGTAGCGTGTGAGTTTGAAGATACGCAGCAGTCGTAAAACCCGCAAAAAGCGCAAGTCGAAGGACACAAAGAACACCAGTAGAGAGGGCAGAATAGCCAACAAATCGATAATCGCCATGGGCGAGCAAAGGTAGCGCAGGCGCCGTTGCGTATCACTCAAAGTGCTGTTCTCAAAGCGCTCCAAATCAACACTGGTCCACAACCGAGCTAAATACTCAAGGGTAAAAATGCTCACCGATATAAGCTCAAAATAAGCGAAAAAGCCAATGTGCTGTTTAGCAACACTGGGCACCGACTCAATAACAATAGCAATGACATTGGCGAGGATCAGTGCCACTAAAATAGCGTCAAAGGCGTAGCCGTAATGGCGCACCCGGCCCCGAGATTCAAATACTTGTGCTAAGGTGTTTCTTATTCTTATCATCGTTTCTCATTCATTATTCAGCGGCAAGATCATCTCTATCGTGCCTTCTTCAAAGTCGCGACGCACGGTAAATCCGAGCTTGCGTGCCAACTCAATCATTCCGGTGTTCTCCCACAAGGTGGTCCCTTGAACGCTGGCAACCCCTTGCTCTTTACAGTAATCAATGGCCGCTTGTAGGAGCAGCCGGCCTAGGCCCAAACCTTGATACTGCGAGCCAATGACAATGGCAAACTCCGCTATGGCATTATCTGGGTCCATAAGTACCCGTGATACACCTAAAGTGCAGTCTTTAGCATGGTGTTTACGGGTGACAATAAACGCCATTTCTCTGTCGTAGTCTATCTGAGTCATTTTCGCTAATTGTTCATGGCTAAAATGGGGCATTTCGCCAAAAAAACGGCGATAACGATCCTCTTTCGACAAAGATTCATCAAACTCACGGTGTGCTTGCTCATCTTCGGGGCGGATAGGGCGTAGTAAGGCTTGAGAGCCGTCTTTGAGCGTTACCGGGTGCTCCCATTCTTTAGGGTAGGGGCGAATGGCCAAGCGCTTACGATGTGCTAGGCGTTGATAGTGACTGATTTCAATACAGGCATCGAGCACCAAAAACTGGCCTTGGGTGGCAAGCAGCGGGTTTAGCTCCAAGTGATGAATATCCGGTTGATCGATTATCAGCTGTGACACCCGAGTGAGCAGTGCGCAGAGTCGATACTTATCCACTTTTTCTGGTAGCGTCCGCTCCTTGAGTACGCCTTTATCTTGGGCGCTGGCAATCAGGTACTTGGCCAAATTCATGTTTAACGGCGGCAGGGCGACCGCCGCTTGTGAAAAATCAAGGGCGCTCCCGGCCTCACCCAGCAGGATCACTGGCCCAAATTGGGGATCGGTTTTAATGGCAATGCGCAGCTCATGAGTACCGGCGCGCGGCACCATAGGTTGGATGGAAAAGCCATGAATATTTGCCTGTGGGTAGGTTTGCTTGATACGCAGCAAGATAGCAAACGCGGCTTGCTCTACCTCATGTGCATCATTGAGATTGAGCAGCACGCCTCCGACCTCAGATTTGCTAGCAATGTCAGGGCTAATCAGCTTTAACACCACCGGAAAGCCACATTCGCTGGCCACCTCAGCAGCTTCGCTGGGAGTGGTGGCGATATGGGTAGTCACCGTATCAATACCATAATAGGCCAACAAGGGGGCCGCTTGATGAGTACTGAGGTAGGTTTCACTGCGACTTAAATGAGCATCAATAGCACTTTGGGTATCTTGGGCGTTAATTGCTAACTCATCAACGATGGATTCAGGGGTTTGCGTTAAGTGCTTTTGGTTACGGCGATAGTTAATTAGGTGCATATATGCGCCCACTGCGCCCTCTGGTGTGCGGTAGGTGGGAATGCCCCCTTGAGCGCATATCTTGCGCGCTTCATAGGCGGCATTTTCACCCATAAAATTGGTCATTACAAAAGGACGACGACGGCTATCGACTTGGGCCACGGTATCGACAATGATTTTCGCATACTCAGTACTTGGCGCCAGTGCAGAAGGAGTGTGAATAATTAATAAGTTCTCCACTTCTTTGGCTTCGAGCAATATTTTCAAGGCTTGTTGGTAGCGTCCCGGGTCGGAGTCGCCGAAAATATCCACCGGGTTAGCGGCTGCTTCTGATTGTGGGATCACCGCATTGAGCGCCGCCAAGGTCTCGTCACTGAGCTCACAGAGTTTACCGGAGCTCTGCAGCAGGCTGTCCACAGCCATTACCGCCGGGCCGCCGCCATTGGTAAGAATACACAGCGGTTCGACTTTAAGCAGTTTAGGGTGCAGCGCCAGGGTTTGCGTGGCGGCAAATAGCTCGCGTAAATCAGCAACTCTGAGCATACCGGCACGCTGAATAAGGGCATCGTATACCGCATCTGAGCTAGTATTGCCGCCGGTGTGAGCGAAAGCAGCTTGGGCGCCGGCCTCGGTACGTCCGGTTTTGATAACAATCACCGGTTTACTAAAAGCGGCAGCACGCGCCGCAGAAATAAAGCCACGAATGTCTTTGAGGTTATCAATGTAAAGTAATACCGCTTTAGTGCGCGCGTCGCGACCGAGAAAATCAAGCAGCTCGCCAAAATCGATATCGAGGCAATCCCCGACAGAGACAAAGTAAGAGAAGCCAATATCTTTGTGTTCGGCCCAGTCTAAAATGGTTGAGCACACCGCTGCCGATTGGGAGATAAAAGCGAGCCTCCCCGGACGGGTGACAGTGTGTGAAAAGCTGGCGTTAACGCCTAAATGGGGGATCATCAACCCCAAGCAATTGGGCCCCAGTAAATTCATTCCCAGCGCCTTACAATGCTGCGTGAGGCTGTGTTTTTGCTCGCTGCTAAGCCCGGCGGCGATAACAATAACGTTGCGGCATTGGCGAGCGGCTAATTCACTAAGTAAGCCCGCAATGGTCTGTTTATTGGTGCAGATCACCGCGAGACTGGGTGTTTGTGGCAGACTGGCAATATCGGCATAGGCCAGTACCCCATGTACCGCTTCATATTTCGGTGTGACTGGCATTATGGGGCCATTGAAGCCCCCTTGTAGCAAGTTACGCATCACGATGTAACCAGGGCGCGAGGGGTTATTAGAGGCGCCAATAACGGCAATCGATTGGGGGTTGAAGAACTGACTAATGCGTTTTACGCTCATAGCTCACTCTTTTTGGTACACTGATCACTGAAATATACTCTCACACTTGCTGCAAAAGGAAAGCACCAATGCACAAAAGTATAACGCACATCAATATATTACCGGCATTTTTGTTGGCTTTGGGGCTGGCCTCAATTGGTTTTTTGCTACACAGCGCCATAGTGCAATTTAAAGCCATGGACAGAACGGTCACGGTTAAAGGTTTGGCCGAGCAGCAAGTGCCTGCAGATACCGCCATTTGGCCCATTGCCTTTACCGAGGCGGGGGATAAACTCGATGATGTGATGGCGGCGGTGGAGAAAAAGCAAGCTGCTGTGGTAGCCTTTTTAAAACTGCACGGTTTCAGTGATGAAGAAATATCCCTCGGCCAGGTTGCGGTGGTAGATAAGAAAGCTCAGCAATATGGTCCAGAGCAAGTGGGGTTAAGGTACCTGGTTACCGCGAATATGTCGGTGTACAGTCAAGACCCCGAAAAAGTTCGTCATGCGAGCAGTCAGATAAGCGAACTGGCGAAGCAAGGAATTGCTGTCAGTGGCGATAGCTACAGCAATCGTATTGAGTATTTATTCACGAGCTTGAATGACTTAAAACCGCAGATGATTGAACAGGCAACTCATAATGCCCGTGAAGTGGCGACTAAATTTGCCCATGATTCGCAATCAACGCTCGGCAAAATTAAGTCGGCGCGCCAAGGCCAATTTAGCATTAGCAGCCGCGACTCCAACTCGCCGCATTTAAAAAAGGTCAGGGTGGTGAGCACCATTGAGTATTACTTGGTAGATTAGCCCCAAGACAGCGGGCTTTAGTGCGAACATAAAAAAGCCGTAACAAACCTTTTGCTTGTTACGGCTGCTGTTTCTCTTGCCTTATGCCTGCTTGCTAGCGACCCATTCGGCAACCATTTCTTCAAGTAGGTTCAGTGGTACTGGGCCATTTTTAAGCACGATATTGCGGTATTCACGAATATCGAATTTATCACCTAGCGCCTTTTTAGCTTGCTCACGCAGCTCAACGATTTTCAGCATACCAATCTTATAAGCGGTAGCTTGTGATGGCATAACGATATGACGCTCAACCATTTTCACTGCGTCTGACGTTGCATTAGGGGTGTTATTGACGTAGTAGTCGATACCCTGTTGACGCGTCCAACGTTTAGCATGGATACCGGTATCTACAACCAAGCGGCATGCGCGCCAAAGTTCCATCGCTAAACGGCCAAAGTCAGAGTAAGGGTCTTGATACAGCCCCATTTCTTTTGGCAGCAGCTCTGAGTAAAGTCCCCAGCCTTCGGTGTAAGCGGTAAAACGCCCGTATTTACGGAAGTTAGGCACGCCTTCGAGCTCTTGGGCAATGGCGATTTGCATGTGGTGGCCTGGGATCCCCTCGTGATAAGCCAAGGCCTCCAATTGATAGGTGGGCATGGCTTCCATGTCATACAAGTTAGCGTAGTAGACACCTGGGCGTGAGCCATCGGGAGCCGGCTGTTGATAGAAGGCTTTACCCGCTGACTTTTCGCGGAATGCCTCGACACGTTTTACTTTTAGTCCGGCTTCAGGTTTAACTAAGAACAGCTCATCGAGGCGTCCCTTCATGTCATCAATGACACGAATAGCTTCATTTAGGTATGCTTCGCGACCGGCTTCGGTATCGGGGTAATAGAACTGCTCATCGGTTTTCATAAACTCCATGAACGCTTTTAAATCGCCCTCGAAGCCGACTTTTTCTTTGATGGCGCGCATTTCATCATGAATACGCTGTACTTCCGCAAGACCGATGGCGTGGATTTGTTCCGCGCTTAAGTCGGTGGTGGTGGTGCGCTCCAACATGGTGTTATAGAAGGCTTTACCATCAGGGAACTTCCAAGCACCGTCACGGTTATCGGCGCGTTTTTCAAGTTGTTGTAGGTAGCTGATTAAGCCGTTATATGCCGGCTTGACTGAGACTTGTAGCGCTTCGGTGGCCTCGGCAATTAAGGCGCTCTTATCGCCATTGTCGATATCTAGCTTGTCGACTTTGCGTTTAAAGTCGGCCAATAAAGTAGAGTCTTTATCACCACCGAAGGGGGCACCTTTAATGATGTTTTGGCTGGCTTCAATGACGTGTGGGAATACAAATTTCGGAGCTATGATGCCTTTGTCTGCACGAGTTTGTAAATTGGTTTGTAGCTGTGTAAATAGCTTAGGCACCCCATTTAAACGAGCAATATAGGCTTTGGCATCCTCAACACTGCTGATTTGGTGTTGGTTGATAAGGAACGCCGCCACCATAGAGTGGGTGCCAAACATTTGGTTAACTGGGTAGTTGTGGTAGCGCCATTGGTAATCAGCGATGCTTTGCTCTAAGTTTTGCTGCATTAGGTCATAGCTGATTTGGGTATTCGCATCGAGCTTAGCGCGATCTATGGTCGCTAGCGTGGCGAGATCTTTTTTCGCTAACGCTAAATCTTCTTTAGCGCGTGCTTCGCTTTCATCGTCCCATTTGTCATAGTCTTTTTTAATGCCCATGTAGGTTTGGTACACAGGGCTGCGCATCACATTACGGTTAAAGACCTCTTCGAAAAATGCATTGGCCTTTGCTACTTCCGATTGCACCACTTGCTGCTGTACTGGCGCACTGTTAGCAGTGCTGTTATTTGCTGGGGTGCCTTGGCAGCCAGCCAGTAGTGCGGCACTGACAGTGGCCGCGATTAGAGTGAGCTTACGCATAGTTAGATACCTATTTCACTTGTTGTTTTAATATTGCACATAGCGCCAAGTATCACAGTCGTTAGGCTAAATGCAGGACTGCGCTATTGGCTGCTATATCGCTAAAATGGATTCAGTGTATACCCTTGTTGTTGTAATTGTGCATGGGCGGTCATGGCAGAAAGGGCCATGCGGACCCCAGGCAACAACTGCTTAGCATTGATGTTGTTGTGCTTTGCCGATTGGCCGCACACATACACTTGGGTATTATTTGCGAGCAGTTGGCGAATTAACGAAGCGTTGGCATTATCAGCGGCAAATCGCGCTTGGTATTCACTGCTTTTGAGTACATCTTGGGTCGCATCGCCATGAACTACCAGTGCCAATGCTATATTTTTTGGGTTCACGCCATGGGCCACATGCATGTTTATAAATCGGGCTAATGAGTTGATGTGGTTATTTTGCTCACCAACCGGTGCCCCAGAGGCCACGTCAAAGGCAATTTTAAAGCGCACGTCCTGGCCAATAGGGTCACTGTCGGGTACCGGATAAAAGAGCCCAAAGTCTTTAATGACCGGCTCATTAGTGGCGCTGTGCGCCGTACCAGCCAACAGTGTTATTAGCAAAAACACCCACCTCATTGTGCTTATCCTTCTGTGTTTGTGGCTACTCTATAAGCCGAAGTTTAATCGTCAACAAAGAGCGCAAGTAACTCATTAAGGTAACGATGACCCTGAGCTGTGACTGTTAGTTGGGTATTATCTAATGCGATTAACCCTAGTTGCTGCGCTCGTTGCAGCTGCGGCTCAATATGCGATAACGCCAAGCCGGTCAGCTGGGCAAATTCAGCGATAGGGCAAGACTCTATTAACCGCAAGCGATTCATCATAAACTCAAATGGCCGCTCTTGTTCGCTGACTGACCAGTCGCGATACAAATATGGCTTGGTTAAATCCATATAGCCGCGCGGGTGCTTCACCTTCTCGGTGCGCACGATCTGCCCATCAGGCTTGGTTATTTTGCCATGAGCGCCACAGCCTATGCCTAAATAATCGCCGAATCGCCAATAATTTAAGTTGTGTTGGCACTGATGTCCCGGCTTTGCGTAGCCGGAAATTTCATACTGCTGGTAGCCCGCTTCGGCCAACAGTGCTTGCCCCCTTTCTTGGATTTGCCATAAGGTGTCGTCCTCTGGCAGGGTCGGGGGCTTGGAGTAAAATTGCGTGTTAGGCTCAATAGTAAGCTGATACCAAGAAATATGCGGGGGTTGCAGCGCGATGATTTGTGTTAAGTCTGCCAATGCATCATCAATAGACTGGCCGGGGAGGCCGTGCATCAAGTCGAGGTTAAAGCTGCGAAGGCCAACATCATGGGCTTGTTTTGCCGCATTGATGGCTTCTTCTTGGCTATGAATACGGCCCAAGGCGGTCAGCTTATCTTGTTGCATTGATTGCACCCCGATAGAGATGCGATTAACGCCGGCTTGGACATACTCACTGAAACGCCCCGCCTCAACTGTGCCTGGGTTTGCCTCCAAGGTCACTTCGGCATTTTCCTGTAAAGGAATGAGCGCTCTCACACCGTCAAGCAATTGTTGCATGGCCTGACCGGAGAGCAAGCTTGGCGTACCACCGCCAATGAAAATACTGTGAATAGGGCGTCCGCAGGCGAGCGGCGCGTCATTGCGCAGGTCGCCAAGCAGATGCTGGACATATTCTTGCTCAGGGATTTGTTGGCCTTTTTGCGCATGGCTATTAAAGTCGCAATAAGGGCATTTTTGGACACACCATGGGATGTGAATATATAAGCTCAAAGGTGGAAGGTGTTGCACTGCTTAGCCTTTTAACGCGCTGAGTAAGTGGCGTAATGCTTGTCCACGATGGCTCAGACGATTTTTTTCTTCCTTGCTTAACTCGGCGCTGGTTTTTTCCAAACCATTTACTTTGAATACCGGGTCATAGCCAAAACCTTGGGCACCGCTGCGCGCCGAAGTAATTTCTCCTTCCCAAGTGGCTTGGCAGATTAATGGCAATGGGTCGTGTTGGTGGCGTACCAGCACTAACACACAGCAAAAGCGGGCACTGCGTTGGTTTTTGCCTTGCATGGCCGCGAGTAATTTATCTATGTTGTCGTCATCGTTGGCATTGGCCCCAGCATAGCGAGCGCTATACACGCCGGGAGCACCGTCAAGGGCATCAACAATCAACCCGGAGTCATCGGCGATTGCAGGCAGACCCGTTTCGGCACTGGCGTGGCGAGCCTTAATAATGGCATTTTCAACGAAGGTAGTGCCAGTTTCTGCAACATCGCTTACCTGGAACTCACTTTGTGGTTTTATTTCAATATTTAGCTCGCTTAACAGCGCACTGAGCTCAGCAACTTTGCCTTTGTTACCTGTGGCTAGCACCCAAGTGGTCATGTATTCTCTCTTAATGTTCGTACAACTTTTGATGGAAACGCAGCACTTCAACTGTATTTCCTTGCGTTAAGGTTATTTCAAAGCGATAAACTTCTTCGTTATCAAAGCGCATTTGGGCTATGTAATAGATGCTCTCGCCTTCTTTAATTTCTTTAAAGGTTAACTGTTCTGTTTGACCAATGAGGTTTTTGGCGCTGCCTTGAATGTCGACGGCTTGGGCTTGGTTATTTTGTAATACCGAAATATTGATTAGGGCTCTATCGCCAGCCCGTTCTAAGTCATAGTTACGCGCAACTTCTGCGGGAACGGATGTTGAGGGAAAGGCAATATAGTGTACTTGCCAGTGACCCAAGTTTTTAAATTGACCCCCTTGAACTTCGGCTTGCTCGCCATAGCTGGGGGAGATGCTGAGTATGCTTAACAGCAATGCAGTGAACAGGGTTTTCATAATATGACTCCTGTGGTTAGGCGTTGGCCTTAGCTCGACCAACGCACTCTTTACCCTTAAGTGTACCAGAGAACAGCAAAGCCGGGGTTTGCTGCGAGTTCAGGTTAGCCGATAAAGTCCATAAACAAAATTTGTAAGAACTGTAAGGCGATAATCAAGACAAGGATAGAAAGATCTAAGCCACCAAGGGGTGGGATCACCTTGCGTATCGGTCTTAGCATGGGTTCAGTAAGTTGATGGAAAATCGCTTCTATGGGATTGTAACCTTGGCTGACCCAGCTCAAAATGGCACGAATAATGAGCACCCAGAACAGTAAGTTAAGACCTTCTTTAACTACCGTTAGAGCGCCGGAGATAAGCACCGTAGGGGCACTCCAGCCGCCGTGGAACATCATCAGAAGCACACTGACCTTGGCAAAGGCAACAATGAATGCCAGCACCAGTGAAGCGATATCCAAACCGCCAAAACCGGGGATGATTTTACGTAATGGGTTCACTGCAAAACTGGTGGCCTTCACCACAAATTGACTCAGCGGATTATAGAAATCCGCTCGCACAGCCTGCAGCCAAAAGCGCAACAGTACCACCATTAAAAATAGATCGAATACGATCCCAACAAGAAATTGCATGGCATTCATGAGCTTAGTCTCTTCGCAAGTTAAATTTCTTTTTCCATCTCTTGGGCACGGGCAATACAGGCATCCATGGCTCCGGCAACAGTCTGTACTAGGCCTTGGTCTTTGAGGTGCTCAACGGCAGCGTGGGTGGTACCGCCCTTAGAGGTGACGTTAGCGCGCAGTTGCGAAATGCTAATATCGTCCTGCGACAAGGCCATCTCCGCTGCACCCAAAGCTGTTTGTTGTACTAGTGCTCGAGCTTGTTGCTCATCAAAGCCTAGTGCCTTAGCTTTTTCTTCAATGGCTTCCATAAATAAGAAGAAGTATGCAGGTGAAGAGCCAGTAACAGCAATAATGTTGTTAATTTGCGTCTCTTCATCAACCCATACAGCGATACCGGTGCATTCAAATACACTTTGAATAAAGTCGCGTTCTTGCTCATTGATACCTTCAGCATACAGGCCTGATACACCACGGCCCAATAATGAAGGCGTGTTTGGCATGCAGCGCACCATTTTCACTGGTTGGCCGAGCATTTCTTGTAAGCGCGCAACAGTAATACCCGCCGCCACGGAAATAAACACTTTGCCGCTAAAATCAACACCAGCATCAATAAAACTTTGCGCTAAATCCGCCATCATTTGTGGCTTAACCGACAACACGATGACATCGGCCTTTTCAATCGCTTCAACGTTATCCGAGGTGGTTTGTACACCAAAGTCAGCGGCGACCTTCGCGAGTTTTTCCTGATTACGGTTGGTAGCAATAATGCGTTCTTTCGCAAAACCGTTTTTCACCATGCCGCCAATAATGGCGTAGCTCATGTTTCCAGTACCAATAAACGCGATGGTTTTTTGTGACATATAAACCTCAACTTGTTGTGTTATTAGAATATACGATTCAACGTCCTAGCTGCGCTCTCCAAATATAGCAGTGCCCACTCGGACCATGGTTGAACCGGCGGCGATGGCCGCATCCACATCAGCACTCATGCCCATGGACAAGGTATCTAGCTGTGGATATTGGGTCTGTAGTTTATCAAAGCAAGCCTTTAATTTCTCAAAAGATTGCAGTTGCGCATCGAAACTGTCGGTTTTTGCTGGGATTGCCATTAATCCACGCAGGTGCAGCTGTCGGCTATTGTTAACGAGTTCAGCCAACTGCGGCAATTGTGCTACTGCACAGCCAGACTTATTATCGTCGTTATCAATATTCACTTGAATGAGAATATTGAGCGGTTTCATATTCGTGGGACGCTGCTCATTTAAACGCCGAGCAATTTTTTCCCTATCAACGCTTTGCACCCAGTGGAAGTGCTCGGCAATCGCTTTGGTTTTATTACTCTGAATGGGGCCTATAAAATGCCATACTATTGTCTTATGGTCGTTAAGTGCCTGCACCTTCTCAACACCTTCTTGGACATAGGATTCAGCAAATTCTCGGTGACCATGATCAAAAGCCGCTAAAATATCTTCTAAGGGTTTTTTCTTAGAAACGGCGATTAAAGTGATGTCTTTTTCATCGCGATTGCATTTTTTTGCCGCCGTAGCGATTCGGGCGTAGGCGGCATCGAGTCGTTCTGCTATTGTAACCATAAAGTTATCAGTTAGTTGTGGAGTCCTGTTATGGATATTACTGAATTATTGGCCTTTAGTGTGCAACACAAGGCCTCGGATTTACACCTTTCAGCCGGTGTATCGCCGATGATTCGTGTCGACGGCGACGTGCGCCGTATTAACATTCCCGTGCTTGAGGCCAAGGAAGTCAGCGGCCTTGTCTACGACATTATGAACGATAAACAGCGCAAAGAATACGAAGAAAACCTAGAAGTGGATTTCTCGTTCGAGGTTCCTGGCTTAGCGCGTTTTCGTGTTAACGCCTTTAATTCTAACCGAGGCCCAGCAGCGGTGTTTCGTACCATCCCCAATGAGGTGCTGACCTTGGATGATTTGGGCGCGCCGGAGATATTTAAAACCATCTCGGAAAACCCGCGTGGTCTGGTATTGGTGACTGGGCCAACAGGTTCGGGTAAATCAACCACCTTGGCGGCGATGATTGATTACATCAATAAATCACGCCACGACCATATCCTCACCATTGAGGACCCGATAGAATTCGTACACCAAAACAAGCTAAGCTTGATTAACCAGCGGGAAGTTCACCGTGATACGCACAGCTTTAACAATGCCTTGCGCAGTGCGTTGCGTGAAGACCCCGACGTTATCTTGGTCGGTGAGCTGCGGGACTTAGAAACCATTCGCCTAGCGATGACCGCCGCAGAAACAGGTCACTTAGTGTTTGGCACCTTGCACACCACCTCAGCACCAAAGACCATTGACCGTATCATCGACGTCTTCCCCGGTGAAGAAAAAGACATGGTGCGTTCGATGCTTTCAGAATCACTGCGCGCGGTTATCTCGCAAACACTGTTGAAAAAAGTGTCGGGCGGGCGAATTGCGGCACACGAGATTATGATAGGTATCCCAGCGATACGAAACCTTATTCGTGAAGATAAAATCGCGCAGATGTACTCGTCGATTCAAACTGGCGCTGCGCATGGTATGCAGACCATGGACCAGTGCTTACAAAACTTGCTAAACCGTGGCCTTATCAGCACACAGGCAGCACAGGCGAAAGCCCATGATAAGACCCAATTCGGAATGTCGGGTCAGTAGTAGGATTAACACCATGATACAACCTTTAGCGCATTATTTGCAGAAGATGATCGCCTTGCAGGCATCGGATTTATTTGTTTCTACGCATTTGCCGGTGAGTGCCAAAGTGAATGGCGAGCTCACCCCCCTTGATGACTATGTGCTCAGTGATGATGAGGCATTGACCTTGGTAGAGTCGGCAATGTCCGATAAACAAATCAATGAGTTTCATAACTCTAAAGAATGTAACTTTGCCATTGCCACCGATGAGGGACGTTTCCGTATCTCGGCATTTTGGCAACGTGATCAGGCGGGGATGGTTATTCGTCGTATCGTTACCACCATACCCGACGTTAATGAACTCGGTCTGCCTTCAGTGCTTACCGATGTGATCATGAAAAAACGTGGTCTAGTGCTGTTCGTCGGTGGTACCGGCACCGGTAAGTCAACCTCATTGGCGGCGCTACTGGGTTATCGTAACCGCAACCAAAAAGGCCATATCCTTACCATTGAGGATCCAATTGAATTCGTACACGAGCATAACAAAAGTATCATTACCCAACGTGAGGTTGGACTTGATACCGAGAGTTTTGAGGCTGCACTGAAGAGCTCGCTGCGTCAGGCGCCGGATGTAATTCTCATTGGTGAGATCCGCTCGCAAGAAACCATGGAATATGCGTTAAGCTTCGCTGAAACTGGCCACCTGTGTGTTGCTACCTTGCACGCCAACAATGCCAACCAAGCCATTGACCGTATTATGCACTTGGTGCCCAAGGAAAAGCACGACAAGCTCAAATATGATTTAGCCCTTAACTTGCGCGCTATTATTGCTCAGCAGCTGATCCCTACCACAGATGGTAATGGTCGTGTGGCAGCGATTGAGGTGTTACTAAACTCACCGATGATTGCCGAGCTGATCAAAAAAGGCGAAATCGGCTCCATCAAAGAGGTGATGGCTAAGTCCAAAGAAATGGGCATGCAAACCTTCGACCAAGCGCTGTTTGATCTGTACAAGCAAAACCTCATCAACTACGCCGATGCACTGCACCACGCTGACTCACCGAACGATCTTCGTTTGATGATTAAGCTTCGTAACAACGAACAACAAGGTGCAGGCTTCCTACAAGGGGTAACGGTGGACGGCCTTGGCGACGATAGCGATAGCTAAACGCTCAAGCGTAAAAAGTATCAGGGCGTTTTTTTACGCGCTGATACTCACCGTGCTACTGCCTGCTCAGGGCAGAGAGCAAAGCATTGACATCTATTTGCGTGATGATGTTTATACCGATTATGTAGCTTTTTTGGCTGGGCGCTCGCCCTTAGCCGTCAGCGACTTTAGCGGTAAGCGTGTGCGTCGGGATGTGGTCGATATGATAGTGGCGCAGCAAGCGCTGCGTCTAGGCGGCTTCGAGTACACTTTTAACTACCGTGTCGGCAAGATTAATTTTCGTAATACGCGGTTGCTGGAACAAGGTAAATTATTAATTAGTTTTGATACCTATTGGCGTGCTGATGCGCTAATACTCAGTGAGGCGGTTTTTGTCAGCGATGCGGTGATCCGTCAAGGTGAGTATTATGCGGGTATTTATAGTCACCCAGATAACACGCGGGTGCAGAGTATAACATCGCTGGCCGATATGACCGCACTCACCGCTGTATCTACGCCGCGCTGGCGCAGTGATTGGCGCACCTTGCAGGCACTGCCGTTGAAACGCATGATTAAGGAAGATGAATGGTTATCGCAAGCGCGCATGGTGTCGATGCTGTGGGTCGACTTTATGTTGATGCCACTGATGCCTCAGTATAATAACCATTACCAGCTGGATAACATATCACTGAAGGCGCATCCGCACTTTGTTGTGCAAATAAAAGACAGCCGTCACTTCGTAGTGTCTCGTAATCACCCCCAAGGTCAGCAGGCCTTTAAAGCACTCCAAAAAGGGCTGGCCAAACTGCGCGAGCAGGGCCGAATTCGAGCAGCTTACGAGCAAGCGGGGTTTATTCCTGATTTAACGCAGATGGCCGTGCTTAATAGCCCCCTTGAGCGGCAAAAAAGCTCTCCAGAATAAGCACCGCAGAGGCATTATCAATATTGCCTTTACTTAGGTTTCGATAGCCGCCCTCGGCGAATAGCTGCTCCTTGGCGGCGGCCGTGGTTAGTCGTTCATCTTGGGTTTGTACTGGCAACCCCGTTTGATTGTGCAGGCGATTGGCAAACTTGCGTGCCCGGCGCGTGAGCTCTTGCTCGCTGCCATCCATATTCAGTGGTAAGCCTACCACTAACAAGTCTGGCTGCCATTCATCGACCAGGGTACGAACATCATCCCAATTAGGAATACCATCACGAGCCTTGATAGCGCGCAGGCCATTAGCAGTACCTGTTAACTCTTGGCCGATGGCGGCGCCAATACTCTTGGTACCAAAATCAAAGCCCATTACACTGCGCTGGCCCATTTTAGAGCTTGAGGACTCACTCATGCGTGACCCGCCTCCAAACTAAGCTTATTAGCATCAATACCCATAAGTTCTAAGGCTTTATGCCAGCGCTCGTTGATGGGGGTATTGAAAATAACCTCGGGGTCGGCTTCCATAATTAACCACGAGTTTTCCAACAGCTCTTGCTCTAACTGACCCTCAGACCAACCGGCATAACCTAAGGTGATGATAAATTGCTCCGGTGCATCCTCGGTGGTGAGACTCGCAAGCACGTCTTTGGAGGTGGTGATCATTATCTCGGAGCTTAAACTTTGCGATGATGCGTAGCCCGGCTTAGGCGTGTGCAGCACAAAGCCTCGGTCCGTTTTCACCGGTCCGCCAGCAAACACCTGGCGTCCAGCGGCTTGTTGGTTTTTATCGTTGTCGATGTCTATTTTGTCCAATAACTCACCCACCGTGACATCAATAGGTTGGTTAATCACCAAACCCATGGCGCCTTCGTCGTTATGCTCGCAAATATAGGCCACTGCGTGTTTGAAGAATGGCTCTTGTAACGAGGGCATGGCGACCAAAAAGTGGTTGGTTAATGACTGCATAGACATCTCCACGATTAAGAAGTTGTTAAATTGCGCTCAAGCGCGTCAAAAAACAATGCGGTGACAGAAAAGTTGCTCTCAGCCTCTATTTCTTTAACGCATGTTGGCGCGGTAACGTTCACTTCGGTGAGTTTGTCACCAATAATATCCAGACCCACGAATAATAGTCCCTTGGCCTTTAGCGTTGGCGCCAGTGTCTCAGCGATACGGCGCTCATCATCGGTAAGAGGGCGCACCTCACCGCGACCACCAGCGGCGAGATTGCCTCGCGTTTCGCCTTTTTGAGGAATACGCGCTAAGCAGTAGGGAACCACTTCGCCATCAACGACTAAGACTCGTTTGTCGCCGTCTTTAATGGCAGGAATATAGTTTTGGATCATAGCATAACGCTTGCCATGCTCAGTCAGGGTCTCGATGATCACACCGATATTGGCGTCGTCTTCTTTGACTCGAAAAATAGAGGCGCCGCCCATGCCATCGAGTGGCTTCATAATGATATCACCATGTTCAGCCAAGAAGGCGCGGATCTGCTTCGCCGAGCGGGTCACTAAGGTGTCTGGAGTAAATTCGCTAAACCAGGCGGTATAAAGCTTTTCGTTGGCATCACGCAGGCTTTGCGGTTTATTAACGACTAAGGCGCCAGCCAGTTCTGCGCGCTCTAAGATATAGGTGGCGTAGATGTATTCGGTATCAAAAGGTGGGTCTTTGCGCATTAAAATAATATCGAGATCGCCTAAAGCAATGTCCTGTTGCGGCGCTAAGTCATACCACTTCTCGGCATTATCAAACACATGGGCGCGAGCAGCGTGAGCAAAAGCTTCACCTTGGCGCAGAAACAGATCGTCCATTTCCATATAATACAATTCATAGCCGCGCTTTTCGGCTTCCAGCATCATTGCAAAGCCGGTGTCTTTTTTAATATTAAACCCAGAAATTGGGTCGCTGATAATGCCCAGTTTAATTGCCATTGCTCTACTCGTTTAATCAATCTAATTATTTTATGGGGTTGGCGCGCAGTAAATTCAATTCGCTAAATCACCAAACTGCATCTGTAACGCACTTAAGACCGTTAAAGCCGCCGTTTCTGTGCGCAAGACGCGTGGACCTATGCGAATATCCATAAAGCCATGCTCATGACTGCTGTGGATCTCTGCATCGGTAAAGCCGCCTTCAGGGCCAACTAAAAAGCGCACACCCGCACTTGGCGCCGGCATAGTTTTAATGCTGTGCTGCGCGCGAGGATGTAACGTAAGCTTAGTGGCGTCGCTCGGCTGGGTTAGCCATTGCTCCAGAGCGATTGGCGGGTGAATGGTGGTAATACGATTACGACCACATTGCTCGGCTGCGGCGATAGCGATTTTCTGCCATTGTTGATGCTTCTTTGCTAAGCGTTCGCCATTGAGCTTAACCCCACAGCGCTCACTAAATAGCGGGGTAATTTCGCTCACCCCGAGCTCCACCGACTTTTGAATGGTAAAGTCCATCTTATCGCCACGGGAGATCACTTGCCCAAGATGGATAGCAAGGGGAGATTCACATTCACTATCGATAAACTCTATACAGCGAACGGTCACGTATTTTTTGCTGCTATCAACGATTTCACAGTGATATTCACCACCGTGGCCGTTAAACAGCCGCAGTTGATCGCCAACTTGCATGCGCAACACACGGCCTACGTGCCCAGCTGCATCATCACTTAAATTAAAGTCTGTACCTAAAGCGCCTATGGTCGGCTCGAAAATATGCGGAATTCTCATTACGCTGTCCATCATCAGGATTTTGCGACAGTCTAAACTAGTCGCCTAAATGCGCAAGTATATCAGGATCCTGATTACAGCTGAGGTGATTTTGGTGATAGGGCGTAGTCAGTGGTGTAAGGTGGTAATCAGCGCCTTGCTTATTAATTAATAACCGATTTTCATGTAACGAATCAATGACCCATTTAAAGGAATTGCTAGCACTTTCATAGGCGCAGGCAAACACCAGCACGCCAGCAACGCTATGGTGTCGCGAGGCGTAACTTGATAATTCAGCTACACTGATTTCGTTATCAAAGTCACAATAACAATAATCCTTTACCTGCTGGTCAAACATAAGCTTAACCATATGACGGGTGTTCGCTCCAGCAACTATCACTGTGTGCGCATAGGGATTGGCGCAAAAGGCTCGGCTCAACAGCGGATCGCTGTCGATGAGTAAATAGTTGCTAAGATCCTTATCCATTCATTCTCTCCGTTGCCACTAGGCGAAAAACTGAATCAGCAAATAGCCCATGGCACAGTATACAGAAAACACCACTGCAGCAATGCCAACATTGTCTTGGTGATCAACCTCGACCCCGGTGTCGACACGATAAAGTACGATCAACAACACGGCGCGAGCCATGGCATTGACCAATAACCACATCAGACCGCAGTGCACAGCCAATGTAAAGACATTTTCTACCATCTTGCCGCTGTAGTAATTGGCGCTGGCTAGACCTGCGTAAAGGGTCAGAGCCATACCTACAGATTTGCCTGCGTAACGAATACCGATTGAGGTATTTTCCAAGTTAAAGTTACTTTGCAGCGATGCGCCTTGGTTTACCTTAGCAAAGCGAGCTTCGCGCACTTTGCTATCTAGGGCAAATAAGCCCTGCAAAAATAAGAAGTTTACAAACACCACAAGCAAAGAATACATGCTGTTAGTTTGAGACCAACTGACCAAACCTATAACCACAATGCTATTTCCTAATAACATTCCCGAGTCGACTAAGGCGGCGCACACGTTCTGCTTTAAAATAGCCTTCTCTTCATTAAAACGACTGAGAATCCATTTTCGATGAATAGCTTGGCCAACTTTTGTAAAAAGTAGCATCAGTATTAACAAAAGCGGCACTTTCCACGGCTCTTCGCGCATCACCGTCAGTGAAAAGTCATCCACTAGGTAGCCGATAATCAGCACTAACGAGAGCAGGTAACTGGCATAGCTAATTCCCAGCGCAAAGTTATCACGCTGGGCGAGCTCTTCTTTTAAGGCCTGCCGCGCTCTGACTTGGGTGTAAATACGCAGTGCAAACAGCACCGCAGCAATAGCTACGAAGCTAATAGCAAAGGTATATAAGGACTCGTTTGACAAAGAAAAATACGTCATACTGGCAGCCGAAAAGGAACTTTGTTTTCATTCTAGTACGGTTGGCCCTAACTTAAAAGAGAGCGGTATCTATGACTGCACCTTCTGGTTTTAATTCGCAATTACAGCAACTTGGTAAAGATCGCTATGAACAGATATATGGCGACACAGAAATAGACAACGATTTGTTGCAACTGCTAGCGCTTAGCGACTTTGCCTACGATGTACTCAGTACCCATAAACAGTGGGGAGCGTGGCTTGTTGACCCCGAGCAACAGCAGTGTCGTGCGGTGCCGGATCCTTTGCCGCAGCAGTTAAGTGATGTGTCAGAAACTCAGGCATTAACCATGTTGCGTCGTTACCGCCAGCAGTATTGGCTAAAGGTTGCTTATCTCGATTTGGTATGCGGCAACGACATCGCTGACTCCATGGCTTATGTGTCTGCTTTAAGTGATACGCTGATAGACGCAGCCAATCGATGGGCCTTCGCTCAGGTAGCTAAAGTTAATGGCGCACCTGTGGACGAACACGGCCACCCGATCGCCATGATGATTTTAGGTATGGGCAAGCTGGGCGGAAAGGAGCTTAATTACTCGTCCGATATCGACCTTATCTTCATTTACCCCCTTAACACCCCCACCCAAGGCGGGCGGCGCAGTATTGAAGCGCAGGTGTTTTACACTAAGGTGGCGCAAAAAGTGATTGCTGCCTTAGACCAACATACCGTAGATGGGCGAGTTTTCCGCGTCGATATGCGTCTGCGTCCCTTTGGGGACAGTGGTCCTTTAGTCATGAGCTTTTCGGCAATGGAGGCGTACTATCAAGAGCAAGGCCGAGAGTGGGAGCGCTACGCCATGCTCAAAGGCCGATTCATTCACGCGCCATGTAACTATGTGCATGAGTTTAACGAGATGCTAAGACCGTTCGTTTATCGCCGATATATTGATTTCTCAGTGATTGAGTCATTGCGCAAGATGAAATCACTGATTGCCCAAGAGGTACGCCGTAAAGGCTTACAAGACAATATCAAGTTGGGCGCTGGTGGTATTCGAGAAGTGGAATTTATTGTTCAGGCACTGCAGCTGATCAGAGGAGGTCGAGAGCCGCAACTACAAACTCAAAGCTTAGCTAAAGCGTTGGCAGCACTGACAGAGCTCGGGGTTTTTACTGACGGGCAACAGCAGCAACTATGGCAAGACTATGCGTTGCTGCGCCAGGTAGAACAATATCTGCAAGCCTTTAATGATGAGCAGACCCAGCAATTACCGCAGTCACAACGTGATTGGCTGCGATTAAATACATTGCTCAATCAAGCTAATGAAGAACACAGTCGTGCAGTTATTGAGGCGGCGATGGGGCGCATACGCGATGAATTTGAACAAGTCATTGGCTTTGAGCCAGAGCAGGGTGATGACTTGGATGACAGCTATACCCTGGCGTGGGAGCATAACGATACCGAGGCCCTCAGTGATGTGATTGCCAATGCCCAGCAGCGTATGAGCTGGCAGGGACCCCTGAATCACTTTCATGAGCGCGTAAGCAAACAGCCTATAGGTAAACGTGGCAGAGACACACTGGATAAATTAATGCCCCATGTGTTGCAACAGCTGCAGCATGCTCACGCATGTGGTGAGGTCGTGGCCTTGGTCACCAATGTGCTCGATAAAATTATGTCGCGCACCGCCTATTTAGAGTTACTACTTGAAAACCCAGGGGCTCTCCAGCAATTAGTACGCTTGTGTGCGCACAGTCGTTGGATTGGCGAACATATTGCTCATTATCCGATTCTGTTGGATGAGCTTATTGACCCTGCGGAGCTTTACAACCCTTTCCCTTTGGATGCCTATAGTAACGAGATCCGCCAATATTTTTTACGCATTGATGAGCATGACTTAGAAATGCAGATGGAGGCGCTCAGGCAGTTTAAGCAAACCCAGCAATTACGTATCGCTGCGGCGGATGCGACCGGTGCGTTGCCAGTAATGAAAGTCAGCGACCACCTCAGCGCGTTAGCGGAGGCGATTATAGAACAGGCAGTTAACCTTGCCTGGCAGCAAATGGTGGCGCGCTTTGGCAAAGTCCCCGGCACCGATGAGCAACATAAGGGCTTTGCCGTAATAGCCTACGGTAAGGCGGGCGGATTGGAGTTAGGTTATGACTCTGACCTCGATTTAGTTTTTGTTCACAACCACGATGGCGACAGCAGCACCGACGGTGATAAGTCGATTTCCGCACGGCAGTTTTATTTAAAACTAGCGCAGCGCTTGATGCACCTGTTTAACACGCGCACCAGCTCCGGCATTTTATATGAACTCGATACCCGCTTGCGCCCTGAAGGGTCATCTGGCTTGTTAGCCATCAATATTGAGAGCTTTCTTCACTACCAGCAAACTCAAGCTTGGACTTGGGAGCATCAGGCCTTGGTGCGCGCCCGCATGGTCTATGGAATCAGCGCGCTACGCCAACGATTTAGTGAAATCCGTATAGAGATATTAGCGCAAGCGCGGCAGATAGCACCGCTTCGCGACGACGTGACCGCCATGCGGGAAAAAATGCGACGGCATTTAAACCGGGAAAACGAGTTTATGCTTGATTTGAAGCAGGGTGTTGGTGGGATGACCGATATTGAATTCATCACTCAATTTTTGGTTTTAGCCCATGCGCACCACCATCCTGCATTACTCGAGTATTCAGATAATATCCGCATTTTGGAAGCGGCGGCGCACTGTGGCTGTATCAGCGAACGTCAGACACAGCAGCTTATACACGCTTATTGCCACTATCGGGGCTTATATCATGTACTGAGTTTACGCAATCAAGAGAAAATGGTTGCCAAAATAGAGCTGCAAGATGAAATCGCCTCGGTCAGCCAAATCTGGGAGCAACTTTTTGCTGCTCCCAAATGAGGGGCATTAAGCGCGAGACATCTTTTTACAGTTTTCGCGAATATAAGGTGAGGGGCGCTCGGTGATCACGGCCGCGCGCTCGCGGTGGCAATAGAAGGTCTGTACCTCGTATTCAAAATCACTGTCAATCGCTTTGCCTACTTGGTAGAGCGTTGATACAAAAGTGTCGTCCACGCGAAAAGGGTGCTTCACTACGTAGTCTTTATTTAAGTACCAGTAAAAGGCGATACCTTCTTCCTTGGCGAAGTCAGACATCACCTTGCGCAGTGTAGCCCCAGCGGCAAAGCGACGACTTTTAACTTGCCCTTGCCAGCGAATATCAGTGGGTTGCACCACACCGACACGTTGCTCCAGCATGCGCGTGATGTCGTCTTTAGGCTCGCCCAGCTCGATAACATACTTTTCACGTTCAGTGGCATTGCGCACGGTGTTTTTGATGTTAGCGTAAAATTGTGACAACCCTTTGGCGGCTGGGTTGCTGTCTTCCCTTACTTGAAATACAGGGCCATCGCCGAGTAAAAAATAGGCGGCGGCTAAAATAAGAATAAAAGCCAGTGATAAATGTTTAATCCAAAACCACATAGCTACTCCTGATGATGTTGTTATTGTTAAGCATAGTTGGTCATTGTTGATATTGACTAGCGATAATAAGACGGTGCATGCTCGTCAGGGCGCGTCTTAAAGCGCCGGTGTAACCACATATATTGCTCAGGTGCATTATTAATGGCTTGCTCCATACGCTGGTTTACTTGCGTGACATCATGCACATCATCGCCACTGGGGAAGTTCTCTAGCGGAGGTTGCACCGCGAGGTGATATTTTCCCTGTGCGTCTCGGTGAGTCATAATGCTCAGTGTTCGGCAATGGCGACTATTTGCAAATAATAGTGTACCTGTGGTGGTTGCTGCCTCTTTGACGGCAAAAAAAGGCGCAAAAACACTGCGATTGCGGCCATAATCTTGGTCCGGCAGGTAGTAGCAAAACTTTTTATCTTTTAGAGCTTTAAGTAAAGACTTAACATCACGCTTTCCAACCAAATACTCGTTCGAACGCAAACGTCCCTTGGCGGTAAAGTAATCCATTAAGGCATTGTTATGGGGGCGATAAAAAGCCACGCCTTGGCGCTCTAATCCCATTACGCGAGAGGCCATTTCTAAATGCAGAATATGAGGCACCAATAACAGCACACCTTTACCGTCTTTATTGGCTTGATCTACATGCTCTAATCCGGTGATGGACCCCATCACTCGTTTTACTCGCCATGCGGGCCACCACCATGCCATGGCACTTTCAAAAATGGCCATGCCGGTGTTTTCCATATTCTTAAGCACCAACTCGGCGCGCTCGGCTTCTGTTAACTCTGGGTAGCATAAGGCAATGTTGACTTCAGCAATTTTTCGGCGTTTTTTTACAAACCGATGCACTAAACGACCTAATGCACGCCCTAAGGCTAATTGCCAGGATTGTGGTAGCCAGCTAAGGGTGTAAAGTAAAAAAATGGAGAGCCAGCTTGGCCAATACTTGGGGGTTAAGAAGGCAAGTTGGAAAGTTGCTTTGTTGACCACTGTAGTTGTTATTCACCGTTGTAGATGGCGGACAGTATACGTTATTCATATAACAAAGCCAGTGCTGGGCACTGGCTTTATCTTGACGCGTTAGCTTTGTGGCTTCAGGCCTTGATTTATTGCCTTTAGGTCCTCAGCGGTAAGCGTGCCCGCAGCTTGTTTCAGTGCCAGAGTCGATACTACATAGCGGTAACGCACATCGGCTAAGTTACGTTTGGCATTGTAAAGGTTCTGGGTGCTAATCAATACATCAACAATGGTTCGTGTACCCACTTCGAAACCAGCTTCCGTGGCCTGTAAGGCGCTTTCTGCGGAAACCACAGCTTGCTCCAATGCTTTGTAGGTAGCGATATCAGACACCACTTGGTTATAAGAGGTAATCGTGGTTCGCGTTACCCCGCGCAGGGTCGCTTCTAAGTCTTCACTGGCAACAACATAAAGGGCACGTGCTTGGTCAGTTGAAGCCACTGTTGCTCCACCAGAGTAAAGCGGAAGTTCGAAGTTTAAGCCCACTGACGCTGTGTCGCCACGCGGAACATGGTCATTAACAACGGTTTGGCCCATGATAGTACGCTCACTATCAACTAATGAATCGCCGTAGGCTGCATTGAGGGTCAACTTCGGATAGTGACCTGTTTGCGCCAAATCGATTTGTTGTTTGGCGATATCAACCGATGCTTTAGCAACTTGCAGCTCTAAGTTGTTCGCTTTGGCCAGAGTAACAAAATCCTCAGTGGCTTTATTCGGCTTCACCGTAGAGAAAGTTTCAGTATCAAGCTGGTCGAGTTTGGCGTGGTACTTACCGGTGATCTCACGGAGCTTTTCGCGCGCTGTTTCAACATCGTTTTTAGCGACGATTTCGCGAGCGACTGAGTTATCGAATTGCGCTTGCGCTTCGTGTACATCGGTAATGGCAGTTAGGCCTACCGCGAAACGCTGCTTGGTTTGCTCGAGCTGGCGTTCGATAGCGCGTTTTTCTGCTTGCACAAATTCTAAGGTATCAATGGCAGCTAATACTTCAAAATAGCCCTGTGCGACACGCACAATCAGCGCTTGTTGTGCTTGGTCGTATACGGTCTTTTGTTGCAGAGCTTGCTTCTCAGCAATATCCAATGAGCGCCATGCGTTAAGGTCGAATATGGCTTGGCTTAAGCCAATCTCACGAGAAAACGTATCGCGCTCGCTGTCAACCTTGACCAGTTGTAGCAAGTCGTCATCAAACTCGTAGCTATCACTTTCTGATTTAGTGTAGCCCATGCTGAAACCAAGCTGAGGCAACAACGCGCTCAGTGCACGGTCTGTGTTATGCTCTTGTGCTTCGGCGTTAGCTTTAGCTTTTAAAACAACGGGATCGTTCTCAAGTGCAATTTCGTACACCTGCATTAGGTCTTCAGCATGACTGTAAGTGCTAAAGCTGCAGCTCAATGCAATCAGCGTGGTCAGTAGTGTCTTTTTCATTATCAGTACAGTCCTTAGAATATTCAGCGAATTAGGAGCATGTTATCGTGTTTCTCGCGATTTGCGAAAAGCAAAAACGTAAATTGACTGCGCTTAAGTGTAACAGAATATAATTTTCGCGGAAGGGTAAACGCGACCGTTGACTTATAAACTTTTTGGCCAAGTGGGGTGGCGAGTATAAAATGAATAAAATCAATCAGTTCGATAAAGGCGACGTGACCATAGAGAGCACCGAAGAAGTGTTTAAAGGTTTTTTCAAAATCGATAAGTACCGTTTCAAACACGCATTATTTGCCGGTGGCACCAGTGCAATCATTGAGCGTGAAATATTTGAACGCGGTCATGCTGTGGCCGTGTTGCCTTATGATCCAGCAACGCGCTCGGTGTTACTCGTCGAGCAAATTCGCATAGGCGCCTTGGCAACCAAAGACAACCCCTGGCTATTAGAATGTATTGCTGGCATGGCTGATGGCAGTGAAGATTACCCGGCGGTAGTGCGTAAAGAAGCGCAAGAAGAAGCGGGTTTGGAATTGCAGCAATTGGACTTCATGCTGTCATACCTTTCGAGCCCCGGCGGGACAACAGAGCGGTTGTATTTGTATTTAGCGCAAACTGATTTATCAGGAATCGGTGGCACGGTGCACGGACTGGATGATGAAGGTGAAGATATTAAAGTACATGTGATGGCTGTTGATGAGGCAATGGCGCGCCTAAACAACGGGGAAATTGATAACGCCGCAACAGTGATTAGTCTACAATGGTTAGCACTCAATGAGCAGCGAATTCAACAGCAATGGGGCGGTGAGTGACAGTACAAAGAAAAGCAGGGTACATTCAATCCCTGCCTAAATACCTCACTTTGTGTGAGCGCAACTATGCCAACGTGATGCGCATTTTGCCAAGCGCTGGCACAACGGGCGCATCGCAGCTACTCACTATCGCCAACGAGCAATATGAGGTTGTGATTGAGCAGGCTGCCAAATACACCACTGATATTTGTATTACTCAAGTGCAAGGAGCGGTGGAGGGCCTATTCACACCGCCAATGAATGTTCGCATTTATCACGATGCCAAGGTCGCAGAGGTAGTGCATCCAAACTACCATACGCGAATTAAGCCATCTTATGGTTACCCGAACCCGAAAATGCATCATAAAGACGAAAAATACCAAGTTAATGCGTTTTTGCATGACTGGTTGAGTTTTTGTATGTCACATGGCGAAGCGGTTTTAGATTGGGATTGTAACAGTGGCTTGGTTTGAATCCCCTTATTTTTGCCCTGCCAGTACTGAGCTAAACTTCGCGCATTTTACCGATGCGCATTTATTTGCGCAGCCGCAAGAGCAGTACTTTGGTGTGCGTACAGCGCAGCATTTACAACAAACGCTGGCGGCCATGGCCGCTGAGGCATTTGATTTTGTGGTTTTCGGTGGCGATCTTACCCAAGACCACAGCCCTGAATCTTATCAACTATTTGCTGAGCTGGTGGCCAACAGTGCGCTACAGTGCCCGGTATTTTGGGTACCGGGGAATCATGATGAGCTTAGCCAGCTCAGTGCCATAACTGGAGGGCAAATTCGTCCTGAAAAACGCATTGAACATGCTTGTGGCCAAGTTTTACTGATTAATAGCAAAGGCGATACACCGGCAGGGTGGGTGGCAGAGAATCATTTGGCTGAGCTTGGTGATGCCATTGATACAGCCGCTTCTCAGCAGGTGTTTATTACCCATCACCACCCATTGCCTATTCACGGTTATTTAGATAAGCATATTCTCGAAAATGGTGATGCGTTATTGCAATGCATCGAGACGCGTAGTCGCAGCGCAACCGTGCTACATGGCCATACACATCATGATTACCACCATGATTACCAAGGTGTCGAGGTGTTCGGCACCCCCGCCACCTCGGTGCAATTTGTAAAAAATGCAGTGAGTTGGCAACAAGAAAATCTCGGCCCAGGGTATCGTCGCGTGCGTCTTGTGGCCAATAAAGCGCTTATCACAGAGGTCAAATGGCTCGCAAATTAATTTATATTCATGGCTTCAATAGTTCCGAGCGCTCCCACAAAGCAGTGCAGCTCGGTGAGCACTTACGTACCTGGCAGGGGCAGTATATTGTGCCACGCCTCAGCCATGACCCAGAGCAGGCGATCGCCCACTTGAGCGCGTTGGTGGATGAAGATACCGCCTTAATCGGCAGTTCGCTTGGTGGCTTTTATGCTACGTATTTATCGCAGCGTTATCATTTACCAAGCGTGGTGATAAACCCTGCCGTACGCCCTTTTGAGCTGCTCGATGAGTATCGCGGGGTGCAGTACAACCCCTATCAAAATTATAGCTATGAGCTGAATCACACTCACATGCAGGCCTTGCAGGGGCTTTATTTACAGCAATTAACTTCCCCCGAGCTGCTGTTTTTGTTACAACAAGAAGGTGACGAAGTGCTACCCTATGAGCAGGCTGTCGCTTACTATCAAGGTTGTAAACAACGAGTAGAAGCAGGTGGCAACCACAGTTTTATTGGGTTTGAGCGCTACTTTACCCATATAATGCAATTTCTGAATATCTCTCTAACCACTAAGGCCGTTAACGAATAAAAATATGAGCCAGCAGAATTACAACGCCGAAGCAATTGAAGTATTAAATGGTCTCGAGCCGGTGCAACGCCGCCCGGGGATGTACACCGACACCACGCGCCCTAACCACCTCAGTCAAGAAGTGATCGACAACAGTGTTGATGAGGCGCTGGCCGGACATGCCAGTAAGGTAGATGTCATTTTACATGAGGACAACTCGTTAGAGGTCATTGATGATGGTCGTGGTATGCCGGTGGATATTCACCCTGAAGAGGGGATCCCAGGGGTTGAACTGATTTTAACTAAGCTTCACGCCGGTGGTAAGTTCTCTAACAAAAGCTACCAGTTCTCTGGTGGTTTGCACGGCGTGGGTATTTCAGTGGTCAATGCGCTGTCAACACGTGTTGAAGTGACTGTGCGTCGCGACGGGCAAGTGTATGAGATTGCCTTTGCCGATGGCGATAAGGTGAAAGACTTAGAAGTCACCGGGACTGTGGGTAAGCGTAATACCGGTACGTCAGTTCGCTTTTGGCCCGATCCAAAGTATTTCGACTCCGCGAATTTTTCGCTTTCTAAACTCAACCACATTCTCAAAGCCAAGGCGGTACTGTGTCCTGGTTTGCGTATCCGCTTTATCAACAAGCAAAACAAAGAAACCCAGGAGTGGTACTACGAGGCGGGCCTGCAAGATTACATTAAAGACGCAACCAAAGACTTTGAAGCACTGCCTAAACAGCCATTTACCGGTGAGTTTAGTGGTGCCACGGAAGGAGTGGATTGGGCCTTGTTGTGGCTGCCAGAGGGCGGTGAGTCGATCACAGAGAGCTACGTTAACCTCATTCCTACCGCACAAGGCGGCACCCATGTTAATGGCTTGCGCCAAGGCTTGCTCGAGGCAATGCGAGAGTTCTGCGAATTCCGCAACTTGTTGCCCCGTGGTGTACGCCTGACGCCAGAAGATATCTGGGAAAAGTGCTCCTATGTATTATCGGTAAAAATGCAAGACCCACAATTCGCCGGACAAACCAAAGAAAAGCTGTCGTCACGTTCGTGCTCAGCGTTTGTCTCTGGGGTGGTTAAAGACTCCTTTAGCCTGTGGCTAAATGAGCACACCGATATTGCCGAGCTCCTTGCTGAGCTATGTATTAGTAACGCTCAAAAACGTATGCGCGCTGCCAAAAAAGTGGTGCGTAAAAAGGTTACGCAAGGCCCCGCTTTGCCCGGTAAGTTAACCGATTGCAGCAGTAACGAAAGTGAGCGCACTGAATTATTTTTAGTGGAAGGGGACTCAGCGGGCGGCTCAGCCAAACAAGCCCGGGATAGAGACTTCCAGGCGATTATGCCGCTACGAGGTAAAATTCTGAATACTTGGGAAGTGGAATCCGGACAAATTTTAGCATCGCAAGAAGTGCATGATATCTCCGTTGCATTAGGTATAGACCCCGACAGCGACGATTTAAGTGGCTTGCGGTACGGCAAAATTTGTATTCTCGCCGATGCTGACTCCGATGGACTGCATATTGCCACCTTGTTATGTGCTTTGTTTGTTAAACACTTCCCCACCTTGGTGCGCCAGGGTCATGTTTATGTTGCCATGCCGCCTCTGTATCGCATTGATGTGGGTAAAGAGGTTTTCTATGCCCTAGATGAGGGCGAAAAAACCGGTATTTTGGATCGCATTGAAGCAGAAAAGAAACGCGGCAAGGTCAATGTGCAACGCTTTAAAGGCTTGGGGGAAATGAACCCGTTGCAACTGCGTGAAACAACCATGGATCCGAATACTCGCCGTTTGGTGCAGCTTACCCTTGAAGAGATGGAACACACCGTTGAGGTGATGGATATGCTGCTGGCGAAAAAACGCTCTGGCGATCGCCGCCAATGGCTTGAGAATCACGGCGATAAAGCGCAAGTTGAGGTGTAAAAAGAATCACTATCACGGCTAACATTACACCCGAGTGTTAGCCGTTCACCTTCCCTTTACTTGCGGTGTGGTCTATTTAAACGAGACCATATTAAATTAAGGATAGCTATGAAACGCGTATTACTGCTTTGCCAGCATATACTATTGCTTGTGTTTGTCGGCTCGGCGCTGGCAAGCGAGCCAGAGCAGTATTCCGACGCGTGGCTGAATCAGCAGCTCAAGCAATTAGATGAATACAGCGTTCAAGACCCTGTAGAAGCTGTTAACTTCACCGAACAACTACTTGATAACCACAGCGGGCTCAGTGCATTGCAACGCGCAGCGTTTGAACTTGAGCTGGTCAGCAACTACTTACTTGTAGGGCGCGATAGTGACGCAAAGCGTTTAACCGATAAGCTCACCGCCACAGCAGATGAACTTAGGCCGTCACAGCAAGTACTCCTGTTGCTTGCCCGTGCGCAACTATTTGACCGCCAAGGCAAGCTAGACGCTGCTACTGAACTCTACAGCCAAGCCGAGCAGCAAGTCCAAGACCTGGCCCCTCTTCTACAAGCTGAAGTGTACAGCGCCATCGGCACTTTTTACGTTTACAACGACCAAGAAATCAAAGCATTAGGCTATTTCTCTCGGGCTTATCGGTTGTTACTCGAGCACGGCTCAGAGCTGCAAATCGCGTATCTTGAATCAAGTATGGCGAAAACCCATGAGTACTTGTTCGATTACGACCAAGCATTGGCTATGCAAACTAAAGCGCTTAATTATTTTAGCGAGCACGGTTTGTACTTCGATCAAATGGTGTCGCTGTTTAATATTGGTTCTATTTACATCGAACTCAATGACCCCCAAACAGCGTTGGAATACTTTCAAGCAATGTTGCCACTTGGGGCTAAACGCGACGACCCACAAGGTAAATACTTTACCTACTTTGGGTTGGCGCTTGCTTATGCGCAGATGGGGAAAACCGAACAAGCAGACCAAGCACTAGATAAAAGTGAGCACTGGGTTTGGGTGGTTGAAGATGCAGCTAATGAGCGTGCCCATCAATTTTTGCAAGCGCGTATTCGCTTGCAACAAAACCGCCTTGAAGAGGCTCAGCATATATTGCGCAACATTGAACAACAGCAGCAATCACAAGCAGAGCAAGGCAGTATCCATCGCAATTTGGAGTTGCTTGAATTAAAAGCGCAGTTGGCTAAGCGCCAGCAAGATTACCCAAGAGCGGTGGATTTGTTAGAGCAGTATATAAAGGCCAGTGAACAACATTACGACAGTGTAGGAGCCGTGGCCAAAGCGCGCCATAAAGTGCAGTTTGATACCGAGCAAATAGAGCTTAATAACCGTATTTTGGCGCAGCAGCAGTCGCTGCAAGAGCTAGAACTCGAGGCTTCCGAGCGACAGCACCGGCTACAGCAAGGAATCATTTTTCTCGGTAGTTTAGTGCTTATCACCGTGCTTGCTTTTTCTTGGCGACAATATCGTTTGCGACAGCGTTTTCGCGCGCTTGCGGTCACCGATAGCCTTACGGCGGTGGCAAATCGTCGCCATATCATGGATAAAGTCGATAGCTTGTGGCAAGACAATCAGCCTTTTTCTGTGATCGCCTGCGATATTGATCATTTTAAACGTATTAACGATGAGTTTGGGCATAGCGTTGGCGACGATGTATTAATCTGTGTGACCAAGCGTTTTAGCTACATGGTACGCCAGAGCGATATGCTCGGGCGCACAGGGGGGGAAGAGTTTTTGGTGGTGTTGCCAGACACCGACCTTGAGCAAGCTGTTGAGATCGCAGAGCGTTTGCGCAATAGTTTGTGCTCGGATACAGTAAAAAGCAATAATAATGAGTTACGAGTAACGGCGAGTTTTGGGGTACTGCAACGCAGTAATGATTATGACTCTGCCAAAGCGCTGCTCAGCGCCGTGGACAAACTACTCTATCAAGCAAAAAACAGCGGTCGAAATAAGGTGATTTATGAATAACAAACTTGTTAGTGCATTACTTGGGTTAACTTTCGCCAGCAGTGCGATGGCAACAGATATCACCGACAGACTGTCGGTTCCCGCAGGCTTCACCATCGAGCCGTACGCGCTAAATGTTGATAACGCGCGGCAACTAGCCATTTCCGAAAACGGTGTGGTCTATGCCGGTTCGCGTAAAGCGGGTAATGTTTACGCCTTAATTGATAAAGACCAAGACGGCCGTGCCGACAAACAGGTGCTGATTGCTGAAGGTCTTAACATGCCTTCGGGCATAGCCTATAAAGACGGAGCACTGTACGTTGCTGAGGTAGAGCGCATTATTCGCTTTGATGATATCGACAACAAGCTTGATAAAGCCAAACTAGAAGTGGTGTATGACAAGTTTCCCGATAAGCGCCACCACGGTTGGAAGTTTATTCGCTTCGCTCCCAGCGGTGAGCTCATTGTGCCTGTCGGTGTGCCCTGTAACGTCTGCGCAGAAGACCCTGAGTTTGGCCGTATTTTCTCCCTGAACTTAGAGAGCAAAGAGCTTACTACCCTCGCAGAGGGGGTGCGTAATTCGGTTGGTTTCGATTACCATCCAGACAGTGGCAAACTGTGGTTTAGCGATAACGGTCGTGACATGATGGGTGATGATATTCCGCCGTGTGAAATTAACCGTATCGATGAAGTAGGGCAACATTTTGGCTTTCCATACTTCCACGGTGGTACAATCCCGGATCCGGAGTTCGGCAAAGGCAAAAACGCTGCCGATTACACTCAGCCAGCGCTAAATTTAGGTGCTCACGTGGCACCACTAGGTATTCACTTTTACACTGGTGAGCAATTTCCAAGTGACTACGACAAACAGCTTTTTGTGGCTGAGCATGGTTCGTGGAACCGCAGTAAAAAAGCGGGCTACCGAGTTATGATGGCTAAGGTAGAAGATGGCCAAGTGACTGGCTACGAGCCATTTATTACCGGTTTTATGGAAAACGAAGAGACCTTTGGCCGACCCGTTGCCATGGTGCAAATGGCCGATGGCAGCTTGCTGGTCTCCGATGATTACGCTAACGCGATTTACCGCGTGCACTACAACAAGAAGTAAGTTTGGGTAAGTATCAATGACACAAACAACGACCTTGTCACAACAAGGCATAGAGCAACTTACCATGGGGCGCTTCACCGAAGACGCCTACCTCAATTATTCCATGTATGTGATCATGGACCGGGCCTTACCTCATATTGGTGATGGCCTGAAGCCCGTGCAGCGGCGCATTGTCTACGCAATGAGTGAGTTGGGGCTCTCCGCAGCGGCGAAATATAAAAAGTCCGCCCGTACTGTGGGTGATGTGCTCGGTAAGTACCACCCCCATGGTGATAGTGCTTGCTATGAAGCTATGGTACTGATGGCACAGCCTTTTTCATATCGTTACCCGTTGGTTGATGGCCAAGGTAACTGGGGGGCGGCCGACGATCCTAAGTCTTTTGCGGCGATGCGTTATACCGAAGCGCGGTTGTCAAAATTCTCTGAGGTACTACTAAAAGAGTTAGGCCAGGGCACCGCTGATTGGATCCCCAACTTCGATGGCACCATGAAGGAGCCTGAGGTACTGCCTGCGCGCTTACCGCACATTTTACTTAATGGGGTAACGGGTATTGCTGTGGGCATGGCAACCGATATTCCACCACACAATGTGCGCGAATTGGCTAATGCCTGTTGTCTGTTATTGGATAAACCCAAGACCGAATTGGCGGAGTTACTGGAGCTGGTTAAGGCACCCGATTACCCCACCGAAGCGGAAATCATTACTCCCAAGGCGGACATTGAAAAGCTCTACACCAGTGGCCGTGGCTCACTGAAAATGAGGGCTAAATACCATATTGACCAGGGTGAAGTGGTGATCACTGCATTGCCACATCAGTGTTCAGGCGCCAAGGTGTTAGAGCAAATCGCCAACCAAATGACGGCAAAGAAACTGCCGATGGTGGCCGATTTACGCGACGAGTCGGATCATGAAAACCCAACCCGCATCGTAGTGGTACCGCGTTCTAACCGGGTAAAAGTCGAGCCGCTGATGGCGCATTTATTTGCCACCACGGATTTGGAAAAGAATTACCGCGTTAACCTCAATATGATCGGCCTTGATGGTCGACCGCAAGTGAAAGACTTACGCAGTATCCTTAGCGAATGGCTGACTTTCCGTCGTGATACGGTGCGTCGACGGTTGCAGTACCGCCTAGATAAAGTGCTCGCGCGACTGCATATTCTCGAAGGCTTGATGATTGCCTATCTCAATATTGATGAAGTCATAGCTATTATTCGCAGCGAGGACGAGCCGAAGCCGGTATTGATGGAGCGCTATGGCCTCAGTGAAAAACAAGCCGAAGCAATTCTCGATTTGAAACTTCGCCACCTTGCTAAGCTTGAAGAAATGAAAATTCGCGGCGAGCAAGACGAGTTAGAACAAGAGCGTGACAAACTGCAGCTGATCTTAGGTTCAGAGCGCCGTATGTCGACGCTAATGAAAAAAGAAATTCAAGAAGCGGCTGAGTTATACGGTGATGATCGCCGCTCGCCTGTAGTTGAACGTGAAGAAGCCAAAGCTCTGAGCGAAAAAGACCTGATCCCTTCAGAGTCGGTCACTGTGGTGCTTTCCGAAAAAGGCTGGGCGCGGGTGGCCAAAGGCCATGAAGTGGATGCTGAGGGCTTAAACTATCGCGCAGGCGATAAGTTTAAAGCCAGCGCCAAAGGCAAGAGCAATCAGCCGGCGGTATTCCTCGACTCCAGTGGCCGCGCCTTTGCCACCGATGCACACAGTCTGCCCTCAGCGCGCAGCCAAGGTGAACCGATGTCGGGGCGCTTTAATATCGCTGCGGGTGCCACACTTGAACACGCGGTGATGGCAGAGAATGAGCAACTGTTACTGATGGCCAGTGATGCCGGTTACGGTTTCGTTGCTGAATTTGCCGATTTGGTCAGTAAGAACAAAAATGGTAAGGCACTGGTAAGCTTGCCCAAAGGCGGGTTATTGCTCCAGCCCATTGCTGTAAACGATGTCAGTAAAGACTACTGCATGGCTATTTCCAGTGAAGGTCGCATGTTACTGTTCCCATTACGAGACTTGCCTAAGCTCGCCAAAGGGAAAGGGAATAAGATTATCTCCATACCCAGTGCCAAGGTACAGGCGCGCGAAGAGTATGTGAAGTTGCTCACCGTGGTTCCCGAGGGTGCGAGCGTGACCTTGCATGCAGGCAAGCGCAAACTAACGCTTAAGCCCGCAGACCTCGAACACTATTATGGAGAGCGCGGACGCCGAGGCAATAAGCTACCGCGTGGTCTACAGCGTGTGGATGGCTGTGATATAGAGCTGAGCGCCAAAGCCAGTGAAGCGCCCGACGAGGAAACGCTTAGCGAAGATTAAAAAAGAGGGCCTTGGCCCTCTTTTTACTTTAACTGCCTTTGTCACTTACAGGTCGAAGCGATCGGCGTCCATTGCTTTAACCCAGGCTTTGATAAAGTCGTGGACAAAGCGTTCTTTGTTATCGTCTTGAGCGTAAAACTCAGCATAACTGCGCAGGATAGAGTTTGAGCCAAACACCAGATCAACGCGGGTGGCGGTCCACTTCACTTTGCCTGTGCTGCGCTCAACAATGTCATAAAGACCATTCTCTTTAGGCTGCCACTGGTATGCCATGTCGGTGAGGTTGACGAAGAAGTCATTGCTCAGCACCCCTTCACGGTCGGTAAACACACCGTGCTTGGAGCCACCATGATTAGTGCCTAACATACGCATTCCGCCTAATAACACGGTCATCTCCGGTGCCGTTAAGCCCATCAACTGCGTGCGTTCAAGTAACAACCCTTCCGCTGGAACGGCGTAGTCTTGCTTTAACCAATTGCGATAGCCATCATGAATAGGTTCCAGTGGCTCGAATGACTCACCATCGGTCATCTCATCGGTCGCATCGCCGCGCCCTGCGCTAAAGGGCACATTGATATCTACGCCTCCGGCTTTTGCCGCTTGCTCAATGGCTGCAGTGCCACCGAGAACAATGAGGTCGGCCATGCTAATGGGTTTGTCTAAGGTGCTTTGCAATTGCGTCAAGACATCAAGTACTCGATTTAAGCGTTCAGGTTCGTTGCCAAGCCAATCCTTTTGTGGTGCCAGACGGATGCGCGCGCCATTGGCGCCGCCACGATAGTCTGAGCTACGAAAGGTGCGAGCACTGTCCCATGCAGTGCAGATAAGGTCGGCGGCACTCACTGGGCATGCCAGTATCTGCTGTTTAAGTTCAGCCTGCTCGGAACTACTAAGTACGTAATCGACACTAGGGATAGGGTCTTGCCAAATTAAATCTTCACTTGGCACATCGGCGCCGAGGTAACGAGATTTAGGGCCTAAATCACGATGGGTTAGTTTAAACCAAGCGCGGGCGAAGACATCGCTAAAGTAATCAAAGTCGTTGTGAAAGCGCTCGATGATTTTGCGATAGCTGGGGTCAAGCTTCATCGCCATATCGGCGTCGGTCATGATCGGATTGCAGCGAATGGAGGGGTCTTCAACATCAACGGGCTTATCTTCCTCTTTCATATCAATAGGCTCCCACTGCCAAGCGCCCGCAGGGCTTTTCTTGAGCTGCCATTCGTAGTTAAGCAGTAGGTGGCAATACCCGTTATCCCATTTTGTTGGGTAGGTGGTCCATGCTCCTTCTAATCCTGAAGTGACCGTATCGCGACCGATCCCGCGCTGGTGGTGGTTATTCCAACCCAGCCCTTGTTCGAAAACATCGGCGGCTTCGGGCTCGGGGCCAAGTATCTCGGCGTCGCCATTACCGTGAGTTTTGCCGACAGTATGACCACCGACGGTCAAGGCTGCGGTTTCTTCGTCATCCATGGCCATGCGGGCAAATGTCTCTCTGACTTGCGCTGCGGTCTTGAGCGGGTCTGGTTCGCCATTAACCCCTTCAGGGTTAACGTAGATAAGCCCCATTTGCACGGCGGCGAGAGGGTTTTCCATACTTTGCGGCTTCTCAACATTGTCGTAGCGCTCATCGCTCGGTGCTAGCCACTCTTTTTCTGCACCCCAATACACATCTTTTTCTGGGTGCCAAATATCTTCGCGGCCACCGGCGAAACCAAAGGTTTTCAATCCCATAGACTCATAGGCCATGTTGCCGGCAAGGATCATTAAATCGGCCCACGAGAGTTTGTTACCGTACTTTTTCTTGATAGGCCACAGTAATCGCCGTGCTTTATCCAAATTGGCATTATCAGGCCATGAATTAAGCGGAGCAAAGCGTTGGTTACCGGTACCACCCCCGCCGCGACCATCAGCAAGGCGATATGAGCCTGCGGAGTGCCAAGCCATACGAATCATCAACCCACCATAATGGCCCCAGTCGGCAGGCCACCATGCCTGGCTGTCAGTCATCAGTGTTTTAAGATCGTTTTTCACCGCCTCTAAGTCGAGCTTTTTGAACTCCTCAGCGCAATTAAAATGCTCGCCGTAGGGGCTTGTTTTGCTATCGTGCTGATGCAAAATATCGAGGTTGAGTGCGTTGGGCCACCAATCAGTATTAGGTTTTGCTTGCGTGGTTTGGCTGCCATGCATCACTGGACACTTACCCATATCGTCCTCCTTAAGGAATCTAACGGTAATAAATTCATTCACTTACTATAGAGCTGTGGAGATGAACTAAGATTAAACAAGTGTAGTCTATAAGGCCTTAATGACAGCGAAATTGGAAACGATAAAAACCGATGCGTGGCATCGCTTTTTTCCAACACGTATAGCGCACTTAGTGAGAAAGCAATAACAGCGTACAAGTGTTCGCTTAAAATTATTCGCCTATGTATAATGCCGACAATTCAGGTTATGTGGAGTTTATCGTGCTGGCTTTATTGCGTTTGTTAGCCATGGCTGTGTTTGTCCCCTTAAGCTTTATCGCGGGGTTTATCTTGTGCTTGGTACGCCCGTTTCACGGTGACAACGTGCGGGTGATTGGTAGCTGGTATGCAAAGATGCCTAAGTTGCTGGGGGTGAATGTTGTTATTGAGAAAGACCCAGCCATTGTGACTGGTTCGCCTGCGGTCTATGTTGCTAACCATCAGAATAACTATGATTTATTTTTACTCCCCGGTGCGCTGCAGCGTAATACCGTAAGTTTGGGTAAAAAAAGCTTAAAATGGATCCCATTTTTTGGCCAAATTTATTGGTTGTCGGGCAATATTCTTATCGATCGTGCGAATCGTTCGCGGGCGATGGCCACCATTGCTAAAACCACCGAAAAGCTCAAAAAAGGCGGGTTATCACTGTGGATGTTTCCAGAGGGCACCCGTAGTTATGGTCGTGGCTTGTTGCCATTTAAAACCGGCGCGTTCCACACCGCACTCAATGCCAAGGTCCCTGTGGTGCCGGTAGTAATGAGCGATACCCACAAAACCATCAAGCTAAATCGCTGGGATAATGGTACTATTTACATCAAAATGCTGGCGCCACAATTATTGGATGCCTCGATGAGCCCGCGCGAATATGCGGATCATTTCCATGCCTTGATGGCTCAGACACTGGCGCAATTGAATGAGAGAACATAATGGAAAACTGGCGCGAAATTAGCGAAGAAATTGTCGAATCCCTACTTGAAGATGGCTCTAATCCGGAAATTTTATATGAGGTAGAACATCACTTTGTGTGTGAAGATTTCAATGCCCTAGAAAACGCCGCGTTAGCTGCTTTTAAGGCTGGCTTTGATGTGGAAGAACCGGCTGAGTTGGAACTCGAAGAAGGAGGAACTATCTGGGGCTTTGATGTGGTGGTTGAGTCTGAGCTCGATGCCGACGTTATTATGGAAGATGTTGATAAGCTGGTAGCCATTGCCGCTGATAACGGTGTGGAATACGATGGCTGGGGCACTTACTTCCAAGACTAAAGGGTGGTTTTAACCACCTTTTATGGACTTTATTTACCATTTAGTGGTAATTTTATCTGAGTTTATTCAGCTTTCGTACAGTCCTCTATGTTGATCTCCTTACCTATTAGCGAGCTAAAACCCGGCATGTTTGTTGACCGGGTAAATAAGCAGGCCCAAGGTGCGTCAATAAAGATAAAAACCCGGGGCATGGTCAGAGATGCTTCCATCATTAAGCGCCTGCTGAGTGAGGGAGTGGAAGAGCTGACCATCGATTTCGCACAAAGCGATATCCCCATTCCCACGCATTTAAAACCCAAGTCTAAGAAAGAACACACTGGCGAGTCGCAAGATATCGCAAGCCAAGCAGAAAAGCCGAAGCTTAGTGACCGTGATCACAGTCAGGCGACGTTAGAGCAAGAGTTCCTCATCGCTAGCACTTGCTATGATCAAAGCTTGGGTAAACTGCGTGCCATGTACAACGAGCTGACCTCAGGCATGCAAGTCAATATGGCACTACTCAGTGGTATCGCTGATGATATTGTTGACTCAGTTTTTCGTAATCCAGACGCTATGGCCGCGCTGACACTGCTGCGCGATAGAAATAGCTACACTTGGCGTCATATGATGAATTGCGCCATTTTGACCGCTATTTTTGCCAAATATTTAGGTTTCGAAATTAATAAAGTGCGGCAAATGGCGTTAGCGGCCTTGTTGCATGACATTGGTCTTGCCAAAGTACCGCAAGGAATTCTATCAAAGCCAGGTAAACTCACTGAGCTCGAAACCAAGGCGGTACGTAAACACGTGGCGCTGAGCCTAACCATGCTTAAAGGGCAAAAGCACATCTCCAGCATGATGTTAGAAATGGTTGTTAATCATCATGAGCGTTTAGACGGCAGCGGCTACCCGCGTGGTATCAAAGCCGATAAATTATCGCGTGAAGCACGTATTTTAGCGCTGGTGGATGTGTATGCGGCGATGGTGGCAGATAAGCCCTATAAAAAAGGTGAGGAGCCGCTAACGGCACTGCGTTTCTTATTAGCGCAAAAGGCGATGTTTGACCAAGCCCTAGTACAGCGCTTTATAAAATGTGTCGGGATCCATCCTGTGGGAACCTTGGTCAAACTTACCAATGAGCGTCTGGCACTAGTAGTGCAGGGCAACGAGGCTAATCCTATCAAACCTAAGGTACGGGTGTTTTATAACACTCAGCACCGTCACCACATTACCGCCAAAGACGTCGATTTGAGTATCAGCAAAGACGACATCAAAATCTTGGGTAGCACCTCTCCCTTAGAGTTTGACCTTAATTTGTCTCGTTTGTTAAAGGAGCACTTGCTGCCTTAGCACGCTCACACTGTTTTTTTCCTTGGCGCTTAGCGGCGATTAATGCGCCACTAAAACAACTTCCCGTTAGTATAAACCATACCATAGTGCCTTGTGTCGTATGCAGGGCAATACAACACAGTCCCAAACTTACCAGCGAGGCCAGCATTGAAGCGAGCCAATATTGGCTTACGGGGTTGTCGCACTCGCCTTGATGGTGGCAGGCGCAGTAGTTCGCACGTAAAAATGCAAATACACTGATAGCGCAAAACACCAGCGCAACCAAAATAAGCATTATAACGAGCACCATAGGACATTCCTGTTCACTTTTTTAATACCCGCAGTGTAGCGATATTAGATAAATAGTCAATGATAATGAGAATTTATATCATTTGAGTGTTTGAGGTCTAATCAGTCTTTAAAATCGTAAAATTATGTAAATATTGCCCTTAAATTACGCTATGTTAACCATATTTAACAGTTTTTTTGCATGAAATACGCTAGTGTATGCCAGTTAAAATGACAACAATGAGAAAGAAGTATGCAATTTAAAAAGACAATTTTAGCGGCTTCATTGGCGCTATTATCAACAGAATCTTTCGCTGCCGCTTTTCAGCTGGCAGAGCAAAATGCGTCAGGCTTAGGCCGCGCCTACGCTGGTGAAGCAGCCATTGCTGATGATGCATCTGTGGTTGCCCGTAACCCCGCACTGATGTCGCAATTTGAAACGGCACAGTTGAGCGTGGCGGCAATTTATGTCGAGCCAGACGTGAGCCTTGAAGGCGAAAGCACCAACAATGGCCTAAACCCTAACGTGTTAAACGACGATAGCATCGCCCCTAGCGCGGTGATCCCTGCCGGTTACTTTGTACTCCCGGTAAACGATAAGGTGGCAGTGGGCTTTGGTGCCTTCTCTAACTTTGGTCTAGCTACTGAGTTTGCCAGTGATTATGCGGCAGGCCAGCTAGCTGGTGAAACTGAAATCGTCACCATTAACTCTAATGTATCGGTTTCTTATAAGGTGGACGAAGCTCTTACCTTGGCACTGGGTGTTAACCACGTGTACGCCGATGCAAAGATTGTCCGTAACCTTGGCGCAAACCCGTTAGGTGCACCGGCAAGCTTAGAAGCGGTTCACCTTGAGGGCGATGACTATGGCTTTGGCTGGAATGTAGGCCTGGCCTATGACCTAGATAGTGACAACCGCCTTGGCTTCCACTATCGCAGCGAAACAGACCTCACATTTGAGGGTGACTACACCAATCAGCTTCCGGCAGCATTGGGTGGCCTTAATGGGCAAACTTTACCTGGTACGGTTGATTTAACCCTGCCAGCGATTGCTGAATTCTCAGGCTCACATCAGTTAAACCAAGATTATGGCCTACACTACAGTGTGCTTTGGACAGGCTGGAGTAGCTTTGACAAGCTTGAAGCCTATGTGCCAGTGAGTGAGGGACCGGTATTTAGCAAAAACGAAGACTTCTCGGATTCAATCCGTGTGTCAATCGGTGGTGACTACCAGCTAACAAACGATATTAAATTGCGTGCTGGTTTAGCCTTTGATGAATCGCCAGTGGCGCAGAAGCATCTGTCTATCTCTATCCCAGATACCGACCGCTTCTGGCTCTCTTTTGGTGCGGAATGGTTTATCGATGAAGCGTCTAGCGTTGATTTAGGTGCCAGTATTTTACGCGGTAAAACCCAAAACTTTGTTGAAGGTGACAACCTAGGGCAGCAGTGGGGCTTTGAGTCGGAAGGCCATGCTTACCTGGTTGGTGCACAGTACAACTACAGCTTCTAAGCAATGCTGAGATGAAAAAGCCAAGCAACTGCTTGGCTTTTTTTATGATTGTTGCCTAATAGTTTTACAGGCTTTCGATTTTTGCTTTTTGCTCGAGCAATTTCGCCTTGGCTTCGCTGTACTCTGCAAGCTTCGACTTTTCTTTTTCAAGTACGGCTTCAGGCGCATTGTTGACAAACTTCTCGTTAGCGAGCTTTTTCTCAACTTGAGCCAGACCTTTTTCAGCTTTTTCCAATTGCTTAGCAATACGTGCTAACTCAGCGTCTACATCAATCAGCCCGGCCATGGGGATCATGATCTCGAGTTGACCCACATAGGCGGTCGCACACGCTGGCGCGTCGTCGACGTTATCAAGCACGGTCACATCTTCTAACTTGGCTAGAGCGGCTAGGAAAGTCTGATTTTCTTGTAAACGACGAGTATCCTCGGCAGAAGCCTGAGCAAGCAACACGTTCAATGGTTTGCTTGGGCTAATGTCCATTTCACCGCGAATATTACGAATGGCGACAATAAATTGTTTCATCCACTCTAAATCAGCCATCGCGGTGCTATCGACTTTATCTTGCTCAAACGCAGGGAACGCTTGGGTCATAATGGTATCGGCTTTGATACCTGCAAGCGGAGCCACACGCTGCCAAATAGTTTCGGTGATATATGGCATTAGCGGGTGCATCAAACGCAGTAGCCCTTCAAGCACAGTGATCAGGGTATGGCGAGTACCGCGTTGCTGGGTCTCGGTGCCTTTAAATAACACCGGTTTAGTTAGCTCGAGGTACCAGTCACAGAACTGGTTCCAGGTGAACTCGTAAATCGTGTTAGCAGCAAGGTCAAAACGGTAGTTGTCCAAGTGTTCAGTGAAGGTTTTCACGGTTTGTTGGAACTGCCCTTGAATCCAGCGATCCGCCAGTGAGTACTCGCGCTGTGCATCGTTGAAGCCGCAATCTTGCTCTTCGGTGTTCATAAGCACGTAACGGCTAGCGTTCCACAGTTTGTTACAGAAGTTACGGTAACCTTCTAGGCGGTTCATATCCCAGTTGATATCACGACCTGTTGACGCCATGGCTGCAAGAGTGAAACGCAGGGCATCGGTGCCATGCGGCTCAATGCCCTCAGCGAAGGTTTTACGAGTGTTCTTTTCGATTTTCTTCGCCAGTTGTGGCTGCATCATGTTGCCGGTGCGCTTAGTCACTAGGCTTTCCAAATCGATGCCGTCAATCATATCCAGTGGGTCAAGCACGTTGCCCTTAGACTTCGACATTTTATCGCCATTCTCATCGCGAATCAGGCCAGTCACATACACGGTTTTAAATGGTACCTGAGGCTTGCCATTGTCATCTTTGATGAAATGCAGAGTCATCATAATCATACGGGCAACCCAGAAGAAAATGATGTCGAAACCAGTGACCAACACGTTAGACGGATGGAATACTTTTAAGTCTTCAACGTTGTTCGGCCAACCAAGGGTTGAGAAGGTCCACAACGCTGATGAGAACCAAGTATCGAGTACGTCGTCATCTTGGCTGAGCGTAACATCGTCATCGAGGTTATGCTCGCGGCGTACTTCTGTTTCATCGCGTCCAACATACACGTTGCCGTCGTTGTCGTACCACGCTGGAATACGGTGGCCCCACCATAGCTGGCGTGAAATACACCAGTCTTGAATGTCGCGCATCCAAGAAAAGTACATGTTTTCGTATTGCTTTGGTACGAACTCAATATCACCGTCTTCAACGGCTTTGATAGCTGGCTCGGCCAGTGGCGCAACACGCACATACCATTGGTCGGTAAGTAGGGGCTCAATCACCACCCCAGAGCGATCGCCGTAGGGCACGGTTAAGCTGTGATCGTCAATCTTTTCTAATAACCCAGCCTGCTCGAACTCAGCAACCACTTGCTTACGCGCATCAAAACGGTCTAAGCCGTGGAAACGCTCAGGGATAGGGGCGTCTAACTGCAGTGGTTTGCCATCAAAGGTAAAAGTTTCGCCTTCGCTTAGAATCGCCGCATCTTTGTTGAATACGTTAATCATCGGCAACTGGTGGCGTTTACCGACTTCATTATCGTTGAAGTCATGCGCTGGGGTGATTTTCACACAGCCGGTGCCTTTTTCCATATCGGCATGCTCATCGGCAACGATAGGAATACGGCGGTTCACGATAGGCAGCAAGACTTCTTTGCCAATGAGGTTTTGGTAACGCTCGTCATCAGGGTTCACGGCCACACCAGTATCGCCGAGCATGGTTTCTGGGCGAGTGGTGGCGACGACGATGTAATCTTTGCCATCCTGGGTTTTGACGCCATCGGCCAATGGATAGCGCATATTCCACATATGCCCTTGTTTGTCTTTGTTTTCAACTTCAAGGTCAGAAATCGCGGTGTGTAGTTTTGGATCCCAGTTAACCAGGCGCTTACCACGATAAATTAAGTCGTCTTTATACAGGCGCACAAAGACTTCTTTAACCGCTTCAGATAGGCCATCATCCATAGTGAAGCGTTCACGGTCCCAATCCACCGAGGCGCCTAAACGACGCAGCTGCTTGGTGATGGTGCCGCCAGATTCATTCTTCCATTGCCAGATTTTATCGATAAAGGCATCACGACCTAAGTCATGGCGTGTTTTATCTTCCTCGGCGGCGAGTTTGCGCTCGACCACCATTTGTGTCGCGATCCCAGCATGGTCGGTACCAACCTGCCACAATGTGTTATTCCCTTGCATCCGCTTGAAACGGATTAAGGTATCCATGATGGTGTCCTGGAAGGCGTGGCCCATATGTAGGCTGCCGGTGACATTTGGTGGTGGGATCATAATTGAGTATGAGTCGCCTTCACCACTTGGCTTAAAGTAGCCGTTCTCTTCCCACTTCTGATAGAGGGATTGTTCAATATCTTGCGGATTATAGGTTTTATCCATTGCCCAGAACCTTAACTTAAACTTTTTGTGTTGCCAGCTGCGCGCCTAAGTCGCGTAACTGCTTATATCTTGCTCGTGCTTGGTGTTTGCGTGTGTCATCGGCTGGCACAAAGTCAAACACCGTATCAAAGCGACGTATGAAATCGGGCACGCTTGATGCTAAGTTGATCAGTACACTGCGTCGTGACACGGGCGGGGTTTGCCCTATCTCCACAGCGGCACCGGCGCGAGGCCCTTCACCTTGGAGGTTGTGGGGCACAAAGCTATCGGCGTCAAATGCCCATAAGTGCTGATCAACAAGATGAGCATCGTCGCGATTATCAACAAAGATAAATACCCGTTGTCCTTGGCGGTATTGCTCGCACGCCAAGCGAGCGCCAAGATCAAAATGAGCCGGTACGTCGCTGCCCGGCTCATCGGCATGTTCTAGCAGGTAAAATAACGCGTGCATTGCGCCCTCTACGCGGCTCGTTAATCCGCCAATTTTGACACAATCACGCCCCTGCATCAATGAATAAGCCCCTTAAAAAAGGGGCTTGAAGTGATATCGCAGTGATTAATCTTGCGGGTTATCCAATACCCCAGCGCGGTTAATCAAATATTGCGTTAGCATTGGCACCGGACGCCCCGTGGCGCCTTTGGTTTTGCCGCCGCTGCGCCATGCCGTACCGGCAATATCTAAGTGCGCCCAGTTATACTTTTTGGTGAACTTAGATAAGAAGCAGGCAGCGGTAATAGTGCCTGCAGCGCGACCGCCTAAGTTAGTGAAATCAGCAAACGGGCTTTCTAACTGCTCATGATAGTCATCCCATAGCGGCAGCTGCCAAGCACGATCGCCACTTTGCTCAGAGGCTTTAAGAAGGTCATGTGCCAAAGGATTATGGTTAGAGAGCATGCCGGTTGCATGAGCACCCAGGGCAATGATACACGCGCCAGTAAGGGTGGCTACGTCAATCACGGTATCGGGGTCGAATGCCTCCACATAGGTGAGGGCATCACACAGTACCAAGCGTCCCTCGGCGTCAGTATTAAGGACTTCGACGGTTTGCCCCGACATCGTAGTTAGAATATCACCCGGGCGATAGGCATTGGAGCTGGGCATGTTTTCACAACCTGCAAGCACACCAATGACATTAATGGGGAGTTGCATTTTGGCAATGGAGCGCATGGTGCCGATAACCCCAGCTGCGCCGCCCATGTCGTATTTCATCTCGTCCATGGCTTCGCCTGGCTTAATTGAAATACCGCCAGAGTCGAAAGTCAGGCCTTTGCCTACCAACACTATCGGTGCAGCGCCTTCTGCGCCGCCATTGTAGTGAATCACCGACATCACTGACTCGTTGGCACTGCCACGGCCTACGGCGAGGTAAGAGTGCATACCGAGCTCTTCCATTTCTTGCTCGCCGACCAAGTTCACGGTAACGTTCTCGAACTCTTCTTCTAAGCCTTTTGCTTGCTCACCTAGGTAACGCGGGTTACAGATATTTGGCGGCATATTGGCGACGTCTTTACAGAGCTTGGCTCCTGAAGCGATAGCTAAACCATGCTCAATGGCACTTTCGCCAATCGGCAATTCGCGGCGCGTTGGTACGTTGAAAACAATTTTCCGCAGTGGTCGGCGTGGATCGCTTTTTTTACTTTTTAGCTGGTTAAAGGTGTATAAGCAATCTTGTGTAGTCTCAACAGCTTGGCGTACTTTCCAATACGTATCGCGGCTTTTCACATGCTGCTCTGTTAAAAAGCACACCGCTTCCATGGCCCCAGTCTCGTTCAGGGTATTAATGGTTTTGGAAATGATTTGCTTATACTGTTTGTCGTCTAGCTCGCGCTCTTTACCACAACCTACAAGTAGTACGCGCTCACTTAGCACATTCGGTACATGGTGTAATAATAGCGTTTGCCCCGGCTTACCTTCTAAGTCGCCGCGACGTAAAAGGTTAGAGATGTAGCCTTCACTGATTTGATCCAGTTGCTCGCCGATAGGGGATAAGCGGCGTGGCTCGTAAACACCTACTACAATACAAGCGCTGCGTTGCTTCTCTGGGCTACCACTTTTTACGCTAAATTCCATTGTGACTCCTAATTAGAGGAAAAGTCAGCCCTTGGGGCGTTTGCCAGCCAAGGCGCTGTTCACCTACTTACTATTGTCGTGAACTATTTACGCATTTATCAATCCACTAACTAAAGTGTAGACAATTACATGCCTTAGGTATGATATTTAATGCGCTTGACATATAATAAAGTGACTAAAACAACTAGTTTACTCAAATTTTCCTACTATGCCAGTGAAACACGACGTTTTTAGGGGCGGACATTGCTGATTTTTCGATACTTAACCGCTGAAGTTTTCAAGTCTCAGGTTGCTGTTTTCTTGACCTTAATGACCATTTTTATCAGCCAAAAATTCGTCGTGATTCTAGGCGATGCATCTGAGGGCAGTATTCCTGCAAAATTAGTGCTTTCTATGGTGGCACTAAAGCTGCCGCAATTAGCCTCGTTGATTCTGCCGCTAAGTATCTTTTTAGGTATTATCCTCGCTTACAGCCGCGTGTATGCTGACAGCGAAATGACGGTCCTTAAAGCCTGTGGCGTCAGTGAATGGTATGTGGTGCGTATTACCTTAATCTCAAGCACCGCTTTGGCGATTTTAGCCGGTGCCATGACCTTGTATTTGGCACCTTGGGCCAGTGAAAAGGAATACCAGTTAAAGGAGCGGGCACAAGCCGATGCCGGTCTTTCTGCCTTGCGTGCCGGGCGCTTTCAGGAAACAGGGAATGAAAAGGCGGTGGTCTTTATTCATGATATGGACGATGGCGGGCGCGTTTTAAATAAGGTGTTTGTGGCGCAGTTGCCTCGGGGTGAAGGCCAGCAACAGTCTCAGGTCGTGTATGCTGAGCAAGGGCAGGTAATCGAGCGAGACAACGGTGAACAACAATTGATCCTGCGTCAGGGGCAGCGCTACGAAACCCAGGCCCGCGCATTGAACATGCAACATACCGAGTTTGATAGCTATCAGGTGCAAATCCGCGAGCAAGCCATTGAACACCAGCGTCGCAAGCTGGAAGCCGTGCCCACCGCCAAGTTGTTAGAGCAAGATAGCAATGAGGCTATCTCGCAGTTTCAATGGCGCTTAGCCATTCCGTTGTCTATTCCGTTATTAACGCTTATCGCCGTACCTTTGAGCGTGGTGAACCCGCGCCAAGGTAAATTTGCCAAGCTAGTGCCGGCGATCAGCCTGTACCTAGGGTATTTTATTTTATTGAATGCCGCTAAGTTTGCCTTGGAAGATGGCAAAATTCCGCCCTCGATTGGCCTATGGTGGGTGCATCTTAGTGCGCTGTTTATTGGTGCATTTCTTATTATCAAAGGGCGACCGCTCGGAGTGTGGCTGCGCTCTATCCTAACTAAACGAGAGGCCGCAGTATGAAAACACTCGATTGGTATTTAGGGCGCAGCATTATGCAAACCACGGGGTTCGCCCTATTGGTTTTGGTGGGGATCAGTACCCTCATTAAATTTATTGAGCAGCTTAAATCAGTGGGTCGTGGCAGCTACGACATTATGGATGCGCTGTTATATACCTTGTATACCGTACCTGGCGATGTGGTGGTCTTTTTCCCTATGGCGGCGTTGATAGGCGGACTCACAGGGCTTGGGGCTTTGGCCTCAAACAGCGAGTTGGTCGTGATGCAAGCGGCGGGCATGTCACGCTTACAGGTCATTGCCTCGGTGATGAAAACGGCGGTGGTATTAGCCTTGTTGATGATGGCCATGGCCGAATGGGGCGTCCCCAAGGCCGAGCAAACCGCTAAACAACTGCGTTCGCATGCGATATACGGCGGTGATGTATACAGCGCCAAGCAAGGCGTGTGGGCCAAAGATGGTGATGTTTTCGTCAACATTGAGGATGTTGACCAACAAGGGCAACTCAATGGCGTGCGTATGTATCACTTTGATAAAGACTTAGAGCTGGAAAAGATCACCTTTGCTGATCGAGCGCTTTATCGCGAAGGTGGCTGGATGCTGCGTAAAGTCAAAGAGTTACATGTTGATGCGGCACAAATTAGAGAAAGCTTCGCCGAAGAACAATTTTACGACTCACAGCTCACCGCTGAAAAATTAGGAGTGGTATCGGTGAAGCCTGAAACCTTGTCATTCAAAGGGCTGTGGTCTTACTTGCAGTATTTGCAGCACAACGACCAAGACACCACCGCTTACGAGTTGGCATTGTGGCGCAAGATTATGCAGCCCGTGTCTTTGGCAGTGATGCTGCTTGTTGCGCTGTCATTTATTTTTGGGCCGCTGCGCACCGTAACCATGGGCGCGCGTATTGTGATGGGGGTGGTCACAGGTATTGCTTTCCACCTGACCGACCGTATCTTCGGCCCTATCGTGACGGTGTATCAGATCCCCGCGTTTGTGGGGGCGGTGCTACCGAGCATGTTGTTTATTATCTTCTCAAGCTATCTACTGAAGCGGCGCAATTAAACGCCGCTTGCTGTGCTTAATCTAGAGCTTGGTAAATTTTCTTGTTGTCTTCTTTGCTTAAGGTAACCACTTCACAGCCCGATAAGTAGTCCTGCAGGGCGCGTTTGTTCTTTATATCAACCAAAACTAGGATATTGCCTAAGCCAAGTAACGCGCACAGGCTGCGCCATGCACTTTGCCAAAAGCCTGGAAGGCTGCCATCGAGCCGACGCACTTGCATACGCCATGCGCGCATACCGATTGTTTGCCCACTCTTACTCCAGAAGTAGCCAAAAAAGCTTAGGCTTACTAAGACTAAAAGCACATCACGGAGCACATAGAGAAGGGTATTTTGTTGAATCAACGCTGCCACATCTTCCGCCTCACCTAAGCTTAACCAACCTAGCGAGATAGCGCCTTGTACAACAAGTAAGTACACCACCGTGGTTAGCATGGCAAATGCGATAACCACAAGGCCATCATAAATTAATGAGGCGATACGTCGGGCAAACCCAGTGCGTGCATAATCAGCAGACATGAAAACATTTCCTAAGCGATAAAATCGGCGACAGTGTAGCAAACCCCCTGCACAAAGGCGACGCTCTTAGTGCTCGCTCGACAAGGTGGTCAGACCTGCTATAGTCAGTGACATAACTCCACTGCCGCACTGTGAGAAAAATAAATGAATAACAACAGCCTAGCAGATACACACTCGGTATTTAATCAACCCAAGCCATTAGCGAATTACAATGCCTTTAGCGCCGACGAGGTGTTGCAATACTGGCTAACGCGATTCGGTGGCAGTTGGGGCGCGCCCATGCTTTGCAACTTTGGTGAAGGCATAGGTGGGTCACTATTAGAGGCCGGCTTCCTCGCTAATAAGCACCTTCCCGAATTTGTTAGTCATAACCGTTTTGGTGAGCGCATTGATCAAGTCGATTACCACCCGGCTTATCATCAACTGATGCGTCATGCAGTGCAAAGTGGTCACTGCGCACTACCTTGGTTGGAAAGCAAAAGCGGGTCGCATGTGGTGCGGGGGGCACTGGCTTTTTTACACAGCCACGCCGACCCAGGCTCGGGCTGCCCGTTAACCATGACTTTCGCCAGCGTTCCGGCAATCGCGGTACAAAAAGAGGTGGCCGATCGGTGGCTGCCCAAGATTCTGTCTCGTCACTATGATGAAAGCAATAAGCCTTGGTATGAAAAGCAAGGCGTGACCATAGGGATGGCAATGACCGAAAAACAAGGTGGCAGTGATGTGCGAGCAAATACCACCTATGCCACCCCTGTAGCTGCGAGCGGGCCGGGGAAACTATATGAGATTGTGGGTCATAAGTGGTTTTGCTCGGCGCCGATGTGCGATGGCTTTTTGGTGTTAGCCCAGGTAGAGCAACAGCTTTCATGCTTTTTAGTTCCCCGTTGGCGCGAGGATGGCAGCAAGAACCCAATGCATATCCAGCGCCTTAAAAATAAATTAGGAAATCAATCTAACGCCAGCTCCGAGGTGGAATTTCGCGGCGCCCATGGGTGGTTATTGGGTGAGCCCGGGCGCGGCATCGCCACCATCATTCAAATGGTGGCTTTAACGCGCTACGACTGCATGCTGGGCTCTTCGGCACTAATGGCGCAAGCAGCGAAAGAAGCGATTTGGCATACCCATGAACGCCAAGCCTTTGGCAAAGGTCTGCACCAGCAGCCGCTTATGCGCAACGTATTAGCCGATTTAGCCATTGAGGCCGAGGCTGCTTTGGCTATCTCTATGCGTATCGCCAATGCATTAGATAACCAAGATGATCACCACCATCGAGCGTTAGTACGCAGCGCCACCGCTATCGGTAAGTATTGGATTTGTAAACGCGCCGTACAACATACCTATGAGGCCATGGAGTGTGTTGGTGGGGTGGGGTATGTAAACGACAATGTGCTCAGCCGTTTATATAAAGAGGCCCCGGTGAACGCCATTTGGGAGGGCTCGGGTAATGTGCAGTGTTTAGACTTATTGCGGGTGCTGAATAAAGAGCCGGATACGCTAAAGGCCTTACTGCGGGAATTAGAGCAGGCAAAGGGCCAGTATGTGCAGTTCGATGAACGGTTAGAACAGTTACAGGCCCAGCTTGGTGATAAAGCGGCGATTGAAATACACGCGCGGCAAATCATGGAGAGCTTGGCCCTACTGTGGCAGGGTGCAACCTTGCTTATTTACGGCGACCCCTTAATTGCCGATGCCTTTGTGCGCTCGCGTTTAGCGCCACAAAGCCACCATCAATATGGCACACTCAATGAAAATATTGATATGCAGGCAATTATTAAACGCTTTATGCCTAAGTGCTGATATTGTTAAACATCCATGCTCATGCTTGGTTGTTTATTCAGCAGTTGACACATTAATAACATAAAACGCTTGCCGCGCTTTTCATTCTTTGTATAATGCACGGCATAGAGATGAAGGCAGATAAACAAAGCCTTTGCTCTGAAGTGGTTTTTCTTTATCTTCTCGTTGAGAAGGTCAAAGAAAAAAGATGCCAGTGTGATGGAATTGGTAGACATGACGGATTCAAAATCCGTTGCCTTCGGGCGTGGCGGTTCAAGTCCGCCCACTGGTACCACTTTTGATAACCCTAGCCGATTGGCTAGGGTTTTTTTATGCCTGAAATTTGAAAATTACATTGATAACTCCTGTATAAATCTAGCGCATTTCCATTATTAGAGCTTCTTTAACTCCACGTGCTTTGGAAGGCATGTTCGCTATAAGTTTTTAAACCACATTTATCATGTCCATCATAAACCCATAAAGAGTTTAAACAGACAGTATTAGGTAAAAACTAAACGAATGTTTTGGGTACACTTAAAATGAACACTGATGAGCTAACCAGTAGCATTTCACTATCCATTTTCAAAAACTGAAAATGATAATGCGTTGATTGCTAGCGGATTAGCTGAAGCCGTGATTTTCGACCAACATAGAATGTGTCTTGCGAACCAAGATGACCTGGGTGCATCGTTTCAATTTCATCACAAGCCTCATCATCGTTCTTTTTCTTTTCGAGTGCCGCAACCTGAGCATCCGTAAGGATAATGCCTTCTTGGGCGACTTTTGCTTCCAATGCTTTCAGGCGTCTTTTGAAGTTTTCCAAATCGTGACGCAGCCAAATTGAACGAACACCACTGGCAGAAACGAACACGCCTTGTTTGCGCAACTCGTTACTGGTTCTAACCTGACCGTGAGCGGGGTATTCAACCGCGTACTCTGTGACAGCATTTTCAGTTTCTTCATCGACACGGTTCTTTAAGTTTGGCGCTCTGCGTGATTTATCAATCAGCGCATCAATGCCGCCACCTTCGACCAATTCTTGATATCGATAAAACGTGTCTCGCGAAACACCCATTACTTTGCAGGCCTTTGACACATTGCCAAGTTCTTCAGCCAGATTGAGTAATCCAGCTTTGTGTTTAATGATTGGGTTGTTAGTATGAAGCATGAGAGTTACCTCTTTGTTTGTTTTGATTAAAGATTCAGCACCTTTATCGAAACGGGTAACTCTCAACTTTTCAAGAAGCTTTGTCAGATCTGTTCGGAACTAATTCAATTAAAATGGGGGGGACCATTACTGAAGTAAAAAGTCGTTTCATATCGGCTACACCGCCCATTTTTTAAATACTAAATTTGTATTAATCAGCATCCCGACATTCTTCGCTAGTTAGCTCAATTTCAATAGTAGTATGTGATAACTCAAACTCTTGCAGCGCGTTGGATACATTTTCTTTAAGTTCGAGGTATTCAGCTTTCGACTCAAACCGACTAACGACATGAACTGTCGCGACATGGTGCTCACCATCTAGTGACCAGATATGCAGGTGATGCAGGTCGCTCACAGCATCAAGTTCAAGTAGTTTATCAGTTACCTTTTGTAAAAGAGTGTTGTCTGGTGACGCCTGAAAAAATAGCTTCATGGTGCTGATGAGGTTTCGGATAACGTTGAACAGAATGAATAGCGTAAATCCGATGGAAAGAACTGGATCCAGAACGGGCCAATCTTTGAACTGCATAACAATAGCGACAATGAGTACCGCTACCCAACCTAAAACGTCTTCGAGTAAATGCCAGTTCAGAACTTTTTCATTCAACGATTTACCACTATGTAATTTATAAGCGGCGAAGCCATTGACCAGTACGCCAAGAATAGCCAGTGCAATCATGCCTTCTGTTTCTGGCATTTCTGGATTACTCAGCCGTGGCACTGCTTCATAAAGGATCCAGACAGAACCAACGATTAAAACAATGCCGTTTATCAGCGCCCCAAGTAAACTCAGCCGCCGATAGCCATAGGTAAACTCTTTGGTCGCGCTTTTAGTGCCTAGTTTATTCAGAAGCCACGCACTGCCAATTGACAATGTGTCACCTAAGTCATGCACGGCATCCGCCATAATAGCGGTACTGTTTGTTAACCATCCTCCAATGAACTCGATGATAGTGAAGCCAAAGTTAAGGAAAAAAGCCCAGCCAATTTTTTCTGAGCTATGGGAATGTGAGTGCCCCATACATACTCCTGTCGTGCCCCGGTTTTATCCAGGGCATTGTTGTTTTACTGTTTATCCGCTTTCCTGTGCACCAATTGGTATAAGCTTGGGAGCACGAACAGTGTAAGTAAAGTCGATGAGATAATGCCGCCGATAACTACCGTCGCGAGCGGGCGTTGAACTTCAGCACCGGTGCCTGTGTTCAGTGCCATGGGCACAAAGCCAAGACTTGCTACCAGGGCAGTCATCAAAACGGGACGAAGCCTGACTATTGCCCCCTCAATGATAGCGGTGTACAGATCGCCTTTTTCAAACCACAACTGCCTGATAAAGGCGAGCATGACTAAACCATTTAATACGGCAACGCCTGACAATGCGATAAATCCTACACCGGCAGAAATAGACAGCGGCATACCCCGAATCCACAGTGCAAGTACGCCCCCAGTCAGTGCCAGCGGCACACCGGTGAAGATGATTAAAGCATCCTTCACAGAACTAAATGCAAGAATAAGAATGCCGACGATGAGTGCCAGCGTTACCGGTACCACCCAGGACAGCCTCTTACTTGCCGATTCCAACTGTTCGAACGTTCCGCCATATTCCAGCCAGTAGCCATCTTGTAGTTTCAAGTCTTCATTCAACGTAGCCTGCAACTCTGCGACAAAACTACCGAGATCGCGCCCGCGAACGTTGGTTGTAACGACCACGCGGCGTTTGCCATTTTCCCGACTGATTTGTGCTGGCGCGGGTTTGACTTCTAATGTGGCCACCTCCTGTAGAGGCACATATCCATCGGGTGTCGGGACTGGCAGTACCTTTAGTTTTTGAACGTTGCGTCGTAGTTGCTCCGGAAGGCGAATTACCAGTTTAAAGCGCCGATCACCTTCATAGATCAAGCCTGTTTGCTGACCACCAATACTGGTCGAAACCAGAGATTGGATGTCGTCTATATTTAGGCCATAGCGCGCCATCACTTCACGTTTGGGAATGACCGATAGCATAGGCAGACCGTCTACCTGTTCAACGCGGGTATCCGCTGCGCCAGGTAAGCCTTTCGTCAGTGATGCAACTGAATTTGCTGATGCCAGTAATGTATCCAGGTCATCACCAAATACTTTAATCGCAACATCGGCTCTGACACCGGAAATTAACTCGTTAAAGCGCATCTGGATAGGCTGCGTAAACTCGTAGTTATTGCCCGGTATTGCAGTGACTGCTTTCTCAAGCTCTTCAATGAGCTGTGATTTAGGCTTATCCGGGGTGGGCCACTCAGAGCGTGGCTTGAGCATGACAAAGGTGTCGGCGACATTCGGTGGCATAGGGTCTGTGGCTACCTCTGGCGTCCCCACTTTGGCGTATACTTTGTCAACTTCTTCAAAGTCGGTGATGGTTTTTTCGAGGAGCTCCTGCATTTCAACAGACTGCTCTAATCCCGTGCCTGTAATACGTAATGCATGCAGCGCGATATCACCCTCATCAAGCTGTGGTATAAACTCAGAGCCTAATGTAGAGGCAAGCCATGAGCAACCAACAACCAGAGCCAACGCGCCTGTCAAAATAAGCGACTTGAACTTAAGCACCCACTCAAGTGCTGGTCGATAAATGGCTTTCGCGCCGCGGATAATGATGCTCTCCTTTTCGCTGATTTTTCCGCGCATAAATACCGCGATCGCAGCAGGCACAACAGTGAGTGATAACACCATCGCACAAAGCAATGCGATTACCACAGTTGTTGCCATGGGGTGAAACATTTTCCCTTCTACGCCAGAAAGGGTAAATATAGGAAAGTACACTGCGGTGATGATACCCACGCCAAACAAGCTGGGGCGGATAACTTCAATAGTGGCGTCTTTGACTTCCTGCAAGCGTGCCTTAAGCGCCAGTGTGCCACCTTGCTGTTTTTGCGCTTCTGAGAGCCTGCGGATACAGTTCTCCACAATGATGACAGCGCCGTCCACAATCAGACCAAAGTCCAGCGCCCCGAGACTCATCAGGTTGGCAGAGACACCCCGCTGAACCATGCCGGTAATAGTCATCATCATCGCGATTGGGATAACAGCCGCCGTAATGAGGGCGGCACGGATGTTTCCTAACAGTAAAAACAGAATAACGATAACCAGCAGTGCGCCTTCCAGCAGGTTTTTTTGTACCGTCTGGATGGCTTTGTCTACCAGCGTGGTGCGGTTATATACCACCTCAGCCTGAACCCATTGTGGCAATGACGTTTGTATTTGCTGAAATTTATCATTGGTGAATGCTGCAACTTCACGCGAGTTTTCTCCCACCAACATCATCACGGTGCCCATCACGGTTTCTTTGCCGTTTCGGGTTGCTGCCCCTGTGCGCAGCTCTTTGCCCAGTCCCACTTCGGCGACATCTTTGACTAAAACAGGCACGGAACCTTTACGTCCGACAACAACGTTCCTGATATCCTCAATTGCTTTTAACTGGCCCGGTGAGCGAACTAACAATTGTTCGCCATTGTTCTCTATATACCCGGCTCCAGCATTGTCATTGTTGCTTACCAACGCTTTGCGGATATCTGCCATAGTCACACCCATTTCCAGCATCTTCGCTGGATAAGGCATGACGTGATATTGCTTGTCGTACCCCCCAATGGTGTTCACTTCCACCACGCCCTTAACCTGAGCCAGTTGTGGTTTGATTATCCAGTCCTGAACTTCACGAAGTGCCATAGGCGTAACGGGCGAGCCGTCCGGCATTTGGGCGCCGTCTTTCGCTTCCAGCGTGTAAACGAAGATTTCACCCAGTCCTGTTGCAATCGGTCCCATCTCAGGTTCCAGTCCGGGTGGCAGAACGCTTTTCAGCGTTGCCAACCGCTCATCGATAAGGTTCCGCGCAAAGTAAATGTCAGTTCCTTCTTCAAATACCACGGTGATCTGAGAAAGTCCGTAACGTGAAATTGACCGCGTATAGGACAAATTGGGTAGACCATACAACGCAGTTTCAACCGGAAAGGTGATCCGCTGTTCGGCTTCAAGTGGCGAATAATCTGGTGCTTCCGTGTTTATCTGAACCTGAACATTAGTAATGTCCGGCACCGCATCTATCGGTAGCCGCTGATAACTCCATATGCCAATGCCTATGATGACAAGCACCAGGGTTAACAGCAGGTAACGCCGCTCGACTGAGAGGCGAACAATATTATCTATCATTTGTCTCTCCCTATTAGTGCGCGTGCGATGCGCCGGATTTTTGTATATCCGCTTTGATTAAGTAGCTGTTGTCGACAACATACGTTTGTCCGGCGGATAGCCCTGCGACGACTTCGGAAAAGTTGTCGTCCTGCAATCCTAAGATTACAGGTGTTGCCTGATAGGCATTGCCTTCTTTCAGGAACACAACGGGCCTATTGTTCAGGGTTTGAATGGCGCGATTTTCGATTTTTACCGGCACCGTTTTTTGTTGTGAGTCGACAATGCCTGTAACTAAATCGCCGGGAGAGAGCAGACCATCCTTGTTCACCACTTTTACCAGTGCTAGCTGGTAGGGTTGCCCTTCGTGAGAAGGAATAATGCTGGTAATTGTGCTCTCGAGTTGACGACCATTTGCGATAATGTGAACAGATTTACCTTCAGCAATCTGACTGCGCTGAGATGGAAACACCTTTAATTCCGCCCAAAGCACTGAGGTATCAACAATCGTAAAAAGTGGTGTTGTGCGGGTAAGCTCTCCAATATTCAGGTTGCGCGATACCACAATGCCATTGATTGGGGCTTTCACATCGAAAGACTGGAGGCTGTCATTCGACTGCACCTGCGCCATTGTCTCGCCGGCTTTCACGGTCTGCCCAATATCAGTAAAGAGCTGTTCTACAATTCCCGTAAACCGGGCATGAACCTCGGCACGCTGTTGTGGCGGTATAGTCAGCTGACCATAAACCTCGGTGTGCTTTTTTATTTCACCGCCTGTAGCGACGTTTGTGGTTACGCCAGTCTGGCTGGAATACGCATCATCTATTTCAGTTCGGGCTTCGTGCTTTTTCCAATCCCACGAAAAGCTATTTTCACCCAGTAACAGTGTAATATTGGCGACAAATGAGTGCGGCTCAGCGATAAAACTTGTGGATCTGAGCCCATTTTCATAGCTTTCAAAATGGATCTTGTCCTGACGTCCTCCCATCCGATTGAGTGTGACGTTAAGTGCGTCAGGCGGCAGCGGCTGTGAGCTATCAACTCTTTCGGCAAGTAGATATGCTCCCTCTTTCGTATCCTGAATGCGTAATGTCAACGATACGCTGCTATTGGTAAATGTTTTCGATTCAGCCGCATGGGAGTGTTCGCCACTTGCTGCGGCATTGGCATCTGTAAGACACAGTAGTAGTAAGATGATAAAAAATAGTTTATTCATGGGTTGTCCGGAATTTTTTAGTAGATGAAGCCTGACCGGATAGTCCGGTCCACTGCTCAATGAGTGACTGGTTCACTAACGCGCTTTCGCTCAATTCGATGACCTTTGCACGTGCGCGTATCAACGCATCTCTGGATGCAATCCAGTCCTGGTAGCTGTATGCCCCTCGCTGGTAACCTTCGAGCACAAGTGTGGTAGCTGCTTCAAGGTCGGGCAACACGGTATCGTTGATATGCTTTACAGCATCAATGGAGAAATTGAGGTATTGCTGCGCTTTAAACAGTAGTGCTTTTATCTCCAGTATCTGAGTGTCTCTGGCAATTACCGCGGCTTCTTTCTTCGCCAAGGCAGCCCGAGAAGCACCTTGGTTTCTTTGTTCAGCGAAAAGCGGTATGGATACAGCAGCAACAACAGACGTATCCTGAACCGCCTGAGAGCGCCGCACACCAATACGCCATGAGATATCAGCACTGGCATTACTTTCTACCAGCTTTTGTTCAGCCTCTTTCACATTGATAGCTTGGGTGAGTCGTTCCACATTTGCTGATTCAAGAAACTGTTGATAAACAGCTGAATACTGCCGTTTTGCGGGAAGGGTACTGAGTGAACCCGATACTTTATCGATTGTCTCAGCATCTCCCTGCCAAAATAGTACAAGTGACTGTTTGGCAATAACCAGAGCCGTTTCAGCGGATGCTTTGTCGACTTTGGCCTGATTGAGAGCGGCTCTGGCGCGCAGAAATTCCGCTTTATTGGTTGCGCCTTTCTCAACGCGCTGTTTCACAATAGATAAGGCTTCATCAGCGAGAGAAACAGACGTTTGTGCCAATGTCAGCCGTTCTTTTGCTGCGAGTGTTTTTACATAGTGCCGGGTCAGTTCGCTTAACAGTTTGAGCGAAGTAACATAGCGTTCTGACTGTAACAGGGATAAATTGGCATCTGCCAAAGATACCCTTGCATTTCGCTTCCCTCCCATCTCAAAGACAGAGGAAAGTGAAACTGTCAGTTCAGCATCACTAATGCCTGATGCATCTCCTGAACCGAGCAGGTTTTCTGCTTCAACGCCAACGTGATAAGCCGGAGTGAGATTAGCCAGCGTTCTATCTGCCTCTGTAGCAGTGAGCAGCGACTGATATCGCTGTAACTCCGGATGTTGCTGCAACGTCAGGCGTGCCGCTTGTTCGAGCGTTATTGTTTTGCTCATTGCAGTGGTTGATATGAATAGCAACACACTATTCACGACCACAGTGAACACACGCTTGCGCGCATGCGAAAAAAAAGAGTTCATATTGTAAATCCTGGTCAGTAACTAAATAGGTAAAAAATGACTAGGATTTAGGCTCTAGGAGGACGGTCGATACCGGATTGTAAATGAGACGGAGGGAAAGGACGATACGCAGCTAGTGCCATCTCGCCAAATTTTCCTAAATGGCTATCAGTATTTTTGAATAATACGATATGCGTAAAATGCCCGTGACAGGAACAGCAGTGGTCACAGTTGTCTGCGCCAGCTTCGTCTGCAGAATTATTATCTGGCTGACATACACTGGAGTCCTGAACACACAGTTCATGGTGTGACTCTGAAGCGTTTTCGAAGAAGTTATCAAAAGCAAACGCATCTGAGGCAAACAAAAACAACTGTGCAAACAGCATCAGGGCGGTAATCACCACCTTGCTGTTAGCTCTGTTGTTTTGATGCGATTTCATCGCGTTCCTCGTTCTATTGCCTGCATTAACCTATTAGCTTTAGCGCCGGAGATCAAGAGAAGGCGCAAGTCATATTGAATTTTGTGGACTTGTGGACATTACAACAAGCTAGTATGCACAAACAAGTGCGTTCAGTAAACACTGTGGTTGCCAAACTTTTAGTCATACATTTGTGACTTAGCTTTTACTCGCTGGAAACGGTATTCGAACTATTTAAGGATTACTGGGGCACGCATCAGTGCACATAACGCAGATATACACGCATGCAGTAAAACAAAGGCCTCATGAAGTGAGAAGCCCTCTATATTGAGAGCGCAGAGGGTGACTTTTTTATTGTTACCCCATTGGACGGCTCAGTTTACTTAGCGGTTGACTCGCCAATTTTAGTAACCGCTTGATCTTTCAAGCGGTTTGCAAAAATCCCGAACATCTTCATATAAATCCGTGTACCAGTGGTACATGGTTTGGTACACACCAAAAAGATTCCCAACCATCTGAAACCAAATTGCTTTTAGTCTATCCAGATTGTCTTATAGGCTGACTCACTATTATTGTTTTATCGTGTCGATTTCGGGCAGTTAAAAATTATAGAAAACATACTCTCAGCGCCGCAATAAGCACTGCTACACAGTGGTGCACTTAACTCAAATAGGGTGATTAAAGGTGGCAATTCATCCGAACTAAGTTACTCTATTAGCGGGACAAATAATAAAAAAGGAAGCAATAACAATGACTCGGGTGTTTAGTGCGGTGGTATTGGCGACGGTCATTCTCGGTGGCTGTACTAGCGTTCCACAACAGGCGATTACCGCAAATCAGCAAGTCTCGAAAGGCATCGCCGCGATTGGGGATAATGGTTTGGCCATGGTGGATGCGTGGGAGCACTCTGCTTATGCGATGCTTGATGAGCGCTGGCATAAGGTGTATGCCAAAGCAGAGCAAAATTACCGTGGCAAACGACAGCTGGCTGATAATGATAATCTCAACTCACAGCAACGTGAAGATGTGGCTGGTTTGGCGGCCCTTATCCGCACGCAAGTGCGAGGCAGCATTAACGATGAAGCCGATAGGATGCGTCGCACTATTCATGGCAATGTGCAAGCAACCCTTGAAGCGAATGAAAGTATCACCGAGTTACTTATTAGCGCTAATTCGGTATTGAGTTTGCAGCAAAGCGCCATAAAGGAGGTGGGTGATTTGCTGCCGATCCCGCCAACAATTAGCACCTTTATTGATAAATCATTACAAAGCGCAGGCCTTTAATAACAGGATAGAATAATGAGCCTAAACGATTTAAGAGGCGAGTTCGCCGACGATATCGCCCAGATTGCCGCTGATTTAAGCAATTCCTTACCCATGTCGAAGCCACAACTTCGTAGTGCCTTTAGTGATGATGAACTAAAAGAGCTGCATGAGATGATTGCGGCTGTGCATCAGGCCACTTCAGAGCATGATAAGCAGTTGGTATTAGCAGATAATGCTAAAAGTGTGTTGGCGTTGTTAAAAACCCTTGGTGTGGGGGTATAGCCTCCTATTAGAGCGCTCAGTGGCAAAGCTTGGGGCTACCAAGGTACTTTGCCAATGAGCATATCCTTAAACATGACCCAGTCGCCAATCAAGCTGTAAACTGGATGGCGAAAGGTAGCAGGGCGATTTTTCTCGAAAAAGAAATGACCCACCCATGCAAAGCCGTAACCGGCCACAGGCATCGCCCACAACCAAATGTAGCTGCCGCTGAACACAGCAAAGCCTAATATCGCCAGCACCACTAAACTGCCGATAAAATGTAAACGTCGGCACACAGGGTTTTCGTGCTCTTGTAAGTAATAAGGGTAAAACGTTTTAAAGCTATTAAAGTTCTTTTTATCAATTGCTTGGGGCATATTCTTCTCCAATGCGGCTATGACTTTAGCCTAGCTTTATTTTTGCATTAAGGACAACAGTTCTTTCCTTAGTTGTTTTAGTTATATCTGATAACGACCCTAAATTGCCCCCGGGATGGCGTGATAGTGGGCAGATCCGTTACACTTAGTCTATTACAAGTCCGTTGTTCGTAAGTTGGTGGATATGCCCATGCGTCATGAAATCTGGCAGCAGCTCAGAGAAGAAGCAAATCAAGTTGTAACTAAAGAGCCATTATTGGCCTCGCACGTATACTCGTGTGTGCTTAATCATGAATGCCTTGGCTCGGCGCTAAGCTTTATCGTGGCCAACAAACTCGCCGATGCGGTGGTGTCAGCGTTTACCATTCGCGAGCTATTTGACCAAGCGTTTGTGGGCTGCGATACCATGCTGACTCATGTAGCAAACGATATTAAAGCCGTTCGCGATCGTGACCCGGCGGTGGATACTTATTTAACGGTGATCTTAAACCTTAAAGGCTTTCACGCCATTCAAGCGCACAGGTTGGCTCATTGCTTGTGGCGTCAAGGGCGCATTGAGCTGGCTCGTTTTATACAAAGCCGCTGCTCAGAGGTGTTTGGTGTTGACATTCACCCCGCGTGCCGTGTTGGTCACGGCATCATGTTTGACCATGCGACAGGCATTGTTATTGGTGAGACAGCGGTGATTGAAGACAATGTGTCTATTTTGCAGTCGGTCACTTTAGGCGGTACAGGTAACGAGTCTGGCGATCGCCACCCTAAAATTCGTGCCGGGGTGCTGATTGGTGCCGGGGCGAAAGTTCTGGGCAATATTGAAGTGGGTGAGGGTGCGCGTATTGGTGCCGGCTCGGTAGTATTGAGCTCAGTGCCGCCGCATATGACCGCCGTTGGCGTTCCCGCTAAATTGGTGGGCAAACCGGACTGTCCTTGTCCAGCGGAAAGCATGAATCAAAACTTTTTAGATGACGAACAAGAGAATCAATCGCATACTAGTGCCATGTTGTAGTGGCACTAGAGTGAAAAGGGATGAATAAACAACTTGTTATAACTGCACTGGGGGCATTCTCGTTGGGCTTCGGAGGCGGTTATATAGTGTTCTTCGAGCCATCACCCGTGCCAGCAACGCAGCCCGCACCATCAAGTGATGCTCAACTTGTAACTCATCCCCCTCAGCTCGCGGCGCTGCCTGAATCACCTCAAATAGCAGTAAAAAAACAGCAGCTGCCACCCGCTACCGATACGCTAGAGGTCGCCCCCGAACAACCCCAAGGTGCCGCTAACAGTACCAGCGACATTGATACTTTACGCCGCGAATTGGCGGCCGCTAAGCAAACCATTGCTACCTACAAGCATATTCTAGACGCGCCCAGTGACATGGAGGCCGAACTTAAAGAGCGATTTACCAATCAAGAGCGGGACGAAGCTTGGGCCTATGAAGTTGAGACCAAAGTGAGTGACTTTGTTTACAGCCAAGGGTTGGCGTACAAGATTAAACTCGATACCGCCCAATGTAAGCAAACGGTTTGTCGCCTGCAGTTCTCAGCCCAAGAAGACGTAGAACTCGACCCGCGTGACGATTGGCACAATATTCAAAATACTCTTATGGAACAGCCGTGGTGGCAGCAGTTTCACCGCACCAATTCGCGCAGCTCTGAAGCGGGTCTTAATCTTTGGGTTGAACGCCTACCACCGTCGTCGTAACCTCACCATCGGCCACGCGCGTATGCAGTGTTTGGCCCGGTTGTACTTGCTGTACTGACTTAATAATTCCCGAGTCGGCGCGCGTAATGCTGTAGCCGCGCCCAAGTACGGCCAAAGGGCTGATGCTATCAAGGCGAGTAGCGAGGTGGCTCAGTTCGCTTTGGGCGCGATAGAGTTGTTCTTTTTGGCTTGCCACTAGACGGCTCGATAGTTGCTGCAATTGATATTTGGCGCTGGCTACCCGTTGTGCTGGGTTGGCGCGTTGCAAACGCATACTAAGCTCGCCAAGGTGCTGTTGCTGGTGGTTAAAACGCTGCTCCATGGCGCGGTGTAGACGCATTTGCAACTCATCTAAACGCTGCTGCTGTTGCATCAACTGATTAGCTGGATGCTGGTGTGATAAACGGCTTTGTAGTTGCTGCAATTGCTGTTGATAGGCCGCTAAGCGGTGTCGCCATGCGCTGTGTAGCTGCTGCTTTTTATGCGCTAAAAACTGCTTAATTTGTTCGCTATCGGGACTCACTAACTCGGCCGCCGCCGAGGGGGTCGCCGCACGTATATCAGCAACAAAATCGCTGATAGTGGTGTCTATTTCATGACCCACGGCACTGATCACAGGTAATTCACTGGCAAAAATAGCGCGAGCCAATTGCTCGTGATTAAAGCACCACAAGTCTTCTAAGCTGCCGCCACCGCGTCCGACAATTAATACATCAACCTCTTTGCGGGCATTGGCTAGAGCAATTTTATCGATGATCCCTTGATGGGCACTATCACCTTGCACTTGGCAAGGGTAAATAACCACTTCAAGCTGCGGTGCGCGGCGCTTTAATACGGTTAAAATATCCTTTATAGCGGCCCCAGTGCTGGACGTGACAACACCTACTTTATTGATGCTGCTAGGCAATGGCTTTTTGTAACTAGAGTTAAATAGCCCTTCACTAGCCAAGCGCATTTTTAAGGCTTCGAACTGTTGTTTAAGCAGCCCCTCGCCAGCGGCTTCCATGCGCTCGACGATGACTTGGTAGTCACCGCGCGGTTCATACAATGAGACTCGTGCATGTACTTGCACTTGGTCGCCATTCTTTGGGCGAATTTGTGCATAGCGGTTGTTGCCGCGCCACATCGCTGCGCGTACTTGGGATTTATCGTCTTTTAAGGAGAAGTACCAATGTCCAGAAGCGGGGGCAACAAAGTTAGAAATTTCACCATTGAGTACTATACTGGCAAAGCCACGTTCTAACACGGTTCGGATTTCGCGGTTTAGGCGCGATACGGTGTATACGGCAGCTGGCGTATTAGCGTGGGGTTGTGAATACATAGAACGACCCAAGAGAGCGAAAAAGTTGTCGCCACTTTATCATAAATAAACGGCGAATTTTATTTACTCGCCCTATTATCGCTGATAAAATGCCGCCGCAACTCCATCCAATCACCAATTCGTGAGAAGTTGCCAATGCTTAGGATCGCTAAAGAAGCTCTTACCTTTGACGACGTACTTTTAGTACCTGGTCATTCTACTGTTCTACCGCACACAGCGGACCTTACCACTCGCCTTACTCGCGGCATTAAGCTGAACCTCCCGCTTGTTTCTGCATCTATGGATACAGTGACTGAAGCGCGTTTAGCCATTGCTCTAGCGCAAGAAGGTGGACTGGGCTTTATTCACAAAAACATGACCATCGCCGAACAGGCGGCCAATGTACGTAAAGTAAAAACGTACGAGGCAGGGGTTGTGTCGCAACCTGTGACCGTACCAGCGGACCTGACTATCGCTGATGCACAAGCACTGGCGATTGAGAAAGGCTTCTCTGGTTTCCCGGTGACCGACAAAGACAATAACCTTCAGGGTATTGTTACCAGCCGTGATATGCGTTTTGAAACTCAGCTGAGTAAGCCTGTTTCTAGCGTGATGACCAAAAAAGAAGACCTTGTTACGGTAAGCGAAAATGCTGATCGTGACCAGATCCTCGGGCTGATGCACGAGCACCGCATTGAGAAAATCCTAGTTGTTGATGACGCTTTTAAACTGAAAGGCATGATCACAGTGAAGGATTACCAAAAAGCCATGGACAAACCAAACGCCTGTAAAGATGAGCAAGGTCGCTTACGCGTCGGTGCTGCGGTGGGTGTGGGTGCTGGTACTGACGAGCGCATCGCTGCACTGGTTGAAGCCGGTGTTGATGTGCTACTCATCGATACCTCACATGGCCACTCGCAAGGGGTTATTGACCGTGTCAAAGAAACGCGTGCAGCTTACCCAGATTTACAAATCGTTGCTGGTAACGTAGCGACAGCTGAAGGCGCTATTGCCCTTGCTGATGCTGGCGTGGATGCCGTGAAAGTGGGCATCGGCCCAGGCTCTATCTGTACTACGCGTATCGTGACTGGTTGTGGCGTACCCCAAATTACCGCTATTTCAGATGCTGTTGAGGGCCTTAAAGGACGTGATATTCCTGTTATTGCCGATGGGGGGATTCGCTTCTCAGGCGATATTGCTAAAGCGCTGGTTGCCGGTGCATCGTGCGTCATGGTGGGGTCAATGCTTGCCGGTACTGAAGAGTCGCCAGGCGAGGTTGAGCTGTATCAAGGACGCTACTATAAATCTTACCGTGGCATGGGCTCATTAGGTGCGATGGATCAAAAAGAAGGGTCGTCAGATCGCTATTTCCAAACTTCGAAAGAAGCCGAGAAATTGGTACCAGAAGGCATCGAAGGCCGCGTGGCTTACAAAGGCCCGATTGGCAATATTATCCACCAACAAATGGGGGGTCTGCGCAGCTCCATGGGCCTAACTGGCTCGGCCTCCATTGAAGAGATGAACACTAAGCCACAGTTTGTACGCGTTACCTCGGCCGGTATGGGCGAGTCGCACGTACACGATGTGCAAATTACTAAAGAAGCGCCCAACTACCGCCTAGGCTAGGCGCGAAAACGGTGCAATCAGGGCTAGCAACTGCTAGCCCTGCTTAATTTCGGTTAGCGTAAAGGGCCTGGTTGCACTGGGTCCGCCATCATTTAATTTAGATGAGACAGCAATGAGCAAAGACATCCATGATTCCCGTATATTGATCCTCGACTTTGGTTCGCAGTACACCCAGCTGATCGCCCGCCGCGTGCGTGAAATAGGCGTTTACTGTGAATTATGGGCGTGGGATGTAACGGAAGAGCAAATTCGTGAATTTAACCCGCAAGGCATCATTTTATCTGGTGGCCCTGAATCTACAGTCGAAGAGGGCAGCCCGCGTGCGCCTGACTACGTATTTGAAGCGGGTGTTCCGGTTCTGGGTGTGTGTTATGGCATGCAAACCATGGCGGCGCAGCTTGGCGGTAAAGTACACGGCTCTGATAAGAAAGAGTTTGGCTATGCGCAAGTGGAAAAAGTAGGTAATTGTGCCTTGTTTGAAGCCATTGAAGATCACCTTGGCGACAACGGTAACGGTCTGCTTGATGTATGGATGAGCCACGGCGATAAAGTAGAAGAAACTCCCCCTCAGTTTGCTACCACAGCGAGAACAGACACTTGTCCCCATGCAGCGATGTCATGGGAAGAAAAACGTTTTTATGGCGTGCAGTTCCACCCAGAAGTGACTCATACACTTCAAGGTCTGCGTCTGTTAGAGCGCTTTGTGGTTGATATCTGTGGTTGTGAAAAGCTTTGGACACCCGCGCAAATCATCGAAGATGCTGTTGAGCGTATTCGTGAAAAAGTCGGTGACGAAGAAGTGATCTTAGGCCTATCCGGTGGGGTAGACTCGTCTGTCGTGGCGATGCTTATTCATAAAGCCATTGGCGATAAACTAACTTGTGTGTTTGTTGACAACGGCCTGTTACGCTTGAACGAAGGCGAACAGGTGATGGATATGTTCGGCGACCACTTTGGCCTCAATATCATCAAAATAGATGCCGAAGAGCGCTTTTTGAGAGCCTTAGAAGGGATTGATGAGCCAGAAGCTAAACGTAAAGCCATTGGTTACACCTTTGTTGATGTATTCAATGAAGAAGCGGGCAAACGTGTGAATGCGCAGTGGTTGGCGCAAGGAACTATCTACCCAGATGTAATTGAATCAGCCGCCTCGGCGACCGGTAAAGCCCATGTCATCAAATCACACCACAATGTTGGTGGTTTGCCAGAAGACATGAAGCTGGGCCTTGTTGAGCCGCTGCGTGAATTGTTCAAAGACGAAGTACGCAAGATAGGCCTTGAGCTGGGTCTTCCTTATGACATGTTGTATCGCCACCCATTCCCAGGCCCAGGCCTAGGTGTACGGGTACTGGGTGAAATTAAGAAAGAGTATTGCGACTTGCTCCGTCGCGCTGATGCTATTTTCATCGAAGAGCTGCACAAGGCGGAGCTTTATCACAAAGTAAGCCAAGCCTTCACGGTGTTCTTGCCAGTGCGCTCGGTCGGGGTGATGGGTGATGCCCGTAAATATGACTGGGTCGTAAGCCTACGTTGTGTTGAAACCATCGACTTTATGACCGCGCGTTGGTCACACTTACCCTATGAATTCCTTGGCAAGGTGTCTAACCGTATTATTAACGAAATCGATGGTATTTCTCGCGTGGTGTATGACATCTCAGGTAAGCCGCCAGCGACTATCGAGTGGGAATGAGGCTATTATTTAGCCTATTGTTTTATTTGATTTAGTGAGTGCCATTGATGATATTGACTGCATTATCAATGGCATTTTTTATGGTTTAAGGCCGACGCTGAATCGAAGATATAGCAAATACCATGTGACCGTATCAGCAAATGCCATGGTATCGACAACCGGGTGCATTGCAGCGCTGTGCTGATGCCATCGATGCTCGCTTTGATCAGAACCGCTCTCTCGACCCATGCCCCAGATCGTTAAATATGCGCCAGAGGAGCACCTCGTGATAGAAATTGTGAACAAGACAGCCGCCACTCGGAATCGAAGTATCCATATAGGTGAATAAAGTTTGCGGAAAATACGCTGAGAAAATAGAAAAGCGTCAATGAAGGGACATAGGAATGGCGATTAACGGAGAGAACGGTGTTAGTGCAGTCACCGTGGATGAACTACTCAAGCAAGGCCTTCGGATACCGAACTATCAACGCCCATACAGTTGGGATGTATCGACTGCTCTACAACTGGTGGATGATATCAGCGAAGCTCTTCGAGATACCGAACGAAAAGATATTCCCTATGTTTTGGGTGCAATCATTCTTCACGATGATGGTGAGTATCTCAATGTAGTCGACGGGCAGCAGCGCCTGCTGACTTTGCGAATGATTCTTGCGGCCTTAGATCCGATAAATCATCAAATTTCGATGTCTGGTAACAGCGAAACTCCTGTCTCTCTAGTTTGGATAGAGCTTCAAAGGCGCCTGTCGCAGTTGGAAGATAAAAAAGAGTTTTTGGATTTTATCTGTCACAAATGTCAGTTGGTGCGTATTGTGACGGACGATATTGATGAGGCATTTCGGGTCTTTGATTCCCAGAACTATCGCGGCAAACCGCTTGCCCCTCACGACTTGCTCAAAGCACACCACCTGCGCGAAATGCACGATGAGTCCGCTGCTATGAAAGTGGCTGTCGTTGAGGCTTGGGAAGCCGTAAACGATGAGGATCTGGACAGGCTTTTTTCTACTTTTTTATACCGGATATCCAAGTGGTCACGAGGCGAAAGCTCGCTCGAATTTACTATTCGGGACATCGGCATGTTCAAGGGCATTTCATCACGATCCCACAGGTCATTTTCGCCAAATCTGCGATATCACCTTGCAGCACAAGCCGCTATGCCACTTCTAAGTGCATGGTCGGTATCCTCTACACATGATGCACGAAATGCCGGCCGCAGCCGCTTTCAGCTTGATGCCCCGATAATCGCAGGACGCTCATTTTTCGAGATGGTGACATTCATGCTTGACGAATTGAAGATACTGGAACAAGAGGTTATTGACAGAGGTTTCAAAAACTTTGGCCCATCTCAAAGTCGCTACCGCTACCGCTACGTATACGAATTGTTCATTGCCGCGCTACTTTGCTATACAAACAAGTTTGGCGATGAAGATGTAGATGAAGTGCGAAATAGGTTATTCGCATGGGCATATGCCTTGCGGGTCGAGTTACTTCGTGTGCAATTTGTATCTGCTGACAACCGAGCGCGAGGTAAAAACGATGCAAATAAATCGCCTTTTGTTTTGCTACGTAATGCGATGACTGGAAGTGTTGTCCGCAAACTTCCAATAGCAAGTAAGCCATACAGCGATAACCACGAAAAAGAACTCGTTGCTTTTATCAAGGGGCTGCAATGAGCAAGAAGGAGTTGAAACCTGAACTGTTAACAGTAGGCAAGTTATTCACTGACAATTATCTGATTCCTATTTATCAACGGAACTATGCTTGGCGGGCCGAACAGATTGAGCAACTTATTAGCGATATTCAAGACTCGGTGGTAGGGGGCCAGGACAACTATTTTCTTGGGAACCTTGTTGTAATCAAGCGGGGAAGAGAGGATGAGTTCGAGGTCATAGATGGACAACAACGACTTACAACCCTCTATCTGCTTCTGACCTTCCTAGAGCAAGACGGTGAGGGTGAGAAGCCGTCGGTTGGCCATGCAGGCCACTTGCAATATGAGTCGCGCGCACGGGCAACTGAGGCCCTGCTGAGAGTAGCACAGGAGGCGGCTAAGGAGCACGTTCGACCGCAGGGCTCCACGAGTAATGCAGATGCTGGCATTCATGAAGGCTACAGCATCATCAATCAGTTCTTCAAACAAAATGAAAACCTTAATCGCTCACGCGAAAAATTCTGCGATTTCTTGCTAACGAAGGTGACTGTCGTCCGTGCCTCGCTGCCACCCAATACCGACCTCAATCGCTACTTCGAGATCATGAACACTCGTGGGCAGCAACTCAAGCAGGTTGATATTGTTAAGGCTCGCCTGATGAGCAAACTGCCCAATCAATATGAACGCGAATGCTTTGCGTGGGTTTGGGATTCCTGTGCTGACATGGATTCTTATGTCCAGATGTCTCTAACCCGTGGTGACACAAGTTTGCGAAACAAAGTATTTGGTGATGAATGGTCCTGGCTGGAGGTGACCAACTTCGCTTCGCTAATGGAAAGTCGTCCGCAATCCGGCATCAATTCATCAAGGCAATCCTCCGAAGGGGTATCGTTGTCCTTGGATGAGGCGTTGTCAAAATACGCTAAAGAGCTCGAGTCAAATTCCACTGAAGACGAGGGCAACGAGCGGTTTCGTTCGACTATTGAGTTTCCGGCCTTTCTGCTACACGTTCTAAGAATTATGAAAGGCGATGAGGTCGAAGACGAAGGCCTGCTTGACGACAAGCGCCTCATCAAGTCATTTGACGACGCCGTAAATAATGTACCCGATGCTAAAGCCGATTGGGTGCGTAGTTTTGCATTTATGCTTCTCAAGTGCCGCAACCTCTTCGATGGCTTCATCTTGAAGCGTCAATTCACGGCAAACATCGGTGACGATGGCGATTGGTCTCTCCAGCGACTGAAAAAAGGAGGCGGGGACAAGAAGCCAACCCCGACGTACATCCATGTTTTCTCGGCCAGCAATGGAAGCTTAGAGGAGGGCGGGAGTGCTGACCCACATACCCGAGATGTATTGCTGCTTCAGTCCATGCTTCGGATTACCTACACTTCTCCGCGAACGATGCACTGGATTACCAAAGTTCTTCGCTGGCTCTCCGTTAAAGCCCCTCGAGACGTGAAACATGCGGATCTTGCCGATTTGTTGAAGGGATATGCCCGCAGCAAGGTTAAAGAGACATTCTCCTTTGAGAAAGATCAGCAACCACAAGGGTTAGGTATCAGCCGTATCGTCTTTTCGTATCTCGACTATCTTCTGTTGAGTGACTCCTCAAAACGAGATTTCAAATTTCAGTTCAGAACTTCCATTGAGCACTTCTATCCACAGCATCCTGACAAAGAACAGTCGGGCGCGGTTGTTTCAGGTTCTAGCCTTAACCTGCTTGGCAACCTCGCGCTCGTAAGCGTCAGCGCGAACTCAAAATTCAGCAATAGCCTCCCCAGAGTGAAGGCCGAAAACTTCAAGGATACAATTGAACTTCAAAGTCCCAAGCTCAAGAGAATGGCGGAAATCACCCGAAATACAAACTGGGACGATCAGCAGATAACAGCACATCATGAAGCGATGGTGACATTGCTTCGTGATGATGTAAGTCTGGTGGAGGCAAGCGGAAGATCCAACCCAGGGCGTTGACTTCTTTGAATAACCGCTTTTGGACGAATATCCTTTGTGGTGTGCAAGTTGTCGGTCTAAAAGCGTTTTGCGTCGGGCGACACGATCAGTACAGTCTCCAAGTTTTCTTACCATGGTATTTTGTATGGTATCGACATGCAGAGATAATGCTATTTTATTGATTTTATAGTGTTTTAAGACAGCATTAATCATCGAGTGGGAATAGTGGTTTAGCCTCACGGCGAAAGAACAACCATATTAAAGCGGCATGCAAGCAATTGCATGCCGTTTGTTTATTTTAAAAGCAGTTAAACCGGGTAAGCGTGATTTTTTCTTTACCTTTTTAAAAACCTCATTATAATGCGTCGACATTGCAGGGGCGTAGTTCCAATTGGTAGAACAGCGGTCTCCAAAACCGACGGTTGGGAGTTCGAATCTCTCCGCCCCTGCCACTTCTTTCTTTTCTAGCTTTGCGCTACACTGGCTCTCGCCAAAACGACTTAATCATTACTATGCATCCAGATATTGCCGATATACTTGCGATTCAACCTGTGCGTTTACGCAGCAGCGACGCAACAGCGCCCGTTGCACATGTCAATTCGGCCAATGCAGAGCCATTAAACAACACAGTGGCACAAGATATTTTACGCTGCTTGCCACAAGGCGCTGCCGTTTATATTAGTGATGTACCAAGCCCACAAGTACAGGGGCTGAGTGTCTACTTGCCCGCAGCAACGCTGGCGGTCACTCAAAAGCAGGCGTTGTGGCAGCAGTTATCGAATGTGATTGACGAGTATAGCCATGCAAGTGAGTGAGCTGTCGTTGGATCATATCCAGGCGGTATGCGTTATTGAAAATGCCTGTCACAGCCACCCGTGGAGCGAAAAGCTGATACGCTCATGCCTAGGTGGGCGTTATTTCAACGCCGGGCTCTATGATGAGGCTGAGCTGGTAGGCTTTTATATAGCCGAGCAAGCGGGCCCAGATTGCACGCTGATGGACATTTGTATTGTTCCAAATAAGCAAGGGCAGGGGCTCAGTAAAGCGCTAATGAACCATCTTATAAACCAAGCAACAGCGCGCCAATGCGAGGCCATCTTTTTAGAAGTGCGGTCGAGTAATGATGCTGCCAGCGGCCTTTATCAGCGCAGTGGCTTTGTGATTAATGGTCGACGCAAAAAGTATTACCCAGACGGCGAAGATGCACTGTTAATGATGCGCGAGCTAGATGTAGCGCAGCCTTAAGCGCACCCCTTCAAGCATATATCTCTTGTTATTTTAAGCTACCTGCTTTGAATTTAAGCTAGTGCAACCAGATAATTTGTTACAACTTAGATAAAGTTTCGATCTCAACACCTTGATAGTATTAGCTAAAAATGACACTTACCGAACACGATGAGAACGACGTGTCGCTATTGTAGCTGCTGCGCAGGGCGCCTATTTTTTAGCAACGCATTGTCTTCGCTTGTTAGGTTAAGTGATGATGTGTCAAAGGCCGAGGACCACCGTATTTGGATTGCTCCTCATGTGCCGGTGACACTGTCATCAAAGCAGTACTTCAATGCTCATGACCCGGCAATGGCAGCCATTCATGGAATTATTGGCGCGCATAAACACGCGCAGTGATTAGCTTGGCTCGACATCTTGCTCAAGCACATAGCGAATGGCGTGTTCGAGCTTAAGTACGCTGTAGTCATGGCTGTCATGGTGGCCTTGACGTAAGACCTGCTCGAGCTCGCCCGCTGCTTCGGCAATGGCAAAGAAACCAAAACAGCTGGCGCTGCCTTTGATGCTGTGAGCCAGTGACTGCAACTGTTCCCAATCCCCGTCATGGTGGTGGCCAAGCACCTCATCAAGGTACTCAGGCAGCTTTTCCTTATAATTGGCATTAATTTGCAAAAAACGCTCGCTTTGCAAAATATCGTCCCACTGTGAGGCCGCTTCTTGTTGAATGCTCAAGTAGGTGGCTAACGTATGCTCAAGCTCCTGCTTATCAATAGGCTTTCCTAAAGTCTTATCACAGCCAGCACCGAGATAGCGCTCAATATCATGTTTCATCACGTTGGCAGTTAAGGCGATAATAGGGCCATCATAAGCGGCATGGCGGAGCATTTTGGTGGCCTCTTCTCCGCCCATAACGGGCATTTGCATATCCATAAGAATTAACTGGTAGTCTTTGACCAAGGCCTTTTCCACCGCCTCTGCGCCGTTGTTAGCAAAGTCAGGCTCAATCCCCCAGCGCTCAAGTAGCAGTGATATTAACGCCTGGTTATCTTTGTTGTCTTCCGCCACAAGAATATCGCCATCAAAGCGCTGCTCGCTCAGGGCGGGGCGTTCGCTGTAAACTGGCTGCATTTGTGCGTGGTCGTAGTAATAATCCTGTTCGGTATATTGTTGATAGCAAGCAACATGAATAGTGAATTGACTGCCGACCCCTTGTTGGCTTTGTGCCCAAATATCACCGCCGAGTAGCTGCGCCAAGTTTTTAGCAATACAGAGGCCAAGGCCGCTGCCTCCAAAACGTCGTGTGGTGGTGGCATCAGCTTGTTCAAAGGGCTTAAATATACGGTCCAGTTCTTTATCTGAAATACCAATCCCCGTGTCGGTAACAACAAACTCCAGCATGCCACTTTGATAGCGAATGCTCATATGCACGCCACCTTGGGTGGTGAACTTCACCGCATTAGTGAGAATGTTTAAGAGGATTTGCTTTAATCGCGTTTGATCGCTGCTTAAATATTTGGGCAGCGGGAAGTGATAGTCGATATCGAATTGCAGTTGTTTTTGCTGCGCTTGAGGCTCGACGATGGACTCAAGATCATGGAGTAATTCATATAGCGACACCGGTTCATGATTCATATCTAATTTCTCAGCTTTGATTTTCGATAAGTCGAGAATGTTATTAATCAGTTCCAGCAGGTGGCGTGAATTGCGCAGTACCGTAGCGAGCTGGGTGTGCACTTTTTCTTCTTTTATCTTGTTGTTATCAAGCAGCTGCTCGGTGAACCCCATAATTGCTGTCAGCGGAGTGCGGATCTCATGACTCATATTGGCTAGGAAGCGACTTTTAAGTTGGTTGGCTTGCTCGGCTTGTTCAATGGCGAGCTCTAACGCCTTATTGGTTTTTTCCAGCTCCAAGGTGCGCGCTTCTACTTTTTGTTCCAAGGTGTTTTTGTATTCTTCGAGCTCTCCCTGGGTGTGGTAAATTTTATTAACCATGTGATTGAAATCACTAAAGAGTTGGCCTACCTCGTCCTTGCGATCATCGGGTAGGCGTACGGCAAGGTCATTCTCGCCAACGCGGTGACTGGCCGCCCCCAACTGTTCGATAGGGTTTAACAGCAAGTTACGTACAACAATAAAAATGAGTATTGGCAGAGTGATAACAGAGATCATCACAATTAAGGCGGTGATCAAGCTAATGACTTTGCCAGACTCGTACAGTAATTCTTTCGGAATACTGGTAATGAAGTAGTGGCCTCCGGCCATTTGCACCGCATACACCAAGCGTTGTGTGTGATCAATACTGTGCAAGGCGAGCTCGTTGAGGCGACCATTATCGGCCCATAAGCTAATTTTACGCAGCTCTTCGCTGGCGATACTCTGGCCTCGTAGGGCGTGGTTAGAGCTAAATAGAATTTTCCCTTGCTCAGTGAGCATCAAGTTGAGGGTATTGTTGTAGGGAGACTCTAAAATCGCTGTATTAAGTACTGTTGGCTGCACGCGCATTATTACGTAGCCCAATAAAATAGGGCGCTCTAAGTGGTAATCTGGGGTAAATACCTTTTGCACGAAGTACAGTGTGGTTTCGCCGCGTTCATTTTGCACCATAAATTGCTGGCGGCGCAGGGAACTGGCGCTGAGTTTCTCAAAAAATGGGTATGCCTGCGGTGCGGACTCTAATTTCGTTGAAAAGTAAGCATAACTTTTTTGCTGTGGCGACACTAAGTTAATACTGAGTATATCTGGGTAAGCTTGGGTGTAGCTGCCAAACACATCCATTAGCGCCGCTAAACGTTCGGTGTAGCGGTCGCTGCTCTGATGTATTTCCGGCACAAAGTCTTGCAGTACGGGTGAGCTTGTTAACAGCTCGGTGGTTGAGTGATAGACATTGAGGGAGTGAAACACCTTATTTTGCTGCTGTTCGACAAAGCGGCTTACAATGAGCTGTGTTTGCTGTTGTGAGCTTGAAGTTACGTTGGTCAAGGTAAAGCCACCTAAAAACAGCAAGGGCAAAATCACCACCGGAGTGATATACCATAGTAATCGTATACTTAACTTACTGGTTTTCATGGTATGGGTGCGGCTCCTTGCAACGTAAAAAACAGCTTACTAACTCAAACGAACGAAAAATTATACAAAATTGCTTAGCAATAATACACATGGCAATGCGTAGAAGTCACTTTTGTCGGTATTAGGCGCTTTTGTGTGCATGCTAAAGTCGGTATAATCACGCGTAATAATCTCTAAATTAATTCCCGGCTTGGTTCGCGTTTAGTGCCGGGTCGACTATTCATAAGTGACCGCATGTCAGAGTTAACACAACAAATTAGTAAACGTCGTACTTTTGCGATTATTTCACACCCCGATGCGGGTAAAACCACCATTACCGAAAAAGTTCTATTATTCGGACAAGCCATTCAAAAAGCGGGCACAGTTAAAGGCCGAGGGTCAAACCAACACGCTAAGTCAGACTGGATGGAAATGGAAAAAGAGCGTGGCATCTCGGTGACCACCTCGGTAATGCAGTTCCCTTATAACGAGCGTTTAGTTAACCTGCTAGATACCCCAGGGCACGAAGACTTCTCTGAGGATACCTACCGTACTTTGACCGCCGTGGACTCGTGTTTGATGGTGATTGATGCCGCTAAGGGTGTTGAGGACCGAACTCGTAAGTTAATGGAAGTCACCCGTTTACGTGACACCCCCATCGTCACCTTTATGAACAAACTGGACCGTGATATTCGCGATCCAATGGAGTTATTGGATGAGGTGGAAACTGAGCTCAATATGATGTGTGCCCCCGTAACCTGGCCCATTGGCTGTGGTAAGGAATTCAAAGGGGTCTATCATTTGCACCGTGACGAGACGATTTTGTATCAAAGCGGTCAAGGCCATACCATTCAAGAGTTGCGCATCGTCAAAGGGCTGGATAACAGTGAATTAGACGAAGCGGTGGGTGAGAGCTTAGCGCAACAACTGCGCGAAGAAATTGAGCTGGTGCAAGGAGCGTCCAACGAATTCGATTTAGAGTTATTTTTGAGCGGTGAGTTAACCCCAGTTTACTTCGGTACTGCGTTGGGCAACTTTGGCGTTGATCATATGCTTGATGGCTTGACCGAGTGGGCTCCGGCCCCCTTACCGCGCGCCACCGATGATGGCAACAAAGTGGGTGCTGAGCACGAAAAGTTCACAGGCTTTGTGTTTAAAATTCAGGCCAACATGGACCCCAAACACCGTGACCGTATTGCCTTTATGCGCATTGTCTCGGGCAAGTACAGCCAAGGCATGAAGATGAACCACGTGCGTATAGGCAAGCAAATCAGTATTTCTGATGCGGTGACCTTTATGGCTGGTGACCGCGAGCGTGCTGAGCACGCCTATGCCGGTGATATTATTGGCTTGCACAACCACGGCACTATCCAAATTGGTGATACTTTCACCGACGGAGAAAAGCTTAAGTTCAGCGGTATTCCTAACTTTGCCCCAGAGTTATTCCGCCGTATTCGCCTTAAAGATCCACTTAAGCAAAAGCAGTTGCTTAAAGGCCTCGTACAGCTATCGGAAGAGGGCGCGGTGCAGGTGTTTAGACCGCTTGCCAATAATGACTTAATTGTTGGCGCTGTTGGGGTGCTGCAGTTTGATGTTGTGGTTGCACGCTTAAAAGCCGAATACAAAGTGGATGCCATCTATGAAAGTGTCAACGTTAATACGGCGCGTTGGGTAAGCTGTGATGATGTGAAGAAATTTGAAGAGTTCAAGCGCAAGTGTGAGCAAAACCTAGCCTTAGATGGCGGAGATAACCTGACATACATCGCCCCAAGTCGCGTAAACTTGAACTTATCCATGGAGCGTTACCCAGAGGTAACCTTTAGCGAAACGCGCGAGCACTAAAGCGCCACTGAGCAACTGTATTAATCGTGGTCAGCCCTCGCTGGCCCTTATTGCAAGGTAACTGCAACTATGAACATTAAGCAAATTCTGATTGAAAAAGCCAACGCTGCGATGATCGCTGCGGGACTTGAGCAAGGCACGAATCCAGCGGTGACGCAAAGTACGCGCCCGCAATTTGGTGATTACCAAATTAACGGTGCCATGGGCGCCGCGAAAAAGCTAAAAACTAATCCGCGTGAACTAGCGCAAAAAATTATCGATAACCTGGATGTGAGCGATATCGCCGCCGAGGTCGAAATAGCAGGCCCAGGCTTTATTAACATTCACCTCAAACCGGCGTTTTTAGGCGCCAGCGTCGAAGCTGCAAGCCAAGACGATACACTCGGTGTAGCGCAGCACCCGCAAGCAGATACAGTGGTGGTGGATTACTCATCGCCCAATCTTGCCAAGGAAATGCACGTGGGCCATTTACGTTCCACCATTATCGGTGATGCCGTGGTACGTGCCTTGGAGTTTCGTGGTGATAAAGTAATACGGCAAAACCACATGGGCGATTGGGGTACGCAATTTGGTATGCTTATCGCGCATTTGGAAGACATGCTAAATGAGGGCGTTGATCTAGAGGCCGTAGCGCTTGCTGATTTAGAGACATTCTATCGTGACGCCAAAAAGCGTTTCGACGATGAGGCCGGTTTTGCTGATAAGGCGCGCGAGTATGTTGTGCGCCTACAACAAGGCGATGCGCACTGTAATAAGCTGTGGCAACTTTTCATTGATACCTCGGTCAAGCACTCCGAAGAAGTATACAAAAAGCTGAATGTCACCCTGACTCGTGATGACATTAAAGCGGAAAGTGCCTACAACAGTGAGTTGCAGCGCATGATTGAGGTGCTTAAAGAAAAAGGGCTGGCGCAGGAAGACCAGGGTGCGCAAGTGGTCTTTTTAGATGAGTTAGCCAACAAAGACGGTGAGCCATCGGTGTTCATCGTGCAGAAATCCGGCGGTGGCTTTTTATATTCAACCACAGACCTTGCCGCCTGTGATTATCGCTCTAATGATTTGCAAGCCGATCGTATCTTGATTTTCGTTGATGCTCGTCAAAGCCTGCACTTTAGCCAAGTTGAGCTGACAGCACGCAAGGCCGGCTTTTTACGCGAACAAACCAGCTATGAATTCTGTCCATTTGGCACCATGATGGGCGAGGACGGTAAACCGTTTAAGACCCGTACTGGCGGTACCGTTAAGCTTGCCGATCTACTTGATGAAGCGGTGACCCGCGCCAAAGCAAAGCTAGCCGATAGCGACTCTCCTCATAGTGCGCAAGAGCAAGAAGAAATCGCCCGGAAAGTGGGAATTGGCGCGGTAAAATACGCCGACCTATCGAAAAACCGTACCAGTGACTACATCTTTAACTGGGATACCATGTTGAGCTTTGAGGGAGCCACGGCGCCTTATCTGCAATATGCCTATACGCGAGTGAAAAGTATTTTCCGTAAAGCCGGCATTGATAGCACCACTCATCAGGCACCGGTTGTGATTGCTGCGCCACAGGAAAAAGCGCTGGCTATCAAGCTGATGCAATTTGAAGAAGTGCTGGACCAAATGATCAGCGATGCCACACCACACGTACTATGTGGGTACTTGTATGAGCTGGCGAGCTTGTATATGAGCTTCTATGAAGCTTGTCCGGTACTTAAAGAGGGCGTCAGCGACGCAGATAAAAATAGCCGCTTAGTGCTGTGTTCATTGGTAGCAAAAACCTTACACAAAGGGCTAGACCTGCTTGGCATTGAGGTGATGGAGCAAATGTAATCAGCTCAAGGTTTGCTGATATTTGGCCCTCTCATCGACCGAACCGCGCGCTTTATCCAAAGTAGGCTGTTGGGGAGGTCGATTACACACATCCCCCAATAGGCTTTACTTCGGGACAAGCTGAGTGACTGGGCAAGGCGACATAGCTTGATTGATTGTAGGGTATTCTTGGCGCTTAGTGAGAAGGAATGAATATGAAATTGGAAGATATTCGTCGTGAGTATTTGCAAGGTGGGTTAGATGAAACCATGCTCGATGCGACGCCGGTAGCACAGTTTGAAAAGTGGTTACAACAAGCCATTGATGCGCAAATCCCCGATCCGACGGCCATGGTTGTAGCCACCGTTGACGAGCAGGGTCAGCCTTCGCAGCGTATTGTGTTGCTTAAGCATATCGATGAGCAAGGGTTTGTGTTCTTCACTAATACCGGCTCACGCAAAGCGCAGGAACTTGCCCAGAATAATAAAATTAGTCTGCACTTCCCGTGGCACATGTTTGAGCGTCAAGTCATTGTTTACGGCGAGGCCAAACCGTTGCCAACATCGCGAGTGGCAAAATATTTCTTATCGCGGCCAAAAGAAAGCCAATTAGCGGCATGGGCTTCTAGCCAAAGCCGGCCGGTGTCATCACGTCAGGCGCTTATGGAAAAGTTTGCGCAAATGAAAAGTAAGTTTGCTAAAGGTGAAATCCCGCTGCCTGATTTTTGGGGAGGATACTGTGTCGAGCCGACTAAGGTCGAGTTTTGGCAAGGAGGAGCGCATCGCCTTCATGATCGCTTTATGTATCGTCGTCAGCCAGATGGGAGCTGGCGTGTCGAGCGCCTAAACCCTTAAATGCGTTTTATCGATTCTCATTGCCACCTCGATTTTAGCGAGTTCGATGGCCAGCGAGAGGCGATAATAGCGAATGCCCAAGCGTTGGGCGTGGAGCAGTTTATTGTGCCTGGCATTAGCTTGGCGCAATCTCAGCAGTTGCTCGACTTCAGCCAGCACCATGGACCTACTCATATCGGTGCTGGTTTACATCCCTACTTTTTGTCGCAACACGCGAGTGAACATATAGTCGGCCTAGGCGAACTGGCAACAGCGCATAAGCACCGTTGGTGCGCCATCGGAGAGTGCGGCCTTGATCGCAGTATTGGAGAAATGGACAAGCAAGTGGCGCTCTTTGAAGCGCAGATTGCCTTAGCGAATGAACTGGCGTTGCCACTCATTGTTCATCACCGTCAGAGCCATGACTTAATCGCTGCGAGCTTTAAGCGTTGTCGGCCGCGTTATGGCGGCGTGATCCATGCGTTTTCTGGGTCCGAACAAGTGGCTAAATACTATATCAAGTTAGGCTTTAAATTGGGTGTGGGCGGAACCATTACCTATGCTCGATCGGTCAAGACCCAGCAAGCACTGCGTAGTGTCGCAATAGAGCATCTGCTATTGGAAAGTGATGCACCGAGTATGCCGCTTTGCGGATACCAAGGGCAAATCAATACGCCAGAGCGTATTCCTCAAGTGTTTATAGCCCTAGCACGGCTATTGCAATGCCAAGACCTCAGCGCCTTGAGTGAGCAGCTCTATTTTAACTGCTTAGCTTTTTTACGAAAGTAACGCTTTAACTGCCAACGTTTTAATCCTCGTCCAAGCTGCCAAGTGAATACGCAGGTGATCAATAGCATAAGAAGTACTTGGCGACCGACCTCATGAAAATATCGGTGACTGTCATCAATGGCGACTTGGGGCAGGTAATTAACGCGAGCAAAGCCGATGGGCTTATTGCTTTGCAATGAGGTGATGGGGATGACAATAGGTTGACTCAATTTACTCACCCCCGGGGTCGCTTGTGTCACCCCAAATTCACGTTGATAGGGACTAAACGCCTCACTGAGCGCCATCGCAGTGCCGTGAGCATCATAAATGGCTGCACTTTGGATACTCGAGTCTGTACTCAATTGATTGGCCAAATGTCCCAAACGAGGCTTGTTGCTCTGCTCCAAAGGCTCCGCTGCGGTCAAGGCTAACTGCTCGGTGAGGCTTTTGGCGTATTGATAGCTTTGCTGGTAGAGCATTTGGTGGCCTTGAAAGCTGGTATTAAAGGCCATCCAAGTCAGTAATACAAAGCAAAAAGCGGCAAACACCAAGCGCAGTAACCGTTGCCACTGCGATGTTCGAACTGGGTTTTTCACTTGTTTATTTTTCATATCATGGGTGTACTTACTGACTTTCATCGCTAAGGGTGATTAAATTAAGCATCCGTTGTCATCAGTTAACGTGTTCACCTTTTTGGAGTTTTAATGTCGCACCAAAGCATGCTCTTGTCTACTTTAGCACAGCAAGACGATTTGTCTTTACAGCAAACCCTAAGTTTAAATACTTGGTATTCTTTTGACGATTCGCCTTTAGTGGCAAGTCAGCAGAGCGAACAGCCACTGGCTTATGTCAGTGTATTTGGTTTTCAACTGGGCATGCACGTTGCGCAACTGGCACAGCAGCTGCTTGACTGGCAATGTCAGGTACAGGCGGTGGTCAGGTATCACGCCGATGACGATTTACCTCCAGGGTTCGCGTTCGCGATTGCTAACCCCCAGGCTGAGCTTAACTCTCAGCTCAAGCAATATGCAGCTGAAAACGCAGTGCAGTGCGCGCTGCTGAGCAACCCGCCACGTTTACATGCACCTGGCTTATTAGTGATGGATATGGACTCGACGGCGATCACCATCGAATGTATTGATGAAATTGCGCGCTTAGCAGGGGTGTACGACGAGGTCGCTGCGGTCACCGCACAAGCGATGGGTGGGCAGTTGGAATTTAGTGACAGCCTGCGTCAGCGCGTCGCGAAACTAGCGGGCGTTGAGTTGTCTTTGCTTGCAGAGCTCAAAGAGCAGCTTCCCTTGATGCCAGGGATCGACCACCTATGCGCAACGCTAAAACGCCATAATTGGCATTTGGCCATCGCCTCGGGAGGATTTATTCCATTTGCTGAGCAAGTACAAAAACAACTCAAATTAGACCGTATTCATGCCAACCAATTAGCAGACGATGGCCACGTGTTAACCGGAGTGGTCAATGGGGATATTGTTGATGCGCAAGAAAAAGCACGCTTTTTATTAGCTTACCGCGATGAGTTGGACGTGGGCGCAGAGCAAACGGTGGCCATCGGTGATGGTGCCAATGATCTGCTGATGATGCACGCAGCTAGGCTAGGTATTGCTGTCCACGGTAAGCCTAAAGTGGTGGCGCAGGCTCCCACCGCCATCAATGCTGGCAGTTTAGCGCAGATACTGTATCTACTCAGTATTCCCGAGTTCAACTAACCTAAACGCTGTAGCCACAGGCTGCGGCGTTCAAGCATTTTCTGGTAATCCTGAACTTCTATATCACAGAGCTTTGGCACTAACTCATCAATAGCGAGGGCATCAATCACGCCCTCTACACGCCATAGCGCTTGCTCTAACTCTTTGGCTTTATGCAGCGCATAGTGACTGATGTACTTCAGCTCACTGATCAGGTATTTCGTGTCTGGGCGGCCGGTTTTCGATAAATGCAGGCGAAACGCAAACAACAAGCCCGATTTAAGCGCCTTGTTCACAAAGGGCAGCAATGAGCTGTAGTCCTCTTCGGTGCTAATACAGCGGCTGGTGACTGCACCACTGAGGTCGTCTTTTTTAAGGTTTAAGCGAATAAACAAGTCGAAAGTTTTGGGCTTATCTTGGCGGTTTCCATCGCGCAGGGTATCACTGAGCTGTTGGAACTCTTTGATACTCAGTAAGGGTTTTAAGTTTATTTGCGTAGAGAATTCACCAAACTGACGCCGAATATGGTGAATCGCGCTTTGATAACGTCCTTCACCTATTGCACCAAGCTCCAGGTGTGCTTCTTCTTTGGTAATATACAGCGGTGTTTGCGCTAGATTCTTGACCACAATATTGCGCAAGGCTTTGGATAGCCCCGGCACTTTCGGCTCTTCCTCACACACTTGCAGCTTGTCTTTGTTGTTCTCTACTAGTTGCGAGAAAAACTGTACGCCAACATGGGGTTGCTTACTTTTTTGGTAGGCTTTTAAGTTTAAAATGGTGCCGGTCTTACTGACAGCCATCACCTCGTAAGGTAGCTGAGTGAGCTCAAATTTTTTCGTTATTTCTTGCAGTTGCGGTAAGCGCAGATAAATAACATCGCCTTTTTTGGTCTCAGGCGCTGGTTGGCTCAGCTCTATTTGCATTCCTAGTACACTGAAATCACGAGATTGTGCCGACATCGGCGCTGCCAAACCACTTTCAACGGTCACTTCTGTTTGGTACAGATACCGCTTGTGAGCCCGTAAGTTAGCATACTCCAAGGCAACGACTTCAAGCTCTGGCTCTGCCACTTTACGATGGCCAAATACTTTGAGCTGGTTGACTAAGCTTTTATCGAGGCGGTAGCGGCGCTTGTGTGCGGTTAAATTAGCAGAGCTCACCTCCGATAAGGTACACAGGTACTTAAGACCCTTTAAATAGCTTTGCACGCGAGCGCTCGGAGGCTTATTAAGTTTAGCAATCGCCTCGCCGGCACTGTCGGGGAGCGAGAGTGGAATATGGGAGTCTTCGCTTTGCACGGGAACCAATTGCAACTTAAATACCCGCCAAGACGGCTTCCTACTGGCATAGGAAAAAAATAACGAGCGTAACTTAGGGTAGGTGGCCAGTTCGATATCGGTGGCGCTGTAAAAGAAGACCTTGCCATTTTGGGGGTGACTAAAGCTGTAAAGTAGGGTTGATTTGACTTGCCCCTTGCGTGCCAAAATGCTGCTTATGCGCTGCGTATTAAGAATACTCGGCAGCACAGAGCGGCGCTCTTCATCACTGAAATAATAGTGAATGTAGGCATTATTCTCGGTGGTAAGCAGCAGTTTAGGGGTGAGCTTTTTATCGTTTACGCAAATGAAACTGAACAGCGAACTGACCCTTGGCAAGTAATACTGCTCATAACCTTTGGTTAAAACCGCATCGAGGGTGTTATCAAGGTTGACCTTGTAGCGGCGTTTATTACCGTTAATAAAGCGCGCCAGAAACTCATCGAATCCAGGGGTTGTCTCGCTACCGGTGCGCTTCATGCGGGCGTAATAAAAGTCGATGGTGCTCGCAGGGTCTATGCCGACAATTTCATATTCTAAGCCGTTTTTGAGGCCCAGTTCGAAATCTTCCTCTAGACCGGTAAAGCGAACCTGCACTTTTTGCCCACGCTCAAGCATGGCATGACTAGGCAACTTAAGCTTACATCCCCCCAAAGAAATATCGCTGCTTTTACCCTCTATGGTTTTGTCATTCACCATAACACTGACTTTGATGGTGTAATTCATGCGCTCTTGCTGACGAAAATCATAGGAGGCGAAGTGGATGACACGGGCACTTTTTTCACTATTTTCCGGTTGTGGTGTTGCACCTTGGCGCAATTGGCGCTGATTGTTCATCTCTTCCATCACCATTTCATAGACAGCCATGGTGTAGTCGCCGAAGCGAGCGACGCCTTTTTCAAAGGTTGCGATGGCTTGGGCATCCATAAAATGCTGCTGACTCTTGTATGAGTAGCTTTGCACTTCACCGGAAGCCGTGCCGCGTAAATCAATGGTGCGACTGCACGGCTGACGAAGACGATTAAACTCCATCTTTATAATAAATTGGTCGCCCTTAGGTAGTTGTGCCGTTTTAGCGGCAAAATCGCGGCTAAAGCTCGCCTGCCCGAGGCTTTGCTTGAGTTCGTCAACTAAGGGTTGGTGTTTTAAAAGGGTGTCTTCAGCCATGCATTAAACCATTACCCAGTCGGCAAAAACCGTTATACTGGGTGTCAAATTATTGTTTATTCGTTATTTAAACGATTTATCCAGCAAAAATTATGCCCGTAATATGGTAAAAAAGAAAACAGCTTTTGTATGTAATGAGTGTGGTGCTGAGTTTGCGCGTTGGCAAGGCCAATGTAGCGAGTGCAAAGCATGGAACACAGTAACCGAATTTCGCGTGCCCTCGGTTAAATCGGCGCCACGCAATAGTGCTGCGAGCGGCTATGCCGGCATGGTTGAGGCCAAAATTCAAACTCTGGATGAGGTTAATCTTGAAAGCCTGCCACGCTTCTCCACCGGGTTTGTTGAGTTTGACCGCGTGTTAGGGGGCGGTGTGGTGCCGGGGAGTGCCATTCTTATCGGTGGTGAGCCCGGAGCCGGTAAAAGTACTATTTTGCTGCAAACCATGTGTGGTCTCGCAGAAAATATGAAAACCCTGTATGTCACCGGGGAGGAGTCTCTGCAGCAAGTGGCTATGCGGGCAAAGCGTTTGGGGTTGCCCACCAATAAGCTACAAACCTTAGCCGAAACCAATGTCGAAACCATTTGCCAGCTGGCGCTAAGAGAAAAGCCCGGGATCATGGTCATAGATTCCATTCAAGTCATGCATATGGCCGATGTGCAATCGGCACCAGGTAGTGTTTCCCAGGTAAGAGAAAGTGCGGCGTACCTCACCCGTTTTGCTAAACAAAATCAAATAGCCATGATCATGGTGGGCCATGTGACCAAAGACGGCTCCTTAGCCGGCCCCAAGGTATTAGAACACTGCATTGATTGTTCTATTTTACTTGAAGGTAGCAGTGATAGCCGGTTTCGTACTTTGCGTGGTCACAAAAACCGCTTTGGCGCAGTAAACGAGCTTGGGGTGTTCGCCATGACAGGGCAAGGGTTGCGCGAGGTAAAAAATCCCTCGGCTATTTTCTTGAACCGCTCACAAGAGCAAACACCGGGTTCATTAGTGATGGTGGTATGGGAAGGTACCAGACCGCTGCTAGTGGAAGTGCAGGCGCTTGTCGATTATTCGCAGCTTGCAAACCCTCGTCGCGTCACGGTGGGTTTGGAGCAAAATCGCCTTGCGATGTTATTGGCGGTGCTACACCGCCATGGCGGTTTACAAGTGGCCGATCAGGATGTGTTTGTTAACGTCGTCGGTGGTGTCAAGGTCACGGAAACCAGTGCTGATTTGGCTTTGATTGTGGCTTTGGTGTCCAGTTTTAAGAATTATAGCTTGGCCCGTGAGCTGGTGGTATTTGGTGAAGTTGGCTTGGGCGGGGAGATTCGTCCAGTGCCCAGTGGTCAAGAACGACTGCGTGAAGCCGCGAAACATGGCTTTAAACGTGCTATTGTACCCATTGACAATAAACCGAAAGAGGCAATCGAGGGCATGGAAGTCACAGCAGTCGCAAGCTTAAGCGATGCACTCGATGCGTTATTTTAAAGTAATGTCCAAACTAGGAGGGAGCTGGACACTCCCAAGGAAGTCAACATGAAAAAACTACTCATTGTCGGTGCCGTGGGTGCCATCGCCATTGGCGGTTACAGCTATGCCAATTATTATGTGTCGAAAGAAGCGCGCAAGGGCATTGATCAGCAGCTAATGCAAATTCAAACGCAAACAGGCCTTGATATCCGCTACGACGAGATTTCTGCCAATGTATTGGACAATGCGTTGGCGTTGGCCGACATTTCTGTCAATGACCACCTCGGCGAGCAAATTGCTCAGATTGAGCGTGTTGAAATGACCGGCTATGAGCCGAATAAGATTTCTGAATATGCTCGTGTCGAAATCAAAGACTTAACTTTCTCAGGCGCCGCAGTGCAAGGCATGGATGAACTTAAAGGTGAAAATATCAATGTCTTGAGTGAGTTCACTTATGATGAAAAAAGTGGTGATGCGGATATTTTTACCAAGCTCAATGCAGGTAAATTGGCCGACGTTGAGTTTAGCTTTGCCATGACCAATTCACAGGCGTTAATGGCAGTGTCGCAGCAACTTAATGAGATGCAACAGCAATCGCAACAAGAGCAGGGGAACTTGCAGCAACAGCTGGCGCTACAAAGCCAAATGATGAGTGCTGTGACCGAGTTGGTGCCAAAAAAAGTGAGCTTTAAATTAGCCAACAACGGTAAGCTCAAAGCTCTTCTTGAGCGCCTAATTGGCGAGCAAGGCATGACCTATGAGCAATTCCAACAAAATGCCCAGCAACAATTGAGCATGTCACCGGCGCCGGTGGTATTGCGAGAAGCGGCACTGAATTTTATCGAGGGCACGGAGCAGTTTGAAGTCTCTATGCAGGTTCCCGAAAATACCTCGGTGGCAGAGATTAATCAGCAAATGATGACACTAATGGGTAAGCCAGAAGAGTTGGCTAACTACTTTAGCTTGCATGCTGTAGGCAAATAATGATGACCCATAGCGCGCACGGATGTGGGCGGTAAAATTCAAAAAGGCACCTGAAGGTGCCTTTTTTGCTCTTGTAATTATATTATCCACCCTCAGGTCTATACTCAAAACGTTTTTAAATCACCAGGAGCGACAATGAGTAAATCGACCTACACTCCACCAAAAGTTTGGCAGCTCGATAGCGAAAGCGGCGGCAAATGGGCAAGCCTAAATAAACCCACAGCAGGGGCCACGTTCGAGCAGCATCTGCCAAGCGGACAGCACCCCTTTCAGCTGTACTCTATGGCCACTCCTAATGGTCAAAAGGCCACGATTATGTTTGAAGAGTTGGTAGAGCAGGGAATTAAAGACGCCGAATACGATGCTTTTTTAATCGATATTAGCGAAGGCGACCAGTTTGGTTCTGACTTTGTTGCCATTAACCCGAACTCAAAAATCCCGGCGTTACTGGACACCTCAAGCACCCCCGCCACACCGGTTTTTGAATCGGGAGCAATACTGCTTTATTTAGCACAGAAATTTGCCACGCTTATCCCTTCAGAGCCTTATGCAAAGGCGCAGTGTATGAATTGGTTATTTTGGCAGATGGGCAGCGCACCTTATCTAGGTGGCGGTTTTGGTCACTTTTATGCTTATGCGCCAGAGCCGATGGAATATCCCATCAATCGCTTTACCATGGAAACTAAGCGCCAGTTGGATGTGTTAGATAAGCACTTGGCGCAAAACGAGTATATGGCCGGTGAGCAATACTCTATTGCCGATATTGCTATTTGGCCTTGGTATGGAGCCTTGGTGTTAGGGCGGTTATACGATGCCGCTGAGTTTCTCAGTGTACACGAGTATAAGCATGTGTTGGCGTGGGCCAAGAGAATTGACGCTCGGCCTGCAGTAAAGCGGGGCCAACGAGTTAATCGCGTATGGGGTGAGCCGAGCGAGCAACTCAAAGAGCGCCATGCCAGTAGCGACTTTGATACCTAAACCATCAGCCGCTTGGATTGGCTAGAGTCTGGGTATTACGCTAGAAGCTCGCCTACTTTAATGCCCAAGGCAAAAATACCCACGGCCACTAAAAAGGCAATGAGGGTGATATGGCCGCGACGTTCTTTCGCTTTGTCTTTGTTATTATTGTTAGAGTCCATAAGGTGATCCCTATTGGTTATTGTTGATCAAAAAAGCACAGCCGAAGCTGTGCTTTTTAGTCTACCTATACAAACCATTTAGTGCAAAATTCGCGCACGTATGGTGCCGTCCACGGCACTGAGTTCTTTCAATGCCACTTCGGAGTGGTCGCTATCCACATCAATAACGACATAACCTATGTTGTCATCGGTTTGCAGGTACTGCGCAGCTATATTAATACCATGCTGTGCAAACGCTTGGTTAATTTGTGTCAACACACCAGGGCGGTTTTGGTGAATGTGCAACAGGCGACTGCGATTCGCCAGTTCTGGCAGGGCGACTTCAGGGAAATTGACGGCTGTCATTGTTGAGCCGTTGTCGGAATATTTAGCGAGCTTACCGGCTACTTCCACACCAATACTTTCTTGCGCCTCTTGCGTGGAGCCGCCAACATGGGGGGTTAAAATAACGTTGTCGAATTGGCGCAGTGGCGAGACAAATTCTTCATCGTTTGATTTCGGTTCAACAGGGAACACATCGATAGCCGCGCCAGATAGGCTGTGCTCTTCAAGTGCCTCGGCAAGGGCATCAATATCGACAACGGTGCCGCGTGAGGCGTTAATCAAGATACTGCCTTTTTTCATGACCGCCAACTCAGCGGTGCCGATGAGGTTCTTTGTTTGCGGGGTTTCCGGCACGTGTAAACTGACTACATCCGACTGCTGCAGTAGTTTAGTGAGATTTTCTACTTGCTGGGCATTACCTAAGGATAACTTATCTTCGATATCGTAATACCGCACTTGCATGCCAATGTTCTCAGCCATAATACCCAACTGAGTACCGATGTGGCCATAGCCTATGATACCCAATGTTTTGCCTCGGGCCTCGAAAGAGCCTTCTGCTGATTTCAGCCACTGGCCTCGGTGAGCCATCGCATTGCGCTTAGGAATACCGCGCAGTAACAATAAAATCTCACCCAGCACTAATTCGGCGACCGAGCGAGTATTGGAAAATGGCGCGTTGAAGACCGCAATCCCCCGGCGCTTCGCGGCGTCGAGGTCAACTTGGTTAGTACCAATACAGAAGCAACCGACAGCGACCAGCTTTTGCGCTGCATCTAAGACCTTTTCTGTGAGTTGTGTACGTGAGCGCAAGCCAACGAAGTGCACGTCGCTAATGCGCTCTATAAGTTCACTTTCAGGTAGCGAGGTTTTAACGTAATCGATATTGCTGTAACCGTTGCGTTTTAGCGTTTCCACCGCACTTTGGTGTACGCCCTCTAGCAAGAGAATTTTAATTTTGTCTTTTGCTAACGATACCTTACTCATGTTCCTCATTCCTCTAACGTGTAGTAGGCCCCTGCGCAGTACCAACGACAACAACATCGGCACCACGATGGGCAAATAGGCCGTTGGTTACAACACCGACGACTTGATTTAATGTCTGCTCAAGCGACTTGGCATCAACAATATGTAAATTATGCACGTCCAAAATGACATTGCCGTTATCGGTGGTGACACCTTGGCGATAAACTGGGTCGCCCCCGAGTTTAACAATTTCACGGGCGACATAGCTGCGCGCCATCGGGATCACTTCCACTGGCAGTGGAAACTCACCTAAGGTATCGACGATTTTGCTCTCATCAACGATACACACAAAGCGCTTGGCCACAGCCGCGACAATCTTCTCACGAGTCAATGCCGCACCGCCGCCTTTGATCATTTCATTGTTGGCGTTGATCTCATCGGCGCCATCAACATAAATATCGAGGCTACTGACATCATTGAGCTCAAATACCTCTATTCCCAACGCTTTTAACCGTTGTGTTGAGGCTTCAGAGCTGGAAACGGCGCCACGAATCGTGTCTTTTATCGACGCCAGTGCATCAATAAAGTGATTCACAGTAGAACCGGTGCCAACACCAACAATCGTGTCGCTTTTTACATAGTCTAGCGCTGCCCAAGCAGCCGCTTTTTTCATTTCATCTTGAGTCATGGTGTGCTCATTAAAGAGTTAATAGCAAAGGGTTTCGGTTAGTGTATCACTGTGCACCGGGGCGATAAATTGTCTTCGGTGTCACAATATAATCAAGTGGCACATCCCAACTCGCGATCGGTAGTTGCGCCACTTCTTGGCATTGATGGGCAATGCCTATGAGCAGAGGGCGCTGACTTCGATCGGCGGGGATTTGTGCTAATGTGCGGTCATAATATCCGCCACCCATACCCAACCGATTGCCTTGACTATCAAATGCAACCAGTGGCGTGAGAATATAATCTAACTGCGCAACCGGACACACATGACTGCAATTCAACTTGGGCTCCAAGATACCATAGCGGTTTGTGCTCATGGGTGAATTTTCTTCATACCTCTGAAAGAGCAAATGAGTCTTTGAAAAGGGGTGAATAATGGGCAGGTTTGGCACTGCTTGTTTAGCCCACAAGTCTTCAAATATGGGAGATAGGCTGGGTTCTCCATCGTTCGCCAAGTACCCGCCTACTTGGGTCCCTTCAGTAACTTTTGCTACTTGAAGAAAATTAATAATGAGGTCATCGGCGGCACGTTTTTGTTCAGAAGTGGATAAGCTTTTTCTCATTTCCCGCATCTTCTTGCGGATGTCAATACGTTGCTGATTAAACTGATTCGCACTCATAGCTTAAAAAGTCAGTAATTCGGGGTAGATGAAAGCCAGCGCGAGCACACCAAGCAGAAGCACAATCAGCGCGATTAAGGTAAATAAAGGCCAACGTTTGCGACTTGGCTGAGGCGCCAGCTCGAGCTCCTCGTCGAGGCTGAGATCAACGGCAAAATCATCATTCACTTCATTGCTAGAATTTTGCTGCAGCTGATCATTGAGGCGGTTATCCATATCATCAAGACGTTCCTCAAGGCGAATAAGGCTACTGGTAATATAATCAAGCGCCGCCAAAATTTGCTCGTCTCTAGCCGCGGCCGATGCCGTATTCGCGGTCCCATTGGCCGTACTTTGCATGCTTTGCAATCGTGTACGAATGCCCAGCGAAGCCAACACCTTAGCCTGTTTTAATGCTTTGGCTTTATCACTGGGAGCAAAGATACTACGCCCAGTAAAAAACGCTTGCGCCTGCTTGGGTGACAGTTTGAGTTTCTGCTGCAACGCATGTGCGACTTCGGTTTGCTCAAGACCCTCATCGAGGCTGGCGAATACTAACCTATATTGTTCACTCATAGATATCCTGCTGTGCTGATACAGCTACAACGATTGTGTAGTTGTGAGTATAAATCCTTTTTTTTAAAAAGAAAAAGCCCACCATTGGGTGGGCTTTAATCGATACAGTGAGTACCCGGCTTAGTATTTAGCCGCTGCTCCTTGTTCTGGCAGAGCGTTCAAAATAAACTCGCGCAAATCGTTGTTTGAGCTTTCTAAATCAGCTCGGCGTAAATACATCATATGGCCACTGCGGTAACCTTTAAAGCTCAAGCGCTCTTTCATTTTACCGCTTGGGTCTAGCTGCCACATCGTGTACTTGGCATCAAAATAGTTGGTCGCACCATCGTAGTAGCCTGATTGGATTAGCACATTGAGGTAGGGGTTTTGTGCCATCGCCAAGCGTAGGTTTTCACCAGTGTTGTTATTGCTACGATCCCAAGGGTGCACCGAGCCAAACATGTTGTATTTCACATCGGTTTTGTAATTTAGCTCTTCACTAAGGTAGTAGTTGATAGCGGGTGTGAACGAGTGCAACCAAGAAGTCAGTTCCGCCCAGTAATCTGGACGCTCGCCAGTATCACGCTTATCAATACCTAAATAACGCGAGTCCAAACGTCCTACTGTTTGCCCGCGCTCACGCAATAGCTCTTTCCAAAAAGACATGGTGGGCACATCGAGGTTGTTGCGCTCAATATAAGTTTCAGAGACGCCTGCATAGCGGGCCATTTGTGCAACAATGCGACGTTTTTCATCGTCAGAGATAAAGCCCCCTTTGGCCAATGCTGGGATCAGCTCATTGACAGTGAAAGTTTCTACTTCGCTTAAAAACGGCTCGAGGTCCATGTTTTGGTACTGCTCATCTAGCGCCTTATGATACCACGCTGTGGCAGCGAAGTAGGGCAGGCGATTAGCGGCTTCCACCGGGCCTTCGCGTTTGATACCGATCTCAGTGGGCGATACCAGCACCACACCGTTGAGGTACATCCATTGGCTGTTTTGTAATTCTAACGCCAAACCGGACACCCGGGTGGTGCCATAGCTTTCACCAATTAGGAATTTGGGCGAGCGCCAGCGATTGTGACGGTGTACAAAGGTATTGAGCCACTCAGCTAAATATTGAATATCGGCGTTAACGCCAAAGAACATGTCCTTTTGCTTGTCGCGGCTAGGCATTTTGCCATCAGCGTCCGGCAGTACGCGAGAGTACCCGGTATTGACTGGGTTCACATAGACAATATCCGCTACATCTAGCACCGAGTAGGGGTTTTCTTTAACACCGTAGGGTTGGACTGGGTAACCCTCGTCATCAATTTTTAATACCTTGGGACCGGTATAAGCTAGGTGCATCCAAACCGATGCCGAGCCAGGCCCACCATTGAATGAAATAAGCAGCGGACGCTGGGTGTCATCATCAACACCATCACGCTTATAGTATGTGTAGTGCAGTGTGGCCACAGCATGGCCTTGGTCGTCCCACACCGGCTGTGTGCCCGTCTCGGCGGTGTACGATAAGCGATCGCCATTGATGCGCGCTTTGTGCTCGGTAATAACTTTACTATCGATATCAATTTGGCGGCTGTGCTGCGAGGCGTCGTGCTGATCGACCTCGGCTACAGCCAGTGGCGAAAGTGCCACTGCAAGAGTTAGGCTCAATGCCTTTAATTGTGTTGCGAACATGATTCACCCTTAGTTCCTGTAGTTTTCTCCATTAAAGGAGTTCAAAGTGACAAGTACAAGTTAATGCGACAAGTGGGGAGCAATCACTGTGGCGATACGAGCACGAAAATCACTATCAATGGCCAGCCCCATCGGCGCCAGTCGAGTATCACGCAATTGACAATCCTTGGGCCGTGGTGCAGCGCTGCTATCCACACTGGCAGCACTGAGACTGTTGGGGTCTATATGTAATAGCGGTGCCATGGCTCGGGCCATTGTCAGCTTAGTGAGCTTTTCGCTGGCGCTGATATGGAATATACCGCTTAGGTCGTTGTTCATCATATGCAGCGCATTACTGAGCACATCAGCAATATCGTTAACATCCGTTGGCAAGCGCTGCGCCTCATCATCAAACTGCCGTTGTCCGGCTTTTAGTTGTGCCGCAATGGTGGTCACAGCCGATTCTTTTAAGTGAGAAACTTCACCGTAAAGTACCGGGATACGAACGATGGCTGCGTCGGGGTAGTTTGCTTGTAATAGTGTTTCACTGCGCGCTTTGGATTCACCATAGAGGTTCAGTGGGTTGACGGCAGCGCCTTCTTCATAGGGCGGGTGCTGGCCATCAAATACGTAATCAGTACTAATAAAGATGAGTCGGCATTGGTACTCGGTGCATAACTGGGCGATATGTTCGGTAACCTCGCAGTTCAGTTGTATGCTGCGTTGCGGGTCGGTATCAAATTGGTCTGGGTTGCGCTCAGCGGCTGCATGAATAAACACCTCGGGGCGATGCTTTGAAAAAAGCGCGGACAATGCCTCGGCATCGGTCAGGTCGACTTTAACAAGTGGTGGCTGAGCACGGGAAAAACCTAACCCAATCACTTGGTGATGCGGCGCAAGACGCTGATAAAGCGCACGGCCGAGTAACCCGGTTGCGCCGGATAGCATGATAGTAGACATAATAAAAACGAAGGTCATCTATTGGTGGAACTCACCCTAGCGACACAAGTTTATAAAGTCAAAGATGTCCTTTAATGCCAAAGTGTGGTTAAATTTGGTCCGCTTAATGAAAGATATTCACCTTGGAGTTGGCGATGGCCCGAGTATTGATTGTTGAAGATAGTAAAGTTGTGCAGCAAGTATTGCGCCATTTGCTAACGCAAAAATTTGCCCGTGAATTTATTAAGCACGTTGATTTTGCTTGGAATTATGAGCAAGCCCAAGAGCTACTTGAGCAGCACACATATGATTTGGCGTTGGTTGACATGACCTTGCCAGACTGTGCCAGTGGCGATGCTGCACGCCTTACGATTGAACATAATGTCGCTTCAGTCATTTTAACCTCGAGTATGGACGAGTCTCAGCGCCAACAGATGCTGGAACTCGGCGTGGTTGATTATGTTATTAAAGATAACCGTGACTCCTACCTTTATGCCGTGCGTCTATTAACGCAGCTACTGCGTAATAAAGGTCTACCAGTGCTGGTGGCTGATGATTCGCAATTAAGCCGACAAGTACTTAAGCAGTTACTACAACGCCAGCTTTATCATGTTATTGAGGCTGAAGACGGTGAACAAGCGCTGGCGATATTGCGTGAAGACACCAGTATCAAGCTGCTGCTATGTGATTATGCTATGCCGAAAATGGACGGCTTCGAATTAGTACGAGCGGTGCGTAACCACCGAGGCCGTGATGATTTGGCCATTATTGGTATTTCCGGGGCGGGCAACAATGGTTTATCGGCTAAGTTTATCAAATACGGCGCCAATGACTTTTTGACCAAGCCGTTCATGAATGAAGAATTTCATTGTCGCGTGCTGCAAACGGTAGAGCAGCTGCATTTAATCGAACAAATTAAAGCCACGGCAGAGCGTGATTACCTCACCGGCATGTTTAATCGTCGCTATTTACAAGAGCATGGTCGGCGCTTATTTGCAAAAGATAAACACGCTGTCACGGTGGCGCTTATCGACGCCGATAACTTCAAACAGATCAACGATCAGTATGGTCACCAAGCCGGAGACAGCGCGCTTCGACAGCTTGCCCAGCGACTACAGCAGCACCTTGATGAGCACATTGTTGCGCGTTTTGGTGGCGAAGAGTTCGCCGTGTTGGCACATTGCCACGACAGTGCGCAATTGCAGCAGCAGCTGGAAAATGTAAACGACTCGCTGCGCGATGAGCCAATTGAATTAGCCGATAGCACGCATACACTGAGTGTTAGCATTGGCTTAGCAGCGATGAATCATCATGACTTTGATGCCTGCTTAAGTGCTGCTGATAAAGCCCTTTATCGCGCCAAGGCGCAAGGTAAATGTCAGCTGGTGTGTGAATAACATCATCGCTGTGATGAGTTAACGCACAACTTTGGCCAGAGCGACTGATAAACGCACCACAATGGTGCGTTTTTTTATGCTTAGATAAGTTAATACGCTGTTAAATAAAGGGAATTTAAACTGGCATAAAGGTTGGATTGGTCCTTAGACAATAATAATGAATATTGCCTAAGGGGGCCGTATGAAAATGATCAGCGCCATCATCAAGCCATTCAAACTTGATGAAGTACGCGAAGCCTTGGCGGAGCTGGGTATAGAGGGGATGACTGTGGTTGATGTTAAAGGCTTTGGCCGGCAACGCGGACACACCGAACTCTATCGCGGCGCCGAATACCAGGTGGACTTTATTCCCAAAATTAAAATCGAAATCGCAACCTTAAGCGACAACGTCGACAGAGTGGTTGAACTCATTACCCAGGTGGCCTCCACTGGCAAAATTGGCGACGGTAAGATTTTCGTTTATGACCTTGACCAAATTGTGCGCATCCGTACGGGTGAGCTCGACGAAGAAGCGATTTAAGGGGAGCCATCATGGAAAATACGGTTGTAGAATTACAGTTTTCACTCAATACCTTTTACTTTTTAATCTCCGGGGTGCTGGTGATGTGGATGGCAGCAGGCTTTGCTATGCTCGAAGCAGGGCTCGTGCGCTCTAAAAACACCACCGAGATCCTAACGAAAAACATCGCTTTGTATGCTATCGCTTGCACCATGTACTTGCTGATTGGGTATAACATCATGTACGTGGATAACGCTGAGGGCGGCTTTATACCTAGCTTTGGAGCCTTGATAGGCACCCAAGCCAGTGATGCCGATCATGCGCTAGAGTCTGACTTTTTCTTCCAAGTTGTCTTTGTTGCCACCGCCATGTCAATTGTCTCTGGCGCTGTTGCAGAGCGTATGAAGCTGTGGGCGTTCTTAATCTTCTGTGTTGCTCTCACTGGCGTGCTATACCCACTTGAAGGCTACTGGACATGGGGTGGAGGCTTTTTATCGGAAATGGGCTTTATTGATTTTGCCGGCTCAGGCATTGTGCACGGCGCGGGTGCATCAGCAGCGTTGGCCGGTGTGTTACTGCTCGGTGCGCGCCGAGGTAAATACGGTAAAAATGGTGAAATTTACCCCATTCCTGGTTCTAACTTGCCACTGGCAACACTGGGCACCTTTATTTTGTGGATGGGCTGGTTTGGTTTCAATGGCGGTTCCCAGTTATTTATTAGCGATGCTGAGAATGCCACCGCAGTGGGTAAAATCATGCTCAACACCAACGCAGCCGCAGCAGCCGGTGCCGTGGCTTCCTTACTTGTGTGCAAAACTTATTGGGGTAAAGCCGATTTAACGATGGTGTTAAATGGTGCTCTTGCTGGGCTAGTGGTGATCACCGCCGAGCCGGCGTCACCTTCACCCTTGTTGGCTATTTTGCTTGGCGCGATAGGGGGCATTGCCGTTGTCTTTAGCATTGTCGCTTTGGATAAGGCGCGTATTGATGACCCGGTGGGTGCTATCTCGGTGCATGGGGTGTGCGGTGCTATTGGCTTAATGTTAGTGCCCTTGTCTAATGCTGACGCCAGCTATGCTACACAGTTAATTGGTTTATTGTGTATCTTTGGCTTCATGTTCGTAGCGTCATTTATTGTTTGGGCGATTTTGAAGAGAACCATCGGCATCCGTGTCGGCGAGGAAGAAGAGCTCAACGGTATGGATCAGCACGATTGCGGTATTGATGCTTATCCGGAGTTCGTGTCTGTACGTTCTAGTTAAGCTCACCCATTCCCATAGAACGCCAGCCCCTGTGCTGGCGTTTTTTATGCTTATTTGCTGCTGTATAAGTCAGTCACAGTTAAGTTTTACCACGCTAGAGTTCACTCGCACCCTGCTTGGCATGCTCGTGGGCGGTTAATTTCAATCACGAGTATGCTAAGCTTCTCAACAATTTCACCCTAGCTAGCATTTGCACATACATGGCGTCGAAAAAATCTCCCAGCAAAAAGAAGTCCAATTCCAAAAAAGCAGCCTCTAAGCAGCCATCATCAACCTTTAAGCGGGTTATGAAGCGGTTATTTTCCATTGCCTGGAAGCTGGCTTTAGTCACATTCATTAGTGTGGCTTTGTACATGATTTATCTCGATGCCAAGGTAACCAGGCAGTTTGAGGGCAATAAGTGGCAGTTACCTGCGCAGGTGTACGCGCGGGCAATGAACTTTTATCCTGGGCAATACCTATCTCTTGAGGAAGTAGAGTGGGAGCTGCAACGCCTAAACTACACGCAAGTGACTAAGCTTGCTCATACTGGGCAATACGAACAAAGTCGAACTCGATTACGCATTTATCGCCGTGCTTTTGAGTTTGCCGATGGCGCAGAGCAAGCTCATATTATTGAGCTGCGTTTTAAAGGTGACCGCTTAGCCAGCGTACAAAACAATATAGGCCAGCGCTTAGAGCGTGCGCGACTGGAGCCGGTGCAAATTGCCCGTATCGGCAATGACAAAACCCAAGACCGAGAATTTTTGCCCCTAGATAAGTTCCCATCATTATTAAAAGAGACCTTGCTGGTGGTGGAGGATCAAGACTTTTATCAGCATCACGGCGTCTCGCTTTGGTCAATTATGCGCGCTTTGTATGCCAATATTCGAGCTGGGCGCACGGTACAAGGCGGCAGTACGTTAACACAGCAGCTTGCGAAGAACTTTTACTTATCGCGAGAGCGCACTTTAGTGCGCAAGATCAACGAGGCGTTAATCGCGCTGATCTTGGATTACCGCTATTCCAAAGATGCCATACTCGAGGCCTACCTTAATGAGGTTTACCTAGGTCAGTCATATACTAAAGGCGTGCATGGTATGGGGTTGGCATCGGAGTTTTACTTTTCCAAGCCCGTTGATGAGCTGGAGTTTGACCAAATTGCGCTACTGGTCGCCTTGGTGAAGGGGCCGTCGTACTATAATCCGCGACGCTATGAAGAGCGCGCCATGGAGCGACGCGACTTAGTGCTGCGGTTAATGGCCGAAAATGGTTTGCTAACAACCAACGAATATCGTCGGGCCCTAAAACGGCCTCTGGATATCGTCGCGATGCGTCGTGATATCAATAAAACCTACCCAGGCTATTTAGAGCTGGTTAATCGTGAGCTCAAAGAGTTACTTCCCAATAAAGCCACATTGGATGCTGGAGTGCGGGTATTTACGTACCTTGATTTACAAAAGCAAGAAGCGATGGAAGCGTCAATTGAAAAGTCGCTCCCCTATTTAGAGCGACGTCCGAAAACACAGCAGCTGGAAGCGGCGATGCTGTCAGTCAATCGTGAAGTAGGGGGCGTATCTGCCTTGGTTGCTGGACGCGATGTCCGTTATTCCGGTTTTAACCGGGTACTGGATACTAAGCGCAATATCGGCTCTTTGGTGAAACCTGCGGTGTATTTAACAGCCTTGCAGTTACCACAATATAACTTAGGGACTTTGTTGGATGACAGACCACTGGAGGTGACTGACGAGCAGGGTGAGGTTTGGCAACCTGACAACTTCGATCATCAACACCGAGGGATGTTGCCTTTATACCGTGCCTTTAGCCAAAGTATTAATATTCCAGCGGTCAATTTGGGGCTAGACGTGGGTGTGGACAAGGTTGCCAATACTTTACAGGGGTTGGGTGTGCAGTCGCGTATCAATCAATATCCATCGCTGCTGTTGGGTGCATTGGAGCTATCGAGCTTTGAAGTGGCGCAAATGTACACCACATTGGCGAATGATGGCGCTTATGGCCAGCTAAGCAGTATTTCGGCATTGACTGATAACAGTGGCCGGGTGCTGTATCGCCATCAGTTTTCCCCGCAGCAACGTTTTGCTAAAGATGCGATGTACATGACCAAATATGGTATGAAACGGGTGACTAAAGATGGCACGGGTAAGCGTTTAAATAAACACTTCCCAACGATTCAATTGGCTGGCAAAACAGGCACCAGTAACAACTTACGTGATAGCTGGTACGCTGGGTTTGACCAAAGTACCGTCACTGTGGCTTGGGTGGGCCGAGATGACAACCAAAGTACCGGATTAACCGGTTCGGTGGGAGCATTGGAACTCTATATTCGTTATCTGCGTCAGCTCAACCCTCAATCTATCGCCGATACTCGCCCCAAAGGTATTCGTTGGGCTTTCGTTAACGAGGCCACCGGTGAGCAAGCGCCTCCTGGTTGTGGCAAGGTTATCCAGCTACCAGTGCGCGAGCGCGAGTTTAATCCACGCCCTCCGTGTCGGCAGTAACAGCCGTTAATCGATATGCATTAAAAAGCCGCCTCAAGGGCGGCTTTTTGTCAGCTAATGAACCATGGGTTTATGGCTTTACCGCCTTATAGCTTTGCAAATGCACGCTCAGCGGCGGCAATCGTTGCTGCTATTTGCTCATCGCCATGAGCGGCGCATACAAACCCAGCCTCAAACGCTGATGGAGCGAGGTACACCCCCTCTTCTAGCATTAGGTGGAAAAAGCGCTTAAAACGCTCAAGGTCACATTCGGTAGCTTGCTGGTAGCTGCTTACCTGCTCGGCGTCGGTAAAGAAAAAGCCAAACATACCGCCTGCATAGTTAGTTGTTAGGGCGATCCCTGCTTTGTCAGCGGCCGCTTGGAAACCGCTACACAGCGCCTTACTCTTCGCTTCCAGCTGCTCATGTAAACCTGGCTCGCTGAGCAGCTGCAAGGCTTTTAAGCCAGCAGCCATGGCGATGGGGTTCCCAGAGAGAGTACCGGCTTGATAAACAGGCCCAACTGGCGCGATATAGTCCATAATTGCTTGTTTACCGCCAAAAGCGCCCACCGGCATGCCGCCGCCGATCACTTTACCTAAACAGGTCAGGTCAGGGGTAATATTGTAATAAGCTTGAGCACCGCCTAGTGCAACGCGAAAGCCGGTCATTACTTCATCGAAGATCAGCACACTGCCGTGTTCATCGCAAATTTCACGCAGGCCCTCTAGAAAGCCAGGTTGTGGTGGAATGCAATTCATATTGCCAGCCACCGGCTCGATAATAATACAGGCGATGTCTTGTGGATACTCGGCAAAAATAGCCTTCACTTCGTCAAGGTTATTGAACGACACAGTGAGGGTGTGTTTGGCAAAATCTTCTGGGATCCCTGGTGAGTTTGGCACTCCCATGGTTAATGCCCCAGAGCCTGCTTTAACCAGCAAAGAGTCAGCGTGGCCGTGATAGCAGCCTTCAAACTTTAGAATCTTATCGCGACCGGTGTAACCACGCGCCAAACGAATCGCGCTCATGGTGGCTTCTGTACCAGAGTTAACCATGCGCACCGAATCAATGGAAGGTACTAATTCTTTTACCTTCTCAGCCATATCAATTTCGGCTTCGGTAGGTGCGCCATAGCTCAAGCCGCGCTCTACCGCTTGATGTACTGCTTGCTTAATTTCAGGGTGGTTGTGGCCTAAAATCATCGGTCCCCAAGAGCCCACGTAGTCGATGTATTTTTTGCCATCGGCATCATAGGTGTATGCACCTTCGGCATGAGTGATAAACAATGGCGTACCACCTACACCATTGAAAGCACGTACGGGAGAGTTAACGCCACCGGGAATAGAGGCTTGGGCGCGGGAATATAAGTCTTGGCTTTTGCTCATAATGCTTCCTATAAATTCGGGTCAGTTGACCTTTTAAGTGTGTAGCAGCTCACTTGGCATGTGTACGAATCTGAGCCTGTGTAAGTTTAACTGCGTATCCAGACGGGGCAGGACCCCTCAGCGATATGCATACACGTCGGTTTTAGTCTTCACGTTTACGGCTGAACCACGGTACTGTGGTTTCATACTTTTCTACTTGGTTCTCGACCCCAAGGGTTAATGCAAATAACGCCATACGAATTAACACACCATTTTGAACTTGGCGGAAAATCGCTAAATTATCATTGGCATTTAAATCATTATCTAATTCATTGGCATCGCTGCGACTATCACGTGGCAACGGGTGCATCAGCACTGAACTGGGCTTGCAATGGGCGTTGTAGATGGACTGGGAAATACGAAAACCACCACGGTATTTATTGGCTTCTTCTTGGCTTGGAAAGCGCTCTTCTTGAATGCGAGTTTGGTAGACGATATCAGCGGCCAGATTACCTTCCATTTTATCGGCGAGGACAATGTGGTGGCCGGCATCGCTGACGCTGTCTAGAATGGTTTGTGGCATTTGCAAGCCATCCGGGGCAACCATGGTAAAGCGCACGTCTTTATAATGACATAGCAACTTGGATAACGAATGCACGGTACGACCATATTTTAGGTCGCCGACTAGAGCGATATGCATGCCATCAATTTTTTGGCCAAAACGGTTTAACTCGCGGTCGATGGTTAACAAGTCGAGTAGTGCTTGAGTGGGATGCTCGTTGGGGCCATCACCGCCATTAAGTACAGGGACGCTACAGCCGGTGGCAAACTCGGCCACGGAGCCGGCATCGGGGTGGCGCATGGCGACAGCATCGGCATAAGCAGAAATGACGCGTGCGGTATCGTAGAGGGATTCCCCTTTGGCCAAAGCGGAGCTTTGCATGCCTGTTGTCTCGCGCACTAATCCGCCTAGCAAGTTAAAGGCGGTGCCAAAGCTGACCCGTGTACGGGTGCTAGGCTCAAAAAATAGATTCGCAAGAATCGCCCCTTCGAGCACTTTTGTGCGTTTTTGTTTTTTGGCATAAGGTTCCATCCGTTTAGCCACTGCAAATATATGCTCGATACTTTCTCTATCAAGTTGATTTACAGACAGAATGTTTTCACCTAAGAAGCGTAGCATGGAGGTCTTCCCAAACAATAAAGTGAGACAGTATGAGGGTACGTTGGGGCTAACACCGCCATCGAGTGTAAGCCGCAAGTACGCCACCGCGTTTGGAGGCGCACTATAGCAGATTTTTTCTAATTTTTAGAGTGCCGGCTTTAATACTGCCAAAAAGATGATTGCCAGCAGTACTAACACGGGAAGTTCATTGAAAATACGATAAAACCGATCACTACGGGTGTTTTTGTCGTGTTTAAAATCACTTAATAGTTTAAAACAGTAGCCATGATAGGCGTACAAAATAAGCACTAAAGTGAGTTTGTAGTGCAGCCACATGCTAGCGCGAAACCACTCGCGGCCATACTCGACGATCATCAGTACCCCAAACACCGCAGTTAAAATCGCAAACGGGGTAACGAACAGGAGTAACCGGCGCTCCATAACTTTTAGCATAGAGCTGCATGATTTCTCTTCGTTGAGCGCGTGATAAACAAACAAGCGTGGTAAATAAAAAATACCAGCGAACCAGGCAACCATGAAAAATAGGTGTAGAGCTTTATATACCAAAATCAGTGACATTGTACTTCCCAGTTAGAGTAAGGCATTACGAATAGTGAGAATGTGGCGGATTTGATCCCAGCGCATAATTCCCAGAATTTCTTTGTGATCGTGCATATCATACACATACACGGCGCCGCTGCGCTTGTCTTTGAGCACATCGAAGGCATCCGATAGGGTGGCCTGTGAGCTCACCCCTTCGAGCGTAACGTAGCGGATATTGATATTTTCCTCAGACATTAAATTAAGATCATATTCCGCGAGTCGGTAACCATTTTCTTCATCATAAACAATCAGCGGCGTTTGTCCGTCGAGATTATCCAAAGACTCTTTGATTTGCTCTTTGTCCTCGGCGTATAGCAGCTTAAAGTCCTCATTCATCTCTGCCATGATACCGACTTTTTGCAGTGCCTCCGTGGCTGGAGATACTTGGTAGGTCAGCCCCTGAAAGTCGAGTTGCTGTAGGAAAATAGAGCGGTTGCCAAACACTTGTAAGGCGGTGACGTAAGCGGTCACAATTACTAACATTGCTGGAACAATAATTTGCGGACTGGAAGTGAGCTCCATCACCGCTGTCAGCGATGCCAGTGGCGCATGCAGAGTTGCGGCAAGTAATCCGGCCATGCCTAATACGCCATAAGTGCCAGCAACGTCGGTGCCCGGGGCAACAAGGTGGGCGAAAAATGACATTAAGGTGCCCATAATAACTCCCAAACCAATAACCGGGCCAATCAGGCCGCCAGGTATACCTAAGCCGATGGCAAACAATGTCGCCAGTAGTTTAGCGATTAATATGGTCAGCAGCAGTTGTACATTATCCGGTGAATGAGTAGCGATAGTAATGGCGCTCATTCCCGAGCCCATTGCTTGCGGCACCAGGTAACCGATGCCCCCGGCAATAATGCCAGCAATAATCAATCGTGGCAGCATTGATAAGGGTTTAAAGGTGCGAATAATGAGCATCAGGTTTTTGTTAAAGGCATAGGCGATGGCGCCTAAGGTCATGCCGCAGATGACTAAGTAGGGATAATGCCAAAAGCTCAGTGGAGTAACGCTGATCAGCGCTAACTCTATGTCATCACCAAAAACGAACTGAGTGGCTAAAGCCCCGGTAACGGCGGCGAGCATAATAGGAACAAAGATATGCACTTTGTATTCACGTAGCACCACTTCCATAACGAAAATTACCGCTGCCAAAGGGGTGTTAAAGGAGGCTGCAATCCCTGCGGCTACGCCACAACCGCTGAGTGTCCGCATGGCGTTATAGGGCAGGTGGAGCTGGTTAGCAAGCATGCTTGCGCCTGTTGCGCCCATATGAACGGAGGGGCCTTCACGACCTACCGAAAAACCACTAATCAATGCTAGAGCACCGCCAAAGAACTGGTTTACTGTGTTATAAAAAGGCATTTGTCCGTAGTGTATTTTCATACGGTGAATAACAAAGGGAATACCAAGGCGGTAGTGCTTAAAGCCAGTAAGGTAGGCAAACAGTGCGATAATACAGGCTGTGCCAACAGGCAGTAAAAACCGTTCTAATGCCGATAAGGTGGTAAAGTCATCAAAATTATCTAGAAAGATGTTTTGTACTAACACAATAGTCAAACGAAATAGAATAATTAATCCCGCTGCAATCAAACCTGCGGCAATACCGAGAAGGCAAAGCTGGATTGAGGTTTTAGGGCGAGCAAGGCGTCGTCTTAGCGCCTCTAGTTGCATACCTATTCCTTTGTTCTTAATGACTATGGAGTGCGCTTAAGTCTACCAAAGGTTTATATATAAATCCTTGTTTAACGTCACACTTTGTCAGAGCAATGGTTGCAGGCTGCACTGGTGTCGCACTTAAGTCATGTTATGATGCTTTCGCGCGGCAATACTTGATTAACTTAGTCGGGTATTAGATAATTCGCAGTAAATGAGCAGTGAGAGAAATAGTATGTCCGAGCAATTACCAATTAAATTCAGTGATGCCGCTGCTGCGCGTGTAAAGCAGCTTATTGAAGAGGAAGAGAATCCTTCCTTGATGCTGCGCGTTTATGTCACTGGTGGCGGCTGTTCAGGCTTTCAGTATGGCTTCACGTTTGCGGAGCAGGCCAATCCAGGCGACATGCAGATAGAAAAAAATGGTGTCACCTTAGTGGTCGACCCAATGAGTATTCAATACCTAGTTGACGGTGAAGTCGATTATACCGAAGGGCTTGAGGGGTCACGCTTTTTTGTGAATAACCCGAATGCCACTACAACCTGTGGCTGTGGTGCTAGCTTTAGCGTGTAAGCATTAGGTTGAATCAGAAATCGAAAAAAATGCCGCATTCGCGGCATTTTTTGTGGTTGAACGTTATTCTAGTGGAGTATTGGTGACAAATAGCATCAAGGTGAAGAAACCTAAAACTAAGGTGGAGAAAGCAACAATATACACAAACCCTTTACGACCTTGTTTTAGCGGTATTCCGTTGTAATGGAGAAAAAGCCACCACAATAAACACAAAAGAATTGGCAAGATAAAGAGCAATCTGAGCATTTTTTCCCCTAAATTCCCTATTTTCCTTCATATTAGCTTATAAGTACCTAACGCTAAAGGTAAAAATAAACTATCGATTTTATGAGTGAAATTAATTAATATCTTGTTAAACTCTAGTGCGTGATTCATTGCGAAAATTGCAGTGAAAATTCTCGCGCCGGAATTAGGTAAATTTTTGTATATAAACTATACCTAAAATAGGACATGTGGTTTAATACCGCGTGAATGAGACGGGCAAATTTCATTCAATCCTATTTATCAACCGTGATATGTATAGCAATTCATCTAGTAGGAGATGTAATTATGATGGGTAAAACCGTTTCTTCCGAAGAAAACGGAAGACTAACAAAGTGGCTAAAAGACAAACGCCATGAAAAAGGCCACACTATGCGCAGCTTGGCTCAAGTTTTGGGCACGCCGCACTCTTTTATCGGTAAAATAGAAAACCAAGAACGTCGTTTAGATGTTATTGAGTTCATGCGTTATTGCGACGCCCTTGAAGTTGACCCTTATGAAGGTCTATCACTACTTCAAGAACAAGCGTAATACCGATAAACCAGAGCCCAGGAAGGGCTCTAGGTTCTTCTTCCTATACCCTACCAATTATTCTTTAACCTTCGCTGAACGTGCATGATACTGTTGTTCAAGCTGGTATAACCGTTTTCTAATTAGATATAAAAATAGTAGTGATGGCAGCACCATAAGTGCAGTCAGTATAAAGAGCGTGGACCAGTCGCCGTGAAGCCAATCATCAACCACCACACCACTGTATCCAGAGAGCAAAGTGCGCCCCAGGTTGCCCAATGAAGCCAGCAGCGCGTAGTGCGTAGCGCTGAAAGCGCGATCGCACAGCATGGAAATAAACGCAACCATAGCAACCAGTGACCAAGCTTGAGTAAAACCGTCTAAAATGATGGCCAACGCATATAAATGCAGCTTAGGGCCAGCAACGGCTATCCAAGAAAACATTAAATTCGACGCAGCCATTGCCACGCCACTGATAAATAGCCCTTTTACAATACCAAAGCGGGCATTGAATAAACTCCCTAGGAACGCGAAAATAATCGTTAGTACCGCCGTACCGAGTTTCGAAAAGGTGGCTATATCGGAATTGCTAAAGCCCACTTCTTTGTAGAAAACGATGGACATTCGCGCTAAAAATGCCTCACCAATTTTGAATAAGAAAATAAACGCTAGCAGAGCAATAGCGGTTTTCACGCCATTTTTAGCAAAAAAGCTGCGTAGCGGCTCGATGATGGTGACTCCTAACCAAGCCAAGGTTTTTTTCAATACTAACGGAAGAGCGTTAGAATGTTGTTGTAACTTTTGCTGATACTGATGTTCCAACTGTTCATGAATATGCTCACGGTTTGACAGTGGTTCGTTAGCAACAAACACATAGGCAATGAGAGCGGCAACTATCAGCGCCAATGCGAGGTAGACATCTGGCCAATCAATGCCGGGGATATCAGCGGCGAAAAAAGGCATGGCACCGAGTAGAGCATAACCTGTCCACCAACCACAGGTTGCCATTGCCGCCGCTGCCGACATCTTTTCACTTTCATTTTCATCCAAAATATCAATACGATAAGCATCAATTGCAATATCTTGAGTGGCAGAAGCAGTGGCAATTACCAGGGCAAGCAGCGCCACTAGATACAGCTGTGCGCCTATATCAACAAAAGCCATAGCCAGCGTGCCCAGTAATATCACGCACTGACAGCAAAGCAACCAACTTCGGCGTTGCCCAAGCCAGGCAGTCACATAAGGAATTTTGACCCGATCAACCAAAGGTGACCACAGGAAGTTAATAGAGTAGGCACCAAACACCATGCCAAATAAGCCAATCATACTGCGGCTTAAGCCCTCATCTTTAAGCCACGCACTCATCACCGAGCCGATCAACACCCAAGGAAAGCCGCTGCTGATGCCAAAAATAAAAATAGTGAGTAAGCGGCGATCACGAAAGTAATTGAAAAAAGTCTGAAGTGATACGGGGTTATGGCTCATGATGACGGCTTACTTGAGATCTTGGGAGGATACGGGCGGTGACGACCGCCCACAGCTGAAAACTAATAAGGTTGCGCTTCGAGTACTTTAATATTGAAAATGATAACCGGTTGTTTAGGAACGTAGGAATAGCCTATTTTCTCTTGGTAGTCGGTCTCGACACGCATGATTTTATCTAAAGTTTCAAACCCCTCTACGACGGAGCCAAACACCGCAAAACCCCAATCACTGCCTGGATTTAGGTGGTCATTATTATCCATGTTGAAGAAAAACTGACGCGTTGCAGAATGCGGCTTGCGGTCTTGGTAAGCCATGGCAATGGTATACATATCGTTTTCCAGGCCGCTGCCGCTTTCATTAAAAATAGGGTCATTCTCATGCAGACCGTCATAATTCTTGTCGTAGCCACCCCCTTGGATGACAAAGTCGCGGTCGTTTTCTTCGTCGCGTTCAACCCGATGAAACACCGACCCTTTATAACTGCCGTCTTGCACGTATGTCAGGAAATTATTGACCGTAATTGGTGCTCGTGAGCGGTCCAGCTCAACAACAATCTTTCCTTCACTGGTGGCGAATTCTACTCGTGGGAAGAGGTTGTCCTTTTGCACAAATTGACCTTGTACAGCCGCGAGTGTGGGCAGGCTGATAAAAAAAGTAAGGAATACGGCGGTAAGTGTGCCAAGAAAACGAGTGTTCATGATGCTCCCTTTTGCATGTAATTATTCAGTTCAGGGTCGTTCATTATACGAATTACCAGTTGCTCAATCTGCTTATTAAGCTGCGCTTCTACTTTGGCTTGATCATAACCAAATGGACCGCTGAACTGGCTTTGGCCATTATACATTTTATTGAATTGACTACCATTACGCTGCACGAACACTTGTAGGGCAATCTTCGCAGTACTGTTATGATCGACGGTGTTTTGTTCAACATGAGCGTGTAAATCATGAATAGCAATACGGATATGGGTGGCTCCCATGGCGCTGACCTGAGCCCCATTGCGTTGTAAACCTTGCTCAAACACCCGCGTGAGTTTGCTATCAAGCCCTTGAGTGAGCTGCTGTTGTGAATGCTCGCCATCGCTCACTATCACAGTGGCTTTATTGGCACGCTGGTCATTCACTTGCAGTGATACTGTTTGATTAAATTGATGATATTGACCGCCTTGGTATTGTGGGTCAAGAATAGCCTCGGCTGCGCGGTTAGCGCACCCGCTCACAGTAACCAGTGCGGCGCTCAAGAGAAAAAGACGAATAACTGTGTTGCTCATGATCCTACCTATTTTTTTGCACTTAACACGACGAACTTTTTATTCGAACCCAGCAGCTTATGACCACCGAATAAACGGTTAAGTTTCTCATGGTATTGTAAATGTCGGTTGCCTACGATACGAAGCTCGCCGCCGGGGCGCAATACTTTTTTCGCGTCATTAAACATTTGCCAAGCAATATGGTCGGTAATCGCGTTTTGTTGATGAAACGGCGGGTTACATAAGATCAGGTCTTGGCTGGCAGCGGCAAACCCTGTTAAACAATCTGACTGCACAAATTGGCAACGGTGCAAATCATGTTCAAGGTTTTGTTCAACATTAAGTCGTGCCGAGGCCACTGCCATGCATGATTCATCAACGAAAGTAAGGTGTGCTTGTGGGCATTGAGCCAAAGTAAGTAGACCAATGACGCCATTGCCACAACCCAAATCTACAATGCGCAGCGCTTTTTTGGACTGCGGTAGGTAGTTGCTGAAAAAGCGAGCGCCAATATCCAATGAATCGCGGGAAAATACATTAGCGTGATTATGCAGGGTGTAAGGAGTGCCTTCGAGCGACCAACTCTTAGGAAAAGGGCTTTGTTGCGCTTTATTGTGCATAGAGGCGGTGATAAGTCGCGCTTTTTTCACCGCCAAGGTGGTGCTTGCTGGGCCTATGTAGCGCGATACGAGATTTATTGTTGAGGTATGAACAGCTTTAGTTTTGCCCCCCAAGATCACCGGCGTGTTTGGGCTTAATGTCTGTGATAACTGGGCCAGTTGATGTTGCAGGTAGCCACTGTTTTTAGGAATTCTGCCGATGACTAAATCATAGTCGCCCAGTTTATCCATGCTGCTAAGTGCAGTGAAATTACTTTCATCTAAGGCGTTTTGCGCCAGGTTATAATGCCAAGCTTGGTGGGCCACGTACGAGTCACTGAGCGCACTAATATCAAATTGATGCAAAGCGCAGGCGAGGGCACCAAAGTCGTCATTTAATATAAGCAGCTTTTTTTCACTGGGATGATGCTCTTTGACATAATCAATTAAGTACTCGTCGGCGGCATCCCACGCCTGTAGGCTACGGTTTTTTTGCTCCAGAGGAAAGCGGTGTAGAGTGTAGTGGGTGCCACCGAGTAGGGCGGATGTTATCATAACGGTCAATGTGTAACGGATAGTAGCGCTAGTTTACCACGATGGATGGGAATTCGAAGGTGTTTAACACTGATACCGGCAACCTGTTGCCCGATGAGCTACCAGCAGACATGTTTCACTATCAGCTGCAGGCGCTGAGTGCTGATAAGGCCACCCAGCTCTATCATTATTTGCGTGATAATTTGGCTTGGCAACAGCCAAGCATACACGTTTTCGGTAAATGGCATCCTATACCTCGTTTACAGGCCTATATCGGCGATCCCGACAGCGCGTATGAATACTCGAAGCAAGTGTTTTCGCCTATGCCCTGGCCTGAACCTTTGGCGCGCATGCGGGAGCGCCTTAATAATCAGCTAGGGTGCAAATTTAATGCGGTACTGGTTAATTATTATCGCAACGGTCTCGATAGTATGGGGTGGCATGCTGACGATGAACCTGAGCTTGGAGCGCAGCCGACCATTGCATCGTTATCCTTAGGAGCGCTGCGTAAGTTCAAATTACGCCATAAGCACTCGCGGGTGGTGACAGATGTGCCTTTGCGTCACGGTAGTTTGCTGATCATGAAAGGCCAAAGCCAGCAACACTTCGAGCACAGTCTACCGAAGCAGCGTAAAGTGACCCAAGGGCGCATTAACTTAACGTTTCGCCACATTGACGCTTCTTTGTTATAGTAATGCTCCAGTTTACGCTGACGAGTCAGTAATTTATGTCTATGCAAACTCAGATAGAGCAAAAACTCGCTGCTGCCATTGCGTGCAAGCATTTACATGTGGAAAACGAAAGCCATATGCACGCCCGAGGTGAAGATTCTCATTTCAAAGTCACTGTGGTCAGTGAGCAATTCAGCGGCCAACGCTTATTACAGCGCCACCGCGCGATTAATGAGGTGTTGGCCGATGAGTTGCGCGAACACATTCATGCCCTTGCGATTCATGCTTACACACCTGAAGAGTTCAGTGAGCGGCAGGGGCAAGCTCCGCAGTCTCCTAATTGTTTAGGTGGCTCCAAATTCGATTAAGTAAAGTCATCAGACCTGTGTAATGGGCTTTAGTCGTTACACTAGCGCTAAATTTTTCGGCAACGATATGGAATTTTATCATGGTCATTAAGCCTAAAATTCGTGGTTTTATCTGCACTAACGCTCATCCTGCGGGCTGTGCAGCGCACGTACAACAACAAATAGATTACGTAAAACGCCAAGGTGATTTAGGGCAGGGCCCTAAAAACGTCCTGGTCATTGGCTCGTCAACCGGCTATGGCTTGGCTTCACGTATTGTTTCAGCCTTTGGTCATGGCGCCAAAACATTGGGCGTGTTTTTCGAAAAGCCAGGTACAGAAAAGAAAACAGGTTCTGCGGGATGGTACAACACCGCTGCTTTTCAAAATGCAGCCGATGAAGCGGGCTTGTGGGCAAAAAATATCAATGGTGATGCCTTTTCTGATGAAATCAAAGAAAAGACGATTGATGTTATTAAAAATGAATTGGGCAAAATTGATTTAGTTATCTATTCCCTTGCTTCGCCGCGTCGTACCGATCCAAAAACCGGTGAAACCTTCTCTTCCACACTCAAGCCTATCGGTGAAGGCGTGACCACCAAGAACCTCAATACTTCAAAGCGTATTATTGATGAAGTAAGCGTTGAGGCTGCCAGTGATGAAGAAATTGCCAATACCGTGAAAGTCATGGGTGGTGAAGATTGGCAGCTGTGGATTGATGCTTTAAATGAAGCGGGCGTGCTTGCCGATAACTTTAAAACCACCGCTTACACCTACATTGGTAAAGAGCTGACCTGGCCGATTTACGGTCACGCCACAATAGGCAAAGCCAAAGAAGACTTGGACCGTGCCGTTCAGGAAATTAAAGCATCTACCGCTGATATCTCCGGTGAGGCTTATGTGAGCTCTCTTAATGCAGTGGTCACGCAAGCCAGCTCGGCAATACCGATTATGCCTTTGTATATCTCTGCGCTGTTCAAAGTGATGAAAGAAGATGGCACCTATGAGGGGACTATCGAGCAAATTACCGCGTTGTTTAAAGAGAACCTGTACGGCGAAACGCCGCGCTTTGACGAAGGCGGTCATTTATTCCAGAACTACAAAGAGCTTGAAGACGATGTGCAGCAACGAGTGCAGCATATTTGGGATCAGGTGGATACCGACAGTATTGACGAGCTAACCGATTATGTTGGTTATCATCGTGAGTTTTTACACCTGTTCGGTTTTGATTTAGACGGTGTTGACTACGAAAGTGATGTTAACCCTGAGGTTGAAATCAACAATCTCGTTTAAGTATCGCTGTTTTACATAGAAAGCCAGTCAATAGACTGGCTTTTTTGTGTTTTTACAATCTCAGGCTGTGAAATTAAGACTTTGGTCTATATTGAAGTTTATTCACTAATTTTAGCTCGGATTGCTTAGATAATTTTTACTTTTTAACTCGCATAGTCGCCGTGATTGATGTTAAAATTCGGCAGATATGTGACAAGTTCACTGCGTTGCTTTGCTCACTAACCGAAATGGGTGCTCTTTTATACCGTTTGTATTAATCGTGTGGACGACTTTTGCTTGCACAAGTGCGTAAGTGCGCACCGAGCAATAAGCGAACCGCCTTTTACGCGGCCATCACTCAACTCGGCCAACTTAGCAGCGTGGTTGGTAAGATTTTAAGTTTCTTTCCGTTAATGTAATGCAAGTGCGTATGATCAACATAAAAAAAGGTCTGGATCTACCGATAGAGGGCGCACCTCAGCAAGTTATTCACGACGGTCAACCCGTCAAACGAGTAGCCGTGCTAGGTGAAGAATATATCGGCATGCGTCCTACCATGCGAGTTCGTGTGGATGACCAAGTGAAAAAAGGCCAAGTTCTTTTTGAAGACAAAAAGAATCCTGGCGTTATCTACACTGCACCGGCCGCCGGGGTAGTTAAAGAAATCAATCGTGGTGCAAAACGTGTGCTGCAATCTGTTGTGATCGAAATCGATGGCAACGAGCAGGAAACCTTTGCAAAGTTCGACCAGGGTGAGCTCGCTAACCTTGACCGCCAAAAGGTGGTTGACCAGTTAGTTAACTCAGGTCAATGGACTGCGCTTCGCACCCGCCCATTCAGCAAAGTACCCGCTGTTGATGCCAAACCTAGCTCTATCTTTGTAACAGCGATGGACACTAATCCGCTTGCAGCTGATCCAGCTGTAATTATTGCTGAGAATGCGGAAGCATTTGAAGCTGGTTTAGCGGTTGTCTCTCGTCTTACAGAAGGCAAAGTGTTTGTGTGTAAACAAGCCGGTGCTCAAGTGCCTAGCTCTTCTGTGGCTTCTGTAGAAGTTCATGAGTTTGGCGGTAAGCACCCTGCAGGTCTTGTTGGTACTCACATTCATCACCTAGATGCAGTGTCTGCATCGAAGCAGGTATGGCACTTGGGCTACCAAGATGTGATCGCTTACGGTCACCTTTTCCTAAGTGGTGAAATTTACACTCCGCGTGTGATTTCTTTAGCCGGCCCACGTGTTAAGAACCCACGTTTGGTGAAAACACAGATCGGTGCTGCTTTGGATGAGTTAGTGTCTGGTGAACTGGAAGACGGTGACAACCGTATCATTTCAGGCTCAGTACTTTCTGGTACCAATGCAACGGGTCCACATGCGTTCCTTGGCCGTTATCACACGCAAGTGTCGGTGCTGCTAGAGGGTCGTGAGAAAGAGTTGTTCGGCTGGATTGCTCCAGGCAGCAACAAGTTCTCTGTAACGCGTACCTTCTTAGGCCACTTAGCGCCAAGCCGTTTGTTCAACATGACCACATCAACCGGTGGTTCAAAACGTGCGATGGTACCAATCGGTAACTATGAGCGCGTGATGCCGCTTGATATTTTGCCTACCTTATTACTGCGCGATTTAATCTCGCGTGACCTAGATGGGGCAATTTCACTCGGCGCGTTGGAGCTAGACGAAGAAGATTTAGCGTTGTGTACCTTCGTTTGTCCAGGTAAATACGAATACGGTTCTATCCTTCGTGACTGCCTGACAACAATCGAGAAGGAAGGCTAAAATGGGCTTGAAGAAATTTTTAGAAGATATCGAACCGCATTTTGAAGCGGGTGGTAAGCATGAAAAGTGGTACGCACTGTATGAAGCAGTTGCGACTATTTTTTATACCCCTGGCTATGTCAACAAAGGCGGTACTCACGTTCGCGATAACATCGACCTAAAACGTATTATGATTTTAGTGTGGATGGCAACGTTCCCTGCCATGTTCTTTGGCATGTTTAACATTGGCCACCAAGCGGCAGAAGCGTTAGCAAACGGTTTTGCATTAGGTGATTCTTGGCAAGTAGGATTGTTCCAACTGTTAGGCGGTGAGCTCACTGCTGATTCAGGCTGGGGCGCGAAAATGTTCTACGGTGCCTGTTTCTTCCTGCCAATTTATGCCGTTACCTTCGGTGTCGGTGGCTTCTGGGAAGTGCTATTCGCGTCAATACGTAAGCACGAAGTAAACGAAGGTTTCTTCGTTACCTCTGTGTTATTTGCATTGATTCTGCCTGCAACCATTCCCCTTTGGCAAGTTGCCCTAGGTATTACCTTCGGTGTGGTTATCGCCAAAGAGGTATTCGGTGGTACAGGTCGTAACTTCTTGAACCCTGCGCTTGCTGGCCGTGCGTTCCTGTTCTTCGCCTATCCGGCGCAGATTTCAGGTGACACAGTGTGGACAGCTGTTGATGGTTTCTCTGGCGCGACTTACCTAGGCCAAGCGGCAACAGGTGCGCTTGATTATGCCAACATGGAGCTATGGTGGAATGCGTTTTACGGTTTCATTCAAGGTTCTATGGGTGAAACATCAACCCTAGCAATCTTATTAGGTGGTTTGTTCCTAATCTATGTGCGTATTGCTTCTTGGCGTATCGTGCTAGGTACCTTCTTGGGTATGGTAGTCACTGCAACGCTGCTTAACTTTATCGGTTCAGACACCAACACCGCGTTTGCAATGCCTTGGCACTGGCACTTAGTCCTTGGTGGCTTTGCGTTTGGTATGTTCTTTATGGCAACCGACCCGGTATCTGCGTCATTTACCGATAGAGGTAAGTGGGCCTATGGTGCACTGATTGGTTTTATGGTGGTGATGATCCGCGTGGTTAACCCGGCATACCCTGAAGGCATGATGCTCGCTATCTTGTTTGCAAACCTATTTGCACCGCTATTCGACCACTTCGTAGCGCAGTCAAACATCAAGAGGAGATTGGCACGTGTCCAGTAATAACGAATCAATCGGTAAAACGCTCGGTGTAGTTGTTTCGCTATGTTTGGTGTGTGCGGTTATCGTATCGTTCGCATCGGTGCAATTGCGCCCGCTGCAGCAAGAAAATAAATTAAAGGATATTCAAAGCAATATTCTTTCAGCCGCTGGATTTAATGATGTCAAAGACGTGCAAGCTACGTATGACGAAAACATTGAAACCATCGTTGTTGATGTTAATAACGGCCAACAAGTTGAGTTTGACTCTGAGCAAGCTCGCAGCGAGTGGATCAAAGCTTACGACTTCGAAAAGAGTAAGTTTGACGCCGATATGAGCATTAAGTTGCCAAAAGAGCAAGACAAAGCGGGCATTCAACGTCGTACTACTGAAGCACCGGTTTACATTAACCGTGCCGACGACGGCTCAGTGAAGTCAATCATTCTACCAATCCAAGGTTATGGCCTTTGGGGTGTTATGTATGGCTTCTTAGCTCTTGAAAGTGATGGCGAAACTGTTAAAAACATCATCTTCTACAAGCACAACGAAACCCCAGGTCTAGGTGGTGAAATCCAAAACCCAGCTTGGACGGCTCAGTGGCAAGGCAAAGAGCTGCCGGTAGACTTAGTGAAAAGCGGTGCTGACAACGAGCACGAAGTAGACGGTCTCTCTGGCGCAACCCTGACCTCAAACGGTGTTGATAACACGGTTGATTATTGGACAGGTGAAAACGGCTTTGGTCCTTTCCTTGCGAAAGTACGTGAAGGAGCGTTGAAATAATGGCTGATACTAAAGAAATGAAGTCGGTTCTATTTGGACCTGTCTTCGCAAATAACCCTATCGCTCTGCAAGTACTCGGTATTTGTTCGGCGCTAGCAGTAACATCAAGCTTGAAAAATGCATTGATCATGTCAATTGCATTGACCCTAGTAACGGGCTTCTCAAGTTTGTTTATCTCTATGATTCGTAACCAGATCCCATCAAGTGTGCGGATCATCGTACAGATGACCATCATTGCCTCATTGGTAATCGTGGTGGACCAGGTGCTGCAAGCCTTCTCGTATGCAACAGCGAAAGAACTGTCGGTATTCGTTGGTTTGATTATCACCAACTGTATCGTAATGGGTCGTGCTGAAGCGTACGCGATGAAGTCACCGCCGTTTATGTCTTTCCTAGACGGTATTGGTAATGGCTTAGGCTACTCAGTAGTACTACTGACTGTTGGTTTCATTCGTGAGCTATTCGGTAAAGGGTCGCTGTTCGACGTAGAAATCATCCCATTAGTACAAGACGGTGGCTGGTATCAGCCTATGGGTCTATTGATCCTGCCGCCTAGTGCATTCTTCATCATCGGTCTATTCATTTGGGTGCTACGCACTTATAAGAAAGACCAAGTAGAAGCGAAATAAGGGGCGAGTCGTGGAACAATATCTTAACTTATTTGTTAAAGCGGTTTTCATTGAAAACCTGGCGCTTGCCTTCTTCTTGGGGATGTGTACTTTCCTTGCGGTATCAAAGAAAGTAAAAACTTCAATTGGTCTAGGTGTAGCGGTTATCTTCGTACTGGGTATTGCCGTACCGGTGAATAACTTAGTTTATCACGCGGTATTAGCGCCGGGCGCACTGGAGTGGTTGGGTTTCCCTGACGCTGATTTAAGCTTCTTGCGCTTTTTGACGTTCATCGGTGTTATTGCTGCCCTAGTACAAATCCTAGAAATGGCATTGGATAAGTTCTTCCCACCGCTTTATAACGCGTTGGGCATCTTCCTGCCATTGATCACGGTAAACTGTGCGATTTTCGGTGCGGTATCGTTCATGGTAGAGCGTAATTACAACTTCGGTGAGTCAGTGGTCTTTGGCCTTGGTTCTGGTGTAGGTTGGGCGCTGGCAATCACGTTGCTAGCGGGTATTCGCGAGAAGATGAAGTACTCAGACGTTCCTGATGGTTTGCGTGGTTTAGGTATCACCTTTATCACAGTAGGTCTGATGGGTCTGGGCTTTATGTCATTCTCTGGTATTTCACTATAAGGTAGCGAGGAGAAATCATGCTTGAGGTATATTTAGGCGTAGGTGTATTCGTCGCTATCGTGGTTATGCTGGTTTTGGTCATCATTGCGGCCAAGTCAAAGCTAGTACCCACAGGTGACGTCACCATCGGGATCAATGGTGATCCTGACAAAGCAATTACAACATCACCAGGTAGCAAGCTACTGGGTGCCCTAGCAGATGCAGGTATTTTCGTATCTTCTGCATGTGGCGGCGGTGGCTCATGTGGCCAGTGTCGTGTTGATGTTAAAGAGGGCGGTGGTGATATCCTGCCGACCGAACTTGACCACATCTCTAAAGGTGAAGCACGTCAGGGCTGTCGTCTTGCGTGTCAGGTTGCTGTTAAAAGCGACATGGAGATTGAGCTAGAAGAGTCTATCTTCGGGATCAAGAAGTGGGATTGTGAAGTTATCTCTAACGATAACAAAGCAACCTTCATCAAAGAGCTTAAGCTTAAGATCCCAGACGGTGAGGTTGTACCTTTCCGCGCCGGTGGTTATATTCAAATTGAAGCACCTGCTCACCACGTTAAATACAAGGACTTTGATATTCCTGAAGAGTATCGTCCTGACTGGGAGCGTTTCGGCTTCTTTGACCTAGAGTCAAAAGTAGACGAAGAAACTATTCGTGCTTACTCAATGGCGAACTACCCAGAAGAGTTTGGCATCATCATGTTGAACGTGCGTATTGCTACGCCGCCGCCAAACAACCTAAGCCTACCTTGCGGTAAGATGTCATCGTACATCTGGTCGCTTAAAGAAGGCGATAAGGTGACAATTTCTGGTCCATTTGGTGAATTCTTCGCTAAAGAAACTGACGCAGAGATGGTCTTTGTCGGTGGTGGTGCAGGTATGGCACCGATGCGTTCACACATCTTCGACCAGCTGAAGCGTTTGAACTCAGATCGTAAGATGAGCTTCTGGTACGGTGCACGCTCTAAGCGTGAGATGTTCTACGTTGAAGACTTTGACGGTCTAGCTGCAGAAAACGATAACTTCGTGTGGCACGTAGCGCTTTCTGATCCTCAGCCAGAGGACAACTGGGAAGGCTATACTGGCTTTATCCACAACGTATTGTACGATAACTATCTTAAGGACCATGAAGCGCCTGAAGACTGTGAGTACTACATGTGTGGGCCACCGATGATGAACGCAGCCGTAATCAACATGCTAAAAGACTTAGGTGTTGAAGACGAAAATATCCTATTGGATGACTTCGGCGGCTAAACGAATGTCACGCATTCGTCATTGATTTATAAAAGGCTTCCTAACCCAGTTAGGAAGCCTTTTTTCGTTTACTGTTCACCAACTTGAGGCTAGCAATGTTACGCAGCGTAAAAGCCGTATTTGGCTTGTTATTCATCCTTTCTTTATTTACCTTATCGGGGTGTGATAACGCCCCAGAATCTGATCAACAAGAGGTGTTGTTGCAAGGGAAAACCATGGGTACCACTTTTAATATTAAAGTGTTTGTACCGCAGCAACAGTTACCTCAACTTAATTTATACGCTGATGTCACTGAGGAGCTTAAAAAAGTGAATCAGTCGATGTCGACGTACATTGAAGACTCCGAGATTAATCAATTTAATCGCTTGCCTGCAGGTGAAGTGATGCCCATCAGCAGCGATTTTCGCGCTGTGGTGAGCGAGTCAATTCGCCTTGGACAATCGACCAAGGCGCTGGATGTGACCATGGGACCGCTTATTGATCTTTGGGGATTCGGCCCCGATAAGCGACCCACACAGCGCCCAGAGCAAGCTGAGCTCGATGCCATGCTAGCGAATATTGGTGTTGATAAACTGGTCTTGAGCGAGCAAGGCTTGGCTAAAACCGTGGACGGTTTAGAGCTGAGCTTTTCCGCTACCGCAAAAGGCTATGGTATTGATAAAGTTGCTGAATTATTGCAAAGCCATGGACTCACCAATTACATGGTAGAGATTGGCGGTGAAATGCGTATCTCAGGGCATAAGCCCGATAATAAGCCCTGGCGCATTGCTATCGAGCAGCCCGATGCACCGCCGGGGCAGCGCAAAATTCACCGTGTAGTTGAGCCAGGTAGTATGGGCGTTGCCACTTCGGGAGATTATCGTATTTTCTATGAAATGGATGGCGAAACCTATACCCATTTAATTGACCCGCAAACAGGCATGCCAATTAAACATGATTTGGTTTCGGTAACGGTATTGCACCCCAGCGCCATGACTGCTGATGGCCTAGCAACGGCACTGACCGTTATGGGCACAGAGCAGGCCAAAGCCTATGCTGAGCAGCATAATTTACCGGTGTACTTGATCAGCAAGACTGACAGTGGTTTGCAAACCCATGCAAGCACAGCTTTTAAGCCATATTTGTAGTTAGTTTTTGCTCGGCGTATAATAGCGGGTAAGGCGTTTTGCGCCTTAACTTGTCAACTTAAAGGGGCACAGACAATGCAACTATTTCTTCTTACATTTGGCCTACTCGTCTTAGTCGTCGCGGCGATGGCCGTTGGCGTTATTGTACAACGTAAAGCCATGGCCAGTAGTTGCGGAGGTCTTGGCTCTGTCGGCATCGACAAAGCCTGTGACTGTGACGACCCGTGTGACAAACGTAAAAAACGTATGGCCAAAGAGCAAGCCTGGAAAGAGAACCAAATTATCTAAACGAGTGTTCTTTTATAATGGCCAAAAAGCGAGCTTATTAGCTCGCTTTTTTGTTGCTCTAGCAACCCTCAAAACTCAAAATTCATAACTCATCGACAGTGTGATTGTGCGGCCAAAAATGGGTCTGGCGTAAAATAGCGCTTCATGATGGCTTAAATCATCGCGGGGGTTGCCCTCGGTAAGGTCTAGCGTGTTGGTTAGGTTTTTAATCTCAAATTGCACCTTTAGGTGCTCATTCAGAGCGACTTCTGAGAACAGATCCCAAGTATGATAAGCAGGCAGAGCAAAACGGTTGGCGACATCAGAATAGCGCTCGCCAATGTACGAAAAGGTCAGTGCAGCGGTGATAGGCCCCTGATTATACTGAGGAGTTAGTCGCAGTTGTAACTCTGGCGTTCGGGTAATTTGATTGCCGTTGAATTGGCTTTGCGGCAAAGATGCAGGAATGCCGTAAAAGCCTGCATCCTGCCACACCCCAATCGCTTTTAACTGCCAGCTCGCGTTGTAGCGGTATTCATATTCAAATTCGACCCCGGTTGTTTGTGTATTGATTAAAATGGCGTGCTGCGGGCTCGTTGCACCGCGATACACGGTGAATGGCAGTGGATCAAAATGAGTAGTAAATAACGCGCCACTGAAGTGCGAGTGGGCTGACTGGTATCGCAAACCTACTTCACTGAGCGTGAGACGAATAGGTTCGCCGTAATCAATTTCGCCGCGCTGATGAGCACTGCCAGCCCAGCCTAGGGCATTGCCGAAATTAATCAGCCGAGGCATTTCAAATGCATCGGCATAACGGGCAAATACAGCCATGTGCTCCGCAGCCTGATAGTTCACCCCCACACTGATGGCATTGTCACTAAAGTGCTGACGCAAAGAGGTGCTGGGTGCGTAATGCGAGTAAAAAAGTTGGCCGTTATAAGCTTGAGAGCGCTGGCCTTGGGCGCTGGTGCTGTCAAGTGTTAGGTGTTCGTGGCGTATCGCCGCATCAAGGCGTAGCTGCTCGGTGATGCGCCAGTCGATATTGGTGTATAAGGAGTGCGATTGTGACTCCCCATGACCTATTAAATAAACCGGCCCCGCATGCGATAAAAAGCCACTGTCGGTGAATGTATCAACAACCTGGTTATGATCATCTATAAGCACTATATCTAGGCGCTGAGGCTGGTGTTGCACATCGGTTAGCAGCTCTCCGAGCCACTGATCTAAGGGTAGGGCGCCATAATCGCTATGGGCATAGAGATGACCCAGCGTCACAGCCCAGTCCGTGTCTTGGTAACTAAGGCTGAGGTGATTGATTAATTGTGTTTGTTGGTAACGTGAGTACAGTGGAAAGGTTGCAGTAACAAGGCCATTGTTATTAAGCGTTGAAGGGTCGGCGATTAGGCTGCCATCGCTGACCCGTTGATAGGCCAAGCTTAAGGTGTCATCTGCGGCGTTCTCCTTGAACTGACTGACATCGGCCAAGGTTAAACGCTGCTCAGCACTATTAATCGTTTGGTTGCCTAAATTCATTAAGGTGTACAGGCTATTATTGAGCTTCGCATAACGAGTGCGGTTGTCGATGGCTAGGTGTGTTGATAGCGGTGCATTAAACAGCACAGTGTAGCTGTTCATACGCGTTTGCTGCGCATCCTCTAAATCATGGGTTGTTGTCCCTTCGGGGGTATAAAAGTTCAGTAATTGCATATCCTTACTGAGTAGGGTGCCGTAGTCATGAGGCAGGCTCGATAAGGCCTCAATCCCTTGGTGATTTTGCATCACCAAGGGAGCGTAAAAACTGGTATTGTCTTGCAAGTGTTTGTAAATAACATCGAGCTCAAAGGCATCGGTTCGCAAGCTCAGGCGAGCGCTTAATTGCCCGCCTAAGTCACTGATAAACCCCGGTTCGCGAATGCCATCAGAGAAGCGGTAAAAGCCACCCACAGTATAAAATAATCGCTCGTTTATGGGGCCACTGGCAACCCCATCCAGACGCGAGTAGTCATAATTTAGACCCTGGCTGAGTTTGAGCAATTGCAACGGCGTGTGTGAGCCGCGTCGGCCAATATAGTTAACCATCGCTGCTGGCCCATTAAGGGTGAAGATCCCACTACTGCCACCGCGCACGGCTTCGATTCGTTGATGGGTTAAGTCTGGACGTAAAAAAAAGTCACTCCATATGCCGTCGTAGGTCATGGGCAGACCATCTTCCATCAAGCTAATAAAGCGGAACCCTTCGCCGCCCCTGAGCCCTCGTGGCGAAACATTGTTATTGGTTTCGCCGCCTGAGTCCTCGACCCAAAATCCGGTGACGTTTTTGAGCACTTCAGCACTGGAGTAGGGCGTGTGTTGCCTCAGTTCTAAATTAGATAACTGGGTAATGGCGATGGATGAATTGAGTATATTGCGGCGCTGACCGCTGACGCCGGTGACAATAATGCGCTCAAAATCGCCCTCGGGTGTTGCTTCACTTGCCGCAGTAATAACAATACGGCGCTCGCTCACGTCCAAGGCATAGTCATAGTGCGTGTCACGGAGACTGAGGTTTAAAACATGCTCTAGGCTGTATCGTCCATTAAGGGCCGCTAGGGGAGGCGATTGCTCAATCGCTGCGGCATTAAGCTGCCAGTTGCTCTGCGCAGCAATATCGAGCAAGCGCTGCTGCAGTGTCGCTTCAGGCAGCGCAAACGAATGTTCGCTTTGAGCATAAGTACAGCTACTAAATAATATTAACCATGGCAGAGCGATGGTTAATAACCTTAATAACATGGCGGGTTCAGCTTTATTTTTATTGTTTGAATTTTGTACCACACTTTGGCTGTGGTCACTATGCCACTTTTAGCTAATTCGCCACTAAGGTCACTTTATCACCGCTGCGCAATACCTTAATGGGGTAAAGCTGTTGCAGGCTCGTTAGCCACGCTTCGATTTCAGTCGTTAAAAAAGTGCCTGTATACACTAAGTGCTTTAACTTTTCGTCGCTGATTGTGATGTCCATTTGGCTATAGCGGGCGACATCATGGAGTACATCACCTAAGCGAGCATTATGATAAATTAAGTGACCTTGTTGCCAAGCCATTTGGGTGCCTTTTCCCTGTGCCTGGCTGCGAGTAATATTACCATCAGTGGCCACTTCTGCGGCTTGCCCTGCCGTTAATTCAATGGCGTTTTGTTGCGCCACGGCAACTCGCCCTTCTAATACATCAACACGCACTGAGTCAGGGTTGGCGCGGACGTTAAAAATAGTGCCTAACGCCTCTACCTGGCTTTGCTGATAGCGTACGATAAATGGTCGCGTCGGGTCCTTGCTGACATTGAAAAGCGCTTCCCCTTGGTATAGCAATAACTCTCTCGTGCTATCGCTATAACGCACGGCGAGCTGGGTGTTGGCACCTAAGGTGACCAGCGAATTATCATCCAAGGTCACGGTTTTATGCTCGCTCACCGGGGTGTGGAAAAATTCGCTGTACACCTTGCTACTGGGTATGGCGGGACTGTTAACGATTTGTCGTGGCGCCGATGAGCTGGGCGGCCACAGCATCAGGGTGGTCACAAGCAAAAAGGACGCCGCTAAGGCTGCGTACCAAAGCGTCGCTGGTTTTTTTGGCTTGCGCTTGGTTGCGGGCTCGGCGTCAAGGTGAGCAAGCTGACTGTCAACAAACGCCGGGTCGAGTTGTGTCGACAATGCCCACAGTTTACTTACCTTAGTAAAGGTTTCACGGTGGCGGGCACTTTGGGCGAGCCACAGGGTAAGCGCCTCAGGGTATTGGCCGTCGTTGTCATGATCCAGTTGCTGCTCATGGAGCGTCAGTAGCCACTGGGTGGCTTGTTGCTCGATGACCGTTTCATCATCACCGGGAAGGGTCATATCAATATCCTTTCTGCTCATGCTTAAAGCTCATGCTCAAGTTGTTGGTAGCAATGACGAACTGCACGTAGAACGTATTTTCTCACCATACTGGTCGATATTTGCAGGGTCAACGAGATCTCCTCATAGCTTTGTCCGCGCATTTTATATAACAAAAAGGCCAAGCGGCACTTGTCTGGAAGGCTCGCGAGGGCTTTTTCCATTTCTTTGAGTAATTCGTGATTATGATGGTTTTGCTCCGGCCCCGTTGGCGCACACAGCTTAGGTAATTCATCACTGTCACTAACATAGTGATCAAAGGGGCTGCGAGCCTTACGCCTGAGCTTATCAATGGCCAGGTTAGTGGCTATTTTATATAGGTAAGCGGCTATATAACTGCTTACCTTCTCTTGCTCTAGGCCCAGCAGCTTGACAAAAGCTTCTTGGGCAATGTCTTCGGCTTCACGCTTATCCAGCCCCTTGGCCATAATGTGGCGGATGAGTTTGCGTTGCTGCTTTAAAAAAAGCTGCTCTACTTGCTGGCGTCTATCTGATTCATAATTGCTTTCGCTGTTCGCCGCTTTGCGCTTAAACGATAATAAAGATGGCATGGGTACGCATCCTGCTATTCCTTTTATTTAGCGTACGGCGAGCCTTAAGTGCAGGCCCGCCGCCTTGATTTACTCAGACAACGTGGCCACTCGACTCACTCGTCCAGAGTCACTTACAGTGCGTAATTGCACTGACGCCGAGGTGGTAAGTGGGACTGGCTGTTGGTAGTGATGCCAGGTCACACCTTGATCTAAGGAATACTCGGTATTCATCCCTGCAAAGCGAGTATTAACCACCAGCTGACCGTTTTCTATGGCGCCACCGGGTAAGGGGATGCGGTAGTTTACGCCAGGCTGATGGGATATTTGACCATAAATGTCTACTACTTGGTAATAGTCTAATAGTGGTAGAGCGTGCTGCCCCAAGGTGTTCGCAAAAGTGTCCCAGGCCTGCTGTGTTGCTAAGCCTTCAGCGGGCATGGTTTGTACCCAAGCGCGCTCGGCGGCTCCGAGTAACTTCGGAAAGGTCATGTAATCAAGGATCTCAGGGGATTTTTGATTTTCACCAAAAAGTTGCGCCTGAATGCCATCAATGTTTTGCTTACCCGTGGCGCTCAATGGCAGCCAATTTTCTCCCCAAGGGACCGGGTTGCCGAGCTTATCAGACTCGGCATTGGCATAGATATTAAAAGGGCGATAAGTAAAGGTCTTTTTGGTATCCGTATAGCCCGCCCAATGATAACCCACCTCGTCCGGGTGCTTATTGTAGGCTAAATCGAGATACATATTCGTGGCATGCGCGAGCACCACTTTATAGCCTTGGTTGGCAAATTTATAGGCTTGATGCTCATTGCCCCAGCCCCAAACGTTATTCCAGAACACCGGGTATATGTCGCCATAATCGACGTTGCCGGTGCCGTTATGAGAAAGCACATCGCCCCAGGTAGCCATATCAAAGCCATGGCTATTAATGATGTCTTTCCAGCGCGTGAAAAAGTAGTCAAATAGTTCGGCGTCGGTTTTCCCTGCTGTTGCTGGGTTCGCCTGCACGGCCGGGGATTTGGCCCACCATTCATTTGCACCTAAATGCGGCAGCTCATCGCCACCGCCGTGTAAGCGCGTGCGCTTGGCATCGGGCACCGCATCGTACATAGCGCGAGTCTCTCTGACCACATGGTTGAGAAAAGTGAAGGTGCCCTCTAGCGCTGGGTTGACAAAGTTGTCGGTGTAAAACTGCGGAGTGTAGTATTGAGACTCATCGAGTGGGTCAATCAATCGGTATTGATTGGCGGCAACCGGATCGGTGTCTTTGTATTTGTTATATCTGTATTCCATGGCTTTGATGGCGGCGCGGGCATGGGCGGGGAAGTCATACTCAATAATGACATCAATATGGCGGTCTGCCGCGTATTGCAGAATTTCTTGAAACTCTGCGACGCTATAATAACCCCAGCCTTTGCCAAGGAAGTTTTGCTGAGCGATTTCAAACCCTTGGAACTGTGGCTCGGTGCCTAAGTTAGCCGCGACTTTATCGGCTGGTTTGTTGTCGATGCCGTCACCGGGCGCAAATTCATTGGCTGCGCCCATAAAGGTATGCAACATCGTGGTTTCTTCAAGGTCGTGTCCGCGCTTGGCACCAAACTCAGTGAGCTCGGGCAGCCCGGGTATTTCTAAGCGCCATCCCTCGTCATTAGCAACATTAATCTCAAATTTATTGAGCTTATAAAACGCCATTAAATCCAATAATTTAAAAACAGTTTCTAGGGATTGAAAGTTACGCGAGACATCGAGCATCATGCCTCGATAAGCAAAGCGAGGGGCATCCAAAATGGTGCTTGCTGGCAGCACTGCATTATCAGCCAAGGTATTTGAATTAACTGCATTTTTATATACGGATGTAGGAATTAATTGGCGCAAAGTTTGGATGGCGTAAAACACCCCTTGAGCATCGCGACCGGTGATAGTAATACCGGAAAATGCATCTATCTCAAGGCGATAACCGCCGGCATCCGGTTGGCCATCGTTGTTGGTATCGAGCTGAGCATCTAGTTGCAAAGTGATATGGTTCGGGCCATTTTGCGCAGCGCCATTAATGGCAAAAGAACCACTGAGAATGTCGCCGAGCGCCGTTTGTAAATAGGCCGCTTCCGTGGCCAAGGCGGAGGGCGCCGAGATGCCGGTTAATTGGCTCATTAGGGTGAGAAACTCATCGTTTTTATGCTCGACTGAATAAGGCTGTGGCACTAACTGATGTTGCAAGGCTAAGGGAGAGAGCGCTGTGGTGTTCTCTGTAAATCGCAGTGCCGTGGTTTGCACTGGCATGGTGTCATTGCTGGCTTGAGTGGTTTGCTTCGGATCGCTGGGGTCCATGGTGACATTCACCAGCACAGCCTGAGGCGTTTGTCCGTCATAACTGATATGAAAGCCAGAAGGCGAGTCGTTTTTAAGCATTTGCCAGTACTGAGCGATTATCTCTATCTCTCGCGACTGCCCTGGTTGTATGGGCTCAAAGCCAGGTTGCGGCTTTAACACAAAGTAATCGCCGCTTTTGGCGACATCGGCATTATCCAAACTGAGGTTTTGCGCTGCTATATGCTGACGCGCATAATCGCCATTAGCATCACCGCTTGGTAACACACTGGCTGGGGGGCGCACTGAGCTGAAATACAGTGCCCATCCAGACTCTGAAAGTGGCTCCGTGCCGTTATTAGTAATGGTTAAACTGCCAAGAAAGATATTCTCGCCAATTCCGTGATCGACCACTTGCCAGTGTAAATCGAGGTTATCAGGATGGGGCTGAGCAACGGCTAACTGGCTCGCGCTCAATAAGCTCAAGCCTGCCAATGCGAGTGTAAATGTAGATAGTTTTGCAACCATGAGGGCTCCTAAGACGTTGTTATTGTGTAGTGAGAGCGAGTACCGCAAGTGGCTCTAGTGCTATAAACGTCTTAGCGTTAAGGTTTGGGAATAAAAAATAGCAATAAGCCCTAAATACGTATTTAGTACTAGGGCTTAAAAGGTTAATACACCGCTATTTCATCAATGTATAAAGGCAATTTTGGGATTTGTATATCCTGAGATTGCTTACTATTGATGGCACTCACTTTGAGGTAGCGTACACGCGTGGCCGCAAAAGAGAGAATCGACATGGGCCCGGGAGGTTGCTGAATGTGGGCCAGCGGTTGCCAGTTTTTGTTATCGTTAGAACCCCATATCTTGATGCTTGTTGGCGGATGCAGTTGTCGATGACGACCGCTGTTATATCCTATTTCTACGCGCTCGACTAAGGTTGAGCTGTTTAAATCGATGACCGCTTCAAGGTCGCTATCATAAAAAATGGCGTAGTCATTGACGCTGTAAAATTGATCATAGGCAAACTGACCATCTTGCAGCTTAGTAGCAGAACCCTCTGCTGGTGGATAGCTAAAGCTTATTTTTTCCCCCAGTGCGAGGTGCGGCGCTAAGGTAAGCTGTGCGTCTCCTACTAGTTGCCCGAGCGGCTTTGCAAAACTGCGCGCGCGCACGCGTGTGCGCTCGCTGATAATAATAGGTTGCTGATAACGTAACGAGGTGAGTGTCGGCTCGCTGCCATCGAGGGTGTAGTAAATCTCAGTGCCTTCGATATCAGTGCGCATGGATACCTGTAGTTGCTCGCCTTTTATAGTGCTGCTGATGGTGGGGTTGTAGGCGCTGGTGGCGGCATTTATACGCATTTTTTGGTAGCGCTGCATTAATTTGGGTAAGCGCTGTTGGCTATATTCAGACCACGATTTATCTGCTTTTGCAGACCATAAGGTTTCGGCCAACGCACTTAAGCGCGGAAAAACCATATACTCGGCGTGGCGCGGCGTTTTTATATACTCCGTCCATAAAGCACCTTGCGCACCAATGATGAGCTCTTGCTGCTCGGGGCTCAAATGGCTGGGCTGGGGCTCATATTGATAAACGTTTTTGAGTGTGGAAAGGCCATGAATGGCCTTAGGCTCATCGAGGTTACGCGATTGATAAGCGTCAAAGTATATATACTGATAGGGGCTCATTACCACTTGATGACCCAGTTTTGCAGCGGCTATCCCTCCTTGCGTCCCGCGCCAAGACATCACCACAGCCCCCTCTGCGACACCCCCTTCTAAAATTTCGTCCCAGCCAATCACAGTTTTGCCCTGCGCTTGAACAATATTCGCGACGCGCTTTATAAAGTAGCTTTGTACTTGCTCAGGCGTGCTGAGCTGGTGTTCACGCATGAGCTGCTTTACGAAGGGGCTGGCGAGCCATTGCTTTTTAATGACTTCATCGCCGCCAATGTGAATATATTGGCTAGGGAAAAGCTCGGCCACCTCTTTATACACTGTGCTTAAAAATGCAAATACATCCTCTCGAGGGCAAAGTACGTCCTCAAAAATACCAAATTGGGGTTGTACTTTGACCGGTTGTTGATGGCAAGAAAGTTCCGGGTAAGCGGCCAGCAAGGCACTGGTGTGCCCGGGAATATCGATCTCTGGTATTACCTCAATATGGCGGGCCTGTGCATAGGCTATCACTTCTTTTATCTGAGCTTGGGTGTAAAAGCCAGAAACGGGTTGCTGATCAAACAGTGGTTGATAGTCGTAGGTATGACCGACCACAGTATGAGGGCGGGTGGCGCCAATTTCAGTTAATTTCGGATAGGCATCAATGGCTATGCGCCAGCCTTGGTCATCGGTTAAATGCCATTGAAAGACATTAAATTTATGCATAGCTAACCAATCGATGTAGCGCTTTACAAATTCGACATCGAAGAAATGGCGGCTTACATCTAAGTGCATACCACGGTATTTAAAGCGCGGCTTATCGTTAATGGTCACTTGGGGGACTGCCCAACTGGCTTGGTTTATAGGCATGCGCGATTCTATCTCTGCAGGAAGCAATTGCCGCAATGATTGCACCGCCCAAAATAGTCCCGTTGGCGTTCGCGCGCTTATTTTTATGCTTTGTGCACTCACTGCTAGTCGGTATTGCTCTTCGGCAAGCGCACTATCCACAAGATGCAGTGTGATGACGTTTCTTTGGCTACGCGTTTGTTTTGTTACAGGCAGTAAATAGCCTGTGGGCGGACGCAAAAACTCTGCCAAATACTCAGCGACCGGCTTAGCATCGGGGTGATTAAAGCTTATTTCGGTCTCCTGAGTGAGCTCAAACTGGCCTTGTGCATAGGTAATATGATGGGGTTTTGGGGTGATCTCGGCATACGCCTGTTGGCAGCTAAAAAACAACGCGAATGCCACCAAGGTGCTGGATAAGTAGTAAGAAAGGGTACTGTCATTCATAGTCAATTCCTGAAAAAAGCCCGCAACAGCGGGCTTGGGTGTACTAATTGGCACTGGGCAAAGCGCTAATTAGTCGGGGAACATTAAAAGTTAAGCGTTAATGATGCACTCACTGTGCGCCCCAGAATAGGTCTGGCGTAGTAATAGTCATAGCCCGCTTGAACATCGTTTACGGCACGTGGATTGCCCTCGGTTAGACCTAGCTCGTCGGTGAGGTTTGTGGCTTTAACATGCAACGCAGCGGTGTCGTTAAAGCGGTAGTTAACGCCCATATCCACAGTGGTATAGTCGGGAAGAACAAACTTATTTTCGCCATCGGAGTAACGCTCACCTAAGTGGTGGATGGTTAAGTACACATCGCCATCGTCAAAATAATAGGTTGGGGTGAGTCGTAGTTGCACTTTCGGTGTACGCTTAACCTGCTTACCCTGCCAATGTGCAAAGGCGCCTGTGAAGCCCTCCATTTTTGGATCTTGTACCACCCCGGTTAAGGTCAGCTGTACATCATCCAAGGCTTGCCATACAGCCTCGAATTCGACGCCATCGGTAATAGTATCAATTACTTGATTAGCGACTTGGCCATCACTGCCGGTAAAGTTACGTTCAACTAAGTCATTAAATTTAGTGCGGAATAAGGTAACAGAAGCGCCCAAGTCCGCACCCGAGTAGCGGGCACCAAGCTCACCAAAGGTCAGGTTTACACTGTCGTTAAAGTCTGCCTCGCTTTGGGCATGAATATTCTGACCAAAGCTCATTAAGCGCGGCATTTCAAAGGCATCTGCATAACGACCAAAGGTCGATACACTCTCAGAGAGGCGGTAATTAAAACCGACGGTCCAGGCTGTCTCGGTTTCACTGCGGGTTTTCGATAAGAATTGCTGCGAAGGTGTATCAACGTAGTTATTAGCTAGGTTGTTGTCGGTATCGTTGCCATTGTCGTCAAATGCACCGTCTACCGGCTGCGCAAACTCGGTGCCCGACGCAGTACTATCAAGCTCTAGCCACTCGAGGCGAAGGCCGCCGTCTATACGCAGATTATCCGTTACCTGAAATTGTTCATTGATAAAGAAAGAATGCGAGGTACTGGTGCCAAAAGCGGTCGCTTGACCCCATCCGGGTGCATACCCTGTCGAGCCTCTATCGGTGAGTTGACCTACCACCTGCTGGTTATTGTCTACGGCAACGATATCGAGCAACCGGGCGTTGTCTTTTACCTCTGTAAGGAACTGTGATTGCCACTGATCAACCGGCAGTGCATCGGCATCAACATAAGCAAATAGCCAACCCATAGTCACTGTATGTTGGTCGCCCTCATAGGTAAAGCTCAGCTTATTTACGAACTGCTCGGCTTGGTATTGTGAGTACAAAGGGTAGCTTGTGGTGACCAAACCATTGCCATTGAGATTACCGACATCTGTTAGTAGCTCACCGTTATCCACGTAACGATATCGCGCTGCAACAGCGCCCTCATCGGCGAATTGTGTCAACATTGCGGTGACATCTTGCTGGCCTAGGCGCTCGTTGGCATTGATAAGCGTGGAGTTATCAAAGTTCAGCAGGATATACATGTCATTCTCAAAGCGAGAGTAACGCCCAGCGGTGTCGAGTAACCAGCGATCGTTGAGCTCCCAATCCAGGTTATATCCTAAAGTAGAAAACTTAGTATGCTGCCCATCTTTAAGGTCTCGGGTTTGATAGCTGCCATCTTGTTGCAAGTACTGTAACAGCCGCTGGCCATTACCTATTAAGGTACCATGTTGCGGATCGACACCGGGGATGCCCTCGGGATCATCTTGGTTTTGCAGGGGGATGGGCACGAAGAAAGTGGTGTGATCGTTTAAATGCTTGGCAGATAAAGTTAACTGACCTTTATCAAACTCTCGAACTAAACTCATGCGCAGCTGGCCGCCATGATCCGCCGTAAATTCGGTATCTCTGACCCCGTTTGAGCGTCGATAAAAACCGCCCAACGACATTTTCCAATCATCGCTAATAGGGGTGCCGTAAAAGAACTCACTGCGGTACATGCCATAGTCGGCGGTGGTTAAGCGAATGGTAGCTTCTTCAACGCTATCGGGCTTGCGGGTAATAAAGTTCACCAAGGCAGCCGGACCATTGGTGGTTAGCAAGCCCGAGGTGCCACCGCGAACCGCTTCCATATGCTCGATTGTAATGTCTTGGCGTTGATAAAAATCGACCCAGACGCCGTCGTAGACCACCGGTAGCCCATCTTCTTCCACGCCTATGTAGCGAAATCCTTCGCCGCCGCGAAGACCCCGTGGAGCGACGTTATTGTTGGTTTCACCACCGGAGTCTTCAACCCAAAATCCGGGAACGGTTTCCAGTAAGTCAGCCGTGCCGAGCGGTGCTTCGCGGGCGAGATCTTCGGCGCTCAAGGTGGTGATAGACACCGATGACTCAAGCTTAGTTTGCCCACGCCCGCCACTCCCTGTGACCACTATGCGCTCAAGGTCGAGCAACTGCTTTTTATCGGATTTTTGTTGTGATTCTGTAGCGGCGAACGCTTGGCTACTGATAAGTACACTGCTTATAGCAAGTGCAATAAGGTGTTTTTTATACTGAAGTGTGTGCTGGTTCATTTTGGCCCCTTCGTTTTTATTATGAGCAAAACCAATGGTTTTTGGCTTTGTAAATCTATTAACGAACGAGGACGGCGTTTTAGGAATGCGATTTTCGCAGTTATCTCGATTAGTACGTGAAAGCGAAGGTCGGCTATGCTGATAAATGAGTCATTCGCTGCGCTTTAAATCGTCTGGAGAGGAGCTAAAAAACAGAGTAACGATTTGCTTGAAAGTCTATGTGGCGCTTACTAATGGCTGAGCAATAGGGCTATTCGATGCTGGTGAATAGCCCTGTTATTTTCACTTATTGCTGACAATCAAAATAGCCAATATATGTGTCTGGCAATGCGGCTTTAAGTGATTCCATGTCTGAGCATGATATATCATTAAAATATAAATCAAGGTTGTCTAGGTGTACTAGACCCATTAAAGGTTCAACTGTGCTGAGGTTAGTTCTGCTAACATCTAAGTATTCTACATTTTCCTTTATGTGCTTAAACCCATTGAAATCGATAATGGTTGAATTGCCAATATCTATTCCAACAACAGAGTTTGGCAGTGCGTTAAATATCAGTGTCAAAGGCAATACGTTATTTGAACTTGACAAATCAACATGCGTTAGCTGGGTAAGTTTGGTAAGCTTGTCAAAACCGCTTAAAGAGCGGGCGAAAGTACTTGCATTAAGATGTCTTAGATTTTCAAACTGTTCTAAACCATTTAAGCTTTTCACTTCATAGTTACCATGGCAACTTATGCGACTAAATTTACTACTATCAAGCAAATTAGGGTAATTCTGTTTGTGGTTGGCAATACATTGATATAAACCGGGATCTGAAAAAGCATTCATGTTGACTTCTTTTTCAAGACATGAGCTAGAGCGCTCTATACTGTTTATATTTTGTTGCTGTTCTAAGGTTTCTAATTCAGAGCACTTGAGGTTGTTACTCTCGCTTAAGTTTAGTTTTTCTAATGCATTTAATTCACTTACAGCATCAAGAAAATAAACTAACTGTGGAAGTCGAGTAAGGTGCAGTGTTTTCAACTTGGTAAGAGAAGTTAAAAACGATACGTCGTTTATATACTTGGTATCAGAAATAATTAAGTTTTCTAGGTTTACCAAGCCATCTAGTGCAGTAACATCTACTAGCTCATAGTTGTCTTGAACTGTGAAACTCTGCAATTGCTCTAAGTTATCAAGTGGAGGTATAACCTCGAGGCCTGTTCTACTTAATTGTAAGCTTTGCAAGGTAACTAGTTGGTTCAAAGCACCTGTATTTTCTAAATCAATATTAGAAAAACTGAGTTCTTCAAGATTGCTTAATCCCTTTAGAGTTGCTACATCAAATGACGTTGACCAACCCCCACTTATATTGAGTTTACGCAAGTGTGTTAGTGACTCAATATAGTCGAAGTACCTTAAGTCATCAAGACCGATCAATGTAAGCGCAGTTAGGTTTAAGCCTTCAATAGCACTAATATCATTAAGCTCACTGTTGCCTTCCAACGTCAGCGACTTTAGGTTCGAGAACTCACGAACAAAGCCAATCGAGGATGTGTTTGTTCTAATCAGGGCAAGCTCTTCTAACGCGGTTAGCTGCTTGAACGAGCGTGCACCATCAAAGCGATAGCCGCTAATCGTTAATGATGTAAGGTTATTTAGTGCAGCGATTGTCTCGATATCATCAGAGGCTAGTTGCCGCCCGTAGTCGCTTTCAATATGTAATGACTGTAATTCGGCTAGGTGAGAGAGAGCGCTAAAGCTATCTATAACCTTACCTTCTAGCCTTAGAGTAGTTAACTTGGGTGTATGGAACAACGCCGATAAATCGGTAATATAATGGTTGTTCAGTACCAGAGTTTTAAGCTCTGGCATGTGCTGAAGGAAGCTTAAGCTTGTTAAATTGGAACCATCGTAACTTAGGGCATTTAAAGACAACGCCTCAAGAGATGTAAAATACTTAAGCTCACTCAAGTTGGTTGCCCTTACTCCAGATATATCAAGCGCTATCATGGATTCTTTGTTGAGTTGACTTAAGTCTAGCGAAGCATTGTAGCATCTTGATGTGCACCCTAAAGTGAGGCTTTTCACAGATGAAAGGTTAACCGAGCTTAGTGACGGCTCTACTGCTTCTAAGGAGTCGAGCGATAATGAGGTAAGTTGGTTTAAAGGTACAAGATTCGCGATATTGCCAATAGGGTTGCCATTGAAGTTCACCTTTTCTAGCGCTGTAAACGCCTGCATATCAGGGAAAGTTGTTAAGCCAGCATTCGTCAATGCTAATGCGCTAAGTTCAGAGAGCTGCTCAAGACCAGTGATATTATTAATTGTATAGCCATCACATGAGACTGAGGTAAAACCAGTATCGACGTTGTTATCTTCTAAGCACTGTATTAAAGCATTGTCAGCGATCATTTCTGTCTGTAATGGCGCATATGCTTGTGCATTTACATCCACTTGTTGAGTGGTTGTGCTTCCTTCATCATCGGTAACGGTGATGCTAAATGTGTAGGTTTGCGTCTGTGCAATATTAGGAATTTGGACACTAAGGGTTGCTGTATCGGTGGCCTCTAATTGCAGCGTATTGCCCGCAATTTGTTGCCACTCGATATTGGCAATTTCACCATCGTCTGAGAATGTCGCCTCAATTTCCACCATATCACGTTCTTTAACATCCATTTTTGTGACAAGGTCGATGATAGGGGCCTGGTTTTGGGGAGCCGGTGGTGTGGGAGTTTCAGGCTGTTTATCGTCGCTGCCGCCACAGCCAAATAGGGTAAGCGCTGCAGCCGCAGCAAAAATTCCCTTTCGAGAGTACATAAGATATATCCTTTATTAATCTGGTATTCATAAAATCGGCACCGATTGTACCGACATAAGAAATAAAGTGAAGAGTAATTACCCTAAAATAGTATGAGGGACGAACCGAGAGGTATCTTTGGTGATGGGGCCGTCATCTTCGCGAATAGTGAGGCCGCAACTTTGGTGCCCGACGACCCAAGAGCCGATTAAGGTGTGATTACCGGCAAACACGGGTAAGGGTGCTAACGCTTGAGTAATAAAGCCTTCGCTACCGTAACTACCGCTTTGGTGCACACGGCCCTTGTCTGGATGCACCCAAGTGATGTTCTCGCCTTCGCGGCTAAACAGGGGTTTATTCACAAAGCCTTGCTCCAGCCCATCGCCTTCTTCACCGCTAAAGTAGGCGGCTAGGAGGTTCGGGTGGCCGGGAAACATTTGCCACAGCAGCGGTAATATGGCTTTATTCGATAACACTGCCTTCCAAGGCGGCTCGACAAACAGGGTGTCGGTGCTGAGCACATGGGGAGCAAAGTCGTCATGCAGCAACTCTTCCCAAGGGTAAAGTTTAAAGAGTTGCGCGATAGGAGCATGTTCTAGGTCAGTGAGCTGGCCGTGCTCATCAACGCCAATATCTTCAATGGCCATGCGTGCCGTGGGCATACCTGCTTGATAGGCACAGTCCTGTAAATAACTGACGGTGCCTTTATCTTCAATTGAGTCGCGACTGTGGACAAAGTGCAGCAATTCGCGGTTAGAGAAGAAGTTAAAACGCTCAATGAGCGCCTCTTGAATACTATTGAATTGATCACTTTGCCGTGGCAATTTGCCTCTATCTACTTGCTGTTCCAGCCACAGCCATTGGAAAAAACCCGCTTCATAGATGGAGGTGGGGGTATCGGCGTTGTACTCCAGTAATTTGGCTGGGCCGTTGCCGTGGTAACTAAAGTCCATACGGCCATATAGGCTAGGCTCTTTGTTGTGCCAACTGGTGGCGATAAAGTCCCAGTACTGCTCGGGCAAAGCGAACTTGCGCAGCCAATACTCGTCACGTACAACTTTGTCGACTAACTGCAAGCACATTTGCTCCAGTTCATTGGTCGGTTGCTCTAAGTCGTTCTCAATTTGCTCTAGAGTGAATTGGTAATAAGCGCTTTCATCCCAGTACTTTTCACCATCAATGCGGCAAAAATCAAAGCCGAAATAATCGGCCTGAGCGGCTAAATCCGGCCGCTCAGCAATAGGGTGGCGAAACATCTACCCACCAAAGCTACGTGATGAAGCACGGCGGCCAAAGCCTCCTCGGCTACGAGTAACGCGCTTGGGCTTAGAAGCGTATTTAACTTTAGACTTTTTCACCATAGTGGTGCCGCGATTGTTGACTGAGCCAATGTAATCGTTGTTGGCATTGCGGAAGCTGAAAAAGTCATCGCGTGAGCGATAAAGGGGCTTCGCACCTGAGTAGTAATTCCCCCCTAAAAACGCGTATTTTTTGCGTTTTTTCTTCTTCTTCATAAGGTCTAAACCTTCATCCACCGCCTCAGCGACGGCGGCGATCATAAAGCCTGCCATAATGGGTCGCCAAATACTGCCTTCTTGCTCACAGCGCTCAAACCCGAAGTCATTTTCACAGAGGTTTTCATTGGCGTACTTTGGCGCTTCAATATCGTGATTAGCCAAGGCCTGTTGGTATTGTGCTTGGCATACATCGCGTTCGACGCCAAAGTCGGTGCAATCATCTACATCGGTAAATAATAGTGCTGGTTCTTCAGGGTCGGTGCAGCCACTCAGTCCGGCACTGGCACCGAGCATAAGTGTCAGTTTAAGTTTGCTAGTACGTTTCATTGCCGCCTCCTTAGTAGGTGATACAGGCAGCGTTGAGAATACCGGTGGCCAGTGAAGCAACCCCTAAAAATGCCCCAGCGCTCATATGCCCCTGAGCAATTTTTTCAGACAGCTTGGGCATGTATAAACGCACTAAGAAGAAGGTCACTAATTGCATGATGCCAGCGATAACGCCCCAGATGGCAAAGTCTAGCAGCGAGACCGAGTTCACCGCTGCACTGGCAACTGGAAGGGTAAAGCCAATGAACGCGCCACTAAACGCGGTGGCAGCGGCGGCATTGTTTTCCTTCATCAAGGTCCATTCGCAATGCGGGGTGATAAGGGTGTAAATGAATAGAAAGGCTAGGATAAGTAGGTAGCCTAAACCAAAGTACATGATAAAAGGGACAAAGCCCTGGATGGATTCCATGATCATTATTGTGCTCTCACTGCAATCGTTATTATTGTTCGGGCGCAGCAAGCTGCGCTAACTCCCTGTGCAGTAGCTTATCATCACCCACGTTAAGTTCAATAAGGCGTTTTAAATGAGTGGCACTGTCAATATCCATTTTTACACAATGTAAGCCAATGTGTTGCGGCTCAATGTGAGCTACTTCAGCAAGCATATCAATATCAACATCACTGCCAGATAGGTGGAAAATAAGCTCTACACTTTGACCTAACTGTGGGTTGAAGTCATCAGGATGGCTTACCAAAGCGCCATTTAAGGAAAGATCAAGTAAATGACAGCCATGGTGCTGGTTATTAAATACCACTAGGGCGGGGCGTTGAAAAATAACACGAGTAAAGTTTCTGCGGTTTTCCATAACAGTTCCTGTATTGGCGCGTCTCCCTCCAGTGTAGTAGCCAGCCTTGAGGTTGTCCTTGGCTGTGAGTGACTTTTTTCGCTATTTCAATAAGCTAAAAATATCACAATGGTCATCAAGTAGTGGCGCGTTAGCGCAATCACAGTGCCATACATAGATGGATGCCAAGGGCACAAAAAAGCCCCATCTCGATGGGGCCTTTTTATGTGGTTAATTAACCAATCTTTTTATACTTAATGCGCTTCGGTTGTGCAGCCTCGGCGCCTAAGGTTTTCTTCAACCACTGTTCGTATTCGGTGTAGTTACCATCGAAGAAGTTAATTTGGCCTTCGTCGCGATAATCAAGAATATGAGTGGCGATACGGTCTAAGAACCAACGGTCGTGCGAGATTACCATGACACAGCCAGGAAACTCGAGAATCGCATTCTCTAACGCCCGCAAGGTTTCAACGTCTAAGTCGTTGGTTGGCTCATCGAGAAGTAATACGTTGCCGCCCGCTTTTAGTAGTTTGGCTAAGTGCAAACGGTTGCGCTCACCGCCGGAAAGGTCTTTGACGTATTTTTGCTGATCATTGCCTTTAAAGTTAAAGCGCCCGACATAAGCACGGCTTGGGAACTCAAGGTTGCCCACTTTTAACACATCTTGACCGTCGGCGATTTCATCAAATACGGTTTTGCTTTCATCCATGTTGCCACGGAATTGGTCAACGGTGGCGAGTTCAACGGTTTCACCTAGGGTGATTTCACCGCTATCAGGCTGTTCCTCGCCGCTGAGCATTTTGAATAAGGTCGATTTACCGGCACCGTTGGCACCAATAATGCCGACAATCGCTCCCTTGGGAGCGCTAAAATCAAGGTTGTCAATAAGCACACGGTCGCCAAAGCTCTTGTTTAAGCCCTGTACATCAATGACCTGATCACCTAAACGCGGGCCAGGAGGAATAAACAGCTCATTGGTTTCGTTACGCTTTTGATAATCGCCTTGTTGTAGTTCAGCAAATTGCGCCATACGCGCTTTTGATTTTGCTTGGCGACCTTTCGGGTTTGAACGTACCCACTCAAGCTCTTGAGCGATGGATTTTTGTCTTGCTTTCTCTGCTTTTTGCTCTTGTTGCAGACGTGCGTCTTTTTGCTCAAGCCAAGAAGAGTAGTTGCCTTCCCACGGAATACCTTCGCCACGGTCCAATTCGAGGATCCAGCCGGCCACGTTATCAAGGAAATAACGGTCGTGGGTTACCGCCACTACAGTGCCTTCATAATCATGTAGGAAGCGCTCTAACCAAGCGACAGATTCAGCATCTAAGTGGTTGGTAGGCTCATCGAGAATAAGCATATCTGGCTTTTCAAGCAATAAGCGGCAGATTGCTACACGGCGACGCTCACCCCCTGATAAATGCTCAATCTTGGCATCCCAAGCTGGCAGTCGTAATGCATCTGCCGCGCGCTCTAGGGCGTTATCAAGGTTGTGGCCATCGTGGGCTTGAATAATGGCTTCAAGTTCGCCTTGCTCTTTGGCAAGCGCATCGAAATCGGCATCTTCCATGGCATACTCAGCGTATACTTGGTCAAGGCGATCAAGAGCATTTTTAACTTCACTGACCGCTTCTTCTACAACTTCACGCACCGTTTTGCTTTCATCAAGCTCAGGCTCCTGAGGAAGATAACCAATTTTAATGCCAGGCTGAGGGTGTGCCTCACCCTCAAAATCTTTATCCACGCCGGCCATAATGCGCAGTAAGGTCGATTTACCTGCGCCATTTAGGCCAAGTACACCAATTTTTGCGCCAGGGAAAAAGTGCAGAGAGATGTCTTTTAAGATGGTGCGTTTAGGTGGCACCACCTTTGACACGCGACTCATCGAGAAAATAAACTTATCAGGTAAAACCATGAAAGGAGCCTTTACAATGTGACTAATTTAAACTGCCGTTATTGTAGAGTCTCTATGGTGAAAGCGTCAACGAATGGCCCGTTAATTTGCCAATAATATGGCCACTCCAGCCAGCGCCAGTAAACCGCCCACTATCATACGCCAAGTCACCGGCTCGCGTTTAAAAAAGCCAATGGTCATGACCATCAGCGGGGCGGTGGCAAAAATAGTTTGTGCGATAGCCGGGTCGGTATGTTGCACCGCCGCCAATTGCAGCCACAAGCCAACGAAGGTGCCGAAAAAAACAGCCACGAGCAGCCAGCGTTTGTTATCAATACCGTGCAGTCGAATGGCTTGGTATAGGTCGCTGCGTTTTATAATCATTACCAGTAAAGCCACGCTCAATGTGCCGGCAAGGAGGCGAATAAGGGCGGCCCATAGGCTACTCATCGACTCAGTATTCATAGCCCCTTTTGACATCACCATACCACTGGCTTGGCACAAAGCCGCAAGTAATGCGAGAGCCACGCCTTGAAAGTAAAACTTCTTATCAACTGGAGGCAAGTGGCGCTGAGGTAACACCGCGATGATCACCCCCACCGAAGTGATGGCAATGCCCAACCAGGCGAGCAGCGGTAAGTACACACCTAACAGCACAATATTAAGTATGCCAGTTAAGGCTGGAGCGAGAGATTCAATTATTAAGGTCCGTGCTGGGCCAATACTGCGCAGGGCGCCAAAGTAGGCGCTATCGCCGATGGCAATACCGATAATCCCACCGGCGATAAGCCAGCCCCATGAGGTGAGCTGCACTGGCATGGCCCCATCGCCAAGTAGCGCCATGGCAATTACCATCATTAAAGAAGCGAGTAAGCCTTTACTTACATTTAGTTGCAGCGGTGAAAGGTGATGACTGAAGCCTTTGTACAGTAAGGTAGAAAAAGCCCAAACCACGGCTGCACTGATTGCTGCAATTTCACCTATACCCATCATCGACTCTTTGTTAGTTAATCGCGGGCATTATTGCAGTTAACTCATTCACTGCAACTTTATTTTGGACGTCTAAACATCTAGAGGTTGAAATTTCCAGTGTGGCGTTCATAATAGCCTCTTATCTTTTAATTCGGAGTACCGCCATGCCCATTACGGTTCAAGACGCTTTGCCAGCGATTATGGAGCTGCGCCAAGAAAATGTATTCGTGATGCCGAAAAGTCGCGCTCGGACTCAAGAAATCCGGCCCATGCGCTTGGCTATTTTGAACCTGATGCCGAATAAGGTGGAAACCGAAGTGCAATTTATTCGTTTGCTGGCGAATACGCCATTGCAGGTCAATGTTGACTTACTGCGTTTAGATACGCACCGCTCTAGCGCCAACTCAGAGCAGCATCTGGATATGTTTTATCAGTATTTCTCAGATGTTAAAGACAATAATTACGATGCCTTGATTGTTACCGGCGCGCCCTTGGCTCACTTAGAATATGATGAAGTAGGGTATTGGTCGGAGCTACAAGCGTTCTTTGATTGGGCGGAGCACCATGTGACCTCGACGCTATTTAGTTGTTGGGCGGCGCACGCTGGGCTTTTCCATCATCATGGACTTAAGCGTCAATTGCAGAAAAATAAGTTGTGTGGGGTGTTTGAGCATCAGTGTTATTTTGACCATGCGGCGTTAACCCGGGGCTTTGACGATCGCTTCTTAGTCCCGCATTCGCGTTATGGCCATATTGATATTGCTGCGATAAACGCCTGTAAAGAATTAGTCGTGGTAGCAGGCTCGCCGAAGGTAGGTGCTTACTTACTTAAAAACCAGAGTGGTTCGCAGGTGTATATCACCGGACACCCTGAGTATGATGCCGATACCCTGAAAAAAGAGTATTTACGTGACTGCGATAAAGGCGCTGACGCACCGATGCCAGAAAACTACTTCCCTCATGGCGACCCAGCGCAAGAGCCCTCGAAAACCTGGCAAAGTCATGCCTTTTTGTTATTTTCGAATTGGCTTAATTACTACGTTTACCAAACCACTCCCTATGATATTAATCTGGTTAGCCAGGATGTAAGGACTAACAACTATGCCGAATAAACGTGATGCATTAACACTGGCCCTCAACGAGCGCATTTTAATTTTAGATGGCGCCATGGGTACGATGATCCAACAGCATAAGCTCGAAGAGCATGATTATCGTGGTGAGCGGTTTCAAGATTGGCATGTGTTGGTCAAGGGCAACAACGATTTATTGAGCCTCACTCAACCGCAGTTAATAGCACAAATTCACCGTGAATATTTGGCAGCGGGCGCCGATATTATTGAGACCAATACCTTTAACGCCACGACCATTTCCATGGAAGATTATGACATGGCGAGCCTAAGCCGTGAGATTAACCTCGAATCGGCCCGGCTGGCACGCGCGGTGGCCGATGAGTTTACCGCTCGCGAGCCACACAAACCGCGCTACGTGGCCGGCGTACTGGGGCCAACATCAAAAACCTGCTCGATTTCACCAGATGTTAATGACCCGGGCTATCGCAATATTACCTTCGATAAGCTGGTGGCCGCGTATATCGAATCGACCCTGGCGCTGATAGAAGGTGGTGCCGATCTGATTTTAATTGAAACCATTTTCGATACCCTCAATGCCAAAGCCGCTTCCTTTGCGGTAGAAGAAGCGTTCGAACAGGCCGGAGTGACTCTGCCGGTGATGATCTCCGGCACCATCACAGATGCTTCGGGTCGAACCTTGTCAGGGCAAACCACCGAGGCGTTTTATAATTCCATTCGCCATATTAAACCGCTCTCCATTGGCTTGAACTGTGCGTTAGGGCCAGACTTGCTGCGTCAGTATGTGGAAGAGCTGGCCAGTATTTGTGAAACCTACACCTCGGTGCACCCCAATGCGGGGCTGCCGAATGAATTTGGCGAATATGATTTAGAAGCCGAAGAAATGGCACAAGAAATCATCGACTGGGGGGAGCAAGGGTTTATCAATATTGTTGGTGGCTGTTGTGGGACCACACCCGAGCACATTAAAGCCTTTAGTGATGGGCTAAAAAACACCGCTCCACGTACTTTGCCTGAGCTGCCTGTGCGCATGCGATTAAGTGGCCTTGAAGCCTGTAATCTCAATTAAGGGGCCAATAACATGAATAATACTGCAACTTTTACCAATGTCGGCGAGCGCACCAATGTGACCGGCTCGGCGCGCTTTAAACGGCTGATCCTCGAGGAAGATTACGAAACCGCGTTAGAGGTGGCACGTGAGCAAGTTGAAAATGGCGCGCAGATTATCGATATCAACATGGATGAAGCCATGTTGGACTCTAAAGCGGCCATGGTCACCTTTTTGAACCTTATCGCCTCAGAGCCCGATATTTCGAAAGTGCCCATTATGGTGGACTCGTCGAAATGGGAAGTAATCGAGGCGGGACTAAAATGCATTCAAGGCAAGGCGATAGTGAACTCTATTTCCCTCAAGGAGGGGGAGCAGCCGTTTCGTCACCAAGCCAAGATATTAAAGCGCTTCGGCGCCGCTGTGGTGGTGATGGCCTTTGATGAAAGTGGTCAAGCAGAAACCGCAGAGCGGAAGTTTGCTATTTGCGCGCGCTCTTATCGCATCTTGGTCGATGAATTGGGATTCCCGCCAGAAGATATTATTTTTGACCCCAATATCTTTGCCGTGGCCACCGGCATAGAAGAGCATGACAACTATGCCGTGGAGTTTATCGAAGGAACTCGCCGCATCAAGGAGAATCTTCCGCACTGCAAGGTATCCGGTGGCGTGTCTAATGTCTCTTTTTCGTTTCGAGGCAACAATCCGGTGCGCGAGGCTATTCACTCTGTGTTCTTGTATCACGCCATTCAAGCCGGAATGGATATGGGCATCGTCAATGCTGGTCAACTAGCGGTGTATGACGATATTCCCACTGAGCTGAGAGACGCCGTTGAGGATGTGATTTTAAATAAAGATGCCGGCGCCGGAGAGCGGTTGGTGGAATTAGCGCCTAAGTATTCGGGCATGGCGCAAGCGGAGAAGGTTGAGGATTTGCAGTGGCGCAGTTGGCCGGTGGCAAAGCGCTTAGAACACGCTCTGGTTAAAGGCATTACAGATTATATTGATGAGGACACCGAGCAGTGCCGACAGCAGTTTGCTAAACCCATCGAGGTCATTGAGGGGCCGTTGATGGACGGCATGAATGTGGTGGGTGATCTGTTTGGGGTCGGGAAAATGTTTTTGCCGCAGGTTGTGAAATCGGCGCGGGTAATGAAGCGCGCGGTGGCCTATTTAGACCCTTATATCGAAGCCGAGAAACAAGAGGGTGAAACCAACGGTAAAATTGTCATGGCTACGGTAAAAGGGGATGTTCATGATATTGGTAAGAATATTGTTGGCGTGGTGTTACAGTGTAATAACTACGAGGTGATCGACTTAGGGGTGATGGTGCCCGCTGAAAAAATCTTACAAACCGCAATAGACGAAAACGCCGATATTATAGGCCTGTCCGGGCTTATCACTCCCTCGTTAGATGAAATGGTGCATGTCGCCAAAGAAATGAAACGCCGCGATTTTACCATTCCGTTGCTGATTGGTGGCGCGACGACGTCAAAGGCGCATACCGCCGTAAAAATTGAGCCCCAATATGATAACGGCGTGGTTTATGTTAATAACGCCAGCCGTGCGGTGGGCGTGGCATCTAGTTTGCTAAGTAAAACCGCGAAAAGTGAGTTTTTGAGTAAAACTAAAGCAGAGTACGAGCGAGTGCGAGAGCAACAAGCACGCAAGAAACCCCGCTCCAAGCCCATAGGTTTGCAACAAGCTCGCGCTAATCATGCCCAGCTGGATTGGCAAAACTACACTCCGCCTGTACCTAAACAGCTAGGAGTCCAAGAGTTTCACTCGGTGCCAGTGAGCACCTTACGGCAATATATCGACTGGACGCCATTTTTTATGACCTGGTCTTTGGCCGGCAAATACCCGCGTATCATGAATGACGAGGTGGTGGGTGAGCAAGCGCGCTCATTGTTTGCCGATGCAAATGCAATGTTGGATGAGTTTGCGCGCCAAGGCAGCATTCAACCAAAAGGGGTGATTGGCTTATTCCCAGCAAACCGCGTCGGCGATGACATAGAAATATACCGCGACGAGCAGCGTGACGAAGTGATTTTACGTTCGTGTCAGTTACGCCAGCAAACGCACAAAAAGGGCTTTGCTAACTATTGTTTAGCCGACTATATCGCGCCTAAAGGTGTTGCCGACTACTTTGGCGCCTTTGCCGTGACCGGCGGGTTAGAAGAAGATGATTTAGCCCAGGCCTTTGATGACCAAGGTGATGATTATAATAAAATCATGGTCAAAGCGGTGGCTGACCGCCTTGCAGAGGCCTTCGCAGAATACCTGCATGAGCAAGTGCGTAAAGTGTACTGGGGCTATGCCGCAGACGAAGCGTTAAACAATGATCAGCTCATCCGTGAGAACTATCAGGGTATTCGCCCTGCGCCAGGCTATCCAGCGTGCCCAGAGCACACTGAAAAGGCTAAGATTTGGGAGTTACTGAGCGTTGAAGAGCGCATCGGCATGAAACTGACGAGCTCCTATGCGATGTGGCCAGGTGCCGCCGTCTCGGGTTGGTATTTCTCACACCCTGATTCGAAATACTTTGCCGTGGCAGGGATTCAACAAGACCAAGTTGAGGACTATGCTAACCGCCAAGGAATGACGCTGGAGGAAGCCGAAAAGTGGCTAGGCCCGAATTTGGGGTATGAAAATTAACCACAGGTTTAACTTTTTTGCGCCAAGTGGTACATGAGTTGGCTGCTCAATTACTTTGTATGATGCTGAGCAGCCAAAAGCGTTGCCAACTTCTGCTTTACTTGTTGCGCGCTGATATCGGATGGTTGCTGAGATAGCCAGTCAACGAGTTCGTTGCGTACGGGGAAACCTTCTTTTATACAATGACTCTCATTTGCCACCCAGATATCGGCTGAGCCAATCGTGCCCCGGCCGTAGGCGCTGCATAGGGTGTAACCCTGAGCACTAATATGGTGTTCAATGAGATAGGTGTAGATTGGCGTGGCAATTAACATCAATACCAAGGTCACGCCGCACAGCTTAAACCAACCGCTAAGTAGCCTATCACTTACTTGGGTATGAGTTGCTCGTAACCACAGTAAGTAGGTTAATACGGCAAAAACGGGGGTGGCCAATACCAAAGAAGGAGAAAAACTGCGCTCCCGAAAAGCCAGAACATGCTCCCCTAGGGCTGTACTTACTTGGCTCACTTCACTGAACGTTGCATAAGGGAGCAGTAAAGTAAGTACACAGAATAAAGCAAAAAAGCAGAATAGCTTTACTCTGTCCATCGTTGTACTTTGCACATCATCCATTGTGCTATCTATATCCGCCAGAGTAAGGAAGCCCAAATAGACGGTGCATAAACCCGATGGGGTCTTGTTCGTACCACCGCTGCGCCCGGTCTATTTCTCTACGTGCTTGCTGAAAGCTTTGTTTTAAATCGTTTTCAACCGCTCTTAGACTAGCCGCTATTTTTTCTGCTATCGCATCAGTATCAATGAATGTATAGGCCAAACCAGCCAGAGCTGCGCCAACCACAACAACGGCAATCATAGGGCCAACGGCGACGGTTGCAGCCGTTCCCACAACGGCAGTCACCGCTCCCCAGGCAATGCCTGATGATGCTGCTGCGATGGCAACATCAACAGATAAACCACCAATAAAGTCGTGCCATGTTTTGCTATCATCAATCAGTTGCTCCAAGGCATGAAACCCTGCAGAGATAAGAATCGTCAACACAAACCCTTGCTTAATGGAGCTTTGCGCTCCCAGCTTACCGATGCCGAAAGATACTAGCTTAGGATTGTTGGCTAAGTACCGGGTTCCCGTCAGGTGTCTTCTGAGGCCCGAGTAGCCTTTGAAAATAATGTAGTTTTTCCCAGAATATGACTTCACTTTGAATTTATCAAAGACTGAACCGCTACGCTGCATCTCTAGCGCAATCGCTGTCAAGGCGGCCACATCCAGCCCTAACGGGACGAGCCCTGAACCATTTTTAACCCAATCGCGATGCGCTCGCCAAAGCTCAGGTACAATATTGGCGCGTTCCATAATTGATTCGAACCAGGCGGCGATTCGCTCATTAGAATGACCTTGGGTGCGTTTTACGTTCACAGCGTAATCAAAAAATTCCCTGTCATTAAGATGGATAAAGTTATGCTGGTTGGACTTTAATAGATGAGCGAGTTGCTGATCTCGCTGCTTGTTTCTTAATTCTTCTCTTGCATTGATGAGCATTGAGGCCTCCATGCTATGTTCCTTTTATCGCTATTCTCATACAAGGCCGCAGAACAGTCAATCGCCAAGCTCATGTCTTATATGAAATTTTATTGAATTGTCAGCTTGTTGCAAAACCTTTATTAGCCGAGCACAGTGTAATGCGCTGTAATGACACACCAAGAGGGGATTTGCTAACAATAGTGCATGTTTCCCTTTGAGTCTGACTTATGACCCTCAAGCAGTTACAACAGCTAGTCGCAACCATTATTGCAGCGCCAGTGGACGCTGGTGTTGTTAAGCAACCTATTCATGCTTTGGTTAACGCGTTAGAGCAAGAAAGTGGTGTTTCGTCGCAAGCAGATATGAATACATCGCACGGAACATATACCGAGCATGGGGTGGCGATTTCTCCGGTACAAGCTGCACGCTGCTCCTTGGAGCCACTGCGCACCCAAGTCTTTATGCAAGGGGTAGCGGCGGCTATTAACGATAAAGTCCATGGTGATAAAGTAGTCCACATCCTCTATGCGGGCACCGGCCCTTTTGCCACCTTATTATTGCCCTACCTCGCATGCCACCCCGAATTACCGGTGCGGGTAACATTGTTGGATATTCACCAGGAGAATATTGAGGCGGTCAAAAAATTGGTTGTACGCTGGCATATTGGGCATTTAATCAACGAATATGTGGTTGCTGATGCGACCTGCTGGCAACCTGACGCGCAAAGTCGATTCGATATCGTTATTTCTGAAACGATGACAGCACTGCTTCGTCGTGAGCCCCAGGTATGGATATTTAAAAACCTCGTGCGTTATCTGCAAGCACAGGGAGTGTTAATTCCTCAAGTGGTTTCTTTGCGAGCTTGGCTAGAGCGTGCTAAAGAGCGGGTTTTGATTGATGAGTACTTTCGCCTCGATAAAGCGGCAGCACTGCGCTTAGCGCGTGATGATATTACCGATATACGTGGTGAGCTTGTTATTCCAGCGCAGCATCAAAGTGACGACCATTTTACGCTGACCACGGATATCCAAGTTTATAATCACTGCGTTTTAAGCGAAGGGCAATCGAGCTTAACCGTGCCATTTTCAGTACCGCCGCAGGCAACTTGCCTTTTTGCGGGCGCACACGTTCCTTTTCACTATGCCAACCCCAGGCAGGCCGATTTCATATTCGATTTTCCACACGATAAACGCCTAGCCGCACACACCTTACCCAGCATTAATGACAGTGCAGATCTCGGGCTCATTTATATAAAGCGCGCGTTTGCGCAGTGTTTATGGGCAAAGCAAAACCAGCAACCTAGATCACTTTCACCGCGTGATTGGCAAGGTGAGCTGTTTTTAACGCAGGCATTAGGTATTCCCTTAGATATATGGTTTGCACACTTATTTAATGCCCCTGATCTGGCTAGTTTTGAATCTCGGCTACTACAGTGCTGCCCCGCATTACTATGCCCACAGCAAGTTATGGAAATGAACCGACAGTTGCTTGCTAAGCTGCACAGGCAAAATGAATAACGTACAATAGCGGCAAAGAGTATGAATACCTTGGGATTATGGCCTTACCAATAGAGCAAAGTTACCCGCAACTTGTTGAGCAATTACATCGTGTGCCTATGTGCCTACTGCAAGCCCCACCTGGAGCAGGGAAGTCAACGTGGTTGCCCTTGCAGTTGCTTCGTGAAGGCCATTTTCGCCGCATTATCATGCTTGAGCCCCGGCGCTTAGCTGCGCGCAACATAGCGCGCTTTTTGGCTGCTCAGCAACAAGAAGTGGTAGGACAAAGCGTGGGCTTAAGATTGCGCCAAGAGACTAAGGTAAGCGCTGAGACGCGTCTAGAAATTGTCACTGAAGGGGTATTAACGCGCATGTTGCAACAAGACCCCGAGCTCAGTGGTATCGACTTAGTTATTTTTGATGAATTTCATGAACGCTCGATGGCTGCTGATACGGCATTAGCTTTTGCGTTAGAAAGCCAGATGCTGCGTGATGATTTAAAGATCTTATTGATGTCCGCCACCCTTGATGGCGAGCGCTACCAACGCTTTTTTGATTGCCCACTCATTAGTTCAGCAGGTCGCAGCTACCCAATAGAGGAAATCTACCGCCCGTTAGCGCAGCCAACGCAGTGGCTTGAGGCTATTGCGCCCACCGTAATCACAGCGCTGCAAGAGCAAAGCGGTAGCGCCTTGGTGTTTTTGCCAGGACAAAAAGAAATAAACTATGTCGCCGCGCAGCTCAGCGGGCTGCCCAGCGATATTGAAGTCCACACCTTATATGGCGAGCAAGACAAAGCCGCCCAGCAACGAGCGATAGCACCCGCGGCGCAAGGTCAGCGCAAGGTGGTATTAACCACCAATGTAGCCGAGACCAGCCTGACTATTGAGGGCATTCGCATTGTTATCGATAGCGGTAAACGTCGCGCCGCGCAGTTCAATCTAAAAACCGGTGTGAGTGAGCTGAAAACCGTGAATATCTCACGCTCCTCGGCGCTGCAACGGGCTGGGCGAGCGGGGCGTATAGAGCCTGGAGTGGTCTATCGTTTAGGCAGTAAAGAGCAATTAGAGCGACGGGCGCAACATGATGCACCGGAAATATTAACCAGTGATATTAGTCCTTTAATGCTAGAGGCGAAGCTGTGGGGAGCCGATATCGAGCAATTACAGCTGCTTGACCCGCCTTCTGCGGCGCAGCAGCACCAAGCCTGCGAACTGTTACAGATGTTAGAGCTGATAGCCGATGGCAAACTCACCGCAAAGGCAAGAGAAATACACGCTATGGGCAGCGATTTACGTTTTGCCCATTTGCTGTATCAAGCTCAGCAACGTGAATCTCAGCACCCCGGCTTTGTGCACCTGGCGGTGCACTTTGTCGCCTTGATGGAGGCACGGGTGCGCATTGATGCTGAGCTTGCTACTGCTATCAGTGTGCAACAGCATCGTCCTCACCCAGCATTTACGCAACAACTGAAGTACTGGCGCCAGCGTTTATCCTTGCCGGCGAACAAAGACTTACCTATGCACTTGCTGCCTGTGGTCGTGGCGTTAGCCTATCCTGACCGTCTAGCCAAACGGCGTGGCTCGGGCATGCTGCTCAGTAATGGTGCGGGAGTGAGTGCGCATCCGCAGTTGTGGTTGGATGAGCAGTATGTGGCCATCGCCGATGTTGGTGGCAAAGATGGCCAGCATATTTTTAGCGCCACCGCCTTTTCCCCGGCCATGCTGCAAACCCATTTGCCACATTTGTTTAGTGAGCGTCAGGTGTGCGAATTTGATATCAAATCAGGGCGTTTCATTAATGAGCAGCGCCAGCAGTTGGGTGCAATCGTTATTGCCACTAAGCCCAGTGGCAAAAAAATCGATGCCCAAATGAAAGTACAGGCGTGGCTGGAGTTAATACAACAGCGGGGTTGGGAGCTGTTTCAGCATCCACAGTCGCAGCAACTACGAGTGCGTATGTTACTGGCTAGTCAATTGCTTGGTGGCGAGTTTACTCTCGCCGATGAGGCGCAGCTATTGCGCCAAGCAGAGCAATGGTTGGCGCCGTTTTTAGAGCATGTGGGGTCATTATCGCAATTACAGCAGTTTGACTATCGGAGTGCTTTGCTCAGCCTGTTAGATTATGCGAGCCAACAGCGCCTGGAGCAGCTCTTACCAAAGTCAATGACACTGCCCTCGGGTGCCAGTCATCGCATTCATTATCAACTCGATGGTCCGGCCAAACTCAGCGTCCGTATGCAAGAGGTTTATGGTTGGCAGTCAAGCCCGGAGTTGGCGCAAGGCAAGCTGCCGCTGCAACTCGAATTACTCTCGCCGGCGCGGCGGCCGTTGCAAATAACCCAAGACCTTGCGCATTTCTGGCAAAGTAGTTACCGCGAAGTGCAAAAAGAGATGAAGGGTCGCTATCCAAAGCACTTTTGGCCCGATGATCCGAGTACCGCGCAGGCCACCAATAAAGTGAAAAGTAGAATGTGACGCGGTTTGTTGTCTATGTGCGTTTAGTTGCCCTAGTAGGTTGTGCGTACTATCGCGCCATGTTGTCATGGCTTCACAGACGTCTGGATAGACAAAATTTACTTTGCGCGATAATGCTTTCATAATAGCTCTTTTCTGACCTAGCTAAGTGAGTACCGTGTTGCAACGCCCGTTATTACAGGTTCAAAATTTATCGCACCAGCTTGGCGAACATCGGGTACTTGAACGCCTTAGTTTCTCGCTTGAGCAAGGGGAGTTTGTGGGCCTGTTGGGACCTAACGGGGCTGGGAAATCCTCACTGCTGCGCTGCATTTATCGTTATTACCGCACTTCGGCTGAGACTATTGCCCTTAATGGCGAGTGCTTACAGGCTCTGCCACAGCGCACATTGGCACAAAACGTAGCCGTGGTGCTGCAACAGCCAGAAAGCGATATGTCACTCACTGTTTATGAGGTGGTGACTCTTGGCTTATTGCCCCAAGGGGGCATGTGGCGTGCATTAACGCAGGAGCAAAAGCAGCGAGTCCATCAGGCTTTGGTGGATGTGGGGCTGTGTAACTTGCAGCATAAACCTTTAGCGCAGTTATCGGGAGGAGAGCAGCAACGCGCTCATATTGCTCGGGCCTTGGTGCAGCAGCCTCAGTTACTGATCATGGATGAGCCCACCAGCCATTTAGATATTAAATATCAAATAGAATTGATGGAGCTGGTGCGTTCGTTAAAGCTAACGGTGTTGGCGTCATTTCATGACCTTAACTTGGCCTGTGCGCTGTGTGACCGATTGTTGATTCTTAAGCACGGTCAACTGGTTGCGGATGGTACGCCAAAAAAGGTGGTGACCGAGCAACTGCTCAGTGATGTTTTTGGCGTTTGCGCAAAAGTCAGTGGTCATCCGCAGCAGCCCGATAAGTGGCCGCTGGTACAATATTTTTACGGCTATCAAAGGCATCAGCATGACGGTTAAATATATTTTATCCCTGATTGCAGTACTTTTGGTTTTTGTGCTTAGTGGGTTGTTTGCACTTAAGCAAGGCGCCGTGAGTTTAAGTTGGCCGCAACTGTTAGCTGTACTCAGTGGCGAGGACAGTGAGTCGCTGTGGCAGCAAATTATTTGGCAATTGCGCAGCACTCGTATTGGCATTGCCTTTCTAGCGGGTGGTGGATTGGCGTTGGCGGGGGGGATTTTACAAACGGTCACACGCAACCCGTTAGCGGATCCTTACTTGTTTGGTATCTCCTCGGGGGCAGCTCTGGGCGTGGTCGTGACCATGGTGCTTTTTGGGGTTAGTGCCCCTGTGCTGCTGAGCCTCAGTGCCTTTGCAGGCGCCATGCTGGCCGTGGTGTTGTTGCTGATGGTGGCCTACAGTGTTCGCTATATGCAAAACTCCATCTTGGTGTTGGCAGGGGTGGCCTTATCTTTTGGTTTCAGTGCACTGACCAGCTTGTTGCTGTATTTTGGCGAGCCCCAGGCTGTGAGCGCGGTGGTATTTTGGACTTTGGGCAGCTTTTCCGGTGCTTCCATGGCCATGTTGCTACCGGTGAGTGTGCTTATGGGCGTCAGCCTCGCAATTGTATGGCTGTTACGGGCGCCATTAAATGCCCTGCTGCTTGGGGATGAGAGTGCCCATACCCTAGGTATTCATGTGCAGCGACTACGTTTAGCTATGCTGCTATTAAGTGCGCTGATCACTGCAGTGCTTGTGAGTGTGTGCGGTGGTATAGGTTTTGTCGGGCTGATGATCCCCCATTTGGTGCGAATAATCGCTCCTCGTGCAGGTAGTTATTTATATCCCGCGAGCTTTTTTAGCGGCGGGCTATTTATGGTGTGGGTAGATTTGGCCGCACGCACAGTGTTAGATAATCAAGAACTGCCAGTTGGGGTGATCACCTCAGCTATCGGAAGCATATTCTTTTTACTGTTATTATTTTCCCGTTATCGCACACAATAAAAAAAAGCCCCGCTCTGCGGGGCTTTTATGCATTAACTTAATGATGTTGCGGTTATTTCAGTTGCTTGGCTTGTCGGCGAATAGCCACTAACGCAAGTAACAGAACTAGCCAAGCTAGAGTGCCGCTATCACTTTTCTTAGCTGGAGGTTTGGGTTTACCAGGCTCTGGCGGAGTGACCTTTTGTGCCACTTCGATATTAAGCTCTCCCTCTGTGGTGGCTCCGAGTTCGTCGCTTAGGGTATAGCGTACTAACGCATTACCGCTAAAGCCATCAGCGGCGCTAAAGCTTAATGAGAAGTCACTGTTAATTACTACCTCCCCATGTTCGCTGCTTGCTTGGGTTACCGTTAACGCTTGTCCTTCTGGGTCGCTATCGTTGGCGAGTACATCCACTGTAACCGTGCCTTGGTAGGCAACCGATGCGCTATCAGCAACTGCAACCGGCGCTTGGTTAGCGACAATGTTAATACTTACCTCGGCACTGTGGCTATTGCCAGCAGCGTCGCGAATGCTGTAGATCAAACGGTCGTTACCAATGAACTGGCTAGGTGTTTGGTATTGAATTTTGCCATCAATAATACTGGCATCACCCAGCTCCGCCTCCACGCCAGTAAGCATGATTTCATCACTCTCGGCATCAGTATCATTACTTAGCACATCGAGCATCGGCATGGCGTTCTCTGCTACCGTATACACATCGTCGTTTGCGACCGGTGGCTGGTTGGCATCAAGAGCTATAGCCACTACACCAGGGTCAACAATGCTGCCATTGATGATGCCATCAGCATCGTTGGCGCCGCCATCTGTCAATGTTAATTGTACGCACCAGTGACCGGCTGTCAGCCCGGGTTGCCAAAGCTCACTGCCTGGTGCTGGGCAGTAACCTTTACTACCTAACGCTGAAGCAACAGCGTCATCGCCTTGGGTATGCAAATCTTGCCATTGGTCATTGATATACTTGCGATAGAGTGCATTTTGCGGCAGTGGCTGACGCTGCGGAAGTACAAAATCAACGGCAGCACCAGGCACCGGTAGGGCACTGACTACAACACCGTAAAGTGTGCCAACATGACGTGTGTCTTCATCACTTGCGACCTGCTCTGGCATCAGCTCAGCACCTGCACTCGCAGCATCAGCAAATATGCTGGTTTGCAGACAGTTGCCATATTCAGTCTCGACGATAAAGTTGTCTTCTTGCGCTGGTGTCGCTGCAAGTAAGTGACATACGCCGATGGCGTCCAAATAATCAGCAACGCCGTCACCGTCACTATCACGGTAACCTTCACTAGCATCAGGGATCAGATCGCCGTCACTATCATTATCGCTCAAAGGCGGTAGCATACTGCGCACATCTAACTGTAGTTTGACACTTTGACTGGCCGCTGGAGTGCCACTATCAGTGACTTCGAGACTGACATTATAGATACCCGGAGTTAGATCACTGGCCTCGATAATAGCGCGTTCACTACTCGATTGGTTTAAAGGTAGTGCCGGGTTTATTTGCCACTGATAAGTATGAGAGTCATTGATATTCGCATCGGTTACTTGGGCTATAAGCTCAATATCCTGGTCGGCAACAAATAACGTCATCGCTTGCGCATTTTGCTGTGCAGTTACCTTCACTTGTGGGGCAAGGTTACGCTGTGTAATCGTTACCTGGTGCTGCCACGTTGGGCCTCTATTGATACTTTCGTCCAGTGTTATCGTGATGGTTTCATCCTCTTCATCAAGGGCATCAGCGAATACATCAAAGTTGATCGTTGCTTGCTCAGAGGTGAAGCGTAGTTCTGCATTGGTAAGTGAATGGTCATCACTGCTGCTACTGCCACTGACGGTAAAAGGCACAATAAGTGGATAGCTTGGCGCAGGGCCATTTAAGTAAGCGGTAATGCTATGACTACGTCCCTCAGTGATAATACTTTGTGCACTCAAGCTTACCTGTGGGTTGACCTCCACACGCTGTGATTGCAAGGCACTGCGACCTTGATCATCTGTAGCTTGCCAGTAAATTTTATGCACGCCTGGTTTGAAATACACCGGATTATCTAGGATTCTAACCGCAATGGCTTTACCCGTTGCATCGACAGCAGTGGCAACACCAAGATTTACTTTCGTGTACAAGCCTGTGGCATCAACACTGACATCCGCAGGCAGTGAGAGTACCGGGATATCGTCGGCCATAGGGCCATCAAGGGAGAACCTGACCGTTGCTGTATCCGCTAAACCTTGCTCGTCGGCGATGCGGTAGCGCAGTGTCGTGGTTTCATTAAGACCACCCGGAGGCGTATATAGCAGCGCGCCATTGTCGATAGCGACATCACCTAATTCTGCACTAGCTGTTGTTATGCGTAAGGTATCACCTTGATCTGGATCGCTGTCATTGCTAAGTACCTCAAGAATGTATGTGCCGCTGTCATTGCGCGTAAGGCTCACAGTATCATCATTGGCTATTGGTTTGTCATTGACTCCGGTGACAGTAATTTCAATAGCGACAGGTTCACTTTGTAAGTCACCGTCACTTGCTATCAAAGTTGCACTATCAGTGCCTTGAAAGTCAGTATTCGGTGTGTAAGTGAGGCTTAAGCCATTGATGAGTAGCTCACCCTGCACAGGCGCTGAAACGACTGTAATAGTGACTTGTTCTGCCTGTTCATCGTCTACTTCTAGGGTCACCGTTTTTGACGTATCTTCTTCAACACTGAACGTGCGAGTGATAATACGTGGGGCCTGGTTAGCCTCAGTGACTTCGATAGCAAACGCCGGGAGTTGCGCACTCAAGTCGCCGTCACTGACGGTAATTTGAATATTGCTAACGGTGCCAACATCGCTCTCACTGGGTGTACCTTGCAGTTGCCCTGTTGCGGTATCGAAGGTCGTCCAGCTAGGCTGATTGACGATCGAAAAGGTGAGGGCATCATCATCGGGATCTGATGCAGTTGGGGTGAAGCTATAGCTCTGCCCAGATTTTATAGTTGTTGCTGGTGTACCACTAATAATAGGGGCTTGGTTAGACGCTATTACCGAAATAGAAAATGCGGGCAAAGAATCTGTGGCTGAGCCATCTGAGACAGAAATAATGATATTTTCATAGTTACCAATATCATCCTCTTTAGGTAACCCTCTTAATTGCCCGCTATTGGAGTTAAACGTAGCCCATGCAGGTAAGTTTATTACACTAAATGTAAGCGCGTCGCCATCATTATCAGATGCTGTTGGGGTGAATAAATATACATCATCCACTACAGCAGTGCCGGCAGGTGTACCAGAGATAACCGGTGTATCATTGGGTGGATTGTCACGTGTAATAGTGGCTACATCAACGTATGTGGAGATATTGCCCGCAGCATCAAGTGCAGCTACCACAAAGTTATTATCGCCCAGTGTCAGCGGTGCCGACAGCGACCACGCATTCCCAGATACTGCAGATGAAGCCAGTACACTGGTTGAATCAGCAGTACCATCATCATTAGCATCAGCGTAAAGCGCGACATTGACACCGTTCTCGCTATGCGTACCAGCTACTGCTAATTGTGTGCTGGTGGTGCTCTCAGGTGCGCTTGGGGTGGTTACAGTTGGGCTTACTGGAGCTGTGGTATCGATCACCAACGCTTTATTAGCGCCCAAACTACCCGCTGCGCCAGGAGTCGCTAAGGTTAAGCTTGCGTTATTTCCGGCGCTATCACTCACCTGAGCCCCGTTGAGTGCCAACGCAGAAGTTGTTGTGTAATCAAGGTCGGCACTGGTATCACCAGCTTGCACCGTATAGGTGAACATTAAGGTATTTGTGCCGGAGCCAGAACTGTAAGCAATCGTTCTATCTGTGGCACCGGTTTCCAGTGTTAGACTAGGTACTCCGCCAGTGACATTAATGGCTTCGCTAAAGGTGACTCCGATATTAATTACTTCGCCAGCGCCGTAAGCGCCATCACTTGTTGTTGCACTGACTGAGGTAACGGTCGGGGCTATGCTATCTACTAATACTCCAGATAAAGCGCCAACGTTATTCAAAGTCACGTCTAAGGCATTACCTGCATTATCATTGATAGTTCCCCCTGCTAGGGTAAGTGCGGTTAAGCCAATACCGTTAGTATCTTCAAGTCCGGCTGCTAGGGCGGCAGTTCTAAAGTTCAACGCAGCTGTTCCTGAGCCGGACAGGTAATTTGCAGTGACAGTTGAACCACCGATATCAATAGTTAAGCTTGGCGTCCCGCCAGCTGTATTGACAGTTAAGTTTTCATTACTATTTAGAGTGAAGTCTAAAGTATCACCTGTTTTATATGTGCCATCAGCAGGAACAGATATACTGGAGATTTGTGGTGCAACTACATCTACATTATGTGTTTCGCCGGAATTAAACGCAGGTACATAGCCATTGTTATTATTGCCGTTGCCAGAGTCATCAACGATGTCGGTATTGGCATTTAAATCGAGACGGATGCTGCCGGTACCAGCGATGTTGTTGACGGTGATGTTGACGCTCGAGCCACTGGATGCAGACACTGAAGCTATGTCACCACTTGCGGTCCCAGACACCGTCGTGAGTGTGAAATCATCGGTGCTGATATTATTGGCATTTTTACTGAAAGTGATGGTGTAGGTGATACTACTATCATTTGCAGCGGGAGTTCCCGCAAGGGCAATACTTGTCACACTTGGAGGAACATTATCTGCAGCGGTCAACTGAGCACTGTCGGCTGCGGTCAATGCGCCAGATGATGCTCGCAAGTTGAACGATTCAGCAGAGGCCCCGGAGAGAGTATAATTTAGGGCTAAATTGGTAAAGGTTGCCATCCCTGAAGAGGGGGTAACTGTTACGGTCGCGCCATTGCCATCGTTGTCACCTGTGGCTGTCATGGTCACACTGCCAGCGCCATTAACCTCAGCTAATAGTATGTCGGTGCTGTAGCCAGTGTCGACAACGCCTGCAGCATCCACCGCTGATACTTGTGGCACGGTCGTGAAGCTAGTGCTCTGTCCAGCCGGAATGGCTGTTGGCGCTGGTTCTGTATCAAAGCGCAAACGTGTGGCAACCACATCAGAGGTAATGCTATTAGCGTCGACACTGACAAAATCTGCACCTGTCGCCTCATCATCAGCGGTTAACGTGAAGCTTTGTTGGTCGGCAGTGGCGGTGTAAATCAAGTTACTAAAGCTTGCAACCCCTTGGGTTGCGCTCACACTGGCATTGCTGAGTGAGCCTGCTGAGGCCTCAGTCAAGGTCACTATTTCGGTAAAGTCTTTATCGGTATTACCAAAATCATCTACGGCTCTTACTTCTGGGGTGGTTGAGAGTACGTTGCCAGAGATACTGCCCGAAGGTTGGGTTCTAAAATAAAGCCCTGTGGCGGTGATATCTAATACCGAGCCGGTACCATTATCTACCAGGGTAGTGGTGCCCATTGTTGTCCCGGAAGACTCAATAACATTGCTTGAGCCATTAACGCTTAGTCTAAAAGTGCGTTTATCCACCATGTTGGTGTTTACATGGTAGTAGGCATTGATTACATAATCCTCTTGGGTGCCATCGGCAATGCTGATGTTTAACCCTGAGAAGGTCAACGTACCGGCAATATAATTACCGACGATGTTATTGGCATCAGGGCCGTTGAGGCGCCAAGTGGTACTGCTACGCTCGTACTCTGTGGCTGTACCATTAACCTGTACTTGAATGCTTGATATATTCATTGGTAGGTTATCGCCACCGCCATCAACAAGCGTAAAATCCAACACATCTACGGCTGTTGCCGGGCTGTTCGAGGTTGTCGGCCTCAACACCGGCTCACTGACACCCGCAGCAGGGATGAGATCGCCGTTATTCAGCGGCGCTTGCACAGTGACGCTGACATCTTGGTTTGTTGAAGTACCGCCATCACCATCACTGACGGTAACGCGCACTGTGCGCGTACCTGTAGTTGGGTTGGCGGTATCGATATTTTCAAAACTGATCTGTTGTAACAGGGTTTGTACTCGCGCCGCTGTGGCGTCAGTGTTGAGGTTGACGACAAAGTCGTTCCCCACAGCAATATTATTCAATAAGGTACCAATTATGGTACCAGACACGGACACATTACTCCCTGCTGTGGTGCCCGCTAGGGCTACCGTGCCTGAGGTATCTACAGAAAGTAAATCCTCAGCGCTATCTTTTCCTGAAACGATCGTAACCGTTAAAGCGCCACCGTTGAAGTTAGCGCTGTCGCCATCAGTTATGGTCGCTGCTGTGCCTTGGTCAAGGAGCGTTTGCGCACCAGGGAACAGGCTGACACTATCGCCATTGAGGTTGCCAATTGACGGGGGAGTGTTGGCAGGTGCTAAATTAGCGAGCACAAGATTATCGATTCTGACACACTCGAGATCACCACCCGCATTGTTTACGATGGTGAGCTTGGACACGCCATTCCAATTTAGGTTCTGTGTTCCGCCAATACCATTTGCTATAGAACCCGTGGTTGCTTGGTCGCCATTATCTGAATAGATTTTGAAGTTTTGGTTAACGCCAGAACAGTTAAACATGTCAATTGAGGTAACATTAAAAGTTTCACCACCAGAGAAGTAAATCTCTCCTTTAGTTTCACTGGTATTACCCCCAAACTCTGGGGAGAAATAAGCATCATGAGATGAGTACACAGCTCCAGTGTAAATTGAGGATGCCCCGCCATCGGTACTTAATTGTATGGTATAACCCGATACTATATATGACTTACTCGCAGCATACCCGGAGGGAAAACCCGACATATTGATAGTTCCGCTATAGGCTAATACATCGGAAAAGTCGGCAAGTGCAATAGCGCTAAAAGGAGTCGCTGTATTTATATCACCATGCTTGATTTCTAACTCCCAGTTACCGCCTTGATCAACATTTCCTGTGTTGTCAATCGACGCGGCGACATCGGCATGGGTGTATGTAGCGATAAGTTGAATAAACTCTGTACCAAGCTCTCCTTTACCAAGGTTACAATTGTAAAAGTGAATATCAGCGTCCGAGCTAAGTTTGTCCCCTAGTTGCTTTAAGTCATCGAGGTAGTTGTGTAATTGTGCCGCTCCTACCTGCTGCTTGCCGACATGAATAAGTCCTTCTGAGCCATGGCTTACCCAATGAATCGCGTTGAGGTTATGATAGCTTTCTAGTTTTCTATTAAGTTGCGCAAAAACAGGACTGCTATCATCGATTTCAATAATATCAACGCCCGGCTTGAGTGCCTTATAAAAGGTTGACTTATCTTTAAGCGTTGCGTCAATCACCATGATTTCATGGATATTCTGTCCACTTACAAGGTTAGGCTCTGCCAAGGTTGAGTTGTTAGTCTGTGCAGAGGGGGCGCCCTGGGTCATTACCAACTCTGAGCTTTCAAATTGCTTTGCTTTTAGTGGTAAATGTGTTGCTGTTGCGCTGCTTGTCTGCAAAGTAACTGACGGTGATGTGCTGCGCGTTGTCTCATTGCGTATATAGCCGCTATAGGCGCCCGCCAAAGAGGGAAGAGCACTTAAGCCCAAGGGCACAAGCATTCCTGCTAGTTTGTTGGCTTTAAATTGAATCATGGTTGTCTCCTTGGCTCGGTGTGGCGCAGATTAAGCTGGCTTGTGTGCCAGTAGTATCTTGCCAAAAGGCCATTTCGCTGTACTTCTTAAATAATTCTGGTGGTAAAATGCTGCGTCTTGGGGTGAACTGTACTTGCTTTTTCACGGTATGGAGGCCTTTCACGCCGATGTTGGCATCGAACTCTCCCTCGTCATATTCCACCTGATTAAAGTCATGGTCGAATGTGGGCAGAGCAAGAAATTGATAAACAAGCTCCATGGAGCGAGCCGGGTGCTGAGTGAGTAAATCGTAATCCAGCAGTAATAAACGCTCTGAAAACTCGCCGTAGTAAGCTTCTTTAAGAGCCGTCCACGCGCTACCTAATGCACCCTGATGGTGGGCCAGAGATTCACAGCGGGTATAGACCGTTTGTCGGCTCTGAGGTGAGTACATACGGCTATAGTCGAAGGGGTTTTTACGGTAAATACACTCGAAACTATCCATCACCCAAGCCGGGTTGCGAACACAACAAATTACTTTGAAATCACCAAATAGTTCTACCAGTTGGTGCATACGCGCAGTCCAAATACGGTTAGTATCAAAGATAACGTCTTTATCTCTGTGCTCACTGTAATAACTGTTGGCTAGGCTTAGGCAAAGGTCACGGCGCTTAGACTCATTAAAAAACGGGGAAAATTCACTCCCAGCGCCTATTTGCTCTAAGCAGCTACTCATAAGTGGGGCAATAGGGCTACTCATGGCGGCATGAAATTGCGGGTTTTGCCTGAGTAAACCAGCTAATAAAGTAGAACCTGAGCGGGGCAGCCCTGAGATAAAGTGATACTGCGGCATGATAAATCCTGTCATTATAAATCAAGGCAATATTAGCTTAATATTGCCTGAATAGTCCTTGTTTTCTGTCAAGTTTAGTTCCTAGATGGGAAAATGCCTACTTCGGCGATAGAGTAATTCACTCCCAAGGTAGGTTGCAGAATATTAAAGCTTCGATCACCACCAGGGCTCATTACAGTAGCCGTGCCGTTTAAAGACACACCCGCTAAGCTAACGTTACTGCCGCTATTCGCGGGAGCATAGATTTTTTCAGGCTGGTCCGCAGGAGAGCTACCGGGCAGAGCGGTTGCTAATATAAAGCCGTCCTGCGGTGATGCAGAAGTGCCCTCTACAGTGGTCGCAGCTAGGGTGCCCGTTACCCCAGACAGTGATGCTGTGGCACTATGCGATGGTAGCTCTACAGGAGTAAGAGTATGGGTTTCCGCGCCCCTGGTATCGCCCATTTTCCAGTTAAACTGGCTTCCTGGGTGATTGCCTTCGCCCACAGCCGTACGCCCACGTAAATCTGGCAAACCATAGGTGGTACGGCCGTCACCACCGTAGTTAGTGCCGAGTAAAGAAAATAACGCGGTGTTTGAACTGATAGACAGGAGCTGCCCAGCACACAGTGCCCAGCCGCGAGGGGCAAAATTAAAGCCAAAAGGTTGAATTTGTCCTAAAAATGCTTCCATTGTGGTATTCCTTATGCTTGCTGTTGTAAGAATTCTGAGTTGTTTAGACGCTCACCGGCATCTAAATGGATAAGGTGCGCAAGACGTTCGCCACTGAGGACGCCAAGATCGCAGGCGAGAATATCCAAACGCACACAGCCATTTTGACTGCTTACCACGAGTCCATGCTCTTGAGATATCATCACCACAGTGCCAGGAGCGACACCGTAATTTGGGTAATCGACAGCCGTGGCTTGAATAACTTCAATATGCATTCCTTTAGCTTTGCATAGCACACGACCAAAATGACCATTGCTTGCTCGCGTAAGCGCATCAATTTGACCCGCACCAAACTGGCTAAAATCAAGGTCAATATGAGGCGGGGGCAGCGCTAATGCCGACACTGAGGTGACATGCTGCTGGCTACTTCCGAGCTCATTAAGAAGAGCGTCTAATGAATGTAAAGCTAAATATGCGAATCGTTGGGTTAGGCTGGCATAGGTGTCTTCAGCGGAAATCATCACGGGCTCTTGCAGTACTACTTGACCACTATCAAGCTGTTCACTCATATGGTGCCAAGTCAGTGCGCTGTGTGTTTCTTGATTACGTATTTGCCAATAGATAGGGTCGCGTCCAGCGTACTCTGGAAGTTTGGAGGCGTGGCAGTTGATGATGCCACGGGGATAATGGCTCAACACGGAAGAAGGTAAGCGATAGCGAAAGCCCATAACCAGCGCTAAGTCTGCCGTAAAATGCGAAAGATGGCTGGGGATCAGGTGGAGCTTTTCTTTACACACAGCTTCAAAAGCAATGTTGTTAGTTGCTAGGGTATTTAACAATAACAAAAGTGCTTCTTTGCCTTGCTGATATTGACTCGGATCTGGGGTTATCACGCCCACCAGTTGCCCCGTTTGCTGTAGTTTCTCAATACAAGGCCAAGCGAACAAGGAGCTGGCGTAGATGACAATGCGTGGCTTAGTCATGGTGATGTACCTTAGTTACTAGGAATCCAGGTAAGCCATTGAGGCAATAATAAAATTTGAGTTCATCGCCTGATTGCGCCACGGTATCATCGGGATGACGGTCTTGAGGTTCAAAGTTAATACAAACAGATAAGTCAGGCAGTGGGTGAGTGATCCCAGATTCATACAAATTCAATGTTTCTCCAGCGAATAGGGAGATATCGGTGTATAAACTAAGGGTTTGCTTATCGGCCTTATCAGGCAGATGAGGAATGCGCAGCGTTGCTCCTTCAATGAGTTGTTGCTGCTCATTAATCTGTTGGGGGTCCATCGCTTTTAAACTGTCAGCGGTTAGGCTCATGATTTGCCCCAGCTCGGTGCGCTCACTGGCAACCTCGGCTTGCAATTGGTGCTGTTCTTGTGGCGTTAAACCGTGCTGCTGCCACTGCTCTACGTATTCCCGTTGAGCCACATTAAGCATGGCATGAATATCTATTCGTTCGGGGATAAGGTAGCCAGTGTGGCTCAGCTGCTTGGCAAAATGGCGAGCAATCGCTAGGTGACCCTCGCGGCTAAAGCCATGCTGCATTGCCTCAACCACCACAAGATCAAATAACATAGGCGCGTTGTACTGGCAGGCATCGCCGCAATATAGCTGGTGCACGTATTCTTGTAGCCCTAACTGGGCAAGTAGGTGATGCAGAGCCTTGATAGCGCCGGGTTGTATATCGATAAAAGTGACGCGCAATCGACGACCATCAATCCCCTGGCTTTGGTAATAACTCAATAAGGGCACTAATAAAGGAGCAAAAGGACCGCAAGCAGGGTAAGCGATATGCAGTTGTCCTTGCTCGTCATCTAAAAGCGCGGTTACCGCTTTATCTATGGCACGCAAATAGCGACTAACACGCAGCGTATCTTTGATAGTATGAATACAATAGTTAGGTGCCATCACCAGTCCATGCTGATGGATAAACTGCTGCCGGCGTTCATTGGCGGTAAGTTCCGCTTGCTCGTATAAAGCGCTAAAGTGTGTAAATAACGAGTTTAACTGCTTACTAACAGCATCTCGGTCAAAACTATGTGGAGTGATAATTTGGCGTGCTGTATCGACGACTAAGGCGTTAAGTGCATCACTCTCTAGGTGGATGGGTGACGTTGTAAGTTGTTGCTTGAGTAAACTTTTTTGTTGTTGGTGTGCAAATAGCCCAGCTACACTGCCATCCATAGCGGAGTCATCGCTACAGCTGGGTGTATGTGGTTGATGTGCAAAAGCGTGCATGACCGAAGTCCCTGTTTTATTACCCTACCACTAGCGTATACTGAGCATGAGTGATTACTCGTTTTTGTAATACAGTGATATATTTCACCTGCTTTTGGCTCAAAAGGGTGTAAACAAGAAGCTGTGTTATAGGTCATAAGCGCCGACGAATAGAGTAACAGACTGAGTATATCGCTCTCTTAGAGGCTGTGTTCAGTAACCCGTACTTGACCATAAAGGTTAAAGCAATCATGGAGTTGTAAATGGCGGATAAAAACGAACAACATAAAAAACGTCAGCAAAAAGTGAAAAGTGAAGTGGATGCACGTATTGCCGAAGCGCAAACTGAACAGGGAGTGTTACAAGTGATCACTGGCAACGGGAAGGGAAAGTCAACGTCTGGCTTTGGTACCGTTGCCCGTTGTGTTGGTCACGGCCAAAAAGCGGCGGTGGTACAATTTATTAAAGGCTTGTGGGAGTGCGGTGAGCGCAACTTATTAGCTCAGGTAGGCGTGCCCTTTGCGGTGATGGAAACAGGCTTTACGTGGGAGACGCAAAACCGTGAAGCGGATACCCAGGCAGCACAACAAACTTGGCAGCAAGCTAAGGTTTATTTACAAGATAGCAGCATCGATTTGGTGTTGCTCGACGAGCTTACCTATATGATCACCTATGATTATTTAGATCTTGATGAGGTGCTCGCTGCACTACAAAACCGCCCACCCATGCAATCAGTGATTATTACTGGGCGAGGTGCTCATCGACGTTTAACTGAACTGGCCGATACCGTCAGTGAGGTTCGTAATGTAAAACATGCGTTTGAGGCCGGCATTAAAGCCCGTGCGGGGTTTGATTACTAATGCGTATCTTGATGTTGCTATTGATGCTGTGTACCAGCCTTAATAGCTATGGCCACAATGAGCAGCGCATTATTGCTCTTGCTCCTCATATTGTGGAAAACCTTTATGCCATTGGCGCCGGCGAACACATCGTCGCGACCGTTGAGCACGCAGACTACCCGCAGGCGGCTCAGGATATCCCCCGTATTGGTGGTTATTATGGCATTCAAATTGAAAAGGTATTGGCACTACAACCAACCTTAGTGGTGGTGTGGCAAAGTGGTAACAAAGCCAAAGACATCGAAGCATTGAAGCGCCTAGGTGTGCCGCTGCTAGTCAGTCAAGTGGAAGGGCCATTAGATATCGCCAAAGAGATCCGTGCGATTGGCGAACTTACCGGCCACGCAATAGAAGCAGAGCAAGTTGCTGCTCAATTTGAGCAGCGCTATCAACGCTTAAAAGAGCAATACCAAAGTGCTTCACAACAGCGTAAAAAAGTGTTTTATCAGTTGTGGCCAAAACCCATGATGACGGTGAATAATAATACGCTGATCGGTAAAGCAATCGAGCTGTGTGGTGGTGACAACGTGTTTGCCGATAGCCGCGCTGATTATCCACAAATCAGTGTTGAAAATGTGCTGCTAAGTGCGCCGGATGTCATTGTTATGGCCGACGAAAAAGGGGCTGATAACAGTGCCATTAATTGGCAGCAATGGACCACGATCCCCGCCGTAAAACATAATCATATCAATAGCATTAATGCTGATTTACTGCACCGTTATAGCTTGCGCCTGCTCGATGGCATCGAGCAGCTCTGTACGGTAGTGAATAATAGTGAACAGCAAGCACATAGTCGCCAACGCGACGCAGTACATTAGGTGCGGGCCTTTAGCGCGAGCTGATAAATGCACATATACTGGGTGTCCTTAGCGATACCCAGTTGATTGGCTATTTTCGTCTTTAACACCGCTCCTGCGCGCTGCGCAATGTTGATGCTGGCGAGGTTGTCTTCCAAGCAGTGAAAGTGTACGAAGTGCACATCTTCTCGCGCCCTCAAGTAGGGAATGATGTAAGCCAAGATACTGTCTATGACTCTGTGTCCCCGCGCTATATTCGCTAACCAGTAACCTAATTCACAGACTTGGGTATGAGGGTCTATATGCTTGATAGCGAATACCCCAGCAAATTCACTATGAAAGTAAATAGCGAACCATTTGGCGCCTGGCAACGGGCTGTTAAGGCGCTGCGTGATGTAGTGTTTGGCACTGGCATTATCAACGATATTGCGCTCCCACGGCATTGAGCGCGATAGATGTTCGCGGCTCTGCTCTACCGCATGGTAGAGCGCTGCTGCATCACTGCCATGCAGTAAGTCTAGGGTGATAGCAGAACTTACTACTATTGCTGTCGAGCTGTTGCCAATCATGGAGAGCATGGCCCTTCGTGTAAATAGCTATTATGCCATTTACCGCTTAGAAACTGAACTAAAAACTCCGTTATTACAAGCTGTTATAAATACTTCTTGAAAACAACTTGGGGAGCAGTTTTTAAATCGTATATACTGTATAAATAAACAGTATTTTGGGTGGTGGTTATGAATTCAACATTAGCCTCAATGCAGCATCAAGGGTTAATTTTCAATGCAAAAGCACAGAGCGAACAGGCAGAGTTGTGCCCGTTAACATACACACCAACAGGGTTTTCTGAGCTTGATGCTTTATTGCAAGGCGGTTGGCCTGATGCTGGGGTGATCAGTGTTTTTAGCCAGCCGGCAATCGGTGAATTTAGGTTACTGCAAGCGCTACTAAGCGCGCAGCAATCGGGTTTAATTATCCTTATTAACCCCCCGGCAGAACCTTGTGCCCATTGGCTTGCCCAGTTGCAGATAGCCAGCGAGCGCGTCGTTATTTTACGACCAAAAAGTGACAGTGAGGCGCTGTGGGCGGCAGAGCAATGTGCTCGTAGCAGCAGTTGTGCCTTAATATGGTTATGGCAGGAAGGCCTATCCTTTACCCAAGTTCGGCGTTTTAACTTAGCCTGTCAGCAATCGCAAGCGGTGCTGGTCTTGCTCAGTTATAGCACCCAGCCTTGCTCACTGCCGGTACAGCTGAGTGTGCATATCTCGCCCTCTGACTGCGGTTTAACCGTGCGCTTATTGCGCCAACAAGGGCGTTTTGCCAGTGGCGAAGTACACCTAAGGCGCACTCAGCTATGGCCTTTTTTACATTACAGCGACCTTCATCAGGCTTTCAAGGGAGGCGATAATGAGCCGTTACAGCATGTTGAGGTAGGCTGATGTTCTTGGCTGTGCACTTTTGTGATTTGCAATTGCAATGTCGGGCACTGACTGAGCCGGCTATTTTAGTGTGCAAAGATAAGGTGGTGCAAAGTAACCCGCCAGCGCAACAGGCCGGCATTAAGCCGGGGATGGGGCTCGCTAGTGCGGCGGCCCTGTGCAATACATTGGCTGTGTTTGCCTATGATGAACAGCTTGAGCGCCAGCTATTACAACAAATAGCGCAGCATTGTTACCAGCGTACTGGCGATATTATTCTATGTGGGAGTGACTGCTTAATTTTTGCGACCTACAGTATGCGGATGCTCTATCCTGATATTGAGCAGCTATTTGAGGCGCTGCAAGGGGTATTTAGGCAGTGGTTGCAACACTATCGCTATGGTTGTGCACCGAGTATCGAAGCGGCGGAAGTGTTAGCGCGTGCGGGCACTGAGATGATCACTGACAGCCCCGCTACGGCACAGCACCGCTTGGAACAGTTGCCAGTGAGTGCGTTGCGTATAAGTAGCCAATACCACCATCAATTGGCGCGCTTAGGCCTGGATACGATTGGGCAGCTATTAGCGCTGCCTAAGGCCGAGCTACGCCAACGCTTTCCCTATGAATTATTGGACTACATAACTCGTTTGCAGGGGCAGCTAGGGCATGTGCGTTTACCAAAAAAAGGGCGCTACTATCGCTTTTACCAACCTAGTCAGTACTTTCAGCGCTTGCAAGAGCTGAATTTTGAAATAGACGAGAGCGCGCGTTTACTCCCGGTGATGACCACCCTATGTGAGCATTTATGTGCTTATTTACGGCAAATGCAGTTACACACCCAGAAGCTGCAGTTTAGCTTTTATTTTCGCGAATTACCCACACAGCTGTTTGCAGTTCATAGTGTGGCACCACAAGGGCAGTTAGTGCCTTGGTTAACTTTAGTTCAAGTTAAGCTTGAGACCCTCAGCTTGGATGCCCCCGTTATTGCCGTGCAATTAACATGTGAGCAATTCAGTGATGCTTTAGGTGAAAGCCAAAACTTATTTGATAAGCGCCAGCAAGGGTTGGCAAAACAGCAGTTGCTAGGGGTATTACACGCGCGCTTAGGGGCGCAACATTGTTATCACTTGCATTGCACCAATGCGCATATCCCTGAGTATACGCAAGTGAAGGAAAGCCCTTTACACAGCTATAGCATCTCCAGCTCCAGTAAAAAAACAGCCCCTCTGCGGCCTAATTTTTTACTGGAACCACAAGTGCTTAGCGAGCAGGTTTGTTTATTACGCGGCCCAGAGCGGATACAAAGCCATTGGTGGCAACAGCAATTAATTGAACGTGACTATTACATTGGTGAAAATGCCCAAGGGCAATTATGTTGGTTGTTCAAAGACAAGCATCAGGGTTGGTTTGTACAGGGGTACTTCGCCTAATGAATGCTGTGCAATACAGTGAGCTCTTTTGTCAGAGTAACTTTAGTTTTCTCAGTGGTGCTTCGCACCCCGAAGAGCTGGTGGCGCAAGCATGTGAGCTGGGGTATCAGGCTTTGGCTTTGTGTGATGAATGCTCGGTTGCCGCAGTGGTGCGGGCGCATAGTCATATTAAAGAGCAGCAACTGCCGCTGCGTTTAATCGTGGGTAGCTCTTTTCATTATCAACACTTACATTTTATTGCCTTGTGCCCAACCAAAAAAGCCTACAGCCAGCTATGCCGGGTGATCACTAACGCCCGTCGGCGCACTGCCAAAGGTCATTATCAGCTCAGTGAGTGGGATTTAAAAACTCTGCAAGGCTGTATACTTATTTGGCTGCCCCAAGGCCAGGTGTTGAGTGAACATGACCTACACTGGGGAAAGTGGCTTAAGCGCCACTATAACAACCACCTTTACATTGGCGTACAGCGTCATCTAAGCAGCTTTGAACCCGAGTATTTGACTTATATCGAGGCCTTAGCGCAACACCATCAGCTAACGACTGTGGCCGTTGGTGGGGCACTGATGCATAGCGCCGAACGTTTGCCGTTGCAGCATGTGCTCAGCGCCATTGCCGCCGGGAAATCGGTCCCCGAGCTAGGCGCGGCCTTACTCACCAACGCGGAGCGCGCACTGCGACCAAAAGCTAAGTTAGCCAAGCTGTTTTCGCCAGCGCAACTCGCAGCAACAGTGCATATTAGCCAAGCCTGTACTTTCAATCTCGATGAGCTCAGCTATCAATACCCACATGAGCTAGTACCTAAGGGATTAAGTGCTAGCGAGCACTTGCGTGCCTTGGTATCCGAAGGCGCGAACAAACGCTTTGGCGGGCCCCCACCGGCACACCTGCAAGCGCAAATAGATAAAGAACTCAAGCTGATTAGCGAGCAACAATATGAGCCCTTTTTTTTAACTATCTACGATATTGTGTGCTTTGCCAAAAGTCGCGATATTCTTTATCAAGGGCGAGGCTCGGCGGCCAACTCCGTGGTGTGCTATTGTTTGGAGATCACGGCGGTAGATCCTCGACAAATCGATGTCTTGTTTGAACGCTTTATTTCCAAGGAGCGCAATGAGCCCCCGGATATTGACGTCGACTTCGAACATCAGCGCCGAGAAGAAGTGTTTCAATATATTTACCGCAAATATGGGCGGCAGCGAGCTGCTTTAGCTGCAACGGTGATCACCTATCGTTTGAAAAGTGCCATTCGTGATGTTGGTAAGGCGTTAGGGTTCAGTGAAACACAACTGGATTACTATATTAAGCAGCTGAATCATCGCCATGGCAGCGAGCAATGGCAGGCGCAACTGATAAAGCTTGGCCTTGACCCGGATGTGGCCATTAACCAACATTTTTTCCGCTTAGTGGATGAAATTCGCGGCTTTCCTCGGCATTTATCCCAGCATGTGGGTGGCTTTGTGATCTCGCAAGGTCCGCTGCATGAGCTAGTGCCAGTGGAAAATGCGGCAATGGCCGAGCGCACCGTGATTCAGTGGGATAAAGATGACCTTGAAAGCCTCGCCTTATTAAAAGTCGATGTACTTGCCTTGGGTATGCTCAGTGCTATTCACCGCTGCTTCAAGTTACTGGCGCAACATTACCAACACCGTATCAGCATTGCCGATATTACCCGCCTCGGCGATGATCCTCAGGTGTTTGCGATGTTACAACGCGCCGATACCGTCGGGGTATTCCAAATTGAATCGCGCGCACAAATGAGTATGTTGCCAAGGCTCAAACCACGGTGTTACTACGACTTAGTGATTCAAATTGCCATTGTACGCCCTGGGCCCATTCAGGGGGATATGGTACACCCGTTTCTAAAACGCCGCGATGGCACAGAGACCATTGCTTACCCCTCTAAAGAAGTTGAGCAAGTCCTTAAGCGCACCTTAGGGGTGCCGATATTTCAAGAGCAAGTGATTAAAATTGCCATGGTCGCTGCAGGCTTCAGTGGTGGTGAAGCCGACCAGCTACGTCGGGCCATGGCTAAATGGAAACGTGATGGCGAGCTAACTCAGTTTAAACGTAAACTCATTACTGGCATGTTAGCGCGCGGGTACGAGCAGCAATTTGCTGAGCGCATCTATCAACAAATTTGTGGTTTTGGCGAATATGGCTTTCCCGAGTCGCATTCGGCGAGCTTTGCGGTGCTGGCCTATGTCTCTGCTTACTTAAAATATTATTACCCGAGTGCGTTTTTCTGTGCCTTAGCAAACAGCTTACCCATGGGCTTTTATTCGTTGGACCAGCTCATGCAGGACGCGCGACGTCACCGGGTTACGGTGTTGCCCGTTGATATCAATACCTCGGTGTGGGAGCACCAGCTGGTACGCCAAGGGCAAAGTTTCGCGATACGATTAGGGCTGCGTTGCGTTAAAGGGTTTCGTCAGCAAAGTGCGCAACAGCTCGTTAAACAACGGCCAATGGCCGGATACCGCAGCGTCAGTGAGCTGTATCGAAGCGGCTTGCGCGAGGTGGAGTTAGAAGCATTGGCGAGCAGCAATGCACTCGCGAGCATAGCTAAAGACCGCTTTAATAGCCGCTGGCAGATTATCGACAAACAACAGCGGTTACCGCTCTTTGGTGAACAGAGCGATGCATTGCCATTAGCACCGCCAAGTAAGTTACAGGATACCCTGGAAGATTATGCCAGTATGGGGGTCAATATGGGCGCGCACCCACTGTGTTATTTACGCGCCGAAGGGGGGTTACAGCACGCAAAAACCGCCCAGCAATTGCGTCTTTGTCGCAGTGGCGCCAGTGTCACCATTGCTGGCTTGGTCACGGGACGGCAATCACCAGGCAGTGCCGCCGGGGTGACATTTCTAACCTTGGAAGATGAAACTGGCAACACCAATGTCGTGGTGTGGCAGGCAACGGCGAAGGCCCAGCAACAAGCCTTTCTAACCGCACGTTTATTGGAAGTGAAAGGGGTAATAGAAAACCACCAAGGGGTGATCCATGTGATTGCTGGGCGGCTTATTGATCATAGTGACAAGTTACCGGCACTGATACTGAAAAGCCGATTTTTTCATTAGAAATAAAAATAAAATAGTGATCTTTTATTTATTTTTATTATGTTTTGGATTTAAAAATATCATTCTTTTAGGGCTGTGAAAAAAATTCAATCCTTGTTTAAATAAGCTCACACATCCTTGATAGGCAAATGCGCGGTTTGCGCGTACAATAACACCTTTCAAATCGACAATTACGTTGCACCTAGGAGACAGCATGTTAGAACGTAGCATGAACATTGCAGACTTTGATCCAGAACTTGCCAAAGCGATGGGCGATGAGGTTTCTCGTCAAGAAGAGCATATTGAGCTTATTGCCTCGGAAAACTACTGTAGTCCACGCGTACTTGAAGCGCAGGGCTCACAGCTTACCAATAAATATGCCGAAGGCTATCCGGGCAAACGCTACTACGGTGGTTGTGAGCACGTCGACGTTGTTGAGCAATTGGCGATTGACCGTGCTAACGAGCTGTTTGGCACTGAGTATGCAAACGTGCAACCGCATGCCGGCTCGCAAGCTAACGCCGCAGTGTTTCAAGCGCTACTTCAGCCACACGACACTGTACTAGGCATGAGCTTAGCTCATGGCGGTCACTTAACTCATGGTGCACATGTAAACTTCTCAGGCAAAACCTACAATGCCATTCAATATGGTTTGAATGAGCAAACCGGCGAGATCGATTACGATCAAGTTGAAGCCCTTGCCCTTGAGCACAAGCCAAAGATGATCATTGGTGGTTTCTCAGCTTATTCTGGTATCGTTGATTGGCAGCGTTTCCGCGAGATTGCCGATAAAGTCGGTGCTTACTTATTTGTAGATATGGCACACGTAGCCGGCCTTATCGCTGCCGGTGTGTACCCAAGCCCAGTGCCTTACGCACATGTGATCACCACCACCACGCACAAAACGCTAGCGGGTCCACGCGGCGGTTTGATCATCTCTAATTGTGGTGATGAAGATATCTATAAGAAGCTTAACAGCGCGGTTTTCCCAGGCGGTCAAGGTGGCCCACTGTGTCACGTTATTGCAGCCAAAGCGGTGGCTTTCAAAGAAGCGCTACAGCCAGAATTTAAAGCATACCAGCAACAGGTTGTGGCTAACGCACAAGCAATGGTATCAGTGTTACAAGAGCGCGGTTATAAAGTGGTATCAGGAAAAACAGACAACCACCTATTCCTGCTTGATTTAATCGATAAAGACATTACCGGTAAAGATGCTGATGCAGCACTCGGTAACGCCAATATCACGGTGAATAAGAACTCAGTACCGAATGACCCACGTTCACCGTTTGTCACTTCTGGTTTACGTCTTGGTTCACCAGCGATTACTCGCCGTGGCTTCAAAGAAGCAGAAGCGAAAGAACTTGCTGGCTGGATCTGCGATGTACTTGATAACATCGAAAGCACTGATGTTCAGGCAAAAGTGAAAGAGCAAGTGAAAGCAATCTGTGCTAAGTTTCCAGTGTATGCCTAAGCTGCACTAAATAGCCATTAGGCAAACATTTGTGTATGATAAAGGCCGCAAAAATAGCGGCCTTTTTGTTTTCTACAGGAACCCCAGTCACTATGCATTGTCCTTTTTGCAGCGCCAAAGATACCAAGGTTATCGACTCCCGATTAGTGGGCGGCGGCCATCAGGTTCGACGCCGTCGCGAATGCATTGATTGCCATGAACGTTTCACTACTTTTGAAGGCGCCGAGTTGGTGATGCCGCGCGTGATTAAACGGGATGGCTCACGCGAACCATTCAACGAAGATAAGCTCCTTAACGGCTTACATCGTGCCTTAGAAAGGCGGCCGGTGAAAACCGAGCAGGTTGATGAGGTGGTGCATCAAATCAAGTCGCAAATTCGAGCTACCGGTGAGCGAGAGGTCAGCTCTTTGCTTATTGGCGAGTGTATTATGGAAGCGCTGAAAGGACTGGATAAAGTGGCCTATGTGCGCTTTGCATCGGTGTACCGCTCGTTTGAAGATATCCGCGAATTTGGCGAAGAAATCGCCCGTCTAGGGGATTAATATGAGCTTCAGTGCACAAGATGAGCACTTTATGCGCCGCGCTATTGCCTTAGCCTGGCAGGGGCGTTTTACCACCACCCCCAATCCGAATGTGGGCTGCGTGTTGGTTAAAGATGATAAGGTGATTGGCGAAGGCTTTCACATTCAGGCGGGGACGCCGCATGCAGAAATTCATGCCTTAAATGCCGCTGCAGAAAATGCCGAGGGAGCCACCGCATATGTAACCTTAGAGCCGTGCAGCCATACCGGCCGTACCGGCCCTTGTGCTGGCGCCTTGATAGCCGCCAAAGTTGCTAAAGTAGTGTGTGCTATGCAAGACCCTAATCCGCAAGTCAGTGGCCGGGGCATGGCGATGCTTGAGGCCGCTGGCATCGACGTTGAGTATGGTTTGCTCGGTGCCCAAGCCGAAGCGCTTAATACGGGCTTTTTAAAACGTATGCGTACTCAGCGCCCGTTTGTCACCTGCAAACTAGCAGCCAGCATTGATGGCAAAACGGCGCTCGCCAATGGCCAAAGTAAATGGATTACCTGCAGTGACGCCCGTGCGGATGTGCATAGCCTGCGAGCGCAACATTGCGCCATTGTCTCGGGTGCCGATACGGTAATAAGCGACAATGCGCAATTAAATGTGCGCCTAAGCGAACAGCAACTTGCCGATTACCCGCTGGCGCAAGTGCGCCAACCGGTGCGGGTGGTTATCGACAGTCGCTACCGGCTCACACCCGATTTAGCGTTAATGCAAACACCCGGTAAGATTATTATCGTGCGCTCACGCACAGCAGCTGCGCTTGATAAAGTGCAGCAATGGCCCAACAATGTAACCGAGTTGTATGTTGCCGGGGATAACGATGGCCATGTAGATTTAGACGCGTTACTCACGCAACTGGCTGCAGATGATATTAACTCGCTGTGGCTTGAAGGAGGCGCGACCCTAGCGGGGGCCTTTGCGAAGCAGCAGCTTATTGATCGTTATGTGGTTTATTTGGCCCCTAAACTTATGGGCCAAGATGCCAAAGGGCTGGTGAACATAGGTCCATTTGCCGATATGAACGACATTGAACAGATGCAATTCAGCGATATGCGCCCCATTGGCGAAGATGTGCGCCTTACCCTAGATAAAAGAGCAGTGGAATAGCCATGTTTACAGGCATTATAGAAGCAACCGGAACCTTAAGTTCACTCACTCTTGTTGATGGCGATTTAAAAGTGCGCGTCAGCAGCGATAGTCTCAACATGGACGATGTGGCCTTGGGTGATAGCATTGCCACGAATGGCGTTTGCCTTACGGTGACACAAAAATTCAGTGATGGGTTCAGTGCCGACGTATCGCGCGAAACCTTATCACTCACACGCTTTGCGCATTACCAGCAAGGCCAACGTGTTAATCTTGAAAAGGCGCTGCAGCCATTATCAAGGTTAGGGGGTCATTTGGTTTCTGGGCATGTAGACGGCATTGCCGAAGTGGTTGATGTGCGTAGCAACGCCCGCGCTATTGAGTATTGGCTGCAAACCGACGCCGAACTGATGAAGTATATTCCCTATAAAGGTTCAGTGTGTATTGATGGTGCCAGTTTGACCGTCAACGAGGTTCACGGTAGCCGCTTTAAGCTGACCATTGTGCCGCACACTTTAGAGCAAACCACGATTGCAGATTTTCAAGTGGGCACCCAGGTTAACCTTGAGGTTGACCAAATAGCTCGCTATTTAGAGCGCCTAATTAATGGCGCTAAGGCTGAGCAGCCTCAATCCTCAGTTTCCGAGAGCTTGCTGGCGCAAGCTGGATTTATAAAATAAACGATAATGGGCAAGATATGAGTTTAAACACCGCAGCGGAGATCATCGACGACATTAAAAATGGCAAGATGGTTATCCTCATGGATGATGAAGATCGTGAAAACGAAGGCGATCTCATTATCGCCGCCGAACACATCAGCGCCGATGCCATTAATTTCATGGCCACCTATGGCCGAGGCCTTATTTGCTTGACGCTTACCCAGGCGCGTTGTGAACAATTAGCACTGCCTTTAATGGTCAGTAATAATGGCGCGCAATTCTCAACCAACTTTACCTTGTCCATTGAAGCGGCAAAAGGGGTGACCACCGGTATTTCGGCCGCAGATCGTGCCCGCACGGTACAAGCCGCCGTCGCCAAAGGAGCAGTGCCAGAAGACATCGTCCAGCCGGGGCATATTTTCCCCATTATGGCACAGCCAGGCGGCGTACTGACACGTGCAGGGCATACTGAGGCTGGCTGCGATTTAGCACGCCTTGCGGGCCTTGAGCCGTCCTCGGTTATCGTCGAAATCCTGAACCCTGATGGCACCATGGCGCGTCGTCCGCAACTCGAAGTCTTTGCTAAAGAGCATGGCATAAAAATGGGCACTATTGCCGATTTAATCGAGTACCGTAATCTTAACGAAACCACCATCGAGCAAGTGGCGAAGTGTAAACTACCAACACAGTACGGTGAGTTTGATCTAGTTACCTACAAAGACACCATCGATGGTCAGCTGCACTATGCGATGATCAAGGGTGATATCAGCGACCCAACCTTAGTGCGGGTGCATTTACAAAGCACCTTTAACGATATTTTACTTTCCGATCGAGGCGCGGACCGCAGTTGGACATTGTCTAACGCCATGGCCTATATCGCCGAACATGATGGTGTGTTGGTTATCCTTGGTAAGCAAGAGCGCAGTGAAGATATCGAAGCTATGGTTAAGGCCTTTGCTTTGGAAGATGCTGGCGAAAGTGCCAACCATCGTAAAATCCAGGGAACATCGCGCACCGTGGGCATCGGCTCGCAAATCTTAGCGGATTTAGGCATCACCAAAATGCGCTTAATGAGCATGCCGAAGAAGTATCATGCGCTGTCAGGTTTCCACCTTGAGGTGGTTGACTACGTACAGCCAGAATAAGCAGCTATTTTTTTTCAATTATGCTATGATGCGCGGCAATTTTGCGATACCCGCATTTCGCCGGCATCACGTGTTGGCAGAATCAATTAAGGTTTACAGATGAAAATTATTGAAGGTAACAAGTTTGCACCGGGCAAAAAATTTGCCATCGTGATTTCGCGTTTTAACGACTACATTGGTCGCAGTTTATTGGACGGCGCAGTCGATGAGCTAAAGCGTACAGGTAACGTCAGCGATGATGATATTACCGTGGTGTATGTGCCGGGTGCGGTTGAGTTACCTCTTGCTGCCAAGCGCATTGCCGCCAAAGGTGAGTTCGATGCTATCATCGCCTTGGGCGTGATTATTCGTGGCGGCACTCCGCACTTTGATTTAGTTGCCGGTGAGTCGAATAAAGGCTTGGCGCAGGTATCGCTTGAGTATGATGTACCGGTTGCTTTTGGCGTATTAACGACTGAAAGCATAGAGCAGGCCATTGAGCGTGCCGGTACAAAAATGGGTAACAAAGGCGGCGAAGCTGCATTAGGTGCCCTAGAAATGGTTAATGTTTTAGACAAAATTTAAGGGTTCACAGTGAAACCAGCAGCGAGACGCAAAGCGCGCATATTGGCCTTACAGGCCGTTTACTCTTGGCAAATGAGCGGTAACGCTATTGCTGATATCGAACAAAACATGTTAATCGAGAATGACGTGACTAAGGTCGATGTAGAGTATTTTAAAGACCTAGCGCGCGGTGTTGCCGTTAACTCAAAACAACTAGACGAAGTCTTAGCTCCGCATTTGACGCGTCCGTACGAAGAAATTGATATGGTAGAAAAAGCCATTTTACGACTTTGTGCGTATGAGCTTAAATTCCGAGATGACGTGCCATATAAAGTGGCCATCAATGAAGGCATTGAGCTGGCGAAAATGTTTGGTGCCGATGACAGTCATAAATTCGTTAATGGTGTGCTTGATAAAGCCATTAAGCAGCTACGTAATAGCTAAGCACCTTTAACAAGGAGAGCCGGCTGAGGCCGGCTTTTTTGTGTATGCAAGAATTTGAATTAATAAACCGATACTTTAAAGGCCGAGGGATCACACGCCGGGATGTGAATCTTGGCATAGGTGATGACTGCGCCTTGGTGAGTATTCCGGAAAACAGCCAATTAGCCATTACCACTGACACCATGGTGGCTGGTGTGCACTTTTTTGAAGATATGTCACCGCGCGCTTTGGGTCACCGAGCTATCGCTGTTAACCTCAGTGACCTTGCTGCAATGGGCGCCGAGCCTGCGTGGGTTTCTGTGGCGCTTACCTTACCGAAAGCCGAAGTAGAATGGTTAGAAGAGTTCACCGCAGGCATGCATGAAATAGCAGAATATTTCAACGTGCAAATCATTGGTGGTGATACTACGCAAGGCCCACTTACTGTTACTGTATGCGCCAAAGGCACAGTGCCTACCGGCAAAGCGTTAACACGCGGCGGTGCTAAACCCGGCGATTGGATTTATGTTACCGGACCGTTGGGTGATGCGGGTCTGGCTATCGAAGCGCGCAAACAACACCTAGATATTGCCCCTGAATGGCTGAAGAAGCTGACCACTAAATTGGAGTATCCGACGCCCCGGGTGGCTGCGGGACAGGTCTTACGTGGCTACGCCAGCTCTGCCATTGATATCTCTGATGGGCTCTTGGCTGATTTACAACATATTTTAGATATGTCTTTGGTCAGTGCCACCATTCATGCCGATAAAATTCCAACGTCAGAAGCTTTTCGTCAGAGTATTGAAGGTGAGGCGAAATGGCCTTATGTGCTTGGCTATGGTGATGACTACGAGTTGCTTTACACGGTACCCGAGAACCACAAAGCGATGCTGGACAATCGTTTGAGTCAGTATGGCATCGAGGCTGTGTGCATTGGCCAAATTCGTGGTGGCGAGGGGAAGGTCGAGGTACTTAACGGTGAAGATAAACTCGATGTCGCCCAAGTGGGCTTTGAACATTTTATACAGGGTGACGCGTGATCACTACAAGCTTATTTAATCTACGTCGCGGTCATCAGTTTTTAGGCCTAGGTTTTGGCTTAGGTTTAAGTCCCAAAGCCCCAGGTACCGTGGGTACCTTTGCGGCAATTCCTTTTATTTTTATGACCTGGGGTATGCCACTGTGGGTGCAGGCAGCAATGGCACTCATGCTATGCACTGTGGGTGTGTGGGCCTGTGGTAAAACCGCAGATGACTTGGGTGTGCATGACCATCCGGCTATTGTTTGGGACGAAGTGGCAGGGTTTTATATTACCATGATAGGAGCGGCTATTAATTGGCAGACCTTAGTGGTGGGCTTTGCCCTGTTTCGGTTTTTCGATATTGCCAAGCCTGGACCAATCCGTATGCTTGATAAACGTCTGCATGGTGGGCTTGGGATTATGGCAGATGATATTCTCGCCGGCATATGCTCGCTGATTTGCCTCCAAGCGTTAATTAAAGTAGGTTATTTGCCAGGAATATAAGATTTGAGTCTGGGTGTGACATTGCAGCGGTTTTTTCAGTCACTAGTATTGGTGTGGGCAGTTTTTGCTTCGCACTTGGCGTCGGCATCAATCACGGATTATGTGGTTAAGCAATGGAATACCCGAAATGGTCTGCCTTCGCAATCCCTCAAAAGTGTCACCCAAGATAACAAAGGCTATATTTGGGTAGGCACTCAATTTGGTTTAAGTCGCTTTGATGGCGACCACTTCACTAATTTTACCCAGCAAAATAGCAACTTCCTTAATAGTAATGCAATTAATAAGTTATTGATTGATAAAGAAGGATTATTGTGGATAGGCACCAAGCGCGGCATTTCCGTGCTTGACCCTGACTCAATGAACTACTTTGAGTTTGGTATTGGCGGCCCGGTGCGCGATATATTGCAAGATGATAAAGGCAATATTTGGGTGGCAGCCAACGAACTGTTTTATATCGAGCGTAATCAGGTCGCTTTTCATTTGCCTGAGAGCGAGCGTCGACGCAGCGGCCGTATTCAGGGACGCCTGACTGCCATCAACCAAATTTCGGTCAGTAAAATGGCACTGGCACCGCAAGGCGTGTGGTTAGTCAGTGAAAACTACTTACTGCGCTTAACCAATATGTCGTCGTCGTCATCGCGCTTGCGTTTAAAAATAACTGCGCGGGTGACCCTGCCTGATCGTTTAGCACAAACTATTATCCACGACTTAGCCTGGCTAGAAGGCACTCTGTACCTGGCGTCTGAGTTAGGCGCTTACTTTTTAGACATCGATGATGAGCTACGGCCATTTACTTTACCCAACGCCAGTAATGCGGCGGTGTATAAGTTTATGAGTGACTCCGATGGCGCATTGTGGATCTCAACCTATGGGCGATTACTGTATCGCGACAATTCTAAAGAGTGGCAATGGGTTGAGCCGGCAGCACTGGATCAAAGCATCTGGTTTTCCGATATTTACCGCGATGAACAAAACAATATTTGGCTGGCGAGCTTCAGCGAGGGCCTTTGGCTTGCCCACGCGGGCCGGGTTGAGCGCCATAATGCACTCTCGAGTATGACCGAAGCGGTGATGGCCATTACTTTATCACCCAGTGGTCAGCTATGGGTGGCTAATCGCAGTGGTGTAGGTTATTTCGATCAAGATAATAATTTTATTAATCGCGTGCCTCGGGCTAAATTACGCCGCAGTGCGGTGCATGATTTGCATTTTGTTGGTGAGCGGTTGTATATCGCCACGGATCGCGGTGTGTTGTACTTCGAAGACGAGCAGCTATATAACATCGATGCGCGAGAATTACGGCAAAACCCGGTGTTTGCTATCAGTGAGTCAAGTGCTGGCGGACTGTGGTTTGGTACTGGCCGGGGTATGTATCGCATGGGATATCGAGGGTTAACGCCCTTTACCTACAATGCTGTACTCGATAGTAAGTTTATTACTTACGTGCTGGATAAAGGCAAATACGGCTTAATTGGTACCAGCCAAGGCGGTTACTTATTCTCAGATAAAGGCATTGAGCGCATCGGCGACTCTACAGCGCTGGAAAGCGCTTATGTCACCAGTATTTTAGAAATTGATGATGTTGGGACGTTAGTTGGTTCGTTAAATGACGGCTTATTCTATCGCAGTACCCAAGGGCGCTGGCACCAGCTTGATGTATCCAATGGCTTACCCTATGGCTCCATTTTTAGCCTGCATCATGATGAAGCCCTGCAGCGGGTGTGGGTCAGCACCATGAAAGGCGTCTACCGCATGCCGGTGGAGCAATTCTCGGATGAAATTGGAAACTTACAAGTAGAGCAGGTGATTTCCTCGTATGATCGCCAGCTCGATGGTAAAGCCAGTCAATGTTGTGCTGGTTTAGGTCACGACGCGGTGGCTGACAGTGGTGACTCTATTTGGTATCCGAGTTTGCAAGGGGTGGTGGAAATCCCTAAAAATGTACAGCTCTTTGGCCAAGATCAATTAGCGCCCCAAGTGGAGAGTATTGCCACCCCCAGACGTACTTTGTATACCGGTGGCTTGGCTGTTAACCCTGAGCTCGATACCGATGAGCGCGACTTAACGATTAATTATACAGCGATTGATTTTTACGCCCCAGCTGAAGTGGAGTTTCGTTACCAACTAAGCGGCTTGGATACCGACTGGCGCTATGCTAAAAATCGTCGTGAAGCCATTTATACTAACTTACCTCCTGGCCCATTTACTTTTAAGCTTGAAGCCAAGCGCACCAGTGACAGTTGGGAAGAGGCCACAAGCACGCACTATGCGTTTCAGGTACCGAAGCGCTTCGATGAAACGGTGTATTTCCGGTTGCTGATTGTTTCCGGATTATTTTTTATTATCTATTTATTGCTGTGGGTGTTTAGAGCCCAGGAACGCCGCAAACAAGCAGCCTTGGAGAGTTTGGTGGAAGAGCGCACTATGGAGCTGCGTGATGCCAATGATAAGCTTAACCAGGTAAACTCACAGCTGAAGTTAGTGAGTCACTCTGACGAGCTTACAGGACTGCGTAGCCGGCGTTTCTTATTCGATCAGCTGCCTAAAGATATTGAACATTACCAGCGTAATTCGTCTTCATTACAAGAGCAGGGCAGGGCTCTGGTGCTGTTGATCGTGAATATCGACAAATTCTCGCGTATTAATGATGCCTACGGACCGTTGAGCGGCGATAGTTGCTTACAACAAATGGCGACCCTATTGAATTCCTGCACGCAGGGCTCTGACTATGTGGCCCGCTGGAGCGGCGATGAGTTCTTGTTGCTGCTGCGCGATTTCGAGCTTGATCAGGTCAATCAGTTTGCGCGCCAGTTATGCAAATCCATCGCAGAGAAAAGTTTTCAACTTCCCAATGGTAAAAAGATTAACCTTAGTGCTTCGCTGGGCTGGTCTTGTTATCCGATGCCCTTGCTCGGCGGCCAAGTGATCGGCTGGGAAACATCGGTGAACTTAGCGGATATCGCCCTTCATCAGGTGAAAAAGCGCGGCGGCGATGGCTGTGCGCATATTGAGTTTGATGATCAATTGGATGCCTTTGAGTTTGAGCAAAGTGAAAACTTAGATGCGCAAATAGCCACCTTACAAAGCACCGGCTTAGCCGACATTAAAATTTGGATGCGTTAAGAAAGTGAATAAATAAAAAAGGAGCCTTTGGCTCCTTTTTTATTACCGAATATCAAACTCGCTAGCTTGTTAATCTAACCACGTACTTATCTGGCGAGTGATACCGTCGCCGTCAAGGCCAAGCTCAGCATGCATTTCTTGCTGCGTACCATGCTTAATAAATACATCGGGTAGGCCAAGGTGCAAAACTGGCTTAAGCTGCTTGCTTTGCGCTAAGTACTCGCTTACTGCTGAGCCTGCACCACCGGCGATAACATTATCCTCCAAGGTGACAAGCGCATTATGCTCACTTGCCAACTTATCAATCAGCTGGTGATCGAGAGGTTTAACAAAACGCATATCAACTAGGGTGGCATTGAGCTGCTCTGCCGCTTGTTGGGCATTCTCCAGCAAGGTACCAAACGACAGTATTGCGACTTTTTCGCCGCTCTTAACAACACGCCCCTTGCCTATGGGTAATTGTTGCATTTCGCTATCAAGCTCACCGTCGCCAGCACTGCCACGTGGATAACGCACAGCGGCGGGTTTATTAAGCTGATGCCCAGTATAGAGCATATTACGGCATTCATTGGCGTTAGCCGGCGCCATAATGACCATATTAGGAATACAGCGTAAATAACTTAAGTCATACGTGCCCTGATGAGTTTCCCCGTCGGCGCCAACCACGCCAGCGCGATCAATGGCAAAGAGCACAGGCAATTCCTGTAGCGCTACATCATGAATAAGTTGATCGTAGGCTCGTTGTAAGAAGGTTGAATAAATTGCTACTACGGGATTTAGGCCTTCACACGCAAACCCTGCACCGAGTGTGACCGCATGCTGCTCTGCAATGGCAACATCAAAATACTGTTGTGGATACTCTTTAGAGAAGCGCACCATGCCCGAGCCTTCGCGCATTGCCGGAGTGATGGCCATCAGTTTGTCATCAACGCTGGCCATATCACACAACCAATCGCCGAACACTTTTGAAAAGGTCGGTGCGCCTGGCTTAGATTTGGGTAATTTAGTCACGGTCGGGTCAAACTTGGGCACCGCATGGTAACCAATAGGATCGGCTTCAGCAGGCTTGTACCCCTTGCCCTTTTGGGTTTTTATATGCAGTAGCTGAGGACCCTTGAGGTTGCGCATATTGCGCAGGGTGTCGACCAGCATGTTGACATCATGGCCATCGATTGGGCCGATATAATTAAAGCCAAGCTCTTCGAAGAAGGTGCCCGGTATAACCATGCCTTTAAGGTGCTCTTCCATACGGCTAGCCAGTTCTTTCACTGGCGGTAACCCTGATAAGAGCTTTTTGCTGCCCTCACGAATATTGGCGTAAAAGCTACCGGAGAGAATACGCGCAAAATGATTATTTAACGCGCCGACATTTTCTGAAATAGACATCTCGTTGTCATTTAAAATGACTAACATGTCGGAATTAATATCGCCAGCGTGGTTCATCGCCTCAAAGGCCATGCCCGCAGTGATAGCACCATCGCCGATGACGGCAACGGTTTTACGGCCTTGGCCTTCTTTTTGCGCAGCAATAGCCATACCTAGGGCGGCGGAGATGGAGGTACTCGAATGACCGACACTAAAGGTGTCGTACTCACTCTCTCCGCGATAAGGGAACGGATGTAATCCATCTTTTTGGCGAATAGTGTGCATTTGTTCACGGCGGCCGGTGATCAGTTTGTGCGGATAGGCTTGGTGGCCTACATCCCAAATCAGGCGATCAAACGGGGTGTTATACACATAGTGCAGCGCAACAGTCAGTTCAACCGTGCCGAGCCCAGAGGCAAAGTGACCGCTACTTTGCGATACGGAGTTTAGTAAGTAGTCCCGCAGTTCGTGGCTAAACGCGCCTAACCGCTCTTGCGGTAGCTCGCGAAGTTGTTCAGGCTTGCTGACCTGTTGTAATAAGGGATACTTGCTACTATCCAAATTCATGCGTCGTTTTATCCTTTACTGCGATGGCTGAAGTATATCAAACCAGCCCTTCGCATCAGTAGTCATTTTTAATGATCTCTGGCGATGATATAGCCTGCGAGTTGCTCGAGAACACGGGTGTCATATGGGAGCGGGCACACCGCATCAATAGCTTGTTGATACAAATGCTGCATCTTATCTTTGGCACCATCAAGGCCCATAAGCGCAGGATAAGTAGATTTATTTGCAGCCACATCAGAGCCCTGCGGCTTTCCTAGTGTGGCGGTATCTCCTTCAACATCCAAAATATCATCTTGCACTTGAAAAGCCAGGCCGATGGCACGGCCGTAATCGTCTAATGCAGCACGTGTGCTGTTTTCTACGTTCGGGGAGCACAAATAGCCCAGCTTAATGGCGCAGCTTAGCAATGCCCCGGTTTTTAGACGATGAATATGCTCAAGTTCACTTAAGGAAATCGCTTTATCGGTGGCCGCGATATCGAGCGCTTGGCCGCCTACCATACCCAATAGCCCTGAAGCTTGGCTTAAACTTTGTATCAGTGCTAACTGTTGGCTAGCGCCGATATCAAAGTCAGTGCTACTGAGCAGCTCAAAGGCAATGGTTTGCAAGGTGTCGCCAGCTAAAATAGCGTGGGCCTCGTCAAATGCGATATGGCAGGTGGGTCGACCGCGCCGTAATTCATCATCGTCCATGGCCGGTAAATCATCATGCACCAGAGAGTAACTATGAATACACTCAATGGCTGCAGCGGCTTTGTGAAGATCGTCTTGATGTGCTGCAAGCATATTACCTACAGCATAGACTAAAAATGGTCGCAAGCGCTTGCCACCATTTTCAATACAGTACTGCGTTGCCGCCAATAATTGAGGCTGTGTTTGTTGCTGTGTTTGAAAATAACGCTGTAGGGTGTGTAGCACATCCTGTTGTGCCTGTGCTAAGGCATGTTTTAAATTCACAGGGGCGACTACTCTTGATCATCCATTGGGGTGAGCTCAGCGTTTAGGTCGTTGCTCATTAACATGCTTACTTTTTGCTGGGCGTTATCAAGCTTTTGAGCCGATGCATTTGCCAGACCAATACCGCGTTCAAATTGCTTTAAAGATTGCTCTAAAGACAATTCTCCTTGCTCCATATCAGTTACAATTTGCCCTAATTCATTAATGGCTTCTTCAAAGCTTAGGTTTTCTGGTTTTTTTTGGGCCATGGCCTTGTCACTCACTACACCTAATAAGAGCGCCAATTTTAGGGGGGATCGTGGACTAGGTCAAAGATGGATGCGATTTTCACGGCAAAGCTGTGTAGGCATGCTAGTTTTAATATTGTCGCTTCGCGATTTTAAAAAAATGATTCAAGTAATTCAGCAAGTTGCCGATATCTCAAGAGTAATTATAATAACGTCTGATATTCCCTGGCCATATATAGGGCTTTAGTGGGAAGGCGCTGAATAGAAAAGTGGGTGGAGGACATGTGGATTTAGCAACCATAATAGGTATTCTCGGCGCGATTGGTTTCGTTGTCATGTCTATGGTGCTTGGTGGTGATGTGGGCATGTTCTATAACACTCCTTCGGTGCTAATTGTATTTGGTGGTTCTCTTTTTATTGTGCTTGCTAACTACACCATGGGGCAATTTTTCACCATAGGGAAAGTAGCCGGCAAGGCCTTCATGTTTAAGATTGAATCACCTGATGAGCTTATTGAGAAGGCTGTAGAGCTGGCAGACTCTGCTCGTAAAGGGGGCTTTTTAGCGCTAGAAGAGGCAGAGATTAACAACAAGTTTATGCGCAAAGGCATTGATATGTTGGTTGATGGCCATGACGCCGATGTAGTTCGTGCTACTTTGCAAAAAGATATTTTGTTAACCACCGCTCGCCATGAGCAAGGCGCTGGCCTATTTAAGGCCTTGGGTGATATAGCCCCGGCAATGGGTATGATCGGGACCTTGATTGGGTTGGTGGCGATGCTCTCTAACATGGATGACCCCAAAGCGATTGGCCCCGCGATGGCGGTGGCGCTACTAACCACATTGTACGGTGCGTTTCTCGCCAATGTGATAGCTATTCCTATCCAATCCAAGTTAGAACTGCGCAAAGACGAAGAAGAGCTCAATCAACGGCTGATCTTAGACGCTATCTTAGGTATTCAAGACGGACAAAACCCCAAAGTTATCGAAGGCATTCTGAAAAACTATCTGGCAGAGTCCAAGCGCCAAGTTGATACCGAGGAGTAAGTATGTCGGATGAAAAACCCTGCAAATGCCCCCCTCCCGGATTACCGGCTTGGATGGGCACGTTCGCAGACTTGATGTCGCTACTGATGTGTTTCTTCGTATTGCTGTTGGCGTTCTCCGAGATGGATGTGCTCAAGTTTAAGCAAATTGCTGGTTCCATGAAGTTTGCTTTTGGTGTGCAAAATAAACTGGAAGTAAAAGACATACCTAAAGGAACCAGTGTCATCGCTATGGAATTTAAACCGGGGCGCCCAGACCCCACGCCCATTGAGACAATTCAACAGCAAACTGTTGAAATGACACAGCAAATGCTGGAGTTCCAAGCTGGGGAAGAAGACTCCGCAGGCGGTCGTAAAGAGCAGCGTGGCGACCAACGCGGTGGGGAGTCTGCCAGTACCGCCGATGAGCAGTCGCAACAGCAAGCCATCGCCGCAGCAGACCAAGAGCGCACCAATGAGCTGGTGAAGAAAATTGCACAACAGCTAGAACAGCAAATTATTGACGGCGCCATAGAACTGGAATCTTTAGGGCAGCAAATAATTATTCGCATCCGTGAAAACGGCTCTTTTCCCTCTGGCAGTGCTTTCTTACAGCCAAAATTTAAGCCTATTATTCAAGATATTGCTGAATTACTAAAAGATGTACCCGGGGAAATCACTGTCTCGGGGCACACCGATGACTTCCAAGTCTCTAATGAGCTCTATACCAACAACTGGGACCTGAGCGCGATGCGAGCAGTCGCGGTTGCCAGTGAAATGCAAAAGGTTGATGACTTTGATAAAAGTAGAATGGTCGTGGTGGGGCGCGCAGACACGCGGCCATTAGTGCCCAATGAAACTGATGAAGATCGTAAGCGTAATCGCCGCGTCGAGATTTCAATCATGCAGGGTAAAGCCAAAGAATCTGACCCCATTGAAGTTGTGCAGTAACTATTGGCTTTGTGCCAAAAATACGGTAATTTAGCAACTGAATTAAAGCTGAATAGACAGGGAGCACAGGATGTTGGATTTGCATAAGTTTGCCAGTATACCCGGAAATGGTAGCGGCACTGATGATAAAAGCGGAGACGATAACAAAGACACCGAACAGTCGTTAGGCTAAGTACTTATGCCTAGTTGGCTAGAGGAAACGTTAATCTTTCTAAACAATAGTTGGGCAGTATTTTTGCTGCCCGCTATTGTTTTCTATGTCCTTACTCGTGAGTACAAGGCCTTGCGGTTTGTCCTTCTAACCGCCGCTTTCTTTCTCTACGGAACACTGATACACGATTTTTTGCTCGATTGGGATAAAGACATGATCTGGCGTTATGTCATATGGGCAAGCAACGATATTACCTGGATGGCGATTATTGCCTACTGGGGCATTCGTGGCAAAGTGCATATGTGGCAAAGCATTGCTGGTCAGCTTATTGTCGTTGCCGCGCCTTTTTTACAGCTTTGGCGTGTCGCTGATCGCCATTTATGGGATCTAACATTTAATAGCTCGTACCTTTACAAAACCCTAATACCAATCATAAACAGCGTCACTTTAATATTGTGCTATTTACCGATACTGTTTTGGTTGCAGGCAAGAAGAAACAAAACAGCCGCGCGCACTCTTTCCTAGCTCGTTATTATACTCTACACTGTAATAACTGTATAAATAGCCAGTTGTTGTCATGAAGCTTTATATTGCCGAAAAACCCTCTCTTGGCCGTGCCATAGCCGCAGCCTTGCCCAAACCTCAGCAAAAAAAAGAAGGCTATATAGAGGTCGGCAATGGCGATTGTGTCACCTGGTGTATCGGTCACTTGCTTGAGCAGGCTGAGCCCGATGACTACGACCCCGCTTTTAAAAAGTGGCAATTAGCGCACTTGCCTATTGTTCCGAAGCAGTGGCAGCTAAAAGCGAAAAGCAAAACTCGTAAACAACTCACTTTAGTTAAGAAGCTGATAAAACAAGCTCACACCTTAGTGCATGCCGGCGACCCCGATAGAGAAGGGCAGTTGCTGGTTGATGAAGTGATTAATCAGGTATCTTTGTCGCAACATAAAAAGCAAGCGGTTGAGCGTTTACTGATCAGTGATTTGAACTTGCCTGCAGTGAAAAAAGCCCTGAACCAGCTGCAGCCCAATACCCGGTTTGTGCCTTTGAGTGTTTCAGCACTCGCCCGCTCGCGCGCCGACTGGTTGTTTGGCATGAACCTAACACGAGCTTATACCTTGGCGGGACAAAAAAGCGGTTATCGAGGGGTACTCTCAGTGGGAAGGGTACAAACCCCGGTGCTGGGTCTGGTGGTCGCCAGAGATAAAGAAATAGCCGAGTTCGTTAGTAAGCCGTTTTATGAAGTGCACGCGCAAGTGACTACAGCACAAGGCGAATCATTTTGGCTGAAGTGGCAACCAAGCGAAGCGTGTCGGGCCTATCAAGATGAACAGGGCCGAGTATTGCTGCGTAAGCTTGCAGAAAATGTAGTCGGCCGGATTATCGGCCAACCGGCAAGTGTGACCGACTTAAGCAAAGAGCAAAAGCAAGAGCAAGCTCCTCTGCCTTATAACCTATCGGCACTGCAAATAGATGCAGCGAAGCGCTTTTCTCTCTCCGCGAAGGCGGTATTAGATTGTTGTCAAAGCTTGTATGAGAAGCATAAATTAATTACTTACCCGCGCTCAGATAACCGCTATTTGCCTAAGGAGCATTTTGCTGACGCCAGCAATATTATTAACGCAGTGCTTAATAATGGCGTTTTCACCGCCCAGCAGCTCACAGCTGTAGATAGCAATAAAAAGAGCCGTTGCTTTAACGATAGCAAAGTGGCAGCGCACCATGCCATCGTACCTACAGCCAAGCACACCGCAGCGCAGTTGAATGATAATGAGCGCAAAGTGTATGAACTGATCTGTCGCCAATACCTCATTCAATTTATGCCTGCATATCGCTATTACCAAAGTGATGTCGAGGTGACCATAGCCGGAGGCAAGTTTACAACAAAAGCCCGAGAAGACATTGATCTGGGTTTTAAAGAGCTCATGGGCAAAAAGGCGAAGCAAGATGAGCAATGTTTACCACCATTGACCTTAGGGCAATTGCTACAGTGTGATGATGCACGTATTGACAATAAGCAGACCACACCCCCGGCACACTTTAGTGATGCCACTCTATTAAGCGCAATGACATCCATTGGCCGTTACGTCAAGGACACACAACTACGTAAAGTGCTGCGCGATACCGATGGCTTAGGCACTGAGGCAACCAGAGCAAGCATCATCGAATTGCTTTTCTCACGTGGTTTTCTTACTCGTAAAGGAAAATCCATTTGTGCTAGCGAAGCGGGAAGCGCTCTGATCAGTGCGTTGCCCGAGCAATTAGCAACGCCGGATATGACGGCGCACTGGGAAATGGCATTAGCAAAAATTGCCGAGCAAGAGCTCAAATATCAAGACTTCATGCAGCCATTAACCACACAGTTGAGCGACTTGGTCAATCAAGCAAAGAACTGTGATGCTGGTGTATTTAGCAATATTAAAGGGCCCGCCAAGCGAGCCTTGAGAGGTGGTAAACGAAAGCGCGCCCGCAGTTACAAAGCTAAGGGCGCGTCTAAAGCGCAAGCTTAAGGTGTATTGAATAGCTTGAGCGCCGCATGAGTCATCGCTTTGACACCCGTTGGAATGGCCTTTTTATAATCAGGCGCAAACTTACTAGAGTGCAGCGATGGCAGTTGCGCCCCAGATTGTTGAGCGGCGTTATATGTTTCTGGGTTTACTCCGCCGAGCCAAAACAGGGTAATAGGCAAGTTGTCGTCGGTGCGTCCGTACAAGCCAAAATCTTCCCCGGCCATGACTGGCTTGGTTAATTCTACATTATTCTCACCGATAGCGTTTTTAATGGCGTCTGTGACTAAGGTGGTTTGCGTGGGATCGTTATAAGTAGAAGGAATCGATTCTTGTTCGTGGACAATGACTTCAGGGTAAAGGGCTTGCTCTAAGCCCGCACTAGCAGCAATACCTGCGCTTATGCGTTTAATGGCGGCAATTTGTTGATTACGTACCTGCGGGTTATAGCTGCGTAGCGTGAGTTGCAGAGTCACTTCGTTAGAGATGACATTATGTTTGCTGCCGCCATGAATAGACCCGACAGTCACAACGGAAGGTTCTAAAGGTGAGAGCTCGCGGCTGGTGATCGTTTGTAGCGCCAACACCAAACGTGAGGCAATGACCACAGGGTCGATGGTGGTGTGCGGGTAGGCACCATGTCCACCTTTACCTTTCACAATGATGTCCACCGAGTCTACACTGGCCATGGTATATTCCGGCTTTAAGGCAACCTTGCCCGCAGGCACACTGGCACTGACATGCAAGGCTAAAACATGATCTGGTTTAGCGAAGCGACTAAACAAGCCCTCATTGAGCATTGCTTTGGCACCCGCGCCTATTTCCTCAGCAGGTTGAGCTACCATCATCAGCGTACCTTGCCATTGATCTTTATGGGCCATGAGGTGTTCAGCAGTGCCAATAAAACTGCTCATATGAATATCGTGACCACAGCCATGCATCACCCCAACTTTGGAGCCATCATCTTTTGTCACCGTCACTTTAGATGCGTAGCTCACATCGGTTTGCTCGACGATTGGCAAGCCGTCGGTGTCGGTGCGGATCATAACGGTCGGCCCAGAGCCATTTTTATACAGGCCAACGACGCCGTAGCCACCCACTTCTTTGATCACATCAAACCCTAAAGTTTGCAGTTTACTGGCCAGCTTTTCACCGGTTTGCTGTTCGTGTAAAGACAGCTCTGGTGATTGGTGTAAATCAAGATAGAAGGCTTCAAGCTCAGGGAGTCTATCTTTAACATCTATACTGTGTGCTGCTGTTGATGTGCATGCAAGTAGTAAAGCAGCACTGAGAGCGGTGAAAGAAGTAGGCAATTGCATGGGTGATCCTTGCTCTTGTAATTGTTATGTTAGTCACCATATCAAAGCGTAATTATAGTGAGATGGCAACATAAGCATGACGAATCAAATTCAATTGACGGCAGAGAATATCCAGCAAGTATTAGGCGACACTTCGCAAGAAAAGTTGGTGGCGTTGAGCTTTTACTCTGCCCAAAGCCCGGAATGTCAGGAACAGGCCAGTATTTTACAAGGCATAGCGCAGCAATATCAGCAGCATCTTGTCGTGGCAACTTTAGATTGTGACACACAGCAAGCATTGGCGGGTCAATTAGCGCAGCAAATTGGCTTACAAGCGCTGCCTACTTTGGTGTTATTAAAAGAGGGAGCACCAGTCGATATGCTCCCAGGGCCACAAAGCGAGGCGCAAATTAAAGAAGCACTGCAAAAGCACTTACCACAACCACAAGATATGTTGCTGCAACAAGCCAAAGATGCATTGATGGTCCAAAATCATAATGAGGCCTTTAAACTGGCAAAACAGGCGTATGATATAGACAGCAATAATAGTCGTATCAAACTGGTGTTGGCTGATATTTGCATCCAAATACATAAGCTTGATGACGCCAAAGCGTTATTGGAAACCATAGGCCTAGTCGAGCAGGATGCATATTATAACAATATTAAAGCTAAGCTAGAGCTTGCTGAACAAGCGCAAGACTCACCAGAGATCCAAGCTTTGCAACAGACCGTTGATAACGAACCTGAAAACCTTGAGGCAAAAGTAAATTTGGCTGTGGCACTCAATGAAGCGGGTAAAAAAGAAGACGCGTTAGCGACACTGTTTAAAGTGCTTAACAAAGATCTTAATTTTGGCGATGCGAAGAAGTCCTACCTTGATATCATTGCTAGCCTACCTGAGGGCGACGCCCTAGCAGCTCAATACCGCCGTAAACTATATAGTATCTTGTATTAAGAAATGCATACGTTGCAATCGAGATAAAGGAGTGCACGCTAAGTGCACTTTTTTATAAGCCTTACCTTGATCTTTAGTGTAGTTGTTCAATACTTATAGGCCGCCTTAAGGAAAGAGCACAAAAAACAGCCTAATCGATGTTCGTTTACCTTTGTTTTGTTGGTATTTTGAACGTTTGAGCTTGGGTTAACGTTTTTTTGCGGTTTTTAGTAAAAAAGGGGTTGCGTTGATTTTGTTTCTCCCTATAATGCGCTCCCACTGACACGGCAGACAGTAACGGATAACGAGCTAAACGCGGTGTTAGGGAGTCAAATAAAACTTGGTTTAAAGCGAATTAAAAAACTTAAAATTAAGTATTGACACAAAATCAGGAAAGCGTAGAATGCGCAGCCCTGAACGGGAGCAAAGCTTCCGAGGCGAAAGCCTAAAACGTTCTTTAAAAATATGAAGCAATCATCTGTGTGGGCACTCGTACAGATTGAGTTCTAACAGCCGATTCTAGTTCGCTAGATGACGCAAACAAATTTAGAGTCTCAATTGAGCTGAGTGACCAACGGCAATAAATTTAATTTATTGCAGCACAGTCAATTCGATATCGACAGATATCAAAATCAGTATTCATTGAGCTGAATCTTCGGATTCAAAAAAACTTTTAATTGAAGAGTTTGATCATGGCTCAGATTGAACGCTGGCGGCAGGCCTAACACATGCAAGTCGAGCGGAAACGAAGAGGTGCTTGCACCTCTGGCGTCGAGCGGCGGACGGGTGAGTAATGCTTGGGAACATGCCTTGAGGTGGGGGACAACCGTTGGAAACGACGGCTAATACCGCATAATCTCTACGGAGCAAAGGGGGCTTCGGCTCTCGCCTTTAGATTGGCCCAAGTGGGATTAGCTAGTTGGTGAGGTAATGGCTCACCAAGGCGACGATCCCTAGCTGGTTTGAGAGGATGATCAGCCACACTGGAACTGAGACACGGTCCAGACTCCTACGGGAGGCAGCAGTGGGGAATATTGCACAATGGGCGCAAGCCTGATGCAGCCATGCCGCGTGTGTGAAGAAGGCCTTCGGGTTGTAAAGCACTTTCAGCAAGGAGGAAAGGTTAGTAGTTAATACCTGCTAGCTGTGACGTTACTTGCAGAAGAAGCACCGGCTAACTCCGTGCCAGCAGCCGCGGTAATACGGAGGGTGCGAGCGTTAATCGGAATTACTGGGCGTAAAGCGTACGCAGGCGGTTTGTTAAGCGAGATGTGAAAGCCCCGGGCTTAACCTGGGAACTGCATTTCGAACTGGCAGGCTAGAGTGTGATAGAGGGTGGTAGAATTTCAGGTGTAGCGGTGAAATGCGTAGAGATCTGAAGGAATACCGATGGCGAAGGCAGCCACCTGGGTCAACACTGACGCTCATGTACGAAAGCGTGGGGAGCAAACAGGATTAGATACCCTGGTAGTCCACGCCGTAAACGATGTCTACTAGGAGCTCGGCTTTTCGGAGCTGTTTTCCAAAGCAAACGCATTAAGTAGACCGCCTGGGGAGTACGGCCGCAAGGTTAAAACTCAAATGAATTGACGGGGGCCCGCACAAGCGGTGGAGCATGTGGTTTAATTCGATGCAACGCGAAGAACCTTACCTACACTTGACATCCAGAGAACTTTCTAGAGATAGATTGGTGCCTTCGGGAGCTCTGAGACAGGTGCTGCATGGCTGTCGTCAGCTCGTGTTGTGAGATGTTGGGTTAAGTCCCGCAACGAGCGCAACCCCTATCCTTAGTTGCCAGCGATTCGGTCGGGAACTCTAAGGAGACTGCCGGTGATAAACCGGAGGAAGGTGGGGACGACGTCAAGTCATCATGGCCCTTACGTGTAGGGCTACACACGTGCTACAATGGCGCATACAGAGTGCTGCGAGCCTGCGAGGGTGAGCGAATCACTTAAAGTGCGTCGTAGTCCGGATTGGAGTCTGCAACTCGACTCCATGAAGTCGGAATCGCTAGTAATCGCGAATCAGAATGTCGCGGTGAATACGTTCCCGGGCCTTGTACACACCGCCCGTCACACCATGGGAGTGGGTTGCTCCAGAAGTGGTTAGCCTAACCTTCGGGAGGGCGATCACCACGGAGTGATTCATGACTGGGGTGAAGTCGTAACAAGGTAGCCCTAGGGGAACCTGGGGCTGGATCACCTCCTTATACGATTTAGAACGAATTTGTTCGCAGTGTCCACACAGATGATTGTTACTTACTTGCTAAGGCGGGTAGGTAATATTTTGCTCTTTAACAATTTGGAAAGCTGATAAAAACTTTGAATCACGTTAAGTGATTTAGAGTTCTCAATAAGTAAAGAAAATGCCAGTTAATCGACAGATTAATTGTGCGTCTACTTTAGTATTCTATAACTTCTGGCGAAGTTAAACAGTCGCACCAAACAACTCAAACTACTTTGGGTTGTATGGTTAAGTGACTAAGCGTACACGGTGGATGCCTTGGCAGTTGGAGGCGATGAAGGACGTATTAACTTGCGATAAGCCTGGTCAAGCTAGTAAAAAGCGCTTGAGGCCAGGATTTCCGAATGGGGAAACCCACCTGCTTGCAGGTATCTTGCACTGAATACATAGGTGTAAGAGGCGAACGCGGAGAACTGAAACATCTAAGTACCCGTAGGAAAAGAAATCAACCGAGATTCCGAAAGTAGCGGCGAGCGAAATCGGAGCAGCCCTTAAGCTTATTTGATGTTAGTGGAAGGCTCTGGAAAGTGCCACGATACAGGGTGATAGTCCCGTACACGACAACGTCTAATAAGTGAAATCGAGTAGGTCGGAGCACGTGAAACTTTGACTGAATATGGGGGGACCATCCTCCAAGGCTAAATACTCCCAACTGACCGATAGTGAACCAGTACCGTGAGGGAAAGGCGAAAAGAACCCCTGTGAGGGGAGTGAAATAGAACCTGAAACCGTGTACGTACAAGCAGTAGGAGCCCTTCGAGGGTGACTGCGTACCTTTTGTATAATGGGTCAGCGACTTATATTTTGTAGCGAGGTTAACCGCATAGGGTAGCCGTAGTGAAAGCGAGCGTTAACTGCGCGTTGAGTTGCAAGGTATAGACCCGAAACCCGGTGATCTAGCCATGGGCAGGTTGAAGATTGAGTAACATCAATTGGAGGACCGAACCCACTAACGTTGAAAAGTTAGGGGATGACCTGTGGCTTGGAGTGAAAGGCTAATCAAACCGGGAGATAGCTGGTTCTCCCCGAAATCTATTTAGGTAGAGCCTCGGACGAATACCATTGGGGGTAGAGCACTGTTTGGGCTAGGGGGTCATCCCGACTTACCAACCCCATGCAAACTCCGAATACCAATGAGTACTATCCGGGAGACACACGGTGGGTGCTAACGTCCATCGTGGAGAGGGAAACAACCCAGACCGCCAGCTAAGGTCCCAAAGTGTATGTTAAGTGGGAAACGATGTGGGAAGGCTAAAACAGCTAGGAGGTTGGCTTAGAAGCAGCCACCCTTTAAAGAAAGCGTAATAGCTCACTAGTCGAGTCGGCCTGCGCGGAAGATGTAACGGGGCTAAACATACCACCGAAGCTGCGGCTGCAACTTTATGTTGCGGGGTAGGGGAGCGTTGTGTAAGTGGCTGAAGGTGTGCCGGGAGGCATGCTGGACATATCACAAGTGCGAATGCTGACATGAGTAACGATAATGCGGGTGAAAAACCCGCACGCCGGAAGACCAAGGGTTCCTATCCCATGTTAATCAGGGTAGGGTGAGTCGACCCCTAAGGCGAGGCCGAAAGGCGTAGTCGATGGGAAACGGGTTAATATTCCCGTACTTGGTATAGATGCGATGGGGGGACGGAGAAGGCTAGGCAGGCACGGCGTTGGTTGTCCGTGTGAAAGGCAGTAGGCTTGAATCTTAGGTAAATCCGGGATTCTTTAAGGCTGAGAGTCGAGACGACACTCTACGGAGTGGAAGCTGTTGGTGCCATACTTCCAGGAAAAGCCTCTAAGCTTCAGTCTATATCGAATCGTACCCTAAACCGACACAGGTGGTCAGGTAGAGAATACTAAGGCGCTTGAGAGAACTCGGGTGAAGGAACTAGGCAAAATAGTACCGTAACTTCGGGAGAAGGTACGCCCACATTAGGTGAAGGACCTGCGTCTGGAGCTGAAGTGGGTCGCAGTGACCAGGTGGCTGGGACTGTTTATTAAAAACACAGCACTGTGCTAAATCGTGAGATGACGTATACGGTGTGACACCTGCCCGGTGCCGGAAGGTTAATTGATGGGGTTAGACTTTGTCGAAGCTCTTGATCGAAGCCCCGGTAAACGGCGGCCGTAACTATAACGGTCCTAAGGTAGCGAAATTCCTTGTCGGGTAAGTTCCGACCTGCACGAATGGTGTAACCATGGCCACGCTGTCTCCACCCGAGACTCAGTGAAATTGAAATCGCAGTGAAGATGCTGTGTACCCGCGGCTAGACGGAAAGACCCCGTGAACCTTTACTACAGCTTGGCACTGAACATTGAGCCTACATGTGTAGGATAGGTGGGAGGCTTTGAAGTGGTTACGCCAGTAATCATGGAGCCATCCTTGAAATACCACCCTTGTATGTTTGATGTTCTAACGTTGGCCCCTGAATCGGGGTTGCGGACAGTGCCTGGTGGGTAGTTTGACTGGGGCGGTCTCCTCCCAAAGAGTAACGGAGGAGCACGAAGGTTGGCTAAGTACGGTCGGACATCGTACGGTTAGTGTAATGGTAGAAGCCAGCTTAACTGCGAGACAGACACGTCGAGCAGGTACGAAAGTAGGTCATAGTGATCCGGTGGTTCTGAATGGAAGGGCCATCGCTCAACGGATAAAAGGTACTCCGGGGATAACAGGCTGATACCGCCCAAGAGTTCATATCGACGGCGGTGTTTGGCACCTCGATGTCGGCTCATCACATCCTGGGGCTGAAGTCGGTCCCAAGGGTATGGCTGTTCGCCATTTAAAGTGGTACGCGAGCTGGGTTTAGAACGTCGTGAGACAGTTCGGTCCCTATCTGCCGTGGGCGTTTGAGAATTGAGAGGGGCTGCTCCTAGTACGAGAGGACCGGAGTGGACGAACCGCTGGTGTTCGGGTTGTTTTGCCAAAGGCATTGCCCGGTAGCTACGTTCGGAATCGATAACCGCTGAAAGCATCTAAGCGGGAAGCGAGCCTCGAGATGAGTTCTCACTTGGAGTTCGACTCCACTAAAGGGCCGTTGAAGACGACAACGTTGATAGGCAGGATGTGGAAGCGCTGCAAGGCGTTAAGCTAACCTGTACTAATTACCCGTGAGGCTTAACCATACAACGCCAAAGTGGTTTGTATGTGACTGTTTAAGCACAGAAGTTAAGAGACTAAAGTAGATTTACTTATATAGCTTTCCAAATGACTAACACGCCGTGTTAGGCCAAGTTTATGCTTGGTGATAATAGCGTTCTGGACCCACCTGACCCCATGCCGAACTCAGAAGTGAAACGGAACTGCGCCGATGATAGTGTGGGTTCGCCCATGTGAAAGTAGGTCATCACCAGGCTCCTAATTAGAGAAACCCGTTGCACCAGTGCAGCGGGTTTTTTAGAGCAAAAAGAATTTTAAAGATTTTCCTGACGAACATAGCGTTTTGGAACCACCTGACTCCATGCCGAACTCAGAAGTGAAACGAAACAGCGTCGATGATAGTGTGGGTTCGCCCATGTGAAAGTAGAACATCGTCAGGGCCTTATTAAGAGAAACCCGTTGCAGTAGTGCAGCGGGTTTTTTTATGCGTGTAGGCAAGGCTTCAGCCTTGCAAAACCTTAATCAGGATAAACCCTGATCTACAACAAAGCCTCTCTAAGGCTTAAAATAGGAATTCTAAATATAAGGAGGTAATAAAGGAGGAGTGTTCCCCGGCGTTGCGGCTGCGAATATCAGCCCTTGAACCCTAAGGTTCAAGGCGGAAGACACCTGTAGACCGTAGGCTTCTCGGTACATGCCGAGCTTGCACAGTAGCCCACAAGATGTGTTCCTAATCAAAGTTTATCGGCTCAGGGACATCATTCGCTGGCCAACAAGCTAGGGAACTCTTTCAGTATATAAGACACAGGCCTAGGGATACAGCCTCAGTTACAAATTATCACGTCATTTGCTGTTAAAGTAAGCGAGAGCCTCATCAAGTGCTGGATATTTGATCGCTGTCATACAATACTGTGGAGTCGGCCTCGCAGCAGTGGTAGCATTAATAACTGTAATTTAAAATATTTCGTCATACGCGAGCCTATCATGAGCGACCAACGTACCTACCAACAAGCACAGCAACTTCTCGAGAGTAATGATATTTTTGTAATGCCGGCTGAAGTCCATGGCATTATCACTGGGTTGTTAGCCTGTGGTGTCGATATTGAAGAGAAAGACTACCAAGGGCTGTTGTGTGATGTGCTGAACGACGGTATCAGTTTTGAGAAAAACCTTAAACATTGGCTTAGTGAACTCTATACCCAAGTGGTAGAGAGTTTCACAAATGAACAGTTACAGTTTGAGATGCTATTGCCCGATGAAGAAGACAGCCTTATCGACCAAGCGAATGCCTTGGTTGCCTGGGTCAATGGCTTTTTACTTGGTTTTGGCTTAAAACAGCAGGACTACGGCAAGATCTCCGGCGATGTCAAAGAAGTGATCCAAGATTTCACTGAAATCAGCCGCCTCGATACCCACTTTGATGAAACAGAAGAAGATAAACAAGCATTACACGAAGTGCTTGAGTACGTGCGCGTATCGGCTATGTTGTGCTTCTCCGAACTGGGCAAGCATGAAAACACTGCACAAACATCAAAGACTTTACACTAATGACTATTAGCAAAAACGAATACCTAATGCGTCAGCAGCGGTTATTGGCGCAAATGAAAACTAATTCGGTAGCCTTGATTCCGGCGGCTAAAGAAATCACGCGCAGCCGCGACACCGAATTTCCGTTTCGCCAAGATAGCGACTTTTTCTATTTAACAGGGTTCAACGAACCAGATGCCATGTTGGTGCTGGTCAATGGCGAGCAGCAGAAATCGATACTTTATTGTCGCGCCAAAGATAAAAGCGCTGAAATTTGGCATGGCCGACGCTTAGGCGCTGATGCCGCCAAACAGCAGCTGCCGGTGGATGAGGCTTATACCCTAGCGGAGCTGGAGCAGGGCCTGCTTGATGCCGTTAATCAAAAAAGTACCTTGTACTACGGCCAAGGTGTTTACAGTGACGTAGATAACCAAGTGCTCGCGCTTTTGAACACCTTACGTGGCGCCCCCAAAAAAGGCTATCGCGCCCCTGAAGTGATCCGTGATATTCGCACTCTAGTACATGAAATGCGTCTGTTTAAATCAGACGCGGAAATAGCCATTATGCGCCGCGCTGCAAAAATTAGTGCCGAGGCTCATGAACGCGCTATGCGTTTTGCAAAACCCGGTGCCACCGAGTACCAATTAGAGGCGGAGTTACATCACCATTATGCTATGAATGGAGCTCGTCACCCCGCTTACGGCACTATTGTCGGCAGTGGTGACAATGCCACTATTTTGCATTACACCGAAAATGAGTCGACCTTAAAAGATGGCGACTTGATATTGATAGACTCGGGATGCGAGCTCGACGGTTATGCAGCCGATATCACCCGGACCTTTCCGGTTGATGGTCGCTTTAATGCTGCGCAAAAAGCCCTCTATCAAGTGGTACTGGATGCTCAGCTTGCCGCATTAGAGGTCGTGAAACCTGGAAACACCCTCGCGCAAGCAGCTAAAGTGGTGAACCGCATGTTGACCGAAGGGCTGGTGAAATTAGGTCTACTTGAAGGTAATGTCGATGAGCTTGTGGAAAGCCAAGCGTTTCGCGCGTTTTACATGCATGGTCTCGGCCACTGGTTAGGGCTCGACGTGCACGATGTGGGTGAATATAAAAAAGATGAGCAAGATCGTGAGTTTGCCCCTGGCATGGTGCTGACCATAGAGCCAGGTCTCTACATTGCCGAGGATGCCCCGGTAGCGGAGCAATATCGCGGTATTGGTATCCGTATTGAAGACGATGTTCTGGTGACAGAAAAAGGGCACGAAAACCTCAGTGCCAGCGTACCAAAAGACATTGCCGCTATAGAAGCATTAATGCAGGAGAGTTAAAGGGTGCAGCACACTGATGTTGTTATTGTTGGCGGTGGGCTTGTTGGAAGCACACTGGCTAATATTCTTATGCAGCAATGCCCCAAGCTGAGTATTGCTGTTATTGAAGCCCACGAGTTACAAAGCTACCACCCCAGCTTTGATGATCGCTGTATCGCTTTGGCAGCGGATTCCGTGGCGTATTTGCAGCAACATCAGCTGTTTGACACCGCTGTGGACTATGCCAGCGCTATCAAGCAAGTGCAGGTTTCAGACCGTGGTCACTTTGGTAAAACGCAAATGCATCATCACGACTATCAGCTCGATGCATTGGGTTATGTTGTTGAGGTTCGCCCTTGGGGTCAGCGACTTACGCATGCCGCAAAAGAGCACAGCCAGTTAGCTTGGCATTGCCCGTCGCGCGTGAGTGATATAACACTGCATGCTGACTACAACTGCGTTACTCTTGATTGTGGCACGCAGTTAGGGGCGAAATTAGTGGTGATAGCGGACGGTGCGCAGTCGCCAGCGCGCTCATTAGTGCATATAGATTTTCCTACCACACAGTATGAGCAGCACGCGCTGATCGCTAACGTCCAAGTCCAAGGTGGGCACCACCACCATGCTTTTGAACGCTTTACTGAGCACGGCCCTATAGCGCTGTTGCCTATATCGCAAAGCCGCTATTCATTGGTATGGTGCGATAACCCACACAAACTACACACCATGCAACAGCTAAGTGCAGCGGAGTTTACCGCTGCCCTGCAACAGGAGTTTGGCTACCGAGCTGGGCTCTTTACCCAAGTGGGAGAGCGTAGCGTGTACCCGTTAAGCTTTGGCCAAGCACAAAGCCTGAGCAGTCATCGCACCGTGATAATAGGAAATGCTGCCCACGCCATTCACCCTATCGCTGGGCAGGGTTTCAACCTTGGCCTGCGTGATATCAAAGAATTAGCGCAGCGTATTCGCTATGCTGATGCACATAGCTTGGGGGATTATCATTTTACTCAAGGTTACAGCCGTGCTCGTCTAAACGATGTTCGCCGAGTGATGCAGCTTACCGACTCGTTAGTGCGGCTGTTTTCCAATGGCTCGCGTACCCTTGCTTTAGGGCGTAGTGTTGGCCTCAGTACGATGCAATTATGTAGTTCGCTGCGCCAACCTCTAGCAAAACAATTGATGGGATTTAATTAATATGCACCAGGCAAAAGTAGCCATTGTTGGCGGTGGTTGTGTAGGCTTAAGCACGGCGCTGGCACTCAGCTTAAAAGGCATCTCCGTGGCCGTTATCGACGCCAAAGGTAGTAGTGAGCCGCTGAGTGAGGAGTTTGGGTTGCGAGTGAGTGCCATTAACCACGCCAGTGAAGCGCTATTTCGAGAGCTGGGTGTGTGGCAGGGTATAGCCGCGCAACGCATGACCCCTTACACGCAAATGGACGTGCGCGATAAAGATAGCTTTGCACATATTCACTTTGCCAGCGAGGAGTACGATGTAAGCCATCTGGGTCATATCATCGAAAATGATGTGATCCACCGGGCATTGGTGGAAAAGCTAGAGCGCCAAGATAACGTTACCCTGCTTTTTAACACCGCCTACAAAGACATCCATCAAGGTGATAATAATGTGCTTATTACCTTAACCGATGGCACGCCGGTGATGAGTGAGCTGTTAATTGCCGCCGACGGGGCCAATTCGGGAGTGCGCCAGCGCTTCAATCTGCCTATTACCTTTAAAGATTATGGTCACCATGCCCTGGTAGCCACAGTAAAAACGGCGCAGCCCCATGATAACTGTGCGCGACAGGTATTTTTAAGCGACGGCCCGCTTGCCTTTTTACCACTGGCTGATCCCCATTACCATTCTATTGTTTGGTCCTGCTCACCACAGCAGGCCGCCACTTACCAAAATATGAGTGAGCAAGAGTTCAATAAAGCCTTGTTTGCTGCGTTTGATGGTCAATGCGGATTATGCACCGTGCAATCAGCGCGAGCGGTGTTCCCGCTGACTATGCGCTATGCCCGACAATGGGTGAAAGAACGTATTGTGCTGGTTGGCGATGCGGCCCATACCATTCACCCTTTGGCAGGACTCGGCATGAACCTAGGCTTGCAAGATGCGGCGCGACTGAGCGCGCTTATTGGTGACGCACTGACTGATTCAATGACCGCCGCAGCGCGGGCATTGCGTACCTATGAGCGTGAGCGTAAGCTCGATGCGCAAAAGCACATTGCCACTATGGGCGCACTCAAAGGGCTGTTCGCAGGTGATAATCCAGTGAAAAAAATAGTGCGCGGCCTGGGCTTAAGCGCGGTTAACGAGATAGCGCCATTAAAGCAAGCTTTTGCTGAGCAAGCCCTAGGGCAACGCCGTTAGCTCAATCGTAAAGTGATAAACTCGGCGAGCTTATCAATGGCTTGCAAAGATTCCTGGCCGCGTTTGATAAGGCTGATCCCAACCTGGCCCAGTGCCGGCAATACATCGGAGTTAGCGGTGTAGGGCAGCTCTTCGGGCACGGTTTTGCGAGCGAGTACGGTAACCCCAAGCTGCTCTTTTATGGCTGCTGTAAGGCCGGTTAAATCGGCATTGGTGTAAACAATACGCCAGGGCACACCGGCTTGCTCCAACGCTTCAATCGCGCGGCGGCGATAAATACACCCCTGTGGCGCCACAACCAAGGTGACCGGCTCGGTGAGCTTGGTGGGGGTATTGCCGACCCATACTAAATCATCTTGTAAAAAGCTCGGGTAATGCGGGTTGTCCAGTTGTTCCACTAGGGTGAGCACTAAATCAAATTCGTCACGATTACTCACATGCATCAACTGTTTGCTGAGCTCAGATTTTACTTCCAGTGAAACATCGGGGTACAACGACACAAAGTCACCGATGATGGCCGGTAAAATACTGGCGGCAAATTCACTGGGGATCCCCAAACGCACCTTACCGGTGATGGTTTCGTTACTAAACAACTGTAAAATGGCGTCATTATCTTTGAGCACTTGTTTTGCCAGCGGCAACAGTTGCTCGCCTTGATGGTTAAGAATCTGCCGTTGGCCTTGCTTTTTGAATAGCTTACGCCCGAGCAGCTCCTCTAAGCGCTTTATTTGCAAACTCACGGCGGGTTGCGACAGCCCCAGCAGCTCACCCGCCTTGGCGAAACCGCCAACTTCAACTACGGTCACTAGCGTGCGCAAACTGTCGGTAGGGATATTTTTCATATTAATAAAGCCAATTTAAAAGGTTTTATACATTGAAATTATTTATCAATCGATAAAAAATTACAATTTGTTGTTAATTTAGCCCAGCTCTATACTGCCCTCAGTTTAGTGCTAGAAAGTAGAAACAGCTATGGCTATTCAGTCGGTATTCTTTGCTCGCCATCAAGGCGTTAACAGTGCCTCGAGCAATACCTTTGTCAGTGCTCACGAACAAGTCATCGATTTAGGCGGCAGTGAAGTGCTGTTATTCTTAAAAAGTTTACGTGACTGTACCCTTAACTGGGCCAAGCAGCCAGGCATGGCAGTTCGTTACCAGCTTGATACAGTGAGCTTTGATGCCTTTTTCTTTAGCGACAGCGCATTGCGTCTAGTGACCACAGAAGCAGATAAATTGATGCCCATACTCAATAGCGCCAGCGAGCGTTTTGATGTTGACGTATTACCGCGCCCAGAGTTACAAAGCCTCCATTTTCAGGGCCCGGCAGCCTGCGACTTTCTGCAACACCAGTTTAGTTTGTTTAGTGGCATGGCCCTTGGCCGTGTTGAGCAACATTACGGTGTGCAACGGGATGATTATTTTGTTGTTGCCAGTGCCGCCGAGCAGCAGTTTTACCGCGTATTTGCGCGCAGTTCAGCGCTTGATACACTCAAGCAGCAACTTGTTGATGCACACTTTAACCCCAAGGCTGATGCAGCCTAGTGTGAGTACAACATAGTGTACGCATTACTGTTTTAATGTGTGAAAAGTAAATGTTAATTTGGGTGCCAGCGGCGCATAACTTATGTATAATCGCGGCCCATGTTATTCCCCCTCGAACAACGAGGCCACGCCCACCATACTGGGTTTGTAAAACGTGAAGGAATATTATGTCTTCTAAAACACCTCTACACGCCAAGCACCTTGAAGCCGGTGCTAAAATGGTCGATTTCCACGGCTGGGATATGCCGATTAACTACGGTTCGCAAATCGAAGAACACAAAGCGGTGCGCACTGATGCCGGTATGTTCGACGTATCACATATGACCATTGTTGACGTGCAAGGCGATGACGCCAAGGCATTTTTGCAAAAGCTGGTTGCCAATGATGTTGCTAAACTGACAGTAGCTGGCAAAGCTTTGTACACCGGAATGCTTAACGAGCAGGGCGGTGTAGTGGATGACCTAATCATTTACTACTTCAGCGAGAATGAATATCGCCTTGTTGTTAATTCGGCGACTCGCGATAAAGATTTGGCGCACATGGCTAAAGTAGCGGACGGCTTCAGTGTGACCGTGACCGAGCGTCCAGAATACGCCATGATTGCCGTACAGGGCCCGAATGCTAAAGCCAAAACAGCCACTATCTTAAGCGCCGAGCAGCAGCAAGCCGTTGCTGATATGAAGCCGTTTTTTGGTGTTCAAGCGGGTGATTTATTTATCGCTACAACAGGCTATACTGGCGAAGATGGTTACGAAATTGTCGTCCCTAACGAGCAAGCAGCCGAGCTATGGCAGCAACTGCTTGATGCCGGTGTTGCCCCAGCAGGCTTGGGTGCTCGTGATACCTTGCGCCTAGAGGCCGGTATGAACCTATACGGTCAAGATATGGATGAGAGCGTTTCGCCATTGGCTGCGAACATGGCTTGGACCATCGCTTGGGAACCTGCTGAGCGTCAATTCGTAGGCCGTGAGGTCGTTGAACAGCAGCGCGCCGAAAAGAGCACTCATAAGCTGGTTGGCTTAGTGCTGGAAGAAAAAGGCGTGTTACGTGGTGGCTTAAAAGTAGTGAGCGATGCCGGCGAAGGGGTGATCACCTCGGGTTCGTTCTCACCAACGCTTGGTCACAGTATTGCCCTTGCTCGCGTACCGCGTGACATCGGCGAGACCGCGCAGGTAGAAATGCGTAAAAAATTAGTCAATGTTAAAGTGGTTAAACCTTGCTTTGTGCGTCAAGGTAAAGCCGTAGTATAAGAATTTAAACTTAACACCAAAGGAACAGATAATGAGCAACATTCCAAGCGAGTTAAAGTACGCCCCGTCACACGAATGGGTTCGTCCTGAAGGCGACGGCACTTTCACTGTAGGTATCACCGAGCACGCGCAAGAGCTTTTGGGTGATATGGTATTCGTAGAGCTGCCTGAAGTGGGCGATGAAGTTGACGCTGGCGAAGACTGTGCCGTTGCAGAGTCTGTTAAAGCAGCTTCAGACATTTACGCGCCAATTGGTGGTGAAATTGTTGCCATTAACGAAGAGTTAGAAGACGCACCAGAAACGGTCAACAATGACTCTTACGGTGACGGCTGGTTGTTCCGCATTAAAGCCTCTGACGAATCAGAGCTGAGCAACCTGCTTGATGCCGAAGCGTATCAAAATAGCATCGACGACGAATAAGCGTCGGTAGGGCCCCGGCCCCAAAAAGCCCCGTTTCGGGGCTTTTTAAGTTGTGCCGCCATATCGGCACCTTTATAGGTTTAGTGACGTGCCTGCATGTAGGCCATAACCCCTCACTAGGCCGCGTTAATTTCTTGGATCATAGGAATCTGGACACATGTCAAATGCCAAATCTCTTGAGCAGTTAGAGCAAAAGCAAGATTTTATTCGTCGTCATATTGGCCCAAGCCCGGCGCAAATAAGCGACATGCTAAGCGCTCTTGGAGTATCGAGTGTTGAACAGCTGATGGAACAAACCGTTCCTGCCAGCATTCGTCTTGAGAACGGCCTGCAAATTGGTGAAAGCCGCACTGAGGTTGAAACGCTGAGCTACTTAAAGTCAGTAGCGAGCAAAAACAAAGTATTTAAATCTTACATTGGTCAGGGCTATCACCCCACCCATGTACCTCATGTGATCCTGCGTAACGTTCTGGAAAACCCAGGATGGTACACAGCCTATACACCTTATCAGCCAGAGATTGCGCAAGGGCGTTTGGAGTCACTATTAAACTTCCAAACTATGTCGATGGATTTGACTGGCCTAGATTTAGCGAGCGCTTCTTTGCTCGATGAAGCAACGGCGGCAGCTGAGGCCATGGCGCTTGCTAAGCGTGTTGCCAAAGCGAAAAAGGCGAACAGCTTCTTTATCGCCGACGATGTGCACGTACAAACCATCGATGTGGTTAAAACTCGTGCCGAGCAATTTGGTTTTGACATTATCATTGGCCCTGCTCAGGAAGCGGCTAACCATGACATCTTTGGTGCCTTATTCCAGTACCCAACAACCAGTGGTGAAGTCGTTGACTTAACTGATCTTATCGCGGCGGTACAAGACAAAAAAGCACTGGCCTGCGTTGCAGCAGACATCATGGCCCTGATGCTACTTAAAGCGCCGGGTAAACTAGGTGCCGACGTAGTACTTGGTTCAGCGCAGCGCTTTGGTGTGCCAATGGGGTATGGTGGCCCTCACGCCGCGTTTTTCACCACGCGTGACAAGTACAAGCGTTCATTGCCAGGTCGTATCATCGGTGTATCAAAAGACCGTCTTGGTAATGATGCACTGCGCATGGCGATGCAAACTCGTGAGCAGCATATCCGCCGTGAAAAAGCCAACTCAAACATTTGTACTGCGCAGGTGTTACTGGCGAACATGGCAGCGTTCTACGCGGTTTACCACGGTCCAGAAGGCCTTAAAACCATCGCCGAGCGTATCCACCGCTTTGCTGACATTCTAGCTGCTGGCCTTAACGAGAAAGGCGTCACGCTTAAGCATGACACTTGGTTCGACACCATCACGGTTGTGGCACAGAACAAAGAAGAGGTGGTTGCACGTGCAGTGGCTGCTGAAGTGAACTTTGCCACCAACCACGCGGGCGAGTACTCGGTATCGGTGTCTGAGACCACCACTCGTGAAGACATTGTTGAACTATTCGATATCATTCTGGGTGAAGGCCATGGCCTTGATGTGGCTGCCCTTGACGCACAAATCAGCGCCAATGGTTCGCAGTCTATCCCAGCTAGCCTAGTACGTGATGACGAAGTGCTAACGCACCCGAACTTCAACTCGTACCACAGCGAAACAGAAATGCTGCGCTACATTAAGCGCCTAGAGAATAAAGACTTAGCGCTTAACCACTCAATGATCTCATTAGGTTCATGCACCATGAAGCTAAACGCAACCGCCGAGATGATCCCGATCACGTGGCCGGAGTTTGCAAACTTGCACCCATTCTGCCCGCTGGATCAAGCCGAAGGCTATCAGATCATGATTGGTGAGCTGCACGACTGGTTGGTTGATATTACTGGCTACGATGCCGTATCAATGCAGCCGAATTCCGGTGCTCAGGGTGAGTATGCAGGCCTTATCGCCATTCGTAAATACCACGAGTCACGCGGCGAAGGTCACCGTAACGTATGCTTGATCCCAAGCTCTGCACACGGTACTAACCCTGCTTCAGCGCAAATGGCGAGCATGAAAATTGTTGTTGTTGATTGCGATAAGCAAGGTAACGTCGATATGGACGACCTGAAGGCCAAAGCGGCTGAGGTATCGGAAAATCTATCTTGCATCATGATCACATACCCATCGACGCACGGTGTATACGAAGAAACCATTCGTGATATTTGTGATATCGTGCACCAGCACGGCGGCCAAGTCTATATGGACGGCGCCAACATGAATGCACAGGTGGGGGTCACAAGCCCGGGTTCAATTGGCTCTGATGTATCGCACCTAAACCTGCATAAAACCTTCTGTATTCCACACGGTGGCGGTGGCCCAGGTGTGGGTCCAATCGGTGTTAAATCGCACCTTGCGCCATTTATGCCGAATCACAGCGTGATCAACGTGCCAGGCACGAGTGTTGATAACGGCGCGGTATCAGCGGCGCCTTATGGCTCAGCGGCGATTTTACCTATCTCATGGGCATACATTGCTATGATGGGCAGCGAAGGCTTGCGCCAAGCGACCGAAACCGCCATTGTTAATGCTAACTACCTTGCACAGACACTCAGCGAGCACTTCCCAATTTTATACCGTGGCCGTAATGACCGTGTTGCGCACGAGTGTATTATTGACCTGCGTCCTTTAAAAGACGCCACGGGCATCAGTGAAATGGACGTAGCCAAACGCCTACAGGACTATGGCTTCCACTCACCAACTATGTCGTTCCCGGTTGCCGGCACCTTGATGGTTGAGCCGACAGAGTCGGAATCAAAAGTTGAGATTGATCGCTTTATTGAAGCGATGGTGGCGATTAAAGGCGAAATCGAGAAGATCGCTTCGGGTGAATGGTCTATCGAAGATAACCCACTGGTGAATGCACCGCATACCCAAGCCGATGTACTAAGCAGTGACTGGAACCGTGCATATGATCGCTTCGAAGCGGCCTTCCCAGTACCGAGTGTGGCAAAAGACAAGTTCTGGCCAACGGTGACCCGTATTGATGACGTATACGGCGACCGTAACCTACTGTGCTCTTGCCCAGCGGTAGAGACCTATCGCGACGAGTAATTGATGTTATTCTCGCTGTACAGCGAGGGCTAATTAACTAGTTTGAAAAGCGCCCCTAACAAGGGGCGCTTTTTTTATGGGTGATACATGGCGAATGACCCCTGTAGGTCAGCTTTGCTTTTCTTGTAGGTCAGGCTTTAGCCTGACAAGAAGGATATATAGTTTGGTATTTGCCGCCAAGGATAACCTTGTAGGTCAGGCTTTAGCCTGACAAGAAGGATATATAGTTTGGTATTTGACGCCAAGGATAACCTTGTAGGTCAGGCTTTAGCCTGACAACTTGATATTCCTGATAAATCTAAACTCAGGCTTTTCAAATTACTACCTTGTCGGGCCGCCGACTTCGGGTCAGAGGAAATGTGCGCCCACTTCCTCTAACAACTCCTAGGGCGCCCGTAATTCGCTCATGCTTTCGAACTCAGGTCTTTTGTTAAACGCTGCGCTTAGCTGCTGACACGATTTAACAGCACTTCCCTGTGTGCTGGTAAATCTAGCTCGGCGTCTTGCCTCGCTGTCAGCAACACGCTTAGCAACAAAAGCTGATTTCTCCAGCGCGAATTAAAACGGGGGATAAGGTGCTGTCAGTTGGATGCATGTCGGAAAGTTTTGATGCGGCTTTAAGAATGTAAAACGTGTCTGCCTGTGGGTCAGGCTTCAGCCTGATAACCTTATGAATGTGGTTAGATCTTGTCGGACCGCCGACTTCGGGTCAGAGGAAATGCACGCCCATTTCCTCTAACAACTCCTAGGGCGCCCGTAATTCGCTCATGCTTTCGAACTCATATCTTTTGTTAAACGCTCCGCTTAGCTACTGACACGATTTAACAGCACCTCCCTGTGCTGGTAAATCTAGCTCGGCGTCGTGCCTCGCTGTCAGAAACACGCTTCGCAACAAAAGTTGATTTCTCCAGCGCGAATTTAAACGGGGGGTAGGGTGCTGGTAGTTGCTTGCATGGTGGAAAGTTTTGATGCGGCTTTAAGAATGTAAAACGTGTCTGCCTGTAGGTCAGGCTTTAGCCTGACTTAGGTTCATATTGTAAGGTCTAGTCGCGTTGACGACGACAACCAAACTCATTTTTGCCCCAAAGGGAGTTAACATGCTCTAAAGGTCTGCTTTGCGCGATAAAGGAACGTTCATTTTTCCACCTAAATCACAGTGTGTACATCCATGACCTTTGAGTTTCTCCCATAGTCAGGAAAACGACCCAATAGGTCGTTTTTGTCGTGTCAAGAATTAGAGCGATTTACTGAAACTTCAACGCTGGTAAGTATTTCTTAAATTTGCTATCAATGGTCTAAGGACAAAAACGAGACAGATTGCTGCAGAAAAACGACCCAATCGCTCGATATTAAATTGTTAACTTCAAATCAGAGATCGAGCATTTATGACAGATAGCAAGGATGAGTTCACTCTCTTTAGAGAGAAAGAAAAAGCCAAGTCATCAAAGGAAGCGCTTCAAGGCTTTAAAGATTTGATGTTGCAAGAAATGCATTTAAGAAGTGAAGATGTCCAGCCATCACATAGCTTTTGGTATCACCGTCCGACGAAAGATTTCCCGCCAAAATCGGTCAGATATCCTTCAGACTATGATGGCAGTGATCGAATAAACATTGTTTGTACACAGACAGAGCTTAAACCGAGTGAGCAAAAGAAGTTGGTTAAGTCTTGGTGTGAAGCCTTACCAGATATGGATAATGTCGAATACATTTGGTTTTCATCACGGACAACTCAAGAATTGTTTGATGCTGTATGTGAAATGAAGTCCCTAAAAGGCCTTTATATTAAGTGGAGTGGTATAAAATCAATAGATAATATTGTTAAGGCTAAAAACCTTAAATACTTACATATTGGCAGTTCTCCCTCTCTAGCACCTCTTGATCCTCTTAAAGAGTTACCAAATCTCGAATGGTTGGAACTTGAAAACATTAGAGCTTGTTCAGACTTATCATTTTCTAAAAACTTAACAAGCCTAAAAGGGCTTTCGATTGCAGGAGATGGGAACAGCATTAAGTATCTGAAAGCAAAAACGCTTGAGCCTCTAACATCTTTGCAAGATCTTTATTGGTTATCGCTTGGTACATTTATGGTAGAAGAAGATGGTCTTTTACCTCTCGCTAAACTAAGAAAATTAAAATACTTAACCATCAGCAATAAATATAAGATGGAAGATGTAGCTGCTCTTGCTGGAGCAAGGCCTGATATAGAATGCGATTTATTTGAGCCAGTTTCTGGTGTCTATGACTTTTTTGCTTGCAAGAAATGTGGTGAGCACAATATGGTATTGCCCACAGGCAAAGGTAAGCCATGGATGTGTACAACATGTGATGCAAAGAGAATTGAGAAGCATATAAGCTTGTTCAATAAAAAAGCTAATGAGTATTTAAAATGGTCATCAAGAAGTTAACAAGTGGCAGCAACGGACTGGCAAAACTGTCACTTGTTTTGCAAAAAGCCGCAAAACAAGCGCTAGTTTAGCCAGCCGCTGTGCCAGGCGTTGCCACCGTCCGCTATTGGCACAAAACCGTCCTTGGACTTTAATTCATTTTTGTCCAAAAGAAATAACACAAACATCCACTCAAATAGGAAATAATGGGGCCAGTTTTGCATAGTGCAGTCCATCAAAATCACCCGACCTCTTTTATCTCAATCCTCTGGCCCTTTAAGGGTAAAGGTTAAGTGCTTACGCATATCTTTTAGGATCACGCCTTTTTTCAGCATGGCGGCGCTTAAGCGTTTTTGCCATTTGAGTAGGTAGGGTTTTGCGGCCTCCAGTGCTTGGTCATTTTCGAATTGAAAACACAGGAGCAGGGAGCCGGGGAACAAGTGGTACTCCACATCAAACCAGCATTGCAACATGTCGGGTATTTCTGCGCGCGCTTGTTCTTCAAGTGCATCGGCCACATTGAGCACCAGTGCCTGTTGTTTTAACTGGACTTTGGAGAGTTTTTTCATGGAAGTTCGAGATAAGAATTGACGATAATAGAGCATGATTATAACCGGGCAGAGGGCGCTATGGAATGTGGAGTGTATTAGGGAAGGAGTGTTGGGGCAGGTCTTGCTTTTTTACCTCACAGCGGCTTTTAATTAACAAGGCACTATTTTAGTTAGATAAGGTGTAGTGCAGATATTTTCACTCGGTTTTAGGGAAGTGGGCAGCTAAAGCCCGGCCTAAAAGGGTTTCACTATGATTGTTAGGCTAAAGCCTAACCTACAACGATTCACTAGCCCGACCTACAACGGCTCACTATAAAGCCTGTCAACAATGCGAGGTGGGGAGCTTTGGGGCTAAATTATTGTGTTCTCTGTCTATTTGTTGACAAAGTTCAACGCTGGCGATTAAATGCGTCCCTAATGTTTATAATAAGAAATTCAACTAACAATGAAAATATGCAAGGACGTATCGTTAATCATTTTCACCATGCTAGCTCTACAAGCATGTGTCTCCGCAGATATTGTATACACCGAAACCCATGCCATAGGGGATAAATCAAAAATCACCGAAGATGCAGAGCAAGTGTTTCATCACGACGGCAACTACAAATGGGCAGGTATTGTTGTTGGCCCCGTTGCTCCCCTTCCGATCCCTTTAACCATTCCCTATGGTCAAACAGGCACAACGTCATGGGTTGTTGACGGAAAAACAGTTTATTCAGAGTATGTAACAACGAAAGTAGACGGGGCGACCTGTACCATATTAATTGGGCCGTACTGTGGCACTGAAGTTACATGGGGTAATCTTCTTTTTGGCAGCATTCGCTGGCACTAGCTCTATCAGCTAAATTAAGGCAAGTTCAGCATGGGGTAGGGCTTTGCTCAATGCAAAGCTTACATTAATGTATGGGTACCTAGAGCTATATAAACGGCTTTACTCAGTTGTGACGCGTTACCTTGTGATTTCGCCCCTGCCTCTAGGTATTGTTGGGGCCTGCGAGGTAATTTCAGTTACACCGAATACTATGCTTTCACGGATGGATCAGCTAACTCTACATCTGACTGAATAAACTTGTGTTGTTAGTGCTATCGTCAATTGCTCCTGTATTCCTTATTACCGATAAAACCTGACCTGCAAGGGTTGTAATATGCTCGTCAGGCTGAAGCATGGCCTACAACGGCTTTTCTGTGTTTTTCGAGTTGAAGCTCGCCTACAAGGGTTTTGCTGTGTTTGTCGGGTTAAAGCCCGACCTACAGCGGTTGCATTATGCTTGATAGGCTAAAGCCTAACCTACGACGATTCACTGTGTTTGTCATGCTGAAGCCTGACCTACAACGGTTTGGTTGTATTTGTCGGGTTTAAGGTTCGGCCTACCTGGGTTGCACTGTGGTTGTCAGGCTGAAGGCTGGACTACAACGGCTTTAGTGTTCTTGTAAGGCTAACACCCGACCTACAAGAGTTTTGCTATGCAATAAAAGGTGTGTGAATTCGCCAGGGCTGTTTTCACTACGAAAAGCTGAAAGCCAGGTTGTTTTAATGCGTGACGAAGCGACCTGCTAGGGTGGATTAATGTATTTTTATGTAGTATTTTTGGAAACAGTTTGTATTGGAGATCTACACCTTTGAAAATTTAACAGGGAAGTCAAATGCAGTTTAAAAATACTTTGCTCATTGTAGCTGTCGCTCTTGGTTTAACTGCCTGTGGTGGCTCATCTTCGGGTTCATCAAATAATACTCCAACAGCAGTCGTAGAGGACGCGACTCCAGACAATTTTAATTTTATCTCTAAAGAAAATACCCCCATAAATACTTGGATTGAATCAGAAGAAATTGTTATTTCTGGTATTAATGTTGAAGTGCCAATTTTAGTAGAAAGTGGGCAATATAGTATTGATGGTAGTAATTTCAAAACGGGCGAAGGCTTTATAAAGAATGGCCAGAAGGTGGTAGTTAGAACTAAATCTGCAAATACTCGATTAACTGAATCTAGCTCAATACTTCGCATAGGTGATCTTGAGGCTAAGTTCACAGTTAAAACAGAAGCCAGGTTATTCTTTTTGGGCGTAGATAGTCTTAAAGGGAATGAGCTGCGCACAACTAACCTAGCTGCAGGCAATACAGTTTTGGTCGCTGATTTTAATACTACCCCTGTAGATACAGTAGTGGGTACAGGTGCTAAAGCTATTACTGAGATTGATGGAAGTATCTACTTTTGCCGTGGTGAAACGAATTTAGAGTTTTCTGACGCTATATTTAAGTTTGATGAAAGTTCCGCTGAACCGAGTAATATACTTACTCTAGACAACCAATCTTTGGTTGAAAAACACAGTTGCCATAAGTTTTTTAGTCTTAATGAAACTATATATTTAGTGACTGTAGGAGTAGATAACGAGAATTACCTATGGGAGTTGAAGAAAAATGGTAGTGAATATGGTTTTAATTTTGTTCGTAATTTTCCGCCGTTAACTGAGAATACTTACTACGAATCTAATAGTGTTCATATATCACGTTATATTGCAGCCGATATGCTTGTTGAAGTCTATTACTCTGATATGGGACACGGCGGCCCGATTACTAGTGATAGTTATGTAAGAATTCAGCCTTTGCTGTCCGAGTCCGATGAGTGGACTACGTTATATGATATGGAGGCCCATCTTGAAGTTATATTTGACGAGGACTTGCAATATTATTGCAATAGTGACGAATGCAGGGCTCGGTATATAGGGTTTATAGATGGCTTCATCTACTTCAGTGGAGCAGCAGGGGTATGGCGAACTGATGGAACAAAAGAAAACACAGTAAAAGTATACAAAGCTCATGATTATAGTGCATTGCATAGTGGATTTGAGGTTTCCCATATTTCAGAAGAGGGCTTTATATACCATTGGCAAGGAGTAGATAGGGTCAGCTTTGATGGGCGGGAAGTCTTAAAGTTACCTCGAAACACCAACGAAAATGGAGCTTACCCTTCTACATATGGTATGGCTTGTGATACCAATGATTATATTTTTTATGTAGCGAAATACCAATCAGGTGGTAACGACCATGTTTACGCTTATGAAAAAGCCTCGAAGCAAGTATCTGTTGTTTTTGAGAGTGAATTGCGACCTTTGAATGGAAGCACGGCTTTGTTCTGCAATAAGGATTATGCACTTATTAACGTGCCATATGAGGGCGACGGGATTGTATTAAGCTCATTCGGCACACCTAATACTACGCAAATACTGAAAGAAAATCTGCATTACTTTAGGGGGGCTTATCAAGTAGATAACCTGTTCTACTTTGCATTTAATGATGATTCCCAATTAGGTTTGGAATTTAGCGCTCTATGGCGGACCGACGGACTAAAAGAAAATACGGAGCAAGTTCACGCTAATATTTTGGCCGAAGGAAAGTATGCTCAGTTTGATGTTAGCTCAGGTGTTGACGACAATGTAAGCGTGATTAACCGCTCTTTTTACTACAATGGTTACAACGAACCCGACAACGTAGAGTTGTGGCGAGGCACAGCAACAACAGAGCCTACTAGGCTGACTTTAGACAGCTTCACTAACCCAGAAACGCCTGCAAATGAGGGAGTCACAGCGGAAAACATCTACCTACTGAGTAATAGCCGATTGCTGTTTGAACATTTCGACCAACTGTATAGCTATGCATTGGCAGGTTACTCAAGTGATTATCAGCCTGAAGTCGTTAATCTTGGAGATTCACCTTGTGGTATTTATGGTTCGAGTGATAAATACCTGTACTACTGTGATTATTTTAACTTGGGAACAGGCTGGGAAGATAATGAGTATAGTCTATACCGCACAGATGGGGTTTCAAGACAGAGAATTGATGATGCGCGCCCTAATTATCAAGAGCATTATTTCTCTGTTCTTGATAATACCGCTCTGCATATTTACTACGACCGACTTAAGATCTTGTTTGATGATAAGCAGGCTGTCACTATATATAAAACTGAATTAGCTCAAAGCTCTGCTACTGTTTTCGGCACATCTAGCTCTTACTATTATGTGCTGAATCAAAGTGAAGAGCCCTCATCTTCTCTGCAATATCTATATTCCATTAATAAAGAAGGTATGTACCAGAGTGTCTATAATGCTCCTAGTTATGAAGAGCTATCATTTATAGCTAGCAGTAGCGACCGGATATTCTTTATGCATACTTCAGATCACGAAAGTGCTGTTTGGTATATTGAAGAAGAGTCAGGAGATGCTAAGAAATTCTTCAATATTGATAACAGTGTATTGGCAAGTGATATTAATATTTACGAGCTTGGCAACCGCACCTATGTTTCAATCTCTAGTGCGAATAATTTAGCGGGTCTCTACCTGTATGAAGCTGAGGATGCTTCTATTCGTCGAATTTCTGAGTCTATAAGAGTTACTAACCTTGTCCATCAAGGTTCGGAGCAAGCTTTTGTTATCAGTTATAAAGGGCTTTGGCAACTGACAAGTGGTAGCCTTACGCTTATCGCTGATAAGGCAAGTCTAAACATTAACGAGTTTTCATTATCACAGTCAGGAAACGAATTTGTTTTAGATGGAAAACTGATTTTTGAAGCGAATGGTAATCCATGGATATCAGACGGTACATTATCGGGCACCTATGCGCTTAATAGTGAGCTACTTCTTAAAGGTCAAATAGTACCGCTACAGTAATGTTATAGGGTCAGAAAAGCTATGTGCGCTGTTTCAATGATGCGGCGCATATACTCTAAGGTATGCAAGTCACGTAATTTTCTATGATAGCTGCCTCGAGGATTCGATTTCGTGAGGCCTATCGAGCATTATTTCGTTAGGAAAAGGTTTGACCTACAACGATTCACTGTGTTTGTCAGGCTGAAGCCTGACCTACAGGGTTTCACTATGATTGTTAGGCTAAAGCCTAACCTACAACGATTCACTAGCCTGACCTACAACGGCTGCACTGTGCTTGTCAGGCTAGGGCCTAACCAACAACGATTCATTATGCCTGTCAGGCTAAAGCCTGACCTACACGCCTGAAAGGCTGATCTCCAGTGGTTTAGTGGGTGCCATATTATTATGGGATTTGCTTTGCTAATGATTGAAAAAGTGAGAGTATCATCAGTCTGCTGTATATGGAGGTGTCAGCGTGGGTGTTATCTTTCCTATGATCATGTCGTTACCGGCTTATTTCTTTCTTTGTATTTTTGCCTTTGGTTTGGTTGACGATATCAAGCTATTCGCAGGTTTATGTCTTGTCGGTGTGCTCTTAAGCCTGTCTAATATTTACTTTTTGAGTAAGGCTAACTTTAAGGAAAGCTGGCAAGAACTAATACGGGCTTTTACTGATTCAACACGCCTCGATGCGCTACAAGAGCAAGTGGCTAAGAAAGAGAACCAGCATCTACGCGGTTACGAGTGGCACAAAGTAGAGCCAGTGAGTTCTTTTACCTCGTTAGCGCCCTATGCGGACGGCTACAGGTCAGCATTGTCGTTTAAAGATAAAGTCGTGTCGTTAAATATCCTTGGCTTGGTTATGTTTTTCGTTGCAATCGTCGCAGCTATTATCGTGCCAGAGGAGGGGGGTTATTCCAGGGTATGAACTGACTCGCTCACCTACCTTGGAAGGAGGCATCTTTTTATTACTGTTACTTTTTGCCGCCTATAAAACCTTTTCCCCTAAAAACACGTTCTACTTTGACGAGCAGGGAGTATATTTGTCGAACGTGGCGTGTTTGTCAAAGGACACCTGTATTATGGATACCAGCGACATCGATAGCTTGCAGATCATTCGCTATGCTAGGCGCAACCAGCCACTACTCATTGACTATCAGCTCAACGTTGTAGCGCACAGCGGCGAGCGCATCAATATTTTGGAAACTAACAGCTTAAGTGCAGCCTCTGCCTACGCTAATAAGCTTGCTAATCTATTCAAGAGCAAAGTGATAACGCTAAGCTAGAGGCATTTTGGATACATGGTTATGGGAAGCGCTGAGATAAGAGGCACTAAAAGGCTTAAGTGTCATTGTACTTTATCTACCCACACGGCCGTTGGAGCCTAAGGTAACTACAACGATTACTATGTTATTTCCCACTTTATTGCTGTTAATTTTTGTCTCTGCATGCACTCATATTATTGCTGATAGTCGCCATAGCAGCGCGCTGTGCTATGTGTTTAAGCCCTTAACGACCGTGCTAATTGCCGTGTTGGCATATACCCAAACAAGTGCGCTTACACTGATAGAGTACTGGGTATTTGTAGGGTTAGTCTTCTCCCTTTTGGGTGACATCTTTCTAATGTTGAAAAAAGACTACTTTTTACAAGGGTTGGTCGCGTTTTTTATCGCACATTTAGCTTATATCATCGCTTTCATTTACAACACCGAGTTCGTTCTGAGCCCCTTATTGCTGGCGGCACTAGTCATATACGCGAGTGTTCTTATCCGGCTACTAGATAAGCACCTAGATGCGTTGCGTGGGCCTGTTTATGCCTATGCTGCTGTGCTTAGTCTCATGGTTTTGGCAAGTTATATCTTTTGGCAGAACTCAGGTTATTCGCTCAGCGTTTACGCCTTTATTGGCGCACTCCTGTTTATGGTGTCGGATTCCATCCTAGCCTACGGTCGCTTTGTTAAAAATTATCCATGGACTCAGCCGATGTTACTTGCAACCTACTACCTAGCCCAGAGCTGCATTGCGTTGAGTGTCACTCATCAAGGTTAGCTGCGAGGGCTCAGCTAGGGCACATGAATCTTCTCGGTAACGCACCTTAATAAGCTGAGAGTGTCAATTGCCACTTGTTTAGCAAGGCTTGATATTGCCCTGATGCTTTGATGGCTTTAAGTGACTGGCGAAGTCGGGTGGCAATGTCTGCTGGAAGCTTCTTGTTGGCAGTAATATGCAGCTCGCTGGGGAACTCGGGGAGGTGCAGTTTCTTTTCAAGCCGGTTGGGGTCAAGGCCGGTACTGCGAAGTTCTTTATCTAACGACAAGGTGTTGGTAAGTACCAAGTCGGTACGCTGTCTGTAGAGCATTTTCATTAAGCTGGCAGGCTCGGGGGCCAGCACTAAGTCATGTTGCAACGAAAAGCCAGCTTTTTGTAAGTATTGGTGGCTATAATAACCGCGCACCGTGCTTACTCGTAGCCCGCGAGCACTTTGCAAGTCAGTTAACTTAAATTGCCGCTCTTTAAGGCCAACCAGATAGGCGTGAGCATTAAAAACAGAGCCTAAAAAGATGAATTCAGTCTCTCGCTGTGGAGTTTTTAGTAACGAAATCATCAGTGTGTTTGGTGTTGTTCGCAGCTCTTTAAATGCTCTTGCTTGAGGCATAATTTCCACCTGCCCTTGGCAACGGCACTGTGCTAAAACAATATTGACCACATCGACTAAGAAGCCTTGTGGTTGTTTTTCAGAGTCTGCAAAGTGTAACGGGTATAAATCTTCCGCTACAAACCTTAGCGGTGCTGAGGACCACGCTGAGGTGGGCAAAGCCAGCATCAATAACCACGCCAAAAGAGCAATACATGCGCGCATAAGTTACACTTTATTTACATCTTAAAAGGCTAGCTTGCCGCAGTTATGCGCATTTTTCCAGTGTTTTGGCATGCCCAGGTGAGTTTTAATGCAAAAAATAGCTTTATAAATGGTTAAGCGCTGAAAATACAAGCTCGTCCGGTTCTCATCCTCAGCGCTCATTGGGTTTTATCACTCTTTAATTATCAGTTTAAACGGATAGTAGCGGTCGATGCTGTCTTTATAGCCACCAACAATCACCTTGCCGTTGGATGAGATGTTACTGATAGTGACTCTTTTCATCGCTTTATTTGGGTTGAGCTGTTTTACAATGTCATCAAGAAAGTAAATGTGCTTTTGATGCCATAAGATAGGGCGATAATTATCAATGTAATTTTCACCTTTATACTTTGCTGAGCCGAGGAATTTTGTGCCATCCCCTGACATAGCTGTGATCATGGCTGTGGCCGCCTCAGCTGGTATTGGCAAGGTGCTAAAACCATTAAACTCGTTCCATACCATGGGCGTATCGATGCTACAGCGTCCACCAATAGTGTGTCCGTCATGAGAGACGTCCTCGGCAATAAAGTGGCAGTCCTCTGGCGCGATGATAGGGGTTATAGTGTTATCACTTTTCCACACATAAACTTGCCCAGGTGTGCTGCCAACAATCACGCTGGCGTCTTCTGAGCTGTATGTTGCGTTACGCCACTTTACTTTGTCTTTGCCTGTACCAATCTCGTGTAATGATTTACCTATTTCCCAACGGAAGGCTCGTATATCCGATTGCCAGCCGGTATAGCCGACCACGGTTTTACCGTCCGCTGAAATGGATATCGCGGTGTTGATGTAATGGCTTTTTAGTTTGGGTACGGTGCGCATTTTTTGCTGCTTGGTCCACACAAAACTGGCCCCTCCATTATGGCCGACGATAACCTTGCCATCATCAGAGATATCCATGGGGAGCAGTACGTTGCGGTTATTTAACAGGCCAAGGTGGGTATGGCCGTCGCGCTCACCCCAATGAAATGCCATAGGGATTTTATCATCATGCTCATCCACTTTTTTGCCGTACACAACCACGTGCGAGCCGTCACCATTGACTAGTATGGCTCTTGTCCCTTTAGGTGCTTGATAAGGGTTAGGTATCATTTCTAATTGGAAGCTTAACTGGGCGCGGGTGGGTAGCGATTGCAAAAGAAGAAAAAAGCAGGCGATCAGCCAATGGAGTTTGTTCATCGTTTTTCATTTCCCTAAATGATTGAAGTGATAGTGCTGGCGGCACTATAAAAGTCCTTAACTGATTAATAATAAACTGTAATTTTGTCTTATGAAATAGCGAATAGAGAATGGCTATCACGCTTTCGTGGCAACCTATATGAGCTTGGATTTTTATCAGGGCGGATAAAGTTCGTAATTAAAGGGCTCTGCTCTAGGTTGTCGCCTTGTAGATATGGCGTGTTATATTTATTCTTACTGTGTTGGCTTTGCTTTACTCAAGTGCGAAAAGAGCGATTAAGCCAGCTTATAAATAATCTGCAATTAAATAACGAAGAGGCTGTATGCAAGAGTCTGAATTAATGTCACAAGTGGGCCAGCGTAAGCAGCAGCAAAGCGAACTGGTTAACATTGTGCACCAGTACTATGGCGATTATGTATTTGATTCCCCCGATGCCATTACCACCAGTGAAAGTGTTTATTTCCCCATAAAGGAAGGGGTGTTAGCTGGCTACTGGCTCGATACTGATGCCTCGGATTACCCCATGTTGCAGGGCAGAGCAGTGGCGACAATTGAAAATCTCTATTTCTTTGTATTCACGCCACAACAAATGCAGGAACTGGTCCTTGACGCCAGCGCGGACGAAGAACAATAACGCCGGTATAAAAACGCCCAGAAACCAAGAGCAAGGTAGGTGTTCAGCCCAGACTTTATGGCCGATTTGCTCGCTACTTTAAGAGCATATTAACCGCCATAATAACCAACAACAGTGCAAATATTTTCTTAATGGTGGCCACAGGTAGGGATTGCGTGGCCTTGGCCCCTAGAGGCGCGCTAAACCATGAAGTACAAACTATTCCCGCTAACGCTGGCAGGTAAACAAAGCCAGCAAAACCATCTGTAAGGGCGAGATGTTGCGCCCCTGCACTGATGTAACCAATTGAGCCGAATAAAGCAATAACAATTCCGCATGCAGATGCACAGCCAATGGCTTTTTTCATATCCACAGAGAAAAAGTTCAACAGCGGCACTAAAACTGCGCCGCCGCCGATACCGATCATGGCCGATAAGCCACCAGTAAGAGTTGTTAACGTTGTTAGTACTGCTTTATTAGGCAAGGAGCGTGCATTGGTGCTGGTACTTTTATTGCCCATCAGCATTTTTATAGCGATGGCAAACACACTAACAGCAAATACCCAGCGCACCACGTGCTCAGGTAATAGTGCTGCCATAAAGCCGCTGATCAGGGCGCCTAAACCAACACCTAGCATCACCCAAGGCGCTAACTGCCAGGGAACGTTGCCATGTTTATGATGAGCGATGGCTGACGACGTAGATGTAAACAAAATCGATGCCAATGAGGTGGCAATGGCGGTAACTACAACCTGCTCAGGGGGCAACACGTCAAAGTGCAGCAAAATCATGCTCAGAATAGGCACAATGACGAGCCCGCCACCAATGCCAAGTAAACCCGCTAAAAAGCCCACAGCACTGCCCAGTATTGCGCAGAAAACAAACAGTACGACTAACTCACTCATTTCATTATTCTCATTGTTATTTGCTTGAAACGGCTAATGACCCCTGCAAGGGGGTGTATCGCGTTATCTAGCAATCCACCTATTGTGTCACTTGATTGCCATCTGAGGTGTGAGTATATCAACATCATTGCGGCAATTAGTGCTGTTAAGTCATGAATATTCCTCAGCTTTTACTTGAGGAAAATACATCTTTATATATAGATGGCTAGAAGTCTGGGTGTTTTTGGGGCGGTGTGCTCACGATTTGCCAGGACTTTTTGAGGGAATAGCAACGGCTTTGCCAGCAAATGAATCATGCTCATGTTTTACCTGAAATTAAACCGTTTTTCTTCATCCAAGTATGTACGTATAACTTAAGCCATGTTGCTAAGTAAGTTGGCTCACACAGCCACAGCGGTCATCACTCTGGCTGCATCAGCATACTCAGCACGAAGACGTTTGCTTTCACCTTAGGAATTTGGATACCAACGAGTCATGAAAAAAGATTTCACATTTACCATTAAGAGCATTTGTCTTGATGAGCACTATACGCCGTCAGACACTACGCGTATTACCACCAACTTTGCTAACCTGGCTCGCGGCGAGAGCCGCCAACAAAATTTACGCAACGCCTTAAGAATGATTGATAATCGTTTTAATGCGTTGGCCAATTGGGATAACCCCGAAGGGGACCGTTACGGCGTAGAGCTAGAAATCGTGTCGGTAGATATGCACATCGACGGCGATGAACAAGCCTTTCCATCAATTGAAGTGCTGAAAACCAACATTATCGATCATCGCACCAATGAGCGTATAGAGGGCATTGTAGGCAATAACTTCTCCTCATATGTGCGCGACTATGACTTTAGTGTGTTACTGCTAGAGCACAACAAAGATAAAGAGGGCTTTAGTGTCCCCGGTGATTTTGGTGAACTGCATGGTAAGCTGTTTAAGCATTTTGTTGAGTCCAACACTTACAAACAGCATTTTGCCAAGCCACCTGTTATATGCCTTAGCGTGTCAGACAATAAAGTTTATCGCCGCAGCGAGAATCAACATCCAGTCTTAGGTGTTGAGTATCACCCCAACGAGTCATCATTAACCGAGCAGTATTTTAAAAAGATGGGGCTTCAGGTGCGTTACTTTATGCCGCCAAACAGTGTAGCGCCGCTAGCCTTTTACTTCTTTGGTGACTTGTTAAACGATTACACCAATTTGGAATTGATCAGCACCATCAGCACCATGGAAACCTTTCAGAAAATTTATCGGCCAGAGATCTACAACGCCAACGCAGTAGCGGGCAGCTGTTATCAGCCTAACCTGAGAAATGCGGATCACTCGCTCACGCAAATTGTTTATGACCGCGAAGAGCGCAGCCGATTGGCGATTGCCCAAGGTAAATTCGCCGAGCAGCACTTTATTAAACCCTATCAGTCGGTACTTGAGCAGTGGTCTGCCAACACCGCTTTATAAATAACAACAATCTAGAAGAGTGCTGATAATGAACAAGTTATTACCCACCTCAAGCGCTGGCAGCCTACCTAAACCGGTATGGTTGGCTGAGCCAGAAACACTGTGGTCACCGTGGAAATTGCACGGTGACGCGTTGATTGATGGTAAGCAAGATGCCCTGCGGGTAGCACTGCATGAGCAGCAAGTCGCTGGTACCGATATTGTCAGCGATGGCGAGCAAACACGACAACACTTTGTGACCACCTTTATTGAGCACCTTAATGGTGTTGACTTCAATAACCGCAAAACTGTGAAAATTCGCGACCGTTACGATGCCAGTGTGCCTTGCGTGGTTGGTCCCGTCTCTCGCAGCAAGTCGGTTTTTGTCGCTGATGCTGAGTTTCTTCGCCAGCAAACCACACAACCGATTAAATGGGCGCTGCCGGGGCCGATGACCATGGTCGATACCTTGTATGACGAGCATTATCAAAGCCGCGAAAAGCTAGCCTGGGAGTTTGCCAAAATACTTAACCAAGAGGCTAAAGAGCTTGAGGCCGCTGGCGTTGATATTATTCAGTTTGATGAGCCGGCATTTAATGTGTTTTTTGACGAGGTTAACGACTGGGGTATCGCATGCTTAGAAAAAGCGATTGAAGGGCTGAAATGCGAAACCGCAGTGCATATCTGCTATGGCTATGGCATTAAAGCTAATACCGATTGGAAGAAGACTCTGGGCACGCAGTGGCGGCAATATGAAGAGGTGTTCCCGAAGTTACAAACATCAAATATCGACATAATTTCCTTGGAATGCCACAACTCCCATGTGCCTATCGAACTACTGGCGCTGATCCGAGGCAAAAAAGTGATGGTGGGGGCCATTGATGTGGCCACCCAAAGCATTGAAACCCCCGAAGAGGTGGCCAGCACGTTGCGCGCGGCACTGAAATATGTGGATGCTGACAAGCTCTATCCTTGCACTAACTGTGGCATGGCGCCGTTGCCTCGCTCGGTCGCGAGAGCCAAACTCAGTGCGCTCAGTGCCGGAGCCGAGATTGTACGTAAAGAGTTAAGTGCCTCGTAACGGGCTTAAACTAAGCTTGAAAGTATAAGGTAGCTGATGGCGTCCGTTCGCCAGAGGCTACTTTTTTACAACTAGGTATGGCATTGCCGACTTGTACGGTTCATCAGTAAACAAGCTCACTAATCAGAACTTTGCCCTTGATACACTTGCCTAAACTTTTGCGCTTGCCACGTTGGTGCGTCTGGCTGTGCATCCATAACGATAAGGGTTGCATAAGCTTTGTAGGTGCCTTGCTTGGACTCATCCACCATCCAAATAACCCAATCGGGTATTGTGTTACTGTTTAAGTCTAAAACGGCTTTCAGTCTAAGTTCAAAGTATTGCTGTGGTGTATTTATGAACAGTTGATTGTTTTTATATTGCACTGCCTGTTGAGCAAGAGTTGATAGCGTATAGTTACTCTCATTGAGCTGAGGTCCAAACGAGGAGGGTATGGAGCGTAAGTCTAGTTTAGTTGCTAAGGGAGTTAAATCTGGCAAGGCAAGTTTATTACTAACCAGTTTATTGCTTTTTTGGATTAACCCATGTACTTCACAAGATAAATACTCAATTTTAGCAAGGTAATTGTCGCTGGTTTCTTTTAAGTGATGTGCTTTTATAAGTGATAAGTAGTCTTCACAGTTGCGAGCAACGTCGCCTGAATCGAAGTAAACAGGATGACGAGGCGCGCCTAAAAATGCACTGTCATTGAGGTTGTCCAGAGTGCTTTGATCTAGGTAGTTATACTGTGCACTCGCGCATGAAGAGATAAACGCACACACAAGTGTTATCTTTTTCATTTTATTTTTTCCAGCAAATCAGCTTCACTATTTCTTCGAGTTGGATACATATCGCCAAAACTTTTTACTTAAAAACCAATGTTTTACATCCGTGGTTTGAATTATATAAAAATAACTGAGTAGCTAATCGGCTATAGGTTATCATGTTATTATAATTGAATGGTTTTTTTCGCTAGTTATTACTTCCAATTAGCTGGCAAATAGGAGCCCTTCAAAATTTAATACAAGAGAGGTTCATAAGGCTCGTCATTAATTGCAGAGCCTAGAATGGCAGGTGGGAGGCATTGACATTTTGATTGGTAAGGTATCGATTCTTTCCCTTGTTGCGGGGGCTTTTTTTAACTCCCCTTCAATAGCTGGTGAAACTTCAACTCTAGAACCTAATAAAGCATGGTGGACTGCGAAAAATTTTTGTGCTGAAACGTCTAATTTCATGGAGGTTCCGGTATCGGAACTAAATCCAGATTGGGAGTATATTACGGTCTTCGATAAGAGCTATTTCGAAGAGACGTTGCCTGAGTATCAATATCTGGATATTCAGAGCTCCTCATTAAAGTTCTCCATTCGAGCGAACTTAGATGACGAGCCTAGTGAAGAGCGTGTTATCGTGGGTGTTTATAAAACGAAATCCGCTCAGCAAGGACGATTTCTGGCAATTTTACGTGACTCTAGCGTAGTAAAAGTCTTTACTTACCAAGGAGATGCTGGATACAGCAGCCTTTTTTATGATGGTGAGGCTGTGAGGTGGTACAAGTGCATGCAGTGTAGTGATTACGACTCTATATTTTGGTTTGGTACAAGCTTTACGTTTAATTAAAGCCCATAAAATTCGAATGTTGCTTTATATATAATAACGGCTGGCTTTTTAGGGTTGCTAGCCGTTATTATAAAAATAAAGGTAATGTAGAATAACTTAGAACTTGAACTCAACTTCAATCACACTCATTTTGCCTTCAACAATGGTGTGCCACTCACCGGTAAAGGTGCCGCCGTAAGAGGCTGCTAAGGTTTCCCCCACTTTTTGCGCTTCATCGTTGCTCCATAGCGGCCCCGCAAGAACGTTTGTTTTGAAGCAGTCTGAGCCAGTGTTTTTCACTTGCAATTCAACTTCCACAACACTCATCTCTCCTTGGACGACAGTGTTCCACTGTCCCGTCCATTTTCCCTGGTGTGCTGCCGCTACTAGGGGCGCTTTATCCTCAGCATCTTTTTGGTCCCAAATTGGACCTGCGGGAATGTTTACTTTAAATGTTGACATAATAATCTCCTTTTAATGACTTTAAATTCGACTGTTTTTTGTGGTTTTGATATCCACGCTATAAAGTTAGTCGCTATGTGAATATTAACTATTACACTCGGTAACAGTTAATTATTATATTTAAAATCAGTTTGTTGCTTATATAGGGTCGCGTTTGGGCTGCTACAGAACGAGGGAAAACTGCTAGCTGATTTCAACTTTTGCTATTCAGCTATGGCAGTGCTTACATAAATTTTACAAACAAAAATGACAATTGTTATCATTTGCGTGTGGTGCTAGAATGCGCGCGTTTTTTGCTGTATCTCATATAGGGAAGAGATAATGAACGTATTTCAGTTTTCACTCGTAGGTGCTGCCGTAGGCGCAGCGCTGCTGTCGTCTGATGCATCTGCCAACACCTCGTCGTCGCAAGAGCTAGACAAGGTTGAGCGCATTAGCGTCTATGGTCGCCATAACGAACTCGTGCTCAACAGTGGCACGGCAACCAAGTCGAATATGGCCTTGATGCAAACCCCCGCACCCATTGTTGTGGTTGATAAAGCCTTGCTGGATCAGCAATCGGCTGACACTTTGCAAGAAGCGGTGCGTAATGTCTCCGGATTAGCACAAGCGGGCAATAACTATGGTGTCGGTGATAATCTTATTATTCGTGGCCTAGGCGTTAACTACACCTATGATGGCATGTATGGTGGCGCTGATTTAGGTAACGCCTTTAACCCAACACGGTCGATGACCAATGTGGACAGTGTTGAGGTGCTTAAAGGCCCGGCTACGGGGTTATATGGTATTGGTGCCGCTGGTGGCGTTATTAACCTAATTGAAAAGAAGCCACAAGACCAAGCCCAGTATGAGGTGGCGGTTAATGTTGGGCAATGGCAAAGCTACGGGGTGATGTTTGATGCAACTGGCGCACTCAGTGAGAACTGGGCTTACCGCGCAGTCGTCAATCACCAATCGAGTGATGGTTACCGCGATTTGGGTAGTGAGCGCAGTGAGTTTTATGGGTCATTGCGCTATCAGGCAAGCGATAACCATCGTTTGTTATTATCAACGGCTTATATTGACGATGAAGTGCAGGTAGACTCCGTAGGCTTTCCAGTGCGTATTGTTAACTGGGATAGCATTGACGGTGACTACCCTTTGAGTGGTGCTGATCTCCCCAATGATGCTGCAAGCGAAGCGCTCCAGCTAAGTGCCGAGCAACGTCAACAACTGGCGCTGAGCATTAACCAAAACGATGGGCTTGAGCCCTTTGATCTCGGTGATGGCAATGTAATTTCGCCGTTAAGTCGCCCTAATGCTGGTACTGAGCAACGTGTGAAGCTGCGGTGGGATTGGTATCTCGGTGCCAATACAGAGCTTACGCAACAACTGCAATTTCGCGATTATGAGTCTGATTTCGTGCGCCAAACCGGAGCTTACAACTATGTGTATTGGCAGCGTCGAGGCACCATTAATCTAGCGCCACGTGCACCGCTAATGGTCGATGGTGAACTCCACCCCTATGCAGCGCGACGCCAAGAATATCGCAAGCAGCATGCGCAAGAACAAATGTTTCAGTACTTTGCCGATCTGCAGCATACGTGGGATTGGGGCTCGGTAGTTGGTGAGCACTTACTGAGTGTGAATGCAGAAAAACGCGATATTAGCCTTAAAAGCTGGTCAATTTACGATGCTGATGGCGCCGCTGCGGATGCCAACGCTGTTGATTATATTCTTGATATCCGTAACCCCAACTGGCCAACAGGGCATTTTGAAGACTACAGCCCAGTGCTGCGCAGTCACTATGATAAAAGTGTTGAAGCAGTGGGGATAAGCGGCCAAGAAGTTCTTTATTTAAGTGATGCACTTACAGCGCGTGTGGGCGTAGCCTATACGCGCATTAAGCAAAGTTATCAGCATCGAGGCACTGCGCGAGTACCCGAAGTCAGCCTAGAAAACGACAGTGATGATGCCGGTATGACCTATAACCTAGGCCTCAACTATCAGCTGTCATCGCAATTTTCGACCTTTGTGAATGTGTCGAAAGGGCGCACGGCCTATAGTATTTTAGGGTCAGTAAGTGAAAACCAAGCGGATAATCGCCCTGATTCGGAATCCGAGTCATTGGATATTGGCGTGCGCTTTACTGCCTTAGAGGAAGACTTACTCGGTTCACTAGTGCTATTTGACACCCGACGCACTAATTTACGCTATGCCAATGAGGCGTTTAACGACAATCCCAATGACCCCGAGTTCAACATCAGTGTGCCACAATATTTTTATGACGATGAGGACTCCACTAAAGGGGTGGAGTTTGATCTGAATATGGCGCTCAGCGAGGTAATGTCCGTCAATGTTAATGGTACTTACCAGGACGCAGTGACCGTGCGTGCAGGCGAGCGCTCTGGACAAATAAAAGGGGTGCCAAGGCGCTTTGCCAGCGCTTGGTTACGCTATGATATGAGCGCCTTTGAGCTTGCACATCCTGTGGCAGTGAATCTCGGAGTGACTTATGTTGATGAGCGCACCATTAATTCCACCGCATTTGGCTTGCCTAAATCCGTGGTCCCGAGCTACGTGCGTTGGGATGCCGCCTTTGCCTACGAGGCGGATAACTACAAAGTCCAATTAAACCTAGATAACCTATTTAATGAGCGTTACTACGAAAAGGCACTTTTCCTAGGCGGCTTGCCCGGAGAGGAAAGGAACCTCGAACTCAGTGTTCATTATCAGTTCTAACTAAGCGCCTTCGGGCGCTTTTTTGTCACTCATGGGTGTTGATAGGGGGTTGTAAGACCTTTAGTTAGTTGTTTTTAAAGTACAGTTCTGTCTATGCTAACGGTTGTTTATTCACCCTGCGGAGTCATCCAATAATTATTATGCGACAGTTTAAATACCCTCTGATATTGGTGTTGAGTGCTTTATGGGCCTCTGGTTTACACGCTGAGCCACAACATTCGGGTGCATCTCTTGTGGAGCCTATACAGGAGATATACCCCACATTGATAGGCGATAAGATATGGGTAGCAGGTGGAATTTCTAGCCAGCTGCCAGTGTCTCAAGGGCAAATGACAGCGAGAGTGCATTACTGGTCTCCTGGAGATTCGCACTGGCAGAGCGCACCAGATTTACCCCAAGGGCGTCATCATACCTATCTACAAGCGGTTGGCGATAAGCTGTTTGCATTGGGTGGCTTTATCAACTCCGAAAGCGGCCAGTGGTTTAATACTGGTGACATTTTAATGTTGTCTCAATCAGCGGCGCAGTGGCAGCATGTAGCCACTTTACCTATCCCATTAAGTGAGACGGTTGCAGCGGTTATCGATGGCAAGATACACCTCGCCGGTGGGCGCACACCACATAGCGATAAAAATGGTCAGTGGCAGCATAGCCATGATACCGCACGCCATTTTGTGTTCGACCCTGACACATTTAGCGTCACTGAAGCAGCGCCGCTACCCAGTGCTCGTAACAGCGCCGCAACCGTGCAGATTGATGGACGATGGCTCATCCTTGGCGGGCGCCAAGTCGGTATGCCGCCGATGACGGATGTGTTGGAGTATCAGAGCGAACAAGATACATGGCGACACTTGCCTTCTATGCCACAGCCAAGGGCAGGGCACGCTGCAACAGTCAATGATCACTATGTATCTGTTTTTGGCGGTGAACACGCCGAGGGAGTCTATACCGATGTGCTGCGCTACAACACTCGTACGCAGCAATGGCATGTGCAAGGACAGTGGCCTTTGGCTCGTCATGGTTTAGGGGCGATTTCCGTTGGCGCACAAACCTGGCTGATTGGAGGGGCTCAGGCGGTCGGTCTGGCAAAAACCAGTGCGCAGGTTAACACCGCCGCTGAGGCCGTGGTAGTAGCGAATGAAGCCACAAGTTCAACGAAATAGTCACAAGCCGATATGATGTTACCGGCTATAAATGCGTATATTTAGTTATAAAGCGTGAGTATTGGGTGCCATATACGACAAGGTTGCTATTGAATTAGACTAACCTGTTTAACAGCGGTATCGGTTTGTAGGCCAAAGTGGCCAAGAGCGTAAGTAAAAGTAGCGGTTTCATGCCAAATTCGACTGCTGTGAATGCCGTACACGTAGCAACTCCCCGTTGCGCAGACGACCTGATCGGCATAGCTTTTAATGGAATACACTCGGTTTGCGAATTGCTGTCCATATAGACCGTCAAGAAACGGGCTACTCACTGATAGGCCGTGATACCCACAGGTACTGTTCCACACATTGTAAGGATAAACACCGCAACTTAATAAACCGCGCAACGCCCCGGCAATACCGACAAATGCATCGACATCAGCACTTAACCCCAGTTTGTAAACTTGCTGCGCGGCTAGGGTGACACCCATCGAATGGCCAATAATGTCTATTTTTCCACTGCACGATTGGTTGATGGCATCAAGAATTGCTTCGCGCACGGGAAGCTCTTCACTGCCGTTGTGATCGTTGCAGCTGGCGCATGTTTTAGAGCCCCAATTTGGGGCAAAGATTTGTGTATCGGTATAACCTTGAGCATATAGTTGCTCACGGGTGTTGTTCCAACTCGAGGGGGATGATGTGTTGCCATGGACCAAGACGACATTATCACGACACTGTGCCCAAGCGAATGGACTTAAACCGACCAATAAAGCGATAGCGACAAAAATATGTTTCATGAGTATAAAACCTATTATTAACATAGAGTTTACACGGTATAAAAATGATACGGCGCTGGGTATAGTTCTTTGGTACAGTCAGCCATTATTTATATTCTCAAGCCGGGCACATTATCATGAATCTAGAGCCGAGCATGGCAAAGCGAGTGCACACGCAACTCAATAACCAACATGCACTAAAAGCCGCCTTGTACACAAGCATGTGGTGTATACCTATTTTACTGCTGTGGTATGGAACGTTTGCTGTGTTGCCTAAGGCATCTCCTTTGATGTTATTTGTCAGCGGTGCTCTGTTAGGCGTTGCTGTGCGTTATCATGGCAAGGGCTTTATGCGGCGTTTTGCCGTGCTCGCTTTGTTGGCGCACATAATAGTCGTAGGCGTTGCTATCAATATCGGCATTGTCCTTTCAGGCACAATTTGGGGAATTATATTGCTGGCATTGTATGTCAGTGGTGCGTGGGCTGCCGCTTTTTTTGCTCGCAGAAGTGTGCCGTTGACAGACAATCGTGCTTTTTACTTGCTTAGTGAACAGCAGCCACACGCTAGTCGCCAACAGCTAAAGAATCGTAGTTATGTTGCGTTTCCTGTGCTACTGCTTGGCGCTTCCTTTTGTTGTGCCGCAACTGCGCTAGCGATTCATGTTGTTCATGGGGCGAGGCTTCAGCAGCAGTGGGCGCAGGACTATCAGCTACAATTAACGCAGCATCGTGAAAAAAGCATAGATGTGACACCACAGGCATTGCAGGGCTTATCTACCGAGCAGGCTTTTTATTACGCTTACAGTTATTACACTGGTCGTGATATGCGCCCTCAAGGGCAAATGCGCGGCGCCTATCCCCACTCACCGTTTAAAGCGCAAACGATCCTGCGTTATTTGCTCCGCTATCGTCAGCAGCCTCGCGCTGCGTTTATCTTGGCTCGCACGAGTGAGGGAGCCAAACGAGGTGAGTATCTCCAACAGGCTGTAAGCTTGGGCGATAACTACGCAAAATTTTACTCAGTGGTTGACTACGGGTGTGGGGGTCATGAAACTCGAGCCAAAGAGCTACTCACAGCGATGGCTTTGCTGACGCAAGAAGGCGCTATTGGCGCTGATATTGATACCGTGTTGCATTATGGGTTCGATGTCATGTGCGCAGACTTTGATAACACCGAATTCCAGTTGCGTTTCATTCGTGATTATCGCCCAGATTCGGATTGATAAAACCAACAGACTTAACTTGTTGAGTTCAGATGCAACATGGCACAGCCATGTTTATCTGTCGGGTAAGAGTTGCTACCCTTTGCGCTTTAAGCGGTAATTGAGAACCTAAAATGATAAACGATAATGACATTATTGATACGCTAGAGAAATTAGAGGCGTTTCTGCGCTCGGTGGAAAGCGGCAAATTAGGCTTAGACAATGCGGCTGGCATTGCCCTGGCGACTAACAATGCCGATGGCCGACCTTTTATTGCGGTACTCGATGACAATCACCAGCTACTACTTGGGCGCTGGGTGACTCAAGAGGTGTACGATAATGGTAAAGATTTAGTGCGTAATGCACCGCAGCAGCGTCATTAAAGGCGCGCTGAGGTCAGAGGCTGCTTAGCTAGGCAGCCTCTCTTCACAGTTATAGCGCTGTTAAGCTTTGCTTTAGCATGGCTTTAATTTGCGCTACGATTTTCGCTTCCGTTTGTGGCTCAAACTGCGCAATGCGAGGGGTGTGAATATGTCCTGTAGGTACATCTGAATTAAGCTCGTTGCGCAAGCGAATACTGCGGTAAGAGATTTCATTCGATAAGTAGCCACCACCACCGCCATTGACCGCGATTGCACCTTCCAGCTCGGCCAACGAACTAGGCTTAAATGTCTTCTCTAGAGTGGTTACTTCATGGTTATCATTGATTTCATAGGGGCCTTGCGCTTTTTGCATGTGCGCGACTGGCAAACTGAATTCAACAAACTCTGCACCGGGAAGAGGGCGGCCATTAAGGCTGGATATTTTCGGTGCGGTTTGCGTGCCACCATAAACTATATTGGCGTTATCGGGAGCGGTCACGCTGCGGCGCTTACCTGGAAAGCGCTCTAAATCAAAGTGCTCTCGGCCCATACTGATAGTGACGACCATATCAACGTTGTTGAGCGCGTAGTAGGGCGCTAGCAATGCTTCAACCAGGCCTTCATCAAAGTCTTTATAGCGCACCGGGATCATCACGGTGTTAATTTCTGCGCGTATACCTCGATGGCTGAGCACCTGCCCATCTAATAACAATGCAGCGACCCCTGAAGGATTACTTTGGTCAATGTGTTCATCAAGCAAAAAAGGGTCAAAGCCGGTGATCAGAATCTTTTTCTCAGTGCCCTGGCTGTACGCTAAGTCGTATTGCCCTCGACTGCCTCGCTCTAGGGTGTTGAGTAAGCTTTGACGCTGCGCATCGCTGAGCGCAAAGTGTGGGTTAGTGGCACGAATAACCTTACTCGACTGTAACCGTGCCCAATACAATGCGCGGTCATCGTAATCTTTTTTCGTAGTGATACGCTGTTTGGCGTTGCGCCACAACTGGTTGGCGTAATCATAAACCACATCCTGAGCACGCTCGAAGCTCTTTAGTTCTTGCCACTGTTGTGCAAACGCGCTTACATCACTGGCAAAGGCGCTGGTTACGTTGGGCATTGCTTCAGCAGCTGCGGGTAGACGCTGCTCTTCTACCGTAAGGTTGGCGGCCAACGCGGTGGCACAAGAAAAGACTAAACTCGAAGCTAGCAATAGTTTGAACATGATTATCCTATGTAGTTACAGCATTAAAACCGCGTATCACTATCCTACGTCTGAGAGCTGAGCGCAAATAATTCAGCTCTATTGGCGATGAGGCTAAGCATACTTGTTTGTAGTACATTGCCAACGAAAGCAATATAGGCGAGATTATTTTCCTATCGGCAACTTTAATAATTGAGCCTAAGGATGGGATTACCTACAATAGCGCCTACGTTTATTTGTAGAGATACGTCATCATGACCGACAACAGCAAACCTGATATTCCCAATATGCTTTCGATTAACCCGCGCAGCCCGCATTACAATGAAGAAGTGCTAAAACACGATATTGGCGTGCGTTTCAATGATAAAGAGCGTAATGATGTAGAAGAGTACTGCATTAATGAAGGCTGGATTAAAGTAGCCCATCCGAAAGCCCGCGACCGTCGCGGTCAGCCTCTATTGATTAAAAGCAAAGGAACGGTTGAGGTCTTCTACCGTTAATCAGTTGGGCAGGCCGTTGTGAGCTTGCCTGAACTTTACACACACCCTTGCTCTCGCGCAGTTTGCAGGCGGCTATTGTTAGCCGCACGCCTGGCAGTTACCCTTTTCGCTTACCGCTGCATTATCAGTGACACTGACAGTGGGCTATCGTTTCTAACTAACTTTCCTTTTTTGCATCCAAAATCAGTGCTTGTCCGTTACCACCTTTGATATTAACTGGTAACAAGGAACAAGCCATGAGGTTTAACACATTACTACTTTCTCTCGGGGCGATTACGGCTCATCCATTGTCGGCTAATGTAGAAACGATCACCGTGTATGGGCACCGCAGTGGCCTTATTGGTGAGTCGATTAGCGCATCAAGTGGCGTGATAGGTCAGGGTGAAATTGATAGCCGAGCCATGTTGCGTAGCGCAGAAATGCTAGAGCTTATACCGGGTATGGCCGTGACACAACACAGCGGCTCGGGTAAAGCGAATCAGTATTTTATTCGTGGTTTTAACTTAGATCACGGCACCGATTTTGCGACCTATATCGATGGCATGCCCATTAATATGCGCAGTCATGGGCACGGTCAAGGCTATACCGATCTCAATTTTATTATTCCTGAAACGATTGCCACCATTACCTATCAAAAGGGCAGTTATCACGCAGAGCAAGGAGATTTCTCCAGCGCCGGCAGTGCCTACTTTCACCTTGCTGATAACCCCACACATCAGCAGTTAACGTTGAGTATTGGTGAGGATAACTATACTCGAGCGGTTGCGATGGCGAGTGTTGCAGCGGGGCAAGGCAAGGTTATTGGCGCTGCACAATGGCAAGGTTATGACGGCCCTTGGCAAGATATCAATGAAGATATCAGCAAGAAAAATGCGTTGCTACGTTATGTAGGCCGCGCTTGGGACGGCGATATGTCTATAACGGCAATGGCCTACGACAATCGCTGGAATGCCGCCGACCAAATACCACGTCGCGCGGTACGCCAAGGAATAATAACAGAGTTAGGTTCTTTAGATAAAACCTTAGGGGGACACTCCAGTCGCTACAGTGTATCGGCCAATTGGCAAGGGCAACGCGTTAGCGCGAGTGCCTATCTTATTGACTATAAATTGGATTTGTTTTCGAATTTTACTTACTTTCTCAACGACCCCATCAATGGCGATCAATTTCAGCAATATGATGAGCGGGTGATCAGCGGTGCATCGCTAGGGTATACCTTTTCACAACAGACGTCCTGGCCCATCGAGCACCGCGTAGGGATCACTCTGCGTAATGATAATGTCGGTGAAGTGGGGCTGTATAATACACGTGCGCGTCAGCGTTTAAGTACTGTGCGTGAAGACAGTATTGATGAGCGTAGTTACAGTGCTTATTGGCATTCGCAGATAACCATTAGCTCAAAGCTCGAAGCTAATCTAGGTCTGCGTTATGACTATCTAGAAGCCAATGTGCAAAGTGATAACCCAAGTAACTCCGGCGATGCCAGCGATGACTTATTCAGCGTGAAGGCGAACATAAACTACCTCTTTACGCCGCAATGGGCCGGCTATTTTAATTTTGCTCAAGGGTTTCATTCCAATGATGCTCGCGGAGCAACGATAAATCTAGACCCTATCACCCTGGAGGCGACAGAGCAGGTTGACCTACTTGTACGCAGCGAAGGAGGTGAAATAGGCGTGCGCTATTTCGATGAGCAGCAGTTTAATTTTTCAACCGCTCTATGGTGGTTAGAGTTAGACTCGGAGCTACTATTTGTTGGCGATGCCGGTAATACTGAGGCCAGTGATGCTTCGCGGCGCTATGGTTTGGAGCTGAGTGCTTATTATTGGCTCAATGAGCGCTTTAGTGTCGATATGGAAGCGTCGTTCACGCGTTCGCGCTTACGTAATGGCACTAAGGATGATCGCGTCGAGGGCGCAGTACCCGTAGTGGCAAGTGCTGGTGTCAATTGGCATATCAATGAGTTGTGGTTGAGCTCGTTACGTTTTCGTCATATTGGCAAGCGCATACTCAGTGCCGATGGCGAGCGACGTTCGCAGCCTCTGAGTGTGGTCAATGGGTTGCTCAGTTATCGTCAAACCCACTGGAAAGTGGATGTCGAGCTACTCAACATGTTTAACAGTCAGGATCATGATATTGACTACTACTACAGTTCTCGCTTGCCGGGTGAGGCAGATGAGGGTATTGCGGATATTCACTTTCATCCCATTGAACCACGGACGTTGAGACTCTCGGTAAGCTGGTTGTTTTAATTGGCGTAAAAATGAGCGCCCAGCTTGGGGCTAGGCGCATTGGCTTTAATCTATGAGTGAAGTGATTGGTTCGGGACCATCAAACAGCTCAAACACTTGGCTCGTTTTACTGTCTTTGCCAGCGATATACACCAGCGCCTCTGCCACGTTCTCGCGAGAGATCACCGCGTCTTGGCGCGACTCTGGGCGCTTGATACGGTATTTTTTGGTCGCTGGTTCATTGAGCAAAGTACCCGGGCGCACGATGGTGTAATCAAGGCCACTGTTTATCAGTTGCTCATCGGCCATGTGTTTGGCTACCAAATAGGGCTTTATGCTGCTTTCAATATTATCAGGTGCGTCGGCACCAATTGAGCTCACCATAATAAAGTGTGCAAGCTTATGATCTTTCGCAAAATCCACGGCCCGCTTTGCAGCCCATAAATCAATGAGTAAGGTTTTATCAGCCCCGGTGCTGGCCCCAGAGCCTGCAGCAAAGATCACTTGTGTGCAATTATCAAAGGCAGCGCTAAAATCATTTTCCAAATCTTGCTCAATAATAGTTAGCCCTTGTTGGGGCAAGTCGCTTAGCTTGCTTTTATCGCGTACTAAGGCCACGACTTCGTGCCCTTGGGCTAACAGTTTCGCGGTCGTCATTTTGCCGATTTGACCACTGGCTCCGATGATCAGGGTTTTCATATCGCGCTCCTTAAAGTTCTGCTATTTTCCCGTGCCGGTGAGGTCATCACCCACGGCTTAAAAAGGTGTACAGTTAAAACCTTGGGGCGGAGCATATGATTTAAACCCCAAATTATAAAATGGTTGGCATCACTGCATTCGGCCTTTCTTGAATATACTCGGCTGCCAACCCCAATGAATTGCGCCAAGGCGCAGCAGCACAGTGACCAACACAGACCCGATAATGCGCCACAGGTAAGCAATATCTAAATGAAATAGCACGGCATAAGTCAGCCCTCCCAACAGACAGGCTGTAGAGTAAAGCTCTTGGCGCATAACGAGAGGGACTTCGGCGCAAATCACATCCCGCAGTAAGCCGCCAAATATGCCTGTGGTCATCCCCATGGTGATGGCCACGATCATATCGGTGCCTTGCAGTAGCGACTTCTCAATGCCGACGATATTGAAAATAGCCATGCCAATGGCGTCAAGTAACAGCATGTAGTAACTCGATACATTGGGAAGGTGGCGGATAAACAACACCGTGATAAAAATAGCGCTGTAGGTGGCATAGAGGTAGTTGGGGTTGTCTATCCAGAATACTGGTTGATTTAGCAACACATCGCGCAGGCTGCCGCCGCCAAGCGCGGTGACTGAAGCAACAACGACGACACCAAAACCGCCGATGTTTTTATCATGGCCTAGCAAAGTACCAGAAATGGCAAAAAATGCGACGCCAATAATGCTTAAAAACTCAAAGTAGTCAGATGTCACCGAAGGCCTCCATTGCAGGTGAAAAAGAGTTCCTGAACAGGCAACGCTAACTAAAGCAAGGTGTATTGATACTGAATGACAAAGTGGGTAGCAGGCCGCAGCAATGTGCGGCCAATGGAATGTTACTTAGTGAGTTTACGAGCGCGAAATTGTCGGCCTTTCATTTTGCCTTCGCTGATCACCTTCAAGGCGGTATTAGCTGCTTTTCGTTCCACTGCGACATAAGCGCTGATCGCCGTGATTTTGATTTTACCTATTTGTGCGCCTTTCACCGCATCCTTTGCCGTCAAGGCACCAAGAATATCACCGGGGCGCAGCTTAGACTTTTTACCACCATCGATTTGAATTGTGACCATAGGCGCACGTTTAAAGGGATTACCAAACACGTTGTCGTTAGGTAAGTCTGTTGGCTCCACTGTGGTATTTAGATAATCTTCTAAAGCGTTGACCTTGTGGGATTCTTTATAGCTCATCAATGAACATGCAACCCCTTTATTGCCAGCCCGACCGGTGCGGCCAATACGATGCACGTGCACCTCAGGGTCGTGCGCAATATGGTAGTTAATGACCATATCAACATGGTCAACATCAATGCCACGAGCGGCGACATCGGTGGCAACTAGCACGCTCATGCTTTGGTTAGCAAAGCGCACTAACGTACGGTCACGGTCTTTTTGTTCCAAATCGCCATGCAGTGCACCACAATCAAAGCCACACTGGCGCAGGCTATCGCAGAGCTCTTGGCATTGTGCCTTAGTATTGCAGAAAATAACCGCTGCACTGGGAGCAAAGTGCAATAACAGCTTTTGCGTTGCTTGCATACGCATGGCATTGTCGTCCACCTCGTAGAAATACTGCTCGATAGTGGCATGATCATGGGTGGACTCAACGGTGATTTTTTCCGGATTGTGCATAACATGTTGAGCGAGCTGTTCTATTTTTGCCGGATAAGTGGCGCTAAATAGTAGGTTCTGTCGCACCGCAGGGCAGTGGTCAACAATGTATTGCAGCGGCTGTTCGAAGCCCATTTCCAGCATGCGATCGGCCTCATCAAGCACAAAGGTATTTACCTCATCTAAACTGAGGCGGCCCTTACGCAAGTGCTCTTCAATGCGCCCTGGGGTACCGACAACAATATGCGCACCATGCTCCAGCGACCCAATTTGTGGTCCCATCGGTGCACCACCACATAAGGTTAACACCTTAATATTATGGATTGCGCGTGCTAACTTGCGGATTTCGACCGCCACTTGGTCGGCCAGCTCACGAGTGGGGCAGACAACCAGAGACTGTACTCGAAAGCGTTGTACATTGAGGTTATGCAGTAACCCCAAAGCGAATGCTGCGGTTTTACCTGAACCGGTTTTGCCCTGACCAATGACATCTTTGCCGGCCAAAATAAGCGGCAAGGTTTGCGCTTGAATATCGGTCATAGAGTGATACCCCAATGATGCGAGGTTATCTAACAACGCAGGGGACAGTGGAGTGGAGGAAAAGGGCAATGCAGTCACGGCAAGGTTCATCTTATTGAGTACAAAACGCCATTATAACACGTTCGTGACGATAATAATGAGGGTCAAGTGCTGCCACTTGACCCACTGAACTTTAAAAAGTGGATTTTTGCATATCAATGACAAAGCGGTAATGCACATCGGCGCGCTCAAGTCGTTCAAACGCCTCATTTATCTGCTCCATGGTGATCATTTCCACTTCCGGCAAAATGTTCATTCGCGCGCAAAAATCGAGCATCTCTTGGGTTTCAGCAATCCCCCCAATGAGCGATGCGGCAATACGACGACGACCCATGACTAAAGGCACCGTGTTCATTTCGGCCATCGGGCCTACTTGCCCGACTAAGGTCAAGGTGCCATCTATTTTTAGTAGCGGCACATAGGGCGTAACATCGTGTTTTACTGGCACCGTATCAACGATAAGATCAAAGGTGCTGGCGGCCTGCTCCATGCTGTGCTCATCATTGGAAAGTAAAAAAGCGTCGGCGCCCAAGGCTTCGGCATCCGCTTTTTTATGTGCAGAGCGACTGACAACTGTTACATGTGCTCCCATAGCAACAGCAAGCTTCACAGCCATATGACCGAGTCCACCCATGCCAATGACAGCGACATGACTGCCTGGGGCAACATTCCATGTTCTCAGGGGCGAATAGGTGGTAATGCCCGCGCAGAGCAAAGGTGCGGTCTTTGCTAAATCGAGCGCCGCTGGCACAGCGAGTACAAATTCCTCGCGCACCACGATGTTCTTTGCATAACCGCCTTTAGTGATCTCTTTAGTATGGGGATCTGGGCTATTATAGGTTTGGGTAAAACCGTGCTCACAAAACTGCTCCTCGCCTGCGTGACATTGGCTGCAATGTTGGCAGCTATCGACCATACAGCCTACCGCCACATGATCACCTTTGTTGTAACCTGTAACTTTGGCACCGACCGCAATGACTCGGCCGACGATCTCATGGCCAGGCACACTAGGGTAAAGCGTCCACCCCCAATCATTTTTTACGGTGTGCAAATCACTGTGACAAACGCCACTGTAGAGGATCTCGATGGCCACATCGTCCTCTCGTAACTGCCGACAATGATATTCATAAGGCACCAATGGTGTGTCATGTGAATGTGCAGCATAGCCTGTGGTTTTCATAAAGCCTCCAAAATAATGATAGGGCAGTGATAGACTGCCCTAGAGTCAGCAAATTATAGGTGGGTGTTGAAAAAGTTGCCGAGCTTAGCAAATGGGATCAACTCAACACGATCATATAAGTCAACATGGCCGGCGCCTTCAACTAGGTAGAGCTCTTTGGGCTCAGCTGCGCGGGCATAGGCATCTTGGCTAAATTCAATGGAATGCGCTTGGTCGCCGGAAATAAAAAGTAGCGGGCGCGGCGAGATCAGTTCCATGTCATTGAACGGATAAAAATTCATAAACTTAGTATTGCTGCTAAGCGTAGGGTGCGTGGTCAGCTCAGGTGAGGAGCCCGCAGGCGTATATTGGCCACGTGGTGTGCGGTAAAAATCGTAAAACTCTTTAGCTATGGGGTGTGAATCGTCATTGATTTCATGAGGAGTGCCGCCGGTGTATCGAGTTTCCCCGCCTGCAAACTCAACATTGCGCTGCGCAGCAGCTTGAGCGATCACTTGTTTACGTTGTGCCAGCGTTTGCGACTGGTTATACAGGTTGCGAGTGAATGCCCCCATGTTATACATACTCACCGTGGCTATGGCTTTCATACGCGGGTCGATTTTCGCAGCACTGATTGCGAAGCCACCGCTGCCGCATATGCCCAGTACGCCGATACGTTTGGCATCGACATGCTCGTTGGCACCTAAGTAATCGACTGCGGCACTAAAATCTTCGGCATACATGTCTGGTAGCACGGCATTGCGCGGATTGCCTTCGCTTTCACCCCAAAATGACAGATCAATGGCCAGTGTGACAAAACCCATTTCCGCAAGCTTTTGTGCATAGAGTACGGCACTTTGTTCTTTCACCGCTCCCATTGGGTGACCCACGATAATTGCTGGTTTGCGCTCATCCGCCTGCATGTTTTCGGGCAGGTATAAATTACCAGTAACCTGCATGTGATATTGATTGTTGAATGTAACTTTTTGCATAGAGATACGCTCGCTTTGATAGAAGTTATTGGCTCCGTGACTCACCTGTGCAGTATGGGCATTATTTGCAGCTAGGGTTGCACTTGCCCATAGGGCCGAGCAGATAAGCACGCTAGTGAATGGATTTATAAATGTGGCTTTCATCAGAACCTCCGGTTGTGCAACACAGTGTTGGTGATCACTAGGGTTACCAAGTGCACACAATGTGTTGCGTTGCTGAGCTCATTATCAGGTAAAGGCTGGTTATTAAATAGACACAAAGCTGTTCGGTTCTTGCCTAAAAGTATGAGTGATAGGAAAAGGGTTACCGCTGACTATCGAATATCGGGTTATTTTGCAGAGCTAATGTAGACGTTCTTCTTCGTTTTCAAGCGCGAGCTACAATCAGGCAATGATGCTGCTGTTTTTGGCATTCTATTAGGCACAAATCATCGCTACTGTAATCACTACTAGGTGTTTTGAGAAACGGGAGAAAACCATGTCAAAAAGTGAAGATATGAGCGTTATCCGGGCGCACCAGAGTGAACCCATAACGGGCCCTGCGGAATGTTTTACCGGCTCGGTAACTATTAGTAGTTTATTTAACGCCCCGGCACCATCACGATTAGGTGCTGCGGTTGTTAATTTTGCTGCTGGCGCACGTACACACTGGCACTCACACCCATTGGGACAAATTTTGGTGGTCACTCAGGGCATCGGTTGGACCCAATGTGAAGGGGGTGAGAAAACGCAGATCGGGCCGGGTGATTTGATTTGGTGTAACTGTGGTCGTCGTCACTGGCATGGTGCAACCAGTAGTGAACCGATGCAGCACATCGCGGTGCAAGAGGCGCTTAATGGTGAGGCTGTGCAATGGTTTGAGGCAGTGAGCGATGAGCATTATTTGGCGCCTGTAGCTAAGGCCAGTGAAGCACCTTAGTTAACCTTTAATTTGCTGGCGCTGCGCAGCGATATCGCGTTTGGGGGAAGTGCCGAACAAACGCGAATATTCGCGAGAGAATTGCGATGGGCTTTCGTAGCCCACCTTGTAAGCCGCACTTGAAGCATCGAATTGCTCGCCGAGCATAAGCCGACGGGCTTCAAGCAAGCGCAAGCGCTTTTGATATTGCAATGGGCTCATGGCGGTGAGTTGGCGAAAATGATGATGGAAGGTGGACTTGCTCATTTGCGCCATGTCGGCCAGCTCATCAACACTTTGGTGTTCTTGGTAGTGTGTTTTCAGCCACTCGATGGCACGTGCTACTCGCAGCCCCTGGCTGCCAGCAGAGACTACTTGGCGTAACCGTGCCCCTTGCTCACTGATCAGCACCCGCCAGAAAATCTCACGCTTGATAAGCGGCGCCAATACCGCCTGTGAATCGGGTTCATCGAGCAGTGCAGCTAAGCGCTGGCACGCACCGAGTAAGGTCGTGGTCATAGTCCCCAGTACCATGCCCTTGTCATGCTCGCTGGGGGGGGCTTTTTGCAGTGGCGCTTGAACGATTAGCTCGCTCATCACCGCCAAATCAAACTTAAGAACAAGGCCTAGATATGGTGCTTGGTCGTTCGCCTCCAACACTTGCATTCTTGCCGGTAAATCCAGTGATGTAATGAGAAAGTGGTAAGGGTCGTAACGAAACTCTTGGTCCCCTAGGGTCATGCTTTTCGCACCTTGCACCACCAGAGCAATGCTTGGTTCAACCACACACAATGAACACGAATCGGCGGGCTCTGTTTGGCGATAAAATGCCAACCCTTCAATCGCTGTTTCTTGCATCGCTTGGCCTTGATTGTGGCGTTCGATCATTGCAGCCAACTCATTGCTGATGGCACTGATACGGTTTTGCTCTGTGTTCATAGTCTTGTCTACGGCGATGGGGTGGGTAACTGTGAGTGTAATGCACAGAATAAAGCTTGCCTAGAAATTGTTCTGTACACTCAGAGTTATAGGCAAGTAAAGCGGAATAATATACTACCGAGATAGGCTGAACTCAGAAAAAATAGATGCAATCGACAGCGCAAATCACAGCTGTTGATTACACCTACTTAATCTGAGGAGATGACCTATGAAAGCGATTATTCCGACGTTGATGTTAATTATTGGCCTGACAATGGCGACTCAGGCCATGGCACAAAGCGCTCCTGAGGCGCAAATCAGCGTACAAGTTAACGGTAGCCAGTTACCTCTGCAGGGGCTTGAGCAATACTTTAGCGGCGCGGTGCGCGTGGAACCCCTATTTCAGCCGCAACCACAGACCCGTGCCGGCGGTGCGAATGTGACGTTCGAGCCCAGCAGTCGCACACATTGGCATAGTCATCCACGAGGGCAAACGTTAATTGTTACCTCGGGTCAGGGTTGGGTACAGCAGTGGCAGGGTCGGCGTTTAGTGATTGAGCCTGGTGATGTCGTCCACATCCCTGCGAATGTGAAACATTGGCATGGTGCGACTGCGCGCACGGCAATGACACATATGGCTATTCAAGAGTCGCACCAAGGCAGTGTCGTGACTTGGATGGAGGCCGTGACCGATAAGCAGTATCAGCCTTAGGTGCGGGGGCTTATGCATATTAGTTTAACTATAGGCGAGACAGCATTGACTGGCACCCTGCTGGATACCCCTGCGGCACGAGATTTCTATGCTCTATTGCCTTTGCAGGTGTTGCTCAGTGATTTTGCTCAAGCGGAGAAAATTGCCAATTTACCGAAGGAGTTGAGCTTATCCGAAGCCGTAGCGGGCTGTGTAGGTGAGCCTGGAGATATCGCTTACTATGCTCCTTGGGGGAACTTGGCGATTTTTTATCGCCACACCGCCTACGCCATAGGGTTGGTGAAGCTAGGCGCGTTAACAGGGGATCTCAGTGCACTATTGGCAGCTGATGGTGATACTGTGTGTATTCGAGCGCAATAAGCAATGCTAGCGAAGCACCAGGCATTTTTTGTCGCCGCGAGTATACAAATTTTGGTGTTTGCTTGCGCCGGCGCGCCAATTTCACTCTTTAATGTATATCGTGCGCAAGATGGCCTTTCGCACAGCGACTTAGGTTGGGTTTCACTAGCCTACTTTATTGCCGCTGCACTGGCTTTATTGGTATTTGGAAGGTTATCAAACCATCTCGGTCGCAAGCCTATGGCCGTGGCAGCGTTACTGTGTGTCTTACTTTCTTGTGTCACTATGATTGCCATGCAAACCTCGCTTGCGCTGCTCATTGCACGAGCCTTACAGGGATTTGCGTGCGGTGTGGCTGCAAGTTCCGTAGGCGCTTATGTCACCGATTTGGGAAGCTATAGACGTAAATCATGGGTGGCACTAATCACCAGTTGTGCGCCCATGATCGGTATCCCTTTGGGAGCTGTGAGCAGTGCCTTACTCGTGAGCTATGCTCCTGCGCCAAAATTACTCATTTACACCTTGATAGCCACTGTGGCGGTGATGCTACTTGGACTACTGCTTCAATGCGAGGAAACAGTGCAGCGTAAAGGCAATGTGTGCTCAGCACTAACGCCTGATTTCTACATGCCAAAAGCAGCATTGAGGCCGTTTGCCACTTTGGCAGCTGTGATGGTGGCTACTTGGTCTATTGGTGGGTTCTACCAAGCGTTTGGGCCGGAAATTGTCGCCACTGCGCTGGGTAGTGACAATGCCTTTATCAGTGCGTTGGCCTTTTCCTCAGTGATGGTGCTCACCCCTTTGGGTGGGGCGCTCGCGGACAGGTTCGTTGCCCAGCGCGCGATTGGGGTGGCGATGTTGATTTTAGTAACGGCCCTTATGGTTATTGCCTGTGCGCTCTATTTCGGTTGGCTCGAAGTCTTTTTGGCTGCGAGCTTGAGTGTGGGGATTGCGCAAGGGGTTGCCAGTAGCGCGGCAATGTCTGTGTTGATGGCAGATATTAGCCGAGAACATCGCGCAGGGATGCTGGCAAGTGTTTACATGGTCTCGTATTTGGGGGCGGTGTTGCCTGCTTTAGTTGCGAGTATCGCTGCTAACTATGTGGGTGTATTTACTTTATTTTGTGGGTACGCAGTGCTTGCCGGTATTACCGCGCTCATCGCTCTACTTAGCTGCACTCTTCATAGCGCTAACAGGGCAGAGCCCAGCAAACCCACTTAATAATGGGTAAGTTTATATAACCTAAGCGTTACTAAGCCTGTGTTACGGCCCGTCGTGCTTGCCAAAATGAGGCGTCAGCAAAGCGTTGATTGCAACCGTAATGCTGTGCATGAAGCGCTATATATTGATTAAAATCGGCAAAAACACGCTGCTCATAAGCCAGTAAAGCCTCTTCACTGCCATATTGGAAACACTCAGCAATGGCTTTACCTGCGAGTTCACCATGTATGAGCGCTTTGGTAATACCGGCAGAGGAGATGGGATCGTAGTTACTTGCGCTATCGCCTACTGCCAGCCAGTTGTTACCAATAACCTTACTAAGAATACCTGAGCTTACGCGCCGCTTTGTTATATGTATCTCATTAGCGCTGTAATTACGTAAGTGGTTAAACCCATACTGAAATAACCCGTTTTCGCAGGCCCGACATAAAAATTCGTAACTGTTATCAAGACCATATTGAGCAACATTATCGCGGTCGGTACATAACATTAGCATCAATTGCTTACCAGGTAAGGCTGCGCCATACCACCATCCATAAGGCTGTGCCTCAACCACAGTACGCTCACTGCATGAAGGCGATTGCTCAACTGAGACAAGCGCACTGAGATAGAGCACTTCATCGAAGGTGTTTTCTGCAACTTCTAAAGTACGGGTCAGGCGGCGCTGCTGAGCGCTCGCATCCACCACAAAGCGGGCATGGTATACTTTCTTGTCACTCCCTAAGTGTACAGACAAGCGAAAGCCAGTGGTACTTGCAGCGACAGCGTTAACTTTTGCACCACGTAATAATGTCACACCCAGTTGGCAGGCATAAGTACTTAGGTCATGTTCAAAAAGCTGTCGATCTAAATGATATCCTTGGCCTGTCAGGGCAAAGAAAAAGTCATTAAAGCCAACTTGTTCATTATGCCATCGGGAAATCGACCCTGGGCAAATGAGGTGCTTAGATAAAAGCTCCTCTGAATGCTCGCCAAGTATTCGCCTAAGCACCTCGTTAGCAGCTGGTGGAATAGTTTCACCAAGCTTTGCTTTGGCACTTGTTGCGGCATCAACGAGTGTAACAGTCAAATGTGGTGCCTGCTTTTTGATTGCGATTGCAGTGGCAATCCCAGCAGGCCCAGCACCAATGATCAAGACATCGTCAGTCATAGTTAATCCTTAGCCGGTCCCAAAAGAACCGGCTATCAAGCGTTATTTACCAGTTGGCTCTGGGATCACTGAAGTTGGCCAAGGCTGTACCAACTGCCCGTTCGACTGATACAAGCTCTCTACTTCAACGAACTTGTCGCTACCATAGTTATCACCTTTAGGAGCACTTACTTGGTGACCTTGAATAATAAATCCGGTTTTATGCCAATTAGCCAAGTAATCGAGGTACTGACGGTACCGGCCTACATTTTGCGGGTAATCTGAGTAGGTTAAGTTATCCTCACCATCAGCATCACCGCGAATACTAAAGAGTTGTCCGCCAAGGTTCCAAGTGCCTTGTTGTTCGTTAAATGTACACAAATTGGCTGGGTGCACTTGAACCGGACGCTGGGCAGGCCAAGACCAATACAAGGTGTTACTTGCAGGGGGCACGGGATCAGGTTCATGCACGGCACAACTGTTGTAATCGGTATGCCAAGGTTGTGCCATAAACTTACTTAAATCTCCGGGGGTTACTTTGGCACTGTTATTGGGTATATAGCCAAAACTTAGGAACGGCTGTGCTTTACTCGCATGGCTATAATCCAATGGCTGCTCGTTTATCCTAAATGGTCCTTGTGTGGCGGGAATCGTGGCTACACCATTGCTATTGTCTACTTTATAAAGGTGTGTATCACGCACAATGAAGGTCAGCTCAATGCCTGGCGAATAGCGTCCTCCCAAGCAGTTTTCTAGAACTACTTTATCAAGCTTTTCACCCTCACCTAGGTTGGGTGCTTGTTCTTCACTGTGACCTTCGTACCACTGTTTCATAAGGAAGTACTGGGTGGTAGATAAAGATAAAAAGCTCTTCGTTGCATCGCCCAGCGACAATGGCATTTTCGTGCGTTCGCTATCATCAGCAGGCAAGTTAGGGTTGCGTATCAAGCCATCGAAGTCTTTGATGAACTCTTTAGGGTTGTCGGAAGGTTTAATTTTAGCGATAAAGTTGTGCCCTTGTATTCCCTTATTCGGTAGATTGGTATTCCAGCGTTGTAAATACGCACCATGCAATATAGGTAAAACATCGCCATTAAACGAGGCTTTGTAGTTGCTGTTATACTGGCCTTCGCTATAGAGGTCAGGAATAAGGTTGAGATGCTCCACCCAGGTATTAAAAATATCATCCCACGTTGAGACAATGTTTCGCGTTTGCGGAGCATAGGCGGGATCGGTCGATACAAACCAACCGGCGACAACTTGAGCTGTTGAGCCATCATCGAACACAATCGTTGCATGCACTGGGCCATCGGCAACGTCATCGAACCACCCATCATTATCAATAGCGCCATTGAGCTCAACCTTTCGCTTTTGCGCTTCACTCATATGCGTACCTGCGCCATAGTTACCTTTTTTAAAAGCAAAAGCATTACCGTACCCCCCAGTAACGACTAAACGCCCAGTATTAGACTCGACTCGCAGCTCACCTAGGGTGGTAATGTCACCGGAACTGGGATTGAGATTGTCAAAATGATCGCTTGGGAAACTAGTGGGGTAGTTTGGCTGTTGCTGAATTTGCCCCTGTTGATCAATATAAGAGGCAGTAGTGTGAGCATCAAAATGCACCACCGTATTGCTATCACTGGCACGAATGCAACGAGGGCCAGGGTCTATGACTAATTGTAATAGGCGCTCTGGCATGTTTGGGTCAAGACCATAAGTGGGGTTACGCAACGGCGGAGTTTGTCCATGAGTGTAGCTATTTATGCCCTCTTCATTGCCTTCACTATCGGCAATTGTAAAGTTATTGTTCTTTTTATTGGCTACATGCACTTGCCAAATAATATCGCTGACGGTCTTGCCATTGATGGTATCGCCAAGAGTTATTTCCCGACCTTTGTCATTACTTGGGTAGCTACTTTGTGGTTCATCGTACGCGTAGATACGAAAGCGTGCGGCTTGACGTTTTACCCGTTGTTGCTGGTCGCGAAAGTCATCGGCAGTGATAGGGGTCGCTTCGCTTCCCCATTTAATAGGTAAACCACCAAATAGTCCCGATGATTTGTCCAATAGCTCACCGGCGGCTGTCTCCGGAGCGATATAAAACTCTTCACTGTTGCCAACGCGAGCAAAGTTGATGGTTGGGTGAACGCGAAAAATTGTATTAGTACTCATGTTATTTCTCTCCCTTTTTGGCTAGGTTTTCCTTCACGTACTGCTTCATTTCCTGATCCCAGAAATACATATTCATAAAGGCATGGCTGATATTGAGGTTGGTGGGCTTTAATGGCGACAGTTTATGTGAACCATTCGGGGGAAAGCGTTGTGAACTATTATGACAGCGGAAGCAATTATCCATAGTGCTTTGTGTTTGCGTAAAGGTCTCTATGGTTGCGTTTGATAAATGTAAACCGCCAATAAGTAATTGCTGTCCCTTGTCATCGACGTTAGTAGCCAGTGTTTGTCCGGGTTTAAGAGCATTTGCCTGGGCAAACCAAATAGCCGAGACCTCAAAATAATTTTTTAACCATTGGCGATCTTGCGGCAGGGCAAAGTCCTTGGAAGCCAGTAAATCATCGACACTGTGGTTCAGTTGTTGTACTACTCGAATATTAGTTGGCGCTTTGAAGGTGGCTTGGGTGGCGTCATTACCCCAGGCATAACGGCGACAAACTTGGGTACTAGGGCTAAGTGTTTGGCTTTTTTCGTCAAGTGTGAGCCGGCCCGAAACACTGTAGTTTAAATTACACTCTTTGTACTTAGTATTGGCACTGTAAAACGTCCAGTCCCGCTCTGAGACAATCTGATTGGGGTCGATGTTTTGTACTACTGGGCAGGGATCGTCATAACTGTTCTGTGGCTTAGAGCACACATTGGGAGCGTTGTCTTTATGCTCGAAAGTGGCCCAGATCATCTCCGGGTGCCCTTTGACCACGCCTGCAATATGAAACCCTACCAGAGCCAAGTACTCGTTGCTTTGTTGCGTTATATCCACCACTATTTGACCACCCTTATTTACCAACTTATAAACCGGTTGGCGGGTAACAAAATACTGGCCACTGTTGGCGGTGGTCGCATCAACGATTTTCCAAGAAGCTTTAAACTCAGCAACATTAATATCGAAGCTCAGAGATGGATCAATCTTCTGTACACTTTTATAGTTAGTCAGATCATGCTCGCTGACAAAATCGACAAATTCAGGGTTTAAGTATTGAGAGTAGTAAACAGGTTTGCCTTGTCTGTCGACGAGTAATCCCTCAGTGCCTGCTTGCAGATACTCATCAAGTGCTTTGGCATCGCTCGACTTTGCCATTCTTGGCAGTAAACTTTCACGGTTTTCTACACCCAGTAAATCATAAGGAGTCTCAAACCCTAGGAAGCGTGGTTGTCCTGAATTATGTGGATCTTCTTGCATTAGCCACATAAACATCTGCCATGACCAGGCGTGGAACTCGCAGTTTGAAGACGAGTTAAAGTCATTGCCATCAGGCATAGTGATACTTTTAAAGCTTTGCCAACTCTGCGGCGCTTGGCAGTGTTGGTCATTAAAGTCGTCGGAACTGGCGGCAACAGAGTTGGGACTGCTAAATGTCAGCAGCGAGCTACTTAGCAGCGCAAGTGCGGCAGGTGTTTTCATCAATAATCTCCTTGCTACAAAGAATCCTTTTAAAGCAGGCCTGTTTTACCTTAGGCATCCAATAATGGTGTTGGCCATAAAAGAACAGTGGGTGTAAAAGAACACGATAGATGGTCTCCCCATAATAGGTTCAACATCTAAATTTAATGTAGTTAGTTAACATTTAAATAACAATTACAGCACATAACATTTGTACCTTAATTTGTTTTAACTTGGTTGTAGTCTGTGTTTGTATAGGCTCATCAACTAAGCTAAAGCTGAGCGATTAAAATAACCGGAGGTCATATGAGTGTGTCTGCCAAGCCCAAAGGGTTTCACTCGCTTACTGCCTATTTAATTATTGATGGTGCAGCGAAAGCGATGGCGTTTTATCAACACGTATTTGCCGCAGAAATCGTAATGCAAATGCCGTTGCCTGATGGCGGCATTGCTCACGGTGAGCTTAAAATAGGTGATTCATACTTGATGGTGGCCGATGCTTGCCCCGATGAACATTTTGTTAGTCCTCACCAACTCGGTGGTACTCCCGTGAGTATGATGTTGTATGTGGAGGATGTTGATACCACGTTCGCCCGTGCTATTGACGCAGGTGCAAAAGAGCTGCGTCCTGTGCACGATCAATTTTATGGCGACAGAGCAGGAACCTTGGAAGATCCCTTTGGCCATATTTGGACCATTGCTACCCATCAAGAGGACCTCAGCCCAGAGCAACTGCAACAGCGTATGGCTGACTTTATGAGCGAGCAACAGGATGCTTAGTGAGGGCCCACTACCGTGGGCACCGGGTCTTTAGGCACTGCGTAATTGTTGTGCTATTTGGGTGAAAATACTGGCGTCATCAATGGTAGAGGGAATTTGCAGCGCTTCGCCATCAACCAGTTGGCGGAGGTTTTTACGCAGTATCTTGCCCGAGCGAGTTTTCGGTAAACGCTCAACACACAGCACTTCTTTTAAACAGGCAATGGCGCCGATTTGTGTGCGCACGCTGCTAATAAGCTCGGCGCGAATATCAGCCCAAGTGCCGGAATAACTATCTTTCAGCACCACCATTGCCATCGGCAACTGGCCTTTCAAGGTATCACTTATACCAAACACCGCACATTCGGCAACAGCGGGGTGGGCAGCAACGATTTCCTCCATTTCGCCGGTGGATAATCGATGCCCGGCGACATTAATCACATCGTCGATACGGCCCATGATAAACACGTAGCCTTGCTCATCGATGTAGCCGCCATCACCACAGAGATAATAGCCAGGGTAGGTACTTAAGTAACCGGCTTTGAAGCGCTCATTGTTTTGCCAAATGGTCGGTAAACACCCCGGAGGCAGTGGTAACTTAATGGCAACCGCACCACTTTCACCTGCAGCGCAGGGGGTGCCATCAACATCAAGTATATGCACATCGAAACCGGGGGTGGGCACACTGGCACTGCCTGCTTTGATTGGTAAAGGTTCAATGCCTATAGGGTTACAGGCAATAGCCCAGCCGGTTTCGGTTTGCCACCAGTGATCTAATACGGGTAACTGGGTGGTTTCGGTTAGCCACTCATAAGTGGGCGGATCGAGGCGCTCTCCAGCTAAAAAGAGCCGCTGTAAACTTTGCGTGTTATGGCGCTTAAACCCTGCGCCATTAGGGTCTTCTTTTTTTATCGCGCGAAAAGCGGTTGGCGCGCTAAACAGCGCATTTACTTGATGCTCTTCAACCACACGCCAAAAGGCACTGGCATCAGGGGTTCGCACTGGCTTGCCCTCGTACAAAACCGTTGTACAGCCGTAGATCAACGGCGCGTATACAATATAGGAATGGCCGACCACCCAGCCGATGTCCGATGCAGCCCAAAACACCTCCGCCGGTTTCATGGCGTAAACCACTTCCATACTGTAATGCATTGCCAGGGCATGGCCGCCATGCTCGCGCACGACCCCTTTTGGAGTGCCGGTTGTCCCCGAGGTGTAGAGAATATATAAGGGGTGATCTCCGGCTACGGGAACAGCGTCAACGGCAGTGGCTGTTTGCATTGCTTGATGCCAGTCAACATCACGCATGGGGCTCAATTCAGCAGGACATTGTGGGCGCTGGTAAATAATACAGTGCTGCACCTTATGATGTGCCTTGGCTAGGGCTTCGTCAATGAGTGGTTTGTAAGCGATGACACGCTCTACTTCAATGCCGCAAGAGGCGCCGAGCACCAGCTTGGGTGTGGCATCATCAATACGCACCGCTAATTCATGCGCCGCAAAGCCACCGAATACCACCGAGTGAATGGCGCCCAAGCGTGCACAGGCGAGCATCGCTATCACTGCTTGCGGGATCATCGGCATGTAAATCACCACTCGGTCACCTTTGCCGACGCCTAATTCACGCATGACTCCGGCAAAGTGAGCCACTTCATCGCGCAGTTCGCGGTAGCTGTATGTTTGTTGCGTGGCGGTGACGGGTGAGTCATAAATCAGCGCTGGGCGCTCACCATAACCTTGGTTAACGTGACTATCTAATGCCAAGTAACTGGTATTGAGTTTGGCGTCGGCAAACCAATGATAAAGCCCTTGTGAGTCTTGATGGTAAGCCTCAGTGGGTGGCGTATGCCAATCGATGCGCTGGCTCTGGTGCATCCAAAATTTCACTGGGTCGCTTTGAAACTGCTGGTAAATGCGCTGATATTCGCCCGCCATAAATATTTTCCTCGTATTACATGTGAGAGACCCTACAAAATGTAGGCTCTTTTTCGAGCAAGCTGTATGCGACCTTGGTCTGTGCTGCATGGCTTTGTTTATCGCGTTAGATTTGTTATTTTTGCCAATCTATTCGGACAATGGATTGACACCATGACTTGGCTGCAGCGCTGGCAACAGCTTAGCCACCCAACGCTGAAACTAGGCGTCTTATGGGTAGCCTTGCTTTTTATATTTAATCTCTATTGCTTGTTTTGGCGCCACTACGTGGGTGGTGCACGCTGGGACTTTATCGACTCACAGTTATTTTGGGTGAAAGAGTGGGGTGCTTTATGGGGGCTATCTATGGCAGCAATATATGCGCTAACACGTTCTCAGCGAGTGTATAAACCGCTGCTGTTGAGCTGTGCTGTGGTGAGTGTGTTGTTGCTAAGTTATATCCGAGTGTCGCTCGATTTCGATTTTTATGGTCCTAATTGGGCTGGCGCAGTCATTAATTTACTACCTAAGTACACCTTTGCAGTGCTTTTGGTGATGGGAGCCATTTACCTGAGCTTGGTAACCAAGGTGAAAGCACGCGACTCAGTTAACGGGGCCGATATCGCTCCTGCATGTCTCACAGTGCAGCATCGGGGCATGGAAAAAACGCTCGCTATCAGTGATATTCAGTATGTGCGCGCTGCAGGTAATTATGTTGAGGTTGTCGATGCTGATAGCCGTTACTTGGTGCGCACCACCATTAAACAACTGAGTGAGCAGCTAGGCGCGGCGCCTATGATACGCGTCCATCGCAGTTACCTGATTAACCTACACCATGTACGTGAGCTTAAGCCATTGGAAAATGGCAAAGCGCAGGTGTTAGTGGGTGAGGATCATTGGGTACCAGTGAGCAAAACTTTTAAACCAGCGCTGAAGCAAGTATTAACTCAAAGCACACAGCCAGGCATTTCGTCACAAACTCAGTTGTTTCATCACAAAGTTATTTAAATCAATGCGTTAATAAGTACCTTTGAAGAAAAAAGAGGAGGTACTTAATGACTTATGCAGGTGTAAACCGACTACTACATTGGCTGATGGCGGCGCTTATTTTGGGGTTGCTGACCCTGGGATATTACATGACCTATGTCGCCGACTATGGCCTATATCACTTACACAAATCCGTTGCCGTGGTGGTGGCATTATTGCTGCTACCCCGACTGGTGCTGCGCTGGTTCAAACCCTGGCAGAGCACGGCTAAAGGTAAGGGCGCGAAAGCGGTGCATGGCTTTCATTGGTTGTTGTTGGTGCTGCTGGTAATAATGGTGGTGTCGGGCGCTGCTTACAGCGGCTTTGGTGGCTATGGCATTGCTTTATTCGATTGGCCGTTGTTGGCGCAAAACATAGATGCTCAGCAGCAAGTCGTTGCTCACTCAGCAGCGCTTAGCGACTGGGGGTTAGCGGTGCACATATACTGTGCTTGGGCGCTGTGCTTTACACTGTCTATCCATGCATTGGCAGCATTAAAACACCACTTTATTGACCGAGATGGGACATTAATTCGGATGTTAGTCGGCGAAAAAGGAGCGCGTCTATGAAGTGGCTAGTAACGTTATTGTTGAGCGTGTATGCAGCAGCGTTAAGCGCCACAACAATAGAGAAAATAAACCTCGATAACCACTGTGAACAGGCTAATTTTGCGCGCTTTGGCGAGGCGATTGGCGATGCACGTATCGTTATGCTGGATGAACTGACCCATGGCGAGCAACAGAATTTTGCACTCAAGACCTGTTTGGTGCGTTATTTACACCAGCATCAAGGCTTTGATGCGTTGATACTGGAAAGCGGTCTATTTGATGTTGCGCAAATCTGGCAACAGCCCGGTCAAGCTATCACTGCTCAAGCACCGGGTAACATCTTTTATATGTACGCCGCAAGTGCGCCAGTGCAAGCGCTCATGCGGTACATTGACGCACAGCGAGACAGTGAGCGGCCTTTGCAGCTGGCTGGCTTTGATGGTCGTCTCAGTGGTGAATATTCTAAGGCGCAGGTAAGCGAATTTATCATCCAGCAAAGTCAGCGTTTCATCCCAAGTGTTGCCAAAGAGGTCGACTGGGCTGCGTTTAAACGCACCAACGCAGCGGTGCTGAAGCGCCAACCACAGCAAATTAATGCAAAGCAGCAACAAGCCTATGTTGCTACCTCCTATCGCCTCCAGCACGCTTTAAAGACGGCTGTCAGCGACCAGCAAGGATACCAAGGACCAAAGTATGTCGCCCGGTTACTCCATGGGTTAGTGCTCGTGGCGCAGTCGATGGCAGGGCAGCGACGTCATGACGAGCACGACTTGGCGATGGCCGACAACGTGAAGTGGTTACTGAGCAGTGAATTGGCAGATAAAAAAGTAATTATCTGGGGTCACTATATCCACTTAAACTACGGCGGTTTTATTGAGCATCACTATGCAAACTTAGGCACTGTGCTGAAGCAACACTTTGGCGATAGTGTGCACTCAGTGCATATTAGCGCCGCCAGTGGCGAATATCGCGACTATGTGACGATGGCAAGTAAAAAGATTATGGCCCAGCCACAGCAATTTGAACGTCTAGTTGCGCAACAGCATGAACTGCAAACACATCAAGCACTCTTTATTGACCGCGCAGCAATGCAACGCTTTGTGCAAAATGCGCCGTCTACTAGCGTATTGTTTGGCCATCAATATCGTTACGGGATTGCGTTAGCGCAGTGGCAGCAATACTGGGATAGTCTCTTTGTCTTGGCGCACACCAAAGCGTCGAAAGAGCAACCAAAAACTTATGCGGGGCAGTGAATGCCCCGCTGATGTTGAGGTTATTTCCTATAGCGCTCGAACCAGGCTAATGTATGCTCTATTTTGGCAATCATCCGCGAGGGGCGCCCAGCAATACCGTGGGCAGAGCCGGGTACACGGATCAGTACGGTATCTACTTTTTGCAGTTTTAACGCTTGATAGAACTGCTCGGACTCCGATATAGGCGTGCGGCGGTCCTGCTCTCCTGTCATGATCATCGCCGGCGTGGTGACGTTACCGACTAACGACAGTGGTGAACGTTGCCAGTAGTGGCTGAGGTTGTCCCACGGCATGCCCGGAAATTGGTTGCGAATTTGCCCTAAATAACTGTCGGCGGTAAGCACTTTACTGACCCAGTTGATCACCGGCTTGGTGATTGCCGCAGCATTAAAACGGTCGCTTAAACCAATGGCGTAGGCAGCAGCAATGCCGCCAGCTGAGCCACCAGCAATAAAGAGATTGTTTTTATCAATAAAGCCTTTAGCGATTAATGCGTCAACGGCGGAATTATGATCGGCAAAATCTTCTTTTGAGGAATACTTACCATCAAGTAACAAGGCAAAGTCTTTGCCGTAGCTGGTGGAGCCGCGATAATTCATATAGACCACCACATAGCCAGCGGCCGCATAGCGCTGTAATTCGGCGCTAAAGCTGGGGCCATAGGCTAGGTGTGGGCCGCCATGAATTTCCACCAACAGTGGGTATTGCTTGGTCGCATCAAAATCAGGAGGGGTGATATACCAGCCATGAATAGGTTCTCCATCAAACTGCGATTCAACCGTTAACTCATGCACTTGCCCTAAGGCTTTATGGCCGAGCAGGTCCTCATTGAGCGCTGTTAGTGTGCGCTGCTTGTTGCGGTGAAAATACCCTAAATCAGCGGGGCGCTCAGCACTGCCCTGAGTAAAAGCGAGGGCACCATTGTTCGCCATGGAAAATTCACCACTGACATAAGGGCGACCTATGGATGTGCCTGCGACTGAGCTGACGCGTTCAGTGATGTTTCCTGCGCGGGTTAGGGTGGCAAGCTTACGTTGGCCGCGATCGTCGTACTGAATGACAAAATCCCCTTTGCCCGCCCACTGATAATGGCCGACAGCGCGATCCAGTGCTGATGTCAGTGACTTGACGGCCCCGGACTTGAGGTTTAACAAGTTCAGCTCGGTATTAACGTAAGGAACAGCGGCGTTACCTCGGGATAGAAAGGCTAGCTGCTGAGCATCATGACTGAATTGGGGGTGGGTCTCACGGCCGGGTAAATCGGTGAGCTGTGTCGTACTATACGTACCAATATCCACGCCATACAGGTCAAGCTCAGTGGTGCGATACTCCCAATCAGGATGCTTATCTGATGCATACACAACTTGTGTCGCATCTGGGCTCCAAGCCAATGGCCCATAATGTTGATAATCGCCTTGTGTTAATTGCCGTGGTGCGCCGCCCTCGGCTGGAAGCACAAACACATGACGAAAGCTGGGCGTTAAAAAGCCTTGGCCATCGGCTTGGTAGCGCGCTTTGTCAGTAACCGTAACCGGTTCAGACCAGTCGGCGCCTTTGGGTTTTTTCGGTAACTTCACTGATTTTACAAAATCGGAAGGGCCTTGTGGCACCGTCATGGTAAAGGCCAGCTGTGTGCCGTCAGGAGACCAGGTGAGGTCGCGCACTGGTTTTGGCAATTGTGATAATAACGCCGTTTTATCTTGCGCCAGCCAGTGCATATGCACTTGCAAAGAGCCACTGCGGTTACTGGTAAAGGCGATGCGTGTGCCATCGGGAGACCAGCGTGGCTGAGCGTAACTATATTGATCTGCAAACAGCGGAGTATGCTCATCAGTGCTTAGGCTATAGAGCCACAGGCTTTGCTTATTGTTATCCTTCATGATGTCGTAGCCACGACGGACATACACAATGTGCTTGCCATCGGGGCTAATTTGCGGGTCGCTGGCATACTCGAGGGCAAAAATATCCTCGGAGCTAAAGGTCTTGTAGTCGGCCTGGGCGGGCAACGATGCGCCGCCAAGCAGCGCAGCTGTGAGTATCAAAGGGGTTAGCGCATTCATAAGTAAGTACTTTTTTTAACCAGAAAATATCATCCTAGGTGGGTGGGTTAATGCTGGCAACTGCAATGCGATTAACGGCGAGTATGAGTAAGTTGCGGATCTGAGGTACTTTTTCAATATACTTGTGGGGTATTAGATTAAATGATTAGATTAGGCCCTACTTGGGCGAGTGCTCGCCCTAGTTTGCTTAGCCTTAAAAGGAGTTTATATGGACAGTCAAGGCGTACATGATTATTTGCTCACTAAGCCATTGAGCTCAGTGGGGCAGCCCTTTGGCCCTGGGGTCGACGTCTACAAGGTAAAAGATAAAATGTTTGCCACCCTAGCGCTTGGAAAAATGGGGAAAGAGGATAAAGACAATCGCCACTGGCGCGTAAATTTAAAGTGTGACCCTGATGAAGCCCAGGCTCTGCGCGATATTTTCACTGCGGTCATCCCTGGTTATCATATGAATAAAAAGCTATGGAATACGGTGATACTGGATGGCTCCATTCCAGCGGGCGAAATCCAAAGAATGATAGATAATTCCTACACTTTGGTGGTGAGTAACATGCCCAAGAAAGAGCGTGAACAGATTTTGTCGTTACTTTAGTGCCTGCTTATTTACCGGCCTTGCTTTGATAGCGCTCGAGTAACAGACGCATAATGTCGCGCCAAGTCACAATCCCCACCGGTTGGCGCTGTTCATTAACGATAGGCACACAGGTAATAATATGTTCGTTAAATAACTTCACCACATCAATAAGTTGCGCATGTACTGGTAAGCAAACAGGGGAATGAGTCATAATTTGGCTAACGCGTTTATTGAGAGTGGCTAAGTCGGCTTTAGATGCCGAGGCCTTACCAACATTCGGGCTTAATGCCTTAAAAATATCGCGATCAGAGACGACCCCAACTAATAACGATTGCTCTACCACCAGCACATGGTGAAATTGCGTGCGTTTGAAAATATCATTAACAACGCGCAGGGTGTCATCGGGTGAACAAGTAACCACTGGCGTGCTCATTAAGTTACTTAACTTCATAGGCGCTGGTTCCCATACAGAAACGGTTAAAGTGACTGCTGATACACTGTTTTTATTATGACATTTAACAGTCTTATACGTGACTAAAAGCCTATAAGACTGCATTAAGTGTAGTAAATATAAGCTTATAAAGCTTCTTTGCTGAGCGAACAATAGCAGAGTCATTAGTACTCACTAAACTTTTGAATTTTATACAAGGCACATCGGATGGCAATTTCAAAAACGTTAAAGCATAAGACCCAAAAACTCGTAGACTCGAAGCATATGCTTAAAGGCATCACTTTCGCTTCTTTTTTAGAGTCGACCATTGTGCCTATTCCTTTAGAAGCGGTGATGGTGCCATTGATGCAAGCTCGACGAGATAAACTATGGTTAATCGCGCTTATGGCTACTTTGGGCTGTATAGTCGGTGCCTTGTTTGGTTATGCCATCGGTTATTTTTTGTTTGACCTGGTCGGTCAGTGGGTTATTGATACGTTCTCTAGCCCTGAGCAATTTGAACAAGTCAAACAACAGATGCAAGCACAAGGGTTCTGGTTTGTGCTCACGTTAGGTATTGCGCCTATTCCTTTTCAAATAGCGATGCTGGCTGCGGGAGCGACCAAGTACTCCCTATTAATGTTCGTTTTAGCCAGTGCAATAGCGCGCTCAATTCGCTATTTTGGCTTGGCGGCGGTGGTATATTTTGCTGGTAATCATGCCGAGCGGGTGATCAGAAAACACAAAACAAAGGCCATTGCTGGCCTCTCTATTGCGGTGCTTTTATTGTGGTGGGCAGCCAACGCGCTTAAAGGCTAGTGTGCTCAAGCAGTGAATCAATGGTTTTGGCCGCTGCAATGGCTTGTTCATCGCCGCCGACATTCGCCATAACAGAAAACCCTACAGGCAGACCCTGAACATCAGCTAAAGGCAGAGTAATGTGGAGCGTACCTGCCACGGCAGCGAGCGTGCTGGCGCCACCGAGATAATGATCGCCATTAATTTTATCAATCTTCCATGCCGGAGAGTTGGTGGGGCTGATAATGGCATCGAGCTGATTTTCTGTGAACCAATGTTGTAGTGCATTACGCGCAGTGAGGCGATACTGCTGTGATGCCTCCAAGTAATCTTCGCGTTGGGCTTGTAAATCGATGGCATTTGCTTGATGTAACAGCTCTTGACCGAAGTAGGGCATGGTGCGATCTTGGTGCTGTTCATTAAAGGCGATCAGCTGGCTTAGCGTTTTCACCTTTACCTGCGCTGGCGTGGCGGCCAGATAGGCGTTCACATCGCGTTTGAATTCATACAATAACACTTGGAACTCTTGGCGGTACATACTACCCAGATCAGCTTGAGGCAGTTCGATAAGTTTAATGCCATGGCGCTCTAATTGCTTGAGCTGCTTTTTAAACACAGCCTGGGTCTCGGCGGTAAAGTGGCTGTAATCAACATAGCCAAGTGTTAATTCCTTTGCCCTACTGGGCTTTACCTCTGTGTAATTGATGGTGCGAAAGGCGTGGTGATTTGGATCTTGGGCGTCAGGTGCGGCGATGACCTGAGTCGCTAATAACACATCCGCTAGCGAATTAGCCATTACTCCAACGGTATCCTGACTTTCAGCTAACGGCACCACACCCACGCGGGAGACTTGACCATAGCTAGGTTTGAGCGCATAAACACCATTTGCCGCAGCAGGGCAGACAATCGAGCCGTCGGTTTCAGTGGCTAACGCGAGGGGCGCGAAGCCCAGTTTTACCGCCACGGCTGAGCCAGAACTGGAGCCGCATGGGCTACGGGTTGCATCAACGGCATTAGCCGTTTGTCCACCTAGGGTACTCCAACCAGATGAAGAGCTGTTGGAGCGAAAGTTCGCCCACTCGCTAAGATTGGCTTTACCGAGGATAATCGCTCCGGCGCTGCGTAACTGAGAAATGACCTGGGCATCGGCGCTGCTGACATTCTGCGCTAAGGCCAAGGCCCCAGCTGTAGTGGCCATGTTAGCAACGGCTATATTGTCTTTCACCAGTACCGCCATACCATGAAGTGCTCCTTGCCATTGACCTTCACGAGCCAAGTTATCAAGGCGCTGCGCATCGTGTAGGGCGTTATTGTTAATGGCCACCACCGCACGATAGTTATCATTTAGCGCGTCAATACGTGTTAAATAGTGTTGGGTAAGCTTAGTGGCAGAGCTCTGTTCACTATGGAGTTGTTGCTGAAGGTGCGACACTGTTTCGGTCTTTTGCGCATTGGCGCTGAAGGCCATACACAAGAGCAGTGTTGATATCGTAAGCCGGGTGTGGTTCACGAGCGTATCCTTATTGTTATTATGTGCCTTTAGATTAGCGGCCTTCGTTGTCTGCGGTCAACTGCAATAGGGTGAGTGAAGTGCTTGCCAACATCGGTGTCATTTGCGTTACTATGGCTTCTTTCATAACCCATGGACGATAGCTATGAGCCAATATTTACACCAAGCCTTTCAAGACCTTCGTATCCGTAAAAATGACGTCACGAACGACCAAAACAAACACCGTTCGCAAGGTAATAGTGCGCATTTGCAGGCACTAGAAGAAAAAATCGACTCCCTATATTTAATGAATTTAGCGGCGTTGGAGTTGTTGCAAGATATGGGAGTCAGCCGTAGCGACATTTTACGAAAGATAGAGGAAATTGACCTACGTGATGGCAAACTCGACGGTAAAGTCGCATCGTCGAGTCACTGCAAAGACTGTGGTCACAAGGTGAGCCCTCGTCGCCGTCATTGCTTTTACTGCGGCGCTAACATCGCTCAGCTGCAATTTTAGCTCCCTCCTTAGTTGCTGCACTAAAGTTAAGCCTAGGGTCAGTGATCAGTCGCTAGGTTATAAGCTCGAATAGAGCAAAGGGGCAAACAGTGCGATTACTAACAGGGTTGTTACTGACGTTATCACTTGCGGCGTGTAGCGAACCACAAACCCGCTATTACGCAAGTTATGCAGATGCACACAGAGCACAACTATTTGAGCAGGGGGAGCTACCTGAGGTATTGCCGTTATCGGCCAAGGCATTTCAAGTTAACACCCATGCCGATAGAAAACGGGCGACGGGACGCTTTAAAATTGCGCCAGCGGATATCAATACGTTTGCCAGTCGGTTACAGCAAAGCCCATACCCAGGCTACGAATTTGTGTATTATCATGGCGAACAGGTGTGGTTGTTTAATTTACATAAAGACGGCAAGGTGGAGTACCGCTCACATTCAAAGTGAGGCAATACCCCGTTGCGTTAGACTACTAATTCAGCCTGAATATGGCGTATTAAATTATTGACCCAATTGACATACTGGCGATGGATTTTCTTGCCATCGTATCTCAAATTGACAGAGTCAACATACTCTACCGAAAACTGGCTCGGGGTATAATTAATATCAACCGTCAACTGATGAGTGCGAATATTGAGCACCGCAGCAACGACCCCTTCGCTTTTAGCTGCACACTGCCAGCCGAGCTGCAGGCATGCTTTGATAATGGCTTTTTCAATATCCTTATCACTGTGGTTTTGGCTCTGAGCCATAGGAATGGCATTATAAGGAAAGTCTCGCACTGGCACTGTGGTTTTGCAGGCACTCAGGGTGAATAAGGCCACCAAGGCAATGACAAGGGTGTGACGCATTTACTGATCTCCGTGTAAAAGCGTTATTGTCTCTTAAAAGTTATTATTACTCAAACCCTTGTATGTCGGTTTGTGTTAGCCAGTAGAAGCCGTGGTGGTGTCGCTATGATGGGTTTCAACCAAGCAGTTACGGCCACGGCTTTTTGCCTCGTAAAGGCCTTTATCCGCTTCAATCAGCATCTTTTTAATATCAAAATGGCCACTTTCTCGGCAAGTGACGCCGATGCTAATGCTCAGCGGCAGGCGCTGATGGTGCCAATAAAATGAGCCCTCGGCAATGGCCTTACGTAAGCGATCGCCCACTTTGAGCGCCGTGCGTTGATCGGTATTGGCTAAAATCACTGCGAATTCCTCTCCGCCAATACGCGCAGCTAAATCATCTTCTCTGAGTTGCTCGCGAATGCGCTGACTCACCCATTGCAACGCAGCGTCTCCGCCATCGTGACCAAACTGATCATTGACCTTCTTAAAGTAATCCAAATCTATCATCATGACTGCAAGTGGCTGCTGCTTAGCAATACACTGCGCGAGTCGTTTTTCGCCTTCATAGAAAAACGCACGACGATTGTACAAGTTTGTGAGTGGGTCGAAATTAGCTAAGTTAGTGAGTTTAGCTTCTGAGCGTATGAAAAAAAGCATCGGAAACACTAGTGCCGTGCACGTGGTCAGTAGTAAGTGAACAGCAAGAACTAACTGTTTGGTCCAAGGTGGTAATGATTGCTCCCAGTGCAACAAATTGGTAAGCAACAGGCCCGTTTGAACCAACATTACCAGCGCATGCAAGGTGACGAGAACAAGCAAAGTGGCGGCATATATATTGCCTTTGGTTGTTGTTCTAATAGCCGCTGCAGCGGCAAAGAATAGTGTGGCAATAGCCATAGAGGTGTAAATCTGCCCCCACAGTGGTTGGTGGTGCAACAACGCCAGTAACAACGCACTGAAACCCAGAATAAAATAGATAAACAACGGGTTATGGTGTTTTGAAGAGCTGTACCAGAGTATGCCTCTTAGCACCAGCAATGGCGCTGTTATCATCAATAGTTGGGCGCTGTAATGGGTCAGTACCGGCAAGTCGATAAACACACGCAGAGTCGCGCTTATTTCAGCTAAACTAAATACCAGACAAGATAATCCCCAATACAAAAAGCTTCGTTGCGCACGTTGGTAAAACACCAACAACAAAAAGACGCCAATAAAGGCGTTGAGTAAAGTCGATACCACTATCAATGTTGGTAGATGTAACATGGCACTCGGGATGTTGGGGTGACACTTGAAGTTTAGTTCACCTACTTGGCGTCGCAACCCGCGCCATGGGGAGTTACTCAGTAAAGATAATTAAAATATCGTTAATTAAGCGTAAATATGGTGGTTTTGGCGAATGCGGTGAACTGGCTTAATCTCCATCTGACTGAAACTAAAGGAATTAATATTTGGCGCTGATTTTGCTTAGGTAAGCAAAACGACAACAGGAGTGTGAACATGAGTGTTCCTTTAAAGGACAGGCCGTTAGCGCAAGTAAAAGAAGAGATCATCGATCAGCTAATTTTAAATTACAGTCATGGTGAAATTTCAGCGCAGGCGTTTGAACGTCGCCTTGATCAAGCGTATGACTGCAGCTGCCAAGAGCAACTAGCAACATTGGTTGCTGATCTGCCGCTGCACAGCGACCCACGCTACAACAGCGAGAAGGCGGCACGTATGCGCACTCCTTTCACGCAAAGTAGCGAGCAGGTTAATGGTGAGAAAATTACCGCCATATTAAGCTCGGACCAACGCAGCGGTGAATGGGTTGTCCCTAAAGAGATTCATCTAAACAACTATTTGGGAAGCATTGAATTAGACTTTACCAACGCTATCTTTTCTCACCCTGAAGTACACATTTACGTTAATTGTATTTTGGGCAGTGATGAAATTGTGGTGCCAGAGAATGTAGATGTGCAAACTCAGACCACCAATATCATGGGGTCACTGGTTAATAAGCGGGTCTCACTTGGGCCGCGATACGAAGATAAACAGCGACCGCGCATTATTATCCATGGGCGTATTATTCTCGGGAGTGTGGAAGTCAGTATTAAGCGAACGATGAAAGAGAAATTAAAGGCCTTTGCCTTTGATTTACGTGATTTATTTGATGGCCGGGAGCAGAGTAAAAGCCGCAACCGATATGATGGCTAAAATGTCGGGGCTTGTTCATAGCAAGCCCCGTAAACAGATTAGTCCTGAGAGTACTTTTCTAGTTTGTTGTAAAGTGTTTTCACACTAACACCTAATTGTTCAGCGGTATCCGTTTTGTTGCCGGCGTTCTCTTCCAAGTTTTTCAAAATTGCCGCTTTTTCCAACTCTTCCAAGGAAACGCCAGTAGGAATATCGACGCTGTTGCTGGCGCTTTTGCTTACTGATTCACCCAATGAAAGATGCTCGGCTTTGATTACGTCATCGGCCAAGATCATCGCTCGTTCAATGGTGTGTTTTAGCTCCCGAACGTTGCCTGGCCAGTTATAAGCAGCAATGCGGCTAAGTGCATCGGTAGCGATACGTTTGTGGCTCAATTCTTGGGCATTACGGTAGGCCAGGAAATGCTCAGCGAGGCCGGTGATGTCATTGCCTCGATCGCGCAGTGGTGGCACTCGGATAGGGAAGTGCGCTAAGCGGAAGTATAAATCCTCACGGAAAATGCCATCATCAATGGCTTGTTGCGGGTTACGGTTGGTTGCACAAACAATACGCACATCAGCATGTTTCACTTGTTGACTGCCTACGGCGCGATACTCTCCGCTTTCGAGCACGCGCAGTAACTTAACTTGTTGCTCTAATGGCATCTCTGTTACTTCGTCTAAAAACAGCGTACCGCCTTTAGCTTGGTCGAAGACCCCTTGGTGATCGCGGTGAGCACCTGTAAATGCACCTTTAACATGACCAAATAACTCACTATCAATGAGCTCTGGGGAAAGCGCACCACAGTTTATCGCAACAAAAGGTGCTTGTGGCTTATCGCCAGCAATATGAACGGTATTGGCAACGAGCTCTTTACCTACACCACTTTCGCCAATAATCATCACGTTAGCATCAGTGCGTGCGACCTTACGAATAGTACGATACAACTTGTGCATAGACTTAGAAGAGCCAACTAATAAACCAAATTGGTCAAGGTCGCTGGACTCAACAGCTTTACTTGATTGGCTGGCTTCACCAAACAGTTCGTAGCTGTCTTGCAGAGTTTCGCTAATCAGTTCCAAATCATACGGGGCACGGCAGTGGAACCCGGCACCATCGCGCATCAACTTATCAAGATATGGATTTGGCTTACCTTTACTTAAAAATAGAAACTCAACGTGCGATAACGCGTCGGTGTCATTTAGGGTGTTGTATCCTTGTTCATTGAATTCTTCGAGTTCCACCAATGCAATATCACACCCCGACTGGGCAACTTGCGCTTCCCACGGCTCAAACTCGTTTGCGTAGACCAGCTGAAACTTTTTTAATACTTCTAATTTAGCCAGCTTCGAGACCAGCTCGGGATCGCTGAGTTGTACAAACATTTTAACCTGGTGCATACATCACTCTCCTTGAAAGAGTTGTAAAAATAACAAGTCAGCGGGTAGATGTTACTCGGGTTCAGCGAGGAGGTCCTTCTAACCTTCTGATTTATAATAAAATAAATAATGGTATATGAATTGCAGGTGAACTTGGTACATCAGCGACCATAGGAGTCTAGATATGGTTCATCTTGACCAAACACAAGCAAAACGTGATAAAAAAATTGCCAAAGATATTCTTAAGCTGAACCGAGATGCGGCGACGTTTTATAAGCAGGCAGCCGAACAGGTCGGTGACTACAACGTCAGGCATGTCTTTATCAATATGGCAAAAATACGGGAACAAGCCCAGTTATCTGTCTACGATGTGGATGAAAATCCCGATCACAGCAGTATAGAAAATACTTGGCTGGGTACAGCGATCGCTTGGTACGCGCAAGCTAAGAGTCATTTTTCTAACAGGCCTGAGCAGTCAATGATAATCGATCTCATTGAGTTCGAAAAGAAGTTATTGGCGAAAATAAAAAAAGCAGTCAGTGAAGCTCGCGACCCAGCACTCAAAGGCGCTTTAGCGAGTATTACTGCCGATATCCAGATGTGTATCGACCAACTCAGTGCATGTAAACCAGCGAATACTCGCAGCCACGCAACGCAGTGAGTACAATAACGGCCATAGCAATGTTTAACAACCCATACTATGGCCATGTCGAAAATATTTGTGATAGGTTTACCGCGCAGCGGCACCACCAGCGTGTGTGCTGCTGCGCTCGATTTAGGTCTTCGTACCGCCCACACAGCATATACTAAAGCGTGTTTTGAGCGCGCGGAGCTCGTCGCCGACACACCGTGCTTTAGCCACTACCCGGAGCTGGCTGAGCGCTTCCCTGAAGCAAAATTTGTGCTCTTGCAACGTCAACCAGAGCGTTGGCTGGAGTCTGTCCAACGCTTATTGCCGCGAATGAAAACCAATTTATTGAGCGATACAGGGGGGTTTAGTCCGCTTCTTAAAGCAAGTTACCATCGAGTATTTTCGCCTTTGAATGAACAAAGCCTAACTGATGGTAAGCACCTTGAATATTGCTATAAGCGGCATCAGCAACAGGTATCGACGTATTTTGCTCAGCAAGCGCACCGTTTACTGACAATTGATATCAGTGAGCCGCAGAGTTTTCAGCAATTTTGCCAGTTTGTTGGAGCCAATAGCACGAGCAAGCAATTTGCGCACCTTAACCAGCATAATAAGGTGATGGCTTGGCGCGACTTAAAGCACCCGCTGAAAGTACCCTCCACGCGCAACGGCAAGGTCGACAACCTTGAGGCGTGGCTTAGGGGGGAAGCGGTATGAGTGCGTGCAAATTTGGTATAGAATGCCGGCCATTGTTTGTATACCCATCATATTGACTATGTTCGAACTCAAATACCACACGCCAGCACAATGGACTGACGCTGTACTGGCCGATTTTGACACATTTTTACAAGACCATGCTGGCGCTGAGAAAAAAGCCTCGGGCATGGCGTTGTCAATGCTGTCTCACTACCCAGATAAACGCAAGCTCGTTAAAGCGATGACTGATTTAGCGCTCGAAGAGATGATTCATTTTAAACAAGTGGTTAAGTTGCTAAGCGAGCGCGATGTGAACCTAGGGGATGATAAAAAAGACCCTTATGTGAATCAGCTGCGAGGCATGTTTCGCCATGGAAAAGACGTGTTTATGATGGACCGGCTGCTGGTCGCGGTTGTGATTGAAGCTCGAGGCCATGAGCGCTTCGCGCTAATAGCTGACGCGTTGCCACCTGGTAAAGACAAAGAATTTTATGTCGCGATTGCAAAATCAGAAGAAAAACATAAAAACTTATTTGTTGAGCTTGCTTATGAGTATTTCGACAAGGCTGAAGTCGATGCGCGGTTAGCCCAAGTGATTGAGCGCGAGGCACAAATTTGCGCTTCTTTACCATTTCGTGCAGCCTTGCACTAATAACTCAAATTCGACTAGCGCGAGCTAGTCGAATTGCTTCTCGAGGGTGCGTAACTTAACCCCTAGCCAACATAAAATAAGGCCAAACACAAAGGCATACAGAGCGACTAGCCAAAGCATGGCAATAATACCTTGTCCGGGGTTGAAAATAAGGTAGCCACCAAATAACACCGACAATACACCACTGATTAATATAAGCGTGGTGCCCTGTAAATGTTTAGCTAATTTCACTGCCGCAACGATTTCTGTAACACCGATAGCGACTGCCCAAAAGGCGATGAGGTAGAGCATCACGTAGGCCGTTAGTTGGGGCATGATCAAGGTGATAATGGCCGCAACAATCCCCAAAAGGCCGGCTATTAAGGTGACAAACCAATAGCCGTTCTGGCCTTTTTGTTTTAACGCCAGCCAGACTCTTGAGCCGCCATCAAGTAAAAAGAAGGCCGCAAAAATAAAAATTAACACGTTGATAGTTAATTGCGGTGATAACCAAGCGATGGTCGCAAATATGATTGCTACTAAGCCTTGCAGTATGAAAATGGGCCATTGTCCGGGTAGTGACTTTGCGATACTCATCATCCCTCCTCGCGATAACAACACAGTCCAATAGGTTGTGCCCGTGCTATTTATCGATGCAGCCTGCAAACAGGCTAAGTGGTTAAATTGATAGTGCCAATTGCTTAGTCAATCTAGCAAGTGCCTGCTTTGAAGGCAATTTATATCGACCCACGTGCGCAAGTTTGGCGCTTATGGCTATGCTTTATAGAGTGCGAGAACAGATGGATGATGTGATGAACCCTTGGCGTAGTTTCAAATGTGGGCTTTTGGCCCTTGCCCTTGTTTTACCTTACTCGCTTGAAGCCAAAGTTACGGTGAAAGAAATTTTAAACAATGAGCAACAACAGGCAAAGGATAACAGTGAGCACGCCGAGCAGTCTACGTTACCAGACGATGAGGTTGCTACTAACGAGCGCCTAATAATCGATGAGTTTAATCGACAAACGCCGCGTAGTGCTATGCAGGGATATTTGCATGCAGCCCACCAACGCGACTTTGAGCGTGCGGCGCACTACTTGGACTTTCGCAATTTATCGCTGCGAGCTCAGGCGATGAATCATGCTGAGCTCGCGCACACCCTCTATTTGGTGCTTAATCGCACTTTATGGGTAGATACGCAGGCGCTGAGTAATCACCCCGCAGGCAGTCGTAGTGAGCCTGTGCCTAGTTATCGCGACCTAGTGGGAGAGATAGACACCTCACGAGGAGCGGTGCAAATTTTATTGCAGCGTGTGCCCGGTGACACCCCGGGTAACTACATATGGAAAGTGTCCAATGCGACCGTAAACCAAGTGCCATTTTTACGCCAAGAGTTTGGTTATTCTCAAGCGGGTGAGTGGCTGTACCGCCACCTACCTCATGGGGTATTTTTAGGGGTTGAGTTGTGGCAATGGGTTTATTACAGCCTGAACCTGCTCGCATTTTTACTGATTGCTTATCTAAGTACGCGCATTTTTCTGTATTTGCTATTGCGTGCTAAAGCCGACGTGAGTCAGCCAGCAAAAGCGTTAGTAACCGGGCCATTATGTTTTTTACTGGGGATTGTGTTGGCCCGCACTTTCTCCTCTGAGGCTAATTCCACCTTGGCCACCCGAGCTATATTCGAAGGCGCAACTTTGTTAATTCTGGCGTGGACGTGGTTTTTGCTTAAAGTCGTTGATGTTATTCGTTTGCGTCTAACGTTACGCTTGCAACGCAACAACAATACTCAGGCCGAATTTTTACTGCGCCCTGCAGGGAATGTCGTGAAGATTCTGCTGACTCTTATTGCCTTATTAGTCTGGTTTGAGAATTTAGGTTTTAGTGCCACAACACTGATTGCTGGGCTTGGAATTGGGGGCTTGGCGCTGGCCTTAGCAGCACAAAAGTCGGTAGAAAACATTATCGGTGCGATTACCTTGTATGCTTCTGCGCCGGTCAAAGTTGGTCAGATATGTCGTGTTGGTCGCTATTTTGGTGTTGTTGAGGAGATAGGCCTGCGTGCGACGAGAATGCGCACTTTGGAACGCAGCGTTATACACATAGCAAATGCCAAGTTTGTCGATATGGAAATTGAGAATATATCTGAGCGTGAGCGCATAGCCTATAGACCCGATATTGTGCTTGAGCGCTCAACTCAACACCAGGTGTTAGCGCAGTTATTAGAGCAGATCCGCGAGATACTTGAGCAGCACCAAGATATTGCCGACCAACCGTGTCGAGTACGACTCAGCGGGTTTGTGTCCAGAGGCATAAAAATAGATGTGTTAAGTTATGCACAAACCACAGACTTTGACTATTATCTGCACATAGTTGAATCGTTAAACCTACAAATTATCGAGTGCTTGAACCGACTAGGGATCGCATTAGCTGCGCCTGAACCACTGAGTTTTGCAAAACTATAATGCAGGCAGAGCGAGATATAGCAAATGTGTCTAGGTACGCAAGGGTGAATTTGCACTTAAAAGGACAAATGTCCTTATTTGCATCTAAAATCGGTTAAAAAAATCAAACCTGTATCTAAAAGTAGATAAATGTTGCAAATTAATGAATTTTTACTGAACTAATTTCAGATTTCAGTGCTATAATTCTCGCCCGTAATGTTCAGCCTTATTTTTGCTCTTACACTCTCAAATTTAAGGTCCGCGCTCGAGGATGCGCGCAAAATTGAACATTGTGCCAGGTGAAACGGCGCTACATATCTACCGTTGAACAAAAGAGTGTACAAAAGGCTAAAACCAACATGAAAGCAATGAAACGTACCACGCTTGCAACATTAATTAACGCAGCGTTGTTCTCAGCCGCTGCCGGCTCTTCATTCTCTTCAATCGCTGCTGAACAACAAGGTCCTGCAGCAAAAGACAATTCTCTCGAAGTTATTCAAATTACCGCACGTAAGCGTGTAGAAAACGCTCAGGAAGTGCCTGTTGCGGTATCTGCACTGCAAGGTGATGGCTTAGAAGCCTATAGCTCTGCGGGCATGGACATTCGTTTTATGAATGCGAAAATCCCAAGTCTATCTATTGAATCTTCGTTTGGTCGTTCATTTCCACGCTTTTATGTTCGTGGTCTAGGTAATACAGACTTCGATTTGAATGCCTCACAACCGGTTTCGCTTGTTGTTGATGAAGTTGTTCAAGAAAACGCCATTTTAAAAGGCTTCCCGGTATTTGACGTTGCCCGCGTTGAAGTACTTCGCGGTCCACAAGGTACATTGTTTGGCCGTAACACCCCAGCAGGTTTGGTGAAGTTCGATACGGTTAAACCGAGTCAAGAATTTGAAGGCTATGGCTCAGTCTCATACGGTAGCCGTGGTGCCGTAGATTTTGAAGGCGCTGTCGGTGGTGGGTTAACCGATCGCCTTTCAACGCGTGTCTCTTTGCTATGGCAAGAAAAAGACGACTACATTGATAACCGCGCGCCAGGTTTTGAACAAGAAGATGTGCTTGGCGGCTACAGTGAAAAAGCAGCGCGTGTACAATTCTTGTACGAAGGTGACGACTTCACCGGCTTGTTTAACTACCACGTACGCGACCTTGATGGTACGCCTATCGCCTTTCGCGCCAATGCTATTAAACGCGGTAGCAACGATTTAGTCGACAACTTTGAGCATGACGTGGTTTACCACGATGCTGCATCGCGCGCGACGCAACAGGTTGAGTCGCAAGGTGCAAGCCTTAAGCTTGAGTGGGACGTTAATGATTTTTACACCCTGACCTCTATTTCTGCATGGGAAAGCGCAGAAATTTATTCGCGCGCCGACATTGACGGTGGTTACGGTGCTGCGTTCTTACCGGACATGGGCCCGGGTGTTATTCCATTCCCATCTGAAAGTGCCGATGGCATCCCAGATCAAGACCAATACACGCAAGAGCTTCGTCTATCGAGTAACTTTGCCGGTGACTTCAATTACCAAGTGGGTGTTTTCTACTTTGATGAAGCATTAACCATTGAAAACTTTAGCTATGACACCTATGGTGCGCAGCCTGGTATATTGAATGGCTACGTGATTCAACAGCAGGATACCAAAGCATGGGCGGTATTCGGCTCAGCGGATTACACTTTGACTGATGATTTGAAAGTCACTGTGGGTCTGCGTTACTCAGACGATGAGAAAGAATTCTCAGCAAATCGTACCCAAAGCCCTGTCGGTGGCGGTGCATTGCTCCTTACTGAGAACCCAAGTGATGACCACGTGAGCTGGGATATCTCAACCAATTACAAAGTGAGCGATGACATCAATTGGTACGCTCGGGTAGCAAATAGCTTCCGCGCTCCAAGTATCCAAGGTCGTATCTTATTTGGTAACGAAGTGACGATTGCAGAGTCTGAAACCGTGACCTCTTTCGAAACCGGTATTAAGTCGGATATTCTTGATGGCCGTGGTCGCGTCAATGCGGCGGTATTCTATTACACCATGGACGACCAGCAGCTTACTGCGGTTGGTGGTGGTGCTAACTTTAACCGTTTAGTGAATGCTGATGAAACCACCGGTTATGGCTTCGAAGTTGATACCCAGTGGGTGTTAACCGACAACCTTAATGCGACCTTTAACCTCAGTTACAACAACACTGAACTGAAAGATGACACCCTAGCAGTTGATGTCTGTGCACAGTGTATCGTTACCAACCCTGTTAACAACAGTGGCCAGGCAATTCTTGACGGTAACAGCCTACCGCATGCGCCTGAGTGGATCTCAAACCTAACGCTTAGCTATATGAGACCTATGGGCGAGGGTGATTTCTTCACTTACGCCGATGTTTCTTACCGTAGTGAAATCAACTACTTCCTATACGAGTCTGTTGAGTTTGAAGGCAAACCGCTAACGGAAGTAGGCCTACGTGCTGGTTATACTTGGTACCAGGGTGATAACGAGTATGAAGTATCAGCTTTCGTACGCAACATGTTTGATGAGCAGCAAGCTATCGGTGCTATCGACTTCAACAACAACACCGCAATGGTGAATGAAGAGCGCTACATCGGTGCTGAATTTAAAGTGAGTTTCTTCTAAGCGAGAATCATTTTTAGCTTTATTGAAACCCGCCAATTGGCGGGTTTTTTCGTTTATATTGGGAGCTTGAGCTGGTAAAGTTTGCGCTAAGCCCTAAGGGGAGTGTTTATAGAGAGAGTAACTATGTCTGGATTTTGGAACTACCGCGTTATTTTGGCTGAGGAAGCCGGAAAAGAGCCGCTTTATCAGATTCATGAAGTGGAATATACCAGCAATGGTAAAGTGACCAATTGGTCAGAGACCGGCGCTGCGCCCTTCGGACACGACATAGAAGAGCTAAAAGCGGATGCTGAGCGCTTAAAAAGTGCCTTTGCGAAACCGGCTTTGAAAGTCGTTCGTCAAGCCAGAGGCTATGAACTGGTAGAAATAGAAAGTGGCGAGCCGGCTTCAGCAGAGCCGCCTGCAGGAGTACAGCAATAAGCATCTAGCGGCCCATTTTACTCGCCCTTGCTGATACATTTCATAGCGGTCGGGGCGGTAACATGAACATGAGAGAGTACCCACATGATCACCACCGTATTATTTGATTTCGACGGCACTTTGGTTGATTCCGAATCGCTGCACTTTCAGTGTTGGAATAACATCTTAGCACCTTATGGTATTGCCTATGATGAGGTGGAGTTCTGCCAGCGTTACAGCGGTCGTCCAACCTTGGCATCCGCGAAAGAGGTGGTCACACAGCATAATTTGGCGATTAGTGCAGAGACATTGGCGCAGCAAAAAAATGACCAGTTTGCCAAAGTGGCCGCCACTTCTTTACCACGGCTAATGCCCTATGCGCTGGAAATCTTGCAACATTGTCGTGAGGATGGCTTCAAGATAGGGCTTGTGACCGGCAGTACGCGTGATGAGGTGATGCCAATATTGCACGGTTACGAATTGGCAGAGTACTTTGCCTGTGTGGTCACCAAGGACGATGTTAGTGAGCCAAAACCCGCGCCGCAGCCCTACCTTTTAGGCCTGTCCTTATTAGGTGCGAATGCGCAGCAAAGCCTCGCCATTGAAGACACCCATGCCGGCTCTATGTCGGCCAAAAGTGCTGGTCTGCGCGTTGCTGTGGTGCCCAATACACACACTCTTACCCAAGATTTTAGCCACGCGGATGGGCGCTTTGCTAACCTGGCGGATTTATATCAACAGTTGCTACAAATCCGTAAATAGCCACTACACTAAAGAGTAAGCGAACAGCATAAGGATATGGTCATGCGCTTACTCTTCACATTAATCCTTTTAGCCAGCCCCGTATTGTGGGCGACGACACCGCCGGTGGAGTTGGCGAAACAGCTCACTGATAAACACCAAGTAGAGCGCTACCTTGCGTCGGAAAAGTACGACGGGATCCGTGCGACTTGGATTAACGGCGAGTTGCGCAGTCGTGGTGGTTTACTTATCAATACACCCGCTAATTTTACCGCAAACTGGCCACCGGTGCGCCTTGATGGTGAGCTCTGGGCGGGACGAGGGCGCTTCAATCATGTCAGTAACACCGTATTAGACAATCAACCCAATGCCCAGCATTGGCAGGATATTCGCTTTATGGTGTTTGATGCACCGAGCGATAAACCTTTTTTCAAGCGCTACAGTGACTACACACATGCGATAGCTCACTGCGACTGCAATAACTTAGAGGCGATTAAACAACATCGCTTTAATACCCGTGCACAATTATCGCAGTGGTTTAGTGAGTTAGTTAGCCAAGGCGCGGAAGGGGTGATATTGCACCGTCGTGATGCGCGTTTCAATCCCGGGCGCAGTGATAATGTTTTAAAACTGAAACCTTACATGGATAGCGAAGCTAAAGTCATTGGTTATCAGCAGGGACGGGGTAAATATCAAGGTATGCTTGGTGCTCTGATAGTCGTTGATAAGCGCGGTAAGCAGTTCAAAATTGGCACTGGGTTTAGCGACGCCGAGCGGGCAAATCCTCCCGCTATCGGCAGTACTATAACGTTTAAATACCATGGCTATACAAAAAATGGCGTGCCACGTTTTGCCAGCTATTTGAGACAAAGAAAACCGCTTAATTAACGCGCTCTATCAGCGTCGTGGGCAGTGATTTACTCGTTGTCGAGGCTTCTGTCAGCGAGGTAATTGTCATAATCTGGTAAGCTACGTGGCATAATGCTTTGCATGTAAGTGCTTGCTAGCAACATATCGGCTGTGGCTTCATTACAAGCCACGGGGATATTCCAGACCGCAGCTAAGCGCAGTAGCGCTTTAACATCGGGATCATGGGGCTGAGATGAAAGCGGATCCCAAAAAAATATGAGCATATGGATGTGATGCTCAGCGATTTTTGCTCCGAGCTGCTGATCGCCACCCATAGGGCCACTTAGCAATTTAGTAACACCTAACCCCGTTTCTTTTTCTATGCGCAGCCCTGTGGTTCCTGTGCCGTACAGATTATGCACTTCGAGTACGCTTTTATGACGCTGACACCAATCTACCAATGCTTGTTTTTTGCCATCGTGAGCCACTAACGCAATGGTTTTAATTGGCGGAAGGGGTTGTTGTTTTTGTTTCACTGCTGGGCCTCGATAAATCGTATTTATCATTTTATAACAGCAGGTTGATAGCCAATGCAATGAAAATCAAACCTGTCAGGCGGTCTATCCAACACTGTGCACTCGGGTGAGTCTTAAAGTACTGGGCAATTTTATCGCCGAAATAAATATAGGTGCAGTCAATAGGCAGCGCCAGTACGGGATAAAGTAGTCCAAAGATAGCCAGTTGAGCAGTGGTTGAAGTGGCCAATGAAGGGTCAACAAACTGCGGAATAAAGGCAATGAAAAACAGAGCCACTTTGGGGTTTAGCACTTCCGTCATCATTGCTTGAAAAAGTGGGCTTTGCTTTTTGACACTGACATGCGGTTTATCCTCTTGCTCTATAGCCGTTGCTTGCCAGCTTTGCCACAGCGTCATGATCCCTAAATAGGCTAAATAACATGCCCCTAAATACTGCACGGCTGTATAGGCTGTCGCTGATGCTTTCAGTAATGCAGATAAGCCAACAACTGCAAAAAGGGTATGAATAACACCACCGAGTGCGAAGCCAATAGCACATTGAATCCCTGCCTGGCGACCGTTGGCAAAGGTTTGCGCCATTAGAAATGCATTAGAGGGGCCGGGGCCCACGGCAATAAGGAAACTGGCACCGAGAAATGAAAGTAATAGTTCAGGGTTGAGCATGATGGTGTGCTTAAAGCTAAAGCGGTAAATCTATCAGCTTAGCTATGAAGAATAAAGCGGGCATGAAGCCCGCTTTGAATGTTTGTCAAAGGCAGTAATTTAGAAATTAACAGTGATGGTTGCTGAGCACACTGTTGAACCTTGCTCACAGACTTGATAACCGAAGCTACCACGTACTTTACCTAGGCTATCGGTGTAGCTGTTGGTGTTTGCGGTGGTCGTGATCAAGTTACCATCACGGTAGATGTCAACATTTGAGGTAGCCGCACCGCTGTAGCTCAAATCAACAAAGGCTGCACCGCGAGATTTATAACCAGAGGCGCTAAGGCTAATGTCGGCCTCAGGCTCACCGCCGGTATCTCCGCCGCCGCTGCCACCACAACCATTCGCTAATAGGTACTGATCAGCGGCGGCCGCTTTGACGATGCCGTAACCGAAGTATACATCTTTACCGGCAGCGCCTTGGTCTTGTGCCGTCGCTTTAAAGGCGTTACGAATTTCTTCACCACTACAGCTGGCATGATTTGACCAAACTAAGGCCGCAAGGCCTGCCACAGCAGGTGTGGCCATGGATGTACCGCTCATGTAACCGTAGTCACTGGCGCTAATATTAATGCTTGCGTTCGTTGCTGCCATCAGCGTGGTGCGCTGTTCTAACGCTGCGCCTACTGCTGGAATAGTGGTGCTGTTAGTATCCCCAAGCGTGCCGTAAAGCATGCCTGATTCATTATTGACAATAATAGCGCCAAGGCCGCCGGAGTTTTCACAGTTAGCGACTTTATCGTGGAACGAGATATTGCCTCTATCGATTAAGCACACTTTACCGGATGCGTTGCTGTCAACTGCTTCAGCGGTGCCCATGAAGTATAAATCGCCACTGGTTGCACCGGTGTTTTCCATTGCTGATACTTCAAACGCGGCGCCATCAGCGGTCGCCGAAGCAAATGCAGCCATCCCTGCAGGGTAAGTTGAGAGCGTATCAACACCGCCTGCGGTAACTTCAACACAGATACGCTCGTCGTCAGTGGCTTTCTTACCACGTCCTGAGGTACAGCTCGGATACTGGGAGAAATCGGCAATGTTATTATCGGCATCATTGGCGCCAATCATCATGACCGAGGTATATCCTGCAGGGTATGAGCGCACGTTATTACCATCGTTACCTGCGGCCGCAACGGATAAGCCACCATTGGCAGCGAAATTAGCAAAGGCATTTTCTTCAGTGCTATTGCTGCCACCACCGCCTAAACTCATGTTAATGATATTGGCACCCGCTTGCGCGCATAAGTTGGCAGCATGCGCCAGATCAGAAGAATAACCCCAGCCGCTTTCATTAAATACTTTAATGATGTGCATATCCACGCCCGGTGCCATGCCTACAACACCTTGGTTATTATCAGCAGCACCAATGGTACCAGCAACATGCGTACCGTGAGGGCCGCCATGCTCAAACCAGTTACCTGTGCCTGAGTCATTGTCGCCCGTAATCGCGCCCCAGTTGAAGTCGGTATTTGAGCTATCTAAACCCGAATCGATAACACAGACCTTCATGCCACTGTTAGCGTTAAAAGTGACTTGATCCGCTTGCGACTGATACACCGCATACGGGGTAAGTTGCTGAGTCATTGGATCGCCAATATCGTCACTGTAAGCAGACATGGGGTAGCGGCGACTATCAGTCTCAATCAACTTGATGTGGGGATTGTTCAACAAACCTTTAACTGTCGATAAGTCCATTCCGGTAAAGGTAGCAGCAAAAAAGCCATTGCCATCAACCTTAACATCACCACCAAGCTTTTTAGCGAGCGCTTTAACGACGCCTTTTTTATCGTTGTCAACTTGGATGATGTAACGGTCGTCAGCCGCAGATACCTGCGTGGCGCCGCCCAAAATAGCAAGCGCAATTGCGCTGCGAATCATTGTTTTTTTCATAGTTTCCTCTATATGTAGCGGTTGGAGGTTGTTAACTATAGATTAACATTCTTTAACAATAGTACGCGCTTTAGGGAAAACAGCAAGGTTTTGGACTCGTTATTAATAACTTTTTTGGAATAATAAAAGGTGGAGAACAGAAGCTTTGTGTATATATAGGAGTCTAAGAGTCTAAAAAATATAAAAATCTAGTGAGAACAGTAACTGTTCTCACTAGAGTACCTGATAAAGGTTGGTTCTTATTTGTGCAACAAACGTCCCCGCTTACTTAATAGCACTAACCAAAATGGCAATAACGCGGCGATGTGCAATGCAATGGCAACGGGGGCTGCTAGTTGTAATTGCTGACTTAAAAGCACGAGTACGCCAGCGCCACTCATTTGCATAACGCCAACAAGTGCCGAAGCAGTACCGGCTTGTTTGGCAAAAGGCGCGAGTGCTGCGCCAGCTGCACTGCCCAAAATCAGTGCATACCCCATTGCACATACAAACATGGGGAACATTAACGCAGCGATAGCGCTAGAGTGTCGCAATAACACTAAGCTTCCGGCACTGACTAATAGCAAAGATAGTCCCCACAGTAAGGCTTTACGGCTAGATCGCTTTATAAATTGAGGAGCGATAAAGCAGGCGAGGACACTCAAGGCACCGTTAACGGTGAACCAAAAGGTGAAGGTGCCAATATCATGGCCTAGGTGCTGCATGATCCACCCTGGGGCTGCGGTCACGAACATCAAGATGGAACTCATAGTGATCATCGCTATGGCCGCATTAAAAGTAAAAATGGGCGAGCGGATAATGGGCATAAAGCGTCGTAAGTCGAGGAGGTGACCTTGATAGTGACTGTCCGCAGGGCGTGTCTCGCGATACAGTACAAGGGTGGCGGTGATACCAATCACAGCCCATAGCGCCATAAATACAAAATTGCTCTGCCAAGAAAACTGTACGGTGAGCCAGGCCCCTAAAATGGGGGCCAGTGCTGGGATAAAACACACAATACCATTTAAATAGGTCAGCATTTGTCCACTACGGGCAGGTCCAAAAACATCGCGCACAATGGCAAAGGCAGCCACAAACGTCGCGCATGCCCCCAAGCCTTGAAATGCTCTTGCGACTAGCAGCCATTCGAAGCTCGGTGCCCAGGCCCCGGCCAGTGCCGATACCCCATATAACACGGCTCCTCCGATGGCGACAGGGCGTCGACCTATCTTGTCGGCAAGCGGGCCAGCAGCTAGCTGACCTAAGCCAACGGTGAGCATAAACACGGCAACGCTTTGTTGTAATTGTGCTTGAGACACAGCCATTTGCTCGGCCATAACCACAAAAGCGGGTAAATAAATATCAATAGCGAGTGGACAAAATACCACTAGCAGCATCAATACGAGCAGCAGGGTTTTACTTTGCTTGGAAGATGAATGACGCACAGACTCAGTAATACTCTAATAATACAAGCCAACATTGTAAGAGTAACACTATTAGATACCAGCATTTTCGTGTTATTTGTTTGTTATGAATTGATTTTCGCGGCGATTCTAGGTTTACTGGTAGGATGAGTTAGATAGAGAACCTTATCATGTCCATGCCTCCTTTACTTAAAACCTATAAAAAACTGACCAACTGGCCATTTGGGCACTGGTTATTCTCCAAAGCCGTATGCTTTAAAGCGCCTTACTTTGGCTCAATAAAGCCTTTTATCACTCTGTTAGAGCCAGGTAAGTGTGTCGCCCAAGTAAAAAACCGCCGTGCTGTGCATAACCATATCGGCACCATTCATGCGATTGCGCAATGTAATGCTGCTGAGCTTGTCGCGGGGGTGATGACCGATGCCACGGTGCCACATAAAACCCACCGCTGGATCCCCAAAGGGATGACGGTGGAGTATCTAAACAAGGTGGACACCGATATGACAGCAACGGCGCACATCCCACTGCCACATCAATGGCAAGATAAGGAGGACTTGCTGGTTCCTGTCGAGGTGACTAATACGCGAGGGGAAATTGTATTCCGCGCGACGATAAACATGTATATCACCGCGCGAAAAGGGTAAAACTACTCGTTGACTTGGCTGTCAGCAACATCATTGTTGCTGACCACGCTAAAGCTGTCTTTTTTGTTTAACTGCTTTATTTGTCCTTCCATGGTCGCACCGGCGGCAATGCTTAGGGTGTCGTGAAAGACATCGCCCTGTACTTGCGCGGAGCTTTCAATCGCCACTTTACTGGCACTAATTGAACCACTTACTCGACCTTTTATAGTCACATCAGTGGCTTCAACACTGCCTTCAACTTGACCTTGGCTGCCAATAATTAAGGTATCAGCTTTAATGTCGCCGTCAATACGGCCATCGAGCTGAACTTCGCCTTGGCTGGAGAGGGTGCCTGTTAAGCGAACATCTGCCGCTATCAATGATGGGGTAGCTGTATTTTTACTCAAAGCGGGCCTACTATTCTGTGTATCTTTGTTCTTTGAAAACATCGGTTAATGCCTTGGTGATTTTTACCGGATTAATATGTTTGTTGTTATGCAGCACTTCATAATGTAAGTGAGTCGCTGTGCTACGACCGGTACTTCCCATAAGCGCGATGACTTGTCCTTTAGTTACGGTGTCACCACGTTTTACTTTAATTTCATTGAGGTGGCCAAAGCGGGTGCTAAAGCCATTTGCATGCTCTATTTCGATGAATCGACCATACCCGCCATTGCGCCCTGCACGAACGACAGTGCCTTCAGCAGGTGCAAAAATCTCGGTATTGCGCCAAGCTGCTAAATCCACGCCTTTGTGCATAGCACGACGGCCATTCATGGGATCTTTACGCAAACCAAAACTGCTGGAGATATAATAGTCGGCAGCGGGAAGTACATGTGGAACTTGCGCGAGCATGGTTTCTAATTGGTTAAGTGTGAGCAGGCGGTCGACTACATCCATTGACGTGTCGGTTTGCTGATCATCAAGGATCAGCTCCAGTGGTCCACCTTGAGCAATGGCTTGTTCACTCTTTTCGAGGAGCTCGTCCATCACCGTTTGTGGTAACCCGGCTCGAGCAATAGCTTCAGACAGTGCCTGTTCGCGCTTGGCAATCACTTGGTCTAGCAGCGTAAAGGTGTTGTCGTGGCCTTGTGTTAGGCGAGCCACACGAGTATCTATATTGCTGTCACTGACATCTATGGCCTCAAAGGGTAAGCCTTGCTCTGGCATTAATGAAGCCGGTAAGGTTGCCAGCACGCTTTGTGTTAGCTGTTGGCGCTGCTCTAAATGCCCCAACTTGACGATTAACTCATCTTGCGCCAACCGTGCTTGTTGCAATTCGTGTTTTAGCTGTTCATTCTCGGCCAGTACATCGCCGCTGGTGTGTTGTAATTGCGTTTGTTGCCAGAAGTTATAGGCACCAAAGCTCGCCAAGGCACCAATGCATGTCAACACCCCAAGGGCAAACATGCACTGTTTGGTCGTGCTCATTTCAACAACTTTGACTTCGCCGTGTTGACGGATCAAGAGCTGCTTAGCTGGGAATAACTTAGTAACTAAGTATGATGGTGTTAACTTCATAGCGACAAATTACTGACAAAAACGCAGCTAAGATATCAAGGTGAGATTAAAAAGCCAGCAAAAAATTGTAACTGAACGGAAAAAAAGTGCGATTTATCGCACCCTGAACAGGGTATAAATCGCACTTTTTTATGGCGTATTGCCATATGAAAGAATGTTATTTAGCAGGGAGCACGGTGCCACGGCATTCGCCAAAACCGATACGAGCATAGCCCTCTTTTTCGCACCAGCCACGCATGATCACGGTATCGCCATCTTCGAGGAATTTCCGTTGTTCGCCATTGCCTAAATCAATGGCCTCTTTGCCGCCGCGTGATAGCTCTAACAGTGAGCCCGCCTCTTCGTGCTCAGGACCAGACTGAGTGCCTGAACCTAGCATATCGCCTGGCTGGAAGTTACAGCCGTTAACGGTGTGGTGGGCGACCATTTGTGCCACGGTCCAGTACGAGTGTTTAAAACTTGACTGTGATAAGCGGTACGGCGCTTTGCCCTCGCTGCGCATTTTTTCGGTTTCAACAGCGACATCCATTTGAATATCAAGCGCACCGAGCTCGCGGTTTTTACTGGATTCAAGGTAATCAAGCGGCTGAGGATCATTTTCGTCACGTGTCCAAGCGAGGCGGTAAGGTGCTAGCGCTTCGTTGGTAACAATCCACGGCGATACGGTAGAAGCAAAGTTTTTCGCTAGGAATGGCCCAAGCGGCTGATATTCCCATGCTTGCAAATCACGTGCAGACCAGTCATTGAAAAGACAAAAACCAAACACATGGTCATCAGCGTCATCCAAGGCAATAGTGTCGCCTAGCTCATTGCCTTTACCAAGATAAATGCCAAGCTCTAATTCATAGTCCAAGCGCTTACAGGGGCCAAACGATGGCGTATCGGCATCAGGTGCCTTGGTTTGACCTTTAGGGCGCGGGAAGCTTTGTCCACTTACGCCAATGCTAGAAGCGCGACCATGATAGCCAATGGGCACCCATTTATAGTTTGGTAGCAAAGGGTTATCCGGACGGAATAAACTGCCTACAGCTGTAGCGTGATAAATCGAGGTATAAAAATCAGTGTAGTCGCCAATGTGACAAGGCAGGTCATACTCGACGTCACTCTGTGCGATTAACGCATCTTGCAGCTGGTTTTGTAACTCGCTATCAGTGCGTAAGGCGCGCGATAAAGCCAGACGTAATGCTGACCAATGTGCTTGGCCCATAGCCATAAATGCGTTTAGATTTTTTCCTGCTGCGGCTTCAACAGCCTGCTGTGCCTGTTCATCAAACAGCTCTAGGCGTGCAACTGTGGCTAGGTCAAGGACTTGATCGCCAATGGCGACACCACCGCGAAAGACTTCGTTGCTGCCTTTGCGACGAAAGGTGGCAAATGGCAAGTTTTGGATAGGGAAATCGGTATTGGCGTTGGCTGAGCTGACCCAACTGGTTAAATTCTTATCGTGCGTTTCATTGAGTTGCATAAGAGATTCCTTTTGCTGATTCTAAATTGGTTATTGAGCCGTTCACACAAAAAACAAGGGCTCGAAACGTGAAAAAGCAGTACCCGCCATAAATGGCGAGCCTGCTTTTAACGCTAGATAAAAAGGGAATTATAGAACGCCACGGCGCTCTTGATCGCGTTCGATAGACTCGAACAGCGCTTGGAAGTTACCTTCACCAAAGCCACCATCATCAACACGCTGGATCATTTCAATGAAGATAGGGCCAAATAAGTTCTTGGTGAAAATTTGTAGTAAGTAGCAGTTTTCTTTTTGGCTATCGACCAAAATTTGATGCTGCTTGATTTTCTCGCGGTCCTCTTTGACCCAAGGCACCCGGTCAAAAATAGTGTCGTAGTAATGCTCGACAATGTCCAAGGTGGCGATATTGCTCTTATCTAGCTTATCCAAAGAGCCGACTAGGTCATCAGTTAAGAAAGCCAAGTGTTGCACGCCCGGACCATTGTACTCGTCTAAGTACTCATCGATTTGGTTGTTGTTGTCATCTTTACCTTCATTGATTGGAATAGAGAAGGTGCCGCAAGGTGACTTCAATGCATATGACAGCAGTGCAGTTTTTTGGCCTTTAATATCGAAATAACGTACTTCGGTAAAACCAAACACATCTTTATAGAAGTTAGCCCATGTTTCCATGGTGCCTTTGTAAACATTGTTGGTTAGGTGGTCGATACGTGTGAAACCTTTGCCTTCAACCACATTCGGTTGCGCTAAATCTTCAAAATCGGTGTCATAAATTGAGCCGTTGTCGCCAAATTTGTCGATAAAGTAAATTAAGCTGTCACCGATGCCGAAAATGGCTGGGTAAGGCATGTCTTTATTAGTCGCATCGGTTGCCGGTTTGGCACCGCGCTCAACCGCCACTTCAAAGGCTTTATTCGCATCTTTTACGCGCCAGCCCATAGAGCAAATGGCAGGGCCATGGCTTTTAGCAAACTCAGCAGAAAAACCACCGCGCTCATTGTTTAAAAGGAAGTGAATGTCGTTTTGGTTGTAATAAACAATGTCTTTACCTTTAAACTTCTTCAACTTTGAGAAGCCAAACTCACTAAAGATAGTGTCCATATAATCCGCATCTGGGGTTGCGTATTCAGTAAACTCGATGCCCATTAGGCCGAGAGGGTTATTTACTTCGCTCATGTTGTTACTCCACTTGCATAGGTAATAGGTGGCTGTGATTGCGGTGAGTCCGCACTAATAATGGTTATAAATTGCAACAGCCAACCTCTGATCATTTGATGGCATCATCGGAGAAAAAGTGCCAAAGAGAAAGCCTAGGCAGGGAATTAACTAGGAGGGGTAATGTAAATATAAGTGGACGTTTTTAGGTAACTGTAAGCTTTTCGTTAAATTTGTTCTCTAAATAGATTCAGCCATCAAAAAAATTGCGTAAAAAAGGCGCCATTAGGCGCCTTAGTGAAGAGGGGATTAACGGTTACTGCTTCTCACCAGTGATTTCCAACTCTTCTTCTAACAGTTGCTTTTTATCATGCTGGCCCTCAGCACCGTGCATCCAGTCAACCAGCTTGTCGGCCATTAGCCACAAGCAAATACCTGCGATAAAGGCCATAATGGCAACGCCGCCAAAGGTGCTAAGTGGTCCACCTTCGCCAACTAGTTTACCGATTTCGGCTGCTACGTAGTTACCCAAGCCCGAGAATAAGAACCACATACCCATTAGTAACGAAGTAAATTTAAGTGGTGCTAGCTTCGAGACCATAGATAAACCGATCGGCGATAAGCACAGCTCACCCATGGTGTGGAAGATATACGCCATCACTAACCAAATTACATGGGCTTTCATATTGGCATCATCGCCAATTTGTAAAGCCGCTCCGACCATAGAAATAAACCCTAGGCCAAGGAAGAACATGCCTAAGGCAAACTTACGTGGTGAATCTGGTTCTTTATCACCCATACGAATCCATAAGCTGGCAAAAATAGGCGCTAAGATAATGATGAAAATAGGGTTAACTGCTTGCAACCAACTGGCCGGCATTTCCCAACCAAAAAACACCAAGTCGGTTTTGTATTTCGCAAAGAGGTTCATTGACCCCGCTGCTTGCTCAAACCCAGCCCAGAAAATGATAGTGAAAAAGCTCATAATGAGGATCACTTTAACGCGGTCGCGCTCTTCACTGGTTAGCGGCTTTTTGTTTGCGCCTTGGTCGTCCTCAGACTGCTTAGCAGATGGCACAGTACCAATACTACCTAAGTATTTTTTGGCTAGTAGTAACTGCAACACCACACCCAGTAGCATACCGACGCCGGCAGTGAGGAAGCCGTATTGATAGTCAAACTTTTCACCGATAGAACCAACGACGAAGTAACCTAAAATAGAGCCTAAGTTGATCCCCATATAGAAGATGGTAAAGGCGCCATCGCGGCGTTTATCACCTTCGCTATATAGGTCTCCCACCATGGTAGAGATATTAGGTTTGAAGAAGCCATTACCTAGAATTAGTAGCGCTAAGCCCAGGTACATCATCTCTTTCTCAAAGCCTGACACCATGGCATGAGGCGTGCCTAAAGCAAATTGGCCGAGGGCCATGGTGAGGCCACCGAAAATGATGGCTTTTCGCTGACCAGATACATTGTCGGCAAACCAGCCACCGAGTACCGGTGTTACATAAACAAGCAGCGCATAGATACCCAAAATGCTGAGTGCATTTGATTGCAGCGCTTTGTGATATTCGTCTTGGGCGTTGGCACTTAAAGGGTCAATGCCAAAGTAAGCCATATCCCAACCCATGGCTGCGGCGGTGGCGATAGTGGAAAGGTAAAGCACGAAGATACCGCGCATACCGTAATAGCTCATGCGCTCCCACATTTCTGTGAAAAATAGCAAAAAGAGCCCTTTAGGGTGACCGAAAAGATCACCTGTTTTAGGTGCTGAACTCATGAAAATTTACTTCCTAAATAAATCAGTATCAAAGGCTGTGAGCCTTGAATACTATTACTGCAATTTACAGTACTGCCGTACTGTCACTTATTTAGGCCTTATTATTATTGTTATGATGTTCAAGTATTACTTCGGCGACGCCAAGTAATGGTGTGCCATAACCTCAACTGGAGTCTGAGGGGGCACATTTTATGTGAACGGGTGGCCCGCTATCACCATGGTAAAAAAGCGAGGTTATGCATAGAATTGCACGCGCTGCGCTGCTTTATCCTGATGACAAGCGCGCGACAGTATACATAGAGCCATGCATCAGGGGAAGTACTGACGCTTAACCGCCAATGAACCCAGAGCTCTACCATGCTGGCTTTTTAGCCTTATATCGTGCAATCCAGACGATAACTTCTTGGCGTGGGGGTATAAAATAGAATCGATTATTTGTTCAATTTTCTTTACGTTTTGCTATCCATCTTAGCCTTTTATAGCGTATGATTGCGCCCAGCATTTGATTGGTAACACGTGATTGAGGGATCCATGCGCCTTGAAATATATTGCCAAGACCGAATCGGTATCGCCCAAGAGATACTGAATATCCTGGTGAGCTACCAAGTTGACCTAAAAGGCATCGAAGTAGATGCTAAGCATTGTCGTATGTATGTCAGCTTCCCCCCCATCGAGTTTGAGCAATTCCAAAAAATTATGCCTTCTATCCGCCTAATTGACGGTGTTGAAGACGTTCGAACAACCGCGTTTATGCCCTCCGAGCGTGAGCATAACGAGCTTAATACCCTACTCAGTGCGCTCCCCGATGGCGTTATTTCCATTGATAACAAAGGTTGGGTGCGGTTGTGTAATGCTGCGGCATGTCGCGACTTACAATTGAGCGAGCAAGACGTGGTTGGCGCCAATATCAATAACCTCCTTAAAGGCTTTAACTTTACCCGTTGGTTAGAGGGGTCTGAGGTATTAGGACAAACCACCCGTGTGGAAGTGGCCGGAGAAGATTTCATTGCCGATATTCTGCCTATCTCTGTGCCTCAAGGTGAAGAGCAAGACGCCTTGGCGGGGGCGGTTATCAATATCAAATCACAAAGTCGTCTAGGTCAACAAGTCAGTGCATTTCGCCGCTATGGCCAAGAAAGTTTCGCCACCATACATAATTATTCAACGGCGATGCGCCGCACTGTACGCGAAGCGCGCAAAATGGCGCAGCTTGATGCGCCGATATTGATCACCGGTGAAACGGGCACAGGTAAAGAGCTTATGGCCAGAGCCTGCCACTATGCCTCTAATCGTTCGGTTAAACCCTTTATTGCGTTGTCATGCGCCTCACTGCCTGATGATGTTGCTGAATCAGAGTTATTTGGTTATGCCGGGTATGAAGACAACGCCGCCCCCAAACGCGGGGTATTAGAGCAAGCCGATGGCGGCACGGTATTTTTAGATGAGGTTGGCGAGATGTCGACCCAGCTGCAGACCAAACTGCTGCGCTTCTTACAGGACGGTACTTTCCGCAAGGTCGGCGATGAGAACGAAGTAAAGGTCAATGTGCGCATTATCGCGGCGACGCAAAAAGATCTTCCAGCCATGGTGCAAGAGGGGGGCTTTCGCGAGGACCTCTATTATCGTATCAATGTACTGACGTTGGAAATATCACCACTGCGTGACAGAAAAGCAGATATTGGGCCCCTGGCTGAGCACTTTGTGCAAAAGTATGCGCAGCAAAACGGCGCGACGGTACCTAGCTTAAGTAAAGAGTGTATTGAGTATTTGGAGCAGTATCCATGGCCGGGCAATGTGCGGCAATTAGAAAATGCCATTTACCGCGCGGTATCTTTGCTCGATGATAGCGAATTGACGGTGGAGCACTTGCAACTTCCGAGCTTCACTAATGATCTTGGTTACTTGGAGTCTGATTTTGAAGGCAGCCTAGATCAGGCAGTAAAACGCTTTGAAGCTACGTTATTGCGTAAACTTTACCCTGCATACCCCAGCTCTAGACAGCTTGCGAAGCGTTTGGGCCTGAGTCACACCGCTGTAGCGAATAAGCTGCGTGAATACGGGATAAACCGAAAAACGGTCAAAGTTTAATAATGGCGCCGTCAGGCGCTATTTTTTTGTGCCCATGTTCTTAGTGACCCCACTGACGGTGATCGACTCAACGCCCTCAGTTGCGAAGTTTACTTTTATAGCGGCATTATTGCTGGTGAAAAAGTAACTGCGATCATCAATATGTAACTCGTAATTGCCTTTAACCTGTTGCTCAAATTGTCCTTTCTCTAGGCGAATTACATGTTCGCCGAGTTGCCAGTAAAAGCTGTCAAACCAGCCAGAGTGGAACTCTTGCAGCCATACTTGGCTGTCATCTTTACTAAGCACTAAGGCCAAAGAGTATGACTCGGGGAGGGTGTCCATATCATAACTTTTGTTGCCGATACGCAACGTACCTTGCTCACTGTCCCATGCGAAACCGAAGGTGAAAGGCGTTTGTTGCCCGGCGCTGTTCGCAGTTGTGCCCTTGCCGACGTAATCAAAATCAGCAAAGCAAGGCATACTCATTGCCAATGTGGCCAGAGCAAATAAAGTTGGTTTCATATTAACCCCTTTGTGAGCGAGAAGTTTTAACCATAAATGACCTAGCGTCGCTGCGCAACTAACGCACTAAGGTGCTCGACGACTCAAGCAATGCTATGATGGTGGTCTTACCTGTTTCTTAACACGCTACCACAAGGAGAGCGCGGTGAACTTATACTTCCGTTTATTATGGCTGTTTTTCAAAATCAAAGGTAATAAAACACAACAGCCGCTGTTGGATACGGTCGATATTGACTTTCGGGCCTGGCCGCTGGATTGCGACATTAATTTACATTTAACGAATTCTCGTTATTTGGCGTTAATGGATATCGCTCGGACATGGATGACTGCGCGTTTGGGACTATTGCGTGCGGTGATGAAGCGCCGTTGGTTCCCTGTGGTTAATGCGACAGCAATCACCTATATTCGCGATGTAAAACCATGGCAAAAATTCACGGTTTCGACCCGATTGGTAGGCTGGGATCATAAGTATTTTTATATCGAGCAAAAATTCACCTCACACCGAGGCCTGCATGCCATTGCTTATGTGCGGGGCGTGTTTCGCTCGCGAAAAGGGGTCGTCGATATCGAAGAGATTTTGGCGCTGGCTGATTTTAATGACGAGGCACCCATTTTGCCGCCGGAAATCATGCACTGGAAAGCCATGTTGGAGCAAAAAAAAGCGACTAACAAGAATTAGCCGCTTTAGTTGCTTACATTAGCAAGTGGTAACCGTGAATCGGTATTAGAAGGTGTAACGCACACCTAGCATCGCCACAACAGGGTCAATTTTGACATCAACGGTCAGCGCTTTCTGGCCGTTTGCATATACACTGGCATCGCTATCAATGTCCATGTAGCTCACCATACCGTGTAAACCCCAGTGCTTGTCGAATGCATAGTTAAAGCCAACTTGAGCGGCCAAACCAACTGAGTCGTCAAGCTTGAGTTCAACATCATCAGTCCCTAACGTGGTTTTTAAGTCTTGGCTTGCTTGCTCATCAAAAAATACCGTGTAGTTTACGCCGGCACCCACAAAGGCACGGAACTTATCACCTGCTTGGCCAAAGTGGTATTGACCTAATAGCGTGGGTGGAAGGTGCTTAATGTTACCAATTTTCGCACCTTCAAGGCCAAGGCGACCATTAACATCATGGCTAAATGGCGTGGCGGCGATAAGTTCAATGGTCCAATTGTCATTGAGTGCATAATCGAACGTGAGACCAAGCTGAGTATCATCGTCGGCGTTAAGCCCTAAGGTTGGGGCTTCGTTAATTTTAGACACTTCACTATCAGGGTTTACGTTGATAGCGCCAACGTTAACACTTAGGTTAGCGTGAGCGTAAGAAGAGGTGCCAAGGAAAAGGCCAATTAGAGCTGCGCTGAGTGTTTTTTTCATCATCATATTCCTGTTCGATACATCGGAAAAGCTTTGCTGTTGGCGCCATTATCACTACTTAAGAAAAATAAAAACTGTTCTAGATCAAGCTTTGCCTCAGGTACGCTACAGAGCGATTAAAAACCTTGATTTAGATTAAACTTTTATCCATTTCATGCACACAAAGGAGAGTTCATAAGCTGACATTAAGATGTCATATGAGCAGGTTGTAATAGCCTTACCAACAGCTGCAACAGGGCAGGCGTTATGCAATTGAACACATCGCAACAACAACGCGTTAATCAAGATAATGTCGTTTCATATTTACAACAGCTTATTCGGTTTCGCTCCATTACCCCTGAGCAAGGCGGGGCTATCAATTGGTTACAACAACAGCTGCAACAGCGCGGCTTTAATTGTCATGTATTCACCTGTCATGGTGTCACGAACCTTGTTGCCGATTGCTACTTTGGTCCAGGCGCCAAGTTTGCCTTTTGTGGCCATATCGATGTTGTACCTGCTGATGCATCGCGGTGGCATGTTGACCCCTTTGCTGCTGAGATAATCAATGGTGAAATTATTGGCCGAGGAGCCGCTGATATGAAAGGCGGCGTCGCAGCAATGTTGGAAGCGACCGATAGGGTGCTCATGCAAAGCCCAACACAGGGGCACTTTTATTGGTTGATCACCTCTGATGAGGAAGGTGAGGCACTTTATGGCAGTGCGGAAATAGCTAACTACCTCGCCGCCCAAGGTAAGCAACTCGATGTCTGCCTAGTGGGTGAGCCCACAGCCGATAAGCGCGTTGGCGATACCATCAAAAATGGCCGCCGTGGTGCGCTTTCAGCACGTATTGAAGTTCTTGGTAAAGCCGGGCATGTGGCTTACCCCGAGCACAGTGTGAATGCCGCACATTTGGCCGCTCAGATGAGCATGGCTTTGCAACAAATAGATTGGCAAAAAGATATTGAAGGGTCGAAAACAACATTACAAATAACTGGCCTCACAGTCCCTAACAGTTTAGATAATTTGGTGCCAGCCAGCTGCTTTATAGAGTTTAATGTGCGTTATAGTCATGGTTATCGTAGTGAAAGCGTTAAACGCTTGATCACCGCTGCCTTGGCGCCTTGGCAGCAACATACGACAATTAGTTGGCAGCGTCCCTGTGAGCCTTATTACACGGCGGGTGGGGGAGCGTACGACCTGCTCGCAGCGTTGGAAGAAGCTATTTACCAAAGCACTCAGAGTTACCCGCAACTGAGTACCAGTGGCGGCACCTCTGATGGGCGCTTTTTTGCCAGTGCTGACACCCAAGTGGTCGAATGCGGTGTACGTAACCACACCATACATCAAGACAATGAGCGTGTGGCTGTGAGTGATTTAGCTAAGATCACCGAAATTTACGAGCGCACATTGGCGCATTTTTTCACTAAATAACTCAAGTGAGTCATGAAAAAGCCGGCATACGCCGGCTTTTTTTGGTTGGGAGTTGGTTAATTCATATTGCAGGTGCGCTTAATGAGGGCTTCGTTGTTAAGGTAACGGCGCGCCTTTTTTTCTTTTAGCTTTGCCATATCTACCAGCACTAGGCCATCAATACAGTTGTTGAAGTCAGGGTCCACACTGAAGCTTAAAAATGAGACGCCCTGAGGCTGGCAGAGTTCAGTGTATTGTTTGAAGAGCGTGGGAACTTGTGCCCCCATATTGGCAAGCACGTGTTTTAACTCTGCAAAGTCAGCTTTTGCATCACTGCCATTAAACAAACGTTGGCACTGCTCTTTTACACATTCGCTGTATTTAAACTCATGTTTAGCCGTTGCTAACGGCTGTTGCTGAGCGTAGTAATGCTGATAATAATAAACTAACAGCTCTTTGGCATTTTGAGGCAGTGCATTGGATAAACTGACTGCCCCAAATAAATAGCGATATTGCGGGTAGCGACTAATAAACGCACCAATACCAAACCATAAGTAATCGAGGCTTTTGCGGCCCCAGTACTTGGGTTGCACAAAGCTTCTGCCAAGTTCGATGCCAGCACCGAAGTAAGGCGCCATATCGTCTTGGTAGTTAAACAAACTGTCCGTGTATAACCCTTGGCGTCCGTGTTTGGCAATAATATCATCGGCACATGCAAGGCGGTAAGCGCCCACGAGCTCTAGCTGTTTAGGATCCCATAGAATGAGGTGGTGGTAGTCCATGTCATATTTATCGATATCACGGCGGCGACCACTGCCTTCGCCGACAGCGCGAAAGGCAATTTCGCGAAGGCGTCCGAGCTCACGAAATAGCGGTGAACTGCCTTGGTAATTATATAAGTAGATTTGCATGCCATCTTGGGTTTCTCCCAGGCGTTCGCATTCACCGAGCGCCCCTACTAAGGCTTGGCGGCACTCGGCGTGGGCAATGGGAGCTTGGGTTTTTAAGAGTTCAGGCTTTTTAGTTCCCAATCTATACAGCTGCTTACGAATAAGCCGGCTGATCTCTTTGTCATTAAGGTTATCAATAAGGTAAGACTTCGGCGGAATGGCAGTGCCTATTTCGAACTCCAGCGACTTTTGCCGTTGCTTAAACATTTCTTGTACCAATAACAAGGTGGCAAGCGGCTTGTAAATCATCGACGTGCCGTAAAACAGCGGACTATTCTTAGCTTTTACTAAAATCGGTAAGATAGCCGCATTGGCCTTTTTGGCTATACGCAGGTAGCCATTGTTCCACTTGCAGTCTTTAACGCCTGTTGGGCGTAGCCGCGACACTTCGCCAGCAGGGAAAATTAACAAGGCTCCTTCAGCTTTAAGGTGCTGATGAATGGCATTGAGTTCTTGCTTGCGGCTGTTGCCAGACATGTTATCAACCGGCAGTAGTAATGAGTGCATTGGCGTTACACTCATCAACAAACGGTTGGCAACAACACGGATATCTGGGCGTACGCGAGCTAGCACGCTTATCAGTGCCAAGCCATCCAATGAGCCAATCGGGTGATTCGCGATAATCACGAGGCGGCCTTCGCTTGGGATATTATCCAACTGTGATGAGCTAAAGCGAGCACTGAAGTCCAGCTCTTCGAGCACTTGCTCGATAAACTCTAATTCTTGTAGGTGAGGATAGGTATCGGCAAAAGCAACAAACTCTTGTTCGTGTAATAAATAGCCCAGCCCTTTCTTTACCAGGCCTTTTACTTTTGGTGAGTTGGCAAGACTCGGTAAGTTATCTTCAACCACTTTATCAATACTGATCATATTACCACCCTTTGGTAATGAGATTAGCCACAGGGTAAGAATTAACCATGACATCAAAGTGTAAAATAGATGACAGTTTCAAGACGACATCGGGTTGTGGGATACTGAGGCAAACTATCGCTGTGATGGAGATAATATGAGTTTATTAGTGGCAATTGCGAACAGAAATACAGATAAGCTGCAGAGCATGCTTAAACAGCAACTGGGTGAGCAGCAAGTACAAGTGTGGCCTGATATTGAGGATGCTGCAGCGATTGATATGGTGCTTGGCTGGCAGGTACCGGCTGAGGTGTTTAGTGCTTTGCCAAATCTAAAAGCGGTGTCTTCTTTTGGTGCCGGTGTCGACGGCCTTAACCTGGATGCCATTGCAGATCATGTGTCGGTCACGCGTATTGTTGATAATGAGCTGGCAGCAGATATGGCTGAATACGTATTAACGCAAGTGCTGCTGCATAAATCTCATATGCCTCGTTATTGGCGTCAGCAAAGTAACAAACAATGGCGAGCGAAGCGGGTGCGCGCACACAATCGCGTCGGCCTGCTCGGGTGTGGTCAGCTTGGTAGCGCTATTGCGCAGCGTTTAGCGGCTAATGGCTTTACTATCAAAGCGTGGTCGAACTCAGAAAAACCTGACACAGCGACGGTGACACACTTTTGCGGTGATAGCGGCCTAAACGAGATGCTTGCGCATGTCGATTATTTGGTTTGTGTACTGCCTTTGACTGTAAAGACCCGCAATATAATTGATGCTGAGCTGTTGGCAAAACTGCCTGCGCATGCGGTATTAATTAATGTTGGCAGAGGAGAGCATGTATGTGAAAGTGCATTACAAACCGCACTCTCAAAACACACTTTAGGCGGTGCCACCCTTGATGTGTTTCGCCAAGAACCTTTGCCAGAGGAGAGCCCTTTATGGCACCAAGAAAACCTCATTTTGACCCCGCATTGCAGTGCGCTTAGCCGCATTGAAACCGTTGTTGAGCAAGTGGTCGACAACTATCAACGCTTGCAGTCTGGGCAAACATTAAAGCACCTTATTAGCCGCGAACGAGCTTATTAAGTTGTTTTAATAGGAACTAAACACTGTGTAAGTAAACAGCTTGTTAAGTTTTAGTCAGTTGCTATAGTAAACAAGCTACATGCTTGATGTATAAAAAAAATAACAAGTTAGGCTATTTTATTAGCCGCAACCTTTATAGGAAGCGCTATGAAACATAATCAAGGCGGAGCTAAGCTCAGCTATGTGTTGTTTTGGGTTGCTTTGCTGGGACTCGCAGCTTGGTTCAACCAAGCCAATGCCATGCCACTGTAAAGCTCCTATTTGTAACTGACATTCGACGGACAAAATGCCGAAGCCTAGGGTTTCGGCATTTTTATTTTCAGCGTTTAGCGTGGCGTTCGCGGTTTTCTAATTTCTTATCTGCACTTTTCTTTAATAGCACGTAGGTTGCGCCTAGGCCGCCATGGGGCTTCAACGCACTGTGGCAGGCTAGTACGCAGGACAATTGTTTGAGCCAATGATTGACGTAGCTTTTGAGCAGCCCTTTTTGGGATTGATTACGCTCCCCAGTGCCGTGACGCACTAACAATACGCGAATGTCACGCTGGTGGCAGTCGCTCACCGTTTCATACAGTGCCTGGCGTGCCTGAAGCAGTGATTGACCGTGCAAGTCGAGTGTGGCGTCAACGCCATATTTTCCTAAGCGAAGGTTTTTGTACACGCCGTCTTGTACACCATCTTTTTTGTAGGCGATAAAATCGAGTGGATCAATCAAATCAATGTATTCGGTGCTGAGGATGTTGTCATCTAACTCTGCATCTAACTGCGCCGCCAAACGTTTGTGTTGTTGCGCGAGGGTGGGTGTGGTGTGCGGTTCGAAGTAGCTTACCTTATCGTTTTGCTTGAGCGGCGTTACATCCTCCATTAGCTCTGCGAAAAGATCCGAGTCTGGGCTTTTATGAGACGCTGTCATGATGACCTCGCTTACATGGTTACTACTAGCTTTATACTAGCCCAATATACGGTGTCAGTACTATGATGATCACTCTCGATAGTACTGACTGCGTATTTTTAAACCAATTCAAGCTAAACCGATGGGCCACTGATGCGCTGTGTGTACACCTTAAATAAATAAAACGTATTAATTAAAACCAGGGAGATGTTAGTCAGTCCATTGGGGGTTACTAATTGTTGCGCATGCACAAAAAATAACAGACCAATCGCTACACTTGCGCCAATGCGCAGTAAGCGTCCATGACTAATAAAAAATGCGCCAATAGCCAGTGCTCCAAGCAAAATCTGAATTCCCAAGTTGACGTCCAAGGTGTATCGCTCCACAACGTGATGGTTAAAAAAGGAGCGCTATTATGCGAACGTGAAGGCCCTTAAGCAAGCGAAAAAATATATCTTTTTCGGATAAGTTTTTCTAACTTGAAAAAAGATGCACTAAGACTGCAAAAAAACCTTCTTGTTTGATGATTTCATAGCGATGACAAGTATCTGCTTGCGTGCGATCTCGGCATAAGTACATGGCCTTGTTGGCGTCTATGGATTGCAGGTAAAGCTCTGAATCTACGAGTGTTGGGCCACCAAGTAGGGTGGGCACATAAATGCTACTGGCCACTAACCCCAGCTTTTGATAAGTGATCAACTGAGGTTTTGGCATCAGCATAAATATTGCCAGCAGCGCTAATAACGTAAATAAAATAATTTGGCCTAACTTACCCTTTGGTTTGGTGCGCTGCGGAGCTCCTTGGCGCGACGGCTCATCCTGCTGTGATTGGCGCTGCGAGGCGTTATCTGCCGAAGAGGGCGGCCGCTTAATTCTTTTTGGCGTCGCTGCTTGCTTCAAGAGTGAATGCTTTTTAGTTTTTTTTACCATAACGCTCTACACACAGGTTTACTTGGCCTAAACTATATAGGACTCTATAATATAAACGTTTTTTTAGTATAGCGTGGCTAGGGCTGGAAGTTAACTTAAACCCCAGTGGCTAAGGCGCAAATTAGGGAAGGTCCAATGGATGAGGATATAGCGATTTTAATCGTGGATGATGTGGGTACGGTGCGTAGCTTTTTACATCAAACGTTAATGCATTTAGGCATTGAAAATGTAGATGAGGCGGCAAACGCTGCGCAATGCATGTCTGCGTGCGCGAATAAAGAGTACGATATTATCTTTCTCGACATCGAATTGCCTGACGGCGATGGCAAAGACATGATTGCAGACATAAATAGTCAGCTCCCCGAGGCTAATGTGGTTATGGTCAGCGCTCACTCAACAATTGATAATGTTAAGGACGCAATTGATAAAGGCGCTAAGGGGTTTGTGGTTAAGCCGTTTTCGCCAAAGAAAATAGCAGCCATGCTGAAAAAGTTTTACCCCAACATGGAATTTGTCTGATTTCTTGAATTATAGGCATAAAAAAACCGGCTAATGCCGGTTTTTTGCGTTATCAAAAAACTAAATTATAGTGCTTTGATTTTCGCTGCAAGACGGCTCTTATGGCGAGCAGCCTTGTTTTTATGGATTAGACCCTTAGTCGCGTAACGGTCTAGGATAGGTGTTGCTTGTGCGAAAGCAGCTTGTGCCGCTTCTTTGTCGCCAGCTTCAATAGCAGCAGATACTTTTTTGAAGTATGTACGCATCATTGAACGACGGCTTGCGTTGTGCTGACGGCGTTTTTCGCTCGTTACAGCGCGTTTCTTTGCAGACTTGATGTTAGCCAAGGTTTGCTCCTAACAATCTTAAATAAAGCTTATATTTAAAGGCCGTGGACTATGCCCTCTTTTTTCCAATTTGTCAATCAAATTAACAAAAGACAAAGCAAACTGCGGGAGTAACGAATCGCCAATGGCTACCGGGAGACACATATATACAGTGCAAAGTTGGGTTAACGCACTATATACCCAAATAAATGATTGGTCTGTTATTGCAGTTTAGGCCTCTGACCTCGGCGGATTATAGCAAAGCTATTAGGCAACCACCAGCGCTGTATTCGCTGCCTATTTGTTGGCATAATGCCGCCATTATCGTTTGCCTCAGTGAGGATATGTGGCTAACAGTTTATTTCGTTCTGGCATGATAGTCAGCGCCATGACCATGATATCGCGCGTACTGGGCTTAGTGCGTGACGCCGTTGTGGCAAACCTTTTAGGAGCTAATGCGGCTGCCGACGTATTCTTATTTGCTAATCGCATTCCCAATTTTTTACGCCGTTTATTTGCAGAAGGGGCCTTTGCCCAAGCTTTTGTGCCAGTGCTCAGTGAAATCAAGGAGCAGCGAGGTGATGATGCCGTGCGCTTATTTGTGGCGCGGGCGGCAGGCACCTTAGGCACTATCTTGTTGGTGGTGACCATTGTTGGCGTGATAGGTTCGCCCATAATCGCCGCACTGTTTGGTGCTGGGTGGTTTGTTGATTGGTACCAAGGCACAGGTGAGGGCGATAAATTTATTTTAGCTTCGGCGCTGTTGAAGTGGACCTTCCCGTATTTATTTTTTGTTTCGCTGGTCGCGCTCAGTGGCGCCATATTGAATGTGTATAACCGCTTCGCGGTGGCGGCCTTCACCCCGGTGCTGTTGAACGTTGCCATTATCAGCAGCGCTATATACTTGCATCAGTATGTCAGCATTGGAGCTTACGCTTTAGCTATCGGTGTGTTCATTGGTGGGGCGGTGCAATTAGCCTTTCAGCTACCGTTTTTATACCGCGCCAAAATGCTAGTGAAACCGCGATGGGGGTGGCAAGACTCTGGCGTGGTCAAAGTGCGAAAACTGATGATCCCAGCGTTATTCGGTGTATCGGTGTCGCAAATCAACCTCTTTCTCGATACCGTGATAGCCTCTTTTTTGGTGACTGGCTCCATCGCCTGGTTGTACTACGCGGACAGGCTCATTGAATTTCCTTTAGGTTTATTCGGCATTGGCATTGCCACGGTGATTTTACCGACCTTATCTAAACTCCACGCCGGTGATAAAGGATCTGATTTTCAGCACACCTTAGATTGGGGAGTGCGTTTTGTGATCTTTCTAGGGTTGCCTGCCATGCTAGGACTGATGGTAATAAGCCCGTTGATTATTACCGTGTTATTTGACCACGGTGCGTTCGCAAGCGCTGAGGTGGATCATGTCCGCGCAGTGTCCTTGGGGGTGGCCGCCTACGCCGTTGGTTTGGTCAGCTTTATGCTGATTAAGGTATTAGCGCCAGGCTTTTATGCTCGTCAGGATACCCGCACTCCGGTGCGCATCGGCATTATCGCCATGGTTTTGAATATGGTATTTAACTTACTGCTAGCGCCGTTTATTGGGTATTTGGGCCTTGCGCTGGCCACCGCACTCTCTGCGACTTGTAACGCCCTATTGCTATATCGACAGCTGGCTAAAGAGCAGGTTTATCATTTTTCAAAAAACAGTGTCATTTTTACTGGCAAATGCTTATTTGCTACTGCCTGTATGGGGGCGGCGGTGTATGCTTTACAAAGCCAGTTTATGTGGCAGCAATGGCCTTTTTATGAGCAGATCGCTTTGTTGGCAGGGCTGATTTTTGTGGCGATGAGTTGTTACTTTGGCGTGCTATTCATTATGGGTGTGCGCCCAAGTATGATAAAAAACGTGGCAACTACTGAATCACATTAAAAAAAAGATTATAATCGAGCACTTTCGTCAGTCGTAGTGCGTAAAACAAGGCCTTTTAGAAATGGAGCTGATACGCGGGATCCACAATATTCGAAGCCAACATCATGGCTGTGTACTCACCATAGGCAATTTTGATGGTGTGCACCTGGGTCATCGAGAGGTGATAAAAGGTTTATTGCGTGATGCTAGCGCGCTGAACTTACCCAGCACCGTGATGTTATTTGAGCCGCAGCCGCAAGAGTTCTTTTTAAAAGAACGGGCTCCGGCACGCTTGACTCGACTACGTGATAAGCTTGCTTTACTCGCTAAACTGGGCGTGGAGCGGGTGGTCTGCGTGAGTTTTAATGGCCGCTTTGCCAGCCAAAGTGCAGCTGAATTTGTTAGTGAAGTATTGCTTAAAAAGCTTGGCGTCAAAGCACTCACTGTGGGCGACGACTTCCGCTTTGGCAAAGGCCGCAGTGGAGACTTCTCGTTGCTCAAAGCCATGGGTGAAACAGCCGGTATGGCGGTGAAAAGCACCGAGAGCTTCAAAAAGGCCAATGCGCGAGTCAGCAGTACGGCTATTCGTGAAGCGCTCAGAGCCGGTGACTTAGAGCTGGCTAAAGCGATGCTGGGTCACGATTACGCCATTAGCGGACGCGTGATTCACGGTTGGAAAAAAGGCCGAGAGCTTGGCTTTCCAACGGCCAATGTGGCCCTGAAGCGGCAAGTTTGTCCGCTCAGCGGTGTCTTTGCGGTGCAAGCAAAAGTGGGTACGCACACTTATAACGGCGTCGCGAATGTGGGCAATAAGCCCACCTTTAACGGTACCCGAGCCTTGTTGGAAGTACACTTGTTTGACTTCCAGCAAAGCATCTATGGGCAATTTATCGAAGTGCAGCTTAAAGCGAAGCTGCGCGATGAACACAAATTCAATGGTCTTGATGCCTTGGTGGCGCAAATTAATCAAGATATTATCGAGGCCAAACAGTTTTTTACTTTATCGACTACCGCAGATGTCAGCGGCGGTCTGTAGCCGGAACGGAAAGTAGGATTAATGAGCGACTATAAACATACCTTAAATTTACCGGAAACTGAGTTTCCCATGCGCGGCAACCTGGCCAAACGCGAACCAACCATGCTTAAGCAATGGTATGAGCAAGACTTGTACGGCAAAATTCGTGCAGCAAAAAAAGGTAAGCCGTCTTTCATTTTGCATGATGGCCCTCCTTATGCGAACGGTAACATTCACTTAGGCCACTCTGTTAATAAAATCCTTAAAGACATTATTATCAAGTCTAAGACGCTTTCAGATTATGATGCGCCTTATATTCCCGGCTGGGATTGTCACGGGCTACCGATCGAGCTGATGGTAGAAAAGAAAGTCGGTAAGCCAGGCAAAAAAGTGTCGGTGGCGGAATTTCGCCAAAAATGTCGTGAGTATGCGGCGAAACAGGTAGACGGCCAAAAAACTGACTTCAAACGCTTAGGTGTGTTAGGGGATTGGGATAAGCCTTACCTAACAATGAACTATGATTTCGAAGCCAATGCTATTCGCACCCTAGGTCGCATTATCGATAAAGGTCACCTGCATAAAGGGGCTAAACCGGTGCACTGGTGTACCGACTGTGGTTCAGCGTTGGCGGAAGCCGAAGTGGAGTACCAAGATAAACAGTCACCGGCTATCGATGTGAAATTCACCTTCGTCGATCAACAGGCCATTGTTAGCGCCTTTGATTTGGCACAGGGCCATCAAGGAAATGGTCCAGTAGCCACGGCGATTTGGACGACAACGCCATGGACTCTGCCGGCAAACCGCGCCGTTGCCGTACATGAGAATTTGGAATATGCCTTAGTGCAGGTCGAAGATGAAGGTCAGCAGCAGCGTTTTGTGCTGGGTTCAGAGTTGGTCAAAGACTGCATGGACCGTTTCGGCTTTAAGCACTATCACACTTTGGGTTATGTTAAAGGTGAAGTGCTTGATAAACTGAGCGTTGCGCATCCGTTCCTTGATATCAATGTACCTGTTATTTTGGCTGATCACGTAACCACCGACTCAGGTACGGGCATTGTTCATACCGCACCAGGCCATGGTCAAGAAGACTATGTTGCAGGCCAAGCGTACGGCTTAGAAGTAGCCAACCCAGTGGGTGCAAACGGCGTTTATTTGCCAGACACCCCTATTTTTGCCGGTCAGCACGTATTTAAAGCCAACCCTAATGTGATTGAGCTGTTGCAAGAGAAAGGCGCGTTGTTGCATCACCATGCGCTTGAGCATAGCTACCCGCATTGCTGGCGTCACAAAACCCCCATTATTTTCCGCGCCACACCGCAGTGGTTTATTTCAATGGACAAAGCCGGCCTGCGTAAAGACTCTATTGCCGAAATTAAAAAGACTCAATGGTTACCAGGATGGGGTGAAAGCCGCATTGAAAATATGGTTGAGGGGCGCCCGGATTGGTGTATTTCACGTCAGCGTACTTGGGGTGTACCTATTGCCTTGTTCGTAGATAAAGACACCGGTGATTTGCACCCTAACAGCGCAGAATTGATTGAACAAGCTGCGCAGCTAGTAGAAAAAGACGGTATCCAGGCGTGGTACGACTTAGAGCCACAGACCTTATTAGGTGATGATGCTGAGCAGTACGTGAAGGTACAAGATACTTTAGATGTGTGGTTTGATTCTGGCGTAACCCATGCCTGCGTGATTGATGCACGTGACGAATTGACGCGTCCTGCCGATCTTTACCTTGAGGGTTCAGATCAACACCGTGGTTGGTTTATGTCATCACTGATGACCAGTGTGGCAATTCATGGTCACGCGCCATATCGCCAAGTAATGACCCACGGCTTCACGGTGGATGAAAAAGGCCGCAAGATGTCAAAGTCTTTGGGCAATGTTATCTCACCGCAAGACGTGATGAATAAAATGGGCGCGGATATTTTGCGTCTATGGGTGGCTTCGAGTGACTTCACCGCAGAGATGACCGTGTCTGATGAGATCTTTAAGCGCTCGGCGGACCGTTATCGTCGTATCCGAAATACCAGCCGCTACTTGTTAGCCAACCTCAATGGTTTTAATCCTGAGACTGACCTTGTTGAGGTGGCAGAGATGGTTGAGCTAGACCGCTGGATTGTCTCTCGCGCTGCCAGTCTACAAGAAGAGCTCATTAAGGCTTATGACGAGTATCAGTTGCTATTGGTAACGCAAAAACTGATGAACTTCTGCACCGGAGAGCTCGGCTCATTCTACCTGGATGTGATTAAAGACCGTCAGTACACGGCAAAGGCTGATTCTCATGCGCGTCGTTCGTGTCAGAGTGCGCTGTACCATATTGCCGAGGCTATGACCCGCTGGATGGCGCCAATTCTGAGCTTTACTGCGCAGGAAATTTGGCAGGCACTGCCCGGTGAGCGCGAAGAGTTTGTCTTTACCGGACAATGGTATAACGGCCTTCAGGCAGTATCAGGTAAGTTCACTGATGAGCAGTGGCAACACGTATTAGAAGTGCGTGATGCCGTGAACCGAGTACTGGAAAATGCTCGTAAAGAAGACATTATCGGTGCCACCTTGCAAGCCGAGGTAACGCTTTATGCCGACGATACGTTAAAAGCAACACTGGATGCCCTGGGTGAAGAGCTGCGCTTTGTGTTGTTAACATCAAAAGTAACGGTGCAAGCGCTCAGTACTAAACCGGCAGAGATTGCGGATTCAGAGCTGTCAGGGCTTGGCGTACAAGTGGTGGCGACCTCGGCGAGCAAATGTGAGCGCTGTTGGCATTACTGCGATGATGTAGGCACCCACGATAAGTATGACGATCTGTGTGGGCGTTGCGTAACTAACGTTGAGGGCGATGGCGAAACACGCCAGTTTGCCTAAGCAGTAAGTAAGGAGCGAAGGTGTTAGCAAAGCGAAGTGGGCTTATATGGCTGACGCTTTCAGCGCTGGTTTTAGTGCTCGATTGGGGCACTAAAACTTGGGTTGTCAGCGCTATGTCGTTACGGGAAAGCATTGATGTTTTGCCGTTTTTTAATATTACCTATGTACATAATTATGGTGCCGCATTTAGTTTTCTCAGTGATGCCGGCGGCTGGCAACGGTGGTTCTTAAGTGCCATTGCCGTGACTATCTCGGTGCTGCTGGTATGGTGGCTAAAACGCTTGCCAGCGACCAATAAGCTGCTCGGCAGTGCTTATGCATTGGTGCTCGCGGGAGCACTCGGTAACCTTTACGACCGACTACACTATGGGTATGTTATCGACTTTATCCATGTCTATTATCAGGACTGGCATTATCCCGCGTTTAACATTGCCGATTGCGCCATTTGTATTGGTGCGGCGCTGTTATTATTCGATGCCTTTAAATCCAGCAGTAAAGAGGAGCAGGCCCATGAGTAACATGGTGATCGGTGCTAATTCCGAGGTTGTTTTTCATTTCTCTATCAAGCTCAGCGATGGCTCTGCAGCGGATTCTACTAAAGTGCACGATAAGCCGGCTAAGCTGACCATGGGCGATGGCAGCTTAACGGAAAACTTTGAAAAATGTTTGCTAGGGCTGTCGGCTGGTGATGAGAAAAGCTTTGAGCTTGAGCCAGAGGATGCCTTTGGTCAGCCTAACCCTGACAATATTTATCATGTTGATAGAAGCAAATTCGGCAGTGATGCACCGGCTCAAGTCGGCGCGATCATTGCGTTTACTCAGCCCGATGGTACTGAACTTCCTGGTGTTGTTCGCGAAGTGGTTGGCGAGTCGGTCACTATTGACTTTAACCACCCGTTAGCCGGGCAAAAGTTAACCTTTGAAGTGGAAATTTTGGAGGTCACAAACCCATGAAAATAGTACTTGCTAACCCGCGTGGGTTTTGTGCTGGCGTCGACCGGGCTATCAGTATTGTTGAGCGGGCTTTGGATATTTTTGAGGCGCCAATTTATGTGCGTCATGAAGTCGTGCATAACAAATATGTGGTTAATGGTTTAAAAAACCGAGGTGCCGTGTTTGTTGAAGAGCTGCATCAAGTGCCCGACGACAGCATCGTCATTTTTAGTGCTCACGGCGTCTCCCAAGCCGTGCGTCAAGAGGCCAAGCGTCGCGAGTTAAAAGTATTCGATGCCACCTGTCCGTTAGTCACTAAAGTGCATATGGAAGTGACGCGAGCATCACGCAAAGCGATTGAGTGTATTCTCATTGGTCACCATGGCCACCCTGAGGTAGAGGGCACCATGGGGCAATACGATAACCCCGAAGGTGGGATTTATCTGGTCGAAACTCCAGAGGACGTCGCTGAGCTTGAGGTGAAAAACCCAAGCAACTTGTTCTATTGTAGTCAAACCACGTTATCGGTAGACGATACTGCAGATGTGATTGATGCGCTGCGAGCTAAATTCCCAGATATAGACGGCCCGCGAAAAGACGATATTTGTTATGCCACGCAAAACCGTCAGGATGCAGTGCGAGACTTAGCTGATAAGGTCGATGTTTTATTAGTTGTCGGTGCCAAAAACAGTTCAAACTCTAATCGGTTGCGAGAGCTTGCCAGTAAGATGGGCACTAAAGCCTACCTTATCGATGATGCCAGCAGCATTGATTCCAGCTGGCTTGAGGGCATTGATTCTGTGGGCGTGACAGCAGGCGCATCAGCACCTGAGGTGTTAGTACAAGAAGTGATTGCTCACTTGCAGTGTGCAGGTGGTGAACAAGTCACGGAAAACCCCGGGCGTGAAGAAGACATCGTGTTTGCTGTACCGGCCGAGCTACGATAGCTAGTATCGAGGTAAGCGTGGAACCAGCATCGCAACCGCACAGCAATCGCTACAGCCTGCTGACCACGCTTTGTCAGACCCGAGGGGTATTAAGTGTCTTGGTCGTAGGGGAGGCATTGGCGCTGATCATTAGCTTTAGTGTCAGTGCGTTGGAAAACTTCTGGGTCGTGTTAGGTCAGGTCAGCCTGCTGGTGCAGTTCATTGTTTCTCTTAGTTTTGCTCTGCTGTATGCGTTGAATGGCATTAGAGCGCAATTAAGTGACAATATCCAAGCTGGTGCAGTGATCGGCACTTTGGTGCTTGTCACTTTCATGACCACTTTATATATCAGTTATTTGGCGCTGTTTGCCGAACAAGCGCCAGTGTGGTTCGTAATTAAAAGCTGCGCCATTAGTGCGTTAGTCGCTGCGCTGTTCGTGCAGTTTATGGCCATTTATAATGAACATGCTAAGGCGCACTCAGCCTACGCCAGTGCTCAATTGGACGCGTTACAAGCGCGTATCCGCCCACATTTTTTATTCAATACCTTGAACACCATCGCTGAATTAGCGCATCAAGATGCCCATGCTGCAGAGGACTCGGCATTAGCACTGGCATCGTTATCTCGCGCTGCTATGAACGTAGGAAAGCAAAGTACCCTTAATGACGAGCTCCAGTTAGCTCAGCGCTATATCGCTCTTGAACAATGGCGCTTTGGCACACGCCTAGCTGTGCAGTGGTCGATTCCTGATATGGTACATAACATTGCTATGCCGTGCTTGACCTTGCAGCCGTTACTAGAAAACGCAGTGTTGCACGGAGTGGAGGCTAGCGCGACCGGCTCGCTGATAGAAGTCGAGGTGTACCTCAGTGAGCAAAGCGCAACGGTGATAGTCAGCAATAGTGTGTCAGCTAACAGCGAGTCAAAACGCAGTCACAACGGCATTGCCTTAGCCAACATCCGCAAACGGCTGGCGATTTTATATCATGGTAGAGCACGATTAAGTCAGCATCGCTTTGACAGTCGTTACCGAGTAAAGCTTGTGATCCCAAGAATGGAGTCTTTTAATGAAAGTATTAATCGTTGATGATGAACCGCTCGCCCAAGCCCGCGTCGCTCGCCTACTAGGTACCTACGGGCACATTCATATTGCCGGCTATGCTAGTAGTGGCGCCGAGGCGCTTGAATTGGCTGCGAAAACACAGCCAGATGTTGTCTTTATTGATGTTGAAATGCCGCAAATGAACGGTTTAGAGGCCGCGCAGCAACTCTCCGAACAGTCATTACCCCCGGCTATCGTGTTTATTACTGCCCACCCGAACCATGCTCTGGATGCCTTTAAAGTGATGCCTACAGCTTATTTGCTCAAACCACTGGAAGCGGCAGAGCTGGATAAGGTCATCAATAAGCTCGGTCAGCAAAATCGTGCGCAAGTGAACCATAAACAGCGTCAGCAATTGAGCTACAAACTGGGGAACCAGCTAAAAACACTTAGCCTTGATGAGGTGCTTTATGTCGCTCGAGATGGTAAATATACTCAGGCAGTCTGCGAAAGCGCACAAGTGTTATTAGATACAAGCTTAAAAGAGCTAGAGCAGCAATTTCCCACTACATTACTCAGAGTGCACCGAAATACCTTAGTGAACCGCAATAAAGTCACATCGCTCACGCAAAGCCAGCGCCAATACCAAATTTTTCTACAAGGGTGTGAGCAACCACTGCCAGTGAGCCGTCGTGAAGTGAGCAAAGTCAAAGACTTACTCTATGGTGATAGTTCCCAATAAATGACCGTTCATACCTAATATAGTACCGTTTATTCCTTCCTGGCTTGTTCCTAATTTCAATATCATTATCCTGCCGTTAACAAAAATTAAAACATCAGGTACATTTCATGTCAGGAAGACACTCGCGACAAGCGCATCAATCTGGCTTTACCCTGCTCGAAGCATTGATTGCATTCATTATTCTTAGCGTAGGTTTGCTGGGCGCTGTGGCGCTTCAAGCTAAAGCGAAACAAGCCAGCTTTGATTCCATGCAGCGAGCCGCTGCTATAGCCCTAGGAAATGACATCATCCAACGCATAAGAGCGAATGATGTAAATAACGCCGATACGCTCTACAACTTTAGCTTTAATAGCACTGAGGCTATTGATGACTCTGCAAATTGCCAGAATAACATTTGTTCACCAGAGCAATTGGCTTCTTTCGATCGTGCTCAGTGGCAAAGAGCAATTCGAGCTCGAGAAAATAGCGGTACGCTGGATAATGCTGTGGTTTGTATTAGCCCGAATAGAACTAATGGCCCCGTAACCAGCGAAGTTCAGCTTACAGTCGTTGTTACTTGGGAAGGCCGCCAATCTCTAAATGGGGGGCTCACCGGCGGTGTTAATTGTGGCGATAATAACTCAGAGCGACGTGCACTAGTGTTAAACAGCTCTGTTCATTTAAGAGCGCCTTAGGGAGTATTATTGATGGAATCAAGAACTAAACAACTGGGCCTAACTCTTGTAGAAATGATGGTTTCCTTGCTTGTTGGAGCAGTCATCTTAGCAGGCGTCATGTTTACCTATGTGGGAATGAAGGCAACCACGAATGACACTATGTCGATTGGCGAATTGCAGGAAACCGGACGGCTGGCCCTCGAAATTATCTCTTCAGATATTCAGCAAGCCGGCTTTTGGGGAACTTTTTATGAAAAAGGCCTGACACCCAGCAATACGCAAACATTGCCACCTCCGGCAGCTGAGTGTGCTAGTGGTCCAAACAACGGCTCATTTCCCGATGGCTCTAATGTACCTTTCTTATTTGTATTTGCTTTAACGTCAACGGGAGCGGATCATTTTGGTTGCCTAACATCTCCGAATGATAACTCAGACATCATTCAGGTTAAGCGCTTGGAAGGAAATAACACGTTGCCCGGCGGGATGCAGGGAAATAGATATTATTTCGTGGCGGCTCATAATGAAGCGCAGTTTACCACCAGCGCCTTAGGTGCTCTCCCCAAGCCTAATGCGACAATTTGGCCATACACACATAATGTCTACTACGTTGACGAGCAGACCTTCGTTGTAAACGGAGAAAACTTAACAATACCTGTACTCATGCGCAGGCGTCTCACTACGGCAGGTATGCGTGCAGAGACAGTGATGGAAGGGGTTGAGAACATTTACTTAAACTTTGGCTTAGACACCAACGGTGATAATCGAGTAGATAGCTACAGGAGTGCAAATCAGATGCAATTGGCGGACTGGGCTCAACAAGGAGTTCAGGTTTTGACGATTCAACTTAATGTACTGGTACGAGCTTTACAGCCTGACCCTAGCGCCAATATTGTAAACCAAACCTATCAGCTGGGTGGGGTAAATGGTCGCACTTTGAATTTCAATGACAATTTTCGTCGCGCAGTATTCACATCAACAATACAGCTCAGAAATGTAGGAGCAAACTTATGGTCAATATAGCGACTCAGCGAGGGATTGTGCTTGTTGCAGCACTAGTCATGTTGCTGGCAGTAACAGGTATTGCCGTCACTCTTATGAGCAGCTCTAGTATAGATATAAAGACAACTAATGCGGCTCAAGAACGAGAACGTGCTGACCACCAGTTGATGGGTGAAGTAGAGGCGGCGATTGCAAGCGAAGTAAATAGAGGCACTGATAGTCGCTTTTTATGGACTTTAGCTCAATTTGCGCAAAGCAATGATGTTGTATCGTTGAACGTTACAGGAAACGCGAGTACGTCAACGCTAACGAATATGAACCCAGGGCCGGCGACGCTTAACTGCCCTAGAAGGTTTGATTATACCGAGGGTGTGGTGTGTAACATAATGCAATTAGATACCACGTTAAACTACGGTGGAAAAAGCTCTCATGATGTAGCCCTTTCTAGCGGTATAGCTCAAGAGCTACTGGATATTAATAAGACTCAATAAATGAAAGGGCAAGGATAGTGAAGGCATTTAAATACAGTGGCATTGCAGCTGCTTTAATGGCAGTAAGTCATAGTGCTCAGGCTGAAGATATTAAACTCTATGTGAATAGTAATGTTAAAACCGAGGAAAAGCCGAGAGTTATTGTAGTTTTCGATACCTCTGGAAGTATGGGGCGAGATGCGCAAACGGGCAATAATTGCAGTAACTGTACGACCCGTATGGATGTTGCCAAAACGGCTATTTCAGACTTGGTGGAAAAGAATAAATCGGACATCGATTTTGGCTTAATGCGTTTAAGGAGTAATTACGGTGGTTATGTAGTTGCCGGTTTAGGCTCAAGCGCATCTAAAATAAAGAATGAAATAGACGATTTAGAAGATGGCGGCAATACACCTATTGAAGAGACTTTATATGAAGCTTATCGCTACTTAACTGGTGGTGAAGTTGACCAAGCTAAATGGGCTGACAACCGTGATACCAGTGTTGAGTTAGGTGATAACTATATATCGCCATTTTCTAAATATACAGATGCCCGTTGCGATAACTCTATTAACATGATTCTAATGACCGACGGTGACCCAACCAGTGATAACGATAGAGACGGTACTATTGAGGATCTGCACAAGGAAATATTTGGGTACAAGGCTAACGAGTTGCACGGTAGCTCATTACATATTCTCGCGAAGTCGATGTACGGGCTTGGCTCAGATAATGCCGATGAAAATATCAATATCGATTTGTATAGCACTACCTCCAAAGTAAAAGATTTCGCCCGTACCTATACTATAGGCTTTGGTAATGGTATGTCCGCTGACGGTAAAGAGTTACTAGAGCAAACAGCCAAATTAGGTGGAGGACAATATATACATGCCGAAACCGGTGACAAGTTAAGCGAGGCGCTAGAAAATACAATTAATAAAATCCGAGAGGTTAACGATACGTTTACCTCCCCTGCTATCGCTAGTAATAACTTCGACAGAACACGTAGCCGCGACTCTTTATATTACGCAATGTTTTATCCTGATGAAGGAACGCGTTGGTCAGGTAACCTTAAAAAATTGAGAGTAAGTGGTGATGATGTCTTAGATTCTAACCAAGTGAGTGCGTTGGATGATACAACAGGTACTCTTAAAAAGAATGCCCGCACTTACTGGTTACCAGATGGTGAAGATAACGATGGAGCTGTAGTGCATCGCGGTGGAGTCAATGGGGCGCTCGTCAGAGCAAGTAGTCGAACAGTTTACACCGACACAGGTGGAGGGCTAACCCCTTTTGACTTTCAAAAAATGCATGAAGGGCTTGGGGGATCGCAAAAAGCTGAAAAAGCATTAAGAGGTCTTTTTGGCTCTACCAGCAATCAAGATGTCAAAAAATTGATCAAGTGGTCTCTTGGTGAGGATGCATTTGACGATGACAGTGACGGTGATGTGACCGAAAAGCGCGACGCTATAATGGGCGACCCACTGCACTCCAAGCCTGTAGCGATAGATTATGGTGGTGATGTACGTATCTTAGTGGGAACTAATGCCGGTTATGTTCATATGTTTAAAGACGATGAGCAAGCCAATACAGTGAGCGAGAGCTGGGCATTTATTCCTTCGGAGCTATTCGACATCATCAAGCCGTTAAAAAATAATGATACTGGCAAGCTGTATGGAATGGATGGGCCAATATCTGTTCACTTTGATGATAAAAACGGCAATGGTGTCGTTGAAGATGGTGATAAGGTATGGGCATTTTTCGGCATGCGACGTGGTGGCAGTAGTTACTACGCTTTGGATTTGTCGAACAAGGATAAACCAGAGTTGCTTTGGACCATTTCATCAGGTGATGGAGACTTTGCCGAAATGGGTCAATCTTGGTCACGAATGGAAGTTGTCTACGTAAATCATCATCAATACAAGGGAAAACCATTACTAGCATTTGGCGCCGGTTACGATACTAACAAAGACAATGTAACACGCTCCTCAGATACGAAAGGAGTAGGTATTTTCCTTGTTGATGCTGAATCGGGAAAGCTAGTGTGGAAAAAAACCTCAAAGAATGGTTTCACCGGTAGTCACAGCATCGCATCAAATATCTCATACTTAGACTCCGATTATGATGGTTATGTTGACCGCTTCTATGCGTCTGATACAGGTGGTGACGTTTGGCGATTTGATTTGCCTGGAGACAATCCTTCAAGTAGTGAAACACCTTGGACACACTTTAAACTTGCTTCCCTAGGAGGTGCAACAGCGGGGAGTGACCGTCGTTTCTTCTATAAACCCATGGTGGCAAGAACTTATTTCAGTAAAGTGGTTTCTACTGAAATAGAGGAGGACGGTAAAACCACTACAAGCTATACAAGACAATCAACGCCCTATGATGCGATCTTGCTAGGCAGTGGTAATCGTCCAGAACCTTTGGCAACATCGGTCAGTGATATGCTGTTTATGATCCGTGATGAAAACGTGATTACGCAGTCATTTAAAGATAATACTCCTGCTCCTGTGACGTTTGGCGATTTAATGAACGTCAATGATGATAAGTTCGCAGCTAAACTTGACGATGTGGAGGGCTTTATGGAGTTGGAATACAAACTTGGCAACAACTTTGATGGTTGGTATTACAGCCTAGGTGTCGGAGAGAAATCGTTAGCAGCACCGACGGTTGTTGGTGGAGTGGCTTACTTTAGTAGTTTTATTCCAGGATCAGAGGATAGTACGAAAAACCAATGTTCTTTGGGTGGTGGTGAAGGTGGCATTTATGCATTCCATTTACACTATGGCACGAAAGTGTATAACAATTTGAAAATTCCTGCGGGGGATTCAATTCCAGATACGCCAACGGTCGTGTGGATGGAAAACGACAAGGGAGGCTCTGAGGCGCGAATAGTCACTAAAAGCAACGTGATAGAGCCGAAAAAAGTTCAAGGGCCAGCACCGGTCGTTAAAGGTGATGATATTGAGCTCTATACTTCGCCAGCAGGCATTAGCTTGAAAACCCAACAAACCTATATTTATCGTCTTGAAGAGAATAGAGGCAACTAATGAGTGAACGTATTTCGAGTTGGAAAATCCGCTCCAAATCAGTAAAACATAGCGCAGGACAGGGCTTTACTCTTATTGAAGTCATGATTGTGGTAGCAATAGTGGGAATTTTGGTTGCTGTTGCATATCCAAGCTATGCCGAGCATGTGCGTAAAGCCGCAAGAGCTGAAGCGATGAGTGCAGTTTTAGAAACAGCTAACAGGCTCGAGCAGTTTTATGTAGATAACCGTGTTTATACCAGCGATCTAACAGGGGTTGGTGTTAATACCTTGACCGAGTCTGATTATTATTCAATCTCCATTGCGCTGCAAGATAGCGCACAAGCTTTTATTGTGACTGCTGAACCTTACTCGGGCCCAGCTCTGAAAGATTCAGATTGTGGCGGGTTTACCGTTACCGACACAGGAAGAAGAGGAGTTACAGTTTCCTCGGTTTCCAGTCGTATCGATGAATGTTGGGGTAACTAATATTTAATTGACCATTTTAAGCTGTTTCAAGCGAACCGCGATTAAGTATAAGCGGTTCGCTTGCTTTAAACTTTACACTGCACAGATCTTGACGCGATTAAGTCAATAAGCCCACCACAAAAAAGCAACGCTCTCGACAAATAAGTCAAATGCTCCACGGTTAAACTCACCAAGCCATTGGTAACTCCATTGTCTAGAAGTATCTGGGTCAATGATCGCGTTTAAGGGAGTGTTAGTTAACTTTAATGGCTTCTTCGAGATGGCTCATATACTTATGAGCGAGTGTGGTGGGCGGTTATGTTATTGTAAGAGATATTTTTCTCACAAAAGACTTGGCTACGTTTGAATAGTAAAGGGTAAGAGAGTAATGGGGATATGCTTACTGTTAAAAACCCACTTACCCTATTCTTTAGCCTATTACAAAGGGAAGTTTGTCAGTGCTAGACACAGCCCGAGTTAGTGCTCCCCCTATACAAAGTGCTTCCCGACTGCGTAAGAGTTAAGGTACGCTCTGAATCATTGCCGGCGCTAGGGCAGTAGGCAAAGTCTCCATTTTGGTTTAAACCGACTCTTCCGGTAGCGTCGAACCTTATCGGGCTGTTTCCAGAATATGTAAGAGTGTCATTGGCCGGGACGGTTTTCATTTCCCTCAATAAAGTGTCATTACCGCCAAACTGGCCGTTATCATCATCATCTACAAATATCGCCACAGCATTATTTTGCCAATCATTACTACAACTGGCACCACTAAGGGGGCATACCACGATAGTTGCGTCTGTTGAGGTAGCCTTGGCTCTTGCGAACATCAACTGGCGTTTCAGCTCGTGTAATTGATTTTCAGCCCTATCGCTTGCTATTAGATCTGTTGAATCGGAGAGAGTGATTGTCGCAACGATGCCAACAATACCTAAAGTCACCAGTAATTCTAACAAGGTGACACCGGACTGAAATTTACGTAGCTCCATTGTTGTAAAATCCGTGTTTTTTATTTAGAAACAATCATATCATTTTGATTATACATGTCATTAACTTTGTTCCCATGCAAAGACCTCAGCGCTGTGGAGTTTAGAGTAGGTGAATACTGTGACCATATTCTATTGGTCTAGCCTCTTAGTTTTTATTGGGCTGCTTACGTAATCAGTGAGTAGATAGTTGCGATAAGTAGGTTAGTGATAATGACCTAGTAAAATAGGCTTGTTGCTGTTCCTATACTGGGTTATTTATCAATTTAGGGTGCCGCTCATGACTGATTTCGCACCGTTAGCATCTCTTTCAGTTGTGGCTTTTGCATCAGTTACTAGAATGTTAACTATGAAGTTGCAAATTAGAGTTTAACTATTATGCGAGAGCAAAATGGCTTCACTTTACTAGAAACATTAATAGCTTTTATTGTGCTTGTCTTTGGTTTACTGGGTGCAGTTGCGCTACAAGCCAAAGCTAAGCAAGCCACCTACGATTCTATGCAGCGCTCTGCTGCGTTAGGTGTTGCTCATGATGTTATTGGCCGCATTAAAGCCAATACACTAGCAGCAATGGCGGGAGCATATAACGTCACCGTCTCAAGCGACGATCCTGTTGCTGCTAATTATGCCTCGTGTATCAATGCTAATTGTGGTTCAGGCGCACTTGCCGCATTTGATATCGAACAGTGGCGCCGGGCAATAAGAGCTCAGGAAAACACTGGTGCATTAGCCGATGCCACTGTTTGTGTTGATACACGTGTCAATGGCGAACAGCTAGATATCGATGTCATTGTTTCTTGGGCATCTCGCCAAGAACTCGCGAGCACCGGGGATATTGTTCAAAGCAAAGATGAGTGCGGTGGTCAGAGCAATCAACGAAGAGCCCTCGCTTTGGAGTCATTCGCCTATGTTCGCTAATTCTATTCCTTTAAATAAAGCCCATGGTTATACACTGGTTGAGTTAATTGTCGCCATGGTTGTGGGTTTATTCCTTCTAGGCGGTGTCATGTTTACGTATGTAAGTATGAAAACAACGACGTCCGATACCGTCGAAATGGGTGAACTACAGGAAACCGGCCGAATGGCCTTAGATATTATCAGTCGCGACTTGGAAATGGCGGGATTCTGGGGCACTTACGGAATGAGTTCTCTCAGTACCGGTAGTGTCGATGTCACTGGGGTGGTCAATCCAGGCAATGATTGCACCGCTGGGCTGAATAATGCCAGTTTCCCTGTTAACAGTCCAAGCAGCTTTAAATACTTGTATAGTGTCACGGCTGTGGCTGGCGCTAATTTAGGGTGCATAGATGACGCGGTCGCTGACAGCGACATTATCCAAATCAAGCGTGTCGCTGGAGACGATGTAACGGGTCAGGCAACCAATAATAATGATTACTATATAGAAACAGATATATCCTCAGCTCGCATTTTCATAGGGGACGGTGCAATTGCCACTCCTGCCAATATGAATGGATCGGTATGGCGCTATACCCACCATGTTTACTACATCAATGAGCAGTCGTATCAGTCAGGGGATGAAACCGTTACTGTCCCCGTACTGATGAGAAAACGCCTTACGCCAACAGGGGGGATGGTGACAGAGTCGGTACTTGAGGGAGTGGAGAATATTCGTCTTCTTTACGGGCTGGATAATAACGGTGACCGCAACGTCGATACGTATTTAAGCGCAGCGCAAATGAGCGCCTCAGAGTGGGAACAAGTAAGCTCTAAAGTGTTAACTGTGCAGCTATTTGCGCTAGTACGGGCCACAGAGTCAGATAGAAATATGAGTAAAACAAACCAAACATACATCTTAGGTGGGGAAGGTGGAACTGAGCGACGTTTAAGCTTTGATGATAATTTCCGTCGTCTCGTTTATGTATCCACTGTTCAAGTACGTAATGCAGAGGTCGAAACATGGTGAATACGCAGCAATATCAAGGTGGGGTCGTACTTATCGCATCTTTAGTCATGGTGCTTATCGTATCCGGTATCGCGGTAACCCTTATGAGTGCAAGCAGTGTGGATATGAAAGTTGTGAATGCCGCTCAAGATTATGATGTTGCCAGTGAGCAAGCATTGGCTGACTCGGAGCGCGCGGTGTTCGATGAAAAGCAAAAGGCAGCGACGGTAAGCGCGCTTTACTTCAACCGAGGTGAATTTAACGCCGGTGGCGACGAGTTTGTCCAGCTTGAGCCTGCAGGAGCACAAGCATCGCTGCGATTATTTCACAATAACGACGGCCCCCAAGACTTGGACTGTCCACCCAGAGCCAACCCAACACCAGGTATAAAATGCAATATGCTGAGTCTGCGAAGTCGCGTTGAGTATGGTAAATCGAATAGGCATAACGTGACTGTTGTCTCGGGGTTAGCCCAAGAGATGGCAAGTATATCGAGCCAGTAAGTCATATAGGTGAATGACATGAAACTGTTTAAATTATTAGTAATAGCATCGCTCACCTTCAGTGTGAGCAAATCCTTTGGTGAGGATATTGAACTTTATGTAGGCAATAAATTTTTCACCTCATCAGGAAAGCCTCAAGTACTTATTATTTTTGATAACTCAGCCAGTATGAATGGGCTGATAGAAACGACAAAAAGCTACGACCCTGATGTGACCTATGATGTCGTATCCTCTTTTGATAACTCGCTTAATGAAGACTTCGTTTATTTTACTATTGGTTCAGGCGTGGATCAGCAGCTACCGCGTACTGACAGCAACAGTGATACCAAGCGCTTTCATAGCTATGTTAACGGGTGTGATGCTGCGAGAGAGTCTTTGCAGCAATATGGCTTCTATACCGGCTATATTCGAGAGCATCAATATAAAGGAAATACCGGCTCTTGGGTTGATCTCAAAGACAATAGCGGTGCCAATACTATCTCCGCACTTGACTGCCTCGATGATATCCTTAACGAGAATACTGATAATACCGGGTTGGAGATAAAGATAGGCGGCACAACCTATAAGTCTGGGGACACCGAGTTGACGGGCTTGCCTATTAGCGGCGCATCAAAAAGCAGAAATGACTTTTACACCCAATCAAGTTCCGTGACGAAGGAGCAAAAAGACAAAGCCAGCGCGGATTTCAGTGGCGGTGAGGTCGTGACACTTTACCATCCTAATTACCTGCGTTGGTATCATGCGACGGACAAAGAGACAGAGGTTAAGTCCAAGTTAGATGTGGCCAAAGAATCCATCACGACGGTGCTAAACGCCACACCCATTGTCGATTTCGGCTTAATGGTGTTCAACCTTAACTACCCTAGAGAAAATACCCGAGATGGTGGCAGGGTCATTGCCAATTTTGGCCAGAGCAACGCCGATATTATCGGTGAAATTTCGGGCATTGATGGTGAAACCAATACACCATTATGTGAGACAACTTACGAGGCGTTCCGCTTTTTCGCTGGCCAAAGTGTGTGGTACGGCGATGATGATACCAATTGCAGAAGAAACGAGTGTGGCTTTAGATATACAGGTAACACCCCTGCAATGGATCTTTCGGCAGTCAGCAATAGTGTATATAAATCACCGTTTTCTGGTGGTTGCTCTAAAGAAGCTTACATTATTCTCATTACTGATGGTGTTCCAACGGTGGACAAAGCGGCAGATGGCTTAGTGTCTTCCCTTGTTTCTACGACTAACCAGCCTGATATCAGTGATCCAGTGGTGACCTCAACGACTCCCTACAATGATGACACGTTAAGCACTTCTAACTATCTGCCGAACTTAACTCATTGGATGCATCACAATGATGTGAATACCTCAGTAGACGATATACAACGTGTGAGTACTTTTACCATTGGTTTTAGTGATGGTGCTGATGATGCTGCTGGGCTGCTTAAAGAGGCGGCGACAGCAACAAAAAGTAACGGTGACAAAGGGTATTTTGCGGCGCAAAATGCCATTGAACTATCGCAATCTTTTGGCCAAGCGTTAGCAGAAATCCTCAAAGTAAATACTACATTTACGGCGCCAGCCGTAGCCAGTAACAACTTCGATAGAACCCAAACACTCGACTCGGTCTACTATGCCATGTTTTTACCTGAAGAAGGTGCGCGTTGGTCGGGTAATTTGAAAAAGTTAAAAGTAGATGGCACCAAAATTGTTGACAGTAAAGGCAACTTGGCTATTGATGGTGCCTCAGGCAGTGAAGGAAATATTAAAGACAGCGCCGTTACTTTTTGGACGAAAGATGGCAAAGCCGATGGCAACGAGGTTAAAAAAGGTGGCGTAAACGCGGTGCTGGCAGCTCTTAATAGTCGCACGATTTACACTGATATTGGTGCAGGGACAGGCGAAATGCCGAAATTTACCTTGGCGAATGCGTTATCCTATGCAGGCTCTCAAGCCGACCTTGGCACTTATCTCGGCACACCCGTTGAACGGCTAGACTCATTATTCGAATGGGCTAAAGGTAAAGACGTTGATGATGATGACTCCGATGGTAATACATCAGAGCTGCGTAGTGATATATTCGCCGACCCGCTGCATTCTAAACCACTTGCGATAGCTTACAGCGACGGCAGTATCCGCATTGCGGTAGGAACCAATGGCGGTTCATTGCATCTTTTCAAAGACAACGGCAATACCATTGAAGAGGAGTGGAGCTTCATCCCTTATGAACTTTATCCGAATCTCACTACTTTACGTCGCAATATAAAAGGCGAGAAAGTGTATGGTATGGATGGTTCACCCTCTATGTACTTCGATGATAAAAATGAGAACGGTGTCGTCGACCCGACCGACCGAGTATGGTTATTCACTGGTATGCGTCGCGGCGGTGATACTTACTACGCCTTTGATATAAGTACCCCAAGCTCGCCGAAGCTAATGTGGAAGGTAGACGCCAATACCGCAGGTATGAGCGAGCTCGGGCAAACATGGTCTCAGCCTAAAGTCACGTTTATAGAGAAAAACGGCACTAAACCAGTTGTGATTGTAGGCGCAGGCTATGACATTAATAAAGATGCTGACAATATTAGCCCGGACAACTCTGGCCGGGGTGTTTATATCTTAGATGCACAAACCGGCGATTTAGTGTGGTCTTTTACTCCTGGCGCTAATGGTAATGGTAATACCACCTATGAGGGACAGCACAGCATTCCCGGTGATATAGCGTTGCTTGATTCTGATTACGATGGTTTCACCGATCGGCTTTACGCAGCTGATACCGGTGGCGATGTATGGCGATTTGATTTACCGACGGATAATCCTGTAGGTAGTGAGCCATGGACAGCCGTGCAGATTGCTGATTTGTCAATTTCTGGCAACGAGCGTCGATTCTTCTATCAGCCGGAGGTGGCAAGAACTTACTTTAGTAAAGTGTCCGAATACACCACTATCATTGATGAAGAGTCTTCGACACAAGTTGTGCGTGAGGAAACGCCTTATGAAGCAATCGTACTCGGTAGTGGTAACCGGGCTCATCCACTTGACGCAAGCGAAGATAATCATCTAATTATGCTGCGTGATGAAAATACCATAACGCAGTCGTTGCGTGGTGAAGATATACCAGCCGTTATCACTATGGATGATTTAATGGATATTACTAATGATCCGTTCACCGCCAAATTAAATGACGACAGTGGTTTTGTTGAGTTAGAGAAAGATCTCGCTCAATTCTCAGGATGGAAGTATAGCCTTGGTGCAAATGAGAAGGCGTTGTCAGCAGCAGCCGTGGTCGGTGGTGTTGCTTATTTCACGACTTTTGTTCCCTCGGAAGAGAATGATCTGCAGCAGTGCTCGCTCAAAGGTGGTGGTGGTAGCTTGTATGCATTCCATCTGCACTACGGTGCAAAAGTGTATGATCAACTAAAATTTGATTTAGGGAATAAGGTGCCTGATACGCCGACACTGTTCTTTACCAAGGTAGATGATCCGGATACCGCAGAGGAAGAAAGTGAAAGTCAGTTTATTTTAATTGGTGCGGGTAAAGGTGATGGTGAAGGCACCTTGAAAGCGAAATCGATTGAGCCAAACGGACGTCCCGGAGACTGCGGTATGGCAAGTTGTGATGAAAACCCATTTGGGTTTAAAACGCATCGCACTTACATATATAAAGAGGAGACAATTGATTAATGAAGCATGTTAAAGGGTTTACCTTGATTGAGCTCATGGTGGCTGTTGCTATTGTAGGTATTTTGGCAGCTGTTGCTTACCCCAATTATCAGCAGTTTGTTATCAGTAGCGCCCGTTCAGAGGCTATGACGGCCTTGCTAGACGCTGCAAGCAAACAAGAGCAGTTTTTTGCCGATAATCGTCAATACACAACCTCCATGGCCGATCTCGGGCTTTCAAATTCAACGGAGTCAGATTTGTACTCATTGTCGGCAACAGTGAATGCTCGAAGCTTTATTATTACTGCTACTCCAGCTTCTGGGGTGGCTTTAAAAGACGGCGAGTGCGCATCTTTCACAATTAATGAAGTGGGTGTGAAGGGGTCGACAGGGAGCGCTGACACCGACACTTGCTGGAAGAGGTGATATAAATGTTCAGATATATGTTTTTGGCCTTAGTTGTAATAGCTGCGACTCAGGCCAGTGCGAAAGTAGAGCTTAGGTTACTTAATGAATATAAGTGTTACGTATCACTGGAAACGGGTGTAAACCAGGTGATAGACGTACAAGTAAAGCAAAAGAGCCGACACCAAGCGGAGCTTGCTGCGTATCAGAGGGGGTACGCAGCACCACAACAGCAGCAAGCAACGAGGGTTGAACAAGTCATTCAATGTGTTGAATTCAAACAGCAGTTTGGCTCAGCTGAGGCTCGCGCTCTAGATGCCAAAAAGCTGCGCTAGCTTTTAGCACTTATCACTGTCTTGCTTTATCCGCAATCGACCAGTCTGACTAACGGTAATACGATAGGCAGGCTGGTTTAATTTATCTTCCACTGAGCAGTACACAAAGCTACCAGATTGAAAGCCACCTAGAGCCCCCGTAGGTTTAAAAGTAACAGCTCGTCTTGGGTAGTCGATGGTATCGTAGCCAATCGGAACAGTGAGAATATTCAAAATCGGCTCATCGCCGCCGCGCTGTTTATCGTTATTATTATCAACAAACACCATTATATTATTTTGCCAATTCGGTACGCAGCGCTCAGCAATCGCAGGGCATACGCTGACGTAATGATTGTTGAATATAGCGTACGATCTTGCCGCAAACAGGTGCGTGTAGAGTTGTTCAATATAATCTGAGCGGCGGTTTTGATATGCCCAATCTTGGGCGTTAAATAAAGTGACGGCTGCAAACATCGCGGCAATACCGATAGTAACAAGCAGCTCAATCAAGGTTGTGCCTACATTTGTTATATGTGAGCACATGGGGGTTGCAAGCGCGTTCATCCTTAACGCCTCAATAATCCTTTATTGGTCTTGTAAATAGTAGAACAGTTAGCCTGATGTGCAAGCTTGCTCGGTCTTACCTAAGTCTCGTACCGTTCCCGAGGCCATTACTGAGACTGCCACGTTATGCTCGTTGTCATCGGTGGGACAAAATATAAAGGACCCGTTTTGTCCTGCGGTCAGCTGGCCGCGTTGGTCAAACCGCAAGCTTTGTGTATTGCCACTGTGCACAAGCTGGCTGTTAGCGACTAAGTTGTTGATAGAGCGGTGCAGGATATCTGCATTGGCCTCGAATGTGCCGTTGTTATTTATGTCTGAAAAAATCACGATGGTGCCACTTTGCCAACTATTGAGGCAATTTCCTGAGCTACCAGGATTGGTCATGGCGCACACAATTACAGGGTCGCCCGTGGTCATCGCTTTGGCTCTGGCGAACTTTACGTTACGTTTGAGCTCGGTACTAAAATTGCTCGCTTTTTCCTGTGCTGACATTTGCGTGCTATCAAATAATGCGATAGCCAGTAATATGCCTGCAATTGCAATGGTTATCAGTAACTCTACGAGAGTGAAGCCCTTAGGTGTTGAGGTGTTACAGGTTTTCATAACTTCATCCTGATGTGGGTATTATATTAATTTTAACACTATTAACGCATTAGTCACCCCTTGGGCGTTTGCTTCAACACTCACAATTGACTAAAATCGGCGCATCTGTCATCGCGAATATAAAAAGTCATGAAAAAAATAGAAGCCATCATCAAGCCATTTAAGTTAGACGACGTCCGTGAAGCCCTTTCAGAAGTTGGTATCACCGGTATGACGGTCTGTGAGGTTAAGGGATTTGGTCGCCAAAAAGGCCATACTGAGCTTTATCGCGGTGCCGAGTACATGGTCGACTTTTTACCAAAAGTGAAGCTCGATATCGTGCTAGCCGATGAAGATGTCGAGCGTGCTATCGAAGTTATAGTGAAAACCGCACAAACCGGCAAAATAGGCGATGGTAAAATTTTCGTGACGGAAGTCGAGCGAGTGGTACGTATCCGTACGCAAGAGGAAGACGAAGAAGCGATTTAAAAGCATGTGATTTAATTTATAAATATAAAAAAACCGATGCCTTCACAGCATCGGTTTTTTTATGTGTGCGTTACTTAGCGTTCGCGTTTATTTGCCTCAAGGGTTTGTTGGGCATGTTCAGCCATATCTGGTAAGCCAAGTTTTTCGTAGCTTTTCACCATCATTTCTAACGCAGGCTCAAGGTAACTGCTTTGTGAGAAATGCTCAACAACGTACTTACCGCGATTTGCTGCGGCCAGGTAGGCTTCACGCTCGTAATAATACTGTGCCACTTTCAATTCGTTGCGAGCCATGCGGTTGAGTAGCCAAGCAAGACGACGCTTTGCCTCAGGTGCATATTTGCTGTCAGGGTAGTTGTTGACTAGAGTTGATAAGTCTTTATAGGCCACTCGAGTGCGTTTTGCGTCTCTATCGGCTCGATCTACACCAAAGTATTCTTGGAAGGCATTCTTATCGGCCTTAATATTGACCAAGCCACGCATGTAGTACATGTAGTCTAAGTCTTTGTGGTTCGGGTTTAAGCGAATAAAGCGGTCAATAGTGGCCAAAGCTTGCTCTGTATTGCCAGTTTGGTAATGCGCATAGACTAAGTCCATTTGCACTTGTTTAGAGAAAGGGCCAAACGGATAGCGAGAATCAATGGCGGTAAGTAGCTCGATTGCCCGGGCATATAAGCCTGAATCTAAGGTTTCGCGTGCATCTTCATACAAAGCTTGTGCGGATTTGTTGGGTACGCGCTCAATTTCTTGTTGTTCTGGCGCGGATGAACATGCGCTAAGTAAGGAGGCCGTAAATACGACTGCAAGTGCCCGTTTACTTATTTTATTTATCATTAATTAGGTACCTTCGTTGTCTTCGGCTAGGCCAAGTAGGTAAAACCGAGTAAACTATGCGAATTATGCGATTCTAACCCAGTCGAGCAGAGCTTGCACTGGTAAATTAGGTAAAACTTGCTTATGGCAGAACAAATTTCCCTCAGTGCAGAGGTCCCCGTGGAACTAGGCGGTAAACGTCTAGACCAAATTTTGGCGCAATTGTTCCCGGACTATTCGCGCTCACGAATAAAAACGTGGATTCTCGATGATATGGTGCAGGTTGATGGCCTCACCTTAAACACCCCCAAAGAAAAGCTGTTGGGCGGTGAACACGTAGAGATCAACGCGCAAATTGAAGCGCCGCGAGAATATGAAGCACAAGATATTGCTTTAGATATTGTCTACGAAGATGACGATATTTTGGTGATCAATAAACCTGCGGGCTTAGTGGTCCATCCTGGTGCCGGCAACCCAGATGGCACAGTGTTAAACGCGTTATTGCATCATTGTCCAGAGATTGAAAATATCCCTCGTGCGGGTATCGTCCATCGTCTTGATAAAGACACTACAGGGTTGATGGTGGTTGCGAAAACCTTGCCGGCACAAACGCATTTGGTTGCGGCATTGCAAAAACGTGAAAATTTCACCCGTGAGTATGAAGCTATCTGTTATGGCACCATGACCGCAGGCGGTATGGTCGATGCGCCCATCGGTCGTCATGCCACTAAACGTACGCATATGGCCGTCAATGAATTTGGCAAGCCAGCCGTGACGCACTACCGAGTTGCTGAAAAGTTCCGCGCTCATACACGCTTACGGCTGCGCCTAGAGTCGGGTCGTACCCACCAAATCCGTGTGCATATGGCGCATATCAGTCACCCACTTGTTGGTGACCCCTTTTACGGCGGACGCCCACGTCCTCCTAAGCATGCCAGTGAAGAGTTTATGGCGACCTTACGAGGCTTCAAACGCCAGGCTTTGCATGCCATTAAGTTACAGTTAGCACACCCGATCACCGGTGAGCAAATGCGCTGGCAGGCCCCAGTCCCTGAGGACATGGTGGCGCTGACCGAAGCGCTGCGCCAAGACACCGAAGCCAACGGCTACGATGACCTCTAAAACACCATTTTATACCCCAACCTGGGGCGCTGATGAGTCCCTGGTAGGGGGGCTGCAAAGCACCCGCCAAGGCGGGTATAGTCAGGGCGTGTATCGCGGTCTTAATGTGGGGCTGCATGTGGGCGACCAAGAGTCAGCTGTGCTCGCCAATCGCGCTGTGCTCAACAGCCAACTGCCGCGTCCTGCCTGTTATGTAAACCAAGTACATGGCACCCATATTCATTGTGTTACTCAGTACAGTGAACAGCTTAGAATCGAAGCGGATGGCCTGTTCACATGCTTGTCAAAGCAGCCTTTGGCTATTATGACTGCTGATTGCTTGCCGCTTTTATTAGCCAGCCAAGATGGCGCTGAAGTGGCCGCGTTGCACTGTGGTTGGCGCTCCCTTGCCGGAGGCATCATCGAGCGGGCGTTACCCTTATTTAACACCTCCGCGAAAGATATTCATGCTTGGCTTGGGCCTGCTATAGGGCCCTTAGCCTTTGCGGTCGGGAATGAGGTTAAAAGCCAATTTTGCGCTCACAGTGGCGACTATCAGCAGGGCTTTACAGCACACGGCGACAAATTTCTCGCCAACTTGCCACTATTAGCCGAGCTTGCGCTTAATCGAGCTGGTGTGAGTAATGTCACTAAAGCTCAGGCCTGCACTTATACCCTTGCCGATACCTACTTTTCTTATCGACGCGATGGCCAAACTGGTCGTATGGCCAGTGTGATCTGGCGCAAATAATCACCAAAATTTTAACCGTATAACTTGATCAAACGCGCGCTAGCACCCATTAAATAGGTAATTAAAGTTTTAGTGGAAACAAACAGATGCGTTTAGATAGATTTACCAGCAAATTTCAGCAAGCGCTCTCCGATGCTCAATCATTAGCACTCGGTCGCGATCATCAATTTATTGAACCCGTACACCTAATGTACGCACTATTGCAGCAAACAGGCTCGAGTGTGCGTGCTCTTTTTGCGCAAGCAGGCGTCAGCGCCGATGAGCTCAACACTAAGCTTTCTCAAGAAATTGAGAAGTTGTTTAAAGTGGAGGGCGTCGGTGGCGACGTGCAGTTGTCCAATAACATGGTGTCATTGCTGAACTTATGCGACAAATATGCGCAAAAGCGTAAAGACAAATATATTTCCAGCGAGCTGTTCGTACTGGCTGCCTGTGAAGATAAGGGGCCTTTAGGAGAGATTTTTAAAGCTCTAAATATCACCACAGGTAAGGTAGAAAAAGCCATAGACGCACTGCGCGGCGGGCAAAAAGTGGATGACCCCAACGCTGAAGATACTCGTCAGGCGCTTGAGAAATTCACCATCGATCTTACCGAGCGGGCCGAGCAAGGCAAGCTTGATCCCGTTATTGGTCGTGACGAGGAAATCCGTCGCACCGTGCAAGTGTTACAACGGCGCACTAAAAATAACCCGGTGTTAATTGGTGAACCGGGCGTTGGTAAAACGGCGATAGTTGAGGGCCTAGCGCAGCGTATCGTAAACGGTGAGGTTCCTGAGGGCCTTAAGAATAAGCGCGTGTTATCGCTGGATTTGGGCGCCTTAGTGGCCGGAGCTAAATACCGTGGCGAATTTGAGGAGCGTCTTAAGTCGGTCCTCAACGAGCTGGCTAAAGAAGAGGGGCAAGTGATCCTCTTTATCGATGAAATTCATACTATGGTTGGTGCGGGTAAAACCGACGGCGCCATGGATGCTGGGAACATGCTTAAACCGGCGCTAGCACGGGGTGAATTGCATTGTGTTGGGGCGACAACCTTAGATGAGTATCGTCAATACATTGAAAAGGACGCGGCTTTAGAGCGTCGCTTCCAAAAGGTATTGGTAAATGAGCCGAGTGTTGAAGACACCATTGCTATTTTGCGTGGGTTAAAAGAGCGCTATGAGCTGCACCATTCTGTGGAAATCACCGATCCGGCGATCGTTGCAGCGGCGAATTTATCGCACCGTTATATTAGCGACCGGCAATTGCCCGATAAAGCCATCGACTTAATAGACGAGGCGGGCTCTTCCATTCGTTTACAAATTGACTCTAAGCCAGAGCAGTTGGACCGCCTTGAGCGGCGTATCATTCAGTTGAAACTTGAAGACAATGCCTTAGCTAAAGAAAAGGACGAGGCCAGCCAAAAGCGCCGTGAGGAAATGCAGGAGCTGATCCAAGAGCTGGAAAGTGAATATGCTGAGTTGGACGAAGTATGGAATGCGGAAAAGGCCTCGCTGCAAGGCACTCAAGTGATTAAAGCGGAGCTCGAGCAAGCGCGTTTGGACTTAGAGGTGGCACGTCGAGCTAGTGATCTACAGCGAATGTCAGAACTGCAGTACGGCCGAATTCCCGAGCTGGAGCGCAAATTAGACCTTGCCTCGCAAGTTGAAATGCAAGATATGAACTTGCTGCGTAATAAAGTTGGTGAAGACGAGATTGCCGAGATCCTCTCACGCTGGACCGGCATTCCAGTGGCGAAAATGCTTCAAGGCGAGCGTGAGAAGTTGCTGCAGATGGAAGACGAGCTGCACCAGCGCGTTATCGGCCAAGACGAAGCGGTCACTGCTGTTGCCAATGCCATCCGTCGCTCTCGTGCAGGATTAGCTGATCCCAATCGACCCATAGGCTCATTCTTATTCTTGGGCCCTACAGGGGTGGGTAAAACCGAGCTGACCAAAGCATTGGCGCAACTGATGTTTGACACCGAAGATGCCATGGTTCGTATCGATATGTCAGAGTTTATGGAGAAACATTCAGTGGCGCGTTTGGTCGGTGCGCCTCCGGGCTATGTTGGCTATGAAGAGGGCGGCTACCTCACCGAGGCTGTGCGCCGTCGTCCTTACTCGGTGGTACTGCTTGACGAAGTGGAGAAGGCGCACCCAGACGTATTCAATATCTTGCTACAGGTATTGGATGATGGTCGTCTCACTGACGGGCAAGGGCGCACCGTGGACTTTAAAAACACGGTGATCATTATGACTTCTAACTTGGGCTCGGATGTGATCCAAGAGCAAGCTGGGAATAATGATTACGCCACATTGAAAGACAAAGTGATGATGGTGCTGGCGCAGCAATTTAGGCCAGAGTTTATAAACCGTATTGATGAAACCGTGGTATTCCATCCACTAGCCGGAGAGCACATCAAGCAGATTGCTGATATTCAGTTGGCGAAGTTGCATGAGCGGCTCACTGAAAAAGGCTACCTATTGGAAATCACCGATGCGGCATTAGCTAAGCTGGCCGAGGGCGGGTTCGATCCGGTCTATGGTGCTCGACCTTTAAAACGGGCTATCCAGCAGGCCATTGAAAACCCACTGGCACAGAAGCTGTTGGCGGGTGAGTTGGCTGATGGCAACTTGATTTCCATCGATGCTGACGAGCAAGGCTTTTTATTTAGCTGTAAATAAAGGTCAGTTATAACTCATACGAAAGGCGGCAATAATTTGTCGCCTTTTTTATTGTGTCCATGCAGTGGTAATGTCAATATAGGTTTAGGAGCAATCATTCAACAATAGTGTTAGCTATGGAACACGGATACCAAGCCATGGTCATTCATGCTTTTGGTGAGCCAGGGGTGCTAAAACCAGTGACCCTATCGCGACCAAAGCCCGGTGAGCATGAGTTACTTATCAAGGTGCTGAGCACCGCTATTAACCCCATTGATGTAAAAACCCGCGCCGGTATCGGCTTTGCGGCAGAGCGGAACAAACATCGCCTGCCTATGAGCTTAGGCTATGATCTGTTTGGCGAGGTGGTCGCCTGTGGTGAGGCGGTAAAAACGCTTAAAAAGGGTGATAAGGTAATGGGTATGGTTGGCTTTGCCACCCAGCCAGGGACCTATGCACAGTATTGTTTGGCCCGTGAAAACGAACTCATTAAAGTCGATGCGGTGAATGAAGATGCGGTGCTATCCGGTCTGTGTTTGGCAGGGTTAACGGCCTTCCAAGCGCTCTCGGCGCTCGCCTGTCCAAAAAGTCAGCCCATTTACATTAATGGTGCTAATGGCACAGTCGGCTCGTTAGCTGCACAAATTGCCGCGCGAATGGGGTATCAGGTTGTTGCTATTAGCCGCAGTGAGCTGCCAAAAAGTGTCGCTTCTTGCGCTCAGCAAATAAGTTATGACCAGTTTGTGGCTGAGCAACGTAAGGGTTATTTGCTCGATGTTGTGGGCCTGGAGGTCGGGAAGCGTTGTTTACAAGGATTAAGTGCACACAGTCGTGTAGTCACTATTCCGACATTGTCACAAAAAGAGATTATTGCTGCGGCCAATGAGCAAGGAGTGACTGCATGCGGCGTGCTGGTGGTTAAAAACAATGCCCAGCTTAAACGCATTTACCAGTGGTATCGCCAAGGTCACTTAGAGCTGGCTCACTGCACTATGCCGCTCTCGGCAGCGGGCATGGCGCATCAGCGTTTAGAGCAAAATAGCAGCAAAGAGAAAGTTATTTTACTGCCTTGGACTTGAGTATTTGGCAGCGCACCCCATAACAACAGAATTAAGCCGCTTGGCTAGAGGTAGTATTTTTTGACTTGTACACAATTAAATCAGCGTCTTAGCGAATTGTCGTCCGCTGAAAATCAAGCCGCAATTGTCGGCATTGTTCGGGGTATTGAGCGCGAGGCGCTGCGTACCAATCGCAGCGGCGGGTTATCGACAAAGCCCCACCCAGTGGCGATTGGTTGTGCCTTAACCAACTCGATGATCACCACCGATTTTTCTGAAGCTTTACTTGAATTCATTACCCCAGTAAGCACCGATCCTGAGGAAACATTGGCTCAGTTGCGTGACCTACAAAAGTTCACTCTTGCGCAACTTGAAGATGAATTATTGTGGCCGGTGAGTATGCCGTGTTATATCCAAAGCCAAGATGAAATCCCGTTGGCGCAATTCGGCTCATCCAATGTCGGTCGTATGAAAACGCTATACCGAGAGGGGTTAAAAAACCGCTACGGCAGTATGATGCAGGCCATAGCCGGGGTGCATTTCAATCTCTCTTATCCGCAAACGTTTTGGCAAACCTTGCAGGGTTTAGCTGGGCAAAGTGGTGACTTACAGTCTTTTATTTCCGACAATTACTTAGGACTAATTCGTAACTTTAAACGCGAATTGTGGTTAATTAGCTATTTATTTGGTGCATCACCGGCATTGTGCGGCTCCTTTTTAGAAGGGCAAGAAACCTCATTACCGTTTAAAAAGCTTGGTAAAGGTAGCCTATACCTTGAGCATGGCACAGCTCTGCGTTTGGGTGATTTGGGTTACACTAATAGCGCCCAATCGAGCTTGCGGGTAATGTATAACTCATTGGAGGAATATGTTGCTGGCTTAAAGAGCGCGATCAACTCACCTTCTGAGTTGTACCAGCATCTTGATGATTATCATGCACCAAAACCGCAGCAATTAAATAAAAATATTCTGCAAATTGAAAACGAGTTTTACTCGCCTATTCGCCCGAAACGCAATGCTCGCTCTGGCGAGAAGCCAACGCAGGCGTTATTGCGCGGCGGCATTGAATACATCGAAATTCGCGCTTTGGATGTGAACCCCTTTGCGGATACCGGCATCGATTTAACGCAAATTCGTTTCTTGGATGTGTTTTTGACCTACTGCTTATTAAAGGCATCGCCGCACATGGATTGGCAGGAGCAAGGCCAGACACAAGAGAACCTCGATCGGGTGGTCAATCAAGGTCGCGATCCGCAATTGCAGTTGCAACGCGGTGACGAGTCTGTCTCTTTGCAGCAATGGGCCGAGGACATTTTTACCGATCTTGCAAAAGTCGCTGACTATATGGACCAAGCGCATGGCAGCGATGTTTATCAGAATACCATTGCTGAGTTACAGAGCTGGGTGAGCGATCCTAGTAAGACCATATCAGGGCGCTACCTACAACAATTACTCAGTGATGATGTTGACAATGGTCAGTTTGCCTTGCAATTGGCACAACGTTACAGCGACGCTCATAGTCAGTGGCAGTACCAATGCTTTGACGACGCACATTTAGCTGAGCAAGCCGAACTGTCGGTTAAGGCACAACAGCAGGTGGAGCAGGAAGACACTGTGAGCTTTGAAGCCTTTTTAGATGAATACTTTGCGGTGGAAAAGATAGAAGCATAAAAAAAGCGCGGCTAAGGTAGCCGCGCAAATTATTCTACAGGGATGAAACAATGCTAAACTGCTGCATTCATAAGTTCAGACTAAGGCTTGCGGATTAAGTTCAAAATAAATGAAAAAAAATTTATCGCTTATTTTTACCCTGTTTATACTTGCTGGGTGTGCGACCGCGCCACCTAAGCAACCTGATGATATCTGCAAGATTTTTGAAGAGAAAGAAGATTGGTATTTTGATGCCAAGGACGCGCAAGAGCGCTGGGGCTCGCCTAAACATGTGTTAATGGCGATGATGTATCAAGAAAGCTCCTTTCGTCATGACGCTGCCCCGCCCATGGAATATTTCTTATGGATCATCCCCGCAGGTCGTGCCAGTGACGCCTATGGTTACTCACAGGCAAAGACCATGACCTGGGAAGATTACACACGCGAAACCGATAACGGCGGCGCTGATCGTGACGATTTTGACGATGCAATCGATTTTATGGCGTGGTTTGTGTGGAAAACACATCAGATTAACGGCATTTCGAAGTGGGATGCGTATGCTCAATACCTTAACTATCACGAAGGGTGGGGCGGTTATAAACGCGGCACCTATCGCAGTAAGGCTTGGTTAATGCGCGCCGCGAATAAAGTGAAACGTCGTGCCAGTCGTTATGCGGTTCAGCTTAAGCGCTGCGAAGAGGAGTTAGATAAGAACTGGTTTGAGCGCTTATTCTTCTGATTGCTGCAACTTAGGAGCACCACTGAAGCGCTGGCTATCTTCAAAGCCCTTCTCCCAGCGCGCTTTATCGGCGTAAAAAATATGTGCTGTGACATTGATATTAGGGTCATCGTCGAGCGAGCCTGCAGGAACAACGAGTAAGTCTCCTTGTTGTTGATACATGGGTAATGCCGAGCCACACCGACTACAAAAGCTTTTGCAGTGAGCGCTGTGTGGGAGTTGGTAATGTCTTACCAACGGCTCACCTGATAACCAAGTGAGTGTAGCCGAGTTTGAGAACAAGTTTGCTCCGTGCGCCGAGCCACTGTCTTTGCGGCAGTGACTGCAGTGACATAAATAGAAATGACTGAACTCACCTTTTATTTCGAAGCGTACCTGTGCGCATAAGCAGCTGCCTTGCATAAGCCTTCTCCTTTGTTTTCATTACTACAAGTTTAGCCAGTGCCACTGTAGTTGCTCATTTATTGCTGCGCATAAATCCAGTCCAATCCTTGGATTAAGGTGCTCGGAAACGCTGTCGCGTGTTTAGCCCCTTCAATAATGCGAAACTTAATCGTCGTATTTTTTCCGCATTCAGCGGTCATTTTCTCTATTAGTTTTTGCGCCCCAGCCACCATATGCTGCTTTTCTCCATACTTTGGCTGTTCCAAGCTGCCCACTGATACATAGACCTTGGTTGGTAAACGAGGTTTCATCACAGATGAGTGTAAAATATCGTTATTGGCGAACCATACCGATGGGCTGCCGATTATATAACTGCTGAACATATCAGGGTGATTGAACAGGATATAGGCGCCAAACAACCCCCCTAATGAGTTTCCCACAAACGTGCGTTGTGAGGGGAGGGTTCGGTAGTTTTGCTCAATATAGGCGAAGACGCTCTCGCGGATAAACTTAGCATGACCATCAGCATGGCCAGTTTGAAACTTCCAGTTTGTGGCTTGCGCCGGTGTGTAGTCTCTTATTCGACTAGATGGGCCTTTTGAGTCTCGTGAATAGGATATCCCCACAATGATAGCCTCTTTCATTGTGCCGCTGTTCATCGGAAAGCGTGTAGCACCTGAAGCGATCTGAAAGCTATACCAGGCATCCATCAGGTAAATGACGGGATACTTTTTATCTTTATTTATCGCATAAGAGCGAGGCAGCTTTATAAATACAGGGTATACCCGTTTGCTTGCAGGCTCTGTTAATTCGATAACTGCACTTCTTGGTATTTCAAAGGGCTCGTTTGCGAGCCCTGTAGCGCATGTAACGATAAGAATAAAATACAGTAAATAACTCAAGGTCGTCTCCTGAATAGACAATAGTTTAACTGGTGCGCACAGGCGTATCCTGTGCTTTGGCCGCTGTGAGGTGACGAATACGCTTGGCGATAGGTTGCTCGAAGCATCGGTATGACAAGTAGGCCACCATTATGCTTAGTGCTAAGGCGACAATGAGTTTGAGCTCAACAGTCAACGCCAACTTATTTACCTGCATAATAATGGGCATATGCAGCAGGTATAGCGAATAGGAGATTTTGCCGATGAAATCACCAAGGCGATTGGCGAGTACAATATTGTTATCAGGGACGAGAAATACGACGCAAAAGAATACCGTGCTCATAACTAGTAACACTTCATAGCTTAGCCACATTCGTCTTTCATCGCCGCTGGTTATCGGAGTGAATTGTGGATACATAAGTGGTATTAACAGAAGAACCAGTACAAAGCGGTGCTTTCGCATGTAGTTAGGCACTTTTAGGGTGGGGTACAGTAAGCCCAAAATCACACCCACAAAAAAGAAAGGTAAGGTGCGCAATATGCTAAAGAGGTTATAGGGTATTCCATAAATATCGCCATAAATCCTCGGAAAGTTGGTAAAAAACAGCACAATCATTACCGCCACAATAGCGAGATAAATATAGCCTGTTCTATTTTTAGCCAGCATCCAAAAAACAATAAAAACCACATAAAAGTGTATTTCAGGTGGAATAGTCCAAAGCACGCTCTCGCCGTGAATAAATAGCAAGTGGCCGAGTAAGACGTTGACATCAGGTATGTTATATAGGCTGTCATTCCCGCCCTTAGCGAGTATGAACGAGGTAAACACCACAGCTAGGTACAAGGGCAGCACCCTTGCTGCTCGGGCCAATAAATAGCGCGTGAGATTAGTGCGATTGAACTCTTTACCTAAATAAAGGTATGCCATTAAAAAGCCGCTTAGTAAAAAGAATAGCATCACCCCATAGGCACCGGAGCCGCCTCCTAGTGCGCCATCAAACCAGAGGGTTATATCACTGAAATGTGTAAAGAAAACAATAAGTGCAGCGAGCCCTCGCAAGGCATTCAGCTTTCTAATTTCCAACCTAGACTCCTAATCTGAACATTATTATTATTCGCCGTAGGGCGTGAAGAGTTAGCGCTGCAGTTGAAATTATTAACTAACATTATTGCAGCCAGTTATTGCTAGGCTTACCGGCTGGTTATGCTCATTTTACTGCAATATAAATATCTACTTCATTATCATTTTTATAGTATTCAAAATCTGTTGTATAGGCCCGTTGATAGGGGCAATTAGATGAATTGAAATAGTGCCAAACTTCGCGCCAAAGTTTTATAACTGCTTGTGGCATTTCACCATTTGATGAAAAAATGAGGTACTTACCTGAACGAACTTCGATATGTATCAATTCTGATATCATGTTTGGTGATAATGTGTCCGAGCACGCGATCACATCAAAAGCCCCAGTAAAATCAGATTCATAGTTTGTGTATAAACCAAATATTCTTGATTGACCGGTTAGGTGTGGAGCCGCATTTGTGTTGAACTTAGCCCAAAGATTGCTAATCTTTGCTCGAGTAGGGGTGGCTTCGTCTGCATTCGTAGTGCGAGCCAAAAAACCTGTCACTGCAAAGCCATCTAATTCATGTATCTTCATATCGCTTCCTTGCTATTTAACTATGTACTGCCTGTATACCCAGCCTAGTGCATATTATTTATCTATAAAGTCATGAAGTTAGCAAAGGCAAAGGATAATGTCTAAGTATATGTTGGGCGCTGAAAGCGAGCATGACTCTTTATGGGGTGTTTCTCGTGCTTATTTTTTAGCGACCACAAATGCAGTCAGGTTATAAACCGATTTGGTTTGTGGGTCTTTTTATCGCATTGCGGACTATTAGGCTGTTTACACATCGACAGAGGCTGCTACCTGGAAAAGGTAGCAGCCCTAAAAGGGTGGCTAGTCTTTCGACTTCTTGCGACGCTGCTGTGGGAGCACACGTACCAGCTTAATCATGTTTTCTTTTACTTCCATGACCTCAATCGGGTAGCCCTCAATTTTAAGCCCTAAATTGGCGTCGGGAATATCTTCTAAATATTCGACAATCAGGCCGCTAAGAGTTTTTGGCCCATCTTGGGGAAGGTGCCAACCCATTTCTTTATTGAGGTCACGAATATTGGCACCGCCATCAACTAGCACGGAGCCATCATCCTGCTGACTGACTTCCTCGCTTGGTGGCCGGGTTTGTGTGGTGGTGAAATCGCCAACTACTTCTTCGAGAATATCCTCAAGTGTAACTAGGCCTTGAATATCACCATATTCGTCAACAACTAAGCCAATACGCTCTTTAACCTGCTGAAACTTGTGTAACTGGGTATTCAAAGAGGTGCCTTCGGGAATAAAGTAAATCTCCCTTACTGCGCGAAGCAGCGACGACTTATTAAACTGCTCTTTGGTGAGTAGACGAAGTGCGTCTCGAGCATGAATAAAGCCCACGGCATCATCGATTTGGTCACGGTATAAAAGCACTCGGGTGTGCTGTAAGTTGGTGAGCTGCTTACTGATCACCTTCCAGTCATCATTAACATCAATGGCGTTAATTTCATTACGTGGGATCATAATGTCCTCCACGGTGACCTGCTCAAGGTCTAAAATCGACGTCAGCATGCTTTTGTGCTTGGCCGGCAACATGGCCCCGGCTTCACTTACCACGGTTTTCAGCTCTTCTTTAGAAAGGCTGTGCTCTTCCATTTGCTCTGGGCTAAAGCCAAGCAGACGCAACAAACCGTTTGTGATCCAGTTTAGGGCAATCACAAAAGGCAAAGTTAAGCGCAGCAAATTTTTAAGAATCAGCGAGCTTGGAAAGGCGATTTTCTCTGGGTACAAGGCGGCAATGGTTTTCGGAGTCACCTCTGCAAAGACCAATAAAATAAAGGTCAACCCAAAAGTGGCCACCGCTAAGCCGACAACATCGCCAAACAGGCGAATACCAATAATCGTGGCCACTGAAGAGGCCGCAATATTAACAAGGTTATTGCCAATAAGGATCAAGCCGATAAGGCGATCAGGGCGCTTGAGTAGGCTGCTGACTCGCGTGGCTCCGGCGTGTTTTTGTTTTTCTAGGTGGCGTAGTCGAAATTTATTTATCGACAACATCCCAGTTTCGGAGCTAGAGAAGTATGCGGAGAGTACGATCAGTATTGCTAGAATGATAAACAACGTACTCGTCGATATGTCGTCCAAAGAAGGATCCTTCTATTAAAAATCAAGGTATATTAAGCGGCACTCGCCGCGCGTAGTCAAGTGAACTTGCCCTGAAGATAAAGTAATTGCTTAAAAACGCTGCAATATTACTTCTTGGACAAAGCGACTGCCAAAATAGGCAAGAGTGAGTAGGCCGGCACCGACCATAATAGTGATCACAGAGGATTTGCCGCGCCAACCTCGCAGCTTGCGGCCAATAACAACGGCTAAAAACACCCCCCAGGCGATAATGGAAAGCACCGTTTTATGCGCGTTTTCAATAGCCAGCATGGAATCTAGGAATACAAACCCAGAGAGCAGGGCGAGGCTCAACAAAGCTGTGCCAACAAACACTAATTGGTAAAGTTGCCGTTCGACCACCATCAGCGGTGGCAGGTGGCTGTATACAATGGCTAGGTCTTTGCGTTTAAGGCGTTTGTCGATGAAATAAAACTGCACCGCATACAAGGTAGCAATCACCAGCACGCAATAAGCCAGCAGTGAAATAGAGATATGTGTCACTAACCCAATTTCCAGGCGAATACTTTGCACGATGATATCGTGCGGCATAAATAGGCTAGCGAATAACAAAATAGTGGCAAACCCATACACGACAGGTAGCAATAAGGTGGCTGGAAAGCGCAGTGACACGGCGGTCACTGATAATACGATAACCCAGCAGGTCAGCAGCGATACATTAATAAAAGATAGGTCTTGGCCTTGGGTGGTGAATACCGCATTTACGAGCAACACCATGTGCGTCAAAATCGCAAGTGTACTGAGGATCACCGTGGTTTTTTGCGATGGGCCTTTGGCATCAAACAAGCGAGACAATACGTGCGCGGTAGCAGCACCGTAAAAAGCACAACTCAACAGTGTCAAAATTGTAATCAGCATGATGACCTTTTTTGCTCGTAGTTATTATTCCATCAAGAAGCCATTGTATTTAAAGCGAACACGCTTGCCTAGATCTAATTGCCTTTGCTTTGCACTTGGTGCTGGGATTTGCCCCCCGCTTTCAGTTATAATCGGCGAAAATGTAAGTAGCAACGGAATCGTTAGCGATGTTTGAAAATCTGCAGGAACGATTAGGGAAGACCCTAAAAACCATCAGTGGCCGTGGCCGCCTCACTGAAGACAATATTAAAGAGACGCTGCGTGAAGTGCGTATGGCTTTGCTTGAAGCTGACGTCGCTTTGCCCGTTGTTCGTGATTTCGTCAAGCAAGTCAAAGAGCGTGCCGTTGGCACAGAGGTGACTAAAAGCCTGACTCCTGGCCAAGTGTTTGTCAAAATAGTCCGTGAAGAGCTTGAAAAAGCCATGGGCGAGGCTAACGAAGAACTTAACCTCAATGCCCAGCCGCCCGCAGTCATTATGATGGCTGGCTTACAAGGGGCGGGTAAAACCACCAGTGTTGGCAAGTTGGCGAAGTTCCTAAAAGAGCGCAAGAAAAAGTCGGTATTGGTGGTGAGTGCCGATATTTATCGACCAGCGGCAATTAAACAGCTTGAAACTCTAGCATCCGAAGTAGATGTCGAGTTTTTCCCCAGCGACACCTCGCAAGACCCAGTTGATATCGCCAATGGCGCCATTGCTCACGCCAAGAAAAAGTTTATTGATGTGGTGTTAGTGGATACCGCCGGTCGTCTTCACGTTGATGAAGACATGATGAGCGAGATTAAAGCACTGCACAGTGCTATTAACCCAATTGAAACGCTGTTCGTGGTTGATTCCATGACTGGTCAAGATGCGGCGAATACCGCGAAAGCTTTTGATGAAGCACTGCCACTTAGTGGCGTGATCTTAACTAAGACCGATGGTGATGCCCGTGGTGGTGCCGCGCTATCGATTCGCCATATTACCGGTAAACCCATTAAGTTTATCGGTGTTGGTGAGCGTAGCGATGCTCTAGAGCCGTTCCACCCCGACCGTGTTGCGTCGCGTATTCTCGGTATGGGCGACGTTTTGTCTCTTATCGAAGAAGTGGAAATGAAGGTCGATAAAGACAAAGCTGCAAAAGTGGCGGATAAGGTCTTTAAAGGCAGCGGCTTTACATTAGAGGACTTTGCCGACCAACTGCGACAAATGAAAAACATGGGTGGCATGATGTCCATGCTTGATAAGTTGCCAGGCATGAGTAACTTACCTGAAGGAGTAAAAGGGCAAGTTAACGACAAAACATTTGTGCAAATGGAAGCCATTATCAACTCCATGACACCGAAAGAGCGCGCGCGTCCGGAAATTATTAAAGGCTCACGCAAAAAGCGTATTGCTGCGGGCTCTGGCACACAAGTGCAAGACATCAACAAGCTGCTGAAGCAATTTACACAGATGCAGAAAATGATGAAAAAGATGAAAGGCAAAGGTGGCATGATGAAAATGATGCGCGGCATGAAAGGGATGATGCCACCAGGAATGATGGGTGGCCCCGGCGGCCCTAAGTTCTGAGCCAATGCGTTATATAAAAAAAGCGTGACAACCGTCGCGCTTTTTTTTTGCGTTGCAAAGCGCGTTAAGCGGTGAAATAGTAGGTTCTATATCAATATAACAAGCGAGGTTGATGTGAGAGCGCTAGTTATTACCATGCTTTTTTGGGTATTGGTCGGCTGTACTAGTACGGATTGGCGTACTGCCAGTCGTGAAAGTGCAGGCATTGCGCAGCCGGTGAGTGAACCGGAGGCGGTGATTGAGTTTTATGCCGCTGATGCATTCAGCTGGCGTGGTTGGTTTGCCGTGCATACTTGGCTTGCAATAAAAGAGCAGGGGGCACAGCAGTATACAGTGTATGAAGTGGTTGGCTGGGGCGTGGACCAAGGTCGACCGGCTTTGCGCAGCTATAAAACATCCACACCTGATCGTTACTGGTACGGTGCTAAACCGGATAAATTTCATATGGTCAGCGGCGCCAAAGCAGCAGAGCTTATTCCTAAAATCCAAGCGGCTGCGCAGCAGTATCCATGGGTAAACGAATACACGCTCTTTCCAGGGCCGAACAGCAATACCTTTCCCGCATGGATAGGCAGGCAAGTTCCCGAACTTGAACTGGCGATGCCTTTTAGTGCTATTGGCAGCGGTTATGGCGATTAGCTTACGTCGTTTTGCCCAAGGCGATGAGCACGCGTTAGTGTCTTTGCTCAATAATGCCCAGGTACAACGTTTCTTATCGCCCAAAATCCCCTATCCTTACACTGAGGCGGATGCCACTTGGTGGGTTCGAGAGGGCGCTCAAAGCGAGCACATCTATGCCATTGAGCACGATAATGAGTTGATTGGCTGTATCAGTGCCACAGTGGGGCAGTTCGAGTACGCTAAATCAGCTGAGGTAGGTTATTGGCTGGGTCAGCCTTATTGGCGCCAAGGCTTTGCGAGTGAAGCGCTGCAACAGCTATTAAGCAAGCTCGCTCATGGAACTGATTTACTGCGCCTGCATGCAGTCGTATTTGCAGGGAATAAAGGTTCTCAGGCGCTGTTAACGCGCTGTGGCTTTGTCCTCGAAGGACGACTAAGGCAAGCGATAGTGAAGCAGGGCCAGCGTTTTGATGGCCTTATTTATGGGCTATTACTTGACGACATACGCTGAACAAACCGGCCTTTAGCGACAGCTCAAAAGCCAGGATCATCATTTAACCCACACAAACCACGTATTTAATGCAGTTCTTACTTGCATTGTGGCAAAAAATTCGTACAATTCCCGAGCTTCCCTGTATGGGGAAGTTTCACTTATTAATGAAAACAGTCAATCTATTTAGAGGACGGTATGGTAACTATTCGTTTGCAACGTGGTGGCGCTAAGAAGCGTCCTTTCTATCAAATTGTGGTTGCGGATAGCCGTTTCTCGCGTGACGGTCGTTTCATCGAGAAAGTAGGTTTCTTTAACCCTATTGCTGCTGGTCAGGAAGAAAAACTTCGTCTAGACCTTGCCCGTGTTGATCACTGGGTAGGCCAAGGCGCGTCTCTTTCAGATCGCGTAGCAAAGCTAGTTAAAGACGCTCGTAAAGCGGCTTAATAGGCGTAAGTGTAACCATGAGTCAACAAGAGCAAGCCTCAACAATCGTCGTTGGCAAACTCGGAGCCCCGTATGGGATCAAGGGTTGGCTTAAGGTGCATTCATTTACTGATGATCCCCAAGGGATCTTCGATTTCAGCCCATGGTTGATAGGGCAACAAGGTAAATGGCAAACCTTTGAAGTGAGTGACTGGCGTCGCCACAACAAAGGCTTTATCGCCAAGTTTGCGCAAATTAATGACCGTGACCAAGCAATGGCTATGACCAATGCGGAAATCTCGGTTGAAGTGGCGCAATTACCAGAGCTTCCCGAAGGGGAGTTTTATTGGCGAGATCTCATCGGCATGGCCGTGGTAACCACAAAAGGTTATGACTTAGGTCAAGTTGATGACTTGATGGAGACAGGCTCGAATGATGTGCTGGTTGTGAAAGCAAACAGTAAAGATGCATTCGGCAAAGGCGAGCGTTTAATCCCATTTTTGACCGATTCGGTCATTATCAATGTGGACCATGACGAGCGTCAGATTACTGTGGACTGGGACCCAGGCTTTTAATGGCACAAACACCGTTTTGGATGGGGGTAATAAGCCTCTTTCCAGAGATGTTTTCGGCAATTACTGAGCAGGGCGTAACAGGCCGCGCAGTGAAACGTGGTTTAATCGACTTTCACTGCTGGAACCCGCGCGATTATGCAACGGATAAGCATCGTACCGTGGACGATCGCCCTTATGGTGGAGGTCCAGGCATGTTGATGATGGTTGAACCATTGAAGCAGGCCATACTCGATGCGAAAGCTGCGGCAGGCGAGGGCGCTAAGGTAATTTACATGTCCCCACAAGGGCGAAAACTAGATCAGCAAGGCGCACAAGAGCTCGCTCAGTGCGACAAACTGATTTTAGTAGCTGGTCGTTATGAAGGTATAGATGAACGGCTCATCGAATCCTATATCGATGAAGAATGGTCGATTGGGGATTTTATCCTCAGCGGCGGTGAACTACCGGCCATGACATTAATTGACGCTGTTGCGCGATTAGTGCCAGGGGTGTTAGGTCATAACCAATCGGCTGAGCAAGATTCATTTTCGGATGGCTTGCTCGATTGTCCGCACTATACCCGGCCAGAGATATTGGATGGCAAAGCGGTTCCACCGATTCTACTCAGTGGTAACCACCAAGCAATCGCAAAATGGCGGCAAAAGCAGTCATTAGGGAGAACTTGGCAAAGACGTCCAGACTTGTTGCAAAACCTAGCTCTGACTGAGGAGCAAGCGCAGTTACTCGCTGAATATCAGCAAGAAAACTCATAGCTTGTGGCTAGAAGACAGTTACACCTAGGAAAGTGAGAAATAAAATGGCAAAAGTAAACCAAAATATTATTAAAGAGCTTGAAGCTGAACAGCTTAAGCAAGACGTACCAAGCTTCGGCGCTGGTGACACAGTTGTTGTACAGGTACGTGTAAAAGAGGGTAACAAAGAGCGTCTACAGGCCTTTGAAGGTGTTGTAATCGCTAAGCGTAACCGTGGCCTACACTCTGCATTCACCGTGCGTAAGATTTCAAGCGGTGAAGGCGTTGAGCGTGTATTCCAAACGCACAGCCCACTTGTAGATAGCATCACAGTTAAGCGTCGCGGTGCAGTACGTCGCGCGAAACTTTACTACTTGCGTGAGCGTTCTGGTAAGTCTGCACGTATTAAAGAAAAACTTAATTAATACGCGCGTTTTACTAAGACGTGATAAAGCGGGCCAGCTAGTAATAGCTGGCCCGCTTTGGTTTTTATAGGCAGCGCCTTATGCTTCCTCTCGCTGCAGGTGGCTCCTCGCATATTATTCAACACCTCGTTACCTCTTGCCCCTTTTCCTGACTTACTAATATTGCTACTATCGATGTATTAATTAGTTTACCAAGTGTAATTTTAAGTTTACATCATGACCTCAGAGCAGCAGCTAGCCCAACTTCGCAATCAAATCGATGCCTGTGATACCGAACTCGTTCGCCTCCTTGCCAAGCGTAACCAAATCACCGAGCAGGTAGGCAAAATAAAGCAACAAAGCGGCGCTTCTTTGCATGCCCCCGAACGCGAGGCGGCGTTGATCGCGGCGCGGCGTAAAGAGGCTGAAGAAGCGGCGGTTAACCCTGACTTGGTCGAAGATATTTTGCGGCGCATGATGCGAGAGGCCTATCAAAACCAACAAAGTGAGTTGGCTTGTGTTTGTAAGTCGCTCAATCCGGTGGCGATTGTCGGTGGTCGTGGAGCGATGGGGCAACTATTTGCTAAGCAGCTTACCCGTAGTGGTGTTGAGGTGCGTATTATTGACCGCCAAGAACAGCAAAGTGGCGAAGCTGCAAAGTTACTCAAAGGCGCTAAATGTGTGCTTATTAGTGTACCTATCAACGCCGTAGAGGAGGTTGTCGCCAACCTTCCTGCTTTGGACGAAGATGCCTTGCTAGTTGATATTACGTCTGTGAAAGAAAAGCCCTTAGCGGCGCTGACCAACAAACACAGCGGTCCGGTATTGGGCTTGCACCCGATGTTTGGACCAGATATTAGCCACTGGGTTAAACAAACTGTGGTGGTGTGCAAAGACGTAGAGAGTGAAGCAGGTGAGGCGTTGTTGGCTCAGCTTAAAGTGTGGGGATGTCAACTTGTCACTATGAGCGCACGCAAACACGACGAAGCCATGCAAATAATCCAGGTTATGCGCCACTTAACCACCTTCGTATATGGCCAGTTTCTAGCTAAACAAGAACATAGCTTAGCAGAAATTCGCGATTGCTCGTCCCCTATCTATCAGCTGGAATTAATGATGGTGGGCCGTTTGTTTGCACAAAGCCCGGAGCTGTATAGCGACATCATGCTTGCGCAGTTTGAGCGCGTAGAGCCGCTCTTGGAGGCGTATAAAAATACCTATGAACATACTTTAAGCATGCTGCGTGATAAAGACAAAGAGGCGTTAATGACCGCATTCTCTGATGCAAAAGTGTTCTTTAGTGATGCCAGCGATCAGTTCTTAAGCCAAAGCCGAGCTTTGTTAAATAAAGCTAATGATGCCAAGGTGTTAGGTTAGTATTTGCTTTATCAAAGATGTGTTCCGTGTGTAGAAAGGCATTGATGGCGCCTTTCTACACAGACAGGATTACATTTTTGGCGTAACCGCTTTAAGCGATTCACTTTGGTAGCAGCCTAAAACGCGAATAAACTCAGTGAAGGGTTTAAGCTCTTCTAAGGCTTGATTAACATTAGGGTCGTCGATGTTCGCTTCTAAGTCGACATAAAACACTTCTTCCCAAGGGTTGCCTGGCACCGGGCGAGATTCTAGTTTCACTAAGTTAATCTCACGCTGTTTGAAAATCATCAGAGCATCAGCTAAGGCGCCCACTTGCTGCGAGGTTGACATAATTAGCGACGTTTTTGTGGGGATTTGCATTGATACCTGAAGCGGTTTGCGGGCAACCACAATGAAGCGGCTGTGGTTTTCACTTTGATTAGCAATCGCCGTTTGCAGCACCTCTAACCCTAAATGCTTGCCGGCCTGCGCCGAGCCAATTGCCGCGCTGTGCTCGCACTCAAGCGCTGCCTTCATTGCACTGGTGGTGGAGTCGCAATGCTCGAGCTGAACCTGATCTAACCCTTGAATAAACCGGCTGCACTGAGCGAATGGCTGAGGGTGACCAAAGAGCTTATTGATATCGGCCAGCTCAGTCCCTGGTTTGGCTAATACACAGTGCTCAACGCTGTGGGTTACTTCACCGACAATCGACACTTGGGCATGTTGCAAGAGGTCAAACACCTCATTAATACTGCCAGAGCTGGTATTTTCAATAGGCAGTACGCCAAAGTCTGCTTGGCCTTTTTCCACTGCGCCGGTGATTTCATCAAATTGTGAACAACCAAGTTCTACGAGCTTGCCTGGGCGGCGGCTGAAATACTTATGTACGGCCAGTTGCGAGTACGAGCCTTGCCCTCCTAAGTAAGTGACTCGGTTGGTCGTCCCTAGGGCTTCGGGGTTGAGGTTTTGTTGCAACATGGCCTGTTGGTGCAACACCGAGTCCTCTAAAATACGCTGGAACACATTGTTGATATAATAAGCGTCTAACCCTAAGGATTTGCCATAACTTATCAAGTTCTCCAGCAGTGCCTGTTCCCGGGCTTCATCACGTATGGGTTTATTGTTGTTAATTTTATACTCCACAACGGAGTGTGCGATACGGCGGCGTTTAGCCAGCAAAATCAAAAGTTCGGAGTCTATTTCGTTAATATCCCGGCGCAATGCATGCAGCGTTTCGTTAGTCATTATTAGGTTTCCTCATTCCCAAAACGAAAAAAGCCTCCCGGTGGGGAGGCTTTAGCATAAGGTGAATCTCACGTACTCGCTATCGGCCTCCCTAACAAGGGCGGAAGATAAAAAAGCGAAAAAATACGAAAGAGATACTGTTCATACTTTCAATCTACTGGTTCCACTCTATGCAAGTCAACAGCTAAATCGGGCTAATTTGATATTTCTCAATTTAATGTCTTAGCGCCGGTAAACTAGGTGAGTAGAAAACGTTATTGTGTTACAAATACTATGCGAACTAGCAACGCGGTGTTATAGCTCATACCTTTGTATGGGCTGCAATACCGTGCAATCAATTATTCCACGAAAAAGGTTTATATAAGTGCCTGAGGCCTGTTATATTTGCTAGCTGGCTAAAAGTACATTAATCCAGAGACTTAAAAAGGATAGGCAGTGGTCTACAGGCGTCCGCCATCTCGGTTTGGCATTCATTCCCTCAGCATCAAGCTCTCGGCATTGATCTCTGCTATTTGTTTGATTGCCGGTATTTTTGCGGCGGTGCTGATGCTCAAGTCAGAGCAAAAGCAGTTGATGTTTGAAGAGCATGAACAGTTAAACCAATATAGTGCACGTTTTATCGGTCAGTTTGGCCGTTTTATTGATACCAAAACCAACATTGCTGAGCAGGCCAACGAGGTCGTTAAACGCGCTTTATTCACTCACACCAACACCAACGCTTCCTTTAAGTCACCTCAATTTATAATTACCGATGAACTAACGCTGCGCAGCATGTCTGATGATGGCCTTTCTGCTGCCATCATCCCGAAAAAGAACTATTCACCTGCCTACGAGCGACTGTTTGCAAAATCAGAGCAGCTTTGGCAGGTCATCTCGCCCACGTTGATTCAAGACTATTTTAATTTCTATTTGCTGACCGAGGATGACTTTGTCCGAGTGGCGCCGCCGAACTGGGCATTGGATGTGCCAGCGGATTATCGCGCCGTGAATTCATTGAATTTCGATCGCGTTAATGAGCAAAATAACCCCACCCGTCAGGCAGTGTGGACGCCGGTGTACTACGACCCTATCTGGGGTAAATGGATTGTCAGTATTGTCACACCCATTTATAAGCAGGATCAGCACGTTGCGTTAACAGGTGCGGATTTAGAACTGGATAAATTACTCGAATACTTGCCAATAGATGACCCACATCAGCAGATGTTTGTTGTTGATGCACAGGGACAGTTATTGGCTCACCCGCGCTTAGACAATGCCACCTACCAGCGCTATGGCCGCCAAGGTAAACCGCTACGCATGTCTGACTTTATTAACCCTAAACTGGTTGAATTAGTCAGTGGGGCGCTGCGCTTAAAACTGCCAACGGTGACAGAGCAATTCAGTTACGAGGGAGAGAATTACCTCACCACGATTCGCAAAGTTGAAGGGCTGGATTGGTACGTGGGTATTTACCGCAAGCAATCCAGTGCTTTAGAAGCGCTTGAGGCATTGCAAATAAAGTTCTTAGGGCTGTTTATTCTCTACGCCATTCTCGTTGCTCTGCTACTACACCAAGCTTTGTATCAGCTCGTGCTTCGGCGCATTTATTTGCTTGTGAATGCGGTATCCAGCTTTGGCAAAGGCAAAATGGACACCGACTTCCCGCCAGAGAGTAAAGATGAAATAGGCGTTCTCAATGGCTCATTTAAAGACATGAGTGTCGAGCTGAGTAACACCATCACCGGGCTTAATCAGCGTATTAAAGAAAAAGAAGTGGCCGAACAGGCTGCCAACCGGCTCTCTAAAGCGGTCGCTTACTCTGGTACTGGGGTGTTGATCACCAACTATCAACTGCAAATTGAGTATGTGAACCCGAAAATGCTGGAGATGACCGGGTACAGCGAAGAGCACTTCATTGAGGCCAAATTACTCAGTGTTATTGCCCGGGAAATGGCGATTCTCAACGAAGACATTGAGTTTGACTTACGCTCACGTAATTATTGGCGTGGTGACACCATGCTGCAGCACATTGATGGTCGAGCCATATGGGTATCGCTCAGTATTTCTCCCATCCGTAATGAGGAAGGGGATGTCGATAGCTACGTCGTTTCCGCGCAAGACATTTCCTTTGTAAAAGAGAGTCAGCGCAAAATGGAGCAGCTGGCTTATTTTGATACCCTTACCGGTTTGGCCAACCGTACTTTCTTCCGCATGCAGCTACGTAAGTCGATGGCGCTCGCGGATAGAGGGCATTATGCTTTTGCCTTGTTTTACTTCGACCTTGATGAATTTAAACGCATTAATGACACCTTGGGCCATGATGTCGGTGACCAATTGCTGGTAGAAGTAGCTCGGCGCCTCAAAAACCGCCTTCGTACCGAAGACACCATTGCCCGTTTAGGCGGTGATGAATTTGCGGTATTACTCAGTGGTATTGAAAGTCATGAGCGTGCAAAAGAAGTCGCTAACACCATTCAGCGCACTCTTAATCAGCCTATTCAGCTCGGCAATAACGAGGTGATTGTGAGTGCCAGTATTGGTATTACCATGGCGCCCGATGACAGTAGCGAAGAGGATCAATTGCTTAAGTACGCTGATTTGGCAATGTACGAGGCTAAGGCAAAAGGCAAAAATACCTATCATTTCTACTCCAAAGAGCTTAACGCTGCTGCAAACGAGCGCTTATACATAGAGAATGAGCTACGCCAAGGGATCCGTGATAGTCAATTTCATCTTCATTACCAGCCACAGGTTGATAGCCGTGATGGCCGTATTCTCGGTTTTGAGGCATTGGTTCGCTGGACTCACCCTGTGCAAGGTCCCATTTCACCATTTAAGTTTATTCCCATCGCTGAAGCCACAGGACTCATTGTTGAGCTTGGCGAGTGGGTGATGCGCGAGGCGTGCGCATTCTCGGCGCGTCGAGCTAAAGCCGGTCTTGAAGCCAATGTATCAGTGAACTTATCAGCGCGGCAGTTCCAAGACGCCAACCTCATTGCCACTATGAGTAAAACCTTGCGTGAATCTGGCATTGCCCCTGACAAGCTCCACCTTGAGCTCACTGAATCTATGTTAATGGGAGACGTCGATACCGCTATTTCGCAGTTGCTTGAAATGAAGCGTTTGGGCGTGTCTATTTCCATTGATGACTTTGGCACCGGCTACTCGTCGCTAAGCTATTTAAAACGTTTCCCGGTTGATGTGCTGAAAGTGGATCGCTCTTTTGTGCAAGATATCCCTGAAGACTCTAATGACATGGAGATCACCGCAGCTATTATTGCTATGGCACAAAAATTAAACCTCAATGTTGTTGCCGAAGGGGTTGAAACGAAAGAACAAATGGAGTTTTTGAAAGCCAATAACTGTTTTATTGTGCAGGGCTATTACTTTAGTCGTCCGCTGGAAGAGGGAGCGGTCAATGCGTTGCCTGAACACCTCGAAGTGGAAGCCCCATGAGTTCAGTGCATATAGATACAGACAAAGCAAAGCTGCAGTTTGACGTGATTCACGGGTTTATAAGCCGCACTTACTGGGCTAAAGATATTCCTGCTGCGGTGATGCGTCGTGCCATCGATAACTCCTTATGCTTTGGCGCCTATAACCAGCGGGGCGAGCAAGTAGCCTTTGCCCGCGTGACCACGGATTACGCCACATTCGCTTATCTGGCTGATGTGTTTGTATTGCAGCATTATCAAGGGCAGGGGATAGGCAAAGCGCTTATTGCTGAGGTGGTCGCCCATCCTGAGCTGCAAGGGTTGCGGCGTTTTATGCTCGCCACCTTCGATGCGCACGATTTATATCGTCAGTTTGGCTTTAACGCCATTGATGACCCAAGCATTTTGATGCAGCGTCATAATGCCGATATATACCAAGCCTAAAGAAGCGGGCTGACATCCACGGGCAAGTCAATAAGAATTAATAATGCCCCTTTACCGCCATATTCTAGTGGCGCTTGGTGCATGGCAATCACATCAGGATGCTGCACCAGATATTGCGGCACTTTGTGCTTTAACACCCGCTCACCAATGCCATGCACTACACACGCACAGGCCACATGCTGTTTTTTGCAAGCGCTGATCAGCGCTGCTAACTCCTGTTTGACCGTTTCTTTGTTGAGGCCGTGCAAGTCGAGGATCAGTTCCGGATTGTAATCGCCACGACGCAGCTGCTTTGCCAGGTAGCGGTCTTCTCCTGCTTTGACATAGCTGATGGTACTGTGTGTGTCTATGTCGGGAATATACTCGTCTGAAAAGTAGAATTCGGTATTACTTTGGCGCTCCACTTGTTGGCGCTGAGCGATCGGCTTTTTCTGTTGCTCAGTCAAACGCACGGTGTCATTTTTGACCCGCTTGGTGGCGCCAATGCTTTGGCGAAATAAATCGATGTCCTGTTGCGACAATGGCTGTGCGTCAGGTGCTGTTGGTTGCTGTTTTTTCATGGTCGAGAGTTTAACCAAAAAAAGCATAAAAACCTAGCGTTAAACACGCTACAATGGCGCTATTAAGGGATAACGAGCGTTTACAAACATGAGCGACATTTTGCTAACCGACGCCCAGCGCGAAGATGCTGAGCACACCTTAGAAACTATCAATGATTGGCTGCGTTGGGCCACAAGTCAGTTTAGTGGTCATGGCTTATTCTTTGGCCATGGTACTGATAATGCCTGGGATGAAGCTGTAGCTCTGGTATTACCGGCACTGCATTTACCTATGGATGCGCCGAACACGCTTCTTAGTAGCCGTTTAACCACAGCTGAAAAGCTGCATTTGAGTGTGCTGATTGCAAAACGTATTAATGAGCGCACACCCGTGGCATATCTAACCAATCAAGCATATTTCGCTGGCATGCCATTTTATGTAGATGAGCGGGTATTAGTGCCGCGCTCACCGTTTGCAGAGCTCATCTCGCAGCAGTTTTCACCTTGGGTGCAAGAGCCCGAAAATGTAATGCGTATACTCGATATGTGTACTGGCTCAGGCTGTATCGCCATAGCCTTAGCGCAGGCATTTGAAAATGCGCTGGTGGATGCTGTGGACATCTCCCCTGATGCACTGGCCGTGGCAGATATCAATATCCAGGATTATCAGCTGCAAGATAGGGTATTACCGATTTTATCCGATGTATTTAGCGGCGTAGGCCAAGAAAAGTACGACTTGATCATTGCTAACCCGCCTTATGTTGATGCTGAGGATATGGGCGATTTACCTCAAGAGTTTCACCATGAACCGGAGTTAGGGCTGGCTTCGGGTGAAGATGGCTTGGATGTGACCCGCCAGTTACTTGCTAACGCAGCGCAGCATCTAACGGATAACGGTTTATTATTTGTTGAGGTGGGCAACTCTATGGTACACATGGAAGCGCTATACCCCGAGGTACCCTTCACATGGCTTGAGTTTGAGCAGGGTGGTTTAGGGGTGTTTATGATTTCAAAAGCCGATTTAGATGCCCACTTTGGCAGCTAGATTAGCTACTAGGTAACGCCATTTTTGGAATGAGGAAAGAACATGGCAGGTAACAGTATAGGGCAGCTATTTAAGCTCTCTACCTTTGGCGAAAGCCACGGGCCAGCGCTAGGGGGAGTGGTCGATGGCTGCCCACCAGGGCTGGAGCTTAATGAGGCTGACTTACAACACGACTTAGACCGGCGCAAACCGGGGCAAAGCCGCTACACTACGGCGCGCCGAGAGGCGGATGAGGTGAAAATTCTCTCTGGGGTGTTTGAAGGCAAAACGACCGGCACCAGTATTGGCCTGGTGATTGAAAACACCGATCAACGCTCCAAAGACTACAGCAAAATTAAAGATGTGTTTCGCCCAGGCCATGGTGATTACAGCTATTGGCATAAATATGGTGTGCGTGATTACCGTGGTGGGGGGCGCTCTTCAGCCAGAGAAACCGCTATTCGCGTCGCTGCGGGGGCAATAGCGAAAAAGTACCTGAAGCAATTTCACGGTATCGAGGTGCAAGGGTGCTTATCGCAACTAGGGCCTATTAAAGCGCAGCAGTATGATTGGAATGAAGTGCATAACAATGCTTTTTTCTTCCCTGATGCCAGTCAAATTGATGCCCTTGATGAGTATATGCGAGATTTAAAAAAGCAGGGCGACTCCATCGGCGCAAAGGTCACGGTCGTGGCTAAAAGTGTGCCGGTAGGTTTGGGCGAGCCTGTGTTTGACCGTCTTGATGCAGAACTGGCGCACTCATTGATGAGCATCAACGCGGTTAAAGGGGTGGAGATTGGTGATGGCTTTGCCGTGGTCGAGCAAAAAGGCTCTCAAGGTCGCGATGAGCTCACTCCACAAGGCTTTACCTCTAATCATGCTGGCGGTGTGTTAGCGGGCATCTCTACCGGCCAAGATATCGTTGCCAGCATCGCCCTCAAGCCCACGTCAAGCATTACCGTGGTGGGACAGAGTATTAACACTCGCAATGAGGCGGTAGAAATGATCACTAAAGGCCGTCATGACCCTTGCGTAGGTATTCGTGCGGTGCCTATTGCTGAGGCGATGATGGCCATTACCTTGATGGACCACCTATTGCGTCAACGGGCGCAAAACCCTCATGTGGCCCATGAGTTTGGGCCTATCCCAGGGCAAAAATAAATAAAGTGACGCAGCCAACAGGGCTGCGTTTTTACTTTACCTCGCAAAATCCGTACAATCCTGCGGTGTTTTTGTTTTCAATTTTGTTATGCACCACGTTGATGAATTAATCGCGCTATTTGAGCGCACGTTTTATGCGGATTACACCACCCGCTTGGTGCGCGGTGAGGACGAGCCCATTTACTTGCCCGCAGACGAACAGTGCGGTTATCACCGGATTGTCTTTGCCCATGGATTTTTCGCAAGTGCTCTGCATGAGATTGCTCATTGGCTTGTTGCCGGTGCTGAGCGCAGAACTCGTGAAGACTACGGTTACTGGTACTGCCCTGATGGTCGCAGTAAAGAGCAACAACAGGCATTTGAGCAGGTGGAAGTGCATCCACAAGCAATTGAATGGGCGTTGTCTTTGGCGGCGGGTTTTCCCTTTAATGTGTCAGCGGATAATCTCGGAGGAGAACAAACCTGCCGATTTCGTTTTCAGCAACGGGTGTACGAGAAGTTAGTCAGGCTTATTGAGCAGGGCTTTAATGCTCGCACTGAGCGCCTATTGCAAGCCTTGAGTCAGCATTATCAGCAACCTTACCCACTGACGCCAGAGCGGGTGCAGTGGCAGGGTATACAGGAGCAACACGATGCGCTTTAAACTAGGTTTAATTGTTAATCCCTTGGCTGGGCTTGGGGGGTCCGTTGCGCTTAAAGGCAGTGACGGTGCGCAGACAGCAGCCAAAGCCATCGCCCTTGGCGCCGAGCCGAAAGCGAACCTACGTACCCGTGCGGCCCTCGAGCAGCTCCTCGCGTATCGCGAGCAACTGTGTATTTACACTGTCAATGACTCCATGGGCGAACAAGTCGCCAAAGAGCTCGGCTTTGATGTTGAAGTGGTGTATCACAGTGAGCGCTCAACCACGGCTCAAGACACTGAGCTGGCGGCAAAAGCGTTGCAGGCTATAGGTGTGGATTTATTATTGTTTGCCGGAGGCGATGGCACCGCCAGAAATATCTGTCATGCCATTGATGATACGCTGCCGGCGCTGGGCATTCCTGCGGGCTGTAAAATTCACTCAGGCGTGTATGCCATTACCCCAAAAGCGGCGGGTAGGGTGGTTGAAATGCTGGTTAAAGGTGAGCTGGTGACCCTCAGCGAAAGTGATGTTATGGACATTGATGAGCAGGCTTTTCGCCAAGGTGCAGTGCGCGCCAAGCGCTACGGCGAGCTGCGCGTTCCCAGCGAGTTACGCTATGTGCAAGCAGTGAAAAATGCCGGCGGTAAAGAAGTCGATGAGTTAGTACTTGCTGACATCGCAGCCTTTGTGGTCAGCGAGATGGATGAACAATACCAGTACATTATGGGTTCAGGCTCAACGGTTGCGGCCGTCATGGAAGAAATGGGCCTAGAGAACACCTTGCTAGGGGTGGATTTAGTTCAAGATCAAGCGTTAATCGGGCAGGACATGACCGCGCAGCAGTTGCTCAGTGCTGTCGAGCAGGCGCCAACCAAACTGGTTATTACCCTTATTGGTGGCCAAGGACATTTATTCGGTCGAGGCAACCAGCAACTGAGCCCAGCGCTTATTCGCGCTATAGGAAAAGACAATATCATCGTTGTTGCTACGAAAAGCAAACTGCAAGCGCTGCAAGGGCGGCCATTGGTTTGCGATACCGGCGACAGCGAACTGGACGACGAATTATCCGGTTATATACAAATAACCACAGGCTTTAATGACCATGTGCTCTACGCCGTGGGCCACTTTGAGGAGTAGTAATGTCTTACACACAGTATGTCGATGCGGCACAGCAGTTTTTTGATGATTTGGTTGATAATGCCGATGACGATCAGCTCTTCGCGGGCGGTTATCTGCGCGGCCACTTTGATTTGGCTGTCGGTTATGCACAGGTAGAGAACTTGCCGTTAACCCCAGATGAGCTCAACCAACAGGTGGAAGAAAGCTTGGTAAAGGCCTATCAAAATGGTGAGCTGGATGACACCGACCGAGATCATGTGGTGGTGATTTGGGAGCAAGTTAAGGCGCTTGCCAACTAGCCCCATAGCGTTACACGAATACCTAAAAACACCAGCTAGCTGGTGTTTTTGTCTATATAGCCTTTATGGGCATTTTGCAGTAGTCTGCACAGTGGAAATTGCGTGGCGGATGTTCACGCACTCGCTTTAGCTAAGGAGTGATAATGAATAATAATAACGGTGACCAGCAAGGAGCTGCACCAACTGGCGCTATCGCGCGCTTTTTAAATACTATTGAGCATGTGGGGAACAAGTTGCCCGATCCGGCAATGATTTTCTTGTTCTCTATGTTACTGATTTGGGTGCTTTCTTGGGTATTCTCAGGCGTTACCTTTGATGTCATTGACCCGCGCACTAATGCGCCTATTGTGGTTAATAACCTACTCACCGGCGATGCTTTGGCTGGCTTTCTCGCCTCGATGGTGAAGACCTTCACCGGCTTTGCGCCATTAGGTGTGGTGCTGGTGGCGATGCTCGGTGTTGGCGTTGCTGAGCACAGTGGCTATATCAATACCGGCATTAAGCTGATGCTTAAACGCACTCCGCAAGCCTTACTTACACCAATGATTATTTTGGTCGGTATTGTATCGCATACCGCGACAGACGCGGGCTACGTATTAGTGATCCCACTTGCCGGGGTTATTTTCTACGCCATGGGGCGTCACCCATTGGCGGGTATCGCAGCGGCATTTGCCGGTGTGAGCGGTGGCTTTAGTGCTAACTTTATTCCCTCAGGTATCGACCCGCTATTACAAAGCTTTACCCAAAGTGCGGCGCAGATCATTAACCCAACAATGGAAATCAACCCGCTTAACAATTACTACTTTACCTCAATGTCGAGTATCTTCATTGTCTTGGTGGGGTGGTACATCACCGACAAGATTATCGAGCCACGGTTAAAGAACTCTCCGGTTGATGGTAACACCGATGAATTGCCGGCTTTTGAAACGGCGACCTCGAAAGAAAAGAAAGCCTTCTTTATTGCCACTGCCGTGATGCTAGCAGGCTTGGCGCTGTTAGCGTATGTAGCTAGTTTAGGTGACTCACCACTGCGCGCCGAAAATGGCAAGCTGGCTGATTTTAGCGCACCAATCATGCAATCCATCGTACCGCTTATTTTCTTATTGTTCTGGATCCCAGGGGCGGTGTATGGCTTTGTTGCCGGTACTTTCCAATCCTCAAAAGACATGGTGATGGCGATGACCAAAGCCATGGAAGGGATGGCTTATTATGTGGTGATGGCGTTCTTCTGTGCACTATTTATTGCCGCATTCGCACAGTCTAATCTGGGTGCATTACTGGCGATTGAGGGCGCAGCAGTGTTGAAAGCCTTGTCCTTGCCAAGTGGCGTGACTATTGTCGGTATTATCTTTTTAACTGGCTTTGTAAACTTGTTTGTCGGCTCAAGCTCGGCGAAATGGGCACTACTTGGGCCTATCTTTGTACCAATGTTAATGCAGCTTAATATCTCTCCTGATTTAACTCAGGCTGCTTATCGTGTTGGTGATTCAAGCTCAAACATTATTACGCCATTGATGCCTTACTTCCCGCTGGTGGTGGTGTATTGCCAAAAGTATGTGAAAAATACCGGTATAGGTACGCTGATAGCGATGATGTTGCCTTACTCTATCGCCTTTTTGATTGGCTGGAGCATCTTCTTGCTAGCCTATTGGGGCTTAGATATTCCATTGGGTATTCAATCTTCGTATACCTATGGTTAAGGGGTGAGCCCAGCAAAAAGGCCGCGATATTCGCGGCCTTTTTTGTGTGAGTGGCTTAGTTAAAACGCCACGTTAAGTTGGTGTATACGTAGCGTCCACGGGGGTTATGGATAGACGATACATAACCGTAAAGGTCAGAATCACCATCGCCAATGGCAAATGGCGGCTCGTCGTCAAAGAGGTTATTCACACCCACAGATACGCGTACTGCATCATTGATGTGATAAGCACCTTGAATATCAACGAGGGTTTGCGAGGCAACATCACGAGAAGTCTCGGTGTCGAAATCCAGGTTACCATCGAAGTCGATATCCGGTGTGTCCTCGAATGAACCGATATAGCTGATATTCATATTGACGTTGAAGTCGTTGAACTCCCAGTTCGTGCTAAACAAGCCACGGTGTTTAGGATACTCGTACTCGCCAATATACTCGCGGTCATCTTTGTTGAACTCATGCATGTAAGACCATTCAAGATTAAACTTCAATAGCCCCATGTCGGCAAGGTCCATGCTGTAGTTGGTTGATAAATCAACCCCTGATGCTTCTTGTGATGAGACGTTCTCAAAGGTGCTATTGACGGTTTGAATAACGCCTAGCGCCTCGCCATTGGCCGGTGGCAAGCGTACACACACGGTGCTGTTTTGATCGTTACAGTGCGTGTTGTAAATCATACCGAAGTCTTGCTCGTCGATTTTGTTATCTTGTTCAATGCTCCAGACATCAACAGAGATACCTAAATCGGTGGTGGGTGCCCAAATAGCACCAACGTTCCAAGACTCAGACTCTTCAGCTTCTAAGTCTGGGTTACCAGCAAACTCGATATTGTAATCAAGTAGATCGCAATCTTGTCCGGTGGCTTGACAGCGATAGGTATCGACGAAGAATTGGCTTTCTTCTGATGGGCCTAGACCGATCTGCGCCAAAGACGGCGCGCGGAAGCCTTGTGCCCATGAACCACGCAGGGAAAACTCATCACTAGGCGCCCATTTCAAGGCAACCTTAGGGTTAGTGGTAGAGCCAAAATCACTGTAGTCATCGTGACGACCGGCTAATTGCAACTCTAAGTCATCGCGCAGAGGAATGGAGAACTCCACATAAGCCGCCCACTGGTCACGCTCTGCGGCGGCAGAGACGGACTCAGTACCAAAGATAAGGCCGCGCTGGAATTGATCGTCAGGCACATCGCTGACATCTTCTTCACGGTATTCAAGACCTGCAGCCATCATCACCATGGCATCGTTAAATTCGAACGCTTCACCACTGATACTGGCATCAAAAGAAGTCATATGCGACTCACCACGGCGCACTAAGCTGGTGGTAATGCGGTCAATCACCGCCGGATCGTTTTGGACACCGCCGAAGGGGTTATAGTTACCGGCATCAATCTCCTGCTGTAGGAAATCAACACGGACCCAACCCATAGAGCGATCGCCCGTTTGCTCTGACTTTGAGCGGCCTTTTTGCGCGGCCACTTCCCAGTCCCAGTCGTTGATCACACCGCGCAAGCCAGCTACGAAGCGCAGTGTATCAGACTCGATATCCCAACGGCGAGGACCCGCATCAACAGTACGATAACGACCAATTTCAATGTCTTGTCCGAACGGGTTGTTAGGGTGGGAGCCCGGAACGGTAAGGCCTGCGTCTTCATCAAGTGGTGTTGGTGCACCACCGGCTTCAGAGGTGTTGTGCTGCGCTGCAATTTCCAAAAACGCAGTGATATCGTTATCGAAGTTGTAATCAAACTGAGCAATGGCGCCTACGCGCTCTGCAGGAGGCGTGATAAAACCGTACGGACCATAGTCAAACAAACAGCTGCCACTGGCGGTGGCACTCTCGGGTGGACAGTTCGGGTCGATAGTCTTTTCACCATTGACGTAAAAGTAGCCCGGGAACCCACGTGATGAACGAAAATCCATGCCACCATAAGGCGCTTGGTTTGCGGTACCCAGTTTACCCATTTCTGCAGACTCTAAACCGGTATTCTTAAAGTAGTCCAGAATCACCGACGCACTGCCTTTATCACTGGTTGTGCCCCATACTAAACTTGCAGTGGTTTCATCATAATCGGGGCCGGTCGTTTCTCCGTAGCCAAGGTTGATTTCAATCCCTTCAATGTCTTTTTTCAAAATTACGTTCACTACCCCAGCAACAGCGTCTGAGCCATAAATGGCCGATGCGCCGTCCTTAAGGATATCGATACGTTCAATGGCTGATACTGGAATCGAGTTGATATCGACAAAAGAATTGGTGATGCTCTCGGCGAAGGCGCTGATGGCGACTCGGCGGCCATTAATAAGCACCAAAGTGGCATCCGGTCCCAGCCCCCGTAAGCTAACAGCGGCGCCGCCGTTTGCGGTTGAGTCTTGGTTGTTGCCGCGAGTAGAGAAGGTGCCATTACCGGCTACAGGCATACGTTCTAGCAATTGTTGCAAGTTGTCGTAGCCCATATTGGCAATGTCTTCTTTACCAATGCTTTGTACTGGCGACGGCCCTTCCATATCGGTGCGCTTAATACGCGAGCCAGTGACTTCTATTCGTTCTACGCCTTCACCACCGGTTTCGTCAGCGCTGGCAACAGAGGGGAGGGATAACGCAGCAGAGCCTAAAGCGAGGCTTAGGGCAGTGCGCACAGTGCACGGAGTAAACTTTCTCATCCTGAAATCCTTGTTGTTATGTTTCCTAAAGGGAAACTTTTAGTTGTCTTAAATACATTTGCTAGAGACACCTAAGCCAATCGGCGTGGGCAAACGGCTGCATACTCAGTCAATGCGTGAGGAGTCGCCAAGAGAATCCTTTTAGCTTCCCGACTTACGGGGATGGAGTATGTCTACACGTCGTTGATTAACAATCAGTTAGGGTGACTGTCGTGAATCAAGCAAACAACATAAGATTAACATTCTTTACAAGAATTTGGCAATGACCTATTAGGGGTAATTTGTAATAAAATTTGTTATTGACCAGTGATTTAGCTGAATGCCAACTGAAGGTGATAAGTAAGGTGTTGAATTTAAGAGGGATTTCTTGAGTAATAAAAAAGCGAGCTAGAGCTCGCTTTTATCTGACTTTATGTTTCATTGTGCGCTCTTTTTCTCGAGCCCAATCTTTATCTTTGGTATCAGCACGTTTATCGTGCATTTTCTTACCTTTGGCGAGGTGGAACTCCAGTTTCACCCAGCATTTTTTCCAATACATAGCGGTGGCAACAAGCGAGTACCCTTCGCGTTCGGTTGCGCCAATAAGACGGTCAATTTCACGCTTATTCAATAGCAGCTTGCGATAGCGCATCGGATCACACACTGTGTGTGTCGAAGCACTATTAAGGGGCTGAATCTGACTCCCCAATAAAAACGCTTCACCGTTTTTAATATGAATATACGTTTCCGAGATATTGACCTTACCGGCACGGATACTCTTTACTTCCCAGCCTTGTAGTTCAACGCCAGCTTCGAATTTATCGTGTAAAAAATACTCATGGCGCGCTTTTTTATTTAGCGCGATGGTATTTGAGGTCGATTTTGCGGTTTTTTTCTTTGCCATAACGTCGCCATTATACTGATTGTCTGTGTATTTACATCATTTTTTTGCTTAGCGCTCAATGAATAAAGGGAGTTTTCTGGTTTTGCACAGGGTACTTGGGGCGCTCAAGAAAGCTTGCTAGAATTGCGGCTATTGTGAGGAGAGGTTATGCCCCAGATAGAAAAGTCAGCGCTGGTCATGTACAGCAGCCAAGAAATGTTCGACTTAGTGAATGATGTCGACGCGTACCCGCAGTTTTTGCCCCATTGTAGCGACTCGAAAGTCTTTGCTCAGGGAGACAATACCATGCGTGCCGGTCTGGAGATTTCCAAGGCTGGTTTAAAAAAGTGGTTTACCACAGAAAACAAGCTCGATGAGCAAGCATATACCATTGCCTTACAGCTGGTGGATGGCCCTTTTAAGCACTTACATGGTCATTGGCATTTTAAGCCTCTTGATGAGCATGCTTGTAAGGTCAGCCTGAAATTGGAGTTTGAGTTCGCGAGCAAGCTAGTGGAAATGGCTTTTGGCCGTATTTTCAATGATGTAGCTAAAAATATGGTAAAAGCGTTTACCCAACGAGCCAAGGTCGTTTATGGGGAGCGGGCATGATTGAAGTCGAAGTCGTGTTTGCACTGCCGGACAAAGCCACCACCCTACGGGTGGAGATCCCTAAGGGCAGTACCGCAGAAGAAGCCGTTTTGAAGTCGGGCATCGTTGACAAGTGCCCTGAGATTGACATGGCGAACTTAACCTTAGGGGTGTGGAACCGCACCTGCAAGCTTGATACTGAGCTCAAACAAGGTGACCGGGTAGAAATCTATCGCCCACTTATTGCTGACCCCAAAGAGGCTCGCCGTCGTCGTGCGGAAAAAGCCAAAGAAGAGGGGCGCGCCAATAAAGTGACCGGTGGTAAAGTCAAAGAATAGCGCGCAAAGCGCTGATGGCGGGCTTTCTTACGCCGTGGTGGTTGTGCTCGGAGCACCGAATGACCGCTTCGGGCAACTGAGTGACATCGCTCGAGCCCGGGGAGAGTATGCGGCTAAGCTCTATCATCGTTTAAATAGCCAAGGTCAGACGCATGTGCTGTGCACGGGTGGCTTTGGGGAGCACTTTAATCAATCACCCTGGGCTCATAGTGCGCTTCAACAGCAGCACTTAATAACCCAAGGCGTCGAGCCCAAAGCACTGCTTGCGCCAACGATGAGCCGCTTTACCTTTGAGGATGCATTGCTTAGTCAGCCAGTGTTGGCAAGCCATGCAAGGGCTCGCTTACACATCGTTACTTCTGGTTTTCATTTAGCACGAGTGGCGAGCATTTTTGACGCTTTATATAGCCAGTACAGACGAACTTACCATGGTTGCAAAACGCCTGTGAGTGCGAGCCAATATCAGGCATTGCTGGTTCATGAACGAAAGGTTATGGCTCGGGAGCTGCGTAACATTGCCGCTTGGCGAGCAGGGAATTAAAAAACGCGGCATGAAAGCCGCGTTTTTACAACGTAAGAGTCCAAGTTGTGAGTCTATTACGTATCACCTATGAGCGTTTATTGCTCCAAAGGAGTGTTAAATTGTTCTGGTTGCTCGTAGTCGTCAGAGATAACTCGGGCGAGTTTTTGGTCTTCAAACTCAAGCGTAAGCTGCTTGCGTTGTTCGTTTTTACGGCCCAAGTTAAATACATATAGATAGTGCCAAGTGTCGTCGTCGAACGCATCTTCGGCAACTGGTTTACCCAACACGAACAACACTTGCTCGCGGGTCATATTAACGCGAAGCTGATCCACGTCAGATTGCTCTAAAAAGTTCCCTTGGGGAATGTTAATGCGGTAGACCCAACTAGAGCATGCGCTTAGAATACTGCATGACAAAACTACGGCTACGGCCAGCGAATACGGTTTTAACCACTGCATGTTCGTTTATCAGTCCTTATTAATTATTGTTAGCATGATACCTATTGTGCACTGAAGGTAAAGCGTCAAATGCTACATCAGACCGCCGCGAAGGCAAATAGTTTTATAGAAAGTGAAAGTCATCAGTGGTGGTGGTTATATATCGTACAGACACGTCATAACCATTGGTACACAGGCGTAAGTAACGACGTTGTAAAGCGCTTTGAGGCTCATCAGCAGGGTAAAGGGGCTAAGAATTTACGTGGCAAAGGACCGTTATCACTCATTTTTGCGACTCCAGTTGGCTCACGCAGTGACGCCTGTAAGCTAGAATGGCAAGTAAAAAAAATGCGTCGCGCAACGAAAGCCCATTTTATCGCCACTACCGATAATTATGCGGCGGCTATTATGGATGCGCTACAGCCTGACACTGCCTAGTGAGTAGAGCGCGACTAAATTGCGCTAGCATGGGCAGCGTAGCTTGATAACGCGCTTTGTTGATATGCTCGAAGGTATCTTCAGGGCTGTGGTAATGCTTATCTTCTGCTGCGGTTATAAATATTGCCGCAATCCCTCGGCGCAAAAAGGCATAGTGATCACTGGCGCGGCGCCAATCGGTGATGTTTTTCCCCAAGCGGCGATTAATGCTTCTTCCCGAGCGCACTACACTGAGTTTTACTGGGCTGTTGATTAAGCTTTGCTTTGCCGCTGCACACATTTTATGTGGCGCGTATACGAACAATCTGCTGCGAGCGTTGGTTAGATTCAGCATGTCGAGGTTTAAGTTTGTATACAGGCGCTGCGCAGGCTGAGTTTCGACAAAGTGCTTGGCCCCATGCAGGCCTTGCTCTTCGCCATCAAAGGCGACAAAAATAATTTGCTCTCTCATGGCTTGCAGTTGCTGCGCTAAGTACAGCAGGGCAGCGACTCCTGAGGCATTATCGTTGGCTCCTGGATAATAGCGCTGACCATGGCGGCCGAGATGATCATAATGAGCACTGATCACTAAACAGCGGGTTTGGCATTCGCTGGTAAAGATGTTAATGCCTTGAGTGTTGGCAAAAAAACCACTTGTAAAAGAGAAACCAGCGCGTTCAGTGCGATAACCTAGCTCGGTGAGACGCTGAACAATATACTGTTGAGCGAGCTTACTCGGCGCTGAGCCTGTTTTTCGTCCCGCCAATGCCGGGCTAGATAAATAGGCGATATCATCTTGCCAGTTTGTCGCTGAAGCGCCAGAGCTCAGCGACAACATCAAAATAAGCCATGTGTATTTGCTCATCGATTACTGGCAACTAAATTCAGCGCTGCCAGCTTACCGCGATAGCGTTCTTTATCATACTTAAACTGCGCGCGCTGATGTGCCATTGTGAGGTGCTTGCGTGCGGCTTTAATATCGCCCATAAGGTAATAGGTACGCGCCAGTCCAAAGTAGCTCTCATGCATGCGTCCGTCTAACTCACGGGCCTTGCGGAAATGCGCTAAAGCTTGGCTATATTGTTTCTTTACAATGTCTTCATTGCCAAGGGCCACTTGGTAATAAGGGTTAGTTTTGCGTTTATTTGCCAACGCGGTTTCAATTTCTTGAGCCTGTTGCTGACGCCCAGTAAGTTGATACAAGATGGCTAAATTACCCGCTGCTGTATTATTGTTCGCATCGGCTAATAAGGCATAGTCATACGCTTGTTCGGCGCGCTGATAATCCTCGATCACCCGAAATAAGATACCGAGATTACCCCACCCGCCAGAGTAGCTTGGGTCCATCTGTGTAGCCGCTAGGAAATAACTGAACGCCTCGTTACGCTTGTTATTCACCAACGCCGCCGCCCCTTTATTGTTATAAAACATTGCTGCTACACGCTCTTTGCTGATGGTTGTGGTTTTGAAGTTGTCACCGGAGATATCTGGCGCAAAGTCAACCAGCATAGCGCCTTGGTTGTCATAAAGGTTAATGACATCGCTACGGCGCACTTTTGGCATGCGTAATTTTAAGTTGATATGGCCGGTGAGCAGGTTGTAGCCTTTGTCGAGGGCCCAATACTCGGGGATATGGACGCGTTGAAATTCACCTTCTAAGCCTAAGTGCTCGGCCATACTGAAGGCCAAAATAGACAAGGATAAGCAATTAGCGTTGAGCTGGTTATAGGTCTGCTGAGCAGTCAGCGTAGCACCACTTTGATAACGCAAACTCTTATCGCCATTATTGAGTAAGAACATAATTAAGCGTTTGGTTGCACTTAAATCACCAAAACGCGAAGCGAAGGCTTGATTGAGTTGTGCTTTCATATCGCTGTTGAGGTTGAAAATATCGTCCATGCTTTCAACAGGCAAGGCTTGAAGCTCGGGGTGGTAGGTCAAATTCACCGGCGGCGGTGGCAGGTGTGATTGCTCAGTACTGCTACAGCCTGCCAACAACAATATAAAGGCCAACAAAGATAAGCACCGCATTGTTACCTCCTACCGAAAACCTCGGTCTACAATCAACAACATATTGATTAATTATAGACCGAGAGGCAAGCATTAGGGCGCTAAATTGTTACAAATAATGAGTGTTAGCGCTTATCAAAGCTTGCCACTAACGCATCAAGCTGCTCTGCACATTCGTGCAAGGTCGTGACTGTGGCTTTCACATCGGCGCTTTGCATGGCGATAGCGTCACTGGCACTGCTGATCAGTTCAACTTGTCGGCTCACATCACTCATTACCGAGCTTTGCTCTTCCGTCGCGGTGGCAATAATAGTGGTAATGTCGTTAATTTGTTCGCTAGCTTTGGCGTTATCATTTAGCAGGGTGCTGCTTTGCTCCATAATTTCAACACTGCGCAGCGCGCCTGAACGGGCTTGCTCCATACGCGCCACCATATTGTTGGCAGAGTCGTTAAGGCTATCGATAGTGCGTTGAATCTGTGCCGTGGAGCTAGATGTTCTACTTGCTAACGCGCGCACTTCATCAGCGACAACGGCAAAGCCTCGGCCGTGTTCACCAGCGCGGGCAGACTCAATCGCTGCGTTTAGCGCCAGTAAGTTAGTTTGCTCGGATATTCCCGTTATGGCACTGACCACATCGGATATTTCTGAGGTTTTGGCGACCAACTCTTGCAGCTCTTCGCTCATTTGCTCTACGCCTTGGGCAAGGCTGTTTATTTGTGCCAGTGCATCGGCTACTTGGGTACGATTAAACTCATTATGCTGTTGCCCTTCGGCAGTGAGCGAGGCTGCACTAGCGGCGTTGTTGGCTATCTCTGCAACCGTGGCTTCCATTTGGTTTGCAGCCGTTGCTACACTGATCGTTTGCTGCTTTTGTTCCTCTAGCGAACTGGCTTGAGCACCGGCTTGCTGGCGCAACTCGCTAGCGCTGTGGCCGACCTGTTGGCTTTGCTGTGCGACCGCTTTAATCGCATTGTCTATTTTCGATAAAAACTCATTAAATCCGCTGGTGAGCTCGCGCAGCTCGGGTTGACGCAGGGTATCAAAACGATGATCTAAGCGTGCTTGCCCTTGCCCAAGCTCAATAAAGCGTCGAGCGATGTCTTTAATAGGGGCAGTAATATTCGTTGCTAAAACAAACCCAGCCACACACATTAACGCTGCAACGACGATGGAAATCATAACAATCTGCCACATTAGCGCATTGACACTGGCAAAGACTTCATCTGTAGGGACTTGGGCAATAACGTACAAATCGGTATTAGTGATAGGGCTGGCGGCAACAAAGTAGTCACTTTGGTGCAGGTTGAGTTCAGTGATCGCAAACTCATTGCCCAGTAGCGCTGTGCTTACCGGTTGTTGATAAATATCTTCTAGGGTAGCTTTGGCGACCAGTGCTGCGTCAGGGTGCAGCTGCACTAAGCCTTGGCTGTTAACTACATACACAAAGCCAGACTTTTCGATTGTGAAGCGCTCGAGCATCTGCTGCATGTCATCAATACTTTTCGCCAGGCCAGACAGTCCAAGTCCGCCGACTTGCTGGTAATTGACGAACATTTTCACGTCCCCTGGGGCTTCTTGATAAATGCTGATAGAGCGGGGCTGTGCACTGTCTTTAAAAGCAAAAAACCAGCCGTCTTGCTCAGCAGTGAGGACGCGTAAAAAGCCGTCTTGATTCCAATATTCGCCGCTGTTGCGGTTAGCCCAAGAGGCAGTGGCTAAATCATATTGTTGTGCGACTTGTTGCAACTGCTGAATTAGCAGGGCGTCATCGGCGCGTCCTTGGGTTTGCGCCCAACGCGCCACCATAGCGCTGCTAGCTAGCTGCTCACTGGCATTGAGCAGGGTGTTAATCTCGTTACTGATATGGTTATTAATGGCTTCTACTTTAGCGGGTAACTCGGAGTGGAGCATGCGCTCGGCAATAGCCTGTTTAGCACTATACAGTGAAATGGAGCCAATAATGGCCGCCACTACGATGGCAATAAACGAGGCCAGTAGCGTGACTTTTTGGCGAATTGTGAGTTGAGCTAGCTTCATACAACTTTAGGGCAACAATAAGTAGGTTAAGATAATTCTACCCGCTGCAATAAAAAAAGCCCAGTGCAAAGCAGCTGGGCTTGGCTTCTAACAAGCGAAAGGGTTATACAATTTTCTTCATGGCCGACATATAGCCTCGCAGTACACCACCAACTTGCTCGACCGGGTGAGCGCGCAGTGCATCATTGACTTGGATCAGCGCTTGGTTATCAACGCCTAAATCTTGGCTATCTAGGCCTCGACCGATGACGTCGGTGTCAATATTCGCCATAAAGGGTTGCAGTAATGGCAAGCAAGCATGGTTGTATAGGTAGCAGCCATACTCTGCCGTATCAGAGATAGTGCGGTTCATTTCGTAGAGCTTCTTCCGTGCAATGGTGTTGGCTATCAATGGTGTTTCGTGCAGTGACTCATAATACGCAGACTCTGCTTTGATACCCGCTGCAGTCATCGTTTCGAACGCCAGCTCAACGCCGGCTTTCACCATGGCAACCATTAAAATTCCATTGTCGAAAAACTCTTGTTCAGCTATTTCCACGTCACTATTTTGTTGTTTTTCAAAGGCGGATTGCGCTGTTTGCTCGCGCCAATTAAGTAATTTAGTGTCGTCTTCGGCCCAATCGGCCATCATGCCTTTGGAGAATTCGCCGCTGATAATGTCATCCATGTGCTTGTTATAGAGCGGGCGCATAATCGTTTTAAGCTCCTCACTTAAAGCAAAGGCTTTCAACTTGGCAGGGTTACTTAAGCGGTCGAGCATGTTGGTAACGCCACCATGTTTAAGGGCTTCGGTGATCACTTCCCAGCCATATTGGATGAGCTTGGATGCGTAACCAGCGTCAATGCCTTTTTCGACCATTTTATCAAAGCACAATAGTGAACCGGTTTGTAACATGCCACACAAAATAGTTTGCTCGCCCATCAAGTCGGATTTTACCTCGGCGACAAAAGAAGACAGCAACACCCCAGCGCGATCGCCTCCGGTGCCTGCCGCATAGGCCTTCGCTTGTGTTAAACCTTTGCCTTCAGGGTCGTTTTCTGGGTGTACAGCAATGAGTGTAGGGACACCAAAACCACGTTTGTATTCCTCTCGTACCTCAGAGCCCGGGCATTTCGGCGCCACCATGATCACGGTGATGTCATCGCGAATTTGTTGACCTTCCTCAACGATATTAAAGCCATGAGAATAGGCCAAAGTTGCGCCTTGTTTCATCAGTGGCATGACCTTTTCCACGACGCTGCTATGTTGCTTATCTGGCGTTAGGTTAAGCACTAAATCAGCGTCTGGGATCAGCTCCTCGTAAGTCCCGACGATAAAGCCGTTTTCACTGGCATTTAAAAATGATTGACGCTGTTGTTCAATAGCAGAATCACGCAGTGCATAGCTTACGTTCAAACCTGAGTCACGGAGATTAAGGCCTTGGTTGAGTCCCTGCGCACCACAACCGACAATCACGAGTTTCTTCCCCACTAATGCATCGACACCGTCGCTGAACTCACTGCTGTCCATAAATTCGCATTGACCTAATTGAGCCAATTGCTCTCGCAGAGACAGGGTATTGAAATAGTTTGCCATGGTTAAATCCTTGAATAAAAAATTGCTGCACTTTGAAAAGTCATTGCTAGAGAATGTAGGTCACTTTTTATGTTGCGTAAAATGATATATTTGTATTACTGTGTTTCATAATATGAAATGCTGGAAAGTAATATGCATCATAAACAGTTGGAATATTTTTTAGCCTTGGCGGAGACCTTGCATTTTGGCCGTGCCAGTGAACGCTGCTATATCAGTGCACCGACGCTGAGTCGTAATATAAAGCAGTTAGAGCAGCTGTTAGGTGCCAAGTTGTTTATCAGAGACAATCGTCAAGTGGCGCTGAGCGATGCCGGTGAGCATTTCATCACCTACGCGAAAAATACGTTGATGCAGTGGCAACAGCTAAAGGCTAGTTTACATGGTGCGAAGGAGCTCCAAGGAGCGCTGAGTATTTATTGCTCGGTCAGTGCCGCGTATAGTTTTTTACACCCGTTATTAAGTGCTGTGCGCGAACGTTATTGCGGCGTCGAAGTAAAGCTGCATACCGGCGACCCTGCTTATGCGTTAGAACGTGTGTTGGATCACCATGAAGATATGGCTATCGCCGCTAAACCAGCGAAGTTACCCGCGCAAATTGCCTTTCGCCGCCTAGGGTGGTCGCAATTAGTATTTATTGCTCCTAAAACACCGTGCGATATCAGTCGTCAAGTGGCTAACTCACCTTCCATTCCTTGGCAGCAACTGCCTTTTATTATTCCTGAGCAAGGAGAGAACCGTACCCGACTAATCAGCTGGTGGCGAAAGCGGCGTATACAACCGCCTATTTATGCGCAAGTCAGCGGTCACGAGGCGTTGGTCTCTATGGTATCTTTGGGGTTGGGTGTTGCGCTAATTCCTCAGGTGGTGTTAGAAAATAGCCCATTTGCACAGAGCGTGCAGATCTTAAATGTGGACAATGCGCCACCGCCCTTTGAAATAGGTTTAGTCGCGCAACAGCGCCGTTTAAGTGAATCAGTACTCGGTGCATGTTGGCAATTGGCGGCGCAACTGAAATAATGCCTAAGTGCATTCACTATCGGTTCTATAAGCGTGATTAAAAGGACGCAATTTGTGAATGATTGTAATTATTGCTGATCTGTTAAAAGGGTGTTGCTAGCATGTCGAGACGTTTAATTTAGGGGTGATCTATGCTTGGCACGCACAGTCGACTATTGGCTATGTTTCTGATCGCTGCGGTGTTTAGCGCGCCGTCGGCACGAGGTGAGGAAGTCGCGCTAAATCAGTGGCATGTAGGCGCTAACCTCGGCTACGGCAGCATGACCAATCCACTTCATGGTGGTGATAATCTGCCATTAATACTTATCCCCGATATCGCATACTATGGCGAGTCTTGGTATTTTGACAATGCGCAACTAGGCTACACCTTTGTTGAACACTCCGAACATGTGCTTAGTGTCGTCACTGAATTTAACCCTGAAACCCGTTTTTTTGTTGATTGGCACCCGAGCCGCGTCTTCGCTTTACAAGGGAATTCTTTCGCTAGTATGGAGATGGATGGCCCACGGGTCGTTGATATTCACGATGTACGAAAGCGTCAGTGGGCATTAGATGTAGGCTTGGAGTACCATTACTTTTCCAGCGCCGGGCAAGTCACCGTTAATGCGCTGGCGGATACCACCAGTGTCTATAATGGTTGGCGCGCGGATATTAGTTGGCGTAACAGTTATCGTATGCAGCGGTGGATCGTCGAACCGACGGTGGGTATCAAGTACGCTAATGCAGAAATGAATACCTACTTTTATGGCCTACAACAGCAAGAGGTGACCGGGCTAGATGCGTTGAGCCTAGGCAGCACTTTACAGCCCTATGCCAACATTGATGTCAGCTTTATATTGAATAAGCGCAATGCGCTACGCTTTCATGTGGGTTATATTGACTACCATAGCCTAGCCAGCGATAGTCCCTTGTTTGAGGAGTCGAGCGCAGTAACGGCCTTTATTGGCCTCAAGCACGTGTTTTAATATGATCAGCGCCGTTTTTGCAGCGACCTTAGTTAATGCCATGCAACTTAGTAGTACGCTTACGCTAAGTGATACGGCATTGGTGATTGCTCCGCAATATTGTGTGGTTGCCGAAAAGGGACAGGCGTGCGAAACGGCCATGCATATCCGTTGGCAACTACCGCAAGCGATGCCGGTGTGCTTGCGCGAGAACGAGCGAACCTTGCAATGCTGGCAAGACCAACGGCAAGGGCAGTGGCAGTATAAAGCCAAGGTTCAGTTACCGGCCATATACTCCCTTACCCATGCACAAACCGGCGAATTAGTCGTAGATACCCAACTGGAACTGCAAACGATGCAAAGCTCGCGTCGGCGCTTACGTTCGGTGTGGAGTTTTTTTTAATTCAGGAGTTGGCACATGGCGAACATACTCTTAGTTGAGGACGATTTGGCTCTACAAGAGCTAACCCGAGACTATCTGCAACAGAATAATTTACATGTCGCAGTGCTGTCTCGCGGTGACGAGGTGATGGACTACCTTAGTAAACACAAAGTGGATTTAATGATTTTAGATGTCATGCTGCCAGGCAAGGATGGCTTCACTGTGTGCCGCGAAGTACGTGATAAGTACGCGCTACCCATTTTAATGTTGACCGCCAAAGGCGAAGATTTTGACCAAGTTATCGGTCTTGAGCTAGGTGCAGATGACTATGTGATAAAACCTGCTGAGCCTCGGGTGTTGCTGGCGCGTATTACCGCACTGTTAAGACGCACCCAAGAGCAAGACAAAAGCGTGCAAAGTGTCACCTTTGGCGAGCTGAAAATTGATAAAAATAGCCGTATTGTGACGTTGAAAGGGCAGGAAGTATCGCTGACCTCTCATGAGTTCGAGCTATTATGGTTACTGGCAAGCAATGCTGGTGATGTACTGAGCCGCGAATATGTACACGAACAAATGATTGGCCGACAGTACGATGGTTTAGATAGAACTGTTGATGTACGAATTTCACGATTACGCAAAAAACTAGGTGATAATAGTGATAAACCCTATAGAATAAAAACGGTATGGGGTCAGGGTTACCTGTTTGTAAGCGATGCGTGGAGTGAATAACTAATTTGGGCAAACTGTTCGTCAGCCTTTATCTATATATCATTGTATCCTTAGTGTTGGTGACCGGCGTAATCGAGCGCCTGTGGCCCGTTGATGAACAATCGACTCCGTTAGCGTTGGAGTTAGGCCATAACTTCAAAGCGCTGGCACAAAGCCCATTAGGGCGTCAATATATCCAAAGTCACTATCCTATGCGCACCATCGACAGTGGTGCCATTGCCTTGCCTGTTGAGCTACAAACACGGATCGATAATAAAGAAGCTGTGCATGTGTATGACGCCAATGAGCATCTTATTTGGTATGTCCCTGTAGGCGATTTACAGCTTTTACAAGTGGGCCCCGTACGCTTGGAAAAGCCTGAAAAAGAAGGCTTCTTTTGGCCGTATCTGTTAGTGCTCTTGGTTGTTGGTGCGCCGGTGGGGCTGTGGAGCTTCATGTTGTGGCGGGATTTTAATAAGCTCAGCGAAGCCTGTGCCGAAGTGGATGGCCGCCGCGAGTTTCAGGTCAGTGACATTGGCCGCTCGTTTTTATTGCCCATTACCGATGCGCTGCAAGTGATGCAGCGACGTATTCACAGCTTGCTAGACGCACAACGTGAACTGACATCCTCCGTATCCCATGAGTTTCGCACCCCTCTAGCGCGCCTTAAGTTTGCTTTGGCAATGGTTGAGCAGGGCGCCGATGAAAAACAGCGCAAGTACGTGCAGTCGATGACCGGTGATGTTACCGAGCTGGAAAATTTAGTCAGTGAAATGCTGCATTATGCGCGCTTGGACGCGCAAAGTCCGAGTTTAGAATCTCATCTAGTGGATTTGAATGAGCTGATGGAATCACTGGTAGACAAGCTCAATTTTGACAGCGCAATTGCAATCTCAGTAATTTATGAGCAGCCTAATTTGTATCGTTGCGATCCACACTTTATCAGCCGTGCATTTCAAAATATTTTAGGCAACGCCATTAAACATGCCCACAGTCGTATAGAAGTGCGCCTCCAAGCCAGCAAGGAGCAATGTATCATCAGTGTCGAAGATGATGGCGAGGGGATCCCTGATAGTAAACGAGCAGATATCTTTAAACCATTCATTCGCTTGGATAAAAGCCGTGATAAACGCACTGGGGGCTACGGCCTTGGTTTGGCTATATGTGGCAAAATTGTTCACTGGCACCAAGGAGAGATCAGTGTCGACGACAGTCCACTCGGCGGTGCACGCTTTACCATCACATTACCGTTCATCAAAGGCAAAACCCTTGGCTTAGACTAGCCAAATACAGACCTTGCCTTACTCGCCTTGCGGTATTAGCACAACAAGAGCGACGGCAGATACCTCCTAGCGCAGTGAATCCATCGCCTTGCTTTGCATAGGCGTTGCCTTGGCGCCATTTAACAACATCCCCAGCACGGTATATCTCACGCCGAAATGGTAGCTGATAAAACCTATCAACAACGTGGTACTAAGTGAAATAGTAAACTTGGCGAAGGTTGGAAGTAGGGTATTGCTGATTGGTATTTGCACGCACATTAATACTGGAATGTGCATAAGGTAAATCCAATAGGAAGCGTCGGAGATGTAGCGGCTATACTCATTGTATTGGTTCAGCCAGCGATAGCCCGCTAAATATACCAAAGCGGTGCAGCTTAATATGGCGAGGGTTTGTACTACAACTAACAACAGGTTGATATGCGCTACGCGAGTTTCACCGGTATTTACGGCAATCCTTACTTGCTCAAGGCTCGGTGCTTCAGGTAATAGGTAAAAATACGCGCCCACGGTTAAACAGGCAACGAGCACGAGCGGCTTAAAATAACGCAGCGCAGCTAATACGGTATTGTGGTGATGGTATAAACTTGCACCTAGCATAAACAAAAGCCCATAGGTGCAATAAGCCCAAAGTTGCGGCTGTAAGGTGTGGGGTGCAGGGAAGGGCACGACTAAGTGAGCCATCCCAGCACTTATTACAACGGGTAACGCAACCACTATAAATACCGTATTAACAACCACCTCAAGCAACTTGCTTATTAACCGCTGACTTTTATTCAGCAACCAAAACAGTGCACAGAATTGCATCAAGTACCATAAAAACCATAGATGCATAGTGTTGATCTGCGGCTCTTTCTCGGCCATCAGCAGATTTACTAACGGCGGGGGATGGTCACTGAACTCTACTCCCCATACCATTAATTGAAATAGCACCAGCAGCGTCAGTGGCAAAAAAATAACAAAGGGTAGCAGCACGCGCTTGGAGCGGTTGCGAATAAAATGACCATTGCCGCGTTTAGTCACTAAAATAGCGGCACAGAACCCAGCGATAACAAAAAACAGTGGCATGCGAAATAGGTGTGTCCACATGGCGAGATAGTCAAACAGCACATGTTTGTTGGTATCGACACTCAGCCACATATTGTGAAAATAAGGGCCATAGGCCAAGGCGGCGTGGAACACGACGCCAAGTAATAACGCTAAGCCCCGTAAATTATCAATATAATGAAAACGCTGCTGCATTCGACATTCCTAACACTTCCCTGTTCCTTTAATGCTAACACTGAGTGGGCGTGTATGACCACTGCTGAACCACGCTTATGCCATTGAAAATGAACCTCCCTCGATCAGCCTAACCCAAAATGTTTTATGTTTATCATAAAATATATTTTGACAAACATTGTTTTTGGTCGTAATTTAGTCAGCATGAAAATACGCATAAACCTTGATGTAGAGTTAGCAAAGAAAAAGATGTCACTCACGGAATTGTCGCAAAGAATAGGCATTTCGATGACCAACTTATCTTTACTCAAAAATGGCAAAGTAAAGGCGATTCGCTTTAGCACCTTGGCTGCGATCTGTGATGTATTGCACTGTCAGCCCGGTGATATTTTGGTCTACGAGCGTGATGCTGATTACTTAGATAATGATAAATAAAATCTCAGGAGCAGATATGTTAAACCGTGATCTCGTTATCCCGGCTATCGCTACGGTATTGCTAGCGATTCTATTTCCACTATATTGGAGCAACCTATATGGCCACGCGTTTGATGGCTTTGACACCGCATTTCAACAAGACCTTTATAGCCTGTCTTGGTCCGATGCCTTGTTTATGGTGATTGGTGCTCTTGAGATCTATATTTATTGGACCCTGGCGAGAGTATTAAAAAATCATTTGAGTTTGCGCTTGGCGCGGACAATGCTCATCATCTTAGCGTGTATTGTCGCTATATTTCACGCCACCATACTCTTTGATCTGTACTTTGCGATAACAGGCCAGGAGATGCAGCCTGATACGTTTTCAAATAGTGCGGTTGTTGCCCTATTTATTGCCGGTGGTTGCTTGTTACTGTACAGCGTTTTCGCTATTTCTTTGGCGCTTATCTTGTTAGTTGAGACAGCTCGTGAGCAAGTGTTGCTAAAAGTCTTCGCAATCATGCTACTCATCATTGCTACTTTACAGCTGACGATGGTGTTTGCCTACGTGAACTTGCTGCTATTCCCAATGGCACTTATTGTGCTAACGCTATTTTTCAGTAAAAAACCAGACACGCTGGAGGTGGTGTAACAGCACATCACTGACATACATGGCTTGGCGCCTTTGGCGCTGAGCTAGCATTTCGGCTTATGTCTTTAGCCAGCCCATCCTAATTTATCGTCCGATTGTTATCCTTTATATACGATTGCTCGTGCGCGCAGCGCTTATTCGCGTCTTAATTAAGTATGCTCACATCGGTGATGTGAACAGTGTGAGCCCTCAGCGGGTTTCTTACGTACCTGTTTAATTTATTTTAATTTGTGATTTTAAAAAAACTTATAAATACCATTGATTGTTATTTGAGTATCCCTATAATGACAGCAATTAAAATGAGAATGATTCACATCTTTAGTGGGATAACAACATGACATTGCGTAAATCTTTAGTTGCTAGTGCCGTGCTAGCTGCCACCTTAGGTTTAACTGGCTGCGGTGGTTCATCAGATTCATCAGATAACACCACCCCAGAACAACCAACAAATACAGCTCCTACCGACATCAGCTTGTCTAGCACGTCGGTAAATGACGATTTGGTGGGCGCTGAAGTAGGCGCGTTGAGTGCCACTGATGACGCTGATTCTGGTTTTACCTATACGCTGAGCGCTGATGAAGCGCGTTTTGAAATTGTTGACGGTAATACCCTCAAGCTTAAAGATGGTATTGCTCTGAACTACGAGCAGCAAACTGAGGTTAGCGTAAGCGTCACAGTGACCGATGCGGGTGGTTTAAGCTTTGCAAAAGAATTAACCGTAACGGTTGCCGATGTGGCCCCTGAAGCAGGTGTTAACCTTTATGAGTTCGATTCTAAACTAGGAAGCGGTTCTTCGGTGAGCTACACCGGACAGATCGCTCGCCATGCCCTAAGCGCAGAAATCAAAAACTACATTGGCCAACTCACTGGTGACTTTGTAACCACTAACAGCTTGACCGGCGATGCTGTAAAAGCGCAGTTGATGGCATTGTGGGGTGACTATGAAGCCATCAAAGACGGCAGCCTTAACTTCGCTGATGGCATTGAGACAGAGCAAAACTCTTTTGCTCAAATCTCTTCATCAGGTAAAGAGCTTAGCGGCAAAGTCGCTGGTGCAGACGCAGCGAAAATGCATAAAGACTGGCTTGCAGCCGGCAGCTTTGTGGGATGGAGCGAATTTGGTGCCGAGGCCGAAACACCTGAAGGGTTAGTGTTTCATTATTTCGACCTGCTAGCGGCAAACATTGATAAATACAATGCAGGCGAGCTGTTGGTTGACCCAGCGGGCAATCAAATCACGAAGTTGTACATTACTGAAACTGGTCTTGACCTCAATCAGCTTATTCAAAAGCACACCCTAGGCGCATTGATGTTCTCTCAAGGCACCGATGACTACCTTGATGAAGGTCTGACCACCGATAACATCGTGGCGCAAAAAGACGGTGCTTTATACACCACGCTTGAGCACCAGTTTGATGAAGGTTTTGGTTATTTTGGTGCGGCGCGCAACTACCTAGAGTACAGCGACGATGAAATCGCCGGTAAGGGTGGCCGTGATGGTTTTGCTAATGGCTACAACGATTACGACAGCAATGGTCAGATTGACCTAGCTGCGGAGTATAACTGGGGTAACTCAACGAACGCCGCAAAGCGTGACCGTGGCGCGACTGTGACCACTGATTTCACCGCAGCAGCGATGAACGCCTTTATAGCCGGGCGTAAAATCATCAACGATAATGTCGGCAGCGAGCTTAGCGACGCGCAAATGGATGAGTTATTGGCGCACCGTGATATCGCTGTTGCCAATTGGGAAAAAGCGGTTGCCGCTACGGTTGTGCACTACATCAACGATACGATGGCTGATTTAGATGAAATTAGCGATGGTGACTACAGTGCCGACAACTTTGCCGACTTAGCTAAGCACTTTGGTGAGATGAAAGGCTTTGCGTTGAACTTCCAGTTCAGCCCATTCTCTCCTTTTAATGACGATGCCAATGCTGGTAAGTTCGCCGAGTTACACGCGCTATTTGGTGACGCACCAGTAACAGGCGACGCCGATGCCATTGCCGCATACAAGGCTGACCTAGAAACAGCTCGTGACTTGATGCAACAAGTATACGGCTTCAACGCTGAGAATGTTGCCAACTGGTAAGGCTCAGCTGCATGGCCTAAGGCCAGCATAAAGATCATAAAAGGTTAGCTTTTAGGCCTCGGCTTAATGCTAGCCTTTTTGTCGTTTAAATCCCCTAGTGGGATACCTAGCAAGTGGGAAGGTAGAATGAAAAAAGCAATCCTCAAGCAGGGCGCTCTGGCCCTCGCTGTGGCATTCGCTCTGGGCGGCTGTGGTGAGAGCACCTCAAGCTCGCAAGGCGCCGGTTTTAATGACAGTGGCAGCGGTGAGCCAACCTCACCGACCGAGCCGACCAGCTTTGATGAAGCGGCGCTGGTGGCAAGTTTAGTTGATAACGTGATCACCCCGGCGTTTACTTTATTTCATCAGCAAGCACAAGCGCAGCAAAGTGCGATTGCCAGTTATTGTGAATTAGAAAAAGCCAGCGTACAAAGTAGTTCGGAGCAGGCGCAAACGGCCATGCTTGAAGCCCAAGATGCATGGTTAGATGCCATGGGCGCTTGGCAGCAGGTGGAAATGATGCAAATGGGGCCGCTTTTGACCAACAACGGCGAGCTGCGTAACCGCATTTATTCGTGGCCTGCTATTAGCCGCTGTGGCATTGACCAAGATGTGGTGTACCACCAAGACGGCATCATTAATAACGACCCTGAGCGACCATACGATATCAGTGCCCGTACCGCCACACGGCGTGGCCTCTTTGCGTTGCAACATGTGCTTTTTAATGAGCAGTATGATCACCATTGTAGCGTTGCTAATGATGCCTTAGCGGATTGGAATAGCCGCACAGTGCTGGCGCGTAAAGTGGCGCGCTGTGAGTATGCTGTCACCGCAGCAATGGATGTGCACAACTCCAGTGCTGAACTGTTGGAAAAATGGCAGGGCGACAATGGCTTTGCCGCCGAGCTCAAATCAGCGGGGCAAAGCGGGTCGCAGTTTGAATCTGCCCATAGCGCCCTGAATCACATCTCCGATGCAATGTTTTATTTAACCGAAGTGGTCAAAGATAAAAAGTTGGCGGAGCCCATAGGGATTTTACCTAACTCCTGTGGTACGTCTGCGTGTCCACAGGATGTAGAGAGCCTCGATGCTAAAAGCTCATTGGCGAATATCAAAGCCAACTTGCTCGCCTTTGAAGCCCTAGTCGTGGGTCAACGCCAGGGCGAGCCCGCGTTAGTGGGTTTCGACGATTACCTTGATGATGAGCAAGCAAGCGCCACTAAGGAGCGTATGCTGCAAGGGATCAGTGACACTAAAGCGGCGATTGCGGCAATTGAAAGTGACTTAGCCACTGCATTACTTGATAACGAAGAGCAGGTACGTGAAGTGCACACCCAGGTTAAAGCCATTACCGATGAGTTGAAGAACGACTTTATCAATGAGCTGGCACTTGAGTTGCCGACCACTTCGGCGGGTGATAACGATTAAGGATCATGATGAAACACAGTAAACTTGCCTTAGCCGTGAGTATTGCGGCATTTGGATTGAATGCTTTTGCTGCTGATAAAGAGCTCGAGCATATACAGATTATTAGCCACCACGACAAACTGCGCACCGAAGCAGGCTCGGCCACCTTAATAGGTGAAGCGCAGCTTGAAGAGTTTGAATTTGACGATATTCACCGCGTGCTATCACACGTACCCGGAGTCAACATACGCGAAGAAGACGGCTACGGCTTGCGCCCGAATATCGGCTTTCGTGGAGTGACGCCAGAGCGTAGTAAGAAGATCACCATTTTAGAAGACGGGGTGTTGATTGGTCCGGCTCCTTATTCTGCGCCTGCCGCTTACTACTTCCCGTTAACCACGCGAATGACGGCGGTGGAGGTCTTTAAAGGGCCTGCGGCGATAAAATACGGCCCACAAACCGTGGCCGGAACACTGAATATGGTCAGCCGCCAAGTGCCAGATTATCGTATTGGTGGCGTCGATTTATCTGCCGGTGGAGATGGCTACAAAAAAGCCCATGCTTATTATGGCGACCGCCAAGGCAACCTTGGCTTTTTAGTCGAAGGGGTGCACTTACAAAGTGATGGCTTTAAAGAGCTCGATGGCGGCGGTGATACCGGCTTCGATAAAGACGATTTACTGGTCAAAGTGGATTATCAGCTGGATGGCCAGCGTTTCGACCAGCGTTTTGAGGTCAAGCTTTCTTACGCCGATGAACTCTCCGATGAGACCTATTTAGGTCTGACCGACGCCGATTACAAGGCTAACCCTTATCGCCGTTATGCCGCATCTCAGCCGGCACAAATGGATACTAAGCATACGCAAGTGATGTTTACCTATCAGCTAAGCGCTGAAGATGTAAACCTAACAACGCGGGTTTACCGTAACGATTATGAGCGCGCCTGGTTAAAGCTAAATAGCCTGTCTAACAGCAATGCTAGCTTGTCTGATATTTTGGCAAACCCTGAGCAGTTTGCTGGTCAATATCAGGTGTTAAGTGGCCAGCGCGATTCTGTGCTCACCGGTGAAACCAATTACTTTTTAAATATGGGCACCAATGACCGTGAGTACTACTCACAAGGCATTCAGCTCGATGGTGATTGGCAAGTACCGCTGTTTGGCTTGCAGCACACAGTCTCGTTTGGGGTTCGTTTCCACCAAGATGAGATTGAGCGTAATCACTATGAAGACACCTATGCCATGGTTGACGGCATTAATACTGCCATCGCCGAGACCCGCCGGTTCACCACCGAGAACACAGAAAGCACCGATGCCTGGTCGGTGTATATAGAAGATCAGGTAACCATCGATAAGCTAACCTTAGGTGTTGGCGTGCGCGGTGAGCTGATGGATATGACCTATCAAAATGATAAGTCGGGTTTTGCTGATGATTGGCAACAAAAGACCACCCGTGTATGGTTGCCAGGGATCAGCGGCTTTTATCAGTTAGATGATAACAGCGGCTTGCTATTTGGTGTTCACCAAGGCTTTGTTCCTGCTAGCCCGTCAGCGCCAGTGCGCGATGGCGAAGACGAGTTTGAAAAAAGCGTGAACTATGAATTTGGTGGTCGTTATAACGACGGCATCACCCAATTTGAAATGGTCGGCTTTTTCAATGATTACGCTAATCTAATTGAAAGCTGTGGACAGTCAAATTGCGGCAGCCAAGGTCAGCTTGATCAAGAATTCAGCGGTGGCGAGGTCGATGTGTGGGGAGTCGAGTCGCAAATAGCTCAAACCTATCCGTTAAATCTGCAACTCGATATTCCTATGAGTTTGACTTATACCTATACGCAAAGCGAGTTCAAACAAGCGTTGTTCTCTGAGTTTGTGCAGTGGGGTTACATTCGCCCTGGCGATAGGCTGCCTTATTTGCCAACGCACCAAGCGACGCTCAGTATCGGGTTGGCACATAAAAATTGGGCGGTTGATATGCTCATTAAGTATGTCAGCGATATGCCAGAAACGGCGGGCGTCGGTTACGAGGGCTTTGATGTCGCCTTAGCGGGTCAAGAAGTGCCGGCAACGACGGTGGTTGATATCGCGGCTCATTATGAGCTTGGCCAATATGGCCGCGTGTATGCCAAGGTAGATAACCTGTTTGACCAAGACAACATCGTCAGCCGTCGCCCTTATGGGGCGCGACCGGGTAAACCACGGACGCTGTCGCTTGGTTATAAATACCAGTTCTAAGAGGGTCGGGCCATGCTAGAGACTATTTGGCAAAGCATTGCGCAAACGCCGGATTATCTGTTTGACGCCAATAAGCGTATTTTTATTGGTTACAGCATCATGGCCCTTATCTTAGCTGCGCTTGCTTATGGCTTGCGTAAGAGCAAGAAATCAACACGTGGCTTTTTTCGCTATGTGTTTGCCAAAAAAATCTGGTGGGCACCCAGTGCCCGCCAAGACTATCAGTTATGGATTTACAACCGTGTGCTTAAGGCACTGTTGTTTACGCCTATTATCTTGACCATGGTGCCAGTGGCGCTGGCCACAACGGAGTTATTAGAGGGCGCGTTTGGTTTACGGGCGCCGATGCCGTTGAGTGAAACCAGCGTGGTCATCATTTTTACCGTATTGCTGTTTTTAGCCGATGACTTTTCACGGTTTTTACTGCATTACGCACTACACAAGGTGCCTTTTTTGTGGCATTACCACAAGGTACACCATTCTGCTAAAGTGCTGACCCCTTTCACCATTTATCGCTCTCACCCGCTAGAGAGTTACCTTTATGCCTGCCGTATGGCGCTCTCACAAGGGATGGTGGTCGGTGTATGCTACTACTTATTCGGGACTAAGTTATCCATGGTGGACATTCTCGGTGCTAACATTTTTGTGTTCGCTTTTAATGCCATGGGGTCAAACTTGCGGCATTCTCATGTGTGGCTGAGTTGGGGGCGCCATGTTGAAAAATGGTTGATTAGTCCCGCGCAACACCAAATTCATCACAGTGACAACCCGCAGCACTTTGATACCAACCTGGGTTCGGCTTTAGCCATATGGGACCGATTATTCGGCACCCTCATTCGCGCCGATGAAGTGGGCAAGATCAGTATCGGAGTGGGTCAATACGATGCCGGGCATGATTCTATCTGGGCTATTTACACTAAACCGGTGCGCGATTCTTTCGCAAGCCTAAAACCTAAGCGCAAAGCGGATACTTTGAAAAAGCCAGTGGCATAAAAAGTAAGGTAGAGGAATAGGCTGGCGACGGGCATTGCCAGCCTATTAAATGAGGGAGTAGGCCCTCAGAAAGTAGTTAGTGGTAGGCGCTGCGCTTGGCAAAACCTAACTGATGTAGATGATTGATCAAGGCCGGGTCGTCTAAGCGCTCTGGGGTGCTGTCACCGCGCAGGGCATGATCTTTTGGCACTTGATAGACATCGAGCATTTTTTGGAATAGTACGTAACGTAAAAATTCCGGAGTCACACCTGAGTCTTGGATATCATCGAGCTGCGACTGCAATTCACGCATTTGCTGCTTATCAAGTTTGCTGTGCGTTGCTTGCTTATTGTCGATGGTCATAATCAACCTCCTACACACATCGGCAATTGCATATTAACGAATGTAATCTGGTTGCCTTTGCTAAATTCTGTGTTAAAAATAGTGACTTACATCACTGTATAGACCTAGTTTACTCCTTTTTTTACGGTTATTACCAACAACCGTGTAAAGCTTTGTAAATAGCGCCACACCTGTATTCGGAACGTTCCAAGCTTGGTGACAAGGTACAAAATTGATAAGTAAGTGATAACTAAATAAAACGCGTTATCACTTACCTAAAAGCGGGATTATTTAAGAAAGTGAAATTTTCTCTTTGACGTGCTCAGCGAAACCACTACCGGCCTCAAGGTAGAAGTTGTAAGTAGAGTTTACGCCCAATTCCTCGAGCTCTTTTTGCTGATCTGGGTAATTTGCAATGGCGGTAACTTGCCCCTCATACCCCGAAGCTTGTAACTGTTCTAAGGCGAAGATATTTTGATTGTGCTTGGGCATGGCTAACATCACCATTTCCACCTTCGCATGGTTCAATCGTTGCCAAAAATCAGGATCGGTGGCATCGGCAGTGACCACTCGACGCCCGCGCTTGACATGACGAGCCACCACTTCGGGTTTAATATCGATCCCCGCCACCGCTTGTGGGAAGCTCTGGGCTATAGTCTCATAGGCACCGGTGCCTATGCGGCCCATGCCAAAAATAGCGATGCGGGTATTGTGTAGATTCACAGGTAGCTCTTCTGGCAGTCGCGAGTCACTTTCAAAAGGCAGTAGCCAACGCTCTATTTTTACATAGATATCATTGGCTCTGGCATTTAACGGTGAAGCAATCACGAAGGTAATGGCGACCGCCGTGGCAACCACAGCTAGCCATTGTGACGACAGCCAACCACTGCTTGCGGCTAGCGCACAGACAATAAGGCCAAACTCACTGTAGTTGGCAAGCGTAAAAGCACTCAATAGGGAGGTACGCGCACGTAGGCGCACAGCATTAGTCAGTACATAATAAAGCGCGACTTTAAAGACCAGCACAGAGACCACCAAGATAGCTGCAACCAATGCACTGGCGGTGAGCTCGGCATTAAGACCTATGGTTAAGAAAAAACCAACCAGAAGAATATCTTTAAAGCTCAGTAATGACTTAGCGAGTTCACCCGCTTTTTTGTGGCTGGCAAACATCATTCCTAAGATCAAGGCCCCTAAATCGCCTTTGATGCCTGCAAATTCAAAAGCTTGATAACCGGCGACAAGTGCGAAAAAGAAGCCAAACAGGGGCAGTAGTTCGCCATGTTTGGAGCGGTTCAATATCCAAAACATGACTGGGCGCATCAGTGGCAACAACACCACTAGGGCAATCGCCCAGTAATTGGGTAATTTGCCAGTACTGGCTACTAAGAATAGCACCGCGAAGATGTCTTGCATGACCAGGATGCCGATGGATATTTTACCGTGGAGGCTCGACATCTCACCGCGATCTTCAAGCACTTTAACGGCAAAAACGGTACTGGAGAAACTAAACGCAAAGCCAAGCAATAATGCGGTTTGCCAGTTCAGGTCGATAAAGAGGGGCAGGGCGAACACCCCGAGCAGTAGCAAAAAGCCACAAAACAATGCGGTACTAATAATAATGTGGGCACTGGCGGGGAGCCACACTTGCACTTTCATCAAGCTCGATACTTTGAGCTTCAAGCCTATGCTAAACAACAATAGGGTGATCCCCAACGCGGCGATTTGATCCAATAATGCAGTGGTTTTATAGCCAGCCATATGTAAGACAAATCCGGCTACCAAAAAGCCGACCATGGGGGGAAGTTTTACTTGATAGGCGGCAAAACCACAAACAAAGGCAACGGCAAAAAAGATCAGTTCCATAAAAGTGTTATCTTAGTGCAGGTGTAATCAGTGTAACTAATTGTAGAAGTTATTGAAAATACTATGTATGCCAGGGCCCATTTCCTCTCGCTTTAATCGTGATTGAAGTTTTTTTATGGTTTGCATAAGTTTTCACTGACAAGGGCGCGCAATTGTGGTTAAGATGCAATAAAGGATTCATTAACAGGAGAAGTGATGTTTAAAAAAATCCTGGCCTCTGTAGGAATTGGTGCCGCGAAAGTCGATACGGTACTACAAACTGAGCATTTACACCCCGGGCAAAAGTTTCATGCCGAAATCATTATAAAAGGGGGTGAAGTAGAACAAGATATTTCTGGTTTGGAATTGGCCTTGATGACCCGCGTAAAAGTAGAGTCAGATGATGGCGATTACTTTACGAATCATATTATTGAAAAGTGGCGTGTGGGTGAGAAGCTGATCTTACAACCTGGTGAAGAAAAACGTATTCCGTTTGAAGCACGATTGCATTCTGAAACTCCGATCACCGAATTTATCGCCGGTTACAACCAAACCCATGTATGGATTCAAACAGGTTTAAATATCGATTTGGCCATTGACGCCAGCGATCGCGATCCGTTGCATATTTACCCTAACGAAGCTGTTAAAGCCTGTATGCAGGCAATGGATAGGCTGGGCTTTAGGTTAATGAAAGCCGATGTTGAAAAAGGCTATTTGCGCGCACCGAGCTTCCATTCTACCTCGGGGTGCTATCAAGAACTTGAGTACCGACCGCAAAGCGGCGGCATGTTTGGCATTCAAGAGGTCGAGCTATCGTTTGTCCCCGAAGCACATAAAACGCATGTTTTAATTGAGTTAGATCGCGCGTTTCGCTCCGATGGGTACATTGATTTGACCATAGAGCACGATCATGTGAACTTATCACAGATCTGCGACCAATTAGAGCGCTTAATTCACTAAGTTAGCAGAACAACAAAGCGTTAAGCCCAGCACCGCTGGGCTTTTTTAATGGGATATAAGTATGACGATACACTGGCTATGTAAAGGCTTTGATGAGCTGACAACCACCGAATTATTCACTTTGATGCGTGCTCGTGTTGATGTTTTTGTCGTCGAGCAGAACTGCCCCTATCCAGAACTAGATGATGGCGATATTGATGCCAATAGCAAACATATTTTAGGGTATCAGAACAATCAATTGTGTGCTTATGCGCGTTGTATCGACAAGTCAGAAAGTGTCGCTATCGGACGCGTGCTCGTGCTGCCCCATGCACGAGGACAGGGGGTAGCCCAGCGCTTAATGCAGCATGCTCTAGGCGTGTGTGAGCAGTTTTTTAGTGAACGTCCGGTAATGTTAAGTGCGCAGACCTATTTACTTGGCTTTTATCAGCAATTGGGGTTTGTTACGCGTGGGTCGCCTTATCTAGAAGACGGCATTGAGCATCAGGATATGTATTTGCATAAGCGCTAACCCCCGCTAAAGTTGCTTAATGGCTCATATCACCTACCTTTAGGGAATAAAAGTAACTAGTAGATGACAAGCCACCGGCTGGGCATTACAACGCCAGTGACTCAATGGAGGGCGACTTGAGTGCAACAAACACCCCGATGGAACCGGATACTGAAGAGGTCGAAGAACACCTAAGAGAAGCTATCGACGATAGCACTGTCTTAATAGTCGAAGACAATGATGCCGACTTTGATTTACTGCGGGAGGTGTTATCCCCTCATTTCAATGTTAAGCGCTGCCGTGATGGTGAAGCTGCGCTGCGGCTTATCATGGACATTGCCCCGCATATCGTGATCACCGAATTTAGTTTGCAAGGCATGGACGGTATTGTTTTATGTCAGCGAATTCGAGAGCACAGCCGTTTTGATGATATTCCGGTATTAATGGTCAGCAGTGAGGAGCATGCCCAGCGCGAAGTTGATTTTTGGGATGCTGGGTGCAGTGACTTTGTGCGTAAGCCCTACAGCTTAACGACCTTGTACAAGCGAGTAATGCACCATTTAAAATACAAGAAAATGCTCGATGAATACAAAGAAGCGGCCATGGTTGATTCACTCACAAAAGTGTTTAATCGCCGCTACCTTGAGTCCACCATGCTGCAGTTATCCAGTCGCCATGAAACACCGGAAATATCGGCCTTGCTGATTGATGTGGACTGGTTCAAAAAGTACAACGACAGCTACGGCCACCTCGCCGGGGATGCGGCGTTGGTACAGATCGCTGAAGTACTCACGCGTAGCTTAATGCGCTCGACAGACTTTGTAACCCGCTTAGGAGGGGAGGAGTTCGCGGTTATTTTGCCGCATACCGATGCAAGCGGAGCACAACTTATCGCAGAGCGGGTACTCACCGGTGTCAGGGCGTTAGCCTTACCTCATAAACACTCGGACTATCACCGCATTAGTGTCTCTGTTGGCGGGATCACCTGTGGATTTGCACCTGAGGACTGGCGCAGCATGATTAAACAAGCAGATGAAAACCTATACCAAGCAAAAGCACAAGGACGAAATAAAGCGATATGTACTGTTGAGCAGGGGAGTCAGCCGCAGTAACTCAATGCGGCTGACTAGCTAGGCTGTTAGCGCAGCGAGTTGATGAATACCAAGGAAATACAAATGGGGCAAACGAACTTGATATACCAAGGCCAGATTTTCCAGAACCAGCTATTCGCTGCCTCAGGGCAACCAGACTGAATTTCTTTGAGCAGTGACGCTCGATGCCAAATCCATCCCACAAAAACACAACACATAAGTCCAAGTAGGGGCTGTCCGAAGCGCGTTGTTAGCGCAATCACGAAGCCAAACAGTTGCTCAAAGTTGAAAATGATGGTGAAGCTCACTAAACAAATCAGTACGCCGATCACCCAGGTTGCTGGGCGGCGGTTAAGACCAAACTTCTCAACGGTATAAGACACAGGTGCTTCAAGCATGGAAATAGACGAGGTTAGCGCGGCAATGCTCATCAAGGCGAAAAAGGCAAAACCCACATACAGCCCCGCACTTCCCATGGAATCAAAAAGTGCCGGTAACACTTGAAAGACCAGCGTGTCTTCAGAAAGTAATTTGCCAGAGGCATCAAATATTTCAACACCTTGGGCTTGTGCTACGTACATCGCTGGGATTATCAAAAGGCCAGCAACAAAGGCTATAAACACGTCAATTAAGGTAACCGATGCACCGAGGGTAACGAGGTTTTCGCTTTTAGAGATATACGAGCCATAAATGATCATGACACTGGTGCCCAACGACAGCGAGAAGAATGCTTGGCCTAAAGCACTGACCAGCAGCGCCGGTTCAAATAGCGCAGAAAAGTCAGGCAGCAAGTAGTTCTTTAATCCTTGTGTCGCGCCTTCTTGGCTCATTACGTAGGCGATCAGAGCGAATAAAATTGCCAGTAACGCTGGCATCAATCGTTTTGACCACTTTTCAATGCCATTTTCAACGCCCTTACTAATGATCATCACGGTCAGGAGAATAAAGCCGCCTGCAAAGAGTAAGTTGCGTGACAGTGACTGGCTAGTCAGCCAATTGGCAGCCTCGCTCTGCCCGGCTAGTTGCGCTACTGGCTCAGCAGTGAAGCTGATCATCCAACCCGCCACTATGGCATAAAAGCTTAAAATTAACCCCGCACAAATGATGCCGCCAAAGCCAACAATAAAGGCTAAGGGGTGTTGCCAGCGATGGTTCGACACCTTCTTAAGCGACGCCACCGCATTGGCCTGACCATAGCGACCAACGACCAATTCCGCCATCAGTGCGGGATAGGCTAAGCAAAACGCCAATACTAAATAAGCCAATACAAAAGCAGCCCCGCCATTGGAGGCTGTTTGGGTGGGGAAGCCCCAAATATTACCGAGTCCGACCGCTGAGCCAGCAGCGGCCATTATAAAACCAAAACGGGAGCTAAACTCCCCACGCGACGCACTCATATTATTATATTTCTCTGTAGGTGAACGGCGCTCCCAATCTACTGTAATTTCCATGAAATAAAAAGCTCACGGGGGCATTAATTGCCCGTATAGCAGGGTAAAGCGCGCTGTACATAGAAAAAAGGTCGCCTATCATAAAGGGCCGTAATCTCGCTGTTTGAGCTTATTTGCGACCAAGTGTGATTCAGTGTAGGGAATGTAAATTGAAGGTTACAGAGGTAATTTAAGGGTGAATTTTGCCCCACCTAAAGAGTTTGATTCACTCACTTCTAAGTAGCCGTGATGCCAGACCATGACTTTTTGACATATGGCCAAGCCTAATCCATAACCCTGCGCAGAGCGGTGTTTGGCACTTTGATAGAAAGGTTTTAATATTGCCGCACGTTCTGCCTGAGGGATCCCGGGGCCATCATCTTCAATCGTAATCGCTAGAAAGTGACCGTCAATATCTGCACAGACGGTTACTGATTGATGTGCATAGCGAAGAGCATTACCCAAAATATTAATCAATGCTCGCGCCAGCCAGTGTAGGTCGGCGTTTATTTTTAATGCATTTGAGCAGCTTACCTCAATATGTTGCCCATTGGCCTTCGCTTGCGCTTGTAATTGCTCGCAAATATCGTGCAAGTAGAGCGACGCGCTTGTTTGACTATAGGTTAATTGTTGAGTTTGCTGTTGCAGAGCCGCGTAGCTCAGGTAGCTGCTTAGCATCGACTCCATGGTGTCTAAATCTTTTTCCATACGCTGGAGGTAGCGCTGTTGCGCGCCTGGGTCGTCATTTTCGATTGCCGCATCCAAGCCAAAGCGCAGGCAGGCAATGGGTGTACGAATGTCATGAGAGAGGCTCGACGCCATCAGTTTATTCTCATCGAGTAGCGCATTAATTTGCTCCGCCATGGCATTAAAGCGTCGCTCTAATTGTGTGGTATAGCTCCAGCGGCTGGCGCTAATACGTTTTTCTAAATGACCGTCAGCAAATTGTTGAGTTACATTAGAGAGCACACTAATACGACGGGTGAGGGGGATAAGAGGGAGCCACATACACAAACTGACCCCGGTGTAGAATAACACCGTGAGTAGCAAGTCATGATCCGCCGCTTTGGGTTTGGGTAGGCGCATGGTGAGGTGCTTCCCATGCAAGCTGTCGGCAGCGCGCACTAAATAAAGGCCCTGGTTATCGGCAAGTACTAGTCCGGAATTACTATACAGCTGGGTGATTAAAGAAGGGGGAAGGGCTAACGTAGCGTTATTCTCAAGACCGATATCGAGTTTGAAGTGTTGGTTTAGCGCATCCAATCCATGTTGCTGATTTTTCGCCTCGTACTCACTCAGGTAAGAGACCATTCCTGCAAGCACTTGCCGTTGTTGTGTGAAGTTATCCTGTTGCGTTGGGCCACTAGCGAAGCTGTCGATAAGCCAGCTTAGCAACACCACAGAAATTAACGCTGTGCATAACAAAGATAAGTACAGTTTTTTCATATAAACGCACGATTAGGAGCTAACTCCACGCATCCTTCACTAACAAGTACCCTTTGCCCCATATGGTTTTAATGCGCTGCGGCTTGTTGCCATTGTCATTAAAGTGTTTGCGCAGCGCCGAGACCACTACATCAATACTGCGGTCAAGGCCATCGTATTCTCGTCCCTTAACGGCACGAAACACGGAATCTCTGTCTACCACTTCACCGGCATGCTGGGCAAGGTAACAGAGCAAGGCAAACTCGGCATTCGACAGTGCCACCTCGTTATTGTTAAAACTGACACGTCGCGCTTCAGTATCGATACTGAGACCGCCCACTTGAATGCTCTCGCGTTCTTTTTTGGGCGGTTGCTCGTCGCTGCCTGGGCGTAACGCCGCTTTAATGCGAGCCAGTAGAACTCGAGGGCGTACCGGCTTGGCGATATAGTCGCTAGCACCCACTTCAAGGCCGATGACTTCATCTAATTCATCATCGCGCGCAGTCAACATAATAATCGGCTGCTGATAAAATTGCCGTAAGCGTGTACAGACACTTATGCCATCCATTCCTGGTAGCATGACATCGAGTAACACCAAATCAGGATGATAACTTTGTACATAGCTTTCTACTTCCTTGCCGTTACCACAGCAGCCGACCTGATAGCCATTTTGGCTTAGGAAGTCTTGCATCCACTCGCTCAGAGAAAGGTCGTCTTCAACAACAAGAATATGGGGTGATTGCTGCATCTAAAATAATCTCCAGCGACGTTTTTTCTGTCCATTGGTATAAACCCACTGCACTCGCACTTCGGTGTCAGCAATGGTCTCGCCTGATGCTCTTGGAAAGAGCTCGAAGCGCACGGCTTTAGGGCTGGCAAAATCGACGATCATATAGCCTTGACGTTGTCCTTGCCAGCAATGCAGAGGTTGCTGCTTAGTTTGTTCACGGATGCAGTAAGCTGCGTCATTGGCCACTTGCCATTGCAACTCGATATCAGAGTAACAGGTGCGGCCCTGACGCAGTGCTACACAGGTATTCGGCGTTGCCAATAAAGCGTGCGTTGGCGGCGTTGTTTGCTGTGCTAAGGGCGCACTCGGGAACACGGTTGTGCCGAAGAGGGCGAGGGCTAATCTAAAACACATAACGCACGCCTACCTTGGCTTTATGCTGATAAGATTGAGAAATGATAGGGCTGTCACTGATCTCACCCGAGAAATAGGTTGATAACCAGCCTGCAAGGAATACCCAATTCTGTGATAGTGGGTGCTCAGCATGGAGCTCTAGCATGACCGCATACGCGATATCTGGCTTATAATACGGTCGAGTTTCGGTGCTTTCATGCTCATCGATACCAAAGTAATAATCGCTAAACTCACGACCATACACATTAAATCCTAGACCACCTCGAAACTCCCAGTTGCGATATTGCTGAATGCTCGATAGAAACGTGGTAAATACCCAGTCGTTGTGGGTATCAGTGACATCATGAAGTAACTCAAAAGATAATTGGCTGCTCTCAAAGCGCCGCGATAGCCTAATACCCATATCAAAATCATAGTGACGTCGGTCGATACCCGCGAGGGCATCTATCACATCTCGGTCGTATAACTTTAAGCCTGTTTCATCAAAACCGGATTGCACATTGGTGCCAAGAATATCCAAGCCCCAGTCATATTTATCGATGAGTGAATAGCCAATGACCATGCCACCACTGAGTTGGCTATTGTCGACGTCGAGGTAAAACTTATCGTAGCTGAGCACTAAGTTAATATTGGGTTCAAGGCCATCATCATAAGAGTCCAAGCCGATAAGGTACGAGTCCTCGACGTAGTAGCCCAGACCTACGCTCCAGTCCCAGTTAAAACCCTGCTGTGGTTCAAGACGATTATCTGAGTAATAGCGGTTACTCGCAGAGACAGCAAAACTAACAAGTAAAATAATGAGGGAGATTAAGGCGCGCATAGTGGTAATGGTTTTTTATTTTCCAGTGTACCGATCTCCAGCGGCCAAGTCTGTAAGAAAATGTAGCATGGCAGCAAGCCGCCATGCGTGACCAAAGGGGACTAGTTTACGTTGATCTTCTCTAGCAAAATACCACTTAAATAGTAATGTAAATCAGGGACTAAAGCACTGACTTCAGCTTGCTCACAGGCTCCTGCTATTTTACTTAAGCCTGAACTTTTAGTGCGTACTATGTATTGAGGTGCTTGCGGTGCTGGCTGAGCCCCTCGTTTTTGCATCGCATCGGGTGCATTGTGAGTATTTACAAACTGTTGCACTTGCTCAAGGTTTTCTATGTGATCAGACATTACCAGCTTGTAGCGCAGAGGGTTACGTTGGAAACTGGCGGTGTCTATTGACGATTTAGCAAACCATACAACATCTTGAGAGCTTTGATGGGAAAGCTTCATGCTCACAGAGCCGAGAATATTGCTGCACTGTTTGGTGGTAAACTGCTGCGCCAAATCACTTTCGCCAAACACAGTGGCGTTAGCAAGTTGATATTCGATACTTTCGGTTTCACTGATATCTAGCTGGTTTATGCTTAATGCATAATCGGCTTGCTTGCGGTCACTGATCACCGTTAGTTGCTTATCATTTAAAATAGCCACTAGGCGATTGCGCAGGCGCTCGGTTAATGCCACCTGCTCACTTTCGATGACCACACTTTGGCCTCGTGTAATAGGGTGTGCGGGCAATTGCACTGATTTCACACGCGGCGCTTGGTGCGCGTATTGATACTCGAGTATGTAGGTGCGCTCACTTAGGCTTGGTTTAATTGGCATCCGTACTTTTTCAGGGACCGGTGCCAAGGTCGTTTCCATAGTGGTGCAACCACTGGTCAATAGCACTGACGCGCTAAAGGCAGTTACTAATAAATGCTTGTTCATAGTGCCATAACTCTCAATTACACTCATTCACTCATATCCCAGCAAGTTGAACCGCAGCATTGTACGTGAGTTTACTGTAAACTTCATGATATTATTCTGCGATTATGATTCAGCATTGCCATAACTATAATAATGAAAATGAAGTTCTTAGTTATTCTCTTTGTTGCTGCGTTTAGTGCATTTTCTTATGCTGAACAACAGCCACCGTTCACCGAGGCAACCGATGCTAAACAATGGCACCGGTTTGTTGATAATTATGTGGCGAGCTTAGAACGTCAACTGGAGCAAAAAAAAGTGCCCGGGGCCGCGCTTTCTATTGTTCACCCTGACTTTCCTTCCATCGCCTTAGGATTTGGTAAAACAAAAATAAGAAAAGGCCGACAAGTGGACGTAAATACCCGTTTTCGACTTGCCTCGGTCTCAAAAACATTTACCGGTTCGTTAGCTGCTAAGCTGGCGGCGCAAGGTGTGCTCAATCTAGATGCACCGGTGCAAAAATATTTACCCGCGTTCAATGATACCGTTTATAGGGACAACTTAAAAGTCGCTCATCTATTAAGTCACTCCAGCGGATTAGTGCCTAACGCCTATGATAACCTCATTGAGTCACGCATGGACTATCCAGATATCGTCTCAAAGCTATTGAAAGTTGAGCCATTATGCACACCAGGGCAGTGCTACGGGTATCAAAATGTGATGTTTGCTATGGTCGGTGATGTGATTCGTAATGCCAGCGGCTTAGAGTACGAAACATGGATGCAAGAGTTTATATTTAAACCGTTACGTATGCGTCATGCCAGTATTGGTTATGAGGGGATGGTGCGGGATGAAAACTTTGCTTACCCCCATGTGCGCGGGCGAAAACGCTGGCATACGGCGCGGTTAAAGAAAAATTACTACAAGGTTTCCCCAGCGGCAGGCGTCAATGCCAGCGCCGCAGACATGGTGCAGTGGCTCAAAGCACAGCTTGGCATGTACCCAAGTGTGCTGCCGCCTGAGGCGTTACAGGCACAAGTGCGTCCTTACACGGTGACCAAAAAGGAGCGCTATCGTCGCGTGTGGCGAAAGCATGTAAATGAGGCACATTATGGCCTGGGTTGGCGTATCTATGATTATGATGATGAGACCATCTTTTATCACAGCGGTTGGGTGCAGGGCTATCGCACCGATATTGTGGTTATCCCCCGTTTAAATGTGGGTTTTAGTCTGCTGCTGAATGCCGAAACAGGTTTAATTAACGAGTTGACCACGCAATTTCTTGATCAGTTGCTGGCGATGTCACAACCGGCATAAAAGTGGGCGTTGAAACAAAAAAAGGTCGGCATGAGCCGACCTTTTTTATAAGCGTTTGTGACTACCCGCGAGGTAGCTGAATTTTACGCTCTTCGCTTTGGCGATAAATAGTTAAAATATGACCAATGCTTTGCACTTTGTAAGCACCCGTTTCACGGATGATGGCATCAAAAATAAGTGCTTTAGTTTCTCTATCACTGGTTGGCACTCTAACCTTAATGAGCTCATGGATGTCCAAAGCACTGTCGATTTCGGCAATCACCCCTTCGGTCAGGCCGTTAGCACCCAACAAAACCACAGGCTTAAGTGGGTGTGCGAGGCTTTTTAGGTATTGCTTCTGTTTATTCGATAGTTTCATAGATTTTCAAATTTTGCTGATTCGAGCTTGAATTATCGGTATTCTAACGCCATCTAGCAGATATTACTATTTTAGTTGCGTGTTAATTTATGGCGAATAAGAAGCACTCGGCGAGCTCCCAGCGATGGTTGAAAGAGCATTTCGACGACCATTATGTGCATGAAGCGCAAAAGCAAGGGTGGCGGTCGCGCGCGGTTTTCAAACTTGATGAAATCCAAAACAAAGACAAATTACTTAAACCCGGCATGGCGGTCGTCGATTTAGGCGCAGCCCCAGGAAGTTGGTCACAGTACTTGGCGCAGAAGGTTGGCGACAATGGTCAGGTTATCGCCTGTGATATCCTGCCTATGGATTCTTTGGCTGGGGTCGACTTTTTACAAGGCGATTTTCGCGAAGAGGCTGTGCTAAATGCGTTGCTCGAGCGTATAGATGGGCAGAACGTCGATGTGGTGTTCTCGGATATGGCCCCGAATATGAGCGGTAATATGAGTACTGACCAAGCGGGAAGCATGTATTTGGTAGAGTTGGCATTGGATATGTGCCACCAAGTGCTAAAGAAAAACGGCGCCTTTGCGGTTAAAGTGTTCCAAGGCGAGGGCTTTGATCAGTTTGTCAAAGACGTTCGTGACAGCTTTCGCACTGTAAAAATACGTAAACCCGATGCGTCGCGCCCACGTTCCCGTGAGGTATATGTAGTAGCTACGGGCTACAAACTGTAGTACAGTTGTCGGGAAAAGTTGAATTTAATTAATTTGGATACAAGAGGTTAACACCTTGAGTGATATGGCAAAGAATTTAATACTATGGCTGGTTATTGCCGTTGTTTTGATGTCGGTTTTTCAAAGCTTTAACGGCTCCGACAATTTAGACAGGCAAACGAGTTACACACAATTCGTCAAGGATGTACGCAGCGGTTCGTTGCGCGAAGTCGTGATAGACCGTGGAACAGGCGCAATTGCTGGAGTTAAAACCAGTGGTGAGCGTTTTCAAACAACCATGCCTATGTATGACGAAGACCTTATCAATGACTTACTCAAAAATGATGTCAACGTAAAAGGTGTTCAACCTGAAGAGCAGTCCTTACTGGCAAGCATTTTCATTTCCTGGTTCCCAATGTTACTGCTTATTGGCGTATGGATATTCTTCATGCGACAAATGCAAGGTGGTGGCGGCAAAGGCGCGATGTCCTTTGGCAAAAGTAAGGCTCGTTTAATGAGCGAAGACCAGGTGAAGACCACCTTCGCTGACGTTGCTGGTTGCGATGAGGCCAAAGAGGACGTTACCGAGCTAGTGGATTTCTTGCGCGACCCATCCAAGTTCCAAAAATTGGGCGGCAGTATTCCTAAGGGCGTACTCATGGTAGGCCCTCCTGGTACAGGTAAAACCTTGCTCGCTAAAGCTGTTGCTGGTGAAGCGAAAGTGCCGTTTTTTACAATTTCAGGTTCTGACTTTGTTGAGATGTTCGTGGGCGTGGGTGCATCCCGGGTTCGCGACATGTTTGAGCAAGCGAAAAAAGCCGCTCCTTGCATCATCTTTATTGATGAGATTGACGCCGTAGGTCGCCAACGGGGTGCTGGTATGGGTGGTGGTCACGATGAACGTGAGCAAACCTTGAACCAAATGCTGGTAGAGATGGATGGTTTCGAAGGTAACGAAGGTATTATCGTTATTGCTGCAACCAACCGTCCGGATGTACTGGACCCTGCATTACTTCGCCCAGGTCGCTTTGACCGTCAGGTGGTCGTTGGTTTACCAGATATTCGCGGTCGTGAGCAGATCCTAAAAGTGCACATGCGAAAAGTGCCATTGGCCGATAATGTTGAAGCCTCGGTGATTGCTCGAGGAACGCCTGGTTTCTCTGGTGCTGACTTAGCCAACCTTGTGAACGAAGCCGCACTATTCGCTGCTCGTGGTAACAAGCGTGTTGTGAGCATGGCTGAATTTGATGCCGCCAAAGATAAAATCATGATGGGCGCAGAGCGCAAATCGATGGTGATGTCTGAGGAAGAAAAAGAGATGACCGCGTATCACGAAGCCGGTCACGCTATTGTTGGGCGTATCGTGCCAGAGCACGACCCAGTGTACAAAGTGTCAATCATTCCACGTGGTCGTGCCTTAGGTGTCACCATGTACTTGCCAGAGCAAGACCGAGTGAGCCACTCGAAAGAGCACTTGGAATCAATGATTTCTAGCTTGTACGGCGGCCGTATTGCTGAAGCCATTATTTATGGCGATGAGAAAGTGACAACGGGTGCGAGTAACGACATTGAGCGGGCCACTGAAATTGCCCGTAAGATGGTGACGCAGTGGGGCTTAAGCGCGAAAATGGGCCCGCTGCTGTACGCTGAAGAAGAAGGCGAAGTGTTTATGGGCCGAGGCTCATCACGCAGTGCCAGCATGTCTGATGACACAGCCAAACTGATTGATTCAGAAGTACGTGATATCTCAGATAGAAACTACGAACGTGCAGAGCAAATCTTGCGTGATAACATTGATATCTTGCATGCCATGAAAGACGCATTGATGAAGTATGAGACCATTGATGCGCTGCAAATCGATGATTTGATGGAGCGTCGCGAGGTGCGTCCACCACGTGATGCCCACGATCAGAAGCCTCCAGCAGATGCCAAAGCTAAATCGCAAGGTGAGCTGGCCGATGAAGCAACGGCGCAAGACGATAATAACGTCGATAAGCCGAACTCTGACGACAAAGAGTAAAAACCAATAGCCCCAACACAGTTTGGGGCTTTTCCTTTCCCCAAGTTAGCCATTGATTAACCGGTACTTGGAAGACCTTCATAGACAGAGTAAGTAATGACAAGGTTAACACTTCCTCGAGATCGTTATTTGGATCTCAGTACTCCCCAAGTCATGGGGATTTTAAATGTCACGCCGGACTCCTTCTCCGATGGCGGCCAACACAATACCCTAGACAACGCTGTCAACCGTGCCCTAACGATGTTAGAACAAGGTGCCACTATTATTGATGTGGGCGGCGAGTCAACACGCCCAGGCGCAGACGATGTCGCTGAACAAGAAGAGTTGCAGCGGGTGGTCCCCGTAATCAACGCCATTCGCGAGCGCAGTGATTGCGTCATCTCCATTGATACCAGTAAGGCCGGCGTGATGACAGCGGCGGTTCAGGCCGGTGCAGATATCATCAACGATGTGCGCGCGCTGCAAGAACCTGGAGCACTCAGCGCAGCAGCCAGCGCTCAGGTTCCTGTGTGCATTATGCACATGCGCGGGCAACCACGCTCTATGCAGAATGCTCCTGATTACATTGATGTCACCAAAGAGGTGGGTACGTTTTTACAAGAGCGAGCGCGACAATGTATCGAAGCTGGGATAAGTAAAACGAACATTATTATCGACCCCGGCTTTGGCTTTGGTAAATCACTGCAACATAACTATCAATTGTTGAGTGAGCTTGAGCAACTACAGCGACTAGGATACCCAGTACTCACTGGTCTATCGCGCAAATCAATGTTCGGAAAATTATTAAATCGAGATGCAGATCAGCGTCTCAGCGCAAGCTTAGCTGGCGCATTAATCTGTATGCAAAAGGGCGCGCGCATTGTGCGCGTGCATGATGTGCAAGAAACAACGGATATTGTAAAGGTTTTCCAAGCCACCCAGGCCCCTTTGCAAGTACAAGATTAGGAGAAAACATGAGTACAACACGTAAATACTTTGGCACCGATGGCGTGCGAGGTCAGGTTGGTGAATACCCGATAACGCCAGAATTTGCTCTTAAGCTAGGTTGGGCGGCTGGTAAGGTTCTCTCCAAAACAGGAACGAGGAAGGTTATTATCGGGAAAGACACCCGCATTTCCGGTTACTTACTTGAGACCTCTTTAGAGGCCGGGCTTATCGCAGCGGGCATTGATGTTGTCTTACTTGGTCCAATGCCAACGCCAGCGGTTGCTTATTTAACGCAAACCTTTAGAGCGGAAGCGGGCATTGTGATAAGTGCTTCACACAACCCTTATCACGATAACGGTATTAAGTTTTTTTCCAGCGATGGCCTTAAACTAGCCGACGATATTGAACTTGAAATAGAAGCCATGCTCGACAGTGATATGACCTGTGTGCCTTCTGAAAAGCTGGGTAAAGCGCGACGTCTGGTAAGTGCAGATGGCCGCTATATTGAATTCTGTAAAGGTCAGTTCCCGCAAGGGCATTCTTTGGAAGGGCTTAAAATTGTCCTCGATTGTGCCAATGGCGCAACCTATCACATTGCGCCTGCCGTTATGCAAGAGCTGGGTGCAGAGGTGATCCCTTATGCCTGTCAGCCTAATGGCTTGAACATAAATGCTGAGTGTGGCGCCACTGATGTATCCGCACTGAAACGCAAAGTGCTTGAAGAGCAGGCCGATGTAGGGATTGCTTATGACGGTGACGGCGATCGGGTGATGATGGTCGACCACAAAGGGCAAGTGTTTGATGGCGATGATATCGTTTACATCATTGCCAGCGCGCTGCACCATCAAGGAGAGCTGGGTGGTGGCGTGGTAGGCACGGTGATGTCCAACATGGGTCTTGAAAATGCCCTTAAAGAGAAAGGAATAGACTTTGCTCGCTCGAAAGTGGGTGACCGTTATGTGATGGAACTATTAAAGCAAAAAGGGTGGAAAATCGGCGGTGAAAGTTCAGGGCACGTGCTGAACTTGGATTTAATCAGCACTGGCGACGGTATTATTTCCAGCTTGCAAGTACTTGCCGCTATGGTCACGACGAACAAAACATTGCGCGATTTAGGGCAAGGATTTGTTAAATACCCGATGAATATGATTAACGTGCGCTATGCCCCTGGTAGTGATCCAACACAAGCACCCACTGTGCAACAGGTTGTCGCCGAGGTTGAACAGGAGCTCGCCGGTAAAGGGCGGGTGCTACTACGTAAATCGGGTACCGAGCCGGTGGTTCGTGTGATGGTTGAAGCCGAGCATGAAAAACAAGTACTGGATTTGAGTAGTAAAATAGCGCAAGTTGTTGAAAGTGTGAGCAGTTAAACAAGTTTGCATAAATAACTACTTGTAAGTTGAAATGACTCGGGGTACTATCTCGTCCGCTTTCAGACATGGAGTAAAACATGGCATCACGTAAGCCTTTAGTGGCTGGTAATTGGAAGTTAAATGGTTCTCAAACATTGCTCAATGAAATGGCTAATGTTTTAGAAGATATTAATGGCCAAGAAGTCGATGTGGCACTGTTTGTTCCCGCCTTGTTAGCAGCAGAAGCTGTAAAATTAGGTTTGCAAACGGGTGTGCAGACTGTGTCTGAATATGAAGCGGGCGCTTACACTGGGGAGACCCAAGCGGCGCTGGCTAAGCAGCTAGGTGTCACTTACACCTTAGTTGGGCACTCTGAGCGTCGCCATGTTTTTGGTGAGTCTGACGAAGACGTAGCAAATAAGTTTGCTATGGCGCAACAGCAGGGCCTTATCCCTGTACTGTGTGTCGGAGAAACCGAGCAGCAACGTGAACAGGGTGAAACAGAATCAGTGATTAGTGCTCAAATTGAGGCGGTAATCCAAAAATTAGGTGTGGCTGCATTATCACAATCTGTGATAGCATACGAGCCGGTTTGGGCTATAGGCACAGGTAAAACTGCATCGCCGCAGCAAGCTCAAGACATACACCAGTTTATTCGTGATAAGATTGCCCAGCAAGATCAGGGTCTATCACAAGGCTTACGCATATTGTATGGCGGCAGCGTAAACGAAAAGAATAGTGAAGAATTATTTGCACAACAAGATATAGACGGCGGCCTTATCGGCGGTGCAAGTCTAAAAACAGGCGCTTTTGTCAGCATCTGTGAAAGTGCAAAAGGATAATATTAAATGTACGAAATTCTATTAGTAATTTATTTGATTGTTGCAATTGCACTGGTTGGTTTCGTGCTAATTCAACAAGGTAAAGGCGCTGATATGGGGTCTTCATTTGGTGCAGGTGCATCGGCAACCGTTTTTGGTTCGTCAGGTGCTGGTAACTTTATGACTAAGACAACCACAGTATTAGCAACTATCTTCTTTGTGCTAAGCATCGTGCTAGGTAACTTAACTGCAGGTCAAATTAAAAAGACCGACGAGTGGGAAAACCTAGAATCAGCACCTGCTGCACAGACGGTGACTGAAGATGCATCTGATGTACCAGTAGAAGAGCCTAAGAGCACGAATCCAGACGTGCCAAACTAAAAAATTAAGCCGTGGTGGTGGAATTGGTAGACACGCCATCTTGAGGGGGTGGTGAGCTATGCTCGTGCGGGTTCAAGTCCCGCCCACGGCACCAAATTAAAAAAGCCAAGCATCTGCTTGGCTTTTTTATTGTAAAGGCCTTGTTAATACTGGCCTTTAGTCATGCTAGGTGGTTGCTAAATATAAACCTTACCTCTATAATAGTCGCCACGAATGAGGTGATGCAGCCGTATCTCTCATGCAGCAGATTTTCAAACAAGGTTCTCTTTACGTTGGCTTTGTTTTATTTGATGTTCGCGCATTCTTAGTAATGCGCGTTTTGCGTTTAGCCAAGGCAACTTTGCTAAACGTTGCAGCGGTTTTTATCGTGCAGATATAGCCCGCAGCCAAGCTTGGCCCTAGGCCGCTCAGAAGATCAGGAGATCTTCGTACTACGAATATCTCCGGTGTGACGCCCCGCTTGGTTCGGGGCGTTGTTGTATCTGTACTTGAAAAATGGGGCTTAAGCCCTTTTTTTGTTTCTATGGAGGAGTTTCGTGACAAAGCTCGAGCAAACATTAACTGACATGTTAACACCGGCAGTTGAAGCCTTAGACTTCGAGCTACTGGGGCTTGAATTTATTCAAGCGGGTCGCCATTCCACATTACGTGTGTATATCGACCATCCAGATGGCATTACTGTGGATAATTGTGCAGATGTAAGTCGACAGGTGAGCGCGATTCTCGATGTAGAAGACCCCATTACCAACGAATACGACTTGGAAGTGTCGTCGCCAGGCGTTGATCGTCCACTGTTCAAACCAGAACATTACCAACAAGCAGTGGGTGAAGAAGTACGCTTGCGTACCAAGCTTCCACAAGATGGTCGCCGTAATTTTAAGGGCGACTTAGTAGCAGTTAATGGTGATATGGTCACTATCAACGTTGATAATCAAGAGTTTATGTTGATGATCAGCAACGTTGAGCGTGCCAATATCATCGCCAAATTTTAATTTCAGTGCGAAAGGAATAGGGCAAGCGAGGCAATACCTATGGCAAAAGAAATCCTATTGGTGGCGGAAGCCGTTTCCAATGAAAAAGCGGTCCCCAAAGAGAAAATTTTTGAAGCATTAGAGTTCGCACTAGCGACCGCAACAAAGAAAAAACATGACGGTGATATCGATGTGCGTGTATCTATCGACCGCAAAACCGGTGAATACGATACGTTCCGTCGTTGGCAGGTGGCAGAGGCGCTAGAAGATGGCAGCCTAGAACACCCATACCGCGAGATCACCCTCGAAGCGGCGCAGGTAGAAGAACCTGAAATCCAGCTTGGTGATTTTGTTGAAGAACAGATTGAATCTATTAAGTTTGACCGTATTACCACGCAAATGGCGAAGCAAGTTATCGTCCAAAAAGTGCGTGAAGCAGAACGCGCTTTAGTGGTTGAAGCGTATAAAGATCAAGAAGGTGAGTTAGTTACTGGCGTGGTGAAAAAAGCCAGCCGCGACGCCATCGTGCTTGATTTAGGCAACAATGCCGAAGCCGTCATTTATCGTGAAGATATGTTACCGCGCGAAAACTTCCGCCCAGGTGACCGTGTTCGTGGTTTACTCTATGCAGTGCGCCCCGAAGCGCGCGGCGCGCAATTGTTCGTCACTCGCTCTAAACCTGAAATGCTGATGGAACTATTCCGCATTGAGGTGCCAGAGATTGGCGAAGAAATGATTGAGCTACGCTCTGCAGCGCGTGACCCAGGTTCACGTGCCAAAATCGCAGTAAAATCGAATGACAAGCGCATTGACCCTGTGGGTGCCTGTGTGGGGATGCGAGGAGCGCGTGTGCAAGCTGTCTCTACAGAGCTTGGCGGCGAGCGCGTTGACATCGTGTTATACGATGATAACCCAGCGCAATTCGTTATTAATGCGATGGCACCTGCTGAGGTCGCATCCATTGTTATGGGCGAAGATTCGCGCTCAATGGATATTGCTGTCGAGGCTGATAACCTGGCACAGGCCATTGGTCGTAACGGACAAAACGTACGTTTAGCGAGCCAACTTACAGGTTGGGAACTGAACGTGATGACGGTTGAAGATATGGAATCTAAAAACCGTGAAGAATCAGACAAACTTATCAACCTATTCACTGAAGGGTTAGATATTGATGACGACTTCGCTGAATTATTAATCGGCGAGGGCTTCTCAACGCTTGAAGAAGTGGCCTATGTGCCTACTAGCGAGCTCCTAGAAATTGATGGTCTTGATGAAGAGACTGTTGAAGAGCTACGTAACCGCGCTAAAGATGCATTAACAACGAAAGCGTTGAAAGACGAAGAATCGCTAGAAGGTGCTGAGCCAGCTGAAGACTTATTGAATCTTGAAGGACTTGATCGCCACCTTGCCTTTGTCATGGCAAGTAAAGGGGTGATTACTTTAGAAGATCTAGCTGAGCAAGGCATTGATGAACTAGTTGAAATTACCGAGCTTTCCGAGCAGGAAGCGGGCGACCTGATTATGGCCGCGCGTAACGTTTGCTGGTTCGGTGACGAGTAATTTATTAACGGAGGTAACAAAGAATATGGCAGAAGTAAGTGTAGCAAAACTGGCCGAGGACATTGGTACAACTGTTGATAAATTGCTCCAGCAATTAGACAGTGCCGGTATAAAAAAAGGCGCTGACGACCATGTCTCTGAGTCAGAAAAAGCACAACTACTCGACCACTTGTCGAAGCAACACGGCGGTGCGGGTTCAACTGGCCCCGAGCGCATGACCCTGCAGCGTAAGAAGAAAAGTACGCTCAGCGTGACAGGTTCAACGGGTAAGGCGAAAGCCGTACAAGTAGAAGTGCGTAAAAAGCGCACCTACGTGAAAAAGAGCGCGCTAGAGGAGCAGCAGGAGCAAGCTCGTTTAGAAGCAGAGGAGCAAGCGCGTAAAGAGGCCGAGGCACAGGCCAAAGAAGAAGCAGAGCGTAAGGCCAAAGAAGAAGCCGAACGCAAAGCAAAAGAAGAGGCTGAACGCAAAGCGAAACAAGAAGCAGAGCGTAAGGCTAAAGAAGAAGCGAAGCGTAAAGCTGAAGCACAGCGCAAAGACAGTCATGATTCTGCAAAGGACGAGGAGCAAACTCAGAAAGAACGTGAAGAAGCTGAGCGCTTACAGAAAGAAGCAGAAGAGGCAGCATTGAAGAAAGCCGAAGAAGAAGCGAAACGTCAAGCCGAAGAAGCCCGCCGTCTAGCGGAAGAAAACGAAGCGCGTTGGAAGAAAGAAGAAGAGGAACGTAAGCGCCGCGAGGAAACAGCGGACCATCACCTCACAACCTCGACCTATGCCCGTGAAGCAGAGGACGAATCAGACGCGCGCGAAGAGAAAAGTGCACGTCGTAAAAAGAAAAAGCCAAAGGGTAAAACCGAGGCTCCAGCTAAGCTTAAAGGCAAGAAAGGTAAGCTGAAAGCGCCTACGTCTTTACAGCATGGCTTTAAAAAGCCGGTAGCGGATAAAAAAGCTGAAGTACGCATTGGTGAAACCATCACCGTTGCTGAGTTAGCATCACGTATGGCGGTGAAAGGCGCTGAAGTGGTGAAAACCATGATGAAGATGGGTGACATGGTAACCATTAACCAAGTTATCGATCAGGAAACAGCACAACTGGTGGCCGAAGAAATGGGTCACAAAGTAGTGATCACCAAAGAAAACGAGCTTGAAGAGCGCGTATTAAGCGATCGCTCTGAAGGCGGTCAGGCTGAATCGCGTGCACCGGTTGTAACTGTAATGGGTCACGTTGACCACGGTAAAACCTCGACGCTTGACTACATCCGTAAAGCCAAAGTGGCATCGGGTGAGGCTGGCGGTATTACCCAGCACATTGGTGCTTACCACGTTGACACCGACAACGGCATGATCACCTTCTTAGATACACCAGGGCACGCGGCCTTTACTTCAATGCGTGCACGGGGTGCAAAAGCAACGGATATCGTTATCCTTGTTGTTGCTGCCGACGATGGTGTAATGCCGCAAACCAAAGAAGCAGTACAGCACGCTAAAGCAGCAGAAGTACCGTTGATTGTTGCGGTGAACAAAATCGATAAAGAAGGCGCGGACCCAGATCGCGTTAAGAATGAACTTGCAGCGTTAGATGTTATCCCAGAAGAATGGGGCGGAGAAACGCAGTTCGTTCATATCTCAGCGAAAACGGGTGAAGGTGTTGATGAGCTTCTTGAAGCTGTCTTGATGCAGTCAGAAATCCTTGAACTAACCGCTATTCCTGAAGGCATGGCCTCGGGTGTGGTGATTGAATCACGTCTAGATAAAGGCCGTGGTCCAGTAGCCACTGTGCTTGTTCAAGAAGGTATGCTTAAGCAAGGCGATATCGTTCTTTGTGGTCTTGAATATGGCCGTGTTCGTGCAATGCGCGATGAGAATGGTAAAGAAATCAAAGAAGCGGGCCCGTCAATTCCAGTCGAGATTTTAGGTCTCTCTGGTGTGCCTGCAGCTGGTGACGAAGCCACTGTGGTACGCGATGAGCGTAAAGCGCGTGAAGTAGCGCTTTATCGTCAAGGCAAATTCCGCGAAGTGAAGCTTGCTCGTCAGCAAAAAGCGAAACTGGAAAACATGTTTAGCAATATGTCTGAAGGTGACGTGAGCGAAGTGAACATTGTCCTTAAGGCCGACGTTCAAGGCTCTATCGAAGCGATTGCTGATTCACTGACTAAGCTTTCTACTGAAGAAGTTAAAGTGAAAATCGTGGGTAGCGGTGTTGGTGGTATCACCGAGACTGATGCATCACTTGCCGCCGCATCAAATGCGATTGTCGTTGGCTTTAACGTTCGTGCTGACGCTTCTGCACGTAAAGTGATTGAAAGCGAAAGCATTGACCTGCGTTACTACAGCGTTATCTATGACCTGATTGAAGAAGTGAAGCAAGCCATGACCGGTATGCTACAGCCTGAATTCAAGCAGGAAATCATTGGTCTTGCCGAAGTACGTGATGTATTTAAGGCACCGAAGATTGGCTCTGTCGCTGGTTGTATGGTAACCGAAGGTGTGGTTAAACGTTCTAACCCAATTCGCGTTCTTCGTGATAACGTCGTTATCTATGAAGGTGAGCTTGAGTCGCTACGTCGATTCAGAGATGACGTTCAAGAAGTTCGTAACGGTATGGAATGTGGTATCGGCGTTAAGAACTATAATGACGTTAAGGTCGGTGACCAAATTGAGGTATTCGAAGTCGTTGAAGTACAACGCTCGCTGTAAACCTCACAGTTAGTCATAAAAAGTATGGGGGCCTTGTGCCCCCATTTGTGCATTGTGTAATCAATAGAAGTGGTGGAAATGAGAGAATTTTCTCGCACAGAGCGCGTAGCGCAGCAAATCCAAAAAGAAATCGCGGTGATCATCCAGCGCGAAGTGAAAGACCCGCGTTTAGGCATGGTGACCGTGTCTGCGGTGGAAGTATCCCGTGATTTGTCCTACGCCAAAATTTTTGTCACCGTCTTTAACCAAGATGACGACACTAAAGCGAAACAAAGCATGCGTATTTTGAACGATGCCAGCGGCTACATTCGCTCCTTATTAGGCAAGCGTATTCGTGCTCGCATTATCCCTGAGTTGCGTTTCGTGATTGATAACTCGCTGCTCGAGGGGATGCGTATTTCTAACTTGGTCGACACCGTAATGCGTGAAGATCAGGATAAGCGCAACAACAGCGACGAAGAAGAGTAAGCGCGATGGCCAGACGGACAAAAGGCCGCCCGGTCGATGGCGTACTATTGGTTAATAAGCCGCAAGGGATCTCCAGTAACCGCGCGTTACAACAAGCAAAAGGTATTTTCTTTGCGCAAAAGGCGGGCCACACCGGCGCGTTAGACCCTCTTGCTACGGGGATGTTACCGGTGTGCTTCGGTGAAGCGACCAAGTTTTCACAGTTTTTACTCGACACCGACAAAACCTATGTGGTTCGGGCTAAACTAGGCGAGCGCACGACCACCTCTGACGCCGATGGTGAAATTGTGCAAACCCGAGCAGTGGATGTCTGTGAAGCGGATTTACGTGAACAGGTTGCCAGTTTTATTGGGGAGTCGGATCAGTATCCGTCGATGTACTCGGCACTGAAATACCAAGGCCAACCACTGTATAAATATGCCCGTGAAGGCATTGAAGTACCGCGTAAATGCCGCCGTATTCATGTCTACAGTTTGACCTTAGATGAGTTCGACAGTGAGCGCAACGAGATACAAATGACCGCGCACGTATCCAAAGGCACCTATATACGTACGATTGTTGATGACTTAGGTGAGTTACTCGGGTGTGGCGCCCATGTGATTATGCTTCACCGTTCTAAAGTAGGTCACTATCCGGCAGAAAAAATGGTGACGTTAGAGACGTTGCAGCAGCTACTCGATGAGGCCAAAGCCAAAGACATCGCCCCAGCAGAGGTACTCGACCCCTTGCTGTTGCCGATGGATACTGCGGTGCAAGACTTACCAAGCATCGAGCTTGACGAACAACAAGCCACTGCTTTTGCCCACGGGCAAACTGTGGTTGTCGGCGAGCAGGTTGCGCCGGTATGTGCGGTGCGCTGCAAAACACGCTTTCTAGGCGTTGGTGAGCGTAACCAACACGGCCACTTAAAGGCCAAACGTGCTGTGGCAATTACCAGCTAGGAAAGTGGCGCACCCTATAAAGCGCTTGTAGTTCTCGCGTAAATTGTTAAAATAGCGCGCTCATTTGGTGGGGCTGGATTAGTGATCGGCTCTTACCGTATTAAAACACTCATTTTTTGGAGTTATTTATGTCACTAAGCAACCAAGAAAAAGCAGATATCATCGCAAAATTCGCACGCGCTGAAGGCGACACAGGTTCACCTGAAGTACAAGTAGCTTTGCTAACTCACGATATCAACAAGCTTCAAGGTCACTTTGCTAACCACAAGCAAGACAACCACTCACGTCGTGGTCTGCTTCGCAAAGTAAGCCAACGCCGTAACTTGCTTAACTACCTAAAAGGTAAAAGCATCGAGCGTTACACTGCACTAATTCAAGAACTTGGCCTACGTCGCTAATTCTTTGAAATCAGTTTACAAAAAGGGGCTATCTAGCCCCTTTTTTTGTGTGCTTTTGGCGAGTATACTAGGCCCTGTCTAAGTCGGTAGGGCAATGTATGGCCGTCGGCTAAGATGGCACCATATTGCCAATTGTAGTAAATAAAGGCATTCCAGCGTGAGTGTGGTTATTTACTGTAATTGGTAAGGTGCTTGAGAAAACCAAACTTTAGTCTGCTTAGTACGATTAAGTAGGGCTAAATGCAACTTAAAGGAAATAATTAAGTGCAACCAATTATTAAAGAATTTCAATACGGTGAACACACTGTATCGCTAGAAACGGGTGCGATTGCACGTCAAGCAGACGGTGCCGTACTTGCTAGCATTGGCGATACCTCGGTACTCGTGACTGTGGTTGGTAAGCGTGAAGCAAACCCAGGTCAAGACTTCTTTCCTCTGACTGTTAACTACATTGAAAAAATGTACGCAGCGGGTCGTATCCCTGGTGGTTTCTTGAAGCGTGAAGGTCGTCCATCAGACGGCGAGACACTGATCGCGCGCTTGATTGACCGTCCAATCCGTCCACTGTTCCCTGATGGCTTCGTAAACGAAGTGCAAGTTATCGCAACCGTTGTTTCAGTAGACCCTGAAATTCAACCAGATATCGTCGCGCTGATTGGTACTTCAGCGGCGCTTGCGCTTTCGGGTATTCCATTCAATGGCCCAATCGGTGCGTCTCGTGTAGGCTTTATCGACGGTCAATATGTCCTTAACCCAACACTTACTGAGCTAAACGAAAGTAAGCTAGACCTTGTTGTTGCTGGTACTGACAACGCGGTACTGATGGTTGAGTCGGAAGCTGAAACATTGCCAGAAGACGTGATGCTAGGCGCCGTTGTTTACGGTCATGAGCAGTCACAAGCCATTATTACTGCAATTAACGAATTTGCTAGCGAAGCAGGCAAGCCTGTATGGGATTGGACCGCACCAGCGAAAGACGAGTCGCTAGCGGAAAAAGTGGCTGCCATCGCGGAAGCGAAAATCGGTGAAGCGTATCACATCACTGACAAGGTAGCGCGTAAAGATGCGCTAAGCGCAGCGAAAGCACAAGTAATCGAGAAGCTAAGCGCTGAGCTGGGTGAAGACGAAAGCTTAGATGAGCAAGAAGTATCGGGTGTATTCGGTTCACTTGAGAAGAAAATCGTACGTGGTCGCATCATTGCCGGTGAAAAACGTATTGATGGCCGTACTCCTGAGATGATCCGTGCCCTAGATGTTAAAACCGGTGTGCTTGCACGTACGCACGGTAGTGCTATCTTCACCCGTGGTGAAACTCAGGCACTTGTTACCGCAACGCTGGGTACAGAACGTGACGCACAGATGATTGATGCTATTACGGGTACCTCAACTAACCGCTTCATGTTGCACTACAACTTCCCTCCATTCTGTGTTGGCGAAACAGGCTTTGTAGGCTCACCTAAGCGTCGTGAAATTGGTCATGGTAACCTTGCTAAGCGTGGTATTGCGGCTGTTCTTCCTACGCTTGAAGAATTCCCTTACTCAATCCGTGTGGTATCAGAGATCACTGAATCGAACGGTTCATCTTCAATGGCCTCGGTATGTGGTACTTCGCTGGCGCTGATGAATGCCGGTGTCCCAACTAAGGCATCTGTAGCGGGTATTGCTATGGGTCTTGTTAAAGAAGGCGACAACTTTGTTGTTCTTTCTGACATCTTGGGTGACGAAGACCACCTAGGCGACATGGACTTTAAAGTAGCCGGTACTTCTGAAGGTATCACTGCGCTGCAAATGGATATCAAGATTGAAGGTATCACTAAAGAAATCATGCAAATTGCGCTTAACCAAGCACAAGCTGCCCGTTTGCATATTCTTGGCGTGATGGATGAAGCCATCTCTTCACCAGCGGCTGAGCTTTCAGATTACGCACCACGCATTTACACGGTAAACATTCCACCGAAGAAAATTGCTGACGTAATTGGTAAAGGCGGTGCAACAATCCGTGCGTTAACTGAAGAAACTGGCACTACTATCGAAATCGATGATGACGGTACGGTTAAGATCGCTGCCACCGATGGCGAAAGCGCACGCGCTGCAATCGCTCGCGTAGAGCAGTTAACTGCAGAACTTGAAGTAGGTACAATCTACGAAGGTAAAGTAGTTCGTATCGTAGACTTCGGTGCGTTTGTTAATGTATTGCCAGGCAAAGATGGTTTAGTACACATTTCACAAATCAGCGAAGAGCGTGTGAATAACGTGACTGATCACCTAAGCGTTGGTCAAGAAGTTAAAGTTAAGGTACTAGAAGTAGACCGCCAAGGCCGCGTTCGCTTGAGTATCAAAGAAGCGCAAGAAAAACCAGCTGCAAACGCAGAAGAGTCAAAAAGCGCTGAATAAGCATTAATCTGATGTAAAAGGGGGCTGTTTAGCCCCCTTTTTTGTGGTTTAATGAAAATCTATAGCCGTTGAATATAGGTGCAGGACGTTGAGAAAACCCATTTCGCTCATTATTGCAGGCGCACTAGCCGCTGTGTTGGCTGGTTGCCAATCCACTTCCCAAGAGCCTCAGTATTTAGTTGCAGTGCCATTTACAGCGCCTCTGCCCAGTGATTTTCGCAGCGAAATTGCCATAGCTCGTTATACCGAGCTCATTGAGCAAGCTGAACTTCCTAATGAGCAACAAGCGCAGCTTTATTATGACCGAGGTGTACTATTTGATAGCTTAGGGCTTAGTACCTTGGCGCGCATTGACTTTAACCGCGCAGTAAAACTTAAGCCTGATTTAGCCGAGGTCTATAACTTTTTAGGCATTCATCACACCCTAATGCAGCAATACGGCAAAGCTTACGAAATGTTCGACTCGGTGTTGGAGCTTAACGCTGAGCATGAATATGCATACTTAAACCGAGGCATCGCCCTTTATTATGGGGAGCGCCCTAAACTGGCCAGTGACGACTTACAAGCTTTTTTAGATTTTGCGCCGGACGATCCCTACCGTGTGCTATGGCTTTATTTGGCGCAAAGTGCGAACGACGCTCAACAAGCAAAAGCCAATTTAGCTAAGATGGCGCAAGCGTTAGACCCACAGAATTGGGCCTATCAGTTGGTCGCTTATTACAATGGCGATATTGATGAAAAGGCTCTGTTAAACACCTTGAGCGAGGGCGTCGAGTCGCATCAAGAGTATGCTGAGCGATTGTGTGAGGCGTATTTCTATATCGCCAAGCGTCACCAAGCTGAAGGCAATACAGCCTTGGCCAGTGACTACTTTAAATTGGCGTTATCGACTAATGTGTACGAGTTTGTTGAATATAAGTACGCCCGTTTGGAGCTGAGCTTAATGGCAGGCGAGGGTGCGCACTAGTGTAATTATACTGCTGGCACTACTACTTTGTGCCAGCAGCAGTTTCTCCCCTCATTTAGCTTCCCATCTAGCGGCAAACTCTGCCAGTTACCTTGGTTATTGGCATCGCTATCAGCCACACAGTATCGACTATCAATCACTTAATCAGGCACAGCTGCGAGTGTTGGCAGGGCAGAGTGTGGCGCCAGCGCAACTGGCCCTAGCCGTCAAGCTACTCAATGACCACCGTGTAGAGGATGCCACGCCGTATTGGCAGGCGGCGTTATCACATCAAAACGACACCCAAGCTGTGCAGTGGCAGCAACTTACCAAGCGGCTACTCCTTAATGAGCAGTGGCACTCGCTCACGACCATCTCACAACATCGTGCGCTTAGTGAAGAAGTTGCTCAGCCTCTACTGATGCACCAAGGTGTGCCGCCAAGTCGAATTACCACTGACTATGCGCAGCATCATGATTTTGAAGTGCGCTTAGGAGCAATTGAGGCACGCCAATGTGATTACAATATTTTATTATTGGCAGATCACGCGCAAGGCATCGTGAGGTTAAAACAATTGCGTGAACGATACCTTGCAAAAGCAGAGCCACAACCGGGACTGATGTGTTTATCTAAGCCTGTTTATATGGGTAGCCAGCTTGATTGCACGTCGAGTAGGGGGGGCTATGTGCGCTGCAATTGGCAGCCTTTGGCAGAGCAGCCATCACGACTGCCCCCGGGTTTTGATTTCATTGTTATGATGACCAAGCAGGGGCGCGCCAATGTCCAAGCAGGAGTCATGCAATTAAGCACAGAGGCACCTTATCATGTGTTTTTACACGAACTCATGCATTTTGCCGGGTTCACGGACGAATATCCGGGGCCTAAAGTACAACAACACGCATGCACAGACAAAGGGCAAATCTATGCTAACCTTTATGTCGATGATACAAGGCCTTCTGGTTGGTATAAAAGCGATTTTTGCAACAATGGGCGTGGCTATAAACCCACTGATAAAATCAGCATTATGCAACACTCAGAGGTTGGCTTATCGCCTTTGTATCGTCGCCTTTGGGTGAAACAATTGCGCCAACACAGCGATGAATTACTGCGCTATCAAGATTACTTTCATCGCCTAAGTGCGCTACCAATCTGGCTACAACGCCACCCACTTGCCACACATGGAGCAGGTGAAGGCCGTACAACTATTAACCAAGCCAACAACTAGATTTGTAAGCAAGGTTAGTGAGGTGTTAATCTCAGCCCAAGTTTTAGGCGAATAGCCGCATCTAGGCTAGACAAAGAGTGAGCACAACAGTATAACTGACTAATTATTAATGTTTAATTGGCGCTATACTAACCCTAGTTGAGGAACTTAGCACACGGAAGCAAACCCGATGCTGGAGTTGATTATAAGAAGGTTGTTTGAAGGTTCAGCGACCATAATAAAGGTTCACAAACTATGACTTTGCTGTGGATACCCCTGTTATCCCTTATAGGCAGTTTACTTGCGAGTTTTACTGGTAAATTATCGCGCAATCAAAGTGCGATTATCACCGCAATAATGCCCATTTTAGGCTTAGCCCTAGTACTGAGTTTAGCCCCCGATGTGCTGGCGGGTGAGACCCTCTATTCCAGCCTACCCTGGATACCTGAATTAGGCGTGAACTTGTCTTTCCGTCTGGACGGGTTAGCCCTGCTGTTTTGCTTACTGATCCTGTGTATCGGTTTGCTGGTTATTCTTTATGCTCGCTATTACCTTAGTGAGAATGACTCCATGCCTAAGCTTTATGCCTACTTAATGCTGTTTATGACAGCCATGCTAGGCATTGTGACGGCGAATAATATTATTCAAATGTGGTTCTTCTGGGAGCTCACCAGTATTAGCTCATTTTTATTGATCAGCTACTGGTCCCATAAACCTGAAGCACGTAAAGGCGCACGTATGGCATTGGCTATTACCGGCGCTGGCGGTCTGGCCCTGTTGGCGGGCTTAGTGCTCATCGGCCAGTTAGTGGGCAGCTACGAGCTTGACGTTATTCTACAAAGTGCCGAGGTGATCAAGTCATCGTCTTGGTATCCGGTTATTTTGGTGTTGGTGTTGCTAGGGGCGTTCACCAAATCTGCGCAGTTTCCCTTTCACTTTTGGTTGCCGCATGCGATGGCGGCACCTACGCCAGTCAGCGCCTACTTACATTCGGCAACGATGGTTAAAGCCGGAATTTTCCTGTTAGCCCGCTTTTATCCCGCACTGGCAGGCACCGAGCTATGGTTCATTATTGTTGGCGTAACCGGCCTGACAACCTTGTTAGTCGGTGCTTACATTGCTTTATTCAAACACGACTTAAAGGGCTTGTTGGCATACTCGACCATCAGTCATTTGGGTCTTATTACCTTGCTCCTAGGCCTGGATACGCAGCTGGCGACAGTTGCGGCGATTTTCCACATTATTAATCACGCTATTTTTAAAGCATCACTGTTTATGGCGACGGGTATTATCGATCACGAAACCGGTACTCGAGACATGCGTAAACTGAACGGTATGTGGCGTTATATGCCTTATACCGCGACCTTAGCGATGGTGGCGGCGGCGTCCATGGCCGGTGTGCCGCTTTTGAACGGCTTCTTATCAAAAGAGATGTTCTTTGCTGAGACTTTACACCAGCAAATGCTGGGGTCTATGTCATGGTTAATTCCAGTGTTAGCGACGGTAGCCGGGGCATTGTCAGTGGCTTATTCGGCGCGTTTTATTCACGATGTATTTTTCAATGGTGAGCCCAAAGACCTGCCTAAGGATCCTCACGAAGCGCCGCGTTATATGCGCGTGCCCATTGAAGTGTTGGTTGCGATGTGTGTGCTCGTCGGTTTGTTCCCAGCCTTTGTAGTGGACCCTATTTTATCGGTCGCTTCCAATGCAGTTTTAGCCGGTGATGCACCGGATTACAAACTGGCTATTTGGCACGGTTTTAATCTACCGCTATTTATGAGTGCGGTGGCAGTAGCCGGTGGTTTGTTTATCTATTCTCAACGCAAATATTTATTCCAGTTCCAAGCCTCGCTACCCAGTGTTAATGCAAAAAGGGCATTCGACGCCGGTATCCAACAGGTGATGACGTGGTCACGTGAGCAAGTTCTGCGTATAGAGAATGGCTCTTTGCAGCGCTATGTCTTTATTTTATTGCTCTCGGCACTGGTTCTTGCCGGTCTGCCATTATTTGAAATGCATACGCTGGCTGGGTCTAAAGGTCTGAGCGATATTGATGCTCATAATGCCATTGGCGCGGCCTTGCTCATGATTGGCGCGCTTGCCACCTTGGTATGGCATCGCTCGCGCATGGTGGCCCTCATCATGATTTCGGTGGTGGGGTTGATGACCTCAGTGGCCTTCAGTCGTTTCTCTGCGCCTGACTTGGCGCTCACTCAGCTTACTGTGGAAGTAGTCACGGTGATGCTATTGATGTTGGCACTGTTTTTCTTACCGCAACGTACGCCAAAGGAATCAAGCTCAATTCGAATCTTGCGAGATTTAGGGATCAGTAGTGCCATTGGTATCGTCATCGGCAGTATTTGTTATGCGGTGCTCACACGCCCCCACGAGAGCATCTCGCAATTCTTTGTTGCCAATGCCAAAACCGGTGGCGGCGGTACCAACGTTGTAAACGTTATTCTCGTAGACTTCCGTGGCTTTGATACTCTTGGTGAAATTACTGTACTGGGTATCGCAGCGCTGGGTATCTACAAGCTATTACTTAATCTGCCACTGTTTATGCCAGCATCAGACAGTGAAGGGCGTCCTTGGGCTCGCGAACGTCACCCGCTGTTGCTGGCGAGTATCTCGCAAAGTTTGCTGCCGCTGGCCATTATGGTGTCCGTGTATATTTTCTTGCGTGGTCACAACTTACCGGGTGGTGGCTTCATCGCTGGCTTGGTTACTTCTATCGCCTTCATCTTGCAGTACATGGCCAATGGTTCGAACTGGATACGTGCGCGCATGGATATCAATTACCGCAAGGTGATAGCCTCAGGATTAGCCATTGCTACACTGACAGGCATGGGAAGCTGGCTGTTTGGGCGTAACTTCTTAACCAGCTGGTTTGATTATTTTGATATTCCGTTGGTGGGCAAAACCGAGCTTGCCAGCGCAATGATTTTCGACCTAGGGGTCTATCTCACTGTGGTAGGTGCCACTTTGATGATTTTGGCAAGCCTAGGTAAATTGACAGCAGAAACACCGAAAGAAAAGGTCAACCTCTAATGGAACTCTTATATGCAAGCTGTGTAGGTCTATTAGTGGCCTGCGGAGTGTATCTTATTTTACGAGCGCGCACTTTCCCGGTGGTGCTCGGGCTTACCATGCTCTCTTACGCGGTGAACCTATTTTTGTTCTCCTCAGGGCGTCTACAAATCAATAAGGCGCCGGTGTTGGGTCAGTCTGCAGGGTATGCCGATCCGCTTCCCCAAGCGTTAGTATTGACCGCCATCGTGATTGGTTTTGCGATGACCGCGTTTGTGGTGATCTTGGCTATTCGTGGTCGCGCGGATTTAGGTAATGACCATGTGGATGGTCAACCACGCTCGAAAAAGGGGTCATAGTTGATGCAGCATTTGATCACTTTACCTATCCTACTGCCTTTACTTGCGGGGATCATTTTACTGCTCCCGCCTTGTGGTAAAAACCTCATTATTCGCCGCTGGACAGCGATGTTTATGGCACTGCTTACGTTAATAGCGAGCACGGTGTTATTGCAGCAACTGTTGCAAGGCGGCCCGATTGTGTATGCTATTGGTACTTGGCAGCCACCCTTTGGTATCGTTTTATACGCCGATCCGTTGGCGGTGCTACTGACTATCCTAACAAGCTTCCTAACCTTGGTTACCACCATTTACGCCAGTCGCGGTGATGACAAAAAAGGCAGCTTCTATCATCCCCTTACGCACTTCTTGCTTATGGGTGTGAATGGTGCCTTTTTAACCGGGGATTTATTTAACTTGTTCGTCTTTTTTGAAGTGCTACTGATTGCTTCCTATGCATTGCTAATGCATAAAACGGATAAACAGACCACCAAAGCCGCGCTTCACTACGTGGTGCTTAACTTGGTGGGCTCGAGTATCTTCCTCATCGCCTTAGGGATTCTTTATGGGGTACTCGGTACGTTGAATATGGCGGATTTAGCTACTAAAGTAGCTCAGCTACAGGGCGATGATATTTACTTGGCTAAAATAGGTGGTTTGTTGCTGCTTATTGTCTTCGCTCTAAAGGCCGCCTTATTGCCATTACATTTGTGGTTAGCGGCAACTTATAGCCGTGCAATGCCTGCGGTAGCAGCGCAATTTGCGGTTATGACCAAGGTTGGTATTTACGCCATGATGCGCGTGTTCACTATGATCTTCGGTGATAACGCCGGCGAGCTCAGCGGTATGGCCACCACTTGGTTATGGCCTCTGGCACTGGTCACCTTAGTGGTTGGGGCTGTTGGCGTTTTAGCTTCGGAAGATTTACGTCGGCTAACGGCAAATTTAGTCATTGTTTCGGTGGGCACCTTAGTGGCTATGGTGGCTCTGAATAATGAGCAGGCCACAGCTGTGGCAATCTATTATTTACTGCACTCAACAGTAGGCTGTGCGGCAATGTTCTTAGTCGCGGACTTGATTGGCTTACAGCGTGGTAAAGTGCAAGATAGGCTGGTGAATAGCCGCAGTGTTGCCGAGCCTAAGCTACTCGGTATCTGCTTTGTGCTGTGCGCCATTGCCTTGGCCGGTTTGCCACCACTTTCTGGCTTTATCGCTAAATTATGGTTATTGGATGCGGCTTGGGAAAGCAACGTTGCCTGGGTGTTCTGGCCCATATACCTGATTGTCAGTTTGGCAACCCTTGTGGCCTTGTCGCGAGCTGGAACGAGCCTATTTTGGCATGACAACCCACAGCAAGATGAACAATTTGAAGATGCCGTATACGCTGGCAAACGCCGAAGCTTCGCGGTGCTATTGATGCTTGCAGTGCCAGTATTAATGACAGTGTTCGCTGCACCACTGACCGAAGTGAGCCAGCATGCAGCAGCAACATTGCATAATACTCAAGTCGCGGTTGATACTGTTTTTGCGTTGGCTAAGGGGCAATAAATGCGTTTACAAGCAAAATATAAGTGGTTACCCACCCCGTTTCGCACCATATTATTGTTTGCGGTTTGGCTGTTGCTTAACAACAGCGTATCGCCGGGCCATTTAATTTTAGGGGCGGTACTGGCTATTGTTATTCCGCTGTCTATCGCACCATTTCGCAAGCCTCAGCCGTTAATATTGCGCCCCGGCTTGGCATTCAAGCAACTACTTATCGTGCTGTGGGACATTATCACTGCGAATGTTGAAGTAGCGATAAAAATACTGGGGCCAAGCAAGCGTTTGCGTCCTGGGTTTATTAAAGTGCCGTTAGATTTGAAACATGATTTACCTATCACCATGCTTGCGAGCACTGTGTCATTAACTCCCGGCACGGTCAGTGCTGAGGTGTATCCGATTCCAGAGTCTCTGCCACAAGGACAAGAGCCAGAACAACGCTTCTTGTTGATCCATGTGCTTGATATGGGAGACGAACAGGAGCTGATTAACTCCATTAAAAGCCGTTACGAAGCGCCGTTGAAGGAGATTTTTCAATGTTAGAACATGTTTTACTTATCGTGTTTGCGATGATTGGCGTGTCACTGGTGCTCAATTTGTGGCGCTTAATTGTCGGCCCTTCTATCCCTGATCGTATCTTGGCACTCGATACCATGTACATTAATACCATCGCGTTGATTATTTTGTATGGTATCGGTATGCAAACACAAATTTATTTTGAAGCTGCGCTGCTTATTGCCATGCTTGGTTTTGTCAGCACTGTCGCAGTATGTAAATATTTACTACGTGGCGATATCATTGAGTAGGAGAGGGTATGTTTGAGTGGATAATTGCCGCGTTCTTACTTGCAGGCGGCGCGTTTATTTTAATTGGTTCTATTGGTCTGGTAAAAATGCCGGATTTCTTTATGCGTTTACATGGCCCAACGAAGGCCACCACCTTAGGGATGGCATCGCTACTTATTGCCGCCAATGTTTACTTTAGTGTTACTAATGGTGAAGTGAACATCAAAGAGATTCTGATTTCTATATTTTTGCTGATCACCGCCCCCATCACAGGTTATATGCTTATCAAATCGGCTATTCACCACGATTTAAAAGCGCGAGAAGATACCAAAGGGTTGGATAAAATAGAAGACGACTAAGTAGCAATATTCGAAATGAAAACGGGGCGAAAAACGCCCCGTTGTTTTATCTAACGCTTAGAATATCCGTTAGAAAGTGGTGACCACTTTAACAGCATCTGTGACGCTGCCAGCATCAACAAAGCCGATGGTATCGGGGTTTGAGCTGACTAACTGAATCACTTCTGCATCGTTATCTACCTCTTTAGGCGGTGTGCCCTTTCCTGTAAACACGAGTTTTGACCAATAAGCCTTGAGTTGTCCTGAGGACTTATTCAGTACTTTTTGGTTAAATTCATCGGCGGTGGCTCCGCTGGCTTGGCTAATGGGAATTGCTTTATTGCCATTGGAGAACGATTTCTCTTTGCCAATAAAGATACGCTCCACCGTGTCTTTATTGATATCACTGCCATTACTGGGGTGAACGATAACGGCCACATCAGCCAGAGCGACTGATGAGCTTAATAGCGTGAACAAAAATGCGATCTTATACATAATTGTGCTCCTCATTTAGAATACCGCGTCAACACCGATGGTGATCGACTCACTGTCACCCGCAACCGCTAAGTCAAAAGAATCATCTTCAACTTTATCGAATTGCACTTTAAATGCAGCGGACGGGTGGAAGTCCCACCTTACACCCACCGATGTGGTGTTGTGCTGCTCGGTATCGCCATCGCCCTCTTGATCAAACTCAGAGTAACTCACATAGGGGGTGATGCCATCAAAGCGGTAGCCCGCGCTGACCATATAGGTGTCGAGGTTGCCATCGAGATCGAGGCGGTTAAGCTCTGTTAATACAAAGGCGTCGCCAAAGTCGAGGTTCAAGGCGAGACCGTAGAACTTACCGTCGCGTTCGGTATCCCCATCTTCCCAAACAACGATATTGCCACTGCGATAACGCTCATTGGTATAACGCATGTGTGTAGCCCGTATTTCAAACCAGTCGTTACTCGCTTGAATTACGCCGCCAATGATATCTTTCCATATTTCTCTGGTTGGCTCCTGGAAGAAAAACTCGCTGAGTAGCTTGTTGCTTTCGTCGTCTTCACGGCCGCCATAAATATTACCGCTGATGGACCAATCGCCAACATAGCCGTTGTATAGCAAGTTAAGACCGTTGTAATTGAATATTTGCCAGGTGTAATTATCGGCAGGAGGCCGCATCCATACATAGGCATAACCAACATCATAGAAGTCCGAGTAGTAGAATAGCGGTAGGCGCTTCTTACCCCCTTGCAAAGTCCAATTCTCATTGAGCTCATAGGATAAGTAGGCCCACTCGAACTCAGCATCAAAATCATTAGCACCGCGAGCCACTATTTGCCCTGTTGCGCTAAGACCATCCATCAAGTCGGCACTCACTTGAAGGCCGAATAGCGACTCGGGTTCGAAAGATATTTCATCGGTGTAAGCACTAACAATGGGGTAGTCGGCTAAAAAAGTCGGCTCTACACCATATTGTGGAACACCATCACCACTGAGTACTTTACCAGCATTTATGCTGACAAAGCCCGATACGTTGACATCCGCAAAACTTTGCGAGCTGAACGACAACGCCACTGCAATTAACGATAGTTTGAGTTTCATACCTGTTTCCTAAGTTGTGTGCTTAGTGCTCCTTGAGTATAGACAAATATAAGGTTTGTAAATTTTTTGTTGTATATTCAGCAGGCAACCACCGCCGTGGCGTTTTTTGCATGAACCAATAAAAATGAGAGAAAAAGCAAAAAAAGTTAGAATTTTCTTAAATTTGGTTAACACTTAGAGGTAGCTGGCCGATACCTAATAAGCATTACTTTCTGAGGTGTACACTATGAATACGGGTTTCTCGTTCGCAAACCTAAGCATTACTAAAAAAATCCACGCGATTACTTGCGTTGCGGTGGTGGCTTTTGTGGTGATTGTGTTAGTCAACTATTCCGCAATGAGCTCAAATCAGCAGTCACTCAACGAGCTTGAGACTTCCACCTACAACCTGCTCAACATCACCGCAGAAAACGCCACTGCGCTGAACAGCGTTGATGAGCTTTATACCCAGGCTGTCACCTTTGGTGATGCAGAGTTGCTGGATAAAGCCGAAGAAGTCTATCAAACCATCACGGATAATTTAGAAAAGCTAAATAACATCCAAAGCGGTTTTATGCCTGCGAACACCACTAAGCGGCTACAAGATTATAAAAACATAGCCGCTAGCATCGCCAAGGGGATGATCGATGGCACGGCGGACTTTAGTAAAATTCAACAAAACGCAAAGCAGAAAACCGACATTTTCAATTCCCTCACGACTGACTTTAACAACGCCGAAGAGCGTGCCAATGCGCGCTTTTTACAGCTGATAAACGAAACTGAAAGCCGCTCAGGCACAGCAATGACAACCATGTTAATTGTCGCCGTGGTCTCTGTGATTTTTGTGGTGCTACTTGCGGTGGTGATCGCCCGAGGTATAGGTAACTCGGCAAAAGATGCCGCGCAAAATTTGCATTTGTTGGCACAGGGGCAGGGGTCGTTGTCGACCACGCTCAATGTGCGTTCTCATGATGAAATTGGCCAAGTCTCCATCAATTTTAATGAATTTATTGCTCTGCTAAAAAAAGCGGTGGTTGAAGTGATGAATGTGGTTGAACCGCTGATGGAGAATTCCACACGCTTGGTGCAAGGCATGGAAAAAGCAGAGTCTGCTACCAACCAGCAAACCAGTGATGCAGAAATTGTCCGCCAGTCGATGGAAGAGATGCGCCAGAGTGTGGGCGATATTTCTCATTCTGCTTCGCAAGCATCCGACGCAGCGCAACTTGCCGAGCAAGAGGTGGCACAGAGCAAGGACCAAATTCGTGTATCCGTGAGTGAATCACAAACCTTGAGTGAGGAAATCAACCGCGCCGCAGGCACCATTAATAAGTTGGCGGATGATACCCAGAATGTGACCCAGATTCTCAATGTTATTACCTCAATTGCAGAGCAAACTAACTTATTGGCATTGAATGCAGCAATCGAGGCCGCCCGTGCTGGCGAGCAAGGTCGAGGCTTTGCGGTGGTCGCCGATGAGGTTCGAGAGCTGGCCTCACGTACCGCCAAATCCACCAATGAAATTCGCGAATTGCTTACCGTGTTAACTGAAGCAGCCAATGATGCCGTTAAAGCAATGACCTCAGCGCGGGATATGGCCAGTAATAATGCTCAAGCCGCCGAGCAAACAGGGCAATCGATTGAGCAAATCTCCGAACAGATTTTATCTATTAACACTATGAATGGGCAAATTGCCGCCGCCACCGAGGAGCAGACCTCAGTGGCCACTATGGTCGTTGATAATGTCACCTCAATGCACCGATCCTTTGAAGATACGATGCAAGCGCTTAGTGAAGTGCGCGATGTTGCTAAAAACCTACACTATCTATCTGACAACCTATTGGACGCCACTGCCAAATTTAAAGTGGAATAAGTGAATCAAGGGTGAGTAAGGGCGCTACTAAATAGCGCCCTTTTTTAGGTCTTTACTGAGGTGTCGTCGCGCATTTCTGATCTCATGCTTTAGGTGAATAGGCTTAGACTCCCCCTTCAGATTGGTACATGTTCGGCTAAAAGGCCCCCACGATAATAACAGTTTAACAAATCAAGACTATGAGCCAATGAAGCTCTTCACCGCTTCTATCTGATGTGTTCGTCGCTTAATGAATATTTGCTTTATGTGTTTGCGTAACCAAATCAGCCCTTTGTCAGTGTTTTGTCGCTTATGCCATAACATTGAAATTGAAGAGTGGGGAATATCGAGTGGCAGATGAGTAATAGCAAGCTCACCGTAAGCTAAATATTTGTGAATCAGGTCTGTAGGCAAAACCGCAATAAGATTACTCTCCATAATGATAGGGACGGCGGAGGAAAAGCTATTGACTGTAAAAGCTACTCGCCGACTTAGTCCCAGTTGCTGTAAAGCTTGGTCTGTTGGGCTAGCGATATCACCGGATAACGAAACTAATAAATGATCTGCCAATGAAAATGCCTCTATTGTTAAAGGCTTTTTCGTCAAAGGGTGGTCTTTACGCATGACACAAACATAGCTTGTATCAAATAAGTGCTCTGTACATATATTCTCTAAAGAGCGGTTACTTTGCCCTATCACAAGATCAACGTCAGCGGCATCTAACATTGTTTTAGTACGGGTTATAGCATAAGGGAGTGCATGTAAGTTAAGCCCTTTAGCCTCTTTTTCGAATAATTTTCTTAAATCTAGCCACAGCGCATCAAGGGCAATATCAGGCAAGGCAACTCTAAATGTTCGATTAGCGCTGCTGGGCTCAAACTCTTCAGGTTCTATTGCTTGCTTAATGTTATGTAGAGAACTTCGTATCTGTACCCAAAAATTAATGGCGTAGGTTGTTGGTTGTATTGTTCGACCATCAGGAACAAATAATTCATCTTTCCATAAGCCCCTCATTTTAGACACTGCATTTGACACAGCAGGTTGAGTCATTGATAGTCGTTTAGCAGCCAGAGTTATTGATTTCTCTGTCATTATCACATCAAAGATAACCAATAATTTTAACTCCTGCGGGCGCATAACTCTCATCCTTAATTGTTATTTTTAAGTATTGTATATATGTATAACTGATTATTTTGCTGTATTCATCATATTTTGAAATGAGTTGTATGCCATTTTAAAATTATATTTTTACCCTGTGTTCTCTTAATATGAGTTAGTCGGTTAAACATATAGAAAAATATGTACGTAAAAAAGATTCAGATTATCGTTCCTCATCACTGCAGTTTTGCATCTAACCGAAATCATGACAAACGTAAGAGGCATGTCTGAATAATATGGTGCAAGCTATCTGCGTTACCCCTTTGACAGAGCAGGAGAGAATCGGTGAGATTAATATATAAGACCAAGCTATTCTTTAGCACGATAGTTATTTTGGTGGCCACAGACAGTCTCGCAACGCAACACATGATCTTACCAAGCGATGGTAAGACTGAAGATTACTTTGGATATAGTGTAGCGACTGATGGTAATAGTGTACTCGTTGGTGCATATAAAGCAGATACTAAAGGGGTAATGGATGCTGGAGCTGCTTATGTCTATGTATTAAATCATAGTGGCTGGTCTCAACAAGCGAAGCTTGTAGCAGAGCAAAGCGTCGCTGAAGACACTGTAGGTGGTAAGGTGGCATTGAAAAATGATGTGGCCGTATTAGGCGCTATGAATAGGGATGATAAAGGGAAAGACTCTGGTGCAGTGATCATTTTCGAGCGCCACTCACATAACTGGAGACAAACGCAAGTTCTCACCGCTCCAGATGCCAAACCAGGTGATGCTTTTGGCCAAAGTATTTCTCTTACTGAAAACCACCTCGTTGTTGGAGCTCCGCGAAACGACGCCTTGGGAGAAGATTCTGGAGCTGCCTACATTTATAAACGAGATAAGGGTAAATGGCGTTATCAAAGTAAAATCACTGCCAGTGACGGTGCTGCAGGGGATCTGTTTGGCATAAGCCTTGATACTCATGGTAGCACCATTATTGTGGGTGCTGATTTACATGACGCCAAAGCTGAAAATGCTGGAGCTGTGTATGTTTACTCTCTAGAAGAGAAGCAATGGAAAGAAGAAGCCAAACTGATGGCGAATGATGGAAATAAAACAGACATCTTTGGTGTTAGAGTCGCGCTTTTTGATAATACTGCATTAATTTCAGCTAGAAGAGATGATATTGAAGGAGTAGGTATAGATGCAGGTTCAGCGTATGTTTTCGAGCGACACAAGGGTGTATGGAGGCAAATATCAAAGCTAACGTCCCCAGATGGAGCTGCAGACGACAGGTTTGGACGTGCAGTGGCACTAACCAAAGATACTGCAATCATTAGTGCAATGAACAATGATGCAAACGGTATTGATACCGGGGCGATATATATTTTTAAGAAAGAGTCAGGGGACTGGAACTTTGCGTCGAAAATCACAGCTAAGGTCAGTTCTTCCAAAGATAGGTTCGGCTGGAACGTTGCGTTATCTAACAGATTTGCAGTAGTTTCTGCCCCGAATCATGATAAAAACGGCATGGATTCAGGAGCCGTATTCATACAAAATCTAAATGCTAAAGCCAAATAAACTGTGTGACTAATTTGCATCTCGATGGAATGAGGGCAATTGATATAACTTAGCACTTTCGTAAATCAGCCTAGCTTAGGCTAGTTATTAGCAGTTGGCTTGGCGTTTCGCGTGAGTGTAATCAAAGTTTATTGTCACTTAACAAAACATTACCACCAACTATAAAAGGCGCTTAAAAAACTGCCAGATTGGACTAGGTTCCACTTATCCAATCTGGCAGGCTCGGTTTAGGTTTATTTAATTTAGAAGGTGGCGACCACCTTCACCTTGTCACTGGCACTTGCGGCACTAACGTACCCTATTGCCCCAGGGTTGGCTGCCACAAAGTCAATCACCGCTTGATCGTTCGCTAACTTGTCCGGTGGTGTTCCTTTACCTGTGAACACTAGTTTAGACCAGTAGGCGTTAAGTTGTGAACTCGATTTGCCTACCACCTTATCGTTAAACTCATCAAAGGCGGGTGTGCCATCTTGATTCACCGCCGTGGCGCTATTGCCATCAGGGAAAGACTTAGATTTACCGAGATAAAGCTTCTTGATCGCATTTTGATCTAGACTTGCACCATTACTGGGGTGAACAACTACGGCAATATCAGCCCACACCCCTTGCGCGAATACTAAAAGCGAAACTGCTGCTACTTTTTTTAACATGTTTTTCCCCTTAGAACACTAAGTCTACACCCATAGATACAAGATCTACTTCGGTATTGGTAATATCGTCTTCGAATCGACTCACATCAATTTTAAATGCCGCCGATGGATGGAAATTATAGCGTGCGCCTATAGTGTAGGTATTGGATTCTGCCCGCTGAGAGAGTAAGGCAAAGTTAGTTACATCTCGCAGCAACGGCGCATTTGGGTCACTCGGGTTAGTCGACACATTGATAGGGCCGTTAGGTGTTTGGATCTGTGCGGGTATCGTATTCAACTCGGAACTATCATTTTCGTCGTCGTTGTTTTCATAGGTAAAATGCACTGTCCAGTCATCGATACGATAACCCACCGAGGCATAGTACTGACTCTGTTTTGCTAAGAAGCTATCCTCAATTTCATACTGGGTATATTCAGCGTCAAATAAAAAGTTATTGTAATCAATACCAAAACCAATGCCGGCGAAGTAAGAGTCATCCTCTTCAACAGCTAAGTCTTGGCGTTGCTCATTGAGTCCATAGCCTGAAAGGCCACTAAACAATGCACTTAACTGTGCACTATTACTTACATCAATAGAAACCTCGCTGAGAATGTATGCCGCTCGCGCAGTAAACCAGTCTTTTGATAGTGTCCAATTGAAGCCAAATGCATCATTGATTTCGACATTATCGCTCTCGGTAACTGCTGCTATATCTTCATTCACTGAGCCATACATCAGCTGGATGCTGCTATCCCATTCGCCAATATTGCTGTTATATAAATAGCTTAACCCTTCATAAGTGGAAAAGTTGAGGTTATACACCGATTTTGGCGGGCGCACCCAACGATAGGCGTAACCCACATCTAAAAAGTCTGAATAGCGATAAAAAGGAATACGCATTTTCCCGGCGCTAAGCTGTGAATTGTCAGATATCTCGTAGGTGAGATAGGCCCATTCAAACTCAGCATCAAAGTCGTTCTCTCCACGCGCAATGACCTGTGCGGTGGCGCTTAGGCGCTCTTGCAAATCGGCCGACACCTGCAAGGCGAACTTGCTCTCTTGCTCCATATTAAAGTCGTTATCATATCCATAGAGCGTATCGTCATCATCCAGAGTTTGACCACCGACAATAGAGGCGAAACCATTTATTCTTACCTCAGCAAAGCTGGGCAAGCTAACCAGTGCGGCTGCAATAGACAGCCCTAGTAACGTTTTCTTCATGTTGATTTCCTTACTGTTACCGATTAAGGGTGCCTTTTGAGCATAGAATAAAATACCTAGTTAACAAGGTAGGTGACTGATACTTAAGCAGTAGTTCAAGGTAAGCGTATTGCTAATGAAGTGAAGAAAGTGTCCGCAGCGGACACTTTCATTGTCCGCGGACACCTTAGATTCTCAAGAGTTATATTAAAAGTGCATACAAAACAATGAGTTAATCTTTCTTTCTAAGTTGGCATGGTTTTCGTAACCCTGTACTCATACGTACTAAGGGAAGTTGTTATGCTATTAACTTTATTTGTTTTTTTTACCTCTCCATTATTGGTGCTTGCGGCGGCACTTATCAGCACCTGGTTACACAGTAACTGCCTGTTGGTCGGGGAGGCGCAGTCATGATCCGCGATACCCAAGCACAGGACACTGTTGTGAAAGAGCGCCAGCGCTCATACAAACCCTTGTTGATTGGTCTTATCAGCGTATTAGTCATCGCTGCAGCGCTCTATACCTTTGCTAGTCCCCAGTCTAATACCAGCCACTCCATTGCCCGTGAGAGTGTCAAAATTGCCACCGTCGAGCGGGGCAACCTGGTTCGCGATATCGCTACCACAGGGTTTATCGTCGCGGCCAATGCCCCGCAAGTATATAGCCCAACGCAGGGCTATGTGGAACTGCTGGTCAACCCCGGCGATACCATTGCCGTGGGGCAGGTCGTGGCGCGAGTTAAAAGCCCCGAGCTGGCCAACAACTTAAAACAACAGCAGTCTGAGCTTCAGCGTTTAGAAGATGAGCTTTCGCGCAAAGAATTACAGGTGCGCCGCGATAAACTCGCACTTATGCGCACGCTGGATATGGCCAAAGTGACTTTAGATGCGGCTAAACGTGAGCATCGTCGAGCGCTTATCTCTATTAAAGACAATCTTATCAGCCAAATTGATATGGAACAGGCACAAGATGAATTAGCGCGTGCCAAATTGGCCTATAAACATGCTCAGCAAGAAGTACAAATTGGCGAAGACACCTTAGCATTCGAATTAAAGTCAGCACACAGCGATGTCACCAGGCAGCAGCTTGTTGTTGATGACATCAGTCGTAAAGTGCGCGAATTAGCGATTGTTGCGCCGGTCAGCGGGGTGGTGGGTAACCACTTTGTTCAACAGCAAGCAGCTGTGGCTCCGAGCCAGGCACTGATGACGTTGGTTGATTTAAGCGCTTTTGAGGCCGAATTACAGGTACCTGAAAGCTATGCCAATGAGCTTGGCTTAGGCCTTGAGGTCGAACTCAGTATTGGCTCTGAGCAGCTGGTGGGGGAGCTGGTGTCTATCTCTCCTGAAGTGAAAGATCGCCAAGTGAGCGCCCGAGTGCGTTTTACCCAGCGTGAGGGCTTGCGCATTCGTCAAAACCAACGGATTTCGGCACGCATTCTTCTAGAAAACCGTGAAGATGTATTGATGGTGCGCCGTGGGGCATTTATGAATCAAGGCGGCTTTGTGGCCTATCGCGTCAATGGCGACGTGGCTGAACGAATTCAAATTCAAACAGGGGCGAGCAGTATGGCGGCGGTCGAGCTCACCGCAGGGGCACAGCAAGGCGATGAACTTGTGGTGTCCAGTTACGATGTATTTAACCAAGCGCAACGTGTATTGCTGCGTTAAGCGCTTTTATAAAAGGATATAAAAATGATTAAAATGAATAATATTAACAAGATATACCAAACGGATATGGTGCAAACCCACGCCCTACGGGATTTCAATCTTAATGTTGAGCAGGGTGAATTTATCGCTGTCACTGGGCCGAGCGGCAGCGGTAAAACCACGTTTTTAAACATTGCCGGGATGTTAGAGCCATTCTCTAGCGGTCAGTATCAGCTCGACGGTGTGGATGTGGGTGGTTTGAACGATAATCAACGAGCTGATTTGCGAAACCAAAAAATTGGCTTTATTTTCCAAGGATTTAACCTTATCCCAGATTTGAACTTGTATGAAAATGTGGAAGTACCATTGCGATATCGCGGTATCAAAGCCGTAGAACGTAAAAAGCGCATAGAGCGGTGTCTTGAACTGGTAGGCCTCGGTGCTCGCGCTAAACACCTACCACAACAGCTCTCCGGGGGACAACAACAGCGTGTCGCGATCGCTCGGGCGTTGGCCGGCGAACCGCGCTTTCTACTTGCCGATGAACCAACCGGAAACCTCGATAGTTTAATGGCGCGTCAGGTCATGGAAATTCTTGAAGATATTAACCGTGAAGGGGCGACCATTGTCATGGTTACTCATGATCCGGAGTTGGCACGCCGAGCGCCGCGCAATATTCAGGTCGTCGATGGCCAACTTGCTGATTTTAGTCTGTATCAAGGCCGACCTAGTAGCGCAAGCAGTGCCGGCGATATTGCTCAACAGGCTGTAGGGGGCTAATGATGTTTTGGCACTATATTGATTTAAGTTGGCGTTCGCTCAAGCGTACCCCCATGGTGAGCACCTTGATGGTGTTGGCTATCGCCATTGGCATTGGTGTAACGATGACGACTTTATCGGTGTATCACATGATGAGCGCCGACCCTATTCCGGCAAAAAGCAAGCAACTGTTTGCCGTGCAATTGCAGTCTATGGACGATGGCGACGGCTGGTGGACCAGCGATGATTTGCCTTATCAACTGTCTTTCCCAGATGCAGAAAATCTATACCAAGACCGTGCAGCGAAAGCGCAAGCGCCAATGTTGCGCACAGGTTTTGCCGTACATCTTGGAGATGCGCGTACCAAGCCACAACTGATGGGGGCAAGAGCAACGAGTCGCGACTTTTTCAGCATGTTTAACGCCCAGTTTGTGCATGGTGGAGCATGGCGCGAGCAGGCGGACAAAGACGCAATGAAACAGGTGGTCATTGAGCGTAGCTTGAGCGAAGAACTTTACGGCCAGCAAAGTCCAGTGGGAAAAACCTTATACCTCGACAATCATGTGTTTGAAGTGGTGGGAGTTGTTGCGCCAGTCACCCGTCATATCAAATTTTACGATTTGAATAATGGCGCGTTTCGCAAGCCAGAACGCATTTTTGTGCCGTTCTCTTTAATTCGTGAGCTGGAATTGCCCTCATGGGGGAACTCCAACGGTTGGAAACGCGAAGAGATCAAAAGCTATCAAGATAAATTGAATTCGGAGATTTATTGGCTGCAATATTGGGTCGAGCTAGATAATGATGAGCAAAAGCAGCAATACAGCGACTATTTGCGCAATTATATCGACCAGCAAAAGCAACTGGGGCGGTTCACGCGAGAGCATCCGAAGTTTTCCTTGCGCGATGTTAATCAGTGGATGACGTACAACAAGGTCGTCAGCGAAGACAATAAAATTTTAGTGTTATTAAGCTTTATGTTCTTGGCTGTTTGCTTGGCGAATATCCTCGGTCTACTGCTCGCTAAGTTTATGCGTAGGGCACCCGAAGTGGGTGTGCGCCGAGCCTTGGGGGCGAGCAAAACACAAGTATTTATGCAGCATTTGGTCGAGGTTGCCTTGCTTGGCAGCTTAGGCGGTGTGCTCGGTATTTTTCTGGCACAGTTGAGCCTCTGGGGCGTGCGAGAAAGTTACAGCGCCTACAGTGACTTGGCTACCATGGACGCGCTCATGCTTATCAGTGCGCCAGTCATTGCCATTATCGCGTGTGTCGTCGCTGGCTTGTTACCAGCCTGGCAGGTGTGTCGAACCAACCCCGCTTATTATCTGAAAACGCAGTAGGAGCTAAAGCATGTCAGAATTAAAACCCATGATAAACGCATTACTGCGCTCAAAAATTGGTGCTGTGTTACTACTGGTACAGGTAGCCATCACCTTGGCTATCGTCAGTAACGCGGCGTTTATGATAAGCGACCGTCTCGCCTATTTGAATCAACCTACTGGCTATGACGAGTCGGCTATTTTTAGCTTTCGAGTGAATAACTTTGACCCTGATATCAACCTGGTTCAGCAATACGCCTTGGATGAACAGGCGATCCGCTCTCTCGATGGTGTGGTTGATGTGGCGATGACTAACTGGGTGCCACTGTCCGGCAGTGGTGACTCGAGCAGTATGCACACTTCGCCACCGCCAGAGATGGGCCGTGGTGTGCGTGCAGCGTATCAGCTTACCAGCGACAGCGCCCTCAATACCCTAGGTGCCACATTAATTGCTGGGCGTAACTTCCGTGCTGATGAAGTCGTGCACAGTGATAATCGCGACAATTTGCCAACCACAGCCATTGTCACCAAAGATTTGGCCGAGGAGATGTTTCCCGATGAGTCAGCGCTTGGGAAAACCGTTTATCAAGGGCAAGGCGCACTGAAAATAATCGGGGTTATCGATACCATTAAAGGCCCGTGGCTTGATGATAGTCGCCCGGCCAATGTGATCTTCTTTCCGTTTAATTATGCCGACTCGCGAGCCGAGTTCATTGTTCGCACCGAGGCCCATAAACGAGCACAGGTAATGGCACAAATCGAAGAGCTGTTACTTAACAACGAATCTCAGCGCGTGATCTATCGTATTGAGGGATTAGATGAAAGCAAAGCCGCTTATATGGCGCGTGATAGGCTGGTCATGCGTATGCTGATCGTGTTAATTGTGGTCTTAGTACTGGTTACTGCGCTAGGTATTTTTGGCTTGACGCTGTTTAATATCTCCAAACGCACTAAACAAATCGGTACGCGTCGCGCCTTAGGTGCAAGACGCTCGGCCATTGTTCGTTACTTCTTGGTCGAGAATGCATTGGTTGCCAGTGTCGGTATTGTTCTTGGAGCGGGTCTGGCCATGTTATTAGGGCAGCAGCTTATGACGGTCTTTTCTTTGCCCAGTCTATCGTGGACTTTTGTCTTGGCGAGTGCCACTTTTATGCTCATAATGAGTTTGATTGCCGCCTGGGCGCCGGCTCAGCGGGCCGCCAATATCGAACCCAGCATCGCTACGCGGTCTATATAATTACAATAACAAGCGGCGCCGATAGGTGCGCCGCCACATTATGGATAATATGAAAAAGATACTCATCGTTGACGATAACACCGCAGTGTTGGAAGCATTGTCGCTACTACTGGAGATTCATGGTTATCATCCCGTGGTCTGTGAAACGCCCACCGAGGCGCTGCATATCGTTCGCTATCAACGCATTGCTTTAGTTTTACAGGATATGAACTTCAGTGCCGACACCACCTCAGGTGAGGAGGGCAGAGCGCTGTTTTATCAGTTACGAGAAATCAACCCACACCTTCCGGTGGTCTTGATCACCGCTTGGACCGAGCTCAGTACCGCAGTGGAATTAGTCAAAGCCGGCGCAGCCGACTACATTGGTAAGCCTTGGGATGACCAAAAGCTGTTAACGACCATCGAAAACCTTGTCGCGCTGGGCGAAGCCGCCAGTGAGAATGCAACCTTTAAACGCCAAGCCCAAGAGCGCAGCCAAGCTCATGCTGGCGCTGATTTAGCCGGGTTGGTATTTGCCAGTGCTGCAATGCAGCGGGTTGTGGATATGGCGTTGCAGGTGGCCCATGCTGATGTGCCTGTGCTTATCACGGGAGCGAATGGCAGTGGTAAAGAAGGCATTGCTGAGATTGTGCACCGTAACTCTGTACTCAAAGCACAGCCCTTTATTAAAGTGAATGCCGGGGCACTGCCTAGCGACTTAATTGAAGCGGAATTATTTGGCGCTGAAGCCGGCGCATTTACCGGAGCCAAAACCACACGCATAGGACGCTTTGAAGCCGCTGATGGGGGCACCTTGTTCCTTGATGAAATAGGTAACCTATCACTCGATGGGCAAATGAAATTGTTGCGTGTGCTGCAAAGTGGCGAATTTGAACGCGTGGGCTCCACGCAAACCCGTAAGGTCTCGGTGCGGGTGATCTCCGCGACCAATGCAGACCTGCGCAGTGATATTCAACAAGGGCGTTTTCGCGAAGACTTATATTATCGTCTCAATGTCATTGAATTAGCGGTGCCACCTTTGTGCCAACGCCAAGATGATATCCCAGCTCTAATTGCGCACTTTTTACCAGGTCGAGAGCTGAGCCCTCATGCCGAGCAGGCGCTGCGTCATCATTGTTGGCCAGGAAACGTACGCGAGTTGGAAAACGCCTGTAAGCGTATAGCGGTGCTTAAGCCGCAAGGCGAATTACAGGCAGATGATTTTGCTTTGCAAAGTGCTGAACAAGCACAGGTGCAAAAACATGAGCCCTCGAAGCAGGACATTGAACACTCTATGCGTCTACATCAAGGCGTGGTGGCCAAAGTGGCACGGGATTTTGGTTTATCGCGACAAGCGTTGTATCGGCGTATGCAGAAATTTGGTATTGAATACTAATGGCCCTGTTAACTTCACCCACCAGTCGCCTTACCTGGCAGCTGAGCTCATGGCTGAGCTTGTTTGTTTGTGCGCCGGTTGTAGCTGGGGTATTGCTAGGGTTGTTATCGGTGTTGCAGGCGTTGCTCTTAGCCGTCGCGCTTGGCGCGCTGCAAGCCATGTTTATACATTATGTGGTCACACCCAGAGTGAAAGGGCTCCAGGCTATAGAGTCGGGGTTGTTGAACTTTAAGGATGGGGATTTTTCCACCTCTTTGGCTTATAACAAAAATGATGAGTTGGGCGATTTGTGTCGGCTTTACAATGATACCGCGAGCAAATTACATCAAGAGCGGCAATGGATATACCAACGAGAATTGATGCTCGATAAGGTTCTGCATAGCTCGCCGCAAGCGCTGTTATTAGTGAATGACAAACAGCAGGTGGTGTACAGTAACCACAGTGCTAGGAGCTTGTTGTTTGCCGATTTACGCGTTGAGGGTGAGCAATTATCGGTATTGTTTGCGCGCATGCCAAACGGGTTAGCGCAAGCTTTGCAGGCAGGGAAAGAGGGCTTATTTAGTGTTGAGCAGCAACATGAGCAGCGGCAAACATGGCACTTAGCCACCGGGCACTTCTTGCTCAACAATCAAGCTCATACCTTGTATATACTCAAGCCCATGACACGGGAGATCTCACGCCAAGAAGTGCAGGTGTGGAAAAAGGTGATCCGAGTAATTAGCCACGAACTCAATAACTCCCTCGCGCCGGTATCATCCATGTTGCACTCTGGGCAGTTGTTGGCACAAGGCATTGAAGACACCCGTTTAGCGCGAGTATTTACAACGATTGACGAGCGAATCGGTAAACTCAGTGAGTTTGTTCAAGGGTATGGGCGGTTCGCTAAATTACCACAACCGCAGATGAAACATTTCAGCTGGGACAATATGATGCAAGGGCTTACGCAGCAATGGGCTTTTACACTGCTTGGGGAATTGCCAGAGCAGGGCTATGGCGATGATACTCAGCTTGAGCAATTGCTTATTAACCTGCTCAAAAATGCCCATGAATCAGGCTCTCCAGAGGCAGATATCAGTGTTGAGGTGAATTGTAGCGAGGCGCAGCAGGAAATACTGGTTCGCGATCGCGGTAAAGGCATGTCAGAAGCCGTGATGGCCAGTGCGTTAGTGCCCTTTTACTCCACTAAAAGTACGGGGTCAGGGCTAGGCTTAGCGCTGTGTCGTGAAATTTGCGAGGCGCATCATGGTGACATCAGTTTACACAATCGCCACCACGGTGGCTTAGTAGTGCGTGTGCACCTGCCCCTTGCTTAGTCGGTTGTGCCAGGCAAAAGCGAATGTAAAATCAGCATGAGTAACACTTTATACATCACCGGTGCCGGGGTTAGCGCCGCCAGCGGTATTCCCACCTTTCGTGGTGAGGATGGGTTCTGGCGCATCGGCAGCGCACACTACACGCCTATGGAAATGGCAACTCGGGCCATGTACCAACATAATCCCAAGGAGTTTTTAGCCTGGTATTATCATCGTTTTGCTACGTACCGCCACCATGGCCCGAATGATGTGCATCACTGGCTCAGCGATAAAAATCTGATCACCCAAAATATTGATGGCTTAGATGCCAAGGCGGGGAACAACAATTATATCGCTATTCACGGGCGCTTAGATTTAATGACCGAATTTCATAACCAAGGAGAGGCGGTGACGACATACCCAGCGCCTTGGGAGAGCATTGATGAGGGGAACCTCCATGCTTCGTTGCTGGCGGCCTTTGCCATTGACGGTGAAAAGCCCCAGCTATACCACTCTTACAAACCTTTGGTCCTGCTCTTTGATGAGTATTACACCGACCTATATGGTATTACCGAGGCTCAGCAACGCATGCTATCAGCGGATAAAATCGTGTTTATTGGTACCTCGTTCAGCGTCAATATTACGCAAATGGCTTTGGAGATTGCCCGAAGCAGAGGCATTGATGTTGAGGTTGTTGACCCTGAACCGGTGCAAGTAGCGCATGCACAGGTGACTTATCACCGCATGACGGCGTTGGAATATGTGCAACGTATGGGTTAGCAGGTAATAAAAAAGCGCCCAACTGGGCGCCTTTAGTTAACGACTAGGAGTTAGTTGCTAATTTCAAAAATAACGCTTTGTTCTTGTTCGAGAAACCCGAATGTCATGAGCGCATCACCGCTGACATCCGGCTTTGCAGTGACATTCAAATACACTTCGTCACTTGCGCGCTTATTTAAGGTAGCAGTGACCAAGCTGTTATTAATAATCCACGTACTGGCATCGGTGACGTTAATATTGTCGCTAAAACCAGTGTAATCCGCATACACACGTATTTCGGTGCTTTCACCTGCATTTAAGCTGATAGTTTCGCTATTGTCGTTTATAAAAATAGCAGATAACTCACCTTCTTGCGCAGAAGTGACTGACAGGCTGATGGAGTCTTGTACAGAGTCTGAGCAGCTCGCATACACCAACCCATCCCCTTTTTCTGTTGCCAATACGGCGCCACTGAATCTTGGGTTTGTTTCGATATAGGCGATAGCATTGTTATTTTCAGCCCAATTCACACCCGGTGTAACATCAACACTTTGCTCGTTAAGCGTGCCACGCACTTGCAAGGTTTCGCGCTCACCTAAATCAAGGTCTAAAGACTCATAGCTCTGCTCGTCGTTATCGACAAAACGAATGCTGGTGATTTGTGTTGGCGCGGTTGTGAAACTGAGTTGGTTACTGTTTGCTTGTGCGTAGGAGGCGCGTACTTGGAGGTCATCACCACTGCTATCTGAGGTATATAAAACACCAAAATCATTGATGTAAGCCGTGGCGCTGCCTGCCACTTCCCAGGTCAGCTTGTTGTTATCCACGGTGCCTTGATAACCATCATCATAGGTGACGGCGGTGGTAATTGTGTTTGGTTGACAGGCATAAGCACGGGCACTGTTTGCGCTCAAGGTCAGGCTCGCTACTTGAATGTCTTTAATAGATACTTCGATGCTTTCACTAACGTCATTGATGGTTGTCGCAGTGAAGGTGACTAGGCCTTGTTCAGTGTCACTTTGAGCTTTAGCGGTGATTTTACCCTGGTCATTAATGCTCGCAAAATCAGGGTGTGAGGATTGCCATGTCACCTCTTTGGTAATGTCGCGAGAGTCGCCTTTTGAGTCCACCCCCGTGGCCTTGAGTTGCAGCTCATCACCAGGCTCAATACGAATGCCACCGCCAGTAATGGAAATGCTTTCAATAAGTTCACCAGATTGTCTTTGGCGCTCTTTCTCGAATGCGGTGTTAATGCTGTTGGCATTGTCATTGTCACTGCAGCCACTGAGCATGCCTAAACTTAAAAGCAGGCTGCTTGCCAATAGAGTTTTATTCATTGCTTTATCCTTAAAAAACATAACTCAGACCAACGCCCCACGCGTCAATGAGGATATCGTCTTTGTTATAACGCTGCTGGTAATCGGCATTAATACGAAAATTATAGGGAAGGTCATAATTTACTCTGCCTCCCCAAGCAAAGCCTGAGAATTCTTCTAAGCCATCATAGACACTGGGCTTGCCACTGAAGAGCACTTCGGTACGCGCATAACCTAAGGCTAAATCGACGCTAAAACCATCGTAATTCGGTGAGCGAAAGCGAAAAAATGCGCTGTAATTTTGGTCGATGTCCGTGGTGACACCTAGAAGATCGTCGTCGCTGCTACTCACTCCGCCTTGAAGCTCAAGGAAAATACCATTGTAAAGTTCAGCACCTAGCTTAATATTGTTCACCGTGGGGGAGGCGCTATTGCCATCAAAATCGGTGCTTAGTTGCAGGTAATCTGCACCGATATAATATTCATTGGCGTGAGCGTAATTGCACGCGAGCGCCAAGCCTAAGCACAGCAGTTGCTTTTTCATTGTGTCTTCCTTCTCGAGATGATCCACAGCAGTGTATCAAAATTGTATCTAAAGTGGGTAACAAGATGTAACCTAAATTTCGCCAACAGGCTATGCTAGGAACGCAGCGCCCATGGCATGATAGTGCGGCCTTTATACAAGGGGTTAAAAGTGATAACTCACGCCTAAACCGTAGCTGTCGAGCTCAACTTCGTTACCTAAATCACGTGATGTGTAATCAAGCGCAACATGCCAGTTAGGGTTCACGGCGTAGTCAATGCGTGCAGAATAGGCAAAGCCATCGTCAGAGATACTTTGGTTAAGTGCTTGATTAGTTAAATCTACTTCGGTGTGGGCATAGCCTAATCCTAAATCAAAGGCAAAACCACGATGGCGAGGGGTGAGTAAACGCACAAACAATGCGCGGTTAGCGCTTAACTCATAAGTGGTCCCCTCAACCATGTCATCATTGTCGTAGACACCCAGCTGTGCCTCCAAAGCAATTTGTTCAAAGATAAATACACCACCGCGCAAATTAACGTGGCTAAAATCTGCTTGTCCGGGCGTGCCGACAGTCTTTAAATCCATTAATTGATAATCGCTACCAAGATAAAAGTCCATTGGGTGTTCAAAAGGACGATTGTCGGCATGGGCATTCAGGCAGGTAGCACCAAGCAAGGCACACAGGAGCTTATTCATAACATTATCCCTGTTGTAGTGAGCAAAAAATTGTATGCAAAATCCTAACTTAATGATTTAGCGAAGTAAATGGATGTACTCTGTGGTGCTAACACAGCAAACAATAAAAAACCCAGCGCTAGGCTGGGTTTTGGTGCATCACAATGTTGAACTGTGGCTGTTATTGATTCGCTTCTAACTCTTCGCGTTTAGCGCGAATTTTTTCTTTCAGCTCTTCAATCTTTTCTTTTGTTTCTTCTGATAATTCACCGGCACCTTCTTTTGACTCTTCCCAAGCTTGCTGGGCTAGATCTTTAGAATCGGCAACTAAATTATCTAAATGTGTTTTACCTTCTTCACTGGCTACGGCAACAAGTGCTTGTGTTTCGTTAACAAGCTCATCAAGTTGCTCACCGAAAGACTCATCGTGCAATTGCGCGCTAAGATCTTTAGCATCTGCAACAGCAGAGTCCCATGCTTGGCTGATCTCTTCTTTTGCTTCGACCGCACTGTCTTTCGCTTGCTCTTTTGCTTCATTAGCATCTTCACAAGCACTCAGTACCAAGGCACTGGCTAGAACGGTAATAACAGCTAATAATTGCTTCATTGTGTCTTCCTCTTTGACAAAACCTGGGCTCAGTATAGCGGTAAAAATATAAATAGAGCATGAATTTGCTACTTTTATCTGAGCAGTTGCGACCGTGCACCACTTCGAAGCAGCGCTGTGCACTGATGGCGCAATGACTGCACCGGATTATGCGAATAAAAATTTAAGGTACTGAAGACGAAAAGAAAAATAGAGTTGGCACTAATTCTGCGGCGGTCTTTGCCAAGCAAGGGGTTGAGGAGCACCGACATGGGCATTAGTTACCTGAGCGTGATTGAACGCTATCAAGAGCATCATAGCGTCATCACACCCTTACTCGATGCACTTATTCAGTCTTTGCAAGCCCACCCGCAGTGGCAAAACCAGCCACACCTTGCTTTTGCAAAGCTATGCCAACATTACCATTTTGCTGAGCTGTGTTATTTACTTGATAGCAACGCGGTGCAACTGAGAGCCAATATCGATAACAAAGGGAATACCCTGCACGGGCAGGGGTGTAGTCGAGCCTCTCGGCCTTACTTCACGGCGCAGCAGCAGGGCCAATTTACTCTCAGCGAACCATACATCTCTTTAGCCACCGGCAACCTATGTGTGTCGGTGATGGCCCCTTGCCAACAAGGTAGCGATAATAAAGGCTATGTCGTGGTTGATATTCACCTCGCTCAGCTGGTGGAGTATGTGATGGGGGACCGTTCTCGAAGCCGTTTTAGTGGCGTATTTAAAGCCGGCTACAGTGTCATTGTTATGAGCTTATTTACACTGGTATTAGTGCTTATGTACACCGTTAGCATGGAAATTTGGCACTTATTACTGAGCCTAAATGGTGATAGCGACCCGCTGCAGCCTTTTGGCATTATTATCTTTATTACCTTAGCGTTATCCGTATTTGACTTAGGTAAAACCATCCTCGAGGAAGAAATTTTAATGCATAAAGATATCTTCCGTCACAGTTCTACGCGACGAACAATTACGCGATTTATTTCCACTATCCTTATTGCCATCTCCATTGAAGCGTTATTGACCATGTTCAAGGCTTCTTTGGGGCAGACAGAGTACACCACCGCCGCGCTGCTGATGATGTTGAGTGTGATGGGGTTGCTGATAGGGCTAGGCGTGTATGTTTATCTAGGTGCTAAGGCAGAGCTGCTGTTAATACAAGCTCAGCGAGCTAAAAAAGGCAGTTGAGAGTGTCTCTACTATACTTGTGGCAACGTTTGTGCGGGCCTTGGGAGTGGTGAGCTATGTATGACAACTTAAAGAATCATCAGCACTACACGGTGATTCTTTACACCCCAGATAAAGACATCGATCAGCATGCGATTGATGTGCTTAGCAGACACTTTGACCATATTTTGGTTACTAGTGATAAGCAGCAACTACTGACTGCTGTGAGCCAATCTCCCGCTGTAGTTGTGTTTATGTCTTTTGAGCATTTTGCCGACGCGCTGCAATTTTATTACACCCATTTAGAGCCAATGCAGCGCACGCCGCCCACCTTTAAGGTTGCCTACCTTATTGCTCGTAAAGACGAAGCGGACGCCTATCACGCGTTTGCCATCGACGCTATTGATGACTACGTGGTGGTGCGCCCGCTCTACGAGGTACATCGGCCGATATTAGTTGCAACCACCTTAATGCGCCAATTGGGTGTGGTGGCAGCGTCGAAGCAAGCTAAAAAGGCCCATTTTCAGCAGCTTCACCTGAGCGCTAAAGTAGAGCAGCAAATGCTTGAAGGGCTGCGACATAGAAAAGCGCTGAAAGAGGCATTTACTCACTCTATAAATGAATTACAAGCGCACATTATGGACCAGTCCCAGCACTTGGGTTATGACGGTGAACAGGTTGATGTTAAAGAGGTAAAGGCATTGCTTTCGCGGCTATGCTCCGATGAGTTACGACCTATGCTGCTCCATTTACAACAGCAAGCTTTAGATCTTCTGGAGCAGTGCTTGCTTAGCCGCAGTCAGCAAAGCGGTGACACTGTTGATACGTCGAAAGCCACAATCGAGCGGGTGCAGCCCTGTGTCAAAGATGCGCAAGTTAATAATGTTTTACTGGTGGATCACGAAGAGGTGTCGTTGCAATTAAGCGCCCGCTGCTTAGCGCATTATCAGTGTCAGGTGGTTGAAGTACTTAATGGCCGCGAGGCACTGAAACTATTACAACAACACGCATTTGATTTAATCGTGCTGGACATTAACCTTGATGACTCTGATGGTATAAACATCGCATATCAAATTCAGCATAACCAAGGCACTAATCAGCAAACGCCCTTGATATTAATGGTCAAGCAGCTGTGCAGTGTAACCAAGCAGCGCGCAAAAGACGCGGGTTTTGAGGTACTGCTGGAAAAACCTTTGACCATGAAAAGCTTAGATGCAGCGCTTACTCAGCTGCAGCGCCGTCTAGCGCTAAAAGAATGAGCGCTTTTCTTATAGTAATAAGTTGTACTAGCTCATACCTGTTTTATAGTTGAATTGGAAAGTTTAAAGCCGCGTAAAATACATGACTATGGGTGAAAAGCTGATGCTCATCTATTTTTGCTCTCTACCCTGCTCAAGAACTTTGCTTACATATACGCTCCAGTCATTCGCTTTAGTCTATATATTCTCAATTCTAGCAATTAGTTACTGGCTCTGGTAAAAAGCAAACTAGAATAAAGCGCGTTATTAACTCACATATAAATATGGTCGGGCCACAGGGAAATTATGAGAGTATTTCAACTGGTTTTAATAGCAAGCTTATTTGGGCTTGCGGGTTGTGTGAATCCACATATAAAGCCTAAATTATCGGAACTTGAACTTACTCATGGGGGAATCGCATATTTTTCTACTGCATCTTTGGAAAAGTGTATTGCTCACGGCATTTACCTTTCTCTAAAGAATGAAAAGGATGATAAAGCAGTTAATTTCCCAAAGTATCAGTTTTTTGTTACAAATCAATTCGTCGAAAAGGACTTTCCAGAAACTAGGGGGCTTTTTCAAATAGTTTCTTTGCCAGCTGGTACGTATAAACTCTTGTTTGATCAAGGGCACCCAATACCGAATGTCGAGTATGAGCAACTTTTAACCCCATTTAAAATAGAGCTGGGAGAAGTTAAGTACCTGGGAGAGATTGAAGTGGATGGTTGTTTTCGTATAGCGGTCAAGATTGGCGATAAATACGAGAGAGATACTGAAAAACTAAAAGCTCTTTATCCTGACGTTGGAAAACGCAAAATATCAAAGGGTTTGCTTAAAATTAGTAAATAATACGGCTGTAATAAGGTGAGCAAGCGGGTCGGGAACACATGGGCTCATGTGCCACTTCGTGCCGCATTATAGCCCGCGTATTGCTATCCTTTTCCGGTGGCGCTATATGCGTACTCGTTAGATTTACTAATTGAGCCTATCTATTTATCCCAAGAAGTTTAATGAACAGCCAAAGTAAAATGTTGGTGCCGGCACTTCATTCATTTTCATTAGTGTCACTAAAGCAATCAACGTAGTCGGGTAATCGGGTAGCCTTATCAATTGCTAGACGATAAGAGAGTCGATAAGTAACGTCCTGTACAGTAGGGATTAAAGTGCCTGTTACTTCTAGCCAATTGCCACTGCAATTATCCATGAAATTGATGTTATTCGTCGGCTCTACCAGTAACACTGAGATGGCTGACTCGGTGTCGTTTATCCTTTCGTGCGCAGGAGATAGGAATAAATAGGGCTGACCTATCTGTGAATAAAAGCCTTTTAAGCTAATACGTTTTCGTGAAAACTTCTGTGGGTTAGCGATAACTTCAGTCACCGATGTGGTGTCGAAGCTTGCTTGTACTTGCTTGTCAACGGCTATGGCTTGGCTAGCAAAGCCTGCTAGTGTTGAACTTATTAGTATAGGAGCAAGTATGTTCATGAAAGTCCTTTTAAATAGTAGCTTTTCTTTCCAAAGAGATTTGTATTAGGCAATAAAAAACCCCGCGCCTTACAGCGCAGGGTTATTATTGGTGGAGCTGGGGGGATTTGAACCCCCGTCCGGAAAACCTCGACCATCGGTCCTACATGTTTAGTGTCGTCTTTTGGTTAACCTTTGAGTCTCGGACGCACACGATAAACAAAGGCGAGGCCGCTTAGTTTTAACCCTTCAACCCCGGCCAGGGTTTCCGTAGCGAGTCTGTGTAGGGTGACACTTCAGAACCGGGTCCACAGACATACACCGGAGAAGTGCTAGCGGGCTATTATGCCGCTAGAGCGTAGTTATCGTCGTTTGCGATTACTTTAAAATGCGGCTTTTTTACGAGGCCAACCGCACCTCGACATGCACCTCAGGCGTCTTGAATCCCGTCGAATCCTAATCAGCCCCTGAAATACGTTTCAGTATCCACAAGTATAACTGAGAGCATGACCCTACTACAAGCGAAAGCAACTGAATTTCTTATAAATCAGGCGTGTTTGCCTATTCCCTGTGCAAAATCAACGCATTTGCTATAACAACTGCGAAAAGAGTATGAACAATTACTTAACAATTAAGTATGAGTATGGTCAAATAGCGCTCGATGCAAAAACACTAATAATAAAATCGTGCTCACTTGTTGGGCGCTTCTTGGAAGTAAAATAACGTGTCCCTATTTGCCTTTGATAAGCTCAGTGGCGAGGTGAGCTTAATTGATCACCCCATGAATGGCTCAGTACCTGCCAGCGCTACTCAGCTTATGGAATTACTGGCGCAATCGCCTTACGCCGACTGCGAAATCCTTGATGCCAATATCGCGGCATTATTTAATCCGTCTAAGTCTAGTCAGTCACGTGTTGTAGCGCGGGCAGTTAATGCTCGTCTGAATGTTAATATCGATGAACCACTGATGATGGCAGAGGGCGAGCTCATCTGCGCTCGTGGTGGTGAAATTTTAGATTTAGACAACGCTGTGCGCCAACTTCGTGAAGCTGGAATTAAAAAAGGTATTAGTCGTAAAGCGCTTGAGTTGTTGCTAGCAAAGCAGTTTGAGCTGCCACCAGGGGGGGCGTGCCACGGCAATTGTTGCTGTTGGGCGTAAAGCCAAAAGTGGTGAAGATGCACGTTTTATTCGTCTATGCGCCACTGCTCAAGATCGCGTTTTATGTCCGAAAGAAGCTGAAAATGGCAAGGTGGATATGCGCGACCTTGGCGATATTATTACTGTGAAGCCGGGTAGCCCGTTAATGCAAAGAGTGCCAGCAACGGCAGGGGAGCCTGGGTACAATTTATTTGGTGAGCAACTTGCGCCTAAACCTGGTCGACAGTTTCCGCTTGAGGTCATGGAAGGCACGCGTCTAGATAGTGACAATGAGAACCTCTTGGTGGCCGACGCTGTCGGGGTGCCGGTTGCACTTGCTCGGGGTGTGCGAGTGGACGACGTGCTGTGCTACGACTTTGTTGATGCAACAACGGGGCATATTCGCTTCGAGGGCAGTGTGATTGTCAGCGGCGATGTAAAAGATGCGATGCAAATTGTCGCCACTGGTGATATCACCGTCTTGGGCTTTGTCGAATCGGCAACGCTACAAAGCGACAATGAGATCACCGTCGTTAAGGGCGTGATCGGACGCAAACGAGACGAGTCTGAGCCCTGTAGTTGCCGCATTCAAGCCAAACGCAGTGTCTCTATTGGCTATGCTCAATACAGTGATATTCAATCGCAGCAAGATATCTTTATCGACCGCCAAGCACTGCACTGTGAGCTAAGCGCTCGGCGCTTAATTCGTGTTGGCCGGGGCAAAACCCCCCGAGGCAAGTTGATTGGTGGTTTTGTCAGCAATGCTTTGCGCATAGAGACTGGCGAGTTGGGCGCGCCATCGGGTACACGCACTAAAGTGTATCTGGGTCAGTATTACTATGAACTAAAACAAAAGCGTAAAACCTTGGCTGAACAGCAAAAACGCATTAACGAGAAGTTTGCTGCCTTACAGGTGCTTCGTAAAAAGGCCTTAAAAGAGGCGGATAATGACAAACGCAAACGTCAGTGCGCACATTTGGATAAGCATGAAGCTCAGTGGGTGGCCATCAAGCAAGGGTTAGAGAAGAAAAAGCGACTCGTGCAACAGCGCATTAATATGTTGTTGGGCACGAGCCGTGTGCGGGTAAATGACTTAATGCACCCTGGAGTGGAGCTGAAAATTGCCCATGATACAACGCAGATATCGCGTATCTATCCGCCGCATTCGGCGCTATTGAGTGAAGGCAAAATCACTCAACAATTTCCACTTTAAGGCACATGCGGCCTTAGACGCCTTCGGTATTTGCCGGCGGTGTAGGCTCTTCGCTAGTCTCGGTACTAGCGAGCGGCCAGCCTCCCAAGCTTTGCCATTTGTTAACGATAAAGCAGAACAGCTCAGCGGTGCGCTCTGTATCATACAAGGCGCTGTGTGCCTGGGCATTATCAAACTCGATTCCCGCAGTGCGACACGCTTTCGCCAGTACCGTTTGTCCTAACGCTAATCCGGCCAGCGACGTGGTGTCAAAGCTTACAAAGGGGTGAAATGGCGTGCGTTTAATTTTACAGCGCTCAATGGCGGCATTTAAAAAGCCATGATCAAAGGCGGCATTATGAGCAACCACCACGGAGCGTTGGCAACCAGCATCTTTTTGCGCTTTGCGTACAAATTTACAGATACTTTTCATTGCTTCGCTTTCATCCACGGCGCCACGCAATGGCGAGAAAGGGTCGATACCATTAAACTCAATAGCCGATTGCTCGATGTTTGCCCCTTCAAAAGGGTCAACATGAAAATGTTGCGTTTGGTCTAGGTGCAAGTAGCCTTGCTCATCCATTTTTAATGTGGTGACAGCAATTTCAAGCAATGCGTCGGTATTTTTATTAAAGCCAGCGGTTTCCACGTCGATAACTACAGGAAAGAAGCCGCGAAAGCGCTGTGCAAAGCGTGTTGGTTCTGTGTCTGCCATAATACTGCCCAAAGCCAATAAAGGCCGGCTATTATGGCAAAAACTGCGCCATGCCAACAGGGGCTAAGGTAAAATTAATCACGCCATAGTGCCATCAAGTTCGTTTTCTGTGGTACAAGTATTGCATTGCGTTTCGTACACGGTAAAAGCGTCAATGGTTCGACGAGGTATGTTCACATCATGATTAGGTTTTCATTAATTGCATTGAGTGTGTTGTTAAGCGCTCAGGCGCAGGCGGCGATGCGCAGCTATGAGGCTTCAGCACAGTCCTCGCATTGGACCTTGGTAGAAAACTCGCGTTTACAGTGCCAACTTAATCATGAAGTTCCCTATTATGGCGAAGCCATATTCCGCGCTCATGCTAGCAAAAATAAAGCCTTAAACTTTAATTTGGACATGGTTGTTCGCCCCAATAATTATGACTTAGCCGCATTGGAAGCGGTGCCGCCAAGCTGGCGCCCAGGCACCCATGCGAAAGCGTTAGCGTCAATGGAGCTACTGCGGCAATTCGATGGCGAGCTCGGTGACAGTACGGCTTGGGAGATGCTCTCAGAGCTAGAAAAGGGCAATCACCCCACTTTTTACTACCAAGACTGGCGTAACGCCCGTGATCAGGTTTCGGTAGGCTTATCGTCGGTTAATTTTAAGCAAGCGTATTGGGCGTTTTTACAATGTCGTGACGGATTATTGCCTTTTAGTTTTGAAGATATCGCGTTTACGGTGATGAACTACAAGAAAAACTCCAGCGAGTTGACCAAATCATCGAAAAAGCGCCTCGCACAGATAGGTGAGTACCTCAAGCATGACAAAGAAATAGAATCGGTGATGATCTCGGCCTATACCGATAGCTATGGTGGACGTTGGAATAACCTCGAACTTTCTAAACGCCGTGCGGCGGCGATTGCCGAGTATATTAAAGAGTTAGGTGTAGATGAAGGTAAGTTGGTGACAACGGGGTTTGGCGAGAAGCGCCATGTAGCTCCAAACGAGACGGTGATTGGTCGCGGCAAAAACCGTCGCGTAGTGATTCAAATAGCTAAGCCATAAGGCTCATCAGCGTAGCTTATTCGTTAGCGGCGCTGACCATGGCACTGATTTCTGTCCACTCATCACGTTGATACACACTAATGCGTACAGGATGGCCGTTTACATCATAAAACAAGGTAAAGCGGCCAATATCACTGGTAATATTCAACGGCTCACCCAGCTTACTCTGATAAAAATCAGTGACTTCGTTGTCAGTAAGTCGAGTGAAACCATCAAGCACCATGGGGTATTTCTTTTCCACGGTCATGCGGGTGGTAAAATCTTCTGGCAAAGGTAGCAAAGACAAGTCCGCATAGGCTAGGTTGCTCGCCGCTACCAAAACACTTCCTGCAAGGGTGGTAGCTAGTCGGCGAAAAGCGTTATTCATGGTTTCACTCCGATTATAAACACATCTTTATATTATAAAATTTAACCTATATTTAACCAAAAATCACTTTATTTGTCCGCGCTTTAGGTCGCGAATAATAAAACGGGCAGGGTGCAGGGCTTGATCGACACGATTTGAAATCGGTAACGGCTCGTCACATAGGCTGGCAACTAAGCTCTCGGCGCACAGGGGAGCCGTGCATAAGCCTCGTGCCCCTAAGCCAGTAAACAAGTGTAAACCAGGGTTTTGATGACGCAGTGGTTGCTGGCCTTGCCACTGTCCTTTAGGTAGCAAAGGGAAGGCCGCTATATAATCGTCTTGTTGCGCATATTGCCCAATAATAGGCAAATGATCTGCGAGGGTCGCGCGAATAGCGGCTTTGGCACCGTTAATATCCTGCAACTCTTGAGTCCAGTCGCAATCACCATAAAATCCGGCAAATTGTTGCCAATTAGTACGATCATCAGCATCGCGAATATCTCGCGCTTGGGTGTCTTTTTCAAAGGTTGCGCCCATACAATGGCTGCCATCGTGAGCCGGTGTAAAATACCCTTTGTGGCAAAGCACAGTGTTGAGCTTGCGCGAGTTATCGCTGGCGCTCAGGTGTGACACTTGACCGCGCACACTTTGTAGCGCCAACTCGTTCTCTGGCAACAGCTCAGTGGAGTGCTCCCCCATACAAATAAATACATCGCTAAAACCGTCATAGCCCTGGTTTTTGCATAGCAACTGCCACCGCTCACCCACGCGATTAACAGCCGTAACCTGAGTGGCAAAATGGATGTCGAGCTGCGCCTGCCGCTTGGCTTGAGTGACCAATGCCTGCACCAGTTCCACGGGGCTAACCCAGCCCGCATCAGGGATGAATAAACCACCATAGGGAGTATCAATGCCGGCAATATCGCTGGCTTGCTTCGCATCTACACCCTGTATCAACCACTGCGGCCAATTGTTCTTACTGAGCAAGTTGGCATGGCGTTTTTGTCCTTCCTCTTTAACGCCTTGTAGCAGCACGCCACACCATTGGTGGGCAAAATCAACATCGTTTGCCAGTTGCTCGTACAAGCGCTTGGCATATAAAAAGCTGTGCGCGAAGAGCTCACTGGAGGGCGATACATCTGCTTGCAAGTGCGGATACACTGCGCCTTGTTTGTTGTGTGACGCACCTTGAGCCAGTTCGTCGTCAGCGCAAAAGAGGGTGCAAGGAATATTGCGTGCCGTTAACCGATGAGCCAATGTCGCCGCAGCGATGCCACCACCAACAATGGCAACCTTATCTAAGGGGCGGGTATGGCGAACAAATGGCGCCGGAACATTGGTGGTCGCGGTGGTATGTTCAAGCTCACCCACTATCATCTCGCGCTTGCGGCCATAGCCTTTCACTTTATTCACCTTGAACCCGGCTTGCTGCAGCCCTCGGCGTACAAAGCCTGCAGCGGTGAAGGTGGCAAAGCTGGCGGCTTCGCGACCAAGATGTGCCATAGCATCGAACAAAGACTGCTGCCACATATCAGGATTTTTACTCGGGGCAAAGCCATCTAAAAACCACGCATCGACAAGACCATGCTGATTGAAGTTCATCTGCTCGATGCTATCAAGCACATCGCCAATCCATAAATCCAAGGTAACTTCGCCAAAGTGCAGGCGATGGCAACCAGGCAAGGCCTCGGGGTACTGTGCCACCAGTTGCTCACTGTAATGGCTCAGTTGCGGCCAGGCTGCTAGAGCTCGAGCTAAATCCTGACGCTGGATAGGAAATTTTTCAAAGGAGATAAAATGCAGCCGGGTGGCTTTTTTCTCTGTTTGGGTGGCAAAGCGTTGCCATGCATTCAAAAAGTTTAAACCCGTACCAAACCCTGTTTCGGCAATGACAAATTGCTCGCGCGGATGACTGCGTAGTCGCTCACTGATGTGGTTATGCTGATAAAATACATAATCTGATTCCGCCAGGCCGTCTTCATTAGAGAAGTAAACATCGTCAAAATCATCGGCGACGGGGGTGCCACAGTCATTAAAATGGATTTTAGCGTGGGTAATCATTTTGGCTCTTTGAGTAAGTCTTTGCCCACTATTTTAGCGACTTTACAGCGGTGCGTATATTGTCACTAAAAGATCATCTCGGGCGCTTGAAAATTTCAGTGTACATATGTACGCTGGAATGACCACTTCGGAATCAGTTTCCGCGTAAACTATACGCAATTTAGATCTAAGCTAAGGTAAATTCTCATGAGAAGAGCCGTCATTACGGGTATCGGTGTTGTCTCTAGCATCGGTAATAATAAAGAAGAAGTACTGGAATCTCTAAAAACGGGTAAAAGTGGTATTGCCTTTAACCCTGAATTTGCAGAATACAATTTGCGTAGCCAGGTCTCTGGCCACATTGATATTAATGTTAAAGATCACGTTGACCGCAAAGCCCACCGCTTTATGGGTGATGCAGCAGCCTATTCTTATATCTCAATGGCTCAGGCCATTGCTGACGCTAAACTCACCGACGAGCAAGTGTCTAATGAGCGCACCGGATTGGTTGTTGGCTCTGGTGGTGGCTCATCGAAGTATCAGGTGGAAGCCGCCGATATTCTTCGCGAGAAAGGAGTTAAGCGGGTAGGCCCATACATGGTCCCGCGCACCATGGCTAGTACCACCTCGGCGTGTTTGGCCACGCCGTTTAAAATTAAAGGTGTGAATTACTCTATCAGTTCGGCCTGTGCCACCTCGGCGCATTGTATTGGCCATGCGGTAGAGCAAATTCAACTAGGTAAGCAAGATGTTATTTTCGCCGGTGGCGGTGAAGAGCTGCACTGGACCCTTGCGATGGAATTTGATGCTATGGGCGCCTTGTCGACCAAGTATAATGATGCGCCAGAAAAAGCGTCTCGTACTTATGATGCTAACCGAGATGGCTTTGTCATCTCTGGTGGCGGCGGTATCGTCGTGGTTGAAGAGCTAGAGCATGCATTGGCCCGTGGCGCGCATATCTACGCCGAAATCACCGGTTATGGTGCAACTTCCGATGGCTTCGATATGGTGGCGCCATCGGGCGAGGGTGCCGTTCGCTGTATGAAACAAGCGATGCAAAACCTGCAAGGGCCTGTTGACTACCTTAATACCCACGGCACCTCAACGCCAGTGGGTGATGTCAAAGAACTCGGTGCAATTCAAGAGCTATTTGGTGAGCAATCACCAGCTATTAGCGCCACTAAAGCAATGACGGGTCATGCGCTCGGCGCAGCCGGTGTTCATGAAGCGATTTACTCTTTGCTCATGCTAGAGAATAACTTTGTAGCGCCATCCATTAACATTGATGAGCTGGACGAGCAAGCAAAAGGCTTGGATATAGCCACTGAGCGCCGCGATGTGGAGCTTAATACCGTGATGTCGAATAGCTTCGGCTTTGGCGGTACCAACGCCACATTGGTGATGAGTAAATACAAAGGCTAATTTTGCTGCTTTGTTAATCATAAAGCCACGCTGATGCGTGGCTTTTTGCTTTGTGTGCCAAGGGCGATTAGAATGGCGCTCCAAACTGGGCTGGGATAACTGCCATGAAGATATTAGCTGATCAAAATATGCCTTTGGTGGATGCATTGTTTTCACCGCTGGGCGATGTCGAGCGCTTCGATGGGCGCACACTCACAGCGGCACAAGCGCAGCATGCCGATGTACTGCTAACGCGCTCTGTGACCCAGGTGAACGAGCAGCTGCTAGATAGCAACACGCAACTCTCTTTCGTTGGCACGGCGACCATTGGTATCGATCATATCGACCAAGGGTATTTGCAAAACCGTGGTATTCCTTTTACCAATGCCCCAGGTTGCAATGCCATTGCGGTGGCAGAATACGTGCTAAGTGCCATGCTGGTGTTAGCGCAGCAACAACAGTTTTCGCTATTCACCAAGAAGGTGGCTATTGTGGGGGTCGGCAATATTGGCCAATGCTTAGCCGATAAGCTCGCCGCCATCGGCGTACAAACCTTGCTGGTTGACCCGCCGCGTGCTGCGCGAGGTGACAGTGGCCAATGGTACGAACTAGAGCAAGCGTTAGCGCAAGCAGACATCATTAGCTTCCATGTGCCCTTGGTAAAAGAAGGCAGTCATCAAACGCGGCACTTACTCAATGCCGAGCGCATTGCGGCTTTAGCCAGCAACAAGGTGATCATTAATGCCTGTCGCGGTGATGTGATTGATAACGTCGCATTGCTTGCGCGTCAGCAAAGTGACAATGACCTGCATCTGGTACTAGATGTGTGGGAAAATGAGCCGCATATTCTTACTGAGCTGATGAATTATGTGGATTTAGCTACGGTGCATATTGGCGGTCATACTCTCGAAGGTAAAGGTCGAGGCACCTTTATGTTGTATCAAGCGTTGTGTCAGCACTTGGGGATTCGCGCTGAAGCCACCCTCAGTGAGCTGCTGCCGACGCCGAGTTTAAATGAACTCACATTAAGCCCTAGTTGGACATTGCAGGAGCTTGGCTCGCTTGTGCACCTTATTTATGACGTTCGTCGCGATGATGCCATTATGCGTCAAGCACTCGCGACAGAGGGCTTTGATAGCCTAAGAAAGAATTATCCGGTTCGCCGTGAGCTCAGCACCTTGCGGCTGCGCGGTGATAACCCTCACCTCAGTGCGCTGGCTGCACTGGGGTTCAGTATTTAATGCCTGAGGAAATAGCATGTCGCAAAAGTTTAATGTCGCGGTATTAGGAGCCACAGGGCTCGTAGGTCGCCAAATTATCGAAACGCTCGCGGAGCGTAACTTTCCGGTTGATAACCTTTATCCATTGGCTAGCAGTCGCTCTGCCGGTGAGGAAATTGAGTTTAATGGCCAGAGCATTGAGGTGTTGGATGTCGAGCAATTCGACTTCGCTGATGCCCATATTGGTCTGTTCTCGGCTGGTGGCAGCGTGTCACAAAAATATGCTCCCATTGCCGCCGAAGCTGGTTGTATCGTCATCGATAATACCTCAGAGTTTCGCTATGAGTTTGATGTGCCACTGGTTGTGCCTGAGGTGAATGGCGCAGCGCTAGCAGATTTTCGCAATCGTAATATCATTGCCAATCCGAACTGCTCCACTATTCAGATGATGGTGGCACTGAAACCTATCTATGACGCCTATGGCATCGATCGTATTAATGTCTCAACCTACCAAGCGGTGTCGGGGGCAGGTAAAGAAGCGGTGGAAGAGCTGGCTAAGCAAACGGCGCACTTAATGAATGGCCGGCCCATGGAAAATGAAGTTTTTAGCAAGCAAATGGCTTTTAACGTCATTCCGCAAATTGATAAGTTTGAAGACAATGGCTACACCCGCGAAGAAATGAAAATGGTGTGGGAGACGCAAAAAATTCTTGGTGATGACAGCGTATTAGTGAACCCAACAGCGGTGCGCGTGCCGGTATTTTACGGTCATGCTGAAGCGGTACACCTAGAAACACGTATGCCGGTGGATGTCGAGCACGTTAAACAGCTGCTCGATCAAGCCCCTGGCGTTGAGCTTATCAATGATGACCATGATTTTCCGACGCCGGTGACTGATGCAAGCGGCAATGACAGCGTCTATGTTGGCCGCGTGCGGCAAGATATTTCTCATCCACACGGTTTAAATTTGTGGATCGTCAGCGATAACACCCGCAAAGGTGCGGCGACCAATAGCGTACAGATTGCTGAGGCGCTCATTGCCGAATATTTGTAAAATGAAGGCCAACGGCGAGTAAGTACAGTAAAAAAGCGGCAAATTGCCGCTTTTTTCTTAGTTATCAATTGTTTCGGAGTAAAGTGAAATTCCCTTTCCGGCGTGGATATTCCCCTATATCTGGTTTATAGTTTGAAAGTGGAATAAAGCTTGCTGATAAACACAAGAAAAACAATGACTCGGGAGATGGCTTTTGCGGCCGATAACCTTCCATAAAGCACAAAAAAATGAGTAAAGGAAAAGCATGCGCGGTTTAGTTACACTGGTTTTTGTTGTCGCGACCCTAGTAGCGGCTGGCACGAGTGCGCAAAGCACTGAAATTCGTGGTCCTAAAGGGGTCGACTATGGTGCTCAAGGCCGCTCTATCGGACCCATTAAGCCAACTGACACCTTGTGGCGAATCGCTGCCAAGGTGCGTCCCGACAACTCAGTGACCATGTATCAAGTAATGGTTGCCCTTTACGAGAAAAACCCCGACTCATTTTTAGACAAAAACCTTAACCACATGCGTGATGGCGCATATTTGCGTATTCCCTCGTTAAATGAAATTCGTACTATTGACCCGGCTCAGGCACGACAAAAGTCTGAGCAAGATGACCGTTTGTGGGAAAAAATTAAAAACGGCACGCTCAATAGCAATGAAATCGATCTGGTCGCGAAAAAAACCACATCGGCGCGTCAAGAAGATGTCGAAAAAGCCAAAACGGAACTGAAAAGCGAATTAGAGCAGCTTAAGCGTTTACAAGGCGAGCGGTTGGTGGAGCTACAAGAGCAGTTCAAGTCGTCTGTGACCGATGTAGAGGCGATATTGACTGAGAATCGTCAGCTGAAATCGCAACTTGAGAAGATCAGCGAACAGCTTGCCACAGTCAAAGATCAGCTTGACGAAAAGGACGCAGAGTTGCAGCGCCAGCTGCAACAAATACTGGCTGAACGTGAGGCCATGGCGCAGCAGAAGTTACAGCAAGCGCAGCAAGAACAAAGTGCGCTCGAAGGCATCCCAACGTGGCTGAAATTAGTTTTGATGATGACTATTCCAGCATTAGCTGTGCTCGGGTTAATTATTTTCATTTTAAAGAAACGCCAGTCAGCAAAAGAGCCTGAGCCAAGCGACGACGATGAATTCCTACCACAAACACCGACGCCGCAAATGCAAACTCAACCTGAGGCCGGTATCGATGACCTAGATTTAGGTGCGGATGACGACAGTTTAGACGACAGCCTTGATGATTTACCGCTCGATGACCCCGATGATGCGTTAGATGAGCCGGGCATTCAGTTAGACGATGACGACTTCCTTGATCAAAGCGACGATATTTTAGATGAAGGCGGTGATGGGGCTGACGATATCGACTCACTGTTAGACCAAGACGAGTTAGACGGCTTACTTGATGATGACGTGGTATTTGACGATGAGTCTGATGCTGAAGTTAGCCAAGAAGAAGCGGTATTACAGCAAAATTTTGATGCCCCCGGTGATGACATCAGTGTTGATGTGCCAGAAGAAAATGAACCAGATAGCGATATTCTTAGCGATGAAGATATTGACGACTTATTTGCCACCGACGATAGCGAAGACGAGTCACAGGCAAACGCTAACGGTGAAGAAGCGAGCGATGATAGCGATGAGGCGATGGCCGCATTGTCTGAGGAGTTGGCTGACGATCAGCTCGAGCAGACAGATGCCGAGTTAGGGGATGACACCTTTGATATTGATGAGCTTGTTGATGAAACACAGTCCGAGCCGGCGGATGACGATTTCGATGTCGATGACTTACTAGAGGAAAACGCCGCAGACGAGCAAAGCGCTGAAGAAGATGACCTTGATGTTGATAGTCTGCTCGATGAAGCGGCAGAAGCGCCAGCAGCAGATGCCGATGAAAGCGATGTCGATATCGATGAGCTAATTGATGAAAACAGCGCAAACGAACAAGGCGCTGAAGAAGATGACCTTGATGTTGATAGCCTACTCGATGAAGCGGCAGAAGCGCCAGCAGCAGATGCCGATGAAAGCGATGTCGACATCGATGAGCTAATTGATGAAAACGCCGCAGACGAGCAAAGCGCTGAAGAAGATGACCTTGATGTTGATAGCCTACTCGATGAAGCGGCAGAAGCGCCAGCGGCCGATGCCGATGAAAGCGACGTCGACATCGATGAGCTGATTGATGAAAACGCCGCAGACGAGCAAGGCGCTGAGGAAGACGATCTTGATGTTGATAGTCTGCTTGATGAAGCGGCAGAAGAGTCAGCGGTCGATGCCGATGAGAGCGACGTTGATATCGATGAGCTGATGGATGAAAACGCCGCAGATGAGCAAACCGCTGAAGAAGATGACCTTGATGTTGATAGCCTGCTCGATGAAGCGGCAGAAGCGCCAGCAGCAGATGCCGATGAAAGCGACGTTGATATCGATGAGCTGATTGATGAAAACGCCGCAGACGAGCAAGGCGCTGAAGAAGATGACCTTGATGTTGATAGTCTGCTTGATGAACCGGCAGAAGAGTCAGCGGCCGATGCCGATGAGAGCGATGTTGATATCGATGAACTGATGGATGAAAACGCCGCAGACGAGCAAGGCGCTGAAGAAGAGGACCTTGATGTTGATAGCCTGCTCGATGAAGCGGTAGAAGAACCAACAGCAGATGCCGATGAAAGCGACGTTGAGCCGGAATCAGAACTCGCGCTGGAAGAAGATGACGAGTTAGATGGTGACGATCTCCTTGAAGATGTCTCTGGCGATGAGCAGACTCCTGATGAAGAGGGTGACGTTGAGCTGGAGCCAGAGCTCGCATTGGAAGAGGATGACGACTTAGACGGCGACGATCTCCTTGATGATGCTCCTGGCGATGAGCAAGCAGCTGATGAAGAGGGTGACGTTGAACCGGAGCCAGAACTCGCATTGGAAGAAGATGACGAATTAGATGGTGACGATCTCCTTGATGACGCCCCTAGCGATGAGCAAGCGGCAGGTGATGAGGGTGACGTTGAGTCGGAACTAGAACTCGCATTGGAAGAAGATGACGACTTAGACGGCGACGAACTCCTCGAAGATGTCTCTGGCGATGAGCAGACTATTGATGAGGAGGGGGACATTGAACCGGAGCCAGAGCTCGCGCTGGAACAAGATGAGGACTTAGACGACGACGATCTCCTTGATGATGCTCCTGGCGACGAGCAAGCGGCAGATGAAGAGGGTGACGTTGAGCCGGAGCCAGAGCTTGCGCTGGAAGAAGGTGATGACTTTGACGGCGACGCTCTCCTTGATGATGCTCCTGGCGACGAGCAAGCGGCAGATGAAGAGGGTGACGTTGAACCGGACCCAGAGCTTGCGCTGGAAGAAGATGACGACTTAGACGGCGACGATCTCCTTGAAGATGCCCCTAGCGACGAGCAAGCGGCGGATGAAGAGGGGGACGTTGAACCGGAGCCAGAACTTGCGCTGGAAGAAGATGACGACTTAGACGGCGGCGATCTTCTTGGTGAAGCCGCTGGCGATGAGCAGACTCCTGATGAAGAGCATGACGCTGAGCCGGAGCCAGAGCTTGCGCTGCAAGAAGGTGACGACTTAGATGGTGACGATCTCCTTGATGATGCTCTTGGCGATGAGCAGACTCTTGATGAAGAGGATGACGTTGAGCCGGAGCTAGAGCTCGCACTGGAAGAAGATGACGACTTAGATGGGGACGATCTCCTTGATGATGCACCTCGCGATGAGCAGACTCTTGATGAAGAGGATGACGTTGAGCCGGAGCTAGAGCTTGCGCAGGAAGAAGATGACGAATTAGACGGCGATGACCTTCCTGAAGATGAGCAGGCTCCTGATGAAGAGGGTGACGTTGAACCGGAGCCAGAACTTGTATTAGAAGAGGATGATGACCTCGATGGTGATGACTTACTTGCTGATGCACCAGAGCTTGAAATAGAAGATCAAGCGCAACCGGATGCAAGTGATGAAGATTTAATTGACGAAAGTGCCGACCAAGAGCTACTTGAAGCAGACTTTGCTGATTTTGATGAGCCTGATCTCGAACTTGACTTAGGCGACGATCCGCTACTTGAAGACGAAGATGCATCGGACGTTGAGCCTGTTAGCTCTCAAGAGCCCCAAATGGGGGATGTTGAACATCCTAGCCAGCAGCTAGATGACTATCCCGAGCTTGAACTCGACGAGCCATTTAGTAGCGAAGCTGAGCAGCAACTCAGCGAAGCGATGGCTCAAGAGGGAGGTGAAGAGCTCGATCTCTCTAGTGATTTGGATGGTGACCTTGACGATGAGTTAAGCGCACTGATGGATGACTCTCTAGATGACGATATCGATGGTGACGAACAACTCGACGACAGTCAGCTCGATGAGGATTTCCTTGCTGACTTAACGCAGACCGATTTTAATGCTCTGCTCAACGAACTTGCTGAGCCAGATGAAGATGTGATCGGTGAACCGCAAGATAACGACCTTGATCTGCAGAGTTTGCTCGCCGATAGTGACTTTGACGCGGATGATGACGCGGTCGCAGACGCGGGTGCAGACGCGGTCGCAGACGCGAACGAAGACGACAGTGGCGCAGCAGAGCCGGACTATCTTGATATTGATGACCTGCTCGAGCAGAGTGATGACTCAGAGCCTGATAACGAACCCTATGATGAAGTCGATATGGATGTGGGCTTGGGTGAGTTTGATGACATGCTCGACGACTCGCAAAAGACCGATGTTGATAGTGAAGACGGCGGTTTTAGCGCTAAATTGGATTTAGCGAGGGCTTATATCGAAATTGATGATGTTGATTCAGCCCTCGAGGCGCTACAAGACGTGCTTGATAATGGCCCGCAGTCGCTTCATAAAGAGGCGCAAGCCTTGCAAGAACGTCTGAAACGCTAGCGTGCTAAGCTCAGCCGCAAGATGATAAATGCGCAGGCAAAGTGTCTGCGCATTTTTTGTATTAACTGCTTGTCTATGGGCAAGCTTACTTCCTTCGGGAGCCTCATTACCCTCAGCATTAGCTATTTGCCCGCAGAGCGTTTAAAATGCCGAAAATTTTATTGAGCTAAGAGTATCAATGCGCGTCGCTTTAGGAATCGAATACAATGGTGCCCGCTACAGTGGCTGGCAGCGTCAATCTCATGTCAGCAGTATCCAATCGGAAATTGAAACTGCGTTGTCCCGTATTTGTAATCACCCTGTGGATATTACTTGTGCAGGGCGTACCGACGCCGGCGTTCATGCCACCGGCCAAGTTGTGCACTTTGATACCCATGCTGAGCGTGATATGGGCGCTTTTACCTTAGGTATGAACTCGCAGTTGCCTGATGACATCGCAGTGCGCTATGCAATGCCAACCGCCGATGATTTTCATGCTCGTTTTAGTGCCACCGCGCGACGTTATCGTTATGTGATTTATAATCACCCCTATCGCCCAGGCATCCTGCGCTCAGGGGTGACTCATTATCATCACCCGCTGGATGAAACACGCATGCAAGCCGCTTGTGCTTACATGCTCGGCGAGCAAGATTTCACCTCGTTTCGGGCGGTGCATTGCCAGTCCAACACGCCGTTTCGTAATATCCACCATTTATTTGTTGAGCGCGTCGGCGATTACATTGTTGTTGATATTAAGGCCAATGCCTTTTTGCACCATATGGTGCGCAATATTACCGGGTGCTTGATGGACATTGGGGTTGGTGAGCAAGAGCCGCAATGGATGCAGCATTTATTGGCTATTAAAGACCGCACCCAAGCCAGTGCAACCGCTAAGCCTAATGGTTTATATTTGGTGGACGTAGACTATCCGGAGCAGTGGCAAATTCCCAGCACGCCACTGGGACCGCTTTTTTTACCCGATAACGAGCCACCACAGAGCTAATAAAAAGGGGTGAATGGTGGGTGTAAATGGACTACGCCGACCAGTTTTTTATATCTAAGCAACTAATTTCATGTTTTAATTGTGCTAATTTATCGGCTAATTTTGGGGTGCTCAATCCGCCCCGGTCCTGACAAGCATTAAGAGAGTTGCCAATGAGCTGGTTAGAAAAAATCTTACCAAAAACCACAAAATCTTCTGGCAAGAAAGAAATTCCAGAAGGGGTGTGGGCTAAGTGTACGTCGTGCGATTCGATTCTGTACAAAGCAGAATTAGAAAAAGCCATGAACGTATGCCCGAAATGTGATCACCACATGCGTATCAGCGCCCGTAAACGTTTAGAGCTATTTCTCGATGACGCTGGGCGCGCCGAGCTCGGTGAGCAGCATGAGCCAAAAGATGTACTGAAGTTTAAAGACTCAAAAAAATATTCAGACCGCATCAGCGCCGCGAACAAAAGCAGTGGCGAGAAAGACGCCTTAGTTGCTATGAAAGGGCAGCTTAAAGGCATTCCTGTTGCGGCGGTATCGTTTGAGTTTGCCTACATGGGTGGCTCAATGGGCTCTGTTGTTGGCGCCCGCTTCGTTGAAGCCGTCAATGTGTGCTTAGAGCATAATATGCCGTTGGTGTGCTTTTCTGCATCAGGCGGTGCACGCATGCAAGAAGCATTGATGTCGTTGATGCAAATGGCTAAAACCAGTGCCGCGTTAGCAAAAATGAGTGAAAAAGGGCTGCCTTTTATTTCCGTACTGACTGACCCAACAATGGGGGGGGTATCGGCTTCTTTAGCTATGCTAGGTGATGTGAATATTGCTGAGCCCAAAGCACTGATTGGATTTGCCGGCCCACGAGTTATTGAGCAAACAGTACGTGAAACTCTCCCAGAGGGCTTTCAGCGCAGTGAGTTCTTATTAGAGCATGGTGCTATCGACATGATCGTTGATCGCCGCGAAATGCGCGACACTGTGGCGCGTTTATTGGCTAAGCTAATGAACTTGCCTTCTACCGAACAAGAGCATAGAGTAGCGTAAATTTCTCGGTAACCTAGAAACTTACAACCTATGTCAGATTCCATACCGAGCCAATCGTCAAGCCTTGATGATTGGCTTTGTTATTTAGAGCAAATCCATCCTGCTAACATCGAAATGGGCCTTGAGCGCGTGCAGAACGTTGCCGATAAGATGGGCCTTGTTCATACCCCTAGCAAAGTAATTTTAATTGCCGGCACCAATGGTAAAGGCACCACCGCACAATGCCTGGAAAAGCTATTACTGAGCCAAGGGTATTCCGTGGGCACCTATGCCTCTCCCCATCTTATTCGCTATAACGAGCGGGTCCGCATCAATGGTGCCGAGCTTGACGATCAATACCATGTTGATGCCTTTAACAGTCTCGAGCAAGGACGAGGCGATGTGCCACTTACCTATTTTGAATATGGCACCTTGGCAGCGCTGGCAATTTTTAAACGCGAAGCGGTGGATTATGTGCTCTTGGAAGTAGGGCTTGGGGGGCGTTACGACGCCACCAATATAGTTAATCCAGTCGCGAGCGTGATCACTACCGTCGATCTCGATCATAAAGAGTACCTCGGTGATACCCGTGAACTGGTCGGTTATGATAAGGCGGGGGTTTTTCGTAGCAATGTACCCGCAGTGGTGGGTGACTTAGATATCCCCCACACTGTGGTGGATTATGGCGAGCAAATTAATGCCGATTTGTGTCTGTCTAAGCGCGACTTTATTTTTACCGAAGATGAAGCAACCTTCAATTGGCAGATGGGCAAGCTGTCGCTGACCTTTGCTAAACCCGCTATTCCGGCGCAAAATGCCGCTACCGCATTGAGTGTGTTAGCAAAACTGGATTTATTGCCGGCGGTAACAGACATAGCTGATTGTTTGAAACAACTTCAGGTGAAAGGGCGCTTTCAACAACTGAGTAAGGAGCCTTTGGTCTATACTGATGTGGCCCATAACCGAGAATCAGCCCGTTATTTAGCCACACGTTTACAGAGCCTTCAGGCACAGGGTAAGACAATACATGCCATTATCGGCATGCTGGGTGATAAAGAGCATGCCGACGTGATTACAGCGATGGCACCGGTGGTTACTCATTGGCACGTAGCTGGATTAGATAATCCGCGCGGGTTGAGTGCACAGCAATTAACAGCCAAAGTGACACAGTCTGTCAAGGTTGAAGGAACATATGAGCAGGTCAGTGACGCAATGCGCGCTGTTTTACCACAACTTTGTGCGCAAAGCCTTTTGATTATATTCGGATCGTTTTACACTGTAGCACAAGCAATCACCTTTTTTGATAACGAGAGGGCGTAACAGTGAACTCAGGGTTTATAAACCGCTTAGTGGGAACCATTATTGTCGTCGTCGCTGCGGTCGTTTTTATTCCCAATATCCTTGATGGCGATAAAGTGCGCTACAAAGAAGGGTTTAAAGCCATCCCAGAGCGCCCTGAGTTTAAGTCTATTGATCTGCAAGAAGCGTTATCGGAAAAAGCCGATAGCGCACCACTGCCTGATGATGCCAAAAGCGAAGAACTGGCAGCCGATGACGATAAGTTGCAACAGCGTGGTGATACTCAAAGCGGGGCTGATGAACAAAGTGCGCAGCAGGTTACCGAGCGCAATGATACGGTCACGGTTAACACCTTAGCCAAAGATGAGCCATTGACCCGCCCACAACAGAGTGCGTTAAAAGAAATGGCCTACGTGGTGCAGTTAGGGGCCTTCTCTCGCCAAGGTAGCGTGGATGCCTTGAGCAAAAAGCTTAAAGATGCCGGTTTTAATGTATTTACCCGCCCGGTGAAGACCCCAAATGGCGAATTGACGAAAGTGTTAGTGGGGCCTGAATTGGATAAGGCAACCTTGGAAAAGCAACTCCCCCAGTTGCAAAAGCTCACTAACTTAAAAGGGCGTATCACTCAATTCCAAGTGACAAAATGATCTGGTATTTAGTGCCTCGCTCCGTTAGAATGCGCCCCAAATAAACGACTAGTGGTTATTATGATCTGGGTTGATTACGCCATTGCCGGCATTATTGCACTGTCCACCATAATTGGTTTAGTGCGTGGCTTTGTTAAAGAGTCAATGTCGTTAGCCGTATGGGCCGCCGCGTTTTTTGTCTCCAGTTTATTTTACCCCTATTTAGCCTCCTACCTTACCAACATTTCAGAACCCCTTTTAAGAAATGCAGCAGCGATAGCCATATTATTTTTCTCTACGTTGCTTTTAGGCGGATTGCTAAACTATATTTTAGGCGAACTAGTGCAGCGCACTGGGTTGTCGGGCACCGATCGCGTATTTGGAATCGTGTTTGGTGCTTTACGTGGCGTGTTAGTCGTGAGCGCCATACTCTTCTTCCTGGATGCCTTTACCGGAGCCCCAAACACCGACTGGTGGAGCGCATCTCGACTAATCCCTGAATTTGGCTTTGTGATAGAGTGGTTTTTTGACTATCTCGAACACAATTCAAGCTTTTTAAATTCAGCTAACCGTTAATCGGCGAGGAAATTTTAATGTGTGGTATCGTTGGTATAGTCGGAACATCGCCCGTCAATCAGGCGCTGTATGACGGCTTGACTGTTTTGCAACACCGAGGCCAAGACGCGGCCGGTATTATTACCATAGACAATAATACCTTTAGTCTGCGTAAAGCCAATGGTCTAGTTAAGGATGTGTTCCATACTAGACACATGAAACGTCTGCAGGGAAATATTGGTATTGGCCATGTACGTTACCCTACCGCAGGTACGTCAAGCTCTGCAGAGGCACAGCCCTTTTATGTTAACTCGCCTTTTGGCATCGCCATGGCGCACAACGGCAACCTGACTAATGCCGAGCAGCTAAAAGAACAGCTATTTACCGAAGCGCGTCGTCACGTTAACACCACCTCAGATTCAGAAATTCTCTTGAATATTCTTGCGCATGAATTCAGCAAATCTGACAAGCTGCACTTGGCACCAGAAGATATCTTCGCTGCGGTTTCTGAGGTTAACTCAAAAGTAGTGGGTGGGTATGCCACCATGGCGATGATTATCGGTCATGGCATCGTTGCTTTTCGTGACCCCCATGGCATTCGTCCGCTAATTTTCGGAAAACGTGAAACCGAAAAAGGCACCGAGTACATGTTCTCTTCAGAGAGCGTGGCACTGGATACTGACGGCTTTGAGGTGATTCGTGATGTGGCACCAGGTGAGGCCATTTACGTAACCGAGGATGGACAACTGTATTCGCAACTGTGTGCAGATAAGTCGGTACAAAACCCTTGTTTGTTTGAGTTCGTTTATTTTGCGCGACCGGATTCCACCATCGACAATATGTCGGTGTACGCTACTCGCGTTAATATGGGCACCAAACTAGGCGAAAAAATTAACCGTGAATGGTCAGACAAAGACATTGATGTGGTGATCCCCATCCCTGAAACATCCTGTGATATCGCCCTAGAAATTGCTTCGGTATTGGATTTACCTTATCGCCAAGGCTTTGTTAAAAACCACTATATCGGCCGGACTTTCATCATGCCTGGGCAAGAGCTGCGTAAAAAGTCAGTGCGCCGCAAACTTAACGCGATAGATCGTGAGTTCAAAGGTAAAAATGTATTGCTGGTTGATGACTCTATTGTCCGTGGCACCACCTCTGCGCAAATTGTAGAGATGGCCCGAGAAGCCGGCGCTAAGAACGTTTATTTTGCTTCAGCAGCACCCGAGGTGCGCTTCCCTAACGTCTATGGTATCGATATGCCCTCAGCGGCAGAGCTAATTGCCCATGGACGTGAAGTAGAAGATATCAATGCGAGCATCGGCGCAGATGGTTTGATTTATCAATCGTTGGACGACTTGGTGGCTGCAGTGGCTCAGGAAAATCCAGAAATTAGTCGTTTTGAGACCTCTGTTTTTGATGGCAATTATGTCACTGGCGACATCAATCAGGACTACCTAAATCGCATTGATGAGTTGCGTAACGATGCCGCCAAATCAGTACGAGAGCAAGCCATGTCATCGAGCTTGGAATTACACAACCAAGATAGCGATTCGCAAGATGACTAACTGTGGTTAAAGAGCAATAAAAAAGGAGCCAAAGGCTCCTTTTTTATTGCTCCCACACTGCTAACTGAAGACCGGCGAGACAATCCCGTTAGTCCACAAAATTGCGGTAGCGGCAAGAATAATAACGAGTAACACCAAACCACATGTCACTACAGAGCTGGCGTAGATAAAGCCCCGTTCATGGGGAATATGCATCAAGATAGGAACACCTGTGTAGAGTAAATACACCGAGTAGCCAACCGCGACAATGCCCACAGACACGATAAACCATAAAGTAGGGTAGAAGGCTGCAAACGCGGCCATAAACACGGGAGTAGAGGTATATGCCGCAAGCTCTAAGGTCTGCGTAAAAGTTGGCTCGGCGCCAAAGGTTTTTGCCATCCAGTGGGCCAGGTATGCAAGTGCAAAAACCCCGACAATCAGAGCAACATACATAGCCACAGCTATCAGCATAGCGCTGTTGTGAGTAAGAAATACGGCATCGCCCGTGCCGACATGCCAGCCTAAGTGTACGCCGGAGTAGTAGCCCATTGCACTGGGAATACAGGCGATGAGGAGAATATGCGATAAACTGTAGAGTAAACTTTCGTGGCGATTATCAATCGTTTGCCACTCTTCCACTGGGTGGGCGTATAAGCCCCAAAGATGGTTCAAAATCATAGGTGTGCCCCTTAAATAAACTGGTTGTTATGGCTGTATTATTTTTCACCAGCCTTAATTAAGGTATCGTTCAGAGCAAAGAATTTGTCAAGAAAGCCCCATGGTAAAATCAGTATGGTAAAATGGTCGGCATTAGCGGTTAGTATTACAATTCTATGTTAGCGAAGTACCAACAACTCTTAGAACCGATCAACGCATTTTTACAATGTCAGACACCGGATGCATGGCTGCAGCAAGCTAAAAGGCCAGAGAACTTAACGGTAATTTTGACCGATCACCTTATTTGTGAGTTGAAAGCGGCACAAAGCGCCATGTACTTAATTCGTCGTTATGCGGTGGATGAGCAAAGTGCAGAAGCGCTGTTGGCTTGGCTCAAACCATACGAGGATTTTACCTACCGCCAGGTGGGGGATTGGCGAGAGCTAGCTGACTATAACCGCTTAAACAAATCGATGATGCCCAAGTCAGACACCCCTTATGGCCAAGAGCTGATCGATAAAATGGTGTTACTCATCAAAGAAGAATTGCACCACTTTTATCAAGTGTTAGAGATTATGCAAGCTTGTGGCATTGAATACGATAAAATTACCTCCAGCCGCTACGCCAAGGGCTTGTTGCGACATGTACGCACCTACGAGCCGCAGGCGCTGATCGATAAATTGATTTGCGGCGCTTATATCGAAGCACGCTCATGTGAACGCTTTGCTATGTTGGCCCCCCATGTTGATAAGCAATTGGGAGAATTCTACATCTCCTTATTGCGCTCAGAAGCGCGCCATTATCAAGATTACTTGAGCCTTGGCGAGCAAATAGCAGGTGAAGATATCAGTGCCCGCATCGCTTTTTTTGGTGAAGTAGAGGCGGAACTTATTTCATCTCCAGACCCAGATTTTAAATTTCACTCTGGTGCGCCAGTATCAAGATAGTGCTGTTTAAGTAAACTTAGTACTGCTTGTTGCTGCGGTGGCGGCAAGGGGTGCTGTGCTAATATATCCGCCACCCGACCTTGTTTGAGTAGACTTTGCATGCCGCTGCGAAACGCCTTTAGATGATAATGGCTAAGGGGATGCTGACGGGCGAAGGCTAAATGTAAGGTGTTTTCGCTCAACGCCGGTGAATCAAACATCAAGTGCTCAGAGAGTGCTAATTCACGAATAATATGTTCACCCACTTCTTGCGGACCGAGCACCCAGCTAATTCGACGGCGTTCGAGTAATTGCAAGGCTTTGCTCAGATTGGGCAACTCAACGTAGTCGATGCCGCCATAGTTTATGAGCAATTGCTCCTCACCATAGTCGCGACCAACGGCAATCGGGTCTTGTGCGACTAACGCTAAGTCGCCAGTAAAATCACGATTGCTTTTTGCATGGCGGAAAAGTCCACTATGGGCTTTTGCCAGTGCGGCGCTAAAGACAAAGTCTTGCTGCCGCGCCGTGGTTTTATATGCGCCTAATACGGCCGAATATTTCCCTTTCTTTGTCCCTCGTAAGGCCCGAGACCACTGCGTAAAATGAATACGCACAACTATATTTTGGCTTCGGAAAGCTTCACTGACTAAATGGGCCATCCAGCCATGTTGATACAAAGTGTTGGAAAAATAAGGTGGGAAAGGTTCTGTGGCGAGCTCTAATCGCTCCAATGCATGTGTGTGCTGACTGAGTATAAACACGAGTGCGCTTAAAAGTGCACGCAAGACCATACTTTGCTCCTATCGCAACATTGGGCAATCGTTCATTAGAGCAAGTATAGTTTGAAACTCAGCGAGCGCGAGTTAGTCAGCGTGTTGCCACTGTGTAAGCGTGTCAGCATGGTCGCCATAGTGCAGCCGCATATGCTGTTTATCAACCACTAGAAAAGAGCTTTGCTCGTACCAATCACCGAGGACGATACGGGTTTGCTCTTGATCATATTGATGCACTGCTGGGCGGTGAGTGTGGCCGTGGATCATGATCCTTACTTGATGTTTCGAAAAGGTATCAAGTACTGCTGAGCGCTCCACATCAAGAATTTCGATGGCCTTGTGCTGTTGGCTTTGTTTGCTTTTTGCACGGGCCTTTTTCGCCACACGACGGCGATACCAAAGCGGCATCGCGAGTATTAGTCGCGGCCACCACCAACCTCGGCTTTTGCGCCGAAAACGCTGATATTCAAGATCTTGTGTGCACATTTCATCGCCATGCAATAGCAACACCTGTGTTCCGTAAAGGTCTATCACCGTTTGCTCTGCAAGCAGTGTCATGCCTGCTTTTTGCGCATAACGTTGACCAAGTAGAAAGTCGCGATTGCCATGGGTAAAGTAAATGGCAATACCTTGGTCTGCGAGTTGTTTAAGCCGAGCGGCAATATCATCACTGAATGCGTCACTGGCATCGTCGCCCACCCAAACCTCGAAGAAATCCCCTAATATGTATAAGGCATCTACTTGCTGATCTATTTCTTTATCAAGGAAGTCGAAAAAAGCATCTGTGATCTCTGGTTGGTTGCTACTGAGGTGGAGGTCGGCAATAAACAAGGTGCGTGACATAGGCGTCCAGATAGTAAAGTGGCGCGCAAGGCGCGCCTATAAGTTATTCAACAATGACTTTGTTGATGATTACATCTTCTAGGGGGACGTCTTGGTGGAAGCCGGCGCTGCCAGTTGCAACGTCTTTAATTTTTTCCACTACATCCATGCCTTCAACGACTTCGGCAAACACGCAATAGCCCCAGCCTTGTGAAGTTTCACTGCTGAAGTTAAGGAAGTCATTGTCATTCACATTAATGAAGAATTGTGCCGTCGCTGAGTGTGGATCTGGGGTGCGAGCCATGGCCAGCGTGCCTTTTTTGTTGCTCAACCCGTTATTGGCTTCGTTTTTGATCGGTGACTGCACTTTTTTCTGTTCCATGCCCGGAGCAAAACCGCCGCCTTGAACCATAAAACCGTCGATGACACGGTGGAAAATAGTGCCGTCATAAAATCCGGATTTGGCGTAGTTCAAAAAGTTTTCAACCGTTACAGGGGCTTTGTCAGCAAACAGCGCGATTTTAATCGTGCCAAAGTTGGTATCTAGTACAACCATGATGAGTCTCTGATTTAATAATTAGGGGCCTATTTTATAGTAGGGTAGCGGATCAGACAATGCACCAAGCAATGACACTGCCCTAAAGGCTTTATTTTTGTTATTTTCAGAGGTCTTGCGTGTGGCGAGATAGTCGGGGCAGTGGTAAGATAGCGCCATTAATATAACGATAGGATCATATTGCAATGTTGCAGATATACAACACACTTTCACGTCAAAAAGAACGCTTTACTCCACTTAACGAGAATAAAGTAGACATGTATGTGTGTGGCATCACTATCTATGACTATTGCCATGTTGGTCATGCGCGCACCTATGTTTCCTTCGATGTGATGAATCGTTACCTACGCTATCTCGGTTACGATGTCACTTATGTGCGTAATATCACCGATGTTGATGATAAAATCATTACCCGTGCTAATGACAACAATGAGCCTATTAACGCCTTAACAGAGCGGATGACCGCCGCGATGCACGAAGACTTTCGTGCCTTAAATATTCTTGATGCCGACATAGAGCCTACCGTTACCGGGCACATGGATGACATTATTGCGATGATCGAGCGGCTTATCGACAAAGAGCATGCCTATGTTGCCGATAGTGGCGATGTCTTATTTGATGTATCCACCTTTAAAGAGTACGGCAAGCTGTCGCAGCAAGACTTAGAGATGTTACAAGCGGGCGCGCGCGTTGATGTCGCAGCAGGTAAAGACGACCCCTTAGATTTTGTGTTGTGGAAAAAGGCCAAAGCCGGTGAGCCTAGTTGGTCTTCCCCTTGGGGTGAGGGGCGTCCAGGGTGGCATATTGAATGCTCAGCTATGAGCTCAAAACACCTAGGTGAGTATTTTGATATTCACGGCGGTGGCTCTGATTTGCAGTTTCCACACCATGAGAATGAAATCGCTCAGTCATGCTGCGCCAATAATGGTCGCTACGTTAAAACTTGGATCCATACTGGCATGGTTCAGGTCAACAAAGAAAAAATGTCTAAGTCATTAGGGAACTTCTTTACCGTACGCGAAGTACTCAAAGCCTACGACCGCGAAACCGTACGCTATTTCCTTATAAACGGCCACTACCGGAGTCAGTTGAACTACTCGCAAGAGAATCTCGAGCAGGCGCGCTCATCGTTGGAGCGCTTATATACCGCTCTACGTGATGTTCAGCCTGTAGCTGTTGAACTGAACGGTCATCCGTTGGTAGCGCGTTTTGAGCAAGCCATGAATGACGACTTCAATACCCCTGAAGCCTTGCCCGTACTGTTCGAGTTGGCGAAGGAAGTAAATCGCCTAAAAGGGCAAGATGAGCAAGGTGCAGGTGAGCATGCCTATATCTTAATTAAGCTGGCTGAAGTGTTAGGTATTGCCCAGCAAGACCCTGCTGCCTTTTTACAAGGTGAGCAAGACGATGATGAAACGCAAAAAATTGAAGCGTTGATCGCCACACGTAATCAGGCTCGTGCTGATAAAGATTGGGCTGAGGCAGACGCCGCTCGTGATGCGCTTACGGCCATGGGAGTGGTACTCGAGGACTCCGCTGGTAAAACAACATGGCGTAAGGCCTAAGCGTTTATGTTAATTAAACGCCGCGCTTAGGCGCGGCGTTTTCGTTTTTACGTCACTCTTTTTCTCTCACCATGGTTGGCTGCACACTCAGTTCTTTGTTTTTTGAACGTTGCCTTTAAGTGGTGATTTTTCCATTGACCTCAATCTTAGTTGAGGTTTTACCCTGTTCGCGCTGAATGTAACTATGGAGCGTTGATGAATATTCTACTGGCAATGATCCCCGCATTTTTATGGGGCACCACTTATGCGGTCACTAAGTACGCCACCCCAGATTGGCCGCCAATTCTTCTCGGTGCTTTACGCGCCTTGCCTGCAGGGATACTGCTTTGGTTGATAAAGCCGTCGCTCCCTAAAGGTCGACAATGGCGGGGGCTAACAGTGCTCGCTTTGGTCAATATTGCTCTGTTTTTTGCTTTTATTTTTGTTATGGCGGTGAATTTGCCAGCAGCCATTGCCGGTGTAGGCATGGTCTCGGTGCCAGTGGTGGCGATGATTTATACTTGGGTTATTAAAGGTCAGCGCCCAAGTGCCGTGCAATCGCTATGTGCTGTGGCCATTGTTACCATCGCTTGGTTATTGTTTGACCCTCAGCATGTCGAATTGAGCCTCCTAGGGCTTGCTGCTTTAGCTGGGGCGTTGTTGTGTATTGTCATTGGTAGTTCGCTAGTGCAAACCGTGAGTATGCATATTCATTGGTGGACCGTGCTCACCTGGCAGTTAATTATTGGCGGCACTGCGCTGCTGATAGCCGCCGCAGTGCAAGCCAGCATATTTACACCCGATGCGTATATACCGCTTAGTGAGCCTATGACGGCAAAGCAATGGATCGCTTTGTTCTGGCTTATTGTTCCTAATACAGCACTTGCTTACACCTTGTACGTTTGGCTCTTAGGGCGTATGACGGTGGTGGAATTTACCTTTGGCACCATTGCCAACCCAATAGCAGGCATAGTAACAGCGGTAATTTTGCTCGCTGAACATTACCAAGGTTGGCAATATGCCTTGATGGCGTTGATGATCATGTTCTCGGTACTGCCACAGGGTGTTAACTTAGCAAAACAGCGGCTCAGACCGGTGGTGGCAGCCCAACCAAGGCAAGGGAAATAAGCACAAAAAAGCCAGCATTAAGCTGGCTTTTATTTCATATTGACACTGGCTGTCAGTCGCTGTGATAGTTCTCACAGGCCTCAAGGGTATTTTCTATTAGGCTCGCCACCGTCATTGGGCCAACACCGCCGGGCACGGGCGTGATGTAACTGGCACGTTGACTCGCAGCCTCATAGGCAATATCGCCAACCAAAGAGCCGTTATCAAGACGGTTGATGCCAACATCAATCACTAAAGCGCCGTCTTTCACCCATTCACCAGGAATAAACTCAGGTTTGCCTACTGCCACAACAAGTAAATCGGCACGACGAACGTGTTGCTCAAGGTCCTGGGTGAACTTGTGACAAACGGTAGTGGTACAGCCAGCGAGCAGCAGCTCCAATGACATGGGGCGGCCAACAATATTCGACGCGCCAACGACCACGGCATGCATGCCTTTATAACGGACCCCAGTGGAATCTAATAAGGTAATGATCCCCTTTGGTGTACATGGGCGCAATGCCGGCATACGTTGTGCTAAGCGGCCAATGTTATAAGGGTGAAAGCCATCGACATCTTTATGAGGGGTGATGCGCTCTAGTACTTTCTCTGCGTTCAGGCCTTCAGGTAGAGGAAGTTGTACTAAAATACCATCAACTTCTTTGTCGGCATTGAGCTCGTCAACCAGCGCCAACAATTGCGCTTCGGTGGTATCACCTGGGAGATCGTAAGATTTGGAAACAAAGCCGACTTCGTCGCATGCTTTGCGCTTAGAACCTACATAAACTTGGCTAGCTGGGTCTTGCCCAACTAGTACCACCGCTAAACCAGGAGCACGAAGACCTTGCTCTTTCCTAGCAGCAACACGTGTAGCCACTTGCGAACGCACTTGCTTCGCAATTGCTTTACCATCAATGATGTTTGCCGTCATGGGTAACCTATACCTTGGGGTTAGTGTGCTTTTTGCTTTAATGCATGAGCAACACATGTGAACGAAATACTTTTATTATCAGTGAGGGCATTTTGGGGTCTCCCGTCACCAACTGGCGGATATTTTCGCAGAAAAGCGTCTTGCCGCCAAGGTAAAGGGGGATGCTTAGCATGCTTTTATGGTCTAAGGTGATAAAAAATCAACCAAAATTGCTAAAACAACAGCACTATGTCCTAAAAATGAGCAAACGCGCAGTTCAAGGCAAAAAAATGTTTGACCTTGTCAGGGCAAATCACTATTATGCACCCCGTTGTCAGCGAGGGGTCAGTAAAGAGTCCTCAATGATGCATCAAGTATCGGCGATTAGCGCAGTTTGGTAGCGCACTTGGTTTGGGTCCAAGGGGTCGCAGGTTCAAATCCTGCATCGCCGACCACTTTCTTAGAAAGTGTCACTTGGTTCGCACGAAGAAGTATTCGTTGCACCGCGCCCGTAGCTCAGTCGGATAGAGCAACGGCCTTCTAAGCCGTCGGTCGAAGGTTCGAATCCTTCCGGGTGCGCCATTATAGTGGCGGCTGTAGCTCAGTTGGTAGAGCCCTGGATTGTGATTCCGGTTGTCGTGGGTTCAAGTCCCATCAGTCGCCCCATTTTTATACAATATGTTTATCGGCGATTAGCGCAGTTTGGTAGCGCACTTGGTTTGGGTCCAAGGGGTCGCAGGTTCAAATCCTGCATCGCCGACCATTTTCATATTTAGAACACATCTCAGTATCGGCGATTAGCGCAGTTTGGTAGCGCACTTGGTTTGGGTCCAAGGGGTCGCAGGTTCAAATCCTGCATCGCCGACCACTTCTAATAAATTCAGAAATATACATCTTGGTTTGGGTATGAACACATGCAGTCGCAGGTTCAAATCCTGCATCGCCGACCACTTCTAATTAATTCAGAAATATACATCTTGGTTTGGGTATGAACACATGCAGTCGCAGGTTCAAACCCTGCATCGCCGACCACTTCTAAATAAATTCAGAAATACACGTCTTGGTTTGGGTATGAACACATGCAGTCGCAGGTTCAAATCCTGCATCGCCGAGCACTTCTAATAAATTCAGAAATACGCATCTTGGTTTGGGTATAACCTCATGCAGTCGCAGGTGCAAATCCTGCATCGCCGACCATTTCTAATAAATTCAGAAATACACATCTTGGTTTGGGTATAACCGCCTGCAGTCGCAGGTTCAAATCTTGCATCGCCGACCACTTCTAATTAATTCAGAAATAAACATCTTGGTTTGGGTACAGCTCATACAGTCGCAGACTCAAACTCTCTAACATACACCGCACCATCTTTCTCTTATCAGTCATCAACGTTTTGCGCTAGATATGACAAGCATTGTTGCGTTTATCGCTGCGCTCTTACTCGCCGACATCAGTTAATCCAAGATTCTTAGCCGACCTTATTTTTAAGACAGCTTTTTGTACAGACTCGTAGAGTGGCATGTTGAACACAGCTCCATTAGCGATACTTTAACGCCAAGCGGTAATTACTTTTTTGACGCGAGTCCAACGTAGCTGTTGCTTAGAATTCATTGTTAGCAAATCCCCTCAATTTATTGCTGTAAAAGTAATCAGCAATGCGCCATACGCCCAATTTATTGGTGCTCGCTCTCGACTCTTATAAATATTAGGTTATAATGCCGCGTCTATTGTTTAACGTAAGTGCCCATAGGGCAGTGCAAGCATAGGGATCGCTGGCTATCGCCGAGGTGCATAATGTGCACTTAATGTGGTGTAGCAACTAATTGATCGCCATGTATGTAAGGAAGGCGCAAAGTCGCCACATTTGAAGATTGAGGTAAATCATGCAAGTTTCTGTTGAGACGACTCAAGGCCTTGAGCGCCGTCTGACTATCACTGTTCCTTCAGAGAACGTTGAGACCGAAGTAAAAAAACGCCTACAACAACTGTCTAAAACTCAACGTATCGACGGTTTCCGTCCGGGCAAAGTACCAGTTTCTATCATTAAAAAGCGTTACGGCACTGCTGTACTTCAAGAAGTTGCTGGCGAATTAATGCAGCGTAACTACATTGAAGCGATCGTTTCTGAGAAAATTAACCCAGCGGGTGCACCTTCATTTGCACCAAAAACGCTTGAGACAGGTAAAGACCTAGAATTCGAAGCGACTTTCGAAGTTTACCCTGAAGTTGAACTTCAAGGTTTAGACAAAATCGCAGTAGAAAAGCCAGCTGTTGAAGTAAAAGACGAAGATCTAGAAAACATGCTAGAGACACTTCGTAAGCAGCACGCTTCTTGGAAAGAGTCTGATGACAAAGCCGGTGAAAATGACCGTGTAACAATCGACTTTGTTGGCACTATTGATGGCGAAGAGTTCGAAGGTGGTAAAACTGAAGACTTCCCACTAGAGCTTGGCCAAGGTCGTATGATCCCAGGTTTTGAAGACAACATCGTTGGCAAGAAAGCCGGTGAAGAAGTTGTTGCTGACGTAACTTTCCCTGAAGAATACCACGCTGAGAACCTTAAAGGTAAAGCAGCGCAGTTCACTATTACTGTGAAGAAAGTTGAAGTTCAAGAGCTTCCAGAGCTAAACGACGAGTTTGCTAAGCTGTTCGGTATTACCGAAGGCGGTGTTGACGCACTTAAAGAAGAAGTGAAGAAAAACATGAGCCGTGAGCTCGACCAAGCGGTTAAAGCTAAGGTTAAAGAGCAGGCGATTGAAGGCCTACTTGAGCAAAACGAAGTGGACGTTCCAAAAGCACTTGTTGAGCAAGAAATCGATGCGCTTCGCAAGCAAGCGGCACAGCGTTTTGGTGGCGATGCTAACAACATGCCTGAGCTTCCTGCTGAGTTATTCCAAGAGCAAGCAATTAAGCGTGTTAAAACCGGCCTACTGCTTGGTGAAGTAATCAAAGCGAACGAAATCGAAGCCGATGACGCAAAAGTAGAAGAGCTTATCAACACCATGGCGTCTGCATACGAAGACCCAAGTGAAGTAGTTGAATACTACAAATCAAATGATCAGCTTATGCAGCAAATGCGTAACGTAGCGATGGAAGAGCAAGCAATTGATGCTTTACTAGCCAACGCGAAAGTAACTGATGTTGAAACTGCGTTTGACGACATCATGAACCCGCAGGCAGCTCAATAAGTCGTTGACTTAAGCTAAAAGCAACGTTTAAATGGCTCGTATGCTTTGTTTACAAAGCACCGAGCCATTTTAGTTTGTGTCGGTCACTAAGGAATCAAGTAATAATGAATAATGGTATGACAGATCCCCTAAACGCGTTAGTGCCAATGGTAGTTGAGCAAACTGCTAAAGGTGAGCGCTCTTTCGATATTTACTCGCGCCTTCTAAAAGAGCGAATCATTTTCTTAACTGGCCCAGTAGAAGACCAAATGGCCAACTTGATTGTGGCTCAGCTATTGTTCCTTGAATCAGAAAACCCAGACAAAGACATTCACCTTTATATTAATTCACCAGGCGGCTCTGTAAGCGCTGGTATGTCTATTTACGACACCATGAACTTTATCAAGCCAGATGTAAGCACCTTGTGCGTCGGTCAAGCCGCAAGCATGGGCGCGTTTTTATTATCTGGTGGTGCCAAAGGTAAGCGTCACTGTCTGCCTAACTCACGTGTGATGATTCACCAACCATTAGGTGGGTTCCAAGGCCAGGCGTCTGATATTGAGATTCACGCCAAAGAAATTTTATATATCAAAGACAAACTAAACCGCTTGCTAGCTGAGCACACCGGCCAGCCGCTCGATGTTATCGCTCGTGATACTGACCGTGATAACTTCATGACTGCTGATGCGGCTGTTGAGTACGGGCTGATCGATTCGGTCTTTGATCGCCGTAACGATAAATAAGCGCGAGCGCATTTGCCAAACAGCTGCGCATTGATAAGTAAAGTTTGGTATATTTGTTAAGAAGTACATTTGCTACTATGAATAAAAATAGTAGCGCAAAGAATGAGGTAGCTGAATGTCCGATAAACCAACAGACGGCGAAAAGACTAGCAAGCTGCTGTACTGCTCGTTTTGTGGTAAATCGCAGCACGAAGTACGCAAGCTAATTGCAGGTCCATCTGTTTATATTTGTGATGAATGTGTCGAGCTGTGTAACGACATCATCAGGGAAGAAATTAAAGATATCGCGCCAAAAACCAACGCGTCCGATAAGCTGCCCGTTCCAAAAGAGATCCGCAGCCACCTAGATGACTATGTGATCGGCCAAGAGCACGCGAAAAAGGTATTGTCAGTAGCGGTATACAACCACTACAAACGTCTTCGCAATGCGGGTACCACCGAAGGTATCGAACTCGGTAAAAGTAATATTTTGCTGATTGGTCCAACGGGCAGTGGTAAAACCTTACTCGCAGAAACGATGGCACGCCTATTGGATGTACCATTCACCATGGCGGACGCGACAACGTTAACCGAAGCGGGTTACGTCGGTGAAGACGTCGAGAATATCATTCAGAAACTACTGCAAAAGTGTGATTACGACGTCGAGAAGGCTCAGCGCGGGATCGTTTACATTGATGAAATTGATAAAATTTCTCGTAAATCAGATAACCCATCCATCACTCGTGATGTATCAGGGGAAGGGGTTCAACAGGCGCTCCTTAAACTGATTGAAGGGACTGTTGCCTCGGTGCCACCACAAGGTGGTCGTAAGCATCCTCAGCAAGAGTTCTTACAGGTAGACACCTCGAAGATACTGTTTATCTGTGGCGGTGCTTTCGCCGGATTAGACAAGGTTATCGAGCAACGCAGTGCTAAGAATACCGGTATTGGTTTTGGCGCACACGTTAAGTCTGCCGATGGTGAGCGTAGCATCAGTGAAACGTTTAAAGACGTGGAACCAGAAGATCTAGTTAAATATGGTCTTATTCCAGAGTTCATTGGTCGTTTACCTGTGGTTGCAACGCTTACTGAATTGGATGAGGATGCACTGATTCAGATTTTGAACGAACCTAAAAACGCATTAACTAAGCAATTCTCTTCATTATTCCAAATGGAAGATGTCGAGCTTGAATTCCGAGAAGATGCTTTACGTGCGATTGCTCACAAAGCGATGGAACGTAAAACCGGTGCTCGTGGCTTACGTTCAATTGTTGAGGGCGTATTGCTGGAAACCATGTATGAGCTGCCTTCGATGGAAGGAGTATGTAAGGTGGTAATAGACGAGACAGTGATTAAGGGTGAGTCAGACCCTATCTTGATTTACGAAAACAGCAGCCAAGACAAGGCCGCGTCAGAGTAAAAAACAAGCAGTTTAATTAAAAAAGGAGCACTAAGCTCCTTTTTTTATAAATTTGTTTGAACTTTCCCCCCTTTATCCCCATATACTTGGGTAATCTTTAAATTTTAAGAAGTCCGAAGAGAGTTAGCATGACGCTTGAAAGAACGGATCGCGTAGACATTCCAGTATTGGCGCTAAGGGATGTGGTGGTGTATCCCCACATGGTGATCCCTTTGTTCGTCGGTCGGGAAAAGTCGATTCGCTGCCTTGAAGCAGCGATGGATAAAGACAAACAAATTTTCTTAGTGGCACAAAAAGACGCTTCTGTCGATGACCCACAAACGGATGAAATATATACCGTAGGGACAGTCGCGAGTGTGCTGCAGCTACTCAAGCTACCCGATGGCACCGTCAAGGTGCTGGTTGAGGGCACGCAACGCGCCGCTATTACCCATTATACGCAAGAAGAAGAGTACTTCGCAGCCGAAGTTGAGTATATTCCTTCGACTGATATTGATGAGCGAGAGCAGGATATTTTCATCCGCAGTGCGATAAGCCAATTTGAAGGTTACGTTAAGCTCAACAAAAAAATTCCACCAGAAGTACTTACCTCGGTGTCGGGGATTGATGAGCCCGCACGCTTAGCCGATACCATGGCTGCGCATATGCCTATCAAGGTGCCCGAAAAGCAGAAAGTGCTGGAAATCAGTGACGTCACCGAGCGCCTTGAATACCTTATGGCAATGATGGAGGGCGAAATAGACCTCCTGCAAGTAGAGAAAAAAATTCGTGCCCGCGTTAAAAAGCAAATGGAAAAGTCACAGCGCGAGTACTATCTCAACGAGCAAATGAAAGCCATTCAAAAAGAGTTAGGTGAATTGGATGATGTGCCTGACGAGTTTGAAGGTTTACAAAAGAAAATAACAGAGTCGGGGATGCCAGCCGAAGCCGAAGAAAAGGCGATGGCGGAGCTGAAAAAACTGAAAATGATGTCGCCGATGTCGGCCGAAGCGACGGTGGTGCGCTCTTATATAGATACCATGGTTAATGTGCCGTGGAAGAAAAAATCAAAAGTGAAAAAAGACCTAGCAGGGGCACAAAAGATTCTTGATGCCGACCACTATGGTCTCGAAAAAGTAAAAGACCGCATCATTGAATATTTGGCGGTGCAGCACCGTACCAACAAGCTTAAAGGCCCCATTTTATGTCTTGTAGGTCCACCAGGCGTGGGCAAAACCTCACTAGGGCAAAGCATTGCTCGAGCGACGGGTCGCAAGTACGTGCGTATGGCACTGGGCGGCGTACGTGATGAAGCCGAAATTCGCGGTCACCGCCGCACTTACATCGGCTCTATGCCAGGTAAGTTAATCCAGAATATGACTAAAGTAGGGGTTCGTAACCCACTGTTTTTATTGGATGAAATCGACAAGATGTCATCGGATATGCGTGGCGATCCTGCATCTGCTTTACTGGAGGTGCTGGACCCAGAGCAAAACAGCACCTTTGCTGATCACTATCTAGAAGTTGACTATGATCTATCCGATGTGATGTTTGTTGCCACTTCTAACAGCTTCAACATACCAGGCCCATTGTTGGACCGTATGGAAGTGATCCGTTTATCTGGCTACACCGAAGACGAGAAACTCAATATCTCCAAGCAGCACTTAATCCCCAAGCAAATTAAGCGCAATGGCTTGAAAGAAAAAGAAGTGACCATCGAAGACAGCGCCATTATTGGCATTATCCGTTATTACACCCGTGAAGCCGGGGTTCGTAACTTAGAACGTGAGATTTCCAAGTTATGTCGTAAAGCGGTGAAAAATATTTTGCTCGATAAAGGTCTTAAACACATTACCATCAATGATGAAAACCTAGAAGAATACCTAGGTGTGCAACGTTACGATTACGGTAAAGTGGAAGGTGATGACCGCATCGGTCAGGTCACTGGTCTGGCGTGGACTGAAGTGGGGGGAGACCTACTGACTATTGAATCGTCTGCGGTACCAGGTAAAGGTAAGTTAAGCTACACCGGTTCATTGGGCGACGTCATGAAAGAGTCGATTCAAGCCGCGATGACCGTGGTACGCGATCGCACTGAAAAATTGCGTATTAACGATGACTTCCACGAAAAGCGTGATATTCATGTGCACGTGCCTGAAGGCGCCACACCAAAAGACGGTCCCAGCGCGGGCATCGCCATGGTGACTGCTTTAGTCTCAAGCTTAACGGGTAACCCTGTGCGCTCCGATGTGGCGATGACCGGTGAAATCACCTTACGCGGTGAAGTACTGCCTATCGGTGGTCTTAAAGAAAAACTGTTAGCGGCACACCGTGGCGGTATTAAAACAGTGGTCATTCCCAAAAAGAATGAGCGGGACCTAAAAGAGATACCAGAAAACGTTCGTGAAGGCCTTGAAATTCACCCTGTTCAGTGGATTGACGAGGTGTTAGATCACGCATTGGCGCAGCCTGTGGAGCGTTTTTCAACAGATCGTGCAAAAAGTGAGTAAAAATCACAAAAAATTGCCGCAAAGGGCTTTTCAAATCACACCTGTGTGATAAGTTAAGCACTAGATTTTGAGCCTAGGCCTTGTCCGGCCTAGGTTTCAAGCAGATCTAGGTGTTAGAAAGACGACCTTTGTTTTTCTAAATTACATAGCAAAGTGATGAGGCCGTTTTGTGTAAAACCGCACAAGGTTAGTCGCTCTGGATAATAACAATGTAAGGGGATGATATTGTGAATAAGTCTCAATTAATCGATCAAATCGCAGCTGATGCTGACATTTCTAAAGCGGCTGCAGGTCGTGCGTTGGATTCATTCATTGAGTCAGTATCAACTGCACTTAAAGACGGCGATTCCGTTGCCCTAGTTGGTTTCGGTACTTTTTCTGTACGTGAGCGCGCAGCGCGCACTGGCCGTAACCCGCAAACTGGTGAAGAAATTCAAATTGCTGCTGCAAACATTCCTTCGTTTAAAGCAGGTAAAGCGCTTAAAGACGCAGTTAACTAATTTGCGAAACTTGAGCTGCAATTAGCGCAACTGTGCTAGATTGCTTCAAGTGAAAAAGCGTATCTGTTAAGATACGCTTTTTTTATACCCACCGCCTCGAAATTGAGGGACAATAGAGTCTGAGTTCGTTGTTTAGCGGTTAAATAAAATAGAGATAAAATAAATGCTAGAAAAAATCAGAGAAGGCTCGCAAGGCTTAGCGGCCAAAATTATTCTAGGGCTGGTGATTTTATCTTTTGCTTTAGCAGGGATCGGTGGCTATTTAGGCCAATCAACCGAACAATCCGTGGCTGAGGTAAATGGAGTTAAGATCACTCAGCGCGAATTTGCTCGTGCCTATGAAAACGAGCGTGCCCGCTTAGAGCAGCAGTTTGGCGAATACTTCGCACAACTTGCTAACGATCCAAGCTATATGGCGCAAGTGCGTCAATCCGTCACTGACCGCTTAGTACAGCAAGAACTACAAACACAGTTAGCGGCAGAAATGGGGCTTCGCGTTAGCGATGAACAAGTTAAACAAACGATTCTAGAACTCCCAGCTTTCCAGTTTGGTGGTCAGTTCAGTAATGACCGTTACCTGCAAGTGATCCGCCAAATGGGTTATCAAGCAGATGGCTTCCGTGAGTACCTGCGTGAAGAAATGACGCGTTCACAACTTGTTTCGGCACTTGCTGGCACAGATTTCACGCTAAGTAATGAGTTAAGCCAAGCCGTGGGTCTGCAACAGCAACAGCGTGCTATTGATTATTTAGTGCTCGATAACAACGCTTACAAAGCCCAAGTAGAAGTGAGCGACGAAGAGGTTCAAGAATACTACGACCTAAATCAAGCGCAGTTCCTTTCGCCAGAGCAGGTGAAAGTGTCTTATGTTGAGCTAAGTGCCGATGATTTAGAATTGGCTGAGCCTATCACAGATGAGCAAATCAACGACTACTATCAGCAAAACAAAGCCTACTATTCAGAGCCTGAAAAGCGCCGTGTTGCCCATATTTTGGTTGAATATGGCGATGATCAGGACAGTGCTGAACAAAAAGCCAATGACCTACTCACACAGCTTAACAACGGCGCTGATTTCGCCGAGCTGGCTAGTAATGAGTCAGACGATATCGTCAGCGCGGAAATGGGCGGTGACCTAGATTGGATTGAGCGTGATATGCTGGATCCTGATTTTGAAAAAGCAGCGTTTGCTTTGCAAAACGTGGGCGAACTTTCACAAGTTGTTGAGTCTGAATTCGGTTATCACATTATTAAGCTCACCGACTTGCAGCCAGGTGAAACCAAGCCTCTTGCCGAGGTAAAAGAAGACATCCGCACTGAGCTGGCGAAAGTTGAAAAAGCTGACCTATTCTATGAGCAGCAAACAGAGTTGGCAGAGCTTTCATTTGAGGTGGCTGATACATTAGAAGACGCTGCTGCTGCGGTAGGAGCGCAAGTACAAACCACACCTTGGTTAGCCCGTGGACAGCTAAGTGCCCCGTTGAATGAGGCTAACGTGCAAGCAGCCATCTTCTCGCCAGAGCTACTGGAAGATAGAGTTAACTCAGAAGTTTTGGATTTAGGTAATGAGCACGTGATTGTGGTACGTATCGCTGATCATAAACCTGCGGCAACTAAGCCTTTGGCTGAGGTGAGCGAACAAATTAAACAAACGCTGATAGCTGAAAAGGCTACCGCCAAAGCGAAAGAGCAAGGTGAAGAGCTGTTTGCACAATTACAAAGCGGCACCAGCCTTAACGCCATTGCTCAGCAAGCAGGTGTTGAAATGCAAAGCGAGGACGCCCTTAATCGTCGCAGCTTCAGTGTGGCACCCGCTCTGGTAGAGCAGGTATTTAAGCTGGCACACCCACAGGATGAGCCTGTCGTGGATATGGTTGAGCTTAATAATGGCAACATAGCCCTGGTTGCGTTGAAGTCAGTTAACACTCCGAGTGAAACTGAAGTTAATGCCCAAGTGAAGCAAAACCTCACCATGCAAATGGCAAACAAAAACTATCAAAGCTTTATTGAAGCGCTTGAGGCTCAGGCTGAAGTGGTTCGCATGCGCCAGCAGGGGCAATCAGAATAAAGTAACATGAATGCAAAAGGCGCCTATTCGGCGCCTTTTTTGTCTCTGCGCAGCGCCTAATAATAAAACTGACGTCGGAACATGAATTACACTTAGCAATGTAGTACAGTGAAACTAACCCCAATAAGGAGTGTGAGGAAGTATGAAAGGTGTATATCGATTTTTAATTGCTATGGTGCTTATTGTTGCAGCGATAGCATCATACAGCGCTGGGAATAGTACCGGGCTTTTTGCTTTTGTGGTGCTTGGCTTTATGTTTGAAGCGGCTTTTTGGTTGCGCCTTTTCCCACTGAGTAAAAAGCGCAAATCACACGCCTGCTAGCCATTAACAAGTCAGTAAACGCTGGCAGGTTTTGGATTGGGGGTTACCGAAAATTTCACCGGTTTTCCCATACTCCACCACTTCCCCGTGATCCAGCACTAACACCTGATCACTCATGTGTTTTACCAAACTCAAATGATGGGTGATCAATACGTAACTTAACCCTGTCTCCCGTTGTAACTCTAACAGTAAGTTTACCGTCTGTGCGCGTACTGAGGGGTCAAGGGAGGAAAGCGCCTCATCCAATACTAAAACTTTAGGGTCCAGGATCAATGCGCGTGCCAGTGCAACGCGCTGCAATTGCCCGCCAGAGAACATATGCGGGTAGTATAAACGGTGCTCAACAAGCAGCCCCACCTTCGCTAATGTTTGCTTTATTTTTTCCAGTCTTTGTTCGCTGCTAAGCTCGGTATTCAAGCGTAAACAGTCATCTAAAATCTCGCCGATAGTGAGCGCAGGATTGAGTGACGTGGTTGGGTCTTGGAAAATCAACCGGATGTGCCGACAGTCGCCATGGCGACTAGTCCCGTCATGCACTAAATCACTTTCTAAAATGATCTGGCCGCTACTGGCCTCATCGGCGCCGGCCAACACCTTTGCGAGTGTACTTTTTCCTGCACCCGTCTCGCCAATAACCGCTAACGTTTCGCCGCGACCTATACAAAATGAGATATCTTTGAGTAAACTGACCTTCTTATGGCTCAGTAAGCCCGCCCTCACAGCCAGTTGCTTGCCCAAACCTTGTACTTTCAATAAGGGTTGCATCAGCTTTGCTCCTGTTTATGTAAAGGGAAGTGACAGGTATAACTATGACCTTGCTCTTTGTCTAACTTAGGAGTAACGACACAGGCTTTCTGTGCGTTAGGACAGCGTGGCCCAAGCCGACACCCTATAGGTAGATGCTGCAAGGTGGGAATGGTGCCTTTGAGGGCGAACAGCGGCTCTTTATGGCCAAGTGCAACATCATAGTCGGGCAAGCTCTGTAACAGCGCTTTAGTGTAAGGGTGACGCGGTTGAGCAAACACTTTTTTGGTCGGTCCAGCCTCCACCATTTGCCCGCAATACAGCACGTGCATACCATGTGTCCAGTCAGTCAATTCTTCGAGTTCATGAGAGATCATCAGAATCGACATATTTTTAAGCTGATTTAAACTTTTCAGTAGTCGAAATACTTGCGCTCGTGTGGTGCTCTCCAATGCTGTGGTCGGTTCGTCGGCAATAAGTAGCTTAGGGGAGCGGGCGATGGCCATCGCGATCATTACCTTTTGGCACACGCCTTCTGACAACTCATGTGGGTAACTGGTCAAAACCTTGGAGTGCTCTTTGATGCCCACCTTGTGCAACAGTGCCCTGACACGCTGGCGTTTAGCTCTGCGTCGTTGCCATAAATTACCGGTGTAGTTGCGCGCCGGAATACTTTCTTCAATTTGGTCACTGATCTTCGCTGTGGGATCGAGGCAACGACTCGGCTCCTGATAAATCATCGCTAAGTCTTGGCTTACCAACTTACGTCGCTTTTCATCAGAGAGCCGCATCAAGTCAACGCCGCGCCAGTGCATGCGGTCGGCCGTGACCCGCCAGCGTTTATTTAACGCACCCACTAAGGCCTTGGCAATGAGGCTTTTGCCAGACCCCGACTCGCCAATTAAGGCGTGTACTTCACCTTCTTTTAGGCTGAAGTTTACTTTATCTACCACACGAATCACCGAATCTGAGGTCGTCAATTCTATGGTCAGATTTCGAATATCGAGCAATTGCATCAGTCCGCCCGCCGCTCTTTGAGTACATTACGCAAACCGTCACCAACAAGATTGGTGGACAGTACCGCTAAAAACAAAAGGATCCCCGGTAAGGCAACGGTCCATGGTGCGAGGTAAATTAGGCCTAGGTTTTCCGCCAATATAGCTCCCCACTCAGCTGTCGGAGGTTGCGCGCCAAGCTTCAAAAAGCCTAAGGCAGCAATGTCCAAAATGGCTAATGACAGCGCCATAGTAAAAATAACCACAATACGTTCGTAAATATTGGGGAAGATGCCCCGCACTAAGATTTGCCAGCGGCTGGCTCCATCAAGGCGAAATGCGCTGATGTAATCTTTATTAAGCTCTTCGACCACCAAGTTACGCACTGAGTGGATAAACTGTGGCAACAGCGCAAAGATAATCGCCCACACGGTGTTCATCAAACCCGGTCCGAGTATAGCGATGATGATAATCGCCAGCAGTAACGACGGGATAGATAAGGTGATGTCTAACAGGTGATTTAGGAAGCTCGCACGCAGGCCATGGCTCATACCGGCGAAGGTGCCAACCAATACGCCCACCAAGGTGGTCATCAGTGCTGCAATAATTGATAAGCCGAAGGTATAGGTCGCACCATTCATAAGGCGTGAAAGTACATCACGGCCCAAATCGTCGGTACCTAAAATAAAGCGTACATCGCCATCCTCATGCCATGAGGGAGGAATTAATAGCGCATCCGCATGTTGCTCGTTAATGCCGTAAGGCGCCAGTAACGGCGCGGTGGTAGCAAGTACCGCCAGCGCAATAAAGAGCCATAAACCAACCAAAGACACATGGTTAGATTTAAACTTGCGCCATAACCGCGACAGCGGCGACACGTTAGACTGTTCGGTAAATAATTTAAACTTTGCCATGCGCTTGATTCCGTGAAATCGGGTCGAGCAGGGTGTAGAGCAACTCGGTGATAATGGTGGCGAAAATAATGAATACCGAGATTGCCAATAAGCCACCTTGAATTGCTGGGAAGTCACGTTGGTAAATGCTGTCTATTAACCAGCGACCAATGCCAGGCCATGAAAAAATAACTTCAGTGATCATGGCTAACGTGATCAGCGCACTAAATTGCAGGCCGATTTGTTTTATCACCGGCAACAACGCATTGCGAAGCGCATGGTGAAAAATCAGTTGGCGACGGCTCAACCCCTTCGCCCGGGCCGTTTTAATATAGTTTTGGTCAAGCACGTTGAGCATTGAGTCGCGGGTAAAGCGGATTAAAACCGTGGTTGGGTAGGTCGCCAGCACCAGTGTTGGCAATGCCAGATGATGCAGTGCATCGGCAAAGGCAAGGCCGCCATAGGGAAAGCCCGCAACCATAATATCTAGCAAAATAAAATTACTGTATGCGGGGATCTCGTAAAGCAAACTGATACGCCCAGACATAGGGAATAGCCCCAGTTGTAAGCAAAATACCATAATAAGCAGCAGTGCTAACCAAAAAATAGGCACAGAGTAACCGACTAATGTAAAACCACTAATGAGCTTATCACCCCAACGCCCGTGTGATAGGGCGGCGATGACTCCCGCCGGAACTCCCGCCAACACGGACACAAACAGCGCATAAATAGCGAGCTCAAAGGTCGCAGGAGCCAAATCTAATACATGGCCAAAAACACCATCGCCGGAAGCAAAAGATAACCCCCAGTCGCCCTGCATAATGCGTCCTAAAAACGCAAAATACTGCGTTACATAGCCATCATCCATATGGTATTGCTGCTGCAATTGCGCTGTTTGCGAAAAGCCTGCAGTTTCAATACCACTAAAGTTCGTTAGCGGGTCACCAGGGAACAGGTAGCCCAATGAGAAGGTAAACACACTCAGCGTAAAAAGCATAAAAACCAGCAATGAAACCCGGCGTAAGGCGAACTCTAACATCATGGCTTTTTACTCGCGTGGGCTAAAGATATGCCGCCAAAGGGACTAAGGCTGATCCCTTTTACTTGGCTGTCACGAGCTTGCGAGCGCTTACCATGAGCCAGAGGAAATAGGGGTAGCTGTTTCGCTATCATCTGTTGCGCCTGGTGGTAAAACTGTTGTCGCTGCGCTTGCTCTGTGGTGTCTAACGCCTGCGTCAGGAGCATATCAAATTCGGGATTACACCAGTTGGCCGGGTTTTTACCGCTGTAAGTGGCGGCGCAGCTCAGTAATGGGCTAAAGAAATTGTCTGGGTCGGGGGTGTCTGCGGCCCATCCCAACAACACACTATCATGACGATGTTCGCCTACGCGCTGTAAAAAAGTATTCCATTCATACTCGACAATACGCACATTAACACCAATTGCACGCAGGTCACTTTGCATCAGCTCTGCCATTTTGCGTGCATTGGGGTTATAAATACGGCTTACTGGCATGGCCCAAATAGTCATATCAAAGCCATTTTCATAGCCAGCGGCACTGAGCATCTCTCGAGCCTTTTCTGGGTCGTATTGGGGCAAATTAGATTGCTGCTGGTAGGCCCAACTAATGGGCGGTAACATTGAAGCCGCTTTCACGCCTTGACCGTAATAGACCGCCTGCATAATTTTGTCGACATTAATGGCATGGGCTAATGCTCGGCGTACTTGTGGATTATTAAAGGGCACACGTTCAGTATTAAAGGCCCAATAGCCCACGTTAAGGTTATCTTGTTGTTCCAACTCAATATCGTCGCGTTGGCGCAGAACGCTTGATTGGGTCGCACTTGGGTGTGGGGTGACATCGCATTCTTTGGTTAAAAGCTTGGCAATGCGTGTTGTGCCATTAGGAGTAATATCAAATACCAACTGATCGAGGTTTACTTGGTGTTCCCAGTACTCGGGGTGTGAATAGTAGCGGATCAGTCGGTCACGTTGGTATTCACGATAAACAAACGGGCCGGTGCCCACAGGTAGCTGGTCAAACAAATCCATCTGCTCGTTGGCCATCAGGGTCATTGCATACTCTTGCGAGGTGATCACCGCGAAGTCTGTAGCCAGATTCGCTAAAAAGCTACTTTCGGGGTTAAACAACTCAAATGTAACTTGGTATGGTGAGTCTTTGCGAATGTTGCGAATAAGCTGATCAAGACCAACACTCTGAAAATATGGGTAGCTGGCTTCACCAACGAAGTGATAGGGGTTGTATACGTCGAATAAGCGACTAAAGGTAAATACCACATCATCGGCGTTAAAATTACGGCTGGGAGTAAAATAGCGGGTGGTATGGAATTTTACATCTTCGCGCAGGTTAAAAGTCACTTCCGTGCCATCATCGCTAATTTCCCAACTGGTCGCCAATTCGGGGATAAATTCACCGGTGATGGGATCAATACGTAGTAAGCGGTTGTACAACTGTTTAGCGATCAGATCGATAGTTGAACCGGTGGTCGTTACTTGCGGATTAAAAGAGACAGGGTTGGCCTCAGCACAATAAACCATGCCTTCCATAGGTGCATACTGCGTGTCTTCGTCTTGGCACCCCATTAAGAGCACCATGGCAATGCCTAACAACCGTGTGTACACAGGCTAAGCCTCTTGTTTTTGCTGCGAATCAAGTAAGTTGTATTTTTTCAAATATCCTCTTAGCTGATGATACGTTAAACCAAGCAATTGTGCAGTTTTCTTTTGATTAAATTGGCTAAATTCCAGCGCTTGGCGCAACAGTTCCGTTTCGTAGTCGCTGGAGAGTTGTTTTAAATCGCACGGGAAGTCCATTCGTTGGTTGTTTTTCGCCGGCTCTGCGGGCGCCACTTGAGGCTGCTCTGAGTCACTGAGTAGTGGCTGCTCATTGACGGCCATCGCAGGTTTGCGAGTGCTCAATGCCTTAGGCCGATAGGGGCTGGCAAAGGGGTCTAAATTAATCGTATGCACAGCGAGGCTTTCATTGCCATGACGATACAAGCTGCGCTCTATCACATTTTTCAGCTCACGGACATTCCCCGGCCAGTCATAGTCCAGCAGAGCCGCCTTGGCTCGGGTAGTGAAACCACTGAATAACTCCCACCCTAGGTTACGTGCCATGTTAATAGCGAAATGCTCGGCTAGCAGCAAAATATCTTCTTGGCGCTCACGCAGCGGAGGGAGCGTAATTACGTCAAAGGCGAGGCGGTCCAGCAAGTCGTGTCGAAACTCGCCGGCATCGGCAAGGCTGGGTAAGTCTTCATTGGTGGCGCAAATAAGTCGTGTATCAACTTTTATTGGTGCCCGACCTCCAACGCGTTCAAACTCGCCATATTCAATTACCCGAAGCAGTTTTTCTTGGACCGCTGCGGGGGTATTTGCGAGTTCGTCTAAAAATAACGTGCCGCCGTTGGCGCGCTCAAAACGTCCTTCATGACGTTTACTGGCGCCAGTAAAAGCGCCACTTTCGTGACCGAATAGCTCACTTTCAAGCAAGTTCTCATTGAGTGCAGCGCAGTTAAGACTGACATAGGTTTGATCCCAACGCCCAGATAGATAGTGTAACCGTGCAGCGATAAGCTCTTTACCGGTACCGCGCTCACCAATGACTAGCACCGGCTTATCAAGGGGGGCCAATTGGGAGACCTGATCGAGCACCTCTAAAAAGCTATCGGATTGGCCCAGTAAATCGTCTTTTTTGCGGAACTGGCTCATTTACACTAACTCTTAGTTATTTTTGCTAAAGCTTAGTGTATTTCATTATTTAAAGATAAGAAAGTGATTTGGTGAATATAAAGTAACTTAATGAATAAATTAAGTTTTTTGTGTAGTTTTAAAGTTGGCAAGCAACTTGATAATACGTAGAGTAGTCAACAAAGACTTCAACATCCGAGGTAAAGATTATGGGAATTTTTTCACGTTTTGCAGATATCGTAAACTCGAATATCAATGCTATTTTAGATAAAGCAGAAGACCCAGAAAAGATGGTGCGTTTAATCATCCAAGAGATGGAAGACACACTTGTGGAGGTGCGCTCGACATCGGCGAAAACACTCGCAGAGAAAAAAGAGCTCAGCCGCCGTTTAGAAACATTGAACAAGCAAACCGAGCAGTGGCAAGAGAAGGCTGAGCTAGCCTTATCTAAAGACCGCGACGATTTAGCACGCGCTGCACTACTAGAAAAGAGCAAGTGTACCGAAGCGAAAGAGTCACTTGAGCGTGAGCTTGAACATGTAGACGAGCACATCAACAAGTTGCAACAAGAGATCAGCACCTTGCAAGAGAAGCTCAGCGACGCTAAAGCGCGCCAAAAAGCCATTGTTCTTCGTCAGCGTTCAGTGCAATCGCGTCTAGATGTGAAAAAGACACTTGATGGTGACAAGGTGCAAGATGCACTAGATAAGTTCGAGCGTTACGAGACAAAGATTGATGGCCTCGAGGCTCAGGTAGAATCCTATGAGTTAGGCCAGAAGTCGCTGTCTGATGAAATCGAGCAGCTAGAAAAGGACGAGAAAATTGACGATGAACTCTCAGCCTTGAAAGCAAAAATGGGCAAAACCGATAAAGCAGAATAATAATGTATAAGGTGAAGGGTCGTACGCGGCCCTAGCCACACGATGGCGCACCATAACAACAAGGCAGGAGAGGATTATGTTTGATTTTGATATGTTATTACCACCGATTGTCATATTTTTGATTTTTGTGGCGCCGTTGTGGCTGATATTACATTACCGCAGTAAAAAACAGGTAAGCCAAGGGTTAAGTGAACACGAGCACCGTCAATTGGTTGAGCTGGCTAATAAAGCAGAGAAAATGGCAGAGCGCATCAATACCTTAGAGACCTTGCTCGACCAGGAGTCCCCGCAGTGGAGGAGTAAGGTATGAGTGGCAAACGCGAATTATATCGCAACCCCGAACGCGGCAAGCTAGGCGGCGTATGTGCAGGGGTCAGCGACTACTTTAATTTTGAGTTGTGGTTGGTACGCATTATTTTCATCTCCGCCGTGTTGTTGGCCGGGGGACCCTTATTTATCGTCGCCTACATTGCTGCTTGGCTTATATTAGAGAAAAAGCCAGCCGCAGAGCAAACAGCGCCCAGTAGTAAGAGCGCCCATGTCGGTGAGGTGAAAGCCAAAGTGTGGCAAAAGGGTGAGCCTCCGCGTAAGGCCCTTAAAGAATTGAAGGAGTATTTAGGTGAGTTAGACAACCGTATTCAGCATATGGAGACTCATGTAACTTCGCCGACCTTCACGGTAGACAGAGAAATTAATAAGCTATAAAGCCCTCAGGCGCATTGTAACCAGCTAGTCATGATTAGCTGGTTGCCTGCGTTTGTATGCAAGGGTATTTAAACAAGGAGTTAATTTGTCGTACTCACGCCTTGATAAGCTCAAAGACAGAGCCAAAAAGACTTTAAAGCGTACCTTAGATAGCCATATCACCCTGGCGGTTACAGGATTGTCAGGCAGTGGAAAAACAGCCTTTATCACAGCTTTAGTGCACCAGCTATCAGAGCAAGCGAGCGAACAAAACATGCCTTTTTTTCGTGTTGTTCGCGAGGGGCGCCACATAGCCACACAACCGGTGCCACAAAAAGCGCTGAATATCCCGACTTTCGCATATCGTCAAGCGATGGCGGCGTTGAATCAGCAACCGCCGGCCTGGCCAGAGTCAACGCAACGAATTAATACTTTGCGCCTCGCCATGCGCTACCGTCCCAAGCAGGGGTTACGGGCACAATTTGGTGATAGCGCCACACTAACCATTGATCTTATTGATTACCCAGGTGAGTGGCTAATGGATTTACCTATGTTGAACATGGATTATCCCACTTGGTGTGAACGTCAGTTAACGATGCTCAACAAGGCCGCGAGAGCAGAGCATGCACAGGACTTTATGACTGCACTGCATGAGTTTGACGCTAATGCAGAGGTCGATGAAGTACGCTTAAAAGAGCTCAGTGAGTTATACAAACAAGCCTTAGTGAATATTAAGGCTCATGCCCACGCCGCTAACTTGCAACCGGGGCGGATGTTGATCCCCGGGGAGTTAGAGGGCGCGCCGCTTTTGTCTTTTTTTCCTTGCCATGCGCCTAAGCAGGGTGAGCAACATACTCAATATCAGCAGCTTGAGGCACGCTTTGAAGCCTATAAAGCACAAGTCGTTAAGCCTTTTTATAAAGATTATTTTTGCCATTTTGACCGTCAAGTGGTGCTTGTGGACTTATTGCGAGCGCTAAAGCTGGGTCCGGACATATTCGATGAGCAAGCCGAGGCAATCACAGAGTTGCTGTCTTTTTTTGATTACGGCAAGAGCAATGTGCTGCGGCGACTGTTCAGTCCCAACATTGATAAGCTGCTGTTTATCGCCAATAAAGCAGACCAAGTTGGAGCTAATTACCATCAAGACTTGGCGCTACTGTTGCACGATATTGTTAAAGAAAAAGCCAATAGCTTGACCTTTTCTGGGGTTGAAGTGGACACCATGGCGATGGCCGCTGTGTGCGCAACACAGGGCAAGCAAGTGGTGGAAAAAGGGCAAAGTTTGCATTGCGTCTATGGTAAACCGCTGCATGAGTCGCAGTGGCTCACCTATTTGCCACCGCAGCCACCGCGACACCGTTTGACTGCACAGCAATGGCCACAACAGGGGTTTGACTATATCGATTTTGCCCCTTGGCCGCACAGCGACGGACGCTTGCGACATATGCGTATGGATCATGCGCTGGAATTTTTATTGGGGGATAAGCTGACATGAGTGAGCCAGTTAATTTAGCCGGAGCGCGGCGTTTTGAGGGTCAGTCGCAGCAGCAATCTGCATCTCAGTTGGAGCCCGCTAAAGTGGTTGCTCGTAATGAAGCGCCGCAAGAGGAGGATGATTTCGACTTGGCGCAGGGAAGCGAGCTGGAATCAACACTGGATAAGGAATTGGGGCGCCAGCGTGGTAAACGCTCGCTATTGAAAAGGTTGTTTGCTTGGCTGTTGTTAACCCTCATTATAGTTGAAACCGTGCTGAGTATTGTTGCGAGCTTTCAAGCCTCTGTATGGCTTGGCGCGTTATATAGCAGTGTTATCGGGCTGGCGGTGTTGCTAATTGGCCGATTGCTATGGCGTGAGCTGGTCAATTTGAAGCGCCTCAAAGTTAATCGTCATCATCAACAACAAGCTCAACGGTTGTTGGCGAGTGAACAAGTCGGCCAAGCTCTGCCTTGGCTAGAGAGCGTTAACCGTATTCAAAACCATGCGGACTTTGCACAATTTAAAGGGCAAATTGCCGAGCACCTAAGTGACCGCGAAGTGATGGAGTTGTATCGCGACACCTTGCTGGTGCGCCAAGATGAACAGGCTAAGCAGATTATTAATCGCTACGCCGTTGAATCAGCGGTGCTAGTCAGTGTCAGCCCATTAGCGGTAGTGGATATGCTTGCGGTGTTATGGCGCGGACTGAAACTGGTCGATACCCTTGCGGATAATTATGGCTTGGCACTGGGCTACATGAGTCGTGTTCGGCTTTACCGCAGTTTGGTTAAGCAAATGCTCTTTGTCGGTTCGACCGAGTTGCTTGCCGATCTCGCCGCCACGGCGTTTGGCACCAAGTTGTTGAGTGTATTATCGACTCGTGCTGCCCAAGGCCTCAGCGCCGGGGTGTTGACTGCACGCATTGGCTATAAGGCGATGGAGCTGTGTCGACCATTACCGAAGCTGGAAGCCAAGCCATCTTTATTGCGAGCGACAGCAAAACGCTTAGCTGCCCGATTGACGCGTTTAGATAAGCGTGAAAACGAGCAGACGACCGAGAGCGTCAACAAAGATTGACGAAAACACCGAGATGATACAGCAAGCTAGCCATCCAAGCGGCTAGCTTGCTTGTTTTATAGCCAGAACTGCCACTATGTTAGAAAGAAAAACGGTGGCATTATGAAAAATATTCAACCTTCAGACAAAACGCAATGTATCCATCCCCAGGGTGAGCGTCGCGATCCCCATCGCGCTTTAGCGGCCCCCTTATACCAAACCTCAACCTTTGTGTTTGACGACGCAGCACAAGGTGCAGCCCGCTTTGCCGGCGAAGAGGCCGGGTATATTTATTCGCGTCTCGGCAACCCCACAGTGCGCGAGTTAGAGCAGAAGCTGGCAGCGCTTGAACAGACCGAAGATGCGGCGGCCTGCGCGACTGGTATGGGGGCGGTTTCAGCAGCAGTCATGAGCTTTCTTAGCGCAGGCGATCACCTGATAGCATCAACAACAGTCTATGGCTGCACTTATGCACTGTTTAGCCACTTACTTACTCGCTTTGGCGTCGAAGTCACTTTTGTTGATTGCAACGATATACAGGCTGTTAAGCAAGCGCTGCGCCCGAATACTAAAATGTTATTTGTAGAGACACCTGCCAATCCAAACATTGATGTTTACGACTTACAGCAGTTGTGCGATGTAGCGAAAAGTCACCAGTTGATCAGCGTTGTTGATAACACCTTCTTGACGCCTATTTTGCAAAAACCCGCGCACTTTGGTGCAGATTTGATCGTGCACAGTGCGACGAAGTACCTCAATGGTCATGGTGATGTCGTCGCGGGCCTGGTGTGTGGCAGTAATGAGCATATTCAGTGTATTAAGTCGACGGTACTCAAAGATATTGGTGCCACCATGAGTCCATTTGATGCTTGGTTAATATTACGAGGCATGAAAACCTTAGCGGTGCGCATGCAGGCCCATTGTCAAAGTGCTCATCAGGTGGCGGAATTTCTACATCAGCATCAAAGCGTTGAACGCGTTTATTTTCCGGGGCTCAAAAACGATCCAGGACATCGGCTTATGGGCTCGCAAATGCAAGATGCCGGCGGCGTGATTGCTTTTGAACTTAAAGCGTCTTTAGCACAAACAGAGCAGTTTATTAATAGCTTGCAGTTGTGCACATTGGCGGTCAGTTTAGGTGATACGGAAACCCTTATTCAGCACCCGGCTTCAATGACTCACTCTACTTATGAACCGGAACAGCGTCGAGCCGCAGGAATTAGCGATGGCTTGGTCCGCATTTCGATAGGTTTAGAAGATGTTAATGAGATTATTGCAGATCTAAGCCAAGGGTTAGCAAAGCTTTAATAATTTTAGTAATAAATACTTTACACCCTTTTGCTTTGTAGCTCACTAAAAGCAGGGGTGTAATTTTTAAGGTGTATGGGTGTACCTTTAAGTTTACGTTTTGGGCGGTTTGCGCAGAACGTATAACAGCACCAAGTATTACAAACAGATGTACTTTTCCTTAGTATCTGGTTAACACACACAGAGTCATTTGCGTCGTGCGTTTGCAGTGCAAACAAAAGCAAATGGGACAAGGTAAGGTAGTTATGGCTAAATCAAGTAAATACGTTTCTCGAACGCCGGATGAGAATGGCGTTATTCATTGGAGCGATGAAGAAAACCAAACCTGGGCCGAGTTGGTCGAGCGCCAGTTGGCGTGCATTGAAGGGCGCGCTTGCGATGAGTATATCGAAGGCCTGAAAAAAATTAACTTGCCCACCGATCGTATTCCGCAGCTTAGTGAGCTGAATGAAGTACTCGAGCGCGAAACGGGTTGGCAGGTAGCGCCTGTCCCTGCGTTGATTGATTTTGATGAGTTTTTTCGTTTATTAGCGAACAAACAATTTCCTGTCGCCACGTTTATCCGCACTCGTGAGGAATTCGACTACTTACAAGAGCCGGATATTTTCCACGAGATCTTTGGCCATTGCGCTATGCTCACTAACCCGGACTTCGCTGAATTTACCCACAAGTACGGTCAGCTAGGCTATGCAGCAGACAAAAAAGACCGTGTCTACTTAGCGCGTTTATACTGGTTTACCGTTGAGTTTGGTTTGATGCAAACTAAAGACGGTCTTCGTATTTATGGCGGTGGTATTTTATCAAGTCCAGGCGAGACCAATTACGTGTACACCGATGAGCCCGAAATCAACCCAATAAATGTGTTGGATGTGCTGCGTACCCCTTATCGCATTGATATCATGCAGCCCGTGTACTACACCATTAACTCTATCCATGATTTATTTGAAATCTCGCAAATGGATTTAATGTCGATGGTAGCCAAGGCCAAAGAGCTTGGTTTGTTTGAACCTAAGTTTCCCCCTAAAGAGAAAAAAGCAAGTTAAGGAATTAGCAATGTCTGAATTAAGCGCACAAAAATGTGAAGCGTGTCGTGCCGATGCGCCCAAAGTATCAGATGAAGAGTTGGCCGAGTTAATTAAAGATATCCCAGATTGGGTGCCTGAAGTTCGTGACGGTATCATGCAATTAGAGCGCGTTTTTAAGTTTAAAAACTTTAAACAAGCGTTAGCCTTCACCAATGCGGTAGGTGATATGGCAGAAGAAGAAGGGCATCACCCAGGTCTTTTAACCGAGTGGGGTAAAGTAACAGTGACTTGGTGGTCTCACTCAATTAAAGGCTTGCATAAGAACGACTTTATCTGCGCGGCTAAAACCGACAAAGTGTTCGCATCGCTTTAAGCAATTGAGCTTTGCTTAAAAGGTCACCACACAAGGTGGCCTTTTTTATTAGCGGCTTCATTGTTGAGCACAACTTGCTATAATGCAGCGCTTGTCAGAACAAAAAATGAAATAACTATGAGTGCTGCTGATCTTCAATACATCAAGCAATCTATTGCCACAGTGCCAGATTACCCTAAGCCAGGCATCCAATTTCGCGATGTGACCACCTTGCTGGCCGATCCAAAGGCCTTAAAATTGACCATTGATAGCATGGTGAGCAAGTATAAAGACCAAGGCTTTACCAAAATCATTGGCACAGAGTCTCGCGGCTTTATCTTTGGCGCCCCTTTGGCTTATGTCCTAGGCATTCCTTTTATTCCTGTGCGTAAGCCGGGCAAACTGCCGCGTGAGGTCATTGCACAAAGCTACCAGTTAGAATATGGTGAAGATATTCTTGAATTGCACAAAGATGCCATCGAACCCGGCGATAAAGTACTGCTCGTTGACGACTTACTCGCTACGGGCGGCACCATAGAAGCGACCGCCAAGCTGGTGGCCAAATTAGGCGGCCACGCCAGCGACGCAGCATTTGTGGTTTCTCTGCCCGCTCTAGGTGGTGAACAGCGAGTGCGTGAGCAAGGTATCGATGTGTTCAAATTAGTTGAATATGAAGGCGATTAAACATGAGCTATCAGGTTCTTGCCCGTAAGTGGCGACCGCAAACCTTTCATCAACTCGTGGGTCAAGACCATGTCAAACAAGCATTGGTTAATGCCTTAAACGAGCAGCGTTTGCACCACGCTTACTTGTTCACCGGCACTCGCGGTGTGGGCAAGACCACTATAGCCCGTATTTTTGCTAAAAGCCTGAACTGTGAGCAGGGTATCTCGGCACAGCCATGTGGTCAGTGTAGTACTTGTCTAGATATTGAAGCCGGTAAATACATTGACCTTATTGAGATCGATGCGGCATCGCGGACCAAGGTTGAAGACACCCGCGAGATTCTAGATAACGTGCAGTATGCGCCGACTCGCGGGCAGTTCAAGGTTTACCTCATTGATGAAGTGCACATGCTTTCCAAGCACAGCTTTAATGCGCTGTTAAAAACATTGGAAGAGCCACCTGAGCACGTTAAGTTTCTGCTAGCGACTACCGATCCGCAAAAATTGCCTGTAACCATTTTATCTCGTTGTTTACAGTTCAATTTAAGTGCGCTGTCGGTGCAACAGATCAGTACTCAGTTAGCGCATGTGCTCAGCCAAGAGCAACTCGATTTTGAACAGCCTGCCTTAGCGGTGTTGGCTAAGGCTGCCGATGGCAGTATGCGAGATGCACTGAGTTTAACCGATCAAGCTATTGCGCAAACTAATGGGCAGTTGCACGAGGGGCCGATTAAAGACATGCTCGGGCTGATGGATGTGCGCTATGCCCAGCAATTGCTCAGTGCGGTATTGCTCGGCGATGGCGATGAGCTGATCCAGCAAATTCGCAATTTAGCACAACACAACCCGAATTATATTGCTGTACTTGATGACCTTTTGAATCTTACACACAGTGTGCAATTGACTCAGCTGGTGCCCAGTGCAGCGCTACTAAACGACCGTGACAGTGATTATATTACTGAGGTAGCAAACACTGCTGATACGCAACATATCCACTTGATTTATCAATTGTTGTTAGCGGGTAAGCGGGACCTACAATGGGCCAGCTCTGCGCAAGTGGGTTTTGAGATGTTAATGCTACGCCTGCTCGCTTTTGAACCACAGTATGGCACTTCGACCACATCGACGGCTCAACAGACGCCGTCTCGTGGTGATAATGAAGAAAAAACGGCGAACCTGCGGGCAATGCTAGCGCGTAACAAGGCTGGATTAGAAAATACTGCTCAGCCTCAGCCTCAGCCTCAGCCTCAGCCTCAGCCTCAGCCTCAGCCTCAGGAGCCACGCGCGGCGGCGCAACAAAGTACTTCTGCCTCTGAACCGCAACGCGCAGAACCTGCCATGGGCACCGAACCTACGCCAGCGCAATCCGTTGCAAATGGTGGCGATAATCAGGGGGCAAACGCAGCAAATTCCCAATATGAAGCTGACTCTCAAGATGATCAGCATCATGAAGCGATGGCCGCGCAGCAGTTTGAACAAGTGATGCAGCAGGCACATGAACAAGGTTATCAACCCCACACAGAGAATGCGCAAACAGCAATGACCAGCGAGCAGGGCGCAGAAGTAGCCGCCAATGCAGGTGCTGAGCAAGGCCCCGCACCCGCTTCACCAGCGCAGCAGTTAGACCAACTGCAAGATGAGGCGCAGTCTGCCATTGCGCGTATCTTAAAAAACCGCAAATTGGGAACAGCGAGCAGGCCTGTGCAAGAGGATGATAATGCAAAAAAGGCCGAGGCCCGAACTAAACGGGCCACCGCCGTAAGCACTGCGAGCCAAGAAACGGCTAATGCCGTTCCACCAGTAAAAACCAAAGCGCAGCGGCAACAATCGCCAGCGCAGCGGTTAATGGATAAACATCAGCCTGATCCGCAAAAATTGGCCCCTGAGCTGGTGGAGCAACTAGAAGCGCCGGCTACACCGCGCAAAGAGTCGCAGCAAGAGCAAGTTGCTATCGCCGCACCTGAAGGCTTTGAAAGCAGTGTAAGTGATGTCAAATTTGCGCACCAACAGGATGACTGGGCACATATTATTGAGTCTATGGGTCTCGGTGGGCGTATTAGGCAGTTTGCTTTGCATAGTCGTTATCAAAAACAAGGCACGGAACTGACGTTGCATGTAGAGCAAAGCCAGCGTCATCTAGATAGCAGCGCGTTACGTGAGCGCCTGCAACAAGGGTTAGCTGAGCATTTTAAAGAACCATTGAACGTGCAGATTGAATTTGTCGATGAATTGCAACAAACGCCGTTTTTAATTCAGCAAAGCATTGATGGCCAGCGCTATCAACAGGCGGTTGCTGCAGTGAAAGCAGATGAACACGTGCAGCAGCTGATGACGCAATTTTCAGCAATCTTGGACGAAAACTCGGTTCAAGCATTGTAATTTACGGCTGTTGGCCTTATCTTTGCCAGCAGAGCGATTTTTAACGAGAGAGAGCACTATGTTTAAAGGCGGAATGGGCAATATGATGAAGCAGGCGCAGCAAATGCAAGAGCGCATGCAAAAGGCCCAAGAAGAAATTGCCAATTTAGAAGTGACCGGTGAAGCCGGTGCGGGTTTAGTTAAAGTGACCATGTTAGGTAGCCACAATGTACGCCGCGTGGAAATCGATGAAAGCCTAATGGAAGATGACAAAGACATGATTGAAGACTTGCTTGCAGCCGCGTGCAATGACGCTGTACGTCGCGTAGCAGACGAAAGTCAAAAACGTATGTCTGAAGTAACCGGTGGGATGAACTTACCCCCAGGCATGAAAATGCCGTTCTAAATCTGTATCTAGATTTATGTGTTTAGCCCCGCTTTATAGCGGGGTTTTTTATTTCTTTAAGATAGCAAACACAGAGGCTCTTGAGGACTGCTACACTCAACTACAAAGGAAGAGGGAGCCGCTGTCATGAATGATATATTGGTGGTCGAAGATCAGGAATTTGATTTTCGTATTATTAAAGCGATATTGGAAGAAAAGCACCACTCACTGACTCACGCTACATCTGCTGAGCACGCGTTGGTTGAAATTCATCGCCATTTACCGGCACTTATTCTGATGGACATAGAAATGCCCGGTATGAATGGGTTAGAGCTCTGCCGGCAGCTTAAGCAGGATGAGTACAGCGCCCATGTGCCTATCATTTTTATTAGCTCATACTCTGATCGCCAACATATTGATGATGCCTTTGCCGCCGGTGGCGTCGACTACATTGTTAAGCCCTTTAATAAAACGGAAGTACAACAACGGGTCAGTACCTACCTTATGCTGATAGAGGCAACGCATCGACAACAACAGATAAGCACGCTCAAAGATATTCTTTTGATGACCTCAGGGCTGGCACATGAACTCAATACGCCACTCGGAAATTGTCTAACAGCGAGTGGGTCGCTAGAGATGCAGAGTCAAACACTGCATCAAGCACTGAATAAAAAATCCCTAACCGCCAAAGCGTTAAACTCTGGCTTGCAGAAAATCGACCATGCCAACACCTTGCTGATGCGCAATTTGCTGAAAACCAGTGAAATGGTGGGTGAGTTTCAAACTATGTTTAATGACTACAGCACCCCAGACGGTGAAGCGATTAATATTCATGATATGGCATTAATGTTATTCGAGCCCTTCACTTACCAAAGTTACCCCTTCCGGCTTTCGTTTGATGTGCAAGGACAGCTGCATATGGATCACGGCAGCAATACCATACAGCGGGTCCTGTTGGAGTTGATGGCCAATAGCTGCAAACATGCTCAGTTAGAGCCGGGTGACAATTTAGACGTTGTGCTCAAGCTAGAGCAAAGGGGTCAATATGCGCAACTTATCTATGAAGATAACGCAGCGGAATTATCAGCCGAGCAAGCGGCGCAAATATTGTCACCCTTTTACACCACAGCACGAGCTAATGGAGCATTAGGGCTTGGGGGAACCCGTATTGCCCAAGGCATTACCCTGCTGCTTAATGGCTCTATTGAAGTACAGGCGCTGCGCCCGCGTGGTGTGCGTTTTAGTATACAAGTGCCGCTACAGAGCCAATCTGGTTCACCTAATCGCTTGCAAGCAGGAGCGCGCTACTAAAAGCCCTTGAGCCTAAGTGCTGAAGCGCTTTATACTGGGGCTTTAGCGCCAAGGTCAATGTCTGCCTTGTGCTCTTGCCAACGCTTTTGGCTAGGCCACCGGTGTATTCATGACCTCTGTGGTACTTGGGATCCGTTATGCAATTATCTCCAAAATTAACGCAACTTGTTGACGCTTTACGCTGCCTACCAGGCATCGGCCCGAAATCAGCGCAGCGCATCGCTTTTCATTTATTAGAGCGAGACCGAGAAGGGGGGGGCACAATTAGGGCAAGCCTTAAACCAAGCGATGCAAGACATTGGTCACTGCCAAAGCTGTCGTACCTTTACTGAGCAAGACATCTGCGAGTTATGTAGCAATATAAAGCGCCAAGATTCGGGCTTGTTATGTATTGTGGAATCACCCAGTGACGTCTTGGCGGTTGAACAAACAGGGCACTATCAAGGCTTATACTTCGTATTAATGGGTCATCTTTCGCCACTCGATGGTATTGGCCCGAATGAAATTGGCCTAGACGTGTTAGAGCAAAAACTTGCCCAAGGCAGCATCAATGAAGTGATATTAGCGACCAACCCGACAGTTGAAGGCGAAACCACGGCTCATTATATTGCCCAGTTGTGTAAACAGTACAATGTCGGTGCGTCGCGCATCGCCCATGGCGTGCCCGTTGGAGGCGAGCTTGACTTAGTCGATGGTATGACGTTGTCCCATGCCTTCAACGGTCGTAAACAAGTGCAATATGAAAGCTGACTTTTAGAGAAGTCTGTTTACTTACAAAAAAGCGCCGTTAGGCGTTTTTTTTATGCGTACGCTCTTGAATCCGAGATGCAATACCCCATATACAGAGCATATCTGCTTCCCAGACATGCTGGGATTGTTTGCTAACGGAGAGAGAAATGACAGCAACATCAGAAAAAGAAACGCTCGGCTTTCAAACCGAAGTAAAGCAACTGCTTAACTTAATGATCCACTCTTTGTATTCCAACAAAGAGATTTTCCTACGTGAGTTGGTTTCTAATGCGTCAGATGCGGCAGACAAGCTGCGTTTCTTGGCGTTAGAAAATGACAGTTTGTATGAAGGCGATGCCGACTTAAAAGTGCGTATTAGCGCCGACAAAGATAAAAAAACGGTCACCATCAGCGATAACGGCATAGGCATGAACCGCGATGAAGTGGTGAGTGCATTGGGCACGATTGCCAAATCGGGTACTGCTGAGTTTTTCCAAAACCTTACCGGAGATAAAGCTAAAGACTCGCAACTTATTGGTCAATTCGGCGTGGGTTTTTACTCGGCCTTTATTGTTGCCGACGAAGTGACTGTGCGCACGCGTAAGGCCGGCGAAAGCCAGGCTGTTGAATGGCAGTCAAAAGGCGAGGGTGAGTACACACTAGCGAATATTGACAAGCCGAGTCGAGGCACTGAGATTATTTTACACCTGCGCGATGATGAAACAGAGTTCCTTGATGACTTCCGTCTACGCGGTATCGTGACTAAATACTCAGACCATATTTCGATTCCGGTGGAAATGTATCGCGAGCCAGTGCCCGAATCTGAAGGCCCTGACGGTGAGAAAATTGAAGCCAAGCCCGGTGAGTGGGAAGCTATTAACAAAGCTGAAGCCTTATGGACACGTGATAAATCTGAAATCAGTGATGAAGAATATCAAGAATTCTACAAGCATGTAGGCCACGATTGGGAAGAGCCACTGACATGGGCGCACAATAAAGTAGAAGGTAAAACTGAATACACTAGCCTGCTTTATATTCCTAAGCGTGCACCGTTTGATTTGTATAATCGCGACCGCCAAAACGGCTTAAAACTGTATGTGCAACGCGTCTTTATCATGGATGACGCAGAGCAGTTTATGCCTGGCTACTTACGCTTTGTAAAAGGTTTGCTTGATTCCAATGATTTACCATTGAACGTGTCTCGTGAAATTTTACAAGACAACAAAGTGACCCAGGCGATCCGTAAAGGCTGTACCTCGCGGGTATTAAAAATGCTTGACCGCATGGGCAAAAACAAGCCTGAGCAGTACCAGACTTTCTGGAATGAGTTTGGTGGGGTGATTAAAGAAGGCCCAGCTGAAGATATGGCTAACAAAGAAGCCATTGCCAAGCTGCTGCGCTTTGCTTCAACGCACAGCGATGAAGCAACTCAGAATGTATCACTAGAGCAATACATTGAGCGCATGGATGAAGGCCAAGACAAGATTTACTACGTTGTGGCTGATAGCTTTGAAGCAGCGAAAAACTCACCGCATTTGGAGATTTTCCGTAAAAAAGGCATCGAAGTATTACTGCTGAGCGATCGTGTTGACGAGTGGATGATGAGCCACCTTACTGAGTTCCAAGAAAAGCAGTTCCAGTCGATTACTCGTGGCGATCTTGACTTAGGTGACTTGGACGACGAAGAAAGTAAAAAAGCGCAAGAAGAGTCGGAGAAGGAAGTAGCAGGACTTTTAGAGCGCATCAAAGAGGTGCTTAGCGATAAAGTTAAAGAAGTACGCTTTACACACCGCTTAACTGACTCGCCAGCCTGTGTTGTTGCTGATGAGAACGACATGAGCTCGCAAATGATCAAGTTGATGGAATCAGTTGGGCAGCAAGCGCCGGAAACCAAGCCGGTGTTCGAGCTTAACCCTGAGCACCAACTTGTGAAACATTTAAATGATGAGCAAGACGAAGATAAGTTCAAGCAGTGGTCAGAAGTATTGCTTGACCAAGCACTATTGGCTGAGCGCGGCAGCTTAAAAGACCCAGCTGGCTTTGTTAGTCGACTGAATAAACTCATGCTTGATTTAAATAAGTAAACAGTTCCCAACCGAAAGGCCCGAGCAATAGCTCGGGTTTTTTTATTGATAAATTCATAAAAAACGGAAGGTTAGGGGTTTTCAAGCGAGTTAAAAGAACATAGAATAACATCGTGTTTTGGGGCTATAGCTCAGCTGGGAGAGCGCTTGCATGGCATGCAAGAGGTCGGCGGTTCGATCCCGCCTAGCTCCACCAATCACTTCTTTTACTTACCAGTACATTGATCCTCTTTATTTTTAGTTGCGAATATCTGATCTTACAGTTTAGATGAGCAGGTTTAGGCTTTATCTGACTGGCAGCTATGAGCGAAAAATAGACGTTCTCTAGCTAGCCTTGGCAGTGCTATCCTAATGCCAGCAAGAATGATGCTCCAGCCAATACGTTTCTTTCAAAGCTTGCCATCTACAAAGACTTCATAACAATCAGTTTGGTTTGCTTTAAACAACTCCAACTTATGCGTTATAGCTTCACCACTACAGAAATCTGTAATTTCAATCACCCTACGTAGCGCGGGAATATGCTGAACTGCAGTATCACTCTGTTCGCATTGTGCCGAGGCGACATTTACTTTATTGTATGATTTAAGGTGATTTTTTAAGTCTTATTAGTGTACCTATATATACTCAGCCTCCGACCTTACAAGGAAGTGTATCGCGCAAACTCTCGCTAATAAGTTGTTATAAAGCACAAGGAACGTATGAGTTTACCCATCGGTTGTTCTCCAAATGAACAAGTAGAGATCACTGTAGAAAAGTACCAACACTCTCCCAGTGGCGAGTCTTTTGATGATAACTGGCTTCTTTGCTCTGTTAGTGTTTCATTCGGAAGCTTTAGTGGTAAATTTTCTGCCAGTTTCCAAACCTATGATTTCGTTAAATTCTCTAAAGAAATACAAAAACTCTATTCTTGCTTAAAAGGTACAGCTACATTTGACAGCCTTGAGGGGCAACTTGAAATCAAATTAGTTGGGAATGGAAGAGGTGGAATAGAATTAGAGGGAAATTGCATGGACAGTGTTGGTGTTGGAAATGAGCTTAAATTCTCTAGTGGGTTTGATCAAACCTTTCTCCAATCTATCATCGAAGACCTAGATGAAATTTTAAAGGGTTTTCCCGTACGTGCTTTATAACAAGCTAATTAATAAGGACAAAAAACAGTTGGCTGTTTTCGTTCCTCAACAATTTAGCCAACAATTTTTTGCCCATTATTAGGGCGTTAGTTTTCTATGAGTATGTTTCGAGTATTATTTTTTAATTTGATTTTTATATCAGTTGCGACAATGGCGAATGATAAGCCAGCGAACTTAACTGACGAGCAATGGAACAAGTATCTTGAGCATAAAGTCGCATGGGAAAGAATGCTCAAAGAACGTTACGAGAATGAATTAAAAAGTAACCCACCAGAACCACCATGGGTTAAATTTCCTGATCTCCACCCAACAGATATGTTTTGGCGAATGGGTAAAGGTGAAAATTACTTAGTTGATTATTTCGGTTTGTATTTTAAGTACGCTCCTAAAGCCGACTTGAAGGCTTATAAGCAAAAATATCCTGAGCATAAAGATTGGCTTGGGACTTATGAAAACTTCGAAAACTAACAAGAGACTATGGCGTCAATAGCTCTTTTTAAGCTTTTGGCGCTTCCCACATTACCCTAAACTGGTTTAAAAGAATAAAAATATGGAGTTATTATCCATACAAACTGTTTAAGAGTAATTCGCAATACGTGGCATTTTTACTAGGTGTTGGTTTTAGTGTTTAAGTTGTTTGCAGCGAATTTTGTTGGTGTTGCTCACCCCTTAATGCGGCGTTAGCCAGCCGAAGCTAGACTGAAGGAGATCTTTATGACCAAAACAGAGCTGAGCGCTAAGCTTGCAACAGGGTGGATTGAAGCGTGGATCAGAATGGATATCGAGTGGTTGAGGGACCACTTGACCCCCGACTTTGTCCACACCAGCCCATTTGGGCGGCTTGCAGGTCGTGAACATTATATTGAAACCGTAGAACCCATGGCCCGGAAGAGCGTGCAACGTCTCAAAATAGAAGAGGTTGTTGCCACTAATGATCAAGCCGCTATTTGGTTTGAAAACCTGACCCCACAAGGAGCTATTCCTTCTTGCGACTGGGTTCGCGTTGAGGATGGCAAGATCAAGGAAATCCAGTCTTTCTACGATAGTATGAAAGTGCGCCAAGTTCTCTCACCTAATGAACAGAGCAATCTTTGCGGTACTTAGTAGCAGCCATTGGCTGGCTAATAACTCATTTAAGCCGATTATGCTTTGCAGAGCAGCTTCACTTAGGCGTTCACCATTCTCTATTGGCACAAATGCGACTGTCAGACTTGATTGAATTCTGTCAATCGAACCTAACTGATGAACCTTTATTCACTTCCCCCTTGACGTTAGCAAAAGGAGTTTATGAGTACGCATAAGTACCATAAATAGGTATATTTGTTATTTAAATGTAAACTTATGTAAATGTCATAACCCATTGTATATAATAGGTTATTTTTAAATTTTAATATTTAGCGCTTGATTATTGAACATTTGTTAATTGAAAATTTATATTTGTATGATTATTCTGCGTTCCAAAATAACTAATAACGGAACGTATCATGCGGTGGATATTTTTAGCGCTTATCAGCGTGAGTGCAGGTGCACTTCTTTGGATTTATCTTGGGCAGCAAGGCCCAAGCACTCATCATAACGCAACAATCGAAACAACCGAGCAGCAACCTCCTGTTGCACAAATATCAATACACAAACAAGCGGTCACTGAACCGAAAAGCAGTCCCCAACCTTTGTTAAAGACACCAGCGAAGCACGATAAGCATCAGCCTACTGACTTTGGTGTTGCCTCGGTCAATAAGGTATCGAAAACCGCGCAAGCAAAGCTGCAAGAGGCGGGCGTGATCCCAACAGACTTACGCAATGAAGCCTATGTGGAATTTGACCTGAGCGCGTTGCGTGCTCTTGAAGCCGGTGACACTTTTGAACTGATGATACCGCAAACTCAAGAGAGCTTTGTTGCTGAAGTAAATAACGTCAGTGTCGCTGAAAATGGCGATAGGAGTGTGTTTGGTGCGGTAACAGGGGCAGGGGGGCGTTTTCATACCACGGTATTAACTGTTGGAAAAGACGCCGTCTATGGTCAGCTGACAGCACCCAGTGGCAATTATGTTTTTGAATCAAAAAACGAGCATGGATGGATAGCGGCAAAACGCGATCTTTATCGCCAGCACCAAGAGCAAGAGGTGCATGCAAGTAGTCACCAAGCTGACGCCAACCCGGAAAATTTCAATCCTCAATTTACAACCACCCCCACTAACTAAAAATAAGGGAACAATAATGAAAAAACTCGTAAAATCAGCGCTTATTGCAAGTGCTATGGGTGCGTCAATGGCGCAAGCAGCGACGATTGATATTGGTATTTTGTATACTGATGAAGCAGCAGCGGCTACAGGTAATATTAATACAAAGATCAATCAGTTGATTGCTTTTGCGAATCAGGTTTACAGTCAAAACGGTATTGATCTACAGCTTCGTGTTGCTGGCCAGCAAAACCTAGGTAATTACAGTATCAGCCCCTCAAGCAGTTGGTTGAACTCAGTGACCAATGCTTCGAGTGTTCAAAACCTGCGTAATAGCTGGGGAGCCGATATGATGGCTGTGCTAGGTAAAGGGGCAGGCTCGAATGGTTATATTACCTGCGGTATTGCTTGGGTAGGCCAAGGCAGCAGTGCTTCTGGTAACTTATATGCCTCTACCTCAAACAACATGTATAGCATTACCGCAGTGGACTGTGGAGCAACCACCTTTGTTCATGAACTAGGACATAATCAAGGCTTGGCCCATTCACGCAAACAAGGCGATACCAGTGGCGGTGTGTATGTCGATGGCATGGGTCACGGCGTTGATAATCAATTTGCCAGCATTATGGCCTACCCACATGTATTTGGCAGTGCCACGCAATATGATTACTTTGCCAATCCAAACTGGAGTGTAAACGGTCTGCCTTACGGCATAACTGGGCAAGCGTATGCCTGGAAAACCGTGGAAGCAACAAAAAACAGTATCGCCAACTTTAAATAGTATTCCCCCTGAATGAGGAGCACCACTGTGGTGCTCTTTTTTATCACTGCCGTTAATCGCATCAGGTTGCCAATCGTTATCCAAGCGCCCATAGTATTTGGCGAATAATAACAAAAGCCTTAGGCCATAAACGGAGAGCCTCATGAAGTCTATACTTTATACATTCGCAGCACTGAGTGCTTTAGCAGCGCAACCTGCTATGGCTGACGATGAACCCTTTGCCATTGCTATCCATGGTGGTGCTGGCACCATCGAAAAAGCCCGCTTCACTGCGGAGCAAGAAAAAGCCTATCGCGATAAACTCAAGCAGGCGGTTGAAGCCGGCTACCAAGTATTAGCGCAAGGGGGTGAAAGCCTAGATGCAGTCAATGCGGCGATCAACATACTGGAAGATTCTCCTTATTTTAATGCCGGCAAGGGGGCCGTTTACACCTATGAAGGCACTCATGAGCTCGATGCCTCGATCATGGATGGACGTACGCGCCAAGCTGGTGCAGTAGCTGGAGTAAAGCACATTAAAAACCCTATTAACTTGGCGCGGTTGGTAATGACAGACTCTGTTCATGTGCTGCTCAGCGGTGCAGGGGCTGAAGCATTTGCTCAGCAGCAGGGGATGGAGAAGGTTGATAACAGTTATTTTGATACAGAGCATCGTTATGAAGCCTTGCTCAAAGCAAAACAAAAATTAGATAAAGCCAAGCCTGCTAGTCAAGACTACCAAGCTCGTCATCAAGCGTTACCAACATCCTATAAAATGGGTACAGTTGGCGCCGTAGCTTTGGATAAACACGGTAATATGGCAGCGGGTACATCAACAGGAGGCATGACGGCGAAGCGCTTTGGTCGTATTGGTGATTCACCGATCATCGGCGCGGGTACATTCGCCGACAATGAGTCTTGTGCAGTTTCAGCAACCGGCCACGGTGAGTTTTTCATCCGTTATCAAGTAGCGAGCGACATTTGCGCACGTGTGCAATATCAGCAAAAAAGCATAGCGCAGGCGGGTAAAGAAGTTATTTTTGGACCCATGTTTGACGCTGGTGGCACCGGGGGAGTCATCATTGTTGATGGCAAAGGGAACATCAGCATGCCGTTTAATACCAAAGGTATGTATCGCGCTAGCAAGTCATCAACCAGTGACACCTATGTAGCGATTTTTAAAGACGAATAAATCCTTCAAAGATATAAGCAATTTTGTAAACGCCAACTATAGTTAGCTATGTTGGCGTTTACTTATTTGGGGGTGCCTATGCAATCAATCAAAGTCGCTGATTATTACAACCATAGACCAGTAAAATTCAAAGCCACTATGCCGATTGAAACGGCTGTGGAGAGGCTATTACAAAGCGGCCAAACCGGAGGACCTGTTGTCGACGACCTCGGAACCATCATCGGTTTCGTGTCGGAGCAGGATTGCTTACAACATATGTTGACATCCACTTACCAAAATGAAGCACATACAGTTGTTGGTGATGTTATGACCAAAGAGCCACTGTGCGTGACGCCAGAGGAGAGTGTGATGACACTCGCCGAAAATATGAAAGTTGATAAGCCGAAAATGTACCCGGTATGTGATGAACAGGGTAAGTTACTCGGGATTATCACCCGCGCGCACATCCTACTGGCATTGGATAAGCATCTGCATTGTAATTATACGTCCGGACATCGATTTGTTTAGTGTTGTTGTAGGCTCTGATTAATAGCCAAAAAGGCCTAGCCATCGGCATTCAGGGCTCAATACCCGGTACACTTGGCGCTCATAGTTTGCTAAGCTTAGCGACCATTTTTAAGTCGTTAATTAGGGGCCTGAGTGTCAGCAAGCAAGCCGTTGTATGGTAAACTCTCTGAGTGTTTGAAAAAGGATCAGTTTGTATTAAAAAGGCGCCTGCAAGGCGCTGATAAGATTTCCGACTCCGAGAAGCAACAAAGCGTACTGGCCAAAATTGAGCAGGCGATAGAGCACAGCATCAGCCAGCGCGCACAACGCCTTGAACAACTGCCAAAGCCGCAATTCCCAGCGGCCCTGCCGGTTAGCGATAAACGTGAAGACATAAAAGCGGCAATAGCGAAGCACCAAGTGGTGATTGTCGCCGGTGAGACCGGTTCGGGTAAGACGACTCAGCTGCCGAAGATTTGCTTAGAGTTAGGCCGTGGCGTTGAGGGCTTGATTGGCCACACTCAACCACGTCGATTAGCCGCTCGCAGTGTAGCAGCGCGTATTGCCGAAGAACTCCATAGCGAAATCGGCGAAACCGTCGGTTTTAAAATGCGCTTTAGCGACCAGGTCAGTGAACGCAGCTACATTAAACTAATGACCGACGGTATCTTACTTGCAGAGATACAAAACGACCGCTACTTGAATCAATACGACACTATTATTATCGATGAGGCGCACGAGCGCAGTTTAAACATCGACTTTATCCTCGGCTATTTAAAGAACCTGCTACCCAAGCGCCCGGATCTTAAAGTAATTATCACCTCAGCGACCATCGACCCAGAGCGTTTTTCTCGTCACTTTAATGACGCCCCAATCATTGAAGTCTCCGGGCGTACATACCCCGTTGAAGTACGTTATCGGCCCTTAACCGAGATACAAGGCGGTGACGACAACCAAGATGAGAATGATCAATTGCAGGGTATTTTTGATGCTGTAGATGAGCTCTACAGCGAAGGCCCTGGCGATATTTTGATTTTTATGAATGGTGAGCGTGAAATTCGGGATACCGCCGATGCCTTGACTAAGCGCAACTTAAAGCATACCGAAGTGCTGCCTTTGTATGCGCGATTATCCAATGCCGAACAAAATCGCATATTCCACCCCGGTAATAAACGCCGTATTGTGCTCGCCACGAATGTGGCCGAAACCTCACTGACGGTGCCTGGGATCCGCTATGTCATAGACCCGGGTACGGCGCGTATTAGCCGCTATAGTTACCGCACTAAAGTCCAGCGCCTACCTATTGAGGCGGTGTCGCAAGCCAGTGCCAATCAACGTAAGGGCCGGTGTGGCCGGGTTGAAGCAGGGGTGTGTATACGTTTATACAGCGAAGAAGATTTTCTTGGTCGTCCAGAATTTACTGACCCAGAGATTCTACGTACTAACTTGGCGTCGGTCATTTTGCAAATGCTGGGTTTGGGGCTTGGTGATATTAGCCAATTCCCTTTTGTACAGCCGCCGGATAGCCGCAACATCAACGATGGTGTGCGCCTGCTTGAAGAGCTCGAAGCAGTGCAAGCGAGTAAATATAAGGGGCAGACCAAGCTCACTAAGTTGGGGCGCGACCTAGCGCGCTTGCCGTTGGACCCTCGGTTAGCGAAGATGGTGCTCAGCAGTGTCTCCATGGGGGCAATGCGTGAAGTAATAGTGATTGCGGCGGCGTTAGCTATCCAAGATCCCAGAGAGCGCCCGCAAGAGAAAAAAGCCAAGGCCGATGAGCTGCATGCGCGCTTCGATGATGAGCATTCTGATTTCGTCGCGTTCTTGAATTTGTGGCATTATTTGGAGCAGCAACAGCAAGCGCTCACCAACAATCAATTCCGCAGGTTATGCCAAAAAGAGTTTCTGGCATATATGCGTATTCGTGAGTGGCAAGATATTGTTTATCAAGTCACGACGATTTGTAACGAAATGGGCCTAAAGGACAGTAACAACGAGCCTGAACATGAGGCGATACATCAGGCGCTGTTGAGCGGGTTACTCAGCCATATAGGCCAAAAAGACGAAAAGAATGCGTTTTATCAGGGCGCACGCAATAGTCAGTTTCATATTTTCCCGGGCTCCAACCTGTTTAAAAAGCGCCCCAAGTGGGTGATGTCTGCCGAGCTGGTGGAAACCTCCAAGTTATATGCTCGCATCAATGCCAAAATTGACGTCAGTTGGCTGGCGCCCCTAGCACAGCACTTGGTGAAACGCAGTTACAGTGAACCGCACTGGCAGAAAAAAGCCGGCGCAGTGATCGCCTTTGAACAACAAACTCTGTATGGCCTCACTATCGTGGCGCGTAAGCGCAGTCAGTACGATAAAATTGACCCGGCCCTTAGCCGAGAAATATTTATTCGCACGGCCTTGGTCGAGCAAGAGCTCGGCGCCAGTGAAGCGTTTTTGCAAGTTAACCGTGAGCTTATCGAAGAAGTTCAAGATTTAGAGAACAAGGCACGCCGACGCGATATTTTAGTGGACGAGCAAGCGCTGTTTGATTTCTATGACCAGCACATCCCTAGTGATATATGTAATCGTGTTAGCTTCTTGAAGTGGTACAAAGAACAAAAGCGTCACAACAAACGCTTTTTGTTCATGCGCAAAGAAGACCTGATGCAGCACGGGGCCACTGAGATCACGGCGGATAACTACCCGGATGTGTGGATGCAAGGCAACCTAGTGCTGCCGTTGCAATATAACTTTGAACCCGGGCAAGACGTCGATGGGGTGGCGGTGCAAATTCCCTTGGCGCTGCTCAACCAAGTCAGCGGCGAAGGTTTTGATTGGCATATTCCGGCGCTGCGCCATGAGTTGGTGTGCGCTCTTATCAAATCATTACCGAAAACCCAACGTCGCAACTTTGTGCCGGCACCGAATTACGCGGACGCGGTGCTCAGCTCTGTAGAGCCACTGCAAGGGTCGTTGCGTGAGGCGCTGGCGCTGCGCCTATTTCGCATGACCGGGGCCAAAGTGGACGCTGAGGACTTTGATACTAGCGCCTTGGATGAGCACCTGCGCATGGCGTTTGAAGTGCGTGATGATAAGGGTAAGTTAGTGGCCCGTGGTTATGACTTAGAGGCCTTAAAAACACAACTTGCGGATAAAGTGAGTAATACCCTATCGCAGGTCGCGGATAAGGGCATTGAGCGCGAAGGCTTAGTGGAATGGCAATTTGACTCTTTACCTCAGTCCTATGTGAAAAAACAAGGCCAATACGAGGTCAAAGCCTTTGTTGCCTTGGTCGACAAAAAAGACAGCACGGCGATTGAGCTATTCGATTCACCAAGCAAAGCATCTGCAGCGCACCAGATGGGTCTGCGACGCATGGTGCTTTTGAATATTCCTTCGCCAATTAAGTATTTGCAGCAGAATTTACCGAATAAAGCCAAACTAGGTTTGTATTTTAACCCCTTTGGTAAAGTGCAATTGCTGATTGATGATTGTATCGCCGCTGGGGTTGATAAGCTTCTGGAGCAATGCGGGGAAATCCGAGACGCCGAAGCGTTTAATAAAGCCAAAGAGTTTATTCGCGGCGAACTGGGCGACACTGTGGTGGCGATCGCTTTGCAAGTGGAGCAGGTGTTGAGTTTGGCCCACGGTATCCATAAGCGTATGCGTGGTAAAGTGGACTTAACCATGATCACCGCTCACGGTGATATTAAAAGCCAATTGGAAAGCCTCGTCTTTAAAGGCTTCGTTAGCCATCATGGGGCGCATAAAATGGCCGATTTATGCCGTTATATGAAAGCCATAGATAAACGTTTGGAAAAACTACCGGTGGACCCTAACCGCGACCGCTTGTGTACCCTTGAGCTGGATAAAGTAGCGCAGGCGTACCATAAGTGTTTGGCCAAACACCCTAAAGGCGAGCCCCAGCCGCCGGCCTTGCAAGCGCTGTTTTGGATGCAGCAAGAGCTACGTGTATCGTTATTCGCGCAAACGCTGGGAACCCCTTACCCGGTTTCTGCAAAACGGGTGTTGAACGCAATTAATGACTATCTCGCCGAGAGTTAACTTGCATTCGCGCTAAGCTGAGGTAACTTTATATTATTAGAGTGATTCAGGTGCTCGCCGACAAGGATAGGGAATAAGTTGAATAATCACGGCAAAGCTAAGCTATTAGTAGTCGATGACGAATATTTTAATTTTACACTGTATGCTCAAGCACTTGGTCAACAGTACCAATTGCAGTATGTTGATTCGGGCAAGCAGTGCCTGAACGAGGCCATCAATCAGCACCCGGACGCCATCATGCTCGATGTGTGTATGCCGGGGCTTGATGGCTTCGACACCTGTCGTATGTTAAAAAACACCCCAGAAACGCAAGATATTCCGGTGTTGATGATCTCCGGACTCGAATCCCCCCATGCCAAGCAACAAGGGTACGCCGCTGGCTGTGATGCCTACTTCGTAAAACCATTATCTTTCAATGAGTTATTGGATAGCTTGCAAACCCTTATTTAATCCGAGTATGCTGCCTATAGCAACACATGTTTCGCCCGTTTAAATGGGCTTTGTGGTGCGACCCCAACTGCGGCATGCGTAGGTAGGTAGTGATAGGCCTGCGATCGGCTGCTGTAAAGCACAAAAGGAGAACAACAATGCTTTATGATGACGATAAGCGCGGCTTTATGCGTATGATGGTGAATGCTCAAGCAAAGCTTGAGGTATCACACAATGATAAATATTTGCAGTTAACGGCAACCTGCCGCGACTTGAGCGCCACTGGCATGCAGTTACTGGTTGATGAACCCATCGACCCGGGTGCCACGGTAAAAGTGGATATCAACTCACCCGATGGTTCGGTGCCGCCACTAAAAGCGCTGACCCAGGTCGTGCGTTGTACGCAAGACGACCAGGGACAGTACTGCATTGGCGTGGAAATGCTTGATATTAATTAGGCTGAAGCGTCAATACACTTTGCAGATCAGCCCCTTGAGGTAAAAGCCTTCAGGGTAAGCGCCTCCGATAGGGTGATCGGTGGCCTGATTTAAGCGCTCGACAATGAGTAGCTCTCTATTGGCGTCTAGGGCAGCATCGGCGACCACTTTTTGAAATAAGTTTTGCTCCATGAGTCCAGAACACGAAAATGTCAGTAAAGTGCCGCCTGGCTTAAGCAGCTGCATCGCCAACATATTGATATCCTTATAGCCTCGGCATGCGCCGTTGAGCTGCGCCTTTGAGTCGGCAAACTTGGGCGGATCCATGACGATGGTATCAAAGGTGCGTCCTTCGCTGCGGTATTCACGAAGTAGCTTAAATACGTCTTGTTTGACAAACTCAGCGCGTCCTAAGTCTAAGTCATTGTGCTGCACATTGCGCTTGGCAATATCAAGGGCTTGCTGTGATACATCGACATTGATCACCTTAGAGCAGCCACCGCGCAAGGCATATAAACCAAACGTGCCGGTGTAACAAAAGCAATTTAATACTTCCTTGTCTTTGGAGAAGCGCTCTAGGGCGGCGCGGCTGTCTCGCTGGTCGAGATAAAAGCCGGTTTTATGGCCTTGCAGAATATCTACCTCGCAGGTGAGGCCATTTTCTTTTATCAACACCGGGTGCTCTGGCGCCGTGCCAGATAGCACGCCGGTTGTTGGCGCTAATCCTTCTTTTTTACGCACCTCTACATCTGAGCGTTCGTAAACATGACAAGAAGGGAACAGTTCCACTAACGCGGCGACTATCTCACCTTTGTGACGCTCTGCACCGGCACTTAACAACTGACAGACTAAGTAGTTATCAAATTTATCTATTGTTACTCCAGGAAGGCCGTCAGATTCACCGGCACATAGGCGGAAACCGGTTAACTGGCCTTCTTCAATAGCGTGCTGGCGGGCATCAAGGGCCCGAGCTAAACGGCGATAGAAGAACGCCTGGTCGATAGATTCTTTCTCGTCAAAGCTCCATACCCGAGCGCGAATTTGTGACTGTGGGCTATAAGCGGCCGTAGCCAGGTATGTTCCCTGACTGTCGTAAACGGTGACCGTGTCACCTAGGCCGAGGTTGCCTTTGGTTTTCTTAATTGCTTTTGAAAAGATCCACGGGTGTTTACGTTTCAGTGATTTTTCGCGTCCTGCTTGAAGATAAATCGCACCGGCCATTGAGCCTCCTAATAATTCCTAGAGTGAGTATGTTGAAGCTGCTGTGCACTGAGGCAATGGAATACCCACCGCAAGGCATGTTGACACGCTAGGTCGTTGGTTTGAGAGGCGCTATTCTAGGCATCTTAAGGCGCTTTCTCAAATTAATTTTGCCAATAGCCGATGAGTGATTTATTGTCATCACATAAACTCTTAATAATGAATACTATGCAAGAAATCGAACAACAATGTCGCGATTTTATTCTCAGTTGCGGTAGCGCCGACTCAGCTCATGACATTACGCATATTGAACGCGTTGTGCAGGTGGCGAAAACTTTGTGTGAACAGGAGCATGCCAAGATTGAAGTGGTGCTGCCTGCGGCGTGGCTGCACGATTGTGTTGCGGTGGCGAAAAACCATCCGGACAGAGCGAAGGCATCGACCATGGCAGCCGACAAGGCGTTAAGCTTTTTGCACAGTATCCATTATGACAGTCGCTATTTCGATGCTATTCACCATGCTATTGTCGCCCATAGCTTTAGTGCCAATGTCACACCCACCACTTTAGAAGCGCAGATAGTACAAGATGCCGACCGTATGGATGCCCTTGGCGCAGTGGGAGTGAGTCGCTGCATGAAGGTAGGCGGGGCGATTTGTCGTGGCTTATATCATCCCCAGGATCCGTTTTGTAAGAACCGCCAAGCTGATGACAGTAAATACACCCTTGATCACTTTTTTGTGAAGTTATTGCACATAGGTGAGAGCATGAACACGGCCAGTGCTCGATATGAAGCACATAAGCGCACGCAGTACATGCACGATTTCTTACGCCAACTGGGCGAAGAGATAGGTATTGCCTATGAGTAACCCACCGTTATTGCGTGGCGTACACCATTGCCATATACAAGTGCATGATATTGAGGTTGCATTGGCGTTTTATCGCCAAGTAATGGGTTTTGATATCGTCCCCGAGCTGGCTTTTTGGTTTGAACAGCAACACGATGGACCGCTTATGCTGCAAGATCAGGCAAAGTCCATTTGCTTGGCTTTATTTGTTGGTGATAAAAAAAGCAACGGCATCGCGTTTCGTTGCGATGCGTTAGCCTTTGTGCACTGGCAACAGCACCTGCACGATTGCGATATCAAGGTCACGCGAGCCGATCATCAGGTATCTTGGTCATTGTACTTTCGTGATCCCAGCGGCAATGTCCATGAAATTACCTGTTATGAATATGAGGCCGTTGCTGAGCTGCTCTAGCTTGGATACTGTGCTTTAACAGCAAGAATATCGTCCAAACAAGCCATAAAAATATCCACCAGTTCGGGGTCAAAGTGCTTGCCTTTCTCTTCTTGAAGTAACTGCACGGCTTTGTCGATTGGCCAAGGTTCTTTGTATGGCCGCTTCGAAGTTAGTGCATCGAATACATCGGCAATGGCACATATACGGCCCTCTATGGAGATCTCTTCGCCTTGTAAGCCATTTGGGTAGCCGTTGCCATCAAAGCGCTCATGGTGCTCAAGAGCAAGTCGATGGGCAAGTTGGATTAATGCAGAGCTTGAACCTGCCAAGATATCCGCACCAATGCTGGCATGAGTTTGCATTTGCCGATATTCGTCTTGATCCAAGCGCCCGGGTTTAAGAAGGATATTATCGGGGATACCGATTTTGCCAATGTCATGCATTGGCGCCGCGAGTAGCAACGACTCGGCATGGGCCTCATTAAAGCCATAAGCGCGCGCGATGATGTGGCAATAACGACTCATACGAATTATGTGTTGTCCGGTTTCATTGTCTTTGTACTCGGCTGCATGACTCAGCCTTTGGATCAATTCAAGTTGCGCGGCTTTGAGTAAGTCAGCTTGCACTAAAGACAAATGATTTTTAACCCGCGCTTTGACGATTGCTGGGCTGATTGGCTTAGTAATGTAATCAACCGCGCCTTTGGCAAAGCCTTGCGTTTCATCTACTTCGTCTTGCATGGCGGTCACAAAAATAACCGGAATAGCCTGCGTACTTGGCCGTTGCTTTAACAGTTCACATACTTCAAAGCCAGACATATCTGGCATCATAACATCAAGTAAAATGAGCGCGGGTTGCTTGCTATGAGCTAATTCCAAAGCTTGAGGCCCTGATTTTGCAAATATAAGGCGATAGTCGTTTCCTAATACTTGATTTAAAACCTTAAGGTTCGTCGGCTCATCATCTACAGCTAGGAGAGTCGGCTTTTGTGTCTCAATCATGTTGCACACTCTGCAGTTGCTCAAGTAATTGCTCAATAGCGGCCTTAGCCGCCGCAAATTCGAATTCGTTAATGAGATTTGCGATATCCATTACTTGTTTATGCCATTGTTGTGGCGTTGCCGCAATAAGTTGTTCACTGTGTTCACTATCATATTCAAAGTTATCGCATAACTGCGCAACCTCCCGCAATAATTGCTTAAAGTCCTCATCGTTATGGTGATTACTCACGGCTTTGCTAGGCGTGTCAGTGTGGTTTTGCAGATATTGATAGAGCTCATCAATACAGCTGAATAAGGCAAACCGATGAGGGTCTTGAACCTGCTTTTGTCGTTCAATCGACTTTAATGTATCGGCTAATTTGGGCAGGGCTAGATTACCGGCTAATCCTTTTAATGTATGCACGTCAACAAGCTGTTCGGCGCTGAGCTGATCATACTTACTCAGTGTTCGCAGTTGCTCATTGCGCTGCCTATAGAAGTGCTTTAGTTCCTTGAGGTAATGCGCTTTTGAACCCCACAGCTCCGCTCCTTGGGTTTCGTTGACCAGCTGTTGGCTGTCGTGGGCGGTGGCGTTAGTTTGTGCGAATACATGTGCAGCCAAATCTATATCGAGAACGCGGGCTATTTCCGTTAGTAAATCGCTCAGCACCACAGGTTTGCTGGCAAAGCCGTCCATTCCAGCGGCTTTAGCCGCTTCACGGTCACTGCCCATGACACTGGCCGTTAAAGCAATAACGGGCGTTGTAGCAACCTCGTTGTGCTGCTCATATTGACGCAATTGTCGGGTTGCTTGGAGACCATCACACTTGGGCATATGAATATCCATCAACACAATGTCATAATTATTACTTGTGGCCAGTTGCACTGCTTGCTCGCCGTCATCAGCTGCCTCTACTTGATGACCGAGTTTAGTTAGGCGTAGTTGCAGTAGCTCGCGGTTTTGCGGTACATCATCAGCCACCAGTATTCGCAATTTAGGCATTTCGCTAAGTGGGGTCAATGAGCTCTGCTCATTAACGTGCTCGTCCGCCACCTGTTTTAGGGGCAGGGTAAAGTAAAATGTACTGCCTTGGCCCAAGGTGCTGGTGACGCCTATATCCCCGCCCATAAGTTGTACGAGCTGGCGGCTAATGGTAGTGCCTAGACCGGTGCCGCCAAAACGCCGCGTGGTACTGTCGTCTGCTTGCTCGAAAGGATTGAAAATAGCACTCACCCGCTCGGGGGCGATACCAATGCCAGTATCAACCACCTCAAAATAGACACCTTGATTATCGCCGCGAACATTGATGGTGACACTGCCTTGCTCGGTAAATTTTACTGCGTTACCGATTAAGTTGACTAATACTTGGCGTAAGCGCTGCGGATCGCCGCGATAGTGCTCACCGAGGTTACTATCCATATTCAGGGCAACCGAGAGCTGCTTATGTTCAGCACTGTGATAAAAGCTGGAGACCACAGAGTCGACGAGAGCCAGCAAGTTAAAGGGCACTGACTCAATACTCACTTTACCTTGCTCAAGCTTGGCGGAGTCTAAAATATCATTGAGTAAATGCAATAAAGAGCGTGCAGATTGCAATACGTTGGTGAGTTGCTGACGCTGCTGTTTATTCAATGGGCTATCTAGCAGCACTTCAGAGAAGCCAATGATGGAGTTCATGGGCGTGCGTATTTCATGACTCATGTTGGCTAAAAAGGCTTGCTTTGTCTCCGCCGCAGCTTCGGCTTTCTCTTTCGCTTTTACAAGCTCTTGCTCCATTTGTTGGCGCTCACTGATATCGACCAATACACCTGCAATGAAAAGCTCTTCTCCTTCGGTATGCTCAAATGTTCCCTTATCAATCACCCATTTACGGCTGCCATCGCGACACTGTATTTGGTATTCAAAAGAGTAGTGTTTTTTTCCTTGTGCAAGTGCGCTGTATATTTGCTCGCGCACATAGTTGCTATGCTGCGCAGAGATAAGCATGTCAAAATTAACACTGCCGTCGATAAACTGCTGGTCATCATAGCCGGTTAATTGTTTTACGATGGGGCTAATGTAGAGCATGCTCCAATGCTTATCTAAACGGCAGCGAAAAGCCACGCCGGGCATATTCGTTAACAAAGTGCGATAATGACGCTCTTGTTGGGCAAGCTGATTTTGCATCGCCTTTTGCGCGCTCAAGTCAGTAATAAAACCTACAAACATGCGCTTTTGTCCGGGAATAGCGACTTCACCAACCCCCAAACGAATGGGGATCAGCGCGCCATTTTTATGTTCGGCGTTGACCTCACGTCCGGAACCAATAATGTTTTTAATGCCGGTACTTTGGTAGGCACTTAAGTAATTATCATGTTGATTGGCGATTTCTTGTGGCATCAGCATTTTTACGTTTTCGCCAATCACTTCATCGCGATGATACCCGAGTATACGTTCGGCTCCGGCGTTGAAGCTCAGTACTTGGCCTTTCGCGCTAATGGTAATAATGCCATCGACGGCGGTATTGAGGACCGCTTCAAGGCGTGATTGAGTGATAAGTTGTTGCTGAAGGGCCAAGCGATAGCGCATCACACTGTGCAATAAAGCAATGAGACCACTGAGCAAGAGGCTTACAATAGCAATACTCAGAGCGAGATCGGTTACATGGCTATTATCGGTGAGCTCACTGTACACCGGGGATTGGGCCACAAATCGTGCCGCTTGCATCCCGGTATAATGCATGCCAGAGACTGCGCAGCCCATAACAATGGCGCTGAGAATACGATAACCGGTTTGCCCTAGAGTGCTGCGCCCTGTGGGTTGTAAATATAAATGAGCGGCCAGGCCGAGCCATGCGAGAATGACCGCCACTAATACAGAGACAACAAACCAAAGTGGGTCATAGCCTAGCATTGGCCCTAGGCGCATCGCGGCCATACCCGTGTAATGCATAACCCCTATGCCGGCGCCCAACAGCAGGGCACTGAGCGCAAGCTTGGCTCGAGATGGATCGCTCGTACTGAGTAAATGGAACCCTAAGGCAGTGGCTAAAAAGACAGGGATGAATGATACCACCGTCACTGTGAAATCATAGTCGACGCTGACGCATAGGCTAAATGCCAGCATTCCGATAAAGTGCATGCTCCACACGCCAGCGGCAAAAGCGGCGGCACTTGCTGGCAGTGCCATGCGATAAAATGGGGTGTGGCGTTGTTGTTGAGCAAATTCCCTTAATTGCAGCGCAAAGAAAGATGCAAAAATAGCAACAGTGACCGAAAGTAACACTAAGGCCCAATCATAGCTGCCATTGACCAGCAATTCGGGAGCAGGGTCGGTGATAAAAAATTGAGAAAGCATAAAGTACTTCGATACTCCAACAACGGATGCCAAGTGGCAATCACAGCCTAGCACAGTGAAAAACCACCTGTCGCGCACAAAAGTGAGAGCGCCCTGTATCTTACAATGACACTGACTGTTCTATCAGCGCAGCGACGGCTGAGTTTAGTTATTTATGAGTGCGCTGCAAGCTTACCCAAGAGCGTAATTACGGTATCATATTAGTAAGCGCTGCAAAGGATGTACTTAATATTAGCACATTGTTTGGCAAACCCTTTTAGTTCAAGTAATTACAACAAAGGTTTAATATGAGTAGGCAATATGATGTGCACTACAGCCGTCGACGAACGCTCGCTTTGGTGGTCAAAAATCAGCAAGTGAGTGTGAAAGCGCCTTATGGGGCATGTGGTGATTTCATTGCAGACTTCGTTGAGAGCAAACAGGCGTGGATAAACAAACAATTACATAAGCAATCTGATATTGAAGCGGCAAGGTATAACCCTTGGCTACATCGTCGCATTATGCTTTTCGGTCAATTACGTGCAATAGAGGTAAGCGAGAGCTCACTTAAGCAGACAGATAACCAATCGATAAACATCGTAATCAGTAAGCGAGTGAAGCATCGCCAGCGCTATTTTAATCAACAGCTATTGGCACTGATGCACGATGAATTATCTGATCACTTATCGGTCCGCATAATGCGGTGGCAAAAGGTGATGAATATCGCCGCTAACGGCATTAGTGTTAAAGTGTACAAGCGTCGTTGGGGCAGTTGCGATTCGCGCGGTGAGTTATGTTTTAATACCTTGTTGGCAGGAGCTCCGCATTGGGTTATTGACTATGTCATTGTTCACGAGCTGGCGCACCGTGTACATATGGATCACAGCCATCAATTTTGGGCACTGGTTAATGGCTACTACGAGCATACCGACCAAGCGCGATTATGGCTTAAAGAGAATGCACATCTGTTGGATTTTGTACGATAGGAAAGTGGTGGAGGGAGCTGGATTCGAACCAGCGAAGGCAATGCCGTCAGATTTACAGTCTGATCCCTTTGGCCGCTCGGGAACCCCTCCGATAGAATGATGTGTGTTGTTAAGTGGTGGAGGGAGCTGGATTCGAACCAGCGAAGGCAATGCCGTCAGATTTACAGTCTGATCCCTTTGGCCGCTCGGGAACCCCTCCTAAACAACGGCGGCGATAATAGCAAACTCAGAGTCCAAGTAAAGAAAAAAACTAAAGAAAGCTGAAAAAAGGCCGATAACTGCTTAGAAGTAATTCAGGTTGAATAAAGTTTATGCAAGTTAAGCCCGTCATTCGTAACGAACTACAAATGGACTCGCAATTATGTCGCAGTGTCCATGAGGCCCGTCGTGGAGACTTTGCTTGGCTGTTAGCATCATTATCAGCAGATGCACTCGATTTTGCCCAGTTTCACCTTCCCAAATCGGAACTAGAATCTCACCAAGTGGATGAGCAGCAGTTGCGATTACAGTTGGGCGCTGCGCCTGCAAAACCAACGGCATTACCGGATTACCACATAGATAGAGCTCAGCATGACAGGGCATTATTGGCGCAAAGCTCAATGACAACTCTGCGATTAAAAGAGTGTCTAACCCCCGAGCCTTTGGCAGTGCGAGACGACAAAACCTATGTTCCACTACCTATAATTGACAATTGCGATCCGAGCGTACAGGCAAAACATCATCGCCAATATGAGCCACTGAACGAGCCGCAAATGGATAGTGCAGCTTTTTACGATCAACTTGTGGATATGAATAAGTCCTCGTCTTTAGCACACGCGTAGTGGCCTGCGCATAATGGCGTTTGGCCAGTCAGAGCGCGCTAATCAGGGTGCAATAGCAGGTGCGAGCCAAGGGTTTCTTGTACTAATTAAGCGAATACCTAAAGCTGCCACCGGGCGGCGGCATCACATCAAGGCATACAGCATTTTTTGAATTTATTGCCACTTAAGCATGGGCAGGGATCGTTGCGTTTAAGCTTTACATCAGCGGCTTCAAACAACCGTCCGCTGTCGTATTTCCATTGGTGGTGGCGTTGAATGAACTGTGAGCGTTCATGAATACAGTGAAGGGTGTCAGCAATGATGTAAAAAGCCTTAAATTCAACATAGGCCAAAGCATCGCCAGGCTCATAATCCATTATGTGTAAGCGTACAAAATGCGCAGCTTGGGCAAATTCAGCCACTTCATCTCTGGGGTTTTGTTCTAGGGCTTTCTCTGAGCAGGTAAAACATAAGTAATCAATAGCTTGTTCACAAAATGCACTATAACGAGAGCGCATGAGGCTCTGGGCGTCGGGGGCATCAATAGCTCTACTTACAAACCGGCCGCAGCAATCAGCAAAAGGCTGCGGCAATCCACAATGGCACATCGCATTTTCTAACTACAAGGAATCACGCCAATATATTAGCAGACTTGTAACTGCGAGGGCACAGTTGTTTGTTCGCTGGCGTTATGCTCGGTAGTGAAACAGTAAAGCTGTGCTTTAGCTTGGTGGGTATTAAGTTGTAAGGCTTCGAGTTGTTGCTGTTTTAAAATGTCCGTCCAGGTGATCACCGCCGCAAAACGGCCATTTTGCAGCGCACAATTAAGCATGTACTCCATATCAACAACATGTTTAGCCCGAATTACCAGCAATTTATTCGTGTCGATAGAGCAAGCGTCCAATAGGTGACGGCTAGGCACATTGTCAGGGGCGACTAATAGCGTCCAGCCATTATTTTGATTGTAGCGATGAACGATTTTAAGCATCTCAAATGTTGCAGAGATCTCATCCTCAGTTTTTACGATATTGATCACATTAGGGTTATCTTGCTGATAGCTTTTAACATGACGAACACTTGCTGTATGTAACATAATTGCCTCGCTGTGGATTTTGTGAACCATATACAGTGTTTTATACAGTATGTGTATACAGTAGTTTATACAGTTATTCAGTGCAAGTTTTTTTTGTTTCTTTTTTAAACGTCTTGTTTGTTGCTTTAAACGCTTAGCGATACCGAAGAAGCTAAAGCCGTGTTTCGGTGCCAATATTGCTGTGTAAACATGCGGTCATTTGTCCGCATTTATGCTAGTATCCGCCGCTTCTATTTTACGTATCATTGTTTACTCCTATGTTCGAAAGACTGTTCAAAATAAAATCGCATGGAAGCTCCGTTAAGCGCGAGGTTATCGCAGGACTCACGACCTTTATCACCATGGTGTACATCGTGTTTGTCAACCCGGCAATGCTAGCAGAGGCGGGAATGGACCAAGGGGCAGCATTTGTCGCAACCTGTATTGCTGCTGCTATCGGTTGCTTCATTATGGGTTTTTGGGCGAATTATCCGTTGGCATTAGCGCCAGGCATGGGCTTAAATGCATTTTTTACCTACGGCGTAGTATTAGGTATGGGTTACACCTGGCAGGCGGCTTTAGCGGCGGTATTTATGTCGGGGTGTATCTTTTTAGCGTTGAGCCTATTTAAAGTCAGAGAGTGGATAATCAATGCCATTCCACTGGTACTTAAGCGCGCTATCGCCACGGGGATTGGCGCTTTTCTGGCGCTCATTGCACTGAAAAACGCGGGTATTGTTGTTGCCAGTCCAGCCACGCTCGTACAGATGGGTGATATTACCAGCAGTGGGCCTTTGCTCGCTATCCTGAGCTTTTTCGTAATAGCGGCGTTGTTGTATCGTGATATCAAAAGCGGCGTATTGATCAGTATTATGTTGGTTACAGGCATTGCGTTATCTCTGGGGCTGGTTGAATATCAAGGGGTGATCTCAGCGCCACCGTCCATCGCTCCTACCTTTATGCAATTAGACTTTGCCTCGGCGTTAGAGTTATCCATGCTCAGTGTCATTTTCGCATTCTTGTTTGTGGATTTGTTCGACACCTCAGGCACCTTGGTGGCGGTAACGCAAAAAGCGGGATTGGCCGATGAGCAAGGGCGCATGCCACGTTTGGGTCGAGCACTGAGTGCCGATAGTACAGCGACAATTGCAGGCTCTATGCTCGGCACCTCTACGACCACTTCCTACATCGAGTCGGTATCCGGTGTGTCAGTGGGTGGGCGTACAGGCTTAACAGCTGTGGTGGTGGCTGTTGCTTCCTACTGATGATGTTTTTTGCTCCTTTGGCAGCCATGGTTCCAGCTTATGCAACAGCGGGTGCGATTTTGTATGTCTCGGTGCTCATGCTGCAAAACCTTAAGCTGGTTGATTGGGATGATATGACAGATGCGATTCCAGTTGCCGTGGTGCTGTTGATGACGCCGTTAACTTTTTCCATTGCCCACGGCATTGCCCTTGGCTTTATCGCCTATACGGCGGTGAAATTAGTGTGTAATAAGGGGGCGGAGATTAGCTTGAGTGTGTGGATTCTAACAGTACTATTTTTGCTTAAGTTCATGTTTTTATCTTAGTAAGCAAGGTCATATATAACAGCTAAAAAGGCACAGCTATGACGCTGTGCCTTTATTTTTTGTATGAGCCAACGAGCTTCAAAAAAACCAGCCTCTATTGTCAATTGTCGCTCCTTGACGTCGCACTTCGTAGTTGTACTTCAGCACACTCAGATCATGGCTAGCCCTGCGTACCGGCGCAGCATTATGGAGAGTTTGGTTTGGGTGTTCGCACACACAGCTGGATGGTATGTATGGCTCAATGATTGAAGGTAGTGGGCAGATTTTACGTAAGGTATTTACCCTGCATGGCCCGGTACAGGCAGCAGATAGGCGAAGTTTGATATCGGCCTATCTGTTATAGCTTGATTTACGCTGTTACCACTTTTTCTTTGGCGCGAATAACACATCCAAATCGTCTTTTTCTTCCTCTTCACGTTTTTTACGGGCGGAGGCGTTAGAGGCTTTCAACTCAGAGCTGATCTCGTTGAGATAATCCTCAAGCTGATTTTTCTTATTTGTGACATAGTCGTCGCTGTAATTCAGGGCGGTAATTGTGGCATACGCCTTTTCGAAATACTGCCGTGCCGAGCCAACCATATTGGCGTTTCTTGCAGCCACGCCGCGCTTAATTTGGCTTTCAATATTTATCTTTAATTGCAGGCGCTCAAAGGTTTTGTCCTCTTGCATAAACACAGGGGTATCGATTTTGCCCTTGCTGTGTTCAGAGCGCATGATGGTACGCAGCTTCTTTATTCCCTGTATCAATGAAATAAGCTGTTTGTCATGATCGGGAAGAACAAAGTTCTCGCCCATATTGGCGCTCTCATCAACGCCACTGATTAAGCGAGTTTTTGCATCATTAAGCCGAGATTTAAGCTCTTTCGAGGAGGGTGACAACTCAACCATGGCGGCAAGCGCATCGTGAATTCGACGATAAAGAATCATCATCACATTATTAGATAACGGGATATTGACACTGTTGACCAGCACTTCTTCCGTCTCTTCTATTATTTTTTTCTGCTTTGCGAGCTCTTGGCGGCGCTGAGCTTCTTGCTTTTCTTTATGCTGTTGCACTGCACTTACCCAAACCGCAATAACGATAAGCGCGACAATAACATAATAATGATAGAGACTATCATACCCCGATCTCTTACTCATTGAGTTGCCCAATTACCACCCATCTTAACCGAAAGAACCTAGGTTGGGGTAGTAATACACGTTAAATTCATGAAATAACATTAAATAAAATAAGAGTATAGGAGAACATCGCAGCCTTGAACATAAATCAACCAGTACCGAGACATAATTAAATGTGCTAGCCTAGCTAATCGCAATAGCTAAAATGTATAAGAAGATGGCTCAAGGTGTTGATTTGCCTTCCCATTCACCAGGAAGATTAGGGTCTAGGCCACTGCGTATAACGCCTGGTGCAATCGCAAGTAAAATAATAATAGAAAGTAACAACGACCATGAAACTACAGCAGCTAAAGTATATTGTTGAGTGCTTAATCACAACCTCAATGTATCCGCCACAGCGGAGAGTCTTTATACTTCGCAGCCCGGTATCTCCAAACAAGTACGTATGTTGGAAGACGAATTAGGGGTGCAAATTTTTGGACGCAGTGGCAAGCACCTGACGCACGTAACCAGTGCCGGTAAAGACATTATCAATATTGCTCGTGAGATTCTCTCCAAAGTCGAGGGAATTAAGGCTGTAGCCAATGAGCATACCTTGCCAGACCAAGGTAAACTTAATATTGCCACCACCCACACTCAAGCGCGTTATGCTTTGCCGGAAGTCATTCAAGGTTTTATGAAAAAGTACCCGGCGGTTTCATTGCATATGCATCAAGGTACGCCGCAGCAAATCTCTGATGCAGCGGCACGTGGAGATGCTGATTTTGCTATTGCAACAGAAGCCTTACACTTGTATTCCGACTTAGTGATGTTGCCTTGCTATCACTGGAATCGCAGTATTGTGGTGGCGAAAACTCACCCGCTGGCGCAAAAAGCCGATAACCTTAGTATTGCTGATGTTGCTGAGTTTCCGCTGATCACTTATGTGTTTGGCTTTACGGGTCGCTCAGAGCTAGACAAAGCGTTCAATGCTCAGGGGTTAGAACCTCATATAGTCTTCACCGCCACTGATGCGGACGTTATAAAAACCTATGTACGTTTAGGTTTGGGTGTCGGGTGGTCGCCTCGATGGCAGTTGATGAAATCACCGATAAAGATTTAGTGTGCATTGATGCCAGCCACTTATTTGAGGCAAGCACGACCAAAATCGGCTTCCGTAAAGGAACGTTTTTGCGTGGCTACATGTATGACTTCATTGAGCGTTTCGCGCCGCACCTGACCAAAGATCGGGTTGAAAAAGCCTGCTTATTACGTAATCAAGATGACGTCGATGCGATGTTTGAAAGCATCGAGTTGCCCAGTGCGCTAAGTGATCAGTGTCACGATATTAAAAAGGCGCCTGTTGGCGCCTTTCTTTTGTGCGATTAACACTCAATGATGTTTACCGCCAGACCGCCTCGAGCGGTTCTTTGTATTTGGTTTTCATATCATTGCCGGTGTCCCACATGGTTTTAATCACTTTATCCAAGGAGACCTTTTGCTCACCGCTGCCGCGCATGGCTAGGCGTGAGGCATTAATAGCTTTAATCGCACCCATGGCGTTGCGCTCTATGCAAGGCACTTGCACAAGGCCGCCCACAGGGTCGCAGGTGAGACCGAGGTTATGCTCCATGCCGATTTCAGCGGCATTTTCTACATGCACTACGTTACCACCCATAATCTCCGTTAAGGCGCCCGCAGCCATCGAACAGGCCACGCCCACTTCGCCCTGACAACCCACTTCGGCCCCGGAGATAGAAGCATTCTTTTTATACAAGATACCAATTGCTGCTGCGGTCAGCAGATAGCGCGTGGCGATATCGCGATCCACCTCTTTGATAAAGGTGTGGTAATACATGAGTACTGCCGGCAGGATACCTGCGGCGCCGTTGGTGGGGGCAGTGACTACTCGACCCCCAGCGGCGTTTTCTTCGTTCACGGCAAGAGCGAATAGGTCAACCCAATCCATTGCTCTAAGTGGGTCGTTATTGTTCTCAACATTTAACTTTAAATATAAGCTGGGTGCGCGACGGCGAACTTTTAGGCCACCGGGAAGAATGCCTTCGGTGCGCATACCGCGTTCAGTACAGGCTTTCATCACCTGCCAAATATGAAATAACTCATCTTTGATATCAGCTTCGTCGCGCAAGGTCTTCTCATTGGCCATCATTAGGCTTGAGACGCTCAGGCCGGATTCCTTACAAAGCTCTAGCAGTTGCTGTGCGTTATCGAACGGGTAGGGGGCAGGATTTTGCTCACGGATATCCAGCGCAGCCTGCTTTTCCTTATCAAAGTCCTCGTCGCTGACGATAAAGCCGCCACCAATAGAGTAATACACTTGCGAGGCAATGCGTTCATCACCCTTAAAGGCAATAATCTCCATGGCATTAGAGTGCTTGGGCAAGGTCTTGCGGCGATGAAATACAATCGCCCCTTGCTTTGGAAACTTAGCCTGGTGGGTTTTATTGAGATAAATAACCTGCTCTTGCTCGATTTTAGCCAAAATATCGGGCACGGCGTCGGCATCGACCGTCTCTGGGTCGTATCCGGCGAGCCCTAAAATAACAGCTTTACCTGAGCCATGGCCAACACCGGTTTGACCCAAGGAACCAAACAGCTCTACTTTTACCTCGGTAACATCCTCAAGTGTGCCTTGCTCTTGCAGGGTTTGCACAAACAACCGAGATGCGCGCATTGGGCCTACGGTATGGGACGACGACGGCCCAATGCAATGCTAAACATATCGAATGCACTGATCATAAAATCTATACTCACATTGCCTTTGAACGGGCGCCCATCATAACGTTAAACACCAGGGATGTAATCCTCTGTACACTAATTTTAGCTGATCGGACCAAAGGCGCTTCGTAAAGCGCTCAATAATTCGCTCGGTTGCTCCCCACAGCAGACCATAAGGGGTTTTAAAAACGCGAAAGTGGAGGTTTTTTTTTGCCGCTCGACCCGCAGAGACTGCCAGTTTTGGGTTGCCAATAGTTCAGCCAGAGGCACAAAAAATGCGGCTTCGACCTCATTTTGATCAATTTGCCAACGGGCACCGGCGCGTAGCTGTGCTAGATACGGCGTAATACTCATATCATTGAGGGTGCTCACCTCATCGAGACGGCCGATGATGGTGACATCTTTGCTGTCTATATTTAGCTCCTCGTGCAGCTCTCGTAGGGCGGTGTGGGCAAGCGTCTTATCTTCGCGCTCTTGCTTTCCTCCTGGAAAGCACAGTTGGCTGGGATGATGGCGCAGATGGGCGCCGCGTTTACACAGCAACACTTGTGCTCCGTGCTCAGACTCTGAGAGCAGCATAACCACGGCGCTACGGCGCTTTGGGTGGATTGGAACAAAGCTGGAGGGCGCGGCACTGAGATTAAACCGCGCAATAACCTGAGCGCATGAGAGCGCCGCATGGGGTGATTTTATCACGTCAATACCGGTAAGATTTTATTTACCTTATCGTAAGTCTCTTGGTACTCAGAGGCAACATCTGAGTCGGCAACAATGCCACCACCGGCCCAGCAATGTAGGGTATTGTCTTTGGCCACTAAGGTACGAATGGTGATACTGGTGTCCATATCACCGCAGGCGCTAATGTAGCCAATTGAACCACAATAGGCACTGCGCCGATGTGGTTCGAGCTCTTCAATGATTTCCATCGCCCGGATTTTTGGGGCACCGGTAATAGAGCCACCCGGGAATGCGGCCTTCAGTTGGTCGAGCGCCCGTTTTGCCCTCAGCCAATTGCGACTGCACGGTACTGACTAAATGATGGACAGCGGGGAAGCTCTCTATGGCAAAAAGTGAGGGCACATGCACCGAGCCCGGTTTCGCAACCTTGCCGAGGTCATTACGCAGTAAATCGACAATCATGACGTTCTCGGCGCGTCTTTGGGGGAGCTTGCCAACTGTGCTGCCAAGGCTTGATCTTTTTTAGGGTCACTGCTGCGCGGCAGCGTGCCTTTAATCGGTTTGCTTTCGACCTGATTGTGGTGCACTTCGATAAAGCGCTCTGGCGAAATGGATAAAATGCAGCCTTGCGGTAAACGCATAAAAGCAGAAAAGGGGGCGCTGTTGTGGCTGCGTAAACGGCGATAGGCTTGCCATTCGCAGCCCTGATATGTGGCACTGAAGCGCTGTGCCAGGTTGATCTGATAGCAGTCGCCGCTGCGCAAATAGTCCTGTATCTTTGTAAATTTATCGGCATATTGCGCTTGGCTCATATTGGAGGCCCAGTCACTGGTTAAGGCAAATTTACCTGCGTTTGCGGCGGCGGGTGGCTGCAGGTAACGCTGTAAACGGGCTTCGACATCCACCGTTGGCTGGGCAATATAATACCATTGGCTGGCCGCTTTATCGTAAATTAAGGCATCAAGATAAAGGCCCAGTTGCATCTGCGCCAAGGCAATATCGTCCGCCGCTAAGCTGGGTAGGCGCTCGAGGGTGCGTCCTAAATCATAGCCAAAGTAGCCAAGCCAGCCGCCACTAAAAGGCAGGTCATGCGCCGGGGATTGCGTGCACAGGCTAGCTAGGCGTTGCTGCATATAGGCGAACACCTCCTGATGCAGCTCAACGCCGTCTAGGTATACCTTGTTGTGCTCGACGCTGAGCGTCGCTTCAGGCTCAATCACTAAGATATCGAAGCGGCTATTGACGTGCGCTGCACTAGCAGAGTCAAGAAAAACCGCCCCTTGGAGATGGTGTAATTGGGCAAACACCTCACACGGCGAGGATGAAAGCGCCAATTTACGGCAATGTAATTGCGAATTTGTCATTATCTTCAACTCGAAGAACTAGCCCGAAACGGGCAGGGAGGTTATCATAAGTTACACTTTATCAGAAGACGCGGTCTAACCGTGCACACGTCACCGAGTCGTCGCACCGACTTATGTATTAACTGAAGGTGTGACCCAGTAGGAAGGATTAATCATGAGCACTATTCGCCAGCAAGATTTTATCGACAGCATTGCCGATGCGCTGCAGTATATTTCTTTTTATCACCGCTAGACTTTGTTCAAGCTTTAGAAAAAGCCTATAACAAAGAGCAAAGCAAGGCGGCCAAAGACGCCATTGCGCAGATCCTTATTAATTCTCGTATGTCTGCCGAGGGCAAACGCCCACTGTGCCAAGATACCGGCATTGTTACTTGTTTTGTTAAAGTTGGTATGGATGTGCGGTGGGATCAAACCGACATGACGGTGCAGCAAATGGTGGATGAGGGAACGCGTCGTGCCTACACCAATCCAGATAACCCGTTGCGTGCATCGATTGTTGCCGACCCTGCTGGCAGTCGAAAAAATACCAAGATAACACCCCGTCCGTGGTGCACATTGATATGGTGCCAGGCAATGAAGTAGAAGTGATGATTGCGGCTAAAGGCGGCGGCTCTGAGAACAAAACCAAGATGGTGATGTTGAACCCTTCCGATGATGTTGCCGAGTGGGTAGAAAAAACTTACCAACAATGGGCGCTGGTTGGTGTCCACCGGGTATGTTAGGTATCGGTATTGGCGGCACTGCGGAAAAAGCAGCGGTATTGGCCAAAGAGTCGTTGATGGACCCTGTGGATATTCATGAGCTGATCGAACGAGGGGCTGAAACGACCGAAGAGAAAATGCGCTTGGAGATTTTTGAGCGAGCTAACAAGCTCGGTATTGGTGCCCAGGGGCTCGGTGGTTTAACCACCGTCGTAGACGTAAAGGTGAAGACCGCGCCCACTCATGCGGCGTCAAAGCCTGTGGTGATGATCCCCAACTGTGCGGCGACTCGTCATGTGCACTTTACTCTTGATGGCTCGGGTCCCGCCGATTTGCAGCCGCCGAAACTAGAAGACTGGCCAGAAGTGACCTGGGAAGTAGGCGAAGACACCCGTCGCGTTAATCTTGATACCCTTAACAAGGATGATATCCAAGACTGGAAGATGGGTGAAACCGTGCTGCTTAGCGGTAAAATTCTGACTGGTCGTGATGCGGCCACAAGCGTTTGCAAGGAATGATTGAAAGCGGTGAAGGCTTGCCTGAGGGGGTTGACTTTACCAATAAATTTATTTACTACGTGGGCCCTGTGGATGCGGTGGGCGATGAAGTCGTCGGCCCCGCAGGACCCACTACCTCGACCCGTATGGATAAATTCACCGACGTGATGCTAGAGAAAACCGGCCTTATTGGCATGATTGGTAAGGCTGAACGCGGTCCAGCTACAGTTGCCTCAATAAAAGACAACAAGGCGGTATACTTAATGGCTGTTGGCGGCGCCGCTTACCTGGTCGCCAAAGCGATTAAAAAGGCCCGCGTGGTGGCATTTGAGGACTTAGGTATGGAAGCTATCTACGAATTTGAAGTGGAAGATATGCCGGTCACTGTGGCCGTGGACAGCGAAGGAGCAAATGCTCACACCCAAGGTCCAGCAATTTGGAAAGCAAAAATTGAAGAATTGGATGGTGCGTTGAAGTAATGCATCGGTTCGGTTAAGAAGGGCGCCTTGGCGCTCTTTTTTTATGGAGTGAAACAATGACAACAATAAATTCTATCCTCAGTGTGATGTTGCTTGGCGGCTCAGCGCTGAGCGCCCAGGCTGAAGTACTCAGCGTTGAAAAACTAACTCAGCTCAATAAAGTGCACAGTGTGGCGGTATCCAGTGATGGAAGGCAGCTTGTTTACGGTGTAAAAACGCCCGAGGGCAGCGATTTATATCTGCAGCCCTTATCAGCAGTGAGCAGCAGTTATGCTGGCTCGGCCAATTTAGCGAAAGCGACACGGTTAACCTATGACAGCAGCAGTGAAACAGCGGTACGCTTTTCTAGCGACGGCCAAGCTATCTACTTTTTATCATCCCTCGGGCTCCAATCAGCTGTGGCGACTGCCCCTTAGCGGCGGAGAAGCGCGCCCCGTTACCAACTTACCCATGGATATCGAGGGTTACACCTTAAGTTCTGACAACCAATCCGTGGTACTGAGCTTAGATGTGTATCCCGAGTGTGATACCTTGGCGTGCACTATCGAGCGCGATGCCAATCCACCGGCCCATAACGGCCAAGTCTATGACAGTTTAATGGTGCGGCATTGGGATCACTGGAATGACGATAAAGTACGTCATCTATTTAGTGCTAAACTTGCTGACAAAGTGATCACCGACGTTAAAGACATCACCCCACAGTGGCAAACCGATGTGCCTGCTAAGCCTTTTTCCGGCATGGAAGAAGTGGCAATTAGCCCTGATGGCACCAAGGTGGTTTTCAGCGCTAAGGTTAAAGCCCCGGATAATGCTTGGAGCACAAACTTCGATTTATTTGAAGTGGCTATCGAAGGCGGCTCTATTCGCAACCTCACCGAAGCAAACAAAGCTTGGGATGCAGCGCCGCAGTTTCTCCGCTGACGGCCGTTACCTTGCCTATAAAGCGACGACAAAACCAGGCTTTGAATCAGACAAGTTCACTTTGCAGTTGCTAGATTTGCGCACTGGTGAGAACAAAGCACTGGCACCACAGTGGGATCGCAGTGTGAGCAGCTTCCAATTCGGTGCCAATGGCCGTGCTATTTATGCCACCGCCAAAGATTTAGGTCAGACCAGCTTATTTGAAATCAGCACCGGGTTTGGCGATATCCGTAGCGTGTTCAGCGATGGCTATGTCGGTGACGTGCAGGTTGTAGGCGAGCAAATCGTGTTTTCTCGCCATGCTCTGAATTCACCGAAAGAGCTCTATCGTATTAATCGCGATGGCAGCGGCTTAATGCAGTTAAGTGATGTTAATAAAGAAAAAATGGCTGATGTGACTTTAGGTGACGTAGAGCAGTTTAGCTTCAGTGGTGCCAACGATGAACAGGTATATGGTTATCTTGTTAAGCCGGCCCAGTTCGATGCTAACAAGCGCTATCCACTGGCATTTTTAGTCCATGGGGGTCCGCAAGGCTCGTTCGGCAATATGTTCCACAGTCGTTGGAATGCTCAGCTTTGGGCGGCGCAAGGCTATGGCGTAGTGATGATCGATTTTCACGGCTCGGTGGGCTATGGCCAAGCGTTTACCAACTCTATTTCCGCGATTGGGGAGGTAAGCCGCTGCAAGACCTACAAAAAGGTCTCGATTACGTGGGCGATAATTATGCCTGGTTAGACATTAACAACGGCTGTGCCCTCGGCTGCGTACTTGGCCGTTGCTTTAACAGTTCACATACTTCAAAGCCAGACATATCTGGCATCATAACATCAAGTAAAATGAGCGCGGGTTGCTTGCTATGAGCTAATTCCAAAGCTTGAGGCCCTGATTTTGCAAATATAAGGCGATAGTCGTTTCCTAATACTTGATTTAAAACCTTAAGGTTCGTCGGCTCATCATCTACAGCTAGGAGAGTCGGCTTTTGTGTCTCAATCATGTTGCACACTCTGCAGTTGCTCAAGTAATTGCTCAATAGCGGCCTTAGCCGCCGCAAATTCGAATTCGTTAATGAGATTTGCGATATCCATTACTTGTTTATGCCATTGTTGTGGCGTTGCCGCAATAAGTTGTTCACTGTGTTCACTATCATATTCAAAGTTATCGCATAACTGCGCAACCTCCCGCAATAATTGCTTAAAGTCCTCATCGTTATGGTGATTACTCACGGCTTTGCTAGGCGTGTCAGTGTGGTTTTGCAGATATTGATAGAGCTCATCAATACAGCTGAATAAGGCAAACCGATGAGGGTCTTGAACCTGCTTTTGTCGTTCAATCGACTTTAATGTATCGGCTAATTTGGGCAGGGCTAGATTACCGGCTAATCCTTTTAATGTATGCACGTCAACAAGCTGTTCGGCGCTGAGCTGATCATACTTACTCAGTGTTCGCAGTTGCTCATTGCGCTGCCTATAGAAGTGCTTTAGTTCCTTGAGGTAATGCGCTTTTGAACCCCACAGCTCCGCTCCTTGGGTTTCGTTGACCAGCTGTTGGCTGTCGTGGGCGGTGGCGTTAGTTTGTGCGAATACATGTGCAGCCAAATCTATATCGAGAACGCGGGCTATTTCCGTTAGTAAATCGCTCAGCACCACAGGTTTGCTGGCAAAGCCGTCCATTCCAGCGGCTTTAGCCGCTTCACGGTCACTGCCCATGACACTGGCCGTTAAAGCAATAACGGGCGTTGTAGCAACCTCGTTGTGCTGCTCATATTGACGCAATTGTCGGGTTGCTTGGAGACCATCACACTTGGGCATATGAATATCCATCAACACAATGTCATAATTATTACTTGTGGCCAGTTGCACTGCTTGCTCGCCGTCATCAGCTGCCTCTACTTGATGACCGAGTTTAGTTAGGCGTAGTTGCAGTAGCTCGCGGTTTTGCGGTACATCATCAGCCACCAGTATTCGCAATTTAGGCATTTCGCTAAGTGGGGTCAATGAGCTCTGCTCATTAACGTGCTCGTCCGCCACCTGTTTTAGGGGCAGGGTAAAGTAAAATGTACTGCCTTGGCCCAAGGTGCTGGTGACGCCTATATCCCCGCCCATAAGTTGTACGAGCTGGCGGCTAATGGTAGTGCCTAGACCGGTGCCGCCAAAACGCCGCGTGGTACTGTCGTCTGCTTGCTCGAAAGGATTGAAAATAGCACTCACCCGCTCGGGGGCGATACCAATGCCAGTATCAACCACCTCAAAATAGACACCTTGATTATCGCCGCGAACATTGATGGTGACACTGCCTTGCTCGGTAAATTTTACTGCGTTACCGATTAAGTTGACTAATACTTGGCGTAAGCGCTGCGGATCGCCGCGATAGTGCTCACCGAGGTTACTATCCATATTCAGGGCAACCGAGAGCTGCTTATGTTCAGCACTGTGATAAAAGCTGGAGACCACAGAGTCGACGAGAGCCAGCAAGTTAAAGGGCACTGACTCAATACTCACTTTACCTTGCTCAAGCTTGGCGGAGTCTAAAATATCATTGAGTAAATGCAATAAAGAGCGTGCAGATTGCAATACGTTGGTGAGTTGCTGACGCTGCTGTTTATTCAATGGGCTATCTAGCAGCACTTCAGAGAAGCCAATGATGGAGTTCATGGGCGTGCGTATTTCATGACTCATGTTGGCTAAAAAGGCTTGCTTTGTCTCCGCCGCAGCTTCGGCTTTCTCTTTCGCTTTTACAAGCTCTTGCTCCATTTGTTGGCGCTCACTGATATCGACCAATACACCTGCAATGAAAAGCTCTTCTCCTTCGGTATGCTCAAATGTTCCCTTATCAATCACCCATTTACGGCTGCCATCGCGACACTGTATTTGGTATTCAAAAGAGTAGTGTTTTTTTCCTTGTGCAAGTGCGCTGTATATTTGCTCGCGCACATAGTTGCTATGCTGCGCAGAGATAAGCATGTCAAAATTAACACTGCCGTCGATAAACTGCTGGTCATCATAGCCGGTTAATTGTTTTACGATGGGGCTAATGTAGAGCATGCTCCAATGCTTATCTAAACGGCAGCGAAAAGCCACGCCGGGCATATTCGTTAACAAAGTGCGATAATGACGCTCTTGTTGGGCAAGCTGATTTTGCATCGCCTTTTGCGCGCTCAAGTCAGTAATAAAACCTACAAACATGCGCTTTTGGTCCGGGAATAGCGACTTCACCAACCCCCAAACGAATGGGGATCAGCGCGCCATTTTTATGTTCGGCGTTGACCTCACGTCCGGAACCAATAATGTTTTTAATGCCGGTACTTTGGTAGGCACTTAAGTAATTATCATGTTGATTGGCGATTTCTTGTGGCATCAGCATTTTTACGTTTTCGCCAATCACTTCATCGCGATGATACCCGAGTATACGTTCGGCTCCGGCGTTGAAGCTCAGTACTTGGCCTTTCGCGCTAATGGTAATAATGCCATCGACGGCGGTATTGAGGACCGCTTCAAGGCGTGATTGAGTGATAAGTTGTTGCTGAAGGGCCAAGCGATAGCGCATCACACTGTGCAATAAAGCAATGAGACCACTGAGCAAGAGGCTTACAATAGCAATACTCAGAGCGAGATCGGTTACATGGCTATTATCGGTGAGCTCACTGTACACCGGGGATTGGGCCACAAATCGTGCCGCTTGCATCCCGGTATAATGCATGCCAGAGACTGCGCAGCCCATAACAATGGCGCTGAGAATACGATAACCGGTTTGCCCTAGAGTGCTGCGCCCTGTGGGTTGTAAATATAAATGAGCGGCCAGGCCGAGCCATGCGAGAATGACCGCCACTAATACAGAGACAACAAACCAAAGTGGGTCATAGCCTAGCATTGGCCCTAGGCGCATCGCGGCCATACCCGTGTAATGCATAACCCCTATGCCGGCGCCCAACAGCAGGGCACTGAGCGCAAGCTTGGCTCGAGATGGATCGCTCGTACTGAGTAAATGGAACCCTAAGGCAGTGGCTAAAAAGACAGGGATGAATGATACCACCGTCACTGTGAAATCATAGTCGACGCTGACGCATAGGCTAAATGCCAGCATTCCGATAAAGTGCATGCTCCACACGCCAGCGGCAAAAGCGGCGGCACTTGCTGGCAGTGCCATGCGATAAAATGGGGTGTGGCGTTGTTGTTGAGCAAATTCCCTTAATTGCAGCGCAAAGAAAGATGCAAAAATAGCAACAGTGACCGAAAGTAACACTAAGGCCCAATCATAGCTGCCATTGACCAGCAATTCGGGAGCAGGGTCGGTGATAAAAAATTGAGAAAGCATAAAGTACTTCGATACTCCAACAACGGATGCCAAGTGGCAATCACAGCCTAGCACAGTGAAAAACACCTGTCGCGCACAAAAGTGAGAGCGCCCTGTATCTTACAATGACACTGACTGTTCTATCAGCGCAGCGACGGCTGAGTTTAGTTATTTATGAGTGCGCTGCAAGCTTACCCAAGAGCGTAATTACGGTATCATATTAGTAAGCGCTGCAAAGGATGTACTTAATATTAGCACATTGTTTGGCAAACCCTTTTAGTTCAAGTAATTACAACAAAGGTTTAATATGAGTAGGCAATATGATGTGCACTACAGCCGTCGACGAACGCTCGCTTTGGTGGTCAAAAATCAGCAAGTGAGTGTGAAAGCGCCTTATGGGGCATGTGGTGATTTCATTGCAGACTTCGTTGAGAGCAAACAGGCGTGGATAAACAAACAATTACATAAGCAATCTGATATTGAAGCGGCAAGGTATAACCCTTGGCTACATCGTCGCATTATGCTTTTCGGTCAATTACGTGCAATAGAGGTAAGCGAGAGCTCACTTAAGCAGACAGATAACCAATCGATAAACATCGTAATCAGTAAGCGAGTGAAGCATCGCCAGCGCTATTTTAATCAACAGCTATTGGCACTGATGCACGATGAATTATCTGATCACTTATCGGTCCGCATAATGCGGTGGCAAAAGGTGATGAATATCGCCGCTAACGGCATTAGTGTTAAAGTGTACAAGCGTCGTTGGGGCAGTTGCGATTCGCGCGGTGAGTTATGTTTTAATACCTTGTTGGCAGGAGCTCCGCATTGGGTTATTGACTATGTCATTGTTCACGAGCTGGCGCACCGTGTACATATGGATCACAGCCATCAATTTTGGGCACTGGTTAATGGCTACTACGAGCATACCGACCAAGCGCGATTATGGCTTAAAGAGAATGCACATCTGTTGGATTTTGTACGATAGGAAAGTGGTGGAGGGAGCTGGATTCGAACCAGCGAAGGCAATGCCGTCAGATTTACAGTCTGATCCCTTTGGCCGCTCGGGAACCCCTCCGATAGAATGATGTGTGTTGTTAAGTGGTGGAGGGAGCTGGATTCGAACCAGCGAAGGCAATGCCGTCAGATTTACAGTCTGATCCCTTTGGCCGCTCGGGAACCCCTCCTAAACAACGGCGGCGATAATAGCAAACTCAGAGTCCAAGTAAAGAAAAAAACTAAAGAAAGCTGAAAAAAGGCCGATAACTGCTTAGAAGTAATTCAGGTTGAATAAAGTTTATGCAAGTTAAGCCCGTCATTCGTAACGAACTACAAATGGACTCGCAATTATGTCGCAGTGTCCATGAGGCCCGTCGTGGAGACTTTGCTTGGCTGTTAGCATCATTATCAGCAGATGCACTCGATTTTGCCCAGTTTCACCTTCCCAAATCGGAACTAGAATCTCACCAAGTGGATGAGCAGCAGTTGCGATTACAGTTGGGCGCTGCGCCTGCAAAACCAACGGCATTACCGGATTACCACATAGATAGAGCTCAGCATGACAGGGCATTATTGGCGCAAAGCTCAATGACAACTCTGCGATTAAAAGAGTGTCTAACCCCCGAGCCTTTGGCAGTGCGAGACGACAAAACCTATGTTCCACTACCTATAATTGACAATTGCGATCCGAGCGTACAGGCAAAACATCATCGCCAATATGAGCCACTGAACGAGCCGCAAATGGATAGTGCAGCTTTTTACGATCAACTTGTGGATATGAATAAGTCCTCGTCTTTAGCACACGCGTAGTGGCCTGCGCATAATGGCGTTTGGCCAGTCAGAGCGCGCTAATCAGGGTGCAATAGCAGGTGCGAGCCAAGGGTTTCTTGTACTAATTAAGCGAATACCTAAAGCTGCCACCGGGCGGCGGCATCACATCAAGGCATACAGCATTTTTTGAATTTATTGCCACTTAAGCATGGGCAGGGATCGTTGCGTTTAAGCTTTACATCAGCGGCTTCAAACAACCGTCCGCTGTCGTATTTCCATTGGTGGTGGCGTTGAATGAACTGTGAGCGTTCATGAATACAGTGAAGGGTGTCAGCAATGATGTAAAAAGCCTTAAATTCAACATAGGCCAAAGCATCGCCAGGCTCATAATCCATTATGTGTAAGCGTACAAAATGCGCAGCTTGGGCAAATTCAGCCACTTCATCTCTGGGGTTTTGTTCTAGGGCTTTCTCTGAGCAGGTAAAACATAAGTAATCAATAGCTTGTTCACAAAATGCACTATAACGAGAGCGCATGAGGCTCTGGGCGTCGGGGGCATCAATAGCTCTACTTACAAACCGGCCGCAGCAATCAGCAAAAGGCTGCGGCAATCCACAATGGCACATCGCATTTTCTAACTACAAGGAATCACGCCAATATATTAGCAGACTTGTAACTGCGAGGGCACAGTTGTTTGTTCGCTGGCGTTATGCTCGGTAGTGAAACAGTAAAGCTGTGCTTTAGCTTGGTGGGTATTAAGTTGTAAGGCTTCGAGTTGTTGCTGTTTTAAAATGTCCGTCCAGGTGATCACCGCCGCAAAACGGCCATTTTGCAGCGCACAATTAAGCATGTACTCCATATCAACAACATGTTTAGCCCGAATTACCAGCAATTTATTCGTGTCGATAGAGCAAGCGTCCAATAGGTGACGGCTAGGCACATTGTCAGGGGCGACTAATAGCGTCCAGCCATTATTTTGATTGTAGCGATGAACGATTTTAAGCATCTCAAATGTTGCAGAGATCTCATCCTCAGTTTTTACGATATTGATCACATTAGGGTTATCTTGCTGATAGCTTTTAACATGACGAACACTTGCTGTATGTAACATAATTGCCTCGCTGTGGATTTTGTGAACCATATACAGTGTTTTATACAGTATGTGTATACAGTAGTTTATACAGTTATTCAGTGCAAGTTTTTTTTGTTTCTTTTTTAAACGTCTTGTTTGTTGCTTTAAACGCTTAGCGATACCGAAGAAGCTAAAGCCGTGTTTCGGTGCCAATATTGCTGTGTAAACATGCGGTCATTTGTCCGCATTTATGCTAGTATCCGCCGCTTCTATTTTACGTATCATTGTTTACTCCTATGTTCGAAAGACTGTTCAAAATAAAATCGCATGGAAGCTCCGTTAAGCGCGAGGTTATCGCAGGACTCACGACCTTTATCACCATGGTGTACATCGTGTTTGTCAACCCGGCAATGCTAGCAGAGGCGGGAATGGACCAAGGGGCAGCATTTGTCGCAACCTGTATTGCTGCTGCTATCGGTTGCTTCATTATGGGTTTTTGGGCGAATTATCCGTTGGCATTAGCGCCAGGCATGGGCTTAAATGCATTTTTTACCTACGGCGTAGTATTAGGTATGGGTTACACCTGGCAGGCGGCTTTAGCGGCGGTATTTATGTCGGGGTGTATCTTTTTAGCGTTGAGCCTATTTAAAGTCAGAGAGTGGATAATCAATGCCATTCCACTGGTACTTAAGCGCGCTATCGCCACGGGGATTGGCGCTTTTCTGGCGCTCATTGCACTGAAAAACGCGGGTATTGTTGTTGCCAGTCCAGCCACGCTCGTACAGATGGGTGATATTACCAGCAGTGGGCCTTTGCTCGCTATCCTGAGCTTTTTCGTAATAGCGGCGTTGTTGTATCGTGATATCAAAAGCGGCGTATTGATCAGTATTATGTTGGTTACAGGCATTGCGTTATCTCTGGGGCTGGTTGAATATCAAGGGGTGATCTCAGCGCCACCGTCCATCGCTCCTACCTTTATGCAATTAGACTTTGCCTCGGCGTTAGAGTTATCCATGCTCAGTGTCATTTTCGCATTCTTGTTTGTGGATTTGTTCGACACCTCAGGCACCTTGGTGGCGGTAACGCAAAAAGCGGGATTGGCCGATGAGCAAGGGCGCATGCCACGTTTGGGTCGAGCACTGAGTGCCGATAGTACAGCGACAATTGCAGGCTCTATGCTCGGCACCTCTACGACCACTTCCTACATCGAGTCGGTATCCGGTGTGTCAGTGGGTGGGCGTACAGGCTTAACAGCTGTGGTGGTGGGCTGTTGCTTCCTACTGATGATGTTTTTTGCTCCTTTGGCAGCCATGGTTCCAGCTTATGCAACAGCGGGTGCGATTTTGTATGTCTCGGTGCTCATGCTGCAAAACCTTAAGCTGGTTGATTGGGATGATATGACAGATGCGATTCCAGTTGCCGTGGTGCTGTTGATGACGCCGTTAACTTTTTCCATTGCCCACGGCATTGCCCTTGGCTTTATCGCCTATACGGCGGTGAAATTAGTGTGTAATAAGGGGGCGGAGATTAGCTTGAGTGTGTGGATTCTAACAGTACTATTTTTGCTTAAGTTCATGTTTTTATCTTAGTAAGCAAGGTCATATATAACAGCTAAAAAGGCACAGCTATGACGCTGTGCCTTTATTTTTTGTATGAGCCAACGAGCTTCAAAAAACCAGCCTCTATTGTCAATTGTCGCTCCTTGACGTCGCACTTCGTAGTTGTACTTCAGCACACTCAGATCATGGCTAGCCCTGCGTACCGGCGCAGCATTATGGAGAGTTTGGTTTGGGTGTTCGCACACACAGCTGGATGGTATGTATGGCTCAATGATTGAAGGTAGTGGGCAGATTTTACGTAAGGTATTTACCCTGCATGGCCCGGTACAGGCAGCAGATAGGCGAAGTTTGATATCGGCCTATCTGTTATAGCTTGATTTACGCTGTTACCACTTTTTCTTTGGCGCGAATAACACATCCAAATCGTCTTTTTCTTCCTCTTCACGTTTTTTACGGGCGGAGGCGTTAGAGGCTTTCAACTCAGAGCTGATCTCGTTGAGATAATCCTCAAGCTGATTTTTCTTATTTGTGACATAGTCGTCGCTGTAATTCAGGGCGGTAATTGTGGCATACGCCTTTTCGAAATACTGCCGTGCCGAGCCAACCATATTGGCGTTTCTTGCAGCCACGCCGCGCTTAATTTGGCTTTCAATATTTATCTTTAATTGCAGGCGCTCAAAGGTTTTGTCCTCTTGCATAAACACAGGGGTATCGATTTTGCCCTTGCTGTGTTCAGAGCGCATGATGGTACGCAGCTTCTTTATTCCCTGTATCAATGAAATAAGCTGTTTGTCATGATCGGGAAGAACAAAGTTCTCGCCCATATTGGCGCTCTCATCAACGCCACTGATTAAGCGAGTTTTTGCATCATTAAGCCGAGATTTAAGCTCTTTCGAGGAGGGTGACAACTCAACCATGGCGGCAAGCGCATCGTGAATTCGACGATAAAGAATCATCATCACATTATTAGATAACGGGATATTGACACTGTTGACCAGCACTTCTTCCGTCTCTTCTATTATTTTTTTCTGCTTTGCGAGCTCTTGGCGGCGCTGAGCTTCTTGCTTTTCTTTATGCTGTTGCACTGCACTTACCCAAACCGCAATAACGATAAGCGCGACAATTAACATAATAATGATAGAGACTATCATACCCCGATTCTCTTACTCATTGAGTTGCCCAATTACCACCCATCTTAACCGAAAGAACCTAGGTTGGGGTAGTAATACACGTTAAATTCATGAAATAACATTAAATAAAATAAGAGTATAGGAGAACATCGCAGCCTTGAACATAAATCAACAGTACCGAGACATAATTAAATGTGCTAGCCTAGCTAATCGCAATAGCTAAAATGTATAAGAAGATGGGCTCAAGGTGTTGATTTGCCTTCCCATTCACCAGGAAGATTAGGGTCTAGGCCACTGCGTATAACGCCTGGTGCAATCGCAAGTAAAATAATAATAGAAAGTAACAACGACCATGAAACTACAGCAGCTAAAGTATATTGTTGAGGTGCTTAATCACAACCTCAATGTATCCGCCACAGCGGAGAGTCTTTATACTTCGCAGCCCGGTATCTCCAAACAAGTACGTATGTTGGAAGACGAATTAGGGGTGCAAATTTTTGGACGCAGTGGCAAGCACCTGACGCACGTAACCAGTGCCGGTAAAGACATTATCAATATTGCTCGTGAGATTCTCTCCAAAGTCGAGGGAATTAAGGCTGTAGCCAATGAGCATACCTTGCCAGACCAAGGTAAACTTAATATTGCCACCACCCACACTCAAGCGCGTTATGCTTTGCCGGAAGTCATTCAAGGTTTTATGAAAAAGTACCCGGCGGTTTCATTGCATATGCATCAAGGTACGCCGCAGCAAATCTCTGATGCAGCGGCACGTGGAGATGCTGATTTTGCTATTGCAACAGAAGCCTTACACTTGTATTCCGACTTAGTGATGTTGCCTTGCTATCACTGGAATCGCAGTATTGTGGTGGCGAAAACTCACCCGCTGGCGCAAAAAGCCGATAACCTTAGTATTGCTGATGTTGCTGAGTTTCCGCTGATCACTTATGTGTTTGGCTTTACGGGTCGCTCAGAGCTAGACAAAGCGTTCAATGCTCAGGGGTTAGAACCTCATATAGTCTTCACCGCCACTGATGCGGACGTTATAAAAACCTATGTACGTTTAGGTTTGGGTGTCGGGGTGGTCGCCTCGATGGCAGTTGATGAAATCACCGATAAAGATTTAGTGTGCATTGATGCCAGCCACTTATTTGAGGCAAGCACGACCAAAATCGGCTTCCGTAAAGGAACGTTTTTGCGTGGCTACATGTATGACTTCATTGAGCGTTTCGCGCCGCACCTGACCAAAGATCGGGTTGAAAAAGCCTGCTTATTACGTAATCAAGATGACGTCGATGCGATGTTTGAAAGCATCGAGTTGCCAGTGCGCTAAGTGATCAGTGTCACGATATTAAAAAGGCGCCTGTTGGCGCCTTTCTTTTGTGCGATTAACACTCAATGATGTTTACCGCCAGACCGCCTCGAGCGGTTTCTTTGTATTTGGTTTTCATATCATTGCCGGTGTCCCACATGGTTTTAATCACTTTATCCAAGGAGACCTTTTGCTCACCGCTGCCGCGCATGGCTAGGCGTGAGGCATTAATAGCTTTAATCGCACCCATGGCGTTGCGCTCTATGCAAGGCACTTGCACAAGGCCGCCCACAGGGTCGCAGGTGAGACCGAGGTTATGCTCCATGCCGATTTCAGCGGCATTTTCTACATGCACTACGTTACCACCCATAATCTCCGTTAAGGCGCCCGCAGCCATCGAACAGGCCACGCCCACTTCGCCCTGACAACCCACTTCGGCCCCGGAGATAGAAGCATTCTTTTTATACAAGATACCAATTGCTGCTGCGGTCAGCAGATAGCGCGTGGCGATATCGCGATCCACCTCTTTGATAAAGGTGTGGTAATACATGAGTACTGCCGGCAGGATACCTGCGGCGCCGTTGGTGGGGGCAGTGACTACTCGACCCCCAGCGGCGTTTTCTTCGTTCACGGCAAGAGCGAATAGGTCAACCCAATCCATTGCTCTAAGTGGGTCGTTATTGTTCTCAACATTTAACTTTAAATATAAGCTGGGTGCGCGACGGCGAACTTTTAGGCCACCGGGAAGAATGCCTTCGGTGCGCATACCGCGTTCAGTACAGGCTTTCATCACCTGCCAAATATGAAATAACTCATCTTTGATATCAGCTTCGTCGCGCAAGGTCTTCTCATTGGCCATCATTAGGCTTGAGACGCTCAGGCCGGATTCCTTACAAAGCTCTAGCAGTTGCTGTGCGTTATCGAACGGGTAGGGGGCAGGATTTTGCTCACGGATATCCAGCGCAGCCTGCTTTTCCTTATCAAAGTCCTCGTCGCTGACGATAAAGCCGCCACCAATAGAGTAATACACTTGCGAGGCAATGCGTTCATCACCCTTAAAGGCAATAATCTCCATGGCATTAGAGTGCTTGGGCAAGGTCTTGCGGCGATGAAATACAATCGCCCCTTGCTTTGGAAACTTAGCCTGGTGGGTTTTATTGAGATAAATAACCTGCTCTTGCTCGATTTTAGCCAAAATATCGGGCACGGCGTCGGCATCGACCGTCTCTGGGTCGTATCCGGCGAGCCCTAAAATAACAGCTTTACCTGAGCCATGGCCAACACCGGTTTGACCCAAGGAACCAAACAGCTCTACTTTTACCTCGGTAACATCCTCAAGTGTGCCTTGCTCTTGCAGGGTTTGCACAAACAACCGAGATGCGCGCATTGGGCCTACGGTATGGGACGACGACGGCCCAATGCCAATGCTAAACATATCGAATGCACTGATCATAAAATCTATACTCACATTGCCTTTGAACGGGCGCCCATCATAACGTTAAACACCAGGGATGTAATCCTCTGTACACTAATTTTAGCTGATCGGACCAAGGCGCTTCGTAAAGCGCTCAATAATTCGCTCGGTTGCTCCCCACAGCAGACCATAAGGGGTTTTAAAAACGCGAAAGTGGAGGTTTTTTTGTTGCCGCTCGACCCGCAGAGACTGCCAGTTTTGGGTTGCCAATAGTTCAGCCAGAGGCACAAAAAATGCGGCTTCGACCTCATTTTGATCAATTTGCCAACGGGCACCGGCGCGTAGCTGTGCTAGATACGGCGTAATACTCATATCATTGAGGGTGCTCACCTCATCGAGACGGCCGATGATGGTGACATCTTTGCTGTCTATATTTAGCTCCTCGTGCAGCTCTCGTAGGGCGGTGTGGGCAAGCGTCTTATCTTCGCGCTCTTGCTTTCCTCCTGGAAAGCACAGTTGGCTGGGATGATGGCGCAGATGGGCGCCGCGTTTACACAGCAACACTTGTGCTCCGTGCTCAGACTCTGAGAGCAGCATAACCACGGCGCTACGGCGCTTTGGGTGGATTGGAACAAAGCTGGAGGGCGCGGCACTGAGATTAAACCGCGCAATAACCTGAGCGCATGAGAGCGCCGCATGGGGTGATTTTATCACGTCAATACCGGTAAGATTTTATTTACCTTATCGTAAGTCTCTTGGTACTCAGAGGCAACATCTGAGTCGGCAACAATGCCACCACCGGCCCAGCAATGTAGGGTATTGTCTTTGGCCACTAAGGTACGAATGGTGATACTGGTGTCCATATCACCGCAGGCGCTAATGTAGCCAATTGAACCACAATAGGCACTGCGCCGATGTGGTTCGAGCTCTTCAATGATTTCCATCGCCCGGATTTTTGGGGCACCGGTAATAGAGCCACCCGGGAATGCGGCCTTCAGTTGGTCGAGCGCCGTTTTGCCCTCAGCCAATTGCGACTGCACGGTACTGACTAAATGATGGACAGCGGGGAAGCTCTCTATGGCAAAAAGTGAGGGCACATGCACCGAGCCCGGTTTCGCAACCTTGCCGAGGTCATTACGCAGTAAATCGACAATCATGACGTTCTCGGCGCGGTCTTTGGGGGAGCTTGCCAACTGTGCTGCCAAGGCTTGATCTTTTTTAGGGTCACTGCTGCGCGGCAGCGTGCCTTTAATCGGTTTGCTTTCGACCTGATTGTGGTGCACTTCGATAAAGCGCTCTGGCGAAATGGATAAAATGCAGCCTTGCGGTAAACGCATAAAAGCAGAAAAGGGGGCGCTGTTGTGGCTGCGTAAACGGCGATAGGCTTGCCATTCGCAGCCCTGATATGTGGCACTGAAGCGCTGTGCCAGGTTGATCTGATAGCAGTCGCCGCTGCGCAAATAGTCCTGTATCTTTGTAAATTTATCGGCATATTGCGCTTGGCTCATATTGGAGGCCCAGTCACTGGTTAAGGCAAATTTACCTGCGTTTGCGGCGGCGGGTGGCTGCAGGTAACGCTGTAAACGGGCTTCGACATCCACCGTTGGCTGGGCAATATAATACCATTGGCTGGCCGCTTTATCGTAAATTAAGGCATCAAGATAAAGGCCCAGTTGCATCTGCGCCAAGGCAATATCGTCCGCCGCTAAGCTGGGTAGGCGCTCGAGGGTGCGTCCTAAATCATAGCCAAAGTAGCCAAGCCAGCCGCCACTAAAAGGCAGGTCATGCGCCGGGGATTGCGTGCACAGGCTAGCTAGGCGTTGCTGCATATAGGCGAACACCTCCTGATGCAGCTCAACGCCGTCTAGGTATACCTTGTTGTGCTCGACGCTGAGCGTCGCTTCAGGCTCAATCACTAAGATATCGAAGCGGCTATTGACGTGCGCTGCACTAGCAGAGTCAAGAAAAACCGCCCCTTGGAGATGGTGTAATTGGGCAAACACCTCACACGGCGAGGATGAAAGCGCCAATTTACGGCAATGTAATTGCGAATTTGTCATTATCTTCAACTCGAAGAACTAGCCCGAAACGGGCAGGGAGGTTATCATAAGTTACACTTTATCAGAAGACGCGGTCTAACCGTGCACACGTCACCGAGTCGTCGCACCGACTTATGTATTAACTGAAGGTGTGACCCAGTAGGAAGGATTAATCATGAGCACTATTCGCCAGCAAGATTTTATCGACAGCATTGCCGATGCGCTGCAGTATATTTCTTTTTATCACCCGCTAGACTTTGTTCAAGCTTTAGAAAAAGCCTATAACAAAGAGCAAAGCAAGGCGGCCAAAGACGCCATTGCGCAGATCCTTATTAATTCTCGTATGTCTGCCGAGGGCAAACGCCCACTGTGCCAAGATACCGGCATTGTTACTTGTTTTGTTAAAGTTGGTATGGATGTGCGGTGGGATCAAACCGACATGACGGTGCAGCAAATGGTGGATGAGGGAACGCGTCGTGCCTACACCAATCCAGATAACCCGTTGCGTGCATCGATTGTTGCCGACCCTGCTGGCAGTCGAAAAAATACCAAAGATAACACCCCGTCCGTGGTGCACATTGATATGGTGCCAGGCAATGAAGTAGAAGTGATGATTGCGGCTAAAGGCGGCGGCTCTGAGAACAAAACCAAGATGGTGATGTTGAACCCTTCCGATGATGTTGCCGAGTGGGTAGAAAAAACCTTACCAACAATGGGCGCTGGTTGGTGTCCACCGGGTATGTTAGGTATCGGTATTGGCGGCACTGCGGAAAAAGCAGCGGTATTGGCCAAAGAGTCGTTGATGGACCCTGTGGATATTCATGAGCTGATCGAACGAGGGGCTGAAACGACCGAAGAGAAAATGCGCTTGGAGATTTTTGAGCGAGCTAACAAGCTCGGTATTGGTGCCCAGGGGCTCGGTGGTTTAACCACCGTCGTAGACGTAAAGGTGAAGACCGCGCCCACTCATGCGGCGTCAAAGCCTGTGGTGATGATCCCCAACTGTGCGGCGACTCGTCATGTGCACTTTACTCTTGATGGCTCGGGTCCCGCCGATTTGCAGCCGCCGAAACTAGAAGACTGGCCAGAAGTGACCTGGGAAGTAGGCGAAGACACCCGTCGCGTTAATCTTGATACCCTTAACAAGGATGATATCCAAGACTGGAAGATGGGTGAAACCGTGCTGCTTAGCGGTAAAATTCTGACTGGTCGTGATGCGGCCCACAAGCGTTTGCAAGGAATGATTGAAAGCGGTGAAGGCTTGCCTGAGGGGGTTGACTTTACCAATAAATTTATTTACTACGTGGGCCCTGTGGATGCGGTGGGCGATGAAGTCGTCGGCCCCGCAGGACCCACTACCTCGACCCGTATGGATAAATTCACCGACGTGATGCTAGAGAAAACCGGCCTTATTGGCATGATTGGTAAGGCTGAACGCGGTCCAGCTACAGTTGCCTCAATAAAAGACAACAAGGCGGTATACTTAATGGCTGTTGGCGGCGCCGCTTACCTGGTCGCCAAAGCGATTAAAAAGGCCCGCGTGGTGGCATTTGAGGACTTAGGTATGGAAGCTATCTACGAATTTGAAGTGGAAGATATGCCGGTCACTGTGGCCGTGGACAGCGAAGGAGCAAATGCTCACACCCAAGGTCCAGCAATTTGGAAAGCAAAAATTGAAGAATTGGATGGTGCGTTGAAGTAATGCATCGGTTCGGTTAAGAAGGGCGCCTTGGCGCTCTTTTTTATGGAGTGAAACAATGACAACAATAAATTCTATCCTCAGTGTGATGTTGCTTGGCGGCTCAGCGCTGAGCGCCCAGGCTGAAGTACTCAGCGTTGAAAAACTAACTCAGCTCAATAAAGTGCACAGTGTGGCGGTATCCAGTGATGGAAGGCAGCTTGTTTACGGTGTAAAAACGCCCGAGGGCAGCGATTTATATCTGCAGCCCTTATCAGCAGTGAGCAGCAGTTATGCTGGCTCGGCCAATTTAGCGAAAGCGACACGGTTAACCTATGACAGCAGCAGTGAAACAGCGGTACGCTTTTCTAGCGACGGCCAAGCTATCTACTTTTTATCATCCCGCTCGGGCTCCAATCAGCTGTGGCGACTGCCCCTTAGCGGCGGAGAAGCGCGCCCCGTTACCAACTTACCCATGGATATCGAGGGTTACACCTTAAGTTCTGACAACCAATCCGTGGTACTGAGCTTAGATGTGTATCCCGAGTGTGATACCTTGGCGTGCACTATCGAGCGCGATGCCAATCCACCGGCCCATAACGGCCAAGTCTATGACAGTTTAATGGTGCGGCATTGGGATCACTGGAATGACGATAAAGTACGTCATCTATTTAGTGCTAAACTTGCTGACAAAGTGATCACCGACGTTAAAGACATCACCCCACAGTGGCAAACCGATGTGCCTGCTAAGCCTTTTTCCGGCATGGAAGAAGTGGCAATTAGCCCTGATGGCACCAAGGTGGTTTTCAGCGCTAAGGTTAAAGCCCCGGATAATGCTTGGAGCACAAACTTCGATTTATTTGAAGTGGCTATCGAAGGCGGCTCTATTCGCAACCTCACCGAAGCAAACAAAGCTTGGGATGCAGCGCCGCAGTTCTCCGCTGACGGCCGTTACCTTGCCTATAAAGCGACGACAAAACCAGGCTTTGAATCAGACAAGTTCACTTTGCAGTTGCTAGATTTGCGCACTGGTGAGAACAAAGCACTGGCACCACAGTGGGATCGCAGTGTGAGCAGCTTCCAATTCGGTGCCAATGGCCGTGCTATTTATGCCACCGCCAAAGATTTAGGTCAGACCAGCTTATTTGAAATCAGCACCGGGTTTGGCGATATCCGTAGCGTGTTCAGCGATGGCTATGTCGGTGACGTGCAGGTTGTAGGCGAGCAAATCGTGTTTTCTCGCCATGCTCTGAATTCACCGAAAGAGCTCTATCGTATTAATCGCGATGGCAGCGGCTTAATGCAGTTAAGTGATGTTAATAAAGAAAAAATGGCTGATGTGACTTTAGGTGACGTAGAGCAGTTTAGCTTCAGTGGTGCCAACGATGAACAGGTATATGGTTATCTTGTTAAGCCGGCCCAGTTCGATGCTAACAAGCGCTATCCACTGGCATTTTTAGTCCATGGGGGTCCGCAAGGCTCGTTCGGCAATATGTTCCACAGTCGTTGGAATGCTCAGCTTTGGGCGGCGCAAGGCTATGGCGTAGTGATGATCGATTTTCACGGCTCGGTGGGCTATGGCCAAGCGTTTACCAACTCTATTTCCCGCGATTGGGGAGGTAAGCCGCTGCAAGACCTACAAAAAGGTCTCGATTACGTGGGCGATAATTATGCCTGGTTAGACATTAACAACGGCTGTGCCCTCGGAGCCTCCTACGGCGGTTACATGATGAACTGGATTGCCGGAAATTGGCCTAAAGGCTTTAACTGTTTGGTTAATCATGCGGGCTTATTTGATATGCCAAGCTTCCACCAAAGCACCGAAGAGTTGTGGTTTGCTGAGCATGAAATGGGCGGCCCGTTTTGGGCGAAAGACGGGGATTACAGTAAGTATAACCCGGCTAACTTCGTCGCCAATTGGCAAACACCGATGTTAGTGACTCAAGGCCTTAAAGACTACCGCGTACCATATGCGCAAAGTTTAGGGGCGTTTACCACCTTGCAACGCAAGGGCATCGACTCGCGGCTGGTGGTCTACCCTGAGGAAAATCATTGGATCCATAACCCTGATAATTTAATTCACTGGTATCAGCAAGTATTTGCGTGGATGGCAAAGTACACCCAGCCACAGAGCGAACAATAATAAGTTCTGCTCTGACCAGTTAAGGGCGTCGCCGGTGATTAGACTGGCAGCGCCCGTCCTCCTTGAAACTCGACATTCCCGCCCAGCGTATTAAAATATTTACATAGGTATTGCCGTTAACGTAAACGTCAGATGGGCGTGGATAAAGGTGGTACATAGGGTGATTGGTTATAGTTTAAAGTTCGTTAATTTAACCATATTTTGAATTAAATATTCACTTACTGCTCTATGTGTGAATAGAAATTCAACCACAAACGAAATGCGTGGTTTTATCATCTTATATAGTGGTAAGGCACAGCACTTAGTGATAGAGTCTGCGGCAATTTCAGCGCACCCAAGTAGGGTAACAAGTTCGGAGAATAACAGTGGCTGTTTTTAATCAAGTTGATTTCGATAACCACGAGCAAGTGGTTTTTTGTAGTGATAAAGAATCCGGCCTAAAGGCAATTATTGCCGTACACAACACTAACCTAGGCCCGGCTGTGGGCGGTTGCCGGTTGTGGAACTATGCCAGTGATGAAGAAGCCGTTACCGACGTACTACGTCTTTCCAAAGGCATGACTTACAAGAACGCTGTGGCGCGTTTGCCTTTCGGTGGCGGTAAATCTGTGATCATCGGCGATGCAAAAAGCATTAAATCAGAAGCACTATTTCGTGCTTTTGGTAAGCAACTAGAGCGTTTAGGTGGAAGTTACTATTCTGCTGAAGATGTCAACATCACCACCGGTGATGTCATGATGATGCACCAAGAAACAAACTATGTAATGGGCTTGGAAGGTAAAAGTGGTAATCCGTCGCCGTTTACTGCTTTAGGTACTTTCCTAGGTATTAAAGCGGCTTTTCAACACAAGCACGGTCATCAAAACCTTGAAGGTGTGAAAGTGGCGGTACAGGGCCTAGGCGCTGTGGCCTACGACCTATGTAAACATTTGCATAACGCTGGTGCAGAGCTATTCGTGACCGATATTAACGAGCAGTCGGTAGCGCGTGTAGTCAATGACTTCAATGCCACAGCTGTGGGTATTGACGACATTTATGACCTGGATGTGGATGTATACGCACCTTGTGCGCTAGGAGCGACCATTAATGACAACACCATTCCGCGTATTAAGGCTACGATTATTGCCGGTTGTGCTAACAACCAGTTAGCGGAGCCTCGTCATGGTGAGATCATTCGTGAAAAAGGCATGCTCTATGCGCCAGACTACGTTATTAACGCCGGCGGCATCATCAACGTCTATTACGAAACCAAGCCACAAGGCTATAATGCTGACGATGCGACTAAGCACGTTGAAGGCATCTTTGATACTTTGCTGGAGATTTTCCAACGCTCGGAAAAAGAGCAGGTATCAACGCATGTTATCGCTGATAAACTGGCAGAAGAGATCATCGCTCAGGGTCTTTAGTACTCAGCGTTTAGGCGCATTTTATTGCTCCTAATATCAGATTAAGGCATGCTTTCGGGCATGCCTTTTTTGTTGTCGAGTAGATAATGCCTTATCCCGCCACGCAAGTGGACCTCCAGCAGTGGCCGCGTGCACAGCACTTTGCCTTTTTCAAAGATTTTCAGCAACCCTACTTCAATGTGTGTGTGCGCCTAGACGCACGGCTGTTATTTGCATACTGCCAAGCGCAGGCTTTGTCCTTTTTTAGTGCTTACATTTATTTGGTGCACAAAAGCGCGCAGCAATATTGGCCAATGGGGCTACGTATTGTTGATGATCAGCCCGTGCATTATCAGCAAGTGACGATGAGTGTGGTGCAACTGGCCGAGGATGACAGCTTTCGTTTTAGTTATCTCGATGACACGCCATGTTATACAACTTACGCCCAGCGTATGCGCGAAGAAAAAGCCCGTGCTGCGTCTGAGCCTTTGTTTAGTGAGGCTTTCGCGCACACCGAAGGGCGCGCCGATGTGCTGCATGTATCGGTATTGCCGTGGTTACAATTTAGTAGTTTTTCTCACGCTACTTGTTTGGGTGCTACTCACGGTATTCCTAAAGTGGTGTTGGGGCAATATGATAAAGTTTCAGGTTGTATGCCTTTAGCCCTGGATGTGCATCATGCACTGATGGATGGTCTGCATAGTGCAAAATATATTCAAGTATTGCAGGAAATGATGCATAATCCTTCGGATTATTTGTGATTTAAATGTAAATATTTAAACATTAAATTTACATTTGTTCCCTTTATAGATCTATAGTGAGTATTCCCACATACGGGACATGATAACGATAGAGGGAACAAAGATGAAATTGAACACCATACTCACCGGCATAGCCTGCGCCGGTGCAACAACACTATTGAGCTTTTCGGTGCATGCAGAGCATGCTCAGTTACCCGAGCGTATTGTAGCCAAGCAAGATATGGCGCTGATTGATTTACACAGCGAAGCGCTTATTGCCGATGAACAGTTTGTTTTTAATAACGCCCTGGCAGCGCGGGATTGGACTAATTTCTTCGCTGGGCTGAATAGCGAATTACAAGCAAAGCAAGAAGCGATACTGCATTTCGCTGGCTACGCCAGTATCAACCCAGAGCTGTTATTAGCATTAATGGAGCAGCAGAGCCAACTAGTCACTAACCCCACTGCCGAGGCAATGCAAAGGCCTTTCGCTGATTTGAGTGATGAAGTCGGATTTGAAGCGCAGCTTCGCGATGTCACTAACCGGCTCAGCCATACCTTTTATGCCTATAAACGCTTCGCACAAAGCAGCCAGCAGTTTAATCAAGATGTCGCCAGCTTTGCGTTGGTCGATATGTTTATTATGCGGCAAAAGCCAGTGGGTCCGCGCCGCCCGCGTAAGGGTAAGAAGATCACCGCATTGATGAGTGCCTATGAGGTTGTGACCGGGAAACCATCAATACAACTGACGCAAAAGCAGGTATCAGCCCCACAGCGCCAAGCGCTCAGTGCGCAGCCTCAAGCTCAGGTAGCTTTTAGTATGAATCTTCCGTGGCCAAGTGGCTATGCTTGGTTCAGTGGGGGGGGGCACACTCTAACACCGGCTCTGGGTATCCGTATTCCTCGTTAGACTTTAATAATGGCTCTGGGGGATGGGGCAGCAATACACCTTGGGTGCAAGCGGCCCATGAGGGCACTGTTACACGTTATTCGCAATGTAATATTCGCATCACTCATCCAAGTGGCTATGCGACCAACTACTACCATATGGATGCGTTGCAATTTAACTCCGGTGATTATATTTCCGCAGGGAGTTGGATAGGGCGCTATGCTAACAATCAAAGTACTGCGCTGTGTCAGGGTGGTCAGTCAACGGGACCACATGTGCATTTTTCACTGCTGTATAATGGCCAATATGTGAGCCTACAAAATCGCTATATTAGTGGTTATCGTATTGATGTGGGTAATTACAACTATGACGATAATTGCTACAACTTTTACTTTGAGCGGAACGGTTATAAAACCTGTGCGTGGCAGCGCTTGTATCGCTAGTGCGAACGGATAGCGCCGGTCTACGGCGCTATCTACAGTATCTTCACTAGAAGTTTATATTTTAATTCAAAAGGTTAAGTTCTTATTGATGGGCGTTATAGTGCCTATTGTTATTAGTTGTAAGCGATTTGGCTCAAGCTAATTGTTATTTTATGTGTTTGAAGTAGAATAAAACGTAATAATAAAAAAGACGTAGGCGCGCTGCTGTGAAAATCATCCTTTATTTAGCTATTTCACTGTTAAGCCTAAGCAGTTTCGCCAATCAAGTCCCAAAAAACATTCCTAGTAATGTTCCCCTAAGTCACTACTTTGCCGAAACCTGGGATACCCGTGATGGTTTGCCTCACAACAGTGTCAATGCCCTAGCTCAAACTCCCGATGGTTATGTCTGGGTGGGGACATGGGAAGGTGTTGCCCGTTTTAATGGCCGCACTTTTAAGCTTTTTACTCGCGGCGTTCTCACCGGGTTGCCCGATTCAGGGATCCGCAGCCTCAATGTCGATAAAGCGACTCAGCAGCTCTATGTAGCTGGCTCTCGGGGTGGGATCAGCGTGGTCGAGCGCGAGCGTTGGCAAGCACTTAAACCGGCACAACCGATGGTGAATTTTGCCGTGCGCAGTGGTGATGGCGCCTTATGGCTGGCGCTAGAAGATGGCGGTTTGGTGCGCAGAACACAACAGGGCGACGAGCAAAATTTGCTGCCTAATGTCAGTGCCTATCAAGTCTTCGAGCAACAAGAAGGGCGAATTTGGGCAGCAACAAATAACGGCCTTTATTACTATGAAGACGGAGCCATGCATGGTGTTGAGGGCGATAACAGCGCTATTACCGGCGCCATTTATTCGTTGGCTGAAGACCGTGATGGGGCGTTATTGGTTGGCACCGAGCAGGGTGTATGGCGTTATGTAAATAATGAATTTACGTTGCTACACAACGCTCTAGCAGACGATTCTGTGTCGAGTATTTTGGTTGATTTTCGTGGTGACATTTGGCTTGGCACCATCAATCAAGGGGTATTTCGCTTCAGCGAGTATGGGCTGGAAAAGTTGGATGCCAATGTTGGCCTACCAAGCAATCGCATTTTATCGCTGCTTGAAGATAATGAACACAGTATTTGGATTGGCACCAATGGGGGGCTTTTTCGCTTGCGGCAAGCGCCCTTTACCACCGTCAATACCGCACGCGGACTCTCAGGAGATTATGTGCGTAGTGTGCTCTCGCACACTGATGGAGCGCTCTACATTGGTACCAGTAACGGTTTAAACCGTTACACCCAAGGACAGGTGGAGCAAATTTCATCTCCCCTGGATGCGCCCATTTCTGTACTTTCACTCACGAGTAGCCAACGCGGTGGTGTGTATGTCGGTACTTATACCAGCGGGTTGATGTATTTTGACGGCCAACGTCTGACAACAGTGATTAACCGGGATACGGGTCTGCCGAGCAACGAAGTAAGGGCCCTTCACGAGCAAGCTGACGGCACGTTATGGATTGGCACTGCGGGTGGCCTTGTGCGTATGAAAAACGCCGAAGAAGTAACAATCTTGACCGATAAACAAGGTCTGCCCGGTAACTTTATTATGGCGCTAGCGCAAGATAAACAACAGCGACTGTGGATAGGCACCGGGGTCGGCGTCGCTTTTTATCACCAAGGGCAATTTACCACCTTGCCGTTGCGCGAGCATTTCGATGCCGACTATGCATTTGGGTTTTTAGTTCAGGATGATGCGCTGTGGATGGCCACCGATCGCGGGCTGCTCCATTATGATTATCAAAGTCATCGCCTGCGCAAGCTCGGTCGAGAGCAAGGGTTACCGGTTGATAAGCTGTTTGCCGTTGTAAACGATAAGTATGATCACTTGTGGCTTTCCAGTAACCGGGGTGTGATCCGCATAAGTCAAACTCATGTGATGGCTTCCCTTGATAGTGAGGATGCACAATTAGAATTCACCTTATTTGATGAAGGTGATGGTATGCTTAGCTCACAAGCCAACGGCGGCTCCCAATACCCAGCAGTGCGCCACCATGATGACAGCGTTTGGATTGCGACAGCGCGCGGTGCAGCGGTGGTCGACCCAGCGAAGTTGGTTCGTATGGCCAGTGTCTCACTGCCGGTGAGCATCGAGAGTATTGGTTTTGACGATGAGCAAGGCTTCCTACCTAACCTTGATAAAACGTCGTTAACGGTGCCTTCAGAAGCAGACCGTTTATCTATTGCCTATGCCGGTTTAGGCTTTATTATGCCGGAGCGCATTGAGTATCAAACTAAGCTCAAAGGCTTTGATGATAACTGGGTAAATCGCGGTAACCTCACACTGACCGAATACACTAATTTACCGCCCGGTAATTACGAGTTTCATGTGCGGGCGCGCTATCCTTATAGCGAATGGCCCGCATCTGCGGCAAGCTTTCATTTCACCATTACCCCTAAGTTTTGGCAAACACTCAGCTTTAAAGTCGCAATGATTGTGGTGTTAGCACTGGCATTATTTACCCTATATCGTTTGCGCTTTTTACACCTTAAGCGCAGCGAAGCCCAGTTAAAGCTAAGGGTGCAGGCGCAAACTCGCAGCCTAGCGGAGCAAGCTAAAGCCTTTGAACATCAAGCGACGCATGATCAACTCACCGGGGTGGCGAATCGTCGTGCCTTTGACAAATGGTTGATAGCGCATTTTGAGCAAGCTAAACAGCAACAACAACCTCTAAGCTTAGCGATCATTGATATTGATCACTTCAAAAACATCAATGATAAATACTCGCACATGGTGGGTGATAAAGTGATCACCGAAGTGGCTAACCTCATTCATCATTGTGCGCCGCAAGAGGCGATGTTTGCTCGCTGGGGTGGGGAGGAGTTCACATTGCTACTGCCTGGGTTCAGTGTACATGAGGCGCAAGTCTGCGCCGAGCGTATCCGGGTATTGATATCTGGCCATGATTACTCGGCGCTTGCCGATGGTGTGCATATTACCGTGAGTATCGGCGTTGCCGACAGTCAAGGCGCACAGGACTATGACCGAATGCTCGCCCAAGCGGATAACGCCCTATATCAAGCGAAGCAGAGCGGCAGAAACCAAGTTGTGGTGTACCAAAAGCCAATGCCCTAGCGGATATCCACAAGCTTACTGGCTTTTTTATATTGAATTTTAAGGCCACTCCACGCCGGTAACTCCCAGCGCTTGGGCGGGTCTTTGCGCTCGCCGCTGTGGTAATGGGCGATTAACCGCTTAGCGCGAAAGTGATATTCGATGTTGAGTACCATACTCGGGAGTGTGACTTGCAAGGGAAAGCGCTCATTAAAGTCTTTCGCATGCCAAGGGTCAATGCCCTGATAGTGCAGATCCTCGGCCTCTATTAACTGTAGATCTTCTTGGCTTTGTACACCCAGAGAATATAAACGCTCAGCGATAAAGGTGTCGGCATCCATATCAATGGCTGGTTGTAGATGGTAAGCCTGATACAAATTATGCTGAGCAATAGCCTGCGATATCTGCTCATAGCTGCCGGCGAATAACTGGTTGTCACGCATAAGCGCAACCACGCTGGCGCTTAGATGTTGGCCATCGACGCGCTGATGGCTTGACCCTAACTCGACTCCCGCATAGCTGTGGATAATATCAGCACGAATTTCTCCCTCCGGGCACTGCTCGTCAACATACCAATAACACTGGCCTAAGGTGGTGTCGTAAGGGACAGCTTGGCGCACCTGGGATAATTGCATTGGCGCACACATAGTCGCTAAGGTGTCGGCGTGCTTTTTACCGCGCCCGGCTAAGGAAAATGTTGCCAGTACCAGCGCCGCATTGCTGTTGTGTTGAAGCAGGGAGCTTTTTGCAGGACGCACTTCATCTTCGCCATTGGCGAAGCTGCCACGGCGATTATCGCGTTTTACATAGACACAGTGTGGGTTTAGCTCGGCGATGGCCTCGACTAGGGTGGCATGTTGGTATCGCGCTGCTTTATCGAGCTCTGGTAATTGATAGGCATGGCGTAAATAGTTGGCATAGGTGCGCGCTTCGCTAAGCGCCTCGCTATTGATAGTGAGTATGTGCTGTGCAGCACCGCCACGGACCACGGCGATATGCAGCGCCAGGTCGCACAGGGCATACTGCTCACCGAGTTGCGCTTGCAGTTGTTCACGCTCACTGCTGCTTGGCGGCGAAAATAGCGCCGCTGGGGTGGCGATGGCGGCGGCCAAGTCAATCATTGCTTGGCGCAATACATTGCTGGGCATATTGTGGATCAGCATACCTAAATCAGCATCCACAGGAAGTGGGTAAATGGTTTTACCCAACGCCGTGGCTAAGCCGTCTGCGGTTACGGCCCCTAAGCGTTGTAATTTTGTCATCGCTCGTTGCAAAGACGAGTCCGGCGGCGCGGTTAGCAGCGGTAAATCATCCACGGCAATACCGGCGCAAGCACTGGCTAGCACGAGTTCGTCTAATGCTTCACGTTCCACCTCTACCGGCGTGGTGCTGAGCAAGGGAGCATGCTCACCAAATAGGCGAATATATAGCCCAGGCGCGATGCGCCCACAGCGGCCCATACGTTGGCGCATGGAGTCTTCGGCTATGGCGTCAAGGCCGAGTACGGTTTTCCCTTTGCGAAGATGCGTGCGGCGCTCAAGCCCGGAATCGATAACGCATTCGACCCCGGGCACGGTGAGCGAGGTTTCGGCCACGTTAGTGGCAAAAATAATGCGTCGCTGTGGCCCTTGGCGCAGCGCGCGCTGTTGTTCTTGTAACGGGCTGGAACCGTGTAGTGAAATACATTCAGCGGGTAAGTCCTGGCAGGCGCTGACGCACGCAGCTATCTCAGCGCGACCAGGTAAAAACACCAAAATATCAGCACCACTGTTATCCAGCGCATAGACACAGGCTTGGCGCACACGCGCCGCTAAATCTTGGGAGCTGGGCATCGCTCTGGCGTCGCTGGCGAAGGTGTAGCTGCTGATAGGGTAGGTACGGCCATGGCTGGTGAGCGCTTTGGTGGTGAGATAAGCGCTTAAAGCACGGTCATCTAAGGTCGCGGAGGTGAGTATCAAGCGGTGCTTGCCATGGTGTTTCAACAGCGCCAAGAGTAAATCGGTATCCCAGCGGCGCTCGTGAAACTCATCCAGCATGACCACGTCAAAATCAGCAAGCTGTTGCTCGAAAAACCACCTGAGTGCGACCCCAGGGGTGGCAAACACAACCTGGGTTTGGGCCGCCATTTTAGCCTCAAAGCGAATTGCGTAGCCGATGCGTTGTCCTGGTTTTTGCTGGCATTGCTCAGCCAAATAGTTCGCCAACGAGGTGGCCGCGATACGCCGCGGTTGCACAACCAAAACACGCCCTTGTGTGCTTGCCCATAGCGGTAAGTTGGTGGACTTACCGCTGCCGGTTGGCGCATGCACGATTACATTTTGCTGCCTAAGTGTTGATAAAAACTGATCTTTTATTGCCTCGATTGGTAATGTCATAGGATACAAATAATGTTGTTTAAGCTTGTAGAGGAATTGAAAATTAGCGCCAGCGGTCATATTAACATGTAATAGCGCCAAGGAATTACCCGATGTTAAACCTGATACTGTTGATTTTGCTAATTGTGTTTGTGGTAGCGTATTGGCAATGGGACCATGTCCGCCTCAAGCGCTGGCAGCGACAATACCATGATGCCGGACTCAGCCAGGAGCAGCAGATTTTTTTGCAGCGGGCTATGCCCATTTATAACGCCATGACCGATGCCGATAGAGCCAAGCTTGAGCGTCATATCTGTTGGTTTTTGGGCGAAAAGCGTTTTCTCGGTCGCGATGGTTTAGAGGTTAATGAGGCGATGAGACTGGTGGTGGCCGCCGATGCCTGCCTGTTGGTGCTCAATAAACCTTGGCCTTTGTACCCTAATGTTAAAGAAATCTTGCTCTATCCCAGTGCTTATTACGCCAATGTCACCCAGCGTGATGTCGCCGGTTTGGTGAGCTATCATCAAGTGGTGCGTGAAGGCGAGTCATGGCCCGGTGGCACCTTGGTGCTCAGCTGGCACGATGTGCTCGAGGGCAATCGCCTCCCGGAAGATGGCCATAACTTGGTGTTTCACGAATTTGCACACCAGTTAGATCAGGTAACAGGCAGCACCAATGGTACGCCGCAGCTAGCAAATAAGGCCGCGTATCAACGCTGGGGCGAGGTGTTCTCGCGCGCTTTTACCAAGTTAAAAAGCCATGTTGCTTACAATATGCCCCATGTAATGCACAGCTACGGGGCCACCAATGAGGCTGAGTTTTTTGCTGTGGCCACCGAAACTTTTATCGAAAAACCCATGGCGATGCGGCAGTTTGATGCTGAGCTATTTTATATCCTCAAAGATTATTACCAATTCGACCCCAGTGACTGGCAAAGGCACTAAAAGTGTAAGCGTTCCAAGGCAACTTATTACTTAAATGGTCAGAAAAAAGATCAAGCTTAACTCTAGGTAGCTAATGTTGTTTTTTGTTAACATCCGCATCGAAGTGACAAAGGTGTTAGTTAACTAGCTATCACTACAGGGTTACTTCTAGGGATGGAATTTGTCGTTGGGATGCGATTAGCCTTTCTATGCACTGACTCTGCGCTCTCCCGACAGCTGTTATGCCAGCAGTTAAAAGATGCGGGTATACGCTGAAGATTTGTTCTCCCCCGGCAATGCTAATAATTAAATAAAGGGAAATAACATGATGAAAAAAACACTGCTAGCACTGGTTTTAGCCGGTACTTCATTCGCTTCTCAGGCTAATTGGCAAGCGGGTGTAGGCTATGTAAATCTTTCTGACAGTGAAGGTGGTGACAGCATCAGCCTTAACGCTTTGGTTGGTTCTTTAGGCTACAAATTTAAAACAGGTGACAACTTTTACCTTGTACCTGAGTTACGTTTGGGTACAGGTGTTGGTGATGACGAATTATACGGAGCTAAAATTGAAGTAGAGAGCTTTACGGCTCTGTCACTTCGTGGTCAATATGACCTTGAGAGCGGCCTGTATATCTACGGCGCTCCTTCATACGCTAACCTAGAGGTTAAAGCATCGGCTTACGGCGAGTCTGCCTCTGAAGACGAATGGGAATTTGGCTTAGGTGGCGGAGTTGGGTATAACTTCAGCAACGCTATGCTAGCTGAGCTGTCGTACGAACAGTTTGATGGTGTGGATGTGGTTAGCCTTGCTGTGAAGTTTGACTTCTAAGTCTCGCTAATCATGCTAACAGCGGCAGGCCAGAGGGTCTGCGCTGTTGGCTTGCTACCTTTTACTTTAGCCTCAGGTTGGTCAACGACATTGCCATAGCTTGCAATCTTGCTCACATAACAACGATACTCGCAGACTTGCTATTCCATCCCCCATTTTTGCTTATTAAACCCATGTTACTTCCACTTTTATACGGTTTTTGTTTTAGTAGGTAATGATAATAAATAAATAGAATAAGAGACCCACAAATGAAGACTCCACTATACAGTGCTTTAGCACTGGCGGTTTCGCTGGCTTTACCGGTCAGCGCCGAGCAAGAAGAAAAACAACAATGGCAAGTAGATAAGCCTCAGGGTGAATTTGTTGATGCCAACATCAACGTCACTCAAGGTACCTGGATGAATGTCGATATCAGCCCCGATGGGCAGACCTTAGTATTTGATTTGCTTGGTGATATTTACACCATGCCGATAAGCGGCGGAGAGGCGACACAGTTGACCTCGGATATTGGCTGGCAAATGCAGCCTCGCTTTAGCCCAGATGGCAAGCATATTGCGTTTACCTCAGATCAAGGCGGCGGTGACAATATCTGGATTATGAACATCGATGGCTCGGAACAAACGCAGGTGACCAAGGAGTCATTTCGCTTGCTTAATAGCCCAGCATGGAGCCCCGATGGCGACTTTATTGTTGCCCGTAAGCACTTTACTGCAAGCCGTTCATTGGGTGCCGGGGAAGTATGGATGTATCACAAAGCCGGTGGCTCGGGCGTGCAGCTAACAGAGCGCCCCAATGATCAGAAAGACTTAGGCGAACCCGCATTCTCACCGGATGGCCGCTATGTATATTTCTCACAGGATGCCACCCCAGGTAAAACCTTCCACTACTCCAAAGACTCGGTACAGGGCATCTACAAAATTAAGCGCTATGACCGCGAAACAGGTGAGATAGAAACCATTTTAAGCGGCCCCGGTGGTGCAATTCGGCCCACGCCTTCTCCCGATGGCAAAACGTTGGCCTACATCAAGCGTGATGATTTCCAAAGCACCCTGTATTTATATGATTTAGAGTCGGGTAAAGAAACCAAGCTGTACGATAAGCTTGAGCGTGATATGCAAGAGACTTGGGCAATTCACGGGGTGTATCCTAGCATGGCTTGGACACCTGACAACGAGTCATTGGTGTTTTGGGCCGGGGGGAAAATCCACAAACTTGACGTGCAAAGTGGCGAGAGTTCAGAAATCGCTTTTGCAGTAAACACCAGTAAATCCATCCAAAAAGCGGTGCGTGTAACCCAACAGTTAGACTCCTCAGAATTTGACGTAAAAATGCTGCGCAATGTGCAGGTATCACCCGATGGTGAAACCGCCATTTTTGAAGCCATGGGTCATATTTACAAGCGCGACCTTGAATCAGGTAAAGTGCAGCGCCTAACACGCCAAGACGATCATTTTGAATTCTTCCCGACCTTTTCTCGCGACGGTAAAAAGATTGCCTACGTCACTTGGGATGACAAAAAACAAGGCAGTGTTCGCGTGGTCTCGGCGCGCTCAGGTCGTGGTGATACGCTGACCTCTCAGCCGGGTAAATATGTCGAGCCGGCGTTCAGCCCCGACGGAGAAACCGTGGTATTTAGAAAATCTTCGGGAAGCAGTTTACTTGCCCCGCAGTGGTCGTTGAAAGCAGGCATCTACGCAGTGGATAGCGATGGTGATGAGCAGCCAGAGCTTATTACTGAGCATGGCTATCAGCCACAGTTTGGCAAAGCCAATGACCGTATCTATGTGATGAGCCCGTGGCCAAAACCGACCTTAAGTGTGGTTGAGCTGGAAAGTAAAAAAATCCGCAAACTGTATGAATCTGAGCATGCCACTGAGTTTCGTATTTCACCAAACGGGGAATACTTGGCGTTTGCTGAGCGTTTTAAAGTGTTCGTGACGCCTTTTGTTGAACGTGGCAAAACCATTAATATCGGCCCTAAAGACAGCCAGTTCCCAATAGAGCCGTTATCTGTGCGTGCTGGTGAAAATATCAGTTGGAGTGGTGCAAGTGATAGGCTTTACTGGAGTTTAGGGCCCGAGCTTTATCATGCCTCACTGGCGGGTATTTTTAATATTCAAAGCGATGAGAACGCCGACTTTAAAGTAGACAGTGGCGATAATATTGGTTTTAAACAAACCATGGCAGAGCCACAGGGCATGATAGCGCTGGTGGGAGCAAAAGTGATCACCATGCAGGGCGATAAAGTCATTGATAATGGCGTGGTGCTGACCGATGGTAAGCACATCAAAGCGGTTGGCAGTCAAGACCAGGTAGAGATTCCACAAGATGCTGAAGTGATTGATGTCAGCGGTAAAACCATTATGCCGGGGATCATCGATGCGCACGCGCATGGCGCTCAAGGCAGTGACGAAATTATTCCTGAGCAAAACTGGAAAAACCTAGCCGGTTTATCCCTGGGAGTCACCACGATTCACGACCCCAGCAACGATACCACGGAAATTTTCGCTGCCAGTGAGATGCAAAAGGCCGGTAAAATCGTTGCACCACGTATTTTCTCCACAGGGACCATTCTATACGGAGCAAACATGCCGGGGTATACCTCCCATGTTGACTCCCTTGATGATGCGAAATTCCACCTTCAGCGCCTGCAGAAAGTCGGTGCGTTTAGTGTGAAGTCGTACAACCAACCGCGTCGCGATCAGCGCCAACAAGTGATTGCCGCCGGTCGAGAGCTTGGTATGATGGTTGTCCCTGAAGGGGGTTCTCTGTTGCAGCATAATCTGACCATGGTGGTTGATGGCCACACCACGATTGAGCACTCCATTCCGGTTGCCAATATTTATGATGATATTCGCCAGTTATGGTCGCAAAGTGATGTTGCCTACACCCCTACGTTGGGCGTGGCTTATGGCGGTATCTGGGGGGAGAACTACTGGTACGATAAAACCGATGTGTGGAATCATCCACGGTTAAGTAAATTTGTGCCCAAGAATCAGTTGCTCCCGAGAGCGATGCGCCGTACCAAGGCGCCCGATCACCACTACAATCACTTTAACAATGCGCGGGTTGCAGCACAGTTGCAAGACCAAGGGGTGCTGGTGAATGTTGGCGCGCATGGTCAACGTGAAGGCTTAGCGGCGCATTGGGAAATGTGGATGTTTGCACAAGGCGGCATGAGTCCGTTAGAGGTGATCCGCACAGCCACCATAGATCCGGCGAAAACCTTAGGTCTAGAAAATAACCTGGGCTCGCTAGAAGCAGGCAAGTTAGCGGATCTCATCGTCATTGATGGCGACATTCTAAGTGATATTCGTCAAAGCGATAAGGTACGTTACACCATGATCAATGGACGTTTGTTTGATGCTGCAACCATGAACGAAGTCGGCGAGCCGGCACGCGCTCCGCTACACTTCGAATAAGCCCTGTCGCAGCAATGCTACTTGAGCCCGTCATCGACGGGCTTTTTTGTGGGTATCGCTTCGCTGCAGATAAGCATTAAGTGCTGTGGGCTACAAAGTGACTGGAGAGTTGTCTCTGTATTAACTACACTGCAAACAGAACCCACAGGGAAGGACAAGCCAAGATGAAACGCTTCACTATCACAGCTATCTTGCTGCTCATTGGTGGCTGCGCGCAACAGCCCCGCTCAGATGATGTTAATGTACTCACCAAGGCGTGTGTTGGTAGCACTGCACTGCCAGCGCAGTGGCAAGGCCAGTTTCGCGCGGTCGACAACCCCGAACTGCTGCAATCGGCGCTGGGTGAGCCACAACAAGGAAAGCTCTGCCAAGGTCAGGTGTATGAAAGCACACAGCCTGCGACAGTGATTTTGTATCGCGCGTATAACAGCACGAACCCAAATAGCCGCTTCGGGAGCTGGTGGGCTTGGGCAAAACCCAGTGGCACGGTCAGCGAATACCGCGCCAACTATGAAATTTGCTACCAATGGTCGCCGCTAGATAAGTTAGTACGCTGTGAGCTTAAACCCGGCGTACAAGTGGTGGTGGGCAATGGCCAAAGTGCACAATGCTCTGAGTATTTGCGCTATGGCGTATCGGCGGTGCAGCAAGTGTTCATAGCCGATGCCGGTGACGCTGTGCACAATTGCAGTGATTTCAATGCTGTAATGCAGTGGCAGCCGATACAAAGGTAAGGGGTCATAATAAAGGGAAAAGGATAACATCAGCCTAGAGTATAGGACTTGGTTGTTATCCTTTTGCTAACAAAAGACATGTATTATTTATTTAAAGCGAGAGTTTGTTTTTAAATTAACAATACTGGAGCCTTTAATTATTTAACCCACAATACAACCCAAGTAATAGCTATTATAAATGAGTCGAAGTTGAGATTTTTTGGTGCTGTTATGATGCAAAGCCTCTTTCAATATCACGGAACGTCCATTGTCCTTTAGCGTCGGCAATATCAATAAGCTCACAGGCTTTTTTGTTCCATGCGGCGAGACAAGCAATGTAGTTGGTTAGTTGATAGTAGGCGCGATCTGGGGCATCAGGGCGAATTCGTGATACCGAGTAAGCAGAGTAGGTCGCACCGCTGCCAAGCCAAGTGACGATGGATGAAGCAACGCCTCCACCTGGCACAACAAAGCCAGCGGTGGTGGTCACTAGACCCAAAATAGTCGCCGCTTTTTCAACACCGTGTCCTGCTTTGGTAATGTCGTCACTGAGAATAGGGTGTAATAACGCGAGCAGGTTAGTGGCTTGCGGTTGGTGGCTCGCTACGGCAACATCGTCGGAGGTTTTTGGAGCATTGCCAGGTGCTGAGCTGCCGCCGCGCATAGCTGGCAATAAGGTGTTAAAAGCTTTCTGACTGTTATTACTGGCGGAGAAGGTCACTGATTGCGTACTTAAGCCTCCGGCTTTTACGCGCTTTTGATCTTTAGGTGTAATAGTGGATTTGTAGGTGCGTTGCAAACGACGATAAACAGCAGCGCTGCACTGTGTCATCTGTATCGCTAATGCGGCTTGGTCTTTAAATTCACGGCCTATGGCACGTTCGGCCAGCTTAGTTAACTGGGTTTTTTTCTTTTGCACCAGTTGTCCCACGATAATATCCATAAAATATATCCTTATAAAAATATAAACCGCGATGAATATTATCATGAGTTTATGAGGGTGGATATTTAAATTGTTAGCTATTTTATTCTCGTTTTATTAAGTTGGTCTTGTCTCTATATTTGATCGTTGCGTTGCGACAGCCTAAGTAAGTCGGGGTCATTGCGTATCGAGTTTCATTTAACAGTACCTGAGGAATATCACCAGTGCGCTCAGTTTGCTGGCGATACATGCTTAGTTCACGTTTTGACTATTACACTGAGCGTTTCGTAGCAAGGAGAGAGCAGTATGTTCAGAAGTGCCATTGCCGTGGTGTTATTAGTTGTTTTATCAGGCTGCGCCAATCACTTGCCCGCTGAAAAAGGAGCTGTGCAGCAGGGTCTCGCGTCTTATTATCATGATAAGTACCATGGGCGCACTACCGCTAGCGGCGAGCGTTTTGAGCAAACAGCTCTGAGTGCAGCCCACCGTAACCTTCCTTTCGGTAGCAAAGTAAAAGTCACCAATATCAATAATGGGCGCTCAGTTGTAGTACGGATAAATGACAGAGGCCCGTTTGTTTCAGGGCGCATCATAGACTTGAGCCGTCGTGCATTTACGCACATCAGCAATTTGTCTGCCGGCGTGATTGCCGTAGAGGTAGAAGTGCTCAGTGAGCCCTAAGCGGTGGTAAACTCACTATAACCCTGTACATCAACCTCCTTGTGGTTGAGCTGCTCAACGTGAGCCGTTTGCGGGCCCTGCTCTAACCAAGTAAGTAAGGAAGTTAATGCTGCCTTATCCCCCTCTGCGTGGACTTCAACGCGACCATCATCAAGATTTTTGGCGTAACCAGCAATATTGAGAGCCTGTGCTTGGCGGGCAGTGTTAGCACGGAAATACACGCCCTGAACTTTGCCACTTACCCAAGCTCGAAATGCGTATGTCATCATCTCTCCTCAAAAAAGGCGGCTACGCCGCCTAACGAATCATTAATGAACTTTCTTAAGGTAGTCTAGAATTTGTCCCTCATTAGCGCCAATCACATCTTTAGCGAGGGTCTTATCTATCAGTTCGGTGGTGTGCTTATTGAACTCACCGCGTAGCTTGCCTAAAAAGCCCGACTCAGCAATCAGTTCGATACGATATACTTTGTCGTTTTTACGTTTGTCGTCAAGCCACTTGGCAATGTCAGCGGCGAAGCGTTGCGCTTCTATATCAACCGCATCTTTTCGGCTCATGGCATCGACACCTTGCACTTGCTTTGCCGGGGCGCTTTGACGGCCCGCACGGTCAGTATAAATATCTTGCTCGTCTGAGCGAGCGAAGGGGTTTGACCAATGGGCTTGCAGCTCAAGCTCGGTGGAATGATTACGTAAGGCAAAAATTTGTGCTTCACTGTGGTTGGCAACCACCACATAAGAACGACCAATCATATCAATCTCCTTTTTTGCGAGCCAAAAACTTGGCCCTTACTATAGAGCTTGGAATGGATGGGGAGTTTTTCAACCCTAAGAAGTAAAGATTGTTGTTTTTCTCCGGCTGTGTTCAACTTAAACTGATTTATGAATAACTTAGCCCTTTAATGAGATGTGGGTGCAGATATATGGCATACACTTAGGAGAGACAATGACAGGGAAACGAGGTACAGGGAGTTGGCTTTTTGGGGCCGCGCTCATCATAGCCATGCCGGTTGCGGCAGAGCCGAGCTTCAGTGAGCAGTTAGTCAGTGCCGCTAACGAGCGGACTCAAGCGGACGTGACCTATGATGGTCGCTATATTGCTATTGATTACCCAGGGGGGGATGTTCCTGCTGGGATTGGTGTATGTACGGATGTCGTGATACGCAGTTATCGAGCCTTAGGCATTGATCTGCAGCAGTTGGTGCATGAGGATATGGAGCGTAACTTTGATGCCTATCCATCCCAGAGAATTTGGGGGTTAACTCGCCCGGACAGCAATATTGACCATCGTCGCGTGCCAAATTTACGTGCTTTTTTTACTCGTCACGGAGAGAGTCTGAGAGTGAGTGATGACGGTAACAATTATGAACCCGGTGATATTGTTTCATGGATGCTACCAGGAAACTTGTCGCATATTGGTATTGTCAGCGAGCAACGCAATGAGCTGGGACAGCCTTTAATTATTCATAATATTGGCGCAGGCCCGCAAGTGACAGATATTCTTTTTCAGTATCCTATTACCGGTCATTATCGCTATGATGGTGACGGCCTTGCTGAATAACGAGCACAAAAAAAGCCGCTCTTGAGCGGCTTTTCTTTATTATTGAAAGCTTACACTACGCCGCGAGGTAGGCGACAGTCGTGATCTTTCTCTGCCAGTTGCTTAATCCAAAGCTCTTCTGCGGTGTAACCTTCTTCATTAGGTTTAGCCACAGTGAATGCTGCTTTCTTCTCAGCTGGTTTTGCCTTAGGAGCGGCTTTCTTAGTCGTTGTTTTCTTGCTCGCTTTGGCCGGTGCTTTGGTCTCTGCTTTGGCGACTTCTTCTGTTTTACCAGAAGTGAGTTCTTCAGTTAGCGCAGCTACATCGGCAAGGCGCATGTTCTTTCCGCCGTCAATGCTATACCAGCCAGGCTTAGTGGTGATTTCTGGCTTTTTGCCATGGGCTGCTTCATAGGCAGCTTCAAAAGCAGCTAACACTTCTGTTTTGTCTAGTTTACTCATCAAAAGGTCCTAGTCGTTAACGCAGGTTAATTTTATTACAAGTTTATAGTTATACCCATTTGCGCTGAGTTTTTCAATTTTTTGTGCCTAAACACCGAATTTTCTTTATTTTTACCGGTGTTCACGGGACAATTTGGGAATATTTGTGGTTAACAGGGGGGTAATATGCACCGTAAAGAGCTCGCACAGATCCTTGAACAAACATTAATGGCACAGCCAATCAAAGATTTTTGCCCCAATGGGCTGCAGGTTGAAGGGCGTGCGCACATCAATAAGGTGGTCACGGGTGTGACTGCGAGTCAGGCACTGGTTGATAAAGCCGTGGCCCTCGAAGCTGATGCATTAATTGTTCATCATGGCTATTTTTGGAAGGGTGAATCACAAGCCATTACCGGTATGAAAAAGCGCCGTATTGAGGCGCTGCTCAGCGCCGGTATCAATCTGTTTGCGTATCATTTGCCTTTGGATATCCATCCCCAGCTAGGCAACAATGCGCAGCTAGCACAGTTGTTGGATATTGAAATTCAAGGGCCCATGGAAAGTGGCCCAAGTAGTGTGCCGGTGTGGGGGCGTTTGCGCACGCCGCTGTCTGGGCAGGCTTTTGCTGATAAAATTGCCAAGGTCTTATCCCGAACGCCGCTGGCTTCTGTGGTACGCGATGAGGTAATTGAAACTGTTGGATTATGCACCGGCGGCGGGCAAGGCTATATAGATTTGGCGGCGAGTCTGGGGCTGGATGCGTATCTAACCGGGGAGGCTTCGGAGCAAACTATTCACAGCTCCCGAGAGCAAGGAGTGGATTTCTTCGCAGCCGGGCACCATGCCACTGAGCGCTATGGCGCCAAAGCCCTAGGTGAATTTTTAGCGCGTGAGCATCATCTGGATGTCACCTTTATCGATATTGATAATCCAGTATAGCCACGGTTATTGCTGCGCCAGCATGTTGTGCAACAATTGCTGCAAGAGGTAGCGGCGGTCGGTGGCGCTGTAGCGTGCCTGCAGATATAAAAACATGGTTTGGGTGTCTGTGTGCTCTCCTAATGTTTGCCAGATACTATCAAGATAGTGAGTTGTTAAGGTCTCGGGAATGGGCAGCGGCTGCTTAGCAAACCCCAAGGCAAGCAGCTGCGCGAGTTTATCGTTGGCTTCACTAAAGTGTTGCTCAATGCGTTGCAGCTCTTCATTGAGTTGCTGCTCTGCTTTACTCAAGGTGGCGGCAACGAAAGCCCGTTTGCCTTTACGTTTACTGCGACTATGGCTTTGTACGGATGGATCTTGATAGCCATCGTCGCAGGCTTCAATCAGCCCGCGTAATGAACTCAGTGTACTGACTAAAGGGCTGCGCAAAGGTGCTAGCTTGACTTCCGTGTTTTTCAACCATTGCGCAGCATCAACAACATAGCTGGACTCCTGCGCCAAGTATTTGTCACTGAGTGCGGGTAACAACATTAATTGTGTGATAATGGTTTCTTTGAGAACGGATTGCATGGCCGTTACTCCGGCATCAGTTTGTTCTTGGTCTGGCCGTTCTCAAGGCCTGTGGCCCATTCTAAGCCTTCTTCACGAATGGTAATGTTAAGACGAATGCTGTTCTGAGGTGTGGCGGTTTCTTTTACTTCGGAGCTGACCACGCTGGTTTTTATCGCAGGCGGAGTGGAACGCGATTTTAAGGCGATAGCGGAAACATTGTGACGCACCTGCTTATTCACCGCACTGAGACGCTCAAATGGTACTTCTTTATCGGAGCCGCTTTTTTTCAGGGCTTTTTGAAAGGCTTCGTCAACGGCTCTGACCATACTCTCTTTGCTGATCCGCACATCTCCGTTACGTTGGCGCTCTGTTACTTTATCCAATGCGGCACGGGCTTCTCTGTCGAAATTGTGTTGAAAGCTTTTCGTACGACTGAGAATATCTTCATCATCGAGTGCTTGGTTAAAGTGGCTCATCAAGGCTTTGTGAACATTGGCGGGGCTGTCTAATTCGGCATTTTTAGCCGGTATGTGCTGATTAATGGTCAGTGGCATATCTATGGTCAGCTCAGGGACGCGCACCCGAGGTAGACTCATGCCCTCAAGTAAGGGGTGGTCTTTATAATATTCGGCTACGGCTGCTGTTTCTTCGTCGGCAAGGCGGCGTGCGTGCACTAAGCTTATCATCAGCGATCCTAGCACCTCACTTAATTCACTCATGGCGTTTCCCTCTTGGTGAGTTGGATAAGGGGGCGCAGCCTAAGGCTTTGCCCCCTATGTTAGTTAATGTGGCGTTATGCCGCCGATTCCACTTCAGTAATAGAGTTCTCTAAAATGCCTAACAGTTTCTCCGTTCCCGCTGGAAGCTCGTCTTGAACGGCACGAACATTAACAGACAGGCTGTAGGTACGCTCAATTTTCGATGAGCTTGAGCTCGACTTCTTGTACGAGTAGCTGGCGCTGAGTTTAGCTGATACTGGCCCCCAGCCTGCTTTCACCGAGAGCTTACTATTGAGCTCATGAGAGGAGGAAGTACTGGACTCCTGCACTGAGTTTATCTTTGCGTTAAAAGCAATAGTGGTCTCTTCAACGCGAATAAATGGAATGGGTAACATGGTTAAGATAGGTACGGTAAGGTCGAATTTCTTCGGCTCTGTGCCGGTCACATTACCATCTCCATCTCGGGTTTCTACGGCCTTCATATAACTGAAGGTGATCATGGTGGGTTCATTGCTGTCAGCGTCAAAGCCGACAGATTTTATAAAATCTACCGAGGTCTGAGCCGATTGCGCTTGAGCACGTACCACAGCATCAAGGGGGCCGCCAATCATAGATTTAAAATCAATACTCGATAGTTCGTCGCCAATAGCCATACAAATTCTCCTTTTTTTTACGGCGCGGTTGAGGCTCGAGTTACACTGCCTACTCGAGATAGGTGTGTATAAAAAACACACAAGATTTATAGTGTATAAAAGGCAAGAGTAACAGCTGATTTGTTAACTTTATTTTTACCTTTGTCCCTGTTAATTTCTAAGTTGTTCTTTTTAAGGGACTAAAGTGAAGGGGCAGTTGAAATGGTCAGAGCAGTGCGTTTGTGTGCAATGGGGCCAATTGATCAATCAGCCCCAGCTTTTGCTATTTACGCGTGTTATTTTGTTTACAGGTATTCAAGAAGTGGCGATAGACAGGGTTATCTTTCATTTCTTTTTTCATGGCCAAGTACATGGGGCGATTGAGACCTAATGCACCAAGGGGAATAGATTTTATTAACCCTTGCGCTTCATAGGGGGTAACAAGCCAATCAGGTAGCGCAGCAACACCCATGCCGGCGCTCACTAATTGGAAAATAAGCAAGCCTTGATCCACGCTTTTCAAGGTGCCATCAAAACGCGCATTTTGGATAAAGTGTTTGAAAATATCTTGGCGCTCGCGAGGAATAGGGTAGGAGATGATGGTTTCGTCTTTTAAATCCAGCGCCGTGACATAGGCTTTATTAGCCAGCTCATGGTCGGGGGCAACGATCAGCTTGAGCTTAAAATCGAATAAATGCACGTACTCTAGGCGCTCTGGGTCACGTATATCCGAGGTTAATACCAGATCTAAATCGCCCTCAAGCAGCTCAGGGATAGCGTCGTAACTAAAACCACGTTCGTAGTCCACATGAATGTCGGGCCAAAAGTTATTAAATTCTTTAATTGTCGGTAATAACCAGTGAAAACAGGCGTGGCACTCGACGCTCAAGCGTAATTGCGAAATTGGCTGATTTAAGCTCTCTTTCAAACGGCATTTCGCCGCTTCAACTTTTGGTAGTACATCATGTGCAAGTTCTAATAGCAGCATGCCTTGTGGAGTAAATCGCACCGGATGGGTTTTCCGCTCAAACAATTGGCAGTCGAGTTTGTTTTCTAAGTCTTTGATTTGATGAGAAAGTGCAGATTGAGTTAAAAACAGCTCACGTGCGGTATTCACTAAAGAGCCGGTCTCTTTCAAGGTGGAAATAGTCTTGAGGTGTTTTATATCTATCATCTTTAGTAAATCTCATAAAAATTGTGAGCGGTGCTCAACGTGAATACAGTTTACTGCATCGTAATAGACATTTCAAAGTCTAGACGTCCATAATTGATGTATAAAATGTAAACGTAAAGCTAACCATAGATAAATTCCACTATAGCAATAAAAATGACAGCGGTGTCATCTAATTTGGCATTTACTTATAATTTTTAGCTATGAATAAAATTCACATTAATGGTGAGAAAGCTGCAGTTGCACAGTGAGGGTGAGGAATCTAGTGTTTAGCCATCTATATAGCTAAATGGAGTTTTGTTATGGCATTAATACATAATCTTGGTTTCCCTCGAATCGGCAAGCAGCGGGCGCTTAAGTTTGCCCTTGAGGCATACTGGGCGGGCACCATCGATCAGTCCACATTGCGAGCAAAAGGGGCTGAGATACGCAAGCAAAATTGGGCTTTGCAAGCACAGGCTGGTGTTGAGTTGCTCCCCGTTGGTGATTTTGCATGGTATGACCATGTGCTTGCTACCACAGTGATGGTCGGAGCCGTGCCAGCGCGTCATCACAGCTCTGATAGCAACCCCCTCGATACCTTATTTCGTATTGCTCGTGGGCGAGCGCCTTCGGGATGTGTCTGTGCCGCCAGTGAAATGACCAAATGGTTCGATACCAACTATCATTATATTGTGCCCGAGCTCAGCGCCGAGCAGCGCTTTTCGCTGACTGATTCAGAGTTATTTACCCATCTCAGTGAAGCACAGCAACTAGGCCATACACCAAAGCCCGTGCTTATCGGCCCGGTGACCTATTTATATTTAGCCAAATGCGCCGATGAACCTTTTGACAAACTTGCGCTATTGCCTCAGTTACTTGAGGTGTATCAGCAGATATTGGACAAACTTGCGGCGCAACAGGTTCAGTGGGTGCAAATTGATGAGCCCATTCTCGCCCTGGAATTGGATGATGCTTATCGCCAAGCCTTGAAAGACAGTTTTACGAGTTTATCTGGCCACGGGGTGAAGCTGCTATTGGCCACTTACTTTGATGATGTCAGCCATCATCTTGATGATATTCAAGATTACGCCATCGACGGAGTACATTTTGATTGGCTGGCGAGCACGGTGGATATACAGACTTTAGATAAGGCCGTAGGCAATGAGCGAGTGTTGTCCTTAGGGGTTGTTAATGGACGTAACGTTTGGCGTGCGGATTTATCCTCGTTGCATGCACAATTACATCCTATTGCTGAGCAGCGGGGCGAGATGTTGTGGATAGCCCCTTCATGTTCATTGCTTCACACTCCGGTAGATTTAGAGCAGGAGCAGCAGCTCGACAGTGAACTAAAAAGCTGGTTGGCTTTTGCAACACAAAAGTGTCAAGAGCTGCAACTGTTACGTCATGCACTGCATAGCAGCGACACCACTGCTATTGATCGCTACAGTGCTGCGGTTAAGGCTCGGCAGAGCTCAACGCGAGTGAATAACAAGAGGGTGCAACAAAGCGTTGCGGCGCTCAGTGCGCAAGACGCACAACGACAAAGTGCGTTTTCTAAGCGGGCGAAGACCCAGCGTCAAGCCTTGCAACTGCCACTATTACCGACCACCACTATCGGCTCTTTTCCGCAGACCCAAGCTATTCGCCAAGCGCGGCGGGATTTTAAAAATGGTACTTTAGACTCCCAGGCGTATCACACGCAAATGGAAGCTGAAATTCGCTACGTCATTGAAGAGCAACAAGCGCTTGGTTTGGACGTACTGGTGCATGGCGAAGCTGAGCGTAACGATATGGTCGAGTATTTTGGTGAACTGCTTGAGGGCGTATCCTTTACTCAGTTTGGCTGGGTGCAAAGCTACGGCTCCCGCTGTGTGAAGCCACCGATCATTTGGGGTGATGTGGCCCGTTCGCAACCAATGACTGTGCATTGGAGCCGCTATGCGCAGTCAATTACAAAAAAACCAGTGAAGGGCATGTTAACTGGGCCAGTGACGATTCTATCTTGGTCTTTTGTGCGTGATGACTTAGACAACCCCACTATCGCCAAGCAAATCGCGGTAGCGCTGCGTGACGAGGTTGTGGATTTGCAAAATGCGGGCATTGGCATTATTCAAATTGATGAGCCTGCTTTTCGTGAGCGCATGCCGTTAAAAACAAGTCATTGGCAAGATTACTTGGATTGGGCGACTTATGCATTTCGCGTGGCTGCAAGCGGTGCCGAGGATAAAACTCAGATTCATACCCACATGTGTTACAGTGAATTCAATGATATTATTGGCGCTATTGCTGATATGGATGCCGATGTCATCACCATTGAAACGTCCCGTTCTCATATGGAGTTACTGAACGCCTTTGAACACTTTGATTACCCCAATGAAATAGGGCCGGGTGTGTATGATATTCACACTCCTAATGTGCCCGATGTTGCGTCGATAAAGGCCTTAATTCACAAAGCTGCACAGAAAATACCTGTTGAGCGATTATGGGTTAACCCTGACTGCGGTTTGAAAACGCGACAATGGCAAGAAACCCGAGCCGCGCTTTATAACATGGTAGAGGCCGCAAAGGAGTTACGACAAGAGCTGAACTAAATTAAGCTCACTGTAGCGGGGTGGGCCCAGGCACCCCCCGCTCAGCCTAGGTATTACCCCGCAGATTGCTTTACTTTCCCTTGTATCCCCCCTAAGATCACACAAATTTTTCAGTGGATAAGAGCAATGACAAGTACCCCGCAACGTATTACCCTCACTCGTCCTGACGATTGGCACATTCACCTACGCGATGGTGAACAGCTAAAAGATACCGTGCGTGATGCGAGCCGCTATATTGGCCGCGCGATTATTATGCCTAACCTAGTGCCACCTGCGACCTGTACCGAGACGGCATTAGCCTATCGTGAACGGATCATGGCGGCAGGTCCTAGCGCGCAATTTGAACCATTAATGGTACTTTATCTCACTGATAACACCACGCCTGAAGAAATTCGCAAAGCCAAAGCCAGCGGTAAAATTGTCGCGGCTAAATTGTATCCTGCTGGCGCGACCACCAACTCGGCTTCAGGAGTGACGGATGTTGAAAACATCTATCCTGTGCTTGAGGCAATGCAAGAAGTCGGCATGCTGCTTTTGGTGCATGGTGAGGTGACCGACTCCAGCATCGATATTTTTGACCGTGAAAAAGTGTTTATCGAAACCAAACTGAAAAAAGTGGTCTCTGATTTCCCTGAATTGAAAGTGGTGCTCGAGCACATTACCACCCGCGATGCCGTGGAGTTTGTACGCTCAGCATCAACCAATGTGGCAGCAACGATTACGGCTCACCATCTACTATATAACCGCAATCATATGTTGGCTGGTGGAATTCGCCCGCATTACTATTGTTTACCGATTCTTAAGCGTAATACCCATCAACAAGCCTTGATTGAAGCGGCTACCAGTGGCAGCGCGAAATTTTTTATGGGCACCGATTCGGCACCGCATTTAAAAGATAAAAAAGAAGCATCCTGTGGCTGTGCCGGCGCCTATACCGCCCATGCTTCATTGGAGCTATATGCAGAAGCGTTTGAGCAAGCCGATGCGATGGATAAACTAGAAGGCTTTGCCAGTCATTTTGGTCCTGACTTTTACGGCCTTGCACGCAACAGCGATACTATTACGTTGGTACGTGAACCCTGGCAAGTGCCCGAAAGTTACCCACTTGCCGATGATAAAGTGATCCCTATCTGCGCCGGTGAAACACTTAACTGGCAGGTTAAGGACTAAGAGTTTAGAGCCCGGTTTGATACCGGGCTTTTTATTGGCTATCCGGGCAAGCAATGTCAGCTGCGCTGTTACTTTGATCTGCGTCAATAGCCGCTTCGCTGAGAGGGCTCTGCGGACAATTGTCCTTATGAATTATGGTGGCTTTGACTAAGCTCTGGCGCTAAAATTAAGCATGTTTTCGTGCTTAGCGCTACAACGAACAGGTGAAATTTACCATGCACTTACCTACAGTGGACTATCAGTCGCCCAACGCTCCTGCTGAATTTGTCGAGTCTCTTCGCAATACCGGCTTTGGGGTATTGACGAACCATCCGATCCCGCAGTCTTTAGTGGAATCAATTTATGAAAATTGGCAGGCTTTTTTCAACTCTGAGCAAAAGCACGAGTTTTTATATGATAAGACTACACAAGACGGATATTTTCCACCGGAAGTAAGTGAAGTAGCCAAAGGCTTTAATGTTAAAGACATTAAAGAGTATTACCACGTTTACCCTAAAGGTCGCGTCCCGGCACAACTAGAAGAGCAAATTCGTGAGTATTACCGACTTGCTAATGAGTTTGCTAGCGAGCTACTGAGCTGGGTGCAATCGCACGCACCAGAAGAAGTACAAAAACGTTTTTCCATTGATCTTAAAGACATGATCAAGGACTCAGAGCAAACCTTACTGCGTATACTTCATTATCCGCCAATGACCGGTGACGAAGAGCCGGGTGCTATTCGCGCGGCGGCGCATGGCGACATTAACCTATTAACGGTTTTACCTGCAGCGAACGAGCCTGGCTTACAGGTGCAAACTAAAGAGGGTGGTTGGTTAGATGTGCCAAGTGACTTCGGTAATCTGATCATCAACATTGGTGATATGCTGCAAGAAGCATCAGGTGATTACTTCCCTTCGACCATTCACCGCGTTATTAACCCGACGGGGAAAGCGTCAACGAAATCACGTATTTCACTGCCACTGTTTTTGCATCCGCGCCCGGATGTGGTGCTCTCCGAGCGCTATACAGCAGATAGCTACTTACAAGAGCGCTTACGAGAGCTTGGTGTAAAGTAACTAGAAAAAGCCCGCATTTGCGGGCTTTTTTCATTATAGGGTGTTTAACAAAGCGCGGGTAGCGAGGCCGATGGCCAATGTTAAGGTGACACTTAATAAGGTGCCCAGCATCACGTATTCGGTCAGGTGCTTTTCTTTGCTATTGGTCAAATCGCCAAAGCGAAACACCGATTTAGCCGCTAACACAAAACCGACACCAGCGAGTTCATCAATCAGTACAAAGGTGAGCATCAGCACGCGCTCAAGTACGCCAATACTATGGCCTGCCTGTGGCAGCTGTTGCTCATTATGGCTACAAGGTAGCTGCCAGCGCTCCAATAACATGCGAATAGCCACAGAGCAGGGGTTTAAAACCAAGGCATAGGCAAGCAGCGTTACCCATAATGACTGTGTACTCAGCCCCTGACTCGCCCATTGTGTGAGGGTATCTGCATCACTGAGCCACAGGCACAGCGAAATGATCACCATTATGTGTGCGAGCTGATCAACCACAAAGGGTATAATACCGCCTCGAGTATAGGACTTTCCTACATCAATGAGCCAATGGCTGAGCATAATACTCAACGTAGCCAGCAACACGCCCGGCCACTCACCCAAGCCGTAAATGTGCTCCCACGCAATAAGCACGGTGGCCGATAACACGCCATGAACCAACACATGCAGTGCTAATTTGCTTGATTTATAGTGGTAAGTGTTGCGATTGTGCACCCAGTGCATTGGTTGCAAATAAAAATCGGCAATAAAGTGCGCTAATAATAGCGCCAATAGAAGTGCTATTTGCTCATCCATAAGCATGTTCCTTTGCGGCTACGGCTATAAATTCATCAACGAGGTGGTAGTTGCCAGCGTTAAGTAGCTTGGTGGCGTTTTCTCTTGAAGTTTCAAGCTCTTTGGCTATGGTTGCATGGTCATTATTACGTAACCAATGGTACAAATACAAGGCTTGTGCTTGTTTGGCACTGGTGTGACTGATCAGGTTATCTATAAAGCGAATATTCAATACAAAACTTGGGCTCATGTCTATTTGGTGTAGACTAAGGCGAAGACGCATATTTTTTATATTATCTAAGCCCGTCCCCGAGAGGAGTAGCGCTGGACCGGTGGCGGTTTTTATGTCTTTGCGGTAGTTATCTATAGGGCCCCATGCCTCACTAATGCGTGCGTCCAGAGCTCGGGCACGTAAAAACAACCGCAGCATAATGCTGGCTAGCAAAGGGGTGGGGCTTTGGCTAAGAATACACTGGAAGGCATCACCGCGATAAATGCTAAAGTCGCCATCGAAGCGTTCACAGATAGCGCGTAGCCCTTGCTCTAGGCTATATAATGCATTGTCATAGTCGTCACTGCTTAGCTTACGAGAGTCGACGAGATCACCGCTTAACACAGTGTAATAAGAAGGTGTTTGGGGCATAAAGGAACTCTCAATGGTTACATTCGGTTAAGTAACTAATTAAAGTTACATGTACTTAGGTAACTCAATATAGTTACATAAACCCGTTGATGCAAGGAAACACACGCAAGTCGAGCGGTAAGGCAGACGGTAGGAATTATTTATTCTATTACTCTCGATTGATGGAACTAATGAATTCATATATGCTGATGTCTTAGCTATCCTGCTAGAATTAAGAAAAGACCAATAAAAACAAAGTAGTAACCTAGTGAACAGAATTAATTAGGGAAAATTTAAAAAAATTAATGACAACGCTGTCATTAATTGTGTAACATAATTTCAACATGGGTTGAGGAAGAGCATACGCGCTACAAAAACGATAAAGCGTATTTGCGAATACATTAACAAGGTTAGAGGTCGTACAATGATGGCGAAGAGTGCGAGTCAAGAGCAATTATTTATAGGCATAGATGGTGGGGGAACCAAATGCCGGGCGACCATTTACTCCGCCCAACGGGGAGTACTGGGTACCGGCTTGGGCGGCCCTGCAAATCCATTACATGGTCTTGAACGCACTTTAGAGTCGATTATGGTATCTACTCAGCAAGCGATGCGTGATGCAGGCCTAAGCCTAGAGAGCGTGCATCAATTAGTGGCTGGTTTAGGCTTGGCAGGGGTTAACCTACCCAGTCTATTTGAGAAAATCAGTGAGTGGGAACACCCATTTCAAAAAATGTATTTGACCACCGATCTGCATACTGCCTGTATCGGCGCACATGAGGGCGGTGACGGGGCAGTGATTATTACCGGTACTGGCTCTTGTGGCTTTGCCTGTGTTAAAGGTCATAGTGTGAATTATGGCGGTCATGGATTTGCTCAAGGCGACAAAGGCAGCGGTGCATGGCTGGGTCTTGAAGCACTCAAGGCGGTGTTATTAGATTTGGACGGATTAGGTCCGCAAACTCGCCTGAGTGAGATGTTTAAATTGCATTTTAATGCCAGCTCAGCAATGGGAGTTGCAGAGCAAATGGCGGGTCAACCCTCAAGCAGCTACGCCAAACTCGCGCGTATGGTCATAGAGGCGGCTCATGATGGTGATATGGTCGCGCTCTCCATAGTCAAAGACGGTGCGCGCTACATCAGTAATTTGGCTAAACGATTATTAGAAATTCACCCTCCACGTTTATCTATGATTGGCGGCTTGTCTGAACCCATGCAAACATGGTTAGATCCTGATATAGCTAAACGTGTTGAAGTGCCTCGTCAGCCACCCGAGATGGGCGCTGTTTATTTTGCCCAAAATGCGCTGTTAGAAGAAGAACAAAAGGTCGCAATTAAATGAGTCAAAGTTTCCATGCTGAACGCCTATTTGACGGGCAGCGTTTTCATAACGATGTTTATTTTCAAAGTGTTAACGGTAAAGTGCAATTTATTGATGCACCCACCAGCGACCCTGTCACTGAACTTTCTGGGCTCGTAGTCCCCGGCTTTATTGATGTACAAGTAAACGGTGGTGGCGGCGCATTTTTTAATGCTGAACAAAGTGTTGACTGCTTAGCGCAAATAGCGAGAGCACATGGTCAATTTGGCTCAACGGCCAATATGCCGACCTTAATCACAGACGACATCGCGATTATGCGTCGTGCCGCTGACGCAGTGGCTGAAGCGGTGGCAAAAAATACACCAGGTATTTTAGGTGTTCATTTTGAAGGTCCACATCTCAGTTTGCCAAAAAAAGGCACGCACAGCGAGCAGTTTATTCGTCCCATTAGCGATGAAGAGTTTGCGATTTACGAGCGCGATGACCTTGGTATTAAAATGGTTACCTTGGCGCCAGAAAATGTTAGCGCAGCGGATATTAAGCGTTTAGTCGCCATGGGTGTAAAGGTCTCATTGGGCCACACCAATGCCGACTATGAAACCACGATGTCGGCGCTAGACGCTGGCGCTGATGGCTTCACCCACCTATTTAATGCTATGTCTGCCTTTACCTCACGTGAACCCGGGGTTGTCGGTGCGGCGTTGTGGCATGACAGTAGTTGGTGCGGGTTAATTGTCGACGGTCATCACTTGCACCCGGATTCGGCGAAGTTGGCAATTCGCACCAAGCAGCGCGGCAAGATAATGCTTGTTACCGATGCAATGCCTCCAGTGGGCACCGATGCCGAAGAGTTTGATTTTTTCGATGGCCGTAAAGTCTATCGCACCGGCGACCGGTTGAATTCCAGTACGGGTGAATTAGCTGGCAGTGTGTTGGATATGGCCAGTGCTGTGCGCAACACCGTAAATACATTGGATATCAGCTTAGCTGAGAGTCTGCGTATGGCATCGCTCTATCCGGCGCAATACTTGGGCTTAGCACAGTGCAAAGGTCGTCTCCTAAATGGTTTCGATGCTGATTTTGTGGCGCTGGATGAGCACCAACATGTGCAGGCCACCTACATAGGCGGCATACGCCTTAGCCGCTAAGCACAGTGAACCCCTTATAAAACAGGCCGTCATGGAAGAGGTACGCATGGATACAGTGATGTAACAGTGCGCAGAAACTAACAGCGAGAAACTATGACAACACCTGATACCGGCAAAAAAAAACAACGCTTAGCCTCGTTAGATGCGCTGCGCGGTATGGGCATGTTTTGGATTTTAGGCGGGCAATCTATTTTTGCTGCATTGTTCGTATTAACAGGTTGGCAAGGGTGGAAGGCGTTTGAAGCGCATACAGTGCATTCGCAATGGCACGGTTTCACCTTTTACGACCTTATTTTCCCGCTATTTATCTTTCTCTCTGGTGTGGCCATGGGGCTTTCCCCGAAGCGGATTGATCATCTGCCGCTGGCCGAACGCAAACCTTTTTATCACAAAGCAGTAAAACGCCTGTTACTACTTAGTGCCTTAGGAGTTCTCTATAATCACGGCTGGGGCACAGGAATGCCAATGGCATTTGACGAAATTCGCTATGCCAGTGTGCTTGGGCGTATAGCTATTGCTTGGTTTATCGCGGCGATGCTGGTGTGGCATACCTCGTTGCGCACTCAAGCGATTGTCGCTGTGGTAATTTTGTTAGGCTACTGGCTCTGGTTGACGGTGTTGCCGGTACCCGGCGGCCACGGCTCGCCGCTGAGTCCTGAAGGCAGTTGGAATGCCTGGGTTGATCAACACCTATTACCTGGTATTACCTACCAAAACCGGCCTCTTGACCCAGAAGGCTTACTGTCAAATATTCCTGCAGCCGCCAACGCTATTTTAGGTGTCTTTGCCGGGCAATTAATTGCTCAAGGTGCCACTCAAGGCCAATGGCGAGTAGCGGCGCAGCTGTTTGCTGCGGGGTTAGTCAGCTTAGCGCTAGGTTGGGGATGGGACAGTGTCTTTCCAGTGAATAAAGAATTGTGGACCAGCTCGTTTGTACTCGTTACTGTCGGCTGGAGTGCAATTTTATTGGCGGTGTTCTATGGCGTGGTTGATATTCTTGGCCAACGTAAAGCCGCTTATCCGTTTGTAATTATCGGCGCTAATTCAATTATTATTTACCTTGCTTCAAGCTTAGTGAACTGGGGCTACATCGCCAATAGTGTGTTTGGTGGGGTCGTGCGCTCTGTCAGTGAGCCATGGCAACCTCTATTTGCTGTCGTCGCCTTGTTAACAGTACAGCTGCTTGTCCTACACTGGATGTATAAACGTAAAATCTTTGTCAGTGTTTAACCCTGTTGATGCTTAATAAATAACTAAAAAAGTGACATTTTTTGCTCACTTTTACTTTACAAATGAGGTTTTATAACCAATAATGACAGCGTTGTCATAATGGTGTAAACCTAATTACAGTATCCCGATTAGGTTCTGACCTATGACCAAGTTCAGATTGCACGGAACGCTTGGTCATAGGTCCCATTTTTATCAACTATAACAACGAGCTAAACATGCAAATCGTGATTCTTAAAGATGCTACAGAGGTAGCCCGTTACGGCGCTGACCTATTTGTAGCCCAGCTAAAAAAGCAACCCGCTTCCACGCTCGGCCTGGCGACAGGCTCAACGCCAGTGGCGCTATATCAAAATTTGATCGAAAAAAATCAACAGGGTGATATCAGCTTTTCACAAGTTACTAGCTTTAATCTAGATGAATACTTAGGCTTAGACGGCTCTCATCCGCAGAGCTACCGCTTCTTTATGAATGAGCAGTTGTTCGACCACATTGATATTGCCAAAGAGCGTACCCATGTACCGCCGGGCGATGCCCAAGATCCTATTGCTGCATGTCAGGAATATGAAGCGCGCATTCTCGCAGCCGGTGGCATCGATATTCAGTTACTTGGAATAGGGCGCAATGGCCATATAGGCTTTAATGAACCCTCGTCAGGCTTAACATCGCGAACCCGTGTTAAGACTCTAACGAAGGCAACGATCGATGATAATGCTCGCTTTTTCAGCGAGGATGAATATCAGCCGCACTTATCCATTACCATGGGTATTGGTACCATACTTGATGCCAAAAAAGTGGTGTTATTGGCAACCGGTGAAAATAAAGCGGCAGCCATCAAAGCCACGGTAGAAGGGCCGCTAACTGCCTCTTGCCCAGCTTCGGCACTGCAGATGCATCGCGATGCCGTTATCGTTATTGATGAAGCCGCAGCCAGTGAGCTTGCCGATGTTGATTTCTACAAGCATATAGAGGCCGAAAATCAGAAGTTATTGGCGCGCCTAGCAGCTAAGTAACATCACGCTAAATACCATTAAAGCCCAGCTCGGGCTTTTTTTGTATCTGTGTTAGAGGCGTTTATTAATGAGAACAGGCACAACCCCTTGATGGTTAATGTAACGATAAAAGAAGCTATGTCACTATCACCCGCATTACTGTGATTTTACTGAACTGTGATAATGTAGAACCATGTTGTCCTGAATTACCGCAAAACCATGCTGCAATACACCCAGTTGCCATTGGATAGGCACTCAAGCGAGCGTAAAGACCCTAACTGGCTGTTAAATAAACGCCCGCTGGGGCGTTATGTATTAATAAATACAGATCGAAATCTGTTCAGTATTGATAATCAAACCCCACTGTTTTTGAGCTATGAGCAAGTAAAAGACTTCGCCCCCGATAACGCGATTTATTTAGGTGAGCATCAATGCCAGCATTACTTTGCTCTTGATGTGAGTGAAACATTGGCTAACGACTGTGCTTATGCCGAAGGTGAATTTGTCGATATCCGCCGTTATGGCTCGATAGTTGAGCCTGGCGCTGCTGCAATACTGGTACTTGCGCGAGGGCTGTGCCATTGGCATAAGACCCACCGCTTTTGTGGCCGTTGCGGCAATGAAAATATTCAAGCGGAGGCCGGTCATGCCCGAAAATGCATCAACCGCGACTGTCGTCACCTTACTTTTCCACGTACCGATCCGGCCGTTATTATGTTGGTGCATCATAAGTTCAATGATGGTATCGAACGCTGTTTATTAGGTCGTCAAGCAAGCTGGCCTGAGGGCGTCTATTCCACCTTAGCTGGATTTGTCGACCCAGGGGAAACACTCGAAGCTGCTGTTGCCAGAGAAGTGATGGAAGAGGCGGGAATAGCCGTGCAATCGCCACGCTATATTGCCTCACAGCCATGGCCTTTTCCAAGCTCGCTGATGTTAGGCTATATGGCACAGGCAAGCTCAACAGATATCTTTATTGACCAAGACGAGCTCAGCGACGCACGTTGGTTCTCTAGAGACGAGCTAAAGCATTTTGGCACCTGGGGAGATGCGGGCACTGACTACAAACTTCCCCGCTGCGATTCTATTTCACGGTATCTTATTGATACTTGGGTTGCACAGAATGAGGAAAACAAATGAAAAAACAAACACAGTTGATAAGCTCTGGGCGAGATAAAAAGTTCACTCAAGGGGTTGTTAACCCTGTGGTACAGCGCGCCTCTACCGTGGTTTTTGATTCCGTTGCTGAGTTTAAAGACGCAGCTAAAAATCGCGGAAACCATGCATTATTTTACGGTCGTCGCGGCACCACAACACACTTTGCGCTACAACAAGCAATTGCTCAGCTAGAAGGCGGAGCCGGCTGTGCCCTTTATCCGTCGGGCGCTGCTGCCATCAGTAATAGCCTGCTATCTTTTGTCAAAGCCGGCGATCACATTCTAATGATGGATAATGCCTATGAACCTACCCGGGATTTTTGCGACAAAGTGCTGGCAGGGTTAGGGGTGACAACTACCTATTATGACCCGCAAATTGGCGCCGATATTAGTACGCTTTTCCAGGAAAATACTAAGGTGCTATTTATGGAATCCCCCGGCTCAATCACCATGGAGGTCCAAGATGTGCCCGCCATGGTGGCCGAGGCTAAGGCTCACAATATTATGACCATGCTGGATAACACTTACGGCAATGGTATGCATTTTCGACCCTTAGAGCATGGTGTTGATATTAGTATTCAGGCGGCCACCAAATACATAGTTGGTCACAGTGATGTGATGATGGGAGTCAGTGTTGCCAATGAGCAGCATTGGCCGGTGCTGCGCGAGCAGTCATACCTTTTGGGGCAATGTTGTAGTGCCGACGATGCATATTTGGCCTTGCGAGGGCTACGCACCATGGCTGTGAGGTTACAGCAACATGAGCGCAACGCATTACAAGTAGCAAAGTGGCTACAGTCGCACCCGTTAGTGGATCATGTTCGTCACCCTGCGCTGGAAAGTTGTCCGGGCCATGCGTTTTTCAAACGCGATTTTGACGGCAGTAATGGGTTATTCTCCGTTGTAATGAAAGAGGGCACACAACAAGCCCTTGATGCCTTAGTTGAATCATTACACCATTTTAAAATGGGCTTCTCTTGGGGTGGCTTTGAGAGTCTAATTACCACCAACCTGAGCATGAAGGCTTTGCGCAGTGAAACGTCATGGCAGTATGGCCCGGTAGTGCGTTTGCATATCGGTTTAGAAGACGTCGATGACTTAATTGCCGATCTCAGCCAAGGGCTTAATGTGTACGCCGATGCTTTAGCCAAGAAATAGCGTCAGACACATCTTTTTACAAGCGCTCATACTTTTGAGCGCTTTTTTCATTTATAGTAGCGACAAATAACGACAAATAACGACAAATCAGGATATCAGGATGGATCCAAGGCGTATCTTCGAGCTGGTTAAATTTGAACTGGCGCGACACTTTCTTACCAAAAAGGCGTGGTTGGCGCTGCTTGCTTTTGCCTTAGTGTGGTTGATGATTTATCGCTACGGTATTTCTCAAGCTGTATCGGTGCTTTCAGACCCTAACTTTGAACAGTTTATGCTTGCCGCTTTTGGCAACCTCGGGTTACAGAGTTTATTGCACTGGCCTGATGCGGAAATGGCCGTATATTGGCTGATTGCCTTAGTCACCTTTCCTCTTTTCATTATTTATTTAACCAGTGATCAATTTGTTAGCGACAAAGAACGCGGCACGCTGCGGTTCATCGCTTTACGCGCCACTCGCGCTGAAATTCTATTAGGGCGCTATTTCGGTCACTGCTTAAGCGCCGCTGCGTTGCTGGCGATTAGCATTATCGGCACGCTGATCCTCATTGCCTTTCGCGATACCAGTGCACTGGTCCCTGCTTTGGCACGCGCGCTGCAGTTTGAACTCCTCCTGTTGGTTAACCTAATGCCATTTATTGCCTTGATGACGTTATTGAATACCATAGCGCGCTCATCACGTATGGCGCTTATTTACGTTATTTTATTGTACACCATAGGGTTAATGGTACTGGCTATTCTACAAGGCCAGTTAGGACTGCCGATGTGGTTGGATTACCTTATTCCCGGTGAGCCGCTAGATAATATCGCCACCGTTCGGCCTAGCCCTGTCACTGACATAGCTTGGCCATTGTTGCAAAGTGGCCTGTTGTTAGCGCTAAGTTTTTATAAGTTGCAGCGGAGTAGTCTATGAGCCAGTTAATTTTAGCACGCGGCGTTAGCCACTATTTCGGCAGCAAAAAAGCGCTCGATAATGTTGATATTGAATTACAAACCGGAAAGCCCATTGCGTTAGTCGGCCCCAATGGCGCAGGTAAAACCACGCTGTTTAGCCTTATCTGCGGCTATTTGCAACCCAGTGAAGGCGAGATTAAGGTATTGGGACATCGTCCCGGCAGCGCCGCGTTGTTCGGTCAGTTAAGTGCCTTACCACAAGACGCGCTACTGGACCCCAACTTTAGTGTTGCCCAGCAATTGGCTTTATATGCCCGCCTGCAAGGTTTTAGCCAGCGCCAAGCAAAAATAGAAACACAGCGGGTGTTGGAACTGGTCAATCTCAAAGACACCGCAGACAGTCGCGCTAAAGAGCTTTCTCATGGCATGAAAAAGCGCATTTGTATCGCCCAAGCGCTGCTTGGTTCGCCGAAGTTGGTGATGCTTGATGAAGCAACGGCTGGTTTAGACCCCGCCAATGCCAGGGCTATTCGAGAGTTGGTCAGTGCGCTCAGTACCGAGACGACCTTTGTATTGAGCTCGCACGACTTATCGGAGCTGGAGCGGCTCTGCGACCGCGTTTTATACTTGCAGCAAGGGCGCTTGGCGACCCATCAATTGGACTCGCAAACCGAGCAGTTGGCGTATCTAACTCTGCAACTACGTGAGCAAAACGATCACGTTGCAGCGGCGTTAAAGGCGCTTCCTCACGTAGTGAGCGTTGATAATAGTCAGCGTAATGAATTTGTTATTGGTTACAGCAGCGAGGGCCTCAGTGAGGCAATGGATATCGCCTTGCTAACGCTGTGCCATAAACAAAATTGGCGTTATCGCGCCTTGATAAACGGTCACACCCTAGAAAATCAATTATTCGCAACAGGAGCATAGCAATGGGATTACTTAGTGGATTAATTGGCAATGCCAGTGAAGTAGATGAAGGGGAGTTAGACTCTTTACTTGAAGAGATACTTGCTCCAGGTGAGAACCTAGAAAAAGCGTATAAAGTGATCCGTGACTTATTCTTGTTCACTAACAAACGTCTGATCTTAGTAGACAAACAAGGTGTAACAGGGTCGAAGATGGAGGTGCTCAGTATTCCATTTAGTAAAATCACTAAGTTCAGTAAGGAAAGTGCTGGCCACTTTGATATGGATGCTGAACTAAAAATTTGGATAGGCTCTGATCCGAGTCCGTTGTGTAAGAACTTTAAAGCGGGTGATAACATTAACGAAGTGTATCGGATCCTATCTCGCTACGTTTTGTAAAAAACTGTACCTATATCTAACAAAAACTAACATTTATTTAAAACAATCAAGTGGTTAGTTAAGTTATAATTCATTTCAACAGCGCTAGAGTGGCGCTGTTTTAAAAAACTAGATATAGGGAAATCTATTTATGAAAAAACTATCCGTCGCCATCGCGTCTGTACTTTTCTCCGGTGCTGCCTTCGCACAGTCTTATCAATCAATCAGCAACCTTGAATACCTCAATGTAGAAAGTGAGGACAATGTTGCCGTAGATTCGATTTACTACTTCGCACCAAAGCAGGTGTTGGGCCCGCTTGATCAGTTTGAGTATATTAACAAAGAGTCAAACATCTTTGGCCGTATCTCAGACAATGATTATGCGACTGGCTACAACGTAGGCGGTGAATACTTCGCGGATCAATTCCTAGTAGGCGCGTCTTACAGCGTTGTTGACCCAGATGACTTCGACAGTGCTGATCAATACACACTAAGCCTTGGTTACCTAGTTAGCGACAACTTCTTGTTGAAAGCTGAGCGCGTAGACCCAGAGCACGGTGATGAAACTTACTTCTTCTCTGGCCGTTACGATCACGCTTTAAACAGCACTGATTACGTCGGTTTTGAAGTGCGTATTGATGACGAGTTCGACCACCGTGAGCTTAACGGTAAGTACTTCAAAGACCTTAAGCAAGGTAACTACTTAACTGTTGAAGCACAGTACATTAACCGTGACGATGCGGACAACTACTGGCAGCTAGGTTCTAACTACTACTTCAATAAAATGACGTCAGTATTCGTTAACTTCGACGATGAAGACTTCTATAACTTTGGTGCGAAATACTTCATCGACACCAACTTCGCAGTATCTGCTGGTTACGGCAGCAACTGGGATGAGTCAAGCTATGATCAGTGGTTCCTAAAAGCAACTGCACAGTTCTAAGCGTTGAACTAATTAATAAAAAAAGCCCAGCATATGCTGGGCTTTTTTGTCGCTAATGGTTAATAACGCTTACCAACCACATTGACGACCCTTGTTTTGCTCATCTAAGTAAGCTTGTAATGGTGCAAAATAATCAAGAATAGCGGTTGCATCCATTTGCTCTTTACCTGTTACTTTTGCGAGCGCTTGTTGCCATGGCTGCGAAGAGCCCATTTCTAACATCTCGTTAAGTCGCTGCCCAGCTTCTTTTGAGTTATAGATGGAGCAACGGTGAATGGCGGCGTCATTGCCGGCAATCTCACATAGGCTACGATGGAAGTCGAACTGTAAAATATGGGCTAGGAAATAGCGAGTATAAGGCGTGTTTCCAGGCACGTGGTACTTGGCCCCCGGATCAAAGTCCGACTCAGAACGAGCGATGGGAGCGCTGATCCCTTGATACTTCTTGCGCAATTGCCACCAAGCTTGGTTGTACTGCTCAGGGGTAATCTCTCCAGAAAACACCTGCCAACGCCACTGATCAACTAACAAACCAAATGGGATAAAGGCCACTTTATCTAGTGCCATGCGCATGAGTAAGCCAATGTCTTTAGATTCATCAGGGACTTCATCTAATAGGCCAATCTCTTTTAAATACTCAGGAGTGACCGACAGCGCAATCGTATCGCCAATGGCTTCATGGAACCCATCGTTGGCACTTTCTTGATAGTACAGAGGTTGCTGGTTGTAAGCGCGTTGGTAGAAGTTGTGTCCTAATTCATGGTGAATGGTGGCAAACTCTTCGCCGGTGCGCTGAATACACATCTTAATACGTAAATCATCTTTACTATCGAGGTTCCACGCTGATGCATGACATTGCACATCGCGATCCTGAGGTTTGGTAAATAAAGAGCGCTCATAGAAAGTATCAGGTAGCGGTGCAAAGCCCATGGAGGTGAAAAACTTTTCCGCACCGCGCACCATCTCGAGCTCATCATAGTCATGCTGCGCTAGTAGTTCGGTTACATCATAGCCAGGATCGGCATTTTCAGGCGCAACCAAGTCGTAGATATTACCCCATTGTTGTGCCCACATATTACCGAGTAAGTGCGCTGGAATGGTGCCATCTTCAGGTAATTTATCTTCGCCATACTGCTCACCCAGCTTGGCGCGCACATGACAGTGCAGGGAGTCATATAAAGGCTTAACTTGGCCCCATAGGCGGTCAAGTTCAGTGGCAAATTCATCGGCAGGCATGTCGTACTTACTGCGCCACATTGCGCCTGTATCGGCATAGCCAAGCTCTTGCGCGCCTTCATTCGTTAACGTGACTTGCTGTTCGTATAAAGGGCGCATAGGCTTAGAAATTTGTCGCCACCCTTGCCATAGATCTAATAACTCATTGTAGTCGCGACTCGATGCCATGGTTGCGGTCATCTCACCGAGACTTAAACATTGGCCACCATCTTTACAATACTCGCCTTTGCCATACAGACCATCAAGCTCAGCGACAATATTGGCCAGCTTTTCGGTTTTTGCTGCATCTTGTGGTGCCGGTAGCGTCAGTGCCAGTTTCAGTTTATCGAGTTTGCGGCGGCTATCAGCGTCTAACTCCAGATCATCAAAACGGGCAGCCTCATTGGCTAAACGCACGATGGTTTCGGTTACTTCTTGGTTCGCGGCCGCTGCGAGCTGTGCCGTATCATGAGTAATAAAATTGGCGTAAATCCACGCGGCACGGCTACTTTTCTCATACAGCTTGGCTAACTGCTGTTCAGTGTTTGCTAAAAACGCTTTGGCATCAGTTGCTGTGAGTTTGTTGCTGCTCATTTTTGTTTCTGCAGCGCTCTCAGTGGGCTGAGTTGTGGTTGTGTCATTGCAGCCACTTAACCCTAAGGTTACCGAGACCAAAACCGCACTCAGGCTCAGTTTAAATGGAAGACGTGTCATTATTTTTCCTCTAATTGTTATAGGCGATGGTGGGCATCGCTAACGCCGGCTAAATATAGCAGCGTACGCAGAGGGGGTAAATTATTATAGATAGTCAGAGCACTCGGCTAGTACATTGAAGGGATTGTAAATATTTGCCGTTCGTCCATACTGAAAAACACCCTTTACGGTATCAAGGAACACAAGATGATGTGGTTAGTTTTATTAATCATCGTAGCTGTGATCGTTATTTTCGCAGTACGAGATATTCGCATGAGCATTGTTACTCGACCAGTTTTCAAGTGGTTTAAACAAGCATTACCGCCGCTGTCTGCGACAGAGCGAGATGCCATGGAAGCGGGCGATATCTGGTGGGATGGGGAGCTCTTTCGCGGCAACCCCGATTGGCACCAATTGCACCAGTATGCAACCTCACAGTTAAGTGCTGAAGAACGTGAGTTTATTGATAACCAAGTCGTTGAGCTGTGCGCCATGCTTGATGATGAAACCATTACCGCACAACAGGACATGCCAGAGTCAGTGTGGCAGTACCTAAAGGGTGAGGGGTTTTTCGCCCTAATTATTCCCAAAGAGCACGGTGGCCATGACTTCTCGGCATTGGCCAACTCAACCATTGTTGCCAAAATTGCCAGTAAAAGCCTAAGTGCTGCGGTGACTGTCATGGTGCCCAATAGCTTAGGGCCCGCTGAGCTTCTGCTTCATTATGGCACCTTGTCACAACAACAACAGTGGTTACCTAAGCTTGCCAAAGGCGAAGCGCTGCCATGTTTTGCCTTAACCGGTCCAGAAGCAGGTTCGGATGCCGGTGCCATTCCAGATACTGGGGTTGTATGCAAAGGCGAATTTGCCGGTAAGGAAGTGCTGGGTTTACGCCTAAACTGGTCAAAACGCTATATCACCTTGGCACCGCGCGCGACAGTATTGGGCTTGGCCTTTAAAATGTTCGACCCCGACGGATTATTAGGAACAACAAAAAATATCGGTATTACCTGTGCATTGATCCCCACCGACCACCCTGGAGTACGCACTGGCGACAGACATAAACCCATGAATATGGGCTTTTTAAATGGCACCACAGAAGGGAAAGATGTCTTCATTCCACTTGAATGGATTATCGGTGGTGAAGTGCAAGCAGGCAACGGTTGGCGTATGCTAGTGGAATGTTTAAGTGCTGGGCGCGGTATTTCATTGCCAGCGCTGAGCACGGCAACCGGGCACTTGAGTGCGCGCACCAGTGGCGCTTACGCGGCGCTAAGGCAACAATTTGGTGTCGCAATTGGCGAATTTGAGGGAATACAAGAAGCCCTCGCTCGCATCGGCGGATTAACCTACCAATTAGAAGCTGCGCGGGTCTTGACCGCAACGGCGATAGACCAAAAATTAAGCCCCTCGGTGATCACCGCCATCGCTAAGTATCATATGACCGAGATGGGCCGCCAAGTGATCAACGATGCCTTGGATATACACGCCGGCAAGGGCATTCAAATGGGCCCCAATAATTATCTCGCCCATTGTTATATGGGCACACCGGTATCGATCACCGTAGAGGGAGCCAATATTCTTACCCGGAATCTGATGATTTTTGGGCAAGGCGCGATCCGCTGCCACCCCTATGTGATTGATGAAATGGTCGCCGCAGGATTGGATGATGAAGAAAAAGGGGTGCGTGAGTTTGATCCGCTGCTTTGCCAGCATATGTTATACAGTGCTGGTAATGGCGTTATGTCGTTTGTGCATGCGCTCACTGGTAGTTATTTTGCCAAGGCACCCGTCGGTGGAGCGACAGCCAAATACTACCGCTACCTAGGGCGCTTCTCTAGAGCACTGGCATTTTGTGCCGATATTGCCATGCTCCGTTTCGGGGGCGATTTAAAGCGCCGGGAAATGCTGTCGGCTCGTTTGGGTGATGTGCTCAGCCACTTGTACCTCGCCTCAGCAGTACTTAAGCGCTACCAAGATGAGGGCCATCAACACGCCGATTTGCCATTTGTACAATACAGTGTTGAGCGTAGCCTCTATCTGTGCACCAAAGCCTTTGATGAATTTATCTACAACCTAGGAAGCTGGCCACTGTCGTTGGCTGTTCGTGCCGTGGTACTACCGTTGGGCAATCATTTTAAAATGCCTAAGGATGAGGTCGCTAAGCAAGTTGCGCAGCATATGACTCGCAGTGGCGTGGTACGTGAGCGCCTCACGCATTTATGTGTGGTTGATGACAGCAATGGTACAGCGGTGCTTGATAAGGCTTTAGAAGCGCAACAACATGCAGCTCAAGGATATCGTGAGGTTCATAAGTTGCGTAAAAAAGGAGAGATTCAAGGGCTGACGATGATGCAGCTAATTGAAGATGCACGGGCTAAGAATAAGCTTAGTGCTGAGCAGAGCGAGCAACTGATTGCGGCTGAGTCACTAAGGCAAGAGGTCATCGCTGTGGATGTTTTTGCCGCACAAGAGTTTGAGTGATTAGAGACAATAAAAGGCCGCAAAAGCGGCCTTTTTTACTAACGACCGTAAGGGTCGGGGACAATCTCACTCACCAGCCAATCACCGCGTTCGCGGATCATCTTCACACTGCGCATATCATCGACTTGGTTACCATGAAAGTGCCCGGTGAATACTAAATTGATGGTAGCGTGGTCGCCGTATTGTTGGCGAACACTCATCTCGGTACGGTCTAACTCGATGGTGACCTGATCATATTGTAAATTAACTAGGTTACGGGTGAATTGTGATGCCGTACCGTAGGAGCGCATAATACGCGCTAATTTTGGGGTCGCATATTGTGTGGCGCGCTCAAGGTTATCGTGGTTGTACAACGCATAGAAGTACTGAGTTGCCACGTAGCCCGGAGAGTTAGGATCGCCTGTAATATCATCGTCGTTTTGGCCGCAGGCAGTCAATAAAAGTATCAGAGCAAGAAGTAAAGTACGTTTCATTCCACTGTATTTAATAAAGGCTATACACTGGAATAAAGTGTGAGGGGCAATTGAAAATATGTAAAGAAAAAGGCGCTAAAGCGCCTTTTTTTCAGAATAAAGAATGGCTCTTGGCTTTACTGCTCAAGTTCCTGATCACTGAACTCACCAGCAAACAACGGACTTGAAAGGTAGCGCTCGGCAGAGCTTGGCAGAATAACCACGAAGTTTTTATCAGCATTCTCTGGCTTTTCAGCAAGACGCTTAGCAGCGACCACAGCAGCACCAGATGAAATACCGGCTAAGATCCCTTCGTTTTTCATTAGTTCATGTGCCATAGCGATGGCGTCATCATTACTGACTTGTTCAACCCCATCTAACAACTCTAAATCTAGGTTACCAGGAATAAAACCAGCACCAATACCTTGAATTTTATGGGGGCCCGGCTTGACCTCCTGACCTGCCATTGTTTGGCTGATCACTGGAGAATCCGTTGGCTCAACAGCAATAGATTGCACATTTAAGCCTTTCTCTTGCTTAAGATAGCGGCTCACGCCGGTGATAGTACCGCCAGTGCCGACACCAGCAATGAAGAAGTCGACTTTACCATCGAGTGCATCAAAGATCTCTGGACCCGTTGTCTCGAAGTGAATTTTCGGGTTAGCTGGGTTTTCAAACTGCTGTAACAGAATGTATTTATCAGGATCGCTGTCATGAATTTCTTTGGCTTTCTCAATCGCACCTTTCATGCCTTTAGGACCTTCGGTGAGCACTAAATTAGCACCTAGCGCTTTGAGTAGCTTACGGCGCTCCAAACTCATGCTGTTGGGCATGGTCAACGTCAACTTATAACCTCGAGAGGCCGCAACGAAAGCGAGGGCAATTCCGGTATTTCCTGATGTTGGCTCGATAAGCTCTTTATCTTTGGTCAGTTGTCCTGATTTTTCCGCTTCCCATATCATTGAAGCACCAATGCGGCACTTGACGCTGAAGCTCGGGTTGCGAGCTTCTACTTTGGCATAAACATTACCACCGGTAACACGGTTAAGTTTTACTAACGGGGTGTTACCAATGGATAGGGAGTTATCTTCGTAAATCTTTGACATATTCAATACCTAACGGGTTTGTCGCTGTATACCCTCACTTTACTCACTGTTTATGAAAACTAAAGGAAAGATTGGCTATATGATATAGCCAATCAGTTATAACGAAGAGGTATATAAATGTAGTTTCTTATATCACAAAATCCAAGCGTAACTGAATTTTGCAAACAGTGTACGATTATCTTTTTCCAACTGTGATAAGTCATCGTCCTGGTAGCCACTGTCTGAGTAACCTACAAACACCACGGACTGTGGATTGAGTTTATAAGAGTAGAGCAGCTGGGTGCTCAATGCTCGATAGCGCGCATCCACTTCTTTAACGTAGCTACTGGGCTCGCGCTCGATGTCGGTATAAATCATGGTTAAACGCAAAAAGCTACGTAAATTAAACTGATAGGTTAAGCGTAAGTCACTTAAATTAGCGCTGAAGATGTCCTCACCTGAGCGACGTTGCAAATCCTCGTAGGTGTGGCGCAAGCGCAGCGCTAGATGCGAATTGATATTGTAATTCACAGTGGGGCGAATACGCACAAACTCACCCAAACGGTTATTGGCCAAATCAACCTTATTACCTTGGGTCACATCGATATCAGCAACAACACCGGCGCTGGGTTTGATGGACGCAAATAGGTTTATTTCGTTTTCGTTGAAGCGCGCACTATTGCCGTCGATTGCTAAGGATGATGGATCGGCTCGTAACCCACGCCGCTCTCGACTGATGGTGCCAAGCTCTAGATAACTTTGCCAGGGGCCGTCAAGTGAAACAAAGCTTTGCGCCTCTTTCTCTATTAACTCGCCTGCTTGGTTGTGGGTGATATCCCAATCTGCATACCATCGGGCGCGATTCCACCATGCGTCTTGCTCGGCGTACCAACGGTATTCACCACCGGTGGTAAACTTGTTGAAGTCAGTTTCACTAAGAAAGCCTAAATCCGCACGCAGTCCACGGCTGCGCATATGATAATTACCAAACAGGCTGTAGTATTTGGTGTCTCTATCCAAGCTTAAATAATACCCATAGCCATCATAGTGGCGCTCGTTCACACGTAGCAAAGCTTCCGAATAACCGCAGTCATAGCGGCTATCACAAGGTTGCACGGGTGGCGCTTGGCAAGGTTCATCGGCATCACATAATTGCTCAATGAAGTCCTCACTATAGTCACTTTGCGATGCCAGAGCTTGCACCACCAAGGTGGTGAAGTCGTCAAACCGATATTTACTATCGATGCTCAGCACTTCGTTGTGATAATCGTCACTGCGTCTGAACGTCGAACTGGCACCCAGGGAAAACGCACTGCTGATATCGTAACGATAGTGCAGCGCGCCGGCTTGTGAATGTTGCTCTAAACTCACAACTCGCGAACCTAAATTACCCGGTATAAGCACATTGGTTTGCTCATCGTTACTAATAAATGCGGCCACGGTGTGGCCATTCTTGCTTCCGGTTAGTTTCGCTCCTGCGCCAGGCGAAGCGATATTTCGGGTATAAATTAAGTTTAAATTCGAAGCAAAATAGTCGGCATTATCTAAAAAGAAGCTGCGCTTTTCTGGGAAGAATAAGCTAAAGCTTTCATTGACGTTGAGCTGTGCAACATCAGCCTCTACTTGTGAGAAGTCGGGATTAACAGTGGCATTGAGCGTTAAATCTGGAGTGATCCCCCATTTCAGGTCTAAGCTTGGCTCAATGTTATTGTCTTTTTGCCAAGGCTTTAGGACCGCGCCATTGATGTCGCGTTGTTGCTGTTGGTTAAGCACCAAGGAGGGGACAACGATGAGATTACTGCTTTGTTTGGCATTAGCAAAACCGTTCACTTGCGGCATTTGGCATATCCAGCAGTGATTACCATGGTCCAATTGCATACTTGAAAGGCGAAGGCGCTCATTTCGTGGATAAAAGCGCACTAACTCCATGGTCATGGCTTGGCTGCGTGGTGCGTCATCGAAGTTGAACATACGCATAGGTAAGGCTATTTCCACCTGGTATCCTTGGGCGGTGATGTGGCCTGCGCTATCCCAAATGCCATCCCAGGCACTGTTTTCAGTTTTACTCAACTCATTTTCGATAGAGTCTTGTTGAACTCCAAGCGGATTGACAAAAAACTGATAGGCGAGCTTGGCACTGCCATAGGTGTCCAGTTTTATCCCTACTAAGTCATCATCCCAAGCGCTATCACGATCGCGATAAAAGGCACGAATTTTCTCGGGGTGAGGGTCCTCGGCGATAAACCCTAAATAGAGGGTATCGTCATTTTCATAAATCAGCGCGGTGGTACTCACCGGTGATGGTTTATTTTCATAGGGCCAAGTGATGTTATTTACACTGATGCGCTTAGCCTGTTGCCATTGCGGCTCATCCAAACGACCATCAATAGTCGCTGCATCAGCGAGGTAGGGGATATTGAGTGCCGGCTGTGCCGTCTCAGCCAATACAATAAAGGGAGTAACGGCCATGGCTAAGACAGCAAGACGACCTGCGAGAAAACGAGACAAAAGCACAACATGTCCAAGTGATGATTCTTGATGGCGCTGTTGTAACAAGTTAGCAGGGTGTAAACAAAATATATTCGTTCAGTTGCGATTCAGCGCGATAAACTGCACAGGTGCTCAATGATTAGACACTTAGCTTTGTGCTCAGCGGTTTTTCCATACATTGATGGCAAAAAATGTTAAAACAGGTGGCATTATTCATTACTGCTAAACCATCATGAAACTAATACTTAAATTGGTTGCTGGCATTGTCCTTGGAATGCTAATCGGCGCCTTTGCACCGGAGGCCGTAGCACGCGCTTTGTATACTGCCAAAGTGCTCATCGGCGAGCTGATAGGCTTTACCATTCCACTTATTATTTTATTTTTTATTTGTTCAGGCATCGCTGGGCTACCCAAAGGGGCGAATCATTTACTTGGCCGCACAGTGGGGTTTGCTTATGGTTCGACGGTGGTAGCAGGGACCTTGGCAATCATTGTTATGACTTGGGCCGCCCCTTATATAAGTGGTTCAATCAATTTTCATGGCGGTGAAGAATCGGCTCTGAGCAGCTTTATTGATATAGAGATACCGCCGTTGATGGGGGTGATGAGTGCATTAGTGGCGGCATTCGCCTTTGGCATCGGTATCAGTCAGCGCCAGCTGACACAGTTACAACAAGTGGTTGATCAAGGGAAAGAAGTGATTGACGGGTTACTCTCTAAAGTCATCATCCCAGCGTTACCATTTTATATTGCCGGGGTGTTCGCTGACATGACCGTTGCCGGCACCGTAGCCTCAACATTGCAAACTTTTGCCGTTGTCCTTGCCATCGCTCTGGTTATGCATTGGGTATGGCTAAGTGTGCTGTACATTGGCACCGGATTATTATTGGGGCGCTCACCTTGGATGTTATTAAAGAATATGTTGCCTGCTTATTTAACCGCGCTTGGTACGATGTCCAGTGCCGCGACCATCCCGGTATCGCTCAAAGCCAGTAAAGATAATGGCGTGAAAGAACACATTGCTAATTTCAGTGTACCGCTGTGCGCGACCATACACCTCTCTGGCTCGACCATTACCATCGTTACCTGTGCCATGGCGGTGATGGCACTATCACCGACAATGGCGATAGGAAGCTTGACGGAAATGCTGCCATTTGTACTAATGTTAGGTATAGTGATGATCGCAGCCCCTGGGGCACCGGGCGGTGCGGTTATGTCGGCACTGGGGCTATTAACCAGTATGCTTGGGTTCACTGATGCAGCAATTGCATTAATGATCGCATTGTATTTGGCTCAAGATAGCTTTGGCACGGCCTGTAATGTGACCGGTGATGGTATCATAGCATTGTGGGTTGACCGTTTTTCTGATAAAACAAGTGCTTGATTTAGGGTGTAAGAATAATACGTGTAGTTGTTGTACAAAACAGCTGTAACTACACGTGTATAAAGAGGGTTTTCCTGTTGATTAATGTACTGCTAGTAGATGACCATGAACTGGTGCGTACCGGGATAAAGCGCATCCTTGATGATGTTCGCGGTTTTAAGGTTATCGGTGAAGCAAAAACTGGTGAAGAGGCGGTGCAGTTCTGCCGTCAAAATGAGCCAGACATCGTACTAATGGACATGAATATGCCGGGCATTGGCGGTCTTGAGGCCACGAAGAAGATCTGCCGTTACTGTCCTGATGTTAAAGTGATTGTGCTCACTGTCCATTGCGAAGACCCTTTCCCTAGCAAAGTCATGCAAATTGGCGCTCACGGTTACCTCACCAAAGGGGCGGGCCCTGAAGAGGTAGTTAATGCGATTCGCGCAGTGAACTCCGGTCAACGCTACATTGCGCCACAAATTGCTCAGCAAATTGCGTTGGCGCAGTTCAGTGGCCGCACCGACGAAAACCCATTTCAAACTCTCTCAGATCGCGAACTGCAAATTATGCTGATGATTACGCGAGGCGAAAAGGTGCAAAGCATTGCCGACCGATTAAATCTAAGCTCAAAAACGGTCAACAGCTATCGCTATCGTATATTCGAAAAACTGGCTGTGAACGGCGACGTGGAACTCACGCACTTAGCCATTCGCCATAAAATGATAGATATTGATAGCGACCACTGATCCTGGCTATGAGTTTTGCTGCCGACCAGTTTTTAAAAACGGTCTCTGAAGAACCCGGCGTATATCGTATGCTAGATAGTGAGCAGCAAGTGATATACGTAGGTAAAGCGAAAAACCTTAAAAAGCGCCTTTCAAGCTATTTTCGTAAAACGGGCCTCGATGCTAAAACGCAAGTATTGGTGCGTAATATTGATGATATCAATGTAACGCTGACCAATACTGAAACCGAGGCCTTGCTATTAGAAAATAACCTGATCAAGAAGTATCAGCCACGCTACAATATTCTACTTCGCGATGATAAGTCCTACCCGTACATTTTATTGACTAAGCATCAACACCCTAGATTAGCTTTCCATCGCGGTGCGCGCAAAATCAAGGGTGAATACTTTGGCCCCTTTCCAAGTGCTGGCGCCGTTTCTGAAAGTCTGCGTTTGATGCAAAAGTTGTTTCCCGTACGTCAATGTGAAGACAGCTACTACAAAGCACGCAGTCGTCCTTGTTTGCAGTACCAACTTAAACGCTGCAGTGCGCCCTGTGTTGGCAAAGTCAGTGATGAAGAGTACAGCGCCCAAGTAGACTACGTACGTAAGTTTCTCGGTGGCAAATCTCATGAGGTAATAAGTTCATTGGTGGCTAAAATGGAACACGCCAGTGAGCAACTCGCCTTTGAAAAAGCCGCCAAGTACCGTGACCAAATCCAGCTGTTACGTAAAGTACAAGAGCAGCAGTCAGTGTCCGGAAAGCACGCTGAGCTAGATGCCCTTGGTTATTGTCGCCGTAATGGCATGGTTGCGGTGCATATTCTCATGGTGCGCGATCACAAAGTGATGGGCAGCAAAACGTTGTACCCCAAAGTGCCAAAAGACTCCAGCGATGACGAAATTTTAACGTCTTTTATTGCCCAGTATTATTGTGCGCCGGGAGCGACTGGACGTATCGCGAAAGAGTTGGTGCTGCCCTTTGCAATTGATGAGCAGCAACCGTTGAGCAATGCTATGAGTGAGCTTAAAAGCACACAAGTAAAGCTCAATACAGTGCATCGTGGCGAACGCGCTCAGTATCTGCAGTTAGCGAACAAAAATGCCGACTCTAGCTTAGAAGTGCAGCAAAGCACGCAAGATGCTATCAATAAACGCTACGCACTACTTAAAGAGGCGCTACACCTTGATGATATCGCTCGTATGGAGTGTTTCGATATCAGCCACACCATGGGTGAGAACACGGTGGCATCATGCGTGGTGTTTGACCGTCAAGGACCCAATAAGAGTGAATATAGACGTTTTAATGTCACCGGCATTACCCCAGGTGATGATTATGCCGCGATGGCCTTTGCGCTCAATAAACGGTATGGCAAGCTGACTGACGAGAGCAAGATCCCGGATGTCATTTTTATTGACGGTGGTAAGGGACAATTGAACCAAGCCGTGGCGTTTTTTAGCGATTGGCCGTTTGCAAAAATGCCCTTGCTTGTCGGCGTCGCTAAAGGCACTAGCCGAAAGCCAGGTTTAGAAACGTTATTGATTGATGCCGGTCGCAAAACCGTATCTCTTGGCAGTGATTCACCCGCGTTGCATCTTATTCAACATATTCGTGATGAATCGCACCGTTTTGCCATTGCTGGACACCGTAACAAGCGCCAGAAGCAGCGTAATCAATCAGTGCTTGAGGAAATCGGTGGTGTAGGGCAAAAGCGTCGCCAAGCGCTGCTAAAATACCTCGGTGGTATGCAAGGCGTGAAAAGCGCGACAATTGAGCAGCTCAGCCAAGCGCCGGGGATCAGTCCCGCGATGGCGGAAAAGATATTTAACCATTTGCATGACAAGGCATAGCCCTTCGTGCGAATATTACTGAAAAGAAAACGCTAAGAACGCCTAGTAGTTATGTGGAACATTCCCAATACCCTAACAGCCTTTAGGTTGTGTTTAATCCCAATTTTTTTATTTATCTTCTATCTACCGAGTCAATGGGCGTTTTTCGCAGCAGCATTTGTATTTTGGCTAGCCTCGATCACCGATATCCTTGATGGCTATCTAGCTCGGCGTTTAAATCAGTCGACGCCGTTCGGTGCCTTTTTAGACCCTGTTGCCGATAAAGTAATGGTCAGTGCAGCCCTGGTGGTGTTAGTTGGCCACTATCAAAGTGCGTGGATGACCGTACCGGCGTTGATTATTATCGGCCGCGAAATAGTGATCTCGGCTTTAAGAGAGTGGATGGCGGAGCAGGGTAAGCGTGGTGAGGTAGCGGTATCCCAACTTGGTAAGGTGAAAACAGCGGCGCAAATGCTCGCCATCATTGGCCTGATTTGGCAATTTCAGCCTTGGATGGTGACCCTGAGTTATATTCTATTATACATAGCGACTATTCTGACCTTTGGCTCTATGGTGCAGTATCTCATGGCTGCGCGCCATAGCTTCTTCGCTAAAGAAGGCTAAATGTATAATAACACGCCGTTTTAGATAAAAATTAAGCAAACGATTCAAAACCCATATTTTTTGTATTGACGCGTTTAATAATCTCTGTAGAATGCGTCGGTGTTGAGAGGGCGCTAGCCCACCACTGATTTAACTAAGCGTTATAAACAGTGTTCAATGATGCGAGTATAGCTCAGCTGGTAGAGCGCAACCTTGCCAAGGTTGAGGTCACGAGTTCGAACCTCGTTACTCGCTCCAATCATTGATGGCGGAATGGCAGAGTGGCCATGCAGCGGATTGCAAATCCGTCTACCTCGGTTCGACTCCGGGTTCCGCCTCCATATCTCAACGTTTCCACACGCGTATAGCAACCCGAGCCCGGGTGGTGGAATTGGTAGACACAAGGGATTTAAAATCCCTCGCTGGTAACAGCGTGCCGGTTCAAGTCTGGCCCCGGGCACCATTTGCTAACATTGCTTCGGCAATGAGTATAAGTTAGCTCTTATACAGTTAGGATTGCGAGTATAGCTCAGCTGGTAGAGCGCAACCTTGCCAAGGTTGAGGTCACGAGTTCGAACCTCGTTACTCGCTCCAATCTACTTAACGTGTGTATGACAGCATGTCAGCCATCCGCCCGGGTGGTGGAATTGGTAGACACAAGGGATTTAAAATCCCTCGCTGGTAACAGCGTGCCGGTTCAAGTCCGGCCCCGGGCACCATTTTCTAGCATTGCTTCGGCAATAAGTATAAGATGGCACTTATATATTTAGAATTGCGAGTATAGCTCAGCTGGTAGAGCGCAACCTTGCCAAGGTTGAGGTCACGAGTTCGAACCTCGTTACTCGCTCCAATTCTTAATAACATGCTAAAATCATATCTCTACGGCGGAATGGCAGAGTGGCTATGCAGCGGATTGCAAATCCGTCTACCTCGGTTCGACTCCGGGTTCCGCCTCCATAATAAATCCCTTTTTACTTACAGTTATTTTGTATATTGGCATTCAGTTTAATGTCATGGCCGTTATACAAGTGAAACGGATATTCCTACTTTTTCCTAGTATTGTTTTGTTGTGCTCGTGCACCGCAGTTAAATTTAACCCACGTTATGAGCAGCAGTGGCATACTGTGATTGTTGCGCCATTTAGCGGAGACAGTAGCGAGCGCACAGTAAGCAAGCGTGTAGATTACCAATTGAGCACGCTCGCTGGGATCACTGTTATCCCTAGTTACAACGTCGATATGCTGCTTAAACAGCATGATTTGCAAGAGCAATATGAGCAGCACCCACGAGAAGCGCTTTTTGAGCTGGCTAAAAAGGTGAACGCGGACGGTGTGATAGAGGGGGAAGTGATTAGCAATCATGCCAATCGCTCTCAAGCTTTCCATCAAGTTGAGATCACTTCGCGCATCGTTGATACAAATAACTTAGCAATAGTAGCAACCAGCTATGAGCAAAACAGTGCACTGATCGGCTCGCTGAATGAGCTTTCTATGCAAAGCACTGACGAAATAGTTGCTGAGCTAAAAATAGCACTAGCAAAACTAGGGGCACAGCTGCCTTAAATACAAAAAAGGAGCGTGAAGCTCCTTTTTTGTTACCAAGCGTTTTTACCAAGAGTCGGGGTCGACTTCTTGTGCTAACTTGGGGTGTTTGTTTTTATCAAAGGTGGGTACGACACCTTGTTTTCGTTGTTGTTGGTAATCCTTACTCAGCCAAATCACGACGCCCGAAAGCATAAACAATGCAATGACATTAATAATGGCCATCATCCCCATTGAGATATCGGCGAGGGTCCACACAAGCTTTATCTCACCTAAAGAACCAAACATCACCATAGCCAATACCAAGGCGCGGAAAATCAGCATACCTTTCTCGTGATTATGTTCCAAAAATAACAGGTTAGTTTCTGCGTAAGAGTAATTTGCAACAATGGAAGTAAAGGCAAAAAATAAGATGGCAACGGCTACAAAAATAGCGCCCCATTCACCAACGTGTGTAACTAAAGCATTTTGTGTAAGAGCGATCCCAGTCAAGCCAGAGCCTGGGGCCAGCTGCCCTGAGAGCAATATGAGTGCGGCGGTCGCGGAGCAGATCACTATAGTATCGATAAACACCCCTAACATTTGCACGTAACCTTGGGATGCAGGATGCGGTGGGTTGGGGGTAGCTGTTGCCGCTGCATTAGCCGCACTACCCATACCAGCTTCGTTAGAGAATAAGCCGCGTTTTATGCCTTGGATCATCGCCTGCATGACTCCATAGCCAATGGCACCGGCTCCGGCTTGCTCAATACCAAACGCATGGTTGATAACAACCATAAAAACCTGAGGAAGCTGCTCAAGATTAACCGCGCACACATATAGTGCTAGCACTAAGTAAGCCAGTGCCATAAAGGGCACAACCAATTCTGCAAAGCGAGCAATGGTTTTTAAGCCACCGAATATGACAAAGCCAGAGCCTATAACTAAGGCGATGCCGACAACGTAATTGGGGATAGCAAAGGCCTCATTAAAAGCCGCCGCAATAGAGTTTGCTTGTACGGCATTGAACACCAGACCAAACGCAAGAATTAAGCATAATGAAAAAGCAACGCCCATCCAGCGTTTACCCAAGCCTTTTTCCATGTAGTAGGCCGGACCACCGCGAAAATTGCCGTGTTCATCCTTCACTTTATACGCTTGGGCTAATGTGCTTTCGGCAAAACTTGTGGCCATACCAATTAAAGCAATAAGCCACATCCAAAATATCGCACCAGGACCACCTAAATACAGAGCAACACCCACCCCGGCCATATTGCCGGTGCCAACGCGTGCAGCAAGTGACGTACAAAATGCTTGGAATGAGGATATCCCACCTTGCGCGCCTTGACGGCTGTTAAACATAACCTTAAAAGTATGGCCAAAGTCTCTAAATTGAATAAAGCCCAATCGCACAGTAAAGAATAGGCCAGCAGCGATTAGCAAATATACCAGCACATGCCCCCAAATAAGGCCGCTAATAGTATTAGCGATTTCGGTCATAACACGTGTACCTTTAGTTAGTATGAGAATAGCGCGGCAATCTAGCACATAGGTCGCGAGATTTTTAGTGAATTGGGGTATATAGATAAAAGAGCCACATAATCGGTTAGTTTATGTTCGAAAAGCAGTGTTATCCACAGGGTTTTGTGGGTAAATGGTGGTTAAGTTGTGGGGGGTATCTTGAGGTGATATTTTTTTCTGTTTTATTTAAAAAAGGGGTTGCGTTGATTTTGTTTCTCCCTATAATGCGCTCCCACTGACACGGCAGACAGCAACGAATAACAAGCTAGACGCAGTGTTAGAGAGTCAGATAAAACTTAGTTTAAAGCGAATTAAAAAAACTTAAAATTAAGTGTTGACACAAAATCAGGAAAGCGTAGAATGCGCAGCCCTGAACGGGAGCAAAGCTTCCGAGGCGAAAGCCTAAAACGTTCTTTAAAAATATGAAGCAATCATCTGTGTGGGCACTCGTACAGATTGAGTTCTAACAGCCGATTCTAGTTCGCTAGATGACGCAAACAGATTTAGAGTCTCAATTGAACTGAGTGACCAACGGAATAAATTTAATTTATTCAGCACAGTCAATTCGATATCGACAGATATCAAAATCAGTATTCATTGAGCTGATTCTTCGCCTTTCATTAGGTAGAGAATAAAAAACTTTTAATTGAAGAGTTTGATCATGGCTCAGATTGAACGCTGGCGGCAGGCCTAACACATGCAAGTCGAGCGGAAACGAAGAGGTGCTTGCACCTCTGGCGTCGAGCGGCGGACGGGTGAGTAATGCTTGGGAACATGCCTTGAGGTGGGGGACAACCGTTGGAAACGACGGCTAATACCGCATAATCTCTACGGAGCAAAGGGGGCTTCGGCTCTCGCCTTTAGATTGGCCCAAGTGGGATTAGCTAGTTGGTGAGGTAATGGCTCACCAAGGCGACGATCCCTAGCTGGTTTGAGAGGATGATCAGCCACACTGGGACTGAGACACGGCCCAGACTCCTACGGGAGGCAGCAGTGGGGAATATTGCACAATGGGCGCAAGCCTGATGCAGCCATGCCGCGTGTGTGAAGAAGGCCTTCGGGTTGTAAAGCACTTTCAGCAAGGAGGAAAGGGTGTAAGTTAATACCTTACATCTGTGACGTTACTTGCAGAAGAAGCACCGGCTAACTCCGTGCCAGCAGCCGCGGTAATACGGAGGGTGCGAGCGTTAATCGGAATTACTGGGCGTAAAGCGTACGCAGGCGGTTTGTTAAGCGAGATGTGAAAGCCCCGGGCTTAACCTGGGAACTGCATTTCGAACTGGCAGGCTAGAGTGTGATAGAGGGTGGTAGAATTTCAGGTGTAGCGGTGAAATGCGTAGAGATCTGAAGGAATACCGATGGCGAAGGCAGCCACCTGGGTCAACACTGACGCTCATGTACGAAAGCGTGGGGAGCAAACAGGATTAGATACCCTGGTAGTCCACGCCGTAAACGATGTCTACTAGGAGCTCGGCTTTTCGGAGCTGTTTTCCAAAGCAAACGCATTAAGTAGACCGCCTGGGGAGTACGGCCGCAAGGTTAAAACTCAAATGAATTGACGGGGGCCCGCACAAGCGGTGGAGCATGTGGTTTAATTCGATGCAACGCGAAGAACCTTACCTACACTTGACATCCAGAGAACTTTCTAGAGATAGATTGGTGCCTTCGGGAGCTCTGAGACAGGTGCTGCATGGCTGTCGTCAGCTCGTGTTGTGAGATGTTGGGTTAAGTCCCGCAACGAGCGCAACCCCTATCCTTAGTTGCCAGCGATTCGGTCGGGAACTCTAAGGAGACTGCCGGTGATAAACCGGAGGAAGGTGGGGACGACGTCAAGTCATCATGGCCCTTACGTGTAGGGCTACACACGTGCTACAATGGCGCATACAGAGTGCTGCGAGCCTGCGAGGGTGAGCGAATCACTTAAAGTGCGTCGTAGTCCGGATTGGAGTCTGCAACTCGACTCCATGAAGTCGGAATCGCTAGTAATCGCGAATCAGAATGTCGCGGTGAATACGTTCCCGGGCCTTGTACACACCGCCCGTCACACCATGGGAGTGGGTTGCTCCAGAAGTGGTTAGCCTAACCTTCGGGAGGGCGATCACCACGGAGTGATTCATGACTGGGGTGAAGTCGTAACAAGGTAGCCCTAGGGGAACCTGGGGCTGGATCACCTCCTTATACGATTTAGAACGAATTTGTTCGCAGTGTCCACACAGATGATTGTTACTTACTTGCTAAGGCGGGTAGGTAATATTTTGCTCTTTAACAATTTGGAAAGCTGATAAAAACTTTGAATCACGTTAAGTGATTTAGAGTTCTCAATAAGTAAAGAAAATGCCAGTTAATCGACAGATTAATTGTGCGTCTACTTTAGTATTCTATAACTTCTGGCGAAGTTAAACAGTCGCACCAAACAACTCAAACTACTTTGGGTTGTATGGTTAAGTGACTAAGCGTACACGGTGGATGCCTTGGCAGTTGGAGGCGATGAAGGACGTATTAACTTGCGATAAGCCTGGTCAAGCTAGTAAAAAGCGCTTGAGGCCAGGATTTCCGAATGGGGAAACCCACCTGCTTGCAGGTATCTTGCACTGAATACATAGGTGTAAGAGGCGAACGCGGAGAACTGAAACATCTAAGTACCCGTAGGAAAAGAAATCAACCGAGATTCCGAAAGTAGCGGCGAGCGAAATCGGAGCAGCCCTTAAGCTTATTTGATGTTAGTGGAAGGCTCTGGAAAGTGCCACGATACAGGGTGATAGTCCCGTACACGACAACGTCTAATAAGTGAAATCGAGTAGGTCGGAGCACGTGAAACTTTGACTGAATATGGGGGGACCATCCTCCAAGGCTAAATACTCCCAACTGACCGATAGTGAACCAGTACCGTGAGGGAAAGGCGAAAAGAACCCCTGTGAGGGGAGTGAAATAGAACCTGAAACCGTGTACGTACAAGCAGTAGGAGCCCTTCGAGGGTGACTGCGTACCTTTTGTATAATGGGTCAGCGACTTATATTTTGTAGCGAGGTTAACCGAATAGGGTAGCCGTAGTGAAAGCGAGCGTTAACTGCGCGTTGAGTTGCAAGGTATAGACCCGAAACCCGGTGATCTAGCCATGGGCAGGTTGAAGATTGAGTAACATCAATTGGAGGACCGAACCCACTAACGTTGAAAAGTTAGGGGATGACCTGTGGCTTGGAGTGAAAGGCTAATCAAACCGGGAGATAGCTGGTTCTCCCCGAAATCTATTTAGGTAGAGCCTCGGACGAATACCATTGGGGGTAGAGCACTGTTTGGGCTAGGGGGTCATCCCGACTTACCAACCCCATGCAAACTCCGAATACCAATGAGTACTATCCGGGAGACACACGGTGGGTGCTAACGTCCATCGTGGAGAGGGAAACAACCCAGACCGCCAGCTAAGGTCCCAAAGTGTATGTTAAGTGGGAAACGATGTGGGAAGGCTAAAACAGCTAGGAGGTTGGCTTAGAAGCAGCCACCCTTTAAAGAAAGCGTAATAGCTCACTAGTCGAGTCGGCCTGCGCGGAAGATGTAACGGGGCTAAACATACCACCGAAGCTGCGGCTGCAACGTAAGTTGCGGGGTAGGGGAGCGTTGTGTAAGTGGCTGAAGGTGTGCCGGGAGGCATGCTGGACATATCACAAGTGCGAATGCTGACATGAGTAACGATAATGCGGGTGAAAAACCCGCACGCCGGAAGACCAAGGGTTCCTATCCCATGTTAATCAGGGTAGGGTGAGTCGACCCCTAAGGCGAGGCCGAAAGGCGTAGTCGATGGGAAACGGGTTAATATTCCCGTACTTGGTATAGATGCGATGGGGGGACGGAGAAGGCTAGGCAGGCACGGCGTTGGTTGTCCGTGTGAAAGGCAGTAGGCTTGAATCTTAGGTAAATCCGGGATTCTTTAAGGCTGAGAGTCGAGACGACACTCTACGGAGTGGAAGCTGTTGGTGCCATACTTCCAGGAAAAGCCTCTAAGCTTCAGTCTATATCGAATCGTACCCTAAACCGACACAGGTGGTCAGGTAGAGAATACTAAGGCGCTTGAGAGAACTCGGGTGAAGGAACTAGGCAAAATAGTACCGTAACTTCGGGAGAAGGTACGCCCACATTAGGTGAAGGACCTGCGTCTGGAGCTGAAGTGGGTCGCAGTGACCAGGTGGCTGGGACTGTTTATTAAAAACACAGCACTGTGCTAAATCGTGAGATGACGTATACGGTGTGACACCTGCCCGGTGCCGGAAGGTTAATTGATGGGGTTAGACTTTGTCGAAGCTCTTGATCGAAGCCCCGGTAAACGGCGGCCGTAACTATAACGGTCCTAAGGTAGCGAAATTCCTTGTCGGGTAAGTTCCGACCTGCACGAATGGTGTAACCATGGCCACGCTGTCTCCACCCGAGACTCAGTGAAATTGAAATCGCAGTGAAGATGCTGTGTACCCGCGGCTAGACGGAAAGACCCCGTGAACCTTTACTACAGCTTGGCACTGAACATTGAGCCTACATGTGTAGGATAGGTGGGAGGCTTTGAAGTGGTTACGCCAGTAATCATGGAGCCATCCTTGAAATACCACCCTTGTATGTTTGATGTTCTAACGTTGGCCCCTGAATCGGGGTTGCGGACAGTGCCTGGTGGGTAGTTTGACTGGGGCGGTCTCCTCCCAAAGAGTAACGGAGGAGCACGAAGGTTGGCTAAGTACGGTCGGACATCGTACGGTTAGTGTAATGGTAGAAGCCAGCTTAACTGCGAGACAGACACGTCGAGCAGGTACGAAAGTAGGTCATAGTGATCCGGTGGTTCTGAATGGAAGGGCCATCGCTCAACGGATAAAAGGTACTCCGGGGATAACAGGCTGATACCGCCCAAGAGTTCATATCGACGGCGGTGTTTGGCACCTCGATGTCGGCTCATCACATCCTGGGGCTGAAGTCGGTCCCAAGGGTATGGCTGTTCGCCATTTAAAGTGGTACGCGAGCTGGGTTTAGAACGTCGTGAGACAGTTCGGTCCCTATCTGCCGTGGGCGTTTGAGAATTGAGAGGGGCTGCTCCTAGTACGAGAGGACCGGAGTGGACGAACCGCTGGTGTTCGGGTTGTTTTGCCAAAGGCATTGCCCGGTAGCTACGTTCGGAATCGATAACCGCTGAAAGCATCTAAGCGGGAAGCGAGCCTCGAGATGAGTTCTCACTTGGAGTTCGACTCCACTAAAGGGCCGTTGAAGACGACAACGTTGATAGGCAGGATGTGGAAGCGCTGCAAGGCGTTAAGCTAACCTGTACTAATTACCCGTGAGGCTTAACCATACAACGCCAAAGTGGTTTGTATGTGACTGTTTAAGCACAGAAGTTAAGAGACTAAAGTAGATTTACTTATACGGCTTTCCAAATGACTAACACGCCGTGTTAGCCCAAGTTTATGCTTGGTGATAATAGCGTTCTGGACCCACCTGACCCCATGCCGAACTCAGAAGTGAAACGGAACTGCGCCGATGATAGTGTGGGTTCGCCCATGTGAAAGTAGGTCATCACCAGGCTCCTAATTAGAGAGACCCGTTGCAGAAGTGCAGCGGGTTTTTTTATGCCTGTAGAAAAGAACCCCACACTTGTAGGCAAGGCTTGAGCCTTGCAACACCTATTCAGGGTAAACCCTGACCCACAACACAGCACATCCCCACTCATCGCATTTGTAGGCAAGGCTTCAGCCTTGCATCATCGAGTCAGGGTAAACCCTGACCTACAACACACCGAAACCCCTGTCACCACAACCGTAGGCAAAGCTTCAGCCTTGTATCATATAGTCGGGATAAATCCCGACCCACAACAGAACCAAACAACAGTAGAACCCCACACCTGTAGGCAAGGCTCTAGCCTCGCGACACCTTTGTCAGGGTAAACCCTGACCTACAACAGAACCAAACAACAGAAGAACCCGACACCTGTAGGCAAGGCTTCAGCATTGCAACACCTTAGTCAGGGTAAAACCCTGACCCACAACACATCATCATCGGTCATCACACCTGTAGGCAAGGCTTTTAGCCTTGCATCACCCTAGACAGGGTAAAACCCCGACCCACAACACAGGGATACATTAATCATTGTTAACCGCCTATATTCAGGCTCTCTTCATAGCCGTTGTTAATCTTAGCGAACCTTTTGCTTTGTTTTAGTCTTTGCTTTAGGATCAGGGCATTATGATTGAGGTATGAAGCAACGTGATCCGTAATTTATTCCTGCTATATGCAATGTTTATCGCCTTCTCAAGTCAGGCGATAGAGGTAAAAGGGCTGTACCAGTATCAACAGCCAGTAGATGATAAAACTCGTGCCAGCCGGGTCACGGCAAGTCAGAACGCATTATTAAATGTAGTGATCAAGGTCACGGGCGAGCCTGATGCAACGAACAACCAGGTGGTGCGGGGCGCATTATCTGATATCTCCGATTATATGACTAAATTTGAATACGGCGATAACGAAGGGCAATCATACTTAAACGTGCAATTTGACAGCAACAAGGTCAATACCTTAGTCAGAGAAGCCGGTTTGCCACTGTGGGGCAATCGCCGTCCTTTGGTGGTCATTTGGTTGGCGATTGAAGATGGCTGGCGACGGGAGCTGCTCACTGCTGATACCCACCCGCAAGTCGAGGGGTTACTGTCAGATCGTGCCTCTCGTCGCGGGCTCCCCATTGTTACTCCTTTACTCGACCTTGAAGACAGACAACATGTCGAAGTCACCGACGTATGGGGAAATTTCAGTGACTCGCTGGACATCGCTTCGCAGCGCTATATGGCAGAACGCGTTGTGTCAGCGAGACTCTATCAAGATGAACGCTCCGGAGCGTGGGAGCTCGATTGGCGCTTCACCAATGAAGATCAGTTCGAGGCCACCCGACACAAGGGCGACAAGCAACAGGTTATTCTCGATATGGTCGACGCGCTAGCCAGTGCCCTTGCCAGTGAGTATGCAATTGATGCGGCTTCTGGCTATGATGCACAGCAGCAAATGCTTAAGCTTTATAACACCACCAGTTTTGTTGATATTGAGTATGCCTTGCGGCGGTTACGTAGTCTGAGTGTGGTCACTGATGCCAACGTTAGTCATGTTGCTAAAAAGTTCATTGAAATAAATGTCAGTCATACTGGCAGTATTGATGACTTGCGCAAAGCACTGACGCTTGATTCCTATTTTAGTGATTATCGCGACCCAGATAAGTTTTATTACTCCACTAGCAATGACGATCTTGAGTATGCGTGGCAATAACTGATGATGCAGCATTCGCAACTGGCATTGCCTGTTACTTTACCTGATGACGAAACCTATGCCAGTTACTTTGGTGGCGAAGACTCGTTAGAGGTTAATCACTTAAAAGCGGCCTTTGAACACCTGACACAGCAATTTCAGTACACCTATTTATGTGGGTTAGGGGACTCGGGTAAATCGCATTTACTTTATGCTACCTGTATCCATGCCCAAGAGCAGGGCTTGTCCAGTATGCTGTTGTCGTTAAGTGAGGTTCAGCAGTTTGGTGCTCAGGTGTTAGAGGGGCTCGATACCCTCGATGTGGTATGTATCGACGATTTGCACTTAGTCGCCGGTGATGAGGTCTGGGAAAAAGCCTTATTCAACTTTTTTAACCGTTTTAACGAGCCGGGCAAGCTGTTGTTGATTTCCGCCGATTTATTGCCGGATATGCTTAATATTACGCTGCCGGATTTAGAATCGCGTCTGAAATGGGGCACCACCTTACAAATCCGCTCGATGAGCGATGATGATAAGGCTCAAGCATTAACAAATAGAGCGAAAATGCGCGGCTTAGAACTTTCTGATGATTGTGCACGTTTTTTATTGACGCGCTTAAGTCGTGACATGCGTGCACTACTCGATGTATTGGACACACTCGATCATGCCTCTATGGCAGCGCAGCGAAAGCTCACCATTCCGTTTATAAAAGCCACTTTAAAGCTATAGAAAGCGCCGCTCAGGGCTAGAATCAGAGCGGCCCTTTGGTTATCATAAGTGGTTAAATAAACACTTTAAATTATCACCCTAGTCAGGTATCCGATGAACTTAGAAGCGATTTTGGCTGACGCCTTAAAGGCGGTTGATTCAGCCAGCGAAATCGCGCACCTAGAAGATGTGCGCGTAAACTACCTTGGAAAGAAAGGTGAAATTACCGGGTTACTGAAAACGCTTGGTAAAATGGCGCCAGAAGAGCGTAAGAGCGCCGGCCAAGTGATTAACCAAGCCAAGCAGCAAGTGACTGAAGCGATCAACGAAAAGCGTGAAGCGCTGAACGCAAAAGCATTAGAACAAAAGCTGGCAGCAGAAACCATTGATGTCACCTTACCTGGGCGCAATATGGCCAGCGGCGGCATTCATCCCGTTACCCGGACCATTGAACGCATCGAGTCTTTCTTCGGTGAGTTGGGTTTTGCGGTGAAGCAAGGGCCCGAGGTGGAAGATGACTTCCACAACTTTGATGCCTTGAACATTCCTGCACATCACCCGGCACGCGCGGATCACGATACCTTCTACTTCAACCCCAAGTTGGTATTACGTACGCAAACCAGTGGTGTACAAATACGTACCATGGAAACAGAGCAACCGCCGTTGCGTATTATCTCGCCAGGTCGTGTGTATCGTAACGATTACGATCAAACGCATACACCGATGTTCCATCAGGTTGAAGGTTTGATGGTGGATACAGACGTTAGCTTCACTGAACTCAAGGGCATTTTGCACGATTTTCTTCGTAACTTTTTTGAAGAAGATATGGAAATTCGTTTCCGCCCCTCTTACTTCCCATTCACTGAGCCATCGGCAGAGGTTGATGTGAAAGGTAAAGACGGCAAATGGTTAGAGGTTCTTGGTTGCGGTATGGTGCACCCGAATGTGTTGCGTTCAGTTAATATCGACCCTGAAAAATACACTGGTTTTGCCTTTGGTATGGGGGTAGAGCGCCTTACCATGTTGCGCTATGGCGTTAATGACTTACGCGCATTTTTCGAAAATGATTTGAAATTCCTAAACCAGTTCCGTTAAGAGGTCGTGATAAATGAAATTCAGTGAAAAGTGGTTACGTGAATGGGTGAATCCGGCCATCGATAGCGACGCACTTGCGGAGCAGCTGTCAATGGCGGGACTGGAAGTGGATGCATTAGAACCAGCTGCAGGCCAGTTTAGTGGTGTGGTTGTCGGCGAAGTTGTCGAGTGTGGTCAGCACCCCGATGCCGATAAACTGCGTGTGACGAAAGTAAACGTCGGTGATGATGAGTTACTTGATATTGTGTGCGGCGCACCTAACTGTCGCCAAGGTATCAAAGTGGCAGTGGCGAAAGTCGGCGCGGTATTACCCGGCGATTTTAAAATCAAAAAGGCCAAGCTGCGTGGTCAGCCGTCGCATGGCATGCTTTGCGCATTTGTAGAGCTAGGTATCAGTGAAGAGGGCGATGGCATTATGGAATTGCCAGCCGATGCGCCCATTGGCACCGATTTACGTGAGTACCTAAGCCTTGATGACCATATTATCGATGTTGATTTAACGCCGAACCGCAGCGATTGCCTGGGTATTAAAGGCTTGGCTCGCGAAGTGGGGGTGCTAAACAACCTGGACGTGAATGAACTGACGATTGCGCCAGTAGAGCCCACCATTGATGATAAAGTCAGCATTGAGCTAGTTAACGAGCAAGGTTGCCCTCGTTACCTTGGTCGCGTAATTAAGGGCATCAATCTTGATGCGCAAACGCCGCTGTGGATGGTTGAGAAATTGCGCCGCAGTGGTATTCGCTCTATTGACCCTGTGGTTGATGTCACCAACTATGTGTTGATTGAGCTGGGCCATCCAATGCATGCGTTTGACTTAGCCGCCATTGAAGGTGGTATTAAGGTACGCAGTGCCAATGGCGGTGAAGAACTGGTTTTACTTGATGGCAACACTGCGAAACTCAATGAATCGACGCTAGTGATCGCCGATCATAATAAAGCCTTAGCCATGGCGGGTATCTTTGGTGGTGAGGGCTCTGGGGTCACCGAGAAAACCAGCGATATTTTACTTGAAAGTGCCTTCTTTAACCCTGTCGCTATTGCCGGTCAGGCACGAAGCTATGGGCTGCACACCGATGCCTCGCACCGTTATGAGCGCGGAGTTGATTTTGCGCTACAACGTGACGCTATGGAACGTGCTACGGCATTGTTACTTGATATAGTCGGAGGTCAAGCTGGCCCTGTTGTTGAGGCTGTTGCTACAGAGCAGTTACCAAAGGTCACAGCGGTTACTTTACGTCGTGAACGTTTAGACCGTGTGATTGGCTATCATATCGATGATGAAACCGTGACCAATATCCTGCGTCGGTTAGGCCTAGACGTCCAATTCACAAACGGTACTTGGCAGGCCGATGTGCCCAGTTATCGCTTTGATATTCGCATCGAGGAAGACTTAATTGAAGAAGTCGCTCGGGTCTATGGCTACAACAATATTCCTAATGTTGCGCCAATGGCGAAACTTAACATGACAGCTCACAACGAAGCGTCAGTGCCGGTTAAGCGTTTGCGCGATACCTTAGTGACGCGCGGTTATCAAGAAGCCATTACTTATAGCTTTGTTGATCCTAAGGTCCAGGCTGCCATCCACGGCGATGAGCAAGCATTGCATTTACCGCACCCTATTTCGGCGGACATGTCGGTCATGCGTCTGTCGTTGATGCCGGGGTTACTGAATGCGTTGGTGTACAACCAAAATCGTCAGCAATCACGCGTGCGCTTGTTTGAGCATGGACTGAAGTTCATTGCTGATGAACAAGCTGAAAATGGCGTGCGTCAGCAGGCCGTGTTTGGTGGCATTGTCTCGGGCACAAGTTATGGCGAGCATTGGAATGTACCAAGCCGCGCGGTCGACTTCTATGATGTCAAAGGGGACGTGGAAGCGTTACTGGCGTTATGCAATGACAGTGCGCGCTTTAGTTTCAAAGCACAGCAATGTGATGGTTTGCACCCGGGCCAAAGTGCCGCTATCTTTGTTGATGGGCAGCAGGTCGGTTTTGTTGGTGCTGTGCATCCACAGTTGCAAAAGCAGCTTGGTATTAACGGTGCAGCCTATGTCTTTGAAATCGAAGTAGCCGCAGTGGCTACCCGTGTTCTTCCAGAAGCTGTAGGAATATCCAAGTTCCCATCGAACCGCCGAGACATCGCGATTTTGGTGGAAGATAAGGTTCATGCTGGTGATGTTTTAGCCACTATAGAAAAAGTTGGCGGAAATCAATTGGTTGACCTAAACTTATTCGATGTGTATAAGGGCAAAGGTATCGAGCCAAATTATAAGAGTTTGGCAATTGCTCTGACACTGCAGGCGGTTGATAGAACGCTCGAAGAGAAAGATATCAACTTAGTTGTCGACAACGTCGTGGCCGCATTGGCCAAAGAGTTTAACGCATCGTTGAGGGACTAGATATGGCGCTTACCAAAGCCGACATAGCTGAACACCTATTTGAGAAGTTGGGGATCAATAAAAAGGATGCCAAAGAACTAGTTGAAGCGTTTTTTGAAGAAATCCGCTCAGCTTTAGAAAATGGGGAGCAAATTAAGCTTTCCGGCTTTGGCAACTTCGATCTTCGTGATAAGAAAGAGCGACCAGGTCGTAACCCCAAAACCGGAGAAGATATTCCTATCTCGGCGCGCCGAGTGGTCACTTTTAGACCCGGACAAAAGCTAAAAACCCGTGTTGAAGTGGGCACTAGCAAATTAAAGTAATAAAAAAGCAGCCTTAAGGCTGCTTTTTACTTTTTATGGAATTTACTTATGAGCGGGGCGAGCGGAATTGTCCGCTCATGATTTGCTCGTAAGTAGTTTGTGCTAAGGTATCTAGGCGCTCGAGATCATGGCCGTCATCTAAGGCTCTTGCGCGCAAAGGCGCAAAGTCAATGTTTTCCACGCCGGCCTGCTTGGCCACCACCGCAAAGGTATACGCTAAATTATACTGTTCTTGCTGATAGAAAATATTGACCAGTGAAGTAAGCACTTCAGGGTGAGGCTGTTGTTCAGCACCATTAAGCTCAAGACTACGGTATAAGTGATCCAAGGTCTTTTCGGTGTCTACCTTCATGTAATAGCTAGCGAGGTAAAACTGTGCATCTCGGCTGTTTTTTACTTTTGTGTCTTCTTGCATCGACAGCAGTTTTTGCAGTGCACTATTATCGTTGTTACGCGACCAGTGAAAATACAGCAGCCCTGGGTGATTACTACCACGGGTTTCATAAAGTAAGCGATTAATTTCTTTTTGTGCCGTGTGATAGCCCTTATAACGTGAGGCGGTCTTTTCTTTAAGCTTTATGTGTTCAATTTTTGAAGCGAGATTGACACATTGGCTGTAACGTTCAAAGTCTTTTAATAATTGGTATTTTCGCTCCAAAGTCGGCTTTTCATACTCATGAAAGCGACTAATGATCACTTCTGCGCGTTCATGTCGGCAGTGACTGTCTGTGTTTAAGTCATTACACATGGCCGGAGTTTGCTCACAGACTTCCCGCACTGTCAGGCTTGAGTCACAGCCGCTCAACGTTGTAACTAAGGCCAAGCCGATAATAAGTCGCATGGTTATTCCTTTTCTTTGTATTAGTGCGCTCACACCATCATGTTATGCGCTGAAATTGACGTTACTTTTCGTCAATGGGTGTAAAGCCGCTTTAGTCATTGATTTTATTGTAGCTCAAAGCGTTATAGGGAGACACCTTGTACCCAAGAGTAATGTAGAGGTGGTTATTGCTCGCGCTTTGCATTAGAATATGCCCGCCTGCTAGGAGGTATATTGTCCTTGATCACGCTCTCACTTTGTGATGACACATTCCCTCCTCGGGCTATATCCGTTCAAAACAAATTTCAAAGGCAGAAACAATGACCTCATCTCACGAGCAAGAGTACTTGAACAGCTGGCAAGAACGCCAAGACTACGCTGAAAGTATGCAACCCATCATTGGTAAACTGTATCGCAACCGTGGTATCGAAATTGCCGTTTATGGCCGCCCTCTGGTCAACGCCAGCACCATCGATATTATCAAAGCGCACAAAACCGTGGCGCAATTTGAAGACTCTAAACTACGTCTGCGCGAAAGCTACCCGGTGTTAGAAGCGATCAGCAACATGGAACTTAGCTCTGGCCGTATCGATATTGGTAAATTGGCTTACAGCTTCCTATATAAAGATGCGGCCAAAGGTCGCTCGTTAGAAGAATTTTTAAAAGACGAGCTTGCAGAAATCACTAATCCAGGTGAGCCAAAAGCACCGCGTGATGTGGTTTTATATGGTTTTGGCCGTATTGGTCGCTTGTTAGCGCGCTTGTTAATCGAAAAGTCAGGCCCGTATGCCGACTTACGTTTACGCGCCATTGTGGTACGTGGTGGTAAAGATGGGGATCTTGAAAAACGAGCTAGCCTATTGCGTCGTGATTCAATTCATGGCCCATTCAACGGCTCTATCACCGTTGATAATGAGCGTAATGCCATTAAAGCTAACGGCAGCTACATCCAAGTGATTTATGCCAACTCGCCAAGTGAAGTTGACTACACTGCATATGGTATTGAGGATGCGTTAGTTGTTGATAACACTGGTATTTGGAAAGATGAAGCAGGCCTAGGCCAACACCTAGAGTCAAAAGGTGCTTCGAAAGTATTACTAACAGCACCGGCAAAAGGCGATATCAAGAACATTGTTTACGGTGTTAACAACCAAGATATCAAACCTGAAGATAAAATTGTGTGTGCTGCAAGCTGTACCACTAACGCCATTACGCCGACGCTAAAAGCTTTAAATGATAAGTTTGGTATTAAAAATGGTCACGTTGAGACCGTACACTCATACACTAACGACCAAAACTTAATTGATAATTACCACAAAGCTGAGCGCCGTGGTCGCGCTGCTGCGCTCAATATGGTTATTACCTCTACTGGTGCGGCGAAAGCTGTATCCAAAGCCTTGCCTGAACTTGAAGGTAAGCTAACCGGTAATGCTATTCGTGTGCCGACACCGAATGTATCAATGGCTATCCTTAACCTTAACTTGGAAAAGGGGACCAGTGTTGAAGAGCTGAATGCCTTCTTACGCGAGACCGCATTACACTCAGAGCTACGCGATCAAATCGATTACACCGCTTCAACAGAAATCGTCTCTACCGACCTTGTTGGTAGCCGTTATGCCGGTGTGGTGGATTCCCAAGCAACTATTGTTGATGGTGAGCGCGTTGTGCTTTACGTTTGGTATGATAATGAGTTTGGTTACAGCTGTCAGGTTGTGCGTTGTATGCAAGATATGGCTGAAATTGCCCACCCAAGCTTGCCACGCTAATAAAAACCAAGTTAGTTCACAGCCGGTCGCTTTTTAGCGCACCGGCTTTTTTGTTGTTAATTGTTGCTCTGCAGGGGCTGTGCTAGTCTGCGAGCATCACTACTTCTCATGTCTGAAAGGATAAAGTATGAACATCACCAGTAATTTCGATAGTGGTAATATCAAGGTTATCGCCTGTGAATCGCCACTGGATATCCAACTTGAGATTAATAAAGACAATCAGTCCGCGTTTTTTCAATGGTTTCACTTTCGTCTAGAAACCACACCTTTCGTTGAACACTGCTTGCACATTAATAATCTAAAAGAGTCGGCATACCCAGAGGGCTGGGATGACTACCAAGCCGTTGCGTCCTATGATCGACAAACATGGTTCCGCGTGCCTACGCGTTATGACAACGGCACTTTGATTATCGACTTTGAACCAGAGTGTTCTCAGGTGTTCTTTGCTTATTTTGCCCCTTACAGTTATGAGCGTCATCTTGATTTAATTTATTGGGCGCAAAGTCATGCTATCTGTGATGCTGAAAACCTCGGTACCACCTTAGATGGTCGCGATATGACGATGCTGCGTATTGGCGAGCCAAGCGCTGATAAAAAGGCGATTTGGATCACCGCTCGTCAACACCCAGGTGAAACCATGGCCGAGTGGTTTGTTGAGGGGTTATTGCATAAATTACTCGACGACGAGGACCCTCATGCGGCGAAGTTGCTATCGAAAGCAGTATTCTACATCGTTCCTAATATGAACCCTGATGGCAGTGTGCGTGGTCATCTGCGCACCAATGCTGCTGGTGTCAACTTGAATCGTGAATGGGCCACCCCGAGCATGGACCAGAGCCCAGAAGTTTACCTAGTACTAAACAAAATGCGCGAAGTTGGATTGGATATGTATCTCGATATCCACGGTGACGAAGCATTGCCTTATAACTTTGTTGCTGGCGGCGAGGGGATCCCAAGCTATGACGCTCGCCTCGAGGATTTAGAAAACACCTTTAAAGATGCACTTTTGACTATTACACCAGAATTCCAAGATGAATTCGGCTATGACAAGGATGCTCCTGGCGAGGCTAACCTAACAGTGGCTTCTTGCGCCGTTGGTGAGGAGTTTAAAGCCTTGGCTTATACCGTAGAGATGCCATTTAAAGACAACGCTAACTTGCCAGATATAGACTACGGCTGGTCAGACAGACGGTCCTATCAGTTTGGGCAAGACACGTTAGCCGCCATTATCGCGGTGGTTGATAAGCTAAGATAACAAAAAGGCGCGTTTAAGCGCCTTTTTTATGCTTCATTTTAATAACAAATGCTTTAACATATTCGCAACCTTGTGAGATGCTGTCATAGTTCGCAGTTAGACATAATAATAAAAGAGGAAATATACCCGTGGATGCCCTAGGAAACTTCTTTGATACCCTCGACTCCATGCTTGGTGGTTCCGTTTGGTTCCCCTATGTTTTGCTTGGTGTGGGTTTATTTTTTACGATTTATCTAAAATTCCCTCAGGTTCGCTACTTCAAACATGCCGTGCGCATCGTCTCTGGTAAATATGATAAAAAATCGCACCAGGGTGATACCACGCACTTCCAAGCTCTTTCTACTGCGCTGTCCGGAACAGTGGGCACTGGTAACATCGGTGGTGTTGCTTTGGCCATCTCCATCGGTGGCCCCGCAGCACTGTTTTGGATGTGGATGACGGCATTTTTCGGCATGACCACAAAATTTGTGGAAGTAACGCTATCGCACAAATATCGCGAGAAAACCGAAGATGGCACCATGGCAGGGGGTCCCATGTATTACATGGACAAACGCCTAAACATGAAGTGGTTAGCTATTTTATTTGCCATTGCCACCGTTATTAGCTCCTTTGGTACCGGTAGTCTGCCGCAAATTAATAATATTGCCCAGGGTATGGAAGCCACTTTTGGTTTTGAACCTATGGCCACAGGGGTCGTTCTATCTATCTTACTAGCCTTAGTGATCCTTGGCGGCATTAAACGCATCGCCGCGATTACCTCGAAAATCGTACCGCTAATGGCCGCTGTCTATGTAATTGGCGCGCTCCTGGTCATTTTCTATAACATTGAGAATATAGGCCCTTCGTTTGCTTCGGTATTTACCGAGGCCTTCACAGGCTCAGCCGCCGCCGGTGGTTTCTTGGGTGCCAGCTTTGCTTATGCCTTTAACCGAGGTGTAAACCGAGGTCTATTTTCAAATGAAGCTGGTCAGGGCTCGGCACCTATCGCTCACGCGTCAGCCAAAGCCGATGAGCCTGTATCCGAGGGCATGGTGTCAATTTTAGAGCCGTTTATCGACACTATTATCATTTGTACGTTAACCGGTTTAGTGATCTTGTCATCAGGGGTGTGGAACGAAAAATTTGATACACACTTTGAGCGCAGTTCAATGACCGTGCTGCAAGGGAACTACTCAGACCAAAGTGATGAAGACCGCACCGATCTCTACAACTACCTTAACGGTAACGGCAGTGACGTTGCGCCTTACAACGGCACTATCAACGTAATTAACGGCAAAGCTATAAATAAAGATTTCACCATTTTGCACTCACGTTCAGTGGCTGAAGACCTGCGTTTTGGCATTACTGAGCGTCACGTCTACACCGGTGAAGTGGAAGTGAAAGATGGCCAGATAGTCGATGACAGTATCAGTGTGATGGGTAAATCCCTAGTGCACTCCGCCGAGCTGACCACGAAAGCCTTTACGCGTGGCTTCTTGGGCGACAATGGTAAGTATATCGTGTCTATAGGCTTATTACTGTTTGCCTTCTCTACGGCGATAGCGTGGTCTTACTACGGGGATAGGGCGATGACCTATTTATTGGGTTCGCGCTCGGTGATGCCGTATCGCGTATTTTATGTGGCCGGTTTCTTTTGGGCATCATTTGCCGACACCACTTTGGTATGGAAGCTCGCCGCCGTAGCCATCGTGGTGATGACCTTGCCGAACTTGTTTGGCATCATGTTACTGCGTAAAGAAATGAAAGACTCAGTAAAAGACTACTGGCAGAAATTGGAAAAAGACAAGAGCAATTAAAACCAGTACAATGAGGCGCCAGAAGGCGCCTTTTTTTATGGGCGCGTAGTTGCAAATAGGAGTAAGCATGGCCATCATTTCATGTCCGCAGTGCCAAAAGTCGATTTCCGACAAACACCAGTCCTGTCCCCATTGCAATATCGCTCTAGAACAAATGAACGAGCAAGACCAGCGCCGTTTAGCCGCGCGAACTAAACTGCAAAAGCAACAGGGGTTGATGAATCAATCTTTCATTGCTTTGATCTTTTTCCTTGGTGGCTTCTTAGTGTTGTATTGGCAGCAGCCGGAGCCTGGCTCATGGCAGCAAAATGCCTGTTACGGCGCCATCGTTCTCGGGTTTATCTGGTATCTAATTAATCGCGTTCGTTTGGTATTTTTGAAAAGAAAGAAGTTATGAATATTGAGCAGTTAGTCCAAGCAATTACTCCGCAAACCTTTGAGCGCCTGCAGTATGGTGCCGCCACTGGTAAATGGCCGGATGGGACACCCCTAAGTGACGAACAAAAACAACAAACAGTGCAGTTGGTCATGTTGTATCAAGCCAAAGTACTTAAAAGCGACGAGCAGTTCACCGTTGGTGAAAATGGTGAGCTAGTACAAAAATCCAAACAAGAACTTAAGAAGCAGTTCAAAGCAGACAATGAGATAGCCAGGTTTAGTGAAAATGATCTTTAAGCAGTTATTCAAACCAAAGTGGAAGCACCCTAATGAGAGCACGCGCCTAGGGGCATTGTCTCAGCTCGATAATCAACAACACCATGCTATATTGCAGCAATTAGCCAGCCAAGACCCGAGCAGTAAAGTGCGCTCGGCAGCACTAAAAAAACTCAATGACATCGATTTGTGGTGGCAGGCTTGCCAAAGTGACGCCGAGCCGGGTATCAAGCGCTTGGCCAATCAAAAAGTGGCAGAAGTGCTAATGCATTCACCTCAGGCTTTGTCGAGCGCAGATAAAGAGCGATACTTAGAGCGTTTCGCCAATGAGAAAACGTTAGAGCAACTAGCATTAGCAGAGAAAACCACAGCAACGAAAGTTAAATTAATTCATCGCCTTAATAAACCGCAGCTTACCGAACAGGTGTTCAGAGGTGCAGACGAGGCCTTGCAGCTGCAGTTGTGCCAGTTAGTGATTAATACCCAGTTAGCAGATAAGCTAGTCAAGCAGGCTCAAGGCGAAGCGAAAACACGGTTGGCACAGGCCATTGAAGAGCAGCAATTAGCAGCACACATGCCACAACAGGTAGCGCAGCAGAGTAAACTCTTGTTGGCGCAGCTGAACGCTTTGCGCGATAAAAACGACTACCAACTGGTCACGACTCAATACACTCAGTTCAGCCATCAGTTCGCTCAACTAGAGACGCATTGGCTTGATGAAGAATTGCGAACGCAAAACGATGAGAAATTTGCCGTTTTGAAAAACAAGCTTGAGCGTCATATCGCTATTCTTGGCGAACAATATGAGCGTCAACAGGCGCAACAACAAGCGCAGCAACGCAGTGTGTTGGCATTGGCCAATTTAAGCGCGCTAGCGGAAGAGATCAGCAATGCCATGGCGTTACGTTTCGATGGAAATGAGCAAATTCAAACCGATTGGTTGCATGCCAAAGTAGCGCAAGCTGAAGATATGTTGCAAAGCCCCGATTTGCAGCCTGGAGCTGAGCTGACTAGTCAGCGCCAAGAGCTCAAGCGTTTATTTAAGCAAGTTGAACAACTTAGTGCCTATGAGCAAGATGTGGAGCAGTTGCGGGAGCGACTAAAGGAATATCAAGCTATGGCTGTTGCTGAAACCTCAGCTCAGCTTGATGCAGCGCTTATGCGTGAGACTGAGCTTGCGAAAGAGATTCAACAGAGTTTGTCGGCCTTACCTAAAGAGCTTGCTGGCGTATGGCGCCAATCATACCAGCAAGCCAAAAAGGCATGGTTTGCGCAGATGCAGCCACTATTAGATGCGCAGCAGCAAACCCTTAACCAAGCGCGCAAAAAGACAAAAGACTTGCGTCGTTTAATTAATCAAGGGCGCTACCGCGTTGCTTTCGGCGTGTTTAATGGGTTAGATACGCTGTATCAAGAGCTCACCGAGCACTACCGCCAACAAGTCAGCCGAGAATATGAAAGCTTGAAGACAACCTTGAGCGAGGCTGAAGATTGGCATCAGTATGCTGGGCAATCACAGCAAACGCAGTTGCTCGAGGCCGCGCTCGAGCTCGCGCAATCACCTTGTGAAGATGCCAATGAGCGTTTAGCCGCAGTGAAAAAGTTACGTAAAAGCTGGCAACTATTGGGCCCGCACGTAGAGGCGCAAGCCAAGCAAGAGTTTGAACAACAAATCGAAACCGCGTTTGCGCCCTGTCGCGACTATTTTGCTGAGCAGCAGGCACAAAAGGAACAGGCGGTGGCTGAGCGCGAGGCGTTGATTGCACAGATGCAAACCCTCGATGCTCAAGCACAGCAAGCGGATCATGATATTGTGTCTTTAGAAGCCCAATTTAATCAGCTACTAAAGCAGTGGCGCGGCGCTAAACGGTTAGAGAGCAAGCTTTATCATAAGCTCAACAAAGCTTTCAACGAAGCACAAACGGCGATTGCTGAGCGCGTACAAGATTATTACCAGCATAATGCTAGTGCCAAAGAGGATCTGCTTGAGCAGGCTCATCAGGCGCAGCAGCAAGATGTGTTTGCCGCCACCCATACATTGAAAGACTTGCAACAACAATGGCAGCAAGTGGGCTTCGCGGGTAAGAGTAAAGAACGTAAACTATGGTTAGCGTTTCGACGTATAAACGATGCCGTTTTTGCTCAGCGTGATGAGGCCAAAGAACAGCGTCAGCAGGTACATAATGATTTGCTCAATGAGCAACAAACACAGTTAGCGCAACTGCAACAACAACTGAATGCATGTAAGGAAGCTGGGGATTACCAAGAAGTGGTGCATACTGTAACGGCGCTCAACGTAGAGCGGCCGTTGCAGGATATGAAAAAGCAATTACTGGCACAGGCCCAACAGTCGCTACACACACTTCAGGCGGCACAGCGCCATACGCACTATCGGCAGCTACGCAGTGCACTGTCGCAAGGACAGGCGCTTGATAAGCGTTGGTTAAGCGACAGCAAGCTAGCATTAGCCGCTGAACAATTACTTGTTCGCCTAGAAGTGACAGCTAATATTGACAGTCCATCCAGTGACGCCGGTTTGCGTATGCAAGAGCAAGTGACCATGCTTGATGAAAAGCACCAAGGTGTGGTTTATAGCCTGGATGATTTGCTTATTGCCTGGCTTAACGCCGTTGGGGTTAATGAGCAACACCAATGTCTAGGGGAGCAACAACAGCTTAATCGTATTGTTAGCGTGCTCGAAGCCGTGGAGAGTCAATGAAAAGGTTTTTAATCGTCGCCGTTTGGTTACTTAGCTTGGCGGGGTGTGCGTCGCACGCCCCTGTGTCGGTTTATTCGCTCAGTGCAACGCAATTGGAGCAGAACTTGCAATCTAATAGTGAGCGTTTGCAAGGTGAGGTCGAGCTTATGGGCATGCCTATGCGCATGCAAGTGAACGATGTTGGCGTTGATATTGGCCCTAAGCAACACCCCGACAGTGTGCAACTCAGTGTTGATAACACTGTATTTGTCCAAGCTTTGGCATTAAAAGTTCCTGTGCGTGTACGCTTGAGTATTGCCGCAAAGCCAGTGTTCAACAATGATGACGACGCGGTTTATCTGCAAGACTTCACTATTATTAATGCCGACGTTGATGCCATGGGGTACCGAGGCAAGCTAGCACCGCTGTCGCAACAGGTGCAAGACATCGTCACGCAAGCACTACGTCAATACCCGGTCTATACCCTCAATAGCCAAGATCCGAAGCAAGCTTTGTTATCGCGCTTTGACCTTGCTCTGGCTGTCAAACCCGGTGAAATTACCCTAACCAGCGGATTATAGTCAGCCGCCTCTGTTTATCTCTTTGCCAAGCGAGTATAGTAACGATATGTCGTTACCTCGCTTGGAATGAGTAATGGACCAATCACTCAAACACTTTCTTCATGATCCTAGACTGCTGCTTGATGCTGCAGGAGAGGGTATTTATGGCTTTGATCGCGATGGTAATGCGGTCTTTATCAATCCCGCAGCAGAGCGCATGACCGGCTGGCAAGCCAGTGAACTCCTTGGTCAGCAGATCCACCGTTTTCACCACCATAGCCATGCTGATGGCAGTGACTACCCAGCCTGTGAGTGTCCAATCTATCGCACTGTGGTCGACGGCCAACCACGGACGGTTAGCAACGAGGTGTTTTGGCGTAAAGATGGCAGTCAATTCCCAGTGGAATATACCTCCACACCTATTTATAAAGATCAACAGCTTATTGGTGCTGTGGCGATATTTCGTGACGTATCACAGCAGCGCAGTACTGAGCAGGCGTTACGCGAAGCACTCTCACGAGTGAATGAGCTTAGCGAACAGTTGCAGGCAGAAAATCGCTACTTGCTAGAAGAGATCAATGCGCAGTGGCAAGACAGTGATTTAGTGGGTCAATCGGTCATTTTTCAACAAATGATGCAACAGATTGAGCTGGTGGCTAAAACTGACAGTACGGTACTGATCCTCGGTGAAAATGGCACTGGTAAAGAGTTGATTGCGCGACAGCTGCATAATCGCTCGCAGCGTCGCAATGCACCCTTGGTTAAGGTCAACTGTGCGGCTTTTAGTGCGAGCTTAATTGAGTCCGAGTTATTCGGTCATGAGAAAGGCGCGTTTACCGGCGCTCAACAGCGGCGCAAAGGGCGCTTTGAATTGGCGCACAAAGGCACGTTATTTTTAGATGAGGTCGCAGAGCTGCCGTTAGAGGCGCAAAGCAAGCTGCTGCGAGTATTACAAGAACAAGAGTTTGAACGGGTCGGGGGACAGCAAACCCTGAAAGTAGATATTCGCCTTATCGCCGCCACCAACCGTGATTTATGGGCCATGGTTGAACAAGGCAGCTTCCGCATGGACTTGTATTACCGCCTCAATGTCTTTCCGCTACGGGTGCCAGCGCTGCGCGAGCGCATTGAAGATTTAGAGTTATTGGTGGCGCAGTTACTCAGTAAGCCATCACAGAAGCTGGCCAAGCAATTCACTGGTATCAGTGCGCGCAGTCTTAATCGTCTTAAGTCCTACCACTGGCCGGGCAATGTGCGTGAGCTGCAGAATATTCTCGAACGAGCCGCTATTCTCACGCAAGGCCCAGTTGTGCATATCGATGACATGCAATTATCGGAGGCGGCGCGCCTAGAAGGCACAGAGATAAGAACCCTTGATAGTGAGCAAAAGCGCTATATCGAATATGTTTTATCTATGTGCGGCGGGCGCATCAATGGTGAAGGTGGAGCCGCGCAACGGCTCGGTTTGGCACCGAGTACACTGCGCTCAAAAATGCAAAAATTGGGCGTCAACCGCGAGTAAAAAATAGGCAAAATAACGATATATCGATAAGGGTGTCGATATATCGTTATTTTGCGTCTAGGTTATTTTATAACTCACTGAAAATTATAGATTTTAATGCTTGTTGTTATGGCACAAGACTTGCGGATACCCGCTTGTTCTCAAGCAATGACAAGCAAGTATTATGAAGTTCGATATTAAAGAAGAAGATCTCATCATTAAGCCCTATAAGCAGTCTGGGCCTATTTATGTTCGTGAACAAAAAGGCCGTTACCAACGCATTCGTAGGGTTATGAGTTGGGCATTAATGATTGCCTTTATTGCCCCTCCTTGGATTTCTTACCAAGGCCAGCAGGCGGTGTTGCTGGATGTGGCGCAACAACAATTCCGGATATTCTCTATTACGTTCTTTCCCCAAGATTTTATGATCCTAGCTTGGGTATTTATGGCAGGTGCCTTCGCCTTGTTTTTTGTGACTAATTGGCTGGGGCGCGTATGGTGCGGCTATATGTGTCCACAAACGGTGTGGATGTTACTGTTTACCTGGGTCGAGCACCGCATCGAGGGGACTCGTAATCAGCGTATAAAGCTCGACAAACAGCCTTGGGGCTTTAGCAAAATGATGAAAAAGGCAGCCAAGCATGCAGCTTGGCTTGGCATTGCATTTTTCACCGCAACCTCCTTTATGAGCTACTTTATTCCCGCCAAGGAGCTTTATTCACAGATGCTAGCCTTTACTTGGGGTGGGTTAACCAGCTTTTGGGTGTTTTTATTTGCTTTGTGCACCTACGGTAATGCCGGTTGGCTGCGCGAGAAAATGTGTATTTATATGTGCCCTTATTCGCGGTTCCAATCGGTAATGTTCGATAAAGACACCCTGATCGTCAGTTACGACAGTGAACGCGGTGAAACCCGAGGACCACGCAAGCGTAAAGCTGCACGTGAAGAGCTCGCACTGGGGGATTGTGTTGATTGTAAGCTGTGTGTCGAGGTGTGCCCAGCTGGCATCGATATTCGCAATGGTCTTCAATATGAGTGTATTAACTGTGGTTTATGTATTGATGCCTGCGACCAAACCATGGATAAATTTAACTATCCTCGCGGTCTTATCAGTTACACCAGTGAGCGCCAACAGGAGGGAGGTAAAACCTCTATACTGCGGCTGAAGCTATTGGGCTATGCAGCGATGACGGTGCTGGTATTTGTGGTCATGGCGTGGTGGTTGAGCAGCCGCACACCATTGGAGGTGTACGTTAGTCGTGATAGGGGCGAGTTGTCGCGTACAGATTATCGAGGCTGGGTTGAGAATCCCTACCGTATCTCGGTGGTCAATAAAACCCAACAGCAGCAAGCGTATCAAATCAGTATTGCTGGCTTAGAAGGGGCGAAGCTGGCGGTGCATGGCGGCCTTTCTTTAGCTCCGGGAGAGCAAAAAGAGATCCCCGTGACAGTCAGTATTGATGGCTACGAACTGGCCAAAAAAGTGAGCACTTTGACGTTTGTTGTTGAGCAAGCGAGCGATCCGAGTACGCAGCAGCGCAAAGAAACACGCTTTTACAAATAAGCAGTGTGAGCTACCACGCTACAAAGGTAAAGAGACAAAAAAGGGTCACTGGATGTGACCCTTTTTTACGGCAAGTGCCTAATTATAATGCGGCAACAAAGGCAATGGCGCTATTGGCCGCCGCCACTTGGGCATCGATGCAGTTTTGCTCAGTTGCCTGCGGGCTATCTGGGTACACCTCCGTAGTCGTGACGTAAGGCGCTGGCGTTAAGCCCATGCACAAACCTAACTTACGTCCAGCGTATTCAATGACACCAGGTTGCACCAAATCAGCGCCGATAAGCTGATTATTCTCATCGGCGGGGGCGATATGCGTGACCTTGGCCACGGCATCGATAATGGCGCGCTGAAATGACGCTTGCGGACGCTCGCTGTCGGCGACAAGGTAAAAGCCATCGGGGATATTCCAATTATGGTTTACGATTCCTTCGCGTGCGGCAAGTGCTGGACGGAACTCGGAATTATCGCTATCAGTGGTTTCGTGCAAATCAATATGCAGCAGAATATCGCTACTAAAAGGAGCGATAAAGTCTAACAACAACTGCGCTTCAGGCACAGGAGAGCCTTCAAAGAATGAGCGGTTCGGATCATTGGCATCCGGATTCCAGCGATTGATCGTCTCGTAACCCCAAGGGCTGATGCAGGGCACAACGAGAATATTGAAGTTAGCGCTTTGCGTGTGCTCAACCTGCTTGGCAAAGGCGAGAGCGCCGTGAATACCACTACTTTCATAGCCATGCACGCCACCGGTCACTAAGGCGATAGGGCGGCCTTTTTGCCACTGCTTATGCTTTAGTGCGAACAAGGGGTAACTTTGCTCATAGGGCAGTTGCCCATACTCAATGATATCCCAGTTGTCGGCTAGTGCCTTAACTTTCGTTACCACTTCATCGGCGTAGCTGCGCTGCACAGTTTGCTGTGCTTGCCATTGTTGACGGTGTTTGCTCGACCATGGTTGCCCAGCGATACCAATTGGATATGTGTGTTGCTCGCTCATAACCCTTCCTTAAACTCTATGGTGATGGGCGCAGCTTAGAGAGGTGTACGTGAAAGTCAACTCTGGCGAGCTGACTTGCACATTCATGTTAACTGCCCAGCACCAAGGGATTAAGCTGCTGTTTTACATATCGCAGAGCTTCATCATAACAGCTGAAGATGATATCGCGGGTGTTGCCTTCTAAATGCAGCGATTGACGTACCTTGTCTAGTTGGCTAATGGCAATCGCCGAGTCAATCACAAAGGCCGAAGCTTGACACCCATGAGCACGCATGTGCTTAGCCAGTGCAATCATCTTTTGCTGCGCATCTGGGGTTGCGGCGCTTAAACGCTGAGAGTTGCTAATGTAACCCCAATGGGTCAACGCGCTGTCGTTGATGATTGATTGCAATTGCGATGCGAATGATTCGAGCATGCGGCCATTAATCGCGCCGACAAAAGACGCCGTGACGATTTGTTCTTGCAAGCTAAGCTGATGCGAACCATTTGTACCGTTGTAGTTAAACATTCACACTCCTTTTTGAAGAGGCGAGATTTTAATCAATTTACTAGTGATGTAAAGAGGAAAAACGACTATTTTGTCTAAAATTAATACGATTTCTTTGTGGTTTACTCAGGGTTAACATTCACACTTGCGCTACACCCCATAAATGCTGATAATTTCAGAAAATACAGAAAATAAGGCAGCGCGCATGGAATTGACTGAAAAGATGCAAGCATTCGTCATGCATTGCGGAGAGATGGGAAGCCGCTGGGGGTTTAATCGCACAATAGGGCAAATGTACGCGCTATTGTTACTCAGTGAACAGCCACTCAGTGCGAATGAACTTTCGCAGACGCTCCATATTTCCCGTGGTAACGTCAGTATGGGAATTAAAGAGCTCAATTCGTGGCAGTTGATCGCCACCAAACATAAGCCAGGGGATCGTAAAGAGTACTATCAACCAGCAGGGACGATTTGGCAAATGGCTAATCGCGTATTTGAGCAGCGCCAAAAACGCGAAATTGACCCAACCTTAAGCCTGTTGCGCGATAACCTTCTTGATGAACCTAATAACCAGGCAGAGCAATACGCCCAGCAGCGTATGCTGGAAATTCATGATTTGTTGGAAATGATCACCCAGTGGGCCGGTGAACTGCAACGGTTAAGCCCTGAAAAACTCTCAACGTTGATGAAACTGGGAGCAGGGGTTACCAAAATGCTTGATATGCGTGACAAGTTCACTGGTAAATCGAATCCTGAAAGTTAGCTTGATTGAGTCAGCAGAGCGCAAGGCCGACGTACAGGATGATTATTCAAAATTACTCAACGATATAATTAAATGTCGCTATATAACGAAAAAGTTGAGCAAAAAAGCCAGTTTTGAGTTAATAATAAGTTAACAGGCATGCAACCAGCCAGATAGCCAACCTGAATACTCAGGTTGGTTTTCTTTTTTATAGGGCTTTTAAACGCGAAACTGTCTCGCTTCGCTGGACAATAGACAGCTAGAGCGCTAATTTAACTTCGATTCTAACAACAAAATACGAAAAAATTATGCTTAAAAAATCTCTCGCAGTTGCGGTATGCATTGCCCTAACGGGATGCAGCGAAAAGCCAGCTTCACAACAGCAAAATGAACAACTAGAACAGCCTGAAAAACAGGTCGCCCAGATAAACTACCCGGATACTCGCAAAGGCGACGTTGTCGACAGTTATTTTGGCGAGCAAGTTGCTGATCCCTATCGTTGGTTAGAAGACGATATGAGCGAAGAGACCGCTAAATGGGTTGAGGCACAGAACCAAGTCACTTTTGACTACCTCGAGCAAATTCCTTACCGAGACGAGCTAAAAGAGCGTCTTAAGACGCTAATGGATTACGAAAAAGTCAGCGCCCCCTTTAAAGAAGGTGACTACACCTACTTTTACAAAAATGACGGCTTGCAAAACCAATATGTACTTTATCGTCAAAAAGGAGACGGTGAGGCAGAAATTTTCTTAGACCCTAACACTTTTAGTGAAGATGGTACGACGTCGCTTGCTGGCATTAGCTTTAGTGAGGATGGCTCTTTAGCAGCGTATCAAATCTCAGAGGGCGGCAGTGATTGGCGTAAAGTGATTGTGCTTGATACCGAGAGCAAAAAGCAGCTGGGTGAAACCTTAGTGGATGTTAAGTTCAGCGGTATTTCTTGGTTAGGCAACGACGGCTTTTATTATTCAAGCTATGACAAGCCAGAGGGCAGTGAACTGTCAGCAAAAACAGACCAGCATAAACTGTATTACCACAAGCTAGGTACGGCGCAAAAAGACGATCAACTCATCTTTGGTGGCACTGAGGCGCAAAAACATCGCTATGTTGGCGCAGCGGTGACTTCAGACGAGCGTTTCTTGGTTATTTCCGCAGCGGTATCAACATCAGGCAACAAGCTCTTTATTAAAGATTTGACAGATGAAAACAGTGAACTGGTCACGGTGATTGATGATATTACCTATGACACCAGTGTCATTGACAACGAAGGTGACACACTGTTTTTAGTGACCAACAAAGATGCGCCAAACAAGCGTGTGGTTACGGTGGATGCGAAGGACCCAGCTCCTGAAAACTGGCAAGATTTGATCCCTGAAACAGACAATGTACTCAACCTATCAAAGGGCGGCGGTTATTTCTTTGCCCGCTATATGGTCGATGCCATTTCACAAGTTAAACAGTTTGATAAAAGCGGTAAGCTAGTGCGAGAAATCGCGTTACCGGGTGTCGGCACGGCCTCTGGCTTTGGCGGTAAACAAGAGCAACAGACCTTGTATTACACCTTCACTAACTATAAGACTCCGGGCACTATTTTTAGCTTTGATGTACAAAGCGGAGAATCTCAGGTTTATAGAGAGTCAGGTGCTAAATTTGACCCCTCACAGTACGAGTCTAAACAGGTATTCTACACCTCTAAAGACGGCACTAAAGTACCCATGATCATCACCTATAAAAAAGGCACTAAGCTCAACGGTGAGGCGCCTACTATTTTATACGGGTATGGTGGCTTTAATATTAGCTTGACGCCGCGCTTTAGCGCCACAACGGCTGCATGGCTTGAGCAGGGCGGAGTATACGCGGTAGCTAATTTACGCGGTGGCGGCGAATACGGTAAAAAATGGCATAAAGCGGGCACCCAGTTAGAAAAACAAAATGTGTTTGATGACTTTATTGCTGCCGCAGAATTCCTTATCGATAACGACTACACCTCCAGTGAGCGCCTTGCTGTACGTGGCGGTTCAAATGGTGGCTTGTTAGTGGGGGCGGTAATGACCCAGCGCCCTGATTTATTCAAAGTAGCACTCCCAGCGGTCGGTGTTCTTGATATGCTGCGCTACCATACTTTCACCGCAGGTGCGGGATGGGCGTACGACTATGGTACGGCGCAAGATAGCAAAGAAATGTTTAATTACCTAAAAGGGTACTCACCGGTTCACAATGTAAAACCAGGTGTGAACTATCCTGCAACTTTAATTACCACAGGCGATCACGATGATCGTGTGGTTCCAGCGCACTCATACAAGTTCGCAGCAGAGCTTCAAGATAAGCACCAAGGTGAGAATCCAGTGATGATCCGCATTGAAACCAATGCCGGGCATGGTGCTGGCACACCAACCAGTAAAACCATTGAGCAATACGCTGATATTTATGGCTTTACTCTCTACAACATGGGTATTAAAAAGCTTTAACAATTTATTGCGTTATACACGTATCGAAGCCGAGCCTAGCGCTCGGCTTTTTTGGAGCACTAGAGCATGTCATTAATGGATTTTCACTCGCCTCGATTACAACATCAGCCATTGCGAGCAGCACATTGGCCAGTGTTTTATGCCTTACATCAACACCCCGAGGTGATGCGCTATGTGGCGGATATAGGGGATATTGATGAGGTGCAAGAACGCTTTCAACAACGTTTAAACCCTACGAGTATGCAGCCTTGTTGGTATACGTGGGCCATTGCAAAGCGAAGCGGTGAGCTTATTGGGGTCACGGGGTTTTATCGTCACAGTGAGCACCTAGCAGAGTTGGGATTTATGCTCCTACCACAATACCAAGGGCAAGGGTTGGGGAGTGAGTCTCTGCATGCGTTGCTTGAGCATGGGCACAGTCAGTTTAGTCTGCGCGAATATACAGCCACAGTTACTGCCGGCAATGAGGCGTCACGAGCGCTTTTATTAAAGCAGGGTTTCACTCAGCACTGCCAAGGTTATAACGGCTATTATATCAATGGCGAAGAAGTGGAGGACTGGCTATTTAAGCGCACTTTCAGCGATGGTGAATAAAGTTTTGTGCATTTACGCACACTTAGCATTGCGCCAGCGCCATGTTTTTTTCTCAACGGCTGATTTAAGCTATTTGCAGTTATTAAGGAGAGTGAGCGATGTTAAAAAATACTCAATATGGCTATGGATGGATAGCCATATTTCTGCACTGGTTAGTGGCTATAGCTGTGTTTGGGCTGTTTGGATTGGGCTTGTACATGGTTGATTTGAGTTACTACGACAGCTGGTACAAAGGCTCATTGGATTTGCATAAAAGCATCGGTATCACCCTAGCACTGGTGTTTACGCTGCGCTTAGTGTGGCGTATTACCCAGGTGACTCCGCGCGCCGCTGATCCGACCTTGGTATGGCAAAACCGCCTAGCACACATCGCCCATGGGCTACTCTATGTGTTGTTAGCTGTATTACTGATGACCGGGTATTTAATCTCAACTGCAGATGGGCGCGGTATCGAGGTGTTCTCATTATTCACTGTCCCTTCAATGGGCGAATTCATTGATAACCAAGAGGATATCGCTGGATTGATCCATGAGTATGTGGCTTGGAGCTTAATTATTTTTGCTGCGTTACACGCCCTAGCGGCATTAAAACATCACTTTATTAATCGAGATCGTACTTTGACGCGTATGCTCAAAGCGACAAAAGGAGATAATCATGAATAAATCACTTACTAAACTTGCACTTGGTGCCGCTTTACTCACATCCAGTTCAGCCGCACTTGCTGCTGATTATGTGATCGATACCAAAGGGGCGCATGCCTTTGTTAACTTTAAAATTCAGCACTTAGGTTATAGTTGGTTATATGGCCGCTTTAATACTTTCTCGGGCGACTTCAGCTATGACGCTGATAAACCTAACGAGTCAAAGATCAATGTCGTGATAGACACCAGCAGTATTGATTCTAACCATGCTGAGCGTGATAAGCACTTGCGTGGTGACGATTTCTTAAATGTTGGTGAGCACCCTAAAGCGACCTTCAAAAGCACCGATATCAGCTTTAGCGATGATACTACTGGTAAAGTAACGGGCGAATTTACCCTCAATGGTGTAACCAAAACCATTAGCTTCGATATAGAAAAAATTGGTGAAGGTGATGATCCATGGGGTGGCTACCGTGTCGGCTTTTTAGGGCATACCCAGCTAGCGCTTAAAGACTACAATATTGATTATAACCTTGGACCAGCATCGACTCATGTTGACATCGAGCTATCGATAGAAGGTGTACGTAAGTAATATTTTCGACTTACGGTGCTTTTAGCCGCGTTTGCAACTGTTGTTGTAAGCGTGGCTTCAATTGTGGTGGCAGCCAGCGCATCATTACTTGCTGGAAGCTATCGGTTGTTGTTATTTTTTCTAACGCGCTGTCGATAATATCAATATGTTCGGATCCCAAGGCGGTATTGCTGCACCCCACGTAGCCGTGACTAATGGGCGCGACCTCGGCGATAGGAAAAATAGCCATTTGCTCTTTCACTCCCATTTTTGATGCCAAATAGTAATGCTCGCTCGGATAACCAACGAGCATATCTAGCCGTTCTTTGATCAACATATAAGTCAGGCTGGCGAGTACGTCTTTGCCCGGACGAGTGACTAGGCTGCCGCGTGGACTGTGGTTGATGATGTGGTCAAGCTCTTTGCCATAAGAGCGGTTCATCGGTAACCCTAACCGTAGGCCTTGCTCAGCGAGCAATTGGCTGAGCGATACTGGCTCACCTTCTACCAACCCTAACGTGTTAGCAAGCTCCTTACGCATCACCAATGCAGGAGAAAGTCCCACAGTTGAAGCGTTATTAGTAAACAACAGTTTGTCTAGGCGACGCTGGGTTTTGTACAAGGATAAGATGCAGTAGGTATTTTGCGGGTTGCTGAGCTCATGGATAGCACGACTGCCTGGGATATGCACATAGTCGAACCGGTAATCAGGCAGTTGTTGCTGCAACAGGGCGATGGTTTGCTCATCTCGCCCTTCACCTTGATGTGTGTCACTCATAATGTAATAGGGGGCAAAGTCAAACACCAGCCAGCGTATCGTTTGGCGCTCATTTGCATATGCTGTGAGCGAGTGCACGAAGCCTAAGAGCAATATAAGTGGATACCGACGCAACATAAAGCTTACTGCATTTATTAATACCTTGTTCATTGAGTGTAGCAGCTTTGTTTATGTTTCAGAATCAAGAACATAAATAAATATAAACTTTATCAAGCTTGCTTTATAATCGTTGTTTGCCTAGCAGGGGGGCGATGATGGCTAAATTACTGTTACTCTCCGACATTTTTTCTAAAACGCAGGCGACGCAAGCGCTCGCCAAGAGCCTCGATGCGACATTACTATGTGCCAATGACACAGCGTTGCCAGCTACACAGCAACATCAGGCCTATCAGCAGTTCATTGCAAAAGGTGGCCATGATGAGTATTTGCGGCGTGTTATGCAGACCCTTGAGCGCTTTAGGCAGGTTGATGTCATTGGTTTTAGTGCGGGGGCAAGTGCCGCATGGCGCGCGATAAGTCAAAGTCGAAATGTCTCTCGTGCCCTGTTATTTTATCCAACGCAAATAAGGCATCATGTCGATTTAGTGCCAAGCTGTAACACGGACATTATTTTTGCTCGTCATGAAAGCGCATTTGACGTTAAACAGCTGATGGCGACACTGTCACACCCGCGTATCCATTACCATCGCAGTGCCTATGAGCATGGCTTTATGAATCCACTTGCATCGAGCTTCAGCGCTCAAGCACGTGATTACGGCAACGCCCTTATTGCCCAGTGGCGGCGCCCAGGTTGACCGCGCTGATGGTTAAGCGCGCTATTTGGGCCTGTTTGATAGTAGGAAAGTCACGGCGCAGTCGATAGCGGCTATACAAATTTGAGAACACAGGTGTCTTTGCGATGCCATCAAGGGCACTGATAAATTCTTTGGCACTGCTGCGTGGGCGAAAGCAGCAGTGATTATAACGTGCAATGACATCGCTTAGCCTCAGCTTTTGGCGTGCGAGTTCACTCTCTACTTCAATAAAATAAGCCACGCCAGACCAATAAACACGTTGATAGGCTTGGCGTTGCCACATGGTGGCACTGACTTCACTAAGCGGCCCTTGCTGGATACGTGTGTCAGCTTTACCGCGTGCTAATCCGGCTTGCAGGCGGTGTTCGAATTGCCCGCGATTGTATATTCCTGCATGGAGCATGGTGTAGTTTTGCATCAAAGTGGCAAACCCTTCGCTTAACCACCTGTCTTCGGCGGGGAGATAGGGCATGTATAAATGCGCCAACTCATGATAAATAGTCCAGTCTTTGCGTATACGCTTTATATCGGCAAAACGTCCAATTTCGAGCACCACTTGCACCGGTGGCCCGCGTTTTATCTCCCCCCAAGGCACAGCTTCAGTGGTAAACACAGGTTGACTAATGCTCACGTCAACATGCTTATAATTAAGGGCTCCAAGCTGTTTGTGGGTATTGTCTACTGCGGTATTTACCCACGCTTGTAGCTGTTGTTGGCGCTCATCACTTGCATAGCTTTCGAAGTTCAACTGCCAGTGCGTGTCTGCACTAGTGCCGGGAGTTAGAAAGGCCAAGACTATGATGGCAACATAAATGCGCATATTGATCCTATGAATGCTAAACAAAGTCACGGTTGATTAGCGAATTGTACTGCTGATTGTTATAACAAGATCTCTGTAAGCTGAACTTTATTACAATCATTATGATGCATAATTTCGAGGTGGGCTATATTGATGGCGATGGTATCGGCCCGGAGATAATGCCGTATGTACGCGCCGTGATTGATCAGGTGGTTGCGCTTACCTACCATGGTCAGTACGGCATTGACTGGCATGCTTTATTGCTCGGTGAGCAAGCGGCTAGAGAAGGCGATGGCGAGTGGTTTCCTGAGGCCACAATCACGCAGCTAAGAGCGCTCAAAGTAGCCTTAAAAGGGCCGATGAGCAGTGCCATTGGCGGTGGGTTTCGCTCCTTGAACATTGCTTTACGTGAAGAGCTCGATTTATTTTGCAATATGCGTGTGATTAAAGCACTCGATGGTTTGCCAAGCCCTCTGAAAAACAGTGGCGCTATTGATATGGTAGTCTTTCGTGAGTGCAGTGAGGATAGCTTTGCAAGTATTGAACTGGCTGCCCAAAGCAGTGATGCGTCACGTTTAATCGAGGTGTTGGAGCAGGAGTTAGGGTATTACAAGCTCCGCTTTGCTGATAACTGCGCCTTAGCGATCAAAAACTGCTCGCAAGCCGCGACCGAGCGACTGGTCGCGCAAGCACTCAGCTATGCCTTGGCGCATCATCGCACAAAGCTCACTATTGTACATAAAAGTAATGCTTGGCAGCTTACTGAAGGGCAATTCCAACGTTGGGCGCTGGCCTACCTGCAGCAGCACCATGAGGTTACGTTAAGTACCTGCAAGCAGTATTACCAGCTACGCAGCAACACAGGCCAAAGTATTGAAGTCGAGTTCATGATGCTCGATCGGGTAATGCAACGTTTACCGCAGTACGCATCAGAGTTTGACGTGTTGGTGTGTAATAATCTCGCAGGGGATTTGATTGCTGATTTAGGAGCGGCGCTGGTCGGGGGCGTAGGCATTATTCCCAGCATTAATTGTAATAACGAGATGGCAATCTTTGAGCCCAGTCATGGTCCATTTCGACGAATCGCAGGCCAGGGTGTTGCCAACCCTTGTGCAACACTATGGGCGGGTGTGTTATTGCTACAACACTTAGGCCTGGAGCAAGCAAGTACGCGGTTATTTCACGCGCTTAAGCATGTTATCAGCCACTACCCGCAGTTGTTTCAACTCGACACCCGTACTCATAAACTGCCACAGGTGTCCACAGACGCGGTGATCACGGCGATTGAGCAATATCTAAGCCGCAATCGCGCCGCGCAGTAACTGTCGTGCCCGTAAACGCACCGCATCGGTATTGCCTAATTTCGGTGCCAGCCCTAACTCATCAAGCATGACAAATAAAATGCTTACGGGAACCGGACAATTGTCTTCATCGAGAATATCTGCAGCACGTGAGTCGACTTGAGCAGCGTTAGGATAGTGCTCGCGCAGCGCATCCAATGTTAAAGTATTATCGCCACAGGCACGACAATGGCCGCCAAACTCGTCATTCAGTTGTGCCAGTGCTTGGTAAAATTCTTCAATATGGATGGCATTGCCGCAAGCATCTAACTGAGCACGAATAAAGGTATCAAGATCAGCATTAATGTGGATGCAGTCATAGTGGGTGTAGTGTCGTTGTTGCATAGTTGCCTCCGTTATGGCTCATTTTGTCAGCGTCACTATAACTGTATGGGTGAAAGTGCTATTTATGAAATGGGTGGTATCCATTATTAGTATTGATGAAATCAATGTGCAAACTGCAGCAGTTGTTGGCGGAGCCAAATATGGGCATTGTTATGATGGACAAGCGGGCTCCAAAGCATGGATACACTGATGGGCACGATGGGAAAGGGCACCGGGCATATAGCGAGTTTTTGGCTGCTCGTCGCGACCAGATGTTCAGCTAAGCGTTTCGGTAGCGTAGCAATAAGCTGAGAATGTTCGCACAGGCTCGGTATTAAACTATGTTGACGTGCGTACACACGGATATTCCGGCGCTCACCCAGTTGCATGAGCGCCTGATCAACCCAGCCAAGCTTTTGTGGCTCACGATTTTTGACCAAGGGTTCAGGCCCAAAACCACTGCGGTTAAGCCAAATATGTGGTGCTGATAAGTAGTTCTCCAAACAGGTATCCTGTTGTATTGGGTGTGATTGATCGCTCAGGCAACAGTAATTGTCGCGCCACAAGGTTTTTTGATGGAATGAAGACGGTAGGCGCATGAAACGGTCTATGGCGATGTCTACCTGACCTTGCTCTAGTTCACTGAGAGTGACATCACTGGGATTAACTAAGTCTATGTGGATATCTGTATAATGACAACAGAGCTCTTTGATCAGGGGTACCAACATCGAACTGACAAGAAATTCATTGGCCATTACTCGAAATGTGTGGCTACTTGTCTTGGCATCAAAAGGCTGCTGTTGTGACGTGATCCCTTGTGCGAGAGCGATGAATTGTTCGAGTTCGGGTTTGAGTGCCAATGCTTTTTGCGTGCAAAGCATGGTGCTGCCGCTGCGCACAAGGAGTGGATCAGCAAATAAGTCACGCAACCGCTTGAGCGCGTTACTCATCGCACTTTGGGTAAGAGCGAGGCGGTTTGCAGCCGCAGACACACTACATTCCTCTATCAACACGTTCAAATAGACCAACAAGTTTAAATCAATTTGTCTTAGGTTCATGCCCAGGTCGCATCCCTTATTACTGCTGTTATTTACTCTAGCTTAGCCAACTGTATATAGCTAACTCACTAGAAAATAACGGCTATTTCCAGCAGTGATAGTGAGCAATTTTCACTTTTACCAACCCTTAAAGCGCCGTATCCTGTAAGAAAAAGGAAGGTTTATGTTGAAATATATTGTTGGAATTACGTGTGTATTTGTGGCTCATGTCACCGAGGCCCACCCGCTAGAGGGGAGCTGGCAATTTGTAAAAGGGGAGTATTACAGTGAGGGACAGGTGTTCTATGCTGAGGCTCCTGATGTGACCTCAGTAAAGGTCCTAAGTGGCGGCCACTTTAATTACATCACGCAAAAAAATGGCGAATTTCATTATGCCGCTGGTGGGCGGTATGAGATTACAGAAGATGCATTCATAGAGCATGTTGATTATGGCAACATTCCCTCTTTGTTAGGCAAAGAACTGGTTTTTGACTATGAAATCAAAGAGCAGTTATGGCATCACACGCTTTATCAAGAAGATGAACTGGTAGAGTATGAAGTATGGCAACGAGTTGCTCAGTGAGCACTAAAAAGGCGCTGTAATAGCGCCTTTTATCCTATGCTGACTGGATGGAGTCCATATCATCATCCGAGTTCTTTTTTGCGCTTTCACCGTCTTCCTCAGAACGCAAGCGTTCAAGTTCAGCGTGAGTTTCGGCTAAGCTCAGCTCTAACTCGCCTAGGCGGCTTTGTGCCAAGGTTGCACTTTTAGATAGGCGCTCGAGCGTAGAGCTTGAGTTTTGCTTAAGAAAGGTGATTTGTTCTTTCAAGCGTTTATTCTCAGCTACGGTGTCTGCAGACTCGCTGTCCTTAGCCACCAGTTGCTCTTCAAGCTCTTTGATCTTGTGCTGATACTGCTCGTTACTTGCAGTAAGGCGCTCGATGGTAGAAGCGGAGTTGGTTTTTAAGAACCGTACTTGCTCGTGTAACTTCTCATTATCCTGCTTGGCCTGCTCAGCTTCGCTTTGAATGGTGCCGAGTTGTTCGCCTTGCTCTTTGTTTTGCTCACGCAACTGACGAATATCTTCGCGTTGGCTAGCTTGGTGCTTGGCGGCTACTGCACTTTGTTCTTTCAGCAGGTTGTTTTCATTTTTCAGCTTATCAACAAGTGGCTGTTGCTCTTCGAGTTGCGCCTGTAATTGGGCAACGCTGGCGTCAAGTTGAGCTTTAAGCTCCTCGAGCTGTTGGTGCTGATGGTTTAACTCATCATGTTGGCGTTGAATTTCATCACGCTCTTGCGCCAAAGCCGCATAGTCGTTGTCAAAATTCTCGATACGCTGTTGCAAGCCTGCAAGTTTCTGCTGATGTTCTTGTTCAGTGTCTTGCGCCTGTTGGTGTAGCTGTTCAATATTCTGTGTTTGTTCAGCCAACTGCGCAGCCTGTTCATCGAGCTGGCTCTGGCGAGCATCGACCTGCTGTTGGAGTTGTTCATTTTGCTCAGCAAGTTGATCGTAATTCTGTTGTAGATCTTCAAGGCTTTGAATGGCTAATTGCTCAGCTTCACGCATCTCGTCAAGCTGTGCTTGCACGGGCTCGACTTGCGCATCGGCAAAGGCCTGCGTTTGCGCCTTGAAGGCATGGATAAACTGTTCAGAAAACTCGATATCTAAGTCGGTCACTTTGGTAGGCTGTTGACTATCTTGTGGCCGGGCCGAGCGATCCTCGCTACGCCACTGACGGTAATGTTCGAGTACGGTAGCGCGATCTCCATCCACACGCTCGAGCAATGTTGCTAACGTGATTGGTGTACCGGCTTGGTGCAATTCATCGCACACTGCTTTTATTTCACTATATTGTGTCATCAACCTATCCTCCCAACAGACATTTAGGATAGCATTAAAACGGCCAAGAAAAAGTGCTTCTAATAAAAATATCGGAGCTAAAAGATCCTTGGCTGCTCGTAATTACTATTTTAGTTGTAGGTTTGTCCCTTTAAAATTACGTTTACATCATACTACGATCAAACGGTATTACACAATGCTAACAATTGACTTAAACGAAAATAAACAGCTAGTTATAGCGCAAACGCCCACTGTAGCAGCGGCTCGCGGACAAGTGTTAATAAAAGTAAACGCAGCGGGAGTGAATCGCGCCGATCTTTTACAGCGTCAAGGAAAATATCCACCACCGCCAGGTGATAGTGAGATCCTCGGACTCGAGGTGTGCGGAGAAGTGGTTGCATTGGGTGAGGGCGTAGCGTCGCAATGGTTAGGGCAGCATGTGATGGCGCTTTGCGCGGGTGGGGGATACGGTGAATTTGTAGCAGTCGATGTACGTCATTGTATGGTCAAACCGGCGACATTCTCCAATGCTCAAGGCGCGGCATTTTGTGAGGTGTTTTTAACCGCTTTTGATGCCATTGCACAGTACCCAGAGTTTGGCGCAGAGCACACGGTTTTAGTACATGCTGGTGCGAGCGGTGTGGGCACTGCGGCTATTAGCCTTGCAAAATATTTGCAAGCGCAGGTGGTGGTGACCGTCGGCAGTGATGAAAAGAAACAATTTTGTTTAGCTCATGGCGCAGATAAAGCGATTAATTATCGTCAACACAATTGGCGTGAGGTGATGAAGGCCGAAGGGCTCAGCGCCGATCTCATTATTGATCCTGTTGCCGGTGGGTATTTGAATGACGACTTGTCGGTGCTTAATATGGATGGTCGTATTGTCGTTTTAGCGCTGTTGGGGGGGCGCTATAGTGAGCAATTTGATGGTGCCAAGCTATTGCAAAAGCGAGCTCAGCTGATAGGGTCGACGCTGCGTAATCGTACACCCGATTATAAGGCGAAACTGGTTGATAACCTAAAGCGTACGTTTGGCGATGCATTAAACAGTGGCCACATCGCGCCAGTCATTGATTCTATCTTCCCTTGGGAAGAGGCTATGTCAGCGCATCAAGTTCTACAAGATAATGCTAATTTAGGCAAAGTGGTGCTTACTCATGAATCGTTAGGCGAGCGCTAAAGCAGCCCTAAATTGAAAAGGCCAGCATATGCTGGCCTTTTGGCGGTATTACATAACCCGCATACCGGGTTTGGCGCCATCATGGGGCTCAAGAATATATATATCCTCTTTGCCTGGTCCAGCAGCCAACACCATGCCCTCAGATAGGCCAAAGCGCATTTTTCTTGGCTTAAGGTTTGCGACCATGACCGTGTGCTTGCCAATAAGTTGCTCGGGTGCGTACGCTGATTTTATACCAGCAAAAACCTGACGCTGTGGGCCCCCTAAATCAAGGGTTAGCTTGAGCAATTTGTCAGCACCTTCAACATGCTCTGCGTTGGCAATTTTCGCGATGCGTAAATCCACTTTAGCAAAATCATCAAATTCGATTTCATCGGCAATAGGGTCTTTATCAATCTCACCATTATTGGCATCTGGCGCTGGTGTGGCAGCAGCTGGTGCGAGGCTTTCTTTTGACTGCTCAAGCATGGTATTCACTTTGTCCATATCGACACGTTGCATTAAGGCTTTAAACTTATTGATCTTATGATCAACCAAAACGGTGTCTACCTTATCCCATGCTAGGTCATCGTTGAGGAAGCTGCTCACTTTTGCGGCCATACCAGGTAGGATAGGGCTTAAGTACGTCATCAGTATGCGGAATAAGTTGATCCCCACACTGCACACATCATGAGCTTGCTTCGCGGTATTTTCGTCTTTGATTAAGACCCACGGAGCTTGCGCGTCGATGTACTGGTTGGCTTTATCCGCCAGCGCCATGATCAAGCGCACAGCGCGGCCATATTCTCTGGCTTCGTAGTGATCAGCGATACTTTGGCGTGCAGCGGCAAACTCAGCGATAAGCTCAGCTTCAACGTTATCACTAGAGAGTGTACCGTCGAACTTTTTGGTGATAAACCCGGCGCAGCGGCTCGCTATGTTAACCACCTTACCTACCAAATCAGAATTAACTCGCTGGGCAAAATCTTCGAGATTTAAATCTAAGTCAGTAATGCCACTGCCGAGTTTAGCGGCGAAGTAGTAACGCAGATACTCTGGGTCCAAGTGCTCTAAATAAGTACGCGCTTTAATGAAAGTACCTTTTGACTTAGACATTTTTGCGCCATTGACGGTGACAAAGCCATGAGCAAAGATATTGCTTGGTTTTCTGAACCCTGCGCCCTCAAGCATAGCTGGCCAAAATAGGCTATGGAAATAAATGATGTCCTTACCGATGAAGTGATAGAGTTCGGCGTCGGCGCCTTCTTTCCAGAAAGCATCGAAATCTAAGTCGCTTTTATCACAAAGATTTTTAAAGCTGGCCATGTAGCCTATGGGCGCATCCAACCAAACATAGAAGTACTTGCCAGGTGCACCGGGGATTTCAAAACCAAAGTAAGGCGCATCACGACTAATATCCCACTGCTGTAGACCATCGGCAAACCATTCATCCAGCTTATTGGCCATCTCTTGTTGAATTGAGCCGGAGTGCAGCCATTGTTTGAGCATGCCCTCAAATTCGGGTAAATCAAAAAAGTAGTGTTCAGAGTCTTTGAGCACAGGAGTGGCGCCGGACATCACCGAGCGTGGTGATTTCAGTTCGGTGGGTGCGTAGGTCGCTCCACAAACATCACAGCTATCACCGTTTTGATCTTCGGCATCACAGCTAGGGCAAGTACCGGTAACAAAACGATCTGGAAGAAAAATACCTTTTTCGGGATCGAACAGTTGTGAGATGGTCCGCTTTTTAATATAGCCCGCATTATCAAGACGGGTATAAATCAATTCACTCAGCGCTTTATTTTCATCTGAGTGCGTGCTGTGGTAATTGTCAAACTCGATGTTAAAGTCAGCAAAGTCACGCTGGCGCTCAACACTGACTTGGGCGACCATTTCCTCAGGGGTAATGCCTTGCTTTTGGGCATTGAGCATAATGGGCGTGCCGTGCGCGTCATCAGCACACACATAGTAGGCGTCATGGCCTTGGGATTTTTGAAAACGGGCCCAGATATCAGTTTGAATATACTCTAACAAATGGCCTAAATGTGTTGGGCCATTGGCGTAAGGCAGGGCGCTTGTTATGAGAATTTTTCTCTTTGCCATAAAGTGCTCATTCCATCTCAGATAGGGTTACTCCCGCTAATATCGGGGCTTATAATGATCATAAGCGTCTCCCGAGTATCAGTGGGGTGAATAGACTGGTGTTAATGCCCCGAATGTTACATAATTTGGCGGCACTTTTCATTACGCTTCGTTAATTATTTATGCAGTTATCATGTTAGGATTTGGTTCAAAAGTGAAATCCGCACTTTTCGGTAGTCACAAGCCAGCAAAATGGCCGTCTCAATATCAACAGTGTTTAGCGTCGTATCGCAGCGCCGCATTTCCAGTCGGGGTTCCCCCAGACGCTATTAGTGGTGACAGTAGCGAGACGCATTGCCACATCAACGCTCCTTTTGCATGTGCTCAAGAGGCAGCGGCGTTGCGTCAGTATATCGCTGAGCATCTTCAACGTGATGTGCGTGTTGACATCGACGTAACACTGCAAGAATCGCCGCGTCTTAAAGCCATTAAGCACATTATTCTCGTGGCCTCTGGCAAAGGTGGGGTTGGCAAGTCGACCTGTGCTGTCAATATGGCGTTGGCGCTTCGCCGAGAGGGAGCGAAAGTGGGCATTCTCGATGCTGATATATACGGCCCTTCTATCCCGCTGTTATTGGGCTTGCAAGGTGAAAAACCTCAGGCCAAGGATGAAAATACTTTGCTGCCATTTGAAGTCCATGGCATCAAAGCGCAGTCTATCGGCTTTTTGGTAGACCCCGATGATGCCACCGTCTGGCGCGGACCGATGGCCTCGCAAGCTCTGTCGCAACTGCTCATGGAAACAGACTGGGGCGAGCTTGACTACTTGTTGGTTGACATGCCTCCAGGTACTGGCGACATTCAATTGACTATGTCACAAAAAGTACCGGCCAGCGCAGCCATTATCGTCACAACACCACAAGACCTAGCCCTTGCCGATGCCCACAAGGGCGTGAAGATGTTTGAAAAAGTGAACGTCCCCATTCTCGGTTTGATAGAAAACATGAGTCAGTTCCAATGCCCGCACTGTGGCGAAACCAGCCACATTTTTGGTGCCGATGGAGCGCAACAGCTGGCACAGCGTTATGGCGTGCCTATATTAGCGCAGCTGCCGCTCGAGATGGGCATTCGTCAATGTTCGGAACAAGGCGCGGACTTGGGTGATGAATATCCTGAGTTAGGCCACTACTTTGCTCATGCGGCGCGTATCAGTGCCAGTGAGCTTTATTACCAACAGGGCGCTAAGCAGCGCGTTGAGATTATTTTTACGGACGACTAACCATGCGTTTATCAGATACCCATATAAAACAGTACTTGGCTGAGCAGCGAATTCAAATTACCCCGACGCCAGGTGAGCAAGCCATCTCTGGCGTCAGCGTTGATTTGCGATTGGGTAATAAATTTAGAGTATTTCAAGATCATGCCGCCCCGTATGTTGATCTCAGTGGCCCCAAAGCGCAGCTAAACGCGGCTATGGAATCCATTATGAGTGATGAAATCGTGCTTGGTGAAGGAGAAGCCTTTTTCCTTCATCCAGGGGAACTCGCTTTGGCAATCACTTACGAATCAGTGACCTTACCGGCTGATATTGTTGGCTGGCTCGATGGACGGTCATCGCTCGCCCGCTTGGGCTTAATGGTTCATGTGACTGCTCACCGTATTGATCCGGGGTGGTCGGGCAATATTGTCCTTGAGTTTTATAATTCAGGCAAGCTGCCGCTGGCGCTGCGCCCGAACATGAAAATTGGTGCCATGAGCTTTGAAACACTCACCAGCCCCGCTGAGAAGCCATATAATGCCCGTGAAGATGCAAAATACAAAGGACAAGACGGTGCCATCGCCAGTCGTATTGGTGATGATGGTCAGCAATAACCCTATGCTGTAATACAAAGTATTTAAATTTCATGGAAAAATCGTGCACCTCTTCCATACTGTACAAGGAAGAAGTTGCACGGGGGCTTAATGGTAAAGCAGCATAAACTGAGCGCACATTTGTGGGTCATGGTTATCGTTATGCTGGGATTTTTGGCTCCAGGGCATAGTGGTGCGCTGGCTGATGACCAACAGCATGTCAGCGTCGAGATGATGCAAAGCGAGCAGCCCCTGTCATTAGCTCAGGTAACTCAACAGCCCTTTGTAGGAAGTCGCATGGTAGCGATGGGCGAAGCAATGCTGCTTAATGCGGGAGGGGATTATTGGTTCAAGATTGCTCTGCCTGCTGATAGCTGTCCCAGTTCAAGCTGTTACTTGCGCGCGCAAAACCCCGCCATTTTTAATATCGACTTTTATCTTTTTGATAATGGCCGGTTGCTGAGCCACAGTGCCGCAGGGTCTCTGGCTTGGCCACCGGGGCGTGATGTTGGCGCCTCAATGGCCATTAGTGGTGCACAAGACCGTATTGTGTATGTGCACGTGCGGGCGCAGCGTCATGCGCTTTTTGCCCTCGAGCATCAAACAGAACTCGCATTTAATAAAGAGCAACAGCAGCATTGGCTTGGGTGGTCGTCCTTTTCAGGGTTGATGCTTGGCTTCGTGATCTACTGCGTCGCTGTATGGCTTGCCTATCGCGCTGGTTACTATGGATTTTTTGCTTTGTACATCGCCAGTAGCAGCATATTTCTACTGGCCCAAGTTGGCATTACTAAATTTTTAACTCCCCAGAGTGTGCACAGCTTTTTGGTTCACTACACGGCGCTTAACGGCGTGATTATATGCATCTCTTTATTACTTTTCTTATCGCGATTACTCAGGCTAGATGAGCGTGCGAAAACCCTGCATAAAGTGTTTATAGCCGCGTTGTGGGCTGGCTGTATTGCCGCGAGTGTGAGCCCCTTTATGGCGTTGGCTCACCAAGGAGTAATCATGGAGGTGTTGTTTGCCGCAACCCTAGTGTTAGCCATCATTGCTAGTGTCAAATACAGTCCGATGCAGCGCTGGGGCAGGCTATTGGCGTTTAGTTGGCTACCTTTGGCCACCGTGGTCCTGGCGTTAGCGTTATTTTATCTGCGACCTTATGAAGTGGGCATTTATTTGTACGCCGCGTTTGCCTTTGCCTTAGTATTGAACTGTTTGCTGATAGGCTTTGCGATGACGCTGCGAGAGCGGGGGCAAATGATGGCCCATCGCCAGATAGTGTATACAGATTCTGGAACCGGTCTGGCAAATAAGCAATTGCTTAATAAAACCTTGAAGAGCGCTCGTCACGAGGCCATCACGCTGGTTATGTTTAAGCCTCGGGGTTTGGTGCAGTCGCGCGCTAATTTCGGTATTAGCCACGCGGACCGTTACATTAAATCGGTGATCCACCATGTTGAGCACCAACTTGATGGGTTACCGCTATTGGCGCTGGGGCATCAGAATTCTGCTGTGGTGTGTCGCTTTAGTGACGATATTTTTGCTTTAGGGATTTGTGGCACACTGGAGCTCAGTACTATTGAGCAAGCGGTATGCGTGATCAATTCGGTATTTAATGAGGGCGTCGAGATTGATGATACCCACTTGATAGACCAGGTTGATTTTGGTGTTGCGAATTATCCACTTCATGCTCAATCTCATGAGCAATTAGTGCGTTACGCAATGCAAGCTTTATATCGTGACCGGTTACCCGGGCAGTTGTGGCACCTGTACTCTTTGGAAGACAGTATTCGCTCGCAGCGGCGCTTAAGCTTAGCCTCAGATTTAAAAACCGCCATCAGCGATAACCAATTTCGTATTTATTTGCAGCCGCAAATATGTCTGCAAGATCAGAGTGTCTATGGTGCCGAGGTGTTACTGCGTTGGCAACACCCTAGCAATGGCTTAATCACCCCCGACCAGTTTATACCCATTGCAGAGTCGGCAGGGCAAATTATGGAAATAACCGAATGGGTGCTAAGCGAATGTATTGCATTGCAGGCTAAACTCCATGAGTTCGCCCCCAAGCATGTTATGTCGATTAATATCTCCGGTCGAGACTTAAGCAATAAGAGTTTGCCGACGCATATTCTCACCTCACTACAAGAGCAACGGGTCGCACCATCGAGCATTATGTTGGAGCTGACAGAGTCGGCGACAATAGGTGGTCAGCGTAACGCTAAAACAGTGTTTGATGAATTCCGGCGCATTGGTGTTAAATTAGCCATTGATGACTTTGGCACCGGCTATTCATCATTGGCATATTTAAGTTACTTAGGCTTTAACGAACTCAAAATCGATAAGCAGTTTGTGCACAATATTGCTGACTCTCCAAAAGATCAGTCAATATGCCAAGCCACCTGCGACCTTGCGCAAAGTCTTCAAGCGATGGTGGTCGCAGAAGGGATTGAGTCACTGAGCGATGCGCAGTACATGCGTAGCTATGGTTGTGACATCGGTCAAGGGTATTATTTTGCTAAACCTATGCCGGTTGCTCAGTACATGCAATGGCTTAGTCAGCATCATGACTTCGGCTTAGGGCTTGACCCAAAATCGCAAAGTAACGGCTGAAATAGGGCGCTAGCAGGCGCGCTTCATCGTCAGTAGGGTAGCCGCCAAGCTTTGCCAACTCACCTTGTTTAGTACCATTGACCAAATACTGGTTTTGCAGCGTATGGCTTTGAATATAATGCTCAAAAGCGCGTGCGCTAAGCTCTTCAGGCATCGCAAAGTAAAGGCGTCCAGCAGAATTATCAAGGTCAATGGCGCGCTTCATGTAATCGGAGCTATGATGCGCGCTGGCATCAAGAAATAAATGCCGGAACAAAGAGTTTAACGCTTGGTTCATGGGGTGTGTATGGATATCTTCGCGCGTCAGCCATAGTTTGCTGGCAAAGGCGAGCCGGCTGACCTGCGAAGTGAACAAAAAGCGGCTAATGTAATGATCAAATGCATGCCACCATTCATGAGCCAATGCACCACAGCCTGCGTTTTTCGCCAATGCCAAGGTCCGGGTGGTACTTTGATAATGGGCTTGGACACCGAGCTGGCCGCCTTGACCGAATGCCAGCGTTAAGGTTTGCCGCAGGCCAATCGCTTCGGGAGGGATGGCTAAAATCTGGGTTAGGTCCGCAAGCGCATCGTACACTAGATTAGCGGCGCGCTGACATTCCTCAGCGCTCACCCAGCGGCCAAGAGATATGGCTCGAAAGCCAAATGTGGCACGCACTTCAGCAAAATCGACATCAACACCAAAGCGGTAATCAGGCCCTCGGCGGTACTTTTTTGCCATTAACTGACTCATGATGAGTACCGCTGACGAACATGCGCAGGCATGTTTTTGAGCTGCTCCTGGACGAACCCAGCCAATAGTTGCTTTAGGGGCTGTGTTGATAGGCCCTCAAGCTGAGCCAAACAATAATTCGTCGCTTCCAACGTCGACAGGCTATCGTCACGGTTTGCTTTACGGATCCGGTACTCGCTTGCCGGTGGTTGCGCGAAAGTCAAACTAGGCAGGGCATGCAGCCAAGGGTTCAACTGCCACAACCGATGTACTTTACTCCAGGTGCCATCGAGTAGAATAATATGCTTGATGGTACCGCGCTGCTCGCTAAGTTGCTCAATGGCGTTTGCTTGCTCACTGGGGTAGACAACCGCAACGCCCTGATCAAGGATGCTTTGCACAGCCAAAAAATCCCCGGGGTTTTCACCGGTACAGACATTAATTCGCTTTAAAGCGAGCTGAAGAAGCGGCGTGGTGCTCTTAGCTTGGCTGAGCTCGTGGGGATGGCGTAAAATCCACACAGTGATGGTATTCTCAACCGCAATAACATATTTACACACGCAGTGAGAGCTTGGGTAGTGACACTGAGTGCACAGATTCCGAGCCATAAATGCCCCATTAAATTGCAAACACCGCTATTGTAATTGCTTTAAGTGCTTGCTCCAAGTTGTCCATTTGCTAATCTCAGCTTATGCTTTAAGAAATAACCTTAGGAATTAGTATCATGGAAATAAAAATAGATGAGAATGCGCTGGTTGCCATGAAAAGTTTATTGGCCGATCAATTTGATGCGACGTTGACCTTTTGCTTTAGTGAATTTACCCGCTTACATGGTGCTTTTTTGCAAAGCTTAGATAGCCAAGATAGTGAAGCGATACGTAACATTCACAGCTTAAAGTCGAATGCGGCGCAATTCGGTGCTATCACCTTAGCAGATACTGCGCGACGTATTGAGCAGGGGTTATCTCAAGGTGAGCGCCAGTCACTACAGCAGGATATTGATAGTTTGGATGAGGTCATCGCCAGTAGCGTCGTGCAAATGAAGCAGTGGCAGCAACAGAGTTGAAATTAATTCATTAATAACCCCCTGTCGCTACTGGTAATTTCCCTTTGGGCCCGATAATCTAACTGAGCATTTCGATTAAGGGGGAAGTATGTCCGAGATACTCAAAAGCCAGAAGTTACAGGGTGTGTGTTACGATATTCGTGGTCCGGTTTTACAAGCCGCAAAGGCCATGGAAGATGAAGGGTAAAAAGTCCTTAAGCTCAATATCGGAAACCCTGCCGCGTTTGGCTTTGACATGCCAGAGGACATGCTCCGAGACATCATCCGTAACCTGAGCTCAGCACAAGGTTATTGCGATTCAAAGGGTTTATACTCGGCGCGTGTAGCTGTATATCAGCATTATCAACAACGCGGCCTACACAACCTTAGCGTTGATAATATCTTTATTGGTAACGGGGTCAGCGAACTCATCCAAATGGTGACGCAGGCGCTGGTTAACAATGACGATGAAATCCTTATTCCTGCCCCTGATTACCCCTTGTGGAGTGCCTGTGTGACGCTCTCAGGAGGGAAAGCTGTCCATTATCGCTGTGATGAACAGGCTGATTGGTTTCCTGATATCGACGATATTCGCAGTAAAATCACCAATAAGACCAAGGCGCTGGTATTAATTAACCCCAATAATCCCACCGGGGCTGTGTATAGCAATGCGCTCTTGCATGAACTTATCGCACTCGCTCGCGAGCACAACTTATTACTTTTAAGTGATGAGATTTACGAGAAAATCCTATTTGATAATACGCCACATAGCTCTATTGCAGCGTTGTGCGACGATGTCCCGGTGATCACCTTTAATGGCTTGGCGAAAACTTATCGCGCAGCGGGTTTACGTATGGGGTGGATGGTACTAAGCGGGCCCACCAAAAGGATGGCAGACTTAATCAAAGGCCTAGAGATGCTTGCCTCGATGCGCTTATGTGCCAATGTGCCAGCACAAAACGCAATTCAACAAGCGTTAGGGGGCGTGCAATCCATTGATGCGTTAATCGAGCCGGGTGGTCGTTTGTACGAGCAGCGTACTATCGCTTGGCAAGGGTTGAACGATATTGACGGCATTAGTTGTGTCAAACCCAAAGGCGCGTTGTATGGCTTTGCTAAGGTCGATACAAAGCGCTTTAATATCACCAATGATGAGACCATGGTGTTAGATTTGCTTACGCAAGAGAAAATTCTGTTGGTGCATGGGCGCGGTTTTAACTGGCCTGAGCCGGACCACTTCCGCATTGTGTTCCTGCCGCACAAAGATGAGTTACGACCAGCGATGGAGCGCATCGGGCGCTTTTTCAGTCGGTATCGGCAAAGCTAGTGGGGGTTATCACGCCAGCCTATCGTTGGTGTGAAGCACCATTGGGTTTTTAATGCCCTTAGCCGTGAAAAATTTTACCGTTTTTGCCTGTCTGCTACTAAATAATTAAGCACACATGGAAACCACTATGCCCTCACACTCTCGGTATGCTCCTTGGTTGTATGCGCTGCTGAGCATGCTCGCATTTGCTGCTAATTCCTTACTCAATCGTGAGGCCCTGGCCATGGTGCATATTGATCCGTTGAGCTTTGCCGCCATTCGCACCGTTAGCGGCGCTTTAATGTTAACACTCCTGGTGATGTGCTCTACGGGTCGGCAAGGCCAAAAGAAATCGGTGCGGGCAACAGGGGGCAGTTGGCTCGGGGCAATAAGCTTAACCATTTACATGTTTGCTTTTTCGATTGCATACATTAGCTTAGATGCTGGCCTAGGCGCCTTGCTACTGTTCAGTGCGGTGCAGTTTTGCATGATCTCTTGGGCCCTGTTACACAAAGAGCGCTTCAGCGTTTTGCAATGGGTGATGCTACTGGTGGCGATGACAGCCTTTTTCATTTTGCTGAGCCCACAGGGCACGGATGTGCATTTAGGGTATAGCGGAATTATGATAGTCGCCGGTGTCGCGTGGGGCAGCTACAGTATACTCGGGCAAGGCCGCAAAGACGCGACTTTGGCAAGTGCAGATAATTTTCAACGTGCGGCAATGCTTTCAGTGCTAATTATGGTTGGAGTATTGGTATCACAACAAACATTATTTGCTCACCCCAAAGGGCTTGTGCTTGCTTTCGTCTCGGGCGCTATAACGTCAGCGCTCGGGTATGCCTTGTGGTATCGGGTTATCCAGCGCATTAAAGCCAGTCAAGCGGCGGTGATGCAACTCAGCGTACCGCCGCTGGCTATGGTAGGTGGGGCTGTCTTGCTCGGTGAGCGCATTGATGGCACTGCCATGGTCAGTGCCGCCGTATTAGTGGCTGCAATTGGCGTGTTTATTATCGCGCGGCAAAAACAGGGCCAACATTAGTAACAAACTGCGTACACAGGGTATCGAGGTGCGCCATGATTGTCTCATTGCCAGCCACGTCACTGTCGCGCAAGGCATCGGCGATGGTGCTCGGGTTTTGCCATGGCAGCAAGATACTGGCGCTGGTTATATGGCTAATGTGCCACGGCTCCGGCGCTACGCCTCCGCGATAACAATCATACGGTCGGTAAAAGCCGTACTCGGCCATGTGCTCATCCAACCATTGAGATAACTGTGCAAAAGGCCCTGTGGGTGCATATTCTTGCTGCGTTAATGCCAGCGCATAGTCGTCGCTGACAGCGCCACTGTCCCAGACATCAAAGTCAGTACCAAAATGATGCCGACTGGCACCGGGGAGAGCTGAAAATAACATAATAGCTTGGCATCGTTGCAAAGTATTGAGGTGCGACAACTCGACTACCTGCTCATTGATATCTAATACACTGCGGTGGCCATTAAATTTTGCATTCCAAATCGCAGCTTGGCGTGAGAACGAACGAAACGCCGAGGCTACGCGTAAATCAATACCGTCCTTTGCAGCCCCGCGCTGCAACCGCTTCAAATCGTGTAGCGCCTCATGGTGGACAGATTGCTGTTGATAACTGACTAAGTGCTCGTCACTTCGCCCTGTGGCACACATCGCTAGATTCATGTGAGTAAACGTTCCAAAATTCCCTCATAAATGAGCGCAAGGTTGTCTAAATCAGCACAACTGACGTATTCGTTCACTTGGTGAATAGTTGCATTACGCGGCCCAAGCTCGACGACTTTTGCCCCTGTGGGGGCGATAAAGCGGCCATCAGAGGTACCGCCGCTGGTTTGCAACTCGGCTTGATAACCCAATTGGCTATGAATTGCCTGTTGGACAGCGTCAATCAGCTCACCCGGCTCAGTGATAAAGGGTTCACCATTGTGCACCCAACTGAGCTCATAGGGGAGCTGGTGTTGTTGTAACAATTGCACAACGCGTTGCTGTAGTTGTGGTGCCGTTACTTCGGTGCTGTAGCGAAAGTTAAATTGCACCTCTAAATCCCCTGGAATTACATTTCCGGCTCCGGTTCCTGCATTGATATTGGAGATTTGCATGCTGGTGGCAGGGAAGTATGCGTTTCCCTCATCCCACTTTTCAGCGCACAAAGCGTCTAGAAAACCAGTGGCGCGATGGACGGGGTTATCGGCTAAATGGGGGTAAGCTACGTGCCCTTGTTTACCTTTCACGGTTAAAAACGCAGTTAATGAGCCACGGCGGCCATTTTTAACGACATCAGCTAACTTATCTGTGGATGAAGGCTCTCCGACAATACACATGTCTATGTGCTCATTACGTGCTTGCAGTGTATCGATAACCCGAGTGGTGCCATTAATAAAGGGTCCTTCCTCATCAGAGGTGATAAGAAATGAGATTGAACCTTTATGATTAGGGTGTTTTTTTACGAAACGCTCGGTTGCTACCACCATCGCCGCCAATGACCCTTTCATATCAGCGGCACCGCGCCCATGTAAATAACCATCGTGCTCTGTGGCGGCAAAGGGTGGGAATTGCCATTGGCTCTCATCGCCGGTAGGTACCACATCGGTGTGCCCGGCAAAGCAGACATTGGGCGGCTGATTATTACGTCGTGACCAGGTGTTTAGGGTATCAACAAAAAACATCGGCTCATTGTTAAAGCCCACCTTGGCTAAACGTTCACTGATCACATGCTGGCAACCGGCGTCATCAGGGGTCACCGAGCGCCGGCGCATCAGCTCTTTAGCTAGGTTTATGACATCACTCATAATTAGCTCTTAGCGAACATGTTGTCGTAATCGGCCGCTTTATAGCCAATTAATGCCTGATCGTCAGTGCGTAGAATAGGGCGCTTGATTAACGCCGGGTGTTCAACCATTAATGCCATGGCGCTGTCTTTATCAAGCTGCTGTTTTTGCTCATCACTGAGTTGGCGATAGGTGGTGCCTCGTTTATTGACCATGGTTTGCCAACCAAACAGGGCTTCGAGTTGTGCCAGCAGGTCACTGTCGAGACCGTGTTTGCGATAATCGTGAAATGAATAATCGACGCCCAAATTATCTAAGTGCTTTTTCGCTTTTTTAATGGTGTCGCAATTACTAATGCCGTAAAGAATGATGCTCATGAAATCTACTTCTTGTGATAAATGAATAACAAAGGCTCAGCGCAATGTGCCTGCTTGTGGCTAAATAATATCTCTGCGCTAAAACGTGTGTGGGTCACTATCATAGCGACCCGAGGTGCCGATTTAAACTGGCGTAGGTCAAAGTAAGCGAGTTGCATCCCTTTGCGTACAGGGGTGCAGTTAAGCGCCGATAGTTTTGCCTTGTTCGTTAGCGTGGGCTCATCGCTGTGTAAATGCACTAATATATGCACGCCGTTATTGCTTTTAAAGCGCCATTGTTTGGCACCCATATCAACGCTGAGTAGCTGACCGTCGCAAGGGGCTACCAACTTATGTGAATGCATCTCGATACACACCCCAGCGCCAAGTAACCCATGTGCCATAAGTGCACTGGGCAGGCAACTTAAAGGGTGCACTTGGCCGCTCACAGGAGCACACAGTGTTAGGGTGGGTGAAGGGGGTAACTCAGCTGGCAAGCAAAATTGACTAACTTGGCTCATGAGCGAACGGTGTAACCTTCTTTTTTAAGTGTCGACATGGCATTTTTTGCCTGTACGCGTTTAACCAAAATATAGTCTGTATCAAAGGTAGATACAGCAAAAATGGAAATGTTCGCTTGTGCCAACACGCCGGAAATATTAGACAATATACCCGTAAGCGAAAAGCCAAGGGGACCGAGTACTTCAAAGGCCACCCAGCCTGGTTCTTGCTCTAAACTATCAAGCTCAATATCACTGTTGCATACAACGGAAAGCTCTTCAGCTGTTTTGGCAACGAAATAAAACTCGCTTTGGGTAATGGCTTTGGGGATCTCGCTGGTGCTCTCAAAGCTATGAATCGTAAAGTCGTTCGCAAGCAATTGTAGCGTTTGTTTAGCCATAACGATCCCCTTTGAGGTTAAAGTTAACTTATACCGAAAATAACTCGACGGGTCTAGGGACTTTGCTTTTGCTTAGTTAGATTATAAGCAAATCCAACATAAATGGGTATTAAGAGTGGGGTGAGGTAAGGGCCATGGTGACAAAATAAGTTGCTAACAAAAGCTGTGGATAAGTTTGGGGGTAGCGTGGTTAATAGTCTATAACTTTATGAAAAGGCAGCACTTATCTGTGCTGCCTGATTATTGTTCAGGCGTCGCTCAGTTGCTCAGCCGCTTGTTGTGCTTGAATTGCTGTCAGTGCGATGGTGTAGACGATGTCATCCACTAAGGCACCACGGCTTAAGTCATTCACCGGTTTACGCATGCCTTGAAGCATCGGGCCAATACTCACTAACTCGGCGCTTCGTTGTACAGCTTTATAGGTGGTATTGCCGGTATTCAAGTCAGGAAATATAAACACTGTTGCCTGTCCGGCGACCGGGCTATTTGGGGCCTTTTTGCGCGCTACATTTTCCATGATCGCGGCATCATATTGCAGGGGCCCATCAATGATAAGGTCGGGACGTTTTTGTTGCGCTAATTCAGTGGCGGTCCGTACTTTTTCGACGTCGGCGCCCGCGCCAGAGCTACCGGTGCTGTAGCTGATCATCGCCACCCTAGGTTCAATGCCAAAAGCGGCTGCTGAATCTGCCGACTGGATAGCAATATCTGCCAATTGCTCCGCCGTTGGGTCTGGGTTAATAGCACAATCGCCATAAACCAGTACTTGATCTGGCAGCAACATGAAAAAGACCGATGATACCAGTGATGAGCCTGGCGCCGTTTTAATCAACTGCAGCGGTGGGCGAATGGTGTTGGCTGTGGTATTGACAGCCCCAGACACTAGCCCATCGACTTCGCCTTCGGCTAACATCATGGTGCCTAGCACAACGTTATCTTGCAGCAATTCCTCGGCGACAACATGGGTAAGACCCTTGTTCTTACGAAGCTCAACCATAGGTGCAACGTAGTTAGCGCGGATGCTGTCAGGGTCAACAAGTTGAACATAGTCATTGAGTTCCACGCCCTGTTGCTCAGCGATACGCGCTATCTCTTGAGGGTCGCCCAATAGCACAGTCCGGGCAATGCCGCGCTCACCACAAATAGCTGCAGCCTTGATGGTGCGTGGCTCTTCGCCCTCCGGCAGGACGACGGTTTTGTTGGCTCTACGAGCCTTATCGGTAAGCAAGTAACGGAATGCTGGCGGCGAGAGTTTACGTGTTTTCTGCGAACTTTGCGCCAAGCTATCGAGCCACTGGCTATCGATATAGGTGGCTTGGTGCGCCTTAACTTTATCAACGCGCTGCTCATCATCGCAGGGCACTTCAAGGTTAAAGTTATGCAGCAATAATGACGTGCGCCACGTATCGTGCTCGGTAGCCAAAATAGGCAGGCCGGTTTGTTCCATAGCCTGTTGGCACAGCGCCATAATACGGGGCTCAGGTTCAATATCACCGGTGAGCAAAATGGCTCCTATCTTGGTGCCGTTCATCGCCGATAAGCAACCTGCAACTAACACATCTGAACGGTCCCCCGGTGTAACCAGTAACACTCCGGGAGAGATATGATTAAGTAAGTTAGACACGGTGCGCGCACAAAAGGTTACGCGACGTAAACGCCGATGCAATAAATCGCCTTGATGAATCACTTTAGCATCAAGATACTGTGCTAAATCGATGGCTCTTGGAGCGACCAGCTCGAAATCCCACGGGATGCTACCGAGCAAGCGAAAGGGTTGCCGGCGAAATAGCGGCATCGAGGCTAAACGGTGCAGCTCATTTTCTAGTTGCTCCGGGTTGAATTGCTCAACCAAGTCGGCCCGTGCTCGGCCTTGCTCATCAAGCGGCGCATTCACTTTGTTAAAGATACAACCAAGCACACGCGGGTGACTGATGCCACCGTAATTGCCAGCGGCTATCTCAATTTTGTCCTCTAACTCCTCTAAAGAGTCATTACTGGGAGTCACTACAAACACAATATCAGCGCCAAGAGTCTGGGCTATTTCTCGGTTCACACGCCCCGCATAAGGTTGGTTTCTGGTTGGTACCATGCCCTCAATGATGGCAATTTCATCATCATGAATTGCACTTTCAAAACGCTCAACGATCTCTTCAAGCAAGGTATTTCCTTTGCCATCGCCAATCATATTTTCAGCGTAGGTCAAAGAAAATGGCTCTGGTGGATTGATGCTAGAGCCGATTTTCACGATCGCAGTCGATTTCTCAGGTCCACACTCGCCACGACGGGGTTGGGCAATGGGCTTAAAGAAGTTTACTTTGATGGCTTTTTGTTCCAAGGCCCTCACTAAGCCCACGGAAACAGAGGTAAGGCCGACACCCGTGGAGACGGGAATTAGCATAATACGACGTGACATTATGACACTCCTTTTGCTAGGCGAGCGGCATCTTGGCAAATCATCCACTCCTCATTGGTGGGGATCACCACCGCCTGAGCACGGCTGGTTGCCGTGGTAATAACGCCTAGGTTGCCAAAGCGGGCCGCAAGGTTACTCTCTGGATCAACATGGATATCTAAAAAGCCTAAATGGGCGAGCACTTTAGCACGAATAATGTCTGAGTTTTCGCCAATGCCACCGGTAAAGATAAGTGCATCGAGACCAGCAAGCGGTACTAAATAAGCAGCAATCTGCTTAGCCAGTCGGTAACAGAAAATATCCAGGGCCAGGGTAGCCTTAGCATTGCCAGCGACATGCGCCTCTTCTATGGTGCGACAGTCATTGGATAATTCGCTGATCCCCAATAAGCCACTTTGCTTGTTGAGTATGTCGCTGACTTCTGCACTGGCATAACCTAGTTGGTTAGTCAGAAAGTCAAACAGTCCCGGGTCGATATCACCACTGCGAGTGCCCATCACCACGCCCTCTAAAGGGGTGAGCCCCATGCTGGTGTCAACACTGCGGCCATTTTTTATCGCACACACCGAGCAGCCATTGCCGAGGTGGGCACTAATGATGCGGCTGTTATCTGCATCTAATCCAAGCTCTTTAATAGCCATTAAACTCACATACGCATGACTGGTACCATGAAAGCCATAACGTCGCACACCATGGCGCTCATATAATGAGTAAGGCAAGGCATACAAATAAGCGTGCTTAGGCATTGTTTGATGGAAGGCGGTATCAAATACGGCAACCTGAACGAGCTCAGGAAATGCCGCCTGTGCAGCACGAATGCCCGTTAGGTTTGCTGGGTTATGCAATGGCGCCAATTGTGCAGTTTGAGTAATGGCATCAATAATATGGGGAGTGATAATCTGCGAGCCAGTGAATTGTTCGCCGCCATGCACCACACGATGACCTACGGCGATTAAATGTTGGCTCAAAGAGAAATTACCAATAAGCGTGACCAGGGTATCGATCGCTGTTTGGTGATCGGCGCCCTTAGGTAAGGCGTTAGTATGCTTGTCGCCAGCAAATTTATACTTTAAGGTGGCGTCGTCACTGTGCAGACGTTCTGCTAATCCAGTGAGTAGTTCATCGCCAGAGTTGGCATCCATAACAGCGAACTTCAAACTTGAGCTGCCACAATTGAGTACGAGGACGTGTTGTACAGACATTAAATAGACCTGTGGTTGAATGTAGGAACGTGAACCCATCAATGAACTTAGTCGGGCGCCAAAAGATTAGCTATAATCCTTAGGTGAACCTAGTGCAAAACTAGACTAAGGTATAATTGATAGGTGATATATATTTTACCTTAATTTCAGACATAGCGTTAGTTGTTAGAGGCGCAAATGCAAAAAAGTCTTATTTCGCAAATACAGCAAGGTCACCAGTACACTAAAGTGTGGCCGCTACGGCGTGAGCTAGCGCCGCTGTTTATAGAAAACAGGGTGGTGAATGCCACGGCCTTCGCTATCAAAATCATGCCTGCGGTGGCACTGACAAGTTTAGTGATTCAGCTTCAGGTGTTGGGGCAACAGTTTTTGGGGCCCGCTCTTGCATGCGCCTTACTGATCTTGTCTTTACCGGTGCAAGGTTTATTATGGCTCGGAAAACGTGCTGAGACACCGCTGCCACCAAGTATGGCACTGTGGTATCGTGAACTTCACGAGAAGATGGCTGCACAAGGATATCAAGGAGCACCAGCAAAAACTAAACCTTGCTATATGGAGTTGGCTAAGTTGCTCCGTGATATGTTTGAAAAAATGGACAAAGCCTTTCGTCAGGATATTTTCTGATACACCGTAATGAAAAACTCGGCGTCGATAGTCACCTCATCGGCGCTTGCCAAATCTGCCATTTGAATTTCACTGAACTTCCATGCAAAGGGTGTCATCAGGGCTAAATCCTTGGCATCTTCTCCAGCTAATGAAATCTGCTGTTGTAACAACTGTTGCCGTTGCCGATTGAATCCGGGCGGTGTGTCAGGAGCAGTGTGCTCGCGCACTTGTTGATATATGAGCGCTTTTAACTGCGCTAAGTGTCTTGGCCCTGGCGAAACAACAATAAGGTGGCCGTTGTCCTGTAACAAGCGTGCGCTTTCATCGGCGAAAATAGGGGCAAATACGCTGCTCACCACACTGGCGCAGCCACTGGCCATGGGCATTTGTTTGGTTGACGCCACGGCAAACTGACAACCAGGGTAGCGCTTGGCTCCATAACGCACGGCAGGTTTTGCAATGTCAATGCCATGAACAAGCTCTGGGTCTTGTAATTGTGCTGCCATCGCTGCGCTATAGTAGCCTTCACCGCAGCCCATATCGACAACATAACCTGTTCCCGAATAACACGCCGAGACTTCTCGTGCCAGCGCATCGCGCATAAATTGGTAGTGGCCCGCATTTAAAAATCGTCTTCGCGCCTGCACCATGTCCTGATTATCTCCAGGTTGTTTGGATTTTTTAAACTGTACCGGGAGCAAGTTGACGTATCCCTCTTTGGCATAATCAAATTGATGGCCCTTGGCGCACACCAATGCTTGGTTTTGACGTTGCAGCGGTTGCTGACAAAGAGGACAACAGTAAGCACTCATTGAGAGAGGTATTCCTTATCATAAAAGGTGCGCACCCAGTGTGGCCGATAGATCACCATCAATGTCATGGCCATGCCATTTAGCATCGCTTCGGGAAACCAGATCAGGGCGCTTAAAAATAGGTAGTTTTCAGTGAGCGTTACCCAATCATAACTACCGATAAACCAAAAATAGCCGGCACCGACAAAAATTTTTAGGCAATTGGCCAATGCTGCACACAAAAAGCTACAAACAAAAATATAGATGAACAGATGCCGGGGAAGGGCGTGATACACCACAATAAATAACAAATAGCTAAAATAAATAGGGATCAGCGCCGTCAGTATGATGAAGGTTGCTGCACTTTCAATACTGACCACGGAAAACGCCAGCAACAAGGCCGTTGCTAATACACTGGCCAGTGTCGCTAGGCGCCAGCCTAAGATCAGAGTGACCGCAGTGACGCCAAGAATATGGATATCTAGGCCCGGGAATATACCTGCCTTGATACGCCAAAGTAGTGCCAGTACTAAGGCGCAGGCAAATAAGCCTTTTTGCCGAGCAGGATGCGCTATCAACCCGGTTAAACTGGCTTTATCGATGCTCAGGGCAAGGATAATTGCAAGTATGATATAGCTCATGGCTGCGTTTAAAAAGTGCTCCAAATTGGGGCGTGATCAGAAGGCTTTTCAATGCCTCTTAACTCATAATCAATGCCGCTGTCACTCAGGGTGCTCGCCAATGCCTTGGTCGCCAAAATTACATCAATTCGCAGTCCTCGGTTATCATCGAAGCCTTTCGAACGATAGTCAAACCAAGAAAATTGGTCGTCCGTATCTGGGTGGCATTGGCGATAGGTATCGACCAAGCCCCAGGCCAGCAGTGTATCCAGCCACTCGCGTTCTTGTGGTTGAAATGAGCATTTTCCGGTTTTTAGCCAACGCTTTTTATTCGCTTCACCAATACCGATGTCTAGGTCGGTTGGGGAAATGTTGATATCCCCCATAACGGCTAATTTACTGTCAGCGTGGTAATGGCTATCCAATTCAGTCATCAAATCAGCATAAAACTGTCGTTTATAAGGGAACTTGGTTTCATGATTGATGTTATCGCCTTGCGGGAAATAGCCATTTAGCACCGTAACATCATCACCATGGCTATCTTCCACAGTAACGGCAATCATCCGTTTTTGATGATCATCGGTATCGGTAGAGAAGCCTTTTTTCACCTGCTTAGCGGGGTTTTTGGTTAGCATTGCCACGCCGTAATGACCTTTCTGCCCGTGAAAATACACGTGGTAGCCCATGGCTTCAACATCGGCGACAGGGAATAAGTCGTCATGTACTTTAATCTCCTGAAGGCCAACGACATCAGGGTTGTGTTTTTCCAATAGCGCCTGCAGTTGGTGTAACCTTGCGCGAATGCCATTGATATTAAATGAGATAAGTTTCATGTCCGGAGATCCTTTTGCACTAAATAACGGCGTTGTTGGCAGTATACCAAGCCCGTCGACAAGTAAAAATGGCTAGGCTTTTGTTTCGATTAAAAATGCAGTCTTACTGAACAAGTCGACATTTTTAAGATGATTTAATTGTGAGCAAAAAGTACAGCTATTAAGCATTTGTTACATGATAAATGTGATTACGTATATGAATTGTTAATTCTTTAAAATATTTTTAATTGCATAGCTAATGCAGTTGACATCGTATTTTGTGGATATAAAATTCAGTTCAAATTTTGATCACCCGTTCATTTTTGTGGAGTCTTACATGACCAAACTTACTGCCCTTGTTATCCCTTGTTTATTCGCTACTTCAGCTTTTGCCAGCACAGAGCGTGTTTATTTTGCTAAAAACGACAGTATTGAGTCTCAGGTCTGCGTAGCAGCTGCGAACCAAGGTTTAGCGGCAGCAAAAGAGCTAGGCGCAAAACATGGTATTCGTGTAAGCCGAGTATCTTCTAGTTTGTACTGCAACGGTCAAGATATTCGTGATATCGCTAAAAATGTGACGGTTGAAAATGCAAATAGCGACACTGCAGTAAGCCTTTACGCTAAAAATAATCAGCGAGAAACACAACTATGTTTGGAAGCTGCGCAAAAAGGTTTAAGCACATTAAGCCTACAGAACAAGCGTCTATCTAACCTTCGTTGTAACGGCCAGCCGGTTAAAGAATTTGTTAAGCGTTACCGTAATGCTGCAATCTAATGAGTGATTGAGCTCGCTCAGTCATTTTTCCACAAGTTGGATATCAAAACGCACCTTGAAAAAGGTGCGTTTTTCGTTGCATCGATGATAATGAAGTCAATGCGGATAGGGACAATTAATCAAGATGACTAAATATATTGGCGTTGGCCTTATCGGCGATATAATCTATCGCCCGCTGAGCGCGAACACTGTTGCCAGCCTCATCAAGTTTTGGTGAAAAAGCAGCGATAGCAAACTTTCCTGGCATCACCGCGATAATGCCACCACCGACACCACTTTTGGCCGGTAAACCTACTTGAAACGCCCAGTCGCCACTGGTTTCATAAAGCCCTGCGGTAGCCATCACCGCCAGCACACGTTGAACATTTTCTGCTGTCATTAGCGCTTCGCCAGTGACTGGGTGCGTGCCACCATTCGCGAGTACGGAAGCCATCATCGCGAGATCTTTGGTCGTCACTCCCACTGAGCATTGACGTGTATAGATATCTAAATTCATATCCACATCACCGTAGAAGCGGTCATAAGACTTAAGCAGTTCAGCGATAGCGAGGTTGTGGCCATTGGTTGCCGACTCTGATTGATATACCTCGTTCATCACCGCCAGCTCTCGGCCAGCAAATTGATCATACCAAGTAGCAATCGACTGCCATTTTTGCTGCGTCTTATCACCTTCTAGCAGACTCACTGTGGCCATGGCCCCGGCATTGACCAGTGGATTGACCGAGCGGTCTTGGTTCAGCTCGATAGCGGCAACAGAATTAAATGGCAATCCTGTGGCGTTGACGCCGATTTTATCGACTATTGCTTCGCTGCCTTGCTGCTCCATGGCTAAGGCGAGCGTAAATACCTTCGAAATGGACTGAATTGAAAATGTGGCGTCAATATCCCCTTGAGTGAATACTTGACCATCAGCGGTGACGATAGCAATGGCAAATAAACTGGAGTCCACTTTGGCCAGAGCCGGAATATAATCGGCGTTGGCTCCTGCATTGGTATCTTTGTATAAAGCATGAGCAGTATTGAGCACATGCTCGACCTTCTGTGGGTCATAAGGGCGAGCCAAACAGGCGGTACTGCACAAAATAATGAATGATAAAAAGGCTGAACTTATCCACGTTTTCATTGTTTCACTGTCCTATTAAGGGTGTTGAGCACACACCCGGGCCGATAAAAAGGCCATAACATCAGGGCGGCGATTTAAGCACGCGCCTTATGAACCAAAGATAAAATGCTTGCTAAGCGATAACGCTAGTAAATCATCGCTTCAATACTTAAAGCCAAATGAGGTTTGCAGGCGCAGGTTATCAGCCTGCTCACCGGCAAAATTCTCTACTTCCCCGTATTGTAGCTCCACGCCTAAACGGGACATCATAGTGGGGTTCCAAATAAGGTTAATAGTGCTGTAGAGACTATTATTAAGTGCTCTAGCGTGTTGCGTAGCAAGGTTGTCAACGTCGACGTAGCTTACCCCTAGGCTAGATGTAAAGCGCTCACTCCACTGCTTATCGAGATACACAAACCCACCACTGATACCGATTGCTTGTAAATCACCGTTGCTGTTTAAGCCTGCATCGCTGCCCCCGGTGATAGCGCTGTATATACTGCAACACGGGTCATTGATATAACGGGCGATGCCTTCGCCAGTTGCAAATTGGAACTTCAATAAATGTGCTTTATCAAGGGCATAATTGCCGGTGACATTGATACCCCATCCTGTTACTGAGTCTTCTTGGGTCGATGTTTCAAAGCCTAAGCTACGTAGTAATAGGGCGGCTTTTATGTAGCCATCTGTGAAACGCTGCTGATAACTGAGCGTAGCGTCTGGCCAATCGTTCTGCTCATTGAAAGAAAGGGTCGCGGGGTCGATATCTCGAGGAAATGCCAAGTCGGCGTCAGAGCGCTCCATGGTCACCATCCATGTTGCCCCCGATGCGCTCTGTTCAGTGCGATAGCGGATTTGTGGTTGACGGGTAAACACCATGGCAGTGGGACCCCAATAATCAATGATGTTGGGGAAGGAATTAATGTCCATAAACCCGGAAAAGGTTTGTCCTGCTCCCCAATTCCCAAGCTCACCCCATAGGTGAGTCAGGTGAAAATCGGCATTACCTTGGTCATCAAACATATCGAATTCAAAACGCGTGGTCATATCACCATAGTGGGTGGGCGTATGGCTGCGAAACGACAGCTTAGATTGGCCAGCGCTCAACAGCGTGTTGTCGTTGGTGGTGTTGTCATCATAAGCAATAGAAGAGGTTTGAAAGCCGGCACGATTCGTCATTTCGCCGTGATTATAGATAGCATCAAGCCAAATTTGTCCACCTAGTTGCAACGTCGTCGTTGAGTCGCTTAAGCGAATACTTTTGGCGGGGGCGGCAAACCGGTGACTCGGTCGGGTGGTGTCATTAAAGAGCACTTGCTGCGCCTCTATCGCAGAGACCTTGGCATTATTGGCCACTACTTGGGTGCGTTTTTGTTCGCGCTCCAATGCAGCGATTTTTTTATCTTTAGCAGCCAACTGCTTTTCTAGCTCGCTGAGGCGCTGCTCAAGCGCACTGAGACGCTGCTCTATACTTTGTGCATGACTATTGGCGCTATAGCACAGCACAGACAAGAGCGCTGCGGCGACAACATTTAATGGCAGAAATTTCATTGGCTCTCCTAAAGTTCAACACCTAAAGAAACAATCATCTTGTAGTCATCCTGCTTGGGAATACTGCCATCGGCATTAGCCACGGGGGAGGCAAGATGATCCCACACCAATGATAAGTCCAAATCTATGTCGTTAGTTATATCGATAGAAGCGCCAGCAAGAGCATGTTGAGCATTACCACCTGAGGCGTTTTCGGCAAAGGTAAAACGGTAGTCAAACTTTAAATCTACATTGGTGCGCCATTCGTAATCCAAATTTGACTCAAAATAAAAAGAGGTGGAGGAATTACTGGTATCTTGCCCCGCAGCAACATCACTAAACTCGGTTCGTTGATAGGCTGGCCCCGCACCGATATCCCATTCCAGTTTATCTGTGTCTATTAAGTAGTAGCCAAAACCAGCACCCAGGGTGTATTTGTTATCGATATTTTGAAAAGGGTCGCGGTAATACTCAAAAAATACCGGGCGAAAATACAGTGAGCTGGTATAAAACCAATCAAAGGTGCCATTCGCTCGGACATTGTTTTCAGTCACCTTATCGTCGTTTGCTGTGCGATCTGCCAGCGCGGTAATGAGTAACCGATTACTGGCCGTCCGACGTTTTATATCAACACTGGCCGAGAGCTCGGTTTGTTCGGTATTTCCTCTGCTTAAATTCGCGCCTACGCCGACCTTGATAGACCAAGCGCTCAGCTCGTCTTCGGCACTAGGAGCAATAGAAACTAAGTCTTGATAGCGATATTGCGAAGGACTGTTTCCCACAACCACATAGCCACCGGATATATTCAGCGACCCTTGTTGCACAGTGCCGTCATTGAAGCGCACACTGTGAGAGCGCCCAGATATGACCATATAAATATCTTCTTGATCAATGATCAGGGTATCGAGAATATCGCTTTCAAATTCCACCTTTTTGTCATAGAGCGATTTCAGCTCTCCTTTAAGCCACTCTCCGGAATTTAGGCGTAACCAGTCGTATTTATCGGCTTGTTTGATAACGACCTGACGCTCCTCAAGTAAGGTGTCAGGCAACGAACTGGTTGTGTTGGCGTTATTGCTAGTACTTATGAGCAACGCCAGTAAGCATAAAGGGTAATGCATTGGTGTCGGTCCTTGAATACTCAGACGTTTTCGTTATTGCTTCATTAGTTTAGACGAACATAAAGCAATTGCTGTGTTCCTATTATGTAGTTAAACACCGATGGTCGGCGCAAACAACCGTTGATAAGTTTTGTATGCATACTCATCGGTCATGCCACTGAGGTAATCGCATAGCACGCGTAAAGGATTATCGCCCTGTTGCTCAGCTTTACGATAACTCAATGCGGTTGTCTCCGGCAGCAAGCGTAGGGGATCACTGGCAAATGCGGCAAATAATTCCATGATTAGTTTTTGTCCTTTAAATTCAATTTGCTGCATATGGGGGGCGCGAATAAGGCGTTTATAAATAAAATGTTTGAGCGCGTTTAATAAACTCATGTAAGCGCTGGGCAGGGTCACTTGATAGCGCAAAATATCGCACCCAAAGCGGCTGTCTGTTTGCTCAAGTCGGGATTGGGTAATGAACAAGTTAACTAACTCACCAATGATGTCTTTGCGCTGCGCTTCACAGCCAAAGAAAAGCCGTTCAGTGATGCGGCTGTCATTTAGCCAGGGGCAATCGATTTGAGCAAGTGCTGGCTCGCCATGAGCCTGCCAATCGTGGACAGTGATTTGCTCGGTGGCAATCGCATCTTCAAGATCATGCACCGCATAAGCAATGTCATCTGCCAACTCCATAATGGCCGCATCGAGTGATTTATAACGGGTTTTGTGGCGATATGCATCATACTGCTCATGGCTGGTAAAGCGTTGGCGTTGTGAGTCATCGAGCGGCGCTAAAATCCAATCAAGCAAATCTTGGTCATCATTGTATAAGCCTTTTGCCGGGCGCCAATCGTGCGCTTTTATAAATTGTTGTTTGGCGTTTTGCTCTGGGTGAGTGTGCCAAAGTGTATCAATAAGCGCTGGATACTTTATAAACCCCAGTAAAGTGCGTCGGGTTAGGTTCATGCCGTAGCCCTGAGTGTAGGGCTCTAACTTCGCGACGATCCGCAAGGTTTGCGCATTGCCCTCGAAGCCTCCGTGTTCGCGCATCATATAATTCAGGGCAATTTCACCGCCATGGCCAAATGGTGGATGACCAATATCATGGGCTAAACACAAGGTTTCAAGTAATGACTCATCAGGAAGACAAGTAATATCTGGATGTTGTCGACTGAGATGACGTAATAGACCGCTGCCAATTTGCGAAACTTCCAAAGAGTGGGTTAAGCGAGTGCGATAAAAGTCATTCAGGCCAATACCCATAATTTGGGTTTTGGCTTGCAGGCGGCGAAACGCTGCGGCATGAATAATACGTGAGCGATCCACTTGCCAAGGTGAGCGATTGTCATTAGGGCGGTGTTTGTGTTCATCGGCGCGCCGTTGTTGCCAGATATGCTGCATGGCTTCCTCAATCTGATCCTTTGCACTGTGCAAAGTGTAAACTATAAATAAAACAAAGTCTTTTCAATCACCCGAGTGTTCAGATTGCGTTTTTAAAACAACCATGTTCGCGATATAATGCCGCGTTTTTTGATCTGGCCTTGGGGGCTCGTGGAGGATTCATGATAAAAAAGCTTGGACTGCTAATAACCGTAATAATCTGTGTGACTGCATTGTTATACCCGTTTATATGGGGAACCCGTGTCGCAGACACCCAGCCACGTGAGGAGCAGCCCACTGTGGAAAAGCCAACAGTGCCGGAAAAACCTCTGCACAACGTTAAGCTACCTAATTTTGCTGCGATAAAGGATGTAAAACAGAAAAAGGCGGCGTTCTTCGACTTTATTCGCGAGCCTATTGAAAAAGCGAATGCCAAGTTACGCTCACAGCGTGCAGTGTTAGAAATTGCCCTGATGATGACCCAATTTGATGAGCCACTTACTGATGTGCAGATTGATAAAGTCAGCGATATTTTCGCTGAATATGGGCTGGGAGATGAACAAATTAGTGAATTATCACTGCGCCAGGCATTGCGCAGAGTAGATGTGATCCCCAAAGAATTAGTCATGATGCAGGCGGCCAATGAGTCGGCATGGGGCACCTCACGTTTTGCCCGCATCGGACTTAACTTTTTTGGGCAATGGTGCTTTAGTAAGGGCTGCGGTATGGTGCCAAAGCGCCGCAACCAAGGGGCAAAACATGAGGTTGCTGTGTATCAGTCAGTGCAAGAGGCGGTGAATGCCTATTTTTACAATATCAACACCAACAGCGCGTATCGTGAATTACGCGATATTCGCGCCGACTTACGTCAAGCACAACAGCCAATTGATGCCAAGGCGCTGACGTATGGGTTAATGTCTTACTCTGAACGCGGTGAAGCCTATATTGAAGAGCTGCAAGCGATGATTGACCATAATAGGACTTACTTCGATGAATAAATGCCTTTTTATTGCCACACTAATGTGTTCAATGGCTGTGAATGCGCAGCCAACAGATGAGCCTGTGGTGATGTCTTACGATGGCTTTTACGACCGTATGGAGGTTGTCAACGAAGGCAATTTCCAACACGCTAAAGTCGGCTTTTACTTAAAAACCTATGAAAATGCAGAAAATTGCGTGCTAAAGGAAGGTAAAATCGTGACCGAGCGCGAACGCTTTCCTTTAACTTATGACGATAACGGGCAACTGTTCTTGCCCTTTGACAAGCAACTAGATACCCACAAAGCTATGGTCATCGCCACGCCACAATCAGGGCAGTGCCAGTTGAGTATGCAAATTGAAGCGCCAGGACCGTTTACACGATTAACCTATGCGCAAGCTTATACCATCGAGCAAGAGTTTGACGATTTAATTGGCGACTTATCTGGCTTTTTTGTGGGTACGCTGATGCCGTTTTTGTTACCTGAACATAAAGGGGTGCAACTACACTTTGCTGATACGCTGCCGGCGAAGGTGCCAGACAGCTGGCAGTGCCAAGGCTTGCAATGTAAGGTGCCGATTGAGCAGCAGTGGCAAGACAATAATAACACCTTAGTAGAAGGCACGCAGATTCATCGAATTACGCCATGGATAGCGCAGTAGAGAAAGGAATAAGGCCGTTTTTAAAGCGGCCTTATTATACTCTTACAGCTCAATGGCTTGAATTTTTACACCACTGTCAGAGTGTTCTTCTTCGGGCACCGGCGGTGTATCGAACTGGGCTTTATCCAACGCAATATCGCCGCCATCTATTACTTCACCGGTTTGCAGCTGTGCAAAGTTAAACAGCGAAGTATCAGCCATATGTGAGGGCACCACGTTTTGCATGGCGGTAAAGATGCTTTCAATACGCCCAGGTGATTCTTTATGCCACTGCTGCAGCATCGCCTTGATGTTCTGTCTTTGTAAGTTTTCTTGCGAGCCACACAAGTTGCAAGGAATGATTGGAAACTCTTTTTGTTGTGCGTATGCACTGATATCAGCTTCTTTACAATAGGCCAGTGGGCGGATCACCATGTGTTGGCCGTCATCGCTCATTAGCTTGGCTGGCATGCCTTTCATTTTTCCGCCATAGAACATATTTAAAAACAAGGTTTCAATCATGTCATCACGGTGGTGGCCGAGAGCAATTTTAGTTGCTCCGAGCTCTTTAGCGGTGCGATATAAGATGCCACGTCGTAAACGCGAGCACAGCGAGCAGGTGGTTTTACCCTCAGGCACTTTATCTTTAACAATCGAGTACGTGTCTTCTTCAACAATTTTGTACTCAATACCTAATCCGTCCAAGTATTCGGGCAGCACATGCTCAGGGAAGCCGGGTTGTTTTTGGTCTAAATTCACCGCAAACAGCTCAAAGCGTACCGGCGCTGAGCGTTGTAGATTTTGTAAAATATCGAGCAGGGTGTAGCTGTCTTTACCGCCGGATAAGCACACCATGATGCGGTCGCCTTCTTCAATCATATTGAAGTCAGCAATGGCTTGACCTGTATGGCGGCGTAGCCGCTTTTGCAGTTTATTGAAGTTATATTGCGCTTTGGCTTGTGCTGAATGCGACACCTAGACACCCTTGTTACGGCTCATTTTAAAGGCGCGTATTATAGGCATACAGTGCAGCGGCATCAAGAAAAAGGCGGCATTAGCGCCGCCCAAATGACAGATAGTGTGTAATGGTTGCAGATTAGTCCTCAAGCGGGGAGTGATAGCCATCGGGTTTCAGCGCCAGGACATCACAATCGAGACTATCGATAACATGCTCAGCAGTGTTGCCCACAAGAGCTGCACTAAGACCGGTGCGGCCCACAGTGCCCATCACCACAAGTTCACTGTCGAGCTTTTTCGCAATCCGAGGGATCACATCCTCCGGTAAACCTTCCTCCACATGTTGATGGTGCGTGGCGATACCATGTTGAGCGCCTAATTCTCGTGTTGAATTGAGATGATGCTCTTTCACCGTTTCATTGTACTGTGAGGGATTAAACTCCGGGATCTCAATGGCAATATTCACCGGTGTTGCCGGGTAAGCATTAACTAAATGCAGGTCGCCCTGAGCAAGTTGAGCGATAAATTTAGCGTCTTGAACAATGCGTTGATTAAGCGCTTGGTGTTGCTCATCATCACTGGAAGCATTAACTGCAGCCACCACTGCACCGCCAACTGGCCAGTTATGATCTTTCACTAGCAATAAAGGAGCCGGGCATTTACGGATCAAGTGCCAATCGGTAGGCGTAAAGATCACCGACTTTAGCGTGTCATGTTGGTGTGTGCCTTTGACGACTAGATCATAATCATGGCCGAGCACTTCGCGAATAATGGCTTCGAAAGGGCGGTTATGCCACACCACTTTGGTGTCAAATTGCACATCTTGGTATTGGTGAGTGAGGGTTTTCAACCACTGCTCTTTTTCACTGAGCACCGCTTTGCGCATGGCTTCGCGCTCTTCGGCACTGAGCATTGTGGTCATTTCATAAGAAAAATCATAGATGGACAGGAAGGCGGTGATTTGCGCACCGCTTTTTCGCGCCAGTTCGATAGACCGAGACAAACTCTGTTGCTGCTCCACGGTGGGATCAACCACAGCTAAAATACGTTTAATTTTATCCATTGTGCGCCTCCTGCATTACCAAGCGAATTGTAATATACACCATTTCAGTGTAACGCAATTAACGCAATTGAAAAGGGGGCGCAGTCTGTGAGTTTGAGTTAGATCAATCGCTTGGCAAACTTATCGCAGCCGTGTGGGCCAGGGTTTCATGATCTTCAATGGTGATGAACTTACCGTCCACACGGATGAACCCCCCTTTTTGGAAGCGGCTTAATAAGCGGCTGATGGTCTCAACTGTTAGGCCTAAGTAATTACCGATTTCACCGCGCGTCATAGTGAGACGAAACTCTCTAGCTGAGAACCCACGCTCGCTGAAGCGGCGTGATAAGGTGAACAAGAAAGAGGCCAGGCGCTGCTCAGCCGTTTTTTTGTTTAGCAGCAATAACATTTCTTGGTCGTAGTTAATTTCGTTGCTCATTAAGCGCATAATCTGCTGGCGCAGCTTCGGTAACTTCCCTGCTAATTCGTCGAGCGTAGCGAAGGGGATCTCGCACACCATAGATGTTTCTAAGGCTTGGGCGAAGCTTTGATGTTTCATGGTTTGAATACCATCAAAACCAACTAAGTCGCCCGCCAGATGGAATCCGGTGATTTGTTCCTCACCTTGCTCTGATAGAGTAAAGGACTTAAACGAGCCACTGCGCACGGCAAAAATGGACTTCAGTTCGTCCCCAGATTCAAACAGGAAATCCCCCTTGTGCAGCGGTTTTTTGCGCTCAATGATATCGTCGAGACGATCCATTTCATCGCCATTGAGGCTATACGGCAGACACAGTTGGGAAATAGAGCAGTTTGTGCAACTAATGGCACAGTTTGACTTACCTGCGTATTTACCTGAAAGGGTTGGTTTTACGTCCATTTTACTATCCAAGGTGAACTGAATGTTTGTGTTAAATCTACGTCAGTAGAGGTTGGCTTGCAACAATAAGGCTGTACAACCCATACCAAAGTAATAGATTACCAAGTGCTAGGCGCACCCATGGGTGATTGAGGCCACGCTTTATAAATTGGGCGCCTAATCCTAATGCCAACATGGCAGGGAGTGTCCCAAGCGCAAAGCATAACATAAATAGTGCGCCATTAATCGCGCTTTGGCTGGTTATAGCCCAAGTTAGGGCGCTGTAAACTAAACCACATGGCAGCCACCCCCAAAGTGCACCATAACCCAGGGCCTTGGGATAGGTATTAATTGGCATTAGGTAGCGGTTTAATTTTACGATATGGCGCCACAAAGCCCATTGTCCGGCTTTTTCAACTGGGCCAAGGGCATTAAATAGCCGCATCACGTACAGGCCAACCAAAACCATAAAGACTGCGCTGAATAAGCTTAATACTTGGCTGAGGGTGTTACTCTGCTTGGCAAAGGCAGCACTTAGCCCTCCTACAAGGGCACCCGCTAGGGTGTAGCTAAATAGCCGACCTATGTTGTAAGCACTGGCTGCACCGACGGCATTAAGGTCCTTACTGGCCAATTGAAAACTGCCGGCGATACCGCCACACATAGCAACGCAGTGGCCGCTGCCGGCAAGGCCCATAAGCAAAGCAGCAATAAAGTTAATCTCGCTCATTGCTCTTGTCGTGCTCTTCTTTGTCGTCCTCAAAGAGAATGCTGTGGCCTTGTTTATCTAAGTCGGAAAATTGCTCGCTTTTGACTGCCCAAAAGAAAATGCCGATGGCAATAATCACGAACAAAATAGCGATAGGGATTAACACATAAATAATGCTCATAGGCGTAATAGTCGCAACGAGTTGGTAATAACAATAATGGAGCTGGCAGACATACCTATGACCGCCATCCACGGCGCCACGAGGCCCATCGCTGCCAAAGGCAAGATAGCGCCGTTATAACACAGCGACAGTGCCAAGTTTTGACGAACAATTCGGCGTGTTTTTTTGGCAATGGTGATAAGCTTAGACACCGAACGTAAATCACTGTTTAACAATACCACATCGGCGGTGTTCTTCGAAATATCGGCGCCGCTATCCATCGCAATCGATAAATGTGCGGCGTTAAATACCGGACTGTCATTGACGCCATCGCCAACCATGGCACAGATATCTCCCTGATTATGCCACGATTGCATCAGTGCTAATTTGTCTTGTGGCAGCAGCGCACTGTGACATGCATCTAATTGCAGTTGTTGGCTTAATTGGGCACCTTTATCGGAGGGGTCGCCAGTGAGCATCACGCGCTCAATGTCTTGTTGTTTCAACTCCTGTTGCAGCTCTTGTGCATATTCTCTTACTTTATCTTGTAAAAAGAATGCGGCCACGGCGGATTCATTTACATATAACACCGCCTGCGCGTTTTTAGGTTGTGGGCCTGCAAACCAGCTCGCTTTACCAATGTGCACACGCTGACCTTGCCACATACCAGCCACCCCATAACCTGTGTGTACTTGGGCATCGGTGATGACTTGTTGGGCAGCAGCACTCGCACTCTCGGTAAACGCTTTGGCTATGGGGTGCTCGGAATACGCTTCTAAAGCGCTGGCTAATGCATGTATTTGTTGCTCGTCGTAGGCGTTATCTAGTATTTCCGTGTGGTCAATAACAAAGCGCCCTAACGTCAGGGTGCCAGTTTTATCAAAGCCCACCTTGGTGAGCTTGGTGGCTGTCTCTAACACATGAGACTGTTTGATTAACACCCCGCGCTTGGTAAGGTTGGCCACAGCACATGTTAGTGCGGTGGGGATAGCCAAACTCAGTGCACATGGGCAAGTTGCAACCAACACCGCAATGGTGATCCAAAAGGCGTGCTCGGGAGCAATACTGTACCAAGCTACTGCGGTAATCGAGGCAAAAACGAGTAAGCAGGCAACAAACCACTGGGCAACCTTGTCGGTTACTTGGGCTATGCGCGGGCGTTGGCTTAATGCTGAGTGTTGCAGTCTGATGATTTGGTTGACCAAGGTATTTTGGCCCACTTTATTGATCTCTATCGTCAGTATGCCGTCATGGTTGAGAGTGCCAGCATGGACTTGGTCGCCTACACGCTTAGTCACAGGGTGATGTTCGCCGGTCATCATTGACTCATCAACACTGGAATGCCCTGCAATCACCACGCCGTCAGCGGCAATGGTTTCGCCGGCTTTGACGCGCACGATATCACCTAGAGAGAGGAGTTTGGCACTGGTTATATGCTCTTCATTATTCTCTACTTTACGCGCTGTTAGGGGCAGTAATTTTTGCAAGTTAGCGGTAAATTCACTGGCTTTAAGGCGGGCGCGAAACTCTAAATGTTTACCCAGTAACAGCAAGAAGGTGAACATGCAGATAGATTCGAAATACACTTCGCCTTGCTCAGTCAGTGTGGCATAGCAGCTGGCAAAATAGGCACCAAATATCGCCAAGGATACAGGGACATCCATATTCAATTGTTTAGCGCGAAGACCACTGATGGCATTGGTTAAAAAGGGCAGTGCAGAGTAAAAAATAACGGGCGTAGCAAGGGTTAAACTGATCCAACGGAAGTATTGCTCGAAGTTATCTTCCATCCCTGAGAACATGCCAAAGTACATAGCAAAGGCGAACATCATCACCTGCATGGTCATCAGGCCCGCGACGCCAAGGCGACGGATAAAGCTCTTGGCCGTTGCCTGTTTTTGTGCCGCTTCACTATCAGCTTGAAAAGGGTAACTCTTATAACCGATCTCAGCGAGACTGGTGATCAAGGTGCTGAGCTTGACCTGTTCGTCGTTCCACACCACCATGGCGCGATGGGTGGAGGTATTAACATCAACACGTTTTACGCCCTGATGGGCGAGCAACTGCCTTTCAATAAGCCAAGCGCAGGCAGCACAACTGATCCCTTCGACACTGAGCAGCACCTCTTTATCGTCGCCTTGATGAGCCACAAACTCTTGCTGAATACTTTCTTGGTCGTAGCTTTTTATAAGTGCAAGTTGCTCTGGCACGAGCTGTTCGACTTTACCGGCAGACTCAGTGCGATACTTATAATAATCGGTCATGCCTTGGTCAACGATGGTCTGGGCGACAGCTTTACAGCCAATACAACACATGGGCTGCGCATGACCTTGAATGGTGACCGATTCATTAAAGCCAGCCGGAACTGGCTCAAGACAGTGAAAACACGCCTTTGCGCTCATTTACTTATACTCAGGGTCAACTTTTACGGTACCGTTCAAGGGCAGCTGAATATTTTCTTTTAGCTTCCAGCTGTCATCAAAAGGAGTAATAAACACAGTGTAAGCGCCCTGTGGGATCGGGGAGTCTAATAGCGCTGTGAATTCACCACGGGCATTTTGCGTGAGTCTAAAACGAATATCTTTTTCTTCAATGGTGCGGTGATACAGGCCGATATTGAGCGCTGCAACTTTTGATGCGTCGCCTTTGGTAAAGCGGAACACCACACGCTCTTGGTCAATATCAAGGTCGCCGTGTAAGTAGAGCGCTTTGGCTTTATTAAACTTGCTCAGCTCGAGGTTGATGGCCTTGCCTTTTTTGTAATAATCATCCACTACCATATCAGGGCCGTTGCCAACAGCGAAGGTGATAAGACCGATGCAGGCTATTATTGTCACTAATGGGAAAAATAACAGAAACCAAGGCCAAAACTGCTTATACCAAGGGGGAGACACTGCTTTCATAACGCACTTCATATTGCCGAATAGTGGCTGCTATTTTACGGTATTAGAACAAAAATTCCCAAAAAAAAGCCTCCAAATTAGGAGGCTTTTTTGATTTCAATTAATCTAAGCGATTATTTTTCCTGAGACAGGCTGTATACGTATGCCGTTAACAGGTGAACTTTGTCCTCGCCAAGAATTTCTTTCCAAGCGGGCATGACACCAGCGCGACCGTTACGTAGCGTTTCTTCAACTGAACGCTTTGAGCCACTACCATATAACCAAATGTTATCGGTCAGGTTAGGTGCCCCAAACGGCAGGTTATGAGCAACAGAGCCTTTACCATCAGCACCGTGACAGGCAGCACACATAGCGAACTTAGCGGCACCGGCTTCAGCGTCTTTTTGGTTAACCGTACGTCCGGAAAGGCTAAGTACATAGGCGGTCATCTCTTTGATACCTTGATCACCCAATGCAGCTTCCCAGCTTGGCATGGCTGCTACACGACCGTGCAGTAACGTTTCTTTAATTTTATCTGGCGAGCCACCATATAACCAATCATTATCGGTCAGATTAGGGAAGCCGTCACCGCCACGAGCATCAGAGTCGTGACATTGCGCGCAGTTTTGTAAGAACAAACGTTGACCAATTTCTAACGCCTTTTCATCCGCTGCTAAGTCAAGTACATCACGCTTGGCAAAAGACTCAAAGATAGGGCCATAGCGTTTTTCAGCGGCACGAATTTCATCGTCAAGCTGAATACGGTAGCCATTTTCTTCGGCTTCACTGACGGCTTGCTTTGACTCTTCTAAAGACGTAATGCCTTGGTTCGAGCTTTTCCACTTAAATAGGCCTTCAAAGTTACCTAAACCAGGGTAAGCAGCAAGGTAAAACACTGCCCAAATAAAGGTGGCGAAGAACATGTATGTCCACCATTTTGGTAGTGGGTTATTCACCTCTTCAATGCCATCAAATTCGTGGCCACAACTTTCACCCTCTTTTACACCCACGTAGTTTTTCAAGTTCCAAACTAGTAGAGCAAAAATGAGAGCTAGACAGGCCACTGTTAACACGATGACCCAAATACTCCAAAAGCTAGTCATTTCTCAGACTCCTTTTCCTCATGTGTGATTGTGTTTTGGTGTTTCTTTTCGTCTTCAAACACCGAGTTGGCTGCGTCGTCGAAGCGCTTCTTACTGCGCTTACTGAATGCCCACAACACAATCACGATAAAAAGTACCATTATTACCAGAGTTAAAATGCCTCTGAACGTGCCGTAATCCATAATAATTACTTCAAGTGTGTGCCAAGTTGCTGCAAGTAGGCGATTAAGGCTTCCATTTCGGTTTTGCCTTGCACCGCTTCTTTGGCGCCTTGAATGTCTTCATCCGTATAAGGTACGCCAAAATCCTGGAATACTTCCATTTTCTTAGCCGTTAACTCGCCATCAAGTACGTTTTCATCCAACCAAGGAAAAGCTGGCATGTTTGACTCTGGAACCACAGCGCGTGGGTCCATAAGGTGGGCGTAGTGCCAATCGTCAGAGTAGCGCTCGCCTACACGTGCAAGGTCAGGACCGGTACGTTTTGAGCCCCATTGGAAAGGGTGATCCCATACCGACTCACCAGCCACCGAGTAGTGACCATAGCGCTCTACCTCGTCACGGAAAGGACGGATCATCTGTGAGTGACAGTTGTAACAACCTTCACGAACATAGATATCACGGCCTTCAAGCTCAAGCGCTGTGAGCGGGCGTAGCCCATCTACAGGCTCAGTGGTGTCTTTTTGGAACATCAGCGGGGTGATTTCCACAAGTGCACCAAAGCTAATCGCGAACACCGTTAGGATGGCCATCAGGCCGACGTTCTTTTCAACAATTTCGTGTTTGTTGCTAGAGTTTTTATTGCTCATCATCTACCCCTTAAGCTGGTTGTGCCTGTGTATCGTCAGCGATTGCGCCTTTTTTGGCAGCAATGGTGCGATAACAGTTATAAGCCATAACCAACATACCCGTTACGATGAATACACCGCCTAGGAAACGCATGATGTAGAAGGGATAAGACGCTTCTAGTGATTGTACGAAGCTGTACATTAAGGTGCCGTCTTCGTTCACTGCACGCCACATTAGACCCTGCATTACACCTGAAATCCACATTGCCACGATGTAAAGTACAACGCCCACAGTGTGTAGCCAGAAATGCGTGTTAACCAGCTTGATGCTGTACATGCGACCATGGCCGAACAATGCCGGGATTAGGTGATAGATTGCACCAATAGAAATCATCGCTACCCAACCAAGCGCACCAGAGTGTACGTGACCTACGGTCCAGTCAGTGTAGTGAGATAGGGCGTTTACTGATTTGATAGCCATCATCGGGCCTTCGAAAGTCGACATGCCGTAGAATGACAGTGAGACCACCAAGAAACGCAGTACTGGGTCAGTGCGCAATTTGTGCCACGCGCCCGATAGGGTCATGATACCGTTGATCATGCCGCCCCATGAAGGTACGAATAAGATCACCGACATCACCATACCTAGCGACTGTGTCCAATCTGGCAGAGCCGTGTAGTGTAGGTGGTGAGGACCAGCCCAAATGTAAAGAGAGACAAGTGCCCAGAAGTGTACAACCGATAAACGGTAAGAGTACACAGGACGCCCCGCTTGTTTAGGAACGAAGTAGTACATCATCCCAAGGAAGCCCGCTGTCAGTAGGAAACCTACTGCGTTGTGGCCGTACCACCATTGCACCATGGCATCAACTGCACCGGCATAAATGGAGTATGACTTGGTCAGCGAGACCGGAACAGCCATGCTGTTTACAATGTGTAAAACGGCGACCGTGATAATGAAACCAGCATAGAACCAGTTTGCCACGTAAATGTGTGACACCTTACGCTTGATTAGCGTGCCGAAGAACACCACGGCATACGAGACCCACACGACGGCAATCAGAATATCAATTGGCCACTCAAGCTCAGCGTACTCTTTTGAGCTAGTAATACCCATAGGTAAGGTAATTGCTGCAAGTACGATGACAAGTTGCCAGCCCCAGAATGTGAAGGCCGCGAGTTTGTCGGAGAAAAGACGGGTTTGGCAGGTGCGTTGTACAACGTAGTAAGACGTTGCAAAAAGGGCACTGGTGCCGAAAGCGAAGATAACTGCGTTCGTATGTAACGGACGAAGTCGAGAGTAAGTTAGCCATGGGGTATCGAAGTTCAACGCTGGCCAGGCAAGCTGGGCGGCAATCAGAACACCGACACTCATGCCAACGATGCCCCAAATCACTGTCATAATAGCGAATTGGCGAACAACTTTATAGTTGTACTCAGTTTGTGATGCTACTGTTTGGCTCATTGTCAGGTTTCCGCTGCATTATTATGCGATTAGAAATGAATTACCTATTCTATGCGAATAGGCCCTACTGATTGTGCTCCAAGCCCGCTATCTAAAACCCTCAACACTTTGAGCATTTCAGAAAACACACTCGAAACACGCTTATTATTTTCGGCCGAAATGATAAAATTTTTGACCTTAAAAAGATAGCGCAAATGGCTAAAATAATGACTTCAATCAAATTATCCCAAGAAGTTGGGGAAAATTTAACTGACTTCTGGTGTAATAAAGCATCAGCCGAATAATGTGTTAGCTACAAGTACGTAATACAGTGACAGAATCGATTACTTCACCACGCTTTGAGTGTGAAAAAAAATACCGCCCAAGCGGCCACCCCCTTTGCTCTGGTGTTGGCGTACTGATCTGCACATTGCTGCTTATCGCTGGTTGTGACAGCGACTCGACGACAAGTATAGAAAATCTCAGTGCGAATACCAGTTGTTGCGAGCATCAGCAGCAAACACATCAAGACATTACCTTTGCCTTGAGCACTGAACAGGTTCACCCTGAGAACCCGTTTGCGATAAAACTAACACTGCCTAAGCACACTCAAGTAATTAAAGCGCACTTGGAGGGTGTTGGCATGTACATGGGACGCATCCCGGTTTTGTTCAACAAAGTGGGCGCGAATACTTGGGTTGCAACTACTCAAGTAGGGAGTTGCAGTGAACCAACAATGCGCTGGCAACTCGTTGTTGAAACTGCACAAAACACTCAACCGCAAAGTCATCACTTCCAATTTATCTCGACCCCAGCATATTAACTCGACCCCAGCATATTAAAAGACGAAGGCACTGGCTCACTCGGTGTCGATAAGCTGGTGCGACAAGTCTTTATTGCGCAGCGAATATCTGCGTGTCTGTGAAGTGATATGCATAAAAAATCATCCAAACCTGTATTAAATTCGTTCAAGTTAAGTGTTTGCATCATTCTCATATTGATTGCGATCACTGTGCGCTTATAAAAAATAGTGGAGGTTTTTGAATGGGGTAATAAGTTTGTGTGTATAGGTTGTAAATAATCATTTAAGTTAAAACAATTACTGCCGGTTACATTGAATTACAAAATGCGTACACATAGTTTCATTGGTCAAATAAGTGTATGAAAGTAGGGTGGGTGGCCTGCTTTTACTGGTTTGTGGGTTGATACATTTATAACATTTCTTTACATGGGTAATGTATCTATATACCTATAGCCTGGCTGGGTTAAAATTAAATCTTTCATTCAGTTATCGTTCATTTAAATAGTCCTAAGTTGCGTCTCGTTATGCAGTACCTTCATATAAAAATGAACTGCTATCGGCCCGATATGGGTAAAAATTCAACAAGTAGGGTTTAATATAAAAAAGACACAACTAGGGCTAGCCGTTGCTGCGGCACTGCCTATGTTCTCAAGTGTTCAAGCAATTGCGGCAGATTCTTCAGCTGAAGCAATTGAAAAAATTCAAGTGACCGGCTCACGCATCAAGCGTGCCGACATGGAAACTGCTAGCCCAGTTACATTGATTGGCGCCGATGACATCAAAGCGATGGGCGCAACCAGCATCGACAGCGTTTTGCAAAAAATGACTGCGACCGGCGGTGCCATGACCAACCCAGGTATCAACAATGGTTCAGGCGGTAACGCGCGTATCGACCTACGTGGTCTTGGTTCTCAGCGTACGCTAGTACTTGTAAATGGTCGTCGTATGATTAACTCTGGTACTGGTGCAGCGTCAACTGTTGACCTTAACACTATCCCAGTATCAATGATTAAATCAGTTGAAGTACTGAAAGATGGCGCATCTGCAGTATATGGTACTGACGCGGTAGCGGGTGTTGTTAACATCATCCTTAAAGACAACTTCGAAGGTCTAGACATGAACCTTAACACTGCGATGAGCGGTGAAGGTGATGCAGAAGAAAGCTCATTCGACGTTACACTAGGTAGTTCTTTTGACCGTGGTAACGTTGTAATCGGCATGCAATACACAGATCGTGGTGAAGCATCTCAAGGCGATCGTGATTTCTCTACCTGTCCTCTTGCTGAAGGTGCAAATGGCTTATATTGCACAGGTTCTTCGTACAACGAAGGCGGTCACATTTGGAACGGCAATGGTGAAAAAGGTAAAACTGTTAACGCTAAAGGCGAAGACATTGAAGTTTCACTTATTGACGACAATGGTGTAACTGGTCGCGGCGGTGAATATCATCGTTACGGCAACGAAGATGCTTACAACTACTCACCAGCTAGCTACCTTTACACGCCAATGGAGCGTTTAAACCTAACTGGTATCGCTACTTATGACCTAACTGATGACACTCGCCTATTCAGTGAGTTCACCTACACCAAGCGTTGGTCAGAGCAGCAAATGGCGCCTCAGCCAGTATGGTTTGACTTTGACTACACAGAAGCGATGGGCGATGCATTGCTAAGCCAAAGCTATGACAAGCGTGTAGACCTTGATGGTGACGGTTACCTAGATAAAGACGCTGATGGTAACTATGTAACTCAAGAAACAAATTACCAATACGGTGACACTATCTCTTACGGCCGCCGTATGAGCGATACTGGTGCACGTTTCTTCGAACAGTCTGTAGACACAGTTCGTGCAGTAATTGGTGCGGAAGGTTTCATTGGCGATTACGCATGGGATGTATCAGCTAACTTTGGTCGTAACGACTCAGTTGATAAGCTAAGCAACCTACACAACATGGGTGCTATCCAAGACCAAATCACTGAAGGTACTTTCAACCCAATCGATCAAGCAGCTTGGGTGTCGGAAGAATTCCGTAAAAACGTTTACACCGAAGTAAACAACGGCGGTAGCCAACTATTCATCTTGTCTGCGTCTGTATCTGGCGAAATGTTTGAAATGCCAGCGGGTTACTCAGCATTTGCAGCAGGTGTAGAGCGTCGTCAAGAAAAAGCATGGTACACGCCTGATTCACTAACAGCACAGGGTCTGGCCAACGATCCACCAGTTGAACCTACCTCAGGTGGCTTCGATGTAAACGAAGCATATGTAGAATTCGCTCTACCACTTCTTGCAGACGTGCCTTTTGCTGAAATGGTTGACCTAAGCGCAGCAATCCGTGCGTTCGACTACAGCACGTTCGGTAGCGATGAAACATGGAAACTAGGTCTTACTTGGAAAGTCAACGAAGAGCTAATGCTACGTAGTGTTGTTTCAACAGCATTCCGTGCGCCAACGGTTGACGAGCTATACTCTGGTAACTCTCCGTCATTCGAGCAGATCACCTTCCCAGGTGCGCAAGATCAAGCGGAAGTCACTGTAGGTGGTAACCAAGACTTGACTCCTGAAGAAGCTGATACGCTAACTGCAGGCCTAGTATACGAGCCAAGCTGGTTCGAAGGTTTCTCAATGACTTTCGATTACTACGATATCGAAATCGAAAATGCGATTGCTAGCGTGAGCTCAGAGACGATCCTTCAGCAGTGTCTTGCAACAACTGACAACGCGAATAGCGCACTATGTCAGTCAGCAAACGTTACTATGGACTCAACTGGCCGTGTTAAATTCAATAACCAGCTACAAAATATCGGTTCAGAGCAAACTTCTGGCTACGATATTAACCTAGCATACACGTTTGAAGCAGCAGGTCTTAACTGGCGCACAAGCCTAGACACAACAGTTCTTGATGAGTATGTTGTTGAAGTAGACGGCACTATCACTGATTATGCTGGCTTAATTACAGCTGGCGACGGTGGTTTTGCAGAGTTGAAGTCTAACTTCACTCTAAACATCGCTGGTGATAACTGGGATATGCAGTATCAAGCTCGTTACATTAACGGTATGGATAGCCAAAACTGTTTGGCAGACCCAGCAGCTTGTTACGCACCAACTACGCCAAGCGTGACTTATCATGACCTAAGCGGTTCATACATCGTTTCTGACATGGTTACTTTAACAGGTGGTGTGAACAACTTGTTTGACAAGCAACCTCCATACTACTCAGGTAACAATGACTCAAACACTGACCCGTACACTTATGATGTACTAGGTCGTCGCTTCTTCGCAGGTGTGAACGTTAAGTTCTAAACTGCGCCAAGCTACGAGTGATAAAATGCCCATCAGCTTGCTGATGGGCATTTTTTATGTGTCTAAACAATGGTATAACTAAGTTGAATTCAGCAACTCAGGTACGGCTACTTTGCATCATCATATTAGCTTCAAACAAGATGAAGGCCTCAGGCTGCAAATCAGTCAATCGCTGTTGCCAAAGTCTCATTCGCTCGTGGAGTTGTATCTTTGCATTCCCAATGAAATGGGGATCAATCCTAATACTTTAAGTGAAGAAAGCTTTTATCATAACCATGTAAAAACGCGCATGGCTTATAACGCCAGTGGCATCCACTTGCCTTTGGTGCGCAGTCGTTTTATAAGTAAAAACCGAGGCGATGAGCAAGACTATCGGCAGAACCTCAACTTGTATTGTTATCAGGTAAGGTTGGCGTTAGATACCGATGTTAATGAAGCGTTGGCCATAAAGGAGCCGGATGCATTCTTTATTCGTGTTCAAGCCATGCAACAAGAAACGGAGCGACTATTAAAGCGTTTACGGCGGTATAAGCCCAAAGAAGAAAAGCTGTTGTCGTTTTTTTACAATGCCGATAACTTTCTTAGTTGGCACGCTGAGCAAGTGATTTTAAAGCTTCTTGATAAGGGACCGAAAAGCAGTGAGCATGCTGTTGAGCGCAAGCAGTTACTTCAGTTTTGTGAGGCAGAAAACGGCTACCGCGAACACAAACGTTATAACTCTGTATCCACTGTGGATGACCCCAATCGACTAGCGAATAAAATGCATTTGTTGCAACGTTTAATCGAGCATGGGGTGGTACTCAGACGAGAAACTCGAAACTTAAACACCTTGTTAAGACGTGTTGTTAAAGGCTCGGTCACCGCGATTATGATGGCCTTTGTCATGTTATTGGTGCTAACTGCACGGACCAACTTCACTCAGGTGACTATTGGTTTAGTCGCCTTATTAGGCACCATTTACGGGCTCAGGGAGATCTTTAAAGAAGACATCACGCGTATTATTTGGCGTCGTATTATTATGGGCCGTGCTAAATGGTTACAGTCTTTTTATAACTCCACTACGAAAGTGAAAGTGGCGAAACAAAAGGTCTGGTTGGAATATATAAAACCAACGCGGATCCCCAAAGAGATAGCGGCTATCTTCTCTAAGCGTCGACAGCAAAATAAGCAGGCAGCGCAATGGATGTATATGCGCTTTGAGTGTGATGTGCCCGTGAACACCTTTATGCCAGGCTACGATGCCTTGCACCAAAGCATCAACATTAGCATGGCGCCGATGGTGCGCTACTTACGTAAAGGGGAAGGGCGGGTATATGAGTACAGTGGCAAAAAAATCCGCAAGCATGCTGTTGAAAGGCGTTATCAAATTAATGTGGTACTCGTGACGCGTGATGATAACCACGAGGCTCAGGCCCAGCGCTATAAGATTACCCTCAATCGCTCACAAATTGTTGCCCTAGAAAAAATCGGCTCACCCAGTGCGTGAGCCGTGGCCTCGCTACAGTCCCTTTTCTGAATAGAGTGTTACTTTGTCGGAAACTAAGGTTATTTGGATATTCTTGCTTTCAGAGCCCCAAATACAGTTAGTGTGAAGCGCTTTCTTTTCACACGCATCAGCTTCTCCAAGCAGGGCTTCGACTTCGGTTTTATCCATGCCCACAGACAGTTGCTCGTAATTCTCCAGCGTTACTTTCGAGCAGGCACTCAAGGTGAGCACGGTGGCTAAAGAGAGAAAGAGAGATTTTTTCATTGTTTTTCCTCACATTGAATTAATGGTTAAAGCGCCTTATTTGCACCAGCATGCCTAGTTGTGGGTGGTCAAAATAATGGATTTCGCCGGAAATAACACGACGAAATTGCGAAAACTCGCCACTCAAGTGTGTTTCTGTATCCCCAGTCTGACGCAATGTTAACGCCGAGGTAATATAGAGGTAATGGTTTAGATGCACCTTTAAAAAGCCATCTAACTGCCAAATTAAGTTATATTCCGGACGTATTGGGCTCAAAAAATCTGCGCTATTAGGCACATTTTTTGGCACTCGAGCAATTAGCTCCCCCCCGTACAAGCGGAACTTAGGGGCCGTTCGTTTCGATTGCCCAGGAAAGCGCCAACCTGTGTGCAAAAGCACTTGCCTACCAATGCGCGCCAGTTGATCACGCTTATCGCTAAATTGCAATTGCGATTGGGCTAGCACATAAGGCGTGTCGGTATGTTCATACACCTCACCATCGACGACCTGAGGTAAACGGGTCAGTGCGCTAAAATCCTCTTTGCTGTATTCACACGCTGCCGATACTTGGTTATCACTTGCGAGCAGAGGTTTGGCAGGCGTAGTGGGTGGGTCAATCTGCCCCGCTAAGCACTGCTTGGTGAGCGTCGTGATATAGCCCTCAGTGATAATATCGTCATTACTGTGATAATCATCGAGCTTGGCATTGTCATTCGCTAAGGTCTCACTGATTAACGCATCAGGTTGGCTAAACACCAACACCTCAATTTCGAACCAGCGCCCATCGGCGGCGTAACTCAGGCTACTAAAACAGGCTGCCATCAGCGTGGCCATTATTCTTATCATTTACTTCCTACCTTGGCTTCGAAATCCGCAATCATCGCGGTGATCAGTTTTAAGCGCTCTTGAGCATTGGCTTCATCAATCATAAAGCGTAACCGATTGGCGCCTTCCATTCTATAGTGCTGTGGATCAGCTTGAATTAAACCAATAATAAACTCGGGGCTAACCTTGGTCTGTTCACTAAATTCAAAGTACCCGCCTTTGGGGTTGGCCTCAACCTTAGTGATACCCAAGGCCCCGGCGCGGATTTTCAGTTGTTGTACGGCAAATAAATTCTTGGTGGCATCAGGGAGTAGGCCGAAACGGTCAATAAGTTCGACCTTCAGCTCATCAAGGGCATCAAAATCACTGGCACTGGCGATACGCTTATAAAGCCCCAAGCGTAGATTAACATCACTGATATAATCATTGGGCAATAGCGCAGCCAGTTTAATATCGACTTCGGTGTGTGATTTAATCAGCTTATCTAGGGTGGGTTCTTGGCCATTTTTTAGCGCTTCCACCGCTTGCTCTAACATCTCCATGTACATGCTAAACCCGATGGTCTGGATTTGCCCGCTTTGCTCATCGCCAAGTAGTTCACCGGCGCCGCGAATTTCTAAGTCATGGGTGGCCAAGGTGAAGCCCGCACCGAGGTCTTCAAGGGACTCGATGGCCTCTAAGCGTTTTTGCGCGTCTTTCGACATCGCTTTAGGGCCCGGGGTGAGCAAATAGGCATAGGCCTGGTGGTGGCTGCGGCCAACGCGCCCGCGCAACTGGTGCAATTGCGCTAAGCCGAGACGATCCGCGCGGTCCATAATAATAGTATTAGCACTGGGGATATCAATGCCGGTCTCTATGATGGTGGTACACACCAACACATTAAAGCGTTGATGGTAAAACTCGCTCATTAGGCTTTCTAGTTCACGCTCGCGCATTTGACCGTGGGCGACCGCGACACTGGCTTCAGGCACGACTTTGCGAATATCCTCGGCAGTGCGCTCGATGGTTTCAACGTTATTATGGAGGAAATACACCTGACCACCGCGTTTAATTTCCCGCAAAATAGCTTCACGGATCATGTCATCGTCTCGTTGGCGTACAAAGGTCTTCACCGCTAAACGTTTGGCTGGCGGCGTGGCAATAATGGATAAGTCACGCATGCCACTCATGGCCATGTTTAAGGTTCGCGGAATTGGCGTGGCCGTTAGGGTGAGAATATCGACATCTGCACGCAGGGCCTTAATTTTTTCTTTTTGACGCACCCCAAAACGGTGCTCTTCATCGACAATAAGTAAACCAAGGTCGGCGAACTTAATGTTTTCTTGCAACAACTTATGGGTGCCGATAACAATATCGACTTGGCCATCTTTTATTTTGGCTAAGGTGGCATTTTGCTCTTTCGTGGATTTGAACCGTGACAAAATATCGACTTCCACAGGGAAGTCGGCAAAGCGGTCACGGAAGTTCTCAAAGTGCTGCTGCGCCAACAGTGTGGTGGGCACCAATACCGCCACTTGCTTAGAGTCGGCAACGGCAGTGTAGGCTGCGCGCATCGCCACTTCGGTTTTACCAAAACCGACATCACCACAGACCAAGCGATCCATGGCATTTTTGCTTTGCATATCGCTGAGCACGGCATCAATAGCATTTTGCTGATCGTCGGTGGCCTCAAACACAAAATTATCGCTGAATTGTCGATAACCGACATCATCGAGAGCAAACTTATAGCCTGGCTTAGCTTGGCGTTTGGCATAAATATCGAGCAGCTCAGCGGCCACATCACGGACTTTCTCGGCAGCGCGGCGTTTGGCTTTCTCCCAAGCATCAGAGCCAAGTTTATGTAATGGCGCGCTGGCTTCTTCTCCCCCGGAATAACGACTGAGCATATGCAATGCCGATACCGGTACATAAAGCTTGGCGTCATTGGCATACATGATGGTGACGAATTCCGTGGCAACACCTGCTGCGTCCAACGTTTCTAAGCCCACATAGCGGCCCACACCGTGGTCTAAATGAACGATTGGCTGACCTTCTTTGAGTTCCGCTAAGTTGCGGATCAGTGCATCACTGCTGGCCTGGTGTTTATGTTTACGGCGGCGGCGTTGTGACACGCGGATCCCGAGCAGTTCTTGTTCGGTGATTAAACTGACACGGGCATTGTGAGTTAGCACCACGCTTTGCTCAAAAGGTGCCACTAGTAAAGAAATATCCGCGTCGCTGTCTAGGCATTGTGCCAAGGTATCAAAGGCGCGGATTTTCAAGCCGCTGGGTTTGAGCAACGTTAGTAGCGCTTCACGACGGCCATCGGATTCTACGCACAGCACGATACGCGCGCCTTGGCGTTTTTGCTCTACGGCATAATCTAAAAAGGCGCCATAGGGAGGCTGCTTACTGTGATCTATGCGTACCTCGGGCAACGGCTCGCAGGGAAGATTAAAGTAGCCGACTTTGGTTGGCAGCTTCGCTTGCGATAAATCAATGCGCGGATAGGCTTTGCACTGCTGGTTTAACTCTTCAATGGGCAAGTAGAGCTGGTTAGGTGGTAACAGCGGTCGCAGAGGGTCTACTTTACGGCTTTCATAGCGGCTGTGCACATCATCTAAAAACTGCTGGGCACCATGTTGGGTATCGCCCATATGCATAAATACCGCTTGCTCGGGTAGATAATCAAATAAGGTGCCCAAGTGCTCAAAAAATAGCGGCAGGTAGTACTCAATACCCGCAGGCAGGGCGCCTTTGCTGACTTGCATATATACCGAGTCTTGCTCGGCACTGGCACCAAAAGCCTCGCGGTATTGGATACGAAAACGTTCAATGTCGCTATCCGTGGTGCCAAATTCATGCGCCGGTAATAAATTGATGTGGCTTATATTATCGCTGGAGCGCTGGCTGTCGACATCAAAGTGACTCATGCTGTCTATTTCATCATCGAACAAATCAAAACGCACAGGCGCGTTTTGACCCATTGCGAATAAGTCGACCACCGAGCCGCGCACCGCATACTCACCATGGGCCATCACCTGCTGAGTATGGATGTAACCGGCATCATCAAGCTGTTTGCGCAGCTTGTCGATGTTAAGCGTGTCACCAACCTGATAAACAATGGCATTGCCGTAAATAAATTCTTTCGGCGCAGCACGCAGCATGAGCGTGGCAACGGGCACAATCAGCACGCCGTGGCTGATATTGTTCAAACGACTGAGGGTATGCAGCCGGGTAGAGACAATGTCTTGATGAGGTGAGAAATGATCATAAGGCAATGTTTCCCAATCAGGAAAAACCATCACTTCATCACGGCTCAAGGTAGCATGTAATTCATGCTCTAGCTTCAACGCACTAGGGGTGTCCGGTGTCACTAACACCACTAACTGCTGATGTTGCTTAACCGCTTCGCCAATGCTCAGAGCGAGGGCACTGCCATGTAGCTGGCCCCACTTTATTTTGTCTTGTTGTGTCTTTACCCAAGGCAATTCAATGAACTGCGCTAACTGCATGGAATACTCCGTTTTAATCGCGATAAAGTTTGGTTAAATCACCATAATGATCGATGCGGCGATCGCGTAGGTAGGGCCAAATGCGACGGACTTTTTCGCCGCGCTGTAAATCGAGCTCTGCCACTAATACCTCGGGTTTATCATCACAGGCTTTAGCCAGTAACTCACCCTGCGGCCCAGCGATAAATGAGTGACCCCAGAAATCGATTCCGGCGCTGTGGCCGCTTGGATCGGCCTCAAAGCCGGTGCGGTTGGCACTGATAACATAGACACCATTGGCCACTGCGTGGGCGCGCTGGGAAATAACCCAGGCATCTTGCTGGCGTTGTTGCTCAGCAGCGTCATCATTTTTATCCCAGCCAATGGCGGTCGGATAAATCAAGATTTCAGCGCCTTTAGTAGCCATTAATCGCGCTGCCTCTGGAAACCATTGATCCCAACATACCAACACCCCTAAGGTGCCCAGCGAGGTTTTTATTGGCTCAAACCCTAAATCACCGGGCGTGAAGTAAAACTTCTCATAAAACCCGGGGTCATCAGGAATATGCATTTTGCGATACTTACCAGCAATACTGCCATCCGTTTCCAGCACCACGGCGGTGTTGTGGTACAAGCCGGCTGCGCGACGCTCGAACAGTGAGGCAACAATCATCACCCCAAGCTCTTTTGCAAGCTCGCCAAAGACTTGCGTGCTCTGACCAGGTATGGTCTCAGCCAAATCAAATTGCTCGACATCTTCGCTTTGACAAAAATATAAGCCAGTATGAAGCTCCTGCAGGACCACCAGTTGGGCGCCTTGCGCGGCTGCTTCACGAATGCCGTTAATAGACTGTGTTAGGTTGTAATCACGCTCGGCGGTATTTTGCTGTTGCACCAAGGCAACGCGCAATGATTGTTGGGTTGGGGCGCTCATCGTTCCTCCAAAAAGCCATGCGGTAGTTGCATGGTTATACAGTGTAAGCTGCCAAATTGTTCAATCAGCGCGCGACAATCGATACCGATCACCTCACGCTCAGGATACGCCTTGGCGATTTGCTTAAGCGCCACGGCATCATGTGGGTCGTTATAGGTTGGCACCAACACCGCGCCATTGATAATTAAATAATTCGCATAGGTGGCCGGTAAGCGCTGACCCTCGGCGTTGGTGATGGGCCTGGGCCAGGGGAGGGCAATAAGGTGATAAGGCTCATTATCGAGCCCTCTTAGTGCCACGAGCTCCTCACGCATCGCGCCCAAAGCCTGATAGTGCTCATCGTTAGGGTCGTCACAATGCACGTAAACCAGCACATTATTTGGAGCAAAACGCACTAAAGTATCAATGTGGGAGTCGGTATCATCGCCAGCTAAGTAGCCGTGCTCTAACCACAGGATTTTTTGTGCTCCTAGTAGTTGCGCTAAGGTGCTGTCGATTTGTGCGGCCGATAACTGTTGGTTGCGGTTCTCATTGTGAACACATTGACGGGTACTCAACAGCACCCCGTGCTCGTTGATTTCAACGGCGCCGCCTTCAAGGATAAATTCACTGCGCTCTACGTTTACTTGAGCGCTAAGGGCTTGAGCGAATACTTGCTGGTTAATGGCATTGTCTTTCTCGGCTGCATATTTACCGCCCCAAGCGGTAAACTGACAGTCGAGGGCTTTTAGCCCAGTGCCATCACTTAGGGTCAGTGGGCCATGGTCACGCGCCCACGTATCGTTGCACTGAGCGCGGACAAAACGCACCTGATTCAAATCGGTGTGTTGTGCCGTTAATCGAGAGCGAATATGGGCTTCAAGGGCTTCATTGTCGACAACGATAAGCAGCTTTTGACGTTGGCTAATATGATCGCACAGCGCTAAATACACGCTCTCAACAGCCACCAAATTCGCCGCCCAATCGGTATTCGAATGCGGCCAGGTTAACATCACGGCATCCTGCTGATGCCACTCAGGGAGGAGTCTAAACGTCATTTCAATGAATCACAGAAAAACAAGCCGCTAGTTTAGCACTTACAGCTTGAATGTCAGCTAAATAAGGCGCGGATTTATTATCATCGAGCACTGCCAGAAACGGGTAGGTATCTAAGCGTTAATTTTCGCGTAGCTGTTCATGGCGTTTTTTCAGTTGTCGAGTCTGAGCGTGTAAACTGGCACGTACGAGAAGTTCTTGGTCTTGCTCGCGAATGGTAGCAAAAAGAATCTTGTGCAAGCAGCCATCGACCTGGGTATCGACCTCAATGACTTCGCCATAGCAATAGATGGCGGCGGCCTCTTGCTCTAAAAACAACTTACACCGCACATACTGGCCAACCTCCATTGGCTGTTCACGTCGTAAGGTAAACCCTGAGCCACCATAGCTTTGGCAGCGTTCATTGGGTTGGTCGGTACTTTCCTGCATTAAAATATGGCTAAGAATGAGATCGATTTTACGGGACTGCAGTGATAAGTAGTGGGCGAGTTCATTGGCGGTTTCACCGAGCAGTCGCAGCGGTCGAAGCGCTGATTGTTCGAGCGTATTGACTTCATTGGCGAGCCGAAAAAGCGGCGGGATATCGCGCTCTAGAGCGTCGGCATCGGTGGGAACGAGGGCGGATTCTATGCTCTCTACGACGACATTCACGCTTTCTTGAATTTGAAAAAACTCGGCGAATAACTCGCTTTTTTCATTGCTCATGTTGCTCACTTATCTCAACCACATTACTTAAAAGACCTTGTCGGCACAGTCATTGTTGCACAGCACTATGAGCAGCGCTGCTATTAAGCCTTACCCTACTGTCGAAAGTAAGTTTTAACTTGCTGATTTTTCTATAGTAGCTGTCATTGCAACGTTTGAAAAGAAAAGGCGCTATAACAGCGCCTTTGAGAGACTTTTTGGCAGGGGCTAAAGTAAGCCTTCGTCAGTTTCTACCTGCTCCTTTTTATGCTGCGCTGCGATTTCCTCGCTCAGCGCTTGGCGTGAGCGTTTTTCACCAATTCGGCGCTCAGTAAGCCAATAGAAGAACAGTGGAACAAAGAACACGGCTAGGAAGGTCGCGGCCATCATCCCGCCCATCACCCCGGTTCCCACACTGTGGCGGGCACCGGCGCCAGCACCAGAGCTCAACACTAAGGGCACAACGCCAAGAATAAACGCCAGTGAGGTCATAATTATGGGGCGAAAACGCAGCCGGGCTGCTTCTAATGCGGCGGCGGCAGCGCTCCAACCTTGTTGATGTTTGAGCAAGGCATACTCAACAATCAAAATGGCGTTTTTGCCCGCTAAGCCCAGTAGGGTGACCAGACCAATTTGGAAGTAGACATCATTTGTGAGCCCTGCCACCCAAATTGAAATCAGTGCGCCAAAGGTACCAAAAGGCAAAGCCAGCATCACCGACAAGGGCAAAGACCAACGCTCGTATAAGGCTGCAAGAATCAAAAACACCATGATCACCGCTAATCCTAATGCTAATCCGGTGGTGCCAGAACTGCGTTTTTCTTGAAACGCGGTGCCGGTCCAGTCATAGGTCATACCCGCTGGCAGCACTTGCTCGGCGATACGTTCGATTTCGGCAATCGCTTGTCCGGAGCTGTAACCTGGCGCAGCTTCACCGAGTAACTTTACGGCGGGTAAATTATTATACCGACTCAAGCTATCCGGCCCTCGGGTAAATTCCACCGTGGTGAAAGCCGACATCGGCACCATGTCACCAGAGTGACTCTTGACGTAAATTCGGCCTATGTCTTGCGGCTGCATACGATATTCGGCATCAGCAGACATCAATACTTGCCATGCACGTCCAAACTTATTGAAATCATTAACATAGTAAGTGCCCAGCGTACCGGCCAGCGTATTGAAAGCATCATTAATATTGACTCCCATAGCTCGCGCTTGCTCCCGGTCTATATCCACTTTTAGCTGTGGAGCGTCGGGGCGCCACAAGGTTTGCACACTGCCGACAATCGGGCTTTTTTGTGCTTCATTCATAACCAGCTGCATGGCTTGTTGAAGCTTTTCTGGGCCACCTGCGCCTTTATTTTGAATGTAAAACTCAAAACCACCGGTGGTGCCTAAGCCGAAGATAGCGGGGGGGTTAAAAGCCAGCACCAAGGCTTCATTGATGTGTGCGGTTTTGCCAAACAACTCTGCCACTAAGGCCTTGGTATCGACCTCGCGGTCATCCCAATGGGTTTGCGTAACAAATAAGGTTGCGGCGGAGTTTTTATAGCCGCCCCCGATAAAGTCAAAGCCAGTAAAAGCGGCGACATTTTCGTTGGCTGGGTTGGATTTAACCGCCGCGACCACTTCGTCAACCACCGCTGCGGTGCGCTCTAGTGATGAACCATCCGGTAGAAAAACAGCGGCAATGTAGAAGCCTTGATCTTCATCGGGCACCAAGGAGCTGGGCGTTTTTTGCCAAATGCCAACGGTTGCGCTGACCATGGCTATCATTAACACCAGCCCAAGCACGCCACGACGCACCATAAACCCTACGGCGCCCACATACTTATGGGTCACAGCGCTGAAGAACTTATTAAACCAAATAAAGAAACCGGCTGTTTGTTTGTGCTCATGCTTTAAAATCATCACACACAGCGCCGGAGTCATGGTTAACGCCACCACACCAGAGAGACTCACAGAGATAGAGATGGTAATCGCAAATTGGCGGAAAAGTTCACCAGTTAGCCCACCCAGAAAAGCAATAGGCACGAACACTGAACACAGCACCAAAACAATGGCTACCACTGGCCCAGAAACCTCTCGCATCGCCTTGATAGCTGCTTCGTGAGCACTGACATGCTCTTCGTGCATAATGCGCTCAACATTTTCAAGCACCACGATGGCGTCATCAACCACAATACCTATAGATAACACCATGCCAAATAGCGTTAGCGTATTGATGGAATAACCCAACATATACATGCCAGCAAAGGTGCCTAATAACGAGACCGGGACCGCTAACGTAGGGATCAGTGTGGCACGCCAGTTCTGTAAAAATAAGAACACCACCAGAAATACCAATAGCATGGCTTCGGCCAGAGTTTTTACCACCTCACGAATGGACACCTCGACAAAGCGGGTGGTGTCGTAAGAGACCACATGCTCAAGACCCATAGGGAACTGCGGTTTGAACTCAGCCATCACGCCATTGACTTCTTTCGCTACGTCCAGCGCGTTTGCGCCGGGCTGCAGAAATATCCCCAATAGCACCGCTTCTTTGCCATTGACGGTGCCGTTAAAGTTGTAATCCTTGGAGCCGAGTTCAACTCGCGCAACGTCTTTAAGGCGCAGGCTGCTGCCGTCGGGATTCGAGCGGACAATAATATTCTCGAATTCTTGTGGCTCAGACATGCGCCCGCGAGCGGTGACACTATAAACCAAAGATTGCGGTGACTTGGAAGTCGGGGTCGCACCAATTTTACCCGCCGCATATTGCGAGTTTTGCACCCGAATCGCATTGGCCACTTCATCCACGGTGACGCCCAATTGGCTCATTAAGTCAGGGCGTAACCAGATTCGCATGGCGTAATCTTTAGCGCCAAATATTTGTACATTGGTAGTGCCAGGGATGCGTTTAATACGATCGAGAATGTTGAGGGTGACATAGTTCGACGTCCACAATGACGAGCGTGACCCGTCAGGGGAGTAAAACGCGTGCACTTGCAAAAAGCTCGACGAGCCCTTTTGCACCACCACGCCTTGCCGTCGAGTCTCCTCTGGTAAGCGAGCCTCAACCTGTTTCACGCGGTTGTTCACATCCACAGCGGCTTGGTCGACATCAGTGCCGATTTCAAAGGTCACCTCGATGGTGGTTGCGCCGGCGCTGCTGGAGGTGGAGGACATATACATCATGCCCTCAACACCGGTAATGGCATTTTCGATCGGCGCCGCCACTGTTTGCTCCAGTACTTCGGCGGAAGCGCCAGGGTAACTGGCTGTGACTTGCACTACAGGAGGGGCAATTTCCGGATACTGAGCTATGGGTAAGGCACGCATGGCAGCTAAACCAGCAAGGACAATGACAATGCTGATCACAAAAGCAAAAATCGGCCTATCAATAAAATAACGAGAGAACATAATGCTGCTTATCCCTGCTGTTGCTGATTAGACACGGTAATGGGCATACCTGGGAAGAAAATGCGCGCCATGCCTTCGACAACAATTTCATCTCCGGCATTAATGCCGCTGCGAATAATCCATAGGTTCTCAGTCTTGTCACCGTTTTGTTTACGATACCACTCGCCCACTTGCACAGGAGCGGGACGAGCGATGGTGGCTCCTTGTTCATTTTTGCCGACAACGTACACAAATTTGCCGGTGCCATTATCCAATACCGCACGTTGGGGCACCACGAAGGTGTTGTTACGCACCGCGCCGATAAGCTCTACTTGCACGAACTGACCAGGGCGCAAACTAAATTCAGGATTGGGCACAATAGCCTGAAACTCTGAGGTACCGGTATTAGGATTGATGCGCACATCAGTAAAGTTAACCTCGCCACCGTGATGGTACTCACTGCCGTCTTGCAAACGTAGGCGTGTTTGCCATTGGCCGTCTTCAGGTAAACTCAATTCGCCCTTTTTCTGCGCCTGGCGCATCATAAGTTGCTCACGTTCTGAGAGGCCAAAACGCACTCTGACAGGGTCTAATTCGGTAATATAGGTCAGCAGTAACTCGGGCCCTGGCACGAAGGTACCCTCAGAGACTAACTCTCGGCCCATTACCCCGGCAACGGGAGCTTTGACTTGGGCATAGTCCAAGTTTAATTTTGCCTCACGCAGCTGCACTTTGCTGGCTTGTAAATCAGCGGTGGCGATTTGAACACTGGAAATGGCGTTATCATAATCGCGCTGTGATACTGATTTGTCTTCGCGTAACTTTTTCAGCCGCTTGGTTTCTCGCTGCGCTTGCTCTAACCGCGCTTGAGCGGCATTGACAGCCGCTTGGGCTTGCTCATAAGCGAGCTGGTAGGGGGCAAGGTCAATAGTGAACAGGGATTGGCCGGCATCGACCGTTTGACCTTCAGAGAAGTTTCGAGATTCCAACACGCCACTGACCCGAGCACGTATCTCGACCTCTTTCGAGCCTGATACCGTGGCTGGTACAGAGATAATAAAAGGCGCATCCACCGCTTTGGCGGTAATGGTTTCGACTTGGGCATTAGGCATGCCCCCTTGTGATTGTTGTGCTGGCTGCTCACAGGCACTTAACAATAATAAAGAGCTGAACACCAGTGTAACTGGACGTAATACAGTAGTAATAGAATAACGACGCATGAGTGAAGCGTTTCCCTTTGCAAATTGAATGATATGGGTCAGACGTTGTTATAGCGTGCTCTCGCAGGCGAGTTGCCAAGCCACACCGAGGTGACAATTCGCGGTTATTCTATGCGGGCGCAGGCTTTTTTTGGTGCATGTCATGCGCTCAAGTGTATCGGCATTACTGTGCATGAGCACAACATTGAAGACACAAATCGTGGCGCGACCGCCAACGCTCAGTGTAGATGACAGCCGAAAATTTTTACATATTTAATTACGGGTGTTAGCACTGAGTAAACGAAAGTGTATACTTATTTTCATCTCAGGTATACATCTTCGTTTACTATTGCTGCGAATAATCATTGGTTCCGTTATACTGCGCAGCAAATCGTTGAGGGGCGGAATATGAGTAGTAATAAGCAGCAGGCGGTGATCACCGCTGCTATCGCATTATTTGCACAACACGGCCTTGCAGGTACCACTATGGAAGCGGTGGCGGGCAAGGCAAAGGTATCAAAGCGCACCTTGTATAAATATTACTCCAGTAAGGAGCATTTATTTGATGGTGTGGTGGACCTACTCATAGAGCGTATTCGTCCACTGCAAGAAAACCATTTTTGCGCGCAAACCCCGATAAAAGAGCAATTGCAAGCACAGGCCCATGTCGGCTTACGATTGACACAAGACAAAGACTACCTGACCCTGTCGCGCATTGTTATGATTGAATCGTTGCGTTCGAAAAAGCGCGCGGCCAAGCTGCAAGAGCGGTTTCAAAGTTTTGAGCAAGGTTTGCACTCATGGTTTTATGAGGCGCAGCAGCAAGGTGCTTTGGGTGAAACGCCCGCCGAAATCGCTGCTGCCGTGTTCTACGGGGGCATGAAAAAGTTGGCATATTGGGAGCAGCTCATCAAGTGGAAACCGCCGGTGGAAAAAGAAAAGCTCGACCAGTTAGTCGAGCTTACCTGTCGGATGTTTACTCGCCATTAAAATAATCGGGCGTGCCATGTGCTTCAATACCGTCACTGAGGCGCTTGAGTGCGACGGCATAGACCGCATCGCGGAAATCGAGTTCTTGGCGCTGTACTTGCTCGTTAGCGCGCGCAAATGCACGGCGCATCACTTGCTCTAGCTCTTGCTCAACCCGCTCTCGCGACCATTGGTAACCGCAGCGGTTTTGTACCCACTCGAAGTAGCTGACAGTCACACCACCGGCGTTGGCCAAAATATCAGGGATCACAATGACACCCTGTTGTTTTAGTATACTGTCGGCATCACTGGTCACTGGGCCATTAGCTATCTCAACGATATACCGTGCTTTAACTTGCTCAGCATTATCAGCGGTGATCACGCCGCCTAGTGCAGCGGGAATTAAAATATCGACATCGCAGTGCAGCAGCTCCTCATTGGAGAGGGTGTCGTAGTCCTGACTTTCACACACTGAGCCTTCACAATAGACCGCTTTAAGCTCTTTATGTTCTTGCTTTTGCTGATAGACGCTATCAACGTTGAGACCTTCTTGGCGATAAATAGCTCCTTTAGAGTCACTAACGGCCACTACTTTATAGCCATCGTTGGCGAGTAAACGGGCAACATGATAACCGCCGTTACCAAAGCCTTGTACTGCCACTGTGGTTTGCTGAGGGTCGAGATTGTCACGTTTTTCTAATTCTTTAATACATAGGTAAGCGCCGCGCCCAGTGGCATCGTCACGGCCAATACTGCCGCCGAGAGCCAATGGTTTACCGGTGATCACGCCGGGATTTTTAACTCGGGTAATTTTTTCATACTCATCCATCATCCAGCCCATAATAAGGGCATTGGTATACACATCCGGTGCTGGAATATCACGCTCAGGGCCAATAAAATCGGCCATAGAGCGCACATAGGCGCGTGATAAGCGTTCAAGTTCAAAAGGAGACAAGGTTTTCGGGTCGACACTCACACCGCCTTTAGCGCCTCCAAATGGAATATCGACGACAGCGCATTTGAGCGTCATCCACAGCGCTAAGGCTTGTACTTCTTCGCTGTCAACTTCGGGGTGGAAGCGAATACCGCCTTTGGTCGGGCCGAGCACATTGTTGTGCTGGCAACGGTAGCCAGGGAAATACTGAACATGGCCATCATCCATACGCACTTCAACGTTCACGTGCATCATTGCCTGCGCGTGACTGAGCGTGTTGAGAACTTGTTGTGAGCACTGGATGGCATCCCCGATGCGTTTTAATCGTGTCACTGCGTCGTCAAAAGTTGTGCTACTCATTGGGCCTCCATTGGCATCATTCGATTTTGCTTAAGAGCAAGGTCGAACTATTTAGAGCAATTATTTTTAGTACCTAAATCAAACGTCTATATAGCGTTTGTGGTTCACTTTTTAAGGTTATTTAATCTCTGGGATTGAAATAGATAAAATCAACCCTATCTCTAAAAGGCATTCAATATCGGCAATTAGCCGAGCATAAATATAAGTACAAGGCACCCATGCGCAACGGTATAATTATGGTCATCGTGTTAATGACGCTGCTTTTGAGCAGTGCGTCCGCGCTCGCCCATACCCATACCACAGCAGCCGAATCATCGCTCTGCTCGCTGATGGTGCAAGAGCCCATGCAGTGCAGCTTTGATGATGTCAGCGCCGATGGCGCCTCAGAGCATCAGCGTCCAGCACCGCACCCCGCGCAATTGCCAGAGCGCGCTATGCGTACTCACCCCAGCTATTTTTTACACCCGGAGCAACAACCACTTTACTTGCTGGCGTACACATTGGCGCAGCACACTGCGCCGTTTAAACAGCGCTTTAAGGCGCCACCCGCCAGCGATTTTGAACCTTGGTATATCGCCAGGGAGCAGAAAAAATGTGGCCTTATCAATCACTGTCAGGCCGCGAACTTAACTTATCGTAGCCGGCTTCACTACGAGTCCTGAGTTAAATCGACCTTCGTTCTATTAATACCGAAATCAAGATTTAACACGCTTGCTGAGCAAGCGAAAAGGACTCACAATGAGACAACAACCTCACTCGCAAGAGCGAGTCAAAGGCGCGTCGGCGCTGAGCAGACAGCTGCGCTTATTTACCGTTATTAGTGTTATTTTAGTACTTTTTCTTAGTGCGCTTCCCAATATCTACCCTGATCATGCTGTAGTGCATGTGGCGTCTGTGCACACCCACAGCGACACCGTTAATATTAAAACAGAGTTGACAGAGGCTGGTTTTACCCTCGCAAAGGCGCACTATGATGCTGGCGAGCAACGCTTTGATATCCGTTTAACGGATCCCGCACGCAGTGCCGAAGCCGCACGTATATTGCGTGAGCATGGGCATGGGCATGGGCAGGTCAAAGTCGTCAGCCAAAGCAGCACACCACAGTGGCTGCAAAGTTTGGGGTTAGCGCCGATGAAGCTTGGTCTGGACTTAGGGGGAGGGGTGCTATTCGTATTGCAAGTGGATACTGACCAAGCACTCGCCACACGGTTAAAGAGCATTGCCGAAGAGGCTAATACGCTGAGAGTTAAAGCGCGTTTACGGGGCATAAAAATACACTCGCCGCAAAATAACGAAGTACGCTTAGTGGCAGCGCCAGCTAACCAAGCGCACTTACAGCAATTGGCTGATAAGTTGCAAGCGGCCTACCCAAAACTGGATATCGGTAGCGCCCATCAAGGCAGCTTAGAAATAGTATCCTTACGCTACCTGGATGCGCAGCAACAGCAATTTGCTCAGGCAGATATGACACAAGCGTTGGCTACTTTGCGCTCGCGCATCGAGGAGCTAGGCATAACCGAAGCCGTGGTGCAACGCCAAGGCGAGCGGGCTATTCGTATTGAGCTACCCGGTGTGCAAGACCTCAGTGAAGCAAAGCGTATTATTGGTGCCACTGCACAGCTTTCTTTTCACGGCCTGCAAGAAATTGGCGGTAAGCGGGTGCGCACTGAGCAAGGGCACAGCATTGCCATAGAGAGTAAAGCAATATTCACGGGTGCAGATATCACCGGTGCTCAAGCCGGCCGAGATGAAATGGGGCAGCCGATGGTACAGTTGCAACTATCCTCAGCAGGGGGAGACAAAATTAATCGGTTCTCGCGTGCGCACATAGGTCAACCCATGGCTACCTTGTACAGTGAATATGTAGTGGATGCCCAAGGTGAGGTGCGAATGCGCGAGCAGGTCATATCTGTGGCGACCATTAACGAAGCATTGGGAACGCGTTTTAGTATTACTGGGCTGGGTACCTGGCAACGAGCTCAAGACTTAGCCTTAGTATTGCGCGCAGGCTCATTAGAAGCACCCATTACCATAGTCAAAGAGCAAACCATGACCCCCAGCCTCGGTAAGCAAAACATAGAGAACGGTTTTAACGCTTTGTTATTGGGCTTAGCGCTAACATTGTCGTTTATGCTGCTGTGGTACCGGCGTTTAGGGGTTGTCGCCAACCTTGCATTAGCAATTAACCTAATTGCTTTGGTGGGGCTAATGTCACTGCTACCCGGCGTGGTATTAACGCTACCTGGGATTGCCGGTTTGGTGCTGACTATTGGCATGGCGGTGGATACCAACGTCATTATATTTGAGCGTATCAAGGAGGAACTGCGCTTAGGCAGAACCCGCTTACAAGCTCTTAAACGTGGCTATCAAGGCGCGATGAGCAGTATTATTGATGCCAACTTAACGACATTTATCAGTGCCTTAGTGCTTATCGGTGTGGGCTATGGCCCAGTTAAAGGCTTTGCCATTACGTTAGCGCTGGGCATTCTCACCAGTGTATTTAGCGGTGTATTGGTGTCTTCTTACTTGTCACACTGGTTGTTCGCAGCGGCGAAGGAGGTGCGTCATGGCTAATTATTTAACACGATTACGCCATCTGGGAATGGCGATCAGTATGCTTATGCTGGTACTCGCCGGCACTGTGATTGCCATCAAAGGAGTACCGCTTGGCCAAGATTTTACTGGCGGTTATGTGCATCAATTTCAAGCGCCTGAGGCGCTCACTCAACAGCAACTACAACACCAATTAGAGGGCTTACTGAGTGGCGATTTTCAATTAAGTGCACACAGTGATAGTCAATATCAATTATTTCAACCACCGAGCGAAGGGCAGAGCAACCCCAAGTGGCTCGATACCTGGGTCAGTGACAACGCATTGGTGCTACTGGATAGCAGCTTTTTAGGTGCACAGGCCGGTGACGAGCTCATCGACCAGGGGCTGATGGCGTTGTTATTCGCAACCCTAGCGGTGATGCTGTATTTAGTCTGTCGCTTTGAATGGCGTTTAGCGCTGGCGGCCACCTTGGCGTTGGTGCATGACGTTGCACTGACGCTGGCGGTGCTGGTGCTCTTTGACATTCCTTTCACCTTAACCGTGTTAGCTGCCATCCTTGCCATCATTGGCTATTCGCTCAATGACTCCATTGTTATCGGTGATAAGGTGCGTGAGATTGTCCGCGCGAAGCCCGCACAATCGGTGGCGGTGAGTATCAATATCGCCATTGCCGCATCCATGAGTCGTACACTTATTACCTCAATGACCACACTGGCGACGATTATTAGTATCTGGACGTTGGCAGGGCCGCCTCTTCAAGGGTTTGCCATCACCTTGTTTGTGGGTGTGCTGGTGGGCACTTGGTCATCGGTGTTCATTAGTGCCACCGTGCCGCATTGGTTAGGGCTTAGCGCCGAAAACTACACCAACCAAGACAGTGATGAGGTAAAACGTCAACTCGCTCAACCTTAGCGTTACTGCCTATCTAGGAGGCTTAGCCTCCTAGATTATATCCCGCCTAAAGTCGCATTTTTATCTCCATAGCCTAGTATAAAGTGACATAAACAAGCAGTTTTACAAGCACTTGGAGTGAACATTGCTAGAGTCATTGATAGCCAGCGTAAATGCGCTGTTGTGGGGGGAAGGGCAGATCCTTATTTATTTACTGCTCTTTGCTGGTGTGTGGTTTTCGATTTCGCTCAGAGGGATTCAGATCACTCACTTTACCCATATGTTCGCGCTATTAAGAACCAGTGCTCAGGCGGATAAAAACGAAATAAGCTCATTTCAAGCGCTGTGTACCGGCCTAAGCGCTCGTGTGGGCACTGGCAACCTCGCCGGGGTGGCAGTGGCTATTTCTTTGGGTGGCAGTGGTGCGGTGTTCTGGATGTGGGTGATTGCCATACTCGGTATGGCCACCGGCTTTGCCGAAAGCGTACTAGGGCAAGTGTATAAGGTGCGTGATAGCCAAGGCGAGTTTCGCGGCGGCCCTGCGTACTACATTCAAATGGGGTTGGGGCAAAAATGGTTAGCCATTGCTTTCGCGCTGTGTTTGTTTCTCGGTTATGGCTTTAGCTTTAGTGCCATGCAAACCAACACTATCACCGATGCGTTGCACCATGCCTTTGGCGTGGACCGATTTTATACCGGTTTGGTTATCACCTTAGTCACAGGCAGTATCATCGCCGGCGGCTTTAAGGCCATTGCCCGTTTCGCAGAGCGGGTGGTGCCGCTAATGGGGTTAGTTTTTGTGTTTAGCGCCCTGGTGGTGACGATGGTCAATTATGAACGGGTGCCGGCGATGCTCAGTGATATTTTGCATAGTGCGTTCGGCCTGCAAGAAGCGGGAGCTGGGGCGCTCGGAGCAGCGATTAAAAATGGTATTCAGCGCGGCCTTTATTCCAATGAGGCTGGAGCCGGGAGTGTTCCCCACGCAGCGGGTGCGGCAACACCAACACCGAATCACCCAGCCACACAAGGGTATATACAAATGCTAGGGGTGTTTTTCGACACCATAGTGCTATGCAGCTGCACGGCGGTGATTATATTACTGGCGGATATCCCCATCAGCGGCGATATGGAGGGTATTCGCCTCACCCAGGATGCCATGACCGCGCATATGGCCGATGCCGGTGTGTATTTTGTTGCGGCGGCAATCACCTTGTTTGCATTTACCTCAGTGGTGGCAAACTTCGCCTATGCCGAGAGCAACTTGCACCTTTTTGCACTGGATAATCGTATGGGCAGAGGCCTGTACATGCTCAGTTATCTAGCGATGATGTTATGGGGAGCCAGTGCCAAGCTTGAGCAAGTATGGAGTTTAGCAGATATGGCCTTAGGCTTGATGACACTGGTTAATATCATCGCGATTGTGCAGCTTACGCCGACGATTAAACGCGTTACATCAGACTACCACCGCCAGCGTAAGCAGGGTAAAGCACCTGAATTTTGCGTAGCAAAGGTCAAAATACAGGGGCAAACAGAGTCAGGAATTTGGCAAGAGAAAAGTATAGATAACTGAGCTAAAAGCATTTTACGTTATTCATGGCAATTTTTGTTACACTCACGGCTTTGATGACTGTCGCCGTTAAGGTGTTAAGGAAAACCATGAGTAAACTACGAATTAGTCGTGATAGTGGCTATGCAGATAGAGCTAGAAAGTACACGGTTATGTGTGAAGGTAAGGCGTTGGGTAAAATTGGTAATGGCGAAAGTGTTGAGTTTGATGTGCCACCAGGCGAAAAAGAAGTTTATTTAAAAGTGGACTGGTGCCGCTCTAATAAAGTGCGTATTAACGTGCCAACAGAAGGGACGGCGCAGCTAAGCGGAGGTTCAAACTTACGTGGTCCGCGAATTATGCTCGCCATTGTTTACGTACTTTTTAAGCCGCATGATTACCTATGGCTAACTGCGCAAGCAGACTAGCCGTTCAACCTTCCTCCGTTTTAGGTGGTGATGGCTAGCGCTGTCATTACTTAATAGGGCGATGATTAAAAACGCCGCTCAGGCCTGGGTTTTTGTCGATAAATTTCATTCAGATTAATTAAAACTACTGTTAATGAAATTCACTGCTCATCGGATGTTTTTGAGTTTATTCTAAGCTGGCAACATGCAACCCCAACTCATAAAACGAGCGCTATAGGCTCATTTTACAACATGGAACGGGTCACTTTTTAAGCATAAGAGGCAGCGATGAAGCAAATACTCATTACACTCATGATTTTATTTAGCACCAGTACACTGGCTGAAGGTCAACTGACCAAAAACAAACAACTGGTCATTGATTTTTATACCGATGTGGTACTAGCCGAAGACGCGACACATATCGATAAGTACCTAGGTCCGCGCTATATCCAACATAACCCCATGGTCGCAGATGGTAAAGAAGGGCTGCGGGCGTTATTGCGCAGCTTGCCTAAACGAGATAAAAGCGCCGGACCCAGTGGTGAAATAGTGCGGGTGATAGCTGAGGGCGACTTGGTGGTATTACACGTTAAAAGTTACCACTGGCCGCCGCAGCCGAATGGCGGTGCCATTGTTGATATATTTCGTGTGGAAAATGGCAAAATTGTTGAGCACTGGGATGTCATTCAAGCCATTCCTGAGCAAGCCAAAAATACCAATACCATGTTTTAGCTTTACCATTGAGCAGCGCAACCCGAGGCCTTATTATACTGCCTCAGGTTGTGGCTCGGGCTCTTTCCATCGATTGACTGCTTTTAGGCCAACTTCAAAACCGAGGCGATAGTCCTCTTCTAAAGTCTCGATACTTGAGCCTAACACCATAGATTGTAATGGCCGAGTTGGGGCTATTTGAACCACGTTAACACCTTCAGGTGGTGACCTCATAAACTCAACAGCCTCGGCGTAACGCTGTTGATAGTGATGATAAATTTCAAACATCCGTGGCGACTGGTTGATGCGCCTCATAATAGGTTTAAGCCTCTCCAACACCGGCATCTTGCCATCATCATGAGCTTCAACTGTGCGGATCACCCATATGGTTTTCGCGCCTTTTTCATGAGCCCACCGCACCGGCAGGGGGTCGGCAACGCCGCCATCCATCATGCCATGGCCTTCGACTTTTACGCCGGGGCGATACAGAAATGGAATAGCGCTTGAGGCCTTTAGGTGCGCAAACATATTTTCATGCCAAGTATGTAAGTAATGCGGCTCAAACGAGTCGTAGTGGCTAGCTACCGCATAAAAATTACTCTCTGGCGTGAGGTTATTAGGCTCAGTGGGGAAGCGCACCTTGCCGTTGTGCTCAACTTGATGAAAATACCAGTCTAGGTCAATGACGTTACCACCGGTGAAAAACCGGGCCGGTCGAAAAAACTGTTGCTCTGTGGTGAGGTGCTCAATCGCTGTTTGCGCGTATTGGCGCGCCCGAGCACAGTAAGCTGCGAGATTTTGGGCGCCTGCAGAAACGCCGACTTTTAAATCGAAGGGCGCAAATTTCTTTTCTAGGAAAGCATCGAGTACGCCGGCGGTAAAAATGCCTTTTTGTCCACCGCCTTCGGCGATGAGTGCGGAGCGTATATGTGTTGTCATATTGTACTCTTCTATTAATTATTAATGTGTGAAGAGGTACACATTTCACCAAAACCAATTACGTGCAGAGGTTTTCGCCGTGAGCTTTGGTCAATTGTGTTTCATCCCCCACTGAATGTGGAATATTAGCTGTATTATGGGCGATAGCGATGAATTTCAAGTTAATCAACAATAATAGCGGCTAAAAGTTGTTCGCCCATTTGTGTTAACAAGGCTTCATCTGGCTGTGTAAACGCATAGGTGCGCATGCCGTAAATGCCCATGGCCAAAAAGCGCGCTAGCTTCATCGCGTCATCTTGGTTCACGGCTTCACCTTGGTGCTGAGCGCGGCGAATTTGCGCAGCTAGGTTCTGCTCTAACTGCTTGAGGTTTTGTGCAAGAATATTGGCCACTTCCGGGTCTTGGCCTTCAATTTCATTTAAAGAGCGGGTGAGTAAACATACCTTCGCACAGGTCTTTTGCACGCACTCAGTGACCGTGTTGGCGATAAATTCACGCAAACTATCAACAACCGGGCGTTGGGCGTCAAAAATGGTGTCGAATGCTTGTTGTTTTTGCTGATGGTAGTGACTCACCGCCTCGATAAACAGACCTTTTTTACTGCCAAATGCGCAATAAATAGAGCCTGGATGCAACCCCGTTGCTTGGGTTAGTTTTTGCATACTGGCTTTGCTGTAACCATGCTCCATAAAGGTTTGCATGGCTTGTTGTAAAACGTGGGCTCTGTCAAATTCGGCGCTGCGCATAAAAACGACATGATGCTGCTAACTAAGATAACGAACATGGTACCATTTATTTTCAATATTTACTTGAATTAGCATTCAAAAATCCATACGTTGAATATACATTCAAAAAAATAAATATGCTTTATATGACCGATCTTCTTTTACAACCTTATGCTTTAAATGACGAACTGACTCTTAAAAATCGCATTCTTATGGCGCCGCTTACACGCTGTATGGCGGATGATAATCTCGTACCAACGGAAAAAATGGCGGCCTATTATGCTCGTCGCGCTGATGCTGGGTTGATCATTAGTGAAGCCACGATTATTCGCCCTGATGCCCAGGGCTATCCGAATGTCCCGGGTATATTCACCAGTGAGCAAATACAAGGTTGGCGCAATGTCACTGAGCAAGTGCATGACCAAGGAGGCAAGATATTTTGCCAACTATGGCATGTTGGCCGTGTCGCTCATCCACACTTTTTTGCAGGAGATGTGCTCGGTGCCAGTGCGATTGGTATCGAAGGCACTGTGCCGCGCATGCGTGAATTAAGTTACCAAACACCAAAAGCCGCGAGTGAAGCGCAAATCGAACAGCTTGTGGCTGATTATGCTAAAGCGGCAGAAAACGCGATAGAGGCTGGTTTTGACGGCGTTGAGATCCATGGTGCCAATGGCTACCTTATTGATCAATTCCTGCACCACAGTAGCAACCAACGCAACGACAACTATGGCGGCAATGCTGCCAATCGCGCACGTTTTGCACTTGAGGTGGTCGACGCTGTCGTCGCGCGTGTGGGGGCTGCGAAAGTGGGTTTACGGTTATCCCCTGGGGCGTACTTCCTGCTCGATGAGGGCGATGAGCAAGATACCGCCGTGTTCGACTATTTACTGGAGCAGCTTAACCATCGAAACCTTGCGTATCTGCACTTGGGTATTTTCGATGACAGCATGCGTTTCCCTTATCTTGGTGGCAACGGCAGTGCCTCGCAATATCTACGTAAACATTATAACGGGAACTTGGTAGGTGTTGGCAGTTATACGCCGGAGCAAGGCGCTGAGGCAATCAGTAATGAAGAGTTCGATTTACTAGCCTTAGGTCGTCCTTTTATTGCTAACCCTGATTTGGTCGCCAAAGTGAAAGCGCAAAAACCACTCACGCCATACACTGATGATATGTTGGCTGAACTTTACTAAAAAGGCTACGCTAGCTTTGCAGTGCCGCTATATTTTTGGTGGTGAGCGAAGAAAATGCAAAAATATGACCCTTGTCATGAATTTGCAATTTTGGCGCTTTACTATGAGTGGCAAGTAATGACGTATGTGTTGCTTGAACTCTGATTAGACCCCGACTTAGCCGCTGATAACAGCGGCTTTTTTTTGTGCCGATTTTTGCACATGTAAATCACATATCGAGTAGACATTCACGGGCAGGCTAGGGCGGCGCTTATCGCTGATGTTGAATTCATTTTCAGCGGAGAGCAAATTACACTGCAACTGCGATAGGGTTTCTTGTAGCACGAAGTTGTCTAATTCATGGTCAATGGCGGTGTACCATAACACGTACTGTTGGCCTTGGTAGCGCACACTGATGTCCTGCCATAAGCGCTCCGGAGGCTCGCCAAAAACAGTGTGCTCTGTGGTCATGGGGGCAAAGTAAAAGTGTCCGCTGCTGTCTGTTTTCGCGCGGCTAACGAATTGCTGATCGCCCACCGATAAGGTGCGAGTAATTTCGACATTGGCCAGCTCAGAGCCGCCCAAAGCAAGCTTCCCCTTCACTTGCGGGGATAGGGTTTGAGATTGGGTCACTAAATCAGAGATAAGTGGGCGATGTTGTCCAAAATCACCAAGCAGCGTCACTGAGCAAGCAAGTAAGCCGGCACAAAAAAGGCTGAAAGCAATCAATCGCATTGGCACGCTCCTGTGTGCTAATTCATTCCATTGTGGTTATAACTTAATCTATGTTCCTAAAATATGCAAATTCAAGATGTTACCGAATATTTTGCTATTAACTTAGGTGCAACAATGATGCCGCTTAACAATAACCAATAAGGTGAAAATACACTGTGATGTCAACCTAGTGCCCGTCATTAAAATTGCGTACACTGGCTATCTAGGCATTCCAATAATACCGATAACGCATGCTGCATATAATACAGTCAAACCGTATGGAGATTCTCAGCGCCCAGCTCTGTGCGTTGCTGGCGAATACCAGCAGTTCTAATATTTTCCATAAAGAGCAAGTATTGGTGCATTCTCCAGGAATGTCACAATGGTTGAAGCTTGAGCTTACAGCGCAGTTAGGCGTATGTGCACAGGTCGACTTTCCATTACCTTCGAGTTTTATCTGGTCTTTGTACCAGCAAGCTTTGCCTGATGTTCCGCCAGAGTCGTCGTTTAACAAAGCCAATATGACATGGAAGCTCTACGAACTGTTGCCGCAAAAATTAACACAGGCTCATTACCAACCCCTGATGCGCTACCTTGATGGTGACGATGATGGTCACAAACGCTATGCCCTGTGTGAGAAAATTGCCGATGTGTTCGATCATTATCTAATGTATCGACCACAGTGGTTGGCTAGTTGGCAAGCGGGTGAAGACCAACTAGATGACGTTGATATTAGCCATGCACCTTGGCAGCCCGATCTTTGGCGTGCTTTAGTCGCGCGTGTTCAAGAGCTGAAGCAAAGCCCGTACCACCGCGCTAATATGCACCAAGGATTACTGGATGCACTGGCGGCGGGGCAGTTGCAACTGCCGCCACGTATTTGCTTGTTTGGTATCTCCGCTTTGGCGCAATCGCAGCTAGCGATCTTTCAGGCGCTCAGTGAGCACACGGATGTGTTGATATTTCTGTTCAACCCCAGTGAACATTATTGGGGCGATATCGTTGATGAGAAAACTCTGGCTAAAATACACACTCAGTATCAACGTAAGCCTAATATCGACGCGGCTGAATCTGAGCAACAATATTTTATCGTCGGTAATCCGTTATTGGCATCATGGGGTAAGCTTGGCCGCGATTACCTAGAGCAACTGCTGCAATTAGATGGCAAGTGGCTGGATGGTTTCGATGATGAATTTGCGCCGCATTTATTGGGTCGTCTGCAGCAAGAGGTATATGAATTAGCTTTCAAAGGGGAAAGCTTAGCGCAAGACCCACACTGGTTTATCAGTGAGCAGGGTAAGATAGCATTGGCGCAACAAGATCACTCCCTGTTAATAAGTAATTGCCACACTGCTTTGCGCGAAGTGGAGTGCTTACACGACCATCTACTTGCTGAGTTTGCCCGCGATCCAACCCTAACACCCAAAGACATCATTGTGATGATGCCTGATGTCGGCCAGTACAGCGCCTTTATTGAAGCGGTGTTTGGTGGCGCTAAAGGCGAGCGCCATATTCCCTATGCCATTGCCGACTTATCCATTGCCCAAGAGCAGCCTATTGTTAATGCCTTGGTGAGCTTGGTGAATCTACCCTTTAGCCGCTTTGGTGTCAGTGAATTGATGGATTTATTATACATTGAGGCCATTAGCCAGCATTTCGGCTTCGTCGCCAGCGAACTCGAACAGTGCCAAGTGTGGCTTGAGCAAGTCGGGGTGAAGTGGGGAATTGATGGCGCGCACAAACAAGAATTCAACCTGCCAAGTATTGATCTCAACACCTGGCGTTTGGGAATAAAGCGATTATTGTTAGGCATCGCGGCCACCGATGCGCCTTATCATGGGGTTTATCCGGCAGACGCAGTTGAGGGCATGGCCAGTGATACATTGAGCAAACTCTTGGCCTTTATCAATGTGTTGTTGCAGGCCAAGCAGGCACTTAGTGGTGATGCAAGCTTATTGGATAAGTGTACCAGCTTGCGCGCAATTGCCAGTGAAGTGATGGCAGTAGAGCATTTAAGTGCCGCAGACTTAGCCTTGTTAGATGGCCTCTATAGTGACATTGAAAAGCATTATGATAATGGCGACTATCAAGGGCTCATCTCGGCACGGATCTTCGCCACCTTGATTCAACAAGGTGTCGAGCAAAAAGGCGTGGGGCAGCGGTTTTTAATTGGTAAAGTTAACTTTTGTACGCTGATGCCGATGCGCGCCGTGCCCTTTAAAAAGGTCTGTATCTTGGGGCTGAACGATGCCGATTACCCACGCAGTGTACAGCCTATTGGTTTTGACCTGGTGCCTTACAGTCAGCGGCGCAAAGGCGATCGCTCACGTCGCCTAGACGACCGCTATTTATTTTTAGAGGCCTTGTTGAGCGCCAGAGATAGCCTATATCTTAGTTATATCGGTCGCTCTAGCCGCGATAACAGTCCCCGTATGCCCTCGGTATTAGTCAGTGAGCTGTGCGAATATTTAGACCGCAGCTTTTGCTGGCAAGACAGCGATGATACGTTTACAAGCCGATTAGTGATAGAGCATCATCTGCAGCCGTTTCATCCGCAGTATTATCAAAAGGACAGCCGTTGGCAAAGCTTTAATCCGGTGTGGGCCTTGCCGTTAACAGCCGCTCAAGAGCAAAAACAACAGCTTCAGCCTTTGGCTGTCACAGCGCCACAACTGTGCGAGCTCGACACCTTAATGCAATGTGCTACTCGCCCACAACGTTATTTCTACCAACAAGTACTTGGGGTGCGCATAGATGGCATTGATGCACACGATGAAGATATCGAGCATTTCGATTTAGATGCCTTATCGCGTTATCAATTACTCGATGAGCTGCTCGAAGGACAATTGCACGGTAGCGCTCCGAGTGATGAGGAAATTATCCAGCGTGGGGTGCTGCCCCAAGGTGTGTTATCGACATTGACCTTGCAGCAACTGCGTAGTCGTATCAGCCCACTGGCAGAGCAGGTTCAGCTGCGTACGCAAGGGCAAATGGCGCAAATGCTGGAAGTGGATATCACGGTTTCTGGAGTGCGCCTGCAAGGTTGGTTAGCGCACCTCTATGGCAGCCAACAGGTGTTTTATCGCAGCGCCAGTATTAAAGCGAAGGATAGAATTCAAGGGTTTATTTATCACTTACTCGCGCAGCTGTGTGGGGAGGCGGTCACTACCGTGGTGATGGGCTTAGACGAACAAGTGTCTTTTGCCCCGATGAATGCTGAGCGTGCCGGACAATTATTAGAGCCTTGGCTTGAACTCTTTACTAGCAGCCATCAAAGCAGTGTGGCATTTTTCCCCGCCAGTGCCTGGGAATGGATACAAAGCCAAGATATGAATAAAGCCAATATTAAGTTCGTCGGCAGCCCGTATGTGGGGGTCGCCGAGCGCAGTGACCCTTACATCGCCACTGACTTTGCCGACCTTTTCCAGTGCGAGCAGGAATTCTGTGACTGGAGTACGCGATTGTTGCAACCCATAGCGCAATTAGGCGAGGAGCAACGCTATGCAGACGCTTAACCCTGTCACCCTTGCCTTTGATGGACAACAGCTTATTGAGGCCAGTGCCGGAACCGGTAAAACCTATACCATCACCGGGTTGTATTTACGCTACTTATTAGGCCTGTATGAAGATGCCCAGGGCAACCAAGGCGAGCCGCTGACGGTCGAGCAAATATTGGTCGTGACCTTTACCGAGGCCGCCACCAGTGAAATCAAAGACCGGGTGCGCTCGCGCATTAGCATGGCAAAAAACATGCTGCTAGGGGAGCACAGCAGCGATGAGCTATTGCGTGACTTGATAGCGCAGCTTGACGACCGTCAACAGGCATTTAATCGTCTGGATATGGCGGCGAAATCCTTGGATGAAAGTGCCATTTACACCATTCATGGGTTTTGTCAGCGCATGCTTAAACAACATGCGTTTGAATCGAACATGGCCTTTAATTTGCGCTTCACTCTGGATGAGAGTGAGCTGCACGAGCAGGCGGTGTTCGATTTTTGGCGACAGTTTGTGTATCCGCTGCGTGCAGAGCAAGCGCAGGCGGTCCTCGCTCATTACAGCTCGCCACATAGCCTGCTAAAAGAGCTGCGTGCGCTCATTAATCGCAAGCAGCTGCAGTTACAACCGCACATTGATGATCCTGAGGCTGAGCTGACCCAATTGTGGCATTGCCAAAGCGAATACCTCAAGGCTTTGCCCCAATTCAAACAGGCACTGCGCGAGGGCGATTTCTTCAATGCCATTGCCGCCAGCGATATCAAAGGCAATGCCAAACCTAAGCATAAAAGTAATTTGGCGGGCTTGGCAGCGTTTAGCGACAATGATGACACCCAGTTGAGTTTAGGTGCGGCCAAACACTCCTTTAGCTTATGGAGTGCGCAAAGCCTTGAGGACCCCAGCATTTATAAGAAAAATGGCCAACCTTTTTCTCACCCTTTGGTGGTGGAATTTGAACGTATGGCGCAGCTTAGCCAAGGCCTGGGTGAGCGCCTGGCACAAGTGATATGTGTCTTGGCGCTCGCCTATGTGCGCCGCCATGTGCAGAGCAACAAAGCACGCACCGGCATTATCGCCCCCGATGACCTGCTTAGTCAGCTCTATGATGCGTTGCACAATGACAGCGACAACCAGCTGCAACAGCAAATTCGCCGCCAATACCCAGTGGCGATGATCGATGAGTTCCAAGACACCGATCCCATTCAGTATGGTATTTTCAGCACTATTTATCGTCCCAGCGATGAGCAGTTCACTAACCTCACCATGATAGGGGATCCCAAGCAGGCCATTTATGGTTTTCGTGGCGCCGATATTTTTACCTATATTGACGCCAAGCAACAACTGAGCGCGCAGCAGCAATATACCTTGGCAAAAAACTTCCGCTCGGCGACGCCATTAGTGGAAAGTGTCAATAACTTATTCAGCAGTCACCCGCAGAGCTTTATCTTTAACGACGCCATTCCCTATCAAGAAGTGCAAGCGAATGGCAAAGATAAAGCGCTGTTATATAAAGGCGAGGCGCTCGGTGCCATGGATTTTGTCTTTTACGGCAGCGGTGCTGAGGTGTTATCGAAAGAGCAAGGACAAAGCGCCTTGGCCGAGGCATTTGCAAAGCGGGTTCACTTTTTGTTGGCTGCGGCGCAACAAGGCGACTTGCTGCTGGGTGAGACGCCACCGTGCGCCGGCGATTTTTGCATCTTGGTACGCGACAGGGGCGAAGCGGCACTGATGAAACAGGCGCTTACTCGCCAAGGCGTTGCCAGTGTTTATCTAGCCCGCGAAAGTGTGTTTAAGCAACCGCTGGCGCAACATCTTTACCGCTTGTTGGCGATTATACATGGTCCCTATGATGAGCGCGCACTGCGCGGCTTGCTGGCGGGGCCATTTTATAACTTCAATAGCGCACAATTGCTGGCACTGAGCGATGATGCCGAACAGTGGCAGCAACAATTGCAGCACTTCGCCGAGCTCAAGCGGCGTTGGTACCGCGATGGCGCGTTGGCAATGCTCGAGCAGCTGTTATGGCAAAATCAATTACCGCAAGTATGGGCCGAGCAAGGGTGGGATGTTGAGCGCCTATTAACGGATTTTCGTCATCTCGGTGAAATTCTCCAACATAAGCAACTTGAACTGGATGGCACGGCGCGGTTGCTGAAGTATTTTCACCAGCAATTGACCCGTGATAGCAGTGAGGGTGACAGCGCCCAACTGCGTTTGGAGTCCGATGCCCAGCTGGTGCAAATCGTGACCATGCATGCTTCTAAAGGGTTAGAATACCCCATTGTGTTTATGCCGTTTGCGGTCAATTTCCGCAGCGCCAGCGCCGCTTATTATCACCACCAAGGGAAGCTGTACTTAGATTTATCTAAACAACAAGAGAACCTTGCGCGCGCCGAGCGTGAGCGCTTAGCCGAGGACTTAAGGTTATTGTACGTGGCCTTGACCCGGCCCATCTATCATTGTGCCTTAGGGCTTTATAATTTAGGCAAACATAAACGCTCGCAGCTTTTGCAAAGCGCGCTAGGGTACTTGTTGTTTCCGCGCGCTGAGGGCACGGAGAATATTCGTGAGCTGCTGCAGGCTCGACTCGCGCCTTACCCGGACATGAGTTTAACCGATGCTGATCATTATCAATCGGGTGAGAATTTGGTGCAGGAAAACGCAGCCGTTGAGCGCCTGGTACGCGCCCAGCAGGCGGATATTGAGCGCAACTGGCGGGCCACCAGCTTTAGCGCCTTGAGCTTCAAACACAGTGATTATCATGGTGCCAGTCACAGTGGCGGTGATGATGAGGATCATCGTTTGCAGCAAAGTTTAGTGCTTAAGCAAGCATCCCCTCTAGCGCAGCTAACGGCTTATGATTTTCCCAAAGGCCCGGGGCCTGGCAGTGCACTGCACGATATACTCGAGCAAATCTCTTTTCGCGGCGTGCTCGCCGGCGAGGCGCAAGCCATGGAAGAGCTTGAGCAAGTGATCACCCATACCCTGCATAAATACGCACTGGATGAGAGCTGGCACGCGCTGCTGTGTAGCTGGATGGCGGCGATTATGCGCTGCCCCATACTCGAGTCAGGGCTTTATTTGGGGCAGTTACAAAGCGATGATTGTTTAGTGGAGATGGAATTTCATCTCGCGCTCAATGAGCTTGATGCCCAACATTTTAATGCCACCATGATAAGCCTGTTTGGCTATGACTTTGGTCTTGATTTTGAACGTGTTAAAGGCGTGCTAAAAGGCTTTATTGATTTAATCTTTTGCTATCAGGGGCGCTATTACGTGCTTGATTACAAATCGAATTACCTCGGCGAAAGCGCCGATGATTATAACGATGAAGCCTTAACGCACGCCATGAATGCCCATAGCTATCATGTCCAAGGGGCGATTTATATGGTGGCATTGCACCGCTTGCTGGCGGCGCGATTGCCTGATTATGACCCCGCTAAGCATCTAGGTGGCATGGTGTATACCTTTTTACGAGCGATGCCCGAGGGACACGGAGTGTACTATCGGCCATTCAGTGTGACTGAAATCGACACCTTAGACGGGCTTTTCGCCAAAGGAGCGCACTATGCTTGAGGTACTGTTAGAACAGCGTAAAGTGCGTACCGTGGATGTCGAGTTAGCGGCGTTACTCGTCGATGAGCAGCAACCACCTTACAGCGAGGGATTTTATATTATCCTGCTGTTGCTCAAAGCTATGCATGAGCAGCATACCTGCTTAGATTTACACAGTGTGAACTGGGACAACCCCTTTGAGCTCGATACCCGCGCGCCAGTGCCCGCGTTTTTTGCGCCTGACTTTGATGCCCTCGGCTGCCTTAATGCCTTGCCGTGTACTGGGGCTGAAAAACCGCTGCGCATACATGGGCAGCGCGTCTATCTGGCGCGCTATGATGGCTACGAAGCGCAGTTAACCGCGCGCTTTTTGCAGCTAGCTAAGCAGCCTTTGGAGCTTGATTTGCCGGCGCTCAAAGCGCTGTTGGCGCATTACTTTAACAATCAAAACAGTGAACCTGATTGGCAGAAAGTGGCCTGTGCTCTGGCGGCCACCAGTAAGTTTTGTGTGATCACCGGCGGTCCGGGTACCGGTAAAACCACCACAGTGACGCGTTTGTTGGCGATTTTACAATCGCTCTATGCCCAAGCCCCTTTGCACATTGAACTGGTTGCTCCAACCGGCAAAGCAGCAGCACGCCTAAGCGAGTCTATTCAAGGAGCAAAAGGCGACTTAGCCGAGACCGACCAAGCGGTATTAGAGAGTATTCCCGAGCAAGCGCAAACCCTGCATCGGTTGTTAGGCACGGTGCCCATGTCCAATCATTTTCGCCATCATCGGGGTAATCCGGTGCATGCCGATTTAGTGATTGTCGACGAAGCGTCCATGGTCGATATTAGCCTGATGAGTAAATTGGTAGACGCCTTAGCACCGCACACTCGATTGATTTTATTGGGCGATAAAGACCAACTGAGTTCAGTGGACACGGGCAATATCATGGCTGATATTTGCAGTGAATGTACCCTTGGCCAGCTGCCGCACTACAGTGACCAGCGCGCTGAGCAACTTGGCTATTTATGCGGTGAGCATTCTTATCACAGTGGCCAGCAATCACTCTATGCGTTAACCGATCATGTTGCCTTTTTGCAGCACAGCTATCGCTTTGATGGCGACAGCGGCATAGGCCAACTGGCGTATGCAATTAACACAGCCGATAGCAAAAAAGCACGATACCTGCTGCAAAGCCGCGCCAGTGATATTAGTTATTACCCTTTGGATGAGGGGTTTTATAGCGCACTCATTGCCCGCTGCGCCGAGCAGTACAGCCACTACCTAGCATTGATTGCAGCAGGGGCAACGCCCGTGCAGGTGCATGACGCATTTGCTCGTTTCCAGTTACTTGCCGCACTGCGAGAGGGGCCCTTTGGTGTGCATGCGCTTAACCAACGCATAGAACATCACCTCGCTCAGCAAGGGAAAATCAATGTGCAGCAGCATTTTTATATTGGTATGCCGTTGATGATCACTCAGAACGACTATCAGCTTCACCTGTTTAATGGTGATATTGGCATCATTATGGCGGATGACAACGGCGAGCCTCAGGCCGTTTTTATGGGCGCGCAAGGTGAGGCCAGGGCATTCTATCCGGGGCGTTTACCGCAATTTGATAAAGTTTTTGCTATGACCATTCACAAGTCACAAGGCTCTGAGTTTGCCCATACCGCCATGGTGCTGCCGCCGCTGCATCGGGGCGGCCAAGGACTTAATCGCCAATTGGTGTATACCGGTGTGACCCGTGCCAAGGCGCATATTGAATTGATCTGTGATGCGCGCACTTTGGCTCATGCCATCGCCACGCCAGTGCGCCGGGCATCGGGGTTGTATCAGCGTTTATGTGAGTGTTAGCGATGTGGTTTTATGTCATTTTAGCGGTGGTGCTTATTAAAACCTCTTTATTGGGGTTAGGTGGGGTTTCCATGGCCATTGCGCTGTGCGCATGGCTACTGCTGCGCTTGGGAGTGGTGGCTATTCATCCGAGTATGAAGCAAGGGTTTAGGCGGTTATTTAAAGTCGCGTTTCTTTTGCATCTTAGCGTTTATGTGGCGCTAATACTCAAGCTGCTGCTGATCGACTCCTTCGACGATATCCCGGCCTTTATTGTCGGCCACTTACTGATACACCACCTGATGTCAGCCGTCATCGGCGCCACGGTGATCTTTATGCTTATCCGGCGCTACTTTTATTACAAGGGCTTACATAAGAGCACGAGTTAAGCCAGCGACTCCTAGTTTTTAATGGCAATAGCGCAAATAGGAACAAAAGGAGAGAACTATGGCTATCGATACAGGACTCGTTGGCTCGGTAATTAATGCCCTGCCATTGGATCGCATGATAGGGGGGCCATTGCATGCAATGATCACCGCCCAAGTACAGGCAAGTCGGGCTTACGCCGAATTTTTGATGACCGTGTGCATTAAAGATGGCAAGGCGGTGAACGTTGAGTTCGAATACGATGAAACCCAAGTGGACACCGAAGGTAACTTCAAGGGCACCATACGTAAAACCATGCGGGTGCCGCTACTTGCAGCGATCACCCACCCCAATATTTGTGTCGAAGAAGGGTCAATTGACTTTGAACTGGAAGTGACACAATCAGAAGAAAGCCACAGCGAAACCAGTGGTGAGGGTGGCTTTGAGGCAAAAATGGGCTGGGGTCCATTTTCCGTTAAAGTACACGGCAAGGTGTCTCATAAGTCGGAGCAAGCCCGTAAAACCGACACTCGAGCTAAATATTCAATTCATACCGCAGTAAAACGCCAAGGGCCGCCTGAAGCATTAATGCGGGTTATTGATTTTCTCACCGATGCGGCTACCAAGCCCGTGGTTATTGGTGAGGGTAAACCCTCTGCTACTGATGCCTTACCTGCGGACACGAAAGCTGAAATCGCACCGCCTTCTGATAAAAATGGTAAAAAGGATGGCGGCTAAGGTGAAGCTAAAAAGTGCTTGGCGGCGGTGTTGGCAGGCTATCAGTACATTATGGCCAATACCAAGTCGTTATTGGTCTACGCACTGTCACACCAAACAGGCCAATGTGGTGCTGTTACATTCCGAGCACTCTGGGCGCGCAGGTGATACGCGCGCCTATGTTAACGTGCAGCTGCATGCTCAAAGTCATTTTCTTAACACTGAGTTATTACAGCGGCTGCGCACTCCCAATGTCATTGATAGTAAGGACTTATGATGTTTGGCAAAGAAAAGATGAATGCGCAAATGCTCACCGATATCACTCGGGGGATCCACCATGCGGTGAACACCACCGGGACCATGATATCGCAACAATATGTGATGCAATTGCAGCAGTTCTTCGATACTCAAGAGGATGGCTCGCTAGCGGCGAAAATGGTGAAAGTGCAAGTCGACGAGCAACACGATATGTATGTGCCGCTTATTGCTTTAGTACAGCCGCAAGGCATAGCCTTAGACAAAATGCGTTTTGATATGTCGATTCAAATCAGTGAAAGCGAGTTGAAACGGGCGACGCACCAAGTGGATGGGTTTAATGCCGAGCGAGTGGCATTCAAGGTGAACCTTTCGCCGAAAACCAGCGACAGCAACCGCCGGCGAACCGATATTGTCGATGTGGAGATGCAGTTTACGCGTTGTGAAGCACCAGAGGGAATGCATCGGCTCATTGAACAATACGCCAATATGATCCAGCCCTTTAAAAACGGTGAGCCAGTGTCTGATGAGCCTAATTCTCCACCGGGGCAGGGGCCATTAAAGAGCGCCGCTGCGAGTGAGCGTAAGCCTAATTTAGTACGCATGAATACTCATGCCACTGGTAATCTTGATGAGGGCGAGCGAGACGAGCCAAAAATATAGGCAAGTTAGGGGTTTTACTCTAAACTGAGCACAAGGTTAATAATAAAAAAGGTGCTAACACCATGAAAACCTTGGTTACCCAATTAAGTAATTACGCTCGTTATCATCGTGATAAACGTAATATATACACCCATTTTATCGGCATACCCTTAATCGTGTATGCCTTGCTGGTGCTGCTCTCCCGCCCGAGTTTTACCGTTTTAGCGCTCAGCCTCACTCCAGCTGTGTTGGTCGTGAGTATTACCTGCCTTTACTATTTAAAGCTATCTCTCAGGCTTGGCCTGCTAATGAGCGCGCTGTTGGTGCTGGGTCTGCTCGGGGCTGCGCCCGTGGCGATGCTTAGCACGTGGCTGTGGCTGTCCGTTGGTATCGGATTATTCGTCGTGGGCTGGGTATTTCAATTTGTCGGTCACTATTACGAGGGCAAAAAACCTGCCTTTGTGGATGATTTAATCGGCTTGGTTATTGGGCCCTTATTTGTTGTCGTTGAAGCCTTATTTTTAATGGGGCTTTGCAAAGAGCTGCAAGCGCAAATTGAACACCAAGCAGGAGCGATAAAATGAACTTAGATGGCAAACGGGTGTGGTTAAGCGGCGCATCATCGGGCATTGGTGAGGAGCTGGCTAAACAACTTGCGGCCAAAGGCGCTAAGCTGGTGTTATCGGCGCGCAACGAGCAAGCCCTTGAGCAGGTGAAAAATAGCTTGGTGGGGCAGGGACATGTTGTCTTACCTTTGGATTTGAGCGCCGCTGAGAGCCTGCTCAAAGAGCTGCCCGAGCAGCTCGCAGCCATCGGTGATATTGATGTGTTGATTAATAATGGTGGGGTGTCGCAACGTAGCTTATTTGCCGACACCGACTTTGCTACTTACCAGCAATTAATGGCGGTCAACTACTTTGGCACTGTGGCCCTGACTAAACTGGTGGTTGCGCAAATGCAGGCTCGAAAGCAGGGGATGATCGTGGCAATCAGCAGCGTCGCGGGCAAAGTGGGCTCTAAGTTTCGCTCCGGTTATTCCGGCTCCAAATATGCGGTGGTCGGCTTTATGGATTGCATTCGCGCCGAGCTTGCCGCTGATGGCATTCATTGCCTCACCGTGTGTCCTGGCTCGGTGCAAACCCGCATTGCTCATAACTCCTTAAACGAGAAAGGGGTGGCGCAAAATCACAGTGAACAGTCGATTGAAAACGGTATGCCGGTAAGCGCCTGTGTGCAAGAAATCATCACCGCGATTGAAAAGCAAAAGCAAGAAGTGGTGATTGGCCAAGGCTTAAGTTATTGGGCACCGACCATCAAGCGTTTTTTTCCCAGGTTATTTAATCGCCTAACCGCCCGGCTGGAGTATCGATAACACCGCCATGGCTGTTGGTTCAGGTAGCAACTATGTTAATATTGCGATCATTATTTCCTAATCGAGCAAGGCCATGGTCAGGCGTTTGAAGGCTGATGCCGAACAAACCCGCAGTGCTATCTTAGATGCCGCCGAGCATCAGTTTTACCAGCATGGTGTGTCGCGTACCACCTTGGCACACATCGCCAGCGCCGCAGGCGTCACGCGCGGCGCAATCTATTGGCATTTTGACAATAAAGCCGATCTGTTCAACGCCATGTTAGACCGTATTCGTCTGCCGTTTCGACAAATGCTCAGTGAGCTGCAAAGTGCCAATGATCTGAGCGCTTTGGCGCAAATAAAAGACGTGATGCATCGCGCCTTGGTGATAGTGCAACAAGACCCCCAGTATCATCGCGTGCTAACGGTGGTGTTCCATCGCTGTGAATATGTTGACGAGCTTAACCCCGCCGTACAGCAACAAGAACAACTCAATCAAGAAGTGCAGGACACGCTCACACTGGCGTTCGCCAGGGCATTGGAAAATGGTGAGCTTAACCCGGCCATCGAGCCGCGAATCGCGGCAGCGGCGATGAATTCTCTCGTCGGTGGCCTTATCAGTAAATTCCTGCAACACCCTGGCTATATTGACCTTATTGAGCAAGCGCAAGCCCTCCTTGATACCTTGTTTTTAGGCATAAAAAAGCCGGACTAAAAAGTCCGGCTTTGGGGTTGGGTGCAGTTACTTTCGAACAAAGAGCTTTTGCACCACGAGATAAAACACGGGAACTAAAAAGATAGCCAAGAAGGTGGCACTGAGCATACCGCCAAGAACGCCAATACCAATGGCATTGCGACTGGCTGAGCCGGCCCCGGAGCTTATCGCCAATGGCAAAACCCCAAGCGAGAACGCCAGTGAGGTCATGATGATGGGTCGTAAACGCAAGCGCACGGCTTCGAGCGTGGCGTTGATCACCGAGCGACCTTGTTGCTGTAAATCTTTGGCGAACTCCACGATGAGAATCGCGTTTTTCGATGCCAAGCCCATGGTGGTCAACAAGCCCACTTGGAAATACACGTCGTTCTGAAGACCGAACAAGAAGGCGGCACTGAGCGCCCCGATGATCCCCAGCGGCACCACCATAATCACCGAAAATGGAATAGCCCAGCTCTCGTATAGGGCGGCTAAACATAAGAACACCACCAAAATCGACAAGGCATAGAGCATCGGCGCCTGGGAGCCAGACATTTTCTCTTGGTAAGAGGTGCCGGTCCATTCAAAGTCAATGCCCGGTGGCAATTGAGCAACCAACTCGGCCATAGTTTGCATCGCCACGCCGGAGCTGTATCCCGGTGCTGGCTGACCTTGAATTTCCATGGCTGAGATGCCGTTGTAACGCTCCAGACGTTGCGGGCCATACACCCAGCGGCTGGTGGCAAAGGTATCAAAGGACACCATTTCACCTTCGTTATTGCGCACATACCAATGGCTTAAATCTTCCGGGGTCATGCGGTACTTGGCATCGGCTTGCACATAGACCTTTTTAACACGGCCTCGGTCGGTGAAGTCATTGACGTAACGCGAGCCCCAGCCAATAGACAATGCTTGGTTTATCTCACTAATTGAGACTCCTAACGCTTGCGCTTTAAGCTGGTCGATATCCACCTGTAACTGCGCCGCATCTTCCATGCCGTTAGGGCGCACAGCCATCAGCTCAGGGCGCTGCGCCGCCATTCCCAGTAGTTGATTACGGGCCTGCAGTAACGCGTCATGGCCTAAGGCGCCCCTATCTTGCAAGAACAGGTTAAAGCCAGTGGCTTGTCCTAGCTCTTGAATAGGAGGCAAGTTAAAGGCAAAAATTTGCGCCTCTTTAATGGTGGAAAAATACCCCATCGCCCGGCCGATAGTGGCCTGTACGCTTTGGCTGTCGTCGCGCTCACTCCAATCTTTAAGGCGCACGAAGGCAAGGCCGACGTTTTGTCCACGCCCGGCAAAGCTAAAGCCGCTGACGGTGAACACTGAGCGCACTGAGTCTTCGCCGTGATAGTAATCGGCGACCTTAGTCATTATTTCTTCGGTACGCTCTTGGCTGGCACCACTTGGCAGCTGCACCATGGTTAAAAAGATACCTTGGTCCTCATCGGGCAAGAATGACGAGGGCAGGCGGGCAAACATCAATGCCATCACTGCGATAATCGCGCCATATAACGCCATTGAGCGCACCGGACGCTTAAGCAGGCCACCTACTGCCCCTTGGTAACCATCGTTAGAGCGATCAAAGGTACGGTTAAACCAGCCGAAGAAGCCGCCTTTTTCCAAATGGTCGCCTTTGATGGGTTTCAAAATGGTGGCACACAGGGCCGGCGTGAAAATAATCGCCACCAACACCGATAACGCCATGGCCGAAACGATGGTAATAGAGAACTGCTTATAGATAGCCCCGGTCGCGCCGCCGAAAAAGGCCATCGGCACAAATACGGCAGAGAGCACCAAGCCTATGCCCACCAAGGCACCGGTGATTTGTCCCATGGACTTGCGCGTTGCTTCCACAGGCCCCAAGCCTTCCTCGCTCATGACCCGTTCAACGTTCTCGACCACAACAATGGCATCATCCACTAATAAGCCGATGGCCAGCACCATACCAAACATGGTGAGGGTGTTTATCGAAAAGCCCATCGCCGACATAATGCCAAAGGTACCAAGCAAGACCACAGGAATCGCTAGGGTCGGAATTAAGGTGGCGCGGAAGTTCTGCAAGAACAAATACATCACCACAAACACTAACAGCACGGCTTCAAACAGTGTTTGCACCACCGAGCTGATAGAAAGCTCAACGAACGGCGTGGTGTCGTAGGGCACTTCAATCTTTAGCCCTTCCGGGAAATAAGGCTTTAGTTCGTCAAGGCGAGCGCGCACCGCTTCGGCGGTATCGAGGGCATTGGCTCCGGTGGCTAACTCGATGGCGATCCCCGTTGCTTGCATGCCGTTATAGCGAGCCATAACGGAATAGTCTTCACCGCCGAGCTCGACGCGAGCCACATCTTTAAGCTGCACTCGTGAACCATCTTCGTTAACCCGTAATAGAATTTGGCCAAATTCTTCTGGGCTACTGAGGCGGCTTTGTGCGGTGATGGCGGCATTGTATTGCTGCCCGGGTAACGCCGGGGCGCCGCCGAGCTGTCCGGCTGTCACCTGATTATTCTGCACTTTAATGGCAGCGGTGACATCGGTGGGGGTCAGTTGATACTGGTTAAGCTTTTGCGCATCAAGCCAGATACGCATGGCATACTGGCTGCCGAATACGGTGACATTGCCCACCCCTGGGGTGCGGCTAATTGGGTCTTTAACATTAGAAACCACATAGTCGGCGATGTCTTCGCGGTTCATCGAACCATCTTCGGAGATAAAGCCAATAACCATTAAGAAACTGCCATTAGACTTGGCCACCGAAACCCCTTGCTGCTGCACTTCTTGCGGTAACAGAGGAATTGCCCGTTGCAGTTTGTTTTGCACCTGAACCTGAGCAATATCGGGGTCAGTGCCGGTTTCAAAGGTGAGTGTCAGGCTGACATTGCCCACCGAGTCACTTTGTGACGACATATACATGAGGTTGTCCAAGCCGTTCATGGCTTGTTCTATCACCTGAGTAATGGCGTTTTCGGCTGTTTGTGCCGTGGCACCAGGGTAGCTGGCATTAATGCTGACCGCCGGTGGCGCAACTTTAGGGTATTGCTCTACGGGCAGCTGTTTTACCGATAGCAGGCCCGCAAGCATGATCACGATGGCGATCACCCAAGCAAAAATAGGCCGGCCAATGAAAAAATTAGCCATAAATTATGCCCCCGTGTCCTGTTTTGCCACTGTCACTTTGCTACCGGGGCGAACCTTTTGCAGCCCGGCGACGATCACTTGGTCACCCGCTTGTAGACCGGAGTGGACTTGCCAGCTTTGGTTTATCTCTTGACCGAGCTCAACTACGCGAGTTTGCGCCGTGCCTTCTTTGCTGACCACCATCACCGTGGCCTCACCTTTGGGCGTGCGCACAATGGCTTTTTGCGGTACCAATAAGGCGTCATCATCTTGGCCGGTAGCTAACTGCGCTCGCACGAACATGCCTGGCAGTAATTCACCATTGGGGTTGGGGAACACTGCGCGCATGGTAACCATAGACGTTGATGGGTCAACGCTTACCTCGGAGAACTTCAGCTCACCCGAGAGCGCATACCAGTCGTTATTTTCTAATCTCAGTTTAACCTCGGGGTTTTGGCTGAGATTGCCTTGATGCATGGCGCTGCGCAAAGAAGATAGCTTGGAGGCGGCGCGCGTCATATCCACATAAATAGGGTCAAGCTGGCGAATTATCGACAGCGCAGCGCTTTGATTGGCTGTCAGCAAGGCCCCTTCGGTAACACTAGAGCGACCAATCTGACCGTCAATGGGGGCGCGGATTTGGGTGTAATCAAGATTAATTTCGGCGCTCAGTACAGCGGCTTTGGCGGCTGCTAAATCGGCCTTTGCTTGCAACAAGGTGGCTTCGGCATCATCATAGTCTTGCTGGCTGACCGATTTATTGCCTAATAAGCCTTTGATACGTTCGGCCTTCATGCCACTGTTGCGAACACTGGCTTGGGCTTTGGCGAGCGCCGCTTTGGCGCTGGCAAGTTCAGCTTGGTAGGGCGCGGGGTCAATCCGATACAACACATCTCCTTTGCTCACCATTTGTCCTTCTTCGAACAGCCGCGCCTGCAAAATACCGCTTACTTGAGGGCGGATCTCAGCTTGACGAAAATCGACCGTGCGGCCAACCAGCTCGGTGCTGAGGTCAATACTTTGTGGCGACAACGTTATGGCCTCGACTTCAACGGCAGTGGGGGCCGTTTGGGCTTGTTGTTGTGGTTGCTCCTGGCAACCACTTAAGCTAAGCGCCGCAAGTACGGTGACTGCGACCAGCGTTTTTACATTCATAACCTACCTTTAGCTGAACAATTTATTAAACCGACTAGAGCAGGAATATACATACATGAATGTATGTAAGCAAGGTAAACTATCTCGTTTACTTTTAAGGTGTTGATATAAAGCGTAAAAAAGTCTTTTTTACGGAGGGGATAACACGCTAAATTAGGCTGGTAAGGGACTGAACCAAGCAACAAAAAAGGCCGCTCAATAGCGGCCTTGTTATTGTTTTTATCGTGCAGTTATAGGCTGTAGCTCAGGTGCTGATAAAAGCGGGTGTTGATATCTTGGCGCTCTGGGTTCACCTGTAAGCTATTACACAGCGCCTTGATCACGCTCTCGACTTGATTCATAAAGCGGCCATAGCCCATATCATGATGATCCTCGACGCCGGCAACAATCACAAAATCAATGCTCTGTACCAAGTTGGCGGCATCAAAAAGCACATGACTTTGGGTTTCGCCTTTGCCGGGTTCAAAGCTGAGCTTTTCCAGTTCCTCATTGTGAGCACTGGTGTCGATATCACGATGGCGAATAAGCGGTGTGCGGCCATTGGCCACCATTGCGCGGCGCGGTAGGCGCTTGGCTTCACAGGCGCTGATAAACGCATCTTCAATATGGCTATAAAAGTTTCCGTAATCCGTGGCGCTGGCATCCAATAGCTGCGTTTTTAACTGCCGTGTGAGTGGCAAAGTAAAACGCGCATAAGTCAGGTCGCGATGGCTGGGTAAGGGGCAGCCACGGGCTTCATAGCGTGGTGCCAGTGCTCTAAGTTTATATCCATAGCTCTCTTTATGCCCTTTGGCGCGGGCGAACAAATCATAGGTTAGGTGCTGATGGTCACGCACTTTCAACTTGTTGGCGTCGCCGGGAAGTTGCTCTTGCAGTGCACTTAGCACCTTGGCAACGCGGCGGTGAAAATCGGCAGAATGGGCACGAATGTCTTCACCTGTAGCGAGGAATAGCAACCGTACTTTGCGTGCTCGGCTTTCGCAGCAGCCATGTAGCTGATGAGCCTCGTGATATCGCGGATTATAAAAAAACAGCTGCTGACGTTGAGTCTCTAAGCAATATGCCTCTTCATGAAAGCGCACAATGGGCAGCTTGTCGTTGACCAGCATGTGCACATTGTAGAGCTCGGCATCGTCACATAACGCGAACAGTTGTCGGGCAACGCGCTGATATGCGCTGCGATAATCGCTAAAGCAGGCGTAAAAATCATCATCCGGTTTAAACTCGGCGAGAATATACTGGTTGGCGCGAGCATTGGTCGGTATATAAACGCGATGTTGATTCTGTGAAGCCATGGTTATTCCTTGTTCCTAGGTTTGTTAAATTCGCCTCAAGTGTAGGGCAGATAAATGTCAGCGATGTTGCGCTAGATTAAACTTTTATGACTTTTTCAACAGCTCAACGCTTAGGCGCACAAAGTCCGAAGAGGTGAGTATGCCGAGCAGTTTTTGCTCCTCAACCACCGGCATACAGCCATGACGGTTATTGAGAAAAAATTCGGCGATATCGCTTAAAGCATCACCGGGAGCCACGGTATCAAAATCTTGAAGCATGATATCGCCCACTTGCGTTTGTTTCTCTTTGCGCTCAAGTGCCGGTGCACCAAACACTGAAATAATGCGCATCACTTGGGCAATCATCAGTTTTTGCGTCAGCATGCCAACAAGTGTGCCGTGTTCATCGGTGACGGGAATATGGCGAATATTGTGCTCACGCATTAATGCATGGGCATCATGCAACGAGGCATCAGCGGTTACGGTCAGCGGCGCTGGGGTCATTAAATCTGCAGCAGTATGCAATTGCATCACGGCTCCTTTAGCGTTGTAATGAATGTCTCTGTAGCATAGCTTAGCGTGACGCACAGTGATTAGATCCTAATCAATAAAAGGAGCATTCAATGCAATTACACGGGCTAGACCATGTTGTGCTGCGCACCGATGATGTACCTCGCATGTGCGCATTTTACGAGGAAGTACTTGGCGCTCAGTTAGAGCGCGTATTGGAGCAAGAGGGGTTGTATCAGTTGCGCGCCGGCCAAGCCCTGATTGATATTCTAAGTACTCAGGGTAGCTTAGATAGCAAGCAACCGGTGCAGGTGCGCACCTCGCCACTGGCGCATTTTTGCTTGCAAATCAGCGCCGCGAGCGAACAGGCGGTGATCCGCACCTTAAAAGCCAAAGGCGTAAACCAGTCGTTGCAGTTCGCTGAGCGCTACGGGGCCACTGGTTTTGGTCGTTCTTTATACATTCTTGACCCAGACGGCAACACCGTTGAATTAAAGCTGGTGTGACCTTACTAAAAGCTGTAAGTTAAGCGCAGTATTTGTCATAATGCGTGGGTTATAAGTCACGCAGAATTCAGAGGAAAGTATCCCAATGGCGGAGATTGAGAATCGCCCAACGAACTTTATTCGTAACATCATTGACGCAGATTTAGCCTCAGGCAAACATCAGCAAACGCACACGCGTTTTCCACCCGAGCCAAATGGCTTTTTGCACATTGGCCATGCCAAGTCTATTTGCCTGAATTTTGGCATTGCACAAGACTACAACGGGCTGTGTAATTTGCGCTTTGATGATACCAACCCAGAAAAAGAAGACATCAACTATGTGAACTCAATAAAAGAAGACGTGAACTGGTTGGGTTTTCAGTGGAGCGGTGAGATTCAATACTCTTCTAACTACTTTGACAAGTTGTATCAGTACGCTGTTGAGCTTATTGAAAAAGGCCTCGCTTATGTGTGTTTCTTAACACCAGAGCAAGCTCGCGAGTACCGTGGCACGTTAAAAGAGCCGGGTAAAAACAGCCCTTACCGCGACACACCTGTGGCGGAGAACTTGGCGTTATTCGAAAAAATGAAAAACGGTGAGTTCAAAGAGGGTGAGTGTGTACTGCGAGCCAAAATCGATATGGCCAGTTCCTTTATGGTGCTGCGCGACCCGATTATTTATCGCATTCGTTTTGCCCACCACCACCAAACCGGTGATAAGTGGTGCATTTACCCAATGTATGACTTTACCCATTGTATTAGCGATGCGCTTGAAGGCATTACCCACTCATTGTGTACCTTGGAGTTCCAAGACAACCGCCGTTTATACGACTGGGTGTTAGATAATATCAGCCTAGAGTGCCACCCACAGCAAATCGAGTTTTCACGACTGAACCTTGAGTACACCATTATGAGTAAGCGTAAGCTTAATCAGTTGGTGGTCGATGGTCATGTTGATGGTTGGGACGACCCGCGTATGCCAACGATTGCCGGGCTACGCCGACGCGGTTACACCCCAGGCTCTATTCGTGAATTCTGTAAGCGCATTGGTGTAACCAAGCAAGATAACCTAGTGGAAATGGGTATGCTTGAAGCCTGTATTCGCGATGATTTAAATGAAAACGCACCACGTGCCGTGGCGGTATTGGACCCGGTGCGCGTCGTGATCGAAAATTACCCACAAGAGCAAGTGGAAATGCTCGATGCGCCTAATCATCCGAACAAAGAAGAAATGGGTTCGCGTCAGTTGCCATTTACCCGCGAGGTGTTCATTGAACGCGAAGACTTCCGTGTTGAAGCGAATAAGAAGTTTAAGCGCTTAGTGCTAGGCAAAGAAGTGCGTTTACGTAATGCTTATGTGATTAAAGCAGAGCGCATTGACGAAGACGAGCAAGGCAATATCACCACTATTTATTGCTCTTATGATCCGGAAACATTAGGCAAAAACCCAGCCGATGGCCGCAAGGTTAAAGGGGTTATTCACTGGGTGAGTGCCAGCCATTGTATTGAAGCCGAAGTGCGTCAGTACGACCGCTTATTCAATGTGCCTAACCCAGGTGCGGCAGAGGACATTACCGATGCCCTTAACCCAGAGTCATTAAAAGTGGTTAAAAACGCTAAATTAGAGCCTAGCTTAAGCGAAGCCGCTGCCCTAAAAGGGTATCAGTTTGAGCGTACCGGGTATTTCTGCCGTGACGATCACTTTGCACACTTAGTGTTTAACCAAACCGTGGGGCTACGTGATTCTTGGGCTAAGATAGAGCAACAAGATAAAGGCCAATAGGGCCTTTATGCGTTAATACGCAACCCAGTAGAACCAATAAAAAAGGTGCGCTATGCTTAGCGCACCTTTTTTGTTTTATAGCAGGCGACAAGGATGAAAAATAATCACGAAATGCTGAACTATGTGGAATACCCTGCGCGTGACCTCGAGGCCACAAAAGCATTCTTTACCCAAGTTTTTGCATGGCAATTTACTGACTACGGCCCAGATTACACAGCCTTTAGCGGAGCAGGGCTTGATGGCGGCTTTTATCGCAGCGACTTAAATGCTCAGACCAGCAAAGGCAGTGCATTATTGGTTTTTTATTCCAGCGATATTGCGCAAACCCAAGCTAAGATAGAGCAAGCGGGAGGTGAGATCTCCACGGCATTATTCGATTTCCCCGGCGGGCGACGGTTTCACTTTGTGGAGCCCAGTGGTAATGAGTTTGCGGTGTGGTCGGAGCCTGCTTAGCGTAAAGTGCACTGCTGCATGGGCGTGTTGTACTGCCATTGCACAAAGGCACTATCGCCTTTTTGCCAAAAAACCTGATTGCGGCCTTGGTATTTAGCACCACTGGCGGCAATCACGCGCTGCATCAGCCATTGTTGCTCACCCTCGCGCAGGGCAATAAATTGTGGCGTGGTATCATAAAAATCAACACTTACCTGTTTGCCCTCGCAATCATACTGAAGGTGGTCCACAGCCGTGGTGAGTTGATACTGCACTTGCAGTGAAGCGTTGCGATGCTGATAGGCATCAATAATGCACTGTTTTACGTTATCTGCTTGCCAGCATGCATCACGGCCTTTTATCCAACCACGTTGCATGGCCCGTAACGTGCTTTTATGTTTGTCGCTATCGGATTGTGCCAGTGCTTTTTCGAAGGTGTCGGCCAATTGCGCATCTAATTGACTGAGCCTTGGCGACTGGCATACGTGGCGGGCGATATCACTTTGTGCTTGCTCACAGTTAAAGCTGGCGGAGGTGTTCGCTTGGCTTGCCACCCATTGGCACCAGTTCGGTGTTAATAATGGCGGCTTATCTGCATGGTTATTGATATCTAAACGATACTCTACACTGTTTGCCCATTCCGTAGTGCCAATATCCGGCCCGTGTCCGCTGCCATCGCCAGTACTGACTAGCTGCTCAATTGCATTGAGATTAGCTTGGGTACATTGGGTTGATGTGGGAATGTCTGCTGGTGTGGATTCACCGCTTGGTGCGGTAGCAACATGACAGGCGGCAAGAGTCAGAACGGCGGTAACAATGGCTAAACGCTTCATAATTAACAATAGCGAGAATAAAAATGCAATTATAGAAAAGGGGTATTAATAGAGGGTGAATAGCGATGCAAACTGAGGTAGCTGGCTTGCTGAGCAGTGCCACGACTCTGGGTCTGTTTATCCATTTAAAAGTTTAAAACCCCTTATCCACATCAAGTAAACTTTTCCGTTCCTAAGCTGTAACGCCTGTTCTTGGCTCTGTACTTACTGATTCTAAAAATAGAAATGAGTGCATAAAAAAGCCAAAATAAGCTGTATGTAACGTTAAAGATGGCCTTTATCAAAAAAGCAAAAACAAGGCGTGTTATGCAAAGTAATATCAGCTGCGACTAAACCAATAAAATTTTTAAGGTGTTGAAATATAGCCATTTATTTATATGTAGCGAGCCAATCTCGGCACGATTATCTTATTGTGTGTTTTCAACCACACAACTGCGTATCGACATAGGAACCTCCAGCTGATAACTTAATGATTTATTAACACTAAATGAACGTTAGCGTGGTTCAGTATTTGGTTTAACCCGAAATGCACGCTAATAAGCTGTTATGCATCAGGGAGTCTGGTTTGAGGGATAGTGTCTTTAAAGTAGTCTTTCTTGGAAAGAGAAAGGCAATTAGTTTTTATACCTGGCTTAAACTTCTTCTACTTGAGATTTATTTAGGCGAGCAGCTTTTAGAAATGTTAGCTAACACCTCATCATATAATTATGAGTCCGAAGAATTTATTATTGGTAGTGATTCGAATGGGTGGAAAAGGCCCTTAATAGATTTCATCCCGTCTACAATGATAAATAAATTTTTATCTGAACGTATAATCAATCTGTTAAGAATAAAGTATGTACAACACTACAGGTTGCTAAAAAGAGTTACATCAACTTCGTTAGAGCATTCAAAAGGCGAGCAACTTTATAAGTTAAACAATCAAAAGTTACATTTGATTACTGAGTTGAAGTTAGCATATAACACGATTTGGGTAACTCTTAATATAATCATAGACGTTTTAGTGTTTTGGTACACAAATGATTTAACTTTAACTATTTTGGTTGGCGGCAGTATAGAATTCCTAAGGCGTCTGAAATGGTAAATGCATAACAAAGTTGTAAACGCGGACAAAAAACAGTTGGCTTTGTTCGTGCCTCACAAATTTTAGCCAACTTTTATTTGCCGGTTACAACGGCGTTATATTTCTCACTCACAAGGTAGGTCAAATTGAGAGATTGCTTTAAAGGGTTTTACAACCCAACAGAAGAGCAGTTGCAAGCTGCTTGGGGTAGTGAAGAAACGCTATTTGTCCTCGATACCAATGTATTGCTTAACTTATACGGCTATGCAGAGCAAACGCGTGAAGATTTCTTCGAGCTACTCGGTTCGCTTGGAGAAAAGCTATGGATTCCATTTCATGTGGGTCTTGAATATCAAAGACGTCGTCTCGAAGTTATTAGAGATGAAAAAGGAATCTTTAATAAAATAAACGACAACCTAGATAAAATTGAAAAGATATTCAAAGGTGATTTTGAACAATTGGCATTGAAGAGACGCTTTCCTAGGCTTCAGGATAACACTGAAAAGCTGCATAAGGAGATTGGGAAGTCGATATCCTCTTATAAAAAGTCGGTATCCTATTGGGATGAAAAGCAACCCTGTGTTAGGTCACATGATTCGATACGAGAAAAGTTGAATGACTTAACTGAGGGCAAAGTTGGAGATGCCCCTGAGAGCCAAGACTGGTTGGAAAGTATATACAATGAGGGAAAGGAACGATATGAAAATAAAATCCCTCCTGGATATAAGGATAACAATAAGTCAAAATCTGAGCAAAATACCTTTTCGTATAACGGGTTAAAATATGAACGGCAATATGGCGATTTAATCCTCTGGAAGCAACTCATAAATAAAGCTAAAGATGAGGGAATAAAAAACGTAATATTTGTTACAGATGATTCGAAAGAAGACTGGTGGTACATCCTAGAATCTAGAGGTAAAAAACAAATTGGGCCTCATGCAAATTTACAGAGTGAAATATATCGAGAAGCAAATCTGGATATATTTCATATGTACAACACTTCATCTTTCTTAGAAAGTGGAAAGGAAATACTGAATTTGGGTGTTCATGACAGTTCGATCCAAGATGCAAATACAACTTTCTTACAATCACTAGGTCGAGTTACTCGGAAGTTGGAATCAGATCTCTCTGAAAAAGAGTTGGAGAAACGCTATTTCACAAAGGCTTTGAAGTCGTTTAAAGAATACGATAAGTTCCGAGGCTTAGAGCTTAAATACCAGTACGGAAGTCTGGAAGACGAAGAGCTCCAAGACCTTAAGAAACGAATAAATGAAAGAAATGAATTGGTTCACTATATAAAACTGAAGGATCTATGGAAATCATCCCGACATGATAATGAAGCTAATGATGCGGACGATGATGAAAATGACGAGGATTAACATAAATGTAACAAGTTGCTGCACTCGGATAAATTACTCGCTTCGCTACTAATTTACCGGTTAGCAAAGCGTTATAAGTGCCACTCGCTTGGGGCGGATTTTCTCAAGGATGACTATTTATGAGTACCAAATTTTCAATTTACGATAGCCCTTTTTCTGATGAAACTAAGGTGTTAAGGCGGAATAGCTTACTTTTATCTGGAATTTGTCTGTTTATTGGGCTTACTGGTGAGCTACCATCAAAGCTTGCTTTGCTTGGTGTTAGCTTTGATACATCCCAGCAAAGTACAATAGGTTGGTTTTTTCTAGCTATTTTAGTTTATTTCTATTTACATTTTATTTCGAATGCTGCTGTAGAGGTTGCTAAATGGATTCATCCATTTTTGAAAACAATTTCCGCTAAGAAAATAATGCTTACTTCATATTCCCATGCATTCGATGAAGAAGATTTTGTAAACATCCCCAATCAAGTTGATGAGGGAGACAAAAATGATATGCAGGCTGATGCTCTTTCTACCGCAGATTGGCAGGTTAAAAATAAGCTCAGTTTGTTGTATAAAATGATCTATTTAAAATTAACCATCGAAATATTAATTCCAATTTGTGTCGGTTTATGGGCAATGGTTTTGATGTTTTTACTTATAACAAGTTAATTAACAAGGACAAAAAACAGTTTGCTGTTTTCGTTCCTCAACATTTTAGCAAACTATTTTTTGCCTGTTATTAGGGCGTATACCTCTTAGTGTTTTATTCAAATTTGGGTGTTAAATGGAAGATCTAATTAAAGTAGAAGTAAAAAAGGATCATTTGGATAAAGTCTCTCGAGCTCCAGTTCTAAGTGCTTTGACTGAACTAGTTTGGAATGCTTTTGATGCTGACGCGGATTTAGTGCAAGTTACAATAGATCGTACTGATTTTGGGTTACAAGCCGTCCATATCAAAGATGATGGAATAGGAATCGTCCATAAAGATTCCAAAAAACTCTTTAGTTCCCTTGGTGGTTCGTGGAAAGGGCAAAAAGGAATTTCACCTAAAGGACGATTCTTACACGGTAAAGAAGGTCAAGGCAGGTTTAAATCATTTGCTATTGGAAGGACGGTTGAATGGAATACATCTTTCTTTGATGGTGAAAATACACTTTCATACACAATGAAAGGTAAAGCTGATAATAAAGGTATATTTTACCCGACATCTCCCAAAATTAGCGGTAATCAGTCTACAGGAACAACCGTTTCAATATACGAACCGCACAAAGAATTTACATCTATTAATAAAGAACGGTTGCTTGAGCACTTTTCGTCAGTTTTTGCTATATACCTATCACAATATAAGTCTATTAAGCTTTATGTGGATGGCGATCTGGTAGATCCAGAGAGTCAAATTAAACACAAGACCAATCTCCCTTTAGATGATGTTCTATATGATAATATTGATTACCCGTATGAATTGCAGATTATAGAATGGAACTGCAATACAACAAATGAAGTACTGCTCTGTAATAGCAATGGTTTTCCTTTTTTACCTTATGAAAAAACTATTCGAGGAACTGGTGACTTTTCATATACGGCTTACTTAAAATCCGAACATATTAGTAAGCTAAATACAGTTGGCACATTAGGTCTTGGAGATCTTGAACCGTCATTGTCTAAGCCAATTGACGCTGCAATCTCTGTCCTAAAGAACCACTTCATGTCGCGACGGATTGAGCTCTCGGCAGATAAAATTAGAAAATGGAAAAATGAAAATATTTATCCTTATTCTAGTTTAGCAAATGGTCCAATTGAAGAAGCTGAAAGACAAGTTTTTGATATTTTAGCTTTAAATATTAGTGAGCAAATACCAGAATTTGACAGATCGGATATCAAGCTTAAAAAGTTTCAGTTTAGATTGCTAAAACAAATAGTCGGATCTAAACCTGATGACTTACATATCATTTTAACTGAAGTTCTCAACTTGACGAAGGTTAAGCAATCAGAGCTTGCAGAGTTACTAAAAGAAGCTTCTCTATCATCAATAATCAGTGCATCTAAGGTCGTATCAGATCGCTTGAAATTTGTAACTGGATTAGAAGAGATGCTTTTTCATCCAGAGAAGAAGAAAGTTCTAAAAGAGCGAACGCAGCTACATAAAATTCTTGCAGAAAACACTTGGGTTTTTGGCGATGAGTTTTCATTAACTGTTAACGATCAATCTCTCAGTGAAGTTCTTAAAGTACACTTGAATAAAAAACGACTAGATATACAACTTGATAAACCTGTTAAGAGGGTCGATGGCCGAGTGGGTATTGTCGATTTAATGTTGACTCGAAGCATTGGAAAAAATCATTCTGATGAAAGAGAACATTTAGTTGTTGAACTTAAAGCACCTAAAGTAAAAATAGGGCAGGATGAAATAAATCAAATTGAATCATATGCATTCGCTGTTGCTGAAGATGAACGATTCAAGCATCTAAAGACAAAATGGAATTTCTGGGTTATATCCAATGATCTTGATGCGTATGCAAAGAGACGGCTAAAACAAGATAATAAAGGAAAAGGTATTATCTATGATGCTGATGGTATCACAATTTGGGTGAAAACTTGGGGTGAACTGATTCAAGAATGTAAACATAGATTAGAGTTTGTCAGGGAACAACTGGATATTAATATTGATAATTCTGATGGCCTAAAGTACCTACAGGAATCATACTCTGAATACACTAAAGATGTCGTATTAACTCACGAAAGCGAAGAAGCTGAGGTATAACAAGAACATCAAACGGAAAAATTACAGTTGGCTGTTTTTCGTTCCTCAAACATTATAGCCAACTATAATTTTCCGATTATGTAAGCGTTAAAATATAAGATGAAAATTATTCTGCTTCCTGGGCTTGACGGTACAGGCTATCTTTTTAAAAACTTAATGAAAGAATTACCTTCGACGTTAAGCGTTGAAGTAATTTCTTATTCTTCAATTTCATCTCTATCGTATTATGGGCAAGCTCAAGAAATCGCCACTCTTCACTCCGATGAAGACGTCTTGATAGTTGGAGAGTCATATTCTGGTCGTGTGGCATATGAACTCTGTCATTTACTTGGAGAGCGAGTCAAAGGCTTAGTATTCTTGGCTAGCTTTGTTTCTAAGCCATCCATTTACTCACGCTTAGCTTCTATAGTTCCAATTGTCCACTTCCCATAAACTGAGACAGACATAATTAGAGTTTTCTGTAATGATTAATGCAGGAGACGACTATGAAAAAATCACGCTATACAGAATCTCAGATCATCGCAGTATTAAAAGAAGTCGATGCGGGTAGGAAGGTTGAGGAAGTGTGCCGTCAGCACGGTATCAGTAGTGCAACCTATTACAACTGGAAGTCCAAATACGGTGGGATGGAAGCCTCTGACGTCAAACGGTTGAAGGAGCTTGAAGAGGAAAATGCCAAGCTTAAAAAGATGTTTGCAGATGTTAGTTTGGAAAATCATGCGATTAAGGAGCTTTTCGCAAAAAAGGGTTGGTGACAGCGGATAAACGAGAATGCGTCAGCGTAATGGTTGGTGCGGGGCTAAGTATCGTAAGGGCTTGTCTGTTTGTTGGCATTGGCCGTTCGACCTTTTATCGCCCTGAACGAGACTGGCGTAAAGCAGATGCTGCTGTCATTGATGCTATCAATGCCGAGCTTGAGAAGTCGCCACGAGCAGGCTTCTGGAAGTGTTTTGGCCGAATGCGCTTCAAAGGCTTTCCCTTCAACCATAAGCGCGTTTATCGCGTGTATTGCCAGATGGGGCTGAACCTAAAACGAAGAACGAAACGTGTGCTACCCAAGCGAATTGTTCAGCCCTTAGAAGTGCAGGAGCAAGCCAATCACCAATGGGCGCTCGATTTTATGCATGACACATTGTATTGCGGTAAACGATTCAGAACGTTAAATGTGGTGGACGAAGGAACGCGAGAGTGCCTTGCAATTGAAGTGGATACCTCGTTGCCCGCTAGCCGTGTCGTACGCGTGTTAGAGCAGCTTAAGGCTGAGCGCGGATTACCGAATCAGCTGCGCGTAGATAATGGCCCAGAGTTAATATCGGCCACCCTGACTGATTGGTGCGAGGCCAATCACATTGAGCTGATGTATATCCAGCCTGGCAAGCCGCAGCAAAATGGCTTTGTTGAACGCTTTAACGGTTCATTCCGCAGAGAGTTTCTTGATGCCTACTTGTTTGAGAATCTCAGCCAAGTGCGAGATATGGCTTGGTTCTGGCGATTGGATTATAACGAAGAAAGAACCCATGAAAGTCTCGGAAACCTGCCACCGGCTGCTTACCGAGCAAAACTGGAAGATTCTAATTTAGAACTGTGTCATTAACGGGGAAGTGGACACAATCTCATTTTTGAGGCCTAATTTTATTACAAGGTTATTGGTCTATATTGTCGGCTTTAATATGTCAGGTGGTATTCAGCTTGTAAGCCCTGTTTTCCATTCGCTCGGGCATACTGATAACAAAAAGTTAAAAGAACGCCTGAGGAATATCGCTCGTTTGGATAAGCCTACCAAGAGAATTACTTGTCCTGTGACTTATATAAGCCCAAGCAAGGACCTTTTGATTGCTAGCCGCTCTGTTCATTATTTGGCATCATTGTGCTCCAACTTTACAAAAATAGAGGTTTTAGGTGGGCATTTTATAGCACAGTCAAATCCTGTAGCATGTGCAAAAGCCATCACAAATGCGGCAAACATGTAATAAGTGCATTAAAAACGAACTAAACACTCCAGTTGTCTCGTGTTTTCGCTTTGGTCCAACTTAACACAAGGCAACTTCCGTATTCGGTTTGTTTCAGGTGGGCGTTATGTATAGCTCGAAGGTTCCAATTTAAATATCAAATCAACGCATTTTAATAGCCAGATTCTTTATAGCGCTGTGCATCCTATCAGGCGGGAGAATAGTTTGTTCTTTGGTAAGTATCTTAAGTGTTATTTCTCTAAGCTATGATCCCCAACAAAAGATTTATGTGTGGGATGTTGTCTTGGCTTGGAGTTTGCCTAGTGTAAATAGCGGGTTTTGTCATTGGCCTCTCAACTGAGGACCCAGCGCTCAATCGAACTGCCGCATGGAAAGCTTAAGTTGCAGCTTAAGCCTGGGTCTCACATTACCCTAAACTGGTTTAAAAGAATAAAAATATGGAGTTATTATCCATACAATCTGTTTAAGAGTGATTCGCAACGCGTGGCATTTTTACTATGCGTTGATTTTAGTGGTTAAGGTGGTATGCGGGAGCTTCGGTATTGTGTTGCTCACACCTTAACAGGGCGTTTACGATTAAGGAAATTTCGTGGAAATAATTAGAAGCAAAAAATTTATATCAGATCGTTCGTGGGGAGCTAAAGATATAGCATCAATGAATGGAATCTCTACTAGGCTCCATTGGACAAAAGAGCCATATAAGTGGCATGTGAATGATGGCGAAGAAGTGTTCGTGGTGCTCGATGGAAAAGTGGAAATGTTCTTTAAAGAAAATGGAAGCGAGCAATCCAGCATCCTGGAAGCTGGCGATATATTTTTCGCATCCATAGGCACAGAGCATGTTGCTCATCCACTTGGCGAAGCAAGGATTTTGGTAATTGAGAAAGAAGGCAGCGTTTAACAAGTTTGTCATGTTCGCACGCAAAAAGCGCGTGCCAGACCACCTATGCTACCGCTTCGGTGGACGCATACAAAAGCGTTAGGTATCGCAATGAAGTTTGTTATCACTTTAATATCTTTATTTTGTATATCCACAAGTGTTTGGTCTTGTACTTTTCCCATGAGCGGGGAAAAATACAATAAACAAATAGAAATTATCAGCACCAAAGATACAGACGTTTATAAGTTCATTATTCCTTCCGAAATGGAGGGGTTAGATGAGTTAGAAGTTAACCTGGGTTACTCACCTAAAAATGCTGAGGGTTTCAAATTTATACAAGAATCTCTAAAGCTTGATTTTAAGGTTATTGATGGTAACGCTGTAGGAACTTTTACAGTGGTGCAAAAAGAGAATTTATTACCTTTCTTGCATGTTATGTGGTGGCCCGAAACTGCTGGGTTGTGTGGAGTTGTGGCAAGTAGTGACATTATTGATGTAAGCAATTCCTAACAAGTTGCTGAAATCCGTTTGTAAACTCACATGGTGTTGGCTTCAGGGCTTTACGCGCAACCCTGAGCTTATAAATGAGCTTAACAGCCGCTTGTGCTTATAAACTTACCTGAAAAAAGGTATGGTTATAGCGGTGCAATATTGACCTAGGCCAGCCGAAGTCATCAATGCACAGGGCAAGCAGCTCAAGGCATGGACGCGTAAAGCATGACAAACCTCCATTCCCTGTGATTATCGTCATGCATTATCTGCGTTTTACGTGCCCGTAAAACCTGAGTTGTATACAGAGAACCCCATGATAAAAACAATCATTTCCTCACTGCTTATTTTATTGTCGTTTAATAGTGCCTATGCCAATAGCAATGCGCAGCTGGCAACTAAGGTCGAAAAGGCCATCGAACAGGAGCAGCTAGTGGGGATCACTTGGACGGCGGTCGCCGATGAGCATGTGCAAGTAGGCAGTGCAGGCTATGCCAATGTGTCCAGCCAAGAGGCGATGAAGCCCGAGCAAAAAATGCATGTTGGCTCTGTGACCAAGTCGGTTTTGGCTATGGGGGTTTTGCACTTAGTGTACCAAGGCGCACTTTCTTTAGACACCAACGTTGAGGCCTTACTGGGTGAATTGCACTTCGATAACCCCTGGTCTCAGCACTCGCCAATTCAGGTTAAACACTTACTCGAACACACCGCTGGATTAGACAACATTCGCATGTGGCAATTATTAAATACCCATGCGTCGCCAGACTCGCCATTGCGACACGCTTTTTCCTCAAGTCAGGGCAATTTACTAACGGTTAGAACCGAGCCAGGAAGCCAATATTCATACTCTAATATGGGGTATACCTTGCTCGCGATGGTGATAGAAGCGGTTACTCAACAGCGCTACGAAGAGTATCTCGATACTAACCTGTTGGCAGCTTTAGGCATGCATAACAGCAGCTTTGAGTTTATTAGTCAGCAGGGACCATTCGCCGACCCATTACTGGCAATGGGGTATCATGAAAATCATGTTGCTCAACCTGCAGTGGCGAATTACCTTAGGCCTTCGGGTCAGTTCACCACGACCGCGCCAGATATGGCTAAGTTTATCCGCTTTTTGTTGCACGATGGCAGGGTTAACGGTGAGCGGCTTATCGCCGCCAATCATATGGCTCGGCTCGCCACACCTTTGCATACCGACGCACAGCGAGCTGGGCTTAACATTGGCCACGGCCTCGCCTTTGCAAGTAGAGACCGCCATCAGGTGTTAGGCATGTGCCACCCCGGTACGACATTTGGTTTTAGGGCCTATATTTGCCTTTTCCCCGAGCAAAGAAAGGGCTTTTTCTATGCCATTAACACCGATAACGAAACATCCGGCTATGAAAGGTTTAATAAACTATTTATCAATGAGTTAGATATCAGCAAAGCGACGCCAGTCGCGCCTAAGGGAAACGCCATTGAGCGCTCGGCCTTGCCAGGGGTTTATACGCCGTCGCCAAATAGTATGGCTGAGTTTGAATTTATGGATATGCTTTTTCATTTCATATGGTTAGAGCAAGCAAACGAGCACCTTGTGGTGAAGTCCTTGCAAAAGGAAGATAAGCAACTGCTTGCTATCGAAGGGGGATTATTTCGAGACACAACCCGGACACAAGGCTCGCACGTTTTCTATGCTAATAAGCAAGGGCAGTGGTTTATCCATGACGGACGCAAAACCTACCGCAAAGTATCTGGCGTGGCATTGTCACTGTATTGGTTAAGCATGCTTGCTGGCCTAAGTGGGCTGATTTATATCTTTATTGTCGGCTTGATAAGGTTGGTTAAGCGCAATAACCAGGGGTTGGGCGCGATCAAATGGGGGTTTATCAATCTGGGGCTATTTGCTTTGCCGATATGCCTCTATATGAACCAGTCGTTCCTGGAGTTTGGTGATATCAATGCAGCCAGTATCAGTTTGGCGGTGTTATCTGGGCTATTGCCCCTAACCCTTGTCTTCTGCTTGTGGGCAGCGCGTAAAGGGCAGCAATGTAAACGCCTTGATGTCGCATCACTGGTACTGGCGTTACAATGGTGCGTTGTGCTTGTTGCTTGGGGGCTGCTGCCCATTATGTTTTGGCGGTAAGTTGTGGCGCAGCACATGGTTGGTCGCCCTCTGGTTAGGGGGAAGCCTGACGCTTTGCGATGTACTGGGCTGTTATTTGCCGTGGTTGCGGCGGCAATTTTGCAAGGAACAACATGACTCGCAGAAAACGGCCATTTCGCATGGGTTTATGTGCACTTATTTTAGCCATTGCTAGCCTGGCGGTAGGGTTAGTAAGTAGCCTTGAGAGTGGCAGTCGCGGCTATGAGAACTATGATTTACTCTTTTGCTTAGGCATGGGACTGCTGCTGTTTGTTGGCTTAAGCTTGGTGAGTTACGGTGTTTCCCGCAACAACACCTTGGCTAAGTTAGGGCGATTGGTTTTTCTCACCTACTTGCGCAGTAAGCGAAAATAAAGTGCTTGGCTTAATTTAGCCTTGTTGTGCTCGTCAGTGGGTTGGCCGTTACGCAACAAGGTTTGGGCCTGCAAATAAGGCGTCCAGTATCATCGGATAGAACGGAGGCAGAGATGAAATCCATTTTAACTTCACTGATGTTCGTTGGCGATCAGGCGGGCAAGTGCGAGGAGGCGATTAAGTTCTATACGTCGTTGTTCTGCGATGCTGAGATCATCGATATTCAGTATTACACCGCCGACGAGCATGAACCCGAGGGGAGTGTGAAAAGGGCAAAGTTTCATATTAATGGCAGAGAATTTATGGCCCTCGACAGCCACCTTAACCACTCATTTAGTTTTACCCCCTCCATCTCGTTGTACATAGAGTGCCAATCATTGAGCGAAATAGAGAGCATCTTTCGCACCTTAGCCGAGGGCGGCACAGAGCTAATGCCTTTGGATAACTACGCCTTTAGCCATAGGTTTGGTTGGCTCAATGACCGGTATGGTGTGTCGTGGCAGCTTAACTTATCACATTAGGTATAAAACCCTAGCCTTGGCAAAGGTAGGGGGCTAAACGGTGCGGCGGTGGCATTATTAGGGTTGGTCAAATGTTGTGCGGTTATTCACTTTTTGGTCATGATAACGTAGTCAAGGGCGTAAGGATGTGTTTTTATAGAAGCTTAGCTTAACAAAATAATAATTATTCTTATGTTAAACAACCTCTCCTTACGTCAGAAGATTTTATTGCTGATCGGTGGCACCTTGAGCGTTTTAATGGTTGCCGTGGCCGTGTTCTTCATTAACCATATCGCGTCTTTATCTCGAAATAGTGTTGAGCGCGAAGTACAAAATTACTTAGATGCTGAGCGTTTGTCGATGCAGTCGTTTTTTGCGCAATACGGCAAGGTAGTTGAAACCTATGTGACCAGCCCGCATATGGTCGACTTTTTCGATAACTACCGTGAGCGCGGTGTGGCGTTATCCTCTTTACCTGATTATCCACTACTGAACGATAATTTTATCCGTATTAGCGGTCGCGACAGTAATATTTTGTCTGCGTTTTTTGCCTCGGCTCACACCGGTGAATACTTCAAAGAAAATGAGCGTACCTCAGCGTATGGCGATGGTCGCCCTTACTATGCGTATAAGCGACCCTGGTGGCAAGATGCGCTGAATAAAGGTCAACTTTATGTTGGCGCTATCTCTGTCGACATCAACACGGGAGACGCATCCGCTGTGGTGCAGCAGCCGGTTTACAATGACGCCAAAGAACTGGTCGGTGTAGGTGGGGTTGATTTACAAATTAATGCCATTAAAGACATTGTCGAGGACATTACTTTCCAAGGCGAGGGCTTTGGCTTTTTGCTCGACAGTGATTTAAATGTGGTGCATTTATCGCAGCGTACCGGGCATTCATTGTCGATAACAGATACCGGTGAAGGTAAAGATAACTTGAGTGCTCTTGAGCAACAATTCAAGCAAACTCAAGGGTTTGATACGCTTAATAGCGCAATAGCCAACAACGACAGTGGCATTGTTAAGGTGACCCTTAAAGGCCAAGAGTTTTATGCTTTATTCAATAGCCTAAAGCTCGATAAGCCGGTGATCGATTGGCACTTAGGAGTGCTTATTCCAGTGAGCTTAATTGAAGAGCCCGTTAATGATGCGGTGATGTCGGCGTCCATCGCCGTGGTGGTGATTCTTGCCATTATTGTTGCGATGATTTTCTGGGTGACTCATTTAGTTGCCAAGCCTATCACCACCTTAACCCATATTATGCGTGATATTGCCTCCGGTGAGGGCGACTTAACGCGGCGTATTGATATCTCGAGTAACGATGAGGTGGGCCAGCTTGCCCATCACATGAACACCTTTATCGATAAGCTGCGGGCGATGATGCTGAACACTGCTGCGCAGGCAGAGCAGTTAAGTGCCGCCGCTAGCCAGTTGCAACAAGTCTCTGGGCAAACCAACAGTGAAATCCAAAAAGAGAAGCAACAAGTCGACAGTGTCAGCGCGGCGGTGACCGAAATGGCCACTACAGTCAATGAAATCTCACGGAACGCCAATCAAACCAATGATGCCGCTGCATCGGTGCAACAGGTTAGTGAGCAAGGGCGTTCGCAATCAAATCAGTCACAGCAGGTGATGCATGAGCTAGCTGAACACATTGGCGAGGCCGCGCAAGTGGTCACTGGCTTGGCGCAAGAAACCAATAATATTGGCGCGGTGATCGATGTGATTAACGGCATTGCTGAGCAAACTAATCTGCTGGCACTCAATGCTGCAATTGAAGCCGCACGAGCTGGCGAGCAAGGTCGCGGTTTTGCCGTGGTGGCGGATGAGGTGCGATCGCTTGCGAGTCGCACACAAGAGTCGACCGACGATATTCGCACTATGATTGATAAACTGCAAAGCATTGCTGATAAGGCCTCAAATATGATGGCGCAGGGCCAAGAGCGGGCTCAGGGCTCGGTCACACAAACCCAAGCCGTGTTGCAGTCATTAGAGCAAATAGGGGAGTCGGTGGCGCATGTGCTTGATCAGAGTCACCAAATAGCGACCAGCACTGAAGAGCAAAGTATTGTTGCTGAGGATATCAACACCAGTTTGAGTGCTATTAACGATCTTGTTAATAATACCGCGCACCATGCCGACACCTTAGCGAATGAGGCGAAAGACTTAAACGCCTTAGCGAGCTCTTTAAATGCCACAGTGAATCAGTTTAAGCTGTAAGCCTACTTTTATGGGAGCCTTCGGGCTCCTTTACTTCTTTCGAGGTACTTTTGTTACGACACGTCACGCCTGAAGATGCTAAGGCCATCGCCGAGCTATATAACTATTATATTCGCCACACCACCTTTACTTTTGAAGAGTCGCTTGTCGATACCCAGCTTATGAGTCAGCGGATCGCAAGCATTAAAGCGGTGGACTTACCCTGGCTGGTATATGTACAAGACGGCGAACTCAAAGGGTACGCCTATGCGAGTAAATGGAAAGAGCGCAGCGCCTATCGTTTTGCTGTCGAGACGAGCGTGTATGTGGCGCATCAACATCAGGGCCAAGGAATAGGGCGCCAGCTCTATAGCGCACTGCTCGAGACACTCACCGCGCAGGGGGTGCATACCGCTATCGGTGGCATTACGTTACCTAACCCCCCGAGTATTGCTTTGCATCAGGCGTTAGGCATGCATAAGGTCGCGCATTTTGAAAAAGTGGGGTACAAATTTGAGCAATGGCTGGACGTTGGCTATTGGCAAATTCACCTACAGGCTTAAGCTCTATTCGAGTTACTCTGTATAGGCACTTGAATATACAATATCAGAAATAAATTTTTCTGAATTTATTAATAAAGGCTGGAAAATAAATTGGTACGACCGAGTGGATTCGAACCACCGACCCCTACCATGTCAAGGTAGTGCTCTAACCAACTGAGCTACGGTCGTACAGAATACGAGATGTCTTTTTTGAGAATTGGTACGACCGAGTGGATTCGAACCACCGACCCCTACCATGTCAAGGTAGTGCTCTAACCAACTGAGCTACGGTCGTACAGAATACGAGATGTCTTTTTTGAGAATTGGTACGACCGAGTGGATTCGAACCACCGACCCCTACCATGTCAAGGTAGTGCTCTAACCAACTGAGCTACGGTCGTACAATTTTTTGTTATCAAGGCAAAACGTTACGGCGTTGACAACGCGGTGTAATATATAGCGAGAAACGAAGCTAATCAAGCAACTTTCAAGGAATTATTGTTTGTTTGCTGTTATTTTACTCACCTGGTGTTAAATCGCAGTGTTTGTAAAACGCTTGCCACCAGGTTACATGGCGGCGGCTCGATGTTTTAAGCTCCGCGAGCAAGCTCGGCTCGCCATGAGTGCCTAGCAACTGTACCTTGATATGGCTGTCGTCTGGCTGAAATTGCAGTATGCGGGTAAAAATGGGCTGTAATTGCTGTAACCTGCCGGCGAGGTGGCTTTGAAAGCCTTGCAGTTGGCCAATGTAGAACTTGTTAAAGATATTATGCACTATCATGCTATTACGGTTGTTTTTATGGGCAGCGCAAATATCTCCGGGTAACTTGATGCGCTCAAGCTCGGCGCTCAGGGCATTGTTTAGGGCAATTTGCTCGCGCGTTGCGCGCAGTAACTTGGCTATATAATCACTGCGGTTTAGCTGCTCAAGCGCTTGCGTCAGTTGCTCGGTATCAATATCTTCAACATTGTGCTGGGCAAGGTTATCTGCAATATTGGCAAGTTGGGTCAGCGCACTTTGGCTATTTACGCGACCCGCTTGCTCGTCAAAATCGAGCGCGTTGCGCGAAAAGGTAAAGAGGTGTTTAAGCTCTTTTTCTTGGGCCAGCAAGTTATTAAAAGCTTGGCCCAGGGTGCGTGTCTTAAATTGTTTTTCCTGCTCAAGAGCAGCGATAAGCGATGGACTTAATGTCTCGCTATCGGGGTGATTTAGGCAGGCGTTCACTTGTTGTAAAAAGCGTAGGTGATACTTAAAACGTTCACTGGCCGTAGCAACTTTACCCAGTTGATTGTTGCGCCCGGCAATGTCAGTGGCAAGCTGACAATGGCCCAGTTGGCCAAGCTCCAAAATGCCCATGCGCACGCCGCTGTCCAGAGGCTCTGCGCTAAACTCAGGCCAGCGTTCAACGGTTAGGGTATGTGCTTCATTAATAGGTAAAAATTTAGCGAGCCGCGCACGATATTCTTCGTGGACCTGCTCGGGCCCCTCGGCGCAGCCAGCGAGCACAACCAAACTAAAAATTAAAAGGAGCCTGAGCAAGTCGCCTCCTGAGAGTCCAAATAAGCAGTACCGCAGCACAAGATAAGCCGACAATGATCCCTAACCAGAACCCTTGCGGTCCCATCGCTGGCACGATGTAATCAGTACGACCTAGTACGTAGCCTAGAGCAAAGCCGATCAGCCAGTAAGAGATGAAGGTAATGTATGAAATTGGACTGGTATGCTTGATCCCTCTGAGCATACCGCTGCTAACCACTTGCAGTGCATCCGGTAGTTGATAAAAACAGGCGAGCACCATAATGCTTGCGGCAAGTGCTATTACCTCGGGGTTATCACTGTATATGGCGCTGATATCAAAACGCAGCAGGTAAGTGACTAAGGCAACCAATGCCGCGATGGCGATAGACAACACAAAACTTGTACTCATGCAGCGTTTAAGTGCAACAAAGTCCTGCTGTCCGTATAGGTTGCCAAAGCGAATGGCCACTGCCATCGATAGGCTCATTGGCAGCATAAACAACAAGGTAGTGACCGAAGCGGCGACCTGGTGACCGGCGACGGCGATAGCCCCCAGCGAGGCAATAAATAAAGGAATACAAGCAAATAACGTCACCTCGAAAAAGGTCGCTAATGACAGCGGCACGCCGAGTTTAAACATCGCCCAAATAGCTCTGCCGTCAGGCTTGGCAAAATGACGAAACAAACCTGGTCCATCGATGCGTTTACTTATTAAACTATAAATAAACTGAGCACTGCCCATGGCCGCAAAGACGAGGGCCGTAGCGACGCCACAGCCAGCACCTCCGAGCGCAGGTGCGCCGAAGTGGCCGTGTATAAATATATAATTGGCGGGAATATTCACCAGCAAACCGATAATTGAAATATAAAATGCAGGCGCGGTGTAGGCCTTCCCCTCAGCCACGTTGCGAAACAGCGAGTAAACAAAGAACCCAGGCAGGCCCCATTGGATATAGTCGATATAATCTTGAGCCAGTACTTTTACGCTGGCTTGAGTATCGAGTTGTGCAATGAGCACCGGCGCCAATTGCGCAATCGCGACGCCGGCTAAACAGAGCAGCACGGCTAAGTAACAGCCTTGCTGAAAATGGGTACGAATTGCCGGCTCGTCATTTGCCCCAAAGCTATGAGCAACTAACGAAGTGAGTGCCAATAAGACGCCTAACAGTGCCAGTACCATGGGGTTCCACAATCCGGTCGCAATTGAAAGAGCGGCTAGGTCAACGGCACTTACTTGGCCAGCCATAATGGTGTCGACGACCGACATTAATACCAACGTAACTTGTGCAAAAAACACCGGTGCGGCCAAACGCAACAAACGCCCAGCCTCCCAAGTACAAAACTTCATAAGAGAGAAAACATCAGATAAGATAAAAGGTAAGTGTATCCTGTGTGTGATATGAAAAAAAGGAATAGCGATGTTTACCGGAATAGTGCAGTGCCAAGCTCATGTCGTTGCTGCAAAGCTCGAAGACGCGGTTCTGCGGTTAGTACTTTCTGTGAATAAAAATTACTTACAGCACCTAGACTTAGGGGCCAGCATTGCCATCAATGGTTGTTGTCTTACCGTTGTTAAAGTAGAAAGCCCCGCCGGTGATGTTGTCGGCCAAGTGCATTTCGATGTAATTGATGAAACTTTGGCTCTCACCAACTTAGGCCAGTTGCGACCAGGCCACGCAGTTAATTTTGAGCGGTCAGTCACCTTTGGCACTGAGTTAGGCGGGCATATTGTCTCTGGGCACATTCACACCACCAGTGAAGTACTTGAGCGTATAGACAGTGAAGATAACTGCCGCTTGCATTTATCCTTGGATGAGAAGTGGCGTGACTACGTCTTATATAAAGGGTTTGTGTGCGTTAATGGCGCAAGCCTTACCGTGGGCGAGCTCAGTGAACAGGGCTTTTGGCTGCATCTTATTCCTGAAACCTTAAGCATTACCAATATTGGCGAGGCAGTCACTGGCAGTGTCTTTAATATTGAGGTAGACCAGCAGACTTACACCATAGTCAATACGGTGCAGCGTTACCTACAACAACACAAACCCTAACAATGCGCAGGTTAAAAAATTTGCTCATCGTCGGCGTCGACCCTTAACTGTACTTTGTTTAAGGCGTAGTCGATGTGCATATTAAGGTGAATAGGGTTACAGCACGCTGAGCAATCCTCGTAGTAGTCTTGATCCCCTGAAGATGTATCGACATCAACAAAAATATGATTGCCGCAATGGGGACAGCGAATGCGCTGTAGGCTGTAGTCTTTCATAGCCGCCTCGTATGACAGTCTGATGACATACTTTGAGTATAGTGCGTTTTTGCTACGAATTCCGACTAATTTGACGCAGTGAAAAGGCGCAATTGTGCTATTAATCGCCACCGTTTTGTTGATGAATTATGGTTTCGATACTGTCACGCGCCTGCGTCAAATAATGACCGGCGAAGATGTTGGCATGATTAAGCAGGTGATAGAGGTTGTATATTCCCTCGCGGGAGCGATGATCGTGCGCCAGCGGGTAGTGTGCGTTATAAGCGGTATAAAAGGCGTCTGGGAAAGGGCCAAATAACCGTGTCATAGCAATATCCGCTTCTCTATCACCGTAATAACAGGCTGGATCGTATAGGCATGGGACGGAGTTAACAAAGCCGACATTACCGCGCCACAGATCCCCATGTAATAATGACGGTTGCACGTTGTGGCTGTGCAAGCGCGCTTTAACACAATCCACTAACGTATCGATATCACAAAAGTGAAACCCTTTTTCCGCCAGTAACTGCATTTGCCAGCCGATACGTTCTTCACTAAAGAATACATCCCACTTTTTGTGCCATCGATTGGGCTGTGCAGTAACGCCAATGAAATTGTCTTGTTCATTGCCAAACATGGCCTGTTCGTGCTTTTGATGCATCATCGCCAGATATTCACCCATTTTTGCCCAGTTGGGAGGGGTAGGGTCACTAAAATCCAGCCACTCTATAATATTAAAAGCAAACTCCAGAGTGGTGTCTGTGGCTAAGCAGTCCGGCACCAAAAACAACGACTCTTGTGTTAATAGCGACAAGCTTTGCGCTTCGCACTCAAGACGCTCCAGCGCACTGAGCGGGGCAACTTTAACAAAAAATGTATGTTGCCCATCGCTGATACGAAATAGCATATCGGCCGAGGAATTACTTAATTGCTGCTTTTGCGTGATTTCGAAAGGAGTAGCTAAGGTATCACTAATTACTTGGGCGACGGCGTTCCACATGGCAAGTTAGCAAATTTAGAGTGCGGTGATATGAGTATGGCAAAGTTGTTGATTGATGCAAAAATTTTCCGCAAAGTCTAATCCCACGTTAAAATAGTCTGCAGCGATTTTAGAAGGAGTGAACGCGTGAATAAAAGCAGTGTAACGTCATTGATTGCCCTCATTGTTACATTAGTCGGGTGGCACCTAGAGCAGCCACTGTTGTTGAGCATGGGGTTATTTGCGTTATCAGGCGCACTAACCAATTGGCTTGCCGTGCATATGCTGTTCGAAAAAGTACCGTTATTGTACGGCTCAGGTGTGGTGCAGATTAAATTTAATGCGTTTAAACAAGGGATACATGAGCTCATTGAAGAGCAGTTTCTATCTCCTGAGAACCTCAAAAAGGCCTCAGCGCAGATGCCAGCGCCGCAAATGGATGCATTAATTAACCATCTGGATATGTCGCTGGCTTTTGATAAGTTGGTACAGGTGATAGAGCAGTCACAGTTTGGGTCCATGCTAGGTATGTTTGGTGGTCGAGCAGCGCTCGAGCCGATGCGTGAGCCGTTTGCTGATAAAATGCGTGAGGCCATCGCAGAAATGCTACAAGATGAACAAACACGCGAGCAGATTATTGCGCAACTAGGCGGTGGTAGCGATTTGCAGGCGCAGGTTAAGCAACTGGTGAGCCAGCGCTTAGATGAGTTAACCCCAGCCATGGTCAAAGAGATTATTCAAACGATGATCCGCGCTCACTTAGGCTGGTTAGTCGTATGGGGAGGGGTCTTTGGCGGTGCGTTCGGTGCGCTCGCTTATTGGCTGTAAAAAAAAAGCCCGCATTGGCGGGCTTTACTTCCAGGGATGGAATCAAAGGTGATATTACTTTGAGCCGTACACCATAAAAGAATCGGTGTCGTTTTTGGCTGCTAAATCGCGAATAGAGGTTTCAGTTAGGCGCTCTATATTGAGGACTTTGAGGCTGCGATCGAAGCCGTAAAGGCTGGCAAATTGGCGAACAGTTAAATCATTACACGCTAATTTGTTTTCCATGGTGTAGGTATTAACGTAATGCTCTTTCATAGAGCGGCGCAGCTTCAGTGGGCTGTTTTTAGTAATTGCCATACATAACTCGGTGCCAGCGCTGTTATCGGCAGCTATAAATTTTGAGCTATCTGCAGAGGCTGTAGTTGAAAGTAGGCCAAGGGCCAAAGCGCTGGTTAATAATGCGGTGCGTTTCATTGTATTCTCCTTAGTACATTCGTCGGGTGCAATGTAAGTATGCGCCACATAATTGTTCATAGCATGAATAAGGTGTCTCCGAATGTAAGCATCTGTGTCAAGTGTGTCGAAGGGCGCAAAGCGCACCATTTTTCAAGGTATTGGCGACCCTATTTGGACACACTTTTTTTTTGCTTTTTTTGTTGAAAAGGGTGACGCTTTTTCGAGTTTGACGGCTCATCCTCATCAGTCGCTGGGATTGTGTCACGGCAGATGTAACTGCGGGTGTCAGGATAACCCACCTCAAGGCGTCGGCACTGTTGTTTTTTATTTAATCATTTTTGCCAAGCGTGTACCCATAACCCTCTCTTTTTCATCTCAGTTTACTGTTCATTAACCTTAAATTTTCGCATTTTGCGCAATGATTGGTTAAAGTTACGCAAAAAACGGAGTGATGAAAACAATGCGTAAATACACAGCAAGCCTAAGTGCTGTTGCCGTGGCGCTGGCAGTAGCCGGTTGCCAGCAAAGTGACGGTCCGCAAGGCGAAAAAATATCTATCGAAAAGAACCCCTATCCAAGTACTTATCAGCCTATGCCACGTCAATCGACGTTGATCACCAATGCCACAGTATTAACGGGTGATGGTCAGCGCATCGATGCCGGCGATGTGTACATGGTTGACGGGCAAATTAAGCAGGTAGGCAAAGACCTGGACGTGCAAGCCGATGTCACCATCAACGCACAAGGTAAATGGGTGACACCTGGTATCATTGATGTCCACTCCCACCTGGGTGCTTATCCAAGTCCAGCGGTAGAATCACACCAAGATGGTAATGAAATGACCAGCCCTAACACCGCAGCCGTGTGGGTGGAGCATTCAGTGTGGCCGCAAGACCCTGGATTTAACCGTGCCCGTGAAGGCGGGATCACCACTTTGCAGATTTTGCCCGGCTCAGCGAACTTATTCGGTGGGCGCAGCGTGACGCTAAAAAATGTACCGGCACACACTATGCAGGGAATGAAGTTTCCTGAGGCACCCTATGGCTTAAAAATGGCTTGTGGTGAGAACCCTAAGCGCGTTTATGGCAGTAAAGGTGTGTTGCCATCAACGCGAATGGGCAACATGGCGGGTTACCGAAAGGCGTGGATTGACGCAACTGAGTACAAGCGTGCTTGGGAGAAGTATGAAGCGGACTACGATGCGGGTAAGAACGTAGAAGCGCCTGAGCGTGATATTACGTTAGATACGCTCAGTGCGGTATTGGACGGTGACATCCTCATTCACAATCATTGCTATAAAGCTGAAGAAATGGCGATGATGATTGATTTAGGTAAAGAGTTTGGCTACCACTCAGGCACGTTCCACCATGGTATCGAGGCTTACAAAATCGCTGATTTACTCGCTGAGAATGGCAACTGTGCCGCACTGTGGCCAGATTGGTGGGGATTCAAAATGGAAGCCTATGACATGGTACAAGAGAATGTTGCCATCGTAGATGCGGTTAAAAATTCCTGCGCTATTGTGCATTCAGACTCTGACACCACAATTCAGCGCCTAAACCAAGAAGCGGCGAAAGTAATGTATCGCGCCAATGATAATGGCTTCGACATTGATGAAGCGCATGCTATTAAGTGGATCACCTCCAATGCTGCAAAATCACTGGGCGTAGCAGATAAAACGGGTACCTTAAGCGCAGGCAAGCAAGCCGATGTGGTACTTTGGAATCAAAACCCATTCAGTGTGTATGCCAAAGCAGAGCAGGTGTTTATCGACGGTGCCAAAGTGTATGACCGTAACGATGAAAAATACCAAGCACAAAGTGACTTTATGTTAGGCCAACGCTAAGGAGTTGTATGATGAACTTATTTAAATTGACAGCAATTAGCGCCGCCTTCGTAATGAGCACGCAAACTTACGCTGAAAGCCTGGCGATTACCAATGCCACGGTCTATACCGCAGCACAGCAGGGCGTATTAAAAGACGCAACAGTGGTAATAGAAAGCGGTAACATTGTTGCTGTGAACCCCAGTGAAGTGAGCGCCGATACCATTATTGATGCTGAGGATAAAATCCTCACTCCGGGCTTTATTGGCTCGCTGAACGGCTTAGGCCTTGTGGAGGTCAGTGCCGTTGCAGACTCGCGTGATGGCGGTGATAAAAAAGCGACAATGACTTTCGACCCAAGCTTAGCCTTCAATCCGCGCTCAAGCTTAATCCCTTATGCACGCAAAGGCGGTATTACCAGCAATGTGATTGCACCCTATGGTGGCGATGATATTTTTGCCGGCCTGGCGTCATTGGTGTCGTTATCAGGCGAATTTGACAGTGTAACCCGCCAAGGCGTGGCCTTACATGTAAAGCTTGGAGCTAAACATGAAGGCTCACGTGCGCTGTCGTTGCAAACACTGATTGATACGCTAGAAAAGCACAGTGAACGTGATGAAGACGACGATAAGTCCAAAGGCAAAGAGGCAGAAATCCTCGATGCAGTCTTTGCCAAAGAAATCCCGCTAGTGATAGACGTGTCGCGGGCATCGGATATGTTAGAGCTGCTCAAAGTAAAAGCACGCTTTGATGTCGACATGGTTTTTGCGGGGGCGCAAGATGCCGTATTAATTACCGAGCAGCTTGCTGACAGTGATACACCTGTGGTGATCAGTGCCATGGATAACCTGCCAGGTAGTTTTGACTCAATGCACGCTCATTTAGAGAACGCTGCGAAATTGGAGCAAGCAGGCGTCACCGTGATCCTGACCATTGCTGGAGATAGCGCTCACAATTTGTATCAATTGCGCTTTGATGCGGGCAATGCCGTGTCATATGGCATGACAGCGCAAGGGGCACTGGCAGCGATCACCAGTAATGTTGCCTCGGCATTTAATTTAGATGTAGGGCAAATTGCGCCGGGTAAACCCGCTGATTTGGTACTTTGGAGTGCCGATCCGTTCGAGTTCAGTACTCGCATTGAAAAAGTGTGGATAAACGGTACTGAGGTCTCAACTCAGTCGCGCCATGATAAATTACGTGAGCGTTATACCACGGATAGTGAGATGCCAAGGGCTTACACCAAATAAGTCATTAGTATGAAAAAGTATTAAAAGGCGCTATAAAAGCGCCTTTTTTTATGCCAAATAGTGATTGAGTTTTGCTCACAGTGTTGTTTACAATATGTGAACATACTCAAACAGGTTATCTGCGTAGTTTGCATTTAGCCAGGGAATGAATTGCGCTCAGGGAAGAATCGCCATACTGCATAGGTATGTCCCCCTTCCTCGTTGCGCTTCACTATGTGGAGCTTCGCTTTGATAGATAATTCCAATGTTGAATCTGGGTCGTGGTACCGACAGCTTAAGCTCTCGGTCACTGTACTCGTTGGTATATCACTGTTAGTACTTTCTATAAAGGTATTCGCTATGTTCGGAATTTTTAAAAAACACACCGTACAGTTATCACCCGAAGTGTATGGCCAAGTGCAACACAACGGCGACGCGCTGGCGCACATGACCATTCACCGCGATATTAGTTATGGCGACGTTTACAGTGACAGTGTGACCACTGACGAGAAGGGCCGTTTTCACTTTGAAGAAAAGAATATTGAATCGTCAAAGCCGGGCAATATGTTCGATAACGAAGGCATCGCGCAAGCAATTTATGTCATTGTTGACGATAAAAAATACACGCTCTGGGGCACGTTGATTGGTCAAGTTGAAGGAAATGATATTGTTGCCGCCAAACTTAAAGATTTGCACTGTGATATAGGGCGTGAAGAAAAAATATACGACTTTGAATTTAAAGATGTACCGGGCAGATACCAAACTATTTATGGTGTTTGCAACTTAGACTGATCGCTGCGGTTTAGCGACGCAAAAAAATACTCATACAAGGAATTAAGTAATTATGAACACTCTTTCCCCGCGTCAGGCCTCTGAACTCGCCGCCATGGCGTACCGTGCTAAAGGTGCAAGTAAGGTGCTAGATGTGCGCTCTATCGTTGGCCCTAATCTACGTAACTCGTTTGAGTTTGTCACCGGTGACAGTGTTGTTGACGGTGTCTCAGGTGGTTTTTTCTCTCATCTGTTCGGCTTAAGCACGGGCTTTGCTTTTGTTGGTAAAGGCATCAACGAGTTTGCCGGCGATAGCGTTATTGCGATTCGTGGTACTGCCTCATTACGTGATGGACTGACAGACTTAAACTGTGGTCTTAGCGCCAGCAGCAGTAATAAAATGGTACACGCCGGATTTAATAAAACCTTCAACTCCATGAAGCAGGCGTTTGCTCAGTTTGTTGATAGTAACCGCAAAGCCGGCAACACAGGTGTTGTGCATTGTGTTGGCCACAGCTTAGGCGGGGCGTTGGCACAATTGACCGCTGATTGGGTGAATACCGAGTATTCTTTGCCAACTAAACTATATACCTTTGGCGCACCGCGTGTAGGTAAGACCGATTTTGCCCGCTCAACCACTACGAAACTAGAGAATATATACCGCTCTACTCATGGTGCCGATCCGGTTCCTAAAGTGCCGCTTTGGCCTTTTATTCACGCGCCGTTTAATGGCAGTGAATTCCGCCTCGACGATGGCCAAGGCCTTAACGTGTCGGCCCATAAGCTCGATGGCACTCCGGGTTACTTAAATACCGCTAGCGCCAGTGACTGGTCCACCTTAAAGCAGCGCTCAGATAATTTCTTGAGCCAGCCTGTGCGTCTTCGTTTTGAAGACAGAGCTCAGGCTTCATTCTCAAGCCATTGGGCGGATAAAATAAGCTCAGCATTGATCACCTTGTTGAAAGACTCCGGCTATTACACGGCAGTGGTAACGCAAGCGGCGATCAGCAGCTCGTTAACGTTTTACGATATGGTCGCGCGTACCTTAGAACAAGTAGCGAAGGCGTCTGCGCGTTTTGCCGAGCAAACCTTGGGTTTATTAGGGCATATGCTGGTTTTCGCAGGCAAGGTTGTGGGCAAAGCGTTTGAACTAACTTATAAAATGATTAAGTGGGTCTTCGACTCGACCATGGGAGCCCTGTATCGCAGTGTACGTGGCGCCCTTAATGGCTTAGATTAAGCTAGAGTAGGGCTCTATGAGGTTCAAATTTTTAGCGAAGCTATTTTTTTGGTTACTCATAATTGGAAATTCATTGGCTACCGCAGTACCGTTTTCAGCTTACCAAGGAATGGAGCAGTCTTACTTTTCTATGGCTGTTAATACTGCATCTACAGTAGCGACATTTTTTGCGGTCATTGCTTTATACGGTATAGGCTATGAACGCAAAATCTTCACTGGGGGTAAGCTGAAGCTAATAGGGTGTTGTTATCTTGCCTCCAGTATTTGTTTGATTTTTGCGCCCGTTATTATTTATTGGGAGCAGGAGGCAAACATAACGATAGATATCATCGTTTTCACCTTGACTGACCTAATCATTTTTTATGTGATAATGGAGAACTCAAAATGGAACTCAAAAGTACCGAATAGGGACGCTTCGCTGCCTTCCTAAAGGACTTGAGAGCCGTGTCGCACTTTACCACCTTAATAACAATGGGTGTGAAGCAGATATTTGCTAAACAAGAAGCAGATAAAACTTATCGTGTGGTAGTTCCCCGAATTAAGAAGGAGCTTGAGGGCTGATTATGGAAACGAAGATATTCAGGAAGGTATAAGTTTGGTGCTTGGACTATCCCCTTTCGGCGCAAAGCGAAGAAACTTTAAAAGGTGGTATGTTGGCTCAAAAGAAAAGTTTCTGAGCCTGCCAGATGATTCTGACAAGCTCAGCATAGCTTGTTGGTGGTAAGGCTAAATACATCGAGCCGGTTTGGGTAAACCGGCTATTTTAGTCGCTTGTTTTGCCGGCCCCTTGGGAAAGAGCTTATACAAGTATTTGCTATTACCCTTGTCCTCTCCCAATTTCTTTGCCATGGCCTTTACCAGCATACGAATCGCTGGGCTGGTATCAAATTCCTGATAAAAGTCACGGACAAACATCACCACTTCCCAATGCGCCTCTGTGAGTTCAATATTCTCTTGCGCGGCGATAACTGGAGCTAACTCTTTCTGCCACTGGCTACTATCGAGCAGATAGCCTTGTTTGTCTGTTGCTATTTCTTGGCCGTTGAATTCAATCATGTTACTCACTGATTTACTCACTGATTGTTCGTTGGTATTGTAAGGTCAATTCGACCCATTGCGCATCGTTAATCACGGTGACACCTGTTGTGCGATGGTGCCCGCCACAGGCATTCACATCTTGCTCAAGGGCATAAGTGGCCACACCCAGCCCTACATAAGCCGACGCATTGTAACAGGCCTCAGCGCGCAGTAACACGCCGTCTTCCTTGCTAATGATGCTGCTCAGAGTAGGGTGCTCGCTAAGTGCACTACGCACAATGAATAATGTACCTTTGCTCATAAAGTCACTACCTTATCCACTTGCTTGATTAATGCACGCTTGTCATTGTCATAGGCGATTTGCACCTCTATCGCCAAGTCATCTGTGCTCAAGCCATGCTCGTTCAGCGCATCGGCGCACACATAGACAGATTCAATATCATAGATTTCCAACATGCCGATGGCTTTAGTGAAGTCTTTTTGTTGCTGCGCACTGGGGCGTTGATTTTTCACTAGTGAGAGTACTGCTGCGCCTTCTAGTAACCAGGTAACCTGCTGATCAATAGCGGCGAAAATAAGGACCATATCTAAGGACTCGCGCAGACTTTGCTGATGATAGGGCCCGTGTTTAGAGATGACTAAGATGTTATTCATTTGAATTGTACCCACCTGTCGGCGTCAGTGGCGAGCATGGCAAACTCTGCAAGTCCCGAGACGGTAAATAGTTTAACCTGCTCGGTGTCAATGCCGCGCTTGTTAGCTGCGGTGATACACAGGCTCAATTCAATTCCGCTATCAAAGAGCTGCTGCCACAGCGCTGCGACATCGAATTCATCGCTACTGACATCGAACTGATCCAGCGCATGATAAACCCCATCTTGATAGAGAAAAATCGTTTTTATTTGGTGCCCAAGCGAGAGGGCATTGTCAACAAAGCGTTTGAGCGCCACCAAAGTGATGGCATCACTCGGTGCGCTATGCAGTGATAATACGAAGCTGGCCAAATTACATCCACAAAAAAGCCCCAATGAATGGGGCTCATTTTAGCAAATATTGCTAATTAGTCATCAGCTGCGCCAAGTAGGTGCAGTAACGAAGTGAATAAGTTATATACGTTTAGGTACAACGCCACAGTTGCACGCACGTAGTTAGTTTCACCCCCGTTAATGATGCGGCTGGTATCAAACAGGATGAGGCCTGACATGATAAGCACAACGGCTGCATTAGTGACCATGAACACCATCGAGCTACCGATAAAGATATTAACGATGCTGGTGATAATCACAACAACCAAGCCAACCATCAAAAAACCGCCCATAAAGGAGAAGTCTTTCTTAGTCGTGAGTGCATAAGCAGAAAGACCAAAGAAGATCAGCGCCGTTGAGCCAAGTGCTTGCATGATCAACATTGGGCCGTTTGCCATCGCAGCATAGTGGTTCAACATCGGACCGAGGCCGAAACCAAGAATACCGGTAAAGGCAAAGGTCAGTAGCACACCCGCTGAAGAGTCTGCTTTTTTGTTGATAATGAACAACATGCCGAGGGCAATCAGTGAACAAACGATACCGGTGAAGAACGGTGGGTTAAGCGCCATTGAAATACCCGCTGTCACAGCACTAAATGCCAACGTCATCGCGAGTAAAAAGTAAGTGTTTTTTAAAACCTTATTTGTCTCAATGGTCGACATCACCGGCTTAGCCGAGCTGTACGAGTTATTAAACGCCATTGTGAAACTCCTTAAATTGAAATCGATCCTCGAAGTACCCGAGGGCACCTGAGTTAAAGATTACCAAGTCTTCTATATATGGGCAAACCTTTACCTTTCAATAGACTGCAAAATTCGCAAATTGTTCGATTGCTGTGCGATTGTGATAAAAAATAGCCATTTAGAACATTATTTCAAAATAACACTTCACAAACGTCAGGCATTTCACTAATATGCACGCCGCTGCGGAGAGATGGCAGAGCGGTTGAATGCACCGGTCTTGAAAACCGGCATGGGTTAATAGCCCATCTAGGGTTCGAATCCCTATCTCTCCGCCACTTAATTTCTATTTAGGTGACGCAGTTATCTAAGTACCGCTTTAGGAGAGATGGCAGAGCGGTTGAATGCACCGGTCTTGAAAACCGGCATGGGTTAATAGCCCATCTAGGGTTCGAATCCCTATCTCTCCGCCACTATTAAAGGCCTCAGCATATGCTGAGGCCTTTTTGCTTTCTACGACTAACGTCGCTATTGGCAGGATTTTGCAGATCTGCAATGCTTTCATAAATCATGTTCAGCAGTCACTATTATGAAACACACCCTCGCAAAAGCAGTTTTATATTCCTTATTAGCACCGGTATTGATTGGTGTGGTGTTAGGCATTTATTACGCCTTAGGGGCACAGCAAAACGGTGCGCAGCTATTTTTTGCCGTATTGTTATCTGCTATTGCTAACGCCCATATCTTGGGATTGGCGATGGCTGTGTTTGTCGTCCCCGGTTATTTGCTGATGTACAAGTACAATAAAGTGCATTACAGCGGCGTACTCACATTAGGTCTACTAGGAGGGGCGTTGTTCAGTTATGCTTTTGGCGCGCAGGCGGGGTTTTTACTCGTTGTCAACGCACTGATGGCGGCACTTGGAAGTGGACTGTTCTTGTTTGCCCTGCGCCGGGGCAGCGCCCGCGAAGCTTAATCTTACCTATCTTCATGGCGTAAAAATAATCAATCAGCGTTTTTTCAAGCGACTGCATCACTTTTTTCATGATAAAAGGTTTCATTTGCGCGCCACAAAGAGTACCTTAAACACTGCGTATTCTATGTGAAGTAGTAGTGTGAATGAGTAAAGAAGCCTTTTATGAATCCCTGACACAGCAAGCACTCGCGCTGGTCAGTGATGAAACCAATCAAATTGCTAATATGGCGAACATTAGTGCGCTGTTATTTATGTCTTTAGAGGATATAAACTGGGCAGGGTTTTACATTTTGGAGTCGCCACAACAAATGGTGTTAGGGCCGTTCCAAGGAAAACCAGCGTGTGTACGCATTGAAGTTGGAAAAGGTGTGTGTGGTACTGCTGTTGCTGAAGACACCACTCAACTGGTAACTGACGTTCATCAATTCCCCGGGCATATCGCCTGCGATGCGGCGTCAAATTCTGAAGTTGTGGTGGTGGTGAAAAAGCAAGGAAATGCCATTGCCGTTCTTGACATCGACAGTCCTACAGTGGGACGGTTCGATGAGCAAGATAAGCAGGGCCTTGAGAAGCTAGTTCACAGCATCGAAAAATACCTGTAATGAAAGACTTACTTAGTGTACATGACTACCTTTTCGCACAGTCCGATATCGGCGACTGGGAAGGGGAAGAGGAGTTCGTTACTGAGCGTTACAACGAACTAATCCACCATGCATGGGAACGCTTGGATGATGATCTAAGCTGCGAACGCATAGATGAAATAATTAACGGTATTTGGGAGCAATTACGCGGAGACACCGCGCTTCTCGATGCTGAACACGAAGAATTAATGGACTGGGTTGAACACTATGTCGACTCGGCGCAAGACGAGCAGATGTAAATTTAAGGTTTAGAAATGGAAACCACAAACAAGCTAAAAGACATAAACGAAGTATTGGAATTCCTATACCAGGAATTTCCCAATTGTTTTAAACAAAAAGAAGGCATTAAGCCACTTAAAGTCGGTATTTTTAAAGACATTGCTGAGCGTATTGAAGGCAGTGAAAAGGTCAGCAAAACGCAAGTTCGTCAAGCGTTGAGAAAGTACACTTCACACTGGCGCTACCTTGAAGCGGTTGTTAATAATGAATACCGCGTTGATTTAGATGGCAACCAAGCAGAAAAAGTAGAGCAAGAGCACGTTGAGCATGCAAAAACTGCGCTTGAGCAAAGCCGCGCAAAAATGGCTAAACGTAAAAAGCCTGCTCGTGGTGCTAAAGACGGTGATACAAAGGGTTACAAAAAACGTCCAAGTGGACCTGGTAAGCCTCACCCTAAAGGCGCTAAAGTCAAAAAAAATGCAGAACCTGCACCGCGTCGTAGTAACAAAGTTGAACCTTTGCCAAGCGACAAGGTCAAGGCTAATACCAAAGTTAAAGTTAAACTAGGTCAGGCGCTAGTCAACGGTACTATCACTGAAGTCAACAAAGATGATATCCACGTTGAATTAGTCACCGGCATGCAGGTAAAAACTAAAGCAGATAGCTTATACCTAGTATAAAAAGAAGGAGTTGTGCATGAGTAAGTCGTTTTCACTCATCCCACTGGTCGCTGCCCTTGTAGCAGCACCGGCCTTAGCCTCACTGGATAAGGTCACCATGGCTGATTTGCCGACCCTACAGCAGGAGTCGCAACACAGTACAGCAAGTAAACGAGTGACGAATCTCTTCACACGTGCACACTACAAGCCAATACGATTCAATGATGAACTGTCGGAGCAAATGTACGACCGTTACATTGAATCGTTGGATTTCAATCGCACTATCTTCCTAGAGCAGGACATTGCTAAGTACGAGCAATATCGTGATAAGTTTGATAATGCGTTGAAATCCGGCAAACTCGATTTTGCCTATGATTTATTTAACCTTAGTATGAAGCGTCGTTTCGAGCGCTATGACTATTCATTGTCTTTACTTGAGAATGAATTTGACTTCACTAAGGACGACAAATATTACTTTGACCGTGAACAGGCGCCCTATGCGAAAACGCAGGAAGAACTCAATGAGTTATGGCGACAAAAGGTCAAATACGATGCGCTGCGTTTGAAGCTGACCGGCAAAGACTGGGAAGGCATCAAAGAGGTATTGGAAAAACGCTATACCTACACGTTAAAACGCTTAGTGCAAACAAAAAGCGAAGACGCTTTCCAAATTATTATGAACGCGTTCGCGCGTTCTATTGAAGCTCATACTTCCTATTTATCACCACGACGTGCTGAGCAGTTCAAGATGGACATGGATCTTGAACTCGAAGGCATTGGCGCGGTCCTCAGTTACGATGAAGACTACACCGTTATTCGCTCTCTAGTGCCCGGCGGCCCAGCGGATAAAACCGGTGAAATCAGCCCCGAAGACCGCATTGTCGGTGTTGCTCAAGGGGAAGACGATTTTGTTGATGTGATCGGTTGGCGTTTAGATGATGTCGTTGATCTCATTAAAGGCCCTAAAGGCACTGTGGTGCGGTTGCAGTACCTAGAGGGGAAAGACGACCACGGCATGCCCAAAGTAGTAGAGATCACACGTGATAAAGTGCGTCTTGAAGATCGTGCAGCGAAATCGAGTGTGTTCGAAGCCAGCTATTCTGAGCTGACCAGCAAAATTGGCGTGATTGAAATCCCAGGCTTCTATAACAACCTCTCTGAGGATGTTAAAGGCGAGCTGGTCAAGTTAAAAGAGCAAAAAGTAGATGGCGTGGTTATTGATTTACGCCAAAATGGTGGCGGCTCCTTGTATGAAGCCACCAAGCTAACAGGCTTGTTTATCGATCAAGGGCCGGTGGTGCAAATTCATACTCTTAACGGGCGAATTGAGCAGCAAAAAGACCGAGATGGCGTGACCTATTATGATGGTCCATTGACTGTGCTAGTGGACCGTTACAGTGCATCGGCATCGGAAATTTTCGCGGCCGCTATGCAAGATTACGGTCGTGCGGTGATCATTGGTGAGCAAACCTTTGGCAAGGGCACGGTGCAGCAACACCGAGGCTTGGGACGCAACTACGACTTGTACGACAACCCACTAGGTAGCGTGCAGTACACCATCGCTAAGTTCTACCGCATTGATGGTGGCAGTACCCAGCACAAAGGCGTGGTCCCTGATATTGAGTTGCCTTCTCCGATAGACCCCGCAGAGTGGGGAGAGAGCCAAGAAGACAACGCGTTGCCATGGGATAGCATTGTCCGTGCTAATTACGCGATGGTCGATACCCTTGATGGCACCATCAATTATTTGGCGAAGGAGCACGATAAGCGTGTTGCCAGCGAGCCTGAATTCAATTACGTGATGCAAGACATCAAAAAGTACAAAGAAGAGAAAGATCGTAAGTTCATCTCTTTGAATGAGAAAGAACGCCTTGACCAACGTGATGAGCGCAAAGAACTTGCCTTGAAGCGCACCAACGAGCGGCTTGCGCGTCTAGGATTGGAAAAAGTGGAAGACGTTGATGATGCCCCTGAGGTATTAGATGAATTCGACCCATTCTTGGAAGAGGCGGCGTTGATCACCCAAGATTATATTAAACAAGGGCGCTTGGCGAAGAACAATAAGTAACCAAAAACCACGAAAAAGGGCGCTTTGAGCGCCCTTTTTGTCGTTTAGACGGTGTTAAAAATGTTTTCCTCTGGTACTCTTTGCGCTGATAATAACAATAACCCTCGTGTGTCGTGCTTAAGGCGAGGGCAGGAGAATCATTGTGACAACCACCAAAGAAGCCAAGTTTCTTGATGCATTGATCCCCATCGTCGTGCTTATTTGTTTGCTCGGCGCAGCGGTGTATCTCTATGGTGACAGCTCGTCGTCAGGCCCCAACCAAATAGCCTTACTGTTTGCGACGTTCACCGCAGCATTGATTGGTTTAAAAAACGGCTATACCTGGAAAACCCTTGAAGAGGCGATGATCAAAGGCATCACTATCTCCTTGGGCGCTATATTAATACTGTTGATGGTCGGTGCCTTGATTGGCACTTGGCTGCTATCGGGTACCGTGCCGACGCTCATTTATTACGGCCTACAAATTATTAACCCGCATTGGTTTTATGCCGCAAGCTGCGTTATATGCGGAATTGTAGCGATGAGTATCGGCAGTTCTTGGACTACCGCAGCCACCATAGGTGTGGCCTTACTCGGGGTAGCCAATGGGTTAGACTTAGATCCTGTGGTCACCGCCGGTGCGGTTATATCCGGTGCTTACTTCGGCGACAAGCTCAGCCCACTGTCGGAAACCACTAACTTAGCGCCAGCAGTGGCAGGGGCCGACTTATTTACTCATATCCACCACATGCTCTGGACCACGGTCCCGAGTTTTGTGATAGCCGTGATCATTTTCATCTTAATGGGCTTTAATGCCGATGTGAGCAGTGATACCGCAGGCATAGATAACATGGTCGGGCTGTTGCAGGACAACTTTAACATCAGCATCGTCAACTTGGTGCCTTTAGTGGTGTTGTTGGCACTGGCTATTCGCAAAATGCCGGCATTCCCGGCAATTTCTATTGGGGCAGTATTAGGCGCAGTGTGGGCGCTGCTGTTCCAAGGCGAATTATTAGCCAGCCAAGTGGATGTCTCCCAAGGCCAATTAGTTGGCTATTTTAAGCTAGTTTGGGCAACCTTTTTTGATGGTTTTGCTATTCAAACTGGCAATGCAAAAATGGATAGCTTGCTCTCCGGCGGCGGCATGTCGGGGATGTTGACCACCACTTGGCTCATTATGATGGCGTTGATGTTCGGCGCTATCATGGAAAAGACCGGCCTGCTAGATGTGTTTGTGCGCAGCATCTTAAAAATAGCTAAATCCACAGGTTCGCTTATCGCATCCACTATCGCCACATGTATCGGTACCAATTTAGTTGCTGCTGATCAGTACATTGCTATTGTCGTGCCGGGTCGAATGTTTAAAGAAGAATACAAAAAACGGGGTTTACGCCCAGTGAATTTGTCTCGTACGTTAGAAGATGGCGGCACTATAACCAGCCCACTTATCCCTTGGAATACCTGTGGTGCCTACATGCAAAGTGTACTGCTAATTAACCCATTTGATTACGCTCTATACGCCTTCTTTAATTTGATTAATCCAGTGTTAGCAGTGATCTATGCTTATTTCGGTATTAAGATTTTAAAGCTAGAGCCAAAACACTTACAGCCTGAAACACAAGCGCAACGTAGCGAATAACCTATAATGTGGGCATCACCTGATGCCCACTCTGAGCAACAGAGGACTGTCCTATATGACCTCCCAGCATGGCAATGCGAAGTATTTAAAAGACTACCAACCCCCTCACTTTTTTATTGATACCCTCACCTTGGACGTTGATTTACAGCCGACGCAAACCACAGTGTATGCCCGCTCCGAGGTGCGTCGCAATGAGGCAAACCCGGCAAACGACTTAGTGTTAGATGGTATAGATTTAACTCTTAAAGAGGTGAAAGTTGATGGTCATATATTCACCAATTACGACATTAACGATGAGCAATTACTGCTGCGCGATGTGCCACAACACTTTGTACTAGAGATAACAACGGCCTGTTCGCCACAAACCAATAGTTCATTAGAAGGTCTGTATTTATCAGACGGTGCTTATTGCACTCAGTGTGAAGCTGAGGGGTTTCGTAAAATCACGTATTTCCTTGATAGACCCGATGTTATGGCCGAGTATGAGGTCACCATCAAAGCGGATAAAGCCCAGTTCCCCTATCTACTGTCAAATGGCAACAAGATTGCCAGCGGTGACTTAGCCGATGGCCGCCACTTTGCAACTTGGCACGACCCCTTTAAAAAGCCAAGCTACTTATTTGCCTTGGTAGCCGGGGACTTTGACGTATTACGTGATAGCTACACAACCGTCTCTGGTCGTGAAGTGGCATTAGAGCTCTATGTAGATAAGGGGAATTTAAGTAAAGCCCCGCATGCGATGGCGTCCCTCAAGCGGGCAATGCAATGGGATGAACAGCGCTTTAATCTTGAATACGACCTTGATGTGTACATGATAGTGGCGGTCGACTTTTTCAATATGGGAGCGATGGAAAACAAAGGGTTAAATGTCTTTAACTCGAAATGTGTGCTCGCCAATGAAGAAACCTCAACGGATCGCGATTTCCATTTGATTGAATCTATTGTCGGTCACGAATATTTCCATAATTGGACGGGTAACCGTGTGACTTGTCGGGATTGGTTTCAGCTCTCTTTGAAAGAGGGGTTGACGGTGTTTCGAGATCAGGAGTTCAGCAGTGATCTAGGCTCACGGGCCCTCAACCGAATTGATGCGGTTAAGGTGATGCGCACACATCAGTTCGCTGAAGATGCGGGGCCAATGGCTCATCCTATTCGCCCTGAGAAGGTATTAGAAATGAATAATTTTTATACCGTGACGGTGTATGATAAGGGCGCCGAAGTGATCCGTATGCTGCATACATTGCTGGGTGAGCAAGGCTTCCAAAAAGGCATGCAGTGCTACATTGAGCGTCATGACGGCCAAGCGGTGACTTGTGATGATTTCATTAGCGCTATGAGTGATGCGAATGGCTTTGATGCCTCTCAGTTTAAATGCTGGTACAGCCAATCGGGTACCCCACAAGTGCATGTTCAGGAACAGTTCGACGCGCAACAGCAGCAATATGTACTCACCCTGAGTCAGCATCATAGCCCGACAGCAGATCAACCAAGCAAAGAGAATTTGCTCATCCCTGTGGCGATTGAACTGCTTGATAGCCAAGGTAAGGCATTGAGCTTAAATGCGCATGGCGTCGCTGATAACGTATTGCAGTTACACCAAAGTGAACAGCAGTTCGTGTTTGATAACATCACCGAGCGACCCGTAGCGGTGCTGTTTGAGGATTTCTCCGCGCCGGTTAAAGTTCAGTTTGAGCAGAGCCTTAACGATCAATTGCATATAGTGCGCCATGCTAGCAGCGACTTCTCCCGCTGGGATGCGCAGCAAAGTGCATTAAGCGGGTGTATTCTAGACGAGCTTGGACGGGGCGAAAAAGCCCAGCTTGATGAAGCAGTGTTAGCCACATTGAGTGACTTACTTAATGCTGCATTAGCCGGTCAAGAACATGATCTGGCCTTAGTCGCAGAGCTATTACAACTACCTAGCTTTGATACCCTGAGTGCCCAATTTGAGCAAGTTCCTGTTGATGCCATCACGGCGGTGACTGAGGCATTTGCGCAACAAATTGCCGAGCACTTGCAAGTGCCGCTGAGCGAAGTAGTGAGCCAACTCAGCGACGATAAGCAGCAATCGCAACAAAGCGTTGCCAAGCGAGCGTTACTCGCGACCTGTATGGGGTATTTAGCGCGCGTAGATACGCAGCTTGAATTTATTGAGACCCAGGCACATCAGGGCTCAATGACTTTATCTTTGGCGGCGATAAAAGCGTTGATCCTTGCTCAACACCCTCGCAGTGGCGCTATGTTAGACGAGTTCGCGGCGCGTTGGCAGCATGATACTCTTGTGATGGATAAATGGTTTAATCTTCAGGCCCTGCGCAAAGGTTCGGACAGCTTCGCCAATCTGACTCGTTTATACCAACACCCTCACTTTAGTTGGCGTAACCCCAATCGAGTGCGTGCTCTTATTGGTGCCTTTGCGATGAGTAACCCAACGCAATTTCATGCCAAAGACGGGCAGGGCTATGCGCTATTGGGTGATGCCTTGGTGAAGCTCAATGATATCAATCCACAGAACGCTTCGCGCCTGATCACGCCGTTGTTGGCATGGCGACGTTTTGATAGTACGCGTCAGCAGTTGATGAAAGAGCAACTAGAGCGTTTAAAGGTATTACCAAAACTCAGCAAAGATTTATTTGAAAAGGTAGATAAAGCCCTCAGTGAATGAGATTAAAGAATTTTATTTCACGCTATCTATGAGTTACAGCCAGTGTCTGGCCTATTACAAAGGCCGGATTTCTGCTGTGCAAGTCATTGACGACGCCGGGCGAAAAATTCGTTTCCCGGCTAACAAACTGCTTCCCTATATGTCACAAATCGGCATCCGTGGGCGTTTTCGCTTGTTATTGGATGCGAATAATAAGCTTATTCGCTTAGAGCGCGTTCACTAATTCAACCTGCTTATGTGCGCTATTTTTAAACAGTTGTAAATTGCATTTGTCGTTAACGTTATTGTCATGTATAAAAATAGTGGTAGGATGTCATACCATTAGCGCAGATAAAGGAAAATTAACGCTTATTACAGGCCATTAATCTAGATTGTTTGTAAATTTCGCGTATCCTTTCTAATGTATAAGACTACACTAAAAACAATAACTTGATCTTAATTACCCGCGCAAAGGGGGGAAGCAACAATGATAAGACAGCCACTATTTGCTAAGCATCGTTTAGCGCTCTGTGTAGGGGGAGCGATGCTCGGCATGAGTAGCGCCGCACACAGTGCCAGTTTTACAGTCGGGGACTTCGACGTTAACTTCGACTCGACATTTTCATACGGACAAAGCATTCGTACGGAAGATAGAAACTTCGACGACAACATAGGTAAAAGTAACCATCCACGCTTTGACTGGACCGGTTATAACGCCGCTTTGAATCCAATCTATTCATCTGCAGACGTGTGGGCCCAACCTGGCGCTTACTCTAATAATGGTGATGCGGGTAACTTAAACTTTGATAGTGGCGATACCTTTTCACAGCAGCTAAAAGGCACACATGAGTTAGCCATCAATGGCGACATGTACGGTTTCTTCTCGCGCTTCATGTATTTTTATGATTTCGCTTTGATGGATGGTGACTTTGCTTACACCAATCCTACCTCAGGGGAGCAGGTTGATCCCTGTGACTATGACGAAACCAAAGAGCAAGTCTGTGCTGATTTTCGTTTGCTTGATGCCTTCATTTGGGCTGATTTCGATTTCAATGAAGGTCGCAACCCGCTCTCTGTGCGTTTAGGTCAACAAGTTGTAAACTGGGGTGAAAGTACCCTGATATCACATGGTATCAATGTTAACCCTGTAGATATCGACCGTCTGAAGGCACCGGGTGCTGAAGTAAAAGAAGCCTTTATTCCCGTCGGCATGTTATGGGCCTCACTAGGTATTACCGATAACATCTATCTTGAAGGTTTCTATCAGTACGAGTGGCATGAAACTCGTCTACCAGCATCGGGAAGTTATTTCTCGACCAACGATTTTGCCTCGGAAAACGGTTTTAACCAAAACGTACAGTTAGGTTTCACCTCCAACCCAGATATTGACCTTGCCTTTTTAACCGAGAGCCTCAACAACCTTGGCAGTGATTGGCAGATGGCCGCAGCGGCGCAGGGTATTGACCCTAATTCAGCAGCGGGGCAACAGTTACTGGCTAATATGTACTTGGCATACCCCACTAAGGTGGCACTTAAAGGCAAAGGTCACAAAGGTAAGACTGAGCCCGATGATGGCGGCCAGTATGGTTTGCGCCTAGGTATGTTTATGCCTGACTTTAATGATACTGAACTAGCGCTTTACTACATCAATTATCATAGCCGCCGCCCAGTTATCTCTGGACAAGTATCGGACTTTACTGCCATTGGCGATGATTTAGCGATGTTGGCGACGACGGAAATCACAGAAGACAACGTCACCGATCTGCAAGCGTTTACCAAAGCGGTATTAGCTTATCCAGAAGACATTAAACTGTATGGCTTGAGCTTTAACACGGCGTTAGGCGAGACCGCATTCTCAGGCGAATTTGCGTTTCGTCAGGATGAACCACTGCAAGTGGATGACGTAGAGCTTCTTTATGCCGGTATGCCAGAGCAACTAGCTGTTGCCGGGTTACGTCCAGAATTTGCGGGTATTTCACAGTTGAGCCCAGGCGATGCGACGTCGGTTGTAGGCCCAGGTGAAACGGCACAAGGTTATATCTTGCGCAACACGGCACAGCTACAATTTACCGCCACACACCTGTTTGGCCCTCATCTCGGTGCTGACAGCTGGGCCGTTGTTGGTGAAGTCGGCGGGGTGCGTGTTAATAACATGCCAGAGTACGATGAGCTGCGTTTGAATGTGGCGGGGACTGGACGCAGTGGCGTCATTCAAGGACCTGCGGCTGACTATACCGCGTTGCAAATGGCGCTTTCCAATGGCCCTGAAACAAATCCATTCCCAACGGCTTCGGCGTGGGGATATCGTCTTATTGCCAAGGGGGATTACTTCAATCTCTTCTCAGGCGTAAACTTTTCACCTAAGTTCGTATTCTCCCACGACGTCAATGGCATTACACCTGACCCAATGTACTTGTTTATTGAAGATAGAAAATCGTTGGGGATTAACCTGAACTTTAATTATCAAAATACTTGGTCTTTCGACGTAGGCTATAGCTCTTTCTGGGGCGGTGGTGCGACGAATAACTTCTCAGACCGAGACTTTGTGTCGTTTAATATTAAATATTCAATTTAAAAGGGTACACGCATGTTAACTAAACCTACCCTCATTGCAGCAGCCTTTTGTGGCATCTTTGCCACTTCTGCAGTACAGGCAAAAATAACACCCGAGCAGGCTGAACGCCTGGGCGCGGATTTGACACCTATTGGTGCACTTAAAGCAGGTAATGAAGATGGCTCTATCCCTGCTTGGGATGGTGGTATTACTAAAGCACCAGAGAATTATGAGCAAGGGATGCATCACCCTGACCCTTATGCAGATGACCAGGTCCTTGTCACCATTGATAAGTCAAACTTGGAACAGCACAAGGAATTCTTGAGCCCGGGTCAGATAGCCTTATTTGAGGCGTACCCTGACACCTTCAAAATGCATATCTATCCGACTCGCCGTAGTGCATCTTTCCCGCAGTTTTATTACGATGCAACGAAGAAGTACGCCACTGAAGCGGAGTTGATTGAAGGCGGTAACGGCATCAAAAATACCGCTATCGGTGTGCCATTTCCAATTCCGGAAAACGGCTTAGAGGCGGTGTGGAACCACTTGTTGCGCTACCGTGGTTTATCGATTGCTCGTTATGGTGGTCAAGCCATGCCAACAGCCTCGGGTTCGTACAACCTGATTGGTTTTGATGAGCAGTTGTTAGTGAAGTACTCGGATCCAGAGGCCACACCGGAGCAGCTGCAAGAGTCGAATATTCTGTTTAAATTTAAACAGCGTGTCACCGAGCCAGCGCGCCTTGCAGGCACCGCGTTGTTAGTGCACGAAACCATGGACCAAATCCTCACGCCACGCCAAGCATGGACGTATAACACCGGTCAACGCCGTGTTCGCCGTGCCCCTAATGTTGCATACGATGCACCGGGAACAGCGTCTGATAACTTGCGTACTACCGATGACTTCGACATGTTCAACGGCTCACCGAACCGTTATAACTGGGAACTCAAAGGTAAAAAAGAAATGTACATTCCGTATAACAGCTATAAATTGCATAGCGATGAGCTAGAGTACGATGACATTCTTAAGCCTGGTCACGTTAATCCAGAACATGTGCGTTACGAAAAACACCGCGTCTGGGTGGTTGAAGCGACGCTTAAAGAAGGCACTCGCCACATTTACAAGAAACGCGTGTTTTACATCGATGAGGACAGCTGGCAGATTTCGGTCGCCGATTTATACGATAACCGCGACCAAATGTATCGTGTAGCCATGGCCCACGGTGTGAACTATTACGAAGTACCAACGCACTGGAGTACGTTGGATGTTTATCACGACCTAAACTCACGTCGTTACTTGGCTATTGGCTTAGATAACCAAGAGAAAATGTACGACTTCTCTGAGTCGTTCCAAGACAACGAGTTTACATCTAATGCACTTCGTCGCGAAGGGCGCCGTTAATCTCCTCGGAACTCCTCAGGTCTGCTGCTGCAGGCCTGAGGCTCTCACGTTAACCCTCTATAGGCTCAATTAGATATGAAGTACTTGCTTTGGGCGGTGTTGCTTTTGCCCCTTGGCGTCAGCGCGCAACAAGAGACACCACAACCGGCTTATCAGGCTGACAGTGCCACGCGCACGTTATTTACCGATATCACCACAACAGAATCACGCGTTATCGCCGTTGGCCAACATGGCACCATTGTATACAGCGATGATGGCGAGCAATGGCAGCAGGCCAGAAGTCCTATTGATACCCTGCTGACAGCGGTGTTCTTTATTGATAATCAACAAGGTTGGGCATGTGGTCACGATGCCAGCATCTTAGGCACCACCGATGGCGGCGCCAGCTGGCAGTTACTGCAGTATCGTCCTGATCTTGATAAACCGTGCTTGGATATTCACTTTTTCGATAAGCAAAACGGCGTTGCTGTGGGTGCCTATGGAATGTACTTCGAGACCAAAGATGGTGGTCAAAACTGGACTAAACGCTTTTTAGATAGCCTTCTTTACCCCGAAGATAGGGACTACCTCAATGATTTGAAGGTCAACGATCCAGAAGGTTATGAGATAGAAACTAGCTCCATCTTGCCGCACTTTAACCGCATTGCTGAGACTTCCAAAGGGCTTTACATTGCAGGTGAAATGGGACTGATAGCGCACAGCTCCAGCCAGGGTCAAAGCTGGCAACGGGAACAGGAGATATATCATGGCTCCTTTTTCGATATTGCTGAGGTCGAAGGCGAAATACTGGTTGCCGGTTTACGCGGTAATGCATTTAAACTAGACGATAGCGGCCAGTGGCAAGCACTGCGCACGCAAGAGCAAGCAACCATGAACAGCATCGTCGAGAGCAACAAGGGTGGGGTGTATATTTTTGGTAACTCCGCTGTGATTTACCGCTTAGAAAACATGCAACAGAACCAGCTCAAGGCGCGTCAACGCGCTGATGGTAAAGCCGTGATGGATGGCGCGGAGTTTGCTGGTAAGTTGATTCTAGCAACGGAAGCGGGCATTCAAACCAAGGAGTTAAACTAATCATGCAAACTTTAGTGGAATTATTAGAGCGCAGTTTATTCCGCCATCGCATGTGGGTGATCTTGGCCTTTATTATCGCCACCGTGGCCTTGGCGTGGCAGGCAACTAAACTGCAATTAGATGCGTCGTTCAATAAGAATATCCCGCTTAATCACCAATACATGAAGGTGTATACCAAACACGAGAAGCAGTTTGGTGGCGCCAACGGCATTCTCATTTCCGTGTGTGATGCGCGTGGCGATATTTTTAACCCGGAATTTTTTACCCAATTAAAAGCAGTACACGACCAACTGTATTTCATCCCTGGGGTTAACCGCCCTCTGGTTAATTCAATTTACTCTCCAAGCGCGCGCTTTGTTGAGGTGGTTGAAGATGGATTCAGCGGTGGCCCTATTATTCCTGCTAACTTCAGTGCCGACAAAGCAGGCCTTGCACGAGTAAAAGAAAATATTGAAAAGGCCAAAGTTGTAGGACGCATGGTGGCCTCGGACTATTCCTGTGCCATGGTCAGCGCTCAGCTTATGGAGTTTGACCCACAGACTGGTGAAAAGCTCGACACTCTTGATATTGCAGAGCAATTAGAGAGTAAAATTCGCACTCCTCTAAGCACTGATAACGTCAGCATCCATATTATCGGCTTTGCAAAAATGGCCGGTGATATTGCTGAGGGTGCCAAAGACGTGGTTCTTTTCTTCGCTATCGCCATCGCAATTACCTTGGTGATGGTCTGGCTGTTTTGTAAAAGCTTCAAGCTCACACTGCTGCCAATAGGCTGCTCGATTATTGCTGTGGTTTGGCAAATGGGGCTGCTATCAACACTTGGCTTTGGCCTTGATCCAATGTCGATTTTAGTGCCGTTCTTGGTATTTGCTATTGGCGTGAGCCACGGTGTGCAGATGATCAACGGCATTGCCAAGAAAGTGCAGTTAGGCAGCGATGCTAAAACCGCTGCGCAATCAAGCTTTAAAGCCTTACTGATCCCCGGCGGCATTGCTTTGCTATCGGATACGGTGGGCTTCTTAACCTTGTTGGCGATAGACATCGGTATTATTCGCGAGTTGGCGATTACCGCCAGTTTAGGTGTGGCGGTGATCATCTTCACTAACCTGCTTCTGTTGCCTGTGATAGCGTCTTATCTGACCTTTTCGAAGCTCGCGGTACTAGAAGCCGATAATGCCAATAAGAACGCGCTATTTAAGCTCCGTGAATTGTTGGTTGCCACTACTAACAAGAAAAATGCGACGGCTATTTTAATTTGCACCGCTGTGTTGTTTGCATTTGGCTACTGGCAGTCACAAAACATGCGCATAGGCGATTTACACGCTGGGGCACCGGCGCTACACGAGGAGGCGCGTTACAACCAAGACACCTTCCTCATCTCTGATCGCTACAGTATATCTGTCGATATCTTAAAAGTGATTGTCGAAGCCTACCCAGCAGCTTGTACCGAGCACGAAGTGATGGACCGTATCAGCCAATTCCAATGGCGTATGGATAATATCCCTGGGGTGCAAAGCAGTGTTTCTCTAGCCAGTGTCGCTAAAGCCGTGAATGCCGGTTACAACGAAGGCAATTTGAAGTGGCAAACGCTACCACGCAATAGCGCTTCTCTCGTGCAAGCAACTTCACGGGTGGAAACCAGTTCAGGTCTTCTCAATGGCGATTGCTCGGTGATGCCAGTGATCATCTTTATGGAAGATCATAAGGCCGAGAGCATAGAGCGCGTAGTGGCCGCAGTGAAAGAATACGGTGCTGAATTTGGCACAGACAAAGTGTCATTCCGACTGGCATCCGGACCAATTGGGGTGATGGCGGCAACGAATGAATCGGTATCTAAAGCGCAAACGCCGATGATGCTGTACGTCTACGGTGCGGTGATCGTATTGTGTTTATTGAGCTTCCGCTCGCTGCGCGCCACTATCGCCGTGGTGTTGCCGCTATACATTGTCTCAACGTTGGCGCAGGCGCTGATGGTAGGGCTAGAAATAGGCCTAACGGTGTCGACCTTACCCGTCATTGCACTGGGGGTGGGTATCGGTGTCGACTATGGTATTTACATACTCTCGTCAATGATGACTCAGCTCAAACAAGGCGTGCACTTAAGTGAAGCGTATCGAAATGCACTAGCAGAGCGGGGCAGTGCCGTGCTCTTTACTGGTATCACCTTGGCAGTGGGAGTGAGCACTTGGATCTTCTCTGCATTGAAGTTCCAAGTGGATATGGGCATCTTGCTGACCTTCATGTTCTTAGTGAATATGCTCGGTGCAGTGCTCATTTTGCCAGCAATTGGTGCCTTCCTCTGGTCTGACCAGAAAAAATAATGTGAATACTTGTGTACAGAAATGGCCTTAACCGGCCATTTCTATCTATATTTTGTGAATAGAATGCCAACATGCTGAAATCATTGGTCTGATTTCATCGAAAAGGCTTTTTATTAGCTGCAAAAGCGTTAGAATTTAACTGACTCCACGCTATTCAGTCACCCGTTCACAAGGCGGTATAGATTAAGGAACACACAATGACACAAAATGATGGTCACGCTTCCGTTATTCTTAATAACGTCAGCAAGCTTATTCAAAGCAAAGTTCACGCAGACAAAGTGTCACTGGTCGACAAATTCGCCAAGGCGCTTTATCGCAACATGTCGAATGAAGATCTGACACACCGAAACGACAGTGACCTCTACGGCGCAGCGTTGAGCCTTTGGAACTCGTTAGAGAGTAAAAAAGGCGATGATGCTGTTATCCGCGTATTCAATCCCGAAGTTGCTAAGCACGGCTGGCAGTCCTCGCATACCATTGTCGAGATCATTGCTAAAGATATGCCGTTTCTCGTTGACTCCGTTCGCATGGCACTTAACCGCGCGAACATCGCTTCTCACTTATTACTGCATACGCCATTAAAAATTCAGCGCGATAAAGATGGCACGATTACTAATCTCTCAAACTTAAAAGCGGAACAAGAGTCGAGCTCGACCAAAACCGTGTTCTTTATTGAAATCGATCGCCAGACCGATGACGCGGAAATTAAAGCGTTTAAAGAAGAGCTTGATTCTGTGCTTAATGATGTGTCGGTGGCTGTTGAAGACTGGCAACCCATTCGTCAGCAGTTGCTGGATGTAATTAACGATCTCCCTAAGCGTCCACACAATGTCGATAAAACCGAATTAAACGAAACGGTTGAATTTCTAGAGTGGCTGGCCAGCGATAACTTTACCTTGATGGGCTATCGTCAATACGAACTTAAGCCGGTAAAAGGTGATCATCAGCTCAGCGGTGTGAAAGGCACAAGTCTAGGGTTAATGAAGAACTCTGACGAAGAGCAAGTGCGGTTACTTTCTAATATGCCAGAAATCGCACGCAAAGAAGCACGCAGCAATAATTTGTTGGTATTAACGAAAACCAATTCGGTATCGCGAGTGCATCGCCCTGCACACATCGATTACATCGGTGTGAAGCGCTTTGATAAAGACGGCAACGTCATTGGCGAGGACCGCTTTATTGGCTTGTTCTCATCCAGTTTCTACAACAACAGTGCGGCCGATGTGCCCGTGTTGAAGTCGAAAATTCGTCGTGTTCTAGAGATGAGCGACTTTGCCGAGGGCACCCACGCCTACAAAGCGGTCCTTAATATTCTCGAAACCTATCCTCGTGATGAGCTAGTACAAGCCCGCGAACAAGAGCTACTGGATGTAGCCATGGGGGTTTTACATATTCAAGAGCGCGACATGTGCCGCCTGTTTGTGCGCAAAGACACTTACGGACGCTTTTTCTCGTGCATGGTGTATGTGCCACGTGAGCGTTATAACACTGCACTGCGCCGTGAAACGCAGCAAATTCTTGCTGATGCCTTTGGCTCCGATGAGAAAGTCAGCTTTACCACCTATTTCTCCGAGTCCAGCCTTGCTCGTACCCACTATATTGTGCGAGTTAACAACAGTGACGTAGATTACGACGTGAAAGAAATCGAAAATAATTTAGTAGAAGCAGCCCGTACTTGGGAAGACAAACTACAATCAGCGCTATTAGGCAGCAACGGCGAAGCGCGCGGTAATGAATTAAACCGTAAATATGCCAACGCCTTCGCCAGCTCGTATAAAGACCAAGTGTTGCCAAGTGCCGCAGTGGTTGATATTGAAAAGCTTGAGCTGCTCAATGACGACAACAAACTAGAGATGTTGTTCTACCGCCCACAAGAAGAAGTGAGCTCGAATATTGTTCGTTTGTCGTTGTTCCACAAAGACGAGCCTATTCATTTGTCTGACGTGATGCCGATGTTAGAAAACTTTGGCTTACGCGTTATCGGTGAAACGCCGTATGCAGTAAAAACCTCAGACGGCCAAGTGAATTGGATTATGGACTTCTCAATGTTGCTCGACAACAAAGAGATCGCTGACTTTGACAAAGTATCTGCGCGTTTCCAAAAAGCGCTCACCGATGTATGGAATAACCGCCTGGAAAACGACGGCTTTAACCGTTTAGTGCTCAATGGTGGCTTAACGGGCCGCGAAGCCTCGATTTTGCGTGCTTATGCCAAGTACATGCGCCAAATCGGAGTGACGTTCTCGCAGACTTACATTGAAAGCACCTTCGCTAACTACCCAGATATTGCGACACAAATCGTGAAGCTGTTTGCGAAAAAGTTCTCAGTGAAAGCACCAGGCAGCGAAAAAGCCTTGGAGAAGCTCGTTGCTCAGGTGTATGAATCGCTCGAGAACGTTGCCAACCTTGATGATGACCGCATCATTCGCTTGTACGTTGATATGATCAACGCCACGCTGCGCACTAACTATTATCAGAAAGACGACACCGGCGTATTCAAGTCGTATATCTCTTTCAAGGTCAAGCCAAGCTTGATTCCAGAGATGCCATTGCCACTGCCGGCGTTTGAAATTTTCGTCTACTCACCACGCGTTGAAGGCGTTCACCTTCGCGGCGGTAAAGTAGCGCGGGGCGGATTGCGTTGGTCAGACCGTCGTGAAGATTTCCGTACCGAGGTTTTGGGCCTTGTAAAAGCGCAGCAGGTTAAGAACACCGTTATTGTGCCTGTTGGCTCAAAGGGTGGTTTTGTTTGTAAGCAACTGCCTAGTGAGCGTGAAGCCTTCTTTAAAGAAGGGCAAGAGTGCTACAAAATCTTTATCCGTGGTTTGCTTGATATCACCGATAACATCGTACATGGTGACATTGTTCCGCCAGAGAATGTCACACGTCATGACGAAGATGACCCGTACTTAGTGGTCGCCGCCGATAAAGGCACCGCCACCTTCTCTGATATTGCCAACGGGATCGCTGGCGAATATGACTTTTGGTTAGGTGATGCCTTTGCTTCCGGTGGCTCGATTGGTTATGACCACAAGAAGATGGGGATTACCGCAAAAGGCGCGTGGGAGTCTGTTAAACGTCATTTCCGCGAAATTGGTATTGATTGCCAGAACAACGATTTCACAGCAGTTGCCATTGGTGATATGGCCGGTGACGTATTCGGCAACGGCATGTTGCTCTCGAAGCATACCCGTCTGCAGGCGGCTTTTAACCACATGCATATTTTCATCGACCCGAACCCTGATGCTGCAACATCTTGGGACGAGCGTAAGCGCTTGTTTGAATTACCGCGCTCGAGCTGGGAAGACTATAACAGTGAACTCATCTCCAAAGGCGGTGGTATCTTTGCCCGCAGTGCTAAGTCGATTACCTTAACGCCTGAAATCAAGAAGATGGTGGGTACCAAGAAAGCGGCGATGACACCTAATGAGTTAATCAAGGCGCTCCTGAAGATGCCAGTCGATTTGTTGTGGAATGGCGGTATTGGCACCTATGTCAAGGCTAAGTCTGAGACAGACTCAGATGTTGGCGACCGTGCAAATGATGCATTGCGTATCAACGGCGGTGAACTGGGCGCGAAAATCTTCGGTGAGGGCGGTAACTTAGGCGCTACTCAACTTGGTCGTATTGAATTTGCGGCCAAAGGTGGGCGTATTAATACCGACTTTATCGATAACGTGGGCGGTGTGGCGTGTTCTGATAACGAAGTGAACATCAAGATCCTACTGAACTCCTTAGTGGGTGAAGGTGAGCTCACTAAAAAGCAACGTGACGAGCTGTTGTACGCGATGACCGATGAGGTGTCAGAGCTAGTACTACAAGATTGTTATCGTCAGACTCACACTATCTCTGTGACGCAATCTAAGGGCGCATCGACATTAAAAGAGAAGATCCGCTTTATCCACGCGCTTGAGAAAGACGGTAAGCTCGATCGTGCTATTGAGTTCTTACCTACTGACGAAGAGCTTGCTGAGCGCGCTGCAGCGGGTAAAGATTTGACTCGTCCAGAACTGTCAGTGTTGGTGTCTTATGCGAAAATGGTGCTCAAAGAGACCTTAGTCACCGATGAGATCACTGAGAACCCGTACTACCGTCAGCTGCTGGTTCAGTCGTTCCCTGTACCACTGCGTGAGCGGTTCAATTCAGCCATGGATAACCACCCGTTGCGTGGCGAAATTATTGCTACTAAGTTGGCCAATAACATCGTCAACGACATGGGCTTAAACTTCATGGTGCGTATGCACGAAGAAACAGGCGCATCTGACGCTGAAATCGCCTTATGTTACTCCATCGCTCGCGAGATTTTCGATATGCCGCAGACCTGGTCGGAAATCGAAGCGCTCGATAATAAGATAGATGCTGAAGTGCAAACAGAAATGCTGTATCAGCTACGTCGTACTGTACGTCGAGTAACACGTTGGTTCTTACGTCACCGTAATAAGGCATGGACTATTGAGCAAACCATCGCTCATTTTGCGCCTTGTTTTAAAGACTTGACGGATAACTTGCACAGCTACATGGTAAGTGATGAGAGCGAGCAAATCCGCGAAAACGCCAAGAGCCTGGCCGATCAAGGCGTTCCCGCTCAATTGGCGATGCGTATTGTGTCACTATCGAGCTTGTTCTCCACCATGGACTTGGCCGAAGTGGCCGCGCAAACCGAGCGCAACACAGCCTTGGTGTCAAACACCTACTTCAAGCTGGGTGCGCGCATGGGCTTGCACTGGTTCTTAACGCAAATCACTCATCAGCCAGTGCAAAACCATTGGCAAGCTTTGGCGCGTGCATCTTATCGCGAAGAGCTCGATTGGCAGCAACGCACATTAACTGATGTGGTACTGCGTAGCTTCGATGACAAAGAGCAAGATGTGGATGCGCAAATTGACGCGTGGATGGAAGCAAATAATGCTGTATTGCATCGCTGGCAACAAATGCTTAGCGAATTTAAAACTTCACAAAGCCATGACTTTGCTAAGTTCTCAGTAGCACTACGGGAATTGATGTTGCTTGCACACAACTGTGATCAACGGGCGTAAGCGCCGCTGTTAAAAAGCAGTAAAACTCTGTAGAATACCCCAGCTTTTGTCTGGGGTATTTTTTTGGGGGTTCCATGTTTTATGATTTAGCGCGTCGGTTTATGTTCACTAAAGACGCTGAGTGGGCGCATGACTTCGCATTGTCTAATTTAAGTCGCTATGCCAACACGCCCTTATCCATGGCGTGGTCCCAGTCAGTTCCAGACAAACCAGTTAATTTCCTTGGCCTTGAATTTAAAAACCCCGTGGGGTTGGCGGCTGGATTAGATAAAAATGCCGAATGCATTGAAGCCTTCGCCCAGATGGGATTTGGTTTTATTGAGGTAGGTACGGTAACTCCGCGACCTCAGCAAGGAAATGACAAGCCGCGCATTTTCCGTTTGCCAGAGCAACATGCGGTGATCAACCGTATGGGGTTCAACAATAAAGGCGTTGATAACTTAGTGGCGAATGTCAAAGCCGCCAATTATGATGGCATCTTAGGGATCAACATAGGTAAAAACAAAGACACGCCTAATGAGCAGGGCAAAGACGACTATATCCATTGCATGCGCAAAGTCTTTGAACATGCCTCGTATATAACCGTTAACATTTCTTCGCCAAATACCCCAGGGCTGCGTGACTTGCAATACGGCGAAGCGCTCGATGACTTGTTGTCGAGTTTGAAAAATGAACAGCTCGACTTGGCAGCCAAACACCATAAACAAGTCCCGATGCTGGTCAAAGTTGCACCGGATTTAGACAGTGTTCAAGTCGAGCAGGTCACCCAATCGTTATTGAACAACCACATTGACGGGGTCATTGCGACTAATACCACCTTAGAGCGCAGCGCTGTCGCGGGTTTGCAATATGCCGATGAGGCTGGCGGACTATCAGGACGTCCGGTGCGGGCTAAGTCTCTAGAGGTTATTAAAGAGATCAAACGGTTATCGCAAGGGCGTTTACCTATTATCGGTGTCGGTGGCATTGACAGTGCCGAAGCCGCCAAGGAAAAGCTTGATGGCGGTGCTGATCTACTGCAAGTGTATACCGGCTTTATCTATGAAGGTCCGGCTTTAGTGAAAAGGATCGTTCGCGCCTTATAAGGATCAGTTATGTTAGTGTTTGATCCCTCATAAAATATTCTTAGAATCTATTTTACATGGGATCAACTAACGCTATAATCCAAAGTTATAAGGTAGGTGTACAAAGGCTTTTACGGATTTAGAGGGCAACATGTTACAGGCACAACGACATTGGCAATGGCAAATTTCGAGTGAGCAAAATCGCTTAGTGCTCGATATGGGAGAGATGCAGTTTTGCACGCCCTATAAGCTGCGCCAGCTGACAGATGAAGCCTTGAGTGAGCCCCAATTTAACCTCCTTGACGCCGACTTTTATAAGCAAGTGGGCGAGTATTTAAGTACCTTTAATCTGTGGAGTGATGCGCAGATTTGTCAAATAGCACTTAACGCCACAGCGGTAAAACACTACCTTAAGCCTGTGCTCGCTAAAAGTTGGTTTTTTGCGCCATACACCGGCCGAGATATCAATCAAGAAGCCATTGTTAGCCTTACTTCACAGTGCCAAAGCGGCCAGTTTCTCATTGTTGATTGTGCCGATGGCGCCAGTGTTTGTTTGTGCTTGGAACCACACTTCGCACTTGATGAAAATCTTAGCCTAAAACAGTTTGAGGTTATCAAGGTACTGAACAACCGAATTCATCCTATTTTATCCGCTCAGAACCAACAAAAGCGCGCTTAACCTTCCTCGGCTATGATACAATCTCGGCGAATTTACGAGATAGGATAGTCACTTTGCAATTTGTTGCCCTTACTTCCATAGGCATTGAACAGTTACTCGAGCAAGAGCTCAGCGCGCTTGGCGCCGAAGTACAAAAACAGCGTGTTGGCGCGGTGGAGTTCAGTGCTGATAGCCTTACTGCTCAACGCATTTGTTTAACGACGCGCCTTGCTACTCGGGTCATGCTGCAATTGCAACAGGGCAGTGGTGTTGAAGACAAAACCGCGTTATATAATTTTGCCCGCTTTCAGCCTTGGCAAGAGTATTTTGGGCCGGATCAGTCTTTTGCCGTGGAGTTTAATGGCACTAACCGCCAGCTGAAAAACAGTCAGTTTGGTGGCCTTGTTATTAAAGACGCAATTTGTGATTACTTCCACGACTTATATGAGCGCCGCCCAAATGTCAGCAAAGAGCACCCTGACGTGCGCGTGGTGGCAAAGCTGAATCGTGATAAGCTGACGCTGTACATTGATTATTCAGGTCCTCGTCTTTCACAGCGTGGATACCGTAGCGCTCAGGGTAAAGCTCCCTTAAAGGAAAACCTAGCGGCCGCGTTGATTATGCGCAGTGGCTGGCTAGATGACACCACGCAACCGCTGTTTGATCCCACCTGTGGCTCTGGCACCTTACTCATTGAAGCGGCGCTAATGGCAAAAAACATTGCTCCGGGTTTGCAACGTGAGCAGTTTGCCTTTGAACGTTTACCCAGTCACCGAGCGGTCAAATTTAAAGAATTAAAGCAGTCCCTACGCGATGAGATTAACGACAGCGCTAAACCTTGGCTCATTGGTCATGATATTAATCCCAACGTCATTGCCAAGGCTAAAGACAATGCTGCGCGCGCAGAAGTCGCTGAGTATATCGATTTTGACACCGGTGATTTGGCCAATATGAAGGCGCCGTGTAAACGCCCCGGTGTGGTCATTGCGAACTTACCTTACGGTGAGCGTTTAGGATCGATGGCCGAAATTTTGGCCCTGTATCGCCAGCTGGGGCATCAACTCAAACAGGGCTTTTGTCACTGGCGCAGCGCTTTGCTAGTGAGTGATGCAGAGCTATTGAAGCTGTTTAAATTAGTTAAGCACAAGCAATACAAGTTTAAAAATGGCCCCATCGATACGGTATTGGCACTGTACGACATTACCGAAGAGCAGACCCAAGGGCATAAAGGGGATAAAACCCCACTGCATTTTGAGCAGTCGGTGGCCTTTGCCAATCGCCTGAAAAAGAACCGCCAAGGTTTGAAAAAGTGGCTCAAGCAAGAGCAAATCACCGCTTATCGTATTTATGATGCCGATATTCCTGAATACAATGTCGCCGTAGATGTCTATCCAGATAGTGCGGTGATCTACGAGTATGCTGCGCCGAAGAACATCGATGAGAGCGTCGCCCAGAAACGTCTGCAGGATGTATTAATGTTAACCTGTGAGACGCTGTCGCTGGCGCCAGCGAATGTTGCCTTGAAAGTGCGACAGCGGCAAAAAGGTGACAGTCAATACCAAGCGCAAGCGAATCAAGGTCGCACCCAAGTGATTAGCGAATATGGCGCGCTGTTTGAGGTGAATTTATATGACTATCTTGATACCGGTATTTTCCTCGATCACCGTTTAGCACGTAAATACATTCGCGATATTGCCAAAGATCAACGGGTGCTGAACCTATTTGCCTATACAGGCACAGCCTCGGTGCAAGCGGCGCTGGGCGGAGCTAAATCAGTGACCACCGTGGATATGTCGAAAACCTATCTGCAATGGGCGCAGCGTAACTTCGCATTGAATAAATTAAAGAGCCCGCGCTATCGTTTTGAGCATGGCAATTGTTTAGAGTGGGTAAAACGTACGCGCGGTGAGTACGATGTTATTTTTCTCGACCCGCCAACCTTTTCAAACTCAAAACGCATGAAGGAAAGTTTTGATGTACAGCGTGACCATGTCAGCCTATTGGTAGACACAGCTAAGTTATTGGCAAAAAATGGCACCTTAGTGTTTTCGAACAATAAACGTGGTTTTAAGATGGACGAAGACGCACTGGCTTTACAAGGCTTGGTTGTTGAAAATATCACTGAGCAGACGCAGTCTGCAGATTTTGCCCGTAACAAACATATTCACAATGCCTGGGTCATTCGCCGTGGCTAAGGTGGTGTTATATCACACCGAAGGGTGTCACCTGTGCGAGCAAGCGCAAGCAATGTTGGCGCAGCATCCACAAGTGAGTGCTATTGAATTGCGTGACATCATCGATGATCCCGAGTGGCTTAGCGCCTACCAAGTGCGTATTCCCGTTATGGCGTTGGCACATCGACCCGAGGCCGAGCTGGGATGGCCTTTTGACCAGCAGGCAATCAATCAATTGATAGAGCAGTATGGACCTTATTAGAATAACAAATGGCCAGTTGGCCTATGGAACTCATCCGTTACTTGACGGTGCCAATGCCGTTATTGAGCAGGGCGAGCGTGTGTGTGTTGTTGGCCGTAACGGCGCCGGAAAATCGACTTTTTTAAAAGTCCTTAGCGGTGATGTCATTCTTGATGATGGTGACATTAATCAGGTAGGTGAGCTTAAAATTGCGCGCCTAGAGCAAGATCCGCCTCGTGATAGTGAGGGCAGCGTATTCGACTATGTGGCCGATGGCCTGCCCACCGTTGCTAAATTACTTAAAGAGTTTCATGCCTTAAACGCACAGCTTGCTGAGCATGCCGATGATGAAAAAGCATTGTCGCGTCTGGCAAGTATTTCTGCCGATATCGAAGCCCAAGATGGCTGGCGATTTGATTCCAAAATTAAGCTCGTACTGGGGCAATTAGAATTAGATGCAGACGCGCAATTAGCCACTCTTTCAGGAGGGTGGTTGCGTAAAGTGGCACTGGCGAAGGCCCTGGTTGGTGAACCCGATTTACTGCTATTGGATGAGCCCACCAACCACCTGGATGTCGCATCGGTTAAGTGGTTAGAGCAATTTTTGAAAGAGTTTAAAGGCGCGATTATCTTTATTTCGCATGACCGTGCCTTTATCCGCGCCTTAGCAACCCGAATTCTCGATCTTGATCGTGGCCAGTTGGTCTCATACCCAGGGGATTATGCAACTTACCTAGAGCGTAAAGCCCACGATTTAAAGGTGCAAGAACAACAAAACGCCGAGTTTGATAAAAAGCTGGCAGAAGAAGAGGCGTGGATCCGCCAAGGCATTAAGGCGCGACGCACGCGTAATGAAGGCCGCGTACGCGCACTGAAAGCACTGCGACAAGAGCGTAAACAACGGGTAGAGCAAGTCGGCAAAGTCGATTTAAATATCGAAACTGCAGCACGTTCAGGCAAGTTAGTTGCCGAGGCCAAGCATTTATGCCACGCCTTTGGTGATAAAGTCATAGTCGATGACTTTTCCACGTTATTGATGCGTGGTGACCGTGTTGGCCTCGTCGGCCCTAATGGGGTCGGCAAAACGACCTTGTTGAAGCTACTATTTGGGCAGTTGCAAAGCACCAAAGGACAACTTAAACAAGGCGTTAATTTAGAAATAGCTTATTTTGACCAATACCGTGCCAAGCTTGATGAAGAGGCAAGTGTGCAAGACAACGTCGCGGACGGTAAGCAGGAAGTCAATGTAGGCGGGCGCTCACGCCATGTCCTGGGTTACTTGCAAGACTTTCTATTCCCCCCTAAGCGCGCTCGTACGCCAGTGAAGGCTCTCTCTGGGGGAGAGAAGAACCGCCTGTTACTAGCGAAAATTTTCTTGCAGCCTTCGAATGTATTGGTACTCGATGAGCCGACTAACGACCTTGATATTGAAACACTCGAGCTATTAGAGGATATTGTTAACCAATATCAAGGCACGGTGTTGATTGTTAGTCACGACCGAGAGTTTATCGATAACACCTGTTCCAGCGTATGGGGATTTGACGGCAATGGTAAAATCACCGAAGTGGTGGGCGGTTACAGCGATTATGAAGCTTATCGCGCCCAGCAGTTGGCGGCACTAGAGGCGCAGCGTAAAGCCATTGCCGAGGCCGAGCAGCAACAAGCGCAGAGCAAAACTAGCAAGCCTAAATCCAGTAATAAGCTGTCTTATAAGCATAAGCGCGAACTCGAAACCTTACCTGAGCAGGTGGAACAGTTTGAGCAAGCTATTGACACATTGCAACAAGAGGTCAATAGTAGTGACTTTTTTAAGCAAGATAACGAAACTACCAGCGCTAAATTGAACCAATTGGCCGAGCTTGAGTCGAAGCTTGAAGCTGCGTTCGCCCGTTGGGAAGAACTCGAAGAATTACAAAATCAGTAGTAGGGAAGAACATGAAAAAATCCTTAGTCGCATTGAGCATTCTTACCGGCTTGAGCGCCCATGTCCATGGTGCCGTTTATCAGGTGGAGGAGCTGAGTACCTTAGATATTGCGAAACACCATTACGTTACTGATGCTAATAATAATGGCGAGGTTATTGGCCAAGCTCGTGGCGTATACAATCTTCCAATCGATGTTAGTTACATAGACTTTAGCGATAGCCAGATCACCAACGCATACGATGATTGGGAGCGTAGTCAGTTCGAAGCCATTGATAAAGAAATTACCTTTACCTTGGACGATATCGAAGCAGGTAATCTCAATGCTGATGCGCATCGTTTTATGCTTAGCTTCCTATCAACATCTAGTGTTAACAGCGATGCCAACTGGCAGAAAATTGCTGACAGCGTGGCTGTAAACTTTACACCGAGCCCAGCAACAGAGCAGGTGTTATTAGACGAGCAAAGCGATCATTACGACGGTTTGACGCGCAGCGTCGCCAACTTATATAACGCTATCAGTGAAGATGGGGTGCGCGCAGGGTGGTCATCAGCACCTTATGAACAAATAGAATTCACGCCGAGTGGCGATGATGAGGCGCAAACCTATTTTGTGCGCGATTTTCGCTCTCGCGGGGTGGTTGTAGGTGTCGATGGCACGGTAGTCACCTTGCCAGTGATCAGCGATTTATACGGCGGTCAAGGGACAGCGAATGATATCGTTATGCGCCCTGATGGCGGTTACTATGTGGTTGGTGACAGCTCAACTGGCGTGCCTGAAGATCGCCAAGATAACTATGACGATCGCTGCGACGGTGAAGATGAGCCGGTTGCGGTGTGCGTTTGGGAAATCGAAAATCGCAGCGCCAGCAATACCCGCAACGGTTTGTATGACCGCCGAGCCACGTTGTGGACCTTGGATGCAGATTTAAATGTGGTTGATACAAAGAACCTTGGTTTAGGGTTGAGCATTGAAGAAGACGAAAACAGTGCATTCGTCTCTACGGCGTTGGCCGTTAATGCACAAGGAATTGCCGTTGGTTATTCACATATCCGTGATAATAACAACGATAATCGCATTAATACCCTGCCAGCCCTGTTTAAAGATGGTGAAGTACTAGAAATCATCGACCAAGAAGATGATTGGTACTCTGGTAAGGCAACGGCGATTACTGATAATGGCATCGTCACCGGCTATGCCACCAAAAACATCGAAGGGCGACGCACGACCAAGTTCTTCTACCATAACATTGAAACGGGCACCACAGTGTTCCCGACAGACTACTTTACCAGTTCAAGCTCAGTGGGCCGTGACATAAACGAGCAGGGCGTCATTGTCGGCGAAGGTGAAGTCGATGTTGTTAACTCAGGCAGTCGTCGTCGTGAAGGCTTCATCTACACCTTAGGTGATGACAAAATCGCCAATATTAACGATTTATTGCCATGCTACGACGTTGATGGTGAAAGCAATTATCCGTATACCTTCGCTGAAGCAACGGCCATTGATGATGACAACATCATTTATGGTGTTGCTACTAAAACCGAACCTAAGTTGAATTCTTTCGGTGAAGTGGAGGTCGATAGTGATGGTGAGACGCTATACGAGAGTGTAGCCAAACCAGTGAAACTCACTCCTATCGCCGGCGGTGAGGTTGAAGAGTGCCCACCTGAGGCTGCAGAAACCTACGAGCGTCAAAGTGGAAGTCTAGGTTGGCTCGCTTTATTGGCGTTACCACTGCTAGGCTGGCGCCGTAAACACGGTTAAGGTTACAAACATAAAAAAGCCCGCAAATGCGGGCTTTTTTACGTCTAACCGAATTAGAAGTAAGCGCGAATACCGAGACGCAGATTACGCCCAGGTAACGGAGCTTGCTCTTTTATAAAGGAGCTATGAACAAAGCCAAGCTCATCAGTCAGGTTATTTAATTGCATGTAAGCCACGCCATCAAACGACCCCACGGCAAAGTTATAGTCAACGGTGAAATCAACTAAGGTATAAGCGTCAGTGACCGTTTCAGAGGCGGCAATATCATCTTGTTCAAGATAGTGCGTGGCCTTAAGTGCTAAGTCCCAATTTTGTAGCGTGTAATCAAGCTGGGTGCCAAGCTTGGCGGCAGGAATACGAGGAATATACTCACCATTATCGAGTTTTGCGCTGACCGAGTCGGCAAAGCCCTTGATACGCCATTGCTGGCTAATTTGGTAGTGCATATCTAACTCGAAGCCATATAGTTCGGCGTCTTGAGACTGATATTGATACACTGTCATGGCGTCTTCATCGCCAAGCTGTGCAGCAATGAAGCCTTCATCATGCTCATATACCAAGCCAGTATCTTGTTGGTAATAGAAGTTTTCAACGTCGTTATAGAACACACTTAGGTTAACGCCAAAATCACCGATGTATTTACGCCAGCTGACATCGATGTTGTTTGCCACTTCTTGCTGCACATTTTGGCCGTTAAAGTGTGCTTCACCGTCTTCTATATCATAAGCAAGACCTAACTCGTACGTTGATGTTGCGATATGCTCACCATTAGATAGCAGCTCAGCGGTGAGTGGAGCACGCTCAGAATGAGATAAACTGACAGCTAAACTGTAACCTTCTTGGTACTGCCAAATCCCACCTAATGAAAAACTCATGTTTGTTTCATCATACTCGTAAGCGATTAGCTCTGGGTCTTCGAGGTGCTCATCATGATGCTCTTGTTCATGGTCATGACTGTCATGTTCATCTTCATGTTCTGATGTACCAGCTATATCGCTAGACAAACTGTAATCTTCGACGCGAGCACCAAGCTCTAATGTCCAGTCACCAAATTCACGCTCTTCCAGCAAGTACAGGGCGTGTACTTGCGTTTCTGTCGCAGGTGTAAAGGCTTCGGCACCCGAAGCTGCATAGTCAGAGTCAGTGTAGTGATAGCCCAATGTACCGTGCCATTGACCAACGCGATGCTTGGCATTGATGCGTGCTTCATGGGTGGTATTTTCGAATAAGGTACCGATTGTCTGCTCTTCCACTTCAGCGTGTCGGTAGTCTGTGTAACCTGCGCGAACGCTCAGTGTTTCTATGATACTGTCGTGGAATGAATAACTTGCTAACGCTTGCCAGCGGTCTTGCTCAACGCGCGCAAATACATTATGGGCTTGCTCTTCGCCGGCATGTTCATCGTGACCGTCATGCTCATCTTCGTGTCCATGATCTTCATGGCCATGTTCATCGTATCCGTGCTCTTCATGACCATGCTCGGAGTGCGCCGGTATTCCGTAATCGCTCTCAATACGGCCATAAGACAAACCAAGGGTCCAATGATCGGCAACATAACTGGTGCCTAAATTAACCGTGGCACTATCGATAAAGGTATTATCCACTTTATCGTGAGCCTCTAATTCGCCCTCATGCTCTTGGGTATAAAAACGTGGAGTCTCATAATCATGACCAACACGGTCAGTGCCATCGACATGGACATTAAAGCCATCGTGACCCGCTGCAAACTTACCCGCATAGGTGTTGGTAGTCGATACGGTATCATGGCTGTATTCAGCAGCTCCTTCGTAACCCTCAATACGATTGGTGGGGATACGGTTATCAACGACGTTCACTACACCACCGATAGCACCAGAGCCATACAACAACGTAGCTGGGCCACGAAGTACTTCTATTTGCTCAGCAGCAATAGACTCGGTGGTCACAGCATGATCCGGACCGACGCGAGAGGCATCACTGCTGTCTAAACCATTTTGAGTGATCTTTACACGTGGGCCATCTAAACCACGAATGATAGGGCTCGATGAAACAGGGCCGAAATAACTGGCGTTAATGCCTGGGATCCCTTTGAGGGTCTCACCCAATGTTGGTTGCGCGCTATCACGCAGTGCATCGCCGCTCAGTACAGATACTGGCGATACCATGTCGAGGTTATTTTTATCCAGTCCCGAAGCGTAAACAACAACGGTTTCAATTGCGGAGGGGGTAAGGTTGACTTGAACCGTTTGGTCTTGCTCATTAACCGCCACGCGCTTATCAATATAGTCGTCTTTACTGAAATGTAGCTCGCCCGCTGCATCCAGGGTGATTGAAAACTCACCATTGGCATTGGTACGAACGCTTTGCTGTTTACCATGGTAGTGGACAATAACGTTTTCGATGGGTTGCTGTTGAGGGTCGATAACGGTTCCGGTCACAGTGCCCGCGAGCGCATTGGGCGCACTCAGTAGCGCGGCAATAGTGAGAGAAAGAGGCGCAGGTTTGAACATAAGAATACTTCCAGTTACTGACATTGGCTATAATATAACATTAGCAAATCAATAAACTCAACAATGTTATACTATAACCTCGAGTTTATTCGTTGTTACCCAGCGCCTTGCTCTATACTTACTAAGTATCAAGGATCAGGAAGCGGGACTTATGAGCGATAAAGGAAGGGTGTTTAAAGCACACTTTACAATTAATGATAACGTTCATCACTGCCAATTGAATGAGCATTTTACAACCGCGCGGCGAGATAACGAATCCCTACATCACTTTATCCTACGACTGCTTGGATTTTGCTTATTTGCTTATCGCCATGACCTTACGTTATGTGACGCTCGTGAGAAACCACAGCGTGATGTTTATGCCAAAAATGATTTTGATGATTATGAGCTGGTTATCGAAGTGTTTACAGGTGATATTAAGGTCTTAAATAAGCTATATCGCGAGGCTCAACAATTATATGTGATCACCGTACTGCCTGTTGATAGTGAGCTACAGCACTGGTTACTAGCACATCAGCGAGTTGAGCTAATTGCTATCGAAAACGCTTTTATTGAGCGCCTAGAGGGCATGTTGGCGCGCTCTTTGGCATGGCATGTGAGTGTTGACAGTGATGAAATCAGTATTACTGCCAACGATGTATTTGTTCGTTCAGCACTGCAGGTGAGTTGGTTCTAGTCGTCAAAACTTATTGCAATGTCGCCTTCAGGGGTGGAGCAACACAGTAATATTTCACCATCACGAATAAAAGCAAGCGGCTCGTGGCGATACACCACGCTGCCTTGACATAGCTTGGCTCGACAAGCGCCGCAAAACCCTTCACGGCATTGATATGGCGCATCGACACCTTGGCTTTCTAGGCTATGTAACAAGCTAGGGCTCTGCTCTGGATGAAGCAGGGCTTGGCCATTAAGTGTGATTGTAGCGGGTTTGTTAGACACGATTAGGAAAAGTAGGGGCCCAAAGGGGCCCCGCTTATATTAAAGGTCAAAGTCACCAAAGTCGTTAGCATCCACTTGCGAATCGATTTGGCCAACTAAGTAAGAGCTGATTTCCGCTTCTTGCGGAGCAACTTGCACGTTATCAGATACCAACCAAGCATTGATCCATGGGATCGGATTGCTTTGAGTTTCAAATTGAGTTGGCAAGCCTACTGCGCTCATACGCACATTGGTAATGTACTCAACGTACTGACAGAGAATGTCTTTGTTGAGCCCTATCATAGAGCCATCTTTGAAGAGATATTCAGCCCACTCTTTTTCTTGTTGCGCTGCATCGACAAACATCGCAATGGCTTGCTCGCGGCACTCGGCTGCTACCTCTGCCATTTGCGGGTCGTCCTTACCTTCTTGCATAATATTGAGCATGTGCTGCGTACCAGAGAGGTGCAAGGCTTCATCACGAGCGATAAGCTTAATGATTTTCGCATTGCCTTCCATCAGTTCACGCTCTGCAAACGCAAACGAGCATGCAAACGACACATAGAAGCGAATGGCTTCGAGAATATTCACCGACATCATCGCTAAATACAAACGTTTCTTAAGCTCGTACAGGCTCACATCAATGACATCGCCGTTGATGGTGTGCTGACCTTCGCCGTACAGGTTGTAAATTGATGTTAAGTGGATTAAGTCATCATAGTAACGAGTCACCGCGTCGGCACGCTCATTGATTTTGTCATTGGTGACAATGTCATCAAAAATAAGCTCAGGGGATTGCGTTACATTGCGAATGATATGAGTGTATGAGCGACTGTGGATGGTCTCACTGAACGCCCATGTTTCTATCCAGGTTTCCAACTCGGGCAGCGACACGATAGGTAGCAAGGCAACGTTGGGTGAGCGCCCTTGAACACTGTCTAGCAGGGTTTGGTATTTCAGGTTGCTCAAGAAAATGTGACGTTCATGATCGGGCAATGATTGAAAATCAACACGGTCTTTGCTGACATCCACTTCTTCCGGGCGCCAAAAGAAAGACAGTTGCTTTTCAATTAACTTCTCAAAAATAGGGTACTTCTGCTGGTCGTAACGTGACACATTCACCGTTTGCCCAAAAAACATCGGTTCTTTTAATTGGTCGTTATGATTACGGCTAAAAGTGGTGTATGACATAGTCGTGGGGTCTCAATCTACTTGGTAGAACAACAAAGGAATGCGGCTGTACACAGCCGCATGCTGTAATTATATTTTACACGCGCCGCCTTCACAGCCGTCATCGGCTTGTTCTGGCTTAAGCTCGTCTTGCGAGTCAGCTGCACCATCACGAGTGTTATGGTAGTACAACGTTTTGACACCAAGCTTGTACGCGGTTAATAAGTCTTTAAGCAGTAACTTCATAGGTACTTTACCGCCTTCGAACTTGTTTGGATCATAGTTGGTATTGGCTGAAATCGTTTGGTCAACGAATTTCTGCATAATGCCAACAAGTTGCAGGTAGCCATCGTTAGAAGGGATATCCCAAAGTAACTCGTACTGCTCTTTCAAACGCTCATATTCAGGCACTACCTGCTTCAAAATACCGTCTTTAGATGCTTTAACGCTGATGTGCCCACGCGGTGGCTCAATGCCGTTCGTGGCATTAGAAATCTGCGATGATGTCTCTGAAGGCATTAACGCTGATAGCGTTGAGTTACGCATACCATGGGTTTTAATGCTTTCGCGTAGTCCATCCCAGTCAAGGTGCAACGGCTCGTCACATACACTATCGAGATCCTTCTTATAAGTATCGATAGGCATAATGCCTTGAGCATAGGTTGTTTCGTTAAACTTAGGACAAGCGCCTTTTTCTTTCGCTAACTCATTTGACGCTTTCATTAAGTAATATTGAATCGCCTCAAAAGTTTTGTGTGTTAACGCGTTGGCACTGCCATCGGAATAACGTTTGCCATTTTTAGCTAAGTAATAGGCAAAGTTAATGACGCCAATACCCAAAGTACGGCGGCCCATGGTGGCGTTATACGCAGCAGGAACAGGGTACTCTTGGTAATCCAACAGGCTATCAAGGGCGCGGACACCTAGTTCGGCCAGCTCTTCGAGCTCGTCGAGTGAATTAATAGCACCGAGGTTAAATGCCGATAGCGTACACAAGGCAATTTCGCCTTCTTCGTCCATAACATTATTCATCGGCTTAGTCGGCAACGCGATTTCTAAACATAAATTAGATTGGCGAATAGGCGCGACTTTAGCATCGAACGGGCTGTGAGTATTACAGTGATCCACGTTTTGCAGATAGATGCGCCCAGTGCTGGCACGCTCTTGCAAAAACATCGAAAACAGCTCAATAGCCTTGATACGCTTTTTGCGGATACTGTCGTCTTGTTCGTACTGCACATATAGCTGTTCGAATTTTTCTTGGTCTTCGAAAAAGGCATCGTACAAGCCTGGTACATCCGATGGACTGAACAAGGTAATGTGGCCGTCTTTAATGAGTCGGGTATACATCAGCTTATTAAACTGCACACCATAATCTAGATGACGTACCCGGTTGTCATCGACACCTCGGTTATTCTTCAAGACCAGCAGGTTTTCTACTTCCAAGTGCCACAGTGGGTAGAAGAGTGTGGCTGCGCCGCCGCGCACCCCACCTTGAGAGCAGCTTTTTACTGCCGTTTGGAAGTGCTTATAAAATGGGATACAACCTGTATGGTAGGCTTCACCGTTACGGATTGGGCTGCCTAGGGCACGAATGCGTCCAGCGTTAATACCAATACCGGCTCGCTGTGATACGTATTTAACGATTGCAGAAGAAGTCGCGTTAATGGAATCTAGGCTATCGTCACACTCAATCAGTACGCATGAGCTAAATTGACGAGTCGGTGTGCGCACACCCGACATAATCGGTGTTGGCAACGAAATTTTGAATGTAGAAACGGCATCGTAAAAGCGCTTAACATAGTCAAGACGCGTTTCTTTTGGATATTCAGAGAATAAGCTGGCAGCCACTAATACATATAAAAATTGCGCGCTCTCGTAAATGTCGCCAGTAACACGGTTTTGGACAAGGTATTTACCTTCCAACTGCTTTACTGCAGCGTAGCTGAAGTTTAAGTCTCGGCTATGATCAATAAAGGCATCCATTTGCTCGAACTCAGACTGAGTGTAATCAGTGAGTAAATGTTGATCGTAGCGTTTATCTTCAACGAGCTTAACTACGTGGTCATACAGCTTCGGTGGCTCAAATTGGCCATAAGCTTTCTTTCTTAGATGAAAGATGGCAAGGCGAGCTGCCAAAAACTGATAGTCAGGAGTGTCTTTTGAGATCAGATCTGCTGCTGACTTAATGATTGTCTCATGAATGTCTTCGGTGCGGATACCGTCATAGAACTGAATATGGGACTTAAGTTCAACTTGTGAGACAGATACATTATTCAGACCTTCTGCCGCCCAAGTAATAACGCGATGGATTTTATCTAAATCCAGCGCTTCCTTACGTCCGTCGCGTTTACTAACAGATAGCTGTTGGTTCATAGTTATTGCCCGTATTTATAATTAGTTGTCTTAGCGCACGGCTGAGAAATACGTGTTGCCGCCCGTATTTACACCAGCGGATGTTACTTTACTGCCAGGATAGTGCTTCGCTATCACCTATTTATGAGTACAGCAGATTAAAGCACGGCCTAATTGGCCAAGATTTAAACACTATATATGGTGTTTTCATCACAGCGACTCACAAGATAGTGGGGTAGCGATGCTTTTGCAAGAGGCGCATACCTTGACAATCTGTGGATAACTACAAGGGGTTAGTGATCGTTAACCTTATAGCATTTTTAAAGCTGTATTTAGATGAAAATCAACGCCAAAAAAAACAATTTAAACGAAATTTTTGTACCGATAGCGACTGATTTTTTTATCATCAATACGCTTAAATTGTATTCGTGACGATCATTTCAAATCACTATATCTGGTGTTCAAAAATTAACAAGCCACCAGATATAGTGTATTCGTCATCCGCGAATTTGCCAATACAATGCGCGGATCATTTTCGATCACAGTAATTTTTCGAAGTGCAATATATAGTTAACGCTAACGTCGTTGTTAAGGGTAAATTGTTTTGTCAGCGGGTTATAACTTAAGCCGGCGCTGTGACGCACTTTGAGCCCTTGTTGCTCAGCCCATGCTATAAGTTGCGAGGGGCGAATAAACTTACTGTGGTCGTGCGTGCCTTCAGGAACCATTTTTAGCACCTTCTCCGCCCCCAGTATTGCCAATAAATAGGCTTTAGTGGTTTTATTGAGCGTAGAGAAATACACATTTGCTCCTGGTTTAGCGAGGCGGGCGGCGGCGGCAATAACCGACTCGGGTTCAGGCACATGCTCAAGCATTTCCATACAAGTGACCACATCAAACTGTTCACTGTGGTGTTCGCTAAATGCTTCGGCAGTGCTTAACTGATAATCCACTTTTACCCCAGACTCCAGCGCGTGCAGCTTCGCTACATTGAGTGGCTCTTGGCCCATATCAATTCCCGTGACTTGGGCGCCGAGCTTGGCCATGCTTTCAGCTAAAATTCCACCTCCGCAGCCTATATCCACGGCCTGCTTTTGCGCCAGCCCTTGTGCATGCTGGGCGATGAAATCCAGTCGCAGAGGGTTAATATCATGTAGTGGTTTGAATTCGCCGTCGAAATCCCACCAACGTTCGGCAATGGCCTCAAATTTAGCTATTTCACTGTGGTCTACATTTTGATGTTCGGTCATATAAAACTTCCTCGTGTTTATGAGGCCATTATACGGGGGGATTTTCGCAAATCGCAAAGATTTAGCGCCTGTAAAATCAAAAATAATGTGATAGCATGAACGCAGATAATAACGACAAATGACAGTCGCTGATTCTCCTTCACTTTGTTGGGAACGGAGGCTGTCAATGAAGAAGGAAAGTGGAATCAATGACTGATCTCGCCAACGAAGTCCTTCCGGTTAATATTGAAGATGAGTTAAAAAATTCCTACCTCGATTACGCTATGAGTGTAATTGTAGGGCGTGCGCTTCCCGATGTGCGTGATGGGCTTAAGCCTGTTCACCGTCGTGTGTTGTTTGCCATGAATGAACTCCGCAATGACTGGAATAAACCCTATAAGAAATCGGCTCGTGTAGTCGGTGATGTAATCGGTAAATACCACCCCCATGGCGACAGTGCAGTGTACGACACCATCGTTCGTATGGCACAGCCATTCTCCTTGCGTTACATGCTTGTTGATGGTCAAGGTAACTTTGGCTCGGTAGATGGTGACTCAGCGGCAGCGATGCGTTACACCGAAGTGCGTATGGCGAAGCTATCACAAGAGCTACTGGCTGATTTAGAAAAAGAAACTGTAGACTTTGTGCCGAACTACGACGGCACCGAGCAAATCCCAGATGTGTTGCCGACCAAAGTGCCTAACTTACTCGTCAATGGTTCTTCGGGTATTGCCGTCGGTATGGCGACTAACATACCGCCGCATAACCTCACCGAAGTGATCAATGGTTGTTTGGCGCTTATTAAAGAGCCGGAAACCACGATTGAAGAATTGATGGACTACATTCCTGGTCCTGATTTCCCTACTGCAGCCATTATCAATGGCAAAAAGGGCATTGAGCAGGCCTATAAAACCGGCCGTGGTAAGATTTATATCCGCGCTCGTGCCGATGTCGAAGTGGATGAAAAAACCGGGCGCGAAACCATTGTTGTCCATGAAATCCCGTACCAGGTTAACAAAGCGCGCTTGATTGAAAAAATCGCCGAACTGGTTAAAGACAAGAAGATTGAGGGGATCAGTGCGCTGCGTGATGAGTCTGATAAAGACGGTATGCGCATTGTTATCGAGGTAAAACGCGGCGAAGTCGGCGAAGTTATCCTCAATAACCTGTATGCACAAACGCAAATGCAAACAGTGTTTGGCATGAATATGGTTGCCCTAGATGGCAATCAGCCACGTTGTTTCAACCTCAAAGAGATGCTTGAAGCCTTTATTCTTCATCGTCGTGAAGTGGTCACTCGCCGGACTGTATACGATTTACGTAAAGCCCGTGACCGTGCACACACCCTTGAAGGCCTTGCGATTGCTTTGGCGAATATCGACCCGGTCATTGAGCTGATCCGTAAGTCGCCAACACCGGCCGAGGCGAAAGAAGCGTTAGTATCTCGCCCGTGGGAGCTCGGCAATGTAAAAGCCATGCTGGAAAAAGCTGGTGATGATGCTGCGCGTCCAGACTGGCTTGCTGATGGCCTAGGTATTCGCGATGGTCAATACTATCTATCAGAGCCCCAAGCTCAGGCTATTTTGGAGCTGCGCTTACATAAGCTGACAGGTCTAGAGCACGGTAAAATCCTTGATGAATACCAAGAGCTACTTGAGCTTATCGCTGAGTTGTTACATATCCTCGGTTCACCTGAGCGTTTGATGGAAGTGATCCGTGACGAGTTAGTATTGATTAAAGACACCTATGGCGATGAACGTCGTACTGAAATCAGTGCTGCGGCGCACGACATCAGCTTGGAAGATTTAATCAACGAAGAAGATGTGGTGGTGACCTTGTCCCATGAAGGCTATGTTAAGTACCAGCCTTTGAGTGATTATGAGGCCCAGCGTCGAGGCGGTAAGGGTAAGTCGGCAACGAAGATGAAAGATGAAGATTTCATCGAACGCTTACTGGTTGCCAATACCCACGACACCATTTTATGCTTCTCCAGCGCAGGGCGTTTGTATTGGCTGAAAGTCTATCAGTTGCCACTTGCCAGCCGCGCAGCGCGTGGTAAGCCGATTGTTAACTTGCTACCGCTCGAAGCTGATGAACGCATCACCACGATATTACCTGTGCGTGAATACGAAGAAGACAAGTTTATTGTCATGGCGACCGCCAGCGGTGTTGTTAAGAAAACGCCACTGACGGCCTACAGCCGTCAACGCGCCAGCGGCATCATCGCGATTAACCTGAACGAAGGGGATAGCTTAATCGGTGCACGTATCACCACTGGTGAAGACGACATCATGCTATTTACCGAGCACGGCAAAGTAGTGCGTTTCAATGAGAAACAACGCGACGCTGAAACGGGTGAAGTTAAACGTGACCCTGAAACGGGCGAAGAACTGCTCGCTCTGCGTCCTATGGGCCGCACTGCGACAGGTGTTCGTGGCATCAAGATGCCAGACGACGTCAAAGTGGTATCGTTAATTGTACCGCAAGGGGATGGCGCTATCCTGACCGTGACTGAGAATGGCTATGGTAAACGCACACCATTAGAAGAGTATCCTGCTAAGAGTCGAGCGACACAAGGCGTGGTCTCAATTAAAGTGAGCGAGCGCAATGGCCCTGTAGTTGGTGCGGTGCAAGTCGATGACAATGATGAAATCATGATCATTTCTAATCGCGGTACCTTAGTACGTACTCGTGTTAATGAAGTGTCTCGCGTTGGTCGTAACACCCAGGGGGTCATTTTGATCCGCACCATTGACGGTGAGGCTGTGGTTGGGTTACAACGTATCGAAGAAATCGATGATGAAGACCTAGTCGACATAGAGCAAAATGAGGTGCCAGAAAATTCACAGGCACCCACTGCAGGCGATGACACGCCTGAGTAAATCTCTTAGTATATGAAAGCGGCTTCGGCCGCTTTTTTTATTTGTTGATAATACCTTTCGAGCACTTAATCGTGGTGCATAGCGTCCTAGGTGTTATCCATACGCATATGGAATGAGGAAATAGAAGTAATGAGCGTATACAACTTTTGTGCAGGCCCTGCCATGTTGCCACCCGAGGTTATGAAAAAGGCACAGAGTGAATTTTTGGATTGGCAAAATCTTGGAGTATCGGTGATGGAAGTGAGTCACCGAGCCGAGCCGTTTTTAACCATGGCGCAACAGTGCGAGGCGCGGTTGCGCCGGTTAATGAACATTAGCGATGACTTTGCCGTGCTCTTTATGCATGGTGGCGGTCGTGGTCAATTTGCCGCTGTGCCAATGAATCTGCATTTGGACGATGCACCAGCGGTGTATGTTAATACCGGTATTTGGTCTGACGGCGCGGCGACAGAAGCGCGTAAGTACACCGATGTGGTTGAACTGAACGTACGTGATGACCGTGATGGTCAGTTTGGCGTAACACCGGTGGCGCAATGGCCATTGCCTGAAAAAGCCAGCTACATTCATTATTGCCCTAATGAAACCATTGATGGTGTTGAATTATTTGATGTGCCTCGCCACCCTAGTGCGCCTATCGTGGCAGATATGTCGTCGATGATTCTATCGCGGGAAATCAATGTTGATGATTTTGATGTCATTTACGCCGGTGCGCAAAAAAATATTGGTCCTTCAGGGCTTGCTATTGTGATTGTTCGTAAGACGCTGCTTGAACGCCAAGGTTTGCCGCGCCCAGGAATATTGGATTACGCGGTGGAAGCCAAGCAGGGCAGTATGTATAACACGCCGCCGACCTTCGCTTGGTATCTGGCTGATGAAGTATTTAAATATCTCGAGGAGCACGGTGGTGTTCCAGCTATGCAGCGCCATAACAAAAATAAAGCGGCCATCTTGTACGATTACATCGATAGCTCCTCGTTTTACAATAATAAAGTGGACAAAGCCTGCCGCTCATTAATGAATGTACCATTTTGGTTGAACGACGAGCGCCATAACGAGCGCTTCTTAGCACTGTCTAAACAGGCGGGCTTACTGGCGTTAGAAGGGCATCGTTTTGTTGGCGGAATGCGTGCGAGTATCTATAACGCCATGCCGGTTGCCGGTATTGAAGCGCTAGTGACCTTTATGGATGAGTTTGCCAAGGAGCATGGGTGATGGAGTCATTACGATTAGCGCCAATTAAAGGCATCAATGGCGAGGTCACCCTCCCAGGCTCAAAAAGCCTTTCTAACCGCATCTTATTGCTGGCAGCGCTTGCACAGGGCAACACCACAGTGACCAACCTGCTCGACAGCGATGATATTCGTCATATGCTTGCAGCGCTCTCGGCCTTGGGGGTTAAGGTTGAATTGAGCGATGATAAAACGCAGGCTGTGGTGCACGGGCGGGGCGGTGAACTGGATACCCCAGATGATGCTTTGTTTCTCGGTAACGCGGGTACCGCATTTCGTCCTCTGACTGCGGTGCTAGCAGCAACTTCGGGCTCTTTCACACTGACAGGCGAGCCGCGCATGGAAGAGCGTCCGATTGGCCACTTAGTGGATGCGCTACAGTCCCTCGGAGCCGATATTCACTACAGCAAACAGCGTCACTATCCGCCGTTGGTGATTCACGGTCAAGGACTCAGCGGGGGCGAAGTAAGCATTGACGGCAGTATTTCCAGTCAGTTTTTGACCGCTTTATTGATGGCCGCTCCGCTGTTTCAGGGGGATACCAACATCAGCATTAAAGGCGAGTTGGTTTCTAAGCCCTATATAGATATCACCCTTGGAGTGATGGCGAAATTTGGTGTCCATGTTGAACATGACAATTATCAACGCTTCTATGTCAAAGGCGGACAAACATACCAAAGCCCTGGACGCATAATGGTTGAAGGCGACGCTTCCTCAGCATCTTACTTTGTTGCGGCGGCAGCCATTGCTGGCGGTGAAATCACCATTCATGGTGTTGGCTCGCAAAGTGTACAAGGAGATATCGGCTTTGCGAAGGTCATGCAGCAGGTGGGGGCGGACATTGATTGGCATGATACCAAGTTGGTTGTGCGCAAAGGTACACTCAAAGGCGTGGACATTGACGCCAATGCGATCCCTGATGCAGCAATGACACTGGCAACAGTCGCACTGTTTGCAAAGGGCAAAACGGCAATTCGTAATATCTATAATTGGCGAGTCAAAGAAACCGACCGGTTACATGCAATGGCAACCGAGTTGAAGAAGTTGGGCGCTGAGGTCATTGAGGGCGAAGACTATATCGAAATCACCCCGGTAGCAGCGCTTAATGATGTTGCCATCGATACTTATAACGACCATCGTATCGCGATGTGCTTTTCATTGGTTGCAGTGGGCGGGTGGCCGGTCACTATTAACGACCCGAATTGCACCGCGAAAACCTTCCCTACCTATTTTGATACACTGTCACACGTCAGTCAGTACTAGCCTTTGCAGCCTGTTTACGCTTTTTCGCAAGCAGGCTGATACTTGATCTGTTACAAAACAATATTAAAAAACTACTGTAATGACGCGAATTTGCAGAAAAGTTCGCGTATAATACCGCCGATTTTAATGTTTGCTGTGCATGCAGGAGGTTTGAATGCAGGCATCAATGCCGGTGATCACCATTGATGGGCCAAGTGGCTCAGGCAAGGGTACGGTGTGTCGCTTACTTGCACAAAAATTAGGCTGGGACGTGCTTGATAGTGGTGCAATTTACCGGGTGTTAGCGCTCGCCGCGTTACACCACCAAATAGCCCTAGATAGCGAAGAGGCCCTTGTTCCTCTGGCGGCGAATTTAGATGTGCAATTCGAGTTTGATAACGAGACCGACTCGAGCAAGATTATCCTTGAGGGTGAAGAAGTCACCCATGGCATTCGCAACGAAGAAGTCGGCGCTGCGGCGTCTAAAGTTGCCGCGCTGCCGCGTGTACGCGAAGCATTACTGCGCCGTCAACGCGCATTTCGCAGCGAAAACGGCTTAATCGCCGATGGCAGAGATATGGGCACGGTGGTATTCCCCGATGCCGAGGTGAAGATTTACCTCACTGCCAGTGCCGAAGAGCGCGCCGAGCGCCGTTTTAAAGAGTTGAAGGAGCGTGGCCTGGATGTTACACTAGGTGGTCTACTCGAGGACATTAAAGCACGTGACGAACGTGATATGAATCGCAGCGTGGCACCCCTTGTGCCAGCGGATGATGCTATCACTGTTGATACAACGCAGCTCAATGCCGAACAGGTGTTCGCTCAGGTTAATAAGATCCTAGAAGATGCGGTCTTAGCCGGCAAACTCCCGCATACGAGTATAAAAGACTAATTTATTTCACATTGGCAGGATGCTGATGTTTTACTAATAACCCCGCTGAGCAGTGACGCGATGTGGAGAATTTAACTTATAGAGACGTATTAAGTATGTCAGAAAATTTTGCGCAGTTATTTGAAGAAAGCCTACAGGATTTTGAAGCTCAACAGGGCTCAATCGTAAAAGGTACCGTAATCTCTATCGAGAACAACATCGTTCTTGTAGACGCTGGCCTAAAGTCAGAAAGTGCCATTCCTGCAGAGCAGTTCAAAAATACTGCTGGTGAACTAGAAGTTGCCGTTGGTGACGAAGTAGATGTAGCACTAGACGCTATCGAAGACGGCTTCGGTGAGACTATTCTTTCTCGTGAAAAAGCGAAGCGCCACGAAGCGTGGATTCGCCTTGAAAAAGCGTGTGAAGAAAACGAAACAGTTACTGGTGTTATCAATGGCAAGGTTAAAGGCGGCTTCACTGTTGAAGTAGATTCAATCCGTGCCTTCCTACCTGGTTCACTTGTTGATGTTCGTCCAGTACGTGACACCACTCACCTTGAAGGTAAAGAGCTAGAGTTCAAAGTAATCAAGCTTGACCAGAAGCGCAACAACGTTGTTGTTTCACGTCGTGCTGTTATTGAGTCTGAAAACTCAGCTGAACGTGAAGAGCTACTTGCTAACCTTGTTGAAGGTCAAGAAGTTAAAGGTATCGTTAAGAACCTTACCGATTACGGTGCGTTCGTAGATCTAGGTGGTGTAGACGGTCTACTACACATCACTGACATGGCGTGGAAGCGTGTTAAGCACCCTTCAGAAATCGTAAATGTTGGCGACGAAATCAACGTTAAAGTACTTAAGTTCGACAAAGAGAAAACACGTGTTTCTCTAGGTCTTAAGCAGCTTGGCGAAGATCCATGGCAAGAAATTGCTAACCGTTACCCAGAAGGCGCTAAGCTAACTGGTCGTGTAACTAACCTAACTGACTACGGTTGCTTCGTTGAAATCGAAGAAGGCGTAGAAGGTCTAGTACACGTTTCTGAGATGGATTGGACTAACAAGAACATCCACCCATCTAAAGTGGTATCACTAGGTGATACTGTTGAAGTAATGGTACTAGAGATCGACGAAGAGCGTCGTCGTATTTCTCTAGGTCTTAAGCAGTGTAAAGCGAACCCTTGGCAGGAATTTGCGCGTCTTAACAACAAAGGCGACCAAGTTACTGGTAAGATCAAGTCAATCACTGACTTCGGTATCTTCATCGGTCTTGAAGGCGGCATCGACGGTCTTGTACACCTATCTGATATTTCTTGGAACACGCCTGGCGAAGAAGCTGTACGTGAATACAAGAAAGGTGACGAGATCACAGCTATCGTTCTTCAAGTTGACCCAGAGCGTGAGCGTATCTCTCTAGGCGTTAAGCAAATCGAAGCGGATCCTTTCAATAACTACCTAGACGCAAACAAAAAAGGTGCTATTGTTAAAGGTAAAGTGACAGCTGTTGATGCTAAAGGTGCAACAGTTGAGCTTGCTGAAGGCGTTGAAGGTTACATCCGTGTAGCAGACATCGCTCAAGAGCGTGTAGAAGATGCAACTGCAGTTGCTTCTGAAGGCGACGAAATCGAAGCGAAGTTTGTTGGCGTAGATCGTAAGAACCGCGCTATCAGCCTTTCTGTAAAAGCGATTTACGAAGCTGAAGAGAAAGAAGCGCTTGAGAAACTGAAGGCAGATGAGCCTCAGTTCGAAAACGCTATGGCTGCTGCATTTAAAAATGCACAAAAAGACTAAGCTTTAGTCGAGTCTAGGAAGGGCGCAAGCCCTTCCTTTTGTAAGCACTTGAGGAAACATTATGACCAAGTCAGAGTTAATAGAACAGCTTGCAGAACAACACTCACACATCCAAGCTCGTGATGTTGAAAATGCCGTAAAAGAAATTCTAGAACAGATGGCCGGCTCGCTCTCTAGCGCCGAGCGCATCGAAATTCGCGGCTTTGGTAGCTTTTCCCTTCATTACCGTGCACCACGTACAGGCCGAAATCCAAAAACCGGCGAAACCGTTGAACTAGACGGTAAATATGTCCCTCATTTTAAACCAGGCAAAGAATTGCGCGATCGCGTTAACGAGAGCATACAATAATAACAACGGAGTCGTTACCGAGTGAAGGTTGTAAAAATCGTTCTTTTTGTACTGTGTGTTTTTATTGCCTTCGTATTGGGTTCGCAAAATCCACAGTCTGTTCAAGTAAATTATCTTATTGCTAGCGCCCAATTACCACTTGCTGCCCTTATCAGCGTGTGTTTTGTTATTGGCCTATTAGTCGGTTGCTTTGTAAGTTTCCGTGTGTTTTCCAAGTTAAAGTGGCAAAACTACCGCTTGCAGCGACGCAATACCAAGCTAGCCCGTGATTCCAACAATGACATAGGCCCTGAGCCTGCCACTGAAAAAGACGGTTAGCCATGCTTGAACTGTTGTTTTTACTCTTGCCTGTAGCTGCGGGCTACGGCTGGATAATGGGTAAAAACAGTGCCAAAAACCAAGCCCATCAACATAATCGCAAAATCACCGCCGAATACAGTAAAGGCCTTAAGTACCTGCTTGATAGGGAAGAGGATCAAGGCCTTGAACACCTCATTCAGTTACTCGAGGTCTCTGCGGACTCGGTCGAGCACTACTTGACCTTAGCGGCACTATTTCGCAAGCGCGGCGAGCTTGACCGCGCCATCAAGATTCATGAGTTATTACTTGAGCACCCTAACTTAAATCAAGATCAGCTCACTGAAAGTCGCTTAGAGTTAGCACAGGACTATATCTTGGCTGGATTGCTTGATAGCGCAGAAGAGCACCTACTTATCCTCGTTAAGGGGAAGCGTCAGCAGGCCATTGAACCGCTGATCACCTTATACTCACAAACGCGAGAGTGGCAAAAAGGCGTTGAGTTATACCAGCGTCATGCCCATTTATTCATTCACAGCCAACAACGTATTGCGATTGCGAATTTTTACTGTGAGGCAGCACTTAACAGTCAGCAAACAGAGTTGATGTCACAAGCCTTAGGGGTAGGCGAGCCGAGTATTCGCCCCTTATATGAACTGGGCTTACAGGCTTATCAACGGGAAGACTATGTGCAAGCAATTCACTATTGGCGTGACTTGGTCACTCAATTTACCCGCTGCTCACCGTTAGTGATTGATAAGCTAGCCAACGCCTATCGTCATTTGAACTTACAGCAACAGTTCGAGCAATTGTTGAGTGAGCTGGTAGAGCAAGGCGGTGTCCTTCTTAAAATTCATTATTGCCAGCATTTATTAACACGAGGCGAAAACCAAGCGGCTATGGAGTTTCTCACCAAAAGCTTGAAGAAACAGCCGAATATCCGTGGCTTTCGTTTTCTGTTACAATTATTGGCTGGTCAAAATGCCCAACTCGATGAGGCATTAAACCCCATAGATAAACTGATCCAATCATATATAGACACCAAGGCAGACTATCAATGTCAGCATTGTGGTTTTGAAAGCCATAGCCATTACTGGTTATGTCCTTCATGTCGACACTGGGAGTCTATACAGCCAAGCCGTGGGCTTGATGGTTTTTAAACAGGAAAAAAATGAGCTCTGTTGATTCTAAAAAAGTACTGATCGCCTTAGATTACGACGACCAAGGCAAAGCCTTAGCTTTTGTAAAGCAATTATCACCTAGCACTTGCCGCTTAAAAGTAGGCAAAGAAATGTTTACGTTGTTTGGTCCCGATTTTGTCAAACAATTAGTGGATTTGGGCTTCGATGTATTTCTCGATTTGAAATTCCATGATATTCCTAACACTGTTGCTAAAGCGGTGACTGCGGCTGCAAAATTAGGGGTATGGATGGTTAATGTTCATGCCAGTGGCGGTGTGGCAATGATGGAAAAGGCGAAAGCAGCATTGACTCCTTTCGGCGACAAAGCGCCGTTACTGATTGCGGTGACCGTCCTTACCAGTATGGATGAAATACAATTAAAACAATTAGGTATTGATAAATCCCCACAAGAACAAGTATTGTATCTAGCCAAGCTTGCACATCAGGCTGGTCTTGATGGTGTAGTTTGTTCAGCGCAAGAAGCGCAGTTATTAAAATCACAGTTGGGGTCAGAGTTTACACTGGTGACACCAGGGATCCGCCCAGCAGGAAGCGCCGCCGGGGACCAAAAACGTATAATGACACCAGAGCGAGCCGTTGCGAGCGGCAGCGACTATCTGGTTATTGGTCGTCCAATCACGCAAGCTGCTGATCCAGTTGCGGTATTAACTGAGATTAATGAGAGTCTAGGAGACTAAGGTGAAATACATTCTGCTGATAGCCCTCATTGTGGCCGCAGGTTACTATTATCATCGCCAGAGCACCGCAGAAAGTAATGCGCGCGCACTGGCGCTGTTGATTGAACAGGTAGAATACCAAGATGTGGATCTATTTGCTCTAAAAGAGGCACTGGCAAAACGTGTCTATGCGATTTGCGCCAATAATGAAGCAATGCTGTTGGAATCTGGGCGTTCAGTGGGTAATTGTATGGAAGGCCATGATATTAAGCGTGTAGAGTGTGAAGGGCGTATCTTTCGGCTTGCTCCGTTGAGTATTAGTAACCGCTCAGAGTTGCTTGATTATTCTAAGCGTTATGTACGCTGCGCATTGCCTTATGATGACCTTCGTTATCAATCCTACTAATCTACGTAAAAACGCGACTTAAGGTCGCGTTTTTAATGTGATTCGTGTGGCCTCGATATCAATAAGTTGATCTTTAAACAGACCGCCAATAGCCTTTTTAAAGTTCGCTTTTGAGGTGCCAAACTGGCGTTTTATGGCCTCCGGCGCAGATTTATCTCCAAGCGGCAACACGCCACTACCGTCTTTTAACGCTTGCAGTATTTGCTCTTTAAGCGGGTCTAGCTTTGCTATCCCTTGCTTTTCTAAGACAATATCAAGTTTGTCATCTTCGCGGCACTGTAAGACGAACGCGTTAAGCTGTTGACCAACGTACAGCGGGCGATGTACGCGATTATGAAAAATAAGTCCCCAATGGCTATCATCGACAATCACTTTGTAGCCTAAATCGGTTTTAGCAGCCACCATAATATCAACGGCATCGTTGAACTGGTAACGAGGCTTTGCGTGACCGACGAATTTATTGAGGTTACTGGATGCACAAATACGTTTGGAGGCATTGTCCAAGTAGAGCTTTACTAAATAACTATTTCCCTCTCGCATTCGGGGTTTTTGTTCGTTAAAGGGTACCAACAAGTCTTTATCCAGACCCCAATCTAAAAAGGCGCCAGTTTTGTTGACTTGTTTAACTTGTAAAAAAGCAAAATCGCCCACTTGCGCTAATGGTTTTTTTCGAGTTGCGGTGGCGTGGCCCATACTATCTAAATAGACAAATACGCCTAAGCTATCACCTTGCTGTAAATCATCGGGCAGCTCAGAGGCCGGTAAAAATACTTCACCGAGTTCGGTGCTTCGCAAATACGCGCCTTCGCCTGCGACTTCCTCAACAAACAGCGTTTGCCATTGACCTAATTCACTCATTATTCGCTCTCTGTGTCGTTATTTTTTTTAGGCTTGCGTTTTACGCCCATGCTGTTCGGATCAAACGGTGCGGGTTGCGCCACTTTTACCTGCATAGATTTACTTTTCTTGCGCTTAGCAAGAGGTTTTTTAGATGTTGCTGGCTTAGTTTTATCCTGGGGCTTTTTCTTTGCATTCGCTGGCGGCTTTGGACGAGTAAAGCCTTTAAACTTGCCGACTAGCCCCTCAACTTCACTGAACGGCAAAGGACGGCGCATAAATTGGTTTATCGCCAGGTAGCTTTGCCAATCTTTCGGCCCCACTAATGAAATGGCATGACCTTTAAAGCCCGCGCGGCCAGTACGACCAATACGGTGAATGTATTCTTCCGCATGTTTTGGCAAGTCAAAATTGATTACATGGGTGACGTTAAGCAAATCGAGGCCCCGTGACGCCACGTCGGTGGTAACCAACACTTGATATAGTCCACGGCTAAAGGCATCCATAATATCCAGCCGTTTGCTTTGCGCCAGCGTGCCTGCGAGAGCGACGGCCTTAAAACCTTGCGCCGTGAGCTTGTTACACAAGCGCTCGGTATCATCTCGTGTGGCGGTAAAAATAATACACTGACCAACATTCTCTTGGGCAATAAAGTGATCGAGCAGCGCCTCTTTATGGTCGAGGTGATCCGCCAAATAAAGATGCTGTGAGATATCGCTATGCTCATCCGTGGCGGCACTAATGGTCACGCCCTTAGGGTTGCGTAATAGGTTACGCGAGAGCGCACCGACCTGAGCGTGCTCCAAAGTAGCTGAAAACAAAAGGCTTTGGCGAAGACGATGATCTGCGGCCGCATTAATACGCTCAACTTGCTCGGTAAAACCGAGGTCAAGGATGCGGTCGGCCTCATCAAAAATGAGCAATTCCAGGCCGCCTAATTGTAATGAGCGGCCATCAAGGTGGTCGGCAATTCGCCCTGGCGTGCCAATCACAAAATGTGGATTCTTGCGCAGCGCCTTAACTTGGTCGTTAAAGTTCTCACCGCCAATCACTTTTGTTCCCGACAGTGCCGTTCCGGCTATCAGTAAACGTAGCTGTGAGTATACTTGTGACGCTAACTCGCGAGTCGGGGTGACAATTACTACACGGGGGTCGCGCTTTGATAGGGCCCGTTGCTTCATAACCCGTTGTACAGCAGGCAATAAGAAGGCAAGCGTCTTACCTGACCCGGTTTTTGATTGCGCAAATAAGTCATGGCCAGCGAGTGCCAAGGGTATGGCCTGCGCTTGGATATCGGTGGGCGTGGTAATACCTTGATGCGTTAGTTGCCCACACAGTCGAGAATCGATACCCAAATCACTAAATTGCAAATTAACTCTCCAAAATTACAGTTTATCCACCGCTATTATAACGTAATGAGACAGTTCACTGGCAGTGAATTTTGCGTTTTTCACCACAATCAGTAAAATACGCCGACCATTGCGCCGGATTTACGATTCGGTTTCGTTTTAAAAGCACTTAAGGTAACAGTTACTATGTCTGATCAATACGTCGTGTGCGCGCTGTATAAGTTTGTTGCGCTGCCTGATTTCGAACAACTTCGCCAACCTCTTTTAGATGTCATGCTTGCTAATGACGTACGTGGTACATTACTGCTTGCCAAAGAGGGTATCAACGGTACGGTCGCGGGTAAACGCGAAGGGATTGATGCTTTACTAGGGTGGCTTGATAAGCAACCTAACCTCGCTAATATCGTTACCAAAGAGTCTTTTGACGATGAATGTCCTTTCTACCGCACCAAAGTGAAGCTGAAAAAAGAAATAGTCACCATGGGTGTTGAAGGTATTGACCCACGAGAAGTGGTGGGCACCTATGTGAAACCCAAGGATTGGAACGCGTTGATAAGCGACCCTGAAGTGGTGTTGGTGGATACCCGTAACGATTACGAGATAGAAATTGGCACCTTTAAAAATGCCGTTGATCCGCAAACGAAAACGTTCCGCGAATTTCCAAATTGGGCGGAGCAAAACCTTGACCCTAAAAAGCACAAAAAAGTAGCCATGTTCTGTACTGGCGGTATTCGCTGCGAAAAATCCACAGCTTATATGAAAGAGCAGGGTTTTGAAGAGGTCTACCACCTTGAAGGCGGTATTCTTAAGTACTTAGAAGAAGTGCCTAAGGAAGAAACCATGTGGGAAGGTGAGTGCTTTGTATTCGACAACCGTGTTGCTGTGGATCATGACCTAAACAAGGGTCAATACGACCAATGTCATGCCTGTCGCATGCCTATTACCGAAGACGATAAGCAAAAGCCGCAGTACATGCAGGGTGTGTCTTGTCATCACTGTCATGACAGTTTGAGCGAGGAGCAGCGCCAACGTTTTGCAGAGCGCCAAAAGCAAATTGACTTGGCGAAGCAGCGTGGTGAGGGTCATATTGGCCATGAGGCCCAAGAAATGCTACAAAAGCGCAAAGAGCAAAAGCAAAAGCTCAAAGAACAGCAACGCGCCGCTAGCAAATAATTAGCCACCGAAAAGGAAGTGTTTAACGCTTCCTTTTTCGTTTTAAAGAGCAAGGATGATGAGAGCGACACTACGCAGCACAATGATAGCTAAATGCGAGCAACAAATAGCGCGCAAAGGAGAGCAGGTAGGTTTATCTTTCTACGCTTTTTTCAAAAATAAAAATGATGACCCAGAGCTGCTGATGGAGGCGGCTACTTGGTGGATTCACACCCATCGGCTCGATCATTTTGAAAAAGCACATAAAGTAAAGAGCCTATTAATCAATGAGCAGTCTTTATCGTCGTGACGACTACAACGACCTACCTATCACCATCAACTATATACAAAACACTTTTTTTTCATAAGCTTATGTGCTTTTATAAAAAGCTGTGCAGGGCGCAAAGCCGAATTAAAACAATTAGAAGGAAAGGCCATGTTTGAGGCGCTTGGGGCAGTCACTTTGTTTCTCGTTTTAGCGACCTGTTTACCCCTATTACCTATCGGTCATTGGAGTGTTCGGGGTTTTGATTTCCCGCGTTTACAGTTTGCGGCCATCGCGACTCTTTTACTAATACTGCAAGCATACTTTCTTTCTTTTGCAAGCACTGCATCTTGGCTCATGGTCACTGCGACGCTCGGTTGCTTGCTATGGCAATTATGGTGGGTGTTACCGTATACGCCAGTGTGGCGTAAAGAAGTGCATAGTTGTCAGAGCCAAGATAGTGACAACAGCCTAAGTATTTTGGTTTCTAACGTGCTCATGACCAACCGCAATAGCAAAGCTCTGCTTGCGCTTATTCATGAACATAACCCCGACGTGGTGATCACTTTGGAGTCTGACCAATGGTGGCAGGACCAACTGGATGTGTTGTTAACGCAAAGACCTCACAGTATAAAATGTCCGCTGGATAACCTCTATGGTATGCATGTTTATTCGCGCTTCGCCATAGAAAACAGTGAAATACGTTATTTAGTCGAGGATGATGTGCCATCTATTCATGGCGACTTGGTACTGCGCTCAGGGAACAAAGTGCGGGTGCATTTCCTTCACCCAGCGCCACCGAGTCCCACTGAAAATAGCCATTCTACTCCCCGTGATGCTGAATTATTGGTGGTGGCTCGACGTGTGGCTGAGCAATCGATACCGACGCTTATAACCGGCGACCTAAACGATGTCGCTTGGTCGCGTACTACACGGTTATTTAGAAAAATCAGTGGCCTTTTAGACCCGCGTATAGGTCGCGGGTTATTTAATACCTTTCATGCTGATTACCCCTTGGTGCGCTGGCCGTTGGATCACTTATTTCACTCTCGCCATTTCACCTTAAATGAGATTCGGCCACTGCCCAATATTGGCTCAGATCATTTCCCATTATACGCTTCACTTACTTTCTCCCCGCAGCAGGGCCGCCAGCAGCAGGGAATAAACGCAGATGCACAAGATAAGCAACAAGCGCAGGAGATAGCGGCGCAAAAGCCAGTGACAAAAGAGGACGTGCTTTGAGCTAAGTTATTGGCTCAAAGCTGCACCTATTTCCGCATCCACTTGGCGTCGAACCTAACAACCATCCCTTGATTATCCACAAAGTAAAGATATGCAAAGTCAGCATGAGTCCGCAGCTATGTGTGATTAAATAACGCTATGTATAGTATTTCCCAAAAAGGGGAAGCGATTAGTCGCATTACAGTGGTCACTGATCGAGCTTAGCGTCAAGGCTGATCACAGAGCTGTTACACTACGTACACAGAGTATTAATTTAAAGCGGCCAATGGTTGTGGCCAACAACAATAATGAAGGTGGAGTTCCTTGAAGCAGGTATTTTGTGCATTAATTTGTAGTTTCTTAGTATCTAGCAATGCGCTGGCCGCTGAGGGTAAGCGTGTGGTCGTCAATGCCGTAAGCCAAGAGCGTGCACAGCAGCAAGTTCAGGCGGTCGGCAGTACGGAGGCGATTCGCTCGGTCGTGCTTTACCCAGCAGTGGGGGACCGCGTCACCGGTGTATATTTTCAGCCTGGGGATGAAGTGCAGGCTGGCGACTTGCTATTGGAGCTTGATTCACGCTTGCAAAGCGCGGCGCTTCAAGAAGCGCAAATACAATTAGCCGATGCAGAGCGAACATTAAAACGCTTAGAAGACAGCTTCGCTAAAGGCGCTATCCCTAAAAGCGAACGTGACGATGCGCTGACGCAGCGAGACTTAGCCAAAGTGGCGTTGCAAGTGGCAAAAGCAGAGCTGCAAGACCGTCAAGTGCGCGCTCCTTTCAGTGGTGTAATGGGGCTGACCGACGTGGAAGTCGGCGATCGTATCACCGAGCAAACTGCGATTGCGAGTATTGATGATATCAGTGCGTTGTACATCAACTTTAAAGCCCCAGAAGCGGCTGTGCCTATGCTGCGCGGTGGTGCCAGTGTCACCGTGGTACCATGGCACACGCAAAAACAGCTCAGTGCCGATATCGCTTATATGGACTCGCGAATCGATGCGCAAAACCGCACTATTCGTGTCAAAGCAAAAATAGCCAATGACAATGAACAGTTTATCCCGGGCATGGGTTTTCGTGTCAATTTAAACATGCAAGGGCAGGCTTATTCGGTTGTCCCTGAAGCCGCTCTGTTATGGGGGGCAACGGGCCCGTATGTGTGGAAAAGCGTCGATAACAAAGCCACTCGCGTCGATGTAAAAATAGCACAACGGTTATCCGGGCGTTTGCTTGTAAGCGGTGATTTAAATGCCGGTGATTACCTCATAGTCGAAGGGGTACAAAGCTTACGACCTCAGCAAAGTGTGCGCTTTGAACAACCCGCATTGGCACGCAAGGAGTAAGTGATGAGCGAGCAAACATCTGCCCATATCCAAGACTTGCCGTCGATGGCGATTCGCCGGCCGGTCCTCATTGTTGTACTCAACCTACTCATTATTATTGCCGGCATTGCTGCTATTGCAGGCGTTGAAGTGCGTGAGCTACCCGATGTCGACCGCCCCCGTATTACTGTGTCAGCGTCTTTCCCTGGTGGCTCTCCGGAAACGGTCGATACGGAAGTGACGAGCAAGCTTGAGGGCGCAGTAGCCCGCGTAAGTGGCGTAAAGTCAATTCGTGCACAAAGTGAGGAAGGGAGCTCTCGTATCGTGGTCGAGTTTCGCCCAGGTGTGAACCTTGATGATGCCGCCAACGAAACGCGAGAATCGGTGGCACGGGTTCAACGCGAACTCCCAGAAGAGGTCGAGCGTGTCTCAATAATCAAAGCCGATAATGACGCTGAGGCGGTGGTGTCATTGACGGTCAGCAGTGAGGCGTTGTCCTTGGAAGCGCTAACAGAGCGAGTTGAGACTGATTTAGCACCGCAATTTCTGACCATTCCCGGTGTCGCTGATGTACGCCTCAATGGCGACCGAGAGCGGGTGCTGCGAGTGCGTATCGACCCACTTAAACTGAGCAGCTTTAACCTGACTGTCCCCGATGTTGCTGATGCCCTGCGCCAAGCGCCCTTTGATGTGCCGGCGGGGAGTTTAAAATCGAATGATCAGCAATTAATTGTGCGCGCCGATGCCACTTCGGTCACGGCCGAGCAAGTGGGCGATATTATCGTCGGCGATGATACCCGCATTGCCGATATCGCAGCGGTCTATTTTGGCCCGGCCGACCCACGCTCCATGGTGCGCTTAGATGGCCAGCCTGTAATAGGCATGGAAGTGATCCGCCAAGCCCAGTCTAATACCATCGAAATTTCTGATGAAGTGCTATCGCTATTAACTCAAATGCGTGAGCGTTTCCCTGAGATGACTTTCACGCTGACCTCAGATGATGCACAGTTTATCCGCAGCTCAGTGGATGAGGTGTTAAACTCTTTGGTGCTCACTGTCATTTTGGTGGTCATTACTTTATGGGTGTTTATTGGTTCATGGCGTGCCACCTTAGTTCCGGCTTTCGCCATTCCTGTGGCGCTGGTGGGGTCGTTAGCGCTGATTTGGGCACTGGGCTTTTCTATTAATATTTTGACCTTGCTGGCCTTGGTTTTAGCGACCGGGTTGATAGTCGATGATGCCATTGTTGTCAGTGAAAATATTCAGCGCCAACGAAGCTTAGGCCTTGGGCGTCGTGCGGCTGCTGTAGTGGGAACGCGCGAGGTGTTCTTTGCGGTGGTGGCGACAACCGCCGTGTTAGCCGCTGTTTTCGTACCCATCGCATTTTTGCCCTCTACCGCAGGAAAATTATTTCGTGAATTTGGTGGTGTATTAGCTGGGGCAGTAATTATATCCAGCTTTGTGGCGTTGTCCTTAGTGCCCGCTTTGACATCGAAACTAAAACTAAAAAGCAGCGGCAAACATGTGTTTGGTAAAGTAGGGCATGCGCTGGCGAATGTTTACAAGTGGTGTATTCACAAAGTACTGAACCATGCTTGGCTTACGTTAATTGCCTGTGCTTTGGTGGCTGTGGCGTCGGGGGCACTTTATTCGCAATTAGAAAATGAGCTTTTACCGAGTGAAGACAGAGGTAAAATCCGTATTTTTGCTCGTGGACCAGATGGCGTCGGTCTCAACTTTATGGACCGCCAAGCCAAGGAAATGGAAGACATTCTGTTGCCCTACGTCGAAAGTGGCGAAATAGAATCTATCTATACCGTGGTTGGGCAGTGGGATCCGAATATTACCTTTATCACTGTGCCATTAAAGCATTGGGATGAGCGTCATTTTAGCCAACAGGAAATTATTAACAAAATTCGCGGGCCATTAGGTGATATACCCGGCGCACCTGCGCGCGCATTTGGTTCTAATAGTTTGAATCTGCGCGGTCAAGGGGGTGGGGTCGAGCTGGCATTATTGGGCCAAGATTATGAGCAAATTTTTATTGCTGCCCAACAATTCGCCGCTGAAGTGGAAAAGGCTATCCCACAAGTGGCGCCAGTACGCATTTCTTATCAGCCGTCGCAGCCGCAGCTCAGGGTTAATATCGATCGCCGTCGCGCACAAGAGCTGGGTGTTGATCTAAGTGACATTGCCATCACCTTACGCGCAGCCATCAATGGCGACGACGTGGCGGATTTAAATGTCGGTGACCAATCTATCCCGATTATGCTGCAAGCACAAAATCGCACTATCAATTCTCCTAGCGACCTAGCAAACCTGTATGTTGGCGCCAGTAATGGTCAATTGGTGCCGTTGAGCTCTGTTGCTAATATCAGCGAAGAAGGGGTGGCTGCAGAGCTTGAGCGCCATGCGCAGCGCCGCGCCATAGAAATGGATATGGAGTTGCCACCGGAAATGCCAATGGCGCAGCTTGTAGAGCAGCTGCGAGACTTATCGCAGCAGCACTTGCCCAGTGGCATCACTTTGGCATTCAAAGGCGAGGCATTGACCTTTGAAGAAACGGCCAATGAAGTACTGATGACCTATGTATTGGCCTTTGTCATTGTGTTACTGGTACTGGCAGCGCAATTCGAAAGTGTTAACAGTGCTGTGGTGGTGATGATCACAGTGCCTTTCGGTATCACGTCGGCGATTTTAGCACTGTATCTAACCGGTACATCGCTGAATATCTATTCGCAGATTGGTTTAGTGATGCTGATTGGCTTGATTGCTAAAAACGCAATCTTGTTGGTGGAATTTGCCGACCAACTGCGTGACCGAGGACACCCTGTGCGAGAGGCGGTTGAGCGTGCTGCGCTAGTGCGTTTACGTCCCATTGCGATGACCTTAGTGTCCACCTTATTGGGGGCCTTACCGCTGATTTTATCCACCGGTGCAGGGGCGGAAGCGCGCAATGCCATCGGTTGGGTGGTCTTCGGCGGTTTGGCGTTAGCGGTGTTGTTTACTTTATTCCTCACTCCGGTGATTTACTTAGGACTGGCGCGTTTCACCTCGCCACGAGGTGATGAAAGCAAACAACTGGCGCAGGAATTAGAACAAGCGCATTAATAAATAAATGTCCGCACCTGGTGCGGACATTTTTTTTTCAGCAATTTTGTATTAAGCTCAGTATATTAGCACCTTTAAAGGCAGCACTATGCAAGCTGAGCAAATCGAAATTGCACAATTTTTGAGTGCCCATCCACCCTTTGACGATCTCCCCGAAGATGCCCTTAATAATCTTGCTCAACAGATCGAGGTAGCGTATTTCCGCGCCGGCTCTGACATTCTCAATTATGGCGATGACATTTCCGATTTGTACGTGATCCGCAGTGGCTCAGTGGAGTCGTATCGGCGCAATGGGGACTTGTACAACCGTATGGACGAAGGCGGGATCTTTGGCCAAATGGGCTTATTGATGAACCGCAAAGTGCGCTTTCCCGTCAAAGCAATGGAAGACACCCTGGTGTATTGCATTAGTGTTGAGCTATTTAGTGACTATTGCGATAAATTTGAGCAATTTGCGGATTATTTTGAAGCAGATGGCAATGTTCGTTTGCACCAAGCCGTTGTTGAGCAAGCTGATAGTAATGATTTGACTACCGCTAAACTCAAGGTTTTATTACATCGTGATGTGGTTACTGTCAGCACCACTACCAGTGTGCAGGAAGTTGCGGCTTTGATGACCCAAGAGAGCGTATCCAGTGTGTTGGTCACTGATGCCAACAAGCCTCTTAGCGATGACCCAGAAGAAGATGATGGGCAAGTCGTGGGTATTATTACAGATCGCGATATACGCACTAAGGTTGTGGCGCAGGGGCAGTCTTTAGCTATTGCTGCTGAGCAAGTTATGTCGACTAACCTTACGCTGCTAGATGCCAATGACTATGTCTTTGAAGCCGTTTTAGCGATGCTGCGTGATAACTTGCACCATTTGCCGGTATTGCATAAACGTCGGCCCATCGGTGTCATTTCACTTTCTGATATTTTGCGTTATGAATCGCAAAGTAGCCTATTGTTAGTGCGCGGTATTCTTGCGCAGCAAAGCGTTGAAGACCTCACTCATTATGCTCGGCAATTACCCTCTGTATTTGTGCGTATGGTTAATGAAGATGCCAATTCACACATGATAGGCACTGCTATGGCGGTGATTGGTCGTACGTTTAAACAGCGGCTGTTAGCATTAGCAGAAGAAAAGCTAGGACCTCCTCCTATCCCTTATTGTTTTATCGCGTTAGGTTCAATGGCGCGAGATGAACAATTGATAGTGACGGACCAAGACAATGCCATTATTCTTGATGACAGCTTTGATGAAGCGCAGCATGACGAGTACTTTCAAGCGCTAGCGGACTTTGTTTGTGATGGGCTCGCTGCGTGCGGGTACAGCTATTGCGAGGGTGAAATTATGGCATCGTTTAAAAAATGGCGCCTTACACGCTCGCAGTGGCGAGACACATTTGCCTCGTGGATAGCTGAGCCCAAACCTCAGGCGCTACTGCATTGCTCTATCTTTTTTGACCTCGATGGCGTGTGGGGCAAAACTAAATGGGCCGACGCGCTAAAATCCTTTATTGCTAAAGAAGCCAAAGCAAACCGTCGCTTCCTTGCCAACATCGCCTCCAATGCGCGAAATAGAACTCCGCCACTGGGGTTCTTTAAAGGGTTCGTACTCGAACATGATGGTGAACACAAGCGCTCAATTAACCTTAAACGCCGTGGTACAGCGCCGTTGACTGACGTGGTGCGGGTCCATGCCTTAGCGGTCAGCTCGCGTAAGCAAAACTCCTTTGAACGCCTAGAAGATATTATTGAAGCCAAGTTATTGCCTGAAGGCAAGGCACAGGATCTGCGCGATGCACTTGAATACATTGCCATGACCCGTATTCGTCACCAAGCATGGCAAATAGAGCAAGGCGAAGCACCGGATAACCACCTAGACCCGCATTTGCTGTCGCCTTTCGAGCAACGAAACCTAAAAGAGGCTTTTGCGATTTTAGAAAAAGCACAAAGTTTCTTAAAATTTCGTTATCAAAACGGCGCAGGGTTGAAGTAATGGCTAACAAAGCGTCTTTGCTTGATTGGCCATCACGCTATCAAGCACTAGCGAAGCAATGCCAGTCGCCGCAACTGAGGCAGTTTTATCAAGCTGGTATCCCCGCTGGAGATACCCCTTTAGAACATGTGCCCTTTGCGGCTTTAGATTTTGAAACCACAGGTTTAGATGCTCGCAACGATGATATTGTCAGTATTGGTGTGGTGCCGTTTAGTTGGCATCGCATTTATTGCCAACGGTCGGGGCATTGGTTGGTTAAGCCAAGCCAGCAACTAGCAGAATCGTCCATTGTTATTCATGGTATAACTCATTCTGAAATTGCCAATGCTCCGGATTTAACCGCCGTATTAGAGCCTGTACTTGAGGCTCTCGCCGGGCATGTAGCTGTGGTTCACTACCATGCGATTGAGCGGCCATTTTTCTTTAATGCATTAGAGCGGCGCATAGGTGAGGGGATCGAGTTTGCGTTAATTGATACCATGGATGTTGAGCACCAAGCGCTACTAGCACGTCGTGGCTTATTAGGTCGGCTATTTAAAGACAAGATTGGCTCTTTGCGTTTGGGGGACACTCGGCTGCGCTATAATCTGCCGGCCTATCAGGGTCATAACGCATTGACAGATGCTCTTGCGACCGCCGAATTACTGCAAGCGCAGTTGCGTTATCATTATCGCCCTGACACACCGCTGTCGCAGTTATGGAAGTGACACCCTAGATACAAAAAACGCCGCAATATTGCGGCGTCTTACTTAGGTTAAGGTTAACTATTTACCAGGGCGGGGCTCGGTGCGCAGGCCTAAAATTAAGCTTACACACATTAGCAATAGCACAATGGTAAAGGGGAGGCCTGTGGATATAGCGCCGGCTTGCAGCGCCTCTATGGCCTCAGTACCACCAATCCATAGCAATGCAGCGGCAATGGCACCTTCCACGGTTGCCCAGAATATACGCTGAGGAACAGGTGCATCTACTTTACCGCCGGCGGTAATCGAGTCGATAACCAAAGAACCAGAGTCAGATGAAGTGATGAAAAATACCAATACTAAAACAATGGCGATAAAAGAAAGGACACTTGCCATAGGCAGTTGTTCAAACATCTGGAACATCGCCAGAGGAACTTCCGTCAAGCCTTTCTCACCTAAGGTACCAACCCCATCAATAACTTGTTCAATAGCAATACCACCGTAGATAGACATCCACAATACGGTTACGAGCGTCGGGATCAGCAGTACCGCTGTTAAGAATTCACGAATTGTACGGCCTTCGGATACACGCGCGATGAACATGCCAACGAACGGCGACCAAGAAATCCACCACGCCCAGTAGAACACAGTCCAACCATGGAGCCAGGCTTCGTCTTCGCGACCGTGCGGGTTACTAAGTGGAATAATGTTTTCAACATACCCCATAATGGTATTAGGCACATTGCCCACTGCTGCGGCAAAACCCACCAAACCAACGAACACCAGTAATGCAAAGGCGATGGCCATATTGACGTTACTGAGCAGTTTTACACCGCCATCAATACCGCGCACTACTGAGATAATAGCTAACAAGGTAACGCCCGCGATAACGGCCACTTGCATGCCAATATCGCCGTCGCTGCCAAACACATGGTTAATCCCTGCGGAGGCTTGTTGAGCGCCTAAACCCAGTGAGGTAGCAAGACCGAATAAAGTTGCAAGAACAGCTAAAATACCAATGATGTGACCAGGCCAGCCCCAAGCGCGATCGCCCAGTAACGGGTAAAAAATAGAGCGAATAGAGAGGGGTAAGCCCTTGTTGTAGGCGAAGAAAGCTAAAGATAACGCGACAACTGCATAGATAGCCCAAGGGTGTAAACCCCAATGGAACATGGTTGCCCCCATAGCGACCTTCGCTGCTTCGGGTGTGTTTGCTTCAACACCAAGGGGAGTTTCATACCAGCCTGTGAAATAGGCAACCGGCTCTGCAACGCCCCAAAACATCAAGCCAATCCCCATACCGGCTGCAAACAACATCGCTAACCAAGAAATACGTGAGTGAGTTGGTCTGGCGCTTTCACCACCTAAGCGGATATTTCCGTAAGGAGAGACGATTAATGCTAAACAGAAGATGACAAAAATGTTTGCCGCCCACATAAACAAGGCGTCAAAGTTGCCGATAATATCCCATTTGATACCATCTAGCGCCCCTTTGGCGGTGGCCGGGTCGGTCACTAAAATGGCGATTAAAAACACCAAAATAAGGCCAGCGCTCACGCCAAAAACAGGGTTATGGACATCAAACCCCCATTTTTGCACGTTGTCCTGGCCGACGGTGTAGTCGGTATTTTCTATACTATACTTATCATGATGTTCACTCATGCATACCTCTAGTTATTGTCATAATGCCCTTAGAGCTTAGACCTATGTGAGTTACCCTGCGTGCCAGCGCACAGAGAGGTGGTTTGTAGACTAACTAAAATAGGCCCCATATCACTTACACTAGTTTAGAAGCAAAAATGTAAATGTAAATCACCAATTGTCTAACAGCTTGAATCTTATACATTACGGGGATGTTTCAAGGGGCGATCAAAAAAGCGCCCGAAGGCGCTTATAAGTAAAAATAATTTCACTGCAAATTATCGAACGATATCCATTTCAGCAAGTAGGTTATCGGCGTTATCCACATGCTCCATGACCCACAGCATATAGCGAGTGTCTACATGAATGGAGCGGTTGAGGTTAGGATCATAGTCCCAATCACCGATAATACTTTCACTTACACCGTCAAATAGAAGGCCGACTAATTCAGCTTTACCATTTAACGTCGGTGAGCCTGAGTTACCACCTGTGGTATCAACGGTGCTTAAAAAGTTGACCGGCACTGAGCCAAGCGACGACATTTGGTATTCACCATATTGTTTGTCGGCAATTAGCTGCATTTGCTTTTTCGGTGCATCAAAAGGCGCTTCGCCAGTGTACTTCTGCGCGATGCCCTCTAAGGTTGTAAACGGCGTATAGGTCAGTGCGTCTTTAGGCGAGTAGCCTTTCACTGTGCCATAAGTCACGCGTAAGGTACTATTGGCATCGGCATAGACGGGTAACCCTTGCTCTTGGTAAAAGGCAATAATGGCCGCCATATATTGCGGACGTACTTTAGCCAGTTCACCACTGAGCGCCTTTTTCGCCTTTTCTCGGCTGCGCATATCATCATAGGTGGCTACAGCGATGGCCAAAAACGGATCGTCGCTTTGTTTGAACTCTGATACTGATTTGTTCATCCAATCGATACGAGCTTGCTGTTCGTTAAGCTCGGTCTTGGCATACCAAGAGTCGATGCGCTGGCGCATGGCCTCGCTATCATAACCCTTATCAATCCCTAAGGCTTTATCTAAAGATGCAATACGCTGCGCTTGCGGCAGTTGTGCATAAAGGTCGATAAAGTGGGCGAGGATGGCGCTATCCACGGTGTCGTCGTAACGACGAGATAGGCTGGTCATGCGCGCTTCAAAACGAGCTTGATCGCGCTGTTGGTAGCCAGGTTCACGCTCAGCATCAGGCAATTGCTTCTCATTGGCTAGGCGGTATAAACGCTGCGCACTAGAGAGCATGGCACTGCGGCCCATGTAGCCTAAAATCAAGTCCAGCTCACTGGTTGCTTGCGATTGCTTTACCAGCTCATTGAGCTGGGTAAGGGTATCGCCGTAGCGCGACTGACGCGCACTGTCCGCCTTGATCCAAGTCGCAAGCTTTTGCGCCAAAGCATCTTTGCGTGTTTGCATATCAGTGTTTTGATAGGAGTCAATCATGCCACCATAGTTTTTCGCATAATTAGCCAGTCCAGCCAAAGTACTCTCGTAGGCTATACGTGCTTGTGAGCCTTCCGGAGCCTGCGCCTTTATGATATCAATGCTTTGTTCACGATAGGCTTTAGCAGTAGGGTACACATGGGTAAATTGGTGTGCCACTTCGGAAGCAGTGCGGTAACGGTTGGTGCGCCCCGGGTAGCCGGTAACCATCACAAAATCACCCTCTTTAACGCCTTTGGCACTGACTTTCAGGTAAGAATCTGGAGTGAACGGCACATTATCTTCACTGTACTCTGCGGGTTGACCGTCTTTACTGACGTAGGCACGGTAAAATGAATAGTCGCCGGTGTGACGTGGCCACATCCAGTTATCAATATCACCGCCATATTTACCGATGCCCATGGCTGGGTTATAAACCAAACGCACATCTTTAATTTCCAGTGCTTTAATCAGGTAATATTCCAATCCACCATGGAAGGTATAGACGTTACAGCGGTAACCCACGTCTTTTTCACATTCAGCCACCAGCGATTTTTCTGCTTTTTCGATGGCTTTGTAGCGAGTATTACCATCCATATCATCGTTTAACTGGGCGTTCACCTTGTCAGTGACATTAGTAACTTGCTCGGTTACATACACTCGAGAGCCTGGGGCGGCAGGTAATTCCTGTTCAGGCTTTTTCGCTAAAAAGCCGTTTTCCAGAATATTATTATCGGCACTGGAATTATATTGAATGGAGCCGTACGCGCAGTGATGGTTGGTGACGACTAAACCTTTAGGCGACACAAATGAGGCTGTACAACCCCCTAAGCTGATAACTGCATTCATCGGGAATTCGGTGAGCTTAGAGATGTTCTTAGGGTCTATTTCTAACCCTTTTTGCTTTAACACAGATTCCAATTCCGGAAGCTGGTGAGGTTGCCACATACCTTCGTCTGCCAGTGCCGGTGAGGCAGCAACAGCGAGCGCAAGGGCGCTAAGAGAGCGAAAACGCATAATCAAGAGTTCCTAGTTGTTATTTTAGTGCCACAAAAGTGTCTCTTAGCTGCCACCTCGGTGCAACTTTTTGCTGCTAAGTTCACAACTGATGTGTAAATAATCGATTACAAACAAGGGAATGGAAAATTACTGAGGCTCGTCTAGGCTTTAGGAACCAAGCTCAAACACAACAACAATAATTTAAGGTGTCCGTGTCGTGACCAAAACAACCCATGCGTTGATAGAGCAGTACCGCCAGTGTCGGGAGAACAGCGAAGCCTTGGTGGCAAACCTCAGTGCTGAAGATTGTCAAATTCAAGCAATGGCTGATGTGAGCCCAATGAAATGGCACTTGGCGCACACCAGTTGGTTCTTTGAAACATTTTTACTTGCGCCAAAAAAGATTATTTCTGCGCCTTTCCATCCTGATTTCAAGGTGCTGTTCAATTCCTATTATCAAGGTATCGGTGAGCAGTTCTCACGCCCTCAACGGGGCGTATTATCTCGTCCTTCATTGCGCCAAGTGATGGATTATCGCCACTGGGTTGATAACCACGTTGTTGCCGCCCTTGAGCATGATAGCGATGAGTGCGCAGAGTGGGTCAATTTAGGGATTGCGCACGAGCAGCAGCACCAAGAGTTAATGCGTATGGATATGCTTTATAACTTCAGTGTTAATCCGCTGTTCCCGACTTTAGACGAGCACTTAGTGTGTCCCTCGAACGAGCAACCCAGGCAGTGGCTGGATTTTGCTAACACAGATGCGCAAATAGGGGCGCAAACGGGCTTTAGTTTTGACAATGAGCGGCCCCGTCACCGCGTCTATATTAATGAGTTTTCCATTGCATCACATCTTGTCACCAACGCAGACTATCTGGCCTTTATCGACGCAGATGGCTATCAGCGCAGCGAGTTTTGGCACAGTGATGGCTTTAGTTGGTTACAGCGCCAGCAGATAAAAGCGCCGCTGTATTGGCGCTACCAGAATAACAATTGGTATGAATTCACCCCCCAAGGGTTAATCCCGCTTGCGATGAATGCACCAGTGCGTCATCTCAGCTTTTATGAAGCCAGTGCCTTCGGACAATTTAAAGGCGCGCGGTTGCCAAGTGAGTTTGAGTGGGAGTGGGCCATGGAGCAAGCTCAAGCAGGTCATTGTGATATCGCACAAATTGATGACTGCGCTTGGCAGTGGACTTTAAGTAGCTACCAGCCATACCCTGGGTTTCGGCCATTTGCGGGCGATGCCGGGGAATATAACGGAAAGTTTATGGTGAATCAGCAGGTGCTCAGAGGTGGGTCGTATTTCACCCCCAAGCAGCATACGCGATTAACGTATCGCAACTTTTTTTACCCCCATCAACGGTGGATGTGTAGTGGCATTCGCCTCGCCAAGGACAGAATCTATGAGTAACCATGCATTGCCATTCACCTGCCGTCAGAGCTTTTTGGATGACGTTATTGATGGCCTATCGCGAAGTCAAAAAACGCTGCCATGCAAATATCTGTACGACGACTTTGGTGCGCAATTGTTTGAGCAGATCACGGCGCTGCAAGAGTACTATCTTACGCGCACAGAATTGGCCTTGCTGGCACAGTATGCGCAGGACATCGTCGCGCACTTGCCGACACAGGCAACCGTTATCGAACCCGGCTGCGGCTCGGGCCAGAAAGTCGCGTATTTACTGGATAACATGCCTGACGTAAATGGCTTTATACCCCTGGAAATTTCCACAGAAATGTTGCTGTATACTCAGCAGCGTTTACGCCAGCGCTTTGCCCACGTCAACATCCACCCACTGCATTGTGACTTTACCCATGGCCCGACTATCAAGGCGTTAGTGCAACAGCATGGCCTGAATGGCAGCAATAATGTGGTGTTTTTCCCAGGCTCAACCTTAGGCAACTTTTCCCCCATCCATGCAATTGAAGTGCTGCATAATTTACGTACGCTGTGTGGTCACAACGGCCGTGTGCTCATTGGTATTGATTTAATTAAAGCGACACCACGATTATTGGCCGCCTATGATGATAAAGAAGGGGTGACCGCTGCGTTTAATCGTAATCTACTGACGCGTATTGCGCGTGAGCTAGGCGCACATCTGTGCTTAGAGCACTTTCGCCATGAGGCCCGCTTCAACAGTGAACAACACCGCGTTGAAATGCACTTGGTGGCGAATCAAGACACCTGCATCAGTGTGCGAGATCAGCGTTTTACGCTTCGTGCAGGAGAGTCCATTCATACCGAAAATTCGCATAAGTACACGTTAGCGAGCTTTAGTTCCTTGATTGGCAATGCCGGATTGACCCTGGTAGATAGTTGGTGCGATTCGCAAGGGGATTTTGCGCTGTGCTTAGTGAAGCCGCAGCGCTAACACCTTGGCAAAAATAAGCACATATTGACCCGATAACTTATAGTTTAGGCGACTCGAACCCTGGTGGATGACTGCGCTATTAAGACCATAATGACGGTGCAGCCAGGGCGCTATCACAGCGAGGGCAGATGCGGTTGCCAAGTCCTCCGGGTTACCGAATTGCGGCGCAAAGTAGCGACATTGCCAATGTCGTTGAACGTGACTTGGCTTATTGATGACGATCAGCGCGTTGCGGCGCGTAGCAAGGTGCTCTAAATCCACTTCAAGGAAGCGAAGATCGTCGCTGTCGCATTGCATGAAATCATAGCCAAAAGGTTCGTTGCCAGTGAAGCTCAAAGGCAGGTTTACGATTTTTGATAAGCTGTTGTCATTGCAAGGGCTTGCTTCAAGGGCGTCAAAAGTTAACATCGCTTGAGCGTTAACAGCCAGTCCGCCGCTAAGAGGCTCGGTTTTGGAGCACATTGATTTGCCATTGGCGCTGCACGCAATGTGAGCGAGAGTGCCGTGACCGCAGCGGCGCACAGCATGGCCATTTTGCCACCATTGGATCACTTGTGAACGAGCGTGGTTAGTCACAAAGGTGCACATCACAGGCGCTAAGCGCATTGAAATATGACGGCAGTGATGGGCCTGTAATCGTGGCCCATCAAACACCCAACTGGGGTTGGCCCCTCGGCCCGATAGCTGACTGAATACCTTGGCAAAGTAAAGCGCGCTGCAGCCAAAGCGTTTACTCAAGCGCAGCGCAAGCTTTGATTTTGCCGGATAGAGCCTATGCTTTGGGCGTTGCATAGGCCGCTTGGTGAGTGTTGGCTGCTCGACCTGACGGGTCAGCGTTATCGGCAAAAGATGCATCCCAGGCTAAAGCCTCAGGGGTTGAACAGGCCACGGATTTGCCATGAGGCACACACCGGGTTGGTGCTTCTCCTGGGAAGTGTTGACTGAAAATACTGCGATAGAAGTACGCCTCTTTGGTTTGTGGCGTGTTTAGTGGGAAACGATAGTGGGCATTGGCCATATCAATATCACTGACCTGGGTATCGACATAGTCCTTCAGTGAGTCTATCCAGCTATAGCCAACGCCGTCGGAGAACTGCTCTTTTTGTCGCCACAGCACATCGTCCGGTAAGTAGCCTTCAAAGGCTTGGCGAATAATGTGTTTTTCTATTTTCCCGTCTTTACACATTTTCGCCTCAGGGTTAATGCGCATGGCAGTATCGACAAATTCTTTGTCCAAAAACGGCACTCTGGCTTCCACCCCCCATGCTGCCATTGATTTATTCGCTCGCAGGCAGTCGAACATATGCAATTTAGAGACTTTACGATTAAGCTCTTCATGGAACTCTTGCGCGTTGGGGGCTTTATGAAAATACAAATAGCCACCAAATAGCTCATCGGCGCCTTCTCCGGAAAGCACCATTTTTATGCCCATGGCTTTAATTTGCCGGGCCATTAGATACATGGGCGTGGACGCGCGTACTGTGGTGACATCATAGGTTTCTAAGTGATAGATCACTTCTTTTAAGGCATCAATGCCTTGTTGCACGGTAAAGTGAATGGGGTGATGAATAGTGCCTATTTGTTTGGCGACTTGCTCTGCGGCAGCTAAGTCGGGCGACCCTTCCAGACCAATGGAGAATGAATGTAGGCGAGGCCACCATGCATCACTGGCGTCATTGTCTTCTATGCGTTTACTGGCAAATTTTTGTGTGATTGCCGAGATCACCGACGAATCGAGCCCGCCAGATAGCAATACGCCATAGGGAACATCACACATTAACTGGCGCTTTACCGCTGCTTCTAAACCTTCACGCACGGCTTTGGCTTCTGCAGGGTTATCCTTGACGTTGTCAAAGTGCTGCCAATCGCGTTGATAGTAAGGGCGATACTCTCCGATATCACTGTCAAGGTAGTGGCCCGGAGGGAATTCTTCAATATGATTGCAAATAGGGGACAGTGCTTTAAGCTCACTGGCAACATAAAAATTGCCTTGCTCGTCGCGACCTGTGTAAAGGGGCACGATACCGATATGATCGCGGCCAATCAGGTATTTATTTTTGCGCTCATCATACAAGCAAAAGGCAAAGATACCGTTTAAGTCATCTAAAAAATCACTGCCTTGTTGTTCGTATAAAGCTAAGATCACCTCGCAATCGCTTTGCGTTTGAAAGTCAAAATCGATTGTTAGCGTCTCAGCGAGCTGCTGGTGGTTATAAATTTCGCCGTTGACAGCCAAAACATGACTTCGATCGGCGTTATACAAAGGTTGGGCACCGCTTTGAACACCGACGATAGCCAGTCGTTCATGCACCAAAATGGCATTATCGCTACTGTAAACACCAGACCAATCGGGGCCCCGATGACGTAATAGCTTGGACATATCTATGGCTTGCTCGCGCAGCTTTTGTGCGCCAGATTTTATATCCAGCACGGCAAAGATTGAACACATGGTTTTTCCTCATTCCTGTTACTTCACCTTTGTTGTATCAGAAAAAATTTGCCAAGTCACACCGCAATTTACCTCTTTAATGCAAATTTAATGCACTGAAATAAGTCATAAAAAAGCTGTTATGCACCATAATAGGTCGGAGTAAGTTTGTTGCGGGGAAAAAGCAACAGCTTTAGCACATTTTCGGTCGATAGGTGTAATTGCGACGCACCAAGGTGGTGCGCCTTAGATAGAGTGAGGGGTGCACTTTGTCGAAAACCAAAGCGCGATACCTTAGTGAGCGTGTTGGCGCCCCCGCATGGCAATCTCAAGGCGGTTAAGTTCATGCTGGTGGGTTGCATTGATCGCCTCTGCTTGTGCTAGGCTCACGGCCTCGAACTGCAACTCAGCGCCGGCGCGAGCCTGCCCTAAGCGGGGCAAGTCTGCACTGATCACGTGACCGAGAATAGGGTAGCCGCCCGTTGTCTGACAATCATTGAGCAACACAATGGGCTCGCCATTGCCAGGTAATTGGATGGTACCGGGGCTCACCGCCGTGCTGGCGATCCCGAGGTAGTGGCTCAGGCGCTCATGCTGTGGCCAATGCAGTCGCAATCCCATGCGGTTACTTTGCGGTGCAACTTGCCAACGGCCTTCAATAAAAGCGCTCTTGATTGATGCGGTTAAACCATGATCGCGTTGTTCCGGGATAAAATGAATAGGCCCTTGTCGGGTCGGTAAGCGGGCCCCAAAACCCTGCGGGTGAAAGTTGCTAGGGTGGATGGCTATTCGCTCACCCGCACATAGTGCACGACCGTGATTGGCGCCCAAACCGGCCATGATATCGGTGCTGTAGCTACCCAGTTCTGCCGTGGCGGCAATGCCTCCGGCAAAGGCAAGGTAACAGCGCAGGTTCAGTGCGCTGGAGGCGAAAGTCAGTATGTCACCAGGCTGCGCTTGATAACTCCAGCCTGGGTCAACTCGAGCACCATTGAGATTAGCACTCATGTCGGCGCCACTGAGTGAAAAGCACTGGCTACTGCAAAATTTTAGCTGCGCCATGCCCAAGGTCACTTCAAGCGCTGGCGTATTATCTGGGTTCCCCACTAATCGGTTGGCAATACGCAGGGCATCACTGTCGGCAGCGCCTGCTTGCGATACACCCAAATGGCGATAATTGAATCGCCCCAAATCCTGAATACTTAACTGTGGGCCGCTTTTTATCACTTCAATCATGGTTTACCTCCACAAAGCGAATAGTATCACCGGGTGCAAATAAAGCAGGGGGGGTGTTATGTTTGTCGAATAAACACAGATCAGTGTAGCCAATCAGGTTCCATCCCCCCGGGGATTGAGCAGGATAAATGGCGGTTTTATCGTGAGCGATGGCGACGGTGCCTTTTTTCACCTCAGTACGGGGCGTGTCTAGGCGCGGTAAATGCAGCGCTTTGGGGAGCCCACTGATATAAGCGAAGCCAGGTTGAAAGCCAAGAAAATCGACCTCGTACAAGGCGCTACTGTGCAGCTCTATGACTTCCTTGACACTCATCTTGCTGGCTTCAGCTACGGCTTCTAAATCAATACCGTATTCGCCCCCATAGTGCACGGGAATGTCGTGGTGTGCGTGACTGAGCGTTGTTTCGTCAAGCTGATGCCACGCTGTTAGTAATTGCTGCTGCAACTGCACTACATCAGTGCCGTGAGCGCAATACAGAGTCAGACATTGATGGGCGCTGACCACATCAATACAACAGCCTTGATTTATATACGTGTTGGCCAAGTGATTGACCATGCGCTGCTTGTGTTGATGCTCAATGCCGTCTATGGCACTGCAATCGAGTACCAAGGTATGGGTATCAATATGATAAAAGCGCGGATCAGGTCTCGCTGTGGCCATAAACTCCTCACTGAGTTGTTGTTATTGTGCTAGCAAATTAGCATAAATGCGGATAATTAAGTACCGCGTGCGATAAAGTTAAACCCGTGGCAACATCAAAGCGCTAATAGCCCCTGCAATGCCGAGAATGCTGTAAATAAAAATGAGTTCAGCATTGTTGAGCCAGTGGCTTAACAAGCCCAAACTGCCAAACGCCAATAAACAGACCCCTATAACCGTGTTGCTTACCGCCACATAATCTGTACGTTTATTGCCCTCTGCCATATCAACCACGTAGGTTTTGCGTCCTAAACGCACGCCTTGGTGGGCAATAGTTAATACCAGATACATTGCTGGCAAAAAGGCAATATGACTCAACAAACCAGGGTAATAGGTCGCGACCAGATAAACGGCAAAACCATTGATGCTAACTAAGGTGGCACCTAAGACGAGCACATGCTTACTGGATAAATCACTGAGACGCCCCCAAATCGGTGCTGAGATTAAGCTGGCGACGCCGGAAATTCCCATAAATAAAGCGAGTAATGAAAAGTCGAACTGTTGCTCACTGGCCAACACAATATAAAAAGGGGCGCTTAACGCCGAACACAATAGCAATGCTCGGGTTAGCACAAAGTGCGCAAATTGTTTGTCAGTCTTAAGTAAAGTGAGCTTGCCCAGCGCATGGCGAAGGCCATTTCGACCTCCTTCTGTAGCGCCGCTGTATTCACGAATACGACCATAGGTGAGGGCGGCCATTAGCCATACAAGGGCACCACAGGTTAAGGCAATGAGTACCGCTGATTTATCCCCTTGTTGTTGATAAAACCATAAACCAAGGCCAAAGGTAATGGTCGCAAGCCCAGCTGCACTTGCCGCAAAGCCGGATAAACTGCCCCGTTGCTGCTTGGGGATGACCTTGCCCAGTACATCTTTCGCAGCGACGGAATTAAACCCGCGCGCTAAGGAAAACACCACCAGCAAAGCGATGATAGCAAGCCCCGCTGTGGTGCCTTGCAAGGTTAACCCCACTGCGACCATGGCAAATATACAAAGACTTTGCACTATGGCACCTAGCACCCACACCCACTTGCGCACCGCTAAAGTACGAATAAAGTCGGCAATTGCTAACTGCGGTAATAATGAGCCAGACTCGCGAATAGGCACCAGCCACGCGATCAGTGCACTGGGAACCTGCAAACTTTGCATCAACCAAGGCAGGGTGACTTTAGGGTTGAGTAGCGCATCAGCAAACTTGCTGAGAATTTGTGCCAGTAGCAAGGTTAAGTAATTGCCGGGCACCACTTTGCAGGCATTTTCGTCGATGGCTTTACAAGCGCGTGCATCTTCGACGTTGGCGAGGCGTTCATATATGGCTTCTTTGGTCAGTTTGTTTTTCATGCGTGTACTCAATGAATAAATTTATTGGTGTGAACGGTCAACTAAAAGACACGCTACTGCGTAAAGCAATAGCACAGGTCCGGCGTACCGTTGTATTCACTCTACGTACTTACAGGGCTTCTATGATCATTTAGTTTAATGAGGCTAGCATGTTTAACAAGTTGTTTTTTCTTCTTATTTTTCTCGTTACCAGCACAGCAGCCATGGGCGCAGACAACAATGACGCACAAATGAGTGTCGCGAAAGAACGCGTCGTGCTCGGAGCAGGGTGCTTCTGGGGGGTTGAAAAACGCTTTGAAGCTCTCCCTGGAGTGCTCGATGCTCAGTCAGGCTATGCCGATGGGCGTGGTTTCAAACCGACATACAAAAATATCATTGCTGCTAAGCGGCGCTATGATGAGAATAACTATGCTGAGGTGGTGAGGGTGACCTTTAATGCCAATGCCATCTCATTAGAGCGTATTTTACAGTTTTATTTTGAGCAACATGACCCCACCCAAGTCAATCGCCAAGGGAATGACCGAGGTACGCAATATCGCTCGACCATACTCACTTACAGCAACGAACAAACTGAACTTGCGCAGCGAGTAAAAGCACAATACCAAGCATTATTGAGCGAGGCGGGTTACGGTAAGATAGCTACGCTCATCAAACCGCTCGATAAATTCCATATGGCTGAGCGCTATCATCAAGACTACTTGCGTAAGAATCCTAATGGATACTGTCCGGATCACTCTACCGGCGTGGTGTTTAACGCCAAGGAGACAGAGCACCAAGACAACACTCCGCTGCTTGAGGGCAAACACATTGTCGTTTTAGACTCACCAAACTATTGCCCTTATTGTGAAAAGTTTAAACAAGAGGTGTTGGCAAGTTATCAGGGCACGATTGACGTACATTTACGTTACGCCTCGCAGCTTCAAGACCTTACAATTACTTCTGAGACTTACGCCACCCCCACTATTTTATTTATAGAAAATGGCCAAGAAGTAGCTGCGCACCAAGGTTATATGCCACCTGAGCTATTCTACAAAGCTCTCGGCGCCTTTAAACTGGGTGATTCAGAAGCGTATCGGGTAGCATTCGCCAAAGGGACGGACAGCCGATTTTGTAAGCAATATGAGGTGTTCAAAAACACGCCGGACGGAGTGTTTGTTGATAAACTATCAGGGGCGCCACTGTTCGATACTCGCGATCGCTTCAATTCCGGCACCGGTTGGTTGTCTTTCACTCAGCCGGTGGCAGGGCAAGTGACTCGTCATCAAGACAGCAGCTTCGGTATGCAGCGCATTGAGATCCGCTCAAAGTCGTCGGGCATTCACCTGGGTCATGTGTTTCCCAATGAGGGGCCTGGTGGCAAGGCGCGCTATTGTATCAATGCGACGGTATTAGAGTTTTTGCCTCGGGATGAATTTAACGGGCGTTCGTAACAATGTCTCAGCCACTGCTGTCGAACAGCTTTTTGCGCACCAAGGCTCGATACTCACTGGGGCTTTGCCCCAGCTCTTGACGAAATAGGCGATTAAGAAGGGCTTGATTACTAAAGCCTAATTCCATTGCGATGTCGTTAATCGTTAAGTTCGAGCTGGCGAGCAGCTCTTGAGCGCTTTGAATTTTCAGTTTACGCCAATATTGGTTGGGGCTGAGGCCTGCGGCCTGTTTAAAACGCCGGGTGAGGCTACGCTGAGAAATATCAAAGGAGCTTGCAAGTCCAGTAATACTCAACTCAGCGCTTAAGTTGTTTTTCATCCAAAACTGGATTTGCGCTATCAGCTCATCAGGGTGGCGTTCATTCATCCCCTCTAGATAACGCTGCTGTTCATAGGGCTTACGGACCTCATGTGAGAAGTTACGCTGCACATGTAAAGCACATGCGCGACCGTAGAGGCTTTCTAATAGATGAACAATCACATCTGCGAGCGCGTTAAGGCTGGCAACACTGTATAGCCCTTCGGCTTGGGTGATGAAGTATTCCGGTTTTAGATCAACCTTGGGGTAGTCACGTTTGAACTGCGCAGCATAATGCCAGTGCGTGGTGGCAGGGTGACCATCCAGCAACCCAGCCTCTGCTAAAAAGCAATTGCCAGTGCCCACCCCTATCATGGCTGTGTGCTTGCAGTTCATCGTCCGTAATGCCGCTACCAATGCATTCTGTTGGCGCAATACTGGTCTGGGGTTACGCCATAGGCTCGGTAAAATCAATAAATCACAATGCGAAATATCATCATAGTTACGGCCTGGAAAAAACGGCAATCCGCTGTGTGCGGTAACCGGCTCTCGGTTATGGCTAAGCAGCTCAATACTCAGTGCCCGACAATTTGGCACATGGCGCTTAGCATAGGCGTAGCCAGCCTGAAGCATCTCAAACGGCAGAGTTAAGCTGGTGGCCAGCATATGCGGATACAGGGCAATCATGACGTTGTAAGGGGACATACAAAGCTCCGACCACTTCAATTTGGCTATTTTTAATAAATATATGGCCATTAAAGCACAAAGGCCTGGTGTAGTTCCACTTACACTAGAGGCATATAAAGTCTTAACGTCTTAGAGTTATTATGAAAGCATTACCTGTCATTGTCGCTATGGGTGGCATCAATGCCGCTGGCCGTACTTCGTTTAACCAAGGGTTTCGTCGTGTTGTCCTCGATGCTTTAGGGCAGCAACAGCGCCAAGAAACCTTACTTGGTCTTGCTGCGCTTATGAATTTGGTGAGTAAGCAAGAAGAGCAATTAGTTGATGGCGATGGAAATACCATTACTCTTGACAATGTTGAGAGCCAGCTTGGCGAACAAATTTTATCGGGTACGCTAATTCGCCGTATTGAGGCGACGCACTTTGATGTGGATGCGACTCACTGGCAGCAAAAGTTAACTGGCCACAGCGAACAAGCGATCACCTTTACCACGCGAGCACGGCAACTACCTTCGCCAGTGCCTAGTAACTGGCAAATAACTGAGCTAGATAAAGGCCAAGTTGAAGTACGTATCAACGGCGAATTTACCTTTAAACATGATAGTTTCCGAGATAACCCGATTAAAGCGGCGGGGCAATTGCCAACGGGCTTTGACCCGTCGGTGTTATATAACAGCCGTTATCAGCCTCGGGGGCTGCAAGCGACAATTTTTGCAGCCAGTGATGCTATCCATTCCAGTGGCCTTGATTGGCAAAAAGTAATGAGTGCCGTAGCACCCGATCAAATTGGTACTTACAGCGCTTCAGTTGCGGGGCAGGTCAATAGCGAAGGCTTAGGCGGTCTATTTCGTTCCCGTTTACAAGGTGATCGCGTCAGTACTAAGCAGTTAGCGCTTGGTTTAAACACCATGTCGACGGATTTTATCAATGCCTACGTAACCGGCAGTGTCGGCACGACGTTTACCACATCGGGTGCTTGTGCCACGTTTTTATACAATCTGCGCGCTGCGGTGAATGATATTACCGCTGGGCGTACGCGCGTGGCTATTGTTGCTTCAAGTGAGTGTGCCATCGAGCCAGAGATTATTGAAGGCTTCGGGAATATGGGTGCGTTGGCCAACGATGATAATTTGAAAAAGCTTGATAACACCGATGAAGTCGATTATCGCCGTACTTCCCGCCCGTTCGGTGAAAACTGCGGTTTCACCATAGGTGAGGGGGCACAAGTCACCATTCTTATGGATGACGCCCTGGCCTTAGAGCTGGGTGCACAAATACGTGGCAGTGTGCCAGAGGTATTTGTAAATGCCGATGGGTACAAAAAGTCAATAACTGCGCCAGGGCCAGGTAACTACATCACCATGGCCAAATCTGTTGCCTTAGCCCAAGCCATGGTTGGCGATGAATCTTTAACCCAGCGCAGCTTTGTATTGGCGCACGGCTCAAGTACGCCGCAAAATCGCGTCACTGAGTCTGCTATTTACGACCGTATTGCCAGCGCCTATGGTATTGAGCAATGGCCTATCGTAGCCCCGAAAGCCTATGTGGGCCATACCATCGCGCCAGCCAGTGGCGATCAGCTAGCCTTTGCATTGGGGGTGTTTGATACCAACATCATGCCGGGGATCACGACCATCGATAAAGTGGCTGATGATGTGCACGATGACCGCTTACATATCAGTTTGAGCCATCGTCACTGTGAGGCGCAGGACGTTGCCTTTATTAACTCGAAGGGCTTTGGTGGTAACAATGCTACTGCGCCCGTGCTAAGCCCCGAATTGACCAAAAAGATGTTGGCTAAACGCCATGGAGAGCAGGCGATGAGCGAACACCACAAGCGCTTGCAAAGTACTCTCGCTCAGCAGCAAATTTACTGGCAACAAGCACAGCAAGGTGAATTCAACATCATCTATCGCTTTGGTGAAGGCCTAATCGATGAAGCTGATATTCACTTTGATCAGCAGCAAATGCGCATTCCCGGGTTTACAAACTCGGTGAAACTTAACATTGAGAACCCTTTTGCAGATATGAAATAGCGCAACCATTGTTCATTGATTATGGGCTGCTGCCATAATCCTTGGAGATTTGCGCAATATACCCGCAGGTCACTCAGGTGGCCTGCTTTATCACGGTAAAGCAATTGCCTCGGGCGCAGCCTGTAGCTAAAATACGCGTTTGTCTTTATTGCTCGGTGCGTAGTGAAAAACTCCCTAGAACGTAAAGCGCTGGTGGTGTGTGTCGCTATTGCGGCGATCACCGCGTTATGGCCCAAGGGCCTAAAAACGTTAATTCAACCTGCCATTCAAACAGCTATTGCCTACTTGGGCAGCGGCTTTTTCCTGTTTGTAAACGCGCTCCTGCTCGCTTTGTTGATGTTGTGCTTTAGTCCCTTGGCGGGAAGGAAAATGGGTGGGGCTGATGTCCAAAAAGAGTTTTCCACTTTCGGCTGGTTGGCCATGCTGTTTGCCGCAGGTATGGGCTCGGGGTTGGTGTTTTGGGGCGTCGCTGAGCCGGTATTGCACAGCCATCAAATGCCTCTTAAGCACAGCATGTATCCCGAGCCAGTCGCCGCCAGTATGGCCTTAACTATGCTGAATTGGGGCTTTCATGCATGGGCACTTTACGCAGTATTTGGTTTGATGCTCGGCGGTGTTACGCGGGCGATAAAAAACGCGGATGATCTCAGTGCTCCGGTATTACACGCGTTGCCGGGCTCCTTAGGGGTAAAGCATAAAGTTCGCATCAAACGAGTTATTTACTTTGTTGCCATTATCGCCATCTTTTTTGGCGTGGTGGGCACCATTGCCAATGCCAGTATGTTATTGAAAAATGGCGTCACCATTAAACTTGAGCATTACGGCTTGAGTTTAAACGCACATTGGGTAGGTGCCTTAATGCTGCTCGCGATCACCGCGTTGTATGTTACTTCAGCTCGTTTTGGGCTGCGCCGTGGTATTCAGGTGCTCAGCAAGTTCAATGTCTATCTAGCGTTTATTATGATGGCGTTGGTGATATTGACGGTGCCGCTAACGCCTATTTTGAGCACTTTGTGGAATGGTCTAAAAGAGTACCTGCTGCTGGTGGTTTCAGGTGCATGGCAGTTTGACTCGCAATTAAAAGATGCTGATTGGGCCTCAACCTGGACCTATAATTACTATTTTTGGTGGTTGGCGTGGGGGCCCTTTGTAGGGCTGTTTTTAGCGCGTATATCTCGAGGTCGACCGCTATGGCAATACATTCTCGGTGTGACTATTATCCCAACTATGGTCAGCTTAGTGTGGTTCAGCGTATTAGGGGGCTCAGCACTGGCATTGGATAGCCAGACCCAAGCGGATTTAGCTGCCGTGATCAGCGCCGATTACACTCAAGGTGTGTTTATTTTCTTCTCGCAACTCGGTGGTGTTGGCGAACTATTGGCGTGGCTCAGTTTGTTACTACTCATGGTGTTTGTGGCAACCAGTGCCGATTCTGCGCTGCTGGTGATCCGCCAGCTCTGTGAAAGCGTGCACTCGCGCGCCTCACTCATTTTGTGGTCATCAGCGATGGCGGTGATAAGCCTTGCATTGCTGCTTATTGCCGATGAACCGCTTAACCGCAATATTGCGGTGATTGGTGGTATTCCTTTTTTACTGATCTTTATTGTGCAACTTGTGGGGTTTATTCGCGCCTTTACGCAAGAGTTGCTTGACGACTCGCAGCAACCCCCTCCCGAGTAATGACACTCAGGAGGGGGTTGGAATTAAGCTAAGTGCTTGGCGTGAAAACGCAAATGTTGATCAATAAAGCTGCTAATAAAGAAGTAGCTATGATCGTAACCGGGATGTTGCTCGAGAATAAGCGCAATGCCCGCTTCATCAGCGCTTGCTTGCAGCAGCTCAGGTTTAAGCTGCTGTTGCAGGAAATCGTCCGCCAACCCCTGACTGATCAGGAGCGGGGGACACTGCTCGGCGTTAGTCTCTGCCAGTAATAAGCTACTGTCATATTCGTGCCATGTCTGCTTATCATTGCCCAAATAGCCGGTTAAGGCTTTTTCACCCCAAGGACACCGAGTAGGGCTCGCTATCGGTGCAAAGGCACTGATACTGGCAAACTTATCGCTATTACGCAGCCCTAATACCAACGCGCCGTGACCGCCCATGGAGTGGCCGCTGATGCTTTGCTTACCACTGACCGGGAAATGCTCGTTAATAAGCGCCGGTAGTTCCTCATTGATATAATCATACATCTGGTAGTGCTGATCATAAGGTGCTTGCGTGGCATTAACGTAAAACCCAGCACCCAGGCCGAAATCATAGGCCCCTTCTTTATCGTCCGCAACTTGCTCGCCCCGAGGGCTGGTATCAGCGGCAACGATAATAAGACCAAGCTCAGCAGCACTTTTGAATGCTGCTGCTTTTTGCATAAAGTTCTCATCGCTGCAGGTTAAACCGGAAAGCCAATACAGCACCGGCGCGCGCTGACTTTCATCCACCCCGGGTGGTAAATAGATAGCGAACGTCATCGTGCAGTTGTTGACGGCAGATTCATGGCGGTAGCGTTTATGCCAACCGCCATGAACCTTGTTCTTTGAGATCAGTTCAAGGCTCATAGCACCCTCTACTTATCAAAATGGATGACGCTGCGAATGCTCTTGCCTTGATGCATCAGATCAAACGCCTCATTGATATCCTCAAGGCCCATGGTGTGGGTTATGAAATCATTGAGAGCAAATTCATTGTTTAAGTAACGCTCTACAATTTCTGGTAACTCTGAGCGTCCCTTAACGCCACCAAAGGCACTTCCGCGCCACACACGACCGGTGACCAATTGGAAAGGACGGGTAGAAATCTCTTGTCCAGCACCGGCAACACCAATGACTACGGACTCACCCCAGCCTTTATGACAGCACTCTAGAGCACTGCGCATAACATTGACGTTACCAATACACTCAAACGAGAAATCGACGCCGCCGTCGGTCATCTCGACAATGACCTCTTGGATAGGCTTGTCGTAATCATTGGAATTAACCAAGTCAGTGGCCCCCAGTTTTTCTGCCAGGGCGAATTTGCTCTCGTTGATATCAATGCCGATAATACGGCTTGCACCGGCCATTTTCGCGCCAATGATGGCTGACAAGCCAATGCCTCCGAGACCAAAAATAGCGACGGTATCACCCGGCTGTACTTTTGCAGTATTGAGCACCGCACCCATCCCAGTGGTGACGCCGCAACCAAGTAAACACACTTCTTCCAAAGGCGCTTCTTTATTCACTTTTGCTAATGAGATTTCCGGCAAAACCGTGTATTCCGAAAAGGTAGAGGTGCCCATGTAGTGATAAATTGGCTCACCGTCTTTATAAAAGCGTGTGGTGCCATCTGGCATCAGGCCCTTACCTTGAGTTTCGCGAATTTTCTGACAAAGGTTGGTTTTGCCAGAAGTACAGAATTTACACTCACCACACTCTGGCGTATAAAGTGGAATAACATGATCGCCTACCGCCACACTGGTGACTCCTTCGCCGACGGCTTCAACAACACCGCCTCCTTCATGGCCCAAAATGGCAGGGAATATGCCTTCTGGATCTTCACCAGAAAGAGTGAATGCGTCAGTGTGGCATACGCCAGATGCATGGACTTTAACCAGCACCTCACCGGCCTTAGGCATCATGACATCCACTTCTTCAATTTTAAGTGGTTGCTTTGGACCCCAGGCTACAGCAGCTTTTGATTTAATAAATTCGGCCATTTTTGTGTTCCCGTTTATGTAAAAGTGGTGAAATTATTACACAATATGATACTTTTTGGCCCAGATTAATATACTTTTACACAGAGGTAATAATGCGCTGGCAAGGTATGGTCGAGTTTGTCGCTGCTGCGCAAGCGGCTTCTTTCACCCAAGCAGCCAAACAACTAGGCACATCCGTGGCGCATATAAGCCGCTCGGTAAGCGCTTTGGAAGAGTACTACAATACTCAGCTGTTTATCCGCAGCACACGTAAAGTGGTGCTAACGCAGCAAGGTGAGCTGTTGTTGCATCATGCTAAAAAGGCGCAAGCGGTACTGGAGCAAGGGGAGTGGGCTCTCAAAGAGCAACAAGCGCAGCCCAGTGGGCAACTTAAAATTACCGCACCGGTGATGTTTGGTGAGCAATTTATTATGCCCTTGGTGCATCGCTTTATGGCTAAATACCCTAAAGTGAGCGTCAATATGATGCTCAGTAACCAATCTCTAGATTTGATATCAGAACATATCGACTTGGCCATTCGTATCGGTGAACTGGCTGACTCCAACCTCACCGCACGGCGCATTGGTGCCCGCGCTGTGGTGGTTTGTGGCGCACCTTCATACCTTGAGCAGCAGGGAGAGCCTTATGCTTTAAGCGAACTCAACTATCATCATTGCCTAGTTGGTCATTCGGATTATTGGCGTTTTGCTGAGCAACAACGGGTGCGCCATGTGAAAATCACTAAAACCCGGCTGCGTTGTAATAGCGGTTGGGCACTAGCGGATGCCGCCAAGCAAGGACTAGGATTGGTGCAACTGCCTGATTACTACGTGCGCAGCGATTTACAACAGGGGCGTTTGCATGAGGTACTGCAACCATTTGCGATACGCAAAGAGCCCATTTGGGCCGTCACCCCGGCTAACCTTTATTTGGCGAATGCCACCAAAACCTTGCTAGATTACTTTGCCGATCACCTCAGTGAAACGCTCAAGCCTAATTTTTAAGCCCAGCTCTGTGTAAACACAGGTGATGGACGCGTTGGGATACCTATTCGCTGGCCCCTGTGTTAGCATCATCGCTTTGCAATTGGACTGTTAACCTGTTGATGTATAAGCCTGTCAGTTTATTTATTGGCCTGCGATATTCGCGACTCTCCAAAGGCAGTGCCTTTGTGTCTTTTGTGTCGTTTTTCTCCATCGCTGGTATCGCCTTAGGGATCACCGCCTTGTTTACGGTTATGTCGGTGATGGATGGCTTTGAAAACAACCTCAAACGCTCAATGTTATCGATGATCCCTCATCTGCAAATCGATATGCAGCAACGCAATGAAGCGCAGCAACAAGCACTGCAAACAAGGTTGCAGCAAATGCCTGAGGTCAAAGCTATCAACCGTTACCATCAAGCGCAGGCGATTGTGCAAAGCGGCGCCGATATCCAAGGTGTATTGCTGCAAGCTCCCTATGAAGCGCTTCCTGAGCATGTCACAGAACATGTTGAAGTAGGCGATAGTAGGCAGGTTTTTGCCCAGCGCTACACCATCGCCATTAGCCGTTACCTTGCTCGTTCTTTACAAGTGGGACTAGGAGACACGTTGCGCGTGACCATTCCCAGTGTCTCGACCTATACCCCCATGGGGCGCATTCCCGCACAGCGATTGTTTACCATTAACGCCATCTATCGCACCGGGTCTGAGCTTGATATGCATACCTTATTTACCTCCGGCGAATCATTACAACGCGTGATGCGCATCCGTGAGCAAGCGCACGCGCCATTAGAAGTGATGCTCAAGGACCCTTTCTTAGTGGATGAGGTGCTACGTAAACTACCCATCGGTCAGCGTGAAGGCATAACCGATTGGCGGCAAAGTCAGGGAAGCCTGTTTTCAGCAGTGGCAATGGAAAAGCGCATTATGAGCCTACTGCTAGGACTGATTATATTGGTGGCAGTGTTTAACATTGTTTCGTCGTTGACCATGATGGTGCGAGAAAAACAAGGTGAAGTCGCTATTTTGCAAACATTAGGGCTTAACTATCGCCAAGTGGCTCGCGTGTTTATGGTTCAGGGTATGTACAACGGTGTAGTGGGTAGCATTATCGGCGCCGTATTGGCACTGTTGGTGGTGAGCAATTTGAATACCCTTTTAACGAGTATAGGAATCCAACTTCTAGGGCAGCAGGAGCTGCCCGTGGTGGTATCTTCTATTAATTTATTAGCGATTGTTGCCGGAGCAATTTTTATGAGCTTTTTAGCAACGCTATACCCAGCAAAAAAGGCGGCGCAGGTCCGCCCGGCAGAGGTTCTACGATATGAGTAATGCAGTATTACGCTGTGAAAGCCTAATCAAAACATATGCCGATGCAGCAGAAGAGATTACTGTTTTAAGAGGCATCGATTTATCTTTAGAGCGTGGCGAAAGTGTTGCCATTGTTGGCGCCTCTGGGTCTGGAAAAAGCACTTTGCTGCATATTCTTGGCACCTTAGATGTACCAAGTAGCGGCCAATTACGTATTTGTGATACCGATGTTGCGGCGCTTAGCCGTAAGCAACAGGCCCAATTTCGTAACAAGCACCTCGGTTTTATTTATCAGTTTCATCACCTATTAATGGAGTTTACCGCACTAGAAAATGTCGCTATGCCACTGCTTATCGCTGGGGTCAACGCTAAACAAGCCCAGCAAAAGGCAGCAGCCATGCTTGAGCGCGTAGGGCTCTCACACCGCTTGAGCCACAAGCCCGCCAAGCTATCCGGCGGAGAGCGCCAACGAGTTGCTATTGCTCGGGCCATCGTCAACGAGCCTGCCTTAGTCTTGGCCGATGAGCCCACAGGTAATTTAGACAAACATAATGCCCAGCGTATTTATGAACTTATTGCTCAGCTACAACAAGATTTAGGAACCAGCTTTGTGGTGGTAACCCATGACTTGGAGTTAGCAGGGAAGTTGAGTCGCCAGGTGGAACTTGATGAAGGGGTGCTTCATGAATCTGTGGTGGGCACAGCACAATGAATGCCCTACAGCTAAGCTACCAACTTGCGCGGCGATTTCGTAAATCTCAGCATCACTCAGGATTTATGGGCTTTATGGCGAAAAGCTCCAGTCTTGGCATTATCCTCGGTGTGGCGGTACTGATATTAGCGCTCTCGGTGGTTAATGGGTTTCAGCAGCAGTTGGTAGAGCGGCTGCTAGCCTTGGTGCCCCATGTAGAGTATGTCGCCGCTGATACCCCTATTGATAACTGGCAAGCGAAACGCAAGCAACTGGCAGAGCAGGATGCGGTAGCCAGCGCGGCGCCTTTTGTTGCTGCCAATGCTATGGCGCAATATCGAGGTGAACTTGCCGCCGCTCAGCTTCGGGGGGTTGTGCCGGAGTTTGAGAGCCAAGTATCAATTGCCGATGAGTTTATTGATGGTAAACCTTTAGCAAAACTCGCAGGCAATGACCTTATTATCGGCCAGCAGCTAGCAAAACAACTGGCGGTTAATATTGGTGATGATATCACTTTGCTAATGAGTGATGTGACGAATAAAAGCAAAGGACTGTCTGCGCCGATCCGCATACAAGGTCGGGTGGTGGCCATGCTAAACAGCCATGGACCGCTTGATAAGCAATTGATTTATCTGCCTATGTCTAGGTTGCAATCGGCTTTTTCAATGGCCGACCATCAGGTCACAGGGCTAAGAGTAACACTGCATGATGTCTTTGCCGCGCAAACTCAGGCAATGGCCATAGGCCGTACGCTCAGTGATTATGTGTACGTCAATAGCTGGATAAGAACCCAAGGCAGCCTCTATGCGGACATTCAAATGGTTCGCACTATTGTGTATTTAAGCGTCTTTCTGATCATCGCGGTGGCGAGCTTTAGCATCGTTTCGTCGCTGTTTATGGAAGTAAAAGAAAAACAAAGCGCCATCGCTATATTGCGCACCATGGGGGCCAGTGACTTTGTGATTATGCATGCATTTTTACTGCAAGGTGTGGTGTCAGCGCTGTTCGCGATTATAGTAGGTATTGTTATCGGCGTACTGTTAGCCATGAACATCACCGAACTTTTTGCTTGGTGGAGTGCCTTTATCGGCGAGAACAAGCTAGCTGGGGTCTACTTTATCGACTTTTTACCTTCGCAAATCCATTGGCAGGATATTGTTGCTATTGCTGTGATTGCCCTTGTCATCACTGTTTTAGCCTCTATATACCCAGCTTGGCAGGCCAGCAAAGTGGACCCAGCTAAAGTACTTGGCAATTAACGGCAAAATCCGTCATAGCTCTTGCAACACGCAGTGGTAATTCGTAAAGTGAAGCCAGCGTTAACAGATAAAAAAGTAGTAACATGTCAGAACAACAAGAACAGCAAAAAGAACAAGAAATTCGCGAATTCCAACGCCACTGTTTCCAAAGTGCGCAAAAGCACTTAGCAGAGAAGGGCATTATGCCTAAATCGGTTGTCGACAAAGACAGTCGATTCCTCGCCCCTTTGTGTGCAGTGTGGAAATTTAGAGCGCAAAACGGCAAAACCTATTGGGTGATCACAGGGCGCTTGCCTGCTGATCATGTTGAGGTTACAGCAGCCACCAACGCACGTGAAGCAATGCGCTATTTCTCGTTGCAGTGGCAAATGCAAGCTGAGCAGCTACTCAATAGCCAAAACTTAGATAAAACCCAACACGACTTTGCACAACTGCTAATCAAGCGCGCTCACGGCTTGTATGAGCTGTGTGACAAAGACGCGTTATGGGTTAATGAACCATCGTAAAAGGGCTTGAATCACATTGTGCAATAGGGCATTGCAGGCGTTGCCTTGGAATGCCCGCCTCCATAAACACGCACCCACACGGCGAGAAACCCTTGTTCTTAAAGCGCTCGACTTCATCGAGTAAGCAGTTAATGCATATCGATTCTAAGCCATTACTGGCCGCGTTGCTCAGTATGAAAGTGAGCATTTGCGAGTAAATGCCTCGGTTTCGATGGGGCGGGAGCACAGCTATTCGGCCAAGTAAGCCATCTTTACATAGCCGCGCAGTGGCAACGGGTTCGCCGTTATCTGCATAGGCAATAAAGTGCAGGGCGGTTGTATCGCGGCCATCAAACTCGATGGCCTTTGGTATATTCAGCTCACACACAAAAACCCTTTCGCGAATTTGCCTTATTGGGTTGTCTTGTGATCCCCAGTCGACTTGGTGGATCTGATAGGACATATACCCTCCTATTCACTGTACCAGTATCCCTCATTGATCAGTGTAGACAAGGTTTGTCGAAAAAGTAAACAATTTAACGCAGGCTCAAGTTCGGATGTGCAGATGCTTTGCTGATCAGACAAGGCTCGTATAACGCCAAGATGCTCAATTGGTAGGGAAAAGCTGTGTCCCTCGACAAATAATATCACCGCGTTATCGCGAGTAATGTATAGGGCTCGTAAGCCTCCTGCCTTGTACAAATGCGGATAATCGCTCACATAGTCGCAAATAGTATCTGCACACATGGCGGGTTCAACAGGGAGTAAGTCTTTGTCATGTTTAGGTTGGCTCAACGTTTCGCCAATAAAGCGCAAAAACACCTTATCGTCATCGATTACCTGATGCATTAGCGCGCGTAGGGTGTCGAGCTCGTGTGTTTGAAGTTGGCCTTGGCTGCTACGAATTGCCAGTTCTGGGTCGCCATAGCGATGTTGACCGAGGTCGTGATCGATAAGGTGATCGGCAAAGGCACTCATTAAATCAACTTGGTTGGGAGCGCGAAAGCCCACCGAATAGTTCAGTGAGGGGGCCACAGCATAGCCTTCGTGCGGTGCATTCGGGGGAATATAGAGAATATCGCCAGGCTCTAGTTGCACATCAATAACGGCCTCAAAGGGGTCGACTTGTAATAATCCCTTATTAGCACTGAATTGACGTAGGTTCTTATTTACTTCGCCAACGCGCCAATGGCGCTGCCCTTGTCCTTGAATAATGAACACATCATACTGATCTAAATGCGGACCAACGCCGCCGCCTGGGGTAGAGTAACTAACCATTAAGTCATCAATACGCCAGTTCGGAATAAATCGAAATGGTTCCAGCAATTGACTTGCCTCAGGATGCCAGTGGTCCACCGCCTGCACCAACAAGGTTGAGTCAGACTCGCCAAGGGCGCTAAAGTCTTCAAAAGGACCATTTAGACATTGCCAACTGCCATCATTGGTGACAATCCGTGATTCAATCCCTTCTTCCATAGCAAGCCCGGCAAGCTCTTCGGGTGAAAGTGGGTCATTGAAATCAGTAAAGCCCGCTTTTATCAGCAGCGGCTTCTTTTGCCAATAGTGTTGCAAAAACTGTTCTTTAGTCAGCTCATTGATTGTTAAGCTATACATAGTTTCTCCCAATAAAAAAGCGAAAGGGCAGCCCTTTCGCTTTTATGTTATCACTGTAGATGGATTTATAGGTTATCTACAAATTCAACGGCACGGCCAATATAATTTGCCGGTGTTAATTCTTTTAGCTGCGCTTTGATTTGCTCAGGTAACGCTAGGGTATCGATAAACTCGGCCATAGCGGCTTGGTCTACACGTTTACCTCGAGTCAGCTCTTTAAGCTTTTCATACGGTTTTTCAATACCGTATTTACGCATTACGGTTTGAATCGGCTCAGCAAGCAGCTCCCAGTTTTGGTCAAGCTCGGCCAATAGGCGCTCTTCGTTCACCTCTAGCTTGCTTACACCTTTTAACGTTGCTTGGTAGGCAATCAAGGTATAACCCATGCCCACACCTAAGTTACGTAATACGGTTGAGTCGGTGAGGTCACGCTGCCAACGAGAAATTGGTAGTTTTTGCGCTAGGTGGGCGAAAATCGCGTTGGCGATGCCAAGGTTACCTTCGGAGTTTTCAAAATCAATCGGGTTCACTTTATGCGGCATGGTTGATGAGCCAATCTCGCCGGCAATGGTCTTTTGCTTAAAGTGGTTCAGAGCAATATAACCCCACACATCACGGTCAAAGTCGATGATAATGGTGTTGAAGCGGGCAACGGCATCAAACAGCTCGGCAATATAGTCATGCGGTTCGATTTGTGTTGTAAAGGCATTCCAGCTTAGGCCTAAGCTTGTAACAAAACGCTCGGCGTGGCTGTGCCAATCGTAATCAGGGTAAGCACTTAAGTGAGCGTTATAGTTACCGACTGCGCCATTGATCTTGCCAAGCAATTCAATGCTCGCAACCTGATCACGTTGGCGTTTTAAGCGCATATAAACATTGGCAAACTCTTTACCCATGGTCGAAGGCGAAGCAGGCTGACCGTGAGTACGGGTCATCATCGCCACCGATTTGTACTCAACCGCTTTGGCTTTAATAGCCTCAAGCAGTTGATCCATGTAAGGGAGTAATACGCTATCACGGGCTTCGCGCAGCATTAAACCATGAGATAGGTTGTTAATGTCTTCCGAGGTGCAGGCGAAGTGGATGAACTCGTTGATGGCGTTAAGCTCAGCGTTATCAGCCACTTTTTCTTTTAGTAAATATTCAACGGCTTTAACATCATGGTTGGTGGTGCGCTCGATATCTTTGACACGTTGTGCGTCTTGCTCGTTGAAATTGGCTACAATGCCATCGAGGAGTGCATTGGCTTCGCTACTTAAAGCCGGAACTTCAGTGATCTGCTCGGCAGCAGCAAGAGCTTGTAACCAACGTACTTCTACCTGTACGCGGTATTTGATCAGGCCGTATTCACTAAAAATGCTACGTAATTCGCTGGTCTTGCTACCGTAGCGCCCATCTACCGGAGAGATCGCGGTTAACGCTGAAAGCTCCATATTAACTCCTAAGTTTTACGTTTGAACGATAATGTCTATGTGTACGCCACCGGGGCGGCGCTGGGGTTTAAAGTTGTTCTTTGGCCAATGTCAACATCTTGCGCTTGGCAAAAATAAAATGCCTTCGTTTACCGCCTAACTGTCGCCACAACACCGCCGCGCGAATACCGGCTAATAGCAGGGCGCGAATACGGTTTTGGGTGCTGCTTTGTTTGAGTAGTTGAGGCTGACCAAATACTTGAATACGTTGCCCTAGGGGGCTTATTACCGTCGCATATGTCTCGGCAAAAGCGGCAATAATGGACTCATCCATTAGCTCTAAATGAGTCAGCTTATTTTTAGTGGTTTGAATTTCACTACCCAACTTATTCAATGCCTCGGGCTTGGAGGCTAAGATGCGCTCGAGCTGAATTAAGCCACCAACATATTTTACAAGTTCGACATTTTTCTCGGTGCCAGCACTTAGCTGCGCCACCAGGGCGCGATAGCCGCTGTATAGCTCGCGACGAGAGCCGTATACATCTTCGACGTTATCCGGGTCGGTAACTACCAGCGAATTGAGCAGGGGTTCGATATCACTTTGCTGGGCTTGGCCATACTTCGCGAGCTTTTGTACTTGAATGGCCACTTGGCACATAGCGGCTAGGGCCATGATCTGATTGGCATTCATATTATTTAATCACCGAGTCGATAATGCCGCCACCTAGGCACACATCTCCGTCATAAAAGACCGCCGATTGACCGGGTGTTACCGCTTTTTGCGGCTCATCAAAAAGCACGCGTGCGACGCCGTCTTCACCAGCGACCACGGTGCAGGGGATATCTTGTTGGCGATAGCGGGTTTTTACCGTAAGTCGGCACGTGCCCTTAGGCCCGATGCGATCAACCCAATGCAGTTGATTGGCGTTTAAGCCATTACTAAATAGCCGTGGATGATTTTTGCCTTGGCCAACGATAAGCACGTTGCGCTCAATGTCTTTATCAACCACATACCAAGGCTCACCTGAACCTTCTTTTAAACCGCCTATATGCAAACCTTTACGTTGTCCTAGGGTGTGATACATCAAGCCTTCATGCTCGCCGACAATTTCACCTTCGGTGTCTTCAATGTTACCGGGTTGGGCGGGCAAGTAACGCTGTAGAAAGTCTTTAAATTTGCGCTCGCCGATGAAGCAAATACCAGTGCTGTCTTTTTTATCATGGGTGACTAGGCCTTGTTGCTCAGCGATAGCACGCACTTGTGGCTTGGGAATATCACCGACCGGGAAGAGGGTTTGCGCGATATGTTCATGACTCAAAGTATACAAAAAGTAGCTTTGGTCTTTATTGTCGTCTTCGCCGCGCAGCATAACAAACTTATCACCGCGTTGCTCACGGCGCACATAGTGACCTGTGGCTATATAGTCGGCGCCTAAGGCTTCTGCAGCAAATTCTAAAAAGGCTTTAAATTTGATTTCTTTATTACACATGATATCTGGGTTCGGGGTACGTCCTGCCTTGTATTCGGCTAAGAAGTACTCAAACACGTTATCCCAGTATTCGGCAGCGAAGTTGACCGTATGCAGCTCAATTCCCAGCTTTTCACATACCATTTCCGCATCTTTTAAATCTTCGGCGGCGGCACAATATTCGTCATTGTCGTCTTCTTCCCAGTTTTTCATAAACAAGCCTTCCACTTGGTAGCCTTGCTCTTTTAACAGGTATGCTGAGACGGAGGAATCTACACCGCCGGACATGCCGACGATGACTTTTATTTGGCTGTTATCGGTCATAAAAACTGAAAATAACTATCACGTTGCTACTAAGGCGCGGATTATACCACGCTTACATAAGGGCTTGAAGTACTGCTGCGCGCTTAGTCTTGACAATGACGCAGATATTCTAAGGGTAAAATAGGGCGGTTTTGGGCGTCATCAATGCATGTTAACACGATGCTCGAACGCAATGGCTGCTCCTTGATTTGCGCTTTGTTCAGCCAGTGGCAGGCAATAATATCGCTATCTTGGGGAGCGGTTTCACTTGCTTCATCGAGCTCAGCAAAAAAGCAAAATCGCAAATAATGGGTGCCATTGCGCGCTTGTAAACTGTAAATACCCACTAGGCCTTGCGGCGCGAGGTTGAGCCCTGTTTCTTCCAATAACTCGCGCTGCGCTGCTGCAATTAAGCTTTCGTTCGCTTCCAAATGGCCCGCTGGTTGATTCAATACACGCTGGCCGGTGCTTTTATCGCGCTCTTCTACCAGTAAATAGCGCTCTGCGCACTTTACGACCATGGCGACCGTGACATTTGGCTTATGCATAAGGGCGCAGTTCCTGATACTGGCCGGGTTGTAACTCACCCAATTGATACTCACCTATGCTGGCTCTTACCAACCTAAGGGTGGGGTGGCCCACATGGGCGGTCATGCGCCTTACTTGGCGGTTACGCCCTTCACTGATAGCAATTTGCAGCCAGGTAGTGGGCACACTTTTGCGCTCACGAATAGGCGGGTTACGAGGCCAAAGGTGAGGTGGCTCGGCAATCACACTTACCTTGGCAGGGCGGGTCAGACCATCTTTTAATTCGACCCCGGTTCGTAGTGCCTCGAGCGCTTCTTTACTGACTACGCCTTCGACTTGGGCCCAATAGGTTTTAAAGGTGTTTTTTTTCGGATTGGCCAGTTGATGTTGTAACTTACCGCAGTTAGTAAGCAGTAGCAGGCCTTCAGAGTCTCTATCTAGACGACCAGCGGCATACACATGTTTAATTGGAATAAAATCCGCCAGGGTTTGCCGTTTTTCAGCGTCGGTGAATTGGCTCAGCACATCGAAAGGCTTATTAAACAGCACGACTTTTACTTGCTCTTTCGGCAACGGGGGCCTACTGGCTTTTTTTGGGCGCGTGCGCGCATGTCCGCTTGCGCTTTTAAATCCACGTGGTTGTTTCATCAATGTTAGTTTTTCCAATAAAAAAGGCACCCATTATGGGTGCCTTCCAATGCATTAATGGCGATTACTTAAGTTTAGCTAGAATCGCGTTAAATGTCTCGCTTGGACGCATCGCGCCGAAGGCAAGTTGTTCATTTGGCTGGTAATAACCACCAATGTCCATGGCTTTACCTTGGGCACCGTTAAGCTCATCCATAATCTTCTGCTCGTTGCTACGCAACTCACCTGCAATTTCTGTGAAACGTGCTTTTAGATCAGCATCGTCATCTTGAGCTGCAAGCGCTTCGGCCCAGAACAGCGTTAGGTAGAAGTGGCTACCACGGTTATCGATTTCACCCACTTTACGAGACGGTGATTTGTTTTCATCTAAGAACTTCGCTGTTGCTGCATCTAACGTATCGGCGAGCACTTGTGCCTTGGCATTGTCAAAGCGACCGCTTAGGTGCTCGTATGATGCCGCCAGCGCAAGGAATTCACCTAAAGAATCCCAACGTAAGTGGTTTTCTTTTTGGAATTGCTGCACGTGCTTAGGTGCACTACCGCCGGCGCCAGTTTCAAACAGACCGCCGCCATTCATTAATGGAACGATAGACAGCATTTTAGCACTGGTTCCCAACTCTAGAATCGGGAATAGGTCAGTTAGGTAGTCACGCAATACGTTACCGGTAACGGAAATGGTGTCTTTACCGTCTTTGATACGCTCTAATGAGAACTGCGTTGCCGCGACTGGGTCCATGATACGAATATCTAGGCCGTCAGTATCGTGCTGAGGTAAATAGGTGTTCACCTTTTTGATTAGCTCGGCGTCATGGGCGCGGTTTTCATTCAACCAGAATACCGCAGGGGTGTTCGACGCGCGTGAACGGTTCACTGCTAATTTAACCCAGTCTTGGATAGGCGCGTCTTTAACCTGACACATACGCCAAATATCACCGGCTTCAACATCGTGCTCGATTAAGGTGTGACCGTTCGCATCGACAACGCGTACTTTACCGGCTGATTTGATCTCAAACGTTTTGTCGTGTGAGCCATACTCTTCCGCTTTTTGCGCCATCAAGCCGACGTTAGGTACGCTGCCCATGGTGCTTGGGTCAAATGCGCCGTGCTTTTTACAAAACTCAACGGTTGCATCGTATACGCCAGAGTAGCTGCGATCTGGGATAACAAATGCGGCGTCTTGCAACTGGCCATCGGCGTTCCACATTTGCCCTGATGAACGAATAGCGGCTGGCATTGACGCGTCAATGATCACATCGCTAGGTACATGTAAGTTGGTGATACCTCGGTCTGAGTCAACCATGGCTACGCGTGGACGCTTGTCATACACGGCCATAATGTCCGCTTCGATTTCTTTGCGCTTGGCTTCATCAAGGTTTTCGATACGTGCATACACATCGCCAATACCGTTTTTGACGTCTACGCCCAGCTCATCAAAGAGCTCGCCGTGCTTGTCGAAAACGTCTTTGTAGAACACCTTGACCGCGTGGCCGAAGATAATTGGGTCAGACACTTTCATCATAGTGGCTTTCATGTGCAGCGAGAACAACACGCCTTGCTCTTTCGCGGCATCAATTTGCTCGCCAATAAAGGCCTGTAGCTTTGCTGCGCTCATGCGTGAGCCATCAATAATCTCGCCATCAAGTAATTTTACTTCTGGCTTCAATACGGTGGTATTACCTGCACCGTCGACATGCTCAATACGCACGCTAGTGGCTTTATCAACGGTTACTGACTGCTCAGAGCCGAAGAAATCGCCGTCTTGCATTGACGCGACACGCGACTGTGAATCTTTGCTCCATGCGCCCATTGAATGTGGGTTTTTGCGAGCGTACGCTTTTACTGAAGAAGGCGCACGACGATCTGAGTTACCTTCACGTAATACAGGGTTTACCGCACTGCCTTTTACTTTGTCATAACGTGCTTTAACGTCTTGTTCTTGCTCGTTCTTTGGCTCATCTGGGTAATCTGGAAGGGCATAACCCTGCGCTTGTAACTCTTTAATGGCCGCTTTCAGCTGTGGAATTGAGGCACTGATGTTGGGCAGTTTGATAATGTTTGCTTCAGGTGTTTTTGCCAACTCACCTAATTCGGCAAGTGCATCGCCAATGCGCTGATCTTCGTTTAGGAAATCGGGGAATAGCGCAATGATGCGCCCGGCTAGCGAGATATCACGGGTTTCTACCTCAACGCCCGCAGCTTTGGAATAGGCTTCAATAACAGGTAGGAGTGAGTAGGTAGCCAGGGCTGGCGCCTCATCAGTTTTTGTATAAATGATTTTCGAGGTCATTTTGTGTCCTAATTTATCGTTGTATCGTATCGACCGCTTTTAAAGTCTAGTTTAGCGCGGCCAACTCGTGCTGTTACTGTATGGCAGTGTAACAAGCTAAACAGAAAAGCTCCATTCACCTAGACGTTAGGGCGATTAGAAAAAATTCAAGTAATGTTTACACAAATGAACGAATTTTACGGTAAATAAAAAAGAGGGGGGGGTCAGGGGGAAAATCAAAGCGAGCCGAAATACTGCAAAGCCCGCTCTTCGATGTACTGTTGAATGTCTGCGTACGCCTCAAAAGCACTTAGGTCTTTCCGCATTAAAGCGGTTCAGAGCCATCAGTTGGTGCAATATTGGTTGCGTGCAGGCCTTTAGGCCCTTGTTGCAGTTCAAACGTAACATCTTGGCCAGCTTTCAGTGTTTTATATCCGTCCATCTGAATAGTGGAATAGTGGGCAAAGATATCTTCTTCGCTACCATCTTCTTGGATAAAACCGAACCCTTTGGCGTTGTTGAACCATTTGACTTTTCCACAAGCCATACTTCTACATCCTTCTATAAGTTGACTAATTTAGTTAATCTAAACCTGATAGTTTGTTAGACTGGCGAATGAATAGCCAGTCCACGTTTGACTGTAGTTTATTTGGTCATTCAGTCAAGTTTTTTGTGCATTTTTTTAACAGTTTATTTATTTTTGATTTCAGGTTTGCTTGAGATCTAGAGACAAGACTATATTTAGATATGAGTGGAATGAAAGATTCAGGTGTTGTAGAGCGTAGTCGTGACGAGCAAAAGCAGAAGCTGCAGCCACCGCGTAAGTTTAAGGTAATCTTAAATAACGACGACTACACGCCCATGGACTTCGTTATTGAAGTATTAGTAACGTTTTTCAATATGGATAGCGAAAGAGCAACAGACGTGATGCTCAAGGTCCATCACGAGGGTAAAGCGGTTTGCGGTATCTACCCTGCAGATATTGCCCATACCAAAACAGAGCAGGTTAACCGCTACGCCCGTGACCATGAGCATCCACTGCTTTGCAGTTGTGAGCAGGAATAAAAGTTTGAAAGTTTTGGGGGTTGCCAATGCTAAATAAAGATCTAGAGATTACCTTGAACAACGCGTTCAAAGAAGCCCGCACACGCCGCCATGAGTTTATGACGGTGGAGCATTTGCTGCTGGCATTACTAGATAATCCATCCGCGAATGAAGCCCTCATTGCCTGCGGTGTTGACTTGAGTTTGTTGCGTAACGAATTATCTGAGTTTATTGATGAAACAACGCCGGTCATCTCAGATCTTGAACAAGAACGGGAAACCCAGCCAACACTTGGTTTTCAGCGCGTTTTACAGCGTGCCGTGTTTCATGTGCAGTCGTCCGGGAAAAGTGAAGTCACAGGCGTAAACGTGCTGGTTGCTATTTTCTCTGAGCAAGAGAGCCAGGCCGTTTACCTATTGAAGAAAAACGACGTTAATCGCCTCGATGTAGTGAACTTTATCTCCCACGGCATTTCGCGCATGGACGATGAGGGGGAAGAACTCGGTGATCATGAAGAAATTCACGAGGAAATGGGTGGTGAAGCGTCGGAAGAGAAAAATATTCTCGACAAATACACCACTAACCTTAACGTGCAGGCAGAAAAAGGGCAGGTAGACCCGCTGATCGGTCGCGATCAAGAAGTGGAGCGTACCGTTCAAGTGTTGTGCCGGCGCAAAAAGAATAACCCGTTGTTGGTCGGCGAAGCTGGCGTGGGTAAAACAGCCATAGCCGAAGGGCTGGCTTATCGTATTATTCACAATGAAGTCCCTGAAGTTATCGCTGATGGCGTGGTTTATTCCCTTGATATGGGTGCCTTGCTTGCTGGTACTAAGTACCGAGGTGATTTTGAAAAACGTTTAAAGAGTTTGCTCAAACAGCTTCAAAAAGAACCTGGGGCCATTCTCTTTATTGATGAAATACACACCATTATTGGCGCTGGCGCAGCATCGGGCGGCGTCATGGATGCATCGAATTTAATTAAGCCATTGCTTTCAAGTGGCGAGCTTCGCTGCATGGGGTCGACGACCTATAACGAGTTTAAGAATATTTTTGAAAAAGACCGCGCTCTAGTGCGTCGTTTCCAAAAAATAGATGTGAGCGAGCCAAGCGTTGAAGACACTGCAAAAATTCTTAATGGTCTGAAAGAGCGTTATGAAGAGCACCACGGCATACGCTACACGCAAAAGGCACTGCGTGCGGCGGCAGAGCTAAGTGCAAAATATATCAATGAGCGTCATTTGCCTGATAAAGCCATTGATGTCATTGATGAAGCGGGGGCAAATCAACGCTTGCAGCCTGTATCTAAGCGCAAGAAAACCATTAATGTTGCCGATATTGAGCAAATTATCGCTAAGATAGCGCGCATTCCGCAGCAAAGTGTGTCCTCAAGCGACAAAGAAGTGCTTAAAAACCTCGACCGCAACCTCAAAATGTTGGTGTTCGGTCAAGATCAGTCAATTGAGGCTTTATCTTCGGCGATACGTTTGTCGCGCTCGGGTCTTGCTAATGAAGATAAGCCGGTGGGCTCATTCTTATTTGCCGGTCCAACGGGCGTGGGTAAAACAGAAGTGACTAAACAGTTGGCCACGTGTTTAGGTATCGAATTTATCCGCTTTGATATGTCTGAGTACATGGAGCGCCATGCCGTAAGTCGCTTGATAGGCGCACCGCCTGGGTATATTGGTTACGAGCAAGGAGGGCTATTGACTGATGCGGTGATCAAGCAGCCACATGCCGTTGTGCTGCTCGATGAAATCGAAAAAGCACACAGTGATATTTACAATATCCTGTTGCAGGTTATGGATCACGGCACACTAACCGATAACAACGGCCGTAAGGCGGACTTCCGTAATGTTATTTTAGTGATGACCACCAATGCGGGTGTACAAGAAACGGTGAAAAACTCCATTGGTTTTGCCACGCAAGACTCATCGCATGATGCGTTAGCGGAAATCAACAAGGTGTTTACGCCAGAGTTTAGAAACCGTTTGGATAATATCATTTGGTTCAACCATCTCGATACCGAGGTGATCTTGCAAGTGGTTGATAAATTCTTGGTAGAGCTGCAAGCACAGCTTGATAAGAAATCAGTCAACCTTGAACTGACCGACGAAGCACGTACTTGGTTGGCACATAAAGGCTATGACAAAGCGATGGGTGCACGGCCAATGGCGCGAGTGATACAGGAGCAAGTTAAGAAACCATTGGCTAACGAAATATTATTTGGTCAGCTCGTTGATGGCGGCGATGTGAAAGTGGATGTCAAAAACGATAAACTGGAATTTAACTACTCTGAAGAGCTTAGCCCCGCCTAATGTGCTTAGCACTTAGCAAAAAGCCCAGCACTTGCTGGGCTTTTTGCTAAACTGGCTTCGCTGGCAAATTAGCGCGCGCGGAAAACGATGCGGCCTTTGCTTAAGTCGTAAGGCGTAAGTTCCACAGTTACTTTATCACCAGTCAAAATACGAATGTAGTTTTTACGCATTTTACCGGAAATATGCGCCACAACTACGTGGCCGTTTTCTAGTTCTACACGGAACATAGTATTAGGTAGGGTATCAAGTACCGTCCCTTGCATTTCAATTACGTCTTCTTTCGCCATATCTAGCGTAACACCTCTGTGATAGTTAAACGCATGCGATTGTGCCGAAAAGCAACGAATAAGTAAAGCCAAGGCACTGAATTTGTCGAATTTGTGCTCATTCGACGGCAATCCACGCATCTGCACGCAATCTTTGCGCTGGTCGGTACTGCAATTTATAGCGCATCTTGCGACAATCATCGATTTGATATCCCAAATAGACAAAGTCTTTTGCCAGCTTCTGGGCATGCTCTATCTGTTTGAGGATCATCACGCTTCCCAAGCTAAGCGCCTCATAGTCAGGATCAAAAAAAGTATAAATAGCAGACAAGGAGTTGGGCATAACATCGGTAACGGCAACGCCAATCAAGCGCTCTTGATGCCAAAGCTCAATAAAAGCGATGTTCATCCACTTGCACAGTAAGAAACTTTCAAACTGACTGCGCTCAGCGGGATACATACTGCCATCACTGTGGCGCTCATTAATATAGCGTTCGTACAGCGGGTAGTATTCAGGGCGCTCAAAGTGACTCACATGCACGGCAAACTCTCTGACTTTATTAAGCTTACGTTTTTGCGAACGTGAGGGGGTGAACTCACTGGCTAATATGCGCACCGATTCACAGGCCGTGCAACTGGGGCAATGGGGTCGATATATTTGTTCACCACTACGGCGAAAGCCATGTTGCAAGAGCGCTTCAAACCCTTGCGGGGTATAACATAAGGGATCAAGAATAACCAACAGCTGTTCTTCTTGTTCATCAAGATAACTACAAGGAAAACGTTGGCTAAGGCCTATTTTTATGGGAAGGTGTTGCGCCATAAGGAGACTCTAGTTGTCGTGCTCGCCAAAAAGACAAATCAATGGGATATTGATTACTCTCTTTAAGTCTAGCTAAAAAATCCTCTCTGGGTAGGGGAGTTGCCCCCAACTGCGCCAAATAGGGGTTCATCATTTGGCAGTCGATAAAATCTCCACCATGTTGCTTGAGCAATTCCACCAGCGCCCACATTGCTAATTTGGAGCAGTCCCGTTGGCGAAAAAACATCGACTCACCGCAAAACACGCGTGACTGCATAATGCCATAAAGCCCGCCTACCAAACGGGGGCCTTGCCATACTTCAACGCTATGGGCTAGGTTTTGATGGTGAGCTTGGATATATGCGTGCTCCATCGCATCTGTGATCCAAGTACCCTCTTGCGCTATGCGTTGTACTTTGCACTGATGGATAACCTCAGCAAAACACTGATTTACGCTTACGCTGATAGCAAGTTTGCGTGCGCTTTTACGCAGGCTACGACTAACGTGGAAATCATCAAGTTCGATGATGGCGCGCTCGCTAGGAGACCACCACATAAGAGGTTCACCTTCACTATACCAAGGAAAAATACCTTGGCGATACGCATCGCTTAATCGTGGAGGGCTAAGGCAACCACCAATAGCAAGGAGGCCATCAGGGTTCTCTAGCGCAGTATTCGGGTGTGGGAAGCCTTCGTCAATGCTACCCAAGTGGTGTAAATATTGAGTCATAGAATAATGGGGCCGTAGCCCCATCAATACTTATTTTAAGTTATCTAGGTAACGCTCTGCATCGAGCGCCGCCATACAGCCTGTACCAGCAGAGGTAATTGCTTGGCGGTAAATGTGGTCAGACACGTCACCGGCAGCAAAAACACCTTCCACACTGGTTTGTGTAGCATTGCCATTTAGGCCTGATTCAACAACTAAATAACCGTCTTTCATTTCTAACTGGCCTTGGAACATATCGGTGTTCGGCTTATGGCCAATCGCAATAAACACGCCCATTACATCAAGCTCTTCGGTGGCGTCAGAATTGGCATCTTTAATACGCACACCTGTTACGCCCATGTCGTCACCTAACACTTCATCAAGTGTACGATTCCAATGGATAGTTACGTTGCCATTTTCAGCCTTTTCTAATAATCGATCAGAAAGGATTTTCTCACTTCTAAAGCTATCACGGCGGTGAATTACGTGAACTTCAGAGGCGATGTTAGACAAATACAGCGCTTCCTCAACAGCGGTGTTACCGCCACCAACAACAGCCACTTTTTGGTTCTTGTAGAAGAATCCGTCACAGGTCGCACACGCAGACACGCCACGGCCTTGGAAGGCAGTTTCTGAATCAAGGCCAAGGTATTTAGCTGATGCACCGGTGGCAATGATCAGCGCATCGGCTGTGTACGTGCCGCTGTCGCCTTTGAGTTCGAACGGACGAACCTGGGTATTCACCTCATTGATGTGATCGAACACAATTTCAGTTTCAAAGCGCTCAGCATGCTCTTTCATACGCTCCATTAAAGCCGGACCCGTTAAACCGTGGGCATCGCCAGGCCAGTTTTCAACTTCAGTGGTCGTGGTTAACTGACCGCCTTGTTGAATACCAGTAACCAGCACAGGGTTAAGGTTAGCACGGGCGGCATAGACGGCTGCGGTGTATCCCGCTGGGCCGGAGCCAAGAATAAGTAATTTACAGTGTTTGGCGCTCATACAACTTTCCAATTAATTCATGTGAACATAGTTATGCGGGTGATTCTAAGAAAAACAATCCATAAGTAAACAATTTTGCAAACATAACTCAGCGCTAAAACCGCAGGATGTCAAAAAATCTGTACTTGTGCGTTATTACAGCAAATAACGAATAACAAACCGTTATTTCATGACCTGTGATATTTTTTTTGCTATGTTCTAGGGCAATTATAAACTCGCCCCGAGGGTGCGCCCCCGGCGACGCAGAAAAATAAGGGCCTCATGTATTTTTGGCAACATCAAGCGGGCTATGCGCTCGAACAACAAGACATTGATATTTTACTTGATGCAAAAAGCTACCGGCAGCGACTGCTTGAGCTGATTGCCTCGGCTAAACACCGTATTTATATCACCGCTTTGTACCTTCAAGATGATGAAGCGGGTCGGGAAATTCTTGATGCATTACATGACGCATCGCGCCAAAATCCAGAGTTGGAAGTAAAAGTACTGGTCGATTTTCATCGTGCTCAGCGTGGGCTCATTGGTGCCGACAAAAGCGAGGGCAATGCGGCTTTGTATTACCAGCGCTTACAGCAAAGCGGCTCCAACGTGCAAGTATATGGCGTGCCAGTAAAAGCAAAGGAATTGTTTGGGGTACTGCACCTCAAAGGCTTTGTCATCGACGACACCTTGCTGTACAGCGGAGCAAGCCTGAATAACGTTTATCTACACTATTTCGAGCGCTACCGCTTAGACCGGTATTTTGTTATCAAGCAAGCACAATTAAGTGATGCCTTTGTCGAGTTTATAGAGCAGACCTTAATCGCCTCTGACGCCGTGCCACGCTTAGACAAACGACCAATCCCGGCGTTTATCGATATTAAAGCCGAGCACAAGCAATTAGTAAGAGCGCTGAAAAAAGCAAGTTATCGCCAGAGCAGCCAAGACAGTCATGCCCCCTTAACCGTACGCCCCTTTATTGGGCTCGGGCGGCGCAACAACAAACTTAATCGTTTAATCAAGCAACTGTTTGATATCACCGATAATGAGCTCGTGCTTTATACTCCTTACTTTAATTTCCCAACGCCGCTATTAAGAGCGCTACGCAGGCTGTTACGGCAGGGTAAACAAGTAACCATTGTTGTCGGTGATAAAACCGCCAATGATTTTTACATCCCTCCGACTGAGCGCTTTTCGAAAGTAGGGGCTCTGCCTTATTTATACGAAACCATTTTGGCCAAGTTCCTAAAAAACCAAAAGCGCTTCATCGAAGCGGGTAATCTCAATGTGTACCTGTGGAAACATGACAGCAACTCGTTTCACTTAAAGGGCATATGCAGCGACAAGCGCTACCACTTATTAAGTGGTCATAACCTTAATCCTCGGGCTTGGGGCCTGGATATCGAAAACGGTATTTTTATTGATGACAAAGACGGTCAAATGGTTACAGCGATAGAGCAAGAGAAGCAGGCGATTATGCAACATTGTACCCGCTTGAACAGCTATAAAGAGCTGGAGCAAATGGCTGATTACCCAGAGCCAGTGCAAAAGATTCTTGGCCAGGCTAAGCGCGTCAAAGTGGACTTCGTCGTTAAACGCTTTATTTAAACTCTCTTAGGCTTATAGCTTTCAAAAGCGGCTTATAACGAGCTGCTTTTTTGTTTGCGCAATCGCTGTTGTAACCCGTTTATTGTTACCCGAGTGTGGGGAAGAATAGGGGTGTTATAGCGATATAACAATTTGTGCGGCAGTCAACTCAATGCCAAAATCAGATTTTTAGGCGTAACTCGTTTTTGTCCCAAAATAAGGGAGATTAAAGACTTCACAAATCATAAGGAAGTGCGTTTGCCATACTAAATCTAATCTGATTTCAAGAACGCCGGACAAGCGAAACCTTAATTATTGGAGGGGCGGCTTTTGATTTTGTGTATATTGACGCACATTTTTAGCATGCCATAATAAATCAGATTTTAAGTCAATAAGTTATAGTTAGAATGCAACTTTACGTTCACGCACTAGGGATAAATTTTGTTAAAAAATATAGATAGCTTCGGTAATGTTGAAGCAGAAGAAGATGCAGTATTAGATTTTTTTGTATCGATGAGCATAACTGAAAACATTGAAACAGGTAATAGCTTCTTAGTATTAGGACGTAAAGGGTCAGGAAAAACTGCGTTATTTCGCTATTTCACTGAAGGTGCTCATGCGACTCGTTCAACAGGCTTAAACTTAAACGGCTACCCTTGGAAAGTTCATGAAACAATAAAGGATGAAGGCGTTGAAGACGTGGAATCTTATGTCGCATCATGGAAGTATCTCATTGCGGTTGAGTTAGCAAAACTAGTGATAAAGTCAGCCAATCGCCCGCAAATGACTGAAGTAGTAGAGATTAAAAAGTTTCTTACTGACAATTATGGAACTGACAAACCAACTATAAAAAACATTTTTTCACTCAAGAAACTTAATCTTTCTGGTGATTTAGAGCCTCAAATTTTTGGTTGTAAAATTGGTAAAATATCCTTACAGCGAAGTGACAGAATGAGACTTGGCCATGAGTTGAATGCGCTTACTGATAAAATTTTGTCCCACGTAGCTAAGATCTCCAATGCCGCAGATATTAACGCCTTATCCCTTCATTTTGATGAGCTAGACCGTGGTATTACCGTACTAAGTGAATCAAGAAAAGAGATGATTATCGGTTTAGTTCTTGCTGCGAAAGAGACTAATAAGCTTCTGCGTGAATGTAGCTTGAATATGAAGAGCGTTATTTATTTACGTACCGATATTTGGGAGCAACTTAAGTTTTCGGACAAAAACAAAATCTCCCAAACAAATTCAGACACAATTGAATGGGATGACGATACACTTCTTGGCCTCATGAATAAACGAATTAAGGTTAAATTAGGTCACGAACACAGTTGGAATACGATTGATGACGGAAGGCGTATTAAACGACAACCTAAATGGAAGCACATCATTGACCGTTCTTTCTTAAGACCACGTGATGTTATTTCGTTTATGAACTTACTACTTGAGGTAGTCAAGAAAAGTGATGAGAGTACGGTTGATGTCTTTGAAAACCCACATGTAGTAGATGCTAGGCCAAAATATTCACAATATCTAAAGCATGAGTTAGATGATGAAATTGCAACGCATTGGGGTGACTGGGAGTCTTGTCTACAAACGCTTTCTAAACTGGGTCGAGAGTATTTTAGGGCTGATGAGTATCAAAAGGCATATGATGAAGTACAACAAGGAAAGTCGCCAAAGTATGATGCACAAGCATCACTAGAAGAGTTATATAATTTTGGCATCATTGGTTACGAAGCTCGCTCTGGTTATGGTGGTTCCGGTTGGAAAACTAAGTTTGCGAACCCTGAACTAGGTTGGGATGGCAACGCTGTTCGCTTTAAAGTACACCTAGGCCTTAAGGAGTTTATGAAACTTAAAGAAGACCGCTCTTAAGATTTAAACTTTGACGGTATCCATTCAGCGGCTTTCATTCGACAGTCGCCTTTTGAATAGTAAGACGTTTTCTTTGACGGGATAGAGCTTAGGTTGGTCTAAATACTCAAACTTCTCGACTCCCCCTCATCGTGTTAACTATCCACAACTCACTTTGCCATACCTATAGTTATTCACGAATCGCTAATATTCGATTTTTATGAAACCGATTTCTGTTCAAAAACGAGTGTGTCTGACCGTCCCATCCTCGTTCTTAATTAACAGTCATGGAGTATGGAGCTTTATGATTAAAGGCTTATAAGTTTCGCGTTATTCGGGGTAGGGTCGTAGATAATCGGGAATAGTTGTTAATCGGCAATAAAAAAGGGCAGATAGTGTATCTGCCCTTTATATTTAGTTACTTATAACTTGTCGTTATAGGCTCTCAACCGCAGTGCGTGGGTCAAGGTATTCCATATCAAATGCTTCAGCAACTTCTTTATAAGTTACTTTACCTTTGATGACGTTAAGGCCTTCTAGGAAGTGCTCGTCTTCAAGAAGTGCTTGCTTGTAGCCTTTGTTTGCCAGCTTGATGATGTACGGCAATGTCGCGTTGTTAAGCGCGAAAGTTGATGTACGTGGTACTGCACCTGGCATATTCGCTACGCAGTAGTGAACTACGTCATCAACAATGTATGTTGGCTCGTCATGAGTGGTAGGCTTCGAAGTCGCAATACAGCCACCTTGGTCGATAGCTACGTCAACAATTGCGGCACCAGGTTTCATTGCTTTGATGTGCTCAGCAGTCACAAGCTTAGGTGCTGCAGCACCTGGGATAAGTACGCCACCAATCACTAAGTCGGCATCCAATACGTGCTTCTCTAGCGCGTCGGCAGTTGAATACACTACTTTTGCAAGTGAACCAAACTGAGCGTTAAGGCTACGTAGTACGTCAACGTTACGGTCTAAAATGGTCACATCAGCGCCTAGGCCGACAGCCATTTGGGCTGCGTTACGGCCAACCATACCACCGCCAATAACCACAACTTTAGCAGGCTCAACACCCGGTACGCCACCAAGCAACATGCCAAGGCCTTGCTTAGACTTTTCAAGTGCCTGAGCACCGGCTTGGATAGACATACGACCCGCCACTTCTGACATTGGCGCAAGTAGCGGTAAACCGCCTTTAGCATCGGTTACGGTCTCGTATGCGATACAGATAGCGCCGCTTTTCACTAGGTCTTCAGTTTGTGGTAAATCTGGCGCTAGGTGAAGGTAAGTAAATAAGATTTGATCTTGGCGTAGCATCGCACGCTCAACAGCTTGCGGCTCTTTTACTTTGATGATCATCTCTGCTTGGGCGAACACATCTGCCGCATTTGGTAAGATTTTTGCGCCTACTTCGATGTAATCTTCGTCAGTAAAACCAATGCCTAAACCAGCATTCGTTTCAACAATGACTTCGTGACCATGGTTGATAAGTTCGCGCGCGCTGGCTGGGATCATACCAACACGGTACTCATGGTTTTTTATCTCTTTTGGTACACCAATAATCATAGTTACTATACCTTTTGTGAACAGGAAAATTTTTCACTATTGTACTTATGCCTAAATAGTGTGTCTCACTGTTTTACATTTTCAAGCCAGTTGAATACACTTAAATCAAAGTAAAATTAGATAAATCCACTTTCATTAACTATGTATACACAACTAGACCGCATCGACCGTAAAATTTTAGTCGAATTGCAACGGGATGGCCGTATTTCCAACGTTGAATTGGCAAAACGAATTGGCCTTAGTGCGACCCCTTGTTTGGAACGCGTGAAAAAACTTGAGCGTGAAGGGTATATTCGTGGTTACAAAGCGGTGGTCGACCCCGCCAAGCTCGGTCAGGCGCTGCTGGTGTATGTGGAAGTGACCATTACCAAAACATCTCCCGATGTGTTTGACGAATTTAACCAAGCGGTAAAAAAGCACGATGAGATTGTGGAATGCCACTTAGTATCAGGGAATTTCGACTTTTTGCTGAAAACACGAGTGACCGATATGTCTGAGTATCGTCAGGTGCTTGGCGATATTTTGCTGAAGCTACCCAATATCAGCGAAAGCCGTACTTATGTGGTCATGGAAGAAGTAAAGGGTGAAGAGGCATTAATTATCCGTCCACAAGTTCCTTAAGGGCCCGTTAATGCTCGTGCCGATTACAATTACTGATTATAAACCCAGTGCATATTCAGCTGAGAATTGATAAGGTAAGAGTAATGCGCTGTAGTATCGAAAGAAAGGATAAGGATAATGGAATATGCGCCTAAATGGTGTCCAAAGACTGCTTGAAACTGGCTTAATAGTCAGCACCGCGCTAGCCATTTTTATTTTGTGTGCGCTGGTGAGTTTTGACCCAGCCGATCCGTCCTGGTCGCAAACAGGTGAGTTTGTCGATGTTAAAAATATCACCGGCACTGCGGGTGCGTGGGTGGCGGATATTTTATTATTTAGTTTTGGTTGGTTGGCGTTTTTAGTTCCCGCAGCCATTCAACTGTTTGGGTATCTCGTTTTTAAACGCCCCCACAGAGTGCTTAGCTTAGATTATGTTACCTTGGCGCTGCGCCTCATCGGCTTAGTGCTGTTTACATTGAGCGCTTGCGCTATTAGCTCCATTAATTTTGACGATATTTTTTATTTTTCTTCCGGTGGGGTAGTGGGGGATGTTATTGCCGGTGCGATGATGCCAGCATTTAATTTCACGGGTACCTCTATCCTATTATTGTGCTTTTTCTTTGCCGGCATGACCTTACTTACAGGTGTTTCTTGGGTTCAATTTGTTGATACCTTGGGGGCGTATGTTATGAAAGCGGCCTTGTTTGTTTGGCAGTGGTTGCAAAGCAAACGTGGGCAATACCAAAGTGAGTTTGCTGAAGCCGAGCAGCGCAGCTTGGCCAATGAGCCAAATCCACAAGTGGAAGCGACGCAGAGCGCTCATGAGCCAAAGCTTGAAATCCAGAGCGATAACGCCGACACAGAAGTTGAAGCCGATAAAGACAAATCATTGTTAGATAAAGCTGCCGCTATGTTTGCGCCAGAGCCTAAAAAAGAGCCTTGGCAGGAACAAAGCAGTGACAGTGATACGCAGAGCGCTACTAAAGAGGCGCCTAAACAACATCCGGCATTTGATGATATTGATGCCATGCTCGGCGATGAAATGAATTTTAGCGCCATAGATGATGAGGGTTTTGATACCGTCAGCGCGCTCAACGAGCTAGACCAAGCGCCCACCGAGGCGACACCGAATACACAGCCCCAAAATAAAGGGGCGAACACGGCTGTTACATCAGCGCACGAAGAAACCACTAATTCAGTGGCAACAACCACAGTGGCACACACGAAAGCGCCAACAGCCAAAGAGAAATTCGAACAGCTATTAGAAGAAAAGCCGCCCATGGAGCCGCTTCCTTCGTTGGATTTACTTGATAGGCCGGATAAACAGAAAAACCCCATTTCTGAAGAAGAGCTCGAGGCTGTCTCTCGGTTAGTTGAAAGCAAGCTGCAAGATTTTGGCGTACAAGCGTCCGTTGTAGGGGTTTATCCCGGTCCGGTAGTTACACGCTTTGAACTCGATTTAGCACCGGGTGTAAAGGTCGCGAAAATCTCTGGTTTATCGAAAGATTTGGCGCGCTCGTTATCTGCGGTCAGTGTGCGTGTGGTTGAGGTGATCCCGGGGAAAACCTATGTCGGCCTTGAGCTGCCTAATAAACACCGCGAAATCGTGCGCTTATCAGAAGTGATCAATGCCCCTAAGTTTGAGCAAAATAAATCGCCACTAACCATGGTGTTAGGTAAAGACATTGCCGGGCAACCTGTGGTTGCAGACTTAGCCAAAATGCCGCACTTGTTGGTAGCGGGTACCACTGGCTCAGGTAAGTCAGTGGGCGTTAATGTGATGATTTTAAGCTTGCTATATAAATCACCGCCAGAAGATGTGCGCATGATCATGATCGACCCGAAAATGCTTGAGTTATCGGTGTACGAGGGGATCCCACACCTACTGTGTGAAGTGGTTACCGATATGAAAGAAGCGGCCAATGCATTGCGTTGGTGTGTTGGTGAAATGGAGCGCCGCTATAAACTGATGTCTGCTTTAGGGGTGCGTAACCTGAAGGGTTACAACCAAAAAGTGCTTGATGCTAAAGCCGCAGGGGAACCTATTTTAGATCCTTTGTTCAAAGATACAGATGGCATGGCTGATGGGCCGCAAGAGCTAGACAAGTTACCCAGCATTGTCGTGGTGATTGATGAATTCGCCGATATGATGATGATTGTTGGTAAAAAAGTGGAAGAGCTCATTGCCCGAATCGCACAAAAAGCACGGGCTGCAGGCATTCATTTGGTATTGGCTACACAGCGTCCATCGGTGGATGTGATCACCGGCCTGATTAAAGCCAATATCCCTACACGTATGGCGTTTCAGGTGTCCTCAAAAATAGACTCGCGCACTATTCTTGACCAACAAGGGGCCGAGCATCTTTTAGGCATGGGTGACATGCTGTATTTACCACCCGGGACCAGTGTGCCAATCCGTGTTCATGGCGCCTTTGTTGACGACCATGAGGTTCACGCGGTTGTGAGTGATTGGAAGGCCCGAGGTAAACCTGATTATGTGGATGAAATACTCAATGGTGACGCCGTCGAAGACGTATTGCTGCCAGGGGAAACATCCGAAGACGGCGACGATGAATCAGACCCACTGTATGACGAGGCCTGCGCTTTTGTTATTGAAAGTGGTCGGGTGTCGGTATCAAGTGTACAGCGTAAACTGCGTGTTGGTTATAATCGCGCTGCGCGATTGGTTGAACAAATGGAGCACTCCGGTTTAGTCAGTTCGCCCGGCCATAATGGCGCCCGCGAAGTGCTAGTTAAGAATAACGCTGGCTAAGGAAGTAATATGAAACAATTTTTATACAGTGCAGTGGCAAGTGCCGCCCTGTTTTCATCAACAGTTTTTGCCGACGACGCACAGATGCTGCAACAACAGCTGCAGGGTTTGGACTCACTCAGCTCGGCTTTTTCACAGCAAGTGTTTGACCCGCAGGGGCAGCTGGTGAGTGAAAGTAAAGGCACGTTGCAACTAGAGCAACCACGGAAAATTCGTTGGGAGCAACAACAACCAGACGAAACCTTGTTTGTCTCCAACGGGGTTGATAGCTATTATTTTGACCCTTTCGCCGAGCAAGTGACGGTACTGGATACCTCTAAACTAATTGATAATACGCCGTTTATTCTGCTCACCACAGAAGATGACGAGCTGTGGCAGCAGTTTAGTATCAAGCAAATCGAAGCCGGCTTTGAGATTACCCCGAAAAATACTGAAGATGCGCAAGTAGAAAAGCTGACGTTGCATTTTGATGAGCAGCAACAAGTTGCGGCGCTTGAGGTGCTTGACCAATCAGGTCAGCGTTCACACTTTCATTTTGATGCGCCCAAGCGCAATGTTGATATTGATGACAGCGTGTTTGAATTTACCATTCCTGAGCATGTGTTCGTTGATGATCAGCGTACGCCACAAGCCGAGATAAACCGTGGCGAATAATTTCTCCCTAGACTTTGCCCCCGATGTGCGCCCGTTGGCGGCGCGCATGCGCCCACACACATTGGATCAGTACATCGGCCAAAGCCACATATTAGGCACAGAGCAACCCTTGTACCAAGCCATTAAAAGTGGCCACTGTCACAGCTTAATTTTGTGGGGGCCACCTGGGGTCGGTAAGACCACGCTGGCGCATATTATTGCGCACCACAGCGATGCCCAGTTTTTGGAGTTATCGGCGGTCAGCGCAGGGGTGAAAGATATCCGTGAGGCCGTTGCCAGTGCCAGCGACTTGCTGCAACAACAAGGCAAACGCAGCTTATTGTTTGTGGACGAAGTACACCGTTTTAATAAGTCGCAGCAAGACGCACTATTGCCGCATGTTGAAAACGGCACCTTCATCTTTATTGGCGCCACCACAGAGAACCCCTCTTTTGCACTGAATAACGCCGTGCTGTCGCGAGCCAGAGTGTACACGCTGAAAAAGCTTTCAGCTGAAGATTTGCAGGCAGTGGTGAATCAGGCGCTAGAACAGGATGACATTCTTCGCCAGCAAGGTGTGACCATCGAGCCCGATAGCCTTGAGCAGTTGTGCCACAGCGCCAATGGCGATGCTCGCAGTGTGCTTAACCTGCTGGAAGTGGCGGCAAATTTGGCGCAGCAACATCAAGGCTGTATTAATCAGGCGGTGCTCAAGCAAGTCGCGCCGCAAATGGTTGCCCAATACGATAAGGGGGGCGATCATTACTACGATTTGATTTCTGCTTTTCACAAATCAGTGCGCGGCTCCGCTCCGGACGCAGCATTGTATTGGTATTGCCGTATTCTTACCGCCGGAGGCGATCCCTTGTACGTTGCGCGGCGGCTACTAGCAATTGCCACCGAAGACATCGGCAATGCAGACCCCAAAGCCATGGAGGTGGCGCTGAATGCTTGGGATATTTTTCATCGCGTTGGCCCCAGCGAAGGTGAACGTGCCATAGCTCAAGCCACCTTATACCTAGCCAGTGCGCCGAAAAGTAATGCCGTATATATGGCCTTTAATGAGGCCAAACGTCATGCTAAGGAGACCGCCCATCTCGATGTGCCTTATCACATCCGCAATGCGCCCACGCAATTAATGAAAGAGCAGGGCTTCGGCGAGGATTATCGCTATGCTCACAACGAGCCGGGAGCTTATGCAGCAGGCGAGAACTTCTTTCCCGAGGAGATTGCTGACAGCCGCTATTATCACCCGAGCGATCGTGGTTTAGAAAAACGCATTAGTGATAAACTTGCTTATTTGCAAGAGCGTGATGCGCAAAGCGACAGGAAGCGCTATGAGCGCTCTTAGTACCTACTTTTTTATTGCTATTGGCGGGGCCTTGGGTGCCTGTGCCCGCTTTGGTATAAGTGAATTAGCACTAAAACTGCTGCCTAAGGGATTCCCTTTTGGCACGCTGGCGGTTAATATTCTCGGTTCATTGTTAATGGGCATATTATATGGCCTGTTGGATCGCGAAATGCTATCGCATCCGCACCGCGTCACACTCGGAGTCGGGTTTTTGGGCGCGCTGACAACATTTTCTACATTTTCCATGGATACGCTGTTGTTGCTTCAGCAAGGGCAGTGGTTGAAAGTGGCGTTAAACGTCCTCCTTAATGTGGGGATGTGTATATTTATGGCTTGGATAGGCCTCATGCTAACAACGCAAAAAGGTTAAAAACTCACATGTTAGACTCAAAGTATCTTCGTCAGGACGTAGAGCAAACAGCAGCCCGTTTAAAGGCACGTGGCTTTGAATTAGACGTAGCGAAACTGGCACAACTCGAAGAACAACGTAAAGCGCTACAGACTAAAACGCAAGAATTACAAAGCGAGCGTAACTCCCGTTCCAAAGCCATTGGTCAAGCGAAGGCGAAGGGTGAAGATATTCAACCTTTATTGGATGCTGTTGCCAATTTAGGTGATGAGCTCGAAAATGCCAAAAAAGAGCAAGATGCCGTACTCAATGAATTAAAAGACATTGCCTTAGGCCTGCCTAATTTGCCAGCAGAGGATGTTCCTGCGGGCAATGATGAAGACGATAACGTCGAGGTTAGCCGTTGGGGTGAGCCAAAAAGCTATGATTTTGAGGTTAAAGACCACGTTGATTTAGGCGAAGCGCTGGATAAAGGGCTGGATTTTGAAGCCGGAGTGAAGCTCTCGGGTGCCCGTTTTACAGTGATGCGTGGGCAAATCGCGCGCATGCATCGCGCGTTGGTGCAGTTTATGCTCGATACGCACACCGATAAAAATGGCTATACCGAAATGTATGTGCCTTATTTAGTGAATAAAGACAGCTTGTTAGGCACGGGTCAGCTACCTAAGTTTGCCGAAGACTTATTCCACACAGAGAAATTGGGTGAGCACGATGATGGCTTTAGCCTGATCCCTACCGCTGAAGTGCCGCTGACGAACTGTGCGCGTGACGAAATCTTTGAAGAAAAAGAGCTGCCAGTGCGAATGACCGCCCATACTCCGTGTTTTCGCAGTGAAGCGGGCAGCTATGGCCGCGATACGCGGGGCTTAATTCGTCAGCACCAGTTCGATAAAGTTGAGTTAGTGCAATTGGTTAAACCTGAAGATTCAATGCAGGCACTGGAAGAGCTTACTTCTCATGCCGAGCAAATCTTGCAGGCGCTTGAGTTGCCGTATCGTAAAGTAGTGTTGTGTACCGGCGATATGGGCTTTGGTGCAATGAAAACCTATGACTTAGAAGTGTGGTTGCCAGCACAAGACACCTATCGCGAAATTTCGTCTTGTTCAAATATGGGCGACTTCCAAGCGCGCCGTATGCAAGCGCGTTTCCGCCGCGCGGGCGAGAAAAAACCGGAACTACTGCATACACTCAATGGTTCAGGGTTAGCCGTGGGCCGTACGTTAGTGGCTATTTTGGAGAATTACCAACAGGCGGATGGCAGTATTGAAGTGCCACAGGCGCTGCGCCCTTACATGGGTGGGTTAGAGCGTATCAGTGCTGCGTAAATATTAGTAGCTTATTGAAAAGGCCGCATTTTTAGCGGCCTTTTTTGATCGCACCATTCGCCTTGACCGTAGCTAATACAAAGCAAATTACAAGGAGAAAGTATGGACTATTCTGCGGTTATTTTGGTGTCATTGGTGTTGTTTGCCTGGATATTGGTAGCGCAGTGGTTTGTGGCATCAACTGTAAAGGCGAGGGCCGATAACGCCATTCCAGGAAAAATTGATGATAACCTGTCTCATGACTCATTTATCTTTCGTGCCCACCGAACGTTTCAAAATACATTAGAAAACGCGCCGCTGTATATTGTTTGTGCCTTAGTCGGTCTGCACTTGGGCGTGTCAGGGCCCATCTTCGCTATAGCCAGCGCGATATTCGTCGCCGCTAGAGTCATTCATATGCTGCTTTACTATGTGATTGCCACCGAATCCAACCCCAGCCCCCGAAGTTATTTCTTCATGATCGGCTGGCTCGCGAATATCGTGATGCTCGTGCTACTCACACTGGAAATCTTATTCTTTTAATCTTGCCGTTGTGGGGTGTATTTAATTGTTAATGCTGTGAGCTGTAGAATATACAAGTTTGAAGCGGGTGGAATGTCTTAGAGATAAAGGCATACTGAAAGCGGGTGGGGTGAACTCACTCGCTTTTTTATTAAAGCGGTTTGGGGTCTGTGGCCAATTTGAACTAATATAAGCCACTTTTCCTTAGTTATCGGCTTTTTGAGCGAGTGACCAATATTAGTCTCTAACCTGTTGTGGGTAGTGCTTTCCTAACACCAGCAAGGGTGTCGTTCCAGCCAATGCGCTCCTTCCAAAGCTTGCCATCTACAAAGATCCTATGGCAATGAATTCGGTTAGTTTTAAACAACTCCAGCTTATGTATTGCAGGCTTTCAACTATCGAAACTTGTGACTTTCAATCACCTTCTAAGTGTCGTGGTATCTGGGGGAGGAAAATAACCTTCTTGTTGTGGAGTGTTATTATTTCGATTAGTGTATGGTTTTCTGTAATTTTTTAAAGCTCTAATAGTTGCTCCATTTATGGGCCATCTCCTACCTTGCACGATAGCTTACCTTGTAAGGTCTCACTAATAATCTGTTAGTTACTAAGGAAAGTATGAAGTCACTATTAACTCTTATTTTAGGAATTGTAATTGGAGCAATATCTGTTTTTGCTTATTTGCTTTTCTCAAATGACTCTGCGGAAGTATGGGAGTCAAACAGGCACCTTAACACTCAATCAGGCATAAACTTTCCGGCTGGCACCAAATTTTTTGTTTCAGGATATATGCCCGAAGGTTTCGTTGCACTGACTTTAACCGTAAACGTTGAGGGGCAAGAACTTAGCTCTTTTGAAAAAACTGTTGTGAGTAACTCAAAAAACTTACGTATTCCTGTTTGGGTTCAAAACAGCAACTAACAAGTGCCTAAACCAAGGACGCAAAACAGCAGGCTTGCGCTCCTTTGTCGCTAATTTTAGCCTGCTATTTCGCGCCGGTTAGGCAAGCGTTATGAACTCGGAGAACAGATGAAACCTGATTTTACTAAATATAGTTTGGACGAGTTAAAGGACGTAGAATCGGTAATTGACAGAATTCAATACCCTGAAAGGTATGAATTAGTTAAAAAACTAATCGCAGAAAAGTCTGTCGAGGTCTCTAAAACTCAAAAGCCAGAATTAGAAAAAGAGGAAGCTTTGAGAGAACTCCATAGAGAATATAAAAATCAAAAATCTAAGGTTTGGAAGATATTTCGTGGTGCAACTCTCATGTTTGTAACATTCAGAGTGATGCAATATCTCGACTGGACAATACAGCAGCAAATAATAGGTGCACTAGTTGTTTTCTGTATTTACACAATCATTCTGGTAGGTTTAAACGAATATCAGTTTAATAAATTTAAGCGAAACTTTGGCAAGCGTACATAATAAGCTAATTAAGTGCTGGACTGCCAATGCTTGACTCACTTGCACTTCGCTACACAATTTTAGCCGACTATTCCTCGCTCCTAAGAGGAGTTATATTTCATGAGGGTACTATGCAAAGAATCATGGCTCTTTTAGGTTTGATTTGTATGCCTTATGTGTATGCAGAATCAATCGACGGTTGTTATTTGGCCACTGATAAGATAACCAGTTTTTCATCTGAAGAGTCAGAAACTAAATCTACTTACGTAAAAATTTCAAGGGCTGCTGATTATTATTCAGTAGAAGGAGTTATTTGGGGGCCTAATTTTCACATTTGCCGTATTGGTTCTCCCATTGAAGGCACTGATGGGCCACTGCAAATGGACTATGCCGACAACAAGCTCGTTTATCGTCATAGTGAGCCTGAATACGATATTAATTGTAAGTTGGACGTTTCCTTCAAAGATAACACCTTAACAATAACGGACTCTAATCATCATTGCTCTAAGTACGTTTTTTATTGCGGCGCTCGAATTGGGTTAGATAAAGTTGAATTACCAAAGGTAGAGCAAGGTTGCCTTTAAATTTCACATAACAAAGCTTTTAAGTTGGGTTCGTGACAGTCGGCTCGACTCCGTATCGCATTTTAGCCAACAATTACTTACCACTTAAGGCGGCGTAAATATTATTCCCTAGCGATATTCAAAGCGAGAAAAAAAGGGGCCTTATATGACCCCCTGTTTTTTAGTCTGTGCCTATAAAGCCACCGGTTTGATGGGCCCACAGTTGGGCGTAGATCCCCCCTTGGGCGATAAGCTCTTGGTGTGTGCCTTGCTCAACAATATGGCCTTTGTCCATCACCACCAAGCGATCCATTTGCGCTATGGTCGATAAGCGGTGGGCAATGGCAATAACGGTTTTATTTTCCATTAAGGTATCTAGGCTCGCTTGAATCGCTGCTTCTACCTCAGAGTCTAAAGCTGATGTGGCTTCATCGAGCACTAAAATAGGGGCGTCTTTTAACAGTACGCGAGCAATCGCGATACGCTGGCGCTGGCCACCTGATAGCTTGACGCCGCGCTCACCCACTTGCGCATCCAGTCCTTTGTTGCCATGACTGTCTTCCAGTTCACTAACAAAGTCCCATGCCTCAGCCTTTTTCGCAGCGGCGATGATTTGCTCATCCGTGGCATCGGCTAAGCCATAACCGATATTTTCGCGCACGCTACGATGCAGCAGCGCGGTGTCTTGTGACACCATAGCGATATGTTGGCGTAGGCTTTCCTGAGTCACCTGGTTTATCGGCGCATCATCAATACGAATGTGTCCTTGCTCAACATCATAAAAGCGCAATAACAGGTTAACTAAGGTTGATTTACCGGCGCCAGAGCGACCAACAACCCCAACTTTTTCACCTGCGCCAATGTTTAGGGATAGCCCATCGAGCACCGGTGGGTGTGACGGGGTAATTGGCTTGGCATAATTAAAGGTAATGTTATTAAAGTCGATGCGCCCATGGGTCACCTTCAGCGTGTTAGCATCCTCAGCGTCGGTTATGGTTATGGGTTTCGTTAAGGTGTTCATGCCATCGGCAACGGTACCGATATTTTCAAACAGGGCACTGACTTCCCACATGATCCACTGCGCCATGCCGTTAAGGCGAAGTGCTAAACTAACGGCGATGGCAATGGCGCCGACGCTGATTAAACTAATGGACCAAAGGTAAATCGATAACGCCGCAATCACCGCCACTAAACCATAGTTAAGCAGCTGCACGCTGACTTGTAACTTAGTGACTAGACGCATTTGCCGATATACCGGGTCTAAAAACAGCTCCATCGATTCACGGGCATATTGCTCCTCCCGCGATGAATGAGAGAAAAGTTTGATAGTGGCGATATTGGTGTAGCTATCAACAATACGGCCTGTCATTTGCGAGCGGGCTTCGGCTTGTTGCTCGGCGACCGCTTTCAGGCGCGGAATAAAATAACGCTGCACTGCAATATAACCTACAAGCCAGCCTAAAATTGGCATCATTAAGCGCCAATCTGCCTGGCCAACAAAGAACAGCATGGCGGAAAAATACACCACAATATACACCGCGACATCCAGTAGCTTGATGACGGTTTCCCTTACCGCCAACGACGTTTGCATCACCTTAGTGGCAATGCGCCCGGCAAAGTCATCGGCATAAAAGCTCACACTTTGGCGCAGTAGGTAACGGTGCGCCAACCAGCGGATGGCCATGGGGTAATTACCGAGCAAGCTTTGGTGGAGAACGGCTGAGTGAACAAACACTAAAATAGGCAACAGCACGATAGTGACCAAGCCCATAAACCAAAGCGTATCGGTTTCGGTGCTTAACAGCTGTTCCGGGGTTGTCTGTCCAAGCCAGTCAACGAGTTGACCCATAAAGCTAAATAGCGAAACTTCAACAATGGCTAATAAGGCGGCGCTGATTGACATCACCGCCAGAGGCCAGCCCATGCCTTGGGTGTAATAACGGCAAAAAGCCCATAATCCCTTGGGTGGCGCGGTAGTTGTGCGCTCGGGAAAAGGGGCGGTTAGTTTTTCGAAAAAGGAAAGCATAGCACCACACATAACTAACTGATTTAAGGCGTCAGTGTAGCGATTTTGCGGCGTAAAACCTAGCGCAACAAGTGTGCTAATTTTGCACCACTGTGATGACTATGCCGACACCTAGTTACGCGCTTTGTGCTTGCTCATTGAGCTCTGCAAGCATCATTTCGCGCATTTTAAACTTTTGTAATTTCCCGGTGACCGTCATCGGGTATTCCTCGACGATACGAATATACTTAGGCACTTTAAAATAGGCGAGTTGATCTTTTAGGTAGGCCCGAATTTGCGGCTCATCAATATCGCGGTTGTCCTTTGCTTTGAGCCACAAGCATACTTGCTCGCCAAATTTATCATCGGGGATACCAAAGACCGCCGCATCACTGACAGCGTCGTGCAAATACAGCACTTCTTCTATTTCGCGCGGATAAATGTTCTCGCCACCACGAATGATCATATCTTTAATACGGCCAACGATGGTCACGTAACCTTGCTCATCCATGACCCCTAAATTGCCAGAGTGTAGCCAGCCCTCAGCGTCGATAGTGGCGTTAGTTTTCGCTTCATCGCCCCAATAGCCTTGCATAACACAGTAGCCGCGAGCACAAATTTCACCTGGGCTACCAATGGCAGCGATTTGGCCGCGTTCATCAATAATTTTAATTTCTGTGTGCGCCATCGCTCGGCCCACGGTTTGCACTTGTTTGTCAATTGGCGCGTCAGTTTGGGTAATATGGTTGATGGGGCTGCACTCGGTTTGGCCGTAACCAATCACCACTTCGCGCATATGAAAATCACTGTGTACTTTGCGCATCAATTCTTGCGGGCAGGTGCTTCCAGCCATGACTCCGGTGCGTAAGGTGCTGAGATCGTACTGCTTAAAGTCGGGGTGTTCTAATTGCGCAATAAACATCGTCGGTACGCCATGGAGCGCCGTACAGCGCTCTTGCTCAATGCAACTTAGGGTGCTGATTGCATCGAACGAGGGGGCTGGAAATATCGCACAGGCACCGCTGGCCAAACACACTAGATTGCCCAGCACCATGCCAAAGCAATGGTACAGGGGCACCGGAATACACAACCTGTCTTTGTCATTAAAGTGCATTGCTTGGGCAACCAGCAAACCGTTGTTTAAAATATTGCGGTGCGAGAGCGTGGCGCCTTTGGGGTTTCCGGTTGTGCCCGAGGTAAATTGAATATTAATGGCGTCATCAGGTCGAAGTTGCGCTTCAATAACCCGCATTTGCTGGTAGTGCGCATCCTCGCCCAGTTGTCGAACCGACTTAAATGATGTCATGCCGGCAAAAGGTTGCTCTGAGAGAATAATAACTTGCTCTAAAGTGGGCAGCGCTTGCAGGGTGGTTTTGCTACCGTCTTTTAATTCCGGTGCAAGCTGGTAGATCATGTCAACGTAGTTTGATGCTTTAAATTGCTCGGCCATCACCAGGTATTTTACACCCACATTGTTAATGGCAAAGGCCAATTCATGAGGGCGATAGGCGGGGTTAATGCACACCATAATGGCGCCAATTTTGGCGCTTGCGAATTGCACCAAGGACCATTCAATATTGTTGGGTGACCAAATGCCAACCCGATCCCCTGGCTGCACACCTAGAGCGAGTAAGCCCGCAGCGAGGCGCTCTATTTCCCGTAAATACTGGCGGTAAGTCCAACGGATCCCTTGATGGCGCACTACAATCGCCTCATTGTCTGGGTGTTTGTCGACAATATAATCAAGATGCTCGGCGATGGTTCGCTCGCTAAGCGGCGTTGAAAATGAGCCGTGGTACTGGCTCAACGTTAACGGTAGTGAAGGGGAGTGATTGTCTTGTTGTTGCGGCATTGACTGCCTCCTTGCCCGGATAGATGTTGTCATTTTAGGTTTTTCAACACCTAATCAAGCACAGAGTGTCGACACTTTCCATTATTTTGAGGTGGTTTCTGTTGGAATTAGACTAAAGGTTTAGTTTTTGTCGACATAAAAAAGCGGGCCATGGGCCCGCTACATCGTCTTGGGGAGAGAAATAATTTAGCTCGTTGCTTCTTGCAGTGCCTTCATTTTATCGTGGCAAATTTGCATGCGTTCACGAAGCTGAGAAAGAACTTGTGCGCACTGAGGTGGCTGTGACTCTTCTAGTGCATCGTCGAACTCTTCAAGCACTTTATCTTCAACCTCTTCAAGGTGTTTGATGTACGTATGTTCTTCGTTGCTCTTAATCGCGCTCATCACCTTAGTGTAGGTTTTACGTACATCTACCAGGGTGTCTGAGCCGGTTTCAATTTCGCCTTGCTCTTCAATGGCAAAGGGTTGCAAGTCGGTCACCGCTTTGTGCTTTTCATCGATCATGTTTTGGAACACGGTACGTACATCATTACTATCAATGTTGTCTTTGGCATCGGAGTAAAAATCAATGCCACCCTTTAGTACTTTGATAATGTCTGTGATTTTCTCTGAACGTTGCATTGTCATAATTGTGCTCCTTCAATTTTGAATTCGATTTAATAGGAGCAATGCTTGTGCCAAATCGAGGGAATGTATAAAAATCATTATTAAACAATGTTTTATCTTTATATTCGAACGCTTGAAATGTGTAAGCCAACGCCTTTTTCATGGGCAACTATGAAAGCTTTTCAATCGCAGGCGGTAAAAACGTCATAGTCGTACAACCAACAAAACGTATTATTTTTTACCTTTCACAGTGCGCCAGGTGAAGATGTGCTGCGTAGTAGCTATTATCGGAAAAAGAAGGAAGAAGAATGGATTGTAACGTTGCCCCAAGCTCAACCTACCACGAGTGTAATACCCTTACGACAACGCGTCGTAAACGGGGAAAAGGATTTGAATACTTCCATCTTGATAAGGAAAAGATAACCAGTCGTGCTTACTTAAAACGAATGCGAGAGTTGGTTGTGCCTCCTATGTGGCGTGATGTACGTATTAGCGCTTGCCAGTACAATAAGGTGCAGGCCGTTGGCGTTGATGGCAAAGGAAAGCGACAATACATTTACCACGCCCATTGGCAATTGGCGCAACAGCAAAAAAAATTTGCCAAGTTAGGTGAATTCGCTGCTCAGCTTCCAGATGCGCGAGGGCAATGCTTATCCTTATTGGCAGAACCTGATTGGACGAAAGACAAAGTGTGCGCGCTTGGGTGCGCAATCTTAGACCTTACCGCGATTCGTGTAGGCAATAATAATTATTACAAAGCCAATGAAACTTGTGGGTTAACCACGCTTCGACGCAAGCATGTGGATATTAAAGACGATCATGTACAATTTAGCTTTAAAGGTAAACACGCAAAACACCGAGAGGTGCGCATCGACGATACTGAGCTTGCTGAATTAGTGGCTTCAAGTGCAGAGCAACAAGGGTATAGCTTGCTACGTTATTATCAACAAGGCCAATGGCATGACCTGCAAAGTGATGATATTAACGAATTTATCCACCGTGTTTTTGGCGGCCACTTTAGTGCCAAAGATTATCGCACCTGGGCGGGGACGCGAATGGCGGTGCGCTTTGCCCACGTAGCCGCAGAGCAAGTACAGGCGCACCCAAGGCGCAAATTTAAGTCTCAGCTGGTTAAACTCGTTGCTAAGCAATTAGGCAATACCGCGAACATTTGCGAACAGTATTATATTCACCCGAAGGTGTTAGAACACCTCAGCGAACACTATGAAAATGAACACCCGTTTGCGCATTTTGACGCGACACCGCGCTCTTTGGCAGGGGAGTTAGACATGGATGAGAGGCATGCGTTAGCGATTATTACTGGGCGATGACGTAACAGGCCATTTCTGCGGCCTGTTACTATCGGGGGGATTACTGCTTAGCGTAAGTGCGCAGCATAATATCGACATACGCCGTCATAAAGGCTTGCTCTTGAAACTTCTTCAGCCCCGTATCAGCAAACTCAATAGGTAATGGGTTGCGCTTAAGCTGTTCTTTCATCTCTGTGGCACTAATAATGTGCACATCTAAGTTAGTTATCAGCTGCAGTGCCGCTTCCATTTTAAAGCCAACCGCGCCGCCGGCGAACTTACCTTTATGAGGTCGCGCTTTGATGGCGATAGCATCCACTTGGTAATCTTCCATCAGCTTTTTAAAGTCGCGATGAAACTTTTGGATTTCTTCAGTATCGTTAGCATCGCTTAAAACAAAACGTGTTTGGCGCACATCACGGATGTCAAACACACCATTTTCTTTACTTAGAAGGCATAGTAAAACTTCACTGCCTTTTATTTCTACGCCGCAAGTATGCATAGTCAAATATCACCTTTTTTATCAATGGCATTAGTATATCAGAAGCGCATACAAAATTTGTTAAGAAAATTATCAGACGAGCCTTGTATTTACCTCTATAGCGCGCCAAAATAGCGCCTTGCTCACGCTTTGTGGGCGGCAGTATCATCGCAATGCTTGTTGGTATAAGCGTTGATTAGACTTATTAAATAGACAAATAAATACACGTGGCGCGGCGTAGGTGTCACCACTGTACAAGGATTAAACATGCCAGTAATTACTCTTCCTGACGGCAGTCAGCGTTCATTTGAAAACCCTGTTTCCACGCTAGACGTAGCACAAGACATCGGCCCAGGCCTTGCCAAAGCGACCATCGCTGGGCGTGTTAACGGTGAGCGTGTTGACGCCTGTGATTTAATCAGCGAAGACGCACGGTTAGAGATCATCACCGCAAAAGATGAAGACGGTTTAGAAATTATCCGTCACTCCTGTGCGCACCTTATCGGCCACGCCATTAAGCAATTGTATCCTGATGCAAAAATGGCCATTGGTCCAACTATCGACAACGGCTTTTATTATGATGTCGATATGGAGCACTCGCTGACGCAAGAAGATTTAGAAGCGCTTGAAAAGCGTATGAAAGAACTTGCGAAAACCAAATATGACGTGGTTAAGAAGACCGTGAGCTGGCAACAGGCCCGCGACACGTTTGAACAACGTGGCGAACCTTATAAAGTTGAAATCTTGGACGAGAATATCGCTAAAGATGACCGTCTTGGTTTATACCACCACGAAGAGTACGTGGATATGTGTCGTGGCCCACACGTACCGAATATGAGCTTTTGTCAGCACTTTAAATTGATGAAAGTAGCAGGTGCATACTGGCGTGGCGACTCTGACAATAAAATGTTGCAGCGTATTTATGGCACCGCATGGGGTGATAAAAAGCAACTTAAAGGCTACTTGCAGCGCTTAGAAGAAGCGGAAAAGCGCGATCACCGTAAAATTGGTAAAGCCCTAGATTTATGGCACTGGCAAGAAGAAGCGCCAGGTATGGTGTTTTGGCACAATGATGGTTGGAGCATTTACCGCGAGCTCGAAGAGTTTGTTCGCGAAAAACTGCGCGAATATGACTATGAAGAGGTAAAAGGGCCGCTAATGATGGACCGTGGACTGTGGGAAAAATCAGGCCACTGGGACAAATACGGCGATGCCATGTTCACCACGGAGTCAGAGAAACGTGAGTATGCTATTAAACCAATGAACTGTCCTGGTCACGTGCAGATTTTCAACCAAGGTTTGAAATCTTACCGTGATTTGCCTTTGCGTATGGCCGAGTTTGGTTGTTGTCACCGTAACGAGCCATCGGGCGCGTTGCACGGTTTGATGCGCGTACGTGGCTTTACTCAAGATGATGCTCATGTTTTCTGTACAGAAGAGCAAATCTTGCAAGAAGTGAAGGCGTGTATCGATATGGTTTACGACACTTATTCGACCTTTGGTTTTGAAAAGATTGTTGTAAAGCTTTCTACACGCCCAGAAAAGCGCATCGGTGAAGATGAACTGTGGGATAAAGCCGAGAAAGCCTTGGCGCAAGCATTGAGCGATAAAGACATTGAATTTGAATACCTACCAGGTGAAGGTGCCTTCTATGGTCCGAAAATTGAATTTACTTTGTATGATTGCTTAGAGCGAGCGTGGCAGTGTGGTACAGTACAGCTAGACTTTATGTTACCAGGACGTCTTGGCGCAACTTATGTGGCTGAGAACAATGAGCGTCGCACTCCGGTGATGATTCACCGTGCTATTCTGGGTTCAATCGAACGCTTTATCGGTATTTTGACCGAAGAATACGCAGGGCTGTTCCCAACCTGGCTTGCTCCTAAGCAGGTGGTGATTATGAATATCACTGACAAACAGTCTGATTATGTGCACGAAGTTGTACAAAAATTGAATAAACTGGGTATTCGCGCCGCAGCCGACTTGAGAAATGAGAAAATTGGCTTTAAAATTCGCGAACATACTTTAAAACGTATTCCTTACTTGCTAGTTGTTGGTGACAAAGAAGTAGAGCAGCAAGAAGTGGCAGTAAGAACACGTACAGGTGAAGACCTAGGTAAATTTAAAGTCGATGACTTTATCACTAAAATCACAAATGAAATTAAAACAAGACAGTAATTTGTGATCGAAAGGGTGTATCAAACAGTATCGAATACACCCTTTTAGTTTTTAATATTCTTGGAGGAACGTACCATTAGAGGCGGAAAAAAGGGCCAACAACAGGTCCAAAAAAATCGTATTAACGAAGATATTACGGCAAAAGAAGTTCGACTAATTGACTTTGAAGGTGAACAAGCAGGCATCGTGTCCCTGAGTGAAGCTCAGTCAATGGCGGATGAGGCGGGTGTCGATCTAGTAGAGATCAGCCCAAATGCTGAACCCCCCGTTTGTAAGGTAATGGACTACGGTAAGTTCCTTTTTGAAAAAAGCAAAGCGCAAAAAGAACAGAAGAAGAAGCAAAAGCAAATTCAGGTTAAGGAAGTTAAGTTCCGCCCTGGTACAGACATTGGTGACTACCAAGTTAAGCTTCGCAATCTAACCAAGTTCTTAGAAGCTGGCGATAAGGCAAAAGTAACGATCCGTTTCCGTGGTCGTGAAATGGCCCACCAAGAAATTGGTATCGAGCTTTTGAATCGCATTAAAGATGATCTGCAAGAGTTGGCACAGGTCGAGTCATTCCCGAAAAAAGTGGAAGGCCGCCAAATGATCATGATGCTAGCGCCGGTGGCTAAAAAATAGTATACTCCGCGCGTTTAACGAATTAGTGCAGGTTTACAAGCCAGATGACTTATTTTCTAAGGCAGTGGCACCTGTATCTATCCGGTTGAAGTAGGGCGCTTTTTTAAGCGCTCTCACCGGTTTTGGGAGTAAGTTGGGCCAAAAAAGTGTTTGTGAACTCAAACCGCCTGCTTGCTAAATTTAAGCAATATCAATTGGAGTTATTGCAATGGCTTATAAGCTAAAAACACACCGTGGCGCCGCTAAGCGCTTCAAGAAAACTGCTTCTGGTGGTTTCAAGCGTAAACAAGCGCACCTTCGTCACATTCTGACCAAGAAAACCTCTAAGCGTAAGCTTCACCTACGTCCTAAGCTAATGGTTCACAAGAACGATCACGGCTTAGTTTCTCGTATGTTACCATTCGCTTAATAGGGGTATAGAATAATGGCAAGAGTAAAACGCGGTACTATCGCGCGCGCACGTCACAAGAAAGTTTTAAAGCAAGCTAAAGGTTACTACGGTGCACGTTCACGTGTTTACCGCGTAGCTTTCCAAGCGGTTACTAAAGCGGGTCAATACGCTTACCGTGACCGTCGTGCGAAGAAACGTACTTTCCGTCAACTATGGATTGCACGTATCAACGCAGCAGCTCGTCAAAATGGTTTGTCTTACAGCCGTTTCATCAACGGTCTTAAGAAGACTTCTGTAGAAATCGATCGTAAGATCCTTGCAGATATCGCTGTTTATGACCAAACTGCATTCGCAGCATTAGTAGCTAAAGCGAAAGAAGGTCTTTCAGCTTAATCTACCTGTGTTAGCAGAAGAAAGGAGCCTTTTGGCTCCTTTTTTAATGCCTGAAAGTCACGTCTATAGCCATTAGCGCGACTTGGTAAGCACCCAGTCAAGCCAGCTGCTTGGTAAAATACGTTTAAGAAAACCGAATAGATAGGTGGGCGTGGTAACACAGTAACGAGCCTGCGGGCGTTGCGATTCTAACGCATGCACCAAGCGTTTATAAACCGCTTCAGGTCCAAGGGTAAAAGGCTGAGGGCCACTGGTGGATTCCAACCGCCGCTGCTGCGCTAAATAATTATCTCGGTGCGCACTTTTTTCGATATCAATGCCTGAGGTTAAAAATGCGTGCAGTGCATTATCACGAAAGCGCGAACTGATCGGCCCAGGCTCAATCAAAGAAATATATACGCCGGAACCTTGTAGCTCTAAGCGCAAGGTATCTGTTAATCCCTCCAAAGCAAATTTACTGGCATTATAAGCGCCGCGATAGGGCAAGGTGACTAACCCCAACACCGATGAATTTTGAATGATACGGCCATGACCTTGTTGGCGCATCTTTTTACATACTAATTGGGTAAGGTGATGCCAGCCGAAAACATTGGTCTCAAATTGCCGGCGCAGCGCCGCCACGGGTAAATCTTCCACAGCGCCAGGTTGGCCATAAGCGCCATTATTGAACAAGGCGTCTAGTTTACCGCCGCTAAAAGCCAGGGCATCGGCTAGCCCTTGTTCAATGGAGTCAGTATCGGTGTAATCAAGCTGCACGCAGGTGATGCCTTGCTCGTTGAGAGCACGTACGTCGTCTACATTGCGACAACTAGCGATCACTTGGTAACCGCGCTTTTGCAGTTGTTTAGCGCAGTAATAGCCTATGCCGCTAGAGCAGCCGGTGATAAGAATGGTTTTCATAATTTGCACTCAGTGCCAACGTCATAGCGAAAAACTACCATTTCGTCGCAATCCTGACCACCTTTAAAGCCCCCTTGTTATACTCAAATACAGCAAAACAACAACAAAAAGAGCGTATTATGTTTACCAGCTTGTTATTAGCCACGGCCCTAGCCGCTGATGCCCACTTGCCCAAACTGATCCCTTGGCAAGGCCAAAGCGAAGCGTTGATGCAGCAACAAGGCGTATTAACCACGGCGTTTGAACACTCCGGGGGAATGATCTCTCCCGACTATCAAGCGACGATGACCTATTTAAAGCGTTTACAACAGGCTAACCCGACGCAGTTCAGCCTAGTTAAAATAGGCCAAAGTGACGCTGGCCGTGATATCAATATGCTGGTTGCCAGCGAGCAAGGAAATAATAGCGCGGCGCACATTGCTAATAGCGACAAACCCACGTTATTGATTCAAGCGGGTATTCACAGTGGTGAAATTGACGGTAAAGACGCAGGCTTTATGTTGTTACGAGACATTGCCACCGGTAAACGATTGGATATCTTAAAAAGCGTTAACCTACTGTTTATACCGATTTTAAACGTCGACGGTCACGAGCGTGCCAGTGCCTATAATCGCATCAACCAGCGCGGTCCTGCTGTTATGGGTTTTCGAACCAATGGTCAAAACCTCAATTTAAACCGTGATTTCACTAAGCTTGATACCCCTGGTGTGCGCGCATTAGCTGAGGTTGTTAATCAGTATCAACCTAGTCTGTACCTCGATATTCATGTTACCGATGGCGCAGATTACCAATACGATATTACCTATGGTTATGCGCCAACATTCGCCAGCGCCACACCAAAAGTGACAGCCGCGATGGATCAATGGATAGCGCCTGTCATTGACCAGAAACTTGAAAAAATGGGCCATATTCCAGGGCCTTTAGTGTTCGTCATGGATAAAATGGATTTTGCGAAAGGCCTTGCTGGGTGGGTAGCTGGACCTCGCTATTCAAATGGTTGGGGCGAGTTACGCCATTTACCCACCATTTTGGTAGAAAACCATTCGCTTAAGCCCTATAAACAACGGGTATTGGGGACTTATGTGCTCATTGACGGCGCTATCACGGCCTTGACCCGACATGGTGACGATATAAACGCGGCCGTGGCACAGTCTAAAGCGCAGCAGCAAGAACGCCTCGTTGTTGAACGCAGCTATGCCAAAGAGCCTGATACCATTGCCTTTAAGGGGATTGCCTATGATTACTACGAAAGCACTGCAACGGGTGCTAAAGAAGTACGTTATTTAGGCAAACCTAAGCATTATGATGCGTTACCCATATTCTGGCAAAAGGAGATAAAAACCGAGGTTGATGTGCCCAAGGCTTTCTATATTCCACGCCAGTATACTGATGTGATCGCGACTTTAAAAATGCAGGGAATTGAAATTGAGGCTGTTACAGAAAAGTTCGAGCTGCCACTCACACAAGGGCGTATCGTCAATCACCAGTTCGCTGAAGCACCATTTGAGGGGCGCTTTCGCGTTAGTGCAGAGTTTGATTACAGCACGGCGAAAACAACAGTAAATCAACAGTGGCTGAAGGTTAGCACGACACAACCCTTAGGGCTTTTGGCTACACATATGCTGCACCCAGAGGCGCCAGACTCATTGTTCCAGTGGGGCTTCTTCCACAGTATTTTTCAACGCACTGAGTATGTTGAGAACTATGCACTCGCTCCATATGCGCAGCAAATGCTTGAGTCAAACCCGGATATCGCCGAGCGTTACAACGCCAAACTTGAAGATGAAGACTTTGCAAACGACAGTGATGCTCGCAGAGCTTGGCTTTATGCGCAAACACCGTATTATGATCAGCATTATTTGCACTACCCAATATTAATGCAGTTTTAAACTTATGAAAATTACCACCATTCCTGTTACTCCCTTTATGCAAAATTGCCGCATATTGCAATGCGCACAAAGTGGTCAGGCCGCTATTATCGACCCCGGTGGCGATAGTGATAAAATCATCCGTGCGTTAACACAGCGCGGTATTGAGCCCAGTGTAATTTGGTTAACTCATGGCCATTTAGATCATGTTGGTGCAGCGGATACATTGCGCAAACATTACCAAATCGACATTGTTGGCCCGCAACGAGATGAGCAGTTTTGGTTTGATGCCTTGGCGCAGCAGGCTCAGATGTTTGGCTTTGCGCCGCAAGTGCCTTTTTTGCCCGACACCTGGCTCGAGCACGGGCAAACCATAAGTTTAGGTGAGCAGCAATTTGAAGTACGCCATTGCCCAGGACATACGCCAGGGCACGTGATTTTTGTTTGTCATAGTCATAAGCTTGCTATAGTTGGCGATGTGATTTTTAAAGGTTCAATAGGGCGGACGGACTTTCCTAAAGGCGATGGCCCGACATTAATCGCTTCTATCAAACGAGAGGTGCTTAGCCTAGATGATGACTATCGATTGCTTAGCGGTCATGGTGAAGAGACCTCGGTAGGACAAGAGCGTCATAAAAACCCGTTTATTAGCGGAAAATTCGGTTAAAAAGTACAGACGAAAACCCTTGCGTTATGTATAATTTTACCTAATTCATAATCAAAAAAGAAAAATCAATGTCATTAAACCAAGTTGACCGTCAGATCTTGGCATTGCTTCAACAGGATGCCAGTTTATCGACCGCCGAAATAGCCGATCAAGTCGGCCTTTCCCAATCACCATGTTGGCGCCGTATTGCACGTCTCGAGCAGGAGGGCTATATCAAAGGCAAAGTGGCCTTGCTAGATGAGAAGCAGCTTGGCTTCGATATGCTTGTATACGCCCATGTACGTTTGTCTAACCACGGCCGAGACCAGCTCGCAGATTTTGAAAAGCTGATAATGAGCTATGATGAAGTCACTGAATGCTACACCATGGCGGGTACCATGGACTTTATGTTGCGTATTATCTCCAAAGGCATTGAAGGCTATGAGCAGTTCGTTCGAGACCACTTATTAAGCCTTCCCTATGTGCAAGAAGTACATTCGAATGTGACTATGACCTGTGTTAAGCGCTCCACCGCACTGCCACTGTAAAAGTGGCAGTAAGCCAGCCTTCAGCTTTTTACTCAATTGTTAATTTCTCGGTATTTTGCTAGACTCTGCGGCCTTTTCGAAGAGCTCTGCCTAACGTACACGAGGAATGAATGTTTAACTTATTAAGCAAAGCCCCAAGCTCTGCTAAAAACGATATATTGTCTGGATTGACGGTGGCCCTAGCGCTGGTCCCCGAAGCCGTTGCCTTTGCTTTTGTAGCCCAAGTAGACCCTCTGGTTGGTTTATACGCTGCCTTTATTGTTGGCCTAATAACTTCTTTATTAGGCGGCCGCCCGGGCATGATATCTGGCGCCACCGGTGCCCTTGCTGTTGTCATGACCTCCCTCGTCGTGACCCATGGGGTAGAGTACCTGTTTGCCACGGTGGTGTTGATGGGCATACTGCAAATTCTCGCTGGGGTATTTAAACTTGGTAAGTTCATTCGAATGGTGCCGCACCCTGTGATGTTGGGGTTTGTAAACGGCTTGGCCATTGTTATCTTTCTCGCTCAACTTGGCCAATTTAAAGTACTTGGCGACGATGGCCAAATGCAGTGGATGCAAGGCGAAATGATGGCTACCATGCTGGGCCTGGTTGCTTTGACCATGGCTATCATTCACTTTTTACCTAAACTAACCACTGCTATTCCCTCAAGTTTGGCAGCGATTGTTGTGGTGACGGGTTTAGTTTTAGGGTTAGATTTAGAAGCCCGCACGGTTATCGACTTTGTTAAAGATATGACCGGTGATGCCAGCGCCACAATCGCCGGTGGTTTGCCTGAGTTCCATATTCCTCAAGTGCCGCTCAACTGGGAAACATTCCAAATCATCCTGCCATACGCCGTGATTCTTGCCGCCATTGGTCTAATCGAATCGTTACTAACGCTTACGCTTATTGACGAAATCACAGACACCCGTGGTCAAAGTAATAAAGAATGCATGGGCCAGGGCGCAGCTAACTTGACTTGTGGTTTCTTTGGCGCGATGGGTGGCTGTGCCATGATTGGCCAATCAATGATTAATATCAACTCAGGTGGCCGCAGTCGTTTATCCGGTGTGACAGCTGCTCTGATGCTACTGGCCTTCATTTTGTTTGCCGCAAGCTATATTGAGATGGTGCCTTTGGCGGCACTGGTTGGCGTTATGTTTATGGTGGTTATAGGCACTTTTGAATGGTCAAGTTTCCGCATTATGCGCAAAGTACCTAAATCTGACGCCTTCGTTATCTTTTTAGTCAGTGCCGTAACTGTGGCCACAGACTTAGCCATTGCGGTCTGCGTGGGTATTATTGTCTCTGCGCTAGTGTTTGCTTGGCAGCATGCCAAACATATTTACACCGAAAGCTACATTGATGAAGAAGGGTCAAAAGTATATGAGCTACATGGACCTTTGTTCTTTGGCTCAGTGAAAAACTTTATTGAGTTATTTGATGTTAAGAATGACCCTAAAGATGTCATTGTAGAATTCAAGCATAGCCGAGTTGCCGATCACAGTGCCATTGAAGCTATAGATAACCTCGCCGAGAAATACACCAAGCAAGGTAAAACCTTACACCTACGTCATGTTAGCCCTGACTGTAAGCAACTACTGCATAAAGCGCGCGATTTAGTCGAGATCAATGTTATCGAAGACCCCAAATACCGCGTTGCTTCCGATAAACTCGGATAACATTTAATAACAGGCCAGCGTCATGCTGGCCTTTTTTATTCAGGCACAATTAACGTTTTCACCCTAAACTGGATAGCATTATTTGCTAATGGGTAAAAACATGAAAAAGCTTATTTCTCTAATACTTACATCAGGCATCGCATTCGGCGCTCATGCCGCCAGTATCCCTGATGAACCTCACGTTCAAGTTACTGGTGTAGGGGAAGTGTGGGCCACTCCCGACAAGGTCACGTTGAATGTCAGTGTCAATGAACACAGCAAGGATGTTGTTGCGGCAAAGAAAGCGGCCGATGACAAACTTGCGGCCATGATTCTGGCGTTAAAAGAGCAGGGAGTTGCCAGCAAAGATATTCACGCTAGCCAACTGAATGTGCGCAGCAAAACGCGTTATAACCGCGATACTCAAACCAACGAATTTGACGGTTATGAAGTTAGTCGTAACCTCAGCATTATTTTGCGCAATATTGATAGCTATGCGCAAACTCTGCAAGGCCTTATTCAGCAAGGAGCAAATCAAGTAGGGCAGTCACAATTTGGTTTAACCAATCATGATGAGCTTTTTAGCCAAGCGCAGCAAAAAGCATTCAAAGATGCAAATGCCAAAGCTAGTACCTACGCAGAAGGTTTCAACGCCCGCATTGAAAAAGTCTATAGTATCAGTGCCCAACAAGACTACGCGCGTCCAATGCCCCAGGTCGAGGCCATGATGGTACGAGCTGATAGCGCCGGTAGCGCGAAAGTGGAAGATGCTTATAACATCGGTGAAATCAAAGTCACTGCGAAGGTGAACGCAGTGTTTTTGCTCGAGGACTAAGGGTATAGAAATTATCATGATGCAGTCATGATATCGAAACGACCTCTCCAACTGCCGGCGGCTAAACGCATTTTGTTTACCGTCGGCACTTTTCTTTTTACTCCAAGCCCTGTAAGTTCTTACTCAAATTTTGATTTGTTAAGGGGTTAGGGTGATAGTTTCAATTTACGCTGCAATTTTAGCGCTGGTTTACGTGCAGTTGAGTATGTATGTTATTAAAGCACGGCGCAAAGCTCAAAAATCCATAGGTACAGGCGAAGATGAAGGCTTAATACGCGCTATTCGCGCACACGGAAACTTCATTGAGTATGTGCCATTTGCACTGATTCTACTTTTTCTCAATGAGTATCAAGGCTTAGCGAGTCATTATTGCCACCTATTTGGTGCCGCCTTAGTATTAGGGAGGTTACTGCACGCAAGCAATATCGCCCAAAGCAATGAGCAGCTTAAGATTCGCGTGGTGAGCATGGTGCTGACATTCTCTGTCATCGTTTTATTGGCGATTAGCTTACTGCTCGATGCGACGTTAGGGCTCTATTTATAAAGCCCTGATTATTTTGTTATTTTAACCTAACGAAAATGGCTATTTCTTTTTCTCAAAATCACCATGGGTAGGGTTCGGGTTGCATTTTTTTTGCAGCTCGGTTTTACCCACATTCTCTGGCTTGTCTGAGCTATAAAAGGTCATACGATAACTTTGCTCAACCTCACCAGAGCAGTTTGCTTGCTCTAGCATAGCTTGTTCAAATGACTGCTGTTGTTCAGGGGATGCGCAGCCTGCCAGTGCTGCTGTTAAGATGATGATTGCGTACTTCATTGACTTCTCCTTAATGCCCACACTGTTAAAATTTTGAGTATACGTGCGGTAACTCGGGTAATTTTTATATCCAAAGCGTTCGTTTGCAACGCAAAAAGTGTAACTATTTAAAACAAGTGCCGACAAAGACTGAGGAATTATAGCTAAACCTTTTCCGTAATGATTGTTAGGGGATTGATTCAACGAGTAATTTATAGATTTTCTTGGTAATTATTTGTAATATCGCAGCTTTATTTGCTAACAAGGACGAGCACATGTATCGCGGTAAGCTAGTCAATTGGAATGACGATAAAGGGTTCGGTTTCATCAGCGCAGCAGAGCTTTCATCAAATACCTTTATTCACATTTCAACGCTTAAGCACATGAGTCGACCGCCAAAACAAGGCGACTATATTTACTTTGAAGTTGAAAGGCATGAAGGGAAAACGCGCGCTACAAATGCTCGTATAGAGGGAGTTGCCGCGAAGAAATTCAAAACCTCAAAAAGCACCAACAAGCCCGGTGCGAATAAGCTAGTGCCTGTATTAGTGGTTGGGGTTATGTCGGTTCTATTATTTAACTATTTAGATTTTACCGAACAAGTCGGCAGTCCAAGGGCTATTCAACAAATCCCAGACACCGCATTCGACACCACGCCACGACAAACATTCAAGTGTGATGGGCGCCAGTACTGTAGCCAAATGAGATCGCGAGAAGAAGCTGTGTTTTTCATTCGAAATTGTCCGAATACAAAAATGGACGGTGATAACGATGGCAACCCTTGTGAGAGTGACTCAAGGTTTTAAAAGGTAAATGCCTAGCCTAGCTACAAGCTTCTAACGATGAACCGTAATGAACGCTTTGCTCTGTACGAGGGTAAGATTGATGGGTTCAAAGCGAAAGAGGCTTGTCTGTGTCATACATTAGTGGTGATTCTCGTGAGAACTCTCTCCTAGTATGTGAAACTAGCAGGGGTTGATCGTACTGGCGCGTGCCTCCTTTATCGACATTCGACAGCAACCGAGATGCTGGAAAAGGATGCGGATATTAGACATGAGCAGGAGTTACTTGGGCGCGCAGATATATCGACCACTCAAATATATACCCATGTTGGCAGAGCTAAATTATTAGCAAACAATTTTTTGCCCATTATTAGGGTGTTTACTGAATAAATACTCAGGCTCATTATTGTCAAGAAACGAGCTAGAACGACCGTATGTTTTGGCTCAAAGTTAACCTTTGTGGCTCATATTTTGAATGTTTTTGAGGCAGAAACTACGTATATTCAAGTTATACCTTTTTCTGGAAGAGTCGTTGTATTAGTCACTTCTTTGCAAAACAATTTTAAGCCACTCAGCTCTGTAGGTTAACCAGAAACTTTGTGACATAGATTAAATGTATGCCGCCCGTTTCTTGACCAATCATAATGTTCTAGTTACATTGGTTAAAACTACTATTGCTACATAAGCAAGAGCAAAGGGTTACAATCTCTCATGGAAGAAGTTAATAAGCAAAACCAAGGCAATATTGAATTAGAAGTTGATGTGATTTCTACTTTTTCACTAGCTGCACAGCAAAATTCATATTCAGTTTTGCATAATATCCAAATCATTGTGCCGGAATGTTACGACAAACCAGTCCTAAGTAATTTAAAATTAAGATTGAATGCTATTGAAGGTTGGTTAGACTCCTCTGAGTGGCTTATTGATGAAGTGATTGCTGGACAGTCAGTTAAATTACCAGTCAAAGAACTTAAATTTCCTTTTGAAACACTTTTTGGCCTGACCGAAGAAGTTCTTCTAGGGCTTAAATTTGAGCTATTGGATGATGAAAACCTTCTCTTGTGCAGTAGTGAGCATAAAGTGAGTATTCTCCCTGCCAATTTTTGGGGTGGAGAGAGTCGTCAGCCAGATTTACTAGCTGCTTTTGTAAAGCCAAATGGTTTATACGTAGAATCTATAGTTAGAAAAGTTGCTTTACTCTTAGAAAGTAGTGGTCATGGACGCTCAGTAGATGGATATCAGTCGAACACTAGAGAAAAGCCATATTTGATGCTTGCTGCGCTTTGGAATGTCATTTTTCAAGAAAAGTTAGCATATGTTAGCCCTCCTCAAGGCTTCGCAAAAACTGGCCAACGTATTCGTCTAGCTGCGGATATCAGCCAATCTAAAATGGCCGCTTGTTTAGATTCTTCTGTCTTATTCGCAAGTTGTATAGAAGCTATGGGTCTAAATCCTGTGGTGGCTATCACTAGTGGGCATGCTTTTGCTGGTGCTTGGTTAATTGATGAAAAGTTGCCAATTCTTTGTAATGATGATCCGCAGGATATAAGAAAGCGCGTGGATAACCGAGATTTAGTCTTGTTTGAAACAACGCTCGTAACAAATGCTTCTCCTGTTACATTTGAACAAGCAAAAGATCATGCCAGAAATTTACTTGACGAGGATAAAGAAGAAGAGTTCGTAATGGTTTTAGATATTGGCCAAGCACGAGCTCAGTCAATTAAGCCGTTATCAACTATAGAAGAGGCTAAAGCTGAAACTGAATCAGTAGATGAAACTGTTAATCTTACTTTACCTGAGGTTCCTCCTTTACCTCCCGTTCGTGCTGAAGAGCGTATTGTCGAAGAAAGCCCTGAAACACGCATCGACTCATGGTGCCGAAAGCTTCTTGATTTAACTAAGAGAAATAAACTTTTAAATTTCAATGATAAGTCGGTATCTATAAAGTTATATTGTCCTGATATAGCTAATATGGAAGATATGTTGGCGGATGGGACAAAGTTTAAATTCTTATCAACTCAAGAAAGTCCATATTTTGATTCTGAACGAGACAGTGAGCTATTTCGTTTTCAAACCGGCTCGGAAATACATAAAGAGTACGCTCTTAATCAGTTAAATAATAAAGTTTTATTAGCTAATCAGCCTCCTAAAAGAGTAGAAAAAAATGCTATCGAGCTGTTTCGAAAAGCTAAAAATGATTTAGAAGAAAGTGGTTCAAATACACTTTTCTTAGCACTGGGGTTCCTTAAGTGGAAAGAGAACCCAGAGGATACCCGAAGCTTTAAAGCCCCATTAATTCTTATTCCAGTTAGCCTCACTCGAAAAAGTGCTCGAGCTCCCATTTATGTTGAGCAATTACAAGGTGAGGAAGCAATCTTTAATCTTACTTTGATCGAGTTTTTGCTATCTGAACACGATATCAACTTAAATGTATTTAAAGATGAGCTGCCTGAAGATGAAAGTGGGATAGATGTCCCATTTATTTGGAGTCAGGTAAGGCAGGCTGTCAGTGAGCAAAAGGGATTTGAGGTAGTTGAGGAATTAGTTTTATCTTCATTTTCATTTGCAAAATATTTGATGTGGAAAGATCTAAGAGACAGATTGGATGACTTAAAAGAAAATCGATTTGTTCAGCACTTAGTTGAAAGTCCAAAAGATGCTTATATTCAATCTGCTCAGTTTGTTGAACAACATCAAGTTGATGAGGCTATAGACCCTGCTGAAGTGTTTACGCCTCTTAATTGTGATAGTTCGCAATTAGTTGCTGTTGATGCTTCAGCAAAAGAGCAAGACTTTGTACTTGAAGGACCTCCGGGGACAGGTAAATCCGAAACAATAGCTAACATTATCGCTCATAATATCGGTAAGGGGCGAAAGGTTTTATTTGTAGCTGAAAAAATGGCTGCATTGAATGTAGTATACAAGCGATTGCAAAAAGTAGATTTGGACCATCTATGTTTAGAGCTTCACAGTAATAAAGCGAACAAAAAGGTCGTTTTAGAGCAATTAGCTCAGGCTTGGCAATCAAGAGAGGGATTAAATCCTAATACGTGGTCTATGCATGTTTCTGAGCTAAAGGATAAAAAAGATAAGTTAAATGATTATGTGAGAGAGCTACATAAAAAATCACAGTCAGGAGTATCCGTTCGAGACGCAATATCAAGGCTTGCTCTTCATAAGGGGAAAGTCAAACTTAACTTAAATTGGCCATTAGATTTAAGTGCAGATAAAACCTTAAAAAGTGACTTGAACACACTAAATGAAATCGTTTTGCAGCTTAAAATTGCCTTTGAAGATATTCAAGAACTCGACTTTGCTAGCTTCTCTTATATAAATGCTACAGCATGGTCAAATGTTTGGCAAAGCCAGCTAATAAATAAAGTTGAAGCTTGGTTAATTGACTTTGAAAGTATTACAGATAAATTCCAATCGGCTCTTGCTACCCTAGGCATCGATGCAGCTGAGCTGAACAACAAGAATTTCTTGGCCTTGAATTCATTTTATGAATTAAAAGAACTTGTGAAGTACCGTGATATAACTTTTGTCTTACAATCAGGCTTTAACGAACGATTTGAGCTTATAGAGAACTTAGCGCTCAAAAAAGAAAAGTTAGATGAGCTTATTAGCAAGCTAGGTAGCAATATTGAAGTTAGTCAGCTATTGAAAGCTCCAATAAGCAGGTGGTATTCAGAATATGAAGCTGCAAATAGTAGTTTGCTCAAATCTCTATTTGCTAAGTGGAAAGTTAATAAACAAGCACATGAGTTTGGGTTTAGGAAGTTTAGTGATCTTTCAATTTTAGCTGAGCTATTAGAAGCAAAGCAGCTTGCCGATGAAATTTCTGAAACTAATGGTGAACTTGAAGGGTTAGGTATTTGGAAAGGTTGGTTAACAACTTCGAAAGACTTAATAGCTTCCGTGGAGTTCGGAAGAAAAGTAAAAGCTAAGTTAAATAGCGCTCTTTCGTTATGTAATGACCCAACAGAAGCTTTAATAGTAATTAAAAAGCAATTTGTTGACGGCAGAGATTTTATTGAAAACTCTCAACTAGAGGCTAAATTAGATGATTTCGCCTCTAGTTATAAAGAATTTGAACAGGCGCACAATAACTTACTCGATTTCAATATTACAGATACTTCAAGTTTAAATTTAACTGAATTAAGTCAAGCCTTAAGTCTAATAAAAAACAATCAAGCGAAACTTAAAAGCTGGTGTGAATGGGTTAACGCCAAAGATCAAGCTAATAGCGTTGGTTTAGAGTCTGTTGAGCAGGCATTGAGCCAAGGTGTTATCCCACCTTCAGAATTACTAGAACAATTTGAACTAGCTTATTTTTCTTGGCTTGCACCTCTTTTGATTGATGACAGTGTAATTTTAAGAGAATTTAAGGCTTCAACACATGAAGCGACTATAGAAGCATTCCGTAAATTAGATGAAAAAGTAGCTGAAGTAACAAGTGATTACATTATTGCTCTGGCTTCAAGTCGAGTGCCAACTACTGAAATCAAAGATGCTAAAAACGACCGTCACTTCGGAGTTTTGTCGAAAGAGATCCAGAAGAAAACTCGTCATATCCCAATTAGAGCTTTGGTTAAAGAGCTTGGTGAGTCATTGCTGGATCTTACTCCATGTATGATGATGTCACCGTTATCTGTTGCTCAATTTCTACCATCAGACTTTAAAGGATTTGACCTAGTTGTGTTTGATGAAGCATCTCAAATGACAACATGGGATTCTGTCGGCTCAATTGCCAGAGGGCGCAATGTAATTATTGTTGGTGATCCTAAACAAATGCCTCCAACCAACTTCTTCGCGGCCGGTACTTCCGATGCCCCAGATGAAGAAGATCTTGAATCTATTTTAGATCAAGCTCTAGCTGCTCGATTACCGCTAAAAAGGTTGATGGGTCACTACCGAAGCAAACATGAGACTCTAATTGCATTCTCAAACAGCAAGTACTACGAAAACTCATTAATAACTTACCCATCATCAGAGACAAAAGAGTCAGCTGTTTCTTTACATCGGGTTAATGGCCTTTATGCAAAGGGCAAGGGTCGGAACAATATCAAAGAAGCACAGGCTGTTGTAAACGAAATCACTAAGCGATTGCTCAACAAGCAGCAACAGACATTGTCAATTGGTGTCGTTACTTTAAACACAGAGCAGCAACGCACTATTGAAGACTTACTCGATGATGCTAGAAGGAATAACCCAAAAATTGAAAAGTATTTTCATGAAGCAGAAACTAAAGAGCCTGTTTTTGTTAAAAACTTAGAGTCAGTTCAAGGTGACGAGCGAGATATCATAATGCTTAGTTTAGGTTATGGTCCTACTGAGCCAGAAGCGAAAACGATGAGTATGAACTTCGGTCCATTAAACAAACAGGGTGGGGAGCGAAGGCTTAATGTTGCCATTACGAGAGCAACGACAGAAGTCGTAATTTTCAGTAGTTTTGACTCTTCAATGATTGACTTGAGCCGCACATCTTCAACTGCTATTGAACATTTAAAACATTATTTAGAGTTTGCTGAAAGAGGGCCAATTTCACTAGCGGAAAGTACTTCGGCTCGTTACGGAGTGGATCAGTTTGATAGTGATTTTGAACAAGCCGTTGCAAACGAATTACGCAACATGGGTTGGAAGGTCCAAACACAGGTTGGTGTCAGTAAGTTCAGAGTTGATTTAGGGATTCTTCATCCTGATAAACCCGGATGCTACATTGCAGGTGTCGAATGCGATGGTGCTACATATCACGGCTCACCGGCAGCTAGAGATAGAGATCGTGTAAGACAAATAATACTTGAAAGTTTAGGTTGGAATATCGTTAGGCTCTGGTCTACGGATTATTTTGTAGATTCAGAAACCGCACTTAAAAAGTTAGATTCAAAGTTAAATGAAATACTTGCTACTGAGAGAGAAAAGGATAGCTTGTTAGAAGCAGAAGCAGAAGCAGAAGCAGAAGCAGAGGTTCTAAAAACGGCTGCTAATACTAATTACAAAACATCTTCAGCCCAACATGAAACATCTCTTGTATCAAATAATCAACAGCTCACCAGTAATGTGCTTGATGCAAGCAACTACTTTAAAGAAGAGTATAGGCCACGATTAACCGAAATCGCACAAGAAACATTGAAAGAAAGGCCCGGTATCACATTACATACTTTGGCATTGGAGATTGCTAACTTACATGGCTTAACACGCACTAGCAAAAAGCAAGCTGATTACATTTATGAGCTTTTAAAACCATGGGCAGGAATTAAAGAGAATCCGGGCTTCTCGCCAACAGTTTGGTTATCGCCAGAAGATACTTGCGAGTTAATACATTGGCGAGGTGTGAACGCGTTTGGGTATGAGAGAAACTGGAAAGAGCTTGCTTTTGAAGAAGCTCTGGGCTTAGCAACTTTTGCTAAAACTAATAATAGCTCAAACCCTGTAGAAGAGATGTGCTCTGAACTGGGCTTAAAAAGAAAGCATGAAACTACTATTAAGCAATTTGAGCAGTGGCTCTCGCTTGTCGAATAAGTTTTACTTTTCTTCAGTGGATGCTTTATTTCAAAAGGAGTTTTTGAATAATTGAATGATAAAGCACTAGAGTTAAGTTACGCAACTAGCAGACAAAGAAGAAATTTACTACTTTTAACTTCCGTTGCTTTGATACTAACCAGTCATGCAATTCAACCAGGAAATTGAAGGAAAGTCTTGTTTCAAGGCTGTTTTAAATAGTAGTGGAATGATGTAAACGTTTTAAATCAAAGCCTCGTACTCACGGGGCTTTGTTTTTTTGCTTTGGAGTTGTCCTCAAGGCTGGATGACCGGCAAAATGAAAAATCAGTTTGGTGACAAATTCGTTTCAAGGTGAAAAAAGCCGAGGCGGAAGAGGTTGCCTTTGGACAAACTCTAGCTGCAACATAAAATAAACAATAAAGTCACATTTCAGAATAAGAGGTCATTCTGAGTTCTTATGAGAATCACCACATTAACTAGACGAATTGATGTTGGTTAAATAGGTTTAAACTCTATTTAACATAATCTAATTAGTGCAGTCTGAAGTTTATATAAAAACTCCAGACTGCTTTATATTGTTTTTATCCTACTTTACTTTGGACAAAAACAAGTAAATCGAGCAGTTTATCTTGAACTTCGTTGAGCTCTTTAGTGTTATCAACCTTTTCCTTGAGTTTATTATATTCTTCTCGGTATTTTTCTGCCGCCCATTTCTTTCGATGATAAAAAGCAATGTCACCAGCAGATATAATGCCATAAGGTGAAATTAAACTGTTATCCGAGTCAATATAAAAAAATTTCCAAGGGCCTTCGTCTGGTAGGTAGCCTCGAGCGATGATTGACGCTAATTTTTTGACTGGGATAGGGGCGTTGCCATTTTTTCGATAAGATTTGTATGTCTTTAAGCTAACCCCAAGAGTGTGAGCACCCTTTTTATGGTCAAGAGAGAAGGATTTGTTTAGGTTAGCGATGAATTCATTGTCATACATGACGTTACTCCTTTATTAAACATCGCGCCGTTTGTTACATGTCATTGTTTTAACTTCTTTATTTTGCGTTGCCTGAAGGTTTGGAAGGGCTTGGCAAGGGAGCGCGCTAGCGCTCGGGGGTTGGTTTCTTCAAATTAAGAATAGGTCGCCAAGAGGCGAGCTGCGGCCGAGAACCTAAGCGAAGTTACTCACCAAAAACATGCGGCCTACATGAACGGGTAGCGATACCCGTTCATCATGTAACCTTAGCCATTTTGCCAGTCTTTAAAGAACGGGCCATGTAGGGTACATGGTCTGGGTGTTCTTTAAGATAATCTATCATTTGCATAATCTCGATTTCAGCATGAGCCGGAACCCAGTAAGTTTTCTTTGTTAGACCTTTGTTACGTTGTGCTTGTTCATAGCGCTGGTTACGTGTCGGCATAGTGTCACCAGTGACATAGGGTTATATTTAGAATTGATTATTAGGTAATCGCGTTAGTGTGTACGCGCCCCAAAAAAGGGGCGAGCGCACACACTAACCACTTGTTGTATTGTCGATTAGATTCGGGTTAGCCATTTCATCTGGCATGCACGTTATACGTTGCCTTTTACCTTCAATTTCTACTTCGGCCACACAGTCACCAAGCTTTCTAACTTTATAGCTCATTGGGTAGTAAGTATCGCCTTGGCCATCGGCAAAGTTCATTTGTATACCTTTGGTTGTTAAGTGCCAGCCAGCAATATAAATTGTGTCGTCCTTAACCTTCTTACGTTCTTTGCCAACTAGGAGTTTGCCGTAGGATGAGAGATCCATTTCCTCGTTTTGATCTGTCCACTTCCCATAAACTGAGACAGACATAATTAGAGTTTTCTGTAATGATTAATGCAGGAGACGACTATGAAAAAATCACGCTATACAGAATCTCAGATCATCGCAGTATTAAAAGAAGTCGATGCGGGTAGGAAGGTTGAGGAAGTGTGCCGTCAGCACGGTATCAGTAGTGCAACCTATTACAACTGGAAGTCCAAATACGGTGGGATGGAAGCCTCTGACGTCAAACGGTTGAAGGAGCTTGAAGAGGAAAATGCCAAGCTTAAAAAGATGTTTGCAGATGTTAGTTTGGAAAATCATGCGATTAAGGAGCTTTTCGCAAAAAAGGGTTGGTGACAGCGGATAAACGAGAATGCGTCAGCGTAATGGTTGGTGCGGGGCTAAGTATCGTAAGGGCTTGTCTGTTTGTTGGCATTGGCCGTTCGACCTTTTATCGCCCTGAACGAGACTGGCGTAAAGCAGATGCTGCTGTCATTGATGCTATCAATGCCGAGCTTGAGAAGTCGCCACGAGCAGGCTTCTGGAAGTGTTTTGGCCGAATGCGCTTCAAAGGCTTTCCCTTCAACCATAAGCGCGTTTATCGCGTGTATTGCCAGATGGGGCTGAACCTAAAACGAAGAACGAAACGTGTGCTACCCAAGCGAATTGTTCAGCCCTTAGAAGTGCAGGAGCAAGCCAATCACCAATGGGCGCTCGATTTTATGCATGACACATTGTATTGCGGTAAACGATTCAGAACGTTAAATGTGGTGGACGAAGGAACGCGAGAGTGCCTTGCAATTGAAGTGGATACCTCGTTGCCCGCTAGCCGTGTCGTACGCGTGTTAGAGCAGCTTAAGGCTGAGCGCGGATTACCGAATCAGCTGCGCGTAGATAATGGCCCAGAGTTAATATCGGCCACCCTGACTGATTGGTGCGAGGCCAATCACATTGAGCTGATGTATATCCAGCCTGGCAAGCCGCAGCAAAATGGCTTTGTTGAACGCTTTAACGGTTCATTCCGCAGAGAGTTTCTTGATGCCTACTTGTTTGAGAATCTCAGCCAAGTGCGAGATATGGCTTGGTTCTGGCGATTGGATTATAACGAAGAAAGAACCCATGAAAGTCTCGGAAACCTGCCACCGGCTGCTTACCGAGCAAAACTGGAAGATTCTAATTTAGAACTGTGTCATTAACGGGGAAGTGGACAGATCCTTTTCGTTTTTCTCAGGCTTAGGATAGTAATATTCATAAGGGGCTATGGGGTCAGCATCACAAGAGCCGTATAGGTTTTCGTAGACTTCGTTGCAAGTGAACATGCCTTTTTTCGGAAGCTCAGGTTCAAACGTCACTAGGGCGTTAACAGCGGTCGCGGCCATCAACGCCCCAACACAAAAAAAGTGCCAGCTCTTAACTTTGAGGTTTTTAACTGCATGTTTAAAATCGCTCCATTTGTTTGTGTAACGACCATGTGTGTACCAGCTGGGGAGCATGGTCGTTAGGCCGTAGTAGTCGTTAAAATCGCCTGTTTCTGCAATCAGTTGCTCGGTTTCGTAGCAATCGAATATGCCTGTGCCACGGCATACCCATGTATCGACCTTGGCCGCATTGGCCTGAGTGCCATAGCGCACGGTTCCAACATGGATTTTAGGAAGGGGCATCCTGTCACCCCAAGCTAGTTTCACCAAGGGGCCAATGAGGGGCAAGGTCATTCGGTCTGTACGTTTACAGTAAACTACATGCTCGGCAATGGTTCGCCGTGCGTCAGAGTCTAGATTCTCAATGTCCTGAATGATTAAGATTGCGTCCCAGCGCAGTTTTCGAAGGAGTTTAAAAAACGCGTTCACGGGTGCGCGCTCTGGGTCTTTCCAGTTACGCGAGTTTAAGAATATCCCGCATTCATCTAGCACTAATAAGCCGTTGCGGGATTCATCTATCTTCTCACCTTCATAGCCAAGGGGCAGGGCTTTCAAACTTTGTATGTCAGGTATGTCCGGTAATCTAAATAGCTTGGTGTTCTTCATGTATTTACCAAGCATCTTTTCGGGATAGATGTCGAGGTTCGTAGCAACCTTACGACCCGCTAACAGGTATTCACGGATACGGGAGACAGACATTAACGTTTTGCCGCCTCCCAGTTTTCCCGTGACAACATAGACCGCCATTAGGCTAGGAACCTGCGCGTTGATTTCTCAGCTAAGCGCTGTCTGAATTTCTTAATTTCTAGGCCTATCATAAAGGTGGCGCTAGTCACGTAGTAAGACAATATCAAGCCGACATAGTAGGGCATGTTTGCTGGGAGCCATGATATCCATGTGGACAATAAGCCTTGGGTGATTGGGCCTAAGCCATTGATAGTTTCGGTTAAGAGGTCATCCACCCAAAATAGAAAAGTTGTTATGGCAGCTGCATAGATAGCAAACGCAGCTAGACCTATCGCGATGTTCTTTATAACGCCAGTGATAAGCAGCGTCATAAACCAGATACCAATACGACTAACGAGTGCGCCTAGAAAGGCGATAATAACGGGCATTAGGTTAACCTCACTTTCTTAATGTCAGCATCAAGGCGATAGATGATGAACAGGATAAATAAGACGGCCACGACCCATTCCAAGAATGTTCGTATCTGCGCAAACTTGCCGCATGGATTGAATTCGGCCATGCCTAACAAGTTAACACTGGTGCAGTTGTCAGCGGCCTTGGCAAACAGCTGAGGGATCGAATCGTAAGATGTTGGGCTTAATCCTTGGATTGCGTCCTCACTGATGGCTTCATTGATTTGCTCCAGTGTGTCGTTATGGCCAGAGACAATATCGCCGGACTCGCTTAAATCGGGAAGGGCTACACCCTCGGCAGCGGCTTCACCTTGTTCGGGGCCACCCCATTCCAATTGCTCTCGAATTCCATCAAGTTGGCCCTCGATACCGTCTACAGAATCGGTGATTTTTTCGGTTTCAGTTTGTAGGTTCTCGACAGCGGTTACTATCTCGCCTTGGCCTTGCTCGGTAGAGTAGTTATCGGGCCAGTTGTCACCCGTGCCATTATCGCCACCAGAGTCACCACCTCCATCGCCATCACCGCCGCCATTGTCTCCACCAGAGTCGCCACCTCCATCACCGTCACCGCCGCCATTATCACCACCAGAATCGCCACCTCCATCACCATCACCGCCACCATTGTCACCACCGCCCGTACAATCTTCGGTTTGGCATGGCTCTATGAAGTCATCACCATTGGGCACATCGCATGACTGTGGTGTGATGTAGTGAAGAAAGTTTTCTCCGTCCGGTGTGTTGTTCGATATGCACACACCGCCTTGAAAGCACGTAGATTGGCAGTTACGACCGTTGTAGCTAAGGCACAAATTTTGGTCTGTGTAATATGACCCGACGACTTCACCCTCGAATGTAGCGCAGCTATCCATAGGCATTTGAAGGTCGACTGTGCAGCTGAGTTCAAAATAATAAGATGTATCGGGATTAGTAAATTTTATTCGAGCTGAGCCATTTGAATGTTCATAGGTAAACTCTTTCTGGTTAGGCTCTTGACCGAAAGTAAGTCGCGCACCACTCAAAGCGTCCGGTAGTTGGTCTTGGTAGAATATATCGGGGACACCCTCAACAGTAACGGCATAGACGCCTTGACCATTTTGCTTTGCTGATACTTTAGAACAGCTCGACCACTTATAACCGTTAGCAGAATGGGCTGGGGTAGAGTAGGCGAACCCCAGTGCGATTAATGACATCGCCATTAGCCTGCAAAGGTTAATGAATATTTGCACTGGGGTTGCCTCCTATCGGTTAGGTAGCTGCGCGAGCTGCACGCTTGAACAGACGAAGCAGAATGAAGCCACCGATGATAGATGCAGCAACAGGCCATGCTAAATCAATGAGCGCTAGGCCATCGGTTTGAACTTGCGTCATGGCGTTGGTTGCTGCCTCCGGTACTACGGCCATAGCATTACCAGACGCTAATGCACCTAGACCAACCAGAACTTGCACAGCTGTGCGGCGTTTCTTGGTGGGCGCGTCAGTGGCCTGATACACCCCGTTTTCGTTTTTCATGGTTTCGATTTGTTTGCCCATGATGATTTTCTCCTTTTTGGTTTAAGTTGCCATCCACGCTAATCGGCGGAAGACGTACAAAATTGCAGTGCAGCTCCAGCCAACGGCGTAAGCTCCAATGCAAAATGAGATAAACTCGGATAGCTCAATCATTTCGCTGATGACTCCCAAGCGTTGAACCCTAAGCAAAGACAAATGCACATCGTTGAATAGAAAATACAGCGGCCAAGGTAATAAACCGCCTCAATGAGTTGCTGTATTTGCTCAGGGTTTATATTCACGGTTTCCATTAGTCGTCCTTGTCGCCAAACATCTGTTCGTTTGAATTGGCTAAGCGAACGTTGCTCTTAGGCTGGGAACGTAAGCCAAGGCACCTAGCAACAAAACGACAGAATGAGAACAACAAGTCGTAAGCAACAAGGGCCACCATCACGCCGCCAATAACGGTCAAGAACAGCGCGTTAACGATGGAATCAATTTCTTGTTGCGTTAGATTTGTTACGTCCACGACTAACTAACCTTTTTACTCTCAGAGGCTACGGAGTGCAGACGGAAGCCTTTCCAGTCCATCTGACGAGCTACGTTCGCGCCTTCGTAATATTCGATATTTAGAGTGCAGGGTTTTAGCCCCCAACCGTTTGGATCAGATTCAAGCTTTTGAAGCTGTTCAAATAGACCTTGCTCCATTTGGTCGGCCGTGACTTTCACGGTCAGAATCTGCGCTGGGTTTTTAACATGCAATTTAAACTCACCAGTAACAGGCAAAGGGGCGTTCTTGTCATCTGTGCGATTGACTTTATTTAGGTCTGTGATTGCGCCTTCTACGTTCATAATTTAGGTTTCCTATGGTTGTTTGGTCGGGGTTACAGTTAATGACACAAGTCCGAGTCATGAGGCTGCGCCTCATGATTTTCAGTGTTTGGGTGTTCCTGACGCGACGCATCACCATGAGTGGATCCAATGGCCCTGTTCGCGTCTTGTCTGCTCGAAAATTCACGCTGCTGCGCGCTAAAATTTTCCGAGCCTAAATAAGGAATATCGTCACTGGATACGTTGCCTTGCAATGCTTCGTAATCCATAAAAAGACACATATTTTGCGTGTCCTCGACACACATGGACTCTAAAAATGCCATTTCTTCACGACTAGGCTCCATCAGGAAACCGTCCTCGTAAAAGGCATCGATAGAATCTCTTACTCCAATCATTACTTTGCGCTGGGCTGCGATTTGCTTCTCAGTCATGACCATTGATGTGCCTTTTCTTGTTAGTACAACGACCGAATCCCAAGACACGCCCAAGATGCGGCGGTTAGGCTGGTCGCCGTATTTCGTTTTAAACATCGGTGACAGACCCTCGGCGCGACTAATCTCTCCAGTAATGCGGTCTACTATGTCGGGAACTTGGTAATGAAGTCTGACGGTCTGGTCTTTGCGTTTAACTTGAACACCGCCCATCGCAATACAAAATGCAGCCCAATCACTCGAATCAGCTGCAGCGCGTACTTTCTCAAGGGCGAATTGTTCAATGTTGTTTAAGTCGGTGTTCATAGCGTTTGCTACCTCACATTGGCCTGTTGCGCCTTGGCCTAGGCGGCGCAGTTCGCGCCATGCTGAAACAGTAGGGCCGCCGATTTGTTGGAAGCGGCGAATATTAAAATTGCTTGCCCAGGTGGTGGCACTTTCGGCCGCCTGGTTAGTTGATACATTCAAGTCACCGCCCTGGGGGCAAGTGGTTTTATCTAAGTTATCGCCTGTAATGCCCTTGGTTATGTACTTAGCAATGTATCCAGCAGCTGAGCCTTTAGCTGGATCTATGCGAATAGCTTTAAAGCGGGTTGCCTTTGTCTTTACTTCTTCTGGCGTATCCTTCGTAGCAAGTTCGCTAAGGATTTTACGAACTTTTGCCGATTCGCCTTTTTCGAGAAATAAAAGCATGTGCCAGTGAGGGCAACCATCATGATGAGGCTCAACAACTCGAAAGCCGTAGGGCTTGATTCCTGCCTTTGCAAAGCGAGCGCGTGCACGGGCCCATAAATCATTGAAATATGATTGAGCATCAGCAGGGCTAAGGAACTGATATTTAGCATTGGGAAAACCTGTGCGATTAACTGAATGAAATCGAGAAGGTGCTGTGATTGTGTAAAACTCACCTTTATGGCCAAGCATCTGGGCAAGTTCTTCAAAGCCACGAATACGCACCATTAATTCAGCAGCTTGTTGCTTGCCTGACGTATGAGAGCGTGATGCTATGTCAGCAAGCGATTCAAAATCTTGCATGAAGTTAGCATCATCAGGAACTACGAATAGATCTGAAAGTAGGGCGTCTGTCTTAGCTTTTCGGTTGCGGCGCTCAAAAAGAGAATGTTGGCTAACATAAGGGTGGGCTTTTTTATGTACGAGTCTTAAATCTCGTGCTAACTGCTCAACGCGAAATGCCTTTAGCTTGCGCAGGTTCCTACGCCACCAAAGGTCACAACACATGCGATTAATGGCCGCTGCTAGATTTTCAAAAGCCGAAACCGAATCAAGCAGATTTCTATAGTAAGGCGCACAAGTGAAATACTCGGGAAGCTCTGGGGGAGCAATGTCGTATTTACGCACGTACTCAGCGCATTGATAGTAAGTTTTGAGCGTTGGCCCGTACTTAGCTCGCTTGCGTGAAAGTAAATAAGCTCGCCTGTCTGCAATGTCGCAAATGTCATCATCCGGCACAGATAAGCTAATATCATGAAGTGTTAACGCTTTATCAGCAGCATCAAGACGGCGGTTTGCTTCTACATAACCATGAAACTTTTCAATGATTTTGTAGCCGTTGGCCATCATGACAGCAATGTCAGAGTGGCGTCTAAAAATGCGTTCGCGATGGTGGTTACATGCGTTTTCTTGAGTGTATATGCGTGACCTAAATGGGTCTGAGACTGGGGCGTTAATTTTGACTTTGCCGTCACCCCAGTAATTCTCGACCTCGGTTTCATGGTGAGGGCGTTGCAATGGGCGAACACGTTGAGACTCAACACCCAAGCCAGAAGTTAACTCAATAGCGGTAGTAATTGGATTTAGCACACTTTGATTCAGTGCGGGTTTACTGGCGACTAGCATGATCGTTCACCGTTATTTTTAGCTGAAATCTTTGAATCGATATAGGTAGCTAGGGCAACTCCTATGCAAAGACCAAGGAGGCCAAAGACAGAAATGGTCAAAATTGTGGTGTAGATAAAACTAAGCATCTTCGTCTCCATCCCTGTTTGGTTTGGTTTTACCTAAATGATCATCAAGGCCACAAAGGGAAACGACAATTGCAATGAAATAAACGGCACTGAGAAAACCGAATGCAACAGAAACGCCATTCATATCAACATCTGCAAAGTGCTGCGAAGCAAATGCAGAACTTAAAAACATAGCTTTACAAAAAAGGAGAGAAATAAAGTTGGTTAGTATCGACCTGTTGAGAAGCGTTGTTTTTAAAGTTGTCTGTGAAAGCATTTTCAATCCCTTAGTTACCAAACTTGGCTCTTGCGTAGGGATTCTAGTTACCAATCTTGACTGCTGTCAATGTACAAATAGAGGGGATATGGCCGTATACTATTATAAATTGCTAGAGGAATTATTATGACGTTCAGCGTTGAATTGATAGATAAATACAAAGAACACAAAAGGTATTCGCAAGACAAGCAAGTGATGGCTGATTTAGAAACTTGCCACAAGGGACACATTACTCAAATCAGAGCAGGAAAAAGACATTTAACCGCTGGGCAATGTATTTTCTTAGCTGAATCGATAGGTATAGACCCAAAAGAAGCATTACTAAACTTAGCCGCAGAAAAAGCGAAAACAGGCAAAGAGAAATCACTTTGGGAGGATGCTCTAAAAAAGATTAGTGCAGCGTGCATCTTAATGGTGGGCCTTGCCGTTGCTCAATTACATAGCCCAATGGCTACGCCAAATAGGCGTAGTATCTAATTTAACATAATCTAATTTATGGGAGGTCGTTATTACACAGAAGCAGGCGCTTCTGCTGGTTGTTGGCCGAGTCCCAATACCAACACCAAAGCAGCACATGCTGCACTAATCTTTTTTGCTACGTCTTCCCAAGCACTCTTTTCTTTCTCGTTCTTAGACTTCTCAATAGCAAGTTGCACTAACGCTTCTTTGTAATCCATGCCAATTGATTCAGCTAAGAAAATACATTGGTTAGGTGTTAAATGTCGTTTTCCTTTTTTAATTTCACTTAGCCGACCAGCGCTTATCGCCTCTAGATCTGCTACTACTTGTTTATCTTGGGTGTAACCTTTGAAAACTTTATATTTTTCAATTAATTCTGCGCTAAACATATGGCCTCCAACTCTGCGCTTCTAATTCTAGTTCACTTCTTGGTGAAATAATATCTTGACAGTTCTCCAATTGGTGAACTAGGATTCGCATTATTCACCAAATGGTGAACTGGGTCGAGTCGGAAATGATAGGCCTTTTTTATCGATACTGTTCATATGTCCAGTATTGGTGAGTATCGGACATTAGAAGGATTTGAACATGACAGCATACGAACTTGGATATTCATTCGCATACGCCACGGTGATTTTCACTGTGCTCATTCTTGCATTCTGTGCTGTCACCTTCGGTCTGTTTTCGGGCAAAGCGATTGCTGCGGCTGCTCTTGTGGTCGCAGCTTTTTTCTTACTTCGCCGTCTAAGCAAAAAAGGATAAAGAAATGGCTAACAATCCAACTTGCCCCGTCGAATTGACCAGCAATGAAATTGAGTTTCTTATTTCTTCTTCCGATTACTTCATTTCATCCGCTGCTAAATCCAAAGCCCAGCTTAATCAGAAGCAAAGAGATTATTACGACAAACTGCTGTCTTTGTGTAATTCAACACAATCTAAACTTCGCATTGCTCTTTCTGACGCGGACTTGTAGCCATGAAATTTTTCTGTCAGTACATACCAGGCACCGAAGAATACGCGTTGGGTTTTAGCGAACTCGACCAGCCTATTATGTTTCGCTCTCGTGCCGAAGCATTCGCCTTTTGTATTGACTATTCCCAAGGTGACGAATTCGACTTTATCGACGTTGACGACAGCAACTGGCAAGAACTGTTCGACTCGGGGGCGTTCGATGCTTAAGCGTCAAATCACCAAAGTCGATTATCTGACTATCGTCATGTGCCCTGATGAAATGGCCCGTGCCAAGATGGAAGCCAAACTACTTTGGGGTAACGGTGATTACAAAACCTATAAAGAAGCGTACAACGCGGTGCTATGTGCAGACGTATTAGAGTGCGCCGGTAATGCGATGCAACCGGCTGATGACCTCGAATTTGAGCAAGACTTTTTACTGTTCGCTGAGCAGTCGCACCATGCTGACCTTCAATTTGCCCGTAAAGTTCAGCAACTGGATAAACCCGAAGACCGTAACAGCTATCTAAAAACCGTGGTTCGTCACACCAAAAAATACAAAGCACTGACACGCCTTATTGAGAATGACTTAAATACGTTTATGTCACTGCTTAATACCGAAGTGGCCACCAAGGCCGACCGCTACAGTCCCGACCTTGAACCATGGTCATACAAAGAAAACCCCGGCGGCCTATTCACTTATGAAAAGTCAGCCACCCTATTCCGTCATGGCGTGTCCTCTGGTCAGATTGCTTGGGGCGCTAATAATGGCGGCTGCATGATTTCCTTCGGCGGTGTGGGTTGTGCTGGAATCGATATCCCCAAGCTGCACAGCATGCTTAAGAAAATGCCCAACATCAAAATCACTCGTTTGGATATTGCTTATGACGACTATGAAGGGAAAAGGACCGTCGAAGACTACCACCGCTATATGCTTGAGGGCGGATTCTGCAAAAAGAACCAACCACCCAAGTTCTCCTACATCCAAACCGGAGAGCTGCAAATGCTTACACAAGAGCAACAAGACGCATGGCGAAAAAAACACGGTTGGCAAAAACGATATGATGCGGTTGCTAATGGTGGCAACACTTTATACGTAGGCTCTCGCAAAAACGGAAAACTATTTCGAGCCTACGAAAAAGGCAAGCAAATGGAGTCGACTACTCAGCAAAATTGGGTGCGCGCTGAGCTTGAGTTACGAGCTATTGACCGTGTCATTCCCCTTGATGCTTTGCTCAATACTGATGCCATTTTCGCTAATAGCTATCCTTGTCTCTCTTTTATATCTGATGAAAAGTTTGATATTCCCTTAAACCCTCGTGCCCTTGAGGGCCGCTTACACCATGAGCGCTTATCGGTTTACCACGCTAAGAGTTACGGCAAACACGCCAACTTCATGCGTCACATTTTACAGCTAGACGATTCACAAATCGTCGACTTACTTACGGCTGGTTTAGAGCCTTGGGAAATCCCCGAGTCCATAAACATGGCACTGGTTCAACCGCCAAATTCCAACCCTATGGAGCAAATACAATGAAAGTAATTCTACTTGGCGCAATGCTTGGCAAAGGCGTATCAACCAAATCAGGCCAACCAAAACCTTACGAACTCAACAGCATTGAATATGTTGTGCCGTCTAAAGATTACATCCAAGGCGATCACAATATCCAAAAATGCGGCTTTACCGTTAAGAGTGTGCAAATGGCCCACGACCAAACGCTTTATAACAAAGTCGCAAACATCGCTAATGAAGGTATAGCCGAGGTTGAACTCACGCTATCACCTGACCCTGAGAACATGGCCCGCAACATCGTCACCGATGTTCGCCTGGCGAAGTAATTCTCATGGAATGCCTAACGTTCACCAATGAAGACATTGGAGTCATTGCCAGTACGGCGTTTATATATGGCTTCCTTGGCATCATGTTTTACGGGCTAATCTGTGACGTAGGTTCTTGGTCCTATCGCCGTTTTGTAGAGCCACGTTTAGATCAATGGATAGATAAACAGAGGAATAAAAATGTCTGAATCAAAATTACCTTATTCAGCTAAACAAAAGCTAATACTTCTATCAGTTGTTTGTTTAACCATTTTACCTTCGTTTTTAGGGCTTGTTTTCTTGGCCCAGCATTTTGCAGACATCGAAAAAAATGGGATAGCAACAGGGTTTGGAATCCTTTCAGCATTCTTTTTCCTTGTTTTTGTAGTCTGCGTTTGCACTCTCATCGAGTGTGTTGGGGAAGCTTTTGCAACTGTCTTTAGCCCTCGAAATTTATAAACGGAATCTTTAAATGGCTCAGTGTGTAGAAGTAATTCAAGACGGAATCAATGACGGTCTGCTGCAAGTATCCAGCTCGGCCTGTGATTACGTGCTTGTGACCCAATCGGAACTTCAAACGCTGAGTGATATGAGTTTGGTTAACACGTTGAATGCGCTGTTTGCATTTGACTTGGAAACCTTCGGGTTAATACACGCTACGTGTTTAGCCACTTTTGTAACCGCTCACGGCGTTGGCTGGGTAGTCAGGCTATTGGGCAAAACCTAACACTGGTAATGAGGAAACATACCATGAAAAAAGTAAACATCTTAAAAAGCAAACTTGTTAAAACAGGCGCAAAGGCATCGGCGGTTGTGGGTGGCGCGCTGGCATCGGTTTCGGCGTTCGCCGTTGACCATACTGCTGCAATTACTGCGGCGCAAACTGATGCCACTACTAATACCACTGCGGCGGTTACTGCGGTTATCACCGTTACCGCTATTGTTACTGGTATTGGCATTGTGGTTTCTTTGCTACGCCGCTAATGGTTACGACCGTCATGCTCGCAGTGATACATATCTTGGTGTTCACAGCGGGTTTCACCTCTGGCGTTAGAGCCAGCTAAACGGGCGGTCATCCGCCCTTTCCAACCAAGGCGCTTACTATGCGATACGTTTTTTACTTTGTAGCGCTCTTAAGCGCTTTCTTTTCTTATGCTGCTTACGACCCCGAATTGGGTTATGACCCAGATGACCTTAAGTCACCTCGTGTTGAGACCGAAACTGTCTTAACTTGCACGATTAGATATTCCGATTTTCGTCATGAAACGGTTACTCGGGAAAATTGTGAATCCCTCGCAATGGGGTTTGTTACCCAAGAAATGCAACGCCTGATGGTTAACCAGTGCTCAGAATTTTTCTCTGTAGAAAAATCCGGTGAGTGGACAGCGACCCTTGGCTATATAGATTTGTATCGTGGCAAGTGGAACCCCGAGCAAGCAAGTTGCGAAGAGGATACGACATTTCGCTACAATATCCGAATGTCAGATCATGAAGACATAGTAACTAAGTCATGCCCACCAGAGCAGTTCCCCGAGTATTACATAGAAGTTGTCGTAGGCCAGCTTGCCGGAGGCGAAAGTGATATTCGTTGCTCAAAACCTTATACACCTGAAAACCCTGACTCATGCCCTGCCCAACATGAAGATTCACTATCACTGATAAACTTCACACTGAATGATGTTTCACACGTTTGTTTTGACAATCCCAATGGAGACGGTCAATGTTCATATGAAGTTGATAACTTCATGTATAGAACACCACCAGAGCTTGGCTCTTCTGAACCTGTAAACTGCGCGACTAATGAACCAGTTGACCCCGATAATATTCAACCAAACGATGATTATTGTTATGAGACAACCAACGGTGCTTATTGCAACGCCAATCCTGATGATAAGTGCTCAGTAGTCACAGACACTCTTACTGGTGATACATACACAAAGTGTGAACCAAACTGCGGTTACATTAATGGTGACTTCTTCTGTGTTGAAAGTAGTGATAAGCCTGTTGTACCCAGCGAGTGTATGGATCCTGATTACCAAGCTACACATCCTGAAGAGTGTAAATCCAATCAAGACACCGACAAAGACGGTGACGGCCAAGTCGATAACACCGATGTAGTCGAAGCAATCAACCAACTCGCATCTCAGGGCGATGACCGCGCCAACACCCTAAACAAGTTATTGGGTGAAGCTATCGACGGAAACGGCTTAGCTAAAGAAGGCAACAAGTTACTTAAAAAGATTAGCGACAAGCTCGATAAAGAAGATCAAAACGAGCAACCGTTTACCACCACCACAGAACGTAAAGGCCAAGGCCCACTTGATTCACTGTTTAATGATGCGTGGACAGCTGAAACCGAAGCGAGTATTGAATCCCTTAAATCTGATATTGGTAACTTCCGTCAACAGATCCAATCGGACATGGACAGCATATTTAGCCTGTCATCGTTCAGCGGCTCTTACAGTCAAATCAAACATCAAATCTTTGGCGTAGACACTGATTTTTCAATGTCTCGTTTCCAAGAACTATTCCAAGCACTGGCAGCGGCCTTTATGTTCGTTGCTGTGATTTATGCCGTGTACATATTGCTGAGCTGATTATGAAAAAGAGTATTCTATTTTTGTTATTTACCCTGCCCCTGTTTGCCTTTGCAGATAGCTACCAAGGGGAAGCTGGAGCCGCGCAAATGGCCGGAGACTTCTTCACCGACTTTTGGGATTTAATGACCAATGATGTACCCAGTGTCGCGCAGCGGTTTTGGGCGTGGGTTGTTATTAAAGCGGTAGAAATAAAACTGTATATCACACTGGAGACAATCAAGTTCTCTTGGGGCGTGGCCAAGGCCATACTTGAAAACTTCCAAGTTGCGTCACGCATTACCGCCCAAATCAACAACCTCAGCCCTGACATTCGTCAGTTCTTTATCGATACCAAGTTTGTTGATGCGCTGATGGTCGTTATCAATGCCCATGCCACTCGCTATGTTATGCGCTTTTTAGGTTAAGGACTCACTATGGCCGCATCTATTTTTCATGGCGCACCGGGTTCGTTTAAATCAGCCAGCGCCGTTTACTTTGAAGTGCTTCCGGCCCTACGCAAGGGCCGCTTAGTCGTCACCAACATTGAAGGGTTATTGAAGCTCGAAGATATTGAAGTCGCCCTACAAGAAAGCTTCCCTGAAAGTGCAAAACTCTGGCGTATGTCTTCTCAAACGGAAAAAGGGCTTCACCTTTGGCGCCGCTGGTATCACTGGATGCCACCGACTGCTTTAGTCGTGATTGATGAAGTGCAAGACGTCTATCCAACCGAGTCCACATTCAAACCCGAATCGTGTGATTACGTGCCTATCTCAAAGCATAAAGAAACGCTTCCTGATGGGTGGTTTGATATACACATGCAAGCACTTGAGGACTACAAACCCGACAATTTAACAAGCGGCGATATCGATGATTTAGGCGAGGTAATATTTAATGACAACGGACACATCATTTATCCTAAGACGCTCAAAGAAGCCTACATGCGACACCGCAAGTACAACTGGGACATCATCTGCTGTACGCCCGACATTACCAGCGTCCATAAATACATTCGAAACGTCTCCCAGTACGCCTATGCACACAAGTATTTCGACGGACTCGAATTCATCCCCTATTTCAACCGACGCCCCCGAGTCCACGAACACAACCCCAAGCTTAACGGAACCAGCATCACCAAAGGCACGCCCGTCAACTGGAAGAAAGTCCCCGTTGAAGTCCACAAACTCTACAAGTCGACCTCAACCGGCAATACTACAAAAGGACAAGGTAAGAATTTCTTTAAAAGCCCTGCTGTGGCCATTCCTTTTACCCTTCTATTTGGCGCGTTACTGTATTTGCTATGGTTTTTTACCCTTAGTGACTCCGCTAGCGAATCCGCTCAAGCGAATTTCCAAGAAGCTATTCAAGTTCCTCAAAGTGGTGGTTATGTTCTTAATAGTGATGACCGTTCTTCGCCTCGTGCTAAGCGGCCTGTTTCTTTAGCGCTTCCCTTTGATGCCAATAAAGCGTGGTTCACTGGTTCCGTGACTAAATACCGTAACGGCCAAGTCGTAGGCCGACACTACACTTTCACTTTAGATATAGATGGATCTGAATACACCGCAAATGGATCTGATTTCAGGGCGTTTGGTTACACGCTGACTTATATCAATGATTGCACTGTTCACGCTCGCAAAGATGGTGAGCGCCGAGTGCTGCATTGCCGACCCCAGCTGCAAGAAGAACGTGTTGCCGACAACACACACAAAATATCTATCTTCGGCGATGATGCCGCGCCAAGCGGAGCCTGAGCGTAGCGCGGCAGAAGAGCCACTAACTTGTATGGCAATACTCACTACAGAACTTACAACCGTTTGCAGTGTTATACATTTTTTTAGCTTCACGAACTGCACTTACACAGTCAGCATGCCAGCCTAGATTCATCCTATTTGATAGGTCTGGAAGATGGTTGCATGTGTCTTCATGCACTTCGTGGTCGCCGTTGTTCTGTGCTCTTTTGTTTACTAAATAAGTAGGCATTTTTGTTCCCTTTTATTGTTTACGTGCGTTATTTGCACAACTAGAAGCTAGACATGAACGCGAGATTAATCAAGAAAGTAGCGAAGCGCGACATTCCAGTAGCGCCACTATCGCATAAAGTTGATGACCAATTTGCACTGCGGTCATCATGGGCCAGTGCCGAACCAAGCACATTAATACATGCACACGTTGACCAGCCATGACTACAAATAAAGCCCCTTGCCTCCTGATAAACCAACTTTCCAGTGTCCCAACAGTCGGCGCAGATGCTGAGGTTATCGCCACCCCCCTGATACTAATAGGGGGGGTGCAAAAATACTCTTCTCTGTACGAAACAGGGGCAAGCACTTTTTTAACAGTCGCACACGGTGATTTATAACAAGGAGTGAAATCACCATGTACGATAATGAATTTGTTAAACAGCTACGCTCTATTTATGGCTTTGACTACGCTAAAGCCTCAAAAGACCTTGGCGTATCTGAAAGGCAAGTGAAACGCTACATACAAACGGGTAAGCCAACGCAGACTATCAAGAACCTCGTTGGCATTATCTATCGAGGCTACCTACCCGTTGATGGCCCATGGAAATACTGCAAAATACGTCCAGACAACATGATGGAAACGCCTTACGGAATGGCCAAACCATCCGATGTTATGCTGGTTCACCGTTACAAGTGGAGTGCTAAGCAACACCGAGACAAGTACAATCAACTCAAAAATGACACTTCTACCAAAACGCAGGATATGCTTGATATCCAAGACCAACTACTGCAAATTATTGGCGATATAGCGAAAAAAACAGGGAGCTAAGTATATGGAAGTTAACTACGTTAAGCTTTATTTCACCATCACACTATCACTAGGCACAGTGCTCGGCGCTTACGAAGGGTTTAAAGCCCTTAATTCTTCCTCGCCTCCGCCACCTACTACAAAGCAACAACCCGTTGTGATCAACCCTGCGCCTAGTGTTGATACCGAACAGCTGGTGCAAAAGGTGCTGCAACAAGCGCAGGCCCAATCTGTTAACGTTGTTCAGCAAGCACAACAAGCGGCGGTTCAATCCCTCGTTGATATCCAACAGGCCCATGCTTCGAGTGTGCAAAAGCAACTTCTTGATAACTTAGATAAGCAAAACGCAGAACGTATGCGCAGGCTCAACGGCCAAAAGAAAAACTGGGAAACCTGTCGCTTTTGGACAGCGGAATATAAGGAAGCAAAAAGCGCTTACAACCGCGCTATGATGGACGGCGCATGTGAACGGGCTAGAAATCCAAACTAGTTGTACTATGCTTAAGCTGACTACCTACTCCTTAGAGTAATAGTCCGTTTACTTCTACAAAGCCGCACTTGTTGCGGCTTTTCTTTTAATATACTTATAGTTGCAAGGAAGCGTTTTATAACATCCACCATTGTAACTAAATGAAGTTTTTCCTTATGAGGTTTTTATAATTGAAATTCACTGAAAAAGAAATACAGAATTATATTTGGTCTAAGCGAGATGACTTTTCTGTTCTCCTGCAAGATGGGTGTTGTGAAATTGAAAAACCTTTTTTTCGAGAAGATTTATCTGATCTTAATGCTAATTCTTTAGTTAGACACAGATTGAATAAAAAAATTAAAGCTTTATATTCAAAAATATTTGGCTTGAACCTTTTTGGCTGTGAAGTACCTTTATTGCAGGCAGGTAACTCAACTATTCGGACAGATTTCCTAGCGTCATTTTTGGACGATACGGGAATTGCAGTTCTTGAGTTAAAAAAAAGCTCACAGACTGAAAGACAAGCTTTTACTGAGTTGCTAGCGTACTCTAACCACCTAACAACTATATTTCCTACTATGAGTAGAGACGATATCGTCTATGTTCTTATATCTCCCATGGAAACTCGAATTGCTAGGGATGCCGTTATACAAAGCCTTACCTTTGATAATCGCCAAATAATAGCTCTTGTGCCTGATTTTGAAGATCCGAATGATATAACTACATTAAAATTAAAGCTATGGATGCCGTCTGATTCTGAGCTAGCAGAACTTAGTGCTGTTGCTTTTAACGGTAGTAATTTTAGTGTTTGTAAAATAGTTTGGGAGCATAATGAGGAGTGGTGGAACCCCGATAAGCATGAGAACCCCAGTCCTCATCATATTTACAAATTTAATACTATTGCCTCTCAGGCCTCTCAATTAATGGAAGAGGCTGGCATTCATGGCTTCTCTTATTGCTCACAATTGTGGTCTGAATTTAGCGAGCTTTTACCATATACTAACTCTTTGGTTATCGTAGGCCTGAACCCTTTTGCTGTTGCTCGTTCTCATGAGTCACTTGATTCAGCTACCATGGAGCACTTTTTTCCAAATGGATTAGATCCAGTCAATTCAGAGTACGTTTACGAAAGTCTTGAAACTATATGGAGTTCACAACTATTCCGCATTGGTAGGCGTGTTGTAGAGTCGGCCACGAAAACACTTGATGGTAATGAGGGTCATATCGATCAAACTTTTTTGGACTGGAAGTCTTATCAAGATCAGTTAACAGAAGCAATCTGTAGTAACAATTTTCTCGTTAGACCTACTGGCATGATAAGGGATTTATTCGAGGATGTTAAGGATGCAGATTTTAGTGCGTGTAGGCGAGTTGGCTTAGAAAATCATCCTATACATGCTGATATGCCTTATTTGGGTGTCGATTATCTTTCGTCTCTCAATTATTTTAGACAATTTATAGTAAGAATGTTTAATGCTGATTAGCAGTGTTTGAGCCGGGGTAGCTTTGTAATATGAATAAAAAAGAAAAGGTAGAGAGTTTTAGCTGGGTATTGTCAGACCTTATAGTTGACTTAGGAACTTCTTCAAAGCTGTACTTTGATTGTACAGCCGAGCCAAATCATAATCCTGAGGAAAACAACTATCATTTGGGCCTATTGCGAATGTGCTATATGACTACAGTTATTTCATTATCCAAACTTATTGAGGCTCTTAATGGGTTTGCTAATGAGCTAAAAGAGTGTTGCCCTCTTGAAGTTGTAGATACTACTTGGCAGATAAAGCGTAAGATAGAAAATATGAAAGTTTATGAGTTTCGCAACAAATACGTGGCACATGTATTTGATAAAGAGACTGGAAAGCCTATAGATCTGATTGCTGGTAAAGAAAGGCTATCGGCTATTATTGGAAGTAAAAATGAACACGTTTCAGACTTTTATAAGTGGGTAAATCAGACTTTACTTGATCAACTTCTAAACATTAATGATTCTCTAGACACATATGTAAAAGGGATTTCCTCTAGGAAGTAAGTTATTAGCGCCCTCAGATTAATCATTTTTATTTCTACTTCTATAGCCTGATTTATCTAAACTAAAGTGACAATTTTTCATTGATAAAAACCGTTTTTTTATCAATGAAATCATAAGGGTAGCTTTCACTACCCTTTTAATCGGAATCTAATTTATAGGATGTTGTTATTATGTCCAGATGACTTCCATATAAACCGATACTAAAAGTCCAATACTAGACGGTATCGGACATTTTAGAGTGATTACGGCTTTTAGTATGTTGTGATAAGTGTTGTTCATTTACCAATTTATACAATTTCCTAGTTAGTTACTGCGCTTTAGTCTATGGTTGTATTGAGCAATATGCGCTTATCGCATAGTATTAGTAACCAAACCACGAATAAAAAGACGTATTATGGAGTTTGTTCGCCCTTTGGAGCCGATTCTGATCATTGATGATGATCAGTCCATGCGAAGTTCTTTGACCACCATCCTCACCGAGCTGGGTTACGACCAAGTCGCGGTTGCTACAGATGTCGCAGAGGCCAAACCGCTGTTATCACAACTGGAGCCAGAGGTGATATTTGTGGATATAGCGCTCCCAGACACTGATGGTTGCGACGTCGTCAGTTACCTAAAAGATTTACATCCCCACAGTCGAATTATCCTTTGCGCTGATCATAATTCCCAGGAAAACGTAGAACATAGCTGGGAATTCGGTGCGCAAGAATACATTAGCAAACCATTCAACGCGAATAAGGTTGATATGGTTATGAAGCGTTTAGAACTAAATTAATAAGCCCCCTTATGCAAGAACAATTAAAACAGCTGACCTTAGGCCTAGCTGATGTTATTTATGGCAAAGAACAGCAAATAAAGTTAGCTCTGTGTGCAATGTTAGCGCGCGGCCATTTATTATTAGAAGATCTTCCAGGTATGGGTAAAACAACCCTGTCGCATGGTTTGGCACAAGCCCTGGGGATGAGTTATCAACGTATTCAATTTACCAGTGACTTGTTGCCAGCAGATATTCTGGGTGCGAGCATTTTTAACACTCAAGAGCAGCGCTTTTCGTTTCATAAAGGTCCGGTATTTAGCCAAGTGGTACTCGCCGACGAAATAAACCGCGCGGGCCCTAAAACACAGAGTGCGTTGCTTGAGGCCATGGAAGAAGGCTGTGTCAGTATCGACTCTGAACGATATACGCTCCCTACTCCATTTTTTGTGGTTGCAACGCAGAACCCACAGCATCAATCCGGCACCTTTCCATTGCCAGAGTCACAGCTAGACCGGTTCTTTATGCGCTTAAGCTTAGGATTCCCCCCAGCCGATGCGGAAAAACAACTCATTCGTGGCCATATTCCTCAGCGTGATAAAGCGATTGATGCCATTATCAGTGCCGAGCAGTTACAAGCCATGCAGGCCAATGTTGATAAGGTCACTATAGCCAATACCGTGGTTGATTATATCTTGTCACTCGTGACTCACACCCGTCATGATAAAGATATTAGTCATCCTTTATCTCCTCGTGCCAGCATCGCGCTTGCCCAAGGTGCACGGGCTTGGGCATTTATGGAAGGCCGTGACTTTGTTATGCCAGAAGATGTGCAAGCTGTGTTCGCTAGTATTTGTGAGCATCGTATTAATCCGCATGACGTTTACAGTCAAGGCTCTGTATGCAGTGATATTCTCGCTCGCGTCAAGGTTCCGCTTTAGTATGCTCGCAACAATGCAACAGGGATGGTCGTCCATACGAACGCGAATAGAATCCCTACTGCTGCGTGATAAACACAAAAAAAAGCACCTGACACTGGGTCACAGTACGTTATATGTGCTGCCATCTAAGCTGGGCTTGGGCTTTTTACTTATTGCCGTGTTGAACTTTATCTTGGCCGCCAATTATCAGAATAACCTCGTGCAAGTTGTCTCTTATTTGATGTTGGTGTTGGTATTGATGTCGTTAATTCAGGCCTATACCAACTTAAAGGGCCTCGAGGTCAAATTTAATAATATTAGTGATGTTTTTGCGAACCAAACACCTGTATTGAATATTACTGTATACAATAACTCGCGTACCAGCTATGGCGTTAAACTAACGTGGCAAGGTCAGTGTAAGGAAGTGGAACGCGTTAGCCAAGATGCCCAGGTCGTGCTTGTAAGTGGCCGTAAATGTTCCCGTGGTAAGTATCCAGCAACACGACTCCAGATTTCAACGGGGTTCCCATTTGGCCTCGCTAAAGTATGGAGCTATCTAGAGCCACATGCCCATTACTTTGTTTATCCATCTGCACACGCGCACAATACTGCACTGACCTATGAGGCCAGTGAAAATCAAGGTGAAGTGAACGCGCTTAAGTCGCAGTCAGGAAATGAAGAGTTTTATGCCTTGAATGAATATAAACAGGGCGCTGACTACCGCCGCATTTCTTGGAAACACTTTGCTAAGCGTGAGCAGTTGTTAGTGAAAGAGTTTGTATCTTATCAGGATGCGCAATATATGCTCGACTACGCATCACTACAAGGCAGTGTAGAGCAACGCCTGAGTGCGATGGCCTATTCCATTGAGCAGGCGAAAAGCACCCAAACAAAGCTTGCGCTGCGTATTGGCAGTACTCAGTTTGATGCTGATAACAGCCCCTCCCATTATACTAATGCATTGCGTGCACTGGCTTTATTTAAAAATGGAGAGAAATGATGCTGTCTTTTGTTAGCACGGTGCTCAGTGTCATCTACATCGGTATTTTCACGTTAATAGGCGCAGAACTCCCCTCCTTAATGCTGAGCCTGTTATTGTTACTGTGTCTTTGGAATTTATTGCTGGCAAACAAGTCATTGACTCGCCCAGGTGCACTGGCTACTAACTTATTGGCTGCGGCTTGTTTAGGTGTGCTGTTTGTGTCGGTCAGCTACGATGAAAGTGTCCTACTGTTCGTGTCAATGCTGTTACAGGCAGCAATATTAAAGCTCTTACAAGCGAAAACGCCCAAGCAGCTATCGACTGTCATTGTGCTTACCTTCTTTTCATTATCGACTGTGTTCCTTTATCAACAGTCTTTATATAGCTCAATATTAGTGGCCATATTTTACGTTTGTTTGTTGGCATCTTTAGCCGCCTTACATGGTGCTCGCACGCCCAAACGAGCCTACTTTCAAGCACTTGGCTCGTTCGCTATGGCAATCCCCATCGCTGCGTTATTGTTGTTATTTATTCCCAAAGTGCCTGCATTTTGGAAACTTCCTGGCGCTGGCGGTGCTAAAACAGGCCTTAATGAGCGTATAGACCCGTTCAATATTGCCAATCTGGCGAAGTCCGATGACTTGGTGTTTCGTGCTGAGTTTCCAGGGCAACTTCCTGCGCCCCCCTATTATTGGCGAGCGCTTAATCATGAAGAATTCGACGGCAAAGCATGGATAAAAGCGCAGCGCCCTCCTCGCCCTCGTACAGATATAGACTGGCAGAGCTATAGCGCTCAGGCCACTCTGTACTTAGAAAGCTCCGCAAACCGCTGGCTATATGCATTGCAAGACAGTGTTAGCCCGAGTCAAAAAGTAGAGAATTTACGAGGCGGTTTACTTAAGCGCAAAGAGTCAGCAGCATCGAGCTTTCAATACCCATTGCTTTACCGACCGGTGCAAGCAAGTGTCCTGACTAATTACCAATCACGTCTTAACCGCCTACTGCCAACGGATGGGAATCCGCAGGCAAGAGCGTTAGCCCGGCAGTTGAGTCAAAGTACAAACACGGCAAACCAGTTTGCTAGCCGGCTGATGGGCTTTTATGAACAACAAGGCTTTAGCTACACGTTGACTCCAACACCGATCACCGATGACAACTTCCTTGACGTATTTCTCACCCAAACTAAGCGTGGCTTTTGTGGCCATTATGCCAGTACAAGTGCATTTATAATGCGTGCTGCTGGGATCCCTGCACGTGTGGTATCAGGGTATTTGGGCGGAGAGCAAAGTGAACAGGGTAATTACCTGCGTGTGTATCAGTATGATGCCCACGCCTGGGTTGAGTATTATGATGGCAATCAATGGCAGCGTTTTGATGCAACCAGTGTGGTCGCGCCAGAGCGATTAAATGGCTCGCTCTCTCAGGTTCAAGAATTGCAACAAGAGTTTATGGATAACCTTGATGTCGGCTTATTACAGTTGAGCCATATAGAGGCATTGAACTGGTTGCGATTAACATTGGAAGAGCTCGATTACAGCTGGACAAAGTGGGTGCTTGGTTTTGATCAACAAAAACAAAAAAGCGTGCTTAAAGATTTACTCGGTAACCAAATAGCACAGTACAGCATGGTGTTGGCCCTTTGCGTGGTTGCACTTGTTCTACTTGGGTTATTGTTATTGGGTAGTCGCAAACAACAGCAGTCAATGAGCTTCAGCGCTAAATGGCTGAATAGGCTGTTTTTATATGCAGATAAACAGGCACTGCTTAGCACGCAAAATAGCACACCCAAGCAAAAGCTGGCACAATTAGCAACACACTGCCCCGGCGCGGCAACGCCACTTGCACGTATAGAGCAGCTTTATACATTGGCCGCTTATAAGCAACGCCCGCTTACCAAAGCACAGAAAAAAGACCTTGTAAAACAGGTAAAAAAAGCAATAAAAATAATAGGCTAGAATATGAATTCGGTATTAATTGGCGTCATTTTGATGCTTGCACTCACCCTGTTACGAGTGAACGTAATCGTGGCAATGACTGTCGCAGCTGTAACCAGCGGATTAATCGCTGGACTACCTTTAAAAACTACGGTGGAAGCGTTCAATAATGGCCTCTCAGGCGGCGCTGAAATTGCTCTCAGTTATGCTATGCTCGGCGCCTTTGCAGTGGCTATCTCGAAATCTGGCCTCACCACTTTACTCGCTCGTCGACTATTGAAAATGATGGGGCAAGAGCATATTTCTTCGCGGTTTTTATCTTTTGCGGTGCTTTCAGTGATTCTCTTTTGCTCTTTGGCATCACAAAATCTCATTCCTGTTCATATCGCTTTTATTCCTATACTCATTCCACCGCTGTTAGGTATTACGAATGGCTTAAAGTTAGACCGCCGCGCCCTCGCCTGCACACTCACCTTCGGCTTAGCTACGGCTTATATGGTGTTGCCTTATGGCTTTGGGGGCATTTATTTATACAACATTTTGCATTTAAATTTGGTCGAGAATGGCTTATCAATCGACAAAACCAGCGTTCCTCTAGCTATGGTGATCCCGGCATTGGGCATGGTTTTCGGCTTATGTGTTGCGCTTTTTATCAGTTATCGCAAAAGCCGTAGCTATAACAATATATCGCTCGCCACAGAAGAGACTGAGAATGTAATAGCCCACCCATCAAAGGTCTTAGCCATAGGCACTGTGGCAATCGTGTTGTCACTCGCAGCTCAATTTCTGAGTCAATCGATGATTCTCGGTGGTCTTGTTGGGGTGATTGTGTTTACTGTGTTTGGCATTGTTAAATGGCATGAAAATCAAGATGTGTTCTCCAAAGGAGTGGCGATGATGGCGATGATCGGCTTCATTATGATTTCAGCGCAAGGGTTTGCCGAAGTTATGAAAGCCACCGGTCATGTTGATTCACTCGTTGCCAGTGCCGCAGATATGATTCAAGGCAACAAACCATTAGCGGCGGCGCTTATTCTGTTAGTAGGACTACTCATTACCATGGGGATTGGCAGCTCATTTTCTACAGTTCCAATTATTGCAGCACTTTTCGTTCCTTTGTGTTTGCAACTGGGGTTCTCCCCAATGGCCACGGCTGCATTAGTAGGCACGGCGGGCGCCCTGGGTGATGCAGGTTCACCGGCGTCAGATTCAACACTCGGGCCCACTTCAGGATTGAATGTCGACGGCCAACATGACCACATATGGGATACCGTGGTACCAACCTTCTTACATTTTAATATTCCACTGGTTTTGTTTGGGTGGCTAGCGGCCCTTGTGCTATAAAGGGGACAGATTTTAGCCAATTAGTACCCACACAAGGAGGTGAGATGTTCAAGCAACTAACATTACTCAGTGTTATTTGTGCCACGTTAACTGGCTGCGGCGGCAGCGATAATGCAACTTCAACACCGATAGAGCCAGCCCCTGAACCTGAGCCCACACCTTCAGGTATTACCTTTACAGATGCGGGGCTGTCGGGCGAGCGCATTAATCACCTGGTTCATTTCAACGATGCGATTTATGCCGGGACTGATACCGGCTTATTTAAATCCAACAATGACACGTTTACTCAGTGGCAGAAGGTAGCCACGACCTCAGCCCCTATCAGTGCCATGTGTGCAAACAGCACCGAGCTTTTCTATGCCACTCGTCCAGCCCAACGCTCGACACTGACGAAAGTGTCGATGAACGAAGAGCTAAGTCATATTGAGCATCGTTTTGCCCCAAGCGAAAGTGAACACATCTACGCACTCTATTGCACTGAATCAACCTTATACGGGACCGGGAACCTAGTGCTTTCGGCCTCCTATGATGATGGAGTAAGTTGGCAAGCGCTGGCAGGAGAATATGGGTATGCGGCTACCGGCATGACGGCCTCTATGCACAAAAGTGACAATATGCTGTGGTACGGTGGCCAAGGTGCAATCGAAAACCCAATATTGCGCCGCGTAGATTTAGAGAACCTTGCACAGCAGGAATACCACGACTTGTTTCCTGCCCCGAGCACAATCAAAGCGATTAAGACCACTTCCCAGGGGGAGATTATTATCAGTGGTGAAGGTGGCTTAATGAAAAGTGCCGACCAAGGCGAAACGTGGACACAAATCTACCGAGATGAACAGGTACCCTATCGTTTCTATTTTGATTTTATCTATACAGAAAATACTCACACGCTAATTAGTGCTGGATGGAACAAGAGTCAAAAACGTGCCCCCCAGCCTCTTTATGTCGACGTAAGTGATAATGGTGGCGAGCAATGGCAGCGCTTTCACTATGATAAAAGTGCTGACTATCATGGCGGCGTATTAAGCCTATTGCCACTGAGCAGCGATGAGCAGTCCGTTTCATTGCTATTGGGGTTAGACATGGGCGGCGTTGTGAAAGCCCAATATTACTACCCCCCACACTGATGCTACGGTATGTAAAAACCATATATTGTATGATGTGTTCACTTGTTGGTGAAATAAAGGCCGCGATGCTGCGGCCTAACAAATAAGAATTTATTTAAAACCGTTGAGCATGCGTTCGCACACTACAGGCGTTGGCCTGTGATTGTCATCCACAGCAACAAAGGTAAAGCTGCCACGAATCGCTAAATGTTTGTCATCGCGGTGCATGGTTTCAAGAAATATCTCCACATCCACTTTTAAGCTGGTATTGCCCACATGGACTACGCGAGAAACCAACTCAGCAAATGTGCCCGCCGGTATTGCTTCTTTAAAATCAACACGGTCGGACGAAATAGTCACTAATGGTTTGCGACAAAAACGGGTGGCTGCAATAAATGCCGCTTCATCCATCCATGCCAGTGCATCGCCACCAAATAAGGTATTATGATGGTTGGTACGCCCAGGAAACACGGTTTTAGTCACCGATGTTTCCGAATCTTCTATGCGCTGTGCAACAACGGCTTCTTTATCTAACTTACTGCTCATTCGTATTAACTTCACTCGCTAATGTATCAATCATAAGTAATTGTGGATCCAATCGTTCATTAAACCAATTGAAACGCCAATCTAAATGGGGGCCAGTTACCCGGCCAGTAGCCCCTATTTGCCCTATCACATCGCCGGTTTTCACGGTATCCCCCACATCAACCAACACCTTGTGCATGTGAATATAAGTGGAGGTAATGCCATAACCATGGTCTAAAATAACGGTGCCACCGGAATAATAAAGCTCAGGATGCGCCATCACGACTTCACCACTGATTGGTGCATAGATAGGTGTACCTGTCTTGTTAGCGATGTCGAGACCAAAGTGTGGCCGTTTAGGGGTGCCGTTAAAGTAACGCTGGCTGCCATACACACCGGAGATTCGACCCACTGCAGGACGATATACCGGCTCAAGGAACGCCGTGCGTTCACTGTTGTTAGCACGCGCTTGGCGAACCAGTTTTGCATCGTTACGGATGCGCTCTAAAACCTTTTCAGGTGGGGCGACATATTTACTTGCCACACCTTCTATTTTATCTATTTGATACTCGCGCTCCGCAATGCTGAAATCAAGTTGATGCCATTGCTCATCTTGACTTTGCCACTTTAATTGCTGATCAGTTTGTGCATCACGGCCGAAGCCAAAAACAAAATAGCCATCTTTGCTAAGCTTAAGCTCGCGCTCAGCAAAAACGACCTTTTTAGCATCTTGTAGCTGCCCTATAACCATACCGCCTTGGGTCAACTGACCTTTAATCAATGGGGTCGGCAGCTCTTGGGCTTCGCCCTTAATGGGCGCACACAATGATGCCCCTAGGAGCAAGGCGGTAATTGCCATACGTTTAAGCATAACCAATCGCCCCTTTGCCTACACCTTCATAGGCGCGAACCTCTACTTGCTTATCCGGGTGAGCTTGCTTAATTTGCTTGGCCATATAATCGGCGATACATTCTACTGTGGTATCACAAGGCAGTACCTCAGTACGCTTTGCACTGATTGCCAATTCAAACTCACCTTGATTAGCATGGTAACGGCTACAGATGTCTCCCGGTGCTGCGCTTATATCTTGTAAGTGTGCAGCCTCCACCACATCCTCTTCGCTGACCAAGTAAATATCAGCCCAACGCTGAGCCCACTGCTTTTGCACACTGGGCATGGCCATACCATCTAGCCAAACGCCTAACGTTGAGCGGTGGCCATGAACAATTCGCTGGCAGTTGCCGTCGTGTTTTTTTAGGCCATGAGAATAGTGATAATAAAAGCTCTGATGCTGCTCAGCACGCAACGTCAAAGTAATACCTTTGACGTTCTCTGGCAGCTGAGGAGTAATTTCTGCGACTAAATACTCGGTCACTACTTGCTCATTAATACTCGGTGCGTCAATCAAGCAAACCGCTTGCTTTGGGCCGCTCATAGCGAAATGATGTTCGTTGTTATCGCCAAAGTTACTTTCCAGCGTCACTTTGTCATCGCCCTGAAGGATATCGATATTGGCTTTAGTGGGTACCGCTAGGGTGTGGTCAACACTGCTATCAATAATGCCCTTGATTTGTTTTTTCACTAAACCAAAATCAAGCAACATGGATTCATCGTTTAAATCGCCGTCTAAAGTCAAGTCAACAATCCAACTCTCACCAACCGGGCCGCGCTGGGGGCAAAAAAAGGAGAAATCAATCACGGTTAAGTCGTTGACGAAGAGCGTCATACACTGTCCTTGCATGCAGTTGAGAAGATGTCGCAATTATACAAGGGATGAAGTAAAAATGCTGCCTGAATTTGAATCCTTGGTGATAAATCCAACATTGCTACGTAGCAATAACGAAGCAGTCACACTACAGACACAAAAATGGCGTAAAAATAACATCCTAAAGCACTGTTCAGAGTTGTTTAGCGTACAAGTGTACGCTAAAGTAGCTGGCAAATTTTCGACAATAAAGTGTGTTATGGAACAAAAAAATAGCTACTCCAAAGAAGACTTGGTTTCATGTGGCCAAGGTGAAATGTTCGGCGAAGGTAACTGCCGCTTGCCTATCGATAACATGTTGATGATGGACCGTATCACCTCAATCACTGATGACGGTGGCCAATACGGTAAAGGCGAAATTGTCGCTGAACTCGATATTAACCCCGACCTATGGTTTTTTGATTGTCACTTTAAAGGCGATCCGGTGATGCCCGGCTGCCTTGGCCTCGATGCAATGTGGCAGATCGTTGGCTTTTTCCTTGGTTGGTCTGGCGGCCCTGGCTTAGGGCGCGCCCTAGGTGTAGGTGAAGTAAAATTCACCGGACAAATTTTGCCTACTGCTAAAAAAGTAACTTACCGTGTCCAGATGAAACGCGTGATTAAGCGTAAATTATTCATGGGTATGGCCGATGGCACAGTGGAAGTAGACGGCCGCGTTATTTATGAAGCTAAAGATCTAAAAGTGGGTTTATTCCAAGATACCAGCGCTTTTTAAATGTAGACGCTAGAGACGAAAAACGCCGCGTAATTGCGGCGTTCTTTTATTCGTTTGCTCTTTATACTTTATACATAGAGCGGTCTTCGACGGCTTCACGCCACCCTCCGAGCCATTGTGATCGTGGATCTATTTGTTGGTAGGGGCAATGTTCTTTTGAACGGCCTGCCATGCCTGCTTTATAACCTTGAGAATGTGCACGTTCTAGACGATCACGCTTTTGTCTCTTCATAGGTAAGTCCTCACCATTATAGTTTTGATACGTTGTAGTGAATCGGTCATCTACATTTAATGGATAGTTAATAAAACTGTCACTTGCAATCAACAAATTTAACCTTTGCCTATTGACAAACCCTAACTGGCTGAGCGCGGATTAAATTTAGTTTTGAAAAATTTCAGTGGCCGTACCTCGCGTTCGCCGACCTTTTTATTGGACTATTTTTACGTGGATTTTCGCGCGCGCTAAAATGACCAAACACGCGCTTAACGCTTGTAAATAAAGACAGTGGTTTCGCTAAAAAAGTTCCTGCCCTTAGTTCTAATCTGCCGTCTATTGACCTTAAATTCAACCCTTAATTTGACACAAATTTGCCATAATTTATGTTCATGTATAACGCTAACTCTAAGTTCAACACCAAGCTGGCTTTGTTATGTGCTTAGTCATGCACAGTGCACGTGATTACTGGCTCAATTATGTTTTTTAGGATTTTTTGCCAGGAAGTCTTCGCTCTGCACGGCGCACAATTCGAACTCTCGCGTGTTTTTGTACGGGAGTTTCATAAAGCCCGCAACACCTATGCCGTCAATGGCCATCGCGTATTGCATAATCTCGTCAAGTAGTTGGCTAAACCGCACTTCTTGGCTGGCATCCAATAACCGATAATAATGGTGTATCTTCAAACGTTGGGGCAAAGATTCAAAAATGATGCATCCGGTGTGATGTATTTTATTAAGCTCAAATACGCATTGAATGATTTTCTTGGGAAGCTGTAGTTGCTCATCCGGGTCTTTACCATCTTCAAAATAAGAATGCGGCCTCAGCATCTCAGTACCGGGTATATTAATAACGTCATAATGCAATTGTGGCAGTTGCTCGAACTTAAAGGCGCCGGTGGCATCACGCTCAAGTTGAATTGTTTGTCGGGCATCGAATAGACAACATTTAAACAACCCTTTTTGGGTGATCCCTTGCGCCAACTTCACGGTGTTATCTACCGCATCTTGGAATGAAGGCTCTAATGACTCGTCATACAAGATTAAGCTTGATTCAACAAACAGTGATGACTGCTTCCAGTGAAAACTCAAACCGCCCACAACGGGGTACTTGGCCAAGCGGCTGATCGCTGCCAAAAACGCTTTTTCAGTATCACCGGTATCAAATAAAAATTCTCGGTAATAGCGCTCCAATTGCGCATCATTAACATCAACCAACCGCTGTTGACTGTCTGCCTGACGCAAAAACTGCTTACGCGAGCTGTACACTACCGTATCGGGCAAAGTCGCTACCTGCGCCTTCCAAACTGGGATCAATGCTTTATCTCGAACCAACGGATTATCAGGAACATAGGCGCGGGCCATGGTCGGCATATTACGCATAAAATAGTCGCCGCCGGCGTCGCGCGTTGCCTTGTCTTTACTGAGCATGGCATCAATCACGCGGGCAAATTCTTTGGGTAACCCCAGCGATGCAGCAGGTATCACTTGCGCACCAAAACGACACGACTGCGCTGACGCCAGCGCGTACAACGTTGACGCCACCCCCTGCTCGTCAAAACGCGGAGACGATTGCGCCCCAGACATCTGCTCATCACCAATAAAGTAGACATCCCCCATGCGCGCGTTGGTATTGGTTACATCCGCAGACATTAAGTCCATCACATTTGCGGCAATGGGCTGCCCACTGGCATCCAGCTGCGCATAAACAGAGCTCCCCCAATCAACCAGTGACAAGGTTTTGCTGCGCTCATCCCAGACCAAATTGGAAGGCTTAATATCCCCATGAACAACGGGCATAGGAGTGATCCCACCTCGGTAGTTTCGTAATACGTGTAATAACTGGTGGAGCTGCAGCGCTAAATCGAGAAGTTGCTTGGCAGTAAACTTGCCTTGGCGAATAGACAATTGTTCTAAGTCTTCACCCTCGGCTCGCGCCATCATCAATATGCCTTGCTTTTTTACCCGCTCAAAGGCATAAAATTGCGGGATCATCGGATGATCAAAACGTGAAAGCATATAGGCTTCGTCTTCGAGCCTATCGCGCACTGATTGCGCTAAGGTAATACGAGAGAATTTAAACACCCAGTGTTGTTGCCTATCATCAATACCTGCGAACACAAAACCAAATGCGCCGGAGCCAATTAACTCAACATTTTTATAGCCCAGCATGGTGAGCTGTTTAATGCATATATTCAGCCATTGCTTATGCTTTTTAGCATCGCGATGAGAGAGCAAATAAATAGATTGCTCTTCATTAATATAAAAATTGGTAATTGCCCGTTGCGCCAAGCTTGCCTCTGGGTGTTATCTGCTAACTAATTGCTAAGTTTACGCTTTTTGTTACATATTCGACAACATAAAGCACCACTTTGCGCGCCTAAAATGCTTGTCCTAAAAACGGCAATAACGTATTCTTTTACGCTTTGAACAACAACGAAAGGGAATTCCCATGAAAAAAGTACTAATCGGCGGTGCTGTTGCCGCTGCTGTCGCGGCAGGCCTTTATTATTCAAACCAAGGTGCTGGCGGCGGCGCGAGTATGGCTGAGCTAGATTATGTGCCTGCTGATACTGTCTTTTTTGCTTCACAGTTAAAACCGTTTCCATATAAGCAATACGCACAGTTGTTGCCATCTGACATGATGTCCAGCGGCACAGACGAAGAGCTCACCCAAGCTATCGAACGTGCAAAGGCTCAAGGAAACGTTAACGCTGTATTCTTCTTCGAACTACTAAACCAGTACGAGAGTAGCGTACGCGATGGCAGTTATACGCAAACGTGGGGCATTGGTAATGACCTACGCTACCTAGGGTACGCTATTGGTTTAATGCCGGTAATGCGCGCTGAGCTCGAACAGCCGCAAAACTTTATCAATACGCTGAAAAAAGCAGCCGACAACGCAGGCGTAAGCTACGCTGATGAATCATTGAATTCGCAGTCTTACACCCGTTTTACCCTTGCACTTGATGACAGCAGCTCTGTGGCGATTATCGCTGCGATTAAAGATAACTGGCTAACAGTGACCCTAGATAGTGAATTCAACAATCAAGATGACCTTGCCTTAGCCCTTGCCACTGAAAAAGCGCAAACAAGTTTAAACAGCTCCAATCGTGTTAATGACTACATCAATAAGTATCAGTGGGACGGCAGCTCGATTAGCTACGTTAACTTTGAAGCATTAGCTTCAGCAGCAGTCGCTGACAAACCTTCACGTTTAAGCAGTATGCTTGATGCCATCCTTACGAAAATGGGCCAAGCACAAGCAATGCAAGCTTTGCGCACCCCTGGTTGTAAAGCAGACATTCCAGCTATTGCAGCGAAATGGCCCGCTATCGTCTCTGGCACGTCAAATGTCAAAGTCAGTGACAGCAGCGCCGACTTTGATGCGGATATTGTGATTGAAAGCACGGACAAAGATATTTTGGGCGCGTTACAAACTGTTCGCGGCTTTATTCCAAGTCACGTGACCAATAAAGACGATGGCTTATTTAGCGTCGGTTACGGTATCGATGTGGGTAAACTTGCACCACTTGCTAATACCGTTTGGAGCGCATTTACGCAGGCTGAGTTTACCTGTGAGCCGCTAATGATGGCACAACAGCAAGCGAAACAATCAAACCCAATGGCTATGGCGATGGCCACCGGCATGGCTGCCGGAGTAAAAGGGATCAGCGTTAGCGTACAAAATGTGGTGATGGATTTCAGTGGCTATACCCCACAAGTAAGTGATATTGATGCGTTAGTCACGCTTAGCGCCGATGATCCAACAACTCTCATAAACACCGCAAAAGGGTTAGTGCCGCAGCTAGCACAAATTGAAATCCCTAGTGATGGCACGCCTATTTCGATGAATGAAATTATGCCTGTGCCTGCCAGCGGTAACGTCGATGCTCAACTGGCTATAAACGGTCAACACATCACCGTATACAATGGTGAAAAATCAACAGCGCTCGCTGCTGACATGAGTTCACAAGCAGTGGATGCCAACGGTGTATTAGGTATGAGCCTGCAATTTGCACCGATGATGGACATTGTCCTTGAAGCGGCCGCCAGTACAGGTGAAGAATTGCCACCTGAAATCCACTCGTTGGCTAAGCAAAACATGAAGTTATCATTGACAACAGATATCACCGACAACGGCATTGAGATGAAATCTGAAACCAATATCAGCAAAAGTAAATAACCACTAAAAAGGGCGCTAACAGCGCCCTTTGTTTTATTTAGCTTGCCAATACTACAGGCGAATACCGCCGTCTATCTCGACCACGCGACCGGTAAAGAAATCATTTTCGAAGATGTACTTCGCCGTATGCGCGATTTCTTCTGCTTCACCTAAACGGCCCACCGGCTTCATTTTAACAAGACGCTCTTTCGCTTCAGGCTTCATTGCATCGGTCATTTTAGTGCGGATCACGCCAGGTGCAATGGCACCCACGCGAATACCATAACGACCAAGCTCTTTAGCCCAGCTAGTGGTCATGGCCACTACACCCGCTTTAGCTGCTGAGTAGTTAGTTTGCCCCATGTTTCCGGAACGAGCCACACTGGACATATTAATAATCACCCCGCCCTCGGCGTGCTCCACCATGTGCACGGCGGCTTCGCGCCCGCACAAGAACACCCCGGTCAGGTTAACATCAATGACCGATTGAAATTGGCTTAGTGACATTTTATCGACTACCTTGCCCTCTTTCGCCTTGATAAATAAGCCATCACGCAAGATGCCGGCATTGTTTATCAAGCCGTGGATAGCACCAAAGTCTTTCGCTATAGCAGCGAATGTCTGCTCAACTTCTTGTTCAACGCTGACATTGCAGATATAGCCTTGGATTTTGGCATCGGCGAGCGTGCTATGAGTTTTTAGCTGCGCTATCGCCTCGTCTAATAAAGCGCTGTCCATATCAATCAGCGCCAAATGTGCACCGGCTTTCGCCGCCATAGCGGCCATCGATAATCCCAAACCTTGGGCACCACCGGTGACGACGACTACTTTGTTGTTTAATTCCATAGTTACTTCTTCTCGAATAAATTGAATATAGCACTGAAGTCTTGCGCCCCTGCCCCTTGGTTTTGTAGCAGGGTGTACAAGTTTTTGCTAAGCGCCCCTAAAGGGGTAGCCGAGCCAGAATTCTGCGCGGCTTCCAGTGCTAAGCCCAAATCTTTGGCCATTAAATCGACCATAAAACCGGGCTGATAATTATTGCTTGATGGCGCGTTCTCCAGTACCCCAGGGCAAGGATTGTACAATTCTAACGTCCAGTTTCGCCCCGAGCTATTGACCATGATGTCCGACAGCACTTTGGGGTCTAAGCCGTGATTAATGCCCATTTGCAGAGCTTCACTGGTCCCGGCCATTAAAATACTCAGCAGCATGTTATTGCAGATTTTAGCCACCTGACCGGCGCCAATATCACCAGCATGGAAGATATTTTTACCCATATCTTCCAGGACCGGTTGCACGGCATTAAAGTGAGTCTTAGCGCCACCAACAATAAAGGTCAAGGTACCGGCGCTGGCTCCAGCGACCCCGCCCGAGACGGGCGCATCGACAAAGGCAATGCCCTTATCGGCTAAGGCTTGTCCGACTTCAGTGGCACTGGCCGCATCAATGGTTGAACAGTCAATCACTACGGTGTCACTGGCTAAATGATGGATTAAACCATCGTCTGCCAAGTATAACGACTTAACATGCTTTGCAGCTGGCAACATGGAGATCACAAACTGTGCGCCGTGAGTGACCTCATCAGCGGTTGTACCTGCATGCGCGCCTTCATCGGCAAGCTCGTTGACCACCTGCTTGTTTAAATCAAAGACACTAACCGAGTGGCCGGCCTTAATTAGGTTACGCGCCATAGGCGCACCCATATTACCTAAACCAATAAATCCTATTTTTGCCATGCTGCCTCCTAGACTAGGGTTTCAAGTGGGTGTTCACGCCACTGGCGATTAAAAAAGCGCTCAATTACCGACTCAGGTACCTCTTGCAAACTGGGGTATTGCCACTGCGGACTCATGTCTTTGTCTATCAGCAATGCGCGCACCCCTTCTTGAAACTCACCCACTTCACAGCACGTCACCGACATACCCAGCTCCATTTTGAAGCAGGCTTTGAGTGACAGCCCTTGAGCACGCTTAAGTTGTTCAAATACCAAGTGAGCACTTAGCGGACATCCATGCTTCAGCGTTTTTACGGCTTTAGCTAACCATTTATCATCACTTTCTATACCCGTAAGGTAGTTTACCTTACCCGCTAAATCGCTGTATTCGCTCATACGATTTATGGTGTTCAAATGAGTGCGCAGGCCACCTTTTTCCATGGTTTTTGACTCACCATCAAACTTCTTCAAAAGTTGAGTGAGCTTATCATGATTAAGTGCAGCCACTTTACCCCAACTCTGCTCGCACAAGGTTGCCAGTAAGGCGGTAAACTTGTTGCTATCGATACTGTGATCGGCAAGGGCAGCGAAGCGTGCATCATCGGCATTCATCAGTGCCCCGGTCAGGCCTAAGAACAAGCCAATGTTGTCCGGTGCTTTTTGCAAAAAGTAGCTCGCGCCTACGTCAGGGTACAAGCCAATGGTGATCTCCGGCATCGCAAGCTTTGAGCGCTCAGTGACCACCCGATGACTGGCGCCAGCCATTAGGCCCATACCGCCGCCCATGATAATACCATCACCCCACACAACAATCGGTTTGTTGTAACAGTGGATAGCATAATCAAGACGGTATTCCTCACTGAAAAAGGTTTGCCCATAGTCTGCAGGCTCCCCTGTAGCCATAGCGCTGTGCAAGCTGACGACATCACCACCAGCACAAAACGCTTTATCACCCATCCCTTTAAGAACTACAAAGGCTAATTCATCGTCATCGGCCCAATGCTTCAATTGCTTATCAAGCAAGCGAATCATATTCAAGTTCAGCGCGTTGAGAGCCTTAGGGACATTGAGCGTTGCCAATCCAATTTTAGAGCCGTTGCTACACTGAGCCAGTTCAAAGACAACTTCGGCGTCTTGGTTATTTAACGGGATAAGTTCGTCCATTAGCCATTCACCCACTTCGCTTTACGCTTTTCAAGGAACGCGTTAACGCCCTCGGTTTGGTCCTGGGTGTCGAATAGCTTCACGAATAACTCGCGTTCAAGTGGCAAAGCGCTGCGAATATCGCCATGACGGCCCTGCTGAATAAGAGTTTTACAATAGCTGACCGCGACTGGGCTTTGCTCACCTACCTGCTCAGCGAGGGCAAGAGCTTTATCTAAGCTTTCACCGCTGCCAACGACCTCTTCGATTAAGCCTATGCTATGCGCTTTGTCTGCTTTAATACGCTCACCACACAAAATCATGCGCTTAGCCCAGCCTTCACCAACTAAGAGCGCCAAATTTTGAGTGCCACCAGCACACGGAAGCAGACCCACTTTTGCCTCAGGTAAAGCCATCTGCGCTTGCTCTTCGGCGATGCGAATATCACAGGCTAAGGCCACTTCCAAGCCTCCGCCCATAGCAAAACCATTGATGGCAGCAATAGACACACCACGAAAATCGCTTAAGGTTTCAAAGGCGGCGCCAAATACTTGTGACATTTGTGCAGCAACCCCTTTATCGCCACTGGCAAACACATTTAAATCGGCCCCAGCAGAGAAAAACTTCTCTCCTTCCCCGGTAAGCACCAAGGCAAAAATGTCTTTGTCGGCGTTTAGGGCTTCAACCTGCTCTTTAAGTGCTGTCAGTGTCTCTTTCGTCCACGTATTAGCCGGTGGGTTGCTCATTGTTAAAATGGCGGTGTGGCCACGTTTTTCCAACTTTATTTGTGCTGACGACATAATGACTCCTTATAGAATTTCGCTGACGTTATCGGCCAAAATACGGCGCGCAATGATCACTCGCATGATTTCGTTAGTGCCTTCTAAAATTTGATGTACGCGCACATCACGAAGGTGGCGCTCCAATGGGTATTCTTTGATATAGCCATAACCGCCATGAATTTGCAGTGCGTCATCGCAGACCTTTACGCCCACATCGGTGGCAAAGCGTTTAGCCATGGCGCAGTAAGTGGTTTTTTCACTGTCATTGCTGTCGAGCTTAAACGCCGCTAAGCGGATCATTTGTCGGGCCGCCACCAGTTCGGTGTTCATATCTGCGAGCTTAAACTGCAGTGCCTGAAACGCTGCTAATGGCTTACCAAACTGTTCACGCTCTTTAAGGTATTCTTTCGCCGTGTTCAATGCCTGCTGCGCCGTACCTAATGAGCAAGTCGCGATATTAATACGGCCACCATCAAGCCCTTGCATAGCAAACTTAAAGCCCTCGCCCTCTTGACCTAACAAATGGTCTTGAGGAATACGTACATTTTCAAACGTGACCAAACGGGTTGGTTGCGCGTTCCAGCCCATTTTTTCTTCGGCTTTACCATAGCTGATCCCTTCGGCATCGGCAGGCACAACAAAAGCGCTAATGCCCTTGGGCCCTGCTTCGCCGGTGCGAGCCATCACTACTAACACCTGAGTACTGCCAGCGCCGGAAATAAACATTTTTGAGCCGCTGATCAGATAATCATCCCCGTCACGAACCGCTTTGGTCTTCAGCGACGCCGCATCGGAGCCACTGCCTGGCTCGGTTAGACAATACGAAGCCAGTTTTTCACCGGTGACAAGCTCAGGGCAATAACGCTCCTTGGCGCTATCAGTACCAAAGCTTGCGACCATCCAGGTTGCCATATTGTGGATAGTAAGCATGGCGGTTGTGGCGGTACAGCCCTTCGCCAGCTGCTCGAAAATAATGCTTGAGTCAAGACGTGACAGCCCTAGACCACCGACTTCTTCCGGAGTATAGAGGCCACAAAAGCCCAGCTCACCGGCTTTTTGTAGGGTCTCTATTGGAAAAATATGTTCTTGGTCCCATTTAGCTGCAAACGGGGCCAACTCTTGGGCAGCAAAACGCTCAGCCATATCGGCAAAGGCTTGTTGGTCTTCTGTAAGGTTAAAATCCATAATGCACTCTCTTTACTACTTACATAGCGGCCGGATTTAACCGGCCGAACCAGTTATTTTAGGTTGATGCTCATATTGGGACCGCTGACTGCGTCGTCTTCAAACCAACGTGCGGTGATGGTTTTGGTCTCGGTGTAAAAACGCACACCTTGTTTGCCATAGGTATGCTGGTCGCCATAAAACGAGCCCTTCCAGCCAGTAAAGGAGAAAAACGGTAACGGCACAGGAATTGGCACATTGATACCCACCTGACCCACTTCAATATGATGCTGGAATTTACGTGCCGCTGCGCCACTGGCGGTAAATAGCGACGTACCATTGCCATAAGGGTTGTCGTTGATTAAGGCGATGGCCTCTTCCAAGGTATCCACAAACACACAGCACAGTACCGGGCCAAAAATTTCCTCGCGGTAGATAGCCATGTCTGGAGTCACATTGGCAAATAAAGTTGGCCCCACCCAGTTGCCCTTCTCATAGCCTTCTACAGTGCAATCTGAACCATCAAGCAAACACTCGGCACCTTCTTCTTTACCTTTAGCAATCAAAGAGAGAATACGCTCTTTGGCCGCAGCGGTGGTTTGCGGGCCATACGCAGCATCTTGATTATCCCAAGTACCTGGGTGTACTTTGCTCAACGCAGTTTTCAAATCATCAACCCATTGCTTTGACTGACCCACGAACACCGCCACTGAAATACCCATACAGCGTTGTCCTGCGGCGCCAACAGAAGAGCCCACTAGGTTATTAATAACATTCTCTTTATGCGCATCTGGCATCACCACGAGGTGGTTTTTAGCGCCTACACAGCACTGCACCCGTTTGAGGTTAGCGGTGCCTTTATCGTAAATGTATTGACCTACTGCACAGGAGCCGACAAACGAGATAGCGCGTACATCATCATGCTCTAGGATCTGATTAACCTGATCTTTTGCGCCATGCACCACCTGCAATACCCCTTTAGGTGCACCGGCCTCTTCAAATAACTCCACTAGACGCATCGGTGTAAGCGGATCTTGCTCAGAGGGCTTAAGGACAAAGGTGTTGCCACAAACGATAGCCAGTGGGAACATCCACAGTGGGATCATCGCCGGGAAGTTAAACGGGGTGACCCCCGCACATACCCCTAAAGGTTGGATTAATGAATAGGTATCAATATTACGGGCGACGTTAGAAACCGTCTCCCCCATCATATTTGATGGGGCGTTTGCCGCTTGCTCAACAACCTCAATACCACGCCAAACGTCGCCTTTGGCATCTTCAAAAGTTTTACCTAACTCATGGCAGATAATTGTAGCTATTTCATCATGATGCTCTTTTAGTAACTGCGCATAACGCATCATAATGCGTGCTCGCTCAGTGACCGGCACATCTTTCCAGGTTTTAAACGCTTCTTTAGCTGAGGCAATCGCCTCATTGACTTCGTCTTCGGTAGCCAGTGGCACTTGCGCCAAGACTTCTTGGTTTGCTGGGTTAAGAACATCCAGCCATTGTGATGATGTGGATTGGCGCATTTCGCCGCCGATATAAAGTGGTACCTGATGCATGATGCATACTCCCCAAAATAGCAGCGCCCAGTGTTGTAGTAATTATGGGCGCGAAAAAATTAAAGTGTTTCGATAGCTAAAGCAACGGCTTCACCGCCGCCGATACACAGTGACGCGACACCGCGCTGTTTGCCTTGATTACGCAACGCATGAATTAGCGTGGTCAAAATTCGTGCACCACTGGCTCCAATTGGATGGCCAAGAGCACACGCGCCGCCGTGAACATTGACTTTGTCAGCATCAAGTTTCATTTCATTAATAGCCAGCATCGTGACCATGGCAAAGGCTTCATTGATTTCCCATAAATCAACGTCGTCTACTTGCCAATCAAGCTTTTTCAGTAGCTTCTCCATAGCGCCAACCGGGGCGATGGTAAATTCAGCCGGTAAACGTGAGTGGGTGCTGTGTCCGCTGATCCGGGCAATGGGGGTCATGCCTTGCTTTTGCGCTTCGCCATAGCTCATTACCACAAGTGCCGCAGCGCCATCGGAGATTGACGAAGAGTTTGCTGCGGTGATGGTGCCGTCTTTTTTAAACGCTGGGCGCAATGACGGAATTTTATCTGGACGGGCGTTCCCCGGTTGCTCATCCACCTCCACTGTCACGTCTCCTTTACGACTGCTGATAGTGTGCGCGGTGATTTCCGTTTTAAAGGCCCCGCTTTCAATCGCTTTATTGGCTTTAGCCAGTGAGTTAAGCGCAAATTCGTCCATTTGCTCACGAGTCATGTCGTATTGATCGGCAGTGCTTTGTGCAAAACACCCCATCGCGAGATTATCGTAAGCGTCCTCTAAGCCATCCATCATCATATGGTCTTTTACTTCGCCGTGGCCCATGCGCATGCCTGAGCGCGCCTTCGGTAACATATAAGGAGCATTGGACATACTCTCCATGCCACCAGCGATAACACTATTAACACTGCCTGCTTTGATTAGGTCATGAGCCAGCATTACCGCTTTTAGACCTGAGCCACACACCTTATTAATGGTTGTTGCACCAGTGTGCTTTTCCATACCTGCTTTCAACATCGCTTGACGCGCAGGCGCTTGACCCAAAGCAGCGGGCAAAACACACCCCATAATGACTTCGTCGATTTCGCCGGCATCTAGATTAACGCTCGCTAAGGCGCCTTTGATTGCGCTAGCACCCAACTCAGTGGCGCTGGCACCGCTTAGTGCACCCATAAAACCACCCATGGCGGTACGCTGGGCACTAACAATAACAATATCGTTATCCTGCAATGGTGTACTCATACTGTGTTCTCCATATCAATTTCACTTGAGCATACATAAAATTTACGTTTACGCCAACGTCAATTAGATAAGTGAAATGATGAAATTTCAATCGCTGTAAACTTTAGCAGCCACCGCCTAGTTACGCCTATAAAAACAATGCGAGTTTAAGCTAAGCCTTATAAACAGTTAGCTTCAGGGCTTATGGAAAAGAAAATAGAAGAATAAAAGTGAGCACCAAATGCAGCTTTACCTTTACGTAAACTTCACTTATATTGGTGTTAAAAATTTGTAGTAGATAAGACTAAAAGACAATGACAGAGCAAAGCCCAACGGCCAGCGAGCAAACGTTCTCTATTAGTGAGCTTGCCAAGGAGTTTGATATAACCACCCGCAGTATTCGTTTTTACGAAGACCAAGGGCTTATTACTCCGAGACGAAATGGCCAAACCAGAATCTATTCTAAACGCGATAAAGTACGCTTGAAGCTGATCCTTCGCGGTAAACGCTTAGGTTTCACCCTAGCAGAAACGGGTCGATTGTTCGAACTTTATGACGCGGACAAATCCAGTGCCAAGCAGCTTGTCACTATGCTCGATCTTATCGAAGAAAAAAAAGCACACCTCAATCAGCAAATGGACGACATTAAAGTCGTGCTAATGGAACTCGTTACGGCTGAGAAACGCTGCCGTGAAACCCTCTCACATTTACAACAGGATTAATCACCATGAGTACAATTTCGCTTTATAAAGAACTCAACTTCGGCCTCGGGGAAACAGCCGATATGATCCGCTCGCACGTTAATTCTTTCGCCAGCGCCGAGATTGCGCCGCTTGCTGAACAAACTGATGAGAAAAACATGTTCCCCAATGAGCTGTGGCCTAAATTTGGTGAGATGGGGCTACTAGGCATGACTGTAGATGAGAAATATGGTGGTGCCGGCTTAGGTTATCTCGAACATGTTATTGCCATGGAAGAAGTAAGCCGTGCCAGCGCCTCAATTGGTTTAAGCTATGGCGCACACTCTAACCTTTGCGTTAACCAAATCTTCCGTAACGGTAACGAGCAGCAAAAAGAAAAATATCTGCCCAAGCTTGTCAGTGGCGAGCACATTGGTGCATTGGCGATGAGTGAACCTGGTGCCGGTTCAGATGTGGTGTCTATGCGCTTAAAAGCGGAGAAAAAAGGCGACCACTACATCCTAAACGGCAACAAGATGTGGATCACCAATGGTCCTGACGCTCACACCTTTGTAATTTATGCCAAAACCGATGCCAGCGCCGGCCCGAAAGGGATCACCGCGTTTATCGTCGAGCGTGACACTCCTGGATTTAGCCAAGCGCAAAAGCTCGATAAATTGGGGATGCGTGGCTCAAACACTTGTGAACTAGTGTTTGAGGATTGCGCCGTGCCCGAAGAGAACATTCTCGGCAACCTTAATGAGGGCGTCAAAGTACTCATGAGTGGCCTCGATTATGAGCGCGTAGTACTCGCTGGCGGACCACTGGGTATTATGCAAGCGTGTATGGATGTGGTCGTTCCTTATATTCATGAGCGTAAACAGTTCGACAGCCCGATTGGTAACTTCCAACTTATTCAGGGCAAAATTGCTGATATGTATACGCAAATGAATGCCGCACGCTCCTATGTTTACACCGTTGCCCAAGCGTGCGACAGAGGCGAAACCACCCGTAAAGATGCGGCCGGCGTTATCTTATACGCAGCTGAACTAGCAACAAAAATGGCCTTAGATGCAATTCAGATTCTGGGCGGCAATGGCTACATAAACGAATACCCCACTGGGCGCCTGCTGCGTGATGCCAAGCTGTATGAAATTGGTGCTGGCACCTCAGAAATTCGCCGTATGCTAATTGGCCGCGAGCTATTCACTGAAAGCCGCTAAGGTGCGTTATGACGATTTTATCTTCTGCTATTAATCCTAAAGACCCGCAGTTTCTCTCTAACAACGAGTCGATGCGCTCATTGGTTCAAGACCTTCATGAGCGCGCTGCTACTATTCGTGGCGGCGGCGGTCCAAAATACGTGGAGCGCCACCAAAGTCGAGGCAAGTTATTTGTTCGTGACCGTATTGAACATTTGCTCGATGAGGGCTCGCCGTTTTTGGAAATCGGCCAGTTCGCCGCCCACGGCGTGTATGAGCAAGACATTCCCTGCGCCGGTGTGGTTGCTGGGATTGGTCGAGTGCAAGGCGTGGAGTGCATGATTGTCGGTAACGATGCCACCGTTAAAGGCGGCACTTACTTCCCGCTGACGGTGAAAAAGCACCTGCGCGCTCAAGAAATTGCCGAGCGTTGCCACCTACCTTGTATTTATCTGGTCGACTCCGGCGGCGCTAACCTGCCAGAGCAAGACGAAGTGTTTCCCGATAAACTGCACTTTGGCCGTATCTTCTACAATCAGGCGCGCATGTCGGCAAAAGGGATCCCGCAAATCGCCGTGGTCATGGGGCTGTGTACCGCTGGTGGTGCCTATGTTCCCGCCATGGCTGATGAAAGCATTATTGTCAAAGAGCAAGGCACTATTTTCCTTGCCGGCCCTCCCTTGGTTAAAGCGGCTACCGGGGAAGAAGTGAGCGCCGAAGACTTAGGCGGTGCCGATGTGCATTGTAAAACCTCCGGTGTGGCTGACCATTATGCTGACAATGACGAGCACGCCCTGTCGATTGCGCGCCAATGTATTGCCCGCACCAATCATGTACGCCCAGTCGCGCCGGTATTAAAAGAGATTAAAGCACCACGCTACGATATCCACGAGCTCTACGGCATTGTCGGCACCGACTTGAAAAAGAGCTTTGATGTGCGCGAGGTGATTGCGCGCGTCGTCGATGACTCTTCTTTTGATGAATTTAAGCGCTACTTTGGCGAGACCCTAGTGACCGGCTTTGCTGAGATTTACGGCCACCCAGTGGGCATTGTTGCTAACAACGGCGTGTTGTTTAGCGAGTCGGCGCAAAAAGGCGCGCATTTTATTCAGCTGTGTGCCAAACGTAATATCCCACTGGTGTTTTTGCAGAATATCACCGGCTTTATGGTCGGGCAGAAATACGAGGCCGAGGGCATCGCCAAGCACGGCGCGAAAATGGTGACCGCCGTCAGTTGTGCCGAGGTGCCTAAGTTTACCATTCTTATTGGTGGCTCTTATGGCGCTGGTAACTACGGCATGTGTGGCCGCGCCTATGAGCCGACCATGATGTGGATGTGGCCCAACGCCCGTATTTCGGTGATGGGCGGTGAGCAGGCCGCAGGGGTATTAGCACAAGTGAAGCAAGATGGCCTAGCGCGCAAAGGCGAGTCCATGAGCGATGAACAGCTAGATGAATTTAAAAAGCCCATCATTGAGCAGTATGAGCGCCAAGGGCACCCCTACTACGCCAGTGCAAGGCTTTGGGACGACGGCATCATAGACCCCGCCGACACCCGCTCGGTACTCGGTCTGGCACTTGAGGCCACCACCAACGCGCCAGCGAAAGAGTCCGAGTTTGGCATATTTAGGATGTAAGGAGGCGCTATGTCTGTCACATTAACAATAACTAAAAGTCGCATCGCCATCTTAACCTTGGCCCGTGTTGAAAAACACAACGCCTTTGACGATGTGCTTATCAACGAAATGATCCGCTGTATCGAGCATGCCAGCACCTTAGATGTACGCGCTTTGGTACTTAAAAGTGAAGGCAAGCACTTCTCCGCTGGGGCCGATTTAAACTGGATGAAATCCATGAAGGATAATAGCTTCGAGGATAACGTAGCTGACTCCATGGAGCTCGCACGCTTGATGCAGGTGCTGTATGAGTGTCCCCTGCCCACGGTGTGTTTAGTGCAAGGGGCCGCTTTTGGCGGCGCGCTGGGGCTCATTGCCTGTTGCGACATTGCCCTCGCCGATAGCAGCGCCAAGTTCTGCCTGTCAGAAGTCAAACTGGGGCTTATTCCTGCCGTGATCAGTCCTTACGTGATCAACGCCATGGGCGAGCGCAATGCGCGACGTTATTTCCTCACCGCAGAGGTATTTAACGCCGAGCAAGCACAAACGCTCGGGCTGATCCACGAGCTCAGTGACGATCTGGACGCCAGCGCCGAGCAACTGCTCAGTAAATTAGCCGATAATGGCCCGCAAGCAGTCAAAGCAGCGAAGCGCCTAATTGCCGAGGTGGCTCATCAGCCCATCGATGATTCTTTACGCCAACTGACCGCCGAGCGTATCGCCGCGATCCGCGTCAGCGACGAGGGCCAAACTGGGCTTACGGCGTTTTTTGAAAAGCAAGCTCCAGCCTGGCAACAACAAGGATAAGCTATGTTAAAACGAATTTTAATCGCCAATCGCGGTGAAATCGCCTGCCGCATTATCCGCAGTGCTAAGGCCATGGGGCTGCACACCATCGCCGTCTATTCCGACGCCGATGCCAATGCACAACACGTTAAATTAGCCGATAGTGCCTTTCATATTGGTCCGGCACCAAGCAAATCATCCTATTTAGATATTGAGACCTTGTTTCGCGTTGCCAAGCAGGCGGCGGCCGACTGCATTCACCCCGGTTACGGCTTCCTATCTGAAAACGAAGCCTTTGCCGAGCGCTGCGAGCGCGAAGGCCTGACGTTTATTGGCCCCAGTGCCAAAAGCATCGAAGCCATGGGCTCTAAAACCCGCGCCAAAGAAATTATGGCAGCGGCTAATGTACCACTGGTTCCCGGTTATTATGGCGACCAACAAGACACCGAGTTTTTACGCCAAGAGGCAGATAAAATCGGTTACCCCGTACTTATTAAGGCGGCCTATGGCGGCGGCGGTAAAGGCATGCGCGTAGTGCGTGACAAAGCCGACTTCGTCGAGCACCTTGAGGGCGCAAAACGCGAGGCAGCCAGTAGTTTTGGCAATGATCTGGTGCTCATTGAACGCTATGTGGACACCCCGCGTCACGTTGAAGTGCAAGTGTTTGCCGATAAGTCGGGAAATTGCATCTACCTTGGCGATCGCGACTGCTCTTTGCAGCGCCGTCACCAAAAAGTGATTGAAGAGGCGCCCGCCCCCGGACTCAGTGATGCCTTACGCACCGCTATGGGCGAAGCCGCTGTGCGCTGTGCGCAGGCCATTGATTATGTCGGCGCCGGTACGGTGGAGTTTTTACTCTGTGGTGAAGAGTTCTTCTTCATGGAGATGAACACCCGACTACAGGTTGAGCACCCGGTCACGGAGATGGTCACCGGTGTTGATTTAGTGAAATGGCAAATTGCCATTGCTTCAGGGCAGCCTTTGCCATTAACGCAAGAGCAGGTGCGCATTAGCGGGCACAGCTTTGAAGCACGCATTTACGCCGAAGACCCGGCGCAGCAATTTATGCCCAGTAGCGGCACCCTTACCCATGTGCAATTTCCACCAGCCAGCGCACAGGTACGTATTGATACCGGGGTGACCAGTGGCGATGAAATAAGCCCATTTTACGACCCCATGGTAGCCAAACTTATTGTTACCGGCGATAACCGTGAGCAGGCCTTAGCGCTTTTGGCTGATGCCCTAAAACAGACTCATATTGCCGGGGTAAAAGCGAATATTGGCTTTTTATTGGCACTGACACAAGCCGAGCCGTTGCAACAAGGCACCATGGATACCCATTTTATTGACAGTCACAGCGATGCATTGACCGTTGAGCCCCAAGCCGATGCCCATACATTGGCGATGGCCGCTTGGGTGTATTTCTGCCAATTAAATACTCAGCAATCGAGCGCCTCACCGTGGCAACGTTTAGCGGGCTTTAAGCTCAACTCAGTCAATGAAGTTGTCGTGCCGCTTATTGGTCACGATGTGGTCATGCATGTGGCCACCACCGGGATGTCGGTGGATATTGATGGTCAGCGCTATAACATTAATGGCGAACGCCATGGCAACCACTATGTGGTGGTGGTCGATGGCCAGCGCTTTAGCGCCGATGCCACCGTTGATAGCGAGCATTTGTGTGTGATGCGTGACGCCCAACAATTCCAGTTTGAGCTGGCATCGAAGCACTACATTGGCGCTGAGCAAAGTGCCAACGACGCCCTTGCCGCGCCAATGAATGGCACAGTGGTCAAACACCTGCAGGCGCTTGGTGCTGAGGTCTCTCAAGGCGATGCCATCGTGGTCATGGAAGCCATGAAAATGGAGTATACGCTTAATGCTCCTCATGATGGCGTGTTAAGCAGTTACTGCTATGGCGAGGGTGAGCTCGTTAGTCATGGCGCGTTACTTGCCGTGGTCGAGGAGCACAGCTAATGGCCATGCCTAATCAAGTGCGCATCGTCGAAGTTGGGGCCCGCGATGGCCTGCAAAACGAAACCAGTGTGCCCTTGGCTGCCAAGGTCGCGCTGATAAATGGTTTATGTGACGCTGGGCTTAAACATATTGAGGGCGGCGCCTTTGTTTCACCGAAGTGGGTGCCACAAATGGCCGACTCCAGCGCGGTATTTGCCGCTATTGAGCGCCCCGATGAAGTATTATTCAGCGCCCTGACACCCAACCTAAAAGGAGCTGAGCTTGCACTGCAAGCCGGGGTGGGCGAATTTGCTATTTTTACTGCGGCCAGTGAAGCCTTTACCAACAAAAACATTAATTGCAGCATTGATGAGAGCATAGAGCGCTTTCGCCCAGTGGTGGCTTTGGCTCAGGCTAACGGCATCAAGGTGCGCGGCTATGTAAGCTGTGTGCTGGGGTGCCCATATCAAGGCGAAGTCAGCGCTCAAAAGGTGCTCGAGGTCAGCCAGCAGCTGCTCGATTTAGACTGTTACGAAGTCAGCCTTGGCGACACCATTGGTGTGGGCACAGCCAATCAGGTAGAAAGCCTGCTGAGCGTGCTATTGCAAGATATTAGCGCTGACAAGCTAGCGGTACACTTTCATGATACCTACGGCCAAGCCATCAGTAACATCTACACGGCGCTCAAAATGGGGATTGCCACCATTGACAGTGCCGTGGCGGGACTCGGTGGTTGCCCCTACGCCAAAGGCGCGTCAGGAAATGTTGCCACCGAAGATGTGGTTTATCTATTACAAAAGCTTGGCATCAACCCAGGTATTGATTTACAAAGATTGGCACAGACAGGCGCAGCAATATGCCGCGCCCTTGATAAACAACCACAAAGCAAGGTCGCAAACGCCGTTCTTGCCCACTGTGACCAATAACAACAACGAAGGAGTGCGTAGACATGTCCGGTTTTGACAAAGTAGTCACCAGTTACGCCGATGCAATGGCGGGAATTAAAGACGGTGACACCGTGATCGCAGGCGGCTTTGGCCTGTGCGGGATCCCAGAAGGCCTCATTAGTGAAATTAAACGCCTAGGGGTGAAAGACCTCACCGTGGTTTCTAATAACTGTGGCGTGGATGACTTCGGCCTTGGTGTGCTACTCGAAGATAAACAAATTAAAAAAATCATGGCGTCTTACGTCGGTGAAAACGCCCTATTCGAAAGACAAATGCTGGATGGCGAATTAGAAGTTGAGCTCACCCCACAAGGCACCTTGGCTGAGAAGATGCGCGCCGGCGGTGCCGGTATTCCAGCCTTTTACACCGCCACTGGCTACGGCACACCAGTCGCCGAAGGCAAAGAAGTGAAAGAATTTAATGGTCGCCCCTATATTCTCGAAGAATCAGTCACCGGTGAGTTTGCCATTGTTAAGGCGTGGAAAGCCGACCGCTACGGCAACTTGGTATTTCGCCATACGGCCATGAACTTCAACCCCATGGCCGCAACGGCGGGTAAAATTACCGTTGCTGAGGTGGAAGAGATTGTCGAGCCGGGCGAGTTGGAGCCCAGCCAAATCCATACCCCAGGGATTTACGTTAATCGCGTTATCAAAGGCGATTTTGAAAAACGTATTGAACGTGTTACCACACGCACTGCCTAAGGAGTACTGAGCATGTCATTAAACCGCGAACAAATCGCCCAACGTGTGGCGCAAGAGCTCGAAGACGGATATTACGTTAACCTAGGTATTGGTATTCCCACGCTGGTGGCCAACTATGTACCGCACGGCATTGAGGTAATGTTGCAATCAGAAAACGGGTTATTGGGTATGGGTCCCTACCCCAGCGAAGATGAGCTCGATGCTGATATGATCAATGCGGGTAAAGAAACCGTTACAGCAGCCACAGGTGCAGCCATATTTAATAGCGCCGATAGCTTTGCCATGATCCGTGGTGGTCATGTAGACTTGACGGTACTCGGTGCATTTGAAGTGGATCAGCAAGGCAACATCGCCTCGTGGATGATCCCCAAGAAATTAATCAAAGGCATGGGCGGCGCCATGGATCTCGTGGCGGGGGCGAAAAACATTATCGTCACCATGACCCATGCAAGTAAGCACGGTGATTCGAAGTTGCTAGAGCAATGTACACTGCCGCTAACCGGCGTGAATTGCGTTAAAAAGATAGTGACTGACCTCGCAGTGCTAGAAGTCAAAGACGGCGCGTTCCATTTGCTAGAGCGTGCACCCGGTGTTAGTGTTGATGAAATAATCAGCAAAACCGCAGGGAAACTCATCGTTGAAGGCGATGTTCCCGAGATGCGCTTTGACTAACGGGACACCCCGTTAATGTACCATCCTCATTCCCAGTGCTAGTTGGCACTGTGTTACCCAAAACCCCTCATTTGAGGGGTTTTTTTTATACTTTAAATAACTAAACATATTTTCTTACATTTGTAACTCTCCAGTGCTCGCGTCGATGATGCCGCTGGTTACAAAATCATGCTAAGTTACTACTGGACTCATAAATAGAATAACAAGGACTACCATGAATAAGATGTCTTTAAGCGCGATTAGTGTCGCCGTGATGTTATCCCTCAGCGGCTGCGCAAGCACTGCGTCGCAAACGAATACCTCCGCAACCCAACAGGCGGAACAAACTGCAGCGCCAGCGCTGCCATTCGTTAATATCGATTATCAAACGTTCACCCTGGACAATGGCCTCACCGTGGTCGTGCACACCGACCGTAAAGCGCCAATTGTGGCGGTGAACGTGTGGTATGACGTAGGCGCTAAAAACGAACAGGTGGGTAAAACCGGCTTTGCGCACTTATTCGAGCACTTAATGTTTAATGGCACGGAAAACTACGACGACGAGTATTTCGGACCATTCGAGCGCGCGGGTGCCACCGAGCAAAATGGTACCACTAACTCAGATAGAACCAATTATTTCCAAAACGTGCCGACCCCTGCCCTTGATATGGCATTGTGGATGGAGTCTGACCGTATGGGCCACTTGCTAGGCGCCATCACTCAAGACAAGCTCGATGAGCAACGCGGCGTAGTACAAAATGAAAAACGCCAAGGTGAAGCTCAGCCTTATGGCACCATGTGGAATAACGTGTGGAAATACACTTTCCCACAGGGCCACCCTTATTCATGGTCAGTCATCGGCTCGATGGAAGACTTGAATGCGGCATCGTTAGACGATGTGCATCAGTGGTTTAAAGACTACTACGGCCCCAATAACGCTGTGTTAGTGCTAGCCGGTGATATTGATGTTGAGACTGCGAAGAAAAAGGCCAACAAATACTTTGGCGATATTAAACCGGGTAAACCGGTAGCCAAACTGGAAAAGTGGATAGCCAAGCGTGATGAGCAATCGCGCATGGTGATCAAAGACCGCGTACCTGCTTCGCGTATAGTGAAGGTGTGGAACACCGCAGAAAAAGGCACCACCGATGGCGAGTATTTAAACCTGCTAAGTGACGTGTTAGCCGGTGGTAAGAATTCGCGTTTGTATCAACGCTTGGTGTACGATGAGCAATTAGCATCTAACGTATTTAGCTTTAACTACCTGCGCACCTTAGCGGGTCAGCTGATCATTGGTGTTGATGCCCTTGATAAGTCAAATATTGAAAAAATCGAAGCCATCATCGATGAAGAAATTGCTAACATCATTGCTAAGGGCCCAACCACTGATGAACTTAACCGTATTAAGTTCTCTAACGCCGCTGAGTGGGTAAAACAAGTAGAAGGCGTGGGCGGCTTTGGCGGTAAATCTGATGTACTTGCCTCCGGTGCCGTGTATCACAACGACCCAGGCTACTATAAACGCGCGTTTGAAATTACCAGCAACACCACAACCAGCGATGTACAAGGCGCCGCCGAGCGCTGGCTAAGCAGTGGCGACTTTGTGTTGACCGTGCACCCATTTGCCGAGCTTAGCGCCAACGAACAAGGCGTTGATCGTTCCACTGGAGTACCGGGTGCAGGTGACGTCCCGAGTCTTGACTTGCCCGAGGTGAATACGTTTACCCTAAGTAATGGCCTTGAAGTGGTGTTATCTCAGCGCAGCGACACACCGGTGATTAATATGCGCTTAGATATATCTGCCGGTACCGCCAGTGACGATAATAACAAGCCAGGCGTGGCCAATTTCACCGCCAATATGCTTGATGAGGGCGCCGGTGAGTTATCGGCCTTGGCCCTTGCTGAAGAGCTCGAAAAACTTGGCGCATCGATCGACACCAGTGCAAGCCTTGATAAGACCTCGCTGTCGATGTCGGCCATGGCTATTAACTGGCAACAAAGCTTAGCGCTGTTTTCTGAAGTACTGCAAAACCCCAGCTTTAATGACAGCGACATTGAGCGCGTGCGCACACTAATTTTGCAGCAAATCAAGCAAGAAAAGGCACGGCCTATGAGCAATGCCCTACGCGTATTACCGCCCCTGCTATACGGCGCCAGCCACCCTTACGGTAAACCGCTGACCGGTACCGGTAACGAAGAATCAGTAGCGGCAATTAGCCGTGATGATTTGCTCGCCTACACCGAGAAATGGATGCGCCCTGATCTTGCGCGCTTAGTGGTTGTCGGCGATATTGACCAAGCGCAATTGAAGCAAAGCCTTGAACAAGCCTTAGCAAGCTGGCAGGCACCACAACAAGCGGCGCCTAGTTTAGATATTCCGACGGTGGATAATGCCGAGCAAGCGCGGGTCTTTGTACTTGATAAACCAGACTCGCCGCAGTCATTGATTATTTCTGGGTTGCTGGGACCAGATGCCAACGACACTGACGCCCAGCAAGAAGTGACCTTGGATATGATGAACACCATCATCGGCGGCAGTTTCACCTCACGTATGAATATGAATTTACGTGAAGACAAGGGGTGGTCTTACGGTGCTCGGACTATTTTAATGGATACCGACGCACAAAGTACGTTCTTTGTGTTTGCCCCAGTGCAAACCGATAAGACCAAAGAGTCAATGCAGGAAATTCTGAAAGAGCTTAACGGCTATATTGGCGAGCAACCAGCTACTCAAGAAGAGCTGGACAAAGTGGTTGCCAATAAAATAGCGAAACTGCCAGGTCGCTATGAGAAGAAACGTTCTCTGCTTAATGCCCTGGCTGATGCCTACGACAATGGCCGCGACGTAAGCTATTTAGAAAAATACCCGCAGCTAGTGCAACAGCCAGACACGCAGGCTATCGCTAAGCAGGCACAGTCACTTATTAAGCCCAAGCAGCTTACATGGGTGATTGTTGGCGATGTTGCTAAAATCAAAGAGCAAATCGAAAGCTTGAACCTAGGTGAAGTCACTTACTTAGACTAAAGCTAAGGTAATATACTAAGCCCCAACTTGTTTGGGGCTTTTTTGTGTGTGAAGGCACTCGCAAAATCCCGTCCCAGCCTTTATCATTGGCGCTATTGTCAATCTCAGTAGTTAAATAGTATGTCTCTTCCTCCTTGCCCAAAATGTGATTCACAATACGTGTATCAAGACCAAAACCAATTGATTTGCCCTGAATGCGCCTATGAATGGGACCCCAATCAAATCGAAGAAGAAGAAGCGATCACAGCCAAAGACGCCAACGGTACGGTATTAAATGAAGGCGACAAGGTGACCCTTGCCAAAGACTTGAAAGTAAAAGGCAGCTCAATGGTCATGAAAATCGGCACCAAAGCCGTGATCCGCCGCATTCAAGACAGTAAAGACCATGAGCTCGACTGTAAGGTCGATGGCGTAGGTGAAATGATGGTCACCGCTAAGTTTGTGAAAAAAGCCTAACCGCGCTTTATACCCGCCTTGCTGCCTGCTGTGCTAAGCCACTAGCAGGTGGTAAGCTCACTGCCCCGCTTCACCTTTAATACTGTGGCAGGAAATATCACAGTAGCCATATTTTAAATCAGGTTTCTATGGACAGAGAATATAAAAAGCGCATTGAGAGAGTAATCCAATACATTGAAACTCATTTAACGGAAAAAATTTCCCTTGCTGATGTGGCAAAGGTTAGCCATTTCTCGCCTTATCACTTTCATCGTATTTTTACCGGGGTTATCGGTGAAACCGTCAACGATTACATCGCTCGGCGAAGACTTGAGCGAGCTGCGAATTTATTAATCTTTAAAGACCAGTTAACAGTCACCGAAATAGCCTTAGCCTGTGGTTTTTCATCAAGTGCCAACTTCGCAAAAGCCGTTAAGCTTCACTTTGGCTTCACGCCATCACAAATACGAAACCCAGAGAAAGTTAAAAATAGCAAGATTGGAAAAATCTTTAGCAAATATGGAAAAGATTTCCATCCTCGCGATTTATATCCTGCGCACATCACAAATGAAGTGATGATTAAAACTAAATCGAAGGATATAAATATGAATGTTGAGATCAAAGACCTTGATACCCAGCGCGTATGTACTTTAGCCTCACAACGAGGCTATGAGCCTGAGTCTATATATAACGCATGGGATAAAATAATTGAATGGGCAACGAATAATGGCATAAAAGCGGACGAACAACAGCGCTTTGCCTTCGCGTTTGATAACCCAACAGTCACTCCCGAGGATAGGTGCCGCTACAGCGCCTCTATAGTGGTTGGCGAAAACGTGAGTATAAAGCCGCCATTTTCGCCATCTGAAATTCCAAAAGGTAAGTATGCCGTCGCCTATTTTAAGGGCAGTCCAGAGGAAACGATTCAGGCCCAGCTAGGTATTTATTCTGACTGGCTGCCAAATAGCGGGGTCGAACCCGACAACTTTCCAATGTTGGAGCGTTATCTGAATGATGCAAGAGTTGATGGCTACGTAGAAATGGAAATCTACGTTAAATTGAAAGACCTGTAGGAGAACAAAGTAGCTGCCGGCAGGAAATTGCAAAGCTCAACAAGCTAAGCAATGTCTCTGCTGGCAGCTCCGCTAATTAAAAATGATGAAATATTATTTGAAGTCTAGATCTCTATCGATAAGGACAGATTCCCGGGAAGCTTCAATTTAATTAAAAAAATTATCGCTGAAAAACAAGGTGGTGATTACCAATGCCCCAAGTGTAAGTGCAAAGGATATGAAGCTGGTCAACTCTATGCTGCTGACCGCTTAGAAAGTATTCTAGATTATGAAACCGGTAAATATGTAACCATTAGCTGCCTGGATTGTGGTTTCACTGAGTTATATAAACGCTATAGTTCGGTAAGTGCTCCGCTAGTGGACTTTTTCACCACCTAACCTTAAAGGCTAGGTGAGTAAACAGCCATATGAATAACATATATGTACGTCATCCCTATCTCACATAGCAACAATGCTTTTTGTAATGTCCTTATAAAAATTTAGTAATCGAGTAAAAACAAGCCGCATAGTTCTTAGTGTGCAGGCGCTCACGTTTTTCTGGCTTGATTTAGGTATGGGAAACGGAGCAGGCATGGTTCATATGCATGTACAACCAAGATTAGATAGAGAGCAATAATGTTTGAGATTTATTATCAATCTAAAATTCCAACTATAGGCTGGGACTTCTATATCAAGATCGCGATTACCTTATCTTTAATCTTCTCTTTTTTCTTTCTTAGAAGGTTATACGAGGATAAGCTAAAGCTTTCTAATTTAATGGATTTTAGATTACTGTTTTCGTTAGCTTTGTTTTATTTGGCTGCTAACATTCATGCTTATTATAAAAGAATGGAAAGAACTGGAAGAATTGAATCTGGAGAGTTGGTTTATGTTGAAGGTATAATAAAAGAGTTAGATATTAGTAGCTCTAGCAGTCGAAGTGAGAGCTTTAAAGTTGGAAAGGTTAGTTTTGATTATAATGATTTTGGCACTAGCGGCATGTTCTTCGCCAACAGAGCGCATGATTCAAAAGTAATAAAAGAGGGGAATAGAGTTAAAATATCTTATTTGCCCGAAGAGGATGATAACTTAATTTTTGAGATTAAAGTTTTTAAGCCTAACGTTAAATAATAAGAGTCATACTCACGGTTAAGCGATGATAAGAGAATGACAGCCTGTTAGTGGACTTTGTTAATCGCCTAGACCATGATTTGAAGCGAAGAGCAAAGAAACCAATTCCAAACGTTAATGCACCTACCAAGGGAAAAGCCATTTGCACCCAAAAGGCTCCCCAATGATTGGTCGTTAATTGAGGAATAACATAGGCTTAATGCTGGTAGAGCGAAAATCATGGGAAAGATTTGAATACCTTCCCTTGATTTTTCTCCTCACTATTTATATCGCTTCTGATTTCATCCTTCCTTAAATAGTTGGGTAAGTCCTGTGGCTAACGCCCGCAACAGCCGGGAGCGCAGCGAGTCGGCTGCTTGCGTTTGCTATGCATTTTTCCCTAGCAACTGTGAGACCGTAACAAATTTGTAGCCCTTTGCTCTCAGCCCCTTAATTATTGGCCCTATAGCGTCTCGCGACTCTTTGTTTTTAGACCCCAAAACGTGTAAAAGAATAATTGAACCTGGAGTAGAAGAGTTAACAACATACTCTGCGATAGACGCAGAACTTCCTGCAACTTTAGGATAGGTTTCAGGCTCAACGTTCCATGTGATTGTTTTTATTCCTTCCGAATTCAAATAATAGGGCAAAGCAAAAAGCTTTTTACCATACGGAGGCCTAAAGTATATTTCACCCTCGAATCCAATCTGGCGAATTAAGGCTGTAGTGGAGTCGACTTCATCCCTCACCTCGTCAAGCCCCATTAACGTCATATTTTTATGGTTGTACGAATGATTGCCTATCTGATGACCTGCGTTAACCAGATCTATAGCCGATTGCTTGTTTTGTTGAATTCCCGACCCATTGAGGAAGAACGTACCCTTCACGTCATGCTCTTCGAGGATATTCAACACTTGAGTGGTATATTTCGCCCCCCAAGGACCATCATCAAATGTTAAGGCGATAACCTTTTCATTCGTTTCGGCCTTTGCGACTACCTCTCCAAAAACCTGAAAAGTTCTTGATTTACTTATATTCCAAGCTCCCAAGACCATTACTACAGAGAGAATCAATATCGTCAGGTATACTCTTTTCAATGGGTTCCATCCTTATTTTCATAATGCTTGATAAAAAGCAAAAAATAGCAGGCAAAATAAGCGACCAAGGAGCGCACGCCTGTTGTTTTACGCCCACAGTTTAACTAATTTGTTATACGGCAAATACACCAATCATAATCAAAGCGACTAGTAAAAAAGCTATAATAAAGTATTTACCGAGCCCCTGAACCAATTTCATTTCTTGTTGGTAAGCTACCCTTGCTTTGTTTACTTCACTTTCGTTCTTGCCAAAACAATATGGGCAATCTTCAAAGTCCTCTGAAACAGGTAAACTACATTTAATACATTGTCTGGGTGCTCTAGTGCGAAGACTTGGCACTCCGAGCAGAAAGCTAACTTCGTTCGCTTCAGTCACCCCCGAATAGCCAACATCTTTACTTAACCTTCGCCTAGATGTATTTAATTGAGCTTTCTTATACTCTTTATCCAGCTTAATTTTTTCGGCATCACTCAGCAATAGATCTTGTGGTAACTCAAAACTACAAAATTCACAATGCGATAATCTTCGATTGAAAATAGTCTTATTGCAATTTGGGCATTTACACTTCATATTTAATATATTATTGCAATGTAACGCCCAACTTAGGGGCAATAACACGCAGGCTAAACTGGGAGCGAAGCAACTGGGCCTGCGTGTTATTGTCCCAGTGAGCGCCAGAGAACGGCTACAGTTGTTTGTTATGTGCCAACATAGTCACGGAGGTCTATGAGTTCAAAAAGAGTTTTCTCTAAAGCTTCTAGCTCTTCTTCCCGATCGAAACCTTTACAGCCATGGTAGTGATGCACTGTTTTTATATTGCTCGCAAACTGTAAAGATAAAACTGTGCTAGGGTGATCTGTCCATTCTTCGCTACAAGGACTTTCTTCTCCCTCTCCGACCCACCCATAATCATCGCGGAATTTTTGAAAGCTGTTCTCATCGAGAAGGCGCAGAATTCTTTGGAATAGATCGGGGTTGCTGGGAAGCCGATATGTACCCACTAGTTTAGTATGGGCATCCCCTCTATAGACAATTACTCCATCAGAGAAAACGTCAACTCTATAAGCAGGGCATGTGCCAAAACAAGTAGTAGTTTCCATGCTAAAAGCATCCGCCGGACTAGGGTTGGCCATCAATCCAATTGATATAAAGGACAGTAAAAAAACAGCGTATTTCATAGATTCATCCTTGGCACATAACGCCCGCCTAAGAGGCGGAAAATGCTTGGCTAAAATTAGCGAGGAACGAGCATCAGCCAAGCTTTAGACGTGCATTCATTCATATGATTGTTAGGTATACTTTCCACCAAATTCTTTGTAACACTTTGGAAAGTAACCCCAAACTCTTACAAATGAATCTGTCGCTTCAAATTCAAAGCCGATGTGTTGAATAAGGTTTAGAACCTTTTCAGACAAATCAATATCAATCCACTCAACACTCAGCAGTGGAAATGGCAAGTGATAGTACCATTCGCTATCCCAATCAGAAATGTAACCGTTAACCACCTTTGTTCGATAACATGGCTTTTCTGAAAATTCACGAACCTCAGAAATAAGCTCATTCCATTTGGTATTGTTGGCTGCCCCAACCAACTGTCTCTCAGCAATAATACTCTTTGCTTCTTTTTTATACTTTTCATCAGAAACGGCATCAGCCATTGGCAGCAGACTCATTGGTATACCTAACGCCGCCATATGGGCCGCGCAAATGCTTGGCTAAAACTAGCGACGAAGGAGCGCAAGCCAAGCGTTTTGCGTCCAATTACCATCATGGCATTGTTATATTTGCTTTGCACCATCGAGGTACTCAGCAATTAACTTTTTGTTTTGTTCATTTAAACGGGGCATGGAGCATTCAGCTAGCCTTTGTTTCGCTGTTTTTCCACTGTTATCTTTTAAACTAGGTTTGGCTCCATTAACAACAAGCAACTTTACTATATTTGGGTAGCCAGCAGTGACGGCTCTGATTAGAGGCGTTGTATCCGAATAACTAGAATTCAAATCAACACCAGCTTTTATGAAAAGGGAAACAATGCCTTCTGCCCCGCATTGGATTGCCATAATCAGAGGCATTCCATTTGGGTTTGCTCCAGCTTCAAGCAACTCTTTAGCTGATTCGAGGTCGCAGTCAGCAGCTTGAATTAATGCATCATTCAATTCCCTTTGATTCAAAACTTACCCTCGATTCTGATTTGCAAATATAACACGTTTATAGCGAGCGAATCGCGCGTTTTTCTACTACGCTACCGCTCACTTTTCTTAATGATATATTTTTAACAGAGTAGTTAACTCATTGCCAGCATTATCAAAAACAGCGATTGCTCGTTTTTATCTTGCGACAAAAGGACGCGATTGGGTCGTTTTCCTGACTATGTGAGCGATTGGGTAATTACTGTTTAAATATACAGCACCCGGGTATTTTCAAGGAATGAAAGCTCGCTCGCCTTATTTAAATTACATCGCAGACAACATGTTGACTCGACAGTATTCATTGAGAACGGTTAACGCTTACCTTAGTTGGATATCTAATTTCATACATTTTCATAATAGAAGACATCTCACTACTATGGGCGATAACGAAGTGTTTGAGTTTTCAGACCCCTTAATTTTAAAATGAAATATGTCGCCCAGAGAGCACATGGGGCCGCATTAAATGCATTAGCGTTTTTGTAAAAACACATAGTAAAAGAAGAATTGTCGTTGGACTTAAATTTGCGAAAAGCAATAGACAACCCAAATTACCAGTCGTAATGACACCAGCAGAAGTCAAAGAAATAATGTCGTGTATGAAAAAGCGCTATTACTTAATTGCGGGATTAATTTACTGAAACGGTTTAAATTAAGCTAGTCGCTGGTTCATCAGCGACTAGCTATCTTGTTAGATTAGAATCGGTAAGTAACTGATGCACCGACTGTTTGCGGGTTCACAACGGCCGCATAACCTTGTGGGTAACGGCCACTTGCCGGCTCTTGTGAAGTATATGCCTCTTCATCTAGGGCGTTATTGATGAAGGCACTGATCAACCAATGCTCGGTGTCGTAGGTCATCGATAAACGAGTAATAGTGTAATCACCTGCAATGCGCTCTTCTGTGTTTGTTAAGTCACCATAATACTCACCCACATAGTTGGCGCTTAAATTTACTTTTAGGCTATCGGTAAACCAGTGTGAAAGACCTAAACTCGCCGTTAGTTCGGGTGCAGAGTTTAAATCACTGCCAACGGCATCTGGAAAGGCTGATGATTCATCAATGTTAGTTTTTAATAAACCAAAACCACCATGGAGCTGCCACTGCTCTGCAAGCATACTGTAAGCATCGACCTCTAAACCGTAGCTATGAGCATCTTCTACATTCGTGATTCTGCGCGCTGAACTTAATGCTTGATACCCGTTAAAATTGTTGTAAAACACATTAGCGCTAATATTGATGTCGCCATTATCTATTACGCTGCGCGAACCTATTTCATAGGTATTAACCGTTTCTTCGTCGTAGTAGTAGTAATCTTCAGCGGTAAAATCGAGCGCACCGCCCCCTGCGTTATAGCCACGGCGAGCACTGGCAAATAAGGTCGTTTCGTCGCTAACATCATATTGAATCGCTAACTTTGGTAAACGCACTGTGTGTGAATTATCAAGTTGCTCAACGAGCTGATCGCCACGAAACGCCATATTGAAATTACGTAATTGTTCTTCACGCTCAATACGAAGGCCCGCTGTTAGTGTTAATTCTTGGCTTAAGTTAAAGCTTGTTTCGCCATAGACTGCGGTCGATTTACTGCTATCGTCACCGTAGTAGTTAGTTGCCCCCACACTTTCAAATTCTTGGTCGCGATCAAAGTAAGCAAGGCCGATAAACCCCGAGTAAAAGTGGTTGTTTAGCCCAAAGTTGAGCTTGGTATCGACGGTGATATTGCTCTCATCCATTGATACGTCAGATTCGGCGCTTTCAATAGGCTCGTATGCGTCAAAGCTCCATTGATAATCCATGTAAGCAACTAATACGTCTAACGAAAAATCATCATTAATACTGTAATCGACATTTACTTGCGTAGTATCAGAGTCTGTATCCACAATACGTTGATATAGGGGCTTATAATCAAATGGTTCGTCCGCAACAAAGTATTTACGACCGGAGTTCCCCTCTTCACTGTAAGTTGAGTAAGTCAGCTGCACGGCTAGGTCTTTGCTTGGCGTGTAAAGTAATTTAGCGCGCGTACTGCTGGTATTTAACTTGTTTAATTCACGATCAGTTGGGTTTGTTTCGTATACCGACGGGTTTGAAAAAGTTTCGCCATCGACATACTGAGTTGATAAGCGAAATGCTAATACATCCTCAACTAATGCTCCCGATACCACTGCGGCAGTATCAAGGTAGCTATCTTGATTGCGATAACCTACGCGCACTGCCCCTTCAAAATCCTGAGTTGGCGCTTTCGTTGTCATGTACACCGCACCTGCGATGCTATTACGACCATTGCTAGTTGATTGCGGCCCCCGGTAAACCTCAATTTGCTCTACATCCCAAAGGCCGGTATCACCTGTTAAGTCAGCAACAAAGGGTTGGCTTACACCATCAATTAACGTTGAAACACGGGCTTTTGAACCTCCGCTAAATGAGTTAAAACCGGTTGCCCCACCATTACCAGACACCCCTCGCATATCAGGCACCGAACCCGTTAACACCACCACGTTTGCCATTTCTGAGAGCGCTTCGGATATAGACGCAAGCTGGCCGTTTTCTAGTCGCGCCTTATCAACAACCGCCACCGACGACATGGTTTCTTTAAGAGACTTTTCCGTTTTTTCACCGGTAACAACAATAGTGTCCATTGATTCTCGACTGCTTTGCTCGTCGTCAGCCCAAGCCGAGCCTTGAGCAACAAGTAACGATGCAAAAATAACCTTGGTTATTGTGTTGAGTTTTAATGCAGTAGCCAATGTCCTTTCCCCGTAAGAGATTATTAGAATTAAACAAATCGAGCTTGATAAAAAGCGCGAGGAAATTAACACAGGCTTAATGATATTGCAATTGAGTTTAGTTATCATTTACAATACGATGTAAAATAAATTCTAACTCTCATTTTATGCTCATTTTCACCGTTACTTTACTCAATGTTTTCGCTGTCAGCACTTTTTACTGCACCAGAAAACAACAGCGATTTTTAAAAAAACCGATAAAAAAACATTGGCGATTACTATCGTTTGCATTAATAGCGTGTGCACTAACACTTGCCTTTGTGCTGCTATCAGCCACAGCAGCTGTGTTCTACATAATCTTTAGCGTGATGCTTATGCTAATGCTGATCCCTTTTATTAGCCTGCTGCAAACAAAGGGTAATTCATGAAAAACTCATCAAAGCGCCAACCAACGTGGTTAGGTAAAACGCTAGCCGGTGCCTTTTTAGGGTTGGCACTGTCATTTATATTCATTGCTTTTTTTGCTTGGTATGGCCCTGGAGGCATTGAAGCTCGAGATAAAGTGCAATTTAACATGTGGATGATCACCCCTATTTGGCTAACCATTTTTAGTTTTAGCTATTTGTTCAACTCTGCAAAGCAAGCTTGGCTTGTCCTTGGCAGCTTAACTGTGCTGCTTTATGGCGTATTTTTCATGCTAAGGAACGCACTATGAAAGTAAGATCGGATATTTTACGCACCTATCAAGGTGTACATAAATGGACGGGCATTATTGCTGGCTTAGTGCTGTTTATTGGTTTTTATGCTGGCAGCCTGACCATGTTTAAACACGAAATACAACGGTGGGCTGCACCGGTTACCGCGCCTAAAGTAACCAGTTCTGATTATGACTATCAAAAACTGGTAGATACGGTAATAAGTGTGCGTGGTGAACAACTTGCTAAAGGCTTTAACCTAGACTTACATACCCAAGACGCGCCTCTTTCTTGGTATATCAGAGGCAGTGCCCGTGGCATGGAGCTTGATAAACAGCTCAACTATGCCCACCTCAATGCTGATGGCACATTAAACGTTAGCACGCAAACTGAAAACGAACTTGGCGATTTAATTGATTACTTACATCGCACAGCAGGCTTTATTGGTGAAATTGGCCATGACCAATCAGGGGTTTATATTCTAGGTATTGCCAGTGTGTTGTATTTTTTAGCTTTGGTCTCTGGGGTCATTATTTTACTACCAACACTAGTCAAAACCTTTTTTGCATTGCGTAAAGAAAAAGGGCCAAGCCGGTTTTGGCTCGACAGCCATAACCTGGTGGGGATTGCCAGTTTACCGTTTCATTTAGTTATAGCCTTCACTGTGGTGGTGTTTGCATTTCATGACTTTATTTATGGTGGCTTAGCGCAATTTTATGATGATAAACCGCTGTTTCAGCGCCCTACTCCCGCTGCGCAAAGTTTTCACACTAAAAACTTACCTAGTATCGACGAGCAAGTGCTTGCAGCTAAAAGCTATGCGCCTGGCTATGAGCCTATCCACATTCGCTACAGTAATTTAAATTCCGCTTCGCCCTCTGCGGTGTTTATGATGAGTAACAATAATGCGGTTGTGCGCGGCCCAGATACTGACTATTTATTTATGAACCCGTACACCTTAGAGGTCGTTAACTCAAGCTACCCACAAGGCGAAGGTGCAGTGTGGGGTAACATGGTGGCCAGTATTTTCTCACTCCACTTTGGCACCTATGGTGGAGAATGGGGGCGCTGGGGTTACTTTATAATGGGCTTACTTGGGGCATTCTTGTTCTATTCAGGCAATTTATTATGGATAGATAAGCGCTTCAAAAAAGATCCCAACAAACGCAGTACGTTGTTTATGGCAAAACTCACTATTGGTGTCTGTTTAGGGTCGATGATTGCCGTTGCCTTCACGTTAGTTGCAGCTAAATGGCTAGCTACATTTGTTGTTAACGCAAACTACGCCAGTCTATACAGTTACTACGCCGCGTTTTTTGCTTTTGTGATGTATAGCATCTTAAAACCTGTGCAAAAGGCAACGACGGTTGGCCTTTATTTACTCGCGAGTTTGTGTGCATTAATGGTGTTATCAACGTTGATGAAACTTGCACTAAGTGACGGGAATGCGCTCTTTTACTCAAGCTATATGGTTGATATCGTCGCCGCTATGTTTGCTGTTACTTTCTTTAAAATGTCGAAACATCAGCAGCAAAAACAGGCCACACAAAGCATCATGCCAACCTTTGACCAAGTTAGCCAAACTTAAGCACTCCTAGTATGGGTATCAGAGCGATTTGATACCCATCCTTTTGCCTTATCCACGATTCGCTCCCGTTTAATGAAAGCATTTATTAAACAACAGCAGCAGTAACATGTGATGATGTCAGGTCGTGCAATGTGCTTGTTCTCAACGTTCGCTTGTAGCACCTCAGCGAAGTTCAAAATAAATCCGTGGAGTAAATACAAACCAACTAAAGCGCCATGTACCAAAAGTGCGAAGATAATTAACTATTCGCGGCAGTACACTCGCGTGTAATGCTTAAGCGGTTAGCCTTTTGAGCATTCTGGTAGTGCGCACCTCCCCCAAACCAGAGTTGGTGCGCATCATAGTTTTGCCAGTAGGAGACATCTTGACCAGGCCGGAAAGGATACTGTAACCTTGATTTATCACTTCTAAGGAGATTGCGCCAACATGAACAACTAAACCTGTCATCCATTTCTTATTTTCTTTTTGGATTTACAGGGTTAGTAGGCGTAGCTCACATTCCGATATGTCTGTACAAGCGCATTGTGTATTTTGCCCATTGGCAGAAGCGTATAGTGGTATTAATCACCTCTAAAAGATAGCTAGCTGCGACTGTTGCCCCTTTCATACAGGAGGCACTTTATGCCATTACTACAGGCTTACAATATAAGTTATCAATTGGATAACGGCGATTTTCTCTTTCAGCAACTGTCATTTTCACTGTCTAACAAGCGTGTTGGCTTAGTTGGGCGTAACGGTGTTGGAAAATCAATACTCGCGTCAATTTTAAGAGGTGAACAGCAACCATCAAGTGGGGCTGTTGCTTTGCCTCAATCAGTGGCGATGTATCATCAGCAGCCACCCCAGTCATTATCTTGCGAACTGACTATTGCTCAGTTCCTGGGTAAAGATCAGGTGCTTGAAGCGATAAAGCAGGTTGAGGCGGGTGATTGTTCACAGCATTGGTTTGATACAATAAAGGAACAATGGGACTTGCCCTTTAAACTCACTCAGCAATTAAAAGAGCAAGGCTTACCAACAGATGTAGATTTTCCGTGCGCTCAACTCAGTGGTGGGCAATTCGCCCGTTTAAAGCTTTGGCAGTTGTTTGCAAGCAATGTTGAATTACTCATACTTGATGAGCCATCCAATCACCTTGATGTGCAGGCAACGCACTGGTTAATTCAGTCTATGCGCGCCTTCAAAGGGGCAATTTTACTTGTAAGTCATGAGCGAAAGTTACTGCATGAAATGGACGAAATTTGGCAGCTGTCAGAGCTTGGGTTACAGGTATTTGGCGGCAACTATACTCTGTACGCCGAACAAAAAAGGGCCGAGTTACAAGCGCATGAACGAAAATTGGCAAGCGTTGATAAACAAAAAAAGCAGTTACAAGTACAAACGCAGAAAAACCGTGAAAAGGCAGAGCAAAGAGCGGCTCAAGGTACCCAGTTACGAAAGAATGGCAGTCAGCCCAAAGTGTTGCTTGATGCTAAGAAAGACAAAGCAACGGCACAGGCAGCTAATCGAATTAAAAATGAGCAACTTCGTCGAGCGCATTTGCACAATACAGAGCGCTCACTCAAGGCACACAAAGAGTCACAGAAACACCAAAAACTCTATTTAGCGCACACCCCAACTCGCTCACGTAAAGTCATCTCGATGCATCAAGGCGTCTTGCCGTTTGGTCGCACCCACCCTATCTCATTTCAAGCATACGCTCATGATAAGATTTATCTGGCAGGTAAAAACGGCAGTGGCAAATCAACGCTCCTGAAAACGCTATTGGATGAAATTTCTCTCCAGCAAGGCGAGCTGCAACTCAATACCCCGTTATATTACCTTGACCAACATTTTGGGGTTATTCAAGGGGATTTATCACTACTCGATAACCTTGTAACACTTTGCCGTGGCCTTAAGGAGAGTGATGCCAGAACATTGCTAGCAGGCGTTGGCTTTCGTCGTGACAATGTGTTTCGTCTTGGTCACATACTTAGCGGCGGTGAGAAGATGAAGTTAGCGATGCTTATTGTTAGTCACCAGGCCGCGCACCCTTTTTTACTGCTCGATGAACCTGATAACCATCTCGACCTTGATTCAAAACTTATGCTGGCCCAAGCGCTCAATCAATACCCTGGGGGCTTTATTCTCGTTAGCCATGATGAAGACTTCGTTCGTGAATCAGGGGTTCAGATGCAAATCGATATTTAACTTGTATAACTGCCATCTAGAAACGAACTATATCGTTCATGGGGTTAAACGAGTTATATGCCATGGGCGGTATGCCCTCTTTCACCCCACGGAAATAACTATTTATACACCATATTCCTTGGGTTTCTCCTATAGTCAGGAAAACGACCCATTGGGTCGTTTTGTCGTATCCACGGTTAGATCAATATCGCCTAACTTCAATGCTGGTAAGTACTTCTTAAATTTGCTATTACTGGTCTAAGGACAAAAACGAGAATGATTGCGGCAGAAAAACGACCCAATCGCTCGATATTAAATTGTTACATGTTTAGGAATCGACATGAGAATACTACTAATTTTTTGTCTTTCGATGTTTATTTTTGCTTGCGCTGGCCAAGTTAAGGAATCAGCGAAAGAAGCTCAGGTTGCTGAAGAAAGTGAAGTGCTTCCTACAACATGCCAGGGAGCGATTGAAGCAATTGCTAGCGAACTTGATGAAGACAGCCTTAAAACTCTGAAGGAAACTAAAAGAGAGGATTTGGTAATGTTTCATTTTTCATGGGGAATGGGAATTCGCAACGGTTATGGCCTGTGGGCAGAGCAATCACCCATTCGTCTTTCATGTGCCGAACAAGTGGGGGAAGAAGATATACACCCAGACAATGCTTCTGGAATTATCATGGAAGGGGTATGGAAGCTCGTAAATGACAACAACATGTAACAAACAAATCAAGTCGCAGCTATCGCTGCTGGGACCTCCACTGCGTCGCTTATTTTGTGCTTTTATAGCACAAAATAGCCAACTACGTTACGGCCCCTTATTTGGGCGTTATGTGCATATCTTACATCGGTGTAAAAATTCAAAATATGGTGAAAAATGGAAGTAAATAATTCAGCGGGTAGGCTTCTTAATATTTTAATAGAAGGTAAAGAAGCCAACGCTAATGAAAATTGCAAAAAAGTCTGGGCTAAAATCCTTGGCGTTGAAGATAGTAACTCATTCGTATTAATAGGTAGAATTGGGAAAGTATTTTCATTGGTTGACAATATTTCCATAGAGCTAAGTAAACTTGATAACGTAGATGTATCTAGGTATATGTCATGGACTAAGTATCTAGATAATGCTTTTTCTAATTGTAATTTGTGCTCAAGTTGGAATGAGTTTATAAAGCATATAAATTAACCAGTATTGGATTATTTACACATGACATCGGGGATGCTCTCAACCAATAGTCCACAGCCTGTTTTACCAAAATCTGAATTAGATAACATTTACGATAATGCTAGAGATCTTCTAGAAGAAATTATCAATTCAGATTTACCCGACAATATTAAACAATATTTTACAGCTCAATTACGTAAAATAATTGTTTCTGTTGAAGAATATAAAATTACTGGCTCTGCAGAGATTGTTGATATAGTCGAAGCTACTTTTGGTAAAGCTGTTCTATCTAAGGAAATCATCGAAGGCAAAGATACAGATGAAGTTAAAGGCAACTTTTGGACATTTATGGCTAAAACCGCCTTGATTGTTTCAACTGTTGCGGGAGCAATTCAGATAGCTGATTATACCGCTAAAACATTTCCTGAGTTAAATTCTCCCGATAAAGTTATAACCCTACCGATAAATGAGACTAAATCAGAAAAAGTGTAAAAGCACATAACAAGCCAATGCAGGCAGGGACTTTTAACAGTTGGCTTCCCTCACTGCGTTCGCTATTTTAGCCAACTTATTAAAAGCCCCTGATTGGGGCGTTAGAGTTTAAGGAGAAAACTGTGCAAGACCAAAAAGAAAAAGACGTGACGTCAATTCTGACGTTACGAAATACTAGAGATATAGTGATCTTGTGCCTTATTGCAGTAGTTACATGGAAATTATTTGACTCTGAAATAACTATATCAATAAAAGAATTTACGTTTACTGACTTGCTATCTATCTTTGTATCCTTTTTTGCTATTGCGTTATCAATAGCATTTTATTTTAAAGCTACAGATACCAGTAACCGCTTCTATGATAATTCATATAAATTCACCAAAGAAATATCTGAAATACTTGGGCGTATCGAGGCTGGTTTTGGGGAAAAACTTAAGCATATTGACGAAGGCTACGCGGGTATCAGAGACAGGTTTGATCAAATCCCCTTTGATGCTAATAAAGCGAAGGAGGAAATAGAGGCAGAGAAAGAAGAGATTGAAAAAAAGAAGAAAGAACAAAATGAGCTTCTTGAGAACTTAGCCAAAAGAGCGCAACTGGCTGAAAATGAAAAACAAGAGTTATTCCGGCAAATGGAAAGAACTAGTAAAGAGTTGGACTCCGCGAAAAGTGATCTCAGACGTATGCAAAAAAACGTCATTAGTCATGAGGCCATCTCATTTCCTCCTGATATTAAACGCAAGGCGTTAGGGTATCTGGTAGATAAAATTCAATCTGAAATACCACCGGGGTTAGAAGACGGGGTCTCTATGAGAATGCTGAGAGAAATTTTCTCTAATATCAAAGACGATATCCATCCTGAGGCGCTAAATGATTTGGCTATTACTGGCATTATTGATGATGAGGGCGAACTCACTCGTCGTGGCATGGATAGTCTTCGAGTTAGGCTGAGAAGGCTTAGTTAAACTCTAACAAACGCGTCAATTAGGACGCTCGCAAACTCGCGCCTATTACGCGGGCGTTACTACCTAGAGGGAGATTTATGCAAAGGTTGCTCGTTTTGGTTTTAGTTAGTCTGGTTGTTGGGGCGTGTTCTTCTATACCGAAGGAGCCTGTTCTTAATTCTAAGCCGATTTCTGCTACTGGAAATATTAGCCAATACTGGGTGTCTCAAGATGATCAGGCAGATAACTATTATAACAGGGCTCAACTCAGGGTCATGAGCCAGAAGCATGTATATGTTATTGTCTCTTATCTCATTGACTCAAATGGCAATGTTTATGAGGTGACGATTGAGGAAACAAACCATAAAGGGTTGTTTGATGAGCTTGTTGTTGAAAGTTTACAGAAAAGAAAATTCATTCCTGCAAAAACGAATCCGTTTAGGCAACCAGTCTATAACCTCTCTAGGTTGGACTTTGGCATGGAATAGCTAAAAAGGCAGTTAACAAGCAAGTCAACTCGCCCAGAAAGCTGGGCTGGGACACCTAGGGCGTTATAAGCACAAGGGATTCAGTGAAACATCTATACCTCTCGTTTATCTTTTTACTATTTTTGAATGGTTGTGCCTATTCAACTCTGCATTATTTTCCATCCATAAAGGGAGTTGTCACTTTAAATGGCAAGCCTTTAGAAAATGTGGTGGTTGAAAATCTATCAACACGGGATTTCTCTGGTTGGTCTCCTCACTTACATGCTGAAGTCGAGAAATATAAGACAGATATTAACGGCTATTTTTCAATACCTTTAAATACATACTCTGGCTTAATTGGGATGCAGGTAAGGCGAATTGAATCACGCCTACTTATCTATCACGATAATAAAGTGTATTTGGGGCTTGTAGGAGTTAGAGATTATCTGGACAACAATAAAATAGATGCGTCTAAACCAATAAAGTTAGCTTGTGAATTAACGGCGACTCCATCCGAAAACAAAATTCCAGAGTTAAATGGTGACCGGTATTGGGAAAAAAATGAACAAGAGTATTTTTATACTGGTGTATGTGCTTATAACAAGGCAAATTAAAAAGGGCGGACAAAAATCAGTTGGCTTTGTTCGTACCTCACAAATTTTAGCCAACTAATTTTTGCCGTTTATTTGCGGCGCTACCTTTCAAGCTAGCCAACACTAGCCTTGGCAATACAACCAAAAAAGCGAGCCTCTAAGGGGCTCGCTTTTTTTAGATAAGTGCTAGAACCTAGCTGCTGCCGGTTTTGGCGCGCCGTGTTCTCCAGCGGTTATTTCTTCTTGCCGGGCCTTTCGCTTGGGATGAGTCGCCATCGCGCCCTTTGGGTTTATTAGCACCGCCCTGCTCTTTACCTTGCTGCGGCGCTTTACCCTGCTGCGGCGCACTCGCCGCTTTTTTCGCGTGCGAAGGCTTCTTTTTCACTGCTTGCTTAGCAGTGTTGCCTGGCTGATCAGCTTTGGCTGCTTTCGGCTTTTTGGGTTTTTTAGGCTTTTTCGGCGCCCGCAATGTGCTTGGTGCCACCTCATTCGTGGGCTCAAAGCCCGCGATAGTTTGCCGTGGCAATAACTCTTGAATTAGGTTTTCAATGCCGTTTAAGTCTTTTGCCTCGTCCGCTGTGACAAATGAGATAGCCAATCCTGAGGCCCCTGCCCGACCGGTTCGTCCGATACGGTGAACATAGTCTTCGGCAACATTAGGCAAGTCAAAGTTGATCACACAAGGAAGCTGGTCAATATCAATGCCGCGCGCGGCGATATCGGTGGCCACCAGAACTTTAATACTGCCGTCTTTAAATCCGGCCAACGCTTTGGTTCTGGCGCCTTGGCTCTTGTTGCCATGAATCGCGGCAGAGTGAATGCCACGCTTTTCCAAATTAGTGGCAATGCGATTCGCGCCATGCTTGGTGCGGCTAAACACCAACACCTGCTGCCAATCATTTTCTTTAATTAAATGACTTAGCAGCGCTGTTTTACGCGATTTATCCACTGGGTAAACCCACTGCTCTATGGTTTTTGCCGTGGTATTGGCAGGCACCACAGAAATCTCTAGCGGCTGGTGGACGATGGTTTTCGCCAATTCACGGATCTCGTCCGAGAAGGTCGCCGAGTACAGGAGGTTTTGTCGTTTCGGCGGCAATAACTTAATAATGCGGCGAATATCGTGGATAAAGCCCATATCTAACATGCGGTCAGCTTCATCAAGCACCAGCATTTCTAGTTGCTCAAATTTAATGGCATTTTGCTGATACAAATCCATTAACCGTCCGGGCGTGGCCACGAGGATATCGGCCCCGCGACGCAGTTGCATCATTTGCGGGTTAATTTTAACGCCGCCAAAGGCCACGCAATAGCTCAGCGCTAACTCTTTACCATACGTAGCGACACTGGCGCCGACCTGAGCGGCCAGCTCACGGGTAGGAGCAAGCACTAAAGCACGCACGTTATTACCGCGAGCACGCTGCCCTTTACTTAATATTTCTAGCATCGGCAAGGTAAAACCCGCCGTTTTACCGGTGCCGGTTTGCGCTGCGGCCATGACATCGTGGCCGGATAACACCGCAGGAATGCCTTGCGCCTGTATTGGTGAAGGATGCTGGTAGCCTTGGCGTTCAATCGCTTGAAGTAGTTTAGGTTGTAGTTTTAAGTCACTGAATTGGATGGTGTCTTCGGTTTTGATGGTGTTGTTCGCTGATGGTACTTGCTGTTCGGTCATATAAACTCGGTATACATGGCGAAACAAGCTTAAACCCGATTGCATCACCAAAAAATTAAAAAGGCGTAGCGACTTGCTACACAGGCGTAAAGAGCGTCAGCGCAATGGCGCCTCAAGGTATGCTCTTTACTGATCACGCTGCCATCATAACACACTCTGGGGTAATACAGTGCATGGCAAAAAAAGAAAGCGCAGAACCGCTGCTCGCTCCCGTTGGCATTTCCCCTACTCGCTTGCAACTGAGCATCTGTGCAGCCATAAAAAAACCCGCTCAAGGCGGGTTTTTATGTCACTCACTAGCAGAGCTTACCAACCGGTTTTCTCTTTTAGTGCGTTGCCAATTTCAGCAAGTGAACGTACAGTTTGTACGCCCGCCGCTTCTAAGGCTGCAAATTTCTCGTCAGCAGTACCTTTACCGCCTGCGATAATCGCACCAGCGTGACCCATACGTTTGCCTGGAGGTGCAGTTACACCGGCAATGTATGAAACAACGGGCTTAGTGACGTTGTCTTTGATGTACGCAGCCGCTTCTTCTTCAGCTGTACCGCCGATCTCACCGATCATTACGATAGCTTCGGTTTGCGGATCTTTTTCGAACATCTCTAGTACGTCGATGAAGTTAGTACCAGGAATTGGGTCACCACCGATACCAACACATGAAGATTGACCAAAGCCAGCGTCAGTTGTTTGCTTAACGGCTTCATAAGTCAAAGTACCAGAACGTGATACGATGCCCACTTTACCAGGCTTGTGGATATGACCAGGCATGATACCAATCTTAGACTCACCCGGAGTGATTACACCTGGGCAGTTAGGACCAATCATACGCACGCCAGTTTCATCAAGCTTAACTTTAACGTCAACCATGTCTAGCGTTGGGATACCTTCAGTGATACAAACGATTAGCTCGATGCCCGCATCGATCGCTTCTAGGATTGCATCTTTACAGAAAGGCGCTGGTACGTAGATAACAGAAGCCGTTGCGCCTGTTTCTTCAACAGCGTCACGTACAGTGTTAAATACCGGCAGACCTAGGTGCGTTTGACCACCTTTACCTGGTGATACACCACCAACCATCTGCGTACCGTATTCGATTGCTTGCTCAGAGTGGAACGTACCCTGACCACCAGTGAAACCTTGGCAGATTACCTTAGTGTCTTTATTAATTAGTACAGACATTATTTGCCCTCCGCAGCAGCAACAACTTTTTCAGCTGCGTCTGTTAGAGATTCTGCAGCAATGATGTCTAGACCTGAGTTAGCAAGAACGTCACGGCCTAGTTCAGCGTTAGTACCTTCAAGACGTACAACTACAGGTACGTTTACGCCAACTTCTTTAACCGCACCGATAATACCTTCTGCGATCATGTCACAACGTACGATACCGCCGAAGATGTTAACAAGTACTGCTTTAACATTGTCATCAGAAAGGATGATCTTAAATGCTTCAGCAACGCGCTCTTTAGTTGCACCGCCGCCCACATCTAGGAAGTTAGCTGGCTTGCCGCCGTGTAGGTTAACGATGTCCATAGTACCCATCGCAAGACCCGCACCATTTACCATGCAGCCTACAGTACCGTCTAGCGCTACGTAGTTTAGTTCCCACTGTGCTGCGTGTGCTTCACGCTCGTCTTCTTGCGAAGGATCGTGCATCGCGCGGATTTTAGGCTGACGATATAGTGCGTTGCCATCAACACCGATTTTACCGTCTAAGCAGTGTAGGTTGCCTTCGTCAGTGATAACCAGTGGGTTGATTTCAAGTAGCGCGAAATCGTGATCGATAAACATGTTGCCAAGACCCATGAAGATCTTAACGAACTGCTTAAGTTGAGTTGGGTTCAAGCCAAGTTTGAAAGCAAGCTCACGGCCTTGGTAAGCCTGAGGACCTACAAGTGGGTCGATCTCAGCTTTGTGGATAAGCTCTGGCGTTTCTTCAGCAACAGTTTCGATTTCAACACCGCCTTCGGTAGACGCCATGAAAACAACTTTACGTGAAGCGCGGTCGACAACAGCACCAAGGTAGAGTTCGTTTGCAATGTCAGTGCAGCTTTCAACAAGGATCTTTGCAACAGGCTGACCATTTTCGTCAGTTTGGAAAGTTACTAGGTTTTTACCTAGCCAGTTCTGTGCAAACTCTTTGATTTCTTGTTTGCTGTCAGCAAGTTTTACACCGCCCGCTTTACCACGGCCACCGGCGTGAACCTGACATTTAACAACCCATTTATCACCGCCGATTTTATCAGCAGCTTCAGCAGCTTCTTGAGGTGTGTCACATGCGTAACCTTCAGAAACTGGTAAACCATATTCGGCAAAAAGTTGTTTTGCCTGATACTCATGCAAATTCATGATGCTTTATCCAATTTTTTGTACTAAAAGAGCTGAATAAATATGCAATTTACCCAACCATCCCAAATTGCGCACCTAGTATAGATCCCATGGCTATGCTTGAAAACCCTAGTGGGACTAAAGGCGGCAAAAAAAAGCTGCGGCGCGGGCCACAGCTTAATTTTTATTCATTCTCGATATTTATACATCAAGTAGAAGACGTGTTGGATCTTCTAACATCTCTTTAATGGTCACTAAGAAGCCAACAGACTCTTTACCATCGATTTGGCGGTGGTCATAAGACAGGGCCAAATACATCATAGGTAGAATCTCAACTTTGCCATTCACCGCCATAGGACGCTCTTGGATTTTGTGCATACCCAAGATTGAAGACTGTGGCAAGTTGATGATTGGCGTTGATAATAGTGAGCCAAATACACCACCGTTGGTGATAGTGAAGTTACCACCGGTCATGTCTTCAACCGTTAGCTTACCATCACGGCCTTTAAGCGCTAGCTCACGAATACCGGCTTCGATTTCTGCAACCGACAGCTTGTCACAATCGCGTAGTACTGGCGTTACCAAGCCACGCGGTGTTGATACCGCAATGCTGATATCGAAGTAGTTATGATAAACGATGTCGTCGCCATCGATTGATGCGTTCACATCTGGGAAGCGTTTAAGCGCTTCTACTACCGCTTTAACATAGAACGACATGAAGCCTAAACGGATGCCATGGCGCTCTTCAAAGGCGTCTTTGTATTGCTTACGAAGGTCCATGATTGGCTTCATGTTCACTTCGTTAAAGGTGGTCAACATCGCCGTTGAGTTTTTCGCTTCAAGTAGGCGGTTAGCGATGGTCTTACGAAGACGTGTCATAGGAACACGTTTTTGCGTGCGGTTACCCACAGGCGCTGACTGAGCATCATCGGCTTTGCTTTCTTGCTTAGCCGGCGCTTGCTTGAGGAACTTGTCTACGTCTTCTTTAGTAACACGACCGTTTTTGCCTGAACCTTTGATTTTTGACGCATCTAGGCCTTTTTCAGCAATGAGGCGGCGTACTGAAGGAGTCAATGCATCACTGGCACTGTCATCACCACTTTGCTCGGCAGCCGGAGCAGACTCTTCTTTGCTACCGCCAGCAGCTTTAGCGCCTACTTTCACTTTACCGATAACTTGCTCGGCTGTGACCGTATCGCCTTCACCGTGAACGTGCTCGCCCATGACGCCGTCGTCCGGGGCTACCACTTCAAGTACAACTTTGTCAGTTTCGATATCAACCAAGTTCTGGTCGCGGCTTACCGCTTCACCGGGTTGTACATGCCATGTTGCGATGGTGGCATCGGCAACAGATTCAGGAAGTACAGGTACTTTAATATCCACTTCTTTACCTTCTGAAGCACCGCTGTCTTTTGCTGGTGCTGAATCAGCTTTTTCTTCACTTTTAGCGTTATCGTCGCTGCTGTTCTCATCAGCAGCAGGCGCATCGTCGGCATCGCCAACAATGGCTAGCACTTGCTCAGCAAGCACCGTTGCGCCTTCTTGCTCTTTAATCTCGCTGATCACACCGTCTGCCGGCGCCGCTACTTCAAGTACGACTTTATCGGTTTCGATGTCTACGAGGTTCTGGTCACGACTTACTTTGTCGCCAACACTGACATGCCAAGTTGCAACGGTGGCGTCTGCAACTGACTCAGGAAGAACAGGAACCTTGATTTCTGTGGTCATCTCTTATCCCTTATTTTTTAATGGTAAGCGCGTCAGCGACTAACGCTTGTTGTTCTTTAGTATGTACTGACATGTAACCACATGCCGGTGACGCGGACGCGTTACGTCCTGCATAAGTTAGGTTTGCACCTTGCGGAATTGCCTGCCAGAAGTGGTGCTGCGAGCAGTACCATGCACCCTGGTTTTGTGGCTCTTCCTGACACCATACGAAATCTTTCACATGGCTGTAGCGTTCGATAATGTCAGCCATTTCCTGATGCGGGAATGGGTAAAGCTGCTCAACACGCACGATGGCAATGTTATCCAGCTCTTGCTTACGACGCTCTTGCAGCAGCTCGTAGTAAACTTTACCGCTACAGAACACCACGCGCTCAACGTTTTTAGCATCAATATCATCGATTTCGTCGATCATATTGTGGAATACGCCTTCAGATAACTCTTCTAGCGTAGAAACGGCTAACGGGTGACGCAACAATGATTTCGGGGTCATAACAATCAGTGGACGACGCAGTGGGCGCACTGATTGACGACGCAACATAGCGTAAACCTGCGCTGGCGTTGACGGCACACACACTTGCATGTTGTGGTCTGCACATAGCTGCAAGAAACGCTCTAGGCGGGCTGAGCTGTGCTCTGGGCCTTGACCTTCATAGCCATGAGGTAGCAAACAGGTTAAGCCGCATAAACGACCCCATTTTTGTTCGCCTGAGCTTAGGAATTGGTCAAATACCACCTGCGCACCATTGGCGAAATCACCAAACTGCGCTTCCCACATCACCAGTGATGTTGGCTCGGCGGTGGCGTAACCATATTCAAATGCAAGCACGGCTTCTTCTGAAAGCACCGAGTCGTACACTTCAAATTTACCCTGGTCTTCTTTGATGTGTTGCAGCGGTAAATAGGTGGATGCATCTTCTTGATTATGCACCACAGCATGACGGTGGAAGAAGGTACCACGGCCTGAATCTTGGCCGGTTAGACGAATGTCTGTGCCCTGCTCAACCATAGTGGCATATGCAAGGGTCTCAGCCATACCCCAGTCGAGTTTTTTCTCGCCGGCGGCCATCGCTTTGCGGTCGTCGTAAATCTTTTTAACCCGTGATTGTGCTTGGTGCTCTTCTGGGTAAGAAGCCACCTTCTCGCCAAGCTCTTTAAGCTTTTCAACAGGAATATGAGTTTCATACTCGGTATCCCAATCGTGACCGACGAATTTCGACCAATCAGAAGAGTGCTTAGTTTCTGGCTCGATTTCTTCAACCACGCAGTTGCCTTCGTCTAGGCCGTTGCGGTAATCATCAGCAAGTTTCTTGATCTCTTTTTCACTCAAGACACCTTCGCTTACCAGCTGGTCAGCATAGATTTGGCGCGGCACTGGGTGCTTTTTGATCTTTTTGTACATCAACGGTTGCGTGGCGCTTGGCTCATCCGCTTCGTTGTGTCCATGACGGCGGTAACACACTAAATCAATAACCACGTCGCGTTTGAACTGATTACGGAAATCAAGTGCAATTTGCGTCACTAAGGCAACCGCTTCAGGGTCGTCGGAGTTAACGTGGAAAATCGGTGACTGCACCATTTTCGCGATGTCGGTACAGTAGTCAGTAGAGCGTGTATCGTCTTGTTTGGAGGTAGTAAAACCGACTTGGTTGTTAACCACGATGCGCACACTGCCGCCTACTTTAAAGGCATTAGTTTGCGACATATTGAAGGTTTCTTGCACACAACCCTGACCGGCGATGGCCGAGTCACCGTGGATGGTGATAGGCAGTGCTTTTGAACCACTTTCACATTCTAAACGGTCAAGACGAGCGCGTACCGAGCCCATCACCACTGGATTAACAATCTCTAGGTGTGAGGGGTTAAATGCCAAGGCCATGTGTACGCTGCCACCTTCGGTGGCGAAGTCTGATGAGTAACCCATGTGGTATTTCACGTCACCAGAGCCCAGCGTGTCATCGTGCTTACCAGCAAACTCATCGAACAGCGCCGATGGGTTTTTACCTAGCACATTTACTAGCACATTGAGACGACCACGGTGGGCCATACCAATAACTGCTTCTTGTTGGCCACTTTCACCAGCGCGGTGAATCAGCTCTTTAAGCATTGGCACTAAGGCGTCACCACCTTCCAATGAGAAGCGTTTGGCACCTGGGAATTTCGAGCCTAGGTATTTTTCAAGACCATCGGCCGCAATCAAGCCTTTAAGAATGCGCTGCTTGGTTTTGCTATCGAATTGAGGGCGTGCTTGAACCGATTCTAAGCGTTGCTGTAGCCAACGTTTTTCTTCGGTAGATGTGATGTGCATGTACTCGGCACCAATGGAACCACAATAGGTTGCCTTCAATGCTTTGTATAAGTCACCCAGTTTCATCATTTCGCCGCCGGCGGCAAACGAACCTACATAAAACTCAGTGTCAAAATCGTCTTCAGAAAGACCGTGGAAGTCTAACTCCAAATCGCGAACGCGTTCACGTTTCCAAATCCCGAGTGGGTCAAGATTCGCGTTTTGGTGACCACGGAATCGAAAAGCATTTATCAGTTGCAATACTTTAATCTGTTTGGGGTCACCCTGACCACCTTCTGCAACAACTACTTCGCGATGTTTATTTTTTGCCAGCTTGGCGAATTCAGCTCTTACTTGTGAATGCTTAGTTTCTACATCCACCCCTTCCACTTTGGGAAGTTGCTCGAACACTTCACGCCATTCTTCTGGCACTGAAGTCACATCATCAAGATATGCTTCATAAAGCTCCTCAACATAGGCAACGTTACCGCCGTACAGATGAGAAGACTCTAGCCATGCCTTCATCACACCATCGTGCATTTATAAGCCCTTTTATCTAGCGCAGAATTTACATTGTCTGACTTACTTAAAACTCAAGTAAGTGATCGAAGAATGGCCAGACAGACGTCCAGCCATTCTTAGTTCTATTATGCCCTTAAACGGAACGATTAAGAAGCATTGATTTGATTTGCCCAATCGCTTTGGTCGGATTCAAACCTTTCGGACATACATTGACACAGTTCATGATATTGTGACAACGGAATACGCTGAATGCATCGTCTAAATCTGCCAAGCGCTCATCGGTGGCGGTATCTCGGCTATCCGCTAAGAAGCGGTAAGCGTGTAATAGGCCGGCCGGGCCGATAAATTTATCTGGATTCCACCAGAAACTTGGGCATGATGTTGAACAACATGCACAAAGAATACATTCGTATAGTCCATCTAGCTTTTCACGATCTTCAATCGACTGCAAACGCTCACCCGCTGGAGGCGTATCATTAATGAGATACGGCTTCACTTTCTCGTACTGAGTGTAGAATTGCGACATGTCGATTACAAGGTCACGAATAACCGGTAGACCCGGTAGTGGACGAATCACTACCTTGCCCTTGCCGTTTGTCTGCAAAGCAGAAATTGGCGTAATACAGGCAAGGCCATTTTTACCATTCATGTTCACACCATCGGAGCCACATACCCCTTCACGGCAGGAACGACGAAATGCCAGGCTTGGATCTTGCTCTTTTAACATCAGCAGTGCGTCAAGCACCATCATGTCACGACCTTCTTCCACCTCAAGGGTGTAGTCTTTCATGAATGGCGCATCATCCACGTCTGGATTGTAACGATAAACAGATAATTCTAAAGTTGCCATCGTCATCTCTCCTAGTAAGTACGAGCTTTAGGTGGGAACGCTTCACGAAGCTTAGGTGCATAGTTTACATCACGCTTAGACATTTCTTCTGTCTCAGGGTTGTAAACACTGTGGCACAGCCAATTTTCGTCATCACGGTCCGGGTAGTCGAAGCGCGAGTGCGCACCACGGCTCTCAGTACGGAAATTCGCAGCAACCGCTGTTGAGTAAGCAGTTTCCATTAGGTTATCAAGCTCTAAACACTCGATACGTTGAGTGTTGAACTCGCTTGATTTGTCGTCCAAGCGGGCATGCTGTAGACGCTCGCGAATTTCTTTAAGCTCTTTAAGACCCGTTGCCATTGAATCACCTTCACGGAATACCGAGAAGTTAAGCTGCATACATTGCTGTAGGTCTTTTTTGATTTGCACTGGGTCTTCGCCCTGGCCTTCTTTTGATGTTTCCCAACGGTTGAAACGTGCCAATGCACCTTCAATGTTGTCGCTTGAAGCATCACGTTGCGCTTGGTAATCGTTCAAGTACACACCTAGGTAGTTACCTGCTGCACGACCAAATACAACCAAATCAAGTAGTGAGTTACCACCTAGGCGGTTTGCACCATGTACAGATACACAAGCGATTTCACCGACTGCGAATAGACCTTCAACAAGCGTGTCGTTGCCTTGGGCATCAACGCTTAGCACTTGGCCATTTACATTAGTTGGTACACCACCCATCATGTAGTGACAGGTTGGAATAACTGGAATTGGCTCTTTCGCTGGGTCAACGTGGGCAAAGGTTTTAGCTAGGTCACATACGCCAGGTAGACGTAGATTTAGCGTTTCCTCACCAAGGTGATCCAGTTTCAGTTTAATGTGCGGGCCCCATGGACCTTCACAACCACGACCTTCGCGGATTTCGGTCATCATTGAACGGGCAACTACGTCACGTGACGCTAAGTCTTTGGCATTAGGCGCATAACGCTCCATGAAGCGCTCGCCATCTTTGTTCAGAAGATAACCCCCTTCACCACGGCAACCTTCAGTTACCAGGGTTCCGGCACCGGCGATCCCGGTTGGGTGGAACTGCCACATTTCCATGTCTTGCATGGCTACGCCAGCACGTGTGGCCATACCCACGCCGTCACCCGTGTTGATGTGCGCGTTAGTGGTCGAGGCATAAATACGCCCTGCACCACCGGTGGCAAGCACAACCACTTTCGATTTGAAGTAAACCACTTCACCAGACTCGATGTCGATAGCTGTACAACCCACTACCGCGCCGTCGTCGTTTTTAACAAGGTCCAGTGCATACCACTCAGAATATACATTGGTTTTGTTCTTTACGTTTTGCTGATATAAGCAGTGCAGCAAGGCGTGACCGGTACGGTCCGCTGCAGCCGCTGTACGCGCTGCTTGCTCGCCGCCGAAGTTTTTCGACTGACCACCGAATGGGCGCTGGTATACGCGGCCGTTCTCAAAACGTGAGAATGGCAAGCCCATGTTTTCAAGCTCGGTGATTGCCTCTGGGCCAGTTTTACACATGTACTCGATGGCGTCTTGGTCACCGATATAATCGGAGCCCTTAACGGTATCGTACATGTGCCATTCCCAGTTATCCTCGTGCGAGTTACCTAGTGCTACGGTAATACCACCCTGAGCCGACACGGTGTGTGAGCGGGTTGGGAAAACCTTGGAAATAAGCGCACAAGACTTGCCTGATTCAGTGATTGCTAACGCTGCGCGCATACCTGCACCGCCAGCGCCAACCACTACTGCGTCAAATTCGCGAACTGAATATTTCACTTAAACACCCCATAGAACAAACAGGCCAACTACTACGTACGATAGGGCCATAAGGTTTAATACGAAGCCAAGAAACGCGCGTAGTTTGGCGTTCTTTACATAGTCGGTCAGCACCTGCCATAGGCCGATGCGTGCGTGCACCATAATGCACGCAAGGGCGATTAGGGTGTATACCTTCATCGCGAAGTTACCGAATAACCCCGACCATGCTTCATAGGTTAATGCTGGAGTGCATAGCAGATAACCAATAATAAATAGTGCATAAGAGCTGATGATAAGTGCCGTCGCTCGTAGTGATACGAAATCCTGAACACCATCACGCTTTAAAGATGCTTGATTTAAGACCATAGCCAAACTCCCGCCAATACGGCAACAATCACCCACAACACAAAGCCGATTTTAGCGGTTGCATTGCCTGAATCTAATTCTTTCCACGGACCCAAGTCTTGGATTAAGTGGCGCACACCTGCGATGAAGTGATACGAGAGAACGGTGAGGGTACCCCAGGCGATAAATTTGGCAACAAACCCGGTTAACAGGCTTTTGACAAATTCAAATCCTTCCGGAGAAGACAGTGACACAGCCCATGCCCAGATAACAAAGGTCAAGGCAAAGAACATTGCGACACCGGTGACGCGGTGCAGAATTGATGCTTTGGCCGTTGCTGGCATAGAGATGGTCGTTAGATCGAGATTTACAGGTCTTTGCTTTTTCACAGTTACTTGCCCATCTTGCTCACATTGATAAATAGAGCCATCTACATTGTTGTTATAACCATTTATGCAATCACTGCATAAATGCGCTCACATAAATAAACCCACAGACGCGAAAAAAGATCACTTTATTTGTTCAATTTTAAAGCGAAATTTCACGTGTTTGTCATAAACGGTTTACTCAAAGACGTTACGGTATTGAACCCCTGACAGTATATAAGTCTGCAGCGGATATTACAATTCTTGTTTAGTCACGGAGGTTTGCGAATTAGCCATTGGTATAATATTTAATCTTTGCAGAATATTTATTATACACAAATGCATTAAAATTGACTTTCTACCCCTCTTGTACGTTAGAATGATCGGAATTTGCTTAACATTAGTATCACGCATAACAGCTTTAGCTTGTTATTCTTATAGGAGATAATTAGATGGCAGATAAGAAAGCCACTGTCCATATTGATGGACAAGACCCGATTGAACTTCCCATTTACGAAGGTACTGCGGGTCAAGACGTTATCGACGTCCGTACCTTAGGCGCACACGGCTACTTCACCTACGACCCAGGGTTCATGTCGACTGGCTCTTGTGACTCATCTATCACCTACATCGATGGTGGTAAAGGCGTATTGCTACACCGTGGTTACCCCATTGATCAGCTTGCTGAACAATCTAACTACGTCGAACTTTGCTACTTACTGCTTAACGGCGAGCTACCGTCAGAAGCAGAGCTTGAAGAATTCTCTAAGTCAATCACCTTAAGCACTATGGTGCACGAGAAAGTGGCGGCCTTCTTCCAAGGTTTCCGCGTTGATGCTCACCCAATGGCGATGCTATGTGGTGTGGTTGGTGCCATGTCTTCTTTCTATCACCAAGACTTAGACATCTCAGACCCAGCGCAGCGTAAGCGCAGTGCCACTCGCTTAGTTGCGAAGCTGCCGACTATCGCAGCGATGGCGTACAAGTACACCATTGGTCAACCATTCGTTTACCCACGTAACGACCTGAGCTACGCAGAGAACTTCTTACACATGATGTTCTCAGTGCCTTCTGAAGATTATCAAGTAAATCCTGTGCTTGCTAAAGCCATGGATCGTATCTTCATGTTGCACGCTGACCACGAGCAAAACGCATCAACTTCAACAGTACGTATTGCTGGTTCATCTGGTGCTAACCCTTATGCATGTATCGCAGCGGGTATCGCATCACTATGGGGCCCTGCGCACGGTGGTGCTAACGAAGCATGTTTGAACATGCTACAAGAGATTGGCTCAGTGGATCGCATTGACGAATACATCGCTAAAGCGAAAGACAAGAACGACCCGTTCCGCCTAATGGGCTTCGGTCACCGCGTTTACAAAAACTTCGACCCACGTGCCACGGTAATGCGTGACACCTGCCACGAAGTATTGAAAGAGCTAAACATCGAAGATCCACTTCTAGATGTTGCTATGCGCCTAGAGCAAATTGCTCTTGAAGACCCTTACTTCGTTGAGAAGAAACTATACCCGAACGTAGACTTCTACTCTGGTATCATTCTTAAGGCGATCGGTATCCCAACCAGCATGTTCACCGTTATTTTCGCTATGTCGCGTACTGTCGGTTGGATCTCGCACTGGGATGAAATGCTGTCTCAGCCTGGTCACAAGATCAGCCGTCCACGTCAGCTATACAAAGGCGCAACGAAGCGCGATTACGTCGCTCAAGACAAGCGCTAAGCAACGCGTTTTAGAGTTGAAAAAGGTCGCTCCCAAGCGGCCTTTTTTATTGCCATTTCAGCCTAGTTCTCTACAATGGCGGCATTTGTACAGCCAGCTTTACTAACCATGTTTGATATAGACGCAATACGCCAAGATTTCCCTGCCCTGACTCAACATGGTGACACCGAACGTGTTTATTTTGATTCGGCCGCAACGGCGCACAAACCACGCTGTGTGATTGACACCTTGACGCGCTTTTACAGCCAAGAAAACGCCAACGTGCATCGCGGCGCACACCAATTAAGTCAGCAAGCAACCAGCCGTTATGAGCACGCACGCCAGCAAGTGGCCGAATTTATCGGCTGTCAACATAACGAACTGGTATGGACCAAAGGGGCCACCGAGGCTATTAACTTGGTTGCCTATGGGCTGACGGCGCAGCTACAACCCAAAGACGTGATTTTAATAACCGAACTTGAGCACCACGCCAACATCGTGCCTTGGCAACAGCTAGCGAAGCGCACCGGTGCAACATTGATGGCCGTACCGGTCACCCCCGCAGGCCTACTCGATATCGCTCAAGCGGAGCAAATGATTGCCCAGTATCGACCCAAGGTATTTGCCCTGGCCCATGTTTCTAATGCTCTTGGCAACATTAACCCCGTTAAAACACTACTCAGTCAGGCCAAGCAACAAGGTGCTTGGACCTTGGTTGATGGTGCCCAGTCGCTGCTGCATTTGCGCCCACAAATGGCCGACTTGGGCTGCGACTTTTTCGTGTTTTCGGCGCATAAATGTCTTGGCCCTACCGGCCTTGGCGGACTGTTCGGGCGCTTTAGTTGTCTTCAGCAGCTCGATGTTTTTCAAACCGGCGGCGAAATGGTCGCTAAAGTACGTATCGAGCATACCGAATTTAACCCGCCCCCGAGTAAGTTTGAAACCGGCACACCGAATATCAGTGCGGTGCTTGGCTTTGCTGCCGCCATTGAGTATTTAAATAACCTCGATAGCGCCGCCCTAGCTGCCTACGAGCGTAGCTTAATGCAGTATTTAGTGGCGCAACTGAGCGACATTGACTCGGTGTCCTTGCTTGGCGACATGCAGCAGAATGTCGGCACCGTCAGCTTTTATGTACAATCTGAGCACCCCTATGACATTGCCACCTTACTCGATATGGAAGGCATTGCCCTGCGCCATGGCCACCACTGCGCGCAGCCGTTAATGCATGCGTTAGGGGTGAATGGTACGGTGAGAGTCAGCTTGGCGTTTTACAATACCTTTGCAGAAATCGACCACTTTATCAGTGCGCTACGCAATACCTTGGAGATGATGGCACCATGAGTTATAGCAATTACCCTGAGCTAAAACAGGCTTTTCAAGCCCTTCACGGCTGGCAACAACGTTATCGTGAGTTGATGCTGTTGGGAAAAAGCCTGCCAGTCCTTGCCAATGAGCTCAAGGTCGATGAAGCTAAGGTTTCCGGTTGTGAAAGTAATGTCTGGTTGTATATCGACTTCACTCCCCAAGAAGATAAGCTGGTTGTGGTGGCCGACTCCGACACTCGCATTGTTAAAGGATTACTGGCGTTGATTCTCATGATGTACAACGGTAAAACCCCGCAACAAGCAGCGGCCCTTGACGCCGAGCAAGAGTTCGAGGAGTTAGGGTTGATGCGCCACCTTAGCCCCTCGCGCGGTAATGGCATTCGCGCCATTGTCAGCGCGATTAACCAATTTGCCAAAAGCCACTGTTAACCCTGGCTTTGCTCATTCAGACGTTGGCGCTTATTTAAGTATTTGCGCACTGCTTTGGCCGCTGCGAAAAAGCCAAAGCTGCCGGTCACCATGGTTGCCGAGCCAAAGCCATTGGCACAGTCCATATTCATCGTTGAATCGGCCCCTTGCTTAGCTCGACATACCTGCCCATGGCCATCGGGATAGACCAACTGCTCGGTGGAATACACACAATCGACATCAAATTTACGCTTCGGATTGTTGCTAAAGTTATATTGTTTGCGCAGTAAATAGCGAACCTTGGCCAATAACGGATCGTGGGTGGTTTTGGCGACATCGCCAAATTTTATCTCACTTGGGTCAGTTTGCCCTCCCGCGCCGCCGGTGGTGATAATAGGTAACTTATTGCGTTTGCAATGGGCAATCAAAGCCGCCTTTTCCTTTACCGCATCAATGGCATCGATGACGTAGTCAAAGCCCTGAATGTGCTCGCGGATATTATCCAAGGTGATGAAATCATCTATCACATGCACGGTGATCTGTGGGTTGATAAGCTGACAACGCGCTTTCATGGCCTCTACTTTGGCTTCGCCCACCGATTGCGAATGCGCATGAATTTGCCGGTTACTGTTGGTAACGCATATATCATCGAGGTCGATAAGGGTGAGCTGCCCTACTCCGGTACGCGCCAGCGCCTCGGCTACCCAACTGCCGACCCCGCCAATGCCGATGACACAGAAATGCGCCTGCTGCAGCCATTGGGTTTGCTGTTGTCCGTAAAGGCGGCTGATACCACCGAAGCGAAGTTGATAATCATCTTGTGTCATTGTCTCTACCAATTTAACTGCCAAGGTTGGTTGTCACAAAAGCTTAAAAGTGTATTTAACTGCGCTGCATGCTGTCCTTCTTGCATCGGCGCACAAAAGCAATAATGCTGGTCGCGATATTGAAAACGCAGCGCGTACGCATGTAAATAGGTGCGATCGCTGGCCTCGGCGCCATACAGGGTATCGCCCAAAATCGGTGCCGATAATGACTTCATGGCGACACGGAGCTGATGTGTTTTGCCACTGTAAGGCTTTAACACCATGCCCCTTAGTCCCGGTGCCAGGGAGTAGCTATAAAATCGGGTAATAGCGGGGTTTTCCTGGGTTTTAAGTAGCTTAAAAGCGCCGCGCCGGGCTTTGCCCATATCACCTTTGATCCACCCCTGCTTCTTTTTCGGTTTTGCCGTGCAGAGCGCCATATAAAACTTATCGACCTCGTGGGCACTGAACATCGCCGTGAATGTCGCCGCCGCCGCACTGCTTTTTGGCAGCAGCACTAGACCTGAGGTCACCTTATCAAGGCGATGTACGGGGTAGAACTTAGTGTCCAATTGCTGCTGGGCTATGGCCACCAGCCCCGGCTCGTTATCCTGCGAATGAAAATCCATCCCCGCCGGTTTATATACAACGGTGAAGTCGCTGTCATCACTGATGACTGTGAGGGTACTCATTGAAGTGCGCTTATCACTCGCGCTAGGTCTTCTTCGGTATCGACTCCCGCAGCGGGCACCTGTTTGGCTTCGGCCACGTTAATGGTGAAGCCATGATAAAGCACACGTAATTGCTCCAGCGACTCCAGTTGTTCTAAAGGCGATGGCGCCAAGCCGATATACTCATTAATAAAACCTGCGCGATAGGCATAGATACCGATATGGCGTTGCATGTGGCGAACGTCTAACTCGCAGCTTTTTGTTAGTAACGCATCGCGATGATAAGGGATCGGCGCGCGGGAAAAATAAAGTGCTTGCTGTGCAGTATTACTCACCACCTTCACTGCATTGGGATTGAGCGCCTCTTCGCGGTCTGTAATCGCCGTCGACAGGGTGGCCATCGGGGCGTCGTTACCACTGAGCAATTGCGCCACTTGGGCGACATTTTCTGGCGCTAGTAGCGGCTCATCGCCTTGCACATTAACCACCAGCGTATCGTCATCTAACGCTAGCTTAGCTACGACTTCGGCTAAACGCTCTGTGCCGGATTGGTGGTCTTCCCGGGTCATCACCACGGGGGCACCGAAGCCCTCGCACACGGTCGCCACATCAACGTGATCGGTGGCCACATAAACCGCCGTCGCGCCAGATAACACCGCACGCTCATAGACGTGCTGAATCATTGGCTTGCCGGCTATATCAGCCAGCGGTTTGCCTGGTAAGCGTGTAGAGGCATAGCGTGCGGGAATAATAACTACGAATTCCACTGCTCAACCTCGTCACTGCTCAACTCTCGCGCTTCGTTTTCCAACAGTACCGGAATGTCATCACGAATTGGGTAAGCCAGTTTCGCAGCAGTACTAATGAGTTCTTGGTTTTCTTTATCGTAGCGCAACTTTCCCTTACAAACTGGGCAGGCAATAATTTCTAAGAGCTTAGTATCGAACGCCATTTACAGCACCCCTTTACGTTTTAAAATAGTAGTTAATTGAGTTTCCAAAACCTGATTGGCCTTGGCATCTACGCGTAAATAATAACACTGCCCGTGGGCGAAAGTACGACATTTTACCGCATCTTTCTCTGTCATATAGACAGCCTGTTCGCCAAACTGGGTTAAATCCGATGCTTGATAATGATGATGGTCGCGATAATGCACGGCTTCACTAATTGCCACGCCAATTGCTTGCAGGCTCTGCTCAAAGCGCTCCGGATTGCCAATAGCACTGATGGCGACGCCCTTTGCAAAAGGGGGCGATAGCGGCTGCTCATCGGCAACCCCATAAAGCCCGGATGAGGCTAACTGATAACTGGCTTGTCCTGCTTGCTCACCATTGTAGATCACCAAATCGACAGATTTTAGCCGCCCTTGCCCCTCGCGCAACGGCCCTGCGGGGAGCAGTAAGCCATTGCCAAAGCGCCGCGCGGCATCGACTATACATAATTCGATATCGCGCTCTAGCGCATAATGCTGCAGGCCATCATCGCTGAGAATGACATCGACACTTTGTAGCGCCAGCAGCTTTTCTATGCTGGCCTTGCGATCGCCGCCAATCACCACCGCACATCCGCTGCGTTTGGCCAGTAGCACCGGCTCATCGCCGCCTTGATGGGGCTCGGTGTCCGCTGTGACCACAAAGGGCGTCTCTGGGGGTTGGCTGCCATAGCCACGGGAAATAATACCGACGCGCTTACCGCGTTGCTGCAGCAGCTCGGCCAGATAGAGTGTCATGGGCGTTTTACCGTTACCACCCACACTGATATTGCCCACGACAATCACCGGTACTGGCGCCCGATAAGTCGCGAATAGGCCCAAACGATAGCCTAGGCGACGAGCATGACTAATCAGCCAGTATAAGGCCGTTAACGGCAATAACAGCAACGTAATCAGGCTCACTCGGCGAAACCAAGAGCGCTCTATCGCAGCGCCGATGCCGTTATCGGCGCGACTCATTGCCCCTCGCCTTGCTGCATTTTTGCCAGCGCCGCGTAGGTACCGTTGGCATTTAACAGTTCGCCATGGGTGCCCTGTTCAATAATTTGTCCATGGTCGAGCACATATATGCAATCTACTTGCTCTATGGTCGACAAACGGTGGGCGATAATAATCGCGGTTTTATCTTTCATCAGCGACTCAAGCGCTTGCTGGATTAACTTTTCCGACTCGGTATCAAGCGCTGAGGTGGCCTCATCGAGGATCAGTATCGGTGCATCTTTAACCAGAGCCCTGGCAATGGCAATACGCTGGCGCTGACCCCCAGAGAGCATGACACCGTCTTCACCAATCATGGTATTTAAGCCTTGCGGCAAGTCTTTAACAAACTCCCACACATGTGCTTTTTTGGCTACTTCGATAAGGGCTTGTTCGCTCAGCGGTTGTGCCAAGCCATACATAATATTGTTAGCGATAGTATCGTTAAAGAGCACCACCTGTTGCGAGACAATAGCAAACTGTTGACGCAGGCTCGCCAGAGTCAGCTCATTGGTGGCAATACCATCGAGTTTAATCGCCGATGCCGGCTCGACGTCATAGTAACGGGGTAATAAATTCGACAGCGTCGACTTACCCGAGCCCGAACGCCCGACCAGGGCGATATTTTGCCCGGGAGTAATATCCAGTGACAATGACTTTAATACCGGCTCTGCGACATCGGGGTAATGGAAGGTCAAGTCGGTAATTTGAATATGCCCTTTGGCTTTTTCTAGTACTTGCGTGCCGGTGTCTTTTTCCTGTTCGGTATCAAGCACGGTGAAGATACTTTGCGCAGCGGCGATACCACGTTGCAGCTCGCTGTTTACGTTCGATAGCTGTTTCAGTGGGCGTAGCATCAGCATCATCGACGAGATCAGGCTGACAAAGGTTCCTGAGGTAATTGAGTTAAGCATGCTGGGCATGGAGATAAGCACTAAGATCACCGCCATAGATGAGGCAGCAAGAATTTGAATGACCGATACGCTCAGCGCTTTGGTGGCATCCATTTTCACCCGCTGCAGACGGTTAATATTGTTGACATGGGCAAAGCGTTCGGTTTCCTGCTGCTGGCCATTAAAACCATGGATCACTTTGTGCCCTGAGAGCATCTGCTCTGAGCAACGGGTAACATCACCCATGGCATTTTGAATATTTTTGGAAATACGGCGAAAACGCTTAGACACCACAGTCACGATGATGGCAACAATCGGCGTGATCACTAAAAACACCAGCGACAGCTTCCAACTGGCGGCAAACATCACCACCAATAGAAACGCCACATACGCCCCTTCGCGCACCAGCACCAACAAGGCTTTGGTAATAGCCTGCTGCACCTGCTCGGTATCAAAGGTGATCTTTGAGATAAGCTCACCATTGGAGTGCTTATCATGAAAACTCACCGGTAGATTGAGCATGTGTTGGAACAAGTCTTGGCGCAATGAGCGCACCACTTGCGAACCCACATAGGCTAAACAGTAACTGGACACAAAGTTAAATGCGCCGCGCCCTAATACCAACGCAATCACAACAAAAGGAGCCCAAGTCAAAACAGCGCTGTTACGCTCAGTTAAACCTTCATCGATAAATGGCTGCATTAGCCACACAAAGGTGGCATCCATTGCTGAATACCCTAGCATGCCAATAATGGCGACAATGGCGGCGGCTTTATAAGTTTTTACATAACCAAGCAGTCGCTTATAACTTTGGGAGGCGCTTTGCTGCATAATACTCTCGAATCAACGCAATAGCGGGTATTGTAGCTTTAGCAAAGCAAAAACAAAACTCAATCACTGATAAACCAATAGCTTTTGTCTGCTTTTGCTGTTTTTATCTGCATTTCGGTGTCATAAAATTGCACCCGAATACCACCTTGCAATTTAGTTTGGTATTGCTCAGCATTATGCGCTGCAAAACGTGCGAACACCTCGGGGTGTGGCATCTGCCAATTACGACGGGCGCCACTTGAGTGAATCACCACCTTAGGCTTGGCTTGTTTAATAAACGCGGCACTAGAAGAGCTGTCACTGCCATGGTGGGCACTGACCAAGACATCCACTGGCCTTATCTTATCTTGCGTTAACAGCTGCTGCTCTTCTCGCTCGGTGATATCACCGCTTAGTAGCACATTGTATTTGCCATCACTGATATGCACCACACAAGAATTAGCATTGTCATTTTGCTGATTGCTGTGTGGCCAAATAGAGCGAACAGTCAAGCCATGCCAGCTCAATTCGCTCATTCTACAGATACCTGGATTACCATTATGAAAGGGTTTCAAGGTGTGCCCATACCCTGCTTGTAGCCAGTGCTCTAACCCGCCAGCATGATCATTATCGCTGTGTGAAATAATGGTATGCTCGACCTGCAAGTCTCGCGCGTTAATGATAGGTAGCAAGGTATTTTTAACTATCGAGTAGCGCGAGAAATAACTAGGTCCGAGATCATATACCACGGCTTTGCCCTGGCGGCTGATCACTATGCTTAGCCCATGGCCGACATCAAGCACATCAAGTTGCCATCTGGGTTGATAAACCCATTGCTGTGCACAATAGCCAACAAACAATCCCCCTGCATAACACACAGGCCATAAACTGGGTTTTATCAGCATGGCCATAACCACAAGGTAATAAATCATAACCACTGTGATATCAAGCTCACCGGTGGAAAACCAAAGTACTGGGCCAAGCTCTATCACCCCTTCTAACGTCGAGGATAGCGCCAAGTCTAATTGACGTAATAGCCACAGCATTGGTTCACTGAACCCTGTTAATACCACGACAATCAGTAAAGGCAATAAAATAAAGCTGACAAAAGGCACGGCAACCAGATTCACTGGGGCACTGGCCCATGAAAATCCACCGAACGTCGCTGCACTCAATGGCGCTAAGGCAATAAACAACCATAGCTGAATGAACATATAACGACTAAGCCAGTGCCATCGTTGCGACTGCACCAAAGCAATAACAATGGCCGCCACAGCTAAAAAAGAAAACCAAAGCCCGATATTAAGTAACGCGAAGGGATTCGCTAACAACACGCAGGCCAAGGCGATAAGCAAGCATCGCGACAACGAATAGTGTTGTCGTGAAAAATACAGCCAAACAAAAACGGCTAACATTAGCCAAGCTCGTTGAGCACTGATAGGCAGCGCGCATAACAGCACAAATATACCAGATATCAAAAGCGCCACACCTGCCACTAATCGGTTTGTAAGGGCCTGTTGCCATTGTCCTGAGCGCAACCCATGCGCTACACACCAAAGCCCGCACTTAATACCTATAAAGCACAACCCGTACAGCAAAGAGATATGCAATCCGGAAATGGCTAATAAATGGATAATACCGCTGTGTTTGAAGAACTGATTGTGCTTGGGCTCTATATCACTGCGTTCTGCGCTCAGTAGTGCTAAGTATACGCCTTTTAACTCAAGCGGTTGCAACTGCGCTTTCAACCAAGCCATGTAATGCTGCCTTATCGACGGCGGTGCGTTAGTAATCGTTATGTTTTTAGCTGAGCTTCCCGTGAAACTGAACCCATGTAAAAACCCATAAATTCGCCTATCGAGCACATCGTAGTTAACACGCCAGCGTTTCGATTTAACGCGCATATCAGCGCTCAGCTTAGCACCCATTGCGACAGGCTGATTGGCATGCACCGCTACACTGAGTAAATGGTTTTGATAAAAAGGAACAGCGTAATCAGCCACATCATTGAGGCGTAAGGTGACAAATTGAGTTGCCCCCAATACCCGTGTTTGTTGCACTGTACCATGTACCTCAACGTATGCACCATTCAGTGGTGGCCCTTGCCAAGTAAATATAAGTTGGTGGTAAACCAGGGTATAGCCAATGGCGAAGACCACACCGCGAATAAAGCCTAAAAATACACCACAATACACCCTGATTATTGCCATTATAGGTATTATGATAAAAAGTACTGGCAGTGACGGGGTGAAAAGTGACAAAATACACCCGAACGCGAATCCACTGCACACCGCAATAGATGTACAGGGCCCTATCCCATGGCGAAGAAAACCATTCAACGGTTTTTACCCGATCACAATAAGATTAAACAGCAAAAGTCGCTACGCATATTTGGGCGATTTTTACATGACGCTAATCTGTGGCATTTAAACAGACGATCGGCGCGAGGTGCCTTTTCCGTAGGCCTATTTTTCGCATTCATTCCGGTTCCCTTCCAGATGATTTTAGCGGCTGCTGTGGCAATACCTCTGCGGGTCAACCTGCCTTTGTCCATCGCCCTAGTGTGGATCACCAACCCTTTGACTATGCCGCCGATTTTCTATTTTTCTTATTTGGTCGGTACGTGGATTTTAGGACATCAAGAGCAAGCCTTTTACTTTGAAGCAAGTTGGCAGTGGCTGAGTGACAGCCTCACAACCATTGGGCCTGCGTTTTTAGTAGGTTCGCTGGTGTGTGGCACAGTCGCCGCGCTTATTAGCTTTATAGTAGTTGATTTTTTGTGGTGTCGCGGTGTTAAAAAAGCATGGCAAGCTCGAAACTCTGACCATGACAGCTAAATTTAAGCCATAAAAAAACCGCCAGTTGGCGGTTTTTTTATGCGTATAACACTTACAGGATATCGATAAGCTCGATATCGAAAATAAGTGTTGAATAAGGAGCAATAGCTGCACCTGCACCGCGCTCACCGTAAGCAAGGTCATGCGGCACATACAAGCGCCACTTTGAACCTGTAGGCATCATTTGTAACGCCTCGGTCCAACCTTTAATAACACCACCTACTGGGAACTCTGCAGGCTCTCCGCGCTCGTAAGAGCTATCAAATACAGTACCGTTAATAAGTGCACCGTGGTAATGAGTGCGAACGGTCGCATCAGCGCTAGGCTTGTCACCTTCGCCCTGTTCGATTACTTCGTACTGTAGACCCGATTCAGTCACTGTTACTTCTGCACGCTTAGCGTTGTCAGCTAGAAAAGCTTCGCCTTCTGCGGCCAATACTTTTGCTTCTTCTTCGCGGCGTTGCTGAATCTCAGCGTTAATTTTTTCAAACGCTGCCTGGATTTCAGGGATTTCTACTTGGAAGCTTTCACCGGTAAAGGCATCCTTCATTCCTTCAAACACGGAATTTACGTTCATTCCTTCGAAAGGGGTTGCTTTTAGTTGCTCACCCATTTGTAGGCCAATGCCGTAGCTTGCCTTTTCCGCGTCGGTATTAAATTTATCAGACATAAAGTTGTTCATCTTTTGTTTCTATAAATGCCTGCACAGGGTAACACACTGAAAAACGCACGTCAGTGCTGGCTAGAAAATCTAAGACGATGAGCGCTCATTTGCCGAACTATTGGCCACTTTTGCGCTGATCCAAGGCATTAACCAAACGAAAAGCAGCAAAGACACAATGCTAAATACCCATAGCCAATAAGGGAGCCCAACGAATAATGGCTGGATCATGACCCCAAATACGATGATGCCCAAACAGCTTATGATCAGTGCGCTTAAAATAGCCAAGGTGTTATCGTATTTTGTGATTAAATGGGCGGTAAGCAGGTTGAAACCGGCGATGGCAGTTAACGTCATAATCCAGTTTAGCTCGGCATCGCGAACGAGAGTTAACACCACATCTAAGCCCTGTGCATATAAAAATGCCACAATGCCCCAAGCAACAATACGCATTACATTATGCATGAGCGAGTAAATCCTAATAGGTTAATAGCCGCCATTATAACGGGAAGCAAAACGAAAAAAACCGCCAATAAGGCGGTTTTGGGAATGAGGTGGCGGAGAGATAGGGATTCGAACCCTAGATGGGCTATTAACCCATGCCGGTTTTCAAGACCGGTGCATTCAACCGCTCTGCCATCTCTCCGAATTGGCGCGCATATTAATGACTTTTGCTGGCGCTGTAAAGCGTTTTAAATCAATTTAGTAATATTGCCGAGGGCGCTTGGCGATCAGCGCACAAATAACACAGCCTATAAGCGCCAACAGTGCAAAAATCACACTTTGGGTAATAAGCTCTGGCCGTTGATTCTTACTGGCAGGAACGATGAGCAAACACAAAGCCGGTAATGCACTGAAACACAAAATATAAGCGGAGACCTTAAGTGCTCGTAAAAAGCCAAAACGTTTAGTGTAAAGCATCCAAATGGCAATAAACACGACTACGGCCATGGCGCTCAAGGTGATGTAAAGAGGCGCTTTGGTTAGCATCGCCACATAGGTCGTCAATAACGCCCCAACGACACCCCAGAAAGTCCATAAGCCCCAGCGTTCTTTCTCTCTTAAAAATAGATTACCCATAGCAATACATCTTCTTCTTATTATTTATTAGGGTCTGCTCAAAACTTAGCCTAACAAAAATAATCATGATAAAAAACCGAGCATTTAGATTATTTTCCCGTTAATTTGGCGAAATTCGACACACAATAACAAATAAAAGGTTAATGAAAGATGACTCATTCGTAGCTGCGGGCACAATACAACGCTCGTTGCCCGCACAGGGCGTTTGACACTAACTTATTAAAATAGTTCACAGCGAGTCGGTAAAAAAATCAGCGACTTGGTGGCGACGCTTCTTAGGACAATCCACGGTGGGCGTTCCCAGATAAAGGAAGCCGACAATTTCATCGTCATCAGTGAGCTTTAAAGCCTGTTTAACTGTGGCTGATTTTGCAAATGCACCCGTTCGCCAAATACCCGATAAACCTTGAGCAAATGCCGCTTGTTGCATCGCAAATGTCGCGCAGCTAGCACTGGCCACTTGCTCGACCCACGGCACTTTATCGTGTTCAATGTACTTCATGATACAGACGATCACCATTGGAGCTCGCTCAGGCAATGAGGCTGCACGCTCAATCACTCGCTCGCCCATGTCTTCTTTTTGCGCCGCCTGTAAGAAAATATCACCTAGCTTTTCGCGCTGGCGTTCTTGTAAAACGACGAATTTCCACGGCGCAAGGTGGCCATGATCTGGTACTCTCAGTGCCGCTTGTTGAATAAGTTCAAGTTGTTGAGCATTAGGCCCGGGAAAAGAAAGCTGGCTATCAGATTGACGATTTAATAAAAGCTCTTTTGCATTCATGGCTATATATGAGAATGTGAATAATTAACAAAAGAGTACCATATTCAAGCGATGATAAAAATGGCCCAAACGGGCCATAGAGTTGTAGCTCCTGAGAATGAGTGGCTAGCACCTGGCGTTATTCACGAGGTGCTGGACGCAAGTAATAATCGAGGCTGACAAAACGACCACCACCATAGAAAAATAGCGCTAACAACATGGCAAAATAGATACTCGCAAACTCAATACCGTTATTAAGAATGACGATATTGCCGGTTTCATATAAATACTCAGGGCGGCCATTTTCGGCAATCAGCTGCTTCATAATATCGAGCCGCTGCTTAGCTTGTATGGAGTTCTCCAGACTCTGCTGCGCTCCTGGAACCCCTGCCCACTCAAGCACTTTCGCGGCACTGGTATCTGGGTTAGTTGGCGTAATTGCAAACCAGCCATTATGCCAATGCACGGTTGTAGCGGCCACAACCATGGTAAACATTAAAGGGATACTCACTAAGCGTGTAAACAAGCCAACAAGGATGAGCCATCCACCTAAAAACTCGGTCCACCCGGCTAAAAAAGCAAGTACCTCAGCAAATGGTAGGCCTAAGCCCCAGTCGCTATTGCCGAACCAAGCAATGACATTGGCATCGGCGAGTAATCGTTGCGACCACGCAAGGTCGCTATTAGCAAGGTTGAGTTTATTAAAGCCCGCAATGATCATCACAGGGGCAAGAATTAAGCGCATACACAACGATGGTAACCCATCGAGAAAGCTGAGTTGTGATAGCAGGGAACGGTAAACACCGGTAACGGTGGTGAGCATAGGGCACCTTGGGTCTGAGTTAACTAATATTGATATAGCACACAGACCGCCGGGTGCCGGAAGTTATTTCATATTATTGACAGCAGTTAGCTTTTGCTTTGCTAGGCACTATTAAATTTCTCTCGCTACTAGTAAGGCTTCTTTAATTGCCCGCTTAGCGTCAATTTCTGCTGCCAGCTTAGCACCACCTATGACATGGACTTGAGCACTATGTTGCTGATCAACTTGCTTAAATTGGGCATCATTGGCAGTTTGCCCAATGCAACCTATCACAGTATCAACATTCAGCACTTTTGCTTCGCCATTTACACGAATGTGTAATCCCTCGTTATCAAAACGCTCGTACTGACATTCACCAATTTGCTCCACGTCGTGCATCTTTGCCACTTTACGGTGGATCCAACCCGTAGTTTTCCCTAACCCTTTACCGAAACGCCCTGCACTGCGCTTAAGCATATAAATCTTTCTATCGCTTTTATGCAGTTCAATGGGTTGCTCAATGCCCCACTGGGCTTTGAAATGCTCAACGCTTTGGTGATGTTGCTCGGTTAAAAACGCAACCATATCAAAACCTATCCCACCTGCACCTAAAATAGCGATGCGGTCGGTGAGCGTCACGTCACCGCGAATAACCTCGTCATAACGATAGATTCGTTTACCATCGGCGCATTCAATATCCGCTTCACGAGGCGACACCCCACAGGCGAATACCACATCATCGTATTCGTTAAGCATGGCCGGCTCATATGCCGTATTGGTTTGTAAATCAACGCCTTGACGCACCACCTCTTCACTGAAGTATTTGAGTGCTAATTGAAAATCTTCTTTACCCGGGATACGCATAGCGAGATTGAACTGACCGCCTAAATCATTGGATTTTTCGATTAAGGTGACATTATGGCCACGTTGGCGTAAATAAATACTTGCTGCGAGTCCCGCAGGTCCAGCACCAACAACCAATACCTTTTTCGCTTTTGTGGCTTTTGTGATGGCGTAGTCAAGCTCGAATGCGGCCAGTGGGTTCACTAAGCAAGTGGCTCGTTGCCCTTTAAACACGTGATCCAGACAGCCTTGGTTACACCCTATGCAAATATTGATTTGTTCGCTGCGTTGTTGCGCATATTTATTAAAGAGCTCTGGGTCAGCAAGCAGTGGCCGAGCCATGGATATCATGTCGGCTTGACCTTGGTTTAAAATGCTATTGGCTATTTCCGGCGTGTTGATACGGTTGACGGCAATAACGGGCTTATCTGTTGCTTGTTTAAGGCGCTCTGAAGCTTCTCTAAAGGCCCCTGGCGGCACCATAGAAGCAATTGTTGGCACGCGCGCCTCGTGCCAGCCAATGCCGGTGTTGAAAATATCAACACCCGCCGCATCCAGCGCTTTGGCCTGAGCAGTAACCTCTTCGGCTGTCGAACCATCAGGAATTAAATCCATCACCGACAGGCGAAATACAATCATAAAGTCATCACTGACAGCAGCGCGCACGGCTGAGACGATTTCCTTAGCTAAACGCATACGGTTTTCATTGCTACCGCCATATTCGTCGGTGCGCTTATTGGTATGCGGTGCCATAAACTCGTTTATTAAATAGCCTTCCGAGCCCATGATTTCGACGCCATCATAACCGGCTTTTTGCGCTAGCTTGGCGCTTTTGGCAAAGTCTTTAACGGTGCTTTTTATCATCCCCACCGACATAGCCTTCGGCGTGTAAGGCGAAATAGGCGCCTGAATAGCGCTTGGCGCGCAGCTAAATGGGTGGTAGGCATACCGTCCGGCGTGAAGCAGTTGCAAACAAATCTTGCCACCGTGTTTGTGCACGGCTTGGGTGTATTTTTTATGCTTTACTACATCAAATACACTGTTAAAGGAGGACGAAATAGGCGTAAGCTTTCCGCGAATATTTGGACTATAACCGCCGGTGACGATGAGGCCCACGCCTCCCTTCGCGCGTTCTTCGTAGAATGCAGCGAGGCGTTTGCGATTATGCCAACCCTCTTCTAAACCGGTGTGCATAGAGCCCATCACGAGCCGGTTTCTTAATTCTCCATGCATCAATTTTAGTGGTTGTTCTAGCATGGTGTTACCCCTTTACTATTATCTGGTCATACCTGTTTCAGGGTAGCGATCTTTGCCACATTGAGCAAGCACTAGCGATACAGTATTCGCCAATATAAACACTTCGTTACTTTTTTCTGTTTAAACTTTTCAACCCTTTAGGCTAATATGGGATTCTATCCCGTACGCCCCCAAAATGGATAAAGTAAGGATCTGATTTTGATTAAAAAAGCAGTAAAGGCCACTTGGCATGGAATTAACTTCTCGCGCCAACTTTTGGTCAACATTCTTTTTATAGTGCTTGTTATCGCTATTATAGCGTCTATTGCAAGCGATGAAGGCGAGATTATCGTCCCTGACGGTGCCGTGCTGACACTTAACCTAAATGGCTATTTAGTTGAGCAGAAACGCTATGTTGACCCTCTCGATGCAGTATTTGCTGGACCGTTTGGGGGCCAAGATGAACCGGCTGAAATTTTAGTTGATGACGTTGTTGATGTGATCAATAACGCTGCTAAAGATGATCGTATCACCGCTATGCTGCTCGATTTACAGCAGATGGGTGGCGCGCACATTAATAAACTCAATGCTGTTGCCGATGCCATTGACGCTTTCAAAGCGCAGGGCAAACCGGTTATTGCTACTGGCTATTATTACACCCAAAGTCAATATTACTTGGCAGCGCATGCTGACGAAGTAAATTTACATCCTTATGGCGGCGTTTCAATCGATGGTTTTGGTGTTTACCCAGTGTATTTCAAAGAAGCACTCGATAAGCTTAAAGTGACGCAACACGTTTTCCGCGTCGGTACCTTTAAGTCTGCGGTTGAACCTTTGATTCGTAACGACATGTCCCCCGCTGCAAAAGAAGCGAATAAAGAGTGGCTTGGTGAATTGTGGCAGCAGTATAAAGATGAAATCACCGCCCTACGTGGCTTCGATGCCAGCAACTTTGATGAAACCCTTGACGACTATTTACGCAAGCTTTCGCAAGTAGACGGGAACAGCGGTGAGTATGCACAGCGTTTTGGTTGGGTGGATGCACTTAAAAATAATCAACAAATTCGTCAACAGATGGTCGACCTAGTCGGTTACGACGACGAAGGTAAAAACTTTTTACAAATTGGCTTTAACGACTATTTAGCCTCGTTTAAATCGCCCATGCCATTCGAAAACCCAATCACGGAAAAGGTGGCGGTTATTGTTGCTAAAGGAACCATTGTTGATGGTGAGCGACGCGCTGGCGAAATCGGGGGAGACAGCACAGCAGCCCTCCTTCGTGAAGCCCGTGAAGACGACTTGGTAAAAGCCGTAGTATTACGCATTGATTCCGGTGGCGGCAGCATGTTTGCCTCAGAAGTCATTCGTCGCGAAGTCATCGCTCTTAAAGAAGCAGGCAAACCTGTGGTTGCCTCTATGGGCTCAGTGGCAGCTTCGGGCGGTTATTGGATTGCTTCTGCAGCCAATGAGATATGGGCTGCTCCAAGCACCATCACTGGTTCAATCGGCGTGTTTGGCACAATCATGACATTTGAAGACAGTGCTGCCGAGTTGGGAGTATATTCTGATGGTGTGGGGACGACCGAACTGAAAGGCTCATCCATTCTGTTGGGTCTAAAAGATAAGATGGCACAAGCGATCCAAATGAGTGTTGAGAATGCCTACGAGCGCTTTTTGAATGTGGTTGCACAGTCTCGCAATATGAGCCCTGCTGAGGTGGATGATATCGCCCAAGGCCGTGTGTGGATTGCAACTCAAGCAAAAGAGCTCGGGTTAGTGGACAAACTTGGTGATAAAGACGCAGCCATCAGCGCTGCCGCTGAAATGGCCAGCCTCAAGCAGTATGACGTTAAACTCATTGAGCAACAGCTGACGCCGCGTGAGCAACTGTTAAATAGCTTATTGAGCTCGTCCATGGTTAGCACGCTAATTGATAAGCAAACCCCGGCAAACGCAAACCTTGGTGCGACCATGCAGGTCAACAGCTTACTAAAACAGGTTGAGCAGCAGGTTCAGAGTTTACAAAACTACAATGACCCTGATGGCATCTACGCTAAGTGCTTGGTATGTCGTGTTTCTAACTAGCGCTTAAAACCTGTAATGATATACTAGCCCGATGAATTTCATCGGGCTTTTTTTATGAAACGTAAACGCATTTATATCGCTTATACAGGCGGTACCATAGGTATGAAAAAATCCAGTCAAGGCTATGTGCCAGCGGCGGGATTTTTAACCGAGACGGTGAAAAACAGTGCTGAATTTAATCGCGACGAGATGCCGCTGTTTGACATTGAAGAATACTGCCCGCTGATCGATTCTTCTGATATGTCACCGGCGCATTGGCAGATGATAGCCGATGATATTAAAGCCAAGTACCACGACTACGATGGTTTTGTGGTACTTCATGGCACCGATACCATGGCCTACACCGCGTCTGCCTTATCGTTTATGTTTGAAAACCTGACCAAACCAGTCATTATTACCGGCTCGCAAATTCCGTTATCACAGCTGCGCTCAGATGGCCAAGTTAACCTCCTAAATGCGATGTATTTAGCAGCTAACTACCCCATTGCAGAAGTCAGCCTGTTTTTTAATAATCAGCTATTCAGAGGCAATCGCGCCACCAAAATTCACGCCGATGGGTTCAATGCGTTTAACTCTCCAAATTTGCCGCCGCTGGCAAAAGCAGGGATTAACATTCGGCTGCTAGAAGGCCAGCTAAGCCCCTATATCGACAACGATTTACAAGTCTCGCGCATCACCCCTCAAGCTATTGCCGTGCTGCACTTATACCCCGGGATCAGCGCCGATGTGGTCAGCTCTATTATTAATGACGATATTAAAGCGCTCATCTTACTGAGTTTTGGTGTCGGTAATGCGCCTCAAAACCACGAGTTTCTGGAGCTTTTAGCAAATGCGAACGAACGTGGCATTATCGTCGTAAACCTTACCCAGTGCTTACAAGGGCAAGTTAATATGGGCGGCTACGCTACGGGCAATGCACTGCTAAACGTCGGTGTGATCAGTGGCTATGATATGACCCTAGAGGCTTGCCTCAGTAAGTTACACTACTTGCTAAGCAAAAACGCAAGCCCGCAAAGTATTCGCCATTTAATGCAAGATAACTTGCGCGGAGAGTTGAGTCGCTAAGTGATATTTAGGCACAGCAGCGACTGTGCCTTTTATTGCTAGTGGTATCTATCTGCACGCATAGTTCACTAGCGCAATAAGATAAGCCGCAGCCTGCAACAACTCGCTTTGCAAAAGCACCATCACAGGGCGTGATTCACATCATAAACCACTTGGTCTGCTTTTATGGTTTGCTGAACCTCTAATTGCTCAAGTTGCTCCGCCTCAACGCGCAGCGGGTCTTTATCAAGAATAACGAAATCAGCTAACTTCCCTACCTCTAACGTCCCTTTATTTGGCTCTTCAAAGTACTGCCAAGCCGCCCATGTCCACTTCCCATAAACTGAGACAGACATAATTAGAGTTTTCTGTAATGATTAATGCAGGAGACGACTATGAAAAAATCACGCTATACAGAATCTCAGATCATCGCAGTATTAAAAGAAGTCGATGCGGGTAGGAAGGTTGAGGAAGTGTGCCGTCAGCACGGTATCAGTAGTGCAACCTATTACAACTGGAAGTCCAAATACGGTGGGATGGAAGCCTCTGACGTCAAACGGTTGAAGGAGCTTGAAGAGGAAAATGCCAAGCTTAAAAAGATGTTTGCAGATGTTAGTTTGGAAAATCATGCGATTAAGGAGCTTTTCGCAAAAAAGGGTTGGTGACAGCGGATAAACGAGAATGCGTCAGCGTAATGGTTGGTGCGGGGCTAAGTATCGTAAGGGCTTGTCTGTTTGTTGGCATTGGCCGTTCGACCTTTTATCGCCCTGAACGAGACTGGCGTAAAGCAGATGCTGCTGTCATTGATGCTATCAATGCCGAGCTTGAGAAGTCGCCACGAGCAGGCTTCTGGAAGTGTTTTGGCCGAATGCGCTTCAAAGGCTTTCCCTTCAACCATAAGCGCGTTTATCGCGTGTATTGCCAGATGGGGCTGAACCTAAAACGAAGAACGAAACGTGTGCTACCCAAGCGAATTGTTCAGCCCTTAGAAGTGCAGGAGCAAGCCAATCACCAATGGGCGCTCGATTTTATGCATGACACATTGTATTGCGGTAAACGATTCAGAACGTTAAATGTGGTGGACGAAGGAACGCGAGAGTGCCTTGCAATTGAAGTGGATACCTCGTTGCCCGCTAGCCGTGTCGTACGCGTGTTAGAGCAGCTTAAGGCTGAGCGCGGATTACCGAATCAGCTGCGCGTAGATAATGGCCCAGAGTTAATATCGGCCACCCTGACTGATTGGTGCGAGGCCAATCACATTGAGCTGATGTATATCCAGCCTGGCAAGCCGCAGCAAAATGGCTTTGTTGAACGCTTTAACGGTTCATTCCGCAGAGAGTTTCTTGATGCCTACTTGTTTGAGAATCTCAGCCAAGTGCGAGATATGGCTTGGTTCTGGCGATTGGATTATAACGAAGAAAGAACCCATGAAAGTCTCGGAAACCTGCCACCGGCTGCTTACCGAGCAAAACTGGAAGATTCTAATTTAGAACTGTGTCATTAACGGGGAAGTGGACACCCACTCTGTCATAGATTTCAAAGCGATATAAGGGCTCACTTGATGGTGCGCCCCCAACACTTTGCCAGAGCGTGTCTTGCGATTAACAGTTGTCGATAACACGCGTAATGGGTTGGGCTTTACCACAGGTGCATCATGATGTTGGGTAAAGCGCATGGCGTGTTTTTGCGCCCACCCTGTGGGAGAAATATTCTCAGCACGCTCCAGTCCTAATACTTCATCTCGGTGCCAATCTCCCCAATAGAAGGTATGCATAGAGAAAAAAGACGGGATCACTGCTAACTGTTTCATACGTTTAAGCTGATCTTCACGAACAGTTTGCGCGTGGATCATCACCGTCCTGCGACCTGCCTGCTCAAATCTTGTCGCTGCGCTTTCTATATCTCGCAATAAGGCGTCTGCTGCGGCGTCGCCATTGGTATGAACAATCAGTTGCCAGTTGTTGGCATAGGCCTGTGCCACGAGCTTAGAGCGAGCCTTATCATCGGCAATGGCTGGGTAGCCACGATACTCTGAGTTATGCCCTGCTGGCGGATGAAGATAAGGTTTACTGAGCCAGGCTGTTTTCCCTTGAGGCGAGCCATCAAAACTCAATTTGACGCCTGCTATTCGTGCCCCGCCTTGGTAATCTTTGCTAGCGCCTTGTTCAAGCATAAAATCATATTCCTGCTCAAGATCAGGGTAGATAGCCACATCAATCGGCAAAGACTGCTTTTGCGCCCGTGCTAACCAATACATACTGGTGCTTTTATCTGCACGACCTTCTTGAGCAGTGGTATAACCATTGGCCATGTAAAGGGCAAGCCCTGCGCTCGCGATTTCATCTTGTAATTGCTTATCAATGGCCGAAAAAACACTAAACAATGGCTGAAAAAGAGCCATTTCCTCAAGCACCCCATTCGCTTGATTGGAAAGTTCATCAATACGTATTACGCCGCCATCAATGTGTGGGGCCTGTGGTAAGTAACCCACCATTTCCAAGGCTTTGGTATTCATAACCCCCAAATGCCCGGACTGATGCATAATCAAAATAGGTAGTTCGCTGGAGACTGTGTCGAGCTCTGTGGCTGTTGGGTGCCGGCGCTGCGCCAGTTGTGAGTCGTCATACCCCATGCCAACGATCCAGCCGAGCTTTTTCGCTAACATAGGTTGACGCTGGTGCCATTGCGTTAAGGTGCTCAGCAACGACTCAATAGAATTTACTTGGCCGTCAGGCCCTGGGAGTAAATCAGCACTCAACTGTGCTAAACCAGCATTGAAAAGGTGACTGTGGGCATCGATAAACCCAGGCAATAGCGCCTGCCCTTGTAAGTTCACTTGTTTAGTCTGCTCGCCAACATGATCATTTGCTTTATTAAGTTGACCGGTAAGTAGGATCCGACCATCTTTGGTTGCAAGCGCCTCAACATACTGGGGAGCATCACCGGCCATCGTTAGAATCGGGCCGCCAAAGTATAGGGTATCGGCATTTGCGAGTTTATTTGCGGGTTGTTGAGGCTGAGTGCAGCCAATAATACCTACACTCAACAGTGCCAAACAGAGAATGCGTAACACTTTAAAGTCCTCAAAAAAGAAACTTGGAATGTGTTTTTAGCATATACAATAAAGCCCTGTATGGACAGGGCTCTTTTGATTGAAAAAGCAGCTAATTAATTAGCGTACTTTAGCGTCAATATCGACCAGATCAGTTAGATGACATAACTCACCAGTGTGGGTTTTAATACCATGCTCACCAAAGTAGTCACGCTGCGCTTGCACTAGATGACCATTACTTGGAGTGCTTAGCGTTGCTAAGTAGTTTTGTGTTGCACACAGTACCGGGAATGCCAAACCAGTGGTCACGGCCGCACCAGTCACACTACGAAGCGCCTTCGCCTGCTCATCTAAGGTATCAATAAACTCAACACCCTGAGCAATTTGGTCTAGATAATCTGCACGAATAATGCACCCTGCGCGCCAAGTTTGCAGTGTTTTGTTTAAATCAACTTTTCATTGATGGTTTCGTGACGCGCCTTTGATCAGTGCCAAGCCTTGTCGGTAGCAAAGCAGGCTCGCTAAATGAAACGCTTGCTGCAACTGGTCAATATCAATATCGATACTGTCCGTTTGCTTTGCTGCATAGGTCATTTCTTTAGCCGCGTGGGTATCACCTGTATTAGTTAAGTGACGTGCCTGCACCGCAGCAACAAGTGATGGCACGGCAATACCAAGCTCCAAGGCATTTTGTGCCGTCCATAAGCCGGTGCCCTTGGCGCCCACCTTGTTATCGATTAAATCGACCAGCGGTGTATCGTCCTTGGTTGCTAACTTGAGGATATGGCTAGAAATAGAGAGTAAATAGCTATTGAGCTCGCCCTCGGCCCAAGTATCGAAAATCTCGGCAATTTGCTGTGGTGTTTTGCCAGCGCCCAAGCGCAATAGCTGGTAAGTCTCAGCAATAAGCTGCATAAGGGCATACTCGATGCCATTGTGCACCATTTTCACAAAATGGCCACTGGCGGATTGGCCAACGCGGGCAAAACACGAGTCGCCGTTGTAACTGGCAGCTACTTTCTCAAACCAAGGTTCAATGCGCTCCCAGCCTCCTTCGGAGCCGCTCGCCATCATTGCCGGACCATGGCGTGCGCCTTCTGCACCACCGGAAATCCCCATCGTGGCAAACTCAAATTTGTTTTGGAATTTCAATTTGCGGGCAATGCCGTCTTTATAATTACTGTTACCGCAATCGATGATGATATCATCTTTACTGACACCGGCATCGACCAAGTCGTGGCAGACTTTGTCAACCAGCTCGCCTGCCGGTACCAACAAAAGGATAGAGCGCGGCGTTTCTAAACGACGCACCATGTCGTGAAGGTCTGAAACAATGTGCAAGCGCTCGGCCATTCCTTGTGATTTGGCGCAGCTTAACAATTCTTCCCCGGCATCGGGGTTGGTATCATAGGCTACTAGGGTGAGCCCTTTTTCGATTAAGTTCAGGGCGAGATTTTTGCCCATCACCCCAAGACCTACTAATGCAACTTGCATCCAGTTTCCTCCTCGGTAAAACGTACGACTGGGTAATTCAACGTAAATACGGCGGGCATTATAGGGCATACGATGCCCCATTCAATCCCCGGCGCTGAATTATATCAAATTAACGCAAGGTACATGGATAAAGTTTGCGGGTAAGCTTAATTGACTGAATCTGACACCGGTGTCATAATGCTGAAATCTTGTTAACGAATAATAGGAATTAGAGCTGGCGGAGCGTCCTTCCCTGCTCTAACATGCTATAAGCAATAATGCCTACAGGAGAAATGCATGCCAAGACGTACGAAAATTGTGGCCACCCTTGGCCCTGCCACGGACAGAGATAATAACTTAGAAAAAATCATCCGCGCTGGCGCCAATGTCGTGCGCTTAAACTTCTCTCATGGGGTGGCCAGTGACCACCAAGCGCGCGCTGAAGCCGTGCGTGAGATCGCTCAGCGCCTAGGCACTCATGTTGCCATCCTCGCTGACTTACAAGGCCCGAAAATCCGCGTAAGCACCTTTAAAGAAGGGAAAGTGAACCTCGCCCCTGGCGCCCCCTTTATCCTTGATGCAGCGCTTGCCCCAGGTGAGGGTGATGTTAATGGCGTGGGGATCGACTATAAAGAATTACCTCAAGACGTTAAAGCTGGCGACTTGTTGTTACTTAACGACGGTTTAATCCAACTGACCGTAGAGCGTGTTGAAGGACAAAAAGTACACTGCAGCGTGAAAGTCGGCGGCGTATTGTCTAACAACAAAGGCATCAATCGCCTCGGTGGTGGCCTGACTGCCCCTGCATTTACTGATAAAGATAAAGAAGATCTTATCACCGCGACTAAAATTGGCGTCGATTATATCGCCGTGTCTTTCCCCCGCTCTGGCGATGATATGCGCTATGTGCGTTCATTAGCAGAAAAGGCCGGTTCAGATGCTCAATTGCTAGCGAAAATCGAACGTGCAGAAGCGGTAGAGACGGTTGAAGCCATAGACGACATTATCCTCGCATCAGACGCAGTGATGGTCGCGCGCGGAGATTTAGGCGTTGAAATCGGTGATGCGGAGTTAGTGGGTAAACAAAAAACCATTATCAGCCGAGCTCGTTCATTGAACCGTGTGGTGATCACCGCAACACAGATGATGGAGTCAATGATTGATAACCCCATGCCCACGCGTGCTGAAGTCATGGACGTTGCTAACGCCGTGCTTGATGGCACCGATGCGGTCATGCTCTCTGCTGAAACAGCCGCAGGGGATTACCCTGAGCAAACAGTTGCCACCATGGCCCGTGTTTGCCTAGGTGCTGAGTCACAAAAAGAAACGCACATTTCTAAGCACCGCCTTGATAGCATGTTTGCCGATAATGCAGAAACCATCGCACTATCTGCTATGTATGCGGCTAACCACCTGGGTACAGTGAAAGCCATTGTCGCGCTCACTGAATCAGGCAACACCTCTAAGCTGATGTCACGCATCTCTTCGGGTCTGCCTATTTATTCACTTTCACGCCATGGCAAAACACTGGGTCAGACCGCGCTGTATCGCGGCGTATATCCAGTGCGTTTTGACTCTACTAACTTCACCAAAGAATGTATTGTTAGTGAAGCAATGAATACCTTAGTAGAGCTTGGCGAATTGCAAAAAGGCGATACCGTGATCCTCACCCATGGTGACTTAATGGAAACCATCGGTGCCACAAATACCTTGAAAATTGTCACTGTAGGGTAAATAGTAGACATAAGTTTTCTATCTGAAGCAGCAACTTATGTCTCATTCAAAACGAATTGCAGTACTCACTTCCGGCGGTGATGCCCCCGGTATGAATGCTGCAATTCGCGCTGTTACGCTCAGCGCGCTATCTCATCAACATCAGGTCTTCGGCTTTTTTAGTGGCTACAACGGCCTTATCAATGAACACTTCACTGAACTCAACGCAGCCAGCGTAACCGATATCATCCACCGAAGTGGCACTATTTTAAAATCGGCCCGCTGCCCGCAAATGCACCACACAGATGGTTTGTTACAAGCTGCCAATAGCCTGCGTAAGTGCCATATCGATGCCTTGGTCGTCATTGGCGGAGATGGCAGCTTTAAGGGTGCTCAGGCACTTGCAGAGCACTGGTCAGGGCAAATTATTGGGATCCCCGGTACCATTGATAACGATATTAATGGCAGCGATGAAACCATCGGCTTTCACACCGCAATAGATACCGCATTGGGGTGTATCGATAAAATTCGTGATACCGCGCAAGCGTTTGAACGTACTTTTGTTGTCGAGGTAATGGGTCGAGATTGCGGCATCATTGCCATGGAAGCGGGCCTTGCCAGTGGCGCGGAGCAAATAATTTGTAAGGAACTGATTGATGACGAGCCACAGTTTTTACAAAAACTGTATGAGCAAGTGAAAGCGAATATTAATAATGATGCCGGTCATAGCTACGTGCTGGTCATGGCGGAGCACTCGCTATCTATTAGCGCCGAACAATTAGCGGCCCAGCTGACCGAGCACAGCGGCGTTGAAAGCCGCAGTGCCATTTTGGGCTATGTACAGCGTGGCGGCGCCCCTGTGGCAGGCGATCGCATATTAGCAACGCAGTTAGGCTGCAGCGCCATCGAGCACCTTAATGCTGGCGCTGATGGTGTCATGGTCGGTGTCGTTAATAATCAGCTGAAAACTTTGGCTTTTGAGCACACCAGCGACACACAACAGCGTAATCGTGATTTTGTCGCCCGCTTAAAACGCTTTCGCCGTTAATTGGCCAGCGCCGCTTTGACTTTATCTCGATAGCTGCGACTGACTTTAAGCTCCTGTCCGTTGGTGAGCACCAGCAGGTATTCACCACTGACTTGCGTGACCAGCTTGTTGATTTGCTTTGAATTAACAATGGCGCTGCGGTGCACACGAACAAACAACCCAGGGTCGAGTTCTTGCTCAAGCTCTTTCATAGTTTTACGTAGAATATGGGTTTGCCCATCACCACAGTGCAGGCACATGTAGTCCCCTGCCGCATCAACCCATTGGATGGTATTGGTAGGCACACGGATGATCTCGCCCTGCTCTTTCACCGCCAGCGACTCTGGGTAGCGCTTAGTTTCTAATGAGTCACCCGAGGCTAGTTTCTTGAGAATTTCCTCGCAATTATTGCCTGTGATCCCGGCCACAAAACTCGCTAGCTTTTTCTTATGGGTGTTGTCTTGTTGTGTTTTTAGATGTGATTGCACTTTCTCCACCGCCTGTTTTAGTCTGTTGTCATCTACGGGTTTGAGTACATAGTCCAAAGCATGGACTTCAAAAGCTTGAACGGCGTAACGGTCGAAGGCAGTGACAAACACCACCAAAGGTTGTTGTGAGTCTGGCAGTTGCGCTAACGCATCCGCGACCTCAAAGCCATTCATACCTGGCATCTGAATATCCAAAAAAACCAAGTCGATAGGCTCGCTGCGACAAATATCGACGGCCTCTTGCCCTTGAGCGCATTGCTGTACCAGCTCAATGCATTCAATATCAGCTAATCGTATAGCCAACCCTTTACGGGCCAGCGATTCATCATCCACGATGAGGGTTTTTATGGTATTCATTCTGCTACAGCCTTTTCATAGGGGATACGTATGTTTACCGTCAGACCGGTGGGCGTATTCCCTGATAATACAAATGAATAATTGTTCTCGTAAAGTGTCTTTAGTCGATCTTTAGTATTGGCCACACCGACACCGGTGGCGTTGACCAATTGGCCATCTTTAAGCTCAGCGCCAGGGCCATTATCGCTCACTTCCAGTAACAGCTCGTTGGCAAACACTTGGGCTTTAATACTGATCACCCCGCCTTGTGTCATCTGCGCAATGGCATATTTCAATGAGTTTTCAATTAACGGTTGCAAAATCAAGCTCGGGACCAAGGCATGGCTTGCTTCGTCACTGACTTGCATGTCCACCGCTAGGCGGTCATCAAAACGTACTCGCTCGATTTCCAAATACAGACTCAACGCATGGATCTCTTGCTCGAGTGGCACTTTCTTTATCGGATCGGTATTGAGCGTATAGCGTAAAAAATCGCTTAACCGTGACACCATCTTGTTGGCGTCTTTATTCTCTTCCACTAAAATCAGCGTCGATATCGCATTAAGGGTATTAAACAAAAAATGCGGATTAAGCTGATAGCGCAACATTTTTAATTGCGCCTCATGAGCCATGGTATTGGCTTTCAGCGCTTTTTGTCGCTCCCCTTGGAGCAACTGGTAATATTTAATGCCAAAGTACAAACCACTCCAACAAAGGATGATATAGACCGCATCAAGGCCCTGTTGAAAGTAATAAAACCACTCATCAGGGCGGTAACCATGGCGATAAATTTCCCACAAATTAAATTTTTGTACCACCGACCACAAGGTCCCTGTGGCGTAGGAAGCGGTGAACACCACCAACACGAGCAGCCACGGCTTGGCATTCCACACCCGGCGATACAAGTAACGCAGCGGCACCGTCATTAAGCAGCCCGCATAGGCATTAAGCAAGATCACAAAGACATAGATGTCGCGCATCTCAAATACTTTGGAACCAATGTAATTCACCAGGGCATAACCTATCCAACCGGCTATCTGTAACACCCAAAAGAATCGTTGGCGATTATCAACTAGCTGCTGCCAATTCAAAATTCGTTTTACTCCTTTGCAACGCAGCCTTATCCACAGCGGTTGCATACTTATCTAACGCCATTATTAATAAAGACAACTAAAAAGGCACTGTGATTGGTCTTGCTTAACCTTTCCTTCAACGCAAAACGCCGTGCAGTTGCACGGCGTTTGCTCATATTCGCGAAGGCTAGATGCTGACTCGCTTGTAGTTACGATACTCAGGGTGCCAATAATTATTATCGATGGCCTTGATAATATCCTCATCGCTAAATTCCAACGCTTCACCTTGGGCGATGGCGACTTTAGCCACAGCAAAGGCGATACGTTTAGATAGCGATTCAATCTCAGTCAGTGGCGGCAGTAGGCTCCCTTTACCATCATTGGCAAGGGGTGAGCTCGACGCTAAGGTTTCACTGGCCGCCATCAACATTTCATCGGTAATGCGCTTAGCTTTAATGGTAATTGCACCAAGGCCAATGCCAGGGAAGATATAACTGTTATTACACTGCGGAATAACATACTGCTGGCCATCATATTCCACGCTGCCAAATGGACTACCTGTGGCGATGATGGCACGCCCTTGTGTCCACGCCAACACATCACTCGGATGCGCTTCAACCTGTTTGGACGGGTTTGAAAGCGGGAAGATAATCGGGTTTTCGTGGCTTGATGCCATTGCGCGGATCACCTGCTCGGTGAATAGCCCTGGCTGCCCAGATACGCCGATAATAATGCCTGGCTCAGCACAATGCATAACATCAAGTAAAGAGGCATAATCACCGCTATACTGCCACTGCGAGAGCGCTTCATTGGATTGTACCAACGCTTGTTGGAAGTCACGCAGGCCTTGCATGCCCTCGCTCAATAGGCCAAAACGATCAACCATAAAGATTTGACTGCGCGCTTGCTCTTCACTGATCCCTTCAGAGACCATTTGGCTGATCACCTGCTCGGCGATGCCACATCCTGCGGAGCCAGCCCCAACAAACACTACCTTTTGGTCGCTTAAACGGGTGCCCTTCACTCGACACGCGGCCAGCAAGGTGCCCACAGTGACAGCGGCAGTGCCTTGAATATCATCATTAAAGCTACAAATTTCGTCGCGATAGCGTTTCAGCAGTGGCATCGCGTTAGGCTGAGCAAAGTCTTCAAATTGCAGCATAACATTGGGCCAACGGCGCTTCACCGCTTTGATGAACAACTCTAAAAATTCGTCATACTCTTGCTGGCCAATACGTGGGTGACGTGCGCCCATGTACATTGGGTCGTTCAGTAGTTTCTCGTTATTAGTGCCAACATCCAGCATCACCGGCAGCGTGTAGGCCGGGCTGATACCACCGCACGCGGTGTATAGCGATAACTTACCAATGGGGATACCCATGCCACCAATGCCCTGATCGCCTAGGCCAAGGATACGTTCACCATCGGTAACAACGATAACCTTCACCTTGCCTTTGGTAGCATTACGCAAAATATCATCAATATTGTGGCGGTCTTCATAGGAGATAAACAAACCGCGCGAGCTACGATAAATATCTGAGAACTGCTCACACGCATCACCCACCGTTGGCGTGTAAATAATCGGCATCATCTCTTCAATGTGGTCTCGCACCAAACGATAGTAAAGCGTTTCGTTATTGTCTTGGATGGCGCGCAAGTAGATATGCTTATTAAGGTTATCTTGGAAGCTAGAGTACTGTTGGTAACAGCGCTCTACTTGCTCTTCAATGGTCTCAAAACGCGGCGGCAGTAAGCCTGCCAAGTTGAAGCTCTCACGCTCACGCTGAGAAAATGCGCTGCCTTTATTTAGTAGTGGCGTTTCTAATAAGGTCGGACCAGCGTAAGGAATGTACAAGTAATTGGGATCGGTGTGTGTATTGGTTTTATCGTTGGATTTGTCTGTCATATTGCCTACTTAGCACAGAAGGAGATTGCCTGATATTATTGCCCTTAGCGCGCAAATTGCAAACCCATTTGGGCTTATCAGACCATTGATTTATCGCTGATTGGCGCATTATCATTTTTGATACACACCAATGAATCTTTGTTAACAAACAGCAGGCATTCAAATACCTGCTGTTTGATTACCTTTATTTTCCGAGAGCGATTCCCTCTCGGCGTGGATCGGCACTGCCATAGAGCTTACCGCCTTTCACCTCGACTGCATGAATGCCAGAGTTAAGGTCGCCAATACGCACTTTATGGCCCCATTGCTCGAGCTGCGTTTTTAGCTCCACCAGCTCAGTGCCCTGCTCTAAGGTAGTGATATGGTTACGATTAGTAATACGGGGCAGATTGATCGCTTGCTGGGCGCTCAGCTGCCAATCCAACACCCCGACCAATGCATGGGCCACGTAATTAATGATACGGCTGCCGCCGGGCGAGCCAATCACTAAACGTAAAGAACCATCTTCATTAAATACCATCACGGGGGCCATAGAGCTGCGCGGGCGCTTACCGCCTTCAACGCGATTTAATACATATTTGCCATCACGCTTCGGCGATAGCGCAAAATCGGTGAGCTGGTTATTGAGCAGATAGCCATTGACCATCACGGTAGAGCCAAACGCCATTTCAATGGAGGTGGTCATCGACACGGCGTTGCCTTGATTATCAACAATGGAAATGTGGCTGGTATTGGGCAGCTCAAAGGCATCGTCCTTACCATAGGCAATCCCCACGCCCGGGTGCCCAGCTTGCTTTTTAGCATCATGCTCAAGCATCAATAAGGCACGTTTTTCAAGGTAGCTATTATCGAGTAGCGCTTGCGTCGGCACGGGTTGGTAGTCGGGGTCGGCCATATAGACCTCGCGATCAGCGAAGGCTAAGCGCGACGCTTGGGTGAAGTAATGCAGCGCTTTGGGGCTATTAACCGCATATTGGCTGAGGTTTTTATCCTCCAGCAGTTTCAAGATTTGCAAAACCGCCATGCCACCGCTGCTAGGCGGTGCCATTGAGCACACTCGGTATTGATGATAGCCTACACACACCGGGGCACGCTCTTTGGCGACATAGTTGTTAATGTCTTGCTCAGTGAGTAAACCTGGGGCGATGGGACTTGTTTGTACTGCTTTAGCAATGGCTTTGGCATTGTCACCATGATAAAAGGCATCCACTCCCTCGCTGGCCAAGCGTTTATAAAGCGATGCCAAGGCGGGGTTTTGCTTAACGGTGCCAATGGCCAAAGGCGTTCCACCGGGAAAGAAATACGCCCGCGCCGCAGGCATTTTCTCCACTCCAGGGTTAATACGTCGCGCTAAAAGCTTATGTAATCGCGGTGACACCTTAAACCCTTGTTCGGCTAAAGTAATGGCCTCCTCAAATAAACGAGACCAAGGTAATTTGCCATCACGTTCATGGGCTTTGGCCAGCGCCTTCAAGACCCCAGGAGCCCCCACTGAGCGCCCGCCAACCACTGCATCAATCCAGCGTACGGCCTCGCCATTGCCGTCAACAAATAACTCCGGTGTCGCTTTGCTAGGAGCTTGCTCGCGGCCATCATAGGTGGTGAGTCGGCGCTGCTTTGCATCATAGTGCAAAATAAAGGCCCCACCGCCAATACCGGACGATTGCGGCTCGACCAATGTTAGTACCAATTGCACAGCAATGGCTGCGTCTATGGCGCTGCCCCCTTCAGCTAAAATCGCTTCCCCGGCGCGCACCGCATAGGGATTGGCAGCGGCAACCATGTAATGCTCACCGCTCACTTGTTGTTTTGTCACCACCGCCGTGGTGGCCTCAGGCTCTCTATCGGCGAGCACCTGTTTATTGGTGGTCGTGGTGGCTGTGCAGCCAGAGCTAATAAGCAACGAGAGAGCCGCTGCTATCTGGGTATAAGTTCGTAACATAGCGCTGAGTGTTATTGTCGTGGTTAATTAATTGGCATCTTAAAGGCAAAGGGGCACAATAGGCAAAAAATAACGACCACTGTTAAGTTATGACTGTGTTTAAAACCCTCTTTTCGCACCGCGCAATGCTGTCTGTCTGGCCACTGATCGCACTGTGTACACTGCTTATGGTAATTGATGCCGCTGGGCCATTGTCTTTTCAGCGCCCCGCCATCGCTGAGGGCCAGTGGTATCGCTTGCTAACAGGGCACTTTTTACACAGCAATTGGCCGCATTTAGGCATGAACATGGCAGGTGCTCTAGTGCTATGGTCGCTCCATGGCCATTTTTTTAGTGTGCGTAAGTATTGGCTTTATTTGCTGCTCTTGTCTTTTGGGGTTGGCCTCTGTTTATACGGCTTTAGCCCGAACATCTCTTTATATGTCGGCTTAAGTGGTTCATTGCACGGCTTGATTGCCTATGGTGCGGTGAAAGATATTCGCAGCGGTGAAAAAACCGGGTATTTAATTATCGTAGGCGTAATAGCCAAGGTGGCTTACGAGCAAATTGTTGGCGCCAGTAGTGACGTTGAGGCATTGATTGACTCCCGCGTGGCTATTGAGGCTCATCTATTTGGGCTGTTGTGTGGCTTGGGCTTAGCGCTACTAGAGTGGCGAGGCATAAAAAAACCCGAGGCTTAGCTCGGGTTTTTCGTTAGCGATTAAAGGTTCTCTTCAAACAGCTTATAAATGCGGCGGTATTCATCTAGCCAACTTGAAGGCTGCACAAATCCGTGCGGTTCAACTGGGAAGATAGCCGTTTCAAAGTCCTCTTTCTCCAGTTCAATCAAGCGCTGCACTAAGCGCACAACATCTTGGAAGAACACATTGTCATCAACCATCGGCGCATTGATCAATAGCGGCTTCTCTAACCCTTCAGCGAAGTAGATAGGCGAGCTACGCTCGTAGGCAATAGGGTCAACATCTGGGTGATTGAGAATATTAGAGGTATACGGGGCGTTATAATGTGCCCAATCGCTCACAGGGCGCAGTGCCGCTCCGGCTTGGAATAGTTCAGGCTCGGTGAACAGCGCCATAAAGGTCATAAAGCCACCGTATGAGCCGCCGTAAGTACCGACCCGCTCAACATCAACATTGGCGTTAGCCTGCATCCATTTTACCCCATCAACCAAGTCTTGCGTCTCTGGCGTTCCCATTTGTCGATAAATGGCAGTACGCCAATCGCGGCCATACCCTTTCGAGGCGCGGTAGTCCATATCCATAACCACATAGCCTTCGCTGGCAAGCAACGAGTGGAACATAAACTCGCGGAAGTAACCGGACCAGCCAAAGTGTGAGTTTTGCAAATAACCGGCGCCGTGGTTGAAAATAACCGCCTTGCGGGTATTACCGCTTTCATCGCTTTGGTAATCGCTGGGATAATACACTTTCGCATACACCGGTTGCTCACCATGGCTCGACGGTACGGCAACCACTTTCGGAGCCACCAGCTTAGTCGCTTTGAATTGCTCTGATACGGTGTGAGTTAGCTGCGTAACCTTAGCCCCCGGTGCCGCATCCATGACATAAAGCTCCGGCGGGTGCATGATTTTTGAGTGCTGTAACAGCAGTTTTTGCTCATCAGGACTCAAACTATAGTCAGTCATGCCATCAAGGCTGGTTAGCGCCTCGCTGTTGCCGCTATCCAGGTTTAAGCGATACACCTCGTAAATACCTGGGTGCTTTTTATTCGCTTTGTAGTACAGATATTGGTCATTTTCGCTCAAGGTCAGATCGGAAACCTCAAATTGACCCTTGGTACGCTGGGTTGCTTTACCTGTTAACGGCTTTGTGTAGATGTGGCTATAACCGGACTGCTCTGACAAGAAATACAAAGTGTCGCTGGTGTTTAACCAACCGAAATCATTGAAGGTGTAGTTAATCCAAGCATCGTCATGTAAACGGTGTTGGTTCACTAACTTTTTACCTTTAAAGTCAACGGTCGCTATCCAGCGGTCTTTGTTATCCCAAGCCTCAAGCATAACAGCAACTTGTGAGCCACTGCGGTTCCATTGAATGGCACTTTGACCCCAGCCCCAATCCATCATTAAATTGATTTCACGGCGCTTAGTTTCGCTTTCATACTCTTTGCCTTGGCGGGCATAGTTTTCACGCTTCACCTCGGCAAGCACATCTTCATTCCAACCGGGCAAGGTATTATAGGTCAGCGTCGTTTTTGCTTTGCTTGGCAAGTCGATATACACCAATTCTGTGCCCTGTGGCTTGGCATCCGCAACCCGGCGACGGGCTGGTACCGATTCTACCCCTGCATCTTGGGTAATGTAATTAGGCATGATGTCGGTGTCTGCGCGCCAGCTTCTGTCATCGGTTAGCGCAACGATAAGCTTACTGCCATCGGGAGAGAGCTGGGCATCCACTAAACGCTTTTTATCGCCTAGGTAAATGGTGGCATCGACTACCGCGCTATTTTCATTCGCTAACTGCTGGTCGCGCTCGAGAGCATCTTTTTGGTTCTTTAGCTGCAGTGCAACATAGTCAATAAGCTTATGTTGTTCCTTAGCAATGTAGCTTTTCGGCTCATTAACCTTGATTGGCTCATCTTCAAGCTTAAGGTTGGCTAACTCACTGTGCAGCCCGGTGCCTAAGTCTACATGCATAAACACGTTGCCACGGCGATATACTAGGCTGTTATCATTTAAAAACTGCGGCGCAGATTCAAATGCCGAGGTTTTGGTGATTTGCACTAAGGTGTTGGCAGAGGTATCACGAACAAATACATCCCCTTTAAATACATAGGCTTGTAAGCGGTTATCTTGACTGTATACGGCCTTGTCATCGCCCAACGTGTGTAGCTGCGCCAGCGTTACTTTGGTTGCACTGTCTGCGCCAACGGCCTGTGTGTAGGTGTCGCGTAGTTGATTACCTTGTTGTTTTTGCTGATAAACAACGGTGTTTGAATCGCTGTGCCAGAACGCGCCTTCTGGCTGGTTACCTATCCAGTCCGGATCAGCCATGGCTTGTTCTAAGGTAATAGCCACTGAACCTGGTTTTGCCGGTGTCTCCACTTGGCTTGGGGCGGAAGTTTGATTCGTTTCTACCTGCGTGTTGCTTTGTTGTGCGGTGCTTTGACAGCCGCTGAGGATAAAACTGGAAGCAATGGTCGCCGCCAGTACTGATTTATGGAACATGATTGTCTTCAACTAAATACACGGTGCCCTGATTTAAGCAAAAACTTACAAGCAAAGACAGTGTTTTAAGACCAACGGCAGTTTACTTAGACAAAAAAAAGGTCAGCAAGGGATGCTGACCAAAACTCTGCGCTAGCAATAACGAAACAAGTACGGGACCTGCTTCACATATATATAGAGTACTAAGCGGCTAAATGGTTCACTGTTTTTTTATTAATTTTAGGTCCATCCACACAAGACGATGATCTGACGAAGCTTTTCTATCATTAATTAATTTATATTGTGCCGGGTCTTGCTCCGTCGGCCAATATACACCTGCCGAGATTGGCTCAAAACCGAACTTTGATGGCAACACATAATCAGCTCTAGCACGCCAGCTTGCGGTGTAATAACGCGCATAAGCTTGCTCATCCACTCCTGCTCCTCCGGTGCTCTCGGGCACCATACTGGCATCCACTTTATCATGAGCTAACACTTGATTAATGGCCTCAGGACGCGCTTTATCGCCTTGCGGTGCAGCGTTTAAATCTCCCAAGATAACAAATCGGCTGTTGTCATTGAGGCCTCCTTGGCGGCCTTGGTCATCCACCAAATAATCGCTTTGATTATCTAAATAATCGGCGATTAGTTTAATCTCAGCTTTATTACGCAGACCGTTTCTATCTTCCGGACCATCGAACACCGGTGGTGTAGGATGAGATGCCAACAGATGCACACGTTTACCATCAACGCTGATAGGCACATCCCAGAATGACTTAGAGCTTAAGCGCGCAGCTTGCCATGTACGGTTATCATAAAAAGCATTGCCATCAAGCATGGGCATCTGCGCCTGCGGTTGTTGCGCCCATTTCAATTGTGCAAACGTGCGCACGCGCTCATGGTCAATGGGATAGCGGCTTAAGATCACCATGCCGTATTGACCAGGGTAGAAACCAAAGCCATAAGCATCCCCGCCATTGCCAGAGAGCTCACCATTGCCGTCAAAGTCGTAGTCGCTGGCAACACCGGTATTAACGGGCGCACTATAGCTGTAGGGGTAGTGAATGGCTTTTACACTGCCATGATCCTTGCCTAGATAGTGGCGTTGAAAAGCATCGACTTGTTCGCGCCAATCCTCGTTATAGTCGAATTCATTGAGTAATATCACATCAGGACGCACCCGTTGAATAATATGCGCGATATTGTGAATTTGTGGGTGTTGCCCTTGGGCTAGCAAGGCAGGTAAAGGCGATTCACTTAGCTCACTGGGATTAGTAACGTAGTTCGAGCCATCCATACTAACGTTAAAGGTCGCGATACGCAGCGTTGTTGGCACAGACGAATGAAGTTGCGCACAGGCCGCAACGAGCAGACACAAGGAGCCAATAAGGCCAAAACGTTTGCACAAGGTCATTTAGGGTTTTCTCTTATATAAGCAAAATGAAAACGCCATACTAGCAGCTGTTAATGACATTGTGTCAGCGTTTGGGATGAAAAAACCGAGCTTCAAGGCTCGGTTTATTCGCTTAAATAGTCTTGTTGGTTGCTAGCGGTACTGCGCAACCACAGGTACTAGTTGAGAATTAACTGATGGGCTCGTGCTTCAATACCAGGATAATCCTGCTCGCTGAGGTGCTCATGCAATTCACCGAGACGCTCCCCAAGCTCATGCAAGGTATTAGCACTGACATTGATATGACCCATTTTTCGCCCTGGTTTTACCGCTTTACCATACCAGTGACTGCGAACGCCAGTGGTGGCCAATACCTCTGCCGGGATTGCTGGCTGACCCAAAACGTTAATCATCGCACTCGGCTGCAATAGATAAGTACAGCCCAAAGGCAAACCGGCAACAGCACGCACATGGTTCTCGAACTGGCAACAATAAGCGCCTTGCTGTGTCCAATGACCCGAGTTGTGAACACGCGGCGCAATCTCATTGACTAGCAATTCACCGTCAACATCGAAAAACTCGATAGCAAGTACGCCAACATAATCCAGCGCATTGGCTATTTTGCTGTAGGCATCAACCGCCTGAGATTGCATATCTTGGCTGACGATGCCTGCTACCGACAGCGTCAACACCCCGTCAGTGTGTTCATTTTCGGTGACCGGGTATACTTTTACATTCCCCTGTGCATCGCGCGCACCTATCACTGAAACTTCACGGTCAAACGCAATCATCTTTTCACAAATAATGCGATGCGACGCATCTTTATCTAAAAATGCCTGCATTTCTTGCCAGATTTCATCAGTCTGGTCGATGCTTTTTAAGCGCCATTGGCCTTTGCCGTCGTACCCAGCCTGACAAGTTTTGATCACCAAAGGTAAACCCAGTTCATTCACCGCTTGCTCAAGGTGAGTACGTTCATTCACTAAAATATACGGAGCACTCGGTACGCCAGCATTATCGAGCAGCGCCTTCTCTTTGGCGCGATCGCCGCCGCATTCAATGGCTTTTTTACCGGGGAAGAATTTGCCGCTTTGCTCACAGGCCGCAAGCACATCGCTGGGAATATGCTCAAACTCAGCAGTAATACGGTCGCTACTGGCGATTGCTTGCTCTAACGTTTGCGTATAGTGCTCACCGGTTACCGGGTGCACCACTTGTTTGCTAGCCACGTCATAAGCACGAATATGGATATCCAGCGGCGCTGCCACAAGCGCCATCATACGCGCTAGTTGGCCCGCGCCCAGAACTAACATTTGCATATACAACTCGCTTATTCAGCTGGGTTAGGGTTAGCTAAAACAGTCTCTGTCTGCTCGGCACGAAATTGGTCAATTTTCGCCAGTAGCTCTGGTTGCTGACAGCCCAAGATTTGCGCTGCCAACAGTCCCGCATTAGCGGCACCGGCATCACCAATAGCTAAAGTACCTACCGCCACACCTTTTGGCATTTGGCAGATTGATAATAACGAGTCAACACCATTGAGCGCTTTCGATTTTACTGGCACGCCCAATACCGGTAGCGAGGTAAAAGCGGCCGCCATACCCGGTAAATGCGCAGCCCCGCCAGCACCGGCGATGATCACTTTAACACCACGCTCAGCAGCTGAGCTGGCATAATCAGCTAAAAGTTGAGGAGTGCGATGCGCAGAAACCACTTTGGTTTCATACTCGACACCGAATTTATCCAGCATGTCCGCCGCATGTTGCATGGTGGGCCAGTCTGACTTTGAGCCCATAATAATTCCTACTTTCATTGCCACTCCTCAGTATGAACGATATAAATGTAAATTACGCCGTATGATGACCAAGCATCAAGGGGGGTTAGCGCCGCAGTGATTCTCTTTCACCGCAAAAATTGTCGCGCATTATACTAAAAAGCCCGATAAAAAGCATGGCTAAGTTTTGTTGCTAGAGGCAATGAACAAAGTTATCCATTCGCTGCTTTCCAAACTCGCCATGCCTTAGCAGGCCCTATTATCAATGCCAAAACCACCACCCCTCCGGGGATGAGCACCGCCTTTAGCACCGGTCCTAAAACATAGCTGTAAAAGCATATAAAGGGCACAAATAACACATAACCGATTATCCGTGATACTATATTAACGACTGATTCCATTGTAGTTTTCCATCAACTTATAAAAATGAGCATGCTCATTATAATAATTGAGCGCGCTCAATATCAAGCAAAAGGGTTTGTTTTGAGTAACCAATTGACGCCTAAAAAACTGCAAACACGAACACGGATCTGCCAAACCGCGTGGGAGCTGTTTATTGCCAAAGGGTTTGAGAGCACGTCAACACGTGATATTGCCAAGGCAGCAGGGATAGCAAATGGCACCTTGTTTAGCCATTTTGCGAATAAAGATGAGTTGCTCAAGGTGTTAATGATTGCGCAGATTGATAACGTCATCGCTGATGCCCAACGCAGTGACGACCATCAGCAGCCAAAACTGAAAATGCGCCACTATGCCACGCACCTGTATGCGTTTTATTTGCAGCATGTGGAATTCAGTAAGACCCTACTACAGAGTTTGATTTGGCAAGGACAGTTTTTCGATGAACAAATACAGCAATTTAAAGCGTTGTTATTTGCATCGGCTCCCCAGTATGACGAGGTGCGCGCCGCAGCCATGATGGACTGTTACTTTATGACTTTGATAGAGGGGTTAAATCAGCCAGCCCCTAACGCTAATGCTATGGTGCGTCGCTTAAGTGCCAAGCTCGCCCTACTCTAATCAGGATTAACTTGCTTGATTGAGTTGCTCGGCAACATCGAGTGCACAGGCCGGTAACGCTAAACTATAGAGTTGCGCGCTACTTGGTTTGAAGCCTGCACGGGTAAGCGTATTGATACTGCGGTGATTTTCGACCATCACTCGTGCTTGGATACGCGTCAGCGGCTTATCAATATAGCGGCCGTATTCGGCTAATAGCAAAGCTATTGCTGCTTGCATATAACCTTTACCCCAATGCTGAGGATGAAGTTCAAAGCCGAGCTCCGCGCAACCTTGGGCGATATTATATAAGCCGCAGCTACCAATGACCTGGTGCTGGTGAATGATAGCAAAGCGCACGCCTTGCCCTTTTAGAAGTAGTTCGATGTCCGCTTGAATCATACTACGCACCTCAGTTTTAGTTTTCGGTGGTAAATAATCATTAAAGCGAAAAACCAAAGGCTGCGAGAGAATAGCAAACATTGCCGGCGCATCTTTGTGGCCTATGGGACGTAAACTAAGCCCGCGAGATGGGCAGCGATTCATAGCAGTAAGAGTATATCGGGCTTGAGTTAGCGAATTATTGCCTTAAACTATGCTCAAGAGCAAGCACTAGAAGTTAAAAACACTCATGGCTGATGATTTTATTATGGTTCCTCCTACTACCACGGTGTACTGCCCTAAACGCGGCGAAGGCTGGACGTTAACAGGGATCACTGGCATTGAGGAGTTCGTCTCGGTGATGTTTGATGGCGTGCGCTACACCCTAAGCGCCAAAGAGGTGGTTGAGGAGTTGATCCCCAACCAACAGCAACGCCAGCAACAAAGCGCGTAATTGCTTAACTGAAAACAAAAAAGCGCACTCTTAAGTGCGCTTTTTTTAGTTCCACAACAGCCGTTAGCTTTGTGTTGACAGTGCATGAATTCGCGCATCCAATGGCGGGTGTGAAGCAAATAGCTCACCAATAGAGCGCCCTGGTGCGATACCAAAGGCCATCATTGAGCCTTCTAGCTGTGACTCATGGTTGCCTTTCAAGCGCTCTAGTGCAGCACGCATTTTATGTGCGCCCACTAACTCGGCTGCGCCTCTGTCTGCGGCAAATTCACGTTTGCGGCTGAAGTAAGCAACGACCACGGAAGCGAGTATGCCAAATAACACCTGAAACACCATGTCGAAGATAAAATAAGTCCAGCTTGGCCCACTTTGCTCCTCATCGCCATTGAGGAAATTATCAACGATACCAGCCAATACCTTAGCAAAGAAGATAACAAAGGTATTCACGACTCCTTGAATCAACGTCAATGTCACCATGTCGCCATTGGCCACATGAGAGACTTCATGAGCGAGAACCGCTTCGGCTTCTTCTTGGCTCATGTTGTGAAGCAAGCCACTGCTTACCGCGACTAACGCGTTGTTTTTCGATGGTCCAGTAGCAAAAGCATTGATTTCTGGGCTGTCGTAAATAGCGACCTCTGGCATGTTGATACCACGTTGACGCGCTTGCTCGGCAACCGTGTTTACCAGCCACTGCTCGGTACCGGAGCGCGGCTGCTCAATAACATATGCGCCAGTAGAGCGTTTAGCTATCCACTTAGACATCAACAATGAGATAAAGGAGCCACCAAAACCAAACACAGCGGCGATGATGAGGATCCCCCCCATACTGCGACTTGATATCCCCAGCACCGAGAATACGATAGATAACACCACACCTAGCACTAACATAACGGCAAGGTTGGTCAATAAAAAGAGCACAACACGTTTCATACTACATTTCTCCAACGGGTAAGATTATTCATTAGGGATCATCGAGTGATCCATAATGGATAGCGTCACCCTATCGACGCGTTATGCTCAATATATATAGGCAGATGTTTACGGTATCAAGTTATTTCGGCAAACGGATTTGTAAGCAACTGTAACCTTAACCTAACTCGAATAGCTCCATAAGAGCGCGGTGGATTTTTAGCTTTGGTGTGTGCTCGGTATAAGGGCTTTCTCCGAGAAATGGGGCTGGCAGCCTTGCTTTCAAGGTGGCTAAATTGGCATCGTATTCCTGCATCTGTGGATCCACTTGGTTGGCTATCCACCCAGCGACGTGTACACCTTGATGCGCCAGCACTTCCATCGTTAACAATGCATGGTTGAGGCAACCGAGTTTCATACCCACCACTAAAATGACTGGCAGCTGCTCAGCAAGCACCCAATCACTTAACAGCTCCGTGTCATTAATGGGTAATAGCCAACCTCCGGCGCCTTCGGTAATGAGAATATCGGCACCGCAACTTTTAAACTCGTCGTACGCGCTGCGTACCTTGCTAACGCTAATATGTTCACCTTGCTGCGCAGCGGCAATATGAGGTGCAATCGGTGGCGCAAAAATAAACGGATTTACTTGCTCATAGAGCACATTGGTGTTGCCGCTTTCGATGAGTGTCAGTGCATCGGTATTGACCAGTCGGCCAAACGCCTCCTCAGCACCAGCGGCGATGGGCTTAAACCCGGCCGCCTTCTTTTTATGCTGTACAGCGAGTTTCAGTAGCAAGCTGGTGACATGGGTTTTACCTGCATCGGTATCGGTTGCGGTAACAAAAAATTGTTTCATTTAATGAGCTCCAAAAATGCGACGTTGTAGCTTAACTCCACGCCCGGCTGCGATCCCTGTAAATGGTTGAGAATCTGCATATACTGATTTTTCGATAAGTGACGGTGGCCATGCTCACAGCTATTGGCACCAATAGCCGATAAACTTTTTAACGCCTGTTTAGCACTGTCAAAGCGATCAAATAGCCTTGCTTGATGCTGCCATTGCACCTTAAACCCAGCTTGCTTAGCCGCTATGATCAAATCGCCAACACGTATAAATTGGTTAATGGCTGGCACCCCTGCCATGGCAAAAGCAGCTTTCACTTCCTCAAGGGAACCCTCGCTCACCACGGCAATATATGCCCGCCCATTCGCCGTTAAAATACGGTGTAACTCGCAAAGTAAGGCAGCTAAATCAGCAGACCATTGCATCGCAAAGTTACTAAAGACAGTGTCTATCGCTGCACTGTGTATTGGTAGCATGTCCATATCTGCGCACACTACCTGATTGTCATCGCCACCTAAGGTTCGTGCACACTGTAGCATGGATTCTGATAAATCAAGGGACACTAACTGCTGTGCCCTGACACTGAGCGCATGGCTATTCACGCCGGGACCCGCGCCTAAGTCTAAACATACACCCAAATGTCTGGCGCCAATGTGGTCTAACAAAACAGTACTGCTCGCGGCTTGCACTCGCGCATGCTGCTGATAATTCGTTGCCGCTTTGGAGAATTGCCGCTGGGTAGTAAGTTTTAATGCCGCACTCATCGGCATTGCTCCAAGGCGCTGACTAAGGTGTCGATATCTTGCTCAGTATGAGCCGCCGTTAAGGTGATACGCAAACGCGCAGTATTGTGGGCCACAGTGGGCGGTCGTATGGCACTAAGCCATATGCCTTTTTCACGAAGTTGATTTTGCATCATCAACGCTGATTCACTATCGCCGACGATCAACGGCTGTATCGGTGTATCTGAGGGCATCAGTGCTAAATGAGCCGCCGCACATTGGCTTTTAAAGTAATCAATCAGTGCAGATAAATGTTGGCGCTCGGCGTCGGCCGCCAACAACTGCGTCAGTCGCTCGTCAATCACCTCACATTGCAAAGCGGACAGTGCCGTGGAATAGGTGTAATCGCGATTACTTTGCAGCAGCAAATCGATGACTTTGTTGCTAGCTAGTACGATAGCCCCGTTGGCAGCCAGCGCTTTACCAAAGGTGAGCACTAAAATATCAGGCTTAAGCACCGCAGCGCTGCCTTTGCCTCCACCGAGCACCCCAAACCCATGGGCATCATCAAGCATTAACCAGGCCCGGTGCTTCTCACACTGACTGCGTAGCTGTTCAAGCGGCGCGCAGTCCCCATCCATCGAGAACACGCCCTCGCTTACTACCAGTTTATGGTGGGCTTTGGATTTACCCAAGCGCGCATCCAGATGCGCCATATTATTGTGATTAAAGCGCTGCATCTGTGCGTTTGCCGCAAGGCCGCCATCGACTAAACTGGCATGATTCAGTTTGTCTTGCACAATCAAGCCTTCCCGGGCTTGAGCAAACAAGGCTTTCAGCACACTGGCATTAGCACTGAAACCGCTGGCAAACAGCAGCGCTGACTCAAAGCCATAAAGTGCACAAAAACGTTGCTCCAGCTCTGCTTGCTCACGACTGTAACCAGTAACCAACGGCGAACTGTGCCCGCCACTGCGCCCTTTCAATGGCGGCAGCGGCCGATCGCCTAAAGCAAGATAGTCATTGGACGCAAAATTTAAATAGCGTCGACCATCCACGGCCAAGGTGCGCGCACAAATGTCATCGACTACCACGCGCTGGCGCAGTAAGTGCTGCTCTTTGGCACCCTCGAGCACATTATCAATGTATTCAAACGCCATTAGGGTGCTTCGTAAAACAGCTCTGAGGTTTTCTTATCAGCGATAGCTGAGCTCAATGACGCTTCATAGGCCTCGTCTGAGTAATCCTGAGCCTGCTCTGGGCGCATCCCCAGTTTGCGAATAAGGTTCATATCGGCATCGGCTTCAGGGTTGTCGGTGGTCAGCAGTTTATCACCATAGAAGATGGAATTTGCTCCGGCAAAGAAACACATGCTTTGCATCTGCTCATTCATTGCCGTGCGCCCTGCTGATAAACGCACGTAGCTTTTCGGCATCATGATACGCGCCACAGCAATAGTGCGAATGAATTCGAACTGGTCTAAATCATCGACGTTTTCTAAAGGCGTGCCCTTGACCTTAACCAGCATATTAATCGGCACACTTTCCGGTTGCTTAGGCAAGTTAGCCAGCTGGATCAGTAGGCCGTAGCGATCAGAAGCCTGCTCTCCCATACCGATAATGCCACCGGAGCATACCTTCATGCCGGCATCACGCACATGATCCAGTGTGTCTAAACGGTCTTGGTAAGTGCGCGTCGTGATAATCTGCTCATAGTATTCAGGTGAAGTATCAAGGTTATGGTTATAGTAGTCTAACCCCGCCCCGCGCAGCTGCTTGGCTTTATCGTTATCAAGCTTGCCCAGTGTCATGCAGGTTTCTAAACCCAGCTCTTTTACTTCTCGGACCATGCGCTCAATGTAGGGCATATCGCGGTCTTTAGGGTCTGACCATGCTGCACCCATGCAAAAACGGGTCGCACCTTTTGACTTGGCGGCCCTGGCCTGCTCCACCACTTTTTCTACTTCCATCAAGCGCTCACGCTCGAGGTCGGTTTTATAGTGCCCTGACTGAGGGCAATATTTACAATCTTCTGGGCAGGCGCCGGTTTTAATCGATAATAAAGTCGAAATTTGCACTTCGTTGGGGTTAAAGTGTTGACGGTGAATGCTTGCCGCTTTGAACAGCAAATCATTAAATGGCATGTCAAAAAGGGCTTTAACTTGTTCGTGCGTCCAGTTATGACGGATTTCGGCCTGTTCCATAGAGTTCTCTTTATTATCGACGGTAGAATTTAATTTTGTATCAGTCTACGAGTTGCCTTAGTATTGTCAACGCTGCAATGACATTTGAAGTTTACCTATGAGCAATAATTATACACATATCGACACTGAGTTTGATCGTGAGCACATTTGGCACCCCTACACATCAATGCTCAACCCTCTTCCCAATTATCCCGTTACCCATGCTGAGGGAACCCGCATTTATCTACAAAGTGGCGAAGCCTTAATTGATGGTATGGCATCATGGTGGAGTGCCCTGCACGGCTACAATCACCCCCAGTTAAATGAAGCGCTGCAAAGCCAAAGCAACAATATGAGCCATGTTATGTTTGGCGGTATCACTCACGCGCCAGCAGTTGAACTGTGTAAAAAGTTAGTGGCGATGACCCCCAAAGCGCTCGACAAGGTGTTTCTTGCCGATGGCGGCTCAGTAAGTGTGGAAGTGGCGATAAAAATGGCAGTGCAATATTGGTATAGCCAAGGCCATAAACAAAAGCATAAACTTATGACCCCGCAAAAGGGCTATCACGGCGATACCTTTGCCGCTATGAGTGTGTGCGACCCGGTCAACTCAATGCACAGTATGTATCGCGGATTTTTACCCGAACAAATCTTTGTGCCGCCACCCCGTAGCCGTTTTAATGAACGCTTCGACCCTGAAGAGGCGCACACCCTAGAGCAATACTTTGATAAACATCATCATGAAGTGGCGGCTTTTATCATTGAGCCGATTGTCCAAAATGCCGGCGGTATGAACTTTTATCATCCCGACTATTTAAAAACCGTGCGCCAGTTGTGCGACCGCTATGAGATATTGCTTATTTGCGACGAAATTGCCACTGGCTTTGGCCGCACCGGTACCTTGTTCGCTGTTGAACATGCCGATATAGCTCCAGACATTATGTGTGTGGGGAAAGCACTTACCGGTGGCTATATGACCTTAGCCGCGACACTGACCACGAGTCATGTAGCACGCGGTATTTGCGAAGGCGAAGCAGGCGTTTTGATGCATGGCCCCACCTTTATGGGTAACCCGCTGGCCTGCGCCGTGGCCAACAAAAGTCTCGAATTGTTGCTCGATAATAATTGGCAAGGGCAAATAAACGATATTCATCATTGGCTTGGTGCCTTAGAGCGCTGCCGCGAATTAGCCGCCGTGGTTGATGTACGCCGCCTTGGCGCCATTGGTGTAGTTGAGCTCAATAGTGCTGTGGATGTCGCCAAGATACAGCGGTTTTTTGTCAGCCAAGGAGTGTGGATCCGCCCCTTTGGTAAATTGATTTATCTTATGCCGCCTTTTGTTAGCAGCGAAAACGACATTCAGCGCTTAGCCACGGCAATATACGATGCTATTGCTCAGGGTCACTACTAATGAGGTGGTGACTGTTGCCTCTTTGAGCTGGGAGTCACCACAGTTTATAACCAGCTCAAAGAGTTAACTTACTTTTCGCTGAACAATTAGTTTCACTGCGTAGCAATTTTATACCTGCTTGGGCGCGCCAAAGGCCGCTCTTTGCGTGTTACAGCGCAATTATATTCGCACTTAGGACTAGGAATTGGCTTGACCTTTTTGTTAGAGTACCAACCTTTTCAACTAGCAAGTGAAAATATATGCAGCAAACCGTTCAAATACAGCCAGCGGAAACCTTTGTCCCGCCTAGGTTTACCGTGTATCAACACCGTCAAATTGATAAAATTGAAGCCCTACACCAACTACCAGAGCATATGCGCTTTGAGATGAAGGTCGTGGCCAGTGTATTCCCATTCCGCGTAAATAACTTTGTAATTGAAGAATTGATTGATTGGGATAAAGTTCCCAATGATCCGGTATTCCAACTTACGTTCCCTCAGCGTGGTATGTTAGATGACGAGTCGTACGAGCAAATGGCTGCGCTGCATAGAACGGACCCAACCGCTGAACAGGTAATGGAACTGGCACAACAGATCCGTAACAAGCTGAACCCGCACCCTGCCGGGCAAATGGAAAAGAATGTGCCCGAGCTCGATGGTGAGCGCGTTGAAGGCATTCAACACAAATACAAAGAAACCGTGTTATTCTTTCCAGCACAAGGACAATATTGTCACTCTTACTGTACTTTCTGCTTCCGCTGGGCGCAGTTTGTTGGTAAAGCGACACGATTCAATAACAACGATGCGGACTTATTGCATAACTATCTGCGTGAGCACAAAGAGGTTACCGATCTACTCGTAACCGGCGGCGACCCAATGGTGATGCGTACCGTTAAACTTCGTGGCTATCTTGAAAAGCTTAAAGATCCCGAATTTGACCATATTCGCACCATCCGTATCGGCACCAAGTCACTGACTTTCTGGCCATTCCGTTATTTAACCGATCCTGATGCGCAAGACTTGCTCGCCTTAATTAAAGAGCTCGTGGATGCAGGCAAGCACGTTTCTATTATGGCTCACATCAACCATAAGCAAGAGCTGCGCACCGCCGCCACACGCGAAGCGATTGCCCTATTGCGTAAAACCGGCGCGCAAATCCGTACTCAAGCACCACTCCTTAATAACATTAATACCGACCCTAATATGTGGGCGGAAATGTGGAAAGAGCAAACGCAGCTAGGGATGATCCCGTACTACATGTTTATTGAACGTGATACCGGGGCCAAGCGTTACTTTGAATTGCCCCTGTATAAAACTTGGGAAACCTTCCGCGAGGCTTATAAACAGGTATCCGGCGTCAGTCGTACCGTGCGCGGCCCGTCTATGAGTGCAGGTCCAGGAAAGGTAGAAGTATCTGGTGTCAGCGAGATTGCCGGTGAAAAGGTCTTCGTACTGCGCTTTATTCAAGCTCGCAACCCAGATTGGGTGCAGCGTCCTTTCTTTACCAAGTATGACGAGAATGCTACATGGCTTAATGACTTAAAGCCGGCATTTGGCGAAGAAAAGTTCTTCTGGGAAGACGAATACAACGCCATGTAATAAAAAAAGCCGCCCTTGAGGCGGTTTTTTTATCAATGTCCATCTAATGGTCATAATCATCATTGGGCGCTTTGCCCAAAAGCCAGTAGGTTATCCCCAGCGCTAAAGTTGTGGCGGCGATACCTATCAGGTAAAGCGGGGTGAGGGTATCAAAATCAAGGATGATCACTTTACGAGCGATAGCCATCAAAGCAGTCGCGACGACAAGCTTGACAGGAAACACGTTGCTGCCTAGATACATCCTAATGTTGATAAATATTTCCACCGCTATCAACACAGCCATAAAGCCACCAAAGGTATAAAAGATGTCATTGACATCTAGTAAAAAGTAAGGTGGCTGCATTAATCGCTCGTAGATAATGTACATAACATCACCGACCCCCCAGAGTATAACTGCCACCATACACAGGGCTAAAACACAAATAGCAAAGCGAATCACTTTGTGTAGCATGCGAAAAAACGCATCGGGATGATCAACCGGAAGTTCTTGGTGGAGCTCGTGCGCTAGTTTAGGTTTTTGGGTGTCATGCTCTACTTGCTTGTTACTCATGAATGCTCCTTGATATGGTCAATTACCACTCAAATTGATAGGCCATTTTCGCTATCGTCCGCAGTGCTACTTTGTGGGTGTTGCGCTGAGCATAAAGGTGTTGCATTGCTTTGTCTTTTACCTCGCCAACGATCACCTCTTTGACTTGATAACCGAGCGCATGCGCAGCTTCAATGTAGGCGATAAATTCCCATTTTTTGATATTGGTGTTATCAACAATCACTAACGGAATGCCCTCCGCGAGCGCTTTAATATAACGGGCTAAATTAAGATTGTGATATTCAGGTAACTTGTGCTTATCAAATTGATAGTGGCCATCTTGCACGAAGAAATCGTCGGTACTGCAAATAAAGTATTGGCTAGCATCGCCGGCAACGAGGTCGTCGGCAAGGCTCTGCGCATAGTGGGTTTTACCACTACCTGGCAAGCCGCGTAGGATAAAAGCTTGTTTCATTAACTACTCACTGCGTTTTAACTTAAGATTGCAAGGGTAAAGCTGACACACAAAAACGCTAAAGCAATAAGCGAAAGTGCAGCCAGATGCATCATTTTATTTATATTTCTTGCCCTTATAATGCCACAAACGCAGCAAAGACCACACAGCATTAGCATGATTAAGGCGCTATTTTTCGGTTTTAAGAGCCAATGCTCGCGAATGGGCACGTCGAAATAACGTAATATGCCGTAATCTACATCAGGGCGAGCGTAGTGAATCAATACTAATACCACAACAAAAAGCACCCAGCCTACACCTGCACACCAAGCGACTAATCGAAAAGGGCCCGGTTTATCTCCCCTCAACATGCTAAAGCGTCTCGATAATAAGTTATATATGATTAGTTTAGGTGATATTTTCTACGCTTTTACGTATTTCTGCCCTGATTGAGGCAATTGGCAGTTTTTTTCTCCCTAAATCACGGTTAAGATAGGCCTCTTAACTTTCATCATAATACTGCTGCTGCCAAGGTGCAGCACAGTAGGCAATAGTAATCATTGGAGTGAAAATGAGCCATACAGCAATCGCCGAGCTATTAAAAGGCGCCGTTGCCGTGGACACCCAGGTCAACATTAAAGGTTGGGTGCGCACACGTCGCGATTCTAAAGCAGGTATTTCGTTTCTAGCCGTTCATGACGGTTCGAGTTTTGATCCTATCCAAGCTGTAGTGCCTAATTCGCTCAATAATTATGATGAAGTAACGCGTTTAACGGCCGGCTGCTCGGTAAGCGTAACCGGTAAGCTCGTAGCGTCAGCCGGTAAAGGTCAGGCCTTTGAAATTCAAGCGGACAGCGTTGAAGTAATTGGCTGGGTAGAAAACCCTGACACTTACCCTATGGCAGCAAAGCGCCATAGTATTGAGTACCTACGTGAGCACGCCCACCTGCGCCCACGCACTAATGTGATTGGCGCGGTTACCCGTGTTCGTAACTGCTTATCGCAGGCTATCCACCGCTTTTTCCATGAGCGTGGCTACATGTGGATCAGCACTCCCATCATTACCGCCAGTGACTGCGAAGGTGCTGGTGAAATGTTCCGAGTGTCGACATTGGATATGCAGAACCTACCACGCACTGATAAGGGCGATATCGACTACAGCGAAGACTTTTTCGGTAAAGAAGCATTTTTAACGGTATCAGGCCAGCTCAACGGTGAAACCTATGCCAGCGCAATGTCAAAGATCTACACCTTTGGCCCAACCTTCCGTGCTGAAAACTCTAACACCTCGCGCCACCTTGCAGAGTTCTGGATGGTCGAGCCGGAAGTGGCTTTTGCCGATTTGAACGACATCGCCAAACTTGCCGAGGACATGCTTAAGTATGTCTTTGCTGCGGTATTGGAAGAGCGTCGTGATGACATGGAGTTCTTCGCACAACGTATCGAGAAAACGGCCATCAGTCGTCTTGAAGAATTCGTCAGCAAGGACTTTGCGCAGGTTGATTACACCGACGCTATCGAGATTCTTAAGGCGTGCGGTAAGCAGTTTGAATACGCTGTTGAGTGGGGCGTGGATTTACAGTCTGAACATGAGCGTTATCTGGCTGAAGAGCACTTCAAAGCGCCTGTAGTTATCAAAAACTACCCGCGCGATATCAAAGCCTTCTACATGCGCCAGAACGAAGACGGCAAGACGGTGGCAGCGATGGATGTCGTTGCCCCAGGCATTGGCGAGATCATCGGTGGCTCTCAGCGTGAAGAACGTTTAGATGTGCTTGATGCTCGTTTAGAGGAAATGGGCTTAAACAAAGAAGACTATAGCTGGTATCGCGACTTACGCCGCTACGGCACGGTGCCTCACTCAGGCTTTGGTTTAGGTTTTGAACGTTTAGTCGCTTACGTGACCGGTATGGGCAATGTCCGTGACGTGATTGCCTTCCCACGCACTAAAGGCAGCGCTACTTACTAATAACGGCGCACGCTATAGACATCAAAAACCCGCTCACGTAGCGGGTTTTTATTTGCGCCTAAGCTCTTGAAACAACATTACCTACAAAAAAGCCCACAACACAAAAACAGTCGCGGGCTTTTTGTAAACTAGTTGCGCTTTAAAGCTTGGCTTCTAACTCAGGTAGAACATCGAATAAATCAGCCACTAACCCATAGTCAGCCACTTGGAAAATCGGTGCTTCTGGGTCTTTGTTGATAGCTACAATAACCTTTGAGTCTTTCATACCTGCCAAATGCTGGATGGCACCACTGATACCCACGGCTATGTACAAATCAGGAGCGACAATTTTGCCGGTTTGCCCTACTTGCATATCGTTCGGCACAAAGCCCGCGTCTACCGCAGCGCGTGATGCGCCAATAGCCGCACCGAGCTTATCGGCAATACCTTCTAACAGTTTGAAGTTTTCACCATTTTGCATACCTCGGCCGCCGGAAATAACCACATCAGCAGCGGTTAATTCAGGGCGTTCAGACTCAGTTTGCTCTTTAGAGACAAACTCACTGTTCGTTGAGGCCATGCTATTGTCAATCTTTTCGATGCTAGCACTGCCGTCGCTGCTCACTGCATCAAAGGCACTGGCACGCACAGTAATAACGTGCACAGACTCAAGTGACTTCACCGTCGCAATGGCGTTACCAGCATAAATCGGGCGTTTGAACGTATCAGCGTCGATAACATCAATAATGTCCGATACTTGCGCTTTATCTAATAGCGCTGCAACCCGTGGCATAATGTTTTTACCGGTGGTCGTCGCACTGGCAAATAGATGGCTATAATCACCCGCTAGGCTCACAATTAAATCAGCGGTGTTTTCAGCTAGTTGGTGTGCATAATCACTGCTATCAGCGACCAACACACGGCTTACACCGCTGAGCTTACTAGCCTGTTCAGCCGCGTCATTAAGGTTCTCACCAACCAGCAACACATCAATATCAGCGCCTACTTTGTGCGCCGCGCTTAATGTTTTCGCGGTTTCAGGCTTTAGTTCACCGTACTCGTGCTCAGCTACCACTAATGCTTTCATGACACCACCTTTGCTTCATTTTTTAACTTGTTCACTAAGGTTTCAACGTCTTCAACGATTTCACCACCTTGACGCTGAGCTGGCTCTTCCACGCTCACCAACTGCATTCGTGCAGCAAGGTCGACGCCCATATCCGCAGCACTTTTCACATCTAAAGGTTTGCGTTTTGCTTTCATAATGTTAGGCAATGATGCATAACGGGGCTCGTTGAGACGCAAATCAGTCGTGACAATCGCAGGAAGCGTGAGCGCTACAGTTTGTAAACCACCATCAACTTCACGCGTCACGTTCACTTTGCCATCGTTAATATCCACTTTTGAGGCAAATGTACCCTGCCCCCATCCGCGCAGCGCAGCCAGCATTTGCCCAGTCTGGTTATTGTCCGAATCGATACTTTGCTTCCCTAAGATAACCAGATCGGGTTGCTGCTCATCAATTAACTTGTCGAGTAGTTTTGCCACATGCAGTGAGTCTAGCTTCTCATCACTTTCGATGTGAATGGCGCTGTCGGCGCCCAGTGCCAGTGCAGTGCGCAACTGCTCTTGCGATGACTTATCACCAATAGTCACAGCAATCACTTCCGTTGCCTTACCTGATTCTTTTAGGCGAATAGCTTCTTCTATGGCGATTTCGCAAAATGGGTTCATCGCCATTTTCACATTCGCCAAATCGACATCGCTGTTATCTGCCTTTACGCGTACTTTGACGTTGTAGTCGATGACACGTTTGATGGGCACTAATACTTTCATATTTGCTCCTGTTGACACGCGAGTGGACGTTCTAAAGCGGCTATAACCTGCGCGGTTACTACTGACACGCCCACACCTGACGTTAACGTAAACTTATTTATTTGATGAAATCAGACTACTTCCTGTTGACGTAAACGTCAACCTAAAATAACCTTGGACAATAACCTTTTGTGTAACGATTAATTTGCATTTCGTAACACCTTATACCGTCATATAAAGCAGGGGATCATTATGGTAGAACGCGAAACCATGGAATTTGACGTGGTCATCGTCGGTGCAGGGCCCAGCGGCCTTGCTAGCGCCATTAAGCTCGCGCAATTAGCACAAGAACAACAACAAGAATTGATGATTTGCGTGGTTGAAAAAGGCTCTGAAGTAGGTGCTCATGTGCTCTCCGGTGCCGTTTTCGAAACTCGCGCACTCGATGAGCTACTCCCTAATTGGCAGGAGTTAGGCGCGCCACTGCATACCCAAGTCACCGAAGACGAAATTTTATGGTTCAGTGATGAGCAAAAAGCTAAATCCCTGCCCCACTTTATGGTGCCCAAAACATTTCATAATAATGGCAACTATATCGTCTCTATGGGCAACGTTTGTCGTTTTTTAGCCGAGCAAGCAGAACAATTAGGAGTCGAAATTTTCCCTGGTTTTTCCGCGCACGAACTACTTATTGAAGACGACAGCGTCAAAGGCATCATTACCGGTGATATGGGTCGCGATAAAGAGGGCAATGAAAAGCCTGGGTTTATGCCGGGGATGGAGCTCAGAGCAAAATACACCATTTTCGCAGAGGGCTGCCGTGGCCACTTGGGCAAACAATTGATCAATCAATTTGCCCTTGATAAAGACCGCTCTGTGCAACACTACGGTCTTGGTTTTAAAGAAATCTGGCAAGTAGATGCACAGCAACATCAACAAGGAAAAGTGGTTCATGGCACTGGGTGGCCGCTTAGTGGAGATACCAATGGCGGCGCATTTATGTACCACTGCGAGGATAATCAAGTGGTGGTGGGCCTCATTGTCGACCTTAACTACACCAACCCGCACTTAAGTCCTTTTGATGAATTTCAGCGAATGAAACATCATCCTGTATTCGCTGATGTGCTCAAAGGCGGTAAACGCTTAGCCTACGGCGCGCGTGCTATAGCCAAAGGCGGGTTACATTCGCTACCGAAAATGCACTTCCCAGGCGGCCTACTCGTGGGCTGTGACGCAGGTACGCTGAATTTTGCCAAAATCAAAGGCAATCACACCGCAATGAAATCCGGTATGTTGGCAGCCGAAAGTATTTTTGAGGCAATAAAAGCCGGTGATCAACACACTGATTTGGCGGACTTTGCGCAGCGTTTTGAATCTTCTTGGGTGTATGATGAGCTTTACCGCTCACGCAATTTTGGGCCGGCGATGCATAAATTGGGTAAGTTCTTCGGGGGCGCGTACAACACGCTGGACCAAAACCTATTCGCAGGAAAGCTGCCTTTTACCTTTAAAGACAACACCCCTGATTACGCGACCCTACTGAGCAGCTCACAAGCACCGAAAATTGACTACCCAAAGCCAGATGGTGAGCTTAGTTTTGACAAACTCTCATCGGTCTTTTTGTCTAATACCAATCACGAAGAGTCTCAGCCGTGTCACTTACAATTAAAGGATGCTGCGATACCTATTACGGTTAATTTGCCACGCTTTGATGAACCAGCACAGCGCTACTGCCCAGCTGGGGTTTACGAAGTGGATGACAGTGAAGGTGAGGCAAAGTTTGTGATCAATGCGCAAAACTGTGTGCACTGTAAAACCTGTGATATCAAAGATCCTAGCCAAAACATCACCTGGGTCACCCCAGAGGGAGCGGGTGGTCCTAACTACCCTAATATGTAGTTGTTATTAAGTACTTTATCCTAAGTTGCAACTGGGGCGTAAGCCCCTTTTTTATTTATATACACTACACTTGCTGTAACAGGTCGAGCATATTTGGGGAGCTCTATGAGTCAAGATACGGTTACTTTTCGATTTTTAGCCGAGCCTACCGATGTCAATTTCGGTGGTAAGGTCCACGGCGGAGTCGTCATGAAATGGATAGATCAAGCTGGCTATGCCTGTGCCGCAGGTTGGAGCGGTCATTACTGTGTCACGGTATCTGTGGCGGGAGTAAAATTTCGCCGGCCAGTGTTAGTGGGTCAATTAGTTGAAGTTAACGCCTCTATTGCGCATACCGGTAAAACCAGTATGCAAATATTTATACAAGTACGCTGTGGCGACCCCAAGACGCAACACATGGTCGAGACTAACCACTGCGTGATCAGCTTTGTCGCTATGGACCAAGCCGGCTACCCAGTAGAGGTGCCATGCTTTAAGGCAAAAACAGAAGAGCAGAAGCGCCTAGAGGCGTATGCGATTAAAATGAAAGAGATAGCCATCGAAACTGAAACACTTTTACAGAAGACCTGTTAATCGACTATTAATCAATTAGTTAGGTTCCATTCAGGGTGTAATTTTGACATTTACCGGAAAATTTTACACCTTTTTCAGGTCCATACAAAACAGCCGCGCGTTACACTCCTTAAGGCTTTGTAAACAACCCTGCGCTTTTCTGTAACTAACTGAATTATATATTAATAAAACACCTAATTTTAGTTGTTTTAAGACTCTTGGCATGGCCTCTGCTTTGTTAGGCATGAACTAACAAAATGGAGAATCAAGATGAAACACACTAATAAAACTGCTCGCTTTTCCCTTTGCGCTTTAGCTATGGCTTTAACGACAACCACAGCGATGGCGGCCCCTTCAAGTTATGAACCAAGCAGTGAAGTGAACCCTCGTTTCTACACCGGTATCGGTTACGGCCAATACTCATTTGAGTTCGACAATGATGACCTAGATACTGAATTTGATGACGATGCCGGTATGCTTGAAGCTTACGTGGGCACACAGCTCAATGATTATTGGAGTTTCGAGCTCGGCTATCACAATTTTGATGAAGTGTCTGATATCGACCAACAAGCAGAACTAGATGGTGTTTCGCTATCAACCAAACTCGCTCTGCCTGTTAGTGAGCGTTTCAAAGTTTACGCAACCGCCGGTTGGCTAGAATGGGATGCAGACCTACGTGCGCAACTTGATGACCTAACCATTGCCACCACGCAGGCCGATGGTGGCGATGTATTTTACGGCGCCGGCGTACAGTTTGCGATGACAGAGCAAGTACGCTTCAACCTTGAGTACGAGCGTTATGAACTAGACGAACAAATTGACCCCGAAATGGACGTTGCGTCTGTATCGGTTGAATACCTATTCTAATTAGCCCAGCACTTTCCCTACTTGTACAAGGGGCCCTGTGCCCCTTGTTTTTACCCGGTGCCATGACTACACTGCGCTCACCTTAATTCGCTGTGTAAAACATTGTGTCGTCCCAGTATCAAATCACCGCCATTGGCCATATTCGCTCTCCGTATAAACAAAAGTTTGCTATCCCGCGACAACCTCGCCTAGTTAGCGCGGCGCGCGCTGATCTTATCTTTACCGATGAATTTAACAGAGAGGAGTTTGTGCGTGGTATTGAGGAGTTTAGCCACCTATGGCTGTTGTTTCGTTTTCATGAAACGGCTGATAAAGGCTATTCACCGTTAGTTCGCCCTCCTCGCTTAGGCGGAAACGCTCGCAAAGGTGTGTTCGCTACGCGAGCGACATTCCGTCCCAACGCCATTGGCATGAGCGCAGTCGAATTGCTCGGTGTGAATTACCAACACGGGCAGCTTAGTCTTCGTTTAGGGGGAATCGACTTACTCGATGGCACCCCGATTATTGATATCAAGCCCTATCTGCCTTATTCCGATGCCATGATGGATGCCAGTGCTGGCTTTGCCGATACCCGGCCGCACACCCAGATGAGTGTCAGTTTTTCTGAACAAGCACAAAGTGTTATCGACAACAGCGACCCTGCTTTAGTGCTTGAGCAATTTATCACTCAAGTGCTTCAGCAAGACCCACGGCCAGCGTATAAAAAGAGTCTGGCTGGGGTGCAGCACTACGGCATGACCTTGTATGATTTTAATATTCGCTGGCAAGTAGACGGTGAGCACAATCATGTTCTCGAAATTTGCCCGCTTTAGCGCTTTGCCCTGCGCCCGAGCGCTGCTAAACTAGCGCTCTTACCTATTAATCATTAAATAAAAAACGGAATATTCATGCGTACCAGTCAGTATTTACTTGCGACCCTGAAAGAGACGCCCTCAGATGCCGAGGTGGTGAGCCACCAGCTCATGCTTCGTGCGGGCATGATCCGCAAACTCGCCTCCGGCCTATACACTTGGCTGCCTTCCGGCGTTAAGGTGCTGAAAAAAGTTGAAAACATTGTTCGTGAGGAAATGAATAAGGCTGGCGCCATTGAGATGCTCATGCCCATCATTCAACCTGCTGAGTTGTGGCAGGAGTCGGGCCGCTGGGAACAATATGGTCCTGAGCTTTTGCGTATTGAAGACCGTCATAAACGCCCTTTTGCGTTAGGACCTACCCACGAAGAAGTGATCACTGATTGCGTACGTAAAGAAATTAGTAGCTACAAACAGCTGCCAATCACCTTATACCAAGTACAGACCAAAGTGCGCGATGAAATTCGTCCTCGTTTTGGCATCATGCGCTCGCGCGAGTTCGTCATGAAAGACGCTTACTCGTTCCACCTAAGTGACGAGTGTTTAGCGCAAACGTATGAAAAGCTACACCAAGCATATTGCAATATTTTCGACCGTTTAGGCTTAGATTACCGCCCAGTTCTTGCAGACACCGGTTCCATTGGTGGTAATTTGTCTCATGAATTCCACGTATTGGCCGAATCCGGTGAAGATGCTATCGCCTTCAGTGATGGCAGTGATTATGCCGCAAATATCGAAAAGGCAGAGGCAAAAGCCCCGAGCGAAGCCCGTCCTGAGCCCAGCAAAGAATTGCAAAAGTTCGATACCCCGAAAGCAAAAACCATTGCTGAACTTAAAGAGCATTACGGCGTTAAGCCGCACCGTGGTGTGAAAACTTTATTTGTTTACGGCGAAGCAGACGAGCAAGAGCAACGCCCACTGGTTGCTTTAGTACTGCGTGGCGATCATGAGCTCAACGAACTCAAAGCAGAGAAGCTTGAAGGCGTGCAGGCACCACTGGAAATGGCGAGCGAAGCGGACATTGTAAAAGCAGTAGGCGCTCGTCCTGGCTCTTTAGGCCCTGTTGGCTTAAATACAGCGATTATTGTTGACCGCTCAGCGGCGGTGATGGCGGATTTTGTCGCCGGTGCCAACGAAGATGATGTGCACTTCAGTGGCATCAACTGGGACCGCGACGTCAATGACTACCAAGTTGCGGATATTCGTAACGTGGTTGATGGCGATCCGAGCCCTTGTGGTAGCGGTACTTTGAGTATTAAACGAGGGATTGAAGTTGGTCATATCTTCCAGCTTGGCACCAAGTATTCCGAGGCTATGAAAGCCGGAGTATTGGCAGAAAGTGGTAAAAACCAGACCATGACCATGGGCTGTTACGGTATTGGTGTATCCCGTATCGTTGCCGCTGCCATCGAGCAAAACAATGATAAATACGGCATTATTTGGCCGAAAAATATCGCTCCGTACGAACTGGCTATCGTGCCCATGAATATGCACAAGTCACATCGTATCCCTGATATTGCTGAGCGCTTTTACAGCGAATTGCAACAAGCTGGCATTGATGTACTCTTTGACGACCGCAAAGAGCGCCCTGGGGTCATGTTTAACGATATGGAGCTACTGGGTGTGCCACTGACCTTAGTGATTGGTGAGCGTAACCTCGATAATGATCAAGTAGAGCTTAAAAACCGCCGTACAGGTGAAAAGCAGTTGCTGGATATTGATGGTGCGGTAGCCGCCATTGTTGCCGAGCTTGCTAAAGCATAAACGAAAAAAGCCAGTCGAGAGACTGGCTTTTTTATTACTGGTATTTGCGGAAAAACTCCCACGCGTCAACTTTTGATCCGTTATCCAATACACAAAAGCTGCTCTTGCCTTGGGGCTGTTGCTCAACAAGGTATTGCCCGCCCTGATCAACACAGAATTTTGCAGCGGGATTACTCATATCCACAGGCAGTTGTTGCGTTAATGGCTCGTCTTGGCAACCGCTAAGCGCAGCTGTTAACACGATACACAGCCCAGCTAAACGATACTTCATGTTGCTCTCCTATTACGCTTTACGCGTTTGTCCTCGTTACACCCAAGTTTTATGGTCGACGAGGCACTGCTAAAACATTGCCAAAATGACCGGTTCTTGGCAAAGCGTAAAGCCTGTTAAAGCGAACAAATCATTGCTTTGCTGTCATATTGGCTCATTGTCTCCCAACACTTGCTTACCAAGGCTGGCTGAAGGTCGCAATAATAATCAGGCTCATACCGTTAGACAAGCAGATCCGATAGTTGTCACGGATTGTTCTTTTTTTAGTCTTTTTTTTGTCATCGCTACGCTCTAGCCTCGCTATTATTACGCTGCGAGTCACACCATTATGAAACAACGTAACACCACCCATTACCCGGCCGTATTTATCTCTGATATTCATTTAGGTTGCAAAGATTGTAAAGCCGACTATTTACTCGACTTTTTAGCCCATATTCAGTGCGATACACTTTATTTAGTGGGCGATATTATTGATTTATGGTCAATGAAAAGGCGGTTCTTTTGGCATTCCAGTCACTACCATGTACTGCAAGCACTGCAGGAGAAAGTAAAAGCAGGCACACGGGTCATTTACGTACCAGGTAATCACGATGAGACCTTTCGTAAGTATGATAAAGAGCTGCTCATGGGCGTGGAAGTACACCGGCAGTTTGTGCATACCACAGGTAATGGTAAGCGCTTTGTTATCTTGCACGGTGATGACTTTGATTCTGCAACGCGTTACAGCAAACTGATCAGTATTATCGGCGACGCCGCCTATGACTTTTTGCTGTTTTTAAATCGCTGGCATAATCGAGTACGCCGCCTTTTTGGTGGCCGCTATTGGTCTTTAGCAGCGTGGTTAAAATCTCGTGTACACAAGGCCCAACAAGCGATTACTGCATTTGAAGATGCGGCCATTCACGAGGCCAAGCGCCGGGGCTATGACGGCATTGTCTGTGGTCATATTCACCAACCCAAGCTACGTGTCAGTGATGGTATTATTTACTGTAACGATGGCGACTGGATAGAGAACTGTAGCGCCTTGGTAGAGAATCATCAGGGCCGTATTGAGCTTTTGCACTGGTCAGACACTCAGCATGTGATGGCTTCAAACCCATTAAGCGAAGTGAATAGCAAGGCAGCATAAATTCATTACATGGCTGTAGGCATTATTCAACGACACGCCCAAGGTTGATTAATTTATTCACAGCTATTGCTATAAATCTAACCATCTAGCCTCTGTAAGGCGCGATTTGGTTGCATATTGAGCTTATTTCACGTACTAATAACTGCTCACTATAACGACAATAATGGAAGTGAATCTATGTCTGATGAGCAGATACCCACGCCACCGACTTCGGCGGCTGGGGATTCAAAATTGGATACCGCCTTTTTCGGTCATCCCAAAGGGTTACAAACCCTGTTTTTCACAGAAATGTGGGAGCGCATGAGTTACTACGGCATGCGCGCCATGCTAGTGCTGTTTATGACCGCATCGCTGCAAGAGGAAGGTTTGGCCTTCACGGTAGCGTCTGCTGCGGCAATTTACGGCCTCTATACCGGTGCAGTCTACTTCCTTGGCTTACCCGGTGGTTGGATCTCAGATCGCCTGTTAGGCGGTCAGCGAACTGTCTGGTATGGCGGTATCGTTATTATGATCGGCCATATTATCCTCGCAATTCCCCACCCTAGTTCGTTCTTTATCGGCTTAATATTTGTTGCTACCGGCACCGGTTTATTAAAACCAAACATCAGTGCCATGGTAGGTCAGCTGTATAAAACCGAAGATGAGCGTCGCGACAGTGGCTACGCGATTTATTACATGGGCATCAACCTCGGCTCTATGATTGGCTACGGTGTATGTGGCTACTTTATGGAAAATGTCGGTTGGCACTGGGCCTTTGGTGCAGCAGCCGTGGGCATGGCCATCGGTTTAGTGCAGTACCGCCTGACTCAAGGTAGTATTCGCGGCATCAATGATAAGCCAGCAAACCCATTGTCGACCAAGGGCGCATCGCTTGCTTGGACTGTCATTGGCGCATCAATTGCGATGGTCGCACTGACTGTTTACGCGGCACACAATGGCTGGTTGGTCATTGACCCGGTCGCTTTAGCGGGCTCGGTAGCCATCGTCTTTACCATCACCTTTTTCATTTACTTTGGCTACATCTACTTTTTAGGTGAGCTGACAGACGATGAAAAGCAGCGCATGTGGGCACTATTCTTAGTCTGTGTGGCCTCAGCGTGTTTTTGGTCAGGGTTCGAACAGGCTGGTTCATCGTTGAACTTATTCGCTCGCGATTACACCGACCGTATGCTGGGTTCTTTTGAGATCCCGACAGCATGGTTCCAGTCAGCGAACTCATTTTTCATCATCATATTGTCGCCATTTTTTGCAGCACTGTGGATTAACCTCGCTAAACGCATGATCACGCCATCGTACAGCGTTAAATGTGCCGTGGGTCTTATCATTATGGCAACTGGCTTTTTAGTCATGTTCTTTGCCGCGCAATATGCTGCTGATGGCCTGAAAGTCGCTCCTTATTGGCTTATTACCACTTACTTCCTACATACAGTAGGTGAGCTATGCCTAAGCCCAGTCGCACTCAGTGCGGTAAGCCGCTTGTCGCCAGCACGTTATGTGGGCCAAATGATGGGCGTATTTGTTCTTACCTACTCCATTGGTAATATTATCTCTGGCTTACTAGCTGGTAGCTTTGACCCAGAAAACGTTCAAGAAATCCCTGGCCTGTACATGCAAATAGCCTTGTTCAGTATTGGTGTAGGTATTATCTTGGTATTGTTTAACTTCAAAGCGAAGTATTGGGAGCGTGCGGGCCAAAATGCCCCAGAAGTTCCTGAACCGAACCCAAGCGAACAACCTGCAGAACAAAAGATTTAATACTAAATCACGACTGCCAACGGCCCTTAATAGGGCCGTTTTTATTTCAACACCACACTCTTTGGCTAAAAAAAGAACATCATTTAGCTAGTTATTCTAATTAGTACGACCAAAGTTGGATTGCTATAACAATTTTTGGCATAAGTATGAATTACCTTGCCAAATTCTGTATGATTGCCACGTTTTTATGCAGTTCAAAGGTAGTATCTATGAGTTCCTCTCAACATGTGCTCGGCGGTGAAGGCACCACCACAGCACCGGCGTGGTCTCGCCACGATACCCATTGGGTATTAAGTTTATTTGGCACCGCAGTCGGTGCAGGTATTTTATTCTTACCCATTAATGTCGGCCTTGGCGGCTTTTGGCCCCTCATCATTATGGCCTGTGCCGCATTCCCAATGACCTACCTCGCGCACCGAGGCTTAGCACGCTTTGTGTTATCGTCTAAACACGACGACAGTGACTTCACTGATGTGGTGCAAGAACACTTCGGTGCTGGCGCTGGCAGATTAATCTCACTGCTGTATTTTCTATCTATTTTCCCTATTTTACTTATTTACGGAGTCGGCCTGACCAACACCGTGAATGACTTTATCGTGCATCAACTGGGCTTTGCACAGCCACCTCGTGCGCTACTGTCCGGCGTATTGGTGGCAGCCATGGTGGCCGTGATGCTCGGAGGCGAAAAGCTAATGCTGCGCGCCTTTGCCATCCTGGTTTACCCTTTAGTTGCGGTACTGTTTGGTTTATCTCTGTATTTAATTCCACACTGGCAGGTCCCCAGTACAGATATCGCCCAAGCACCGCAGTTTATTGAGAACTTATGGCTGGCCGTACCTGTTATTGTATTTTCTTTTAGTCATGCTGCGGCGATCTCCAGCTTTGCCAATGCACAACGTCGTCACTATGGCCAAAGTGCACGTGTAAAGTCTGACAAAATCCTCAAGTACACTGCAATTATGCTGATAAGTTTTGTACTTCTTTTTGTATTTTCATGTGTTTTTGCGCTCAGTGCTGAACAGCTTGAAGCCGCAAAGGAAGCCAATATTTCCGTGCTCTCTTATCTTGCTAATACCTATGACAACCCTCTTCTGACCTATGTTGGCCCCTTGGTGGCCTTTATTGCCATCACCTCGTCGTTTTTTGGTCACTTCTTGGGAGCACGGGAGAGCTTTAATGGCTTAGCGGTTAAGCATTCGAAATTAAGTTATCAGGGGGCGGATAAGCTAGGTGTTGCCTTGATGTTTGTGGCGATTTGGATTTGCGCCATCTATAACCCCAGTATTTTGGATATGATGGGGGCGATTTCAGGTCCAATTATCGCGATGATCTTATTTATTATGCCGATGATTGCAGTGTACAAAGTCCCTTCCCTTGCACGTTACAAAGGCAAGCTCAGTACGTACTTTGTGTTACTTGTAGGTGTACTGGCGGTCTCTGCACTTCTGTATAACTTGATAGGTTAGTTATTTGCAGCGGCAGCCATGACGGCTGCCGCTGACTCCCTGTAAACCTTTTATACCTGTATCTAGAAAGCGGAACGCTTAAAGGTTTAGGGATTTACGCGTAACGAGAAAGAGACTCGATAAACACAGTACACTGCCCACGGCCATCATTCCTATGTTGATAAACCCAGGGGGTTCAACAAATAAGAATAGCTTCACCGCAGCAAATGACAGTAATGAGATCCCCACAGTCCCCACTAACAGCCCTAATCCTTGTCCTTTCATCTATATCTTTCCTTCTTTTATCCTTATGCACTTTATGCACATTGAAACTGAGCGAACAGCGCTAAATTGGCAGCCCCTGCTTAGTTTGATTGTTTTCTGGAACGTTTGAGGTTAGCCCTCGTTTCTTTTAAAATTGTACAGAGTTCTCCACCCGCTTTGGCGCACTCATTGAGTACTTCCTCGGCTTTTTGCTCATCCACGGCAACACCTTTGCCATCTCGATAGGCTTCATATACGAAATACATAGCGGTTAAATTGCCATTGTCAGCGCCCTGCTGATAATAATCGAACGCCTTTTTAGGATTCTTTTCCCCAAACTTTCCCTCTTCATATAATTTTGCATAAAAATAGAACGCGGTTGTGTTTCCGTTTTCAATAGCTTTATTGAGCCAGTAGTGCGATTTGTCATAATCTGGCTTCAACCCTAAAGAAAAAAGCCAACCAGAGCGAGCCATAGCTTGTGCATCCCCCTGTTTAGCTTTCTCCAGTTGGATATCAAGATTACTATCGCCTCTGCCAAACAACGTGGCTTTCAGTGAGTTATCAGTTTTCACTTGTTGAGCATAAGATGCGGTGCTACTGATAATCCCCAGTAAGACTATTAACGTTAGTTTTTTCATAACAATCCTTATTTATAGAAAACGAATCATCGATGAGATGATAATGCCAACAACGCCCAATAAAACGGCAATACGTATATGAAACAGCATCGGCAGTGCCTGTTTTGTTGAGCGCTCAAGCGATACCGGGTAGTTCTTATGGGTAAGCGCTAATAACAGCGCTTGACCATTGATGGCCATATTGCTCACTGCAATAGTCGGGCCTTCGTCGGTTATAAAGGTTAATGACACCACGTGTGGGCGTTTAATTTTGCGTCGAGACCAACCAATGGAATAGCTATCTACTACGTAATAATTCCATCTTGCCTCTATCGAGCGGACTTGCTCCTTTGCTACCTTACGCGCTTTTTTGTCTGCAAACAGCAGTGCCGGGAGTTGTAAATACTGCTCGTCAACCACAATATCGCTTTGAGGTGATTGGCCGATAAAGTAATACTGATTACATAAATGGGCTCGAACCAGCCAATAACTCAGGTAGGTCAGTGCTAAAAGAACACACCCTGCGATCCAGTTTTGGGATGAGCTCACAACGCCTATAGTTATAAGCAAACCAATTGCGACCGCAATATATACAGTCTTACGTTGACTGTTTGGCAGTGGCATCGCAAAGCGCGACACGCTATGGCTTAAGAGTATCTCGCCAGGAGAAGTATGGCGATAGAAAATATCAGCCACAGTGTCTTTGCTGGCTACAGCGGCTTTGTGCCCCTTTTTACTCGCTGCCCCCTTACTACGTAGGGTGTAATCAATGCCTGTGTCCGCGAGTATACGCTTGATCAGTTCATCTTGGCCTCTAAAGTCGAAGCGCTCCACTTGGGTGCTATGCTCAGATGAAAAGGTAAGCATTAACTCGTTTTTAGCGTGCCCACACGTGAGCACAAGCTCATCGAGCGATGACAGCGTAATACGCTTTACGCTAAAGGTTGTTATCCCGATGCCAAATAACTTTAGTTGGCTGCGAATTAGCAGAGCGTCGTTATCGAGTATAAAGCGCCGCTGATAAGCCGCAAGCAACAAGGCAAACAGCATGTTTATTACAACAGACTCAATATCACCGCTAACAATAGCTAGGACGACTAACAGTGAAAAGAAGCCAGCTAAAATGGTCGCTATCCACTCCCGCAACGATTTTATTTGTAATCCTTGGCTCATTTTTATTCCTTTTTATGACCGAGCTTTGATTTGGTTTGAGCTTTTCTACTCGTTTAAATTTTGCAAGTATTCCATCACGTTGAGAGTTTGTTCAGTGATGTCTTTTTTAAGATACCTTTTGGGCAAAGAAAAGGCCGACGGCTCTACAGCCCCCCATTTTTGCTTTTGTAGTGTCAATACATAGCCGCTATCAAGATCCTCAATGCGACTTGGAAGCGCATCATGATCATAGGTAAATAAACGCAGTAACTCATCGACGTTGTCGGCCATTAATCCCAGCCCTGACTGGGGAATTCTCATCTGCTGCTCTAAACGAGTTTTGAGCCACTCAAGCTCGGAGGTACTAAGTCGCGATTGCTCAGTCTGCACACGATATACCACAACCTCATCACGTACTCCTTGGTATTGCTGTGTATTTATTTGAGAGAAAGTGGCGGCACTGGGGTCGTTGCTAGGGTCGAGCATCATCTTCCATAACTGCTGCTCACTCTTGCCCATTCTCTCGGCCATAGCTTTAAGTTGGCTACTGGCATTTTCATAAAAAGGCTGAAAGTCGCGAAACAAGATCTGCTTGTGGCTATGAATAAGCACATACTGGCCCTCGCCTTCCCGGGTGATTTGCGATAACTGCATATCGGGCAAGCGGTAGTGGTTGGCAATGGCCGAATTGGATATATGTAACACCGCTTCACCGCGCTCATCGGTGTGGCGGTTGTCTACTTGATAAACGAGGGTAAGTGACTGGGCTGAAGCAGAGCTGGCTGCCATCGCCAGCCAGACCAATAATAAGCGCATGATTATCGTCCATTGATAAAACAATCCTTTGAATAATGGACGATATTAGCAAACTAGGCTGCCAAGTAAAGCGCCGCTAAGGGCGCATGGCTGAAAAAGCCCTTTAACTATTTTCCTTCGCCGCTACCGTGAATATGGGTGAAGATATGACTAACTTGCGCATTACTTTGCGGTCCGCTATAGCCGTGACAAGCAAAACAATTAGCTGCGGGTTGCAGGTTACTGTTACCACTGTAACTCAATTCACCGAACCCTTGCTGAGCATTGGTCTCCATGGTGGTATTGGCAAGTTGAATAGAGCCTCGTTGATTCTCAAGGCTGCTGGATTGACTGGTATCACTGACCCACAATGCCCCAACTAACTTGTACTGGCTGAGTACCTGGAGCTCACTGCTATTAGGCAAGGCGGCAAAGCTGCTTTGTAACTGCTTATTAATGGTAGTGATATTAGCGCGATTTTTTGTCGCTTGATTATCCCCTTCACGTGTACCTTGTGCGTAGACTTGGCAAATTTCTGTTGGCGTGCCAGTTAAGGGGGTGCTGCCGGAGATATCCGCTGTTTTATTGAAGTCACAGCCCGCTTTCGGGTTAGGTAAGGAGCTTGCGCATTGGCTACTGGCAAAACTCCACCCTTGCGACGTTTGTGGCTTAGTTTGACAGTCGGGGGCGTTGCTACGGTGCTCGAACGTAGCCCAAATAAACTCTGGGTGCAGCGCCGTACTTTTTACTAAATGAAAACCCACCATACCGTAAATCTCGTCACTCTCAAGCTTGCCGTTGGCGTTAGTATCAGATTGGATCCACACATAGTCGTTTTTCTCTTGTTCGCTGATCTTGCGCCAAGACGACTTTATCTCCGTTGTGCCAGCTGGCAGCGTTGTCGAGGTTGATGCAACATTACACATGCCTTTATTAAAGCGAGCCTCGTAGAGAACGATGTTACCTTGTTGGTCATAAATAACTGCGCCGTTGAGCGCCTGGTTGGTGCCGCTAGGCAAAGTGAAATCACTGCTGCTAGTGTGGCTGTCTTTCTGCGTGCGAATAAAGAGCTTTGACGCAACGGTGTTTGTTGCACAGGAGTTTTGTTCAGTCCCCAAAAACACGGGATATTGGCCGGAATCAAGGAAATTGCGTGTCGATTGTGGCGCTGCCATTAGATTGATAAACCACTGCCAAGAAAATTGATAAAACTGGCATAGGTTCTCACCATCCCCCGGTATTTCTGCCGGTGGGTTACTGGGGTTGGTAACCCATTGCTGACTGGCCTTGCAAAACAGCGGATCACCGCTTTGTATTTCATCAGCCACTGGGGTCGCATTGTTACAGCCACTAAGCACCAGCGCGATGCTAGTCGCCAAGATGAGCGGTTGGGTAAGATTCATGACGGTTCCTTCTATACCATTTAGCGTAGTGCTGAGTATAGAAGGAACGCCTTATATAGATATTACATCGGGTAACAATTAGTTAACCAAATTACCTAATTTAGCGAAACAACACATCCTCTTTATTAAACCAGTAGGTACAAAATGCCAGTAACGCCCCAGCAAGCACCACGGTGGCTGCAAAGATAAGTCCCACTAAGCCCAAATCAACTGTGCCTTTAATGATCTCTTTGATAGCCAGGCAAATATTAGTGATAGGGATCAGTGCTGTTTTAGCGGTCAATTCCATATTCGGCATGATGGCGACAATGATAGGGATGAACACTAAAAATGACAGCGGCGACATGTAGTTTTGTGCTTCTTTAAAGCTGCGCGCATAAATAGAAATGGTCAGCGCTAAAGAGCCAAAAATCGCGGCAACCGGAATTAATAGCAACAAAATCAATAATAAGTCGGTCACCATTACCGTACCAAAGGCTTCTTTAAGCATATCAAGCTCAATAAATTGCCCAGCTAGGGTGATCCATAAGCCAAAACTGAGCACTGTGACCATGGCACTGGTAATGCCACTGCAAAATACCGTTAAGAATTTACCGAGCACCACTTGAGTACGTGATAGAGGCGTCAATAACAGGGTTTCCAGAGTACCACGTTCTTTTTCACCGGCCCCTAAGTCAATGGCTGGATACATAGCGCCCGTCAGCACTAAAGGTAGCAGCAGATAAGGGATATAGGCACCGATTTTTTCACCGAGATTCTCGCGCTGATCGGCGGTATTGACCTTCTCAAGCTCAATGGGCTGTAGCAACGCCGCCTGGGCATCTTCACTGACCCCAAGCTCAATAAGCTTGGCACTTTGTAGTTGCTGCGCGTATTTGTCCGCCACTTCTTTCAAGTTGGTAAATAAGAAGTTGATGGTTTGCGCATCATTAAATATAACTTGCCAGGTGCTTTGCTCACCGTTATCCAGCGACCCTTGCGCATCCTGTGGAATATAAATACCGACATCGATGGTCCCGGCTTCCACCGCCGCTTTTAAGTCTTCAATGCTCTGGTATGAATGCTTTTGTTCAAGCTCTTTAAAGCTTTTATGAAAAAAGACTTCCTTCGCGAAAGGCTCTGCATATTGGGCATTAACGATGGCATATGTGTGCACTTCCTGCTTGGCCTCAAGCGCGGCCTGCGATGCTAAAAAGCCAATAAGCGCAAAAATTATCGGAAAAATAAGCAGCGGCAGCGCAACCACGAACATCAGCGTTTTTCTATCGCGTAACAGCTCTTTTATTTCCTTTAAAAATACTTCATACATGGCGATGATCCTCAAGAATGTTCATAAACGCGTCGTTCAGGGCTGTCGCGCGCCCTTGCTCGCTAAACTGCGCTAAGGTGCCGTCAAAGCAAGTGACCCCTAAGTCAATGACACTGACGCGGTCACACAATAACGCAACCTCATCGAGATGATGGGTTGAGAAAATAACCGGTGTGCCCTGCTCTTTAAGGCCTTTAATAAAGTTAATCACCGTTTGCGTGGTCATAATATCTAAGCCTGTGGTGGGCTCATCCAATATCACCACATCGGGCTTATGTACCACGGCTCTGGCGATATTGGTTTTTTGCTTCATTCCGGTAGACAGGTTATCGGCTCGTTTATCTAAAAAGCTGTGCATATCCAATAAGGTAAACAGCTCTTCACAACGCTCAGCGAGCGCCGAACCTCTCAGACCATGGAGTTTGGCGAAGTACTCAACATTTTCTTTCGCTGTTAAGCGCCCATATAAGCCTGTTGACCCCGAGAGAAAACCAATGGCTTTGCGCCCCGCTAAGGGCTTTTTAACCGCGTCCACGCCATTGACTTCAATGCTTCCTGAGTCGGGTTTTAATGCGGTTGATAGCATTCGTAGCGTGGTGGTTTTACCGGCGCCATTAGGCCCAAGTAATCCCAGTACTTCACCTTGATTGCAATGAAAGCTGACATCGCGAACCGAATGGAAAAAGTCTTTGTCTTCACGTGGATCTTGCTGCGACTCTTTGACGTTTTTCTTATGGTCTTTGGTGAGTTTGAACTTTTTCTGTAGCCCATTCACTCTTATCATTATTTTGTGTTCCTTCGTTTTGGTCGAAAGTAGTCCGTATTGGCATAAAAATTTGGGTCGACATTATCGTCATACCATCCCGGCACCCCGAGCAAGGGAAGCGGGGATAGCTGCGAGTTATCAGCCAACACATTTTGCTCGGCTATCATCTCATATAGGCGCGCATCGAGGTAGCGGTATTGGGCACTTAAATCTTTACAAAATATATCAGCGTCAACGTCGATAAATAACGCTTTCCCCGTTAAGCCAATAAACGGCTGTGTCAGCATTTCATAATTGGCATGGCCAAAGGTATAGGCACGAATGCTATGTTGCCACTGCTCTTTGCGCTCTACAAACACCTCCTGCCACTGGTGTTGGCGAAAGGCGGTTATCCAACTGGGGTCACTCACCGCTAATACCACGGCACATTCATCAAACAAGGTCAGTGCATTGCGGGTTTTACTGCGCCTAGAGCAGGTTTGCAGGGCCATTTCCTCAATATGTAAGCGATTGAGTAAGGCCTTGGTTTTAGGAAATAGCCGCCATATATAGGCACCAAACAGATCATGCCAGTTTTCGCTGCGCGTGGGGACTTTGCCAGTTTCATAAATGAACTGCTCATAATAGCGCCCATCCAGTTCAAACTCGCTATTGGCTATAAATTCTATGGCCAAACCTTGGGCGTTCACCAATTGATGTTGGTTTAACTCACTTAAACTCGGCCAGTCGCGATATTGCTCTAAAGCAAACAGGGCGTTGAGGTGGGCGAATGCACCACCTTGTAAACAATCAGTGCGCCACTGTGGATAGGGGGTAAAACGTTTCATTACTGCTTATTTTAACCGTAAATTTTGCCTAGTTTAGCGCAAAAACTGGTGTAATTTCATCGCTATCCTTATACTGGCTGTCGTCTTATAGCAATGAAATGAATAAATATGAAACGCTATTTCCCACTGACTTTACTTGCCGGCGGCATCCTTGCTGGCTGTGCGAGCACACAAATTACTGAACAAGACGTTATGGCGGGCTGGAACAGCATCAACGCTGAACAACTCGCGCAGCACGTTAAAACACTGGCTTCCGATGAGTTTGGCGGACGTGCTCCGTCAACCAAAGGCGAAGAGCTTACGCTGGCTTATCTCACCGAACAATTTACGGCCCTAGGCTTTAAGCCCGGCAATGGTGATAGCTTCTTACAAGAAGTGCCGCTGGTGTCGATTGAAGCGGACCCCAATATGACCCTTAATATTGGTGGTAAAGACTACCAATATAAAAAAGACATGGTCATGGGGACCAGCCGTATTAGTGCTAAAGAAGCCATCAACGATTCTGAGCTGGTATTTGTTGGCTATGGTGTGAATGCCCCAGAATATGACTGGAACGACTATGAAGGCCTTGATGTAAAAGGCAAGACCGTGGTGATGCTAGTTAACGACCCAGGGTTTGCGACCAAAGATCCGGAGTTGTTCACCGGCGATGCCATGACCTACTATGGCCGCTGGACATATAAATACGAAGAAGCAAGCCGCCAAGGCGCTGCTGGTGCTATTATTGTGCACGAGACCGCACCTGCATCTTACCCGTGGTCGGTGGTCGAAAACTCGTGGAGCGGCCCACAGTTTGGCTTCCAAAAAGATAACAACAATATGGACCGCGTAGCGGTTGAAGGCTGGGTGACTGTGGATGTAGCCAAAGAGCTATTCGCAAAAGCCGGTCTGGATTTTGACCAAGCTAAGCAACGCGCAAGCGAAGGTGCTTACCATGTTGATATGGGCGATTTAACTGCCAGCGTTGAAGTAAACAGCGAAATCAAAAAATCGATTTCCTATAACTTTATCGCCACGCTACCGGGCAGCACGAAACCTGATGAGCACGTTATCTACTCCGCGCACTGGGATCACTTAGGAACCGATAAGAATCGTAAGGGCGACCAGATTTATAATGGCGCACATGATAATGCCACCGGCACTGGCGGTATGATTGAAGTCGCTGAAGCCTTTGCCACATTGCCCAAAAACCCAGACCGTTCGATGACGTTTTTAGCCGTTACTGCTGAAGAGCAAGGTCTGTTAGGGGCAAAATACTACGCTGCTAACCCGGTTATCGATATCGATAAAACCGTTGCCAATATCAATATGGACAGCTTGAACCTACTCGGTAAGGTTAAAGACATCAGCGTTGTGGGCATGGGTAAGTCTGAACTTGATGATATGCTAAGCGAAGCCGCTAAAATGCAGCAACGCAGTGTGTCTGGTGACCCTAAACCAAGCTCAGGTGGGTATTATCGCTCTGATCACTTTGCCTTTGCCAACATGGGTGTGCCAGCGATGTACGCCGGGGGTGGCAGTGAGCCTGCAGATGCGCAAACGGCTAAGTACCGTAAACGTATGGGCCTAGTGTTGCGCGGCTGTTATCACCAGCCTTGCGATCGCTACCGCGATGAATGGGATTTATCCGGTGCAGTACAGGATTTGCAGCTGTTCTATAAAGTGGGCTATGACATCTCACAGCAAAGCGAATGGCCGCAGTGGTATGCAGACGCGGAATTCCAAAGATCTAAATAGGTTTAATTATCATTTAGATTAAACTATAGTGTAACCTAGTTTATGATCTAGGTTACACATTATGCCCGTATCGACTCTCTCACCCTGTGTTCTTACAACCAATTGGATGAAAGTCATTAATAAACGGTTATTTTTCCCTCTTGGTTTGGCGCTACTGTTGGCCTTACCTAGCACCCGCGAACTGACGTTAACGGCGCTCAGTGATGCGTTCTTTCAGGTCAGTGTCTTTGTCGCTGCTACCCTACTGCTCTACTACCTGCTGATAAAGCGTTATCCTTTACTGGAATTAGGCCAGTTTTCTCAGCGTTACCCTAAATTTGAAGTGTTATTCGCGGCGTTCTTAGGCGCATTGCCTGGCTGTGGTGGCGCCATTATTGTCGTAACCCAATTTACCCGGGGGCAAGTCAGTTTCGGTGCCGTTGTTGCGGTGTTAAGCGCCACAATGGGGGATGCTGCCTTTTTGCTCTTGGCAGCCAGTCCTTTTGATGCCCTGTTAGTCCTTGCTATTAGCCTGGTGGCGGGCACGTTAATGGGCACGCTAGTTAATAAAATACATGCCGATATCGAGTTTCACCATAAAAAACCAGACCCCGATGTATTGCAAGGCAAACCTGCAAGCCCGCTATTGATGGCGACAAAGCAAATATGGATATGGGCATTACCATTGCTATTACTTGTTGCCCTCGTTTTGGCGTTTAATATCGAGCCGGCAACCCTATTCCAAGGTGCCGATACCATGGTGCTGTATGGCGGTAGTTTTTTAGCGGTGGCGTCGATGCTGGTGTGGGCGCTCACCAAAAATGAGGGTAATTATCAATCTATTGCCTGTGAAGACTGTCCGCCCGAGCCAGAATCTGCAACTCTTAAGGCCATACAAGATACCCACTTTATTACTGTATGGGTGGTGGCTGCGTTTGTTACGTTTGAACTTGTCAGCACCCTCGCAGGGCTTGATTTAGCGGTGTGGTTTAATCAGTATGCACTATGGACACCCTTAATCGCTGCGCTGATTGGTTTAATTCCTGGTTGTGGCCCGCAGATTGTTGTCACTGGCCTATACCTTCAAGGTGGGCTCCCATTCAGTGCCTTGTTGGCCAATGCCATCTCAAATGATGGGGATGCCTTATTCCCTGCCATCGCCCTGTCACCCAAGGCCGCATTTATTGCTACAGTCTATACCTTGATACCGGCGCTCGTTTTAGGCTATGGCTGGTATTTTATAAACCAGTGGACATAAAAAAAGCCGGTACTAAACCGGCTCTTTATATCTCGTTATCGATTAGGCAGTGGCGCCTTCGATATCACCTTCTTTAGGGTTTGCACCCCAATCGTTGTCACCTTCTTGGCTGTCTTGCGCAAGGAAGATAATAACTACGATAAAACCGATAATTGGAATAAGGTAAAGTAGTTGCCACCAACCAGAACGGCCAGTATCGTGTAAGCGACGAGCACCCGCAGCTAAACTTGGAACAAGTAGCACTAACGAGTAGATTGAACCGATAAAAGCCGTGCCTAAAACGCCATCAATCACCGCAGTAACGATGCTAAAGATGAAGTTGAATAAAAAGAACATCCAGTAAGCTTTACGACGGATACGGCCTTTAAAATCAGCAAAGCGTTGAAACGCTTCAATATAATAGTTCATCACTATTTTCCTATTAGTTATTTTGAAATTCCTTTGTCCTGAGCGATGTACGTCAGAGCAAGCCACCTTTGCAGCGCAAAAGTTAGGATAATAATAGAGGAAAATGGCTATAAAAAAAACTAGCCGGAGCTAGTTTTTTCAGTTTTTGTTCAGCTAATTGGACCAGTTAGCGCATTGCCATCAGCATTTTACTTGGCTGCTCTAGGAAATCTTTCCATAGATTATTAAAGCGGGCGATGGTGCCGCCATCAATTACACGGTGATCCCCTGACCAACTGACCTGCATTATTGCACGCGCTTCAACATCACCGGCTTCGTTAAAACGCGGCAATTGCTGTACTTTACCAAGGGCAACAATGGCTACTTCAGGCTTATTGATAATCGGTGTGGCCGTCGTGCCGCCAATAGCACCGATGTTAGAAATAGAGATAGTCCCTGATTTCAAATCGGCTGGCGCTACACGCCCTTCTCGGGCACTGTCAGTAAGGCGAGTTACTTCGTTAGCGACATCAACAATCGATTTGCTCTGCACTTGTTTTACATTGGGTACCAGCAATCCAAGTTTAGAGTCAACGGCCATGCCAATATTGTGGTCATCGAAATAAGTTAACTCGGTACACTCATCATTGACTTGCGCGTTTAGCACCGGGAATTCTTGCATCGCCAGTGATAGCGCCTTGATGAAAAATGGCATCATAGTTAACTTCACGCCTTGCTGCTTATACTGCTCTTTGAGCGTTCCGCGCAATGCGATTAAGTCCGTAAGGTCGATTTCGTCACTGTATGTAAAGTGCGGAATAGTGGAAACCGACGCCGACATCTGCTTCGCCATGGCCGCTTTCATGCCTTTAATTGGCTCTACACGAGACCCGCCACTTTGTTGATTGGCGTTACTCGATGTAGTGTTGCTCGGCCCTTGCTGCGAAGCACTTTGCGCTGTGTCACCAGATGCCAAGAAGCGTTCAATGTCTTCTTTGTATACACGGCCATTTTTACCGCTGCCAGGAACTTTGCTGATGTCAATATCATGCTCACGCGCACGGCGACGCACAGCAGGTGATGCTAATGCTTTTCCTTGGGCAACAGAGGTGTCAGTATTGGCCTCTGACGCTGCTTCATTGTGCTGTGATTGCGCTGCCGAGTCAGTGCTCTCGCTACGTTGCTCGGCGTTTGTCGAACCGGCAATTTCCATTTGGAATAGCGGGCTGTGCACCTTAGCAATATCACCCTTTTGATAATAGAGCTTCACCACTTGACCGTCGTACTTAGCAGGGATTTGTACCAACGCCTTATCGGTCATCACATCACATACCGCTTGGTCTTCTTTAATGGTATCGCCTTCGCTGACCAACCATTCAACTATTTCACACTCGACAATGCCCTCGCCAATATCAGGCAAGATAAAGTCCTCGCGCTGAGTACCCGCGCTGTTAGACGTTGCACTCGCTTGCTTTACTTCAGGCTCTTGTTCGGTGCTGTGCGCCTTGGAGCTGTCTTCTTGCTCGCCGTTTACATCCATTGCAAACAATGGTTGATGCACTTTAGCAATATCTCCTTTGGCATAATAAAGCTCAGTGATCACGCCATCATGTACCGCTGGGATTTGCACTAGGGCTTTGTCAGTCATGACATCGCAAATGGGTTGATCTTCTTTGACTTCGTCACCGACTGCCACCAACCATTCAACCACTTCACATTCAACAATGCCTTCACCAATATCTGGTAAAATAAAATCTTTTGCCATGATTATCCCCTTAAAACTCAACCGCGTTTTTAATGGCTTCGAATACCTTCAGCGCATCTGGAATATATTCTTTTTCTAGTGCTAATGGATACGGTGTATCCAAGCCACACACACGCGTGATGGGTGATTCCAAGTAAAGGAAGCATTGTTGCTGGATGGTCGCCACAATCTCGGCGCCAAAACCGTTAGTAATAGGCGCTTCATGACTCACCACGAGTCGACCTGTCTTTTTCACAGACTCAGCAACGGTATCGACGTCCCAAGGAAGGATGCTGCGCAAGTCTATCAGCTCCACACTGATCCCCTGCTCTTTAGCTTTCTCAGCCGCTGCTGCAATGATTTCCATCTGTGCACCCCAGGCCAATACAGTCACGTCTTTACCTTCTTGCACCACTTCGGCTTTGCCCAGCTCAATGGTGTAATCTTCCTCAGGCACTTCGCCTGTAGAGGCCCGATAGAGACGCTTTGGTTCGAAGAACAGCACTGGGTTGTCATCTTTGATGGCAGCGCGCAGTAAGCCTTTGGCTTGGTATGGGTTACGCGGTACTACAATCTTTAACCCCGGGGTGTGAGCAAAATACGCTTCAGGCGATTGCGAGTGGTATAAACCTCCGGCAATGCCACCACCATAAGGTGTACGGATGGTAAGATTACCGACATTAAACTCGTTACCGCTGCGGTAACGGAACTTCGCTGACTCATTAACGATTTGGTCAAAGGCAGGGAAAATGTAATCCGCAAATTGAATTTCAGCAATCGCTGGCGCACCAAACGCAGCTAAACCGTTGGCGAATCCCGCAATCCCTTGTTCGGTTAGCGGCGTGTTGAATACCCGGTGTTTCCCGTATTTCTCTTGTAATCCGGACGTGGCCCGAAATACACCGCCAAAGTAGCCAACATCCTCACCGAAAATACAGGCATGGTCGTGCTCTGCCATGGTGATATCCAACGCCGAGTTGATAGCATGAAGCATGTTCATTGTTTTCATTATTTCAATCTCCCTGCTGTTGTTGGATAGGCATCGGGGTACTTCTTAATATGAGTCTTTAATTCATTGTATTGCTTTTCAAGACTCGGGATGGGCGTGTCATACACGTCGCTAATAAGGTCTTCCAACGGTGGCTTAGCCACTTTCTCTGCCGCCTTTAATGCTTCAAGAATTTGCTCACGCACTTTCTCTTTAACTTGCTCGTCTTCTTGTTCATCAAGCCAGCCTTTACTCAGCAACCAATTGCGAAAACGTGCGACTGGACAGTTTTCACGAAAGCCCGCTTCTTCATCTTTAGAGCGGTAGCCGCTCGGGTCATCCGAAGTTGAGTGCGCCCCTAAACGGTAAGCGAGGGATTCAATTAGCACAGGTTCACCGGTTTCGGTGGCAATTTCACGTGCCTTTTTGGTCGCCGCATAAACGGCTAAGGCATCGGCTCCATCTACACGGATAGCTTTAATACCATAACCCACACCACGCGATGCAATACCGTCGCCGGCAAACTGCTCATCGGCGGGGGTGGAAATCGCATAACCGTTGTTACGAGCAAAAAACAGCACTGGCGCTTTATGTACAGCGGCCATATTTAACCCGGCATGAAAATCACCCTCTGATGCCGCCCCTTCGCCAAAATAGCAAATGGTGACATTATCAATAGTGCTATCGAGCTCGCCGGAGTCTTTGTTGACGTGCTTCAGTTTCTGCCCATAAGCATACCCAGTCGCTTGTGGGATTTGCGTGCCCAGCGGTGACGAAATGGTCATGTAGTTGAGCTCACGTGAGCCATAATGGATTGGCATTTGGCGGCCTTTACCCAAGTCCTGCTCGTTGGAGAACATCTGATTCATGAACTGCTCTAGGGTAAAACCTCGGTAGCGTAGCGCCGCCTGCTCACGATACTGCGCCATGATCATATCATTATCATCAAGCGCCGCCGCACTGGCGGTTACCGCAGCTTCCTCACCTAAACACTGCATATAAAAGCTGACACGTCCTTGGCGTTGTGCTGCTTGCATACGCTCGTCTAAGGCACGAATGAAGCGCATGGTATCGTATATTTTTAGCGCTGTTTGCTTATCAATTTCTGGCTCTTTTGCGCCCTCAAGCACACTACCTTGTTCACTAAGAACGCGATAAGTAGGCACATCGAGGCCATGGCCATCAATAAATTCTAGTTCGTGATTAATATTCAACGAAACATTATTGGGGTTAGTCATAACCTTCCCTTCTGTTGTTGTCACCAAGCTAAGCGTTGAGATGTTGTTATTGTTGCTTTGCTGAAAGACTAACTTGCAATAGTTAGTCTTTCAGTTAGTAAATAGTGGTCTAAATCTTCCACTACACGCGCTTAGTTTAAATTATGCTGCCGCCACTTTACGTCAACGTAAAGGTATATTCAACTAATGATAGCCGAATATTCACATCATTGAGAATGGGGCCTTGGCAAGTTCCGTGTACGCTCCGTAACATATTGAAATAAATGGATATTACGGAGCAAAGTGGTCGGATCAGATGAACTCATCGGTGAGTTTTGTGGGGACAACTGTGAGCAAAGCTCGTTGCCCCAATGCGACTTTGGCGTTAGGGAAAATAATCGCCTCACCCTCTACCTCGGCACGAATTTCTTGCTCACCATCATGACCTAATAATTCACCTTTGGCGAAGCCAGTGAAATTAGGCACATCGTCGGCAAAGGTGAAGCTGAAATCTTCATGATGGCGATTAATGGTGCGATAAACCGAAAATAACTCAACATCATCCGCATGAAGTTCAGGGTAAGTCACGGTTTCTTGCGTGATCAATGCCTCAAGGGTGGCTTTGGCTTTAGCGAAACGGCTCATGTCGTTGTCACCAAAAGGTCGCACTTTCCCTAATTCAATAGTGAACGCATCTGCATCAAAATGACGGGAAGAAAAATAACTGAAGGTGGATGCGGGTTCAGACATTAGCAACACCGTTTGTACACCACAACTAAGCAAAAACTGTAGTTGTTCGCGTTTATGGGGTTTACCATGTAAAAACGGATACACCGCAAATTTCTCGTTCTTGGAGTCGCGAATCGCGGTATGCAGGTCATAATGTGCACGATAGCGCCCTTGCCCCGCCATGGTAAAGAACTGCTCTACATAGTGTTCAAGCTTTTTCGCGCGCTGACGCTCAGGGTTATCTACCCCACCCTCGCTGTGCTTGCCGCAGAACAGACGATTAAGGTTTTCATCGACAAAACGCTGGCCAATATTAATTGATTTCGGATTACCAAAAATGAACAGCACACGGTGAGTTAAAGTAATGTGTTCAGCGATAATGGCTTGTATCAGTTGATCACAAATTTCTATAGGCGCAGTTTCATTGCCATGCACGGCACTGGAGAAAACAAAATCCTTATCACCGTATTGCGCTGGAGTGAATTCAATGACTCCTGTGTCAAGGACCTTTACAATTGTGCCATTATCAAGCGTGAACTGCTCTGGCGGCAGATTGAATTCATTTTCACGGGTTATGCTAAGGAAGTCACCGGTCTCTTTCAGACGCTGTAAATACATAGTACACCTTTATTGTGAGAGCTTCGCCGCCTATCGGCAGCGTTATCAAGATAAACAGTAAAAAGCCAGTCGAACGACTGGCTTATATGAGCGGGTTAAGCAATGGCGTTATCAACCAACGCCTTGGCTGCTTGTTCTAATTGTTGTAAATGTTCTTCACCTTGGAAGGACTCAAGGTAAATCTTGTAAATGTCTTCGGTGCCCGACGGTCTGGCCGCAAACCAGCCATTTTCAGTCACTACTTTTAGACCACCAATCGGAGCATCATTGCCTGGCGCATGAGTCAGCTTGGCTGTGATCGCATCTCCGGCCAGTTCCGTGGCCGTAATGGCCTCAGCACTGAGTGCTTTCAGTTTCGCTTTTTGCTCACTATTAGCAGGGGCGTCAATGCGCTTGTAAACAGGCTCACCAAATTTTGCCACTAGTTGCTGGTAATACTGCGAAGGCGTTTTACCAGTAACGGCGAGAATCTCAGCAGCAAGTAACCCCATAACAAATCCGTCTTTATCGGTGTTCCATACCGAGCCGTCTAAGCGTAGATACGAGGCTCCGGCACTTTCTTCACCGCCGAAACACAATTCGCTGCTGTGCAAACCGTCAACAAACCATTTAAAGCCCACAGGGACTTCAAACAAAGTTTTACCGTGGCTTTGTACCACTTTATCAATCATCGCACTGGAAACCAGGGTTTTACCGACTTTCACATCGCCCGGCCACGCGCTGCGATGAGTCAATAGGTAATCAATAGCGACGGCAAGAAAGTGGTTGGGATTCATCAACCCGTCTGGGGTAACAATACCGTGGCGGTCATAATCTGGGTCGTTACCAATGCCAATATCGAAGCGGTCTTTTAGTGCGACCAAATTGGTCATCGCATAAGGGGATGAGCAATCCATTCGGATTTTGCCATCTTTGTCTTGTGGCATAAACGCAAAACGAGGGTCTATCGCGTCGTTCACAACCGTGAGGTTTAACCCGTATTGCTTGGCAATATGCGGCCAATAATGAATTCCCGAACCACCGAGGGGGTCGATACCTATGGTGATCCCTGATTTGGCGATCGCGTGCATATCAACGACATTGGCTAAATCAGCAACAAATGGGGTTATTAAGTCCACGTATTTGATAAAACCAGAGCGCACGGCCTTAGCAAAGGGGAAAAGCTCCACTTCCACCAGATCTTCAATGAGTAACTGATTCGCTCTATCTTCAATCCATTTTGTGACGTTGGTATCAGCAGGCCCACCATTGGGTGGATTATATTTAAAACCACCATCTTGAGGTGGATTATGTGAGGGCGTCACCACAATGCCGTCAGCCAATTCATGTGGGTGCGCTTTATTGTGGCTCACTACCGCATGGCTTATCACCGGAGTGGGCGTAAAGTCATCGTCTTGCTGGGTAATGATTTGCACTTCGTTAGCGACCAATACCTCAATGGCAGAATTAAACGCCGACTCCGACAACGCATGCGTATCTTTGCCTAAAAACAGTGGCCCGAAAATATTCTCTTTTTTGCGGTAATCACAAATAGCCTGGGTAATAGCCAAAATGTGAGATTCATTAAATTGCGTATTAAAAGAACAACCACGATGACCGGAAGTACCAAATGCGACCCGGTGCTCTGGAAATTGCTCCACATCAGGCTCGTTGAGATAATAAGCGCTCATTAATTTAGGTACATTAACAAGATCGGCTTGCTTGGCGAGTTTTCCGGCATTGGGGTGAAGGGCCATACCTGATTCCTTATAAATAGTCGCGAATAGTTTCTGCTTGCTCTTTAGTGTAACCCAGCTCTAACGCCGCTTCATGCAACATCATTTTCTTACGGGTGGTATTAGAGTTGGTCATTACCCAAAAAGGACTGTCATCGATATTCTTTGGGTTTAGACTGCTACCACTGGCCTGCAACTCCTCTTTACTTTTACCAAAGTATCGACGGTCACGGCCTTTAATATTCAGTACGCGGTGGAATGTGGTTTTATGGGTGCGGTGCAGCGCTGCAAGAATAAACAAGAAGCGGCCAACAACGCCCTTTTGCATCGCCAGTTCTTCTTTATTAAGAATGTCGAACACGCTGGCTTGGCTATCATCAGCTTCAGCTATGGGCTGCGCTTGCTGCTGCTCGGGCTCATCGCTTACATCGGTTTCTACAGTGGCTGGCGCAGCTACGGGCGCTGCGCTTTGCAAATTCAATAAACGACGCAAAATCTCAGAGGCACTTTCGCCAATGCTTTGGGTATTGCTGGCAATATATTGGTATAGCTCGTCGTCTATTTCTATTTTTTTCATGATATTCCTGTCATTACTGCCAAGTTTACAAATGCTTTGCAGAATTATACCCAAGTTACCTGAATAAGCTAGGGGGCGTGCCCTGTGTAGGCCCTTAGCAACTGAGCAGTGTTTGACCAAGTGTTGCATTGCGCGCGCCCAGTGGGCACAATTTACCTACTTTCATCGATGATAACGTGTTTATGTTACTAAATTATCAAAGCAGCTCTGAGGCGCCGAAAAATGCTCCCACAGTGATTGTTATTCATGGTTTATTCGGCTCATTAGATAATCTTAAAGTCGTTGCCAGAGCCCTCAGTGAGCAGTTTCATGTAATTAACGTGGACGTGCGCAATCACGGTCAATCTTTTCACAGCGAGACCATGACCTACCCCGCTATGGCCGAGGACATTATTGCGCTGATGGATGAGCTGGAGATCGCGCAAGCGCACATTGTGGGTCATTCCATGGGCGGCAAGGTGGCTATGCAAGTAGCAATAGATGCACCCGAGCGCGTCAGCAAGCTCGTTGTACTTGACGTGGCTCCAGTGAGTTACCACTCCCGTCATGACGCCATTTTTCAAGCGCTTGAAGGCGTTGCCAGTGCATCGGTTAGCTCACGTTCGCAAGCGGATGAGTTAATGAGTGAATACATAGCCACACCGGGTGTACGCCAGTTTTTGGCTAAAAGTTTGAAAAAAACCGACAAAGGCTCCCTAGAATGGCAATTTAATTTGCCAGTGCTAAAACAGCAATATGCAAATATCCTATCGCAGCCAGTTGTAAATGATTCTTGTTTGTGTGATACACTGTTCGTTAAAGGTGGCGACTCAGACTATATTTTGCCTGAGCACAAAGAACAGATCATGACCCTGTTCCCGAATGCCAAAGCAAAAGTAATTCAAGGCACCGGACATTGGCTACACGCTGAAAAACCGGCAGCAGTAAATAAATCCATCGTTGATTTTTTAACACGTTAATCCATATCAATAGTATGGGCGTAATTTAGGGTTAGTATAACGGAGGCTAAAAGCCTCAATATCACCTAAATTATTGGATTTTTCTGTGCTACAATGCGCGCCGTTTTACAGATAGGTAGCAGTCAATGGTCGACCAATTAATCAATGAGATCGATACCCTCGGGTTATATTTTGGCCTTGCTGGCATCTTTTTTTTCATCGGCATGGCAATTCAAGACGTACTTAAAAAAGGCGATGTGCCTAAATTTGGTCGTTATATTGTCTGGCTTGTGTTGTTTTTAGGCTGTTCCGGCTTTATCGCCAAAGGGCTTATTCAAGTCTTCTGGCAAGGAGCAGGTGTGGGTTAACCATGGCCAAGTCAGAGCTAGATAGAACCACGCTCGATTTATTCGAGTATGAGCGACGCCCGGGTCGTCCAAAAACTAACCCGCTCCCTCGGGAGTTACAACTGAAAGTAAATAAGCGTAACCAGCTCAAGCGCGATAAAGCGCGGGGCTTGAAACGCGTCGAATTTAAAGTTTCATCAGAGCTGTATCAAGCATTAAATGATATGGCAGATGCGCAGAATATTAGCCGTAGTGCGTTGATTGAAACCATTTTGCAAGAACGATTGGCTATAGATACATAAAAGGTTATTTATTCATGGCAAGTGTAGGTATATTTTTTGGTAGTGATACGGGTAACACTGAGCACGTTGCAAAAATGATCCAAAAAGAGCTCGGCAAGAACATGGTAGCCGTGCACGACATCGCGAAAAGCAGCAAAGAAGAGATTGCAGAGTTTGACCTGCTGCTCTTTGGTATCCCCACATGGTACTACGGCGAAGCGCAGTGTGACTGGGATGACTTTTTCCCTGAACTAGAAGAAATCGACTTTGACGGCAAGCTATGTGCTATCTTTGGTTGTGGTGATCAAGAAGATTACGCCGAGTACTTCCTTGATGCCATGGGCATGGTCAACGACATTATCACCGAGCGTGGTGCTATTGTAGTCGGTAATTGGCCTACCGAAGGCTATGATTTTGAGGCATCAAAAGGGCTGGTTGATGACGAGCATTTCGTTGGCTTGGGCATTGATGAAGACCGTCAACCAGAGCTGACCGATGAGCGTGTGAAAACCTGGTGTAAGCAGATTTTTGATGAAATGTGCCTAGCAGAACTTGCCGACTAAGAACAAAAACGCTAAGGGTAACTTGGCTTTACACTTGATAGTAAAGCACGTTATTCTTAGCCATTATTATGCGTCGCACGCACCGCTTGCTGTCCCTTAGCGGTGCAACCAAGAATCTAAAATCGAGAACAAGTTGAATGACTGATCATAATCTAGAGCTTAAAAAAGCGGGCTTAAAGGTCACGCTACCGCGTATTAAAATCCTAGAAATCCTCCAGTCTCCGGATAACCAGCACATCAGTGCCGAGGACGTCTACAAAATCCTGCTTGATAACAGCGAAGAGATCGGTCTGGCTACTGTTTATCGCGTTTTAAACCAGTTCGATGATGCTGGCATTGTCACCCGCCACCACTTCGAAGGCGGCAAATCGGTATTTGAATTGGCCGGCTCTACGCACCACGACCATTTAGTGTGTTTAAAATGTGGTCGAGTGATCGAGTTTGAAGACGACATGATTGAACGTCGCCAGGTAGAAATCGCAGAAGAAAACGGCATTACGCTAACTAATCACTCACTCTATCTATACGGCGAGTGTAAAGATGTTGAAGCGTGTAAGAACTACGCCGAGATGAGCAATAACTAATTGCTAATATGAAAAAAAACCTGCGCTAACGCAGGTTTTTTTGTGTCTTTATTACTGACAATGGCCTTCATCAATACTGAGTTTCAAGCTCGCTCCAGCGCTGTTGCCAGATACTTTTAAATACCCCCAGTAGTTGCTTTGACCACTCACCGATAAACACTCCACGTTTCCTGATGTGTCACTGCGGGCCTCAACATTGCTGCCATTGGGCCAGCCTTGGTTGGCATATTCCAGCATTAAATCGCCACTGCCATGGGCCGTTTCGATACGCACACTTTGCGCTGCGGCGACATTTTCAATACTAAACCACATCGGTGCCTGCGCACCTAAGCAGATAGTCTCACCGGCCACTAAGCGACCATCAGTACGCGGCCCTTGTTGCGCGCACATATCATCGATGTGAGAAGGCGCCTGATAGCTGGCTGTTAGGCTCACATCTGCAAACGCATTATACCCTCTGACCATGATATACACTTCACTGGTCGCGCTACCTAGATTGAGCTGGCATTGTTCCTCATTGCCACCAATATAAGGACGACAGTCAAACTCACCTGTGGTGGGGACTTGCTGTTCACGAACATAAAGGTCAGCATCGCCACTGCCTCCTGAAAGGGTCACATCAAGCACTGAAGTGCCTTGCGGCAATGTGATACGGAACACTTGCTCGCTATCTTGTGCACCACTGATAGACACGCTTTGCCCATTGCTCAGCTCAGTAATACCGCCGCTGCTATCGGCCTCAATGGTAATACTGTGACTAACACTGTGGCTCAGGCCCTGCTCATCACTCACACTCAAGGTCACGATGTAACTGCCCGGCTGATTATAGCTATGCTGTGCAATAGCCCCTCGCCCTGATGTGCCATCGCCAAAGTCCCAAAGATAGCTTGCGATAGCGCCTTCGTTGTCGCTGCTCGCACTGCCATCAAAGGCCACACTTTGATTCACAACCCCTGTATCGAGGGCGTTAATACGGGCCGTTGGCGCGGTATTGTTTTCGCCACCGGCGAGCGCTTGTGTCCAAGTCGTGAATTCATTGCCATAACTCGCCGCCCAGCTATTCATTTGGCTTTGATAGCCTTGCCAGTTGCCCTGGCGAGTATTCGCTAGCATGTTGGCCAACTCGCTGCGGTGACGCTCAAACATAAAGCGCACCCCCAAGTATCCCCAGCGATAAATTCTATCTTGGTCAAAACCGGCATACGTGGTGGCAAACACCTCGCCTAATTGGTAAGTGCTGCCATCTTTTATGGTCTCAATTGCAGCGCTATTGTCCTCAAGTAACGAGACATATTCAGCCACTCCCTCACTCCACCAAACTATATCGGCTGTTGGGGCATTAAAGTCACCATAAAGATTAAAGCGCCCGTCTAAGTAGTGAACATATTCGTGCTCTAAATTCCAAACATAGTGGTCAGCGTTGGCATAGCTGGCCTCGTAAGCAACAAAGTTGGCCTGATTGTCCGGGTTGCTTGGATCCCCCTCTAAATACATACCGCCATTGTTGGTATCGATGCCAAAAATAACCCCAGCATATTTTTTATAATCGTCGCTGCTATTGAACACATTCACCTGTAAGAAGGAGTTCAAATCATCGGCAACAGGTTGATTATTAGTGGCTAACTTGTCGTGGAACACCCCTTCTTCGTAAGCCATTTTTTCACAGGCTGCTTGTTGTTGGCTGGCACTTAATTGTTGTGCACGAATGCGAATGGTGTCACTGCACTGGTGAATTTGACCCAATACCTGCTGCTCAACCTGTTCTTTAAAACCACATACCTCAAACTGCGCGCAGGCACCGTAGTAATCGACGATGTCGGCTGCGCCTAACCAGAGGGCATCACCGTAGCCAACCATGTTATAACGGGCAAATAGTGCGCTAAGCTGCTTATCGGCCTCATCTTCAATTGGCTCGCCGCTGTGCATTTTTAACCGCGCTAACTCCCTTGCCGCGTTGGTGATCAGATATTCGCTGTCGCTACCTATCATCCAGGTTTGCGCTGTGAACTCACCTAACAGTCGTGCCAGCTCGGTATCGGTTTTTGCCAGCGCCATGAATCCATCATTCCATTGGCCTCGGAACAAAATGGTAAAAATACCATTTACCGCCGAGCGCATATGCCAGCTATTAGCATAACTTTGGTCCCAACGACTCAGCCATTGTTTAACTTGCGGTAAGTAGCGGTGTTGTAATTCAGCGCTATCCATAGTGATGATCACTTCACTAAGCGTCTTGCCATGGGCGTCGCTGTTGGCATAAAAGTGGGTATTGGCAACAAAGGCATCCAGTGCTTGCTGGGTCGCCTCAGTTGCAGCTGGCGATAAGCTTACCTGATCGTTATAGAACTCGACATAGAAGCCAGCGCGCAGGAACAAAAATAGCGCTTCCAAATCAGCACTGCCTTGGCCGTTATAATTGCTGGCAAGCACAAGCGCCCTATCAGCAACTGCTAACATTTTACCATCAGTAACAATTTGTCCAGCGACTTCATTGCTGGCACTAAATAGCGCGTTGACGCAATCTACACCCTGGCTGGTCACTTGCTCGGCGATGGTGGCGCTCGACGCATCAGCCAATTGCTGCAGGGCACACTGCGCACTCGCATCTGCCATCAAGCTAGAATGTGAAAGCTCATTAACTAAATGGACTGAAGAAAGCTGCGTTTGCCTATCAGCCGTTGGCGGCGCGATATGTTGCCTCTGCTGATCCGCCTCATGGGCAACAGCCAATGAATGCTGTGCACTTATAGGTTTAAACAATCGCTTGCCATCACTGGTGCCCGGGTGCGCACTAACGTGGCCAGCTACGCAGCCAAGCGTAACCATCAGTGCCGACGTAATTGCTGATTTTCTCATAATGTACCTTTTCTGGGTTGATTGAACTCGCGGCAAAGTTAACATTTAGTTAATAATGTATACAATATATTTTATATTCGTTGTGGTTATATCGTTAGATTCAAATTCCCTTTTTTGATTACAAGCAACGTGTTAGGCCATTGCTCGCTGCGAGCCGAGCTGCAAGATGCCAAGCGTATGGGTCGGAACAATAAAGAGAAGAAAATATGACAATGACGGAAATGGACGTCCCGGTTTTTATATATTGACTATACTCAGGGCTAGCGACCACGTAGGTCGCATTATGTGGTAAATTTATAGGGCCTACCGAATCATGCAAGAAGAATTATTAAACTCGGTTATCAAAATTACTAAAACCAGAGATGTAAACTCCCTCGAATACAGCCTAGTCACCACCCTACAAGAGTTCATACAGTGCCAAGAGATAGCAGTTTATAAGGACTTACAGGACTTTGGCCGCAAGGTCATAGAGTGTAGCCTGGTGCTACACCATGAGAATGCCGGTCAATATCAATGGCACGACACACACATTGTAGAATCCCCTGAATCTGAACTTCTCTCGTGTTTACAATCCGCTTGTATCATTACCGTACAGAACAACAATGGCATTGAGCATCGCTGGCTGCCCATTTCGATTTTTGATAAACCTGTGGTCGCCATCAAGGTGGTCAGTAATCACTTGAGCTCATCACAACAAGTGTTACTGAACGCCTTTTGCCGCATTTACGAAAATTACCTAACCATTTTACATGAGAATGAGCGCGACAAGCTGACCGGATTATTAAATCGGCAAACCTTTGAGCGTAAATTTAAACGCCTGCTAGAAAAGCAAGTGAGGAACCAAAAAGCCCACAACCAAGAGAATAATAACCGCAAGCGCCAACCCGAGAGTTACTCGTGGTTAGCAATGGTGGATATCGACCACTTCAAACAAGTTAATGATAACTATGGTCATGTCTGTGGTGATGAGGTATTGCTTATCTTGGCGCAGCAGATGCGCGGCTTCTTCCGCGCTTCAGATTTAATGTTTCGCTTCGGCGGCGAAGAATTTGTACTTATTTTTGAGCCTTGCAAACAAGAAGATATCAATGAAAAAATGCAGGCGTTTATGGACCATGTGCGCAACACCCACTTCCCCTTTGTAAAAACGCTGACAGTCAGTGTGGGGATGGCTCGTATCAGCCCTTATGACTTCCCCATCAGCGTATTAGAGAACGCCGACAAAGCACTTTATTATGCAAAAAATAATGGCCGTGATCAGCTGCACTTTTTTGATGATCTTGTGAAATCCGGTGCAATTTCACCGGACAATGCTAATCAGGATGAAGGGGATATCGACCTGTTTTAGGCCGCTCCCCAAGGTGTCGCTGAGTCGTTTGCGCCGCAACTAATGGGTGTACAACTGCTCAAGGTAACTGACGGCGACTTGGTGCCAGTCAAAGCGCGTGTTTTTGGCTTGCGTGCACAATGTCTGCCACTGCGCTGGCTCGTTATGGTAAATAGCAAGAGCACGCTGCAAGGCAGTGAGTAGCTGCTGACTTTGCTGTTTTGGGCTATTGCCCGTGAAGGTGAAACCATTGACGCCTTCGGCAATGGTGTCTTTAAGGCCGCCCACTTGATGTACTAAGCAGGGCGTGCCCTCGCGCATCGCTAAAAGCTGACTGATGCCACATGGTTCAAATGAGCTGGGCATACAAAATAATGACCCAAGCTGGTACATCGCATCACCCAACTCTAGGGCGAAGCCACGTAAAAACAAGAAGTTGTCATGCTCGGCCATCGCCTGTGTTAGCAACGCTTCAAGCGCCGGATCGCCAGAGCCCAGCATCATAAAGTGCTTGCCTTGCTCAGCTAAACATCGCAACAGTTCACCCAGCGTATCATCATCAAGCAATAGCGCGACTTTTTGCGGGCTGATCCGCCCTACCGAGCATAGCCAGGGTGTGACCTCGTTGGCACGCCATTGTTGCAGGCGAACATGGGCGATGTAATGACTCGCGCTTAATTGGTTGGCCTTGCCCATCCATTGTAATACAGCCTGCTCTGCGAGCTGCCATAACCGTTTTTGAGTGTAATTTACCGACTCGCTTTGGTAGTCACAGCCATTGAGGATGCCCAACAAACGATTTTGCTGTTGTGCGGCAACCAACTGATTTTCCAACCCTTCTCCACCGATAAAACCATGCTCCATATTGCTTGGACGCTGAACCTCTTGCATATACTGGGGTGAGACCACGTGCACTTTGTCACATAGTTCAATGGCAGCGCGCATTGGATTATAGCAATGGGGATAGCGCGGATCGCAAATACGCTGGCCATCGTAACTTAACCATGGAAACCACGATTCGAGCGCCGACGGGTCGTGGGCAAACGGCCTCACACCTTGCAATGCTAAGTTGTGAATGGTGTATACCGTGTGCGTGGCTTTTAGTCTTTGCAAATCTTTGCCATAAGCACGAAGCACTGCCAACGTGGCACTGTGCCAATCATGTAAATGCAACACATCAGCCGCTAGTACACCTTGCTCTATCGCCTGCGCCACCGCCAAGCAAAATAAGGCAAACTTACTGGCGTCAGCGGCAAAGGGCCGGCCATCTTCATCGTGATGATAAACATGTTCACTGCACAGCCACGGATGCGATAACACATAGTGACTGACTCCATCGCGTTTGCTTACCAATAAAAGCTGTATATTAAGCCGTTGGTGAGCAAAGTGAACCTGCACCTCGGCACAGGGCTGCGCCTCAATGAGCTCCATGCATTGGTAATGCGGCAAAATGACATCGACTCGGGTACCTTGCTCGGCCAAGGCTTTTGACACATTGCCCACCACATCAGCCACCCCACCCACTTTCGCACCGACAATGGCGCTACTCTCAGCACAAACAAATAACACTGACTTCATTATTACGCTCGCTGCTGACTCTGGGCATCGGTTTTTTGCGCAAGCGCCGCCAACATATCGCGCGTTACCAACACAATGCCATTTTTGGATACGCGAAAGCCGTGTTCAATATCTTCCTCATGATCTAAGCCAATAGTCAGTCCTTCTGGTATTTCACAGCCCCGGTCAATGATCGCTCGCTTAATATGGCAACCGCGATGAACGACCACACCGGGGAGCACCACCGCTTGCTCAATTTGACAAAATGAGTGCACGTGCACATTAGAAAATAATAGCGACTTGCGCACTTGCGAGCCGGAAATAATACAGCCACCGGAAACCGTTGAATCCACCGCCATCCCCCGGCGTTCATCGTCATCAAAAATAAACTTCGCTGGCGGTAATTGCTCTTGATAGGTCCAAATGGGCCAAGTGGGGTCGTACAAATCCAATTTCGGCTGCGGTTCAACCAACTCCATATTCGCTTCCCAAAACGAATCTAAGGTGCCAACATCACGCCAATAGGGCTGCCCAGACATGCTCGGATCGGTAAATGGGAAGGCATATACCTGGTGATTGTCGATGATTGCCGGGATGATATCGTGACCAAAATCTCGCCCCGAGCAGCTGTTTTGCGCATCTTTTTGCAATTGCTCAAATAAAAATTCAGTGTTAAACACGTAGTTGCCCATCGAAGCTAAGCACCGACCCGGCTTTGCTGGAATTTCATTCGGCACAGCTGGCTTTTCATCAAAGCGGCGAATACGGTTTTGTTCGTCGACGGTCATAACGCCAAAGGTGTTGGCAGCCTCTTCGGTGTCGACTTCAATACAGCACACCGTCATATCGGCGCCCGTTTCTACATGTTTTGCCAGTAACGCCCCGTAGTCCATACGGTAAACATGATCGCCTGATAAAATCATGACATAACGGGGTAGCTCATGACGAATGATGTCCATATTCTGAAATACCGCATCGGCAGTGCCGCAATACCACTCATCGCCGTAGCGCTGTGACGCGGGTAAAATCTCTACTGACTCACCGAGCTCTTTTTTAAAGTGTCCCCAGGCGCGATGTACATGACGAATTAACGAGTGCGACTTATATTGAGTCGCCACCCCGACCCTACGTATCCCCGAATTGATGCAGTTCGAAAGCGGAAAATCGATGATGCGATGTTTACCCCCAAAATACACGGCCGGCTTGGCGCGCCAGTTGGTCAGCTCATGTAACCGCGATCCTCTGCCTCCGGCGAGGATCAAGGCGTAAGTATCACGGGTTAAAGTACTAATGTATCGATTTGCATAACTTGGCATCGTTATTCTCCTTGGCGCGTTGGCATGGCCTGTAACTGCCATATGTCTTCACTGTATTGGGCAATAGTGCGATCACTGGAAAACTGACCAGAAGCAGCGGTATTTAAAATACTCATTTGAGTCCAGTGTTTAGGGTCTTGATAAGCTTCGCTGACAGCTTGTTGAGCTTGGCAGTAACTGGCAAAGTCATAACAGGTAAGCCAAGGGTCGCTATCGTCATAAAGGAGGTTAATAATGGGAGCGAAAATATTCGGCTCACACAAATTAAAATGACCGCTTTGTAGCAAGGCGATTACTTTTTGCAGCTGCGGGTCGTTATCAATAATAGCGCGTGCGCTATAGTGCCTGCGGATATCGTCGATTTGCTCAATCTTGGCGCCAAAAGTAAAAAAGTGCTCGCCACCGAGTGCTTCAAGCATTTCCACATTGGCGCCATCTAGGGTGCCTATGGTCAGTGCGCCATTCATCATAAACTTCATATTGCCGGTGCCTGACGCTTCCTTACCCGCCGTGGATATTTGCTCTGATAAATCCGCTCCAGGGCAAATTGTTTCCATCGCTGTGACATTGTAATTCGGTAAAAACGCTACCCTTAACCATGCCTTCGCACGGGGGTCATCGTTAATGGTGTTGGCAACATTACATATCAACTTAATAATGCGCTTAGCCATATCGTAACCGGGGGCCGCTTTGCCCCCGATCAGCACACAACGGGGCACCATGCCTTGCGTATCGCCATCACAAATGCGCCGGTATAAATGAATCACATGCAAAATATTGAGCAACTGGCGTTTATATTCATGAATGCGCTTGACCTGCACATCAAACAGCATGGTCGAGTCAAATTGCACGGCGCAGCGCTGTTGCACCAACTCGCACAGCCGCGCTTTGTTGGCTTGTTTTACCTTTTGCCACGCGGCAATAAAGCTATCATCATCGTAGTAACGGCGAATACGGTTAATATGCGCGAAATCTTTTACCCAATCATCGCCTATTTTGGCGGTGATCAATTGTGCCAACTCGGGGTTACAATGAGATAGCCAACGCCTAGGCGTGACCCCATTGGTCTTGTTATTAAACTTCTGTGGCCACAGCGCATAAAAATCTGCAAACAACTGCTCTTTTAGTAAGCGGCTATGCAGCGCCGCCACCCCATTGACGGAATAACTGCCAACGATGGCTAAATAAGCCATTCGTACCTGGGGATTTTCCCCCTCTTCAATAAGCGACAAAGCACGCTGTTTTTGTGCACACCCGGGCCACTGTTTAGCGACTAAGATTAAGAACCGCGCGTTAATTTCATAGATAATTTGCATCAAACGCGGCAGTAGCCGTTGCATTAAAGCCACAGACCATTTTTCCAGCGCTTCGGGTAGCAAGGTGTGGTTGGTGTAGGCCATGGTACGAGTGGTTATCTGCCAAGCATCGTCCCAACTCAAGCAGTGTTCGTCGATAAGCAGGCGCATTAATTCAGCTACGGCAATACTGGGATGCGTATCGTTGAGTTGAAATACATGATAATCGGCAAAATCTGTAAACTGTGCGCCTTTGATTGCTATCCATTGGTTGAGCCGGTCTTGCAGTGCGGCACTACAGAGAAAATATTGTTGGCGCAGGCGCAGCTCTTTGCCATTTTCACTGCTGTCATTGGGATACAGCACCATGGAAATTTGCTCGGCGAGGTTTTTTTGCGCCACAGCCTCGGCATAGCCACCAGCATTGAACTCACCAAGGTCAAACTCATCGGTGGCCTCACTTTTAAATAGCCGTAAGGTATTGACGATATCATTACCATATCCTGGCACGGGCACATCATAAGGCACAGCTAACACATCTTGGGTGTCCAGCCATTGGCGGTGTTCGCGGCCTTGATGGTCTCGATAAATATCGACATGACCAAAAAACTTCACCCGCACGGTTTTATCCGGTGCTGGAAATTCCCACGGATGGCCTTCACGCAGCCAATGATCGGGCTGCTCTATTTGATGACCATTATCAATGCGTTGATTAAACATGCCGTATTCATAACGAATACCATAACCTGTGACCGGCAAGGCCATGGTCGCACAGCTATCTAAGAAGCACGCAGCCAAACGCCCTAAACCACCATTTCCTAAACCAGCGTCGTGCTCAGCGCTGGCTATATGTTCGAGCTCAGCGCAGTAATTGGCTAGTGCGGCGCTCACCTCAGCAGCCATATCTAGGTTTAAAATAGCGTTATTTAAGCTACGTCCGATGAGAAACTCTAACGACAGGTAGGCAACTCTTCGTGTTGGCACTGAGGTGGTGACATTACGGGTTTGTCGCATGCGCGCCACCAACCTATCACGTATTGTCAGCGCCAGTGCTTGATACAAATAATGCTGCGATTCGCCCACTTTGTCGCGCCCGAGGGTATAGTGAAAATGACGAGCCAAATCATCGGCCAACGTTTCGCTATCAAGTAGCGGCGCATCCTGCCAATCCACAGGGTGGCATACAGTGCCAGACGTAGTCATAGTGTTTGCCTTGTATTGTGTTTGTTTTCAACGTTACTAAACACCCAACCACTACAGGGAGTTAAGGTTATTTCTTGAACCACAGCAATGCCCTGCGTTGCAGGCACACTGTGTTCATCCGTACTCAAACGCAGGTGCCATTGCAGTGGCGTATTATCTGGGCTCACTAAGCGCAACGCTTGCTCGCGCCCGCCGCGATGCAGTACCACACATAAATAGTGATGGGCCTGGGTATCGATACTGTAATACACCAAGGTATGCAGCGAGGGGTCATGCCAATCGTCATTGCTCATCGGCCGCCCGTCAGGGCGATACCAAGCAATCACAAAGCGCGGGTCGTTGTCATGGATGTACTCCGGGTGCGTAAAAATGGCGAATTCACGACGCAGCCTTTGCACATCGCTGATAAACAGTGCTAACGGATGGTGGCGAGAGACATCGTGCCAACTAAGCCAATTAATGGCGTTATCTTGGCAATATGCATTATTGTTGCCCCCTTGCGAGTGCCCCATTTCCGAGCCGGCGCTGAGCATGGGTACGCCTTTGGAAAGTAATAAGGTGAGCAGTAAGTTTTTTTGTGCTCGCAAACGCAGTAACTTAATGTGGGCATCGTCGCTGTGCCCTTCCACACCATAATTACAGCTGTAGTTGGCATTATGGCCGTCTTGATTGTGCTCTCCGTTGGCGTGATTATGCTTTTGTTCGTAGCTGACCAGGTCGGCCAAGGTATAGCCATCATGACTGGTGATAAAATTAATGCTGTAGCTTGGCACCATGCCGGTGGCGCTAAAAATGTCGGCAGAGCCATGCAAGCGCTTGGCTAACACGCCCAGTAAATCGCTATCGCCGCGCCAAAACCGCCTGACAACATCGCGATATTGGTCATTCCACTGTCGCCATGGAGCAGGAAAAGCGCCAAGCTGGTAACCTCCGGGGCCAATATCCCAAGGCTCGGCAATCAGTTTCGCGTGTTGTAATACCGGGTCTTGTGCAAGGCATTGAAAAAAGACATGTTCAGGGCTAAAACCATGGCGCTCTCGGCCTAAAATACTGGCCAAGTCAAAGCGAAAGCCATCGACCCCATATACCTGATACCAATGCCGTAAGCTGTCCATGACCAAGCGCAACGCACCCTGTTGGGTTAAATCTAAGGTGTTACCGCAGCCAGTGTCGTTAATGTAATGACCTTGCTCATCAAGGCGATAATAACTGCGATTATCGATGCCCCTTAGGTGGCAACAAGGGCCAAGCGCTTCGCCTTCACAGCTGTGGTTGTAAACCACATCAATCAGCACTTCGATATTGTGTTGATGTAACTCCGCGACCATGGCTTGAAATTCGTGCACATCGCCGCTAACCAAATAATCACTATGCGGAGTGAAAAAGATCAGGGTGTTATAGCCCCAATAATTACTCAATCCGAGTGGCTGTAAAAACGCTTCACTAATGAACTGCTGCACGGGCATAAGCTCAATGCTGGTCACACCTAGCGCCTTGATATGCTCAATGAATTGCGGCGTTGCCAAGGCTGCAAAACACCCGCGTTGGACGTTCTCAATATCGGGGTGGCGCTGCGACCATCCCTTAACATGACATTCGTAAATAACAGTGTCATGCCAGGCAATCTCCGGGCGTTTACCTTTATACTGGCTCAGCGCAGTTACCTGTGCTTTAGGCATTAAGTGAGCATTATCAAACGGACATAGCTTACCTTGCTCATCAATAGCGCGGTGGCGAATACTGTGTTGAAAATCACCAAATAGCGAGTGTGCATAAGGGTCGAGCAGCAACTTGTTAATATTAAACAACTGCCCTTGTTCAGGAGCAAAAGGACCATCCACACGATAGCCATATAGCTGCCCTTTTGCAGCCCCTGAGACATAAACATGCCAATACCCGGGTTCACCTTTATGTAGGGCTATGCGTGCAATTTCACTGTGCCCAGAAGCATCATACAGACACAAGTACACGGCACTGGCATGACGCGAGTACAAGCAAAAATTAACCCCTTGGTCATCAATATAAGCCCCCAAGGGAGCACCAACGCCCGGCTTGGTAATAAATTTACTCATGATCAGGTGCCTCCCACAACAGATAAACACAAGCCAATGGCGGCACACAGATGCTGATAGACTGACTTTGCCCATGCCAGGGTAGAGGCTCCGATGGGAGTGGCTCTGAATAGAGTGGCTCCGAAGGGGATAGTTGCTCATTTGCAGGTCGCTCAGCGCACACCCTAACGCCACTGCCGAAGTATTGGCTCTCATCGCTATTAGCGATAACTCGGTAACTACCAGCGTGAGGCACACCAATGCGAAAATCATGATGTACTTGAGGCGTCATATTCACAACCGCGAGCACGACTTGCGGGAGGCTACTGGCAATACGTACAAAGCTGTAAATGCTTTGCTGGCTATTATTCCCATCTAACCACCGAAACCCACGCTCATCACAGTCATTTTCATGCAGAGCCGGGTAAGAACGATAAAGCTGATTCAGGCATTTAACCCAACGCTGCATGCCTTGGTGCGCTGGGTCATCAAGCAGGTGCCAATCCAACGCTTGGTTATGATCCCACTCGCGCTGCTGAGCGAATTCGCCGCCCATAAATAGCAGCTTTTTGCCAGGGTGAGCCCACATAAAACCTAAATAGGCGCGCAGGTTCGCGTGTTGCTGCCAACTATCCCCTGGCATTTTGCTCAGCAACGACCCTTTACCATGAACGACTTCATCATGGCTTAAAGGCAAAATGTAATTTTCGCTATAGGCATAGACCATGGAAAAGGTCATGTCGTGGTGATGGTATTGGCGGTAAATCGGGTCTAACTGCATGTAGCGTAATGAGTCATTCATCCAGCCCATATTCCACTTAAAACCGAACCCTAAGCCGCCACTGTCGGTGGTTTGTGTGACTCCAGGCCACGCGGTCGATTCCTCTGCGACCATCATAATGCCGCGATTTCGCCCATAGCACACACTGTTGATTTGCTGAAGGCAAGCAATAGCACCGAGGTTTTCTCGCCCGCCCAAGTGGTTGGCCAACCACTGCCCATGCTCACGGCTGTAATCAAGGTATAACATGGAGGCCACGGCATCCACGCGCAACCCATCTACCCCGTATTGCTCTAACCAAAAGCTGGCGCTAGAGGTGAGAAAGCTACGTACCTCTTGGCGCTCATAATTGTAAATATAGGTATGCCAATCTGGATGATACCCTTGGCGATGATCGGCATGCTCATACAAATGCGTGCCATCAAAACGCCCCAAACCGTGAGCATCTGCTGGGAAATGTCCCGGCACCCAATCTATTAGCACACCAATATTGTGAGCGCGGCATTGCGCGCAGAAATAGGCAAAATCATCGCCACTGCCGAAGCGCGAGGTGGGCGCGAAAAGGCCGGTGCTCTGATATCCCCACGAGCCATCAAAAGGGAACTCGCTAACGGGCATTAATTGAATATGGGTAAACCCCATTTCTTCAACGTACGGAATTAATTGCGCGGCTAACTCACGGTAATTTAAAAATTGGTTATCGGCGGTGCGCCGCCAAGAGCCAATATGCAGCTCATAAATACTAATGGCCGCATCGATGGCATTGCGGCGCTCGCGTTGCTCATAGCTTTGCTCATCCAGCGCTTTAGGCAACGTAACAGCACTGACGCGCGAGGCGGTATTTGGCGGCAGCTCTGTAGCAAATGCATAGGGGTCGGCTTTTAGTAAGGCCTCACCCGATAACGTGCGAATATGGTATTTGTAGCATTGGCCCGGCGCTACATCGGGTATAAAAATGGCCCAAACACCGCTGTCTTCAACCCGCGCCATGGGGTGCTGGCGACTATCCCAGTGGTTAAAATCCCCAGTCACGCTCACCGCGAGGGCATTAGGAGCCCACACGCTAAAACGCACGCCACAGTGGCCTTGCAACGTCATCATATGAGCACCAAGGTGACGCTGCGCCTGTTGCTCTGTGCCTTGGCGGAAATAATATAAATCGGCGGCACTGAGCCCTAAGGGTAAGCAAAATGGGTCGGCCTGAACTACCACCGCCTCTGGGTAAGTAACATGGAGCTGATACGGAACAAATTCCGCCTGCGCTGGCGCGATAAACACCTCGGAGTCTGAATAGCGCTGGGCAATACAAGTGTGAGTGGCAAACTGCACCTCCACCGCCAAAGCACCGGGCTTGTAGAGAATCACATACCAGCTGCCGTCAATGCATTGATGGCCCAATAGCTGTCGCGGCTCACCCACTTGCGCCCCTTCAAGGGCGCAAACAGCATCGGCTAAATCAGGAAGTGGCGTATTATCTATCATCACATGTTCCATGACGACTCCTAGTCAGTTCACAGATAAACTGCTGTTGCTGCTGTAAAATAGCGACAGCAGATTGGCTCAACTGTCGTCGCCAGTTCGGGTATTCACGGTGCGTACCGGGGATATTGACCGGCGCATGTTGGCCGTCTAAATCATCAAGTTGCAGGGTCAGCAACTTACTACTTCCTTGGGCAAGTGCCCGGCACAAGGCGCGATACACATCGGCACTGGTGCTGTGTAACGAAACCGACTGCCCTTGTTGAGTGAGTCGCTCAATCAGCGCGCTTTTATGGTTTTGACGTTGCTCATATAACGACTGTTTTTGCTCCGCACTGATAAGCGCCAGTTGCAGCGCTTGATTAAGATCATCGCCCTGCCACCACTGGGCAAAAGGCGGTAAATCGTGGTTGCTGATCATCAATAAGGTCTGCTCATCAAGGTGTTGCGGCGCGCTAAAGGCTGAGTGCTGGTAACAAAAGTAATACACGGTGTTGGAGAATATCTGCGCTTGTGCCAAGGCCTGTCGTACTTGCTCTGGCACCACGCCTAAGTCTTCACCAATCACCACACACTGATGTTGATGACTGAGTATTTTTATTAGCGCTAACAGCTCATCAAAGGGGTAATAGACATAACAGCCCTGCTCATCGACACACCACCAAATGCGCATCAACGCCATCACATGATCAATGCGCAGCGCCCCTGCCCCTTGCATATTGGCGCTAAATAACGCTTTGGCATAGACAAACCGGTGGTGCTTCATCGCTTGCGGCAACAATGCTGGCATGCCCCAGTTTTGCCCCTGTGGCGCAAAATCATCCGGCGGCGCACCAATACAGGCATGGGGAGTAAACAGCGCTCGGTAACGATTAAACTCGCCACCCCTATCACTCACGCCAACGGCCAAATCATTGATAAGGCCCAACTTCATACCCGCCTCTTGCGCTATATTTTGGCATTCTTGGCGCTGCAGCCAGGCTTGCCATTGCCAATAACAAGCCTGCTCATCATCTGGTTCATCCAAGGTATCAAGAGCCACACGGTGCTGCTCTTTAAACTGTGCAAATTCGGCCTTGCGCTCAGCACTTGCTGTGGTGCAAAAACGCTCAAATAACGCGTGTAATAATGGCAGCTTAAGCGCATAGACTTGCTCGTAATCGAGCCAAGGCGCACTTTCGATACTGCTATAGTGCCTTTTGGCCTCATTAAGCTGCGCCAAAATCGCCGCATCACATTCCGGTGAATCCTGAACGGCAATGTACAGCGGGTGGATAAGCATGCGGCTGCTAGGGCTGTACGGGCTATGCCTACTGGCATCATTACAATCGAGTAAGTGCAAGGGATTAAGTAGCACATAATCTATGGATAACGCAGCGGCTTCGCGCAGCAGCGCTTTGAGATCCGCAAAATCACCCATGCCCACCCCGTGTTCGCTCACCAAGGTGTACAAGCCGCACGATAACCCCACACTTTTAACAGCTGCTTGCTGGCCATAAGCGCCTTGATAAACGTGTTGTGGCGCCCACCACAGCTCTAGCTCAGCGCTATGCTCTGCGACGCGGACCCGAGCGGCGTAAAACCCAGGCGCCAACCAACCTTGACCCAGTTCATAGCTAAGTGCGAGGTAGCGACAGCCATCAATTACGTAGTCACCGGTCACTTGCCCTTGGCTAATGCACCAGTTAGCGTGTTGTGCGTTCACCTCTAGGTGCAAGCTTGCACTCTGCTGCCGCTGAAACTGCGCCTCGCTCAGGCGGATAACTAAACGTGGCGAAGGCTCCGAGATAACCATAATGTCATCGCAAAGTTGCTGCCAAGGGGCCGCGTCAAGCTGATAGTTAAGCGCGGCTAAGGCGTCGAGGTTATCAACATCGACCCCCATGGCCTCAAGCACTTTTACCCGCAACGCTTGATCAAATTGTTGCTGTTGCCCTTGGCAATCCACGTAGCTGTCGCCAACCCCCATCAGATAGAGGCTTTGTGCCAGCGTCTGCATTGTTAAGGCTGAACGTGGGTTGATACCACACTGTTGTCAGTGCCATAGGCATTGGCAACATAGGCATCGGCTTGGTGGTCGTTATCCCACTCTTGGTCATCGATTAAGTAACGAAAATGAAATTCGCTGTTTTTGGGAAGGCGCGTTTTAACGCGAAATGTGCTGCCTTTTTTAGAGCAGGTCATGGGCAAAGGTTGCCATTGATTAAATTCCGCCACGAGCGCAACACGGGCTGCGTGTGGGTGCTCATACTCAAAGGTCACTTCTGCTTCGTTTTTTGTTTTGAAAAAACGCTTCTTTAACATAGCTGGGCTCCAAACAAGTGTATATTTGTTCGCCACATCAATGTGCTATGGATACTGCTCAGCAAATCGGTGTGTTTTGCAAAGTCTGATGGCGAGGTTAGCAAAGAAATATGGACGCATTATTACAGTGCATAAAATGCGCTTTCTCGGTGCAATCACGCCGAAAAGTGAGGGTGTCACCCACCACATATAGGCTGTTAGCAGGATAAGTGCCAAGGCAGCTACTGCGAACCTCAAATAGATACAAGGGATAATAGAAACAAACCAACAAAACGCATAATGAGATATTTTCACGCGTGCTTGCGAGCAGCTCACAGGGCAACAGACTGTTGCAAATCTAACACTGTTTTAGAGGGAGTTTGACTGAAGAAATTAATATAAGGCAGCGCTATTTCCTACAAAGCACCCAACGCCGTCGGTGCCAGATTGCAGCCTAGCGCAGCGCCAATTTCACTGCCGCCCAGGCTCGTGCTTTTCATAACGAGGGAGCGCTGCGTCTAACTCATCCCAGTTTGCTTTTGAGGTCACAAAATTATGAGAAATGGGTCGCTCTGTAATATCACTGCCTAACGTTCCAAGGCGCAGCCGATACCTGTTTGGCGACTGCGCATTAGCACTGTAAATGGGCGCCCCGCACTGGCTGCAAAAGTATTTACGTTTACCCTCAGCACTTTGGTAATAAATCTAAGTACCTGCTTTGTCTGTTATTTTTAAATCTTCCGCATTAATGAAGCCATTGGTTGCATAAGCACTGCCGCTGGCCTTGCGACATAAAGAGCAATGACAATGAATGATATCAGTGAGAGTGCCCTGCAATTGAAAATAGATTGAACCACACAAACAACTTCCCTTATACATCTGAATTCCTCTTTTAACTGTTCGCTCTGGGCCCACCATTTAACAAAAAGCAACTGACTCTGCGTTACACCACGCTATAAGCCGTGGCAAAAAAGTGCGCCCACCCTAGTGCCAAGGGCCGCCAATGACGTTTCCACGCCATACTGTATTTTTATCGAATCACTTTAGGGGGTAAATAAATAGTAAATTCATTAATAGGTTCAACAAGAACGCTGTGCGCGACTTGTTGCTCCTCTGGCATCACTAAGCCCAAGCGCGATAACAAACCAAAGTTGGCCGACTCAAGGTTTGCCGGCTTCACTTCTAGCGCTTTGTGCCAGACTCGATACGTCCCCAGTTGACCGTCACGGCGATAATAAAAGCCCGCGAGCGGATGAGTTAAATACACCAACCCCGTTTCTACATCAGGAAAGCCCGGTAACTCCAGTTTAGAGTCTGGGCTTTGGGTTAGTTCAACATGTGCTGGCGCCCAATCGGCTTGAGTAACCATTTTATATTTTGAATATAGCCTGGTTGATGAATCGAACTCACAATCAAACTTCACTTTGCCACTATACCAAGGCAAGTTCCAAACAAACCTAGGGACAGCTAAAGTCCAAGAATCCAACGTGGTACCTAGGAACCAAACACACCTTTCGTTGGTCTTTTTATCGATAATGTAGATGCGGTAGTTTGTTTGGCCCATGGTAAATTTAGGGAATGGAAAAACAGCCGAGGTAAAATCAACATCGATGAAAGGAACAACAGAAATTAACGCCTTTTCTTCACCATTAATTTCTAGGGTATCCAATTCAAATCGCTCCGGGAAAAGCCCCTCAAACCGTGAAGGGTCTACAGCATAAGTAATAATTGAGAAGTGTTGTAATTTGCACAAAACATCAATCCCTCTTGGCGCTGGCCGAGGGTGAAGAAAGTCTTTTAATTTTAATGAGTCCATCAACGTACATTCCTTGAATCGCTGTCATCCACTAAAAGTGGACGTCCTTGTTGGGCATAACGCCCCTCTGACACCACTGGCGGTATGTTACCCCCATGTTTTATGTTGCCGAGCGCGGTTATGACCACTCTTTATAACTGCAAAGATACCGGATTTTGCCAGCTGAGGCGAATGGCGTTCACTACAAACACCCGCTTAAATTTTAATAACTTACCAATCGTCACTGTACGTCCTAAAGCAATGAGGTAACAGACTCGACCTAATCTGCCTGAGGGTTTAAGGCACAGTAGATATAGCCAAAAGCGAGGCGATAAAGCTTGTTCTTCAGGGTAAAGGGTTAAGGGTTTTAAAGTTTAGAAAGGGTGAGTAGATAGAAATTGGCTTAAGGTATCGCTTTAAAGCGGGCTTCTAGCTACTGGCTGGGTTAATCATATAATTTGCATGGTTTTCAATCACCTAACTTTCTCGCAAGCGGTGTGAAAGTCGTCAGCTGAAATGACGATTTGCCGCTTTGTATGTTTAACCTTCTCTTTTATCTGCTCTTTGTTAAAAACTAAGTAGCAACTGCCTGCGCCACTTATTTCAATTGAATGCAGGTTTTTATCCATCGTTTTTGACTCACGAGATGACTGCTCATATTGCCAAATATTCACCTCACCCGCTTGCAAGGGCATGTTCATCACCTGCGTGCCGTACTGGGTTTTAAAGGTTACTTTGACCATAAGCTCTTCAGCTGTCGCATTTTTTACACTGGCCCAGTGGATAGTTGAGCATGAGCTCAAAACAAAAGCGGCTAGTAATCCTAGACTTAGTATTTTTAATTTTTCCATGCGTTCTGAGTGGTCCAAATCAACCTTTAGATATCAACTTACATCGCCCCACTACAACTAAATCTAGGTTTCTGGTTTGCGTTCTTTTTTTGCATTTTTTGGGCAACAATATCTAACCTTTAAGTGCCTTAAAGCAGTTCCAATCTAACACTTTGCCACTCATCCCATGCATTCTCAGGGTCGATATCGGCATAGCCTCTTTCTTCTACCAGCTCCTCAGCAACATCAAGGGGCATAGCCATACATTGTGAAGAGTCTCTTATACCTAACACTTCTTGCTCAGTTAAGGGAGCGCCTTTTTTCGTTTCTGCGTTTAATAGCACTGCAACTAATGCAGGAATATGAACGAGTTTTAACTCTTGATCATTCTGTGGGGGCAAAATAACAATCCTTTTATCTATGAGTCCTGGAGGGAAGGCCTTACATCAAAGGCAGAAAAAGCGCTTGGGTTGAAGTGCAGCGAAAGCCGCGCCACTTTTTGCTATCGGAGTGCATGTGATTCTTACGCACCTCCTAGGCTCAGAAGCTTGAATATGTGGCACATAATAGCTCTCACTCCCCCAAAGAATTGGTCATTACTTCTAAATTTCTCCATGTAATTGAGCCACTTAGGCTAATTTCGCCAATACCATTTACTGAGTCGATATTCATTCTGATAATATCAGCTAGCTTTATTTTTTTACCATCATGATCAATATAGTCGTTGAATTTTAATATTCGTGCTGCTAATGGAGGCAACTCTAAGCCGTAAGGATCAACAGGATTAGGTTTAAACCCTGATTTAGCACCAGGCTTTGAAGAAAAAATTACAGCGTTGTCTTGTTGGCGATACTCAAATCGGCTTCCAATTTGTCGCATAACTTTCCCAATATCTGAAAGCTCATCTGTAATTAGAGCATTATTACCAATGTAGTAAAGTTCATCACCTTCCTTATCTCCTAAAAGCATACTTACTCTAGTGAGAGCAGTAGCCATTTCGTCATTTGGGTAGCATGCATCAATAATTAGTGTGAAGGGCACGTTTGTCATAGCAAGTGCATTATAAAGTTGTTCTACAAGAATAAGCCCATCCCCAGATTCGCTAAGAGAAGGTTTATAGTTTTTCGCAGCACGTTCCGCGTAGTCTTTATTGACGTTACCTTGAAGAAGTACAATTTCTCCATTGGGTAAAGATAGGCCATGTCCTGTGTAATACACTACTAAGTGATCGACAGGATTCTGCAAAAGCTCTAATGTTAGATCAATCGTCCAATCTAAAAGCCTCTCATCACTTAGCGGCATTTCTTTAGTACTATTAAGCTGTTTAGTAAAAACTGGATTATAGCTTTCAAATAAGCGCTCCATCAAAATAGATGCTTGTGTAGCTTGCGGTACGTTTAATGAGCTAAAGTTCTCGTAATGAGCATTAGCAATGGTAATTGCTCCAAATGATTTATGATTCTTTTGAGCTCGCAATGAGTTTTCGTCTCTGATCTCTTTCACTCTTCTAGCACTCAACTCATTTAACACTAATTCTCCCTGATCAGATAAATCAGTGGCTACTCGGCTTGCCCCCATCACTTCGTAAGCAAATATTATCGGTGCATTGATAGAAAATGATATCTCTCTTCTGCCTTCTATATTGTCTGAGAAGTTAAAAGAGCCTAGTCTGGTTTTCTCGACTTCATACCCCGTTTTAGAAATTTCGGCGAGTGCCTTTATTCCCGCTTCACTAAGTGCGCGAACTACATACTCTATTTTCCCTATGTAGGCACGACTAACAATGATTGGGTCAATGTTTTTTTTCATTGCAGTTTGAACTAATTCGTTTTCATTTATTCTTTCTTTTAAAGCACCAACTGGTAGTTCTGCTACATATGCATCTTTAATTTTGAGAGTTACTTCTAGTTGCTCATCATTAGAAAAAGCGCTATTTAGTAAAGAGCTTTGACCCGCCCCCTGTACACTGGACATATCATTAACAATCGCCTCTACAGAGAATTTTTCGCCCTTCAAAACTGATTCATCATCTAAATTACCAGCGGTATAAACCATAAGTGATGACTTGTTTGTGTCCACTTCCCATAAACTGAGACAGACATAATTAGAGTTTTCTGTAATGATTAATGCAGGAGACGACTATGAAAAAATCACGCTATACAGAATCTCAGATCATCGCAGTATTAAAAGAAGTCGATGCGGGTAGGAAGGTTGAGGAAGTGTGCCGTCAGCACGGTATCAGTAGTGCAACCTATTACAACTGGAAGTCCAAATACGGTGGGATGGAAGCCTCTGACGTCAAACGGTTGAAGGAGCTTGAAGAGGAAAATGCCAAGCTTAAAAAGATGTTTGCAGATGTTAGTTTGGAAAATCATGCGATTAAGGAGCTTTTCGCAAAAAAGGGTTGGTGACAGCGGATAAACGAGAATGCGTCAGCGTAATGGTTGGTGCGGGGCTAAGTATCGTAAGGGCTTGTCTGTTTGTTGGCATTGGCCGTTCGACCTTTTATCGCCCTGAACGAGACTGGCGTAAAGCAGATGCTGCTGTCATTGATGCTATCAATGCCGAGCTTGAGAAGTCGCCACGAGCAGGCTTCTGGAAGTGTTTTGGCCGAATGCGCTTCAAAGGCTTTCCCTTCAACCATAAGCGCGTTTATCGCGTGTATTGCCAGATGGGGCTGAACCTAAAACGAAGAACGAAACGTGTGCTACCCAAGCGAATTGTTCAGCCCTTAGAAGTGCAGGAGCAAGCCAATCACCAATGGGCGCTCGATTTTATGCATGACACATTGTATTGCGGTAAACGATTCAGAACGTTAAATGTGGTGGACGAAGGAACGCGAGAGTGCCTTGCAATTGAAGTGGATACCTCGTTGCCCGCTAGCCGTGTCGTACGCGTGTTAGAGCAGCTTAAGGCTGAGCGCGGATTACCGAATCAGCTGCGCGTAGATAATGGCCCAGAGTTAATATCGGCCACCCTGACTGATTGGTGCGAGGCCAATCACATTGAGCTGATGTATATCCAGCCTGGCAAGCCGCAGCAAAATGGCTTTGTTGAACGCTTTAACGGTTCATTCCGCAGAGAGTTTCTTGATGCCTACTTGTTTGAGAATCTCAGCCAAGTGCGAGATATGGCTTGGTTCTGGCGATTGGATTATAACGAAGAAAGAACCCATGAAAGTCTCGGAAACCTGCCACCGGCTGCTTACCGAGCAAAACTGGAAGATTCTAATTTAGAACTGTGTCATTAACGGGGAAGTGGACATTTGGTGATAGTATTGTTCCTGGAAATCGGGCGTTTTTGGGGGGGAGGTTCAGAATTATCTTACTTGAATCGACATTTAAAGTCGAAGCAATTGAATCCTTTATAGTCTTTTTCTGTATGTCTCCAATAACAAAAACGGCAACTCCAATTATTGCAGTAATAGAAACGATAAAAAGCGTTATTTTCTTCATAAAAATCCCTTAAATTCCTAGACACCTAAAACACTGTCGAAGTCACTGTCGAAGTTATTGCGGACAAGTACTTTGATTGAATAGCACCCACCAGCAGAGGCGCAACATTGCTGCGTCCTGCTGGCTGGCTTTGTTATGTTCTTATTTGCAAAATACAAAAGTTACAATCTCTTTGAGAGTTGACTCACACTCTTCAGTTAATTTTTGCGTGCCATCGATATAATTACGCACTCTCTTCCATGAGTTAAAAGGTTTATCACTAGTCTTAACAGACTCATTCTGCTCCTGATCCCAAAGTACAATTTCGGCTTAAACCAAATAGCTCTTTGTGTTTTTACCACGCCAATGTTTATTTATTGTTAATTAAGTTAGCAGCTGAGTTTCGTCACGTCGATACTCAGTCGTGAGGTGGAAAACGCGCAATGAGTTAATCGAGCCGAGTTTGGCTCGTTATGAATATATATAACTGCATTAATTTCAGATAGTTGGAGTTATTATTTACTTTTTTTGGCTGGTATTACATTCCATAACACGCCCCGTTGGATAGGTCTTCGGGTGCTTTACCTATGAGCGTGTTCAACGCGATGGCGCAAGAGAAAGCCCATAAACCTATTAAGAAGAAGTATTAATACCAAAAAGTAGCGCTTAAGCACCGGCGGCTGCTGCATTAATATAAAAAGCCTCGCTGCATTTACTCGTGGGGTTTAATAAAAATGCCGTTTCATTTGTTGCGCCCACAAAAAAGCCAGCAGTGAGGCTGCTGGCTTTTATATTGAGAAGTAAATGGGGATAATTATTCGCTGTGGCGACCTTCCCATACCTCTTCAACTAGTTTTTTGTTAAAGGCTTGCAAATCGCCGGGCTTACGGCTGGTAACCAGGCCATTATCCACCACAACTTGCTCGTCTACCCAATTGGCTCCGGCGTTTTCTAAGTCGGTGCGTATGCTTGGATACGAGGTGACTTTGCGCCCTTTTAGTTTATCAATTTCCGCTAGCATCCATGGGCCATGGCATATAGCTGCAACGGGTTTGATGTAATCTTCTTGGAAGAAACCATCCACAAAGCGTTTTGCTTCGGTGTCTTGGCGCAGTGCATCGGGGTTAAATAAACCGCCGGGCAGCACCAAGGCGTTGTATTCAACCGCGCTGACTTCTTGCGCTAGCTTATCTACTTTTATTTCTTCGCCCCAGTGGTCGTCCTCCCAACCTCGAATAGCGCCTGGCTTAATAGAGATAATGTCTACCTCGGCACCGGCATCGAGTAACGCTTTACGAGGAGATACCAGTTCGCTTTGTTCGAACCCATCAGTGGCTAGGATGGCTACTTTCTTACCTGCTAAAGGTGTACTCATATTAATCTCCTTTAAATTAAACACATTTAAATATGAGCAGCCATCGTGCCAAATTAATAACCTACTGAAATTAATAACCTTTATAGTTTTTAGATATGTTTTTAATGACAGCTTGCCTGCAAAGCTTTCAGGCTTTAATGAAACACTTACATGACTAAACGATGGGTGCTTAATACTTGCACACACTGTGCAAAAGCATGGTGCAACCTCAGTTAAAAATGACCCAAAACAGTGCTTAACACCCCTTTTAAATACTTCCATCAAGCTATAGGTCTATGTATTTATTACTCTTTGCATTAGTGGCACAGATTATTCATTAACTACAGCGTCACCCATCTTAGGAGCGCCGTTATGCAACAGCTACGTGAAACCCTTTACCTACTTTGGCATTTCGATATTAGTATTTGGCAAATTCATGACTATGCGCAGGGTAAAGACGATGAATAGCCTCGCGTCTGTGATGCCCCGTTTGTTGAATAAGCAAATTAGCGTCTCGCAAGCGGCGGCTCATACTAAACTCTCTAAACGGGCAATATATAAGGCGCTGCGAATGCACGACCAAAGCTCATCGCGAGGCACTTTGCTCAAACGGCGCCAGCAGCTATTAAAACAACTCAATGACGTTGACATTGCACTTGCACAACATCACCGCTAGGTTTAAAGCTGCCCTTTACTGTTACAGGCATTTTTAAGGAGTACTATGCACAGCTATGAAGTAAACTTTGACGGCTTAGTGGGCCCCACCCATAACTACGCCGGATTGTCTTTTGGTAATGTTGCCTCTAAGCGTTTTGCAGCGCAGCCATCCAACCCTAAACAAGCGGCCTTGCAGGGGCTTGAGAAAATGCGCACGATGCGCCAGCTGGGTTTACACCAAGGTGTACTGGCCCCTCACGCACGCCCTCATATGGCATTGTTAAAGCAGCTGGGGTTTACTGGCTCGGATGCTCAAATACTCGAAAAAGCGTACAAATATAACCCGACTTTATTAAGTGCGTGCTTTTCTTCATCAGCAATGTGGAGTGCGAATGCTGCCACCGTATCCCCCTCAAGCGACAGTGCCGATAACCGCGTTCATTTTACGGCGGCCAATTTAAGCAATAAGCTGCATCGCTCCATTGAAGCGCCAACCACAGGCCGGATATTACAAGCAACGTTCGCTAATTCAAACTATTTTGCCCATCACGCCCCCTTACCTGGGCACGACCATTTTGCCGATGAAGGCGCTGCAAATCATACCCGCTTATGCCCAAAGCACGGCGATAAAGGCTTGCATTTATTTGTGTATGGGCGTGAGGCCTTTAATGAAGGCGGCGTGAAACCACAAAAATTCCCTGCCCGCCATACCCTTGAGGCCAGCGCTGCCATTGCCCGCTTGCATCAGCTTGATGATAGCCAACAGCTGTATATTCAGCAGAATCCAGAGGTGATCGACCAAGGCGTGTTTCACAATGATGTCATTGCCGTTGGTAATGAGCAGCTGCTTTTTTGCCACGAGCAAGCCTTTTATAAGCAACACCAAGCTCTGGATACAATAAGCTCTGCTTACAGTGCACTGTATGACGACGCCCATCGCCTTAGTATTGTTGAAGTACCCACCGAGGCGGTGAGTGTTGCCGATGCCGTGAGCAGTTATTTGTTTAATAGCCAGCTTATTACCCTGCCTAGCAATGCCACAGCGCTGATTGCGCCGCAGGAGTGTGCTGAGAACCCAGCGGTTAAGGCGTATTTAGATGATTTACTCACTCAGCCAGATACCTTGGATGAAGTTCATTACGTGGATATCAAACAAAGTATGCAAAATGGCGGTGGCCCAGCTTGTTTGCGCTTACGAGTGGTGTTAACTGAGCAAGAATTGGCTGCCACAAACCCAGCTTGTTTATTCTCTGATAAGTTACATCACACCCTAAGTGATTGGGTGAAGCGTCATTATCGTGACCAGCTATGTCAAGACGATCTGCGCGACCCGCTGCTGATCCAAGAATCTTACGCCGCCTTAGATGAATTAACTAAACTTATGAATTTAGGCAGTATTTATGATTTTCAGCGGTGATCGCTTAGCGCCTTAAAGCGATCGTGTAATGGCTATTTTATCAGCCAAAAGGCTGACCCTGTGCTAGGCTTAAAGAACGTTTATCACAGGGTTTGGCACTATGTTGTTAACGCGTATCATCTTCGCCTCCAGTATTTGGATGGCCTGCTCCATATCCGCCTTTGGCGCCAACGATCCGGTGATCTACCACTATTACAACAGCGAGGGCATTGCGGTATTCACCGATCAAAAACCAAAAGTCAGTGGCTTTCGTGTTGTTGAAGTAAAATGCCAACGCTGCGAGCAATCGCGTTATCAAAGCTGGTATTCAACCCCTTTGCACCCCTACAAGTTTCGTCAAACCTTGTACGAAGAAGCGCTCAAAAATGACTTAGATGTGGCGTTGTTACAAGCCATTGTGCATGCCGAGTCGGGCTTTAACCCTAATGCGCAATCACATAAGGGCGCCAAAGGGCTGATGCAACTCATGCCTTTACTAGTCAAAGCCTACAACATCGATAACCCCTTCGACCCCGATAGCAACATTGCTGCTGGCAGCGCCTATTTTGCTAAGCTATTAAAGCGCTTTAAAGGAAATACGAAACTGGCCGCAGCGGCCTATAACGCTGGCCCTGGCAACGTTGCTCATTACAGTGGCGTGCCTCCTTTTCAGCAAACCCGCGACTTCGTTAAACGTGTCGATATTCTCCATAATCGTTACCGCCAACATCAACAGCTATTAACTTTAACAGTACCGCGCCAATACCCGAACGGATTGCTCAGTGCAGCGCGCTAGCGGCGCTAAGACATACCAATTGTGTGAGTGAAGTGATAACTTAATCACCATAACTGGAGTCAGTGCGGCAATGTGCCCGTAGATGGATGTGTATGCTTAAAGATATTATTCGTTGGTGTCGTCATTATGTGCGTTTATGCGTGTTTTTTATTGCCGCGTTGCTGGGTTTGCAAGTGCCGGGCTTTGTTGACGATTATGGCCATGCACTGCGTGCAAGCAACGACGAGGTAACTCAGGCCATTGCCCCGTTTAAAGACGACGCCAAGCAATTCTTTGATGGCTCCTTAGAAAAACTGTTGGCCCACTATCAACAAAGTGACGACCGCATTTATGCAAAAGGCGGTGACAATTTAGCCCTACTCTTGGAGCGCCAAGAGCAACTAGAGAACGCAGTATCGGATTATCAAAGTAACCCTTATTGGCACTTGCTGACTGCGCCGGTGATTGATGTTGGCCAGTCGGTGTGGCAATCCTACCGCCCGCAAATCCAACTGAATATGGCCTCTTTAGGCTGTGCCTTAGTGGTGGCGTTAATGATTACTTGGTGTGTTGAGGGACTGTTTGTTTTATTAACCAGTGCCCTGCTCGCTGTGCTATCGCTGTTTATAAATGTGCGAAGCACGTCTTCATAAACTCATAAAACACTTCAACTCTGCGCGTGGCTAAAGAATGTTGCGCGCGCAAAAACCACACCGGCGCTTGTGGGTTGACAAGCGCTTGAGGCAAGACTTCGACTAAATCACCGCCGTCCAATGCCTGCTTAATGGCTATTTGTGATTTTATGGCAATACCATGGCCTGCCAGTGCCGCCGAGGTCATGTTATCTGAATTCGAAATGGTAAAACGAGTACGGGCATTATAAGTACGCACCTGTTTGCCCACCTGCAGCTTAAATTGCCGTTGCCAAGGTAAGCACACAAAATAGTGCTGCTGTAGTTGTGCAACACTCTGTGGCATCCCATAGCGGGCAATATAGCTAGGTGCGGCGCAAAGCAAACGGTGGTTATCCACCAGTTTGCGCGCAAGCAAACCTGAGTCGGGCAATTGCCCGACGCGAATAGCCACATCCTGGCGCGTTTCAACGATATTGACAAAGTGATCGGTAATATTGAAATCCAAGGTTAATTGCGGGTATTGCTGTTCAAACTCACCCAGTCTCGGCATAACAAACTGAGAAAAGACCCAAGGCGGCATGGTTACTTTGAGTACGCCCGCCACCGTGGAGCTACGCGCGCCTATTTCAAATTCTGCGTCGTACAGCGCCTCTAAAATTCCCTCTATTCGCTGATAAAAAATCTCACCTTGCGGTGATAGCTTTAACGAGCGCGCATCACGAAAAATAAGCACACTGCCTAAGTGGCGCTCTATTTTAGCCAGCCGATGGCTGACCGTGGCAGGCGACAGCCGCAGCTGTTTAGCGGCATTCACAATGCCCTGATGCTTAATGATGGCAATAAAGGTTTCCAAGTCGGCGGTGCTATACATGATTTAATTATTTCGAATTTAAGTTTCGTTATTTAGCACTATATGTAAAAAAATTAAATCAATAAACTGATGAAAACACACTATGGAGACCACCATGCGTACGTATTTCGTCATTCTCACTCTAATTTTTGGAGTTTTAACTATGCCCGTAAGCTATGCCCAACAACGACCTAAAGTTATCTTTTTTGATGTTAACGAGACCCTGCTTGATCTTGAAGCAATGCGCACTTCAGTTGCTGGGGCACTGGATGGCCAGCAACAATTGTTACCGCTGTGGTTTTCAACCATGCTACACCATTCACTGGTGACAACGGTCAGCGGCGACTATCAGGATTTTGGTGATATTGGCGTTGCCGCATTGCAGATGGTGGCAAAAAATCAGGGGATTGAACTTTCAAAGCAGCACGCAAAACAAGCGATCGTGCCTGCTTTATTAAGCTTGCCCGCGCATGCTGATGTAAAACCGGGGTTACAGCGCTTAAAAGATAACGGCTTTACCTTAGTGAGCTTAACCAATTCATCAAATTATGGCGTGAAAACCCAGTTTGAACATGCAGGACTGACAACGTATTTCTCGCAGCGCCTGAGCATTGAAGACCTGCAAATATACAAACCGGATCTTCGCGCTTATCAATGGGCACTGAAAGAGCTAAACGTTGCGCCCGAGCAGGCGCTGATGGTTGCAGCCCATGGCTGGGATGTGGCCGGAGCTAAGGCGGCGGGTATGCAAACCGCCTTTATTGCGCGCCCAGGCAAACAGCTTTACCCTTTAGCCCCAGCGCCTGATTATGTAGTTAACAGTGTTGAGGAGCTCGCAACCCTGTTAACCCCTTAACGGCTAATTGGGTGTGGCTTGGAGGTGATCCACCAGCCACGCCTTTTCAGTGCGGCCATGATTGGTTTGCTCGTCGTATGCTTGCAGTTGCTGTGCTAGTTCTTGTTTTAGAGCATTGCCGATAAGCGCTGCCTGTTGTTCAATCACGCGGCAACTGCCCAACTCGGGAATGGCCTCTAGTTGCTCGTCTATGCGCTGTGCCATCGCCTTTATCATACGACCATGTTCATGCTCATGCTCGGCCAAATACGAAAACCACTGTGACCACGCTTTTTTCACACTCTCAGTACTATCTGTTAGTTGTGGCAGCGTGTATTCCAGCTCTAACGTAGTGGTTACCTTATTGATATCACATTGGCGTGACTTACTATCAAACCAAAACTGCCAGCGGATGTCGTAGTAGGTGTAACCATGCACAACCTTGTTATCGCGTTTTACCGGCGAAGCACTATCGAGTGCGTGTAAAAGACCATCGGGCGCGTCGGCGCTGACGGCATAGTTTTGTGTGGTTTCATCAATGACAAGTTGAGCATGAAGCGAGAATGAAAAAAGTAAAAAGATGAGATAGCGCACAAGAGTTCCTTTTTGGCGTTGGCTTGTTAACGCCGCTATTTTATCAAGTACGTGGGTTTGTACCACTAAAAGATAACAATTGTGTGAAATATCATAAATTTGCTGCCAACTGTGGAGATTATGCTCAGGTCTTTCCAAAAATCATCGACTTAGCTTGTACAGCCCACAAATACCAGCTAGTGTTAATACTAGTGTTTGAAGTTAATAATAAGAGAATTCATTGATGGCATCTCAGTGTCGCCGCTGCATTAACACGCCCCCTCTCCCTTTTGACTTTACCATGGCGTTCCAACCCATTGTTGATTGCCAAAAAGGCGAGGTATTTGGGTATGAAGCGCTTGTGCGTGGCGTTAACAATGAACCCGCCGGTGCGGTAATAAGCCAGCTCACCGATGAAAATAAATATATGTTTGATCAGCACTGCCGTATTAAAGCTATTGCCTTGGCTGCCAAGCTGCAAATACCCTCGATGCTGAGCATTAACTTTTTACCGAATGCCATCTATGAACCTGAACGATGTATCAAAACAACACTGGAAGCCGCTGAGCGTTACCAGTTTCCTATTGAGCGAATTATGTTCGAGTTTACCGAGGCTGAGAAGGTAGGTGATGCGCACCATATCAAACGCATCGTTGAGTATTATCGTAAATTGGGCTTTATGACTGCCACGGACGACTTTGGCGCCGGTTATTCAGGACTTAACCTATTAGCTGACTTTCAAACCGACATTGTTAAATTAGACATGTTAATGATCCGCAATATCGACCAGGATAAAACCCGACAGATCATCATAAAAAACTGTGTGAATTTGATGCGTGAGCTGGGTATTCAGGTGCTTGCCGAGGGCATTGAAACAGAGGGCGAATATCATTGGTTGCGAGCAGCCGGCATTAATCTAATGCAGGGTTATTTGTTGGCGAAGCCCCAGTTTGAAGGGCTCCCAGAGGTACATATACCGAGCCACTAAACGCTTGAGCGACTGCCTTAAGACAGCCGGTTAGCAAATTGTGATACCGCATCCACGACTTTTTGAGACGCTTCGCGTATTTCCTCAATTACCGCACTGGCATCATTGACTTTCTCAGCAACCTCGGTGGCTGTGTCTTTATTTTCACCTATGGTTTGCACCGCTTCCAAGGTCAGTTGCGCGTTATCATTGACCACTCCAATGATTTCCTCGGTCGACTTTGAGGTTCGCGAGGCCAACTCTCTAACCTCATCGGCAACGACCGCAAAACCGCGCCCAAGCTCACCTGCCCGCGCAGCTTCAATGGCGGCGTTAAGTGCCAATAAGTTGGTTTGCTCGGCGATGCCGCTGATGGCTTGAACAATTTTATTTATTTGCGCCGATTGCGCTTCAAGGGCATTGATCTTCTCAGACGCACTGTCCATTTTTGCTGCTAATTGGCTCATAACCGCTGCGGTTTCTTCCATAATGGCGGCCCCACTGCTGGCACTACTTTGAGTGTTAATTGAGGTGTCGTAAGCGATTTGAGCAGCATGATTTACCTGGCTTTCGCGCTCTACTTGCGCAGTGATGTCGGTGGCAAACTTAACTATCTCATAGAGCTGACCATGGCTGTCGAAAATGGGGTTATAAGAGGCTTCGAGATAAATTTCTCGCCCCTGCTTGTCGATACGCTTAAAACGGTCGGCAATGTAATCTCCACGATTGAGCTTTTGCCAAAACTCGCGATACTCATGGCTATTTGCCAGTGCCGGCTCACAAAACATGCTGTGGTGCTTGCCTTTGACTTCTTCAAGGCGATAACCCACAGTGTTTAGAAATAAATCGTTAGCGTCGATTATATTTCCTTGAGGGTTAAAGCGGATCACAGCCATAGAGCGCTCAATAGCGTTGATGACATTTTCATTGTGCCTTGAGGTATTAATGGTGCGGGTTAGGTTCGATGCGAACAGGTCAAAGTGCGTACAGCGCCCGCTGGCATCCACAATCGGCTGCAATACCACACGTAACCACAAGTGCTGGTCATTGTTTTGCATTTCCAAAGCACCAGCCCAGTGTTTGCGCTGAGTTAGCGCATTTTTAAGTGCCTTATAGTGCTCTGTGTTGCGCGCCAAATTTGGCACGAAGTCGAGCAACGCCTTGGCCTGCCACGCGTGGCTGCTAATCTGAGTCTCAGTTTCAAAAAGTGTGTTGGCAGAGATAATCACTCCCTGCAAATCCAAGGTTAGATGGATCATCTCTTCACTTAAACTAGAGAATATTTGCTTGTAAATGAGCACTTCATCTTGCAAGCTTTTCAGCTCAGCGAGGTGACTTTTTCGCAGAAACATGGTGGTACCATCAAAGTAAATAATAATAGAGCTAGCGTTTAAGAACGTTTTGCATGGTGTGGTGGATCATAAAGCAGCTTATCGCAGCATTATTTGACATAGCGCATAACATTCTCCTTAAGTTGAATGCTCACCCTTTGATTTATTATTGTATTATTATGCAGATATAACGAACAGTAAAATGCGACGAGTATAAAAATGGGTTCATCGCACATTTTTAAGAGCAGTACATGAGAGGGCTAAGTCGAAATCAAATAGTTGGCCTTTATGCTGTTATTGGCACTCTTTGGATAGTTTCCAGCGATTGGTTATTGGCATTAGTATGGGGAGATTTCGAAGACTCGTTGGCGCTATCTATTGGCAAAGGAGTGAGTTTTGTCCTGCTAATGTCTATCGCCTTGCACTTTTTACTGAAGAAGCTCAATAACGCTCAAACCTTGGTCTCTGCCGCCAAGAGCGATGAGCAGCTGCTCCTATATAAATTACCTAACTACTTTAAACACATGCCTATTGTCACCTACGCCATTGAGGTGACTGCTCAGCGCAGCCAAACCGTATGGGTGAGTGACAATGTCAGCAAAGTGCTGGGATACCAAGCTGAGCAAGCAATGGCGATGGGTTGGTGGTCGAAAAGTCTACACCCAGACGATAAACTCCGTGCTCAAGAAGAAAGTCATCGTATTATCGGCGCCGGTGGCGGACACCACTATTACCGCATCAAACACAAAGATGGCCACTATATTCATATTCACGACGAAATGCACTTGGTGAGCGGCTCTCTCCCGCAGCGCTATATTGGTATTTTGTGCGATATTAGCGCCGAGGAAGGCGCACTTAATCAGGTAAGACACTATTCTAGCCGGTTGGAAAATACCGTACTTGGCACGGTTGAAGCTATCTCGAGCATGGTTGAACTGCGCGACCCCTACACGGCTGGCCACGAGTCCAGAGTGGGTGATTTAGCGGTGCAAATTGCTAAGCAAATGCAGCTCAACGCCGACACTCAATACGGTTTACGCATTGCAGGCTTAGTGCATGATATTGGCAAAATCAGCATCCCCTCTGAATATTTGACCAAACCCACACGCTTAAGCCACAGCGAGTTTGCCATTATTAAAACGCATGCTGAGCATGGCTATCAAATTTTAAAGAGTATTCCTTTTCCTTGGCCTATCGCCCAAGTAGCTTATCAGCACCATGAGCGCATGGATGGCAGCGGCTACCCGCAAGGCTTGAAAGGCGAGGATATTTTGCTTGAAGCGCGCATTATTGCCGTTGCCGATGTGATTGAATCAATGGCCACATCTCGGCCCTACCGTCATGCGCTGGGACTGGACGCTGCCCTTGCGGAAATAGAAACTAACGCCGGTAAATTATATGATCCCCAGGTTGTTAAAGCAGCGTTGAGCTTATTTCGTGAGCAAGGCTACCAGCTTTCGCAGCCCACCAACTAAGCTTAGCAACGCTGATAGTGTTTTTGGTTTGTAGGCGGCATCAGATACTTTGCACATTTATTGATCAAGCGCATTGATCATCTGCCCCAGGTTTGTTTTAGTGATACAACAGCAAAGAAGGAGAAATGGGTTATGTATATTAAACGAACTCTATCGCTTGCAGCAGCGATGTTAATACTATCTGGCTGCGGTGTTGCTAATGATGTCACCGTTTGTACTGATGCGCCACAAAGCCAATGGCTGGATCAAAGCGACTTTAAAACAACACTGCAAGCCAAGGGCTATAGCATCAATGAGTTTAAAGTGACCGATGGCAGCTGCTATGAGATTTATGGCACCGATAAAGATAACAACAAGGTTGAAATTTACTTTAACCCAGTAGACGGCTCGGTAGTTAAACAAGAAGCGCATTAGTGAGCAGCACAATCAAAATATGGGACCCGGTGGTACGTATCGTCCATTGGTCCCTTGTCGGCATCTTTATTACTAATTACTTCATTATTGAGGCCGGTGGCACATGGCATCAGTGGTTGGGTTACAGCGCTGGTGTTTTAGTGCTACTGCGGCTAATTTGGGGCCTCTTTCCCTCGGGCTACGCCCGTATCCGCGCAGCCGCTATCAACCGCGCTGCGATAAGCGCGCACATCACTCACCTCAAAGAGCGCCATATCCCTACCGAATCCGGCCATAACCCTATTGGCTGGCTTATGGTGTTTGCAACTTGGCTGCTATTTATTGCACTTGCCGTTACTGGATTTATGCTTGAGGAAATCGATGCCCTATTCGGTAACTCACTACTGCAAGACATCCATGCCTTGGCGGCTAATACTCTGTATGCCATCGCCATTATCCATATTATTGCGGTTATCGTGGTTAGCTGGTGGGGGCGCATCCCGCTAATACCGCCCATGATTACCGGGCAACGCAAAAAGCGTGACTAGCCTTTGGCGAATAGGTTGAAAGCCTAAATTTAAGCTTTTGTAGGTAGTGCCTTTAGGTGCGACCAATGCCATTGCCTTCATGGTCCTAAGCAACCATTTCGCGAGTTAAACAGGCAAGCTCGGCAGTTACCTTTATTCTTAAATCAGCTCAATGTGTTAGTATGCTTAGTGCATATTCTTTGCCGAGCAATTTGCATCATCGTATGCCGCTAAGCAGCGTTAAAAACAGACACTTTTTCGCGAAAAAACATACACATATTTATATACACAGCGCGACGATTAAGAAGACACATAATAACAACAGGCAAAGTAGTAAAGCAGCAAAACACTGATTTATATGGAAAAGCAATAATATGGCAGAACTCAGAAACGACAATGACCAGAGTACAATCTACTGGCACGATTATGAAACTTGGGGGGCAAACCCACAAAAAGATCGTCCCAGTCAGTTTGCTGGTATTCGCACCGATTTAGATCTGAATATCATCGGTGAGCCGCTTATTGAGTATTGCCGTCCGGCGCCGGATTATCTGCCCCACCCCGAGGCCTGTTTAGTCACGGGTATCACGCCGCAGCATGCGCTGCGTCATGGTCTTAATGAAGCAGAGTTTATCGCTAAAATTCATGACGAATTCGCCCGCCCGAATACCTGTGTGGCTGGTTACAACAGTATTCGTTTTGATGATGAGGTTAGCCGCTACACTTTATACCGTAATTTTTATGACCCTTACGCTCGTGAATGGCAAAATGGCAATAGCCGTTGGGATATTATTGATTTAGTACGTGCCTGTTATGCCCTGCGCCCGCAAGGTATTAACTGGCCGCAAAAGGAAGATGGCAGCGTCAGCTTCCGCCTTGAAGACCTTACCAAAGCCAATGGCATTGAGCACGCCGATGCCCACGATGCCCTGAGCGATGTAAAAGCCACAATTGCGCTGGCAAAACTGATTAAAGACACGCAGCCCAAGCTGTATCACTTCTTTTTCTCTTTGCGCCATAAAAAAGCGCTGCTTGATTTGGTGGATGTTTATAACATGACGCCGCTGGTGCATACCTCTTCGCGTATTCCTGCAAGCCAAGGCTGCACGACTTGGATTGCGCCAATGAGCTTTCATCCCAGTAATAAAAACGCGGTGGTGTGCTTTAACTTAACCCAAAACCCGCAACCGCTTTTGGATTTAAGTGTCGAGCAATTACGGGAATACCTCTATACCCGTCATGATGAACTCCCCCCTGGACAAGCGCCGATTGGCTTAAAACTGGTGCATGTGAATAAATGCCCTATTCTTGCCCCCGCGAAAACCTTGTTGCCAGAGAATGCCGAACGTTTGGGTATCGATCGCGAACAATGTTTAGCCCACTTAAAGGTACTAAAGGCCCACCCGGAGCTACGCGATAAGGTCGCCGAAGTGTTTAACGACACGCGCCATTTTGCTGATACCGGCAACCCCGACTATCAACTTTATAGTGGTTTTATCAGCAACAGTGATAAGGCCAAGTTTGATATTATTCGCGCCACTGAGCCCATGCAGCTCGCCGGTTTAGACATAGACTTTGAAGATGATAAATTCACCACCTTGCTGTTTCGTTATCGCGCCCGTAATTGGCCGGAAACGCTGACCCCCGGCGAGCTTGACTCGTGGCGCAAGTACTGTCAAAACAAGCTGATGAATGGCGAGGACAGCCCCTCTATTGGCGCGCAAGACTTCATGCTCAGCCTAGAAAACCTAGTGCACGAGAATGAAGGCAATGAGCGCAATATGGCGGTGCTCAAAGCCCTATACCACTACGCCCAAAGCCTTTAGCTTGTGGGCGTATACCGCTACTTACTGGGGTTTAGCTTTTCCAGCCGCGCCAGTAAGCTGGAGGTATCAAAACGGCCACCGCCCATAGCTTGTACGTCACTGTAGTATTGATCCACCAATGCCGTAAGACCTAGGCTAGCACCGTTATTGCGTGCCTCATCAAGAGCAATACCTAGGTCTTTGCGCATCCAATCAACGGCAAAACCAAACTCATACTCTCCTTGCCACATGGTTTGATGGCGATTTTCCATTTGCCAAGACCCGGCTGCCCCCTTGGCGATGGTCTCTACCACCTTGTCGCCATCGAGCCCGGCTTTTTTCGCAAAATGTAAACCTTCTGCCAGGCCCTGTACCACACCGGCAATACAAATCTGATTTACCATTTTACAGAGCTGGCCGCTGCCGATATCACCTTGTAATTGGCTAAAGCGACTGTAGGCTGCCATCACTGGCTGCACCTTGGCAAAAGCCGCATTGCTCCCGCCACACATCACGGTTAGTACGCCATTTTCGGCGCCCGCCTGGCCACCAGAGACCGGCGCATCAATAAAGGCAATACCTTGGGCTTTAGCGGCATCACCCAACTCCCTGGCAAGCTCGGCGGAGGTGGTGGTGTGATCGACAAGCAAGGCGCCCTCGTGCATACCCGCCAGCGCCCCATGCTCACCATAAATCACGCTGCGCACATCATCGTCATTGCCAACACATACAAACACAAAGTCTGCGCCTTGGGCCGCTTGTTCTGGCGTTGCAGCACTGCGCCCGCCATATTGCTCTACCCACTGCTGCGACTTTGACGCTGTACGGTTGTATACGCACACATCAAACCCTGCTTGTTGCAGGTGCCCGGCCATGGGGTAGCCCATAACGCCTAAACCGATAAAGGTACACATTTTTGACATAATTTTGACCTATTTGCCTGATAGCCTCGAGAAAACGCAAAAAAGTATAACAAAGGCATCGTACAAAAACGCCTTGTTTTGAGTTATGGAGCTCACAATGGATAGTATTTACCATTTCAATGCCACCCTCATCGATGGCACGCCCTATTCATTTAAACAGTTACAAGGACGCGTTGCACTCATTGTAAACACCGCCAGTACCTGTAACTTTAGTAATCAATATAGTGCGTTGGAGCGTGTTTTTAGCGACTACCAACAGCGGGGCTTAGTGGTATTGGGATTTCCTTGCAATCAATTTGGCCGCCATGAGCAAGGCTCAAATGAGGATATAAAAGCCTTTTGCACCAGCACATTTAATGTTAGCTTTCCATTGTTTAGTAAGGTAATGGTCAACGGTCCTGACGCCCACCCGCTGTTTAATTATTTAAAAGAACACACTCGGGGCATTGCACAAAACCGGGCAATAAAATGGAATTTCACTAAATTTCTAATAAACTCTCAGGGCCAACTGGTGAACCGCTACGCACCTCGGACCAAACCCGATACCCTTCGTGCGGTAATAGAGAGTCAACTTGATGAAATTAGCCCTATTCAGCTCGCAAAGGTATGAGCAACACGCATTCAGCGAACATTGTCCAGATAACGTTGAGATCCATTTCTTCGATGCTCAGCTTAATGAGCTCACTGCCTCGCTGGCGCAAGGGTGCGACAGCGTGTGCGTATTTGTAAATGACGTGGTCAACAAACAGGTGCTCGATAAGCTCAACGAGCTAGGTATTAAGCTGGTTTTACTGCGCTGTGCAGGTTTTAACAACGTTGATTTAGACCACGCCGCACGCTTAGGTATTGAGGTTGCGCGGGTGCCCGCCTACAGCCCAGAGGCTGTGGCAGAGCATTGTCTCGCCCTGATCTTGACCCTATCGCGTAAAACCCACAAAGCCTATAACCGTGTGCGTGAGGATAACTTCGACCTCAACGGCCTGCTAGGTTTTAACTTACACGGCAAAACCGTGGGGCTTATCGGGTGCGGTAAAATAGGGCTGGCGCTGTGCCGTATACTGAATGGTTTTGGCGCCAAAGTACTGGTGGTCGACCCAGCAAAACCTGAAGGCGACTTTACCCTGGTTGATAAAGCCACATTATTAGCGCAAAGCGATATTATTAGCTTGCATTGCCCCTTAACCGAGCAAACCCACCATATTATAAACAGCGACGCACTGCGCCACATGAAACGCGGCGCTATGTTGATTAACACCGGGCGCGGCGCCCTGCTCGATACCAAAGCCTGTATCAATGCGCTAAAAAGCGGTCAGCTTGGGTATTTGGGTTTAGACGTGTACGAACAAGAGTCGGAATTGTTTTTTAAAGACCGCTCAGAGGAGATTCTTCAAGATGATGTCTTCGCCCGCCTGCTCACCTTCCAAAATGTGTTGATCACTGGGCATCAGGGATTTTTCACCGAAGAAGCGTTGCAGCAAATCGTGCAAACCACCTTTGATAATTTACTGCAATACGCCAAGGGTGAAGCGCTAACCAATCGCGTTTGCGCTCCTTAAAACACTAAGTGGCGCCGGCTATTTCAGCGCCACATTAATAAACACGGCGGTCATTAGCACCGGACATACTAGGCGTATATACCAGCGCAGCGCCACAATACTCATCTTGTCAGATTGCGCTAATTGATTACCACGGCGCCACACCCAACCGAGGGTAAGAAAGTAGAACAATCCCATCAAAGGCAACTGGTACTGAGTAAATACTTGGATCACTAAGCCAAACAGCCAATCGAAGTTAAATACTATGGTGAGCGATGCCAACATCACCACAGCGCTAACCAGCCAAGTGGCTGCTTTACGGCCGATACCATGATTTTCCACCAAAAACGCCACCGGAATCTCGGTCGAAGAAATGGTCGAGGTCAGCGAAGCAATCGACATGAGAACGAAAAAGGCCAAAGCAATCACCAGCCCCATGCTGCCCATGGTATTAAACAATTGCGGGAGCACCGCAAAGATCAGTTGCCCTTCGCCAATGAGTTTGCCGTTTTGGAATACTTCCACGCCATTGTGGCTGGCGACAAAAATCGCGGGCACAATAAGCAGACCGGCCAAAAACGCCACCGATGTATCAAGGGCGGCCACACTCAGGGTCAGCTTGCCGATGTTCGCTCCAGGTTTTAAGTAAGAGCCGTAGATCATCATGCACCCTACCCCCAGCGACAATGAGAAAAACGCTTGTCCCATGGCGGCGATGATTAAATCTGGGTCCCACACCTTAGTAAAGTCAGGTTGCAGGTAATTACTAAAGCCTTCACCGGCGCCGGGTAACGAGCCGATATAGAAAATCAAGCCAACTAACAGCACCAAAAGCAACGGCATTAATCGCCGCGACCAGGCTTCAATCCCTGATTTAACCCCTTTTAAAATAATGCTTGCGGTTAACACCAACATCAGCGGCGTGAAAATAAGGTTACGGGCGAGAGAGTCACCACTTAAAAATGCGGCAGCGTCATTCATTCCCAGCATCTCGCACAGCGGTGCTAAAGCGTGGGCCAACATCCATCCTGCCACGATAGAATAAAAGCTCAGCATGACAATGGCCCCGGCTAAACCGATATAACCAGCCCCTGCCCCTATTTTTGCCGCTTTTGGTTGCCAAGCACGTTTAAGTGCTTGTACCGGGTTGGCTTGAGCGGCGTAGCCCAAGTACAGCTCAGTGAACAGTGCCGGTAGTGCCAAGGCAAAGATGACAATGAAATACACCAGTAAAAAAGCACCGCCACCGTGATTCGCTGCTTGAGTTGGAAAACCCCAAATATTACCTAGGCCTACTGCTGCACCAGCTGCCGCTAGTACAAAACCTATACGGCTTTGGAAACCGTCACGCTTATTCGTCATTCGCAGGGATATCTGTTATTGTTTTGCCGCTATTAAATCATAATTACCCGTATTAAAGTAGTCATAGCCACGCTTATCGGAATGTCCTTGATGCTAAACCCAGCCTATCGCTTTTCACCTTTACCGACCGATACCGAGCAACATGCCAAGCACAGCGACGTAGTGTTGCTTTATTGTGCAAAAGCGCACAGTGAATTAGATGACTCACATTTGCACCGCACAGAGCAAACGGTCTTAGCAAAACGTAAAAAGACGCAGGCGCAGCAGGAATATCGCGCCACACGCTGGGCCATAAAACAGCTGGCGCGACAGCTGTACCCTCAGTATCGCGATTACCCTCTTGCTGCCTGGTGCAGTGAATTTGACGTTGACCAGGCGCAGCTGATACTGAGCATTGATGGTCATCCTCTCGATGCGCGGGTGGTCATCAGCCACGCTCATGGCCACATTGCCGTAGCAATGACGCGCGGCACAGCCTTATTAGGCGTAGATATTGAGAAAGTCGATAACGCACGCGCCTTTGAAAAGCTGGCAGCGCACTATTATCCCGAGGCCGAGACAAGAGATATTGACCGCGATGTTGAGACCTTTTTCCGGGTCTGGACGTTAAAAGAAGCCTACGCAAAAGCGACTAAGCAACCCATTGCCACCTTGTTAGGCCAGCCCATTTTGGAGCTTATCGCCGCCCTTGATGGCCAAGTGTATTGTCAGGAGCTATTTGCCGGGCACTTTGATATCAGTCTTATCACCGATACGCAGCGCCCGGTGCTTACTGTTAACCTTCCAGCAGCCGTTGATGAATAGTTTGCACCACCGCATCAGACTGGCTTTGCTCAACCAAGAAGCACAGGTTATGTTTCGATGCGCCGTGACAAATAAGGCGAATATCAAACTCACTGAGCACCTGCATTAAATTCAACTCGCTCTGACGCAGCACAATCTCCGAGCCAATTAACGCCACCAATGTGAGGTTATTCTCAACTGACACATGGCAAAACTCGCTTAAACGCTCGAGGGCTTGCTGATCAAGCTCCGGACGACTGGCATTCGGGGCATTATCGAGGGTCAATGCGACACTTATCTCCGAAGTTGTGACCAAATCAACCGAAATTTTATGCTCACTCAAAATAGTGAACACCCGCGCTAAAAAGCCGCTCGCTAATAGCATTTCCGGGCTTTTCAGGGTCAAGAGAATTTGGTTTTTACGCTGAGTCACTGCGCGAACTCCAGCTAAAGTGTCTCCTTGTGGCGTTTTTTGTATCCACGTCCCGCCTCCTTGTGGTTCGCGACTGGAGCCGACAAACACACTAATACCACTGCGTGCAGCGGGTAAAATGGTCGCCGGGTGTAAGACTTTAGCGCCAAAGGTTGCCATTTCGGCGGCTTCGTCAAAGCTTAAGTGGGCAATGGGTGCGGCTTTGGTACAGACTCTGGGATCGGTGCTGAAAATACCGACCACATCGGTCCAAATATATACGCTGTTGGCGCCAATCGCCTCAGCTAATAAGGCCGCGCTGTAATCCGACCCCCCGCGCCCTAAGGTGGTGGTATCGCCATAGTCATCACTGCCCATAAAGCCCTGAGTGACAACCACTTGATCTTTAAGCAACGGCAGCAATTGGGCATGGGCTTGCTGCGCTGTTGCTTTAATATTGGGCTGGGCTTTGCCAAACTGACTATCTGTTTTGAGCACCGAACGCACATCAAAGCGCGTTGCCGCCACGCCGTGTTCCCGTAATACCTGAGTAAACAAATAAGAGGAGAAGCGCTCGCCAAAACTCAGTAGCTCATCGCTGTGAGCGCTCGATTGTGGCGCTTGCTCAGCGCTGCTTCGAAAGGCGTTCAAGGTGACATCAAAGCCGTGGGCTAAATCGGCATCAAGGCTGACATACTCGAGAATATTAAGCTGGATGGCGATCACCCCATCGATGTGCGCTTGGCGCTGCTGTGGCGTTAATGCACTTTGGCATAACGCTACCAGGTGATTGGTGACCCCGGCACTGGCGCTAACAACAACCACACGCACATTGTTATTAGCAGCGATGATTTGTGCACACCGACTCATAGCACCATGATCGGCCACTGAAGTACCGCCAAACTTGGCGACAGAATATTCCTGATTCATTTTCTCTCCGAGATGAAAAACGAGTTATTTTTCAAATACAATCAGGAGAACTTGGCAAGACTAAAAAGGTAAGAATGTCCATTGCCAGAAGCCCTCCACCCCTACAGGTGACAGTTCCGAGGATTCAGCCTCAAGAACCGAAAGCCATTGCGACGCACAATGCACTTCCTCGGCGATAGTCTCCCTCATAAACGATCAAAGGCTGTCGTCGGCCTCACGTTTACTACCTAGCTATCGCACCTCTTCTGCGACACATTCGATCCTGAGACCGAAGTGAATCAGCAATGTACCTAGCAGACGGCTAGAAGTCAATATCACACTTCACTGGAGGTGTTCTGGCGGTGAATGATTGCTTGGATACACAAGTTGGCCGCAGCCAGCCTGTGTATTGCCGATTATGGAATCTAATTAGGGTTGTATGGGGCAATGCTCACCATCAACTGGCACCCAAACAGTTCGCGTTTCCATACGACAATTATATTCGACGGTTTGCTCTTCTTGTTGAGTGAAATAGGAGTTGTGTTGATGCATATATACGCCACCGGGAGCCTGGCCAGAAGGTCCGGCAATTGTCCAGTTTGCTGGGCAACTTTGTGTTGATAATACAACGCGAGTTTCCCACTCTGGCGCATCGCTATTAGGAGCCGATGCTGTAAGCCTGTAGTGACAACGTTTGTAAGAAACGTCTACTAACTCGGTTCTATAATCACAGACTCTCACTAATCGCTCGTCCCAATACCCTCCGCAATTTACACTGTTTACTTGGGTATCATAGAAGGTATTGTAGTCTGTTACTTTTATTTGTGAGCTAGATGCCAATACATTATTGGCCACGAAAAAGAGCAACGCCAACACACAGGCTGATAAAATTTTTTGTCTCATTTCTATTTCCTTAACAATAGTTTGGAAACAAAAATGCTACATAAACTTATCATTTATATAAACAGAAACTAAGTTGATTATTTTTCAATCAAACCACTATTAACCTATCAACAATAAATAAATCTGAACACCTCTTTTTCATTAAAAAGCCAACGTTATAATTCCTTAATTACGCAACAATCAATTTATAAAAATTTGCTTATAAAGAATAAATGCTCGATATTGTGTGAAAAATAAAGTTACCTTTCCTGTGAATAAAATCGTCATGAGATAAGCTAATAGTGAGTGCTCGCCAATATCTAAGAAAACTGACTACTGTCTTCAGTCATGCGCACCACCAAACCTTGGGCCACTAAAAAATGATAAAGCTGTAAATCGGCTATCAGGTCACTCGAGGAGAGCTCAAAGTCTTGAAAAGTTCTATTGTGATAGCGAAAACGAACAATATGTTCATAACGCTGGTGCTGGCAGTAAATGACCTCTTTGACATCAGCGAGCTTTATCGGCGTATCAAGTAAGTTCAGTACCCCATGCTCAACAAATATGGCACTACAGCGTATGGGCTCGATGCTCCATTGATACTGGGCACTGAGCATAAAACTAAATATCAACACCGATATCGCTTGCGCCCAAAAGCTCTGCTCCATCATAAAATTAATAAAAAACAGTACATAGATAAACAATGCACCGGTGTATAAAGCGCGGGTGATCACCGCACGCGTGGCAAATTGCTTTTTGCGGGTAAGTTGACTCACTGGGGTCTTCCTTGTTTGATGAAAACTGAATTTAATGGCTGTAGGCAGACGGCTGTTTTATTAGCCGTTCATTGTCAACGACCATAGTCCATTGACCGTCGTTGTTGTTGGGTGGCTCGTTGACGATGAAGGTGGTGCTGAAAAAACCAATGCCAACACTGAAGTCGTCACCCTCAAATGATTGCAGCGGCCCTTCCACTGAGGTGGAGCCCCCGTTTTTATAGCGTTTATAGGCGACTGTGCCATCTTCAAGAATCAATAGACTCATGCTGGGACTTTGCCAGTGCCCGACATAATCGCGCTTTTGTGCAGGGACGGGTTCTGCGCAACTGCATAGCAGTAAAATAAACGCCAAAGCCAGTAATACTAATCGCATCCGTTGCTCCGTTAGTTGTCGAAATAAGTTATAGGGTTGAGGTAGAAGGCTTTCTTGACGCCTTGGGGGGCGCTATCAATAAGCCAAAAGTAAGGAATTAAAGTCACCAATGAGTAGTGTAAATGAGCGGCTTTACCTTGGGCATTGCCGCTGGTGCCAACACTGCCTATTTGCTCACCGCCACTAAACCAACGACGTTCGCTATCACTGAAGCTGTCTAGATGAGCATAATAGTGTAATCGCCATTTTGGTCCGAGGGCAATCATCACATTGCCGCCCTTGGGCCACTGTCCACGATAAATCACCAAGTGATGTGAAGCGGCCACCACGTCAGTGCCTTTATTGGCAAAAATATCTACCCCTTTATGCACCCCAGAGCTTCCCCAAGGTTCATACCAAAAGGTATCTTGATGCCAATCAGCGCTACTTGCCCCATGCACGGGAATGGTCACCGGCTCGGGCACTAGAAACGCGAATATAAAACCAAACAGTAATGCCGCCAAAACTAACCTCCTTGTTCTTTTTAAGTACCGTCTCGGCTTACTCATGAAGCTGTTTGCTCATAAAGTATTTTTTGCCGTCAAGCGGATATTGCTGTTGCACCCATTGTGTTTCATAGCCATGACGCTCATAAAACGGTTGCGCCTGAAAATCCAAGGTATCGAGCAGCACATACGTGCACCCGCGCGCCTTTGCGGCTTGTTCTATGGCAGTGAGACACTGTGAGCCGATGCCTTGCCCACGCAATGTGTCACTCACCCAAAGATAATCCAATAGCAACCAATGACCAAAGGTGCGGCCACTGGCACCGGCTTTTACTTCGCCTTGATCATCGCGCCAGCTAACCGCTAAAGGTTTACGTTCTACATTTTGCCAATGGGCCCAATTATATTGGCTGATTTGCTGAGCAATAAAGTCGAGTAAGTCTTGTTCTGGATTCTGTATTACTTCTAACGTCATATGACCTCTTAATACATAGATGCAGCTAATTAAACACCGATATAAAAAGCGAAGCTTACAGAGAAAGGAAATGTTTTGCAGCGATCAACGACCAGTTCTAAGAACCAAGGTGCACATCACTGCTAATAACTAAAAAATTGGCGCCAATCCTTTTTACCGTGTAATCGCAATCCATGCCTATATGTGTGCATTATGAGGGCCAAAATAATGGCCCTCATGCTGTCAATGATATACCACTTTGCAGTACTTAAACAAACGCACCCATCATGTAGGCTCCGCTGTAGCCCACTGAATAAGCAATTAATAAGTACACCGTATTGCGCAGATAGCTCATAAAGGTAAGGTCACGCACCTTACTCATGGCAATGATACCTGCGGCCGAGCCGATAACTAGCATCGACCCACCCACGCCGGTGGCATAGGTAAACGCGAGCCAGTCGCGGGTTTGCATGTGAATATCTGCTTTTAATAACGCTGCGGTCAGTGGCACATTATCCACCGCTGCTGAGAGTATGCCCATCAAGTAGTTGGCTTGATTCGGTGCCAATACTTCATACAAGTGGGTAAATTGCGCCAGCACCCCAACCTCTTTTAGCGCGCCGACCAACAGCAACACACCAACAAAGAACAGTAAGGTGTCGTATTCAATTTCACGAATATAGTCGATGATTTTTTTATTCACGTCTTTTTTACGCATCAAGAACTGAGCGCTTAGAAACATCACCGAAAGCCCGAACAAAAAGGTCAACAAAGGCGGAATGGAATACAGCACACTCATGGTTAGAGTACCGACAATGGTCGAGATAAAAATAGCCGCAATGGTGATATCGGTCTTTTCTATCGCTTTAGGCTCGCCCAAGGCGAAGCTCACTCGACCATTCATTTTCATCGATAACAAAGCAGCGAGCACAATAACGCTCAGTGCTGCAGGGGCCACTAGCAGCAGAAGATTAGCTATGGTGACTTTATCAGCAAGGAAGATCATTAGCGTGGTGACATCACCGGTAATAAGCGACACCCCCCCTGAGTTAACCGCGAAGATGATTAACGTAGCGTACTTGACCAGCTTGCGTCCGTCTAACTTCAACGACATCACCACCGCCAATGACACTAAGGTTGCGGTGATATTGTCGGAAATCGACGAAAACAAAAAGGCAAAACCAGCAATCAGGAACATTAATTTACGCTCACTTATTTCGCTGGGCAATACGCGTTGCACTAAGTTTTGAATGAACCCTTTGGAATTGAGATAGGCAACAAAGGTCATTGCCGCCATTAAAAATAGCCAAAGGGTGGCAATTTCTAAAATATTCTCATTGAGTTCATGTTTAATGTGGTCGAGGGAGTGACCGTTTAGTGGGGAGATAAAGAGGATGATCCAGCACAGGGTGCCGAAAAACAGCGTGGTTTTGGCCTTATTCACGTGGATGACATCTTCCACGACAATAAGCACAAAGGCCACGGCAATGAGCGTCAAGATGAGCGCACTGACCATTTTTGGTATTTTTCCTTGCTATAGGCGAATAGAACAATACTGCTAAGTTTACTGCCCGTATGCACACACCCGCGCTACAAAAAACAAACTTAGGAGTACCCTGGGTTAATTGTCAGACCAATAACAGGTTTTTGGTCTGCAAGCGGCGCGAATTCTAACACCGCTTATGTCCCGGGGCTATTACCAAATACGCTAATATGACAATTTTTTTACTCCCCTCGTGTAAAGCTTGCGCAACGGCGCAAAAGCTGTTTTACCCTTAGTTCGCTTTCGTTATAATCGCTCCCCATTGCCAAGCACAAAGAATACATAACATGATACTAGCCAAGCGCGTTCTCAATACGCTGACAGAGCTATGGCCGGTGCTGGAAACTCTGATTAAACGCTACAAGATGGGCGATTTCAGTATTAAAGAAGTGCAGAGTATAGTGAAGCAGCACTTTCCCCATTATTCCGGCGCGCAAATATACAAAGAAACCAACCGCCTACTCAATCAAGATATCTTGGTGCCCTTGGCCAAGTCTTCGCAGTTGGAGATTAACCGCGCCATTAGTGATTTTGCCGCTTACTTGCTGCAAGATGAAAGTCTCGGTGTGGCCGCAGAGATTCACGTTTTGGTGGAAGACCTGCAACGCTTGAGCACTAAATTGGCACAAGCGGTAGATGATGCTGATTACATGGATATTAGTCGTTACAGCCGGATTATGGATGAACGGGTTCGCAAAATCGTTAAGCTCTATCGACATAACGAAAATGCCATTTACAACTTGGTTGAGCAAGCCAAGTCTGACGCCTCGCACTTGTCGCTGGCAAAACGCTACAAAGCCGTTATTGAAGCGTTCGATGAGTACATTGAGCCGATGTTAGCCATGCTCGATATCAACGGCCCATTTCAGCTGTGTTTTGATGCCATTGAGCAAGGCCTCAGCGCGCACTTGTACACACTAAAGCAAAGTGGTCGTGACAGCGCCAGTATTCGCATGCTTGAGCAGCTGCGCACCCGCATCCTCGATATGCATCAAGTAGGTCAGCAAAGCTTGCGTCACAGCGCCGATATTCTTATGCCACTGCGTGAGGAGTTACGACAAAACACATTGATCACCCGTCAGGCAGCAAAAGTGCTGGCACACATAAGAAAGCGCGGGTTAGACACGGTTATGAGTGCCCACCAGCCGTTTTTCGCCTCCGATCCGATGCGCCACCAGCTCGGCAGTAATGCTCAGCTAACAGCCTATATGGCAGGGTTGGCTGAATTTGAAGAGCACGACTTTGAGCTGCCCGATGGCGACCAAGCTGCGCCCTATACGCCACCAGCGATCCCCGCTTATGGCGATGTGCGCGCTCTGTTTAAAAGCAACAATAAAAAGCGCGCAGGCAAACAACAGGTTATCGATGTACTCAGTGGCTCCTACCCAGAACTAGAAGCCGATGAGCTACTTTACCTGTATCAAAAGCTTATTAACGACGCGAGCTTAGCACTCGAGCAAGATACCCACCCCGAACAGAAGACCTTCGCTGGCAAGCGCTTTACCTTGTATCCCTTCGTTGCCGCCAGCGAGCCCACTAATGAGAGTAATGACCCGGTATGAGTCAGATTGATTTATCGCAGCTAACGCAACTGCATTACATTAACAAAAAACTAGTCAGTGGCTACCACGTCAGCGAGCAAGACAACTTGGCCTGGCAAGAGCTAGACCAACAGCGAGACCAATACGAGCTGTTATTTACGGCCTTAGGCCACACCCTTGTGCATGATGCGCGAGGCTTTTATTACTTCGCTATGGATGAAGGCACCGCCAATATGGGTAAAATATCGCGGGCCATCGCGCTTTTTATCTACACCTTAATCGAACACTACGCCAATGCCGGTAAAGATCCAATGCGTGCGCTATTCGACAGTGAGGTGGATTTAGAGCTATGCCAAGAGTTGGTATTGCACAACAAGGTGCTGTTTGACCAACTGGAGATTTTCTCCGGCACCGACCTGCGCAAAGACGTGTTAATGCGCATGGTGCGCTTAGGGCTATGCAAAGAAAAAGACCATGCCTTTCGCCTACTCGCGCCCATCCACCGCTATTTAGATGCCCTATTAGAAGTAAACAGTGATGCGCTTGAAAGCGCCGAGGAGCTATAAATGCAGCAGTTACACGGATTAAGCAAACTCGCGTTGTTAAATACCGCCGACTATGCCAAGTGCGTTATCCCCTTGCATAAAAGTAGCTCCATATGTGCCCCTAATAATACCGGAAAAAGCTCGGTCATTAATGCCTTACAGTTTCCTTTGATTAACGATTTGCGGCTCACCGAGTGGGATGGCCATAACTTAGAGGAAACTCGTAAGTTCTATTTTGCCTCCGACCAATCCTACATTTTATTGGAGGCTGATCTTCCCCATGGCAAAGTGGTTATCGGCGTCGCTGGGCTAGGTAAAATCGCCGGTTTCGCTCATCAGTACTTTTGCTATAACGGCGCTTTAAATTTAGAGGATTTTACCGACAATAAACGCATCGTTAAGTACACCCGGTTATTTAAGCATTTACAAGACATAGGCTACCAGCCGCTCGAGCTTAAGGCGCAAGAGCTCAATGCCTTGCTGATTGGCGGTGCTACACCCTTTGACGGCGATATCAATTTACGCATGATCCCGCTTAATAATGTCAGCGACGCACCTACTTACAAAGAAATTTTTCGCCGTATGCTTAATCTTCATAAGCTCGGGGCCGGCGATGTTAAACGCTTTATGCTGCGTGTGTTTGAACGCCATATGTCCAACGCCCATGTAGACTTCTACGAAGTGTGGCAACGCGCCTTTGATAAGGTTAACCGAGCCCGCCGCGAGCTCAATGCCTTAGAGACCATGCAAGAGCCCATTGCCGCCTTGGAAAATATGCTGGAACATCAAAGCGCACTCAAGGGGAAGCTGGGTGCCTATGGGCCGAAAATAGATGTTGCCTTGGGCGAGTATGCTGAGTACTTCGAGGCGCAAAATGACGAGCTCAATGAGCAACTCTCGGCCATTGAATCGCAAAAGCACGAGTTTGAGCAAAAACAGCGTTTATATGTGCAACAATCTCGGGATATTGAGCGCAAAATGACCGAACTCAACGCCTGGTTTAGTGATTTCGATGCCCTGCATCATGAGTTTGAACTCGCCAACAGTGATACCTTACACAGCGAGCTCAAAGCACTGAAGGGTGAATATGAAACCCTTAGTCACTCGCTGAAAAGCGCCGAAGGACAAAGCTTACACACCTTAGATTTCCGTATTAAGGAAACGCAAAAGCAAATCAAAAGCCTGAAATTGCAACTCAAAAACCTTGAGTACAACCTGTTTACTCGCATGCGCGAAGATTTATCGCTTAAAGAGGTTGAAGAAATTTCGCGCATTTTAAACCCAGACTTGCTCTCTTTTGCCACCACCAGCGGCGGCGAAATTAGCATTGACGATGAGCACGCCTTTGGCGACTTCTTAAGCCTGTTGAGCGAGGCGATACGCGGCGGCGAATTAGTGCTGCCCGGTGCCACCATCAAGCTTAAAAAGCTGCCTGTGGTGCAAATGCAAAGTGGCGCCGATAAAGCACAGCTCACCGAGCAATTGCAGTCATTGGAGCATTCATTAACCGATTTAAAAGCGCAGCGTGACGTAGCCGCCGATGTCGCCGGCAAACAAGCTGAGCGTGACGCCCTTTATGAACAGTTGATGGCCCAAGAGGCGGCATTAAAGCGCTATGAGCAATACCAGGTGATGCAGCGCTCGCAGCAAGCGCAGCAGGCACTGATGGAGACCCTGAACGCCGAACAGGAAGAGGTGGATGGTTATCTCAGCGAGGTACAGCAAAGTGCAGCGGGGATTGCCGATAGCCGCGCAATAGTGAACTCCAAGATAGAAGCCCTGGCACGACAAAAGGCACGCTTAGAGCAGGTTAAAAGCGAGCGTATCGACCACACGCTAGATGTTGTAGACGGTAAGGTGACGCCGTACTTAATCGACATTAACTTTGATTTTGATTCACTGGCTGACACCATTCATACCTTTAACAAAGATTGTCAGGAGCTGCGCAACTTCGATATTAATATTCGCAACACCTACTTACACATCTACAATGCCGGGATTACCAAGTTCGACAACGAAAGCGATGAGCTGAGTAAATACCAAAAGCTCATCAGTGCCTATCACAACATTGATAACGAACGCGAAGCCGTCAACCGCCAAGCCCGTGTGGCCCTCACCGAGGTAGCGGCAACGATCAAAGGGTTACGCCAAGACCTGGATAGGTTAACGGCAGAGATGCGGTTATTTAACGATGGTATCAGTGAGCAGCAAATCTCTAACCTGCAAGGCTTTAAAATTGATGTGCTGCCTAGGCAGATGCTAGTGCAAAGCATTGATACCATTTTGGCGACCTCTGATCTGTATGAACAAGGTGACAGCCTTGATTTACTCTCAGAGCAGCATATCAACGAGTCGCAGGTGAATGAGGCGAAAGATCAGTTAATTAAGCTCGCCTCGGAAAAGGCTGGGCTGACATTGAGTGATTTATTCGATATTCGCTTTCAGGTGATTAATCGCGCTGGCGAAACCGAGTACTTCGATAAAATAGACTCCGCTGGCTCCAATGGCACCCGTATCACCATTAAACTGCTATGTGGCATGCTATTTATACGCCATTTGCTATCCGACAAAGAAAAGAGCCTGTATCGCGTGCCTTTATATATTGATGAAGCGGCTGATATTGACCCACAAAACCAACAGGCGATCATTGAAACCGCACTGAGCTTTGGCTTTGTGCCTATTTTTGCTTCGGTGAAGCCGCAAATAAGCTGCGACTATATCGTCCCGATTCGCACCCTAGGTGATGGTAAACAGAACTGGGTTGACGAGCGTGACTGGATTAAAGTAGAGCAAGACCAAGCTAGCTAAAAAATGACTGCGATGGAAGGCACTTATTTCTGTCGCCTTTAAATTAGCTACCACGCTAGGAGCATAGAGTGAGAAAAGGAGTGTTGTCTTTGTTAGTCGCGGCGTTTTTGCCGCTTAATTGCAGTTATGCTGGGCAAGCGCCAAGCCCGAGTGTGCTTGATGCCCAGCAAGGTTTTTTGCAAAGAAGTATACAACAAACTCCCTTTAGCGCAGTGGTGCGCGTGCACAGCATCAGCAGTATTGCCGATGATAAGGCTTTGGTGTGGCATATCTACCGTGGCGAGATTATCACCCCGATACGAGGACAACAAAGTGGTGATATCAGCTACGCGATGGCGGTGGAAAAAGGCGAAGAAGCGGTACTCCCCGCAGTGCCGGTGTTACTGACACTGTGCTTAAATGAGAACGCTGCCATCCCGAGTGATTTCTATTGGCCAGGCACGGGGGCCGAATTTGCAATAACCCCTGAGCTACTCCAAGTTGCTCAACTAGCCGGTGCTCGCAGTGACCAGACTCAAAAAGCGTTTATCATGTGTGATTAAGTAAAAAGTGATACTTTGATGGCTACACGTTAATAGTAACGAATCAGGGAAGAAAACGATGCAAAGCATAGTGCAATATTCGGGGATCGCTGCCTCTATCTGGCTCATCACTGGGGTCTATGTTGCGTCACTGTTCTATCCTCAATACAGCCATACTCGCCAGTTTTGTAGCGAGCTTGGCGCCACAGGCAGCCCGACACATACCCTCTCACCGCTGATAAATAATTATCCATTAGGGCTGCTCTTTACTCTGTTTGGCGCTTATGTCATCAGCGTCAGCGACGGTTCACTGGCCTATCTGAGTATCGGCATCTTAGTCATTGTGCATGGGGTATCAACCTGGGGATGCGGGCTGTTTGCGATGGATAGCGACCCCTATACTGAGCACCCCACCCTGAGCTGCACCATTCACTCCTATTGTGGGGCGCTGATGTTGCTTTCCTTGCTCATTGCCCCGAGCATAGTCGCGTTATCATCGGAGTTCACATCGCTTATGCGGGGATTCTCGCTACTGTGTGTCTGCGCCTGCTTATATTTTTGCTATCAGCTTCATCTAGCTTTTAAAGCACGCACTTACCCAGGCCTATATCAACGTTTGAGTTACGGCTGGCAAATCTTATGGTTGGTGGTGTTCTCCTTTTATATAATTGACTAGACACACTGCTGTGCCATTTAGCGCAAGGCAAAATTGACCGCCGCTTGCGCATGCAGTGCCGTGGTGTCAAATAATGCCATGGCGGTGTCTTGTTGCTTTAGCAACAACCCGATTTCTGTACACCCTAAGACGACGCCTTGAGCTCCTTGGTGGCCGAGCTCAGTGACAATGTTTAGGTAATCAGACTTGGCCTGCTGACATATATGCCCTTTACACAATTGCTGGTAAATTACCTCGTGAACGCGCTGGCGCTGCTGAGCATTCGGCACTAGGACACTGATATCGAACTGCTCATACAAGCGCTGGCGGTAAAAAGGCTGTTCCATGGTAAACGCCGTGCCCAACAGACCTACGGTGGTAATTCCCTGTTGTTGCAGCGCTTCACCGACCGCATCAACGATATGTAAAAGTGGTATATCAATATGGGCGCTTACCTCATCGGCGACTTTATGCATGGTGTTGGTGGCGATAAGCACACAGTCAGCACCTGCACGCTGTAACTGTGTTGCAGCATAGCCGAGGCGATCTGCCAGTTGCGACCACTGATTGTCGTGCTGTAGCTGCGCAATAGTGGCAAAGTCGACACTATTGAGAATTAATTGAGCACTGTGCAGCCCCCCCTAATCGCTGCGCCACGCCTTGATTTATAAGTTGATAGTAACTTTGTGTACTTTGCCAGCTCATGCCGCCAATAATGCCTAGGGTGTTCATCGCTTACTCACTGTAGCTGTATAAGGATTCACCAAAGCGCTCTCGCTTAGGCAGGTAATAATGGTCATAGTCCAAAGAAAAGGCCACGTGATGAGCTTTCCCTTTTAACTCTCCCCGTGGCACTAAGCCATAGTAGCGAGAGTCGGCACTGTTACGGCGGTTATCGCCCATCATTAAATAGTGATCGTTGGGGATAAGTATCGGCGCAAAGTTACCAGCATGCATGGCACGGGTTTTATCAATACGAATGGCATGGGCGAGGTCACCGAGCAACTCGGTGGCAAATAACGCCTTAGCGTTCTCCTTTGTCACCTTATAACGCTGCGCCTGGCCATTGATAATTAACACCTCATCGTGCATAGCGATGGTATCGCCTGGCACTCCCACAACACGCTTAATGAGGCGGTTATCAGCTGCCTTGGAATCAAACACCACAATATCGCCACGCTCTGGCTCGCCCATTCGTAACAGTGAAACATCACTAAAAGGGACGCGCAAATCATAAGCCATCTTATTCACGGTAATACGGTCACCCACTTCTATTGTTGGCAGCATAGAGCCCGTCGGCACGGTATACCAATCAGCAAAAGCGCTGCGAAATACCGACATGCCGATAATAAAACAGATAAATCCACGGTTGTTCTTAATTAATTGCGCAGCCCAATGGCGGCGTTTAGCTGGTTGAGACATGGTTCACTCCTTTTTGCCTTAGGTGGGCGCGAGCACAAAAAGTTCGGCGAAAAATGTAAAAGAGTGTGTGCGGTTGCCCTTGATTGAAAAACAAAACGGCCGTGCTGACAGCAAAAAAAGAATATCAAAGCGGCCACAAGCGAATGCTTGGCCGCGTATTTAAGCTATCTTTCGGGTCACCCACCAGGTGGCTATTTGCATCAATAACGCGCTGACTAAACAAGCCAGTAGTCCGCTTTGTTGGTATAACCAACCCGATAACACGGTGCCAATAAGCCTTCCCATGGCGTTGGCCATGTAATAAAAGCCCACATCCAAAGACACCGCATCTCTGTCTGCGAGTTTGACAACCAGGTAACTATGCAGCGATGAGTTAACCGCAAACACCGCACCAAAACACAATAACCCGACCACCAAGACAATATTTTGCACACTCTGGGTGGTGACAAACAGCAACCACACCGCTATTAACAGCGCCGTTGTTAGCGTCAACAATGCACTAAATGCGGTTGCTTGGTGAAACACCGATACACGGGCATGACGGCTCAAGCGCGGCGCGATACTTTGCACTACGCCATAGCCAATAATCCACAGTGCCATAAAACTGCCAACCTCGGTGTGTTGCCAACCAAGCTCACTAATAAAAAACACCGGTAAGGCCACCACAAACCAGACATCGCGAGAAGCAAAAAGCAACATACGCGCAGCTGCTAGGCGATTCAGTGCCGCGTTCTTAGAAAACAATTGTCGAAACTTAGGTTTAAACTTACTACGACCTAGATCCTCACCGAGCAGCAAGGCACTGAGGATAAAGCCAGCACCCACCACGGCCATTAACGCAATCACCGCACCGCTAAAACCGAGTAACGACAGCAGCGTACCACCGGCAAAGTAGCCCGCCCCTTTTAAGGCATTTTTAGACCCGGTAAGTAGCGCTATCCAGCGGTATAAACGCCCTTGTTGTGTGTCACTGACCACGGTTTTAATGGCACTTTTCGCGCTCATTTTATTGAGATCTTTGGCAATGCCACTGAGTGCTTGCGCCGCCATTACCCAGGGCACACTGAGCCAGCTTTTGTCCACTAACAACATGGCCAGGGCAATCAGTTGCAATGCCATGCCTATTTGCATGGTGCGATTGAGGCCGATACGAGCCCCTAGCCAGCCCCCCACAAGGTTGGTTACCACGCCAAAAAACTCGTAAAACAAAAACAGCATGGCAATGGCCAAGGGCGCATAGCCAAGCTGGTAGAAGTACAGAACCACCAGCATGCGCAGGGCGCCATCGCTGAGCGTAAAGGCCCAATAATTTGCGGTGATCACGCCATACTGCTGAATTGGCGATGTATTCATAGCGGGTCCCTACAGGCTATTGCCGACTTTGCGCATCAGCTCGGCGGTGCGATTGGCATAACCCCACTCGTTGTCATACCACAAGTACAACTTCGCCTGGGTGCCATTGACCACCATGGTCGACAGGGCATCAACGATGCTTGAACGCGGATCGGTGCGGTAGTCTATTGATACCAGCGGCTTTTCTTCATAACCCAGGATGCCCTTGAGCTCGCCCTGAGCTGCCTCTTTAAACCAGGCATTTAACTCTTGTTCTGTGGTTTCACGGTTAAGCTCAAACACACAGTCGGTGATCGATGCATTCGCTAGGGGCACTCGCACTGCGTGACCGTTGAGCTTGCCTTTAAGTTCAGGAAAGATATGGGTGATGGCTGTGGCCGAGCCGGTGGTGGTTGGGATCAGGCTCATACCACAGGCGCGCGCTCGACGTAAGTCCTTATGAGGGGCATCCAAAATCGTTTGCGTATTGGTGATATCGTGGATGGTAGTCATGGAGCCATGCTTAATACCAATTTTATCCTGCAGCACTTTAACCACCGGCGCGAGGCAATTGGTGGTGCATGAAGCCGCAGTGACAATATCATGGCTATCTGGGCAATACAGCGCATCATTAACGCCCATCACCACATTCAGGACGCCTTGTTCTTTAACCGGAGCGGTGACCACGACTTTACGCACCCCTTGAGCGAGATACTGGCGCAGCAATTCAGTACTTTTCATCTTCCCGGACGCTTCAATAACAATATCACACTGCGACCAGTCGGTATCGCCAATGGCTTTATTGGCGCTGCATTGGATACGCTGCTCATTGATGCACAGAGCCTCATCATCAGCGCTAACTGGGTATTGCCAACGTCCGTGCACCGAATCAAATTCCAATAAGTGCGCGAGCGTAGCAGCATCACCTGCGGGGTCGTTGATATGAACAAACTCTATTTCCGGCCAGTCATACGCTGCGCGCAACACCAACCGTCCCATGCGGCCAAAGCCATTAACGCCTACTTTCAATGTCATGGTTTTCTCCATCAATCGCAGCACGAAGGGCGATTATCCATTGCCTGTAATCGCGCCAGTGCATCTTCTATTAATTCTGCTTGGTTATTTAGCGTGGTGGCTATAATCTGCTGCCGCCACTGGGGTTGGCTGGTGTCGATACGATAATACACCCATTGACGGTCTCGGCGTGTCGCCAACACTCCCGCCTCTTTTAGCAGCGCCAAATGGCGAGATATTTTCGGCTGGCTCAGTGCCAAGGCGCAAACCAACTCGCACACACACAGCTCTTTTTGCTCGGCAATAAGTAAACACGTCTGTAGACGGGTATCATCACTGAGCGCTTTAAAAAAAAGTACAGCCATAGACTATATATACGAAATATCGAATATACCTAGCTTACCCTTAAGGTTGGATATATGCAATAACGTATATACGGAAAGTTACATATAAGCTATCCGCGCTGGATAGACTTAGGCGTGAAGGTTACATGCACGCTTAAACCTCGTTGTGGTAGGTTGTGCAAGGTGATTTGGCCATCTAAATTACTACGGACTAGGTTGTAGACAATCGCCAAACCCAACCCTGTGCTACCTTCATGACGCTTGGTGGTAATGAAAGGCTCAAATGCTTTGCTCAATAACGACTCCTCAATGCCGGGCCCATTGTCTTCTATAAACACGTGCAACGCGCTATTTTGCACTTTCACTCTGATACCGACTTCCAGCGTGCGCCCGCTTGTCTTACCATGCATCAAGCAATTGCGCACACAGCAGGTTATAATATGGGTCAGCGCTGCGGGTGAAGAAATTATCTCAAGCTGCTCATCAATATCAATGTGGTAGATAGCCACAGCCGAATCAAACTCAGACTGCAAACTAGTCATGATATGACTCACAGTTGTGCGCACGTTAAATAGGCCTTCTTTGTCATACTGGTTTTGTGCCGCCATCATTTTAAATGTATCAATCAAACTGGCGCTGCGATTGAGGTTATTTTCCAACAGCGCTAACGATTGCTCGGCGTTATCAATAAGTGCGCTGAGAGTGTGTTTTTTCAACTTTCCGGTGGAAAAATCTGTTTTCAGTAAGGAAAATTGATCTTTCAACAATGACTGGCTAGTAATGGCAACGCCAATTGGCGTATTAAGTTCATGGGCAAAGCCACTGACCATACTGCCTAAACTGGCGAGCTTAGCCTCCTCTACCAGCTTATTTTGTGCGTTCGCTAAGCGTTCAAGAAGTTCTTCAATAAAGGCAAAGAGTTGATCGATATCCTGACCCAACCGCCCTATTTCATCACGCCCATCTAGGCCAGTGCGTGAGGAGAAGTCCTCTTCGTCCATGACTTGCCTGATTTGCCGGTGTAAGCGCGTGAGTGAATCATTGACGCGCATACTCAGAAGCTGCAAGAACGCTAACAGCACCACGGCAACAAGAACCACAACTACCAAGGTGGCCGTAATCGCAAGCAACGCATCATCGATTTGTGTTTGCGTATATTGAATATCGAGTCGCTGCAGTAAGTCCTCGATGCGGCTTTCCTGCTGCCTTAACGTCTGCCTTATTCCCTCATCACCATGCACACCAATGCGGTTAAACAGCGCCACCACTTCTGCAAAGTTTTGCCCATAACTTTTAAGTATACGAGACGCACTATTGCCTAGTTGCTGGCGCTCTATAAGGGTGAGTATAGCGTCATAATGCTGGCGATGCTGCGCTAGGTTCTGGTCATCAAAGCGCATTAAGTAATCCTTTTCACGCCTTCTTAGCTCTAATACTTCGTTGTTTAGAATGAGGTTGTTCTGCTCTTCGGCTAACTCTTGCAGTTTATGTGCTTGGGCACGAAAGTGCTGGCGTAGACCTTTATCCTCATTGAGTCCCATACGCGTTAACAAACTCACCAAGGTATTAAGGTGTGCTATGTATTCCTCTAGGGCCTGCTGAGTTTCAGTGATAAGTGCAGATTGGGCATGCGTTTGGGCATTAAAAGGATTACTTAATTGCGCGGCAATATGACTGTCTATTTGCCGATGCAGTGCCTGCACGCTGGCTTCGTCGCGATTCAGTAGCAGCTCGTTTTTTAATATCACTAATCGGTCTACAGAATACTGATATTGCTGCACCTGACGCTGCACGTCAGTTAAGGTGTGCAAACTAAAGTAGACATAAGTTGTGGCGGCAATTAAGGAGCCAATAATGAGGACAGCTGAGCCCAAAAGCCAGGTTGCAAAACGTTGTAATTTCAATGTATTGATTTATAGAGTTGGCGTAGTTAAGAGCATAGTTGGCTTCAACTACAAGTCAAAATGCCAAGCATAAAAAAAGCCGCTCTAGGCGGCTTCACTTAACAACAATGGAACTATAAAAACTGTGCTAAGTTTTTCACTTGGTCTAACATCCGATTTGAGAATCCCCATTCGTTGTCGTACCAAGCCATTACTTTAACCAATTTACCATCGACCTTGGTTTGCGTTGAATCAAACACTGATGATGCAGGATTATGATTAAAATCGATGGAAACCAGCGGTAGCTCGTTATAATCAAGCACTTGGCTCATCGCACCTTGGGCTGCGGCTTTGACGATTTCATTGACTTCGCTCGCACTGGTGTCGCGTTTGGCAACAAAGGTCAAATCGACCAAAGACACGTTGATGGTCGGTACTCGTACCGCCATGCCATCAAGTTTGCCTGCCAGCTCTGGAAGTACCAAACCAACGGCCTTAGCAGCGCCAGTTTTGGTAGGGATCATCGACTGCGTGGCGCTACGGGCACGGTAAAGGTCGGGGTGATATACATCAGATAAATTTTGGTCATTGGTGTAAGCATGAATCGTCGTCATGCTGCCTTGCTCTATACCGATGCTGTCATTGAGTGCTTTGGCCACGGGTGCTAAACAGTTAGTGGTGCAAGAGGCATTAGAAATAATGGTGCTGCTGGCATCGAGAACATCATCGTTAACACCATGAACGACGGTGGCGTCCATATCTGTACCTGGTGCTGAGACAATCACCTTCTTGGCACCCGCCTCAATGTGCTTAGCGGCGCCTTCACGTTTGGTAAATAAGCCTGTGCACTCAAGGACAATATCGACGCCCAGCTCTGCCCACGGCAAGTTCGCTGGGTCACGCTCTTGTACCAGCTTAATTTCATCACTGCCAATCACCATCACATCATCTTGCAAGGTTACTTTTTGCGAAAATTGGCCGTGCACGGAATCGAACTGTGTTAGGTGCGCATTGACGTTCGCCGGTGCCAAGTCATTAATGGCAACAATTTGAATATCAGTATTTAAACCAGACTCGTACAGTGCACGCAAAGTGTTGCGACCAATACGGCCATATCCGTTAATAGCAACTTTAATCATCTTACTCTCCCCTCGACTATTTCAGTTGGCTGGCTTGACGTGCGAGCTGCTCAATTGCGTGCCAGTCCTGTTTTTCAATAAGTGTTTTATCTAGCATCCAAGTTCCGCCCACACAGACTACGTTGTTAAGGGCCAAATACTGGGGTGCGGTATCTAAACTAATGCCACCTGTAGGGCAAAACTTCACTCCAGGTAATGGCCCACCAATAGACTTAAGCATCGCTGGGCCTCCTGCTGCCTGGGCAGGGAAAAACTTCAAAAAAGAGAAGCCACGCTCAGCGAGCCTCATTACTTCGCTTGGCGTGGCCGCTCCGGGCAAGAAAGGGGTATCGCACTGGCTAGCAAGCTCTAGCAGTTGGTCGTTAACACCGGGGCTAACCATAAAGTCAGCTCCGGCTGCAATAGAGGCATCAAATGTGGCTTTATCAATCACCGTACCGGTGCCTACATACGCATCAGGAACGGCTTGTTTCATCACCTTCACTGCTTCTGCAGCAACGGGAGTACGCAAGGTGATCTCCAGTGCTTTAAGACCGCCGTTATATAAAGCTTTCGCTAGCGGCTCGGCATCTTCTAAGCGGTCGATAACAACCACTGGCACGACCGGTGCCGATGTTAAAATCTGTTCAATTGACATAGTTTGTCCTCATTCCCAGCGCAATTATTGTTGTTCGTAAGCTGGCGCAAAGGCGCTCGCGCCTAAATCTGCACTGCTGACAATATTTCTAAAACCAGCGAAAAGCTCACGACCGGTGCCAAAGGTTGGCCCTGTGTGCACCAGCTCCACTTCACGCTGGGCAAGCTCTTCATCGCTGACGTGTACTTTTAGCTCGCCGCTTGGCGCATCTAAGGTAATTAAATCGCCTTCGCGAATTTTTGCGATTAGGCCACCTTCAACTGCCTCGGGCGCCAAGTGAATCGCCGCAGGCACTTTGCCTGAGGCACCAGACATGCGCCCGTCAGTGACAATCGCCACTTTATAACCTTGGTCTTGCAGGCTGGCCATAACGGGTGTCAGCTTATGTAGCTCCGGCATACCTTTGGCTTTTGGACCTTGCTCTTTGATAACTGCGATAAAGTCTTGGTTCAGTTCACCACGACCAAAGGCGGCTTGAAGCTCGGCCTGATCTGAGAACACCTTGGCTGGCGCACTCACTACTTGGTGCTGCTCTTGGACCGCAGACACTTTAATGACTGCTTTACCTAAATTACCGCTTAATAACTGTAAACCACCGCTACGATGGAAAGGATTATCCGCTGGACGTAACACGTCCTCATCATGTGAATTGTCAGGGCATGGCACCCACTTCACTTTGCTTGGGCCGCTGGCGTCAGAAACGATCAGGTTACTATCTTTATCTAAGCGAGGCTCAGTGGTGTAAGGGTCGAGCCCTTCTCCAAGAATGGTTTTTACATCGTTATGCAACAGGCCTTTATCACGTAGTTGCTTCATTAAAAAGCCCATGCCGCCTGCGGCTTGGAAATGGTTCACATCGGCATGGCCGTTGGGGTAAATACGCGTCAACAGTGGCACGATTTCAGATAGGTCAGACATGTCTTTCCACGTCAATTCCACCCCTGCAGCCTTGGCAATAGCCACAAGGTGAATGGCATGGTTGGTTGAACCACCCGTCGCCAGTAGACCAACTAGACCATTAATGATGGTTTTCTCGCTCATCACCTCGGCCATGGGCACTGCGTCTTTACTCTCTACGAGTTGCTTAAGCATGGTTTCTACTGCATTGGCAGTGAGGCCATCGCGTAACTCTGTATAAGGATTAATGAAAGAACTTCCAGGTAAATGTAAGCCCATGATTTCCATTAGCATTTGGTTGGAGTTTGCGGTGCCATAGAAGGTACATGTACCGGCACTATGATAAGACTCACTCTCGGCCTTAAGGAGCTCTTCACGACTCACTAATCCTTGCGCGAATTTTTGACGAATACGGGCTTTTTCTTTATTTGGAATGCCTGAAGGCATCGGCCCTGCAGGTAAAAAGTAAACCGGTAAATGGCCGAATGATAAGGCACCAATCACTAAGCCTGGGACGATTTTGTCGCACACCCCGAGGCAAAACACGCCATCAAATACATCATGAGACAATGCCACTGCCGTGGACATAGCGATAACATCACGGGAGAATAACGAAAGGTCCATGCCATCACGGCCTTGGGTGACACCATCACACATCGCAGGTACGCCACCAGCGACTTGCGCAGTGGCATCAAACTTTTTCGCTACTTGTTTAATAAGGTCAGGGTATTCTTTATAAGGTACATGCGCGGAAAGCATGTCATTGTAGGCGTTAATGACAGCGAGGTTTGGTTTTTCGTCGCCACTTAAGCGGGCTTTATCGTCGCTGCTACAGGCCGCCATCACGTGGGCCAAATTGCCACACCCGATACCGGCTCGAACGCGCTCTTGAGATTTGGCTTCGTTCATACGAGCTAGATACGCTTGGCGTGTCGCCTTGCTGCGCTCTATAACTCGTTCGGTGACTTCTTTAATACGCGGATGCAACATAATTCTGCTCTTCTTGCCGTTGGTGGATAAAAGGCTCAGTACTTCAATACCGACTCCAAGGCAATGAAGTACTGAGCAGCTTTGATTTACCCGTTCAAAGGTACGCTGCCAACTCGTCTCTCACAACCAAGCTGACACCGGTGTCAGGGTTATTAACTCACACCTTTGACACCGGTGTCAACCCTGTCTATAAATTTAGTTTAAAATTTCTATGTTGCGAGTTATTTACCAAATAAAAACGAAAAAATAACAGCGCTAGTCAGGGTGTAATGTGACTCAAAGTATAGTCGGTTAGATCACAAAAAGGCCCATATCAGCGAGCTGAATATGGGCCAGTTGCAATTGGGATTTGGGTGCTGTTTAGGCTTTTGGTGCCGCCGTAGACTCACGGGTGATCAATTCTGCTTCGAGGGTCAGCTGCAGAGGTTGACGTTGCTCGCCTTCTTGCTGCTCATCGGTGGCATGATTGATTTGTTCTATCAGGTGGTCAACCGCAAGACGCGTCATTTCCTCAACCGGTTGTGCGATGGTCGTCAAACCGGGCCAAATATGACGGGCTATCGGCGCGTTATCGAAACCCGCAATGGAAATATCATCCGGTACTTTCAAGTTCATTTGCGTTGCTAACTTGAGCGCCGCAGCGGCCATGTAATCGTTCGAGGCAAAAACCGCCGTAGGTCGAGGGTTTAAATGTAAAATGGTGCGTGCACTGTCGGCACCAGAATGGTAGGAGAAGTTACCCTCTTCCACTAACCGTTCTTGATATTCAATACCGTGTTGCTTGAGCGCTCGTCGATAACCATTAAAGCGCTGCTCGGTAGCACTGTGATCGGGGTGACCTTTGATAAAGGCGATATCTTTGTGCCCCATATTAATCAATAGCTCGGTGATCTCAAAAGCGCCCTGCTCGTCATTACTGCGCACAGAAATAGAGTCGTCATCAAGTTTCACCGAGGCGACACGGGCGAATGGCACGCCTTTTTTGCGCAAAAACGCCACCAACTCGGCATGATCTGAAAATGGAGGAGTCAATACCAAACCATCTAGACGCGAGGTTTGCAGCAGCTGTTCTATATTTTCAAGTAACGCCTCTGCGCGCAACTCACAAGGATGGATCAACAAATTAAAGCCATGCTCATGGCACGCTGCCAGTGCACCGCTTTGCAAACGCGTGATATAACTTTTTGACGGATTATCGTAAAGACAACCAATAATAAAGCTGCGATTGCGCGCTAGACCCCGGGCAATGGGATTCGGCGTATAATCCAGCTCTTTAAAGGCTTTAAGCACCTTTTCTCGGGTCGCATCACTGACATTAGGCTCGTTATTTAATACCCGCGACACAGTTTTTTTGGATACGCCGGCGTAACTGGCAACACTATTAATTGTTATCTTTTTCATAATCCGCGCAACTTAGTCCTTACTCTGCCCTTGGTGGATACACGCCGCAGCGCCAATAAAAGGAATATTTTCTTGGCACACCAAGGTCACCGGAATTTGACTATTGTACTGTGACATCATGCCTTTGGCGATAAAACGCTCGTTAAAGCGACTATTAAGCAAGCGCTCGTGCATGCGCGGCAAAATACCACCGCCAATATACACACCGCCCAGAGCGCCAAAGCTCAAGGCGATATCACCAGCCACACTGCCTATCCAGTCACAGAAGTGATTCAGTGTTTTGGTAGCAATATGACACTCGCCACTTTGTGCAAGCGCAGCAATTTGCGCTGCATCGAGTTCATTGACCTGCGCCCCCTCAACCTTAGCCATGGCCTGATACAGCCTTGCTATGCCGGGGCCGGCAAACACATTCTCAACAGAAACATGCTGCAACTCATCGCGCAGCACGTTATGAAGTTGTCGGTCCAGCTCTGTCACTGGGGCAAGACTAATATGCCCTGCTTCACAGCTCATCACCGCTTGATTCCCTTGAGAGCGCACTAAACACGCAGCGCCGAAACCGGTGCCGGGACCAAACACAGCAATATTAGCCTGTGCCTGTGCTTGGCCTTGTTTAACAACAATGTTATCGCTGGCATTAAGATAAGGCGCGGCATAGGCAAACGCTGCGAAGTCATTGATAACTTGTAAATTACTAAAGTCGAAGCGCGCTTTTAGCTGGGTGACGTTGAAGTGCCAGCCGAGATTAGTCAGCATCACTTCTTCACCCTTAACTGGCCCTGCAACGGCGAGGCAAGCACGGCTTATGGTGATTTCTGATAATTGCGCTAGGTATTCACTAATCGCATCTTCAAAGGTGCTGAAATCGCTGCTAGGAAAGGTATGGCGATGGCTAATGACAAACTCGTTGTCGTTGGGTAGGTAGTCGGTGATCAGCGCAAAACGCGCATTAGTGCCGCCAATATCAGCGACCAAAATGGGTGCGAATGGCACCTTGTTCTCTGCCTGTGTACTCGCTGGACTCATAATGTATTCTCTTGTTATTTATCCAGCGTCATGGTGTGGGTGTGTAGGCCGCGCTTTTCTTCACCATTGACTTAACTGGTATAAACTTATTAACTTTATGTTAGCTGTACTTTTTTCGCGCTACTGAAAAAAGTGCTGCCCGGGCAGCGGGCAGCCAAACCGTTTTGTGACAACAAAATGATAAAACGCCGACATTATGACACCGGTGTCAGCTATGAATCAATAAAAATTTTCAGTTTGCGGCAAAAATGTAGCAAAATGCCCGTTTTTTGCAGACACTTCGCTTCTCTTTAATGGTACTTGGCTGTATTGTCGTGGACTATTGCGAGCGCTCTATGAGGAAATACATGAAAGGTAAAGCCACCTCTTTCGACATTGCCCACTATGCTGGGGTTTCTCAGTCCACGGTTTCCCGTGCCCTAAGAGGGAGCCCATTGGTAAATGAGGAGACACGGCGTAAAGTGGTTGAAGTCGCGCGCAAGCTAAATTACAAGGTGGATAAGAACGCCAGCAATTTACGGGCGCAACAAAGCTCGACTTTGGCGGTACTCTTGTTTGAAGACCCAACTTCAGACGAGTCGCAAATTAACCCTTTCTTTTTATCCATGCTGGGATCTATTACCCGCGCTTGCGCCAAAGAAGGCTATGACCTGTTAGTGTCTTTTCAATCCAGTAGTAATGACTGGCATGCCGATTACGCTGAAAGTCATCGTGCCGATGGCATTATTTTGCTTGGCTACGGCGATTACATTGACTACCAAGCCAAATTTGCCCGCTTATTAGATACCAATACTAAGTTCGTTTGCTGGGGCGCTAATGTGGATGGCCGTCCAGAGCTGACGGTAAGCTGTGATAACCAGTATGGGGGGCGCTTAGTGGCAGAGCACTTTATTGAATTGGGTCGCACTGATTGTGCGTTTATTGGAGATGCGTCACACCACAGTCCAGAATTTAGCGCTCGCTTTAAGGGCTTCGAGCAGCGCTTACAAGATAACGGCAAACATGTAAGCGAGCGTAAAATGGCCACCGCTATTTCTACCGAAGAATCCGGTTATCAAGCGACCAAATCCTTACTGGCCAACAACATAACCTTTAACGCTCTATTCGGTGCTAGCGACTTAATCGCCATAGGCGCCATTCGTGCTTTGCAAGAGGCGGGACTTCGGGTCCCCCATGATGTGTCAGTCGTTGGTTTCGATGACTTAGCAGTGGCGCGCTTTTGTACGCCCCCGCTGTCTACTGTCCAACAAAATACCACTTTGGCCGGACAGATGTTGGTGGCTAACTTACTCAGCCTGATCGGTGAGCAAGAAGTCGACTTAGCGAATAGCATTTTGCCACCGCAGCTTATCGTGCGCCAATCGAGCCGGTAGTAACGCTGCGCGCAGCCTGTTGCCGATTGGTTAATCATAAAAAAGCCGCTGCGATAACGCCAGCGGCTTGTATTTCTCAAGGTCGTTTACTGCAACGCTTGCTCAACAATGGGGTAATGGTCCCATACCGTCTTATCAGTCAATGAGCGCAGTAGCTTCACGTATTCGGCGTGGGTCCACGCCAGTGGCGTGGCCGAGTTTGTGCCCTCGCCAAGCTCATAGCCAAACGGGTTGACACCGACACCATCCCACACTTGCTCCGGCAGCATCATGCCCTTATTAGCAAAGGCTTCCATACCGAACACATAGGTGTGCTGAATACGCTGATAGTCTTTCGCTGTGAACCCGCCACGTACGGCATTGGCTGCGGCAATTTCATAGTGACCCCGCTCACCGGTGAAAAAGGGCCATACCCGACCGCGCTGACCGTCGGTATTGTTGCCGCCCTCGGCATAGTTGCTACCCCGCTTTTCATCTTCGCCGTAACCGTCATTACCATAGCGACGCCAACCGGGATAGGCGCGCCCCTGCTCATCGGTAAAGGTATATTTGACTCGCAGATTATCGACGAGACTTTGGTCGTCGTACTCAGGCAGAGACGCAGTCACCGACTCGCTGTCTGCACCACGCACGCCATAGCGCACCAGTTCTAAAAAGCCGCCATCTAAAATCTGCTTTTTATCCATACCGGCACGACCATTGTTTGCGGCCAGCCGGGTATCGCCATTGGTATTTTCATCCTGGGCGATACGCACAAAATAGCGGCCATCGCTGGCTTCACCCGTTAATGTGCCTTTACTGGTAAACATCAAGGCTTCAATGTCTTGCTCATACTGCTTCGCCGTTGCCAAATAACGCTGGGCACTGTCGGTATCATCGCTTAGCTTGGCAATTTCCCCGGCACTGATCAATCCAGCCACTACGGCGGCGGTAGTAGAAGGCGAGTAGCCTGCTTGCTCTTCCCAACGCTCCTGCTGCGTATAAGGCGGCGTGATCTGGGTGTCATTCCACAGGATTTTTGCCAGTCCCCCTTCGACCAAGAAGTCTGCAGCCGGCTGCAGCATGGTACGATACCACTGAGTGAGTTCGTTTTTCGACAGCACCCCGCCTTTGTATAGTTTCCAGGCGAGCATGATAGGCATTGCGGTTTGATCCAGTTGCACCCCCACCCACTCTAATTCACCGTCAACATGGGTCTTTTGTAAAAACCAGCCGGTATCACCTTGGTTGCCAGGGGTATCCTCTCGTACTTGGACCTTAGGTAAATAGTTAAACGCCGCTTTTGCCGTTTGCGTATCCCCCATGGCTAGAAAAGCCATAGCAACTTGATAGAAGTCGCGTACCCATACCGCCTTATAGCCAGTATGGCCTTGCTCTGCGGCCACGGTATCACCCCATGGGTTTGATAAAGAGGCAATCAATGCCCCGGCATGGGTTTTGTCTTCCTGCGCTTTGAGCACTAAGGCACTGGTATTGAGTAATTTGCCGCCATCAGTGCTGGCATCATAAAGACGCTCAAGCTGCAAGCTCTGCAAATAATCCTGCCAGCCAATGGCATCGCCATCCCCATTATAGTGCGCAAGCACCTTATCATAGCCACGCTTCAGCGTTTTTTGACCCTGAGCAAGCGCGTCTTGTTCACTGTTGCCATAACTTAACACCAGATCAAACTGGCTGTTTTCGCTTATCTCGCCGAGTGTGGCACTCATGGCGACATTCCCCGCTTGCTCGCCAGTGCTTTGATAGCGCGTGAACTCACCGCGCGCTTTAAGCTGCGAGTAGCGATCCGATTGACCAACAAAACCAACGGAGCCGTCATTAAGACCCTTGGCGCTTTGCAAGCTCAGGTAATGGCCACCGGAATAAGCAATAAGGGCATCGTCGGCAACTTTGGCCCGGTCGTCAACGCCATCATTATTCACATAAGGGTTCACCTGCACATGTGCTCGCAGCCCCGGCTCATTGGCCTGAAAACGTACGCGCACCATCAGTGACTGCGCATCCGGGTCGGTAAAGATATCTTTAATAATGCGAAAGCGCCCTTGGCTATCCTCACTGGTTACCCGGTATGCCAATGATGTCGGTCGCCCTTGGGGGTCGACATCAAGGTATTCCACGCTATTGCTAAGACCATCGCTTTCAGCGACAACGAAGTCCTCACCACTGACAATAAATTGCATGTCACGAATTTGCGCTTGGTGAATCAGCCCAAACATGGTTTCGGTGATCATCCCTTTTGCCAAGGAAAACCACACTTTTGATACCGTGCCTGTGGCACTGTTGTCATCGTAACGACCTTGTTGATAAGCCTCATAAGAGGTACCAATACCGGTTTTGCCCGAATACGCCCAAAACGGTTTATCGCCAGGAGCCCCCGGCGCGCTATCGCTGTTCGCTGTGGGGGCGGCACTGTTACATCCCGCCACCGTTGCCAGTACCATGGCACTGGCAATTGCGTTTAATACTTTCACTGTATCACCCTTAGATTAATGATTAAGTTTCACCCGCGTAAGTGCAAGCGCTGCCAACACAAAAGACACGCCACCAATGATGAGCGCGTAAATAGGTTGATTGGCAAAGCCATGCTTTAAAATAAGCCCGAGAATACTGGCTGCAAGCAACTGCGGAATAACGATAAAGAAATTGAAAATACCCATGTACACGCCCATTTTCGAGCTCGGTAGCGCGCTCGAGAGCATGGCATAAGGCAACGAAAGAATAGACGCCCACGCAAAGCCAATTCCCACCATAGGTAGCATCAGCCAGGCTGGGTCACTAATAACCAAAAAGCTGGCCAGCGACAGTGCGCCTAAGAGCAAGTTAAGGGCATGGGCGATGCGAATACCGACGCGCTTCACCATCACCGGGATCACCAGTGCGGCCAGCGCAGCAAAGCCGTTATAAGCGGCAAACAGCACGCCAACCCAGTCAGCACCATCATTGTAAGCTTTAGAAGTAACATCAACACTGCCGTAGTGGTGGCTGGTCACCGCAGCCGTGGTGTAAATCCACATCGCAAAGAGCGAAAACCAACTGAAAAACTGCACCCAGGCAAGTTGACGCATGGCCTTAGGCATAGTGAAAACATCGTGTACCACCGTGAAGAAGCCGTTGCCTGTGTAGCCTTGGCGCTGTTGCCAAGCGGCGATGCCTTGTAACATGGCAAAGGCCAGCAGTAAGCCCCCGAGCAAGTACAACTCTTTCTCTAACTCCATCACCCCAACGGCTGCGATAATCGCCGCCCCTGATAGGCCGCTGACCACTAAAGTGCGAGCAAAGTTAATGACCTGCGTGGTATCGATAGTGGTATTGGCCTGTGCGTCGTCATTAAACGCCGCGAGCTGCTCTGGGCTGTATTCCTTGGTGGTAAACACCGTCCACATAACACATCCCAACAAGAACGCACCGCCGACGTAAAAGGCATACTGCACTGAAGGAGGAATCACCCCGGCGGCAGCGGTATTACTGACATCAAACCAATTGCTTAAGATCCACGGTAAACTGGAAGCGACCACCGCCCCCACGCCAATGAAAAAGCTTTGTAGTGAGTAGCCGAGCGCACGTTGCTTGTTCGGCAAGTTATCACCGACTAATGCACGAAAGGGTTCCATGGTGACGTTAATTGACGCATCCATAATCCATAACATGCCCGCCGCAACCCACAGTGTTGGTGAGTTAGGCATTACCACTAAGGCCGCCGTGGTGACGATCGCACCGTAAAAGAAATACGGACGGCGACGTCCTAAGCGCCCCCACGTTTTATCACTCATATAACCAATAATGGGTTGCACGATAAGCCCGGTAAGCGGCGCCGCCACCCATAAAATGGGGATGTCATCGATTTTTGCTCCGAGCGTTTGGAAAATGCGGCTGACATTAGCGTTTTGCAACGCAAAGCCAAACTGGATCCCCATGAATCCGAGGCACATATTCCATATTTGCCAAAAGCTTAAGCTGGGTCTTTCATTTTGCATTATTGTTTACTTCCTAATTGCACCACACTGACACCCTGATATGGCAATGTTAAGCTGATGCCTTGGGCATCGAATTGTGGCTCTGTGCCTAGTAAGGTTTCCCCCTCGCCACTGACGATATCAATACGCACAGACTGTGGCTGCTGCGCGAAGTTAGCCACCACGAGAATGCGCTGCTGCGCGAGTTGGCGCACAAAGCTAACCACCTGCTTTGGTTGTGAGTTGGCAACGCTTTGCAGCTCACCGCCGACAATGGCAGGCAACGAATTAAGGGCCATAAGTTGGACATAAAACTGCCGTAATTGGCGCTGCTCTGGGCTCAGCAGTGCACCGTCAAAGGCGCCGTTATTCATCCACTGTTGATGAGCAGGCACCCCAATGTAGTCAAAAATACTGGTGCGTGTTGGGTCGCCAAACCCGGGCTCTTCGGAGCCATCCTCGCCCACTGTTTGGCCAAAATAGAGCATGCTTGGCGAGCGTCCGATTAAGGTCGACACCGTCATCGCGGGCTTGCCCCAGTTCATGTCGCCGGCGAAATCGCTGCTGGCGATACGCTGCTCGTCGTGGTTTTCTAAAAAGTGCAACATGTGCTGCTCAATATCCGCCACCTCTTGGTGCTTAGCAAGCAAAGTATCCGCACCTTGTTGCCCCTGAATAATGGCTTTTAAGGTGTCATAAAAACCCACCTTGTCGTACAGGTAATCCATTTTCCCTTGGTGAATATAAGGGCGATATAGGGTTGGGTTATACACTTCGGCAAGTAAGAAGGCATCGGGGTTGGTCATTTTAATAGCGGAGTTTAGGAAGCTCCAAAACTCTACCGGCACCATTTCTGCCATATCATAGCGAAAGCCATCCACGCCTTTGGCCAGCCAGTACTGAGTAATATCGCGGAATTTATACCAGCTATCCGGTAGGGATTTATCTTGCCAAAACTGGTAGTGAGCACGGTAATCTTTGTTCGCATAGTCCTCAGGCAAACGCGGGAAGTCATAGCTGCCATCGGGTTTGACACCATAATTGATCTTTACCGTCTCGTACCAATCGTTGATATCAGGCTGCGCCTTGCGCGCGCCATTGCCGGTCCATTTCGCTGGGGTTTCCGCAAAGTGGCCATCGGCCTTGGGGTGGCTCATCCCCCCGAGTACTTGATACTGCGGCGACTGCGGTACCTGAAATGACTCACCGACCACATAATAAAAGTTGTTATCGCGGCGATAGCTGACGCTGGTATCGTCATTGGCGCCGAAATCCGCTACTCCCTCGGGCTTAGATACCGAGTGATAATCACGCGCGACATGGTTAGGCACAATATCGATAAGCACTTTCATGCCCTGCTCATGAGTACGAGCAATCAAGGCCTCGAACTCTTGTAAGCGATCGCTTGGTTTCGCCGCTAGGTCGGGGTTAACGTTATAATAATCTTTAATGGCATAGGGTGAGCCCGCCCGCCCCTTGACCACATCAGGATCATCACCTAGTAGTCCGAAGTCACTGTAGTCGGTGACCGTGGCGTGGTGTAACACCCCGGTATACCAAATATGAGTCACCCCCAACTCTTTAATCCCCGCGAGGGCTTTGTCATCAAAATCGGCAAATTTGCCTACGCCATTTTCGCTGAGCGTGCCCCATGGTTTATTAGTTTGCTTGGTGTTACCAAATAAGCGCGTAAACACTTGGTAGACCACCGGCTTTTGTACTTGCTCGGCATCTTGTTGCAGCTCTTTTTCAGCGTCTTTGCTGTGCGAGGAACTGGTGTTTTCAGAGCAGCCTAGCAGGGCTACAGCCAATGACCCAGCCAGTAGCGTGGTTGTTAACTTGTTGTCTTTCATGGGTACACTTTGTTATTTCTTTTATGACAAAAATACTACGTTCTCCACGGCCCCTTTGATATGCCGTGCATACGTATTCACTCTATTGCAGTGCTAAAATCATGGCTTGTTCAGCGCCGATTGCCAGCGTCTGATTTAACCGTAACATCTCACCACTTAGCAGGTTTTTGGCCTGCTTTGCGCCTTGTAAAATCTCGGCATAAGGTGCCAGTTCTAGGTGCTGTTTACCGCCTTTATTCAATATCACCACAATGCGCTGCTCATTATCAATACGGGCATACAGGTAGACATTGTCCTTGGGGGCAAAGTGCACCATCCGACCTTGACGCAGCGCGCTATGTTGTTTGCGCAACTGCAATAAGGTGCGCAGATAGCCTTGCATCTGTGTTTGCTCTGCGCTCAAGCCTTGCCCAGTGATGGCATCGGCTTGATGGCCACTGAAACCGCCGGGGAACTCAATACGAATATCCCCATGGGCATCCGAAGGGGTGTTATCAAGTAACACCTCGGTACCATAATAGACTTGGGGAATGCCACGAATAGTAAGCATCAGTGTCATTGCCAACTTGGTTTTGTTAACGCTTTGCCCGAGCTGGGTGTATATGCGGCTCATATCATGGTTATCGGCAAACACCAGCAAGTCATCGGCGTTGGCATACATAAAATCATTACCGAGACTTTGATACACCCGTACCCAGCCGGTGTGCCAACCGGGCTCTTCATTGAGGGCTTTGACCAGAGCCGCTTGCAACGGGAAGTCCATCATTGAATTGATGGCGGTGCTAAAACCGTCTTGGTTGTGTTTGCCGCGCTGCCAATAAGCAATAATCCCTGGATTGGTGGTCCACTCCTCACCAACAATGCTGAAGTTGGGATACTCGGCCATAATGGCCTGACTCCAACGGGCCATAAAGGCTTTATCGGAATAGGAATTGGTATCGACGCGAATACCGCTAAGCCCGGCCTGCTCAATCCACCATATACTGTGCTGAATCAAATAAGTGCTCAGCTCGTCTACACGCTGATTCAGGTCGGGCATTGCTGGTACAAACCACGCATCGTTAAAGCGAGTGCGATCGTATTCGCTGCTATGGGGGTCCATCACCGTTTGTCGGCGATGATTATTAGCCAAAAACTCACCGCCATTGTTAATCCAATCTCGGCTCGGTTTATCGGCTACCCATGGGTGATTGACGCCAATGTGATTGGGCACCATATCCATGATCACCCCGATACCCCGCTCAGCGGCTTGCGCCACCATATCAAAATAGGCCTCATTGCCGCCCATGCGCGGGTCGATGGCATATAGGTTGGTCATCGCATACCCATGGTATGACCCTGTGGCCATATTATTTTCTCGCGCTGGAGTGAGCCATAGTTGCGTAAAGCCCATGCGCTTTAGGTAATCAAGACGCTCGGTTATTCCTTGTAAATCACCACCACGGCGGCCGTCGCGCGCCTGACGGTCGACTTTTTCTATCATGCTGGGGTGGTTATCGTTATGAACGTTGCCGTTAGCAAAGCGATCGGGATTAATAAGGTAGATCACATCATCACTGCTAAAACCCTGACGTTGCTTTGAATTGTGCGCCCGCGCCTTGAGTTGATAGTCAAATTGAGTGCCATCGTCGGCGACAAACTGCAGTGTGCCTGGACGCGCTTGGGCACCGATATGCACGCTGAGAAACTGATAGTTGTCGGAGTCAAGATGATGCTGACGCGTTAGCTTAACGCCGTCGTATGGGCGTAACTGCCACTGCCGCTGGGCAGTATTTGGTGCATGCAGCAGTAATTGCACATCGGGGTTTTGCATTCCTACCCACCAATGTTTTGGCGCCACTTCGAGGCCCTGACAAGGTAATGCCAATAAGGCTAATAACACCATAAATACACGCATTAGCTTAGATTCCTTTGAATAAATTGTTGGTGGCTCGGCATGCTTTGCACTGCCTGATTAATCAGTGTGCGTAAACTTTGCAGTAATTCATCAAGTTGCTCATTTGATAATTGCTCAGCCAGCGGATGGTGCTGTTGGGGCCAACAGTTTTGACCGATCAATACCTGCTGCCAGGCCACTTCGGCAAAGAGTTCATCTTGATAGCGGTGCACCTGCCCGCTTTGTTGGAACTGGGCGATACGCTCGCTGAGAGATGGCGGCAGTTCCATATCGGCGCAGTAACGCCAAAAACGACTATCTTGGCGCTGATTGAGGGCATAATGGAGAATAATAAAGTCGCGAATTTGTGCCATTTCGGTGCTAAATAAGCGGTTAAATGCACGCACCGAGGCGGGAGCAATGCCTTGGTGTGGAAAATGTTTCAGTAAGCGGATCACCGCAGTTTGAATCAAATGGATACTGGTGGACTCAAGGGGCTCAAGGAAGCCACTGCTTAAACCGATGGCGACCACATTTTTGTGCCATTGCTGGCGCCTAGCACCAGTGCGAAATGGGATCACCCGGGGCTCATGCAATGCCTCACCGGGAAGGTTTGCCAGTAACTGCGCCTTGGCTTGGTCGTCATCGAGGTAGCGAGAGCAGTAAACTAAGCCATTACCAACGCGATGCTGCAACGGGATTTGCCACTGCCAACCGCTATCATGAGCGATGGAGCGGGTATAAGGTAGCGGGTCTTTATCGTCGCCGTGATGCGATTGCACAGCGATGGCGCGGTCGCACGGTAACCAGTGTGACCAATCCTCAAAACCGACCCCTAAGGTTTGCGCTATCAACAGTGCTCGTTGACCGCTGCAATCAATGAATAAGTCCCCTTCTACGCGCTCGCCTGATTGTAACACCAACGCCTGCACATCGCCGTTATCACTTTGCTCAACCTTATCAACCTTAGCGTCTATACGCTGAACGCCAAAGTGTTCGGCGCGCTCGCGCAACAGTTGCGCATACAAGCTGGCGTCAAAATGATACGCATGCTCAGTACCGGCTAACTGGGTATTGGGTAAATGCCGCAGTGGTGCAAAGCGCCCTGCTTTTGCTGCTTGGAAATTAAGTGAGTAATCCCACAACGAATGGCCAAGACCTTGCTCTTTTGCATGGTGAAAAAGGTGATGAAAATCACAAAAGGGCAGCGCTTTACCTAAACGACCAAACGCATGCATGTAGCTGTCGCCCTTGCGGCCCCAGTTTTCAAACTGGATCCCTAATTTGATCGTCGCTCCAGTGCGCTTTATCAGCGTTTTTTCATCAATCCCCAAGGCGTTGTTAAAGGCGACAATCGGCGGTATGGTCGCTTCGCCGACACCGACAGTACCAATATCCGTGGACTCCACTAAGGTGATACTCAGCTGTTTACCCAGCATTTTTGCCAGCAACGCGGCACTCAACCACCCTGCTGTACCGCCTCCTAAGATCACCACCCGATTAATATTTGCCATCTCTGCGTGCCCCGCTATTAGCTGTTAACTTCAAAAAAGCCCTTGAAAATTCAAGGGCTTTTTAAACAAGTTACGACAGTTAAGAGTTATAGCTCATACTTGAAACCGAGCAAGTAGGTACGACCATAATCTTGGTAATCACGTACTTGCAGGGCATTGTCACCTTGTAGCGAGATAAACGGCTCTTCGGTGATGTTTTGCACTTGGAAAGTAATCTCTAGACTCTCTAGGCCTTGAATACCGGAATCAGCAAAGTCATACCCAAGCTGTGCATCCCAGATGGTTTCACCTTGGATATCGACTTGGTCAGTTGAGAAACCCACACCGTAGATATCGCCTTTAAAGTCACTACGCTTACGCATGCTCGTACGTGCGGTGAAGCCATAGCGCTCATAGTACAAGGTTAAGCTTTGAATGCTGTCAGACAAACCTGGCAATTCATAGTCGTTGCCATTGGGGTCTTCCATATCCTGCTCAACACCGGTATGGCTGGCCAGTAGGCCAAAACCTTCTAGCTCATCGGCAAATAAGTTAAACGGTAATGCCACGGAAAGCTCGTAACCCCATAGGTCACCGCCACCGCCATTGATTTTACCTGAGCCGGTACCGGTGCTGTTTGGTGGAATTTCACCAGTAGCCGGGTCCGCCACGCCGCTCATATCAATCTCATAGTTACCGTCAAAAATCCATTGGTTCAGGTCTTTATAGAACACCGCTGCCGAGAAGTAACCTTCTTCACTAAAGTAGTTCTCATAGCTTAAGTCGAAGCCCGTCGCCTCTTTGGGTTCAAGCTCCGGGTTGCCGCCGGATACCGACCAATAATTGCCGTTTTCATCTGGCTGCTGGGCATTGTACGAGGCGCTGATTGAGGCATTCATTTCATCTAAGCGCGCACGAGAAATGGTTTTCGCCGCACCAAAACGCAGCGTTTGCTGCTCATCTAGAGCAAAGTTAAGGTTTAGGCTCGGCAGCACATTGCTGTAGTCGTGGCTAATATCGGTGGGTTCGGCCACAACGAGGCCATCAACGACATTAAAGGCATTACCCTGTGACGACTGTTTGGTATACACATAACGCACACCGACATTACCCGTTACTGGGATATCACCTAGCTCTGCATTAATATTGGCTTGTACAAAGGCGGCGGTGACTTCTTCTTGCACTGTCCATGAACGTGTTAAGTGCTTAGAGTCGGTTAGGCTTTCACGCAGCAGATTATAGTAACCGTCATCCACGAGCGCACGGGTATCGTAAGCGACCATTGGGCCCATGCCAATAAAGCTTAAATCGGCACTACCTAGACGATACTGCTCAGGCACTTCGAGCATGCCGACGTTCTCTGGGTAAGAGAAATCAGCCAAAGTCATAAAGTAGCCTTCAGAGACCTTGGTTTTCTCACGGTCACGATAAGACACGCCAAATTCCACACCGCTGATGTAGGCGTTATCCATTGCCTTGCTAGCGGCCAATTTCAACGTAGTTAATTCGTCTTCCACTTCTGGGGCATTAATAAAGCCATCTTGCGCGGTATTCTCATATGGCGTGCCGGTTAAGCCATATTGATTATTTAATGCCGCACTAGAACCCCAAGATAAAGGCCCACCTAATTGAATAAGGTTGAAGTCGCTGTAATCAAGCTGGTGCGAGAATTGGGCGCCGGTGTTGCCATCATCAAAGGCATAACCGATATTATCGGAAATACCGTTATTATCACCACGACCTGTACCTGAGTAGCTTTCGATACTCCATACTTGACGCTCTACTTCGGAGCGACTGGCGTCAAATTCCAACTCCCAGTCGTTGCTAAGGAGGTATTCTACATTAAAGCCAAACTGACTCAGATCCGCTTTACGCTCTTCAAAGTCGTTACGAACGACAACGCGTTGACCTTCTGTTAAGGCGCTGGTGATAAAGCCGCTGTCGGAGTCAACCGTTGCGCTCTCAGGAGAGATTGAGCCTTGACCCCAAGCAAAGGGGACTTCAATACCACGAAGGATTTTTTCGTCAGTAAAATCAACATAAAGCGCGTCAAAGGTCATGCTCAAGTCGCTGGTAGGCGCGTATTCAAGCACTAACATCGCAGAGTCACGCTCGAGCGTTGATGAGCGCACAAAAGGTTTCGCCCCACCCAAGATTGAATAAGTATCCCCTGAGTCTGTGGTAAATTCAGGGTAGCCCCATGAGTTCCAACGCTTTTCCTGGTTGGGTGAACTCATCGTTGTATAAGCAAAAGCAACGCCAAAGGTATCGTCAGCGAACTGATCAATGTAAGAGACCGTACCACGGAAGCCTTTGTCATCGCCGTCTGGATTTAGTTTATCGAAACTCGTTTGCTCAAGCTGGCCGTTAAACTGAATGACCTGCTCGCCCTTGCTTAGCGGCCGGACTGTTTGCATATCGATAACACCGGCAATGCCTTCAGCATCAAGTGATGCACTCGGTGTTTTATAGACCGTTACACCGCTCATAATTTCTGACGGGTAAAGGTCGAATTCTACGCCACGGTTGTCGCTGATAGAGACTTGTTCACGACCATTAAAGGTGGTGGCGCTCTCGTTTTCGCTAAAACCACGTACGCTGACACGTGATGCGCGACCGTCTAAGCGCTGTGCAGTCAAACCAGGTAAGCGAGCAATAGATTCAGCAATAGACGAATCTGGTAATTTACCAATGTCTTCCGCAGACACTGACTCTACCACTTCTGTTGCAAAACGCTTAGTATTGATTGACTCGACGACACTGCGGCGAAAGCCACGTACTTCAATCACTTCAACATCTTGCTGCTCATCGGCTTGCGCCTGCGCTTCGTTGCCTTGAGCATACGCGACTTGGCTACCTAAACCGGCACTCAACAGTGCAAGCGTTAGCATACTTGGTTTGAACATAGACATAGTGTTTTATCCCGATTAACCATTTTATTAGGACCAATTGGTGATAGTTAGCGCTGCACCAATTTGGCTCGTGTTGTTGTCGCAAAAAATACTAACGCTCGTCTTAAATTATTAACAAACTTATGCATACGTATTCAATGTAATTGCAGCTGCAATATTTTACATTTTAGTTACATCAAAATTAGCAACAATCCAGTAAATATGCGAGCTTGCTAGCCTTTACAGCACAGTTACAATTTAACACCCCCAACAATACGCTGCCCTAGCCTACGCCAGCCCCCTGAACCCATAAATAAGCCCACATCCCTTACTAGTAGGGCTATTGAGAACATGATAGTAAGAGCCCATACTGTGACGTGGTAATTGGTCTTACCATTCATTTTCGCACTACTTTAGTGCACTGGTGGGCTGAATCGCCTTAAATAAGTGCAAGACCCGATTACCGGAACCAGCCAACTCAATGGCACTGTTTCCATTGGTAAACAGCCTTTTGGTATCAATTTGGTGACAAAGCCAAGCAAACACTAAAGCCACCTGATGCGCTTTTGCATACGAATACATCATGCATACGTATGCAGATTTTTTACAAGCGTTCTGAGGTTGCCGTATTCTTTGCCAAGCAAAAAAATTAACCGATGTTCTGGAGCGAAACATGGCGAACCCTCTTTGGTGGAAAGGTGCGGTAATTTATCAGATTTACCCCCGCAGCTTTCAAGATACAAACGGCGATGGAATTGGCGACCTCCGAGGTATTATTAACCGCCTTGATTACATAAAAAGCTTGGGTGTGGATGCGGTGTGGATCTCACCGTTCTTCAAATCGCCAATGAAGGATTTCGGTTATGACATCAGCGACTATCGTGATATTGACCCTATTTTTGGCGATCTTACAGACTTCGATGAACTGATCGCCGAAGCACATCAGCGCGATATTAAAATCATTATTGATCAGGTATTGAGCCACACCTCTGATCAGCATCCCTGGTTCTTGCAAAGCCGCGAATCAAACAATAATGACTATGCCGATTGGTACGTGTGGGCAGACGCTAAAGAAGATGGCACGCAGCCTAACAATTGGCTATCCATTTTCGGCGGCCCGGCATGGCAATGGGAACCTCGTCGCGAACAGTATTATTTGCATAACTTTCTTACCGAGCAGCCAGACCTTAATTTTCATAACCCGCAAGTGCGTCAAGCGGTGCTTGATAACGTGGAGTTTTGGCTCAAAAAAGGGGTTGATGGCTTCCGCTTAGATGCCATTAACTTTTGTTATCACGACGCTCAATTACGTGATAACCCGGCAAAGCCAAAAGAAAAGCGTCAAGGCCGTGGTTTTAGCGAAGATAACCCGTACGCTTTTCAATACCACTACTACAACAACACGCAACCTGAAAACCTCGAATTTATGCGCGATATTCGTGCCTTACTCGACAAATATCCAGGCACGGTAGCACTTGGGGAGATCTCCTCTGAGGATTCCCTTGCAACCATGGCCGAATACACCAGCGGCGGCGACAAGCTGCATATGGGATATAGTTTCGAGCTACTAACCGATGATTACAGCAGCGCCTATATTCGTAAAACGGTTGAGACCTTAGAGGCGAATATGCTCGAGGGCTGGCCTTGCTGGGCGTTTAGTAATCATGATGTGGAGCGTGTTGCCAGCCGTTGGGCAAAAAACGGCGAAGTTAACCCTGAACAAGTCAAAATGTTGACCGCACTGCTTGGCTCCCTACGTGGCAGTGTATGCATGTATCAAGGCGAAGAACTGGCATTAGGCGAAGCGGATGTTGCATTCGAAGATTTGCAAGACCCGTACGGCATTACCTTTTGGCCCAACTTTAAAGGCCGTGATGGCTGTCGCACGCCGATGCCTTGGCAAGACGGTGAGCACGCCGGGTTTAGCACGGTAAAACCATGGCTGCCAGTAAGTCATGCTCACAGCCTACAACATGTTGCCAAACAACAACAGGATGCTCATTCAACGCTCAATGCCTACAGCGAATTTATGGCTTGGCGGCGTCAGCATCGTGCGTTAGTTGAAGGTGACATTCACTTTATTGATACTCATGAGCCCGTTCTTGCCTTTATCCGCAACCACGGTGATGAGTCCATATGTTGTTATTTTAACCTATCGGAGCAACCCGTGAGTGTCGAAGTAACGCACGCGCCCAGTCATCAATATCAAGATTCGTTGCGCCATCACACTGGGCGATTGCAAGGCCAAACACTGCATTTACCTGCATTTGGCTGTTGGTTTGCTCGTCTTTATCCCCTTCCCTTGTGTCATAAAACGTGACATTTTTTAGCACCCTACGGGGTGCTTTTTTTGTGCTTGTTCAAAAGTCATGTTGCTCACCCAAGGACAACGTCGGTTATCTTGACGATAAAAATAACTCACTTTCTAAAAACCGGGGATTACGCTAAAAATAAAGCACTTTCCAAAGAGGAACTATGCAATGAAATACCTTGTTTTAAGTGCGCTGTTTGCTATTGGCTTACAAAGTGCTTTTGCCAGCGATGACCTACCAGTCGCCCCCGAGGAGATAATCAAGGAGCACACGCAGATGTGCCTAGACTGGGCCACGGAAGATGACATTGATGCGCAAAGCCAGTATCAGTATGTGCTCGACTGTGTCAATGATGAGCTCAGTGACAATGGTTACCAGCACGTACAACAAGTGAATATCAAATAGCCACTTGCCTAATATGGGCCTAGGGGAATAAAAAAGCCGCTCAATCAATGTGAGCGGCTTTTTCTTTTTTTCTGCGGGTTACTTTTTCTTTTTCGCTTTCTTTTTCTCTTCTTCAACCCATTTACCACTTTCGTAGGTTGCCTTCCAGCCAGTCGCTTTACCATCGACTTCTGTCATTACATACTGCGACTTAGTCTTTCGGCTAAAACGTACTACCGCTGGGTTACCATCAGAGTCAGTCTCTGGCGCATCGGCTAAATAGTAAAATTTAGGTGATATACGGTCGCGAAAACGCTTTAATTCAGAAACCTTAGGTGCCCGAGTCTCCCGTGACTTAGGAAAAGTAGAGGCAGCCAAGAATATACCGGCAGCGCCATCACGCAGCACGAAATAGGCATCCGATTTCTCGCATTCAAGCTCTGGCAAGTGCACCGGGTCCTCTTTAGGTGGTGCCGGCTCGCCATTTTTAAGCAGTTTACGAGTATTTTTACAGTCTTCATTGGTACAGCCAAAATACTTACCGAAGCGACCGTTTTTCAGCTCCATATCGGCGCCACACTTATCGCACTCAATAATCGGACCATCATAGCCCTTGAGCTTAAACTGCCCTTGTTCAATGAGGTAGCCACTGCACGCGGGATTATTACCACAGACATGCAGTTTTCGGGTTTCATCAATTAAATATGAATCCATGGCGGTTTCACATTTAGGGCAACGCTTCATTTGCATCAGTGTTGATGTTTCAACATCTTCAACTTCATCGGCATTGACCGCTTCCTCACCAGGCGTGAGGTTCATGGTGGTGGTGCAGCGCTCTTTAGGGGGCAAGTTATACCCAGTACAACCTAAGAACACACCGGTTGATGCTGTGCGGATCCCCATTTTTCTGCCACAGCTAGGACAATCAATGTCAGTCTCGACCATTTGGTTTTGACGCATTCCGCCTTGCGCCTCATCGCCACTGGCAATTGCTAACTTTTCCGAGAAGTCGGCATAAAAGTTATCCAGCACTTGAGTCCACTGGCGTTCGCCCTCGGCAATATCATCCAGGCGCTCTTCCATTTTGGCGGTAAAGTCGTAGTTCAACAGCTCGGTAAAGTTCTCAACAAGGCGATCGGTGACGATTTCACCCATTTTTTCAGCGAAGAAACGACGGTTTTCCACCCGCACATAGCCTCTGTCCTGAATAGTGCCGATGATCGAAGCATAGGTTGAGGGTCGACCGATACCGCGCTTCTCAAGCTCTTTAACCAAGCTTGCTTCACTGTATCGCGCTGGCGGCTTGGTAAAGTGCTGTTGTGGGTCCAGCTTATCTAAGCTTAATTCATCACCGACACTCAATGCTGGCAGCGCTTGCTCTTCATCGCTTTTCTTGCGCACAGCAGGTTGCACTCGGGTCCAACCATCAAAACGTAATACACGGCCTTTGGCTTTAAGCTCAAACTCACCCGCTGTGACCGTCACTGTGGTTAAATCGTATTGCGCTGGCACCATCTGGCAGGCAACAAATTGACGCCAAATAAGCTCATACAGTTTCTTCGCGTCAGCATCAACACCCTCAACATGCCCTGAAAGAACGTTCACATCTGACGGTCGGATTGCTTCGTGCGCTTCTTGTGCGTTGCCTTTTGCGCTGTAAATATTGGCTTTTTCCGGCAGGTAATTGTCGCCAAAATTATCGGCCACATAACCGCGACACATGGCGATAGCGTCTTGTGACAAGTTAGTCGAGTCGGTACGCATATAGGTAATATAACCGGCTTCGTAAAGACGCTGCGCTAGCATCATGGTCTTTTTAACGCCATAACCTAAGCGCGTACTGGCCGCTTGTTGCATGGTGGAGGTGATAAAAGGCGCACTTGGGCGGCTTTTACTCGGTTTTTCTTCAACGTCGGTAACTTGGTACTGAGCCGATTGCAGCTGCGCCACAGCGGCCTCTGCCTGGTCATTATTAACCGGTTTAAAGGCTTTACCTTGCTCTTTGGTTACCAGAAGACGTAACGCATCGGCTTTGGCTTGTACATCAGCATGAATATCCCAAAACTCTTGCGGGATAAAGGCCTTGATTTCGCGCTCGCGTTCCACGAGAAGACGAACGGCAACGGACTGCACGCGCCCAGCAGATAACCCGCGCGCCACTTTTTGCCACAACAAAGGCGAGACCATAAAGCCAACAACACGGTCTAGGAAGCGTCGCGCTTGCTGAGCCTGTACCATATCGGTATTGAGCTCGCCCGGGGTAGAAAAGGCCTGTTGAATGGCATTTTTGGTGATTTCGTTAAAAACCACCCGTTTGTACTTCGACTTATCACCGCCGATAATCTCTTCAAGGTGCCATGCAATGGCTTCCCCTTCTCTATCCAAATCCGTTGCGAGATAAATTTCATCTGCCGTTTCGGCGAGTTTTTTTAATTCTTGAGCAACTTTTTCTTTGCCGGGTAGCACCTCATAGTGAGGCTCCCAGCCTTTTTCTGGGTCTATACCCATGCGTGCAACTAGGTTTTGATAGTCACGCTTCTTTTTATAGGCGGCTTTTTCCTCAGGGGCCATTTTGCGCACTTCGGCGGGGGATTTTGCCGCAGGCGCCTTCGCCTTACCTGACCCAGAGGTGGGAAGGTCGCGTACGTGACCTACGCTGGACTTAACAACATAGTCCTTGCCTAGGTATTTATTAATTGTTTTTGCTTTTGCAGGAGACTCTACAATGACTAGCGATTTGCCCATAATAGCCTAAGTTGACCTATCTCTTTTTATAATGATTGCCCTTGTTCGTGGGCACGAATAAATATAGGTATATCTACAAACACCTATTGTTACAAGCTTTGACGCTAAACTTTTATCTAATCAGCGATTTTTTGACCAGCTGTTGCTGTGATTTTGTCCGTTATGGTGATTAATCACCGATGCACAGGCTAACGCCGGGCAATATATAGGAATAAAAACAAAAATGCCAACCGAGTGGTTGGCATTTTGTTTAACAAGACGCGCTATTATTGATCGTCAATGACCTGCATAGCTTTGGATACAACTTTGTCATCCACATCTTCAAGTCCAGATGGAATAGTAAACATCACCGTTAAACTGCCCACACTTTTTCGATTCCCTTCTGACTCCCGAGAGATCAACACTCTAGAGCGAGTTGGCTTATCGGTGTTCGTGTTTCCAATTGTTCCGCTATGCTCTAAAATATCGATATCGCCGTTAGCCGTGGTAATAGACACTTCCGTACCCACTGGCAGAGGGTTGCCAAATTCATCACTGTAGTAAATATCGACTACCTGAGATGCCAAACCACCATTTTCCTCTGAACTCACATCAACTGACTCAATGTCACATTTACCAGCAACGTTAGTTGACTCAAGCACACGTTGAGCATCACTGGTGCAGCTATTTGAATCAATCACAAACCTTACGTAAGGTTCATCACCAGACATCACCAGCTCAAGACTATTACGTACCTCAATTAGCTCACGAGTACACTCACCGGCTGCTTCAGCTTCTTGTGAACACAATAGACCATTGTATTTGCCATCCGCTTCATCAAAGATGCCATCGTTATCGAGGTCACGCCATGTCTCGTTATGACCGCCTCGTGAGATTAGCTCTGAACAAGGGTCAGTAGGCCCAGGTGCAGGGTCACAGTTAGCTTTATCGAAGGTGCCGTTTTCGTTGTGATCGATAAAGGCTTCGCTTAAGTCATACTCTTGATAGTATTCACCAATATCGAACAGGCCGTTACGGCGAGTAATACCACCGCTCGACTCTTCATCAACGAAATTCTCTTGGCCTTTGGCTACCGCCATCACGGTAACGCGGCCACCCATTACAATACCGTTAGGGTCATTTTTAGCCCGAATCATGCCGTTGATACAAGGTGCCGCTGCACCAAAATAAGGGTCGCAGTTTTGAACACCGGTTTTTGGGTTAATGCCCTCGGTGGTAGATGAGTCGCCATCGATATCACCGATACGGTTACCCCATTTGTAATCCCAAAATGGTCTATCACCTTGGCTGCGCCATTGAATGGTACAGGCCGCATCGGTGGTTTGACACTTAAAGGTGGGGTTAAACTGCGTGCCATCAAGCAAACCAGTAGCGCCTGCCTCGGCAAGTACGGTTGCTTCAACGCCATCGCCGCTTAGCTGATTAAACTGGTCGCCAAAAAATACCGTAAGATTGGATACCACATTGTTGTAATAAAGCGAGTTGGAATTTATAACGTCGGTGCTTAAATCAAAGCTATTTTGATCAGTCACGCCTGAGCTTAATGTAAGTAAGCTAGACACCGAGCTGATTTGCTCACTTAGTGGAATAAGTCGAAGTTCGCCTTCAGGACAAGAGCTTGGGGCATCGGCTGCTTGACACGCTTCATATTCATCAACCCAACAGGTCAAATCATCACCTTCAGGCAGCGCCGCAACGTCTGCTTTTGGCACGTAGCAGGCTTTTACAACTAGGGCACCAGGGACCACACCTGATGTGACCGTGGTTTGCACCACACCGTTGTTATCAGTATTACCTGTTACCTGAGTCAGCCCAGCTTCACCGGTACCGTCCGTCAAACGAAAATCAATGCGGTCTTGAGCGACTGGGTTGCCGTCCTCATCAAGGAGCTTAAAGCGCACTACAGATTGTGTAGGAACACCGCCTTCACCTGGAGGAAGAGCGATAAACGCCTCGCTTACATCCATAAATTGAATAGATTGTACGGGTGAGGCCTCAACCGGAATAATAGTTGTTGCGGTGTAGTTTTTACCGCCAGTCTCTACCGTTACAGTGACGTTATCGCTAATGTTACAGCCGTTCGCGCGGTACGTTGCTGTAGCAATACCGGCACGCGATTTTACTTTGTCATCCAAAGTAGACTGACCACTGGCCGCACAAGTAGAACTAAATTCCACATCGGTTGGGGTTTGGAATAGGCTGCCTTCCTCATCGCGAAGCTGCACTTCGATAACCGTACTGCCACCGGCTTTAAGTGGGATAACGTTATTGTTGTTATCCGTTGCCAAGCCGTTATCAACTGTCAGCTCTAAATCTACCACACCTACAGCAAAGTTGGTGGTGTCGGTAACGCCCAATGCTTCCGCGGTAATCGTGCCTGCGCCACCTTGGTTGCCTGGCTGTAAACGCAGCAGTGCGCGGCCAAATGAGTCGGTTAATGCAGTACCAGACGATGGTAATACTGTACCCACGGATGTCTCGGCATTAACGATTGCCGAGCCTACGCCATCGCCACTTTGAATGCTGGTTACTTCAACGTAGATCTCGCCCACTTCATTAGAAGAAATGCTATTTACGATGTTACAACCAGTATTTGGGTCACGAGGGTCAAGCATCACGTTATCACGATCATTATCCCAGCCAGCGTTACAACCAGTGAGCAGTAACACGTCAACATCGGCGGTTTCCTCGGTCACAACAACGTCATCACCTTGGGTGGTAAAATCCGCTTGCGCTGCCACCTGCTCACCCGCCGCCGGAATGTAAGTTGCGGTTACACGACCCGCGCCTTTCACTTGACCTGGGCCAATAGTGACCTGTGCGACACCATCTGCGTTCGTTTGTGCAGAAGCAGGTTTTAGCTCACCTAGGGTATTGCCACTTACTTGCTGCAGGCTAAACTCAATGGCCTTACCAGACACAGAGCCTGAAGTTGCGCTGAGCGTTGCTACTGCTTGCGCCGGGTTGTCATTAGAAATAGGATTTTCGGCAGATATTTCGTTGCCTTCACTGTCCACCACGGTTACGGTAATGGAATAACTACCGGAAGAACTACCATCTCCCCCCGTGTCACCACCTTCTTCTAAACTGCCGCCGCCACCGCAGGCGACTAGAAGTAAACTCAGTAATGAGGCACTGAGCAATCGCACAAAACGCATTGACTTCTCCCTAACGTTTTATTGTTTAAATTATTTACTTAATATTAACCCAGGATGAGTGAATTACGCATTCCTTTTTTGAAAAAAGTTGTCGTTTTTCGCTGCATTGAGTGATTTTCGCTGATAGGCTATAGCGAATTACAATAACGAAGATGAATCATACCTATGTCTGAAAAAGGTTCAATGTCTCTCACCACGCGTATTATGATTGGTATGGCGCTAGGTGTTGTTGTCGGCTTTTTGTTCAAGTTGATTTTGGCCGGTGAAGACGAATTATTACTTGATTTAGGCTTGTTTGCCTTTCCTGTTAAAGGCTTTTTTGTTGACGGTTTATTCAATATTGGCGGGCAAATCTTCATTGCCAGCTTAAAAATGTTGGTGGTGCCACTGGTATTTGTGTCCCTCGTTTGTGGTACTTGTAGCCTCAGTGACCCGAAAACCTTAGGTCGTTTAGGTGGTAAGTCTATCGCCATGTATGTGGGTACCACCGCCATTGCCATCACCGTCGCCATTACCTTAGCGTTGTTAGTAAGCCCTGGCGATGGCGTCACCTTGCCAAATGATGCGACCTTTGATGCTAAAGAAGCGCCGACGCTGGCTCAGGTCATCATCAATATGTTCCCCACGAACCCTATTGATGCTATGGCCAGTGGTAACATGTTGCAAGTCATTGTTTTTGCGCTACTATTCGGCATTGCAATGGCTCTCAGTGGCGAAGCGGGCCAGCGCCTAAGCGCCGTTTTTGAGGACCTTAATAACGTCATTCTTAAACTGGTTACCTTACTTATGAACATTGCCCCTTACGGGGTCTTTTGTTTGATGGCAAAACTGTTTACGACCATTGAGCTGGGGCTTATTTGGAGCCTGATGAAGTATTTCGGTGTGGTGGTCGCAGCGCTGCTGATCCATGGGTTAATTAACTACTCTATCCTATTGAAAGTGCTGACTGGCTTAAATCCTGTCACCTTTTTATCGCAAATGAAGCACACTTGTTTGTTTGCGTTTAGCACCTCAAGTTCCAGTGCAACCATGCCTATTACACTTGAGACCGCGACTAAAAAGCTCGGTGCCAGTAACTCCGTTGCCTCATTCACTGTGCCACTGGGAGCCACTATTAATATGGATGGCACCGCCATCATGCAAGGCTGTGCAACCGTGTTTATCGCTCAAGTGTTTGGTGTCGATTTAAGTATTTCAGATTACCTAATGGTTATTCTTACCGCCACATTGGCATCCGTTGGAACCGCTGGAGTGCCAGGAGTAGGCCTGATTATGCTGGCGATGGTACTGAATCAGGTGGGGCTCCCCGTCGAAGGTATCGCGATTATTATCGGCGTCGATAGATTGTTAGATATGACGCGTACAGCGGTAAATGTGACCGGTGATTGTATGGTTACCTGTGTTGTCGCCAAATCTGAAGGGCAGCTTGATGAGACCGTCTTTAACGATCTCGAGTCGGCTAAAGAACTGGAAGAATATAAGCCCAAAGCAAGAAGCTAATCTTACTTGTATAAAAAAACCTCGCCGTTGTGGCGAGGTTTTTTTATATCTAAATTAAGGTCTCAGGCGCTGACCCTTAGACCATATCTTTAAACCTGCTTTTTCCACCGCTAGGCTTAGGCTATGCGCGACTTTATCCGCCAAGCCTTGTTTTTTCTTATAGCTCACTTTGTAAGCTTGTCGCTCTTTACTCAGTGCCAGTAATTCATCATCACTGGTCGTGATTCTATCCACTAACCCTTTTTCTTTGGCATCAATTGCAAACCAGTGCTCCCCGGTAGCGACGGTGCCTAAGTCTAATTCAGGGCGATGCTCGCTGACAAAGTGTTTGAACAATTGATGCGTTTGCTCGATTTCTTGGCGGAACTTTTCTCGCCCTTCATCGGTGTTTTCACCAAACAAAGTGAGGGTCCGCTTATATTGCCCTGCGGTAATGAGCTCTAGATCAATATCGTTCTTTTTCAGCACCTTATTAAAGTTTGGTATTTGCGCAACCACACCAATAGAGCCAACAATAGCAAAAGGCGCAGCAATGATTTCATCGCCAACACATGCCATCATATATCCACCACTGGCGGCGACTTTATCAATGGCGATGGTCAGTGGTATCTGTGCCGCTTTCAAACGGGCCAGTTGCGACGCTGCTAAGCCATACCCATGAACAACGCCTCCGCCGCTTTCCAAGCGCACTAATACCTTATCTTTTTGCTTATCGGCCAATGTTAAAATCGCCGTGACTTCCTCACGTAGGCTCTCAACTTCATGAGCATCCATGGAGCCAACAAAATCAATCACGTATAGGCGCCCTTGCTCTGCGTCACCGCTGTCACTTTTAGCTGCCTTTTTCTGTTCTTTCTTGAGCGCTTTTAAGGCTTTTTTATCCAGGGTGTTTGCTAAAAAGTCATCTTTCAACTGTTTTAACTTTGCTGAGAGATCGTCAACCTGAAGTGATCCTTCTTTACTTTTAGGTTTATTTGCCGCTCCTGCAATCATTGCGATGATAATGACGATTGCCACTAAAAAAGTCAGGGTTTTTGCAAAAAATAACCCGTATTCATAAATATACTCCACCTAGAGTCCCTCTTTCATTGTTGATGCACGGCAATGTAGCACAGCCATTAGCCACAAAAAAGCCGCGCAATTGCGCGGCTGATAGTCGAAACCAGTGTGCTTACTGGGCTATCACATCTTCATTAGTGATAGGCAATATCGTACCTTTGGATTTCAGATAGGTCGCTACTTGCTGTTGCATTTCAGCATTCGCTGCGGCGCTATCTGCTGCACTTGCTCCTGCTTGCGGGTTCGCAGCTGGCGTCAAAAGGGTACCATGGTGGCCTTTACTAAAGCGTACAAGGTAGCTTTGTGGGCTATCTGCTAACTGCGTTTGTGCTGCATTGTCAGCGCCCATCATCATTGCAAGTGGAATAGTGCCGGCAATGGGGTTGCTCTCAACCATAGGCGGGATCACCGTATCCGGCTTGTTTTCCATGCCATCACCCACAACCACGCTGGTGTAAACTGGGGTTTGCTGTGCGTTTACACGCATTGCGTAGTTGGTTGGGTCTCCAGCATCAAGCAATGTTTGTGCAGCGTAGGTAAACTGCGTTAACAACCCTTGAATATTAGCCAAGCTGGCAGTGTCACCTTGAGCTGTTAACTGCGCTAAAAACGCTTGGTAACCACAGCCAACATACGCCTCTTGGTTATCAATAAATTGTGCACAGCTAGAGACTGCGCCCTCTTGTAGGAATGCGCCAAACGCTGCTGACTCATCGGTTCCTGCGCCAGCTAATACTGAACCCTGGATAAATGGCCCAAATGAATCTGAAGCAAGTAAGAAATTGGCGATACCGCCACCACCACTGCCAAGTGCCACAGTGTTCACTTTAAACAATGGATCAACCTGAGGGTCAAGCTCCGCATTCGTCATGGATAAGAAAGCCGGGGCCACAACCGCACCTAAGGAGTGACCGACGAAGCCCACATCCATCGTGTTGAGCATAGGGTCGTTGGCAAAATTAAGACCTAGGCGCAAACCCAATAAATCCGCAGCTGATTGGCGTAAGTTATCACGCGCCACCAGCAATGAATTCAAATTCATATACGCAAGCACAGAGCCTGTGGTCGCATTAAAATCGTCAGTGCCATCGTTGTCGACATCGATTCCACGCTCACCGTGAGCCGGGTGGTCAATAGCAACAGTGGCAAAACCTTGAATACTTAGCGCCGCAGTCAACGCCAGCATATCCTCTTTGCGACTGGTAATCCCATGTTGCATGATAACAACTGGCCAGCCAGCAGCAGGCATGCTCATGGCATCAAGCCCAAGCTGACTGCGGATAGCGTTTAAGGTCATTAAATCTGCCGGTTTTGTAACCTGTACAGGTATATTGCGATAGCTCTGCACTTTCGGAATGGTGTTGTATTTCGTTAGGTGACGTTTGTCATCCAAGCTTAAATCACGCAATTGACCGCCGCTGAGAGCGGCACATATCGCATCATTTTCACTCACTGGTTGCTCAGGGAATGCTTCGCCAGCCTGCTCTTTGTAACCAAGTACGGTTACAGCGCTGTCGCAGTTTGCTTGCCAGTAGGTGTCGTTTAAATCACTGAGTTCTTTGCCTTGTGGGCTTTTTAAGTAGTAAGGAAGAACAATGCTGCCTTTTTCATAGCTCACTGCGTTAAATGCAGGATTAATGTCTTGCATGCCTTGAGCCGCAAAAACCTGCCCTACTGTGAGCGCAGGCTGTTGTGGGATCATCATCTCAGGCTTAGGTAAGCTATCTTGAGTGAGCGACGCAGCAAGCAAGCTTTTAATCGTGCCGAGCACTTCACCTGCACTTTGCATGGTCATCGCCGCTGAGTAAATAATGTCGTCTTTGCTTAGGTCACTGCCGCCAACAATAACGTCTTCGTAACTATTGATCACCGCTTGCAAACTCAGTTGCTGCTCAGTAACAAGTGGGTCTTCACTGCTAACGCTAGCATAGGTCGATGACGGGGCAATGGCGTTACCGGCTGAGTCGGTCAGGCCGTTAGTCAATACCGTAATGTACGAGCGCCCTTGAGTAAATGGCTTAAGTGGTACAACAGCCACGGAATTACCACTGGCTTGGGTGATAAAGTCGACGCCAAAGTTAAGTTCTTTAACATATTCACAGGCGATGCCTGCCGGTACTTGGGCGCAGGTTTGTGAGCTTTGGTCGGCGCCCATCACAACTTCAAAAATACGCACATTACCCGGTGTTGCAGCCGATGTTGCATCAAGGCTTACACCAGGGGAAAAATCGAAATCAATGGCATACGGCATTTGCGTCGACCACCCATCTAACGCACCGAGCGCCAGTTGGGGGTTAGTGTAATCATCGCCTTCACCAGGAATATTCAAGGTGCCATCGGTGGTGCCGCTTAAAAGCAGATCATTGGGTACGGAGATTTCCCCGGCACCGGGGTCAAACACCACTGTGGATTGCGGAACAACCGTAGGTGTTTCATTTTTAACGTCTTCGAGCGTTTCTCCGCCACCACAGCCAGCGAGCGCAGACGCTACAGCGAGAGGAAGTAGCAATTTTTTCATGTTGTTGGCTCCAAACCTTTTTTATTGTTATCTGCTTATTATGTGTGTATTAAAGATAGCAAAATGTTAATGACACATTAGACCAGTTTAACTTAACGTAAACCTATGCCTTTCGCCACTTAATTTTGTAATTAAATCGATTACTTGTTATTTGAGTATGGTAAAATTCTTAAAAAGATCATGCTCTAGGTGCAGCTTATGCAAAACTACCAAGCAAGTGCAAATGCATTAGATGAAAAAGTCATATTAATTACTGGGGCTGGCGACGGCATCGGCCGGGTTGCCGCGTTAACCTATGCCAAATACGGTGCTACAGTAATTTTATTAGGTAAAACAACTAAAAAGCTCGAAGCAGTTTACGATGAAATCGTCGCTGCAGGTGGCCCACAACCAGCGATTGTTCCATTAGATTTAAAAGGCGCCACGCAGCAAAATTACCGTGACCTGGCCGCCACTATTGATCAGCAATTTGGTAAGCTCGATGGCTTATTAAACAATGCGGGTATCCTGGGTGCATTAGGCCCAATGGAACATTTCTGTACATCCACTTTCGAGAACATCATGAAGGTCAATGTCACTGCGCAAGCAATGCTGACCAAAGCGTTGTTTCCTGTGTTAAAGAAATCAAACAATGCATCGGTTGTGTTTACGTCGTCGGGCGTTGGCCGCGAAGGCCGCGAATTTTGGGGAGCTTATGCTATTTCTAAATTTGCCACCGAAGGCATGATGCAGACGTGGTCGAAAGAAGTCGATAAAACCAATATTCGCATCAATTGTATTAACCCAGGTGCCACCCGCACGAGTATGCGTGCCAGTGCTTACCCGGGAGAAGACAAAGACAAGCTAGCAACGCCTGAGGACTTGATGCCCACGTACCTTTATTTAATGAGTGATGACTCTAGTGACGTTAATGGTCAGTCGTTGGATGCGCAAATTAAAAAGAAATAATTAGCACATCATAGATGTAAAAAACGCCGCGTTGATTGCGGCGTTTTTTACATCTGAATTAACGGCGTTTCTTTTGTTGTTGCACGCGCTGATTATGCTTTTTAACAGCCTTTCTAATGCGGTTCACTTTAGCGCGTTTGTCTTTTCGCTTGATAGGGTCAACCGATAACTTAGTTTGTGTTTCAGGCTTTAACTTAACGGTCTTACGCAGGTAATTCACTTTACTGAGTTCAAGTTCTTCCCAGCCACCTTGTGGTAAGCGCTTATTGAGCTCCAGCTCGCCATAACGTACGCGGATCAGGCGCGATACTTCCACTCCTTGAGATTGCCACATACGACGTACCTCACGGTTACGGCCCTCGCTCAATGTAACGTTAAACCATTTATTGATGCCCTCACCGCCCATAGGCTTAACACTATGAAAACGTGCCGGCCCATCATCGAGCTCCACGCCTTTGGTGAGGTTGCGAACTGCTTCTTTGCTTACATCACCAAATACGCGCACCGAGTATTCACGCTCAATTTCGTAGCTCGGGTGCATCACCCTGTTGGCGAGCTCTCCATCGTTGGTAAATAACAGCAACCCTGAGGTGTTAATATCTAAACGACCAATGGCAATCCAGCGGTCACCTTCAATTCGCGGTAGTCTGTCAAATACCGTACGACGCCCTTCAGGATCTTTACGAGTGCACAGTTCACCTTCGGGTTTGTGGTACATTAATACCCGACACACTCGCTCTTGTGGCTCTTCAACTTTGACAATGTGGCCATCAACACGAATGGTTTGATTAGGCTCAACGCGATCGCCTAAGCGCGCCACTTTGCCATCAACGCTCACGCGGTTGGCCTCGATGTACTTTTCCATCTCGCGACGGGAGCCGACGCCGGCTCTGGCTAGGACTTTTTGTAACTTTTCACTCATTCAGATGGTTCTCTCACAGAAGGATCGTGTAATAACTTGTCTATCTGGCTTTGCTGCTGCTCAGGGAGCGGCGGTAATTGCTCTAAGCCAGATAGCGAAAAATAATCTAAAAATTCATTCGTCGTCGCATATAACGCGGGGCGACCAGGGACTTCCTTATGGCCAATCACCTTCACCCAACCGCGCTCCTGCAATGTTTTCATAATATTGCTAGCAACTGTCACACCGCGCACTTGCTCTATTTCGCCTCGGGTTATAGGTTGACGATAGGCTATCAGTGACAGGGTTTCCATTAACGCCCTTGAATATTTCGGTGCCCGTTCTTGGAATAGCTTGCTGAGCCAAGGGCTTAAGCTGCTGCACGCCTGAAAGCGATAGCCTGAGCCAACGTGCACCAAGCGGATCCCTCGGGTTTGATAATGCGCGCTGATGGCCTCTAAAGCTTCATTAACGCGCTTAGAAGACACATTAATATCACTGAGTACAGTTTCTTTGAGTTGTTTTTTTGTCAGCGGTTGAGGGGCAACGAAAATTGCCGCCTCTAGCAACTCTATAAGCTGCTCGTCACTAATGCGTCGCGTGCTCATGCTCAGACCTCCATCGCGGGCGCTATTATGGCAGAGCTACACCATAAGGCAATGCAAATCACGCTGCAGCATGCTCTTTTAAACGCACATGTATGGCACTTTCGCTATTAGCTTGTTGGCAGTGAATAAGCCCTTCTTTGGTGAGCTCTAATATGGCTATAAAGGTCACCACCACACCGGCGCGCCCTTCTTGTGGGGTAAATAGCAAGGCAAAATCGACATAACCAGAGTGGTTTTGTAATTGCGCTAAAATAGCGCTCATGCGTGCTCGGGTCGATAGCTGCTCAGGAGTGATATGATGATGCTCAAAGGTTTTGGCTCGGGCCATGACATCACTGAGTGCCAGCATTAATTCTTCTAGCGCTACTTCGGGAAATAAAGGTTCAGGCATAGCCGCTTCTTCAACTAACGCGTGAGCGGTAAAAATATCGCGCTCCATGCGCGGCAATTCATCGAGCTGCTCCGCCGCCTTTTTAAATTGCTCATATTCTTGCAACCGTCTGACCAGCTCGGCGCGAGGGTCTTCCTCTTCCTCACCCAGCTCTTCATGCACAGGTAACAATAAACGTGATTTTATCTGCGCCAATAGCGCCGCCATTACCAAATACTCACCGGCGAGCTCCAATTGAAACTCACGCATCATTTCCACATAGCGCATATATTGCTCGGTGATGCTAAAAATAGACAGCTCAAGGACATCGAGTTTGTGCTTTTTGATAAGATAAAGCAGCAAGTCCAAAGGCCCTTCAAAAGTCTCGAGTACGACTTCTAGGGCATCCGGTGGAATATATAAATCTTCTGGCTTTTCAACCACGGCCTCGCCGCGAATAAACGCCAGCGGCAGCTTTTGCTGCTCTACCAAAGTATCTTGGGTCATTATTTGAAGGGACTGGGATCACCACAACCGACACGCAAAATCTCCACTGCGTCATCGGACAAATCCACCACAGTAGTCGCCTGTTCACTCAAAAAACCACCATGGATGATCACATCGACGTGCTTCTCTAAACGATCGCGAATTTCATCGGGGTCAGACTCGGTGAATTCAGCGCCAGGCAAAATCAATGAACACGACATTAAGGGTGCGCCAAGCTCTTCAAGTAACGCCTTACTAATAGGATGATCGGTGACGCGAATACCAATGGTTTTCTTTTTATCATTTAATACTCGTCGTGGTACTTCCTTAGTGCCTTTGAAAATAAAGGTATAAGGGCCTGGCGTATTATTCTTGATCAACCGAAACATCTGGTTATCAACGCGTGCATAGGTCGCAAGCTCTGATAAATCGCGACACATCAAAGTAAAATTATGGTGCTTTTCGATACCCCGAATTCGGGTGATCCGCTCTTGCGCGGCCTTTTCCCCTAGTTGGCATCCTATGGCATACCCTGAATCGGTGGGATAGACCATTACGCCGCCTTTGCGCACAATATCCACCGCTTGTTGGATCAGCCTTGGCTGCGGGTTTTGCGGGTGAATGTGAAAAAATTGACTCATGTTTATCCTTGCTTTGTGATAACGACTACTGCCAACGCTGCCATACGCCTTCACAGTCTTTAGGTAAGTATAGGTTCTTTCCTAATTCTATGTAAGGTAAAGGAAAATGGAAATCAGAACCTTGCGAGCACAGCAGCCCATGCTCACGCGCAAGCTGCCCTAAAAACTGCCTTTCACAGGGCGCTTGTTGGGTTTGGGCCACTTCCATTGCATCGCCACCGAGCGTGGCGAATTCGTTTACTAACTTACGCAGCCACTTATTCGACATTTTGTATCGAGCCGGATGCGCGAGCACACTTTGCCCACCCGCTGCGGCAATGGCCTTAATGGCGGTGTGCATGTCACACCATGTACTTGGTACATACCCGGTGTTGCCGCGACTGAGGTATTTTTTGAAGATGCCTTGAAAGGTCTTCGCTGCGCCTTGCGCCATTAACACCCGGGCAAAATGGGCACGCGTTACTTGCGCCTCAGCGGCCAGCTCACAGGCTTGTTCATAGGTGTTTTCAAACCCTGCCTTCTGCAGACGTTCGCCTATTTTTACCGCTCGTTCACTGCGCTTTTGCTGTTGTTCAGCCAATAACGCTGTCAGTTCCGGAGCCTGAGTGTCAACCTGCAAGCCAACAATATGAATTTCAAAGCTGTGCCAGCGCGTGGATATTTCTACTCCGGCGACTAATTCTAGGTCGAGCGCCTGCGCAGCTATCGCGGCGCGCGCTGCAGCGATACCGGCAATGGTATCGTGATCGGTGAGCGCGAGCACATCAACTCCCTTGTCGGCGGCTCTTGAAACCAACTCATCAACACTTAAGGTCCCGTCGGAAAAATTACTGTGGCAATGTAAATCGTACTTAAGCACACAGCCCTCTTAACAGCTATCAATAATGCCATTAGCTTATCATTTTTCACCCCGCAGCGCGGCAATAACTTTTTATTTATAAAATGGTTGACACTGATGCTCAGCTAGGTTTAACTAACAGCCATCAATTAATTAGGATTATCAAGCTCATGCAGTCACAGGCTAACAACACACATATGACATGGTGGTGGCACTCGTAATCGCGGGTGGAATTAGTCGTGCGCAGTGAGTACTGCCTGATTAACAAAACCCGCAGCAAGCGGGTTTTTTTTGTATCTAAACAAAGGTAAGTAACATGATTTTAACGCAGTTCGTAACAGTAATTTGGTGGTGGCACTCGAGATAGCGGGTGGGCCTTGTTACGGCTGAGCATAATTGCAACCCGCAGCTTTTCGAAGTATGCGGGTTTTTTGTTTTTAGGCCATCATCATTGCTAGCAGCAATAAAAGCGATGGCAATACATTTTGGGAATGAGGACTTTTTATGATTTTTAGCCACATCTCGACCGAGCCCGGTCAGGTGACCAGCATTAGCCAGCGGCGAGACTATATCCCCTCTGCGCTGAGCCTATTCGCCAAGCTCGATACCGATAATAGCCTGTTACTGGAGTCCGCAGAAATAGACTCCAAAGCCAATTTAAAAAGTATCGTATTAGTTGATAGCGCATTGCGCATAGAGTGTAACGGCAGCGAGGTCAGTGTCGTCGCGCTATCAAACAACGGTGCGCAACTGCTGCCTTATTTGCAGCGCCACATCGATGCCGGCACCACCACACTCGATAACACCACCTTGCAAATCAGCTACCCGCCCGTGGCCAGCGATTTAGATGAGCATGCTAAGCTCAAAGCGGCCAACGCCTTCGATACCCTACGTCAGTGCATTAATCGCATCAGCGACAACTCTGACAATCCGTTTGCCATTTTCTTAGGCGGCGTAATGGGCTACGACATGGTCGCGAATGTTGAGCAACTTCCCGCCGTCGAGGCAAAAGATAACAGCTGCCCAGACTATGTTTTTTACCTTGCTGAAACCCTAGTGGTGGTTGATCACCAAGCACAGAGCACTGAAATTATCGGTAACGTGTTCAATGGCCCGCAAGTGCATGCCAATTGCTTTGAGGTAGGACAAAAAGTCGAACGCTTAAACACCCTCTGTGATGACGTGGAGGTACTACCGGCGCCACAGGCAACGGCGCAGCCTGTAGAAGCCAGTGTCGATATCAGTGACGAAGACTTCAAGGCGCAGGTTAGCCAACTAAAGCAACATATTATCGACGGTGATATTTTTCAGGTGGTGCCTTCACGAACCTTTACTCTGCCTTGCCAACAGCCATTAGCGGCCTATGCACAGCTGAAAACACAAAACCCCAGCCCCTATATGTTCTATTTGCGCGACCAAGATTTTACGCTATTCGGCGCTTCTCCTGAATCGGCCTTGAAATACTGTGCCCAGAGCAATCAAGTTGAGGTGTATCCGATAGCGGGCACGCGCCCGCGTGGGAAGCATGCCGATGGACGTTTAAATTTAGACCTCGATTCGCGCATCGAGCTTGATTTGCGCAATGATGGCAAAGAGCGCGCCGAGCACATTATGCTCGTCGATTTAGCGCGTAATGACGTCGCTCGTATCAGCCAGGCCGGCACGCGTCACGTTAAAGAGCTACTCAAAGTCGATAGATACTCCCATGTCATGCACCTTGTTTCGCGGGTGGTAGGACAGTTAAAAGAAGACCTTGATGCACTGCACGCTTACTCGGCCTGTATGAATATGGGCACTTTGGTTGGCGCCCCCAAGGTCAGCGCTGCACGCTTAATTCGTGAGGTAGAAAAGAAACGCCGAGGCAGCTATGGCGGTGCCGTCGGCTATCTCACGGGTGAGGGAGCCATGGACTCTTGCATTGTTATCCGCAGTGCTTTTGTCAAAGATGGTCTGGCCCATGTGCAAGCCGGCGCTGGGGTGGTTTATGACTCAGACCCGCAAAGTGAAGCCGATGAGACTCGCGCAAAAGCCGGCGCCGTACTGCGCGCTATCGCCACCAGCCAAGGAGCAACAAACGCATGAATTATAAGATTTACTTCTTAGATAACGAAGACTCTTTCAGTTATAACTTGGTGGATGAATTTGCGCAGTTGCGCCAAGAGTTGGTGGTGTATCGCAATACCGTGGCGGCGGAAGTCATATTCGAGCGCATGTGCGCAGAAACCCAGCCGGTGGTGCTCGTGCTGTCCCCCGGGCCCGGCGCACCCGATAGCGCGGGATGTTTAATGGCGCTCATTGACCTGTGTCGGGGACGTTTCCCGATGCTTGGGATTTGTCTCGGGCAACAAGCATTAACGCAGGCGTATGGGGGTGAAATTGGCCATGCCCAGCAAACGGTGCATGGTAAATCATCCACCATTAGCTTAACGCCTCACCCCGCTTTTAATGGTTTTGGCGAGCACCTCGTGGTGGCCCGTTACCATTCCTTAGTGGCAACCAAGGTAAGCGAGCAATTAGCGATTATCGCGCATTATCAGGGCATGCCGATGGCTGTGTGTCAGCATCAAGATAAGGTGCTTGGCTATCAGTTTCACCCAGAGTCGATTCTAACTCCTCATGGCGCGCAACTATTGCAGCAAAGCCTTGAATATTTAACAGCACAGGGGTAACTCATGGATGTAATGAATAAGCTGTATCAGCAGCAGGACTTAACCTTTGCAGAGTCACAGCAGCTGTTCGATAGCGTAATGCGCGGCGATATTGATGATATCACCCTGTCGGCCATGCTTACCGCGCTGAAAATTAAGGGTGAATGCGCCGACGAGATTGCCGGGGCCGCCGCCGCTATGCGCGCCAATGCCCTGCCCTTTAACACCTCGGCGCAACACTTGGTCGATGCCTGTGGCACCGGTGGTGATGGTGCCAACACTATTAATATCAGCACCACGGCAGCGCTTGTAGCCGCCGCCTGTGGAATTAATATGGTTAAACATGGTAACCGCAGTGTATCGAGTAACTCAGGGTCGTCTGATTTGTTACAAAGCCTGGGTATCAATATCGATATGAGCCCAGAGCAAGCCGCCGCGATGCTAGAGCAAACCGGCTTTGCGTTTTTGTTCGCTCCGCTTTACCACCAAGGGGTCAAGCACGCGATGGCGGTGCGTACCACCCTTAAAACACGAACCCTATTTAATATTCTCGGGCCGCTTGCTAACCCGGCAGCACCGGATTATCAATTACTCGGGGTGTACGACCCTGCCTTATGCTTACCGATGGCAAAGACCCTGCAGACCTTAGGGTGCAAACGGGCGATGGTTGTCCATGGTGCCGGCACCGATGAAATCGCCTTACACGGTGAGACTCAAGTGGTTGAACTCAACCAAGGGCAACTGCATGAGTACACCTTAAACCCCAGTGACTTCGGACTTGCAAACTATTCACTTGCGCAACTCAGTGGTCAAGGGCCAGACTACAACGCCAATGCCACGCGGGCGATTTTAAGCGGCCAAGGAGAGCCGGCGCACACCAGTGCGGTGGTGATCAATGTCGCAGCGTTATTAGTATTGACCGGTAAAGCGGCTAATTTCAAAGAGGCCAGCGCGCAGGTTCAAGACGTTTTACAATCCCAGCAAGCACAACGCACGCTTGATACCATCATTGAGGTCAGTCATGGCTAATGTATTAGAAAAAATTGTTGCCGATAAACGCCACGAGGTAGCGCAGCGTCAACGCACGCAACCGTTAGCGAGCTTTATTGACGACATCACTGCGAGCGACCGTGATTTTTATCGTGCCCTGAAACAGGGCCCAACGAGCTTTATTTTGGAGTGTAAAAAGGCATCGCCCTCAAAAGGGCTTATTCGTGATGTCTTTAACCTGGATGAAATCACTGCCGTCTATAAAAAGTACGCCAGCTGTATTAGTGTGCTGACCGACGAAAAGTACTTTCAAGGCCATTTTGACTACTTAACCCAGGTACGACAGAAAGTCAGCCAGCCACTGATTTGCAAAGATTTCTTTATCGACCCTTATCAAGTTTATTTGGCTCGTTTACACGGCGGTGATGCTATTTTGTTGATGCTTTCAGTGCTTGATGACGACACCTATACGGCGCTCAGTAAACTGGCTAAGTCACTGAATATGGATGTATTAACTGAGGTAAGCAATGAACAGGAAGTAACTCGGGCGCTGGCGTTGAACGCCGAGATCATCGGTATCAATAACCGTGACTTACGCGACTTATCGACCGATTTGGCGACCACTGAACGGCTTCGCCAATTGATCCCCAGTGATAAAGTGGTGATTTCTGAGTCGGGCATTTACAGCCATAAAGACGTGCAGCGCTTAAGCCCCTTGTGTGACGGGTTTCTGGTTGGCAGTTCTATTATGGCCCAGGCTGATATTGAAAGCGCTTGTCGCGCCTTAATTTTTGGCGAGCATAAAGTCTGTGGTCTTACGCGCTCACAGGATGCACAAGCGGTATACCAAGCTGGTGCCTATTATGGTGGCCTGATTTTCTATCCAGGCTCACCCCGCTATGTTGACATTGATTGCGCCAAGGCCATTGTCGATAGTGCGCCGCTGCATTATGTGGGGGTTTTCGTTGACGCACCGGTTGCGCAAGTCAGCGACTATGCCACGCGATTAAAACTGGCCGCCGTGCAGCTGCATGGTGTGGAGGATGAGCATTATATTCAGTCGTTACGCCAAGCGCTGCCGTTATCGTGCCAAATTTGGAAAGCACAAGCGGTGGCTGCGCAGCTGCCTAAAGCGCTCGCGGGCGTCGACCGTATTCTCTATGACACGTATAGCAAACAAGCGAAAGGTGGCACCGGTGAGCAATTTAACTGGCAACTGCTGGCGCAGGCTGAGTCCCCTTTCATGCTGGCAGGCGGCTTGACCCCTGGCAATATTGCTGACGCTTTAGCACACAACGCAACCGGGCTGGATATTAATTCCGGCGTAGAAACCGCACCCGGTAAAAAATGTACACAGAAAATTAATGCTGCCTTTGCGGCAATTCGGAATTATTGAGGTGGTTATGAGTAATTCAGCCTATTTTGGCGATTTTGGCGGCATGTTTGTGCCGGAGCTTTTGGTGCCGGCGCTTAAACAGCTAGAAGCCGAGTTTAATAAATCACAACACGACCCGCTTTTTGAAAAAGAGTTTCACTCTTTGCTCAATGAATATGCCGGCCGTCCGACACCCTTAACGTTAACCCGTAACTTAGTGAAAAACCCCAAGGTCAAACTGTACCTTAAGCGTGAGGATTTACTTCACGGTGGCGCCCATAAAACCAACCAAGTGTTGGGCCAGGCCTTGCTCACCAAACGTATGGGCAAAGAGGAAGTCATCGCCGAGACCGGCGCTGGTCAGCACGGTGTGGCTACGGCTTTAGCCTGTGCGCTGTTGGGTTTAAAGTGCCGCATTTATATGGGCGCTAAAGACGTCGAGCGCCAGCAGCCTAATGTATTTCGTATGCGCTTGATGGGCGCTGAAGTGATACCTGTTACCGCCGGCTCTGGTACCTTGAAAGATGCCGTGAACGAAGCGCTGCGTGACTGGTCAGCGAATTATAAAACGGCGCACTACCTGCTCGGCACCGCTGCCGGACCACACCCTTTCCCAACGGTGGTGCGCGAGTTCCAAAAAATGATTGGTGAAGAAGCCAAACAACAGGTTCTGGCAACCGAAGGGCGTTTACCCGATGCGGTCATTGCTTGTGTCGGCGGCGGCTCTAACGCCATTGGCATGTTTACCGATTTCATTGATGAGCCGAGCGTTAAGCTGATCGGCGTTGAACCCGCAGGTAAGGGCCTTGATAGCGGTGAACATGGCGCGACCTTATGTCGTGGTAGCAAAGGAATTTTGCATGGCGCTTACACCTACATCATGCAAACTGAGCAAGGCCAAATTGAAGAGTCTTACTCAGTATCGGCAGGCTTAGACTACCCTGCAGTGGGGCCTCAGCACGCGCATCTGCATGAAAGCGGCCGCGCCCAATATGTAGGTATCACCGATGATGAGGCGCTCGATGCATTTAAGGCGCTGGCACGCCATGAGGGCATTATACCGGCACTTGAGTCGAGCCACGCACTGGCCTATGCCCTCCAGTATGCGGAGCAACAAAGTGAAGAGTGTATTATTGTTGTAAACCTCAGCGGCCGAGGTGACAAAGACTTGGCCCATGTGCATCAAGTGCTTGCTGCTAAAGGAGATATATCATGAGTCGTTATGCCACCACCTTCGCCAACCTCGCCGAGCACAATGAAGGCGCGTTTGTGCCATTTGTGACCCTGGGCGATCCGGGTAAAGCACAAAGTATTGCCATTATTAAAAGCCTGATTGATGGCGGTGCCGACGCATTAGAGTTGGGCATCCCCTACTCCGACCCAATTGCCGATGGCCCGGTGATTCAGGCCGCCAATATTCGTGCCTTAGAGGCGAACATTAGCACCGGTGATTGCTTTGACATCATTCGCGAAATTCGCGCCTATAACGCAGATATTCCAATTGGTTTACTACTGTATTCTAACTTGGTACTAGCCCGTGGACCGCAGCAGTTTTACCAACAAGCCAAAGACGCCGGGGTAGACTCAATCTTGGTCGCTGATGTGCCCTTACATGAGTCGAAAATGTTCCGTCAAGCGGCGACTGAAACCGCCATCGAGCCGATTTTTATCGCCACCCCCAATGCCGATGATGACACCCTTCGACAATGCGCCTCTTACGGGCGCGGTTACACCTACTTGCTCTCCCGAGCTGGCGTCACGGGCACCGAAACCAAAGCGCAAATGCCGGCGGATTCGATGATTGCCAAGCTAAAAGAATATCATGCCGCACCCGCGTTGCTTGGCTTTGGTATCAGCACTCCGGATGATGTGAGCCAAGCCCTTAGCAGTGGTGCTGCGGGGGCTATCAGTGGCTCCGCCGTGGTAAAAATTATTGCCGCCAACTTGGACCACCCAGAGGCCATGTGTGAAGAGCTGAAAGTGTTTACTATCGCTATGAAAGAGGCGACCAAGGGTTAGCCTGGTTGTATGTGGTCTTTTAATGCCTTGGCGCATTTAAAGGCCACTTTATTTTGCCCTGCTATTTCTATTTCCTCCCCTGTTTGCGGGTTACGACCGCGTTTCGCCGGATGATAGCTAAGCGAAAAGTTACCAAACTTAGGTATAAATACCGCATCCCCTTCGTGTAAAGACCGCGTTATCGCCTCAACGAGCGATGTTAACGCTGCCGCAGATTGTTGCTTAGTTAATCCACTGCGCCCATGCATGGCATCAATTAGTTGCTTTTTGTTCACGGTGCTACCTACTGAAAACTCAAAGCCGCGCAGCCTAAAAGGCGACAATGAAAATGTCAATGTCGCACTGATGCTTGAGCTTGCTCTCAGATACTGGTAAAACGGCTGCTACCTAATGTAATGGACGTCGTGAATGAGTACTTTAATTGAATACATTCCGCTAATTTTATTTTTCGCTGTTTATAAACTCGTTGATATCTACTGGGCGACAGGCGTATTAATCGGCACCAGTGCCCTACAGCTTGCTTATGGCTATCTCAAAGAGGGCCATATTGCTAAGCGTCATTGGGTGTTTTTCGCTATCGCCCTGGTGTTAGGAACCATGACCATTCTGTTTCGAGATGAGCATTTTATCCAATGGAAGGCCACCTTCATTTATGCGCTGTTAGCGCTGGTGTTATTAGCCGCACGGCTGTTTTTCAAAAAGAACCTAGTGCAAAAGGCTCTCACTGGGTTGCTCAAGTCGGTAGAAGAGAAACAAGGCGGTGAGCAAGGCCAAGAGATTACGGTACCAGAGCGGATTTGGGAGCAGTTAAACATTTTCTGGGTTATTTTATTTGCCGTTATTGCAGTGCTCAACATTTATGTTGCCTACAATTTCTCGCTCGACTTTTGGGTAAACTTCAAAGTGTTCGGCCTTATCGGCATCACCTTTATGGCTATTATTGCCACGATTATGCGTCTTTACCCTTACTTTCCTGAAGAAGAGTCATAAAGCTGTCGTACAGCCCTGCTACACTGAGTACATATTGAGTGTAGCAATGGGCTGAAACATTGAATAACGCGCAGTATCGCTGGCTAGAGCTGTTCTGTATCTTTATCCTATTGCCGGTTGCCGGCTTGCTGATGCGCGAGTATTTGCATAATTGGCTGATCCCAGCGTTAATTACCCTCACTGCGGTGTGTTGTTTTGTTCTGCTTACCGATCCCCACTTTAAACGCTTTCGCATCACATCCATGGGGCAGTTCTCAGCGGTGCGTAAGCGCATTGCCACGTTTTTTCTCACCGGAGCATTATTCTCGGGTGTACTCTATGGCATTCTCAATCAGGAAAACTGGTTTAGCTACCCGCTGCAATCACCATTGAGCTGGTTGATGCTACTGGTGTTATACCCGCTGCTCTCTGTGTTGCCACAAGAGCTGATTTTTCGCACCTATTTCTTTCACCGCTATAAACCCATCATTCCTAGCAAAACTTGGCGTATTTGGTTAAGTGCAAGCGTATTTTCCTTGGCACACATGGTTTATGGGAATTGGGTTGCGATAGTATTATCGTTTTGCGGTGGGCTACTGTTTTCTTATACCTATGCGCACTCACGCTCCACACTTGTGTGTGTACTGGAACATAGTTTGTGGGGGTTGTGGATGTTTACTCTGGGACTTGGCAGTTATTTAGATTCGGGGGCTATTTAGGCTAGCCCCCGACCGGCAAATTAAAAGCCGAAAATACTGATGGCGAAAAACTTGGTTGCCACAGTATTGATGAAAATCAACAGCAAAATCGCTGGGATAAAGGTTGATAGTGAGAAATTCACGTACTTTTGCATAAAGCTGCCTTCGTAACTAGCGCAGCCTTGCGAAAGCTCATCATTCAAACGCGCCTTCTTCCAACGATACATAACAAACAAACACACCATCAAGCCGTTAAGAGGTAAAATGGTGTCATAAAACACGTCATAAACCACATCAAAGAAGCTCTTATCAGCATCACCGTAGTGGGTGAACTGAGTCAACCAATCGACCATGCCAAATGATACGGTACAGCCAATGGTGAGTAAGCCGATAGCGCCTGCTAAAACTAACAGTGCTTTTTTGCGGCTGTAGCCCTTTTCCTCAATAAGCGTTGCTGTGGGCACCTCGACAATCGACACCAACGACGTAATGGCAGCAAAAAACACCAACAAGAAAAATACAAACGCCACCATAGACGCGCCCATATAACCAATATCGGTTTGCAGTGCCAAAAGAATCTTCGGTAAATAAACAAATATCATCGACACCGACGACTCTGAGAGCTGGCTTGGGTCAGTATCCGGATTAAAGCTAAAAATGGCTGGCAACACCATTAAGCCGGCGGTAAAAGCCACCAGCGAATCGGTGATGGCGACCATCTTTGCGCCACCAACAATATCATCCTTCTTTGAGATGTAGGACGCGTAGGTCATCAAAATCCCCATCCCTAACGACAGCGAGAAAAACGCTTGTGATAAGGCACCATTGAGTACGCTGGCATTCATTTTTGAGAAATCCGGGACCACATAATAGCGCACACCCGCCATGGCATTATCCAAAGTCAACACATAGGCAACCAAACCGATGAGCAGCACAAAAAGGGCTGGCATTAAAAACTTCGCAGCCTTTTCAATGCCCTCTTTGACGCCACCGACGAGGATTAAGTTAACCACAATGGCGACCACCACCATGTAGCCAAAAATACTGTATTCATTAATGAAGCGGCCAAAGTTACCGGGGTCGGCAAGCGCATCGAGATTGCCCATGGCTGTTTGTGCCAGATAACCAAAAATCCACACCGTAATAACCATGTAAAACACCGCAATCATAAACGGCGTCAGTACCGCAAGAACCCCTGCACCGCGCCAGCGCGGTGAATTATCCGACAGTGTTTTGTATGCGCCATAAGGGTCTTTTTGCGCTTTTCGGCCCATGGCCATTTCCGCCATCATGACCGGCAAACAAATAAACGCCACAAACAGTGCATAAACTAAAAGAAAGGCACCACCGCCGTTTTTGGTGGCGGAAACAGGAAACCCAACGAGGTTGCCAATACCTACCGCAGAGCCTGCAGCAGCAAGAATAAAGCCCAAGCGAGAGCTAAAATGTTCACGTTTTTCGCTCATAGAAAAACCTTGTTATTGTTTTAACCCGACTCTACCAGTGTTAAACAAAGCTTTTCAAGCTTTAACGACTGCTGGTGAGCGCGGTCCCATTTAAACAACGATATTAATTTACAACGCCTATCATTGCTGGCTATCATAAATGTAATCGATACCAAGCACTTGGTTATTATTATGTTGTACATGATTTATTCCACCGATGTGGAAAATTCGCTCGAGCAGCGTCTTAAAGCGCGTCCAGCGCATCTTGCACGCTTGCATGAGTTACAGCACCAAGGGCGCTTACACCTTGCCGGACCACTTCCAGCGACGGACAGTAACGACCCGGGTGGAGCTGGCTTTACCGGCTCATTAGTGGTGGCTGAATTTGCATCTTTAGAAGATGCACGGGAATGGGCCGCTGATGACCCCTACATCGCCGCTGGTGTATATGAAAACTCAGTAGTCAAGCCCTTCAAAAAGGTGCTTCCAGCGTAATTCAGTAAAGGTTAATTGATTTTTTGTATGCTTGCGACATTGCCGCTGCAAGTGCAGTGTATGTTGCGCAACGAAAGATCAATTGGGAGTTCTTTGAACCATGCTTAAATATATAGCCGCTATATTTACTGCTTTTGTTTTAGCCACGTCAGTGGCCCAGGCTGGCTCAACGCCCCCCAAAGACATTGATAAAAAGCAGGCAGTGGCAATTGCCAAAGAAGCCGAAAACGGTAAAGTGTTAAAGATATCTGAACAAAGGGAAAAGTTTATTGTTCGTATATTAAAGCCCAAGGGCCGTGTGGTTGACGTCAGCGTCTCAAAACGCACCGGGCAGGTAGAGAAGGAAAATAATTAATGCGCATACTAGTAATTGAAGACGACTTACATTTGGCAGATAACCTGCGTAGTGCCCTAGAAAAGGAGCGCTACAGCGTTGATTTGTGCAATGATGGAGAAGCGGGCCTTTTCCATATTTGTGAATACCCACTGGATATGGCGGTGGTTGATTTAGGCTTACCAAAAATTGATGGTATTGAGCTTATCAGACAAGCCCGTAAAAATGGCGTCGACATCCCTATCTTAATTTTGACTGCGCGCGATCGCTGGCAAGATAAGGTCGAAGGCCTCGATGCCGGTGCCGACGACTACCTTACCAAGCCATTTCATGTGGAAGAGTTAATTGCTCGTTGTAACGCATTAATTCGTCGCAGTGCGGGTCAGGCTAACCCTGAAATTGAAAACGGCCCAATCCGTATTCATACACGCTCGCAGCAGGTATGGGTAGAAGAGCGCGAGCTCAACCTGACCGCTTACGAATATAAAGTGTTGGAATATCTGATGGTGAATCCACAAAAAGTGATTTCTAAATCGGAATTGACCGAGCACATTTACGACCAAGACTTTGATCTCGACTCTAACGTGATAGAAGTATTTGTTCTGCGTCTGCGCAAGAAACTGGACCCAGAAGGCACCCTGAACCCCGTTGAGACCCTACGTGGGCGAGGATACAGGCTGCGCACCCAGTGGTAGGAAATCAAGTTTCACTGAAAATAAGACAAGGATTTATCCTTGTCTTTTTGTTGATCGTAGCCATGCCTATTTTATTTGCTTCGATTGGCAACGCGTATCGTGCCTCATTAGTGGAGGCCACTGAGAAAACCCTCGAAGCGCATTTATACTCGTTAATATCTGAAGTTGAATACAGTGAGCGTGGTGTAGAAATGCCGCGCAGTATTCTTGCCCCCGAGCTGAACCGCGTCACATCAGACACCTATGCCATGATTTATAATGGCAACGAGCGAGTCTGGCAAAGTGAGTCCGCCTTAAATATTGATTACAAGCCGGACTTAGTGATCACCGAAACCGGTAAAGCGGATTTTCGCCTCGTGACCGTCAATGGTCGCAAATACTGGCAACTGTCACTCACTGGGATCCTCGCGAATCTCGACCAAACCATTGAAGCCCGCTTCATTGTGGTTAAAAGTAACGATGGTTTATTAAGGCTGATGGAAGGGTTTAAGGAGACATCAATAAACTGGATGTTAATTATGGGTGTAGTGATCACCGTGTTGATGATCATCGGCTTTATCTGGAACTCTCGTCCATTACACCGCTTAGATAAAGAGATAAAAGCCATTGAATCGGGCGAAGGCACGCGTATCAAAGGCAACTACCCTGTTGAGCTGCAAAATATAAAAGCCGATTTGAACCTACTGTTGGAATCGCAACAGCGGCAAAAAGAGCGTTATCGCGCGTCTTTAAGTGACCTTGCCCACGCCCTGAAAACCCCCTTGGCTGTACTTAAGTCAAGCCCTATGGCCAGCGATGACGATGCCCAAGAGCAGTTGGACCGCATCAATGTGATGATCGAACACCAATTAAAGCGCGCAGCCACGGGTGCGTCCGATACATGGAAAAAACAAACACATATTAAGCCGGTAGCGGATTCTATCTTCAATGCCATGAGTAAAGTGTATCGTGATAAAGACATCGAATTCAGTGTCGATGTGAGCGACAAACACTTTTTCTTGGGCGATAAAACCGATTTAATGGAACTGCTTGGCAACCTCATTGATAACGCCTGTAAAGCCTGTGTCTCGCAGGTGAGTTTAAAGGTCGAGCAACGTAAGAAGCGTCTTAAACTGATGATTGAAGACGATGGTCCTGGCGTGCCTGAGGAGAAGCGTGAGTTGCTGTTGCAACGTGGTACCCGCCTTGATAGCTATGAAAGCGGGCACGGTGTGGGTATGGCCATTGTCGCTGATCTCGTAAACGGCTATCATGGTATTTTAAGCATTGACGACAGCCCCTTGGGCGGCGCTCGCTTTATGCTTGAGTTTGATTACCAAGAGATAACCTAACGTCATTATGAAACGTCACTTTTTTGTGTTAACCATTGGCCTCGGCGCCTGCTTGTTCAATACTGTTGATGCCAATGAAATTGCTCAATGCGCGCCGGTAGGCGAAACACCCGATAGTCGTCGTGACTATATCCAATGTCTTGACCGCCAGTTAGAGCTTTTGCGCCGAGATTTGACTGCGTGGCAGAATAAGCGTCAGCTGCAGCTCGAGAACTTCGCTAAGCAATCGGGGATCACTCAGCCATTGGATATTTATTTGCGCTCGCAACAGAGCTTTGACAGCTATCTTGAAGATAGCTGTCGGTGGCGTTATCTGCGTGTCATGCCCGACGCTGCGGCTGCGGCGATGGCGTATAAGCATTGTGAGTTACGGCTTATTGAGCAGCGTATCGACAGTTATCGCGTGCCACTGGATTAACCTTGGTCACTTTGCTTAGCGTCATCTACGTCGGCGCCAAGTAAGGTGGCAAGCCAGCGCCCTTCTTCGCTCTCTTCTAGGGCTATTTTCACCACCATAGTCAAAGGCACAGACAGCAGCATACCCACCGTGCCCAATAACCAACCCCAAAAGATTAACGATAAAAACACGACTAAGGTCGATAAGCCTAATCCCCGACCCATAAATTTAGGCTCGACCACGTTGCCCATCACCGCATTGATGACTAAGTATCCCATGCCCACAAAAGCCGCAGTCAATGGGTTTTGCGTGATCAAAGCCAATAATACCGGCGGCACAGCGGCGATAATAGAGCCGATATTGGGAATGTAGTTAAACATAAAGGCAACCACGCCCCACAAAATAAAGTAGTCGACGTCCAGCGCCCACAATAACATGGTCGCTAAAAAGCCTGTCGCTAAGCTAACTAAGGTTTTAATCGCCAAATACGAGTTAATGGACTCAAGAAAACGGTCTATTTGCGCCATTTTCATATCTGGGTCATCTAACGCTAAGTGAATTTTGCGACTAATACTGGGGCCTTCAAATAACATAAACACCACGGTAATGATGATTAAAAACAGGTTAGCCATCACCCCGCCTAGCCCAGTTAACATGTTGGTGGCTACATCAATCATTTTCCCAGGGTCAAACATTGAGATCAGTTGCTCTTTATTTAGGAAAATATTGTATTGCGCTAACGTGTTTACCGCCCACACAAACTCTTTCTTTAATTGCTCTTTATACTGCGGCAGGTTTTGCGAGAAATCATTCACCGACTGCCCTACTAAGCCGCCAATACTCAAAAGGACGGCGACCACCAGCAATATAACAATGCTCACTGCCACGCCTTTGGGAATTCGGTAGCGACCTAAAGTATCAATCAAAGGGTTGCAGATGATGGCAATGAATACCGATAGAATAAAAGGCACCACCAAGGCGCTTGCGGTTTTCACCCCTGCCAAAACCACCACCAAGGCGGCCATAACTAGGAGGCTTTTACTCGCTCCAGTGAAGCTGGGCACAGTTCGTTTCCTTAAAGCAGACAAGTGATGCTAGTTTAGGTGAGATACGATTGAAAATAAACCATTGATTGGCCATAGGAAATGATCTTAAATTCGCCAGTTTCGTAGTATTTGAACTAAACTAGAAACAAAGTGAATTAGCAACACGATGGCACCCATGCATATATTGATCACCGGAGCCACAGGGCTCATAGGTAGCGAACTTTACAAGCATTTACTTAACCACCATAGGGTTACGGTACTCACTCGCTCCCCCTCACGGGCGTACATAAAGTTGGGTCATCGTATTGAAGCCATCCAAAGCTTGGATGAGGTTGATTTTAATAATGTCGATATCGTGATCAATCTCGCCGGTGAGCCCATCGTTAATAAGCGTTGGAGCGAGCAACAAAAAAAGCGTATCTACGACTCCCGACTCAATACCACCGACGCTATCGTGGCGAAGATAAATGCCGCAGACAACAAACCGAAGGCGTTAATATCGGGCAGCGCCATTGGCTATTACGGCCGCCAAGGAGATGTGGAGATCACCGAAGACTTCAGCCACTGCTATGATGAATTTAGCCATCAGCTTTGTCGCGACTGGGAGGCAGCCGCAAACAAAGCACAAACCCGTGTGTGCTTGCTGCGTACCGGTATTGTGCTAAGTGCCCAAGGCGGTGCCTTAGGAAAAATGCTCCCCGCATTTCGCTTTGGCCTCGGTGGGCCCATAGGAGATGGCCAACAATACATGTCTTGGATCCACCTTGATGACATGGTGCAGCTAATTATGTACCTAATAAAATACGATCATATTAGCGGCGCCATCAACGCCACCGCGCCTAAGCCCGTCAATAATGAGGAATTCTCTAAAACGCTCGCTGAAGTACTGCGCCGCCCCGCCATCGTGCGCATGCCGGCCTTTGCATTACGGCTGATGATGGGAGAAATGGCCGATTTATTGCTCTATGGGCAAAATGTTCAACCCCAGCGGCTAATAGACGAGGGCTTTCGCTTTCGCCATCCCGAACTCAAACCTGCCCTGGCTCAACTCCTTAACCGCAATTAAAAAAGCCGCTTGTTAAAGCGGCCTTTTCGTCTACATCAGTTTGCGTAGCAAACCACTGGTGTTCTTGTTGAGTGTTCGCGCTATCATAGTGTATCCCAACAGTGCCACAAACAAAGCCCCCGCTACGGGCCCGATGAACCATATATCAGGGTGGAACTTTCCAGGTAGCTCAAATAACTGTCGCTGCACAATGAAAAGCGCCACATCGCTCACTAAGGCGGCAACTACGCCAGCTATCAACCCCAGTAGTAAGAATTCATACAAGGTGGCTCCTCGGATCAACTTTCCGCGAGCTCCCAAGGTGCGTAGAATAACGACCTCTTGCATCCGCTCACCCAAGCTCGCCTGGACTTGCGAAATTAGTACCAAGGCACCACAGACCACCACGATTGCCAGCACAAACCCTATGGCTAACGACACCTGCTCGATGGTTGAGCGAATTTGTTCGACAAAGTTGTCGACATCGATAGCCGTAATGGTGGGATACTGCCGCAATAGCTGAGTAAAGGCTTTATTTTCACCGTCATCAATACGTGCTGCCGCAATATAGGTTGCCGGAAATTCAGCGAGCAAGTCTGGGCTTAGGATCATAAAGAAGTTTGGTTTTAGGGTGGACCAATTCACCTCGCGAAAGCTGGTAACCTCGGCATCAAAGCTTTGCGAACCGATTAAAAAGGTAATGGTATCGCCCAGTTGAATCTCCAACCGCTCAGCCATTGACTGCTCAATAGAGACTTCTCCTTGGCTTTGCTCTGTAAACCACTGCCCTTTGGTTAGGGTGTTATGGCTTGGCATATCGCGAACCCACGTCAAGTTCAGCTCACGACCCACGCCAGAGCGTGCTTCTTCATCTTTTTTCTCGTTATCCTCTAATGACACTTCTCGCGCGACTTTCTCGCCATTGACGGCATTGACGCGCCCACGAATGGTCGGGTAAAAGCGCGACACCTCAATGTTATTAGCCGCGAGATAATCGGCAACGGGCTGTTTTTCTTGCTCGCTAATATTAACAAGAAACGCGTTAGGCGCATCCGCTGGTAATTGCGATTGCCAGTCATTGATCATGTCATTTTTAAGCACAATGAGAAACAGTAACAGCTTAATCGCCAGCGCAAAGCTGATTAATTGCACGGCATTGGCATTAGCCCGCTTTTGAATTGAAGCCAGCGCTAAAGACCAACTGTTACCGGGGCTGAGGCCGAGCTTTCGCCCTGTGCCAAAAATCACTTTTGAGGCGACAAACAGCACCACTACAACAAGGGCCGATGAGGCGAATAAGATTAGGGTAATTTTGATTTTACCGCTGAATAACCACATTAACCCAAAAACCGTTAACGCCGAGAGCGCGAGGTGGATTTTGCTCACCACCAACCTGTCACCGAGGTTTCGACGCAATACCCGTAACGGCGGAATATCAAATAAATCGAGCAGCGGCTTAATAGAAAACATCACCGCGCACACAACCCCGATGAATACCGCACTTAACCATGGGCGCAGCGACGCAGGTGGAAGGCTAATATCCATACTTTTAGCCATGTAGTCGGCGGCCACGTGCTGTAGCGAATACCCTACAGCAAGGCCAATAAGTAGTGAAAAACCACACACCAGTGACAAGTGCAGCAAATAAATGGCGCGTATTTGTGCACGAGCCCCGCCTAGGGTTTTCATCATTGCCACTGGGTCGTATTGGCGCTCGCAATAACGCTTTGCTGATACCGCAATAGCCACTGCCGCGAGAATAATGCCCAACAAACCTGCCAACAGTAAAAAGCGCTCCGATCGCTCTAGCGAATTAGCTATGGGCGACTGCCTGTCTTTCACCCCATACCAACGTTGGTTTTCGGCCAGTTGAGGTTTTAGCCATTGATAAAATGCTTCGACATCGTCACCATCGCCAGCATAGAGTTGACGGTAAAACACCCGACTCCCCGGTTGGATCACCTCAGTTTTGGCGATATCAGCTTCATTAAGCAACACCCGGCGACTGCCAGAGAAAATATTGAACGGCGCATCCGGCTCTTCGCTCAAAATATGGCTAACGGTGAAGGTGGCAGCACCTAACTCAACCTCATCGCCCACTTGCAGGTCCAATGAATACATCACTGTTTCATTGAGCCAAACGTTGCCCTCTTTAGGGCCGCCCTCGGCCACTTGCTCTTGGGCATCAAAATCGCTTTTAATGAGTAGCTCACCTTTAAGAGGATAGGCCGATGACGCTGCTTTTATTGCCGCCAGTTGCATGCGGTCATTGGCAAAGAGCATGGTATCGAAAAACGTGAGCTGCGCCGTTTTCAAGCCCATTTTCTGTGCTTGCTGGCGGTATTCATCTGGCAACGCATGGTTACTGGCCAGCGCTCTATCGGCGGCGATAAAAGCGTTGGATTTTTGCAAAATGGCCTGACCAATACGGTCAGTTACCGAGGACAAGGTCAACACCGTCATCACTGCTAACGCAATGGCTGCACATATCACCGTGAGCTCGCCTCGGCGCAGCTCTCTCAAAAACAGTCTAAATGCCAGTTTAGCCCACATTGACCTGCTCCTTCGGCTCACTCAACTCGGTTAGACTGCCGCCTTCGATGTGCAAAATACGGTCGCATCGCTGTGCCAGTGCTTCATCGTGTGTAACCAGTACCAGCGTGGTGCCTTGTTGTTGGTTAAGCTCAAACAACAGCTCTTCAATCATTTTACCGTTTTTACTGTCTAAGTTTGCCGAAGGCTCATCAGCAAACAGAATTTGCGGCGTACCAATAAAGGCACGAGCGATAGCAACTCGCTGCTGCTCACCACCCGAAAGCTGCGAAGGGTAATGCTCAACACGATGACTCAAACCGACCTTCTCCAACAGCGCCAGCGCCTGCTCTTTGGCATCATTTTGGTTGGCAAGCTCAGCTGGCAACATCACATTCTCAAGTGCACTGAGGCTTTGCACCAACATAAAGGATTGGAATACAAATCCGACTTTTTGCGCACGCAAGGCCGCGCGCCCTTCTTCGTCAAGTTGCTCCAAGGCATCACCATCTAAGGTAATGCTTCCCGAGCTTGCTACATCAAGCCCTGCTAACAAGCTCAACAATGTGGATTTACCCGAACCCGAGGCGCCAACAATGGCCACCGACTCGCCTGGCTTGACATTAAAGGTAATGTCGCTGAGGATCGTTAAATCGCCGTCAAGCGTATTAACGGACTTAGTTAATTCTTTGACTTGAATAATATTTAATTGAGATAACGCTGACATATGAGTGCTTCAATCCTACGTGTTTTTATCGTCTTACTGCTTGTCACTAAACCATTATTCGCTTGGGCTGACAATCAGATACTTGTCCTAGGTGACAGCTTAAGCGCAGCCTATGGGTTAAAACAACACCAAGGCTGGGTGCAATTGTTACAAGATACGTACGAACAACAAAATACGCCCACTACCCTGATTAATGCCAGTATAAGCGGTGAAACCACAGGGGGAGCACTGCGCCGCCTCGATGCGATTCTTAAAGAGCACACCCCTACCCATGTGCTCATTGAGCTTGGCGGGAACGACGGCTTGCGTGGTTTTCCCGTCACCAAAATGAAAGCCAACCTGCATGCACTAATAGATAAAAGCCGAGAGGCCGGTGCTGAGGTGGCGTTAATGCAAATTCGTATTCCACCCAATTATGGCCGCCGTTATACCGAGTTATTTGAGCAAAGCTTTGTTGATGTGGCCAAGGAAAAGCAAGTGACCTTGATGCCCTTCTTTGTAGAGCAAGTGGCGACCAACGGTGAATTAATGCAAAACGATAACATTCACCCTAATGCTGAAGCGCAGCCGGTCCTACGGGATATTATGAAAACACAAATCAGTAACTGGCTGAAAAAATAGCCTCTGATACACCAAAATAACTCAACAAAAGCGCTGAAAATTAGCGCTTTTTTCTTTTTTGTAATTAAATCGGCGAATATGAATGTTTTATAAGCAAACGCACCCGCCGACACTTGCATTTACAAAATATTTCCGTACTATTGCAATCCAAGTCGGCATATAGCGCAGCCTGGTAGCGCACTGTCATGGGGTGTCAGGGGTCGCAGGTTCAAATCCTGCTATGCCGACCATTCTTCTCCCCCTAGAATCAATTCGTTAGTATATCCTGCATAACTCATCTCGAAATTTCTCTATTAATTCAGTAGTTAAACACTGCTTTGATTTTTTTTAAACGCACTTTGCTATCACAATCTAGCCACTAATTCGCTTCCTCACAGTACACCATCCACCAGCCAGTTATTCTAAATTCCTTATGGGATACTGGGCCCAGAAACAATATAAAGCGCTTGATACCAGTACGTGTTCACCAGTTTTCACTTAGTCTGAGAACTAACAGACTATTTGTTGGGTATGTGTGTTGAGCTGGAGATAGCAGGTGTATAGCCGAACTCGTAAAACTTTATAAAACAATAGTTAAAATTGGCACATAGCAGCACTGATGGTAAGTTTACTCTAGTCGGTTGTGAGCTGAAGTTAGTTCACACAAGCCCGCTTTGTACGTGGCTATGTTCATCATCTCTATGATAAAGGCCTTTATGCTGTCACTTGGTCAATATGTAAAAAGAACAAATGGCGTGCCCATGGGGGCAACGCACTCATTGAGGAATATGCTTTATCGCGCCTTTGGAGCAGGCTCGTTCGCAACCTTTTGGCATTACTGGAACCCCATCTGGGGCTATTACTTGTCGCGTTATATTATGCGCCCTCTTAATATCTACTTACCTAAGGCGTTAGCTGTGTGGATTACGTTTTTGTTCAGTGGTGCGCTGCATGATTTAGCGGTCTCCCTGATCAAATGGCAGCTAATTGTGTTTTTCACTCCATGGTTTGGCTTGATGGGTGCACTGGCATTAATATCAACCCCCAAGAGGCTCTCCTATACAGCCGCCCCTTGGTTGGTTCGAGCAACGACAAATGCTCTTTTGCTAGGCGTATCGCTCATGGTTACTTATGCTCTGGAAAACCTACTCGCTCATCATTGGATAGTCTAACGTCGAATTACCTTGAGCCTAGAGCCTCTCTAATCACCTGTCGCCGAGTGGCGCTTATCCTGCCAATACTGGTATAGGTTATAGGTAATGCCCAAAAAGCAAATGGCGCTAATGAGCCCTGCAGGGCCAAACACCAGTAGTAAATTTGCTTGATAGCCAACGACCGCCAACACGGCGCAGATGCCGCCAATGATCAACTCAATGATGAGTGTTTCCCAATCGGTACTAAAGGTACGATTGATCGTTCTTGCGGCGTAATGATTTACTTTAAAGCCCATATCATCCCTAATTTATATATTAGTCATATAGTTACATCTCAGTACTTCGAGCTAGTTAATTCTTAGCTCGTACAGCTAAACGCAATAAAAATAATAATAATTTCTTATTCTTATAACATAAATACATGGTAAGTTACACGTATTAGGGACAACCAATTTGACAAGGAATTTCTATGTTAAAAACAAAACTAATCGCAGCGGCTATTACCCTAGCTTCAGGTACTGCATTCGCTCAAACTGCTGTTTTCCCCGGAGCAGCACATTGTTTTGAAGACTCAGCGCTAAAAGCAGAGGCTATAAACAACCTTATTGCTTCATCAGGTGAATTAAATGCGCTAACCCAAGTGGCCTTGGAAGAAGTCGGTGCTTCTGCCAATGGTTATTTCATCTTTGATCCGAAATTTTCGCGCACAGAGCGCTTCTTCCACTGTAGTGTGCCGCTGAACGAAAACATGGGGAATGTGACCCTTACCGTCCATGGTATTACTCAAGGTCTTAATGTATCAGCCGGAGGCTGTCTAATCTCTCGAATTCGTAAAACGCCTGATGGTGGCAAAGACAAATGGCTTCGTTTTGGTACTGGTAAAGGGTTTGATTGGACAGATATATCAGATGATACTATCTCGTCTAAGCAATTCGTGAATTATGTCACCACAATTGATAATAACTTTGAGCCAGACGCAATCTTGAACTTACAGTGCCGTACTACATGGCAGACAGGTTCAGTCTCTGTAGGTCAAATCGAAATAAACTACTAATCTCTTAACCCCTCCCGTTTTTGTCCCTAATTAGGTGTGAGTTAGCTCACACCACTACTTTTTCTTTGCTCATTAAAAATATCGCTAACATTAACCTTCGCCTGCAGCTTAGCTGCAATTAAGAATAGCCCAGCGAGTTTGCGATGAATAAACAGTGCATCCACAGGGGGGCTGTGCCATTGCTGTTCGCGACTGCTCATTGCCAAGCCTTTTTGCTTGATTCTCGCAGCCAAATCACTGCTGGCAAAGTCGTACTCACCGTCTGCCGTTAGCGGTTCACAGGCCAAAGCAAAAATATCGAGCACGTTATGCTCATAGGCTTTATCCACATCATCACTAAAATAACCGATATCACGGGCCGCTTGCGCCATGACACCGCGATCGCCTGTTATGGCGCCCTGAATAAGCTGCCAATACCCCCGACTAATGGGCTCACTAATGGCGCGGGTCGCACCAAAATCGAGCAGTACAATACGACCGGTGTCGCGCTGATACAGGTAATTAGCAAAATTGGGGTCGGTTTGCATTAAGCGAAAGTCAAAGAGCTCATGCATAAACAGGGTGAGTAGATGTATCACTAAACGATTGCGCTCTTCTTGCGTACAGCTAAGCGCCTGCTCAATAGCCTCGCCCTCAACGAATTCCATGGCTAAAATCTGCGTAGTGCACAGCTCGCTCTGCGCTTTTGGCACCACAAAGTGTGAACTTGGCCCCAGCTTTTCTTGGTACTGGTTCATGTAATGCGCCTCTAGGGTGTAGTCCGCTTCATTAAGCAGCTGAGCTTTCGCCTCGGCAATTAGCTCGTCAATGTCCAATCCTTTTGGCAGTAAACCAGTGAGCTTAAGCAGCCTCACGACATTATCCACATCGCTTTCAATGCTTTTGGCGACCCCAGGGTATTGCACTTTCACGGCTAGCTTTGTGCCGCTATCAGTGTATGCACGGTGTACCTGGCCGATGGATGCCGCAGCGAAAGGACGCAGCTCAAAATTAGCCAAACCGTCTAGCCAATGAGCTCCCCATTGCTGCTTTAGGGTTTGGGTCAGCTGCTTATGTGGCATGGGTGTGGCTTTATTACGCAACCGCGACAACAGTGCACTGAGTTCTGGGCTTAATAGCTCGCCGGCGTCCATCGACAATAACTGACCGAGTTTCATCGCCGCACCACGCAAATGCGCCAATTGCTGCGCCAATTGCTCAATATTTTTGCTGTTTAACACTAACTCTTTGGTGCTTTTATTTTGCCCTGTGACCATGGATTTTAAGCCGCCATAGGCAACATTGCTGGCTACTCGCCCCGCCAATGAACCAAATCGTAAGGCCCGGGAGAACTTGGAAGTGGGCACTGCTTTATCTTTACTCATTTGCGTGTTGGTTGTGATCTTAAAACTATGACTTAGTACGAAAAAAGCCGAAAAAACGATCGAGCAACCCGTATGTTTACCGCCAAGTTGCATTTGTTTAAATTGCATGCAAGGCTTGTGTAAGCCACTAATAACAGGCGCTGGCGCTTGAGTGTCGTAAAAGTGTCGGCTAGATAACACATCGCTAACGTACAGTAGGAGCGGGTCACTTGCTAATTTAAAGGCTCAGTTAGCAAGGAGACCACAACAATGAAAATGAACGTCAATACTACAGAAATTAAAAACCAACGAGATAAACGTTGCCTATCACAAGAGCAGCTTGCCGAGATAGCCGGATTGAGCTTACGCACGGTGCAAAGAATAGAAGCCAAAGGCGTGGCCTCCGGCGAGTCCATTAAAAGCATTGCTGCCGCCCTTGATTTAGATTGCCAGCAATTACTGGCTGCGCAATCGACAACGAACAATACCCAGGCACCTGTGCCACCATCACAGCCTATACCTTCTCGACCTTTACCTGCATCGCAACACCTGCGAGTAAAATACTTCATTGGGCTGCTGGCGGTGATTGTCGCAAACTGTTTTGGTTTTTGGGGGATATACTCCGCTTTTCAAAGTGGCAGCATTGACCAACAGACCATGACCCTACTTAAAGATACCGTTGCCATCACGCTGTTATTGTCTATCGCGGTTATTTGTTATCGCGGTTGGCGTAAACAGGTTTTTAAATTCGACTTATAAGTTCATGCCCTGCACTCCTTGCTAACTGATTCAATTAACAAAAAGGAGAGCACCATGTTCAACGATAAATTAGTAATAAAATCTGTAATACTGGCTTTTTTAGCTTATCTGCTGGTTGCCACAATCGCCAGTGCCGTAGCAATCCAAGTTTGGCTGCCCGAAGGAGTGGATATAGCTCAGGCGCAAAGCTTAGCGAGCCAAGATATGAGCTTAACTGTACTGATCTTAGCCATTGGCGCTAGCGCATGCATATTGACGGGGATGTTGGTGACCTACATGACTAAAAGCCAAGGTTTACGCAATGCCCTGGCCTTGGCAATGCTCATCACACTGTATGGTTTGCTAAGCGTATTCACACACCTTGAGCAGCCGCTGATGGTTCATTTTGCCAAATTAGCGCTGCCCACACTTGCAGTAATAACCGGGGCATATTGGGTTATTCACAGCACCCAAGCCAAGCTGGCAGGCTAGTCCCAAACGCGGGCTGAACATAAGTTTTAGCCCGCGTTATTTTGATTGCCATATTGTCATAAGGTCGCGCTTGATCTATTGTTTTTGACCTCAATATACATGCTTTGCGTATAGCATTTTTCAACTAACTAAGAAGGATTGCCCAGAGCAACCATGATATTACTTATCGCTTTCGCGGTGCTATCTATCGCCGTGTCGTTTATTTGTTCTGTTCTTGAAGCAGCATTGCTATCCATTACCCCCAGCTTTATCGCCAAGCAAAAGCTTGAACACCCACAGCGTTACACCCAACTCAAGCGCTTAAAAGATCGCATCGACCAACCTTTGGCTGCCATTCTTACCTTAAACACGGTAGCCCACACCGTCGGCGCTGCGGGTGTCGGTGCGCAAGTCACCGTGGTGTTTGGGAATGGTTACTTAGGCATTGCCTCAGCGGTGATGACCATTCTTATTTTATTGCTCTCGGAGATCATCCCGAAAACCCTAGGTGCGCGGTTCTGGCCGCAAATTGCGGTGGCCATGCCTCCACTGCTCAACTTTTTAATATGGGTACTCAAGCCATTTATTTGGATATCAGACAGAATTACTCGACTGCTTGGCGGCAGCGCCACTGAGGAAGATTTGCGCGTCGAGTTAAAAGCCTTGGCATCACTGGGAGCAGAAATAAACAGTATTGATGACAGTGAGCACCGCGCTATCGCCAACATTCTTGACCTTCATACCATCAAGGTGCGCGATATTATGACGCCGCGCATTGTATGTGAAACGCTCAAACCCGATGCCCATCTTAGTGAGGTGCGTGAAAAAGTAATCGAGAGCCAATTTTCTCGCTTCCCACTGCTTGATGACGATGAAGCCCCACATGGGGTGTTATTTAAAAGTGATTTAATTGCCACCGGCGACAAAGAATACGCTATTGAGCTGGCGCGTAAGGCTAAAGTGGTTGCCAATAACATCAGCGTGGAACACTTGTTAAGCCAGTTAATTGAAGAGCAGCAACACATGTGCTTGGTGTATGATGAATACGGCTCATGGCAAGGTTTAATCACCTTAGAAGACATCATAGAAACCATTATTGGCCAAGCTATTTTGGATGAAACCGACCAAATTGCTAACATGCGCCGTTTCGCGCGCCGACGCTGGTTGCAGCGCAAGAAGCATGAGCGTCGCTCACAATCAGGGCGTTAGTCGGCAAAAACCCGCGATTGAACGACAAACTGTTATCAAATGCACTGAAATAAGGTAAAAAGGCAGCGATTTAACGTATTAAAGGGAAAGTCTATGTCGTACCTTAAACTCAGTGCATTGTCGTTAGCCATGGTTGCAGCCAGCAGCCATGGGGCCGATATCCAATTCCATAGCGAATTAGCAAGTAACGGCACTTTGGTGTTGCTGCAAGAGCAAGACCAAACGCTCAATACCTCAGTGTTATCACCACAAGCGCAACAACAATTACAAAAAGCACTTAACACCGCCCAGTTTAACGGCGAGTATAATAAGCATGTACAGCTTCTAGCCCCTGTAGACTCAAACTATGAACGCGTCGTTGTCGTCGGCCTTGGCGCTCAGGATGAGCTTGATGCAGCGCGTATCGCCAAACTCGGTGGCAACGTGCATGGCCTGCTTGAGGGCATGAAGGTGACGACGGCAAACATCGATTTTGCCACTATCAATGGGCAGCTATCTAATACCGAATTAGCGGCTCAATTTGCCCATGGCGTTAACCTGCGCGACCACAGCTTCGACACCTATAAACAAAGCGATGCAGCAAAGACGACGCTAAGCTATCACTTTGATGTTGCTGATCAAGCGCGCGCCGAGCAGGCATATCAAGCCTTAAGTCATATCGAGCAAGGTGTATTTTTAGCCCGCGACCTCACCTCCGAGGTGCCGAGCGCCTTAACCCCTGTAGAGTTTGCACAAGCAGCGCAGCAACTAGGCGAACTTGGTGTTAAAGTCGAGGTATTGGGGCCTGAGCAGATTAAAGCCCTCGGCATGGGGGCGTTGGAAGGCGTTGGCCGAGGCAGCAAGGACGGTGCTCGACTGGTTGTCGCACATTATCAAGGCAGCGATGACGCACCCATTGCTTTGGTTGGTAAAGGCATTACCTTTGATTCGGGCGGCTATAGTATTAAAACCGGCGCTTCAATCGCACGGATGAAATCCGACATGGCCGGTGCTGCGGCGGTGCTAGGTACCGTAAAAGCCATGGCACTGAGCAAAGCCGACGTTAATGTCGTTGCCGTAATGGGCATGGCCGCCAACATGGTGTCTGAAACCGCCATAGCGCCGGGAGACATCCTGCGCACCGCTGAAGGCTTAAGTGTCGAGGTACTCAATACCGACGCCGAAGGCCGGTTAGTGCTCAGCGATGCCATGTGGTATGCGCGCAGCCAGTTTAAGCCGCAGATTATGGTGGATGTAGCCACACTCACTGGCTCAAAAGTACGCGCCGTAGGCAATCGCTATAGCGCAATTTTCTCTGATGACGAGCAATTAGTCAGCGAATTAACGGCAGCAGGCAAAGCGGTGAATGAGCAAGTATGGCGCTTACCTTTAGGCTATAAAGACAAGTTAAAGTCAGACATTGCTGATATTCAAAACATCGGCTCAGGAGGCCCGGGAGCAACCACGGCGGCTTCATTCTTACAACACTTTGCTGGAGACACTCGCTGGGTTCACCTCGATATTGCCGGTAATGCGTTAGCGAGCAAGGCTGACGGTGAAGTGAATATAGGCGGCACCGGCTACGGGGTCAGGCTACTAAGCGAATGGTTACTCAAAACCAAATAAGGTTCACTGATAGCGCACTATGAGTCAGTTATGGGCAGGGGTTACCTGCCCTTTTTTGTTGTCTTGCCAAGGAAATATATCAAGACGTTATGGGGGATGGTGAGTTAGAAAAACCCTAAGGCGTTATCACTGTAGCTAACCAGTAGGTTTTTGGTTTGCTGATAGTGCTCAAGCATCATCTTATGCGTTTCGCGGCCAACACCCGATTTTTTATAACCGCCAAACGCGGCATGGGCAGGATAATGATGATAACAATTGGTCCACACCCGACCCGCCTCAATAGCTCGACCAACCCGATAGGCACGATTCATATCCCGCGTCCAAAGCCCTGCGCCCAACCCAAACTCGGTATCGTTGGCAATGGCAATCGCTTCTTGTTCGTCCTTAAAGGTAGTGACACTGACCACAGGACCAAAGATTTCCTCGCGGAACACCCGCATTTGATTGTGCCCTTTGAGTAAGGTCGGCTGAATATAAAAACCATTATTAAGCTCATTGTCGAAGCGTTCGGCATCACCGCCGATAAGCACTTCGGCACCTTCTTCCTTGCCGATGCTAAAGTAACTCATGATTTTATCGAATTGCTGCTGGGAGGCTTGAGCGCCAACCATGGTGTCGGTATCGAGCGGATTACCGCGTTTAATTTGCTTGGTGCGGGCAATTACCCGGGCGATAAATTCGTCGTACATACTCTCTTGTACTAATAACCGCGATGGACAAGTACACACTTCCCCTTGATTGAAAAAGGCCAGCACGGCGCCTTCAACGCACTTATCAATAAATTCATCACTTTGATTCAATACATCGGCAAAATAGACATTGGGAGATTTACCGCCTAATTCCACCGTGGAGGGAATGATATTCTCGGCGGCACACTTAAGAATATGCGCTCCCACCGGGGTCGAGCCGGTAAAGGCAATTTTTGCAATGCGCGTGCTGCTGGCCAATGCCTGACCCGCTTCGGCGCCATAGCCATTGACCACATTAAGCACCCCCGCAGGCAAAATATCGCCAATGAGTTCGATAAATTTCAAAATGGATACTGGGGTTTGCTCCGCCGGTTTGAGCACCACACTGTTCCCTGCCGCCAGTGCCGGTGCTAGTTTCCACGCCGCCATCAACAACGGAAAATTCCAGGGAATAATTTGCCCAACCACCCCTAAAGGCTCGTAAAAATGATAGGCCACGGTATGCTCATCTAAATCACCAATACTGCCCTCTTGAGCGCGAATACAGCCGGCAAAATAACGAAAGTGATCGGCCACCAGGGGAATATCGGCATTCAGCGTCTCGCGCACTGCTTTACCGTTATCCCAGGTTTCAGCAACGGCCAGCTGCTCGCTGTGCTCTTGCACCCGCTGAGCAATCGCCAGCAATAAGTTGCTGCGCTCTGTCACCGATGTTTTGCCCCATGATTGCTGTGCTTGGTGCGCCGCATCCAAGGCCAGTTCAATGTCTTTTGCACACGATTGCGGGATTTTACAAATAACCTCCCCAGTCACCGGTGTGGTGTTATCAAAATACCGACCTTGCACCGGGCTTACCCATTGACCACCAATGTAATTCTCATATTGCGGCTTAAAATCAACCACCGCACCGGGAGTATTAGGATTTGCGTATATCATCGTTATTGTCCTTGTTGTTGCATCACTGCAAAACTACACAACTTTGCCCGTGAAGCGGTTGTCTTTACATCCAAAGCGCTTGACTAAATGTCCATTTTTTAGCCATGCTAGAGCAAGCACAAAGCAAAGGAATTAAACATGTTATATGGCAACCCCAGCGCTTTCGACAGCGTCCACACTCTTATTGACCATCGCAGTGTCGTGAATGCGCCTGGCATTCAATTGTGCATGTATGAAACCTTTGAGCGCTGTGAACAAGTCCCCTTTCGCACCGATGAGCTGATGTTTTGTGCCATGGTCGAGGGTAAAAAGGTAATGCATCACCAAAGCTTACAGCAGGCGCGGGATTTCACCCCAGGGCAAAGCTTTGTTATCGCCGCCGATGAGCAGGTGCACATCGACTTTCCATTAGCGACCCTAGAGCGTCCAACCCGTTGCCTGACCCTTGAAGTCGACGCCGAGCGCATCGCCAATGTAGCCGAGCAAATGTCATTAAGCGCCCAGTGCAGCTATCAGGATCAGCAACCTGCGACTCTGCAGCTTACCCATAGCACCACCACCGAGGCCATCTACCAGCGCTTGGCCGGGGCATTTACGGAAAATAAAAGCGACAGAGCCTTACTGATTGAGCTGGCAACCACCGAGCTGATTGTGCGGCTACTACGCGAACAAGATCATCACGCGTTATTGCGCTGCGCTTTACACGACCCGCAGGCAACCGCTCTTCATCAAGTCTTAAGCCACATTGAGCAGCATATTGCCGCCCCACTCGATGTGGATACCCTTGCTCGCCTCGCCTGTATGAGCCGCAGCAAATTCTTTAGTGAGTTTCGCCGCCATTTGGGCATGACTCCCCATGCTTACATTCTTAAGCGCCGTTTAGAACATGCAGGTTTAATGCTAGAGCGCTCTAAAGCCGTCACCGAAACTTGCTTTGCCTGTGGGTTCAATAGTATTAGTCATTTTAGCCGCAGCTTTAAGCAGTACTACGGGCAAGCGCCGAGCGCTTATATTGCACAAAATAACAAGAGCGAAAGGTAAAGGCGGGAAAGAGAGCAAAGCCGAGCGGACGCTCGGCTTGTTTGGCGTTAGATAAGCTTGAAAGTGCCTTTCATTAACGCTGAGTGGCCAGGGAACGAGCAGAAAAACATATACTCGCCGTCAGCACTCATATCTTTGGTAGAAAATTCCACCGTGGTTTGCTCACCGCCGCCAATGATGTCGGTAGCAGCAATAATGCGCTCATCACCTGCAGGCAGGTAGTTGTTATCTAAGCCCGCGCCCATACCGGCACTGGCTACAGCCTGCATGTCACCTTTAGTGGTTAGCACCCAGTTATGACCCATTGATTTCTTAGGGATCTTACCTGTGTGCTTAAGCGTGACTTTAACTGTTTCACAGCTTTTAGGGACTTCCATTGATTTTTTATTAAATTGCATTGCGTCGTTACCTTCGATGGTAAATTCGCAATTGGCAAAGGTCATTGACGAAAAGAACAAAGCCGCAATGGCAGTGAGAGATTTAAACATACCTTTCTCCGTAATGTTAATAGCTATCATTAAGATTATTAAATAAAACCCAAAAAAGCAACAGAATTAGCCATAATCGCTTGATAGCAAAGCTTTATTGACTGTTTTTCAGTACGGCAGTTACGGTAGCAGAGATCAGCTCTGGGTACAAAAAAACCGAGCAACCCTCAAGGTGCTCGGTTTTTTTGAGTGTCACGATTGCGGTTCAGGAACGTAAACCCAGCCTGCCATCAGTCGTCGCGCGCTGCGGCTCATGCTGACGCTGTGCACGTCACAATCTTGGGATTGCATCGTCACCTTCGCTCCCACCTGCAAAGTCCCTGAGGGGTGTCCGAAGGTCACGCCGTTGCGCGTTTGCCCACCGGCGGCAATATTCACTAAGGTGCCGGGTATCGCAGCGGCAGTAGCAATGGCTACGGCGGCGGTGCCCATCATCGCATGGTGTAATTTGCCCATTGATAAAGCGCGTACTTGCACATCAATGTCATCGCCATTGATTGCTTTACCGCTGGAGGCAGTATAATCGCTCGGCGGTGCCACCATAGCAATTTTCGGTGTATGCTGACGCGCTTGCGCCTCGTCGATATCCTTGATGAGCCCCATTTTTAAGGCGCCATAGGCACGGATACGCTCAAAACGAGCCAGCGCCTCAGGGTCGCCATTAATGTGTTCTTGCAATTCATTACCACGATACCCCAATGCCTCGGCATTAACGAAAATAGTGGGGATCCCAGCATTGATAAAGCTGGCTTTAAGCTCCCCTTCGCCCGGCACCGCTAGGCTATCCACTGCGTTACCCGTTGGCAGCACTGCGCCCTCACCCACCGGCGAGATAAAATCAATTTTGACCTCTGCGGCAGGAAAAGTAACACCATCGAGCTCAAAATCACCCAGCTCTTGTACTAACCCATCTTGCATGGGTACATGGGCAATAATGGTTTTCTCAATATTGGCCTGCCAAATACGCACCTCGGCGATGCCGTTTTCAGGAATTCGGTGGTTATCGACTAGGCCATTATTGATGGCAAACGCGCCCACCGCTGCGGTTAAATTGCCACAGTTACCGCTCCAATCGATGAATGCTTTATCTATGGCCACTTGACCAAACAAATAGTCAACATCGTGCTCGGCTTGCGTACTTTTTGAGAGGATCACCGTTTTACTGGTGCTGGATGTCGCCCCACCCATGCCATCGGTGTGTTTACCATAGGGGTCGGGACTGCCGATAACACGGAGCAACAAGGCATCACGATAAGGTCCGGGTTGTTGCGCTGGCTCAGGTAAGTCATCGAGTGCGAAAAACACCCCTTTGCTGGTGCCGCCGCGCATGTATGTGGCCGGTATTTTTATTTGTTGTAACATTTATCTACCTCAGTCAAGGTGGGCCGCAGCCCACCTGTTGTTGCTAGGTGGTGGCCTCGAGGAAGTCCTTCGCAAAACGCTGCAATACCCCGCCGGCGCTGTAAATCGACAGCTCTTCCTGGGTATCGAGACGGCATTTGCTAGTAATTGTGAGCTCGTCGCCATTGGCACGGGTAATGCGCACTTCAAGACTGGCTCCCGGTGCTGGCTCACCCACCACACTGTAGGTTTCACTGCCATCGAGGGCCAAGGTCTTGCGATTTTCACCGGCGCTGAACTCCAGCGGCAACACACCCATACCAATCAGGTTGGTACGGTGAATGCGCTCAAAGCCTTCGGCTAAGATCACTTCCACACCCGCTAAGCGTACGCCTTTGGCGGCCCAGTCCCGTGATGAGCCCTGACCATAATCAGCACCAGCGACGATAATCAGCGGCTGTTTGCGCTGCATGTAGGTTTCTATTGCTTCCCACATACGCATGACTTCGCCTTGCGGCTCTAAACGCGTCAACGAGCCCTCTTGCACTTCCCCGTCAACTACGGCCATTTCGTTGCGTAGTCTTGGGTTAGCAAAGGTCGCCCGTTGAGCAGTTAGATGGTCACCACGGTGCGTGGCATAAGAGTTAAAGTCTTCCTCCGGCACCCCCATCGACGCTAAATATTCCCCCGCCGCACTGCTGGCGAGGATGGCGTTTGATGGCGACAGGTGATCGGTGGTGATATTATCCCCTAATACCGCTAAAGGGCGCAGATCCGTGAGTGTACGCTCTGCTGCCAACGCGCCTTCCCAGTAAGGCGGACGACGAATGTAGGTGCTTTTTTCTCGCCACTGATAGAGCGGGTCGTTTTTCTCGCCATAGTCGACACTTAAATCGAACATCGGCTCATAGACCTGACGGAAATGCTCCGGCTTAACGCTCTTGGCAATCACCGCATCGATTTCTTCATCGCTTGGCCATAGGTCTTTTAAGGTAATGGCATTGCCATCGCTATCATGACCTAGAATATCCTTTTCAATATCAAAGCGAATGGTACCGGCAATGGCGTAGGCAACCACCAAAGGCGGTGATGCTAAAAACGCTTGCTTAGCGTAGGGATGGATACGACCATCAAAGTTACGATTCCCTGAGAGCACCGCTGTGGCGTAAAGATCTCGCTCCACCACTTCTTTTTGAATTTGCGGGTCGAGTGCGCCACTCATACCGTTACAGGATGTACAGGCAAAACCGACCACACCAAAACCTAACTGCTCCAACTCGGGCAGCAGATTGGCTTCTTCAAGATAGAGTTTTACCGCTTTTGAGCCCGACGCCAGTGAGGTTTTCACCCAAGGCTTACGCATTAAACCGTGTTTATTGGCGTTACGCGCTAACAACCCGGCAGCTATCACATTACGTGGGTTTGAGGTATTGGTACAGCTGGTGATGGCGGCAATGATCACCGCTCCATCGGGCATTAACCCAGGCTGTTGCTCAACTTCTTTGGCTATGCCTCGTGCTTGCAAATCGGCGGTCGCGAGGCGAGCATGAGGGTTTGATGGCCCAGCTAAGTTGCGACCCACGGCACTTAAATCAAAACGCAATACCCGCTCATACTGAGCTTGGGTCATCGCATCTGCCCACAGGCCTGTGTGTTTCGCGTACTGCTCAACTAACTGTACCTGCTCGTCATCACGACCGGTGAGTTTAAGATAATCAATGGTTTGTTCATCGATATAGAACATTGCCGCTGTGGCACCATATTCAGGTGTCATATTGGAAATGGTGGCGCGATCGCCCAAAGTAAGGTGGCTTGCGCCCTCGCCGAAAAACTCTAAGTAGCTTGAAACAACACGCTGCTGACGTAAAAACTCGGTTAGCGCCAGGACAATGTCGGTTGCGGTAATGCCCGGTTGGGGCTTACCGGTTAGCTCCACACCAACAATATCAGGCAAGCGCATATAAGAAGCTCGCCCGAGCATCACGCTTTCGGCTTCTAGGCCGCCAACGCCCACGGCAATAACGCCTAACGCGTCCACATGCGGGGTATGGCTATCGGTGCCCACTAGGGTATCTGGAAAGGCAACCCCATCACGGGCTTGGATCACCGGCGACATCTTCTCCAGGTTAATCTGGTGCATAATGCCGTTGCCCGGTGGGATCACATCGACATTCTTGAACGCTGTTTTGGTCCAGTTAATAAAGTGGAAGCGATCTTCGTTGCGGCGGTCTTCAATGGCGCGGTTTTTCTCAAAGGCATCCTCTTCAAACCCTGCATGTTCCACCGCCAGTGAATGGTCAACGATCAGCTGGGTTGGCACCACAGGGTTAACCTTGGCCGGATCGCCGCCTTTCGCGGCGATAGCGTCACGCAAACCGGCTAAATCCACCAGCGCGGTTTGCCCCAAAATATCGTGACACACCACCCGAGCTGGGTACCAAGGAAAATCCAAATCGCGTTTACGGTAAATAAGTTGCTCTAAGCTCGCGGTTAACTGCGCTGGTTCGCAGCGACGCACAAGGTTCTCAGCCAGAACTTTTGAGGTGTAAGGGAGCTTGGCATAAGCCCCCGGCTCAATGGCATCCACCGCCTCTTGGGTATCGTAGTAAATCAGATCCGAGTTGGGCAGCGGCTTACGGTATAAAGAATTCATAATTCGCTCTACATTGCAGAAAAAGGCAGCCCAAAGGCTGCCATAAAGAAACGGTGTTTAGCGCTCGCTCATCGCGGGCACGGGACGAGAATCCGGGCCAGTGTATTCGGCGCTTGGACGGATAATACGGTTATTGGCACGTTGCTCTTTAACATGAGCAGTCCAGCCAGTAACGCGACTCATCACGAAAATAGGCGTGAATAGCTTCGTGGGGATGCCCATAAAGTGATACGCCGAGGCATGGAAGAAATCGGCATTACAGAACAGCTTTTTCTCGCGCCACATTACTTCTTCACAGCGCACCGACACGGGGTAAAGCACATCATCGCCCACCTCTTTCGCCAAGCGCTCTGAGTATTTCTTAATGATCACATTGCGTGGGTCACTCTCACGATAAATGGCGTGGCCAAAGCCCATGATTTTGTCTTTTCGTGCCAGCATGCTCATCAACTCTTGCTCGGCGTGTTCGGCGTCTTTAAAGCCTTCAATCATATCCATCGCCGCTTCATTGGCACCGCCATGCAGTGGACCACGCAATGAGCCAATGGCACCGGTTACGCATGAATGAATGTCTGACAAGGTTGAGGCACACACACGAGCGGTAAAGGTTGAGGCGTTAAATTCATGCTCAGCATACAGGATCAACGACACATTCATTACGTCAGCAAACAGTTGTGATGGCGCTTTGTCATGTAACAGATGTAAGAAATGCGCCCCCACAGTGTCATCATCGGTTTCTACGTCAATACGCACACCGTCATGGGTAAAGCGATACCAATAACAGATAATGCTTGGGAAAATAGCCACCATGCGGTCGATAGCATCATCGGCATTGGCAAAATCAGTTTCGGTTTCTAGGTTACCAAGCATAGAACAGCCGGTACGCATCACGTCCATCGGGTGTGCATCTTTAGGGATGGTCTCTAACACGCTTTTCAGCGCTTGCGGTAGGCCCCGTAGCGACTTTAGTTTGGCTTTGTATTCAACCAGCTGGCCTTGGTTTGGCAACTCGCCGCGCGATAATAAATACGCCACCTCTTCAAATTGCACCTTATCAGCCAGCTCACTGATATCGTAACCACGATAGGTCAGCCCTGAGCCACTTTTGCCTACTGTACACAACGCCGTTTCGCCGGCCACTTGTCCGCGCAAGCCTGCGCCACCTAATGCTTTATCTACCATTTTCTTGCTCCTGAGTTTTTTCCTGTTGAAACTGTCAATGCGTTACTTGTTTTTGCCTTCGGCAAACAAGGCGTCGAGCTTTTTCTCGTATTCGTGATAGCCCAAATAATCGTACAGATCCATGCGTGTTTGCATCTCATCTAGTACCGCTTTTTGGTCGCCATTTTCAAGAATTGATTTATACACATTCTCCGCCGCTTTATTCATGGCACGGAACGCCGACAGCGGGTAAAGCACCATATCCACGCCCCACTCGCCCAGCTCTTTGCGATTCCAAAGCTCGGTTTTACCAAACTCGGTAATATTGGCGAGAATCGGCACATCAAGGGCCTCAGCAAAGGCGCGATAGTGCTCCTCGGTTTGCACCGCTTCTGCGAATATGCCATCGGCACCGGCGGCCACGTAGGCTTTTGCGCGTTCAATGGCGGCCTCTAGACCTTCTTGAGCAAACGAGTCGGTGCGCGCCATAATGAAAAAGTCAGGGTCAGTGCGCGCATCAACGGCGGCTTTAATGCGATCAACCATCTCGTCAACTGAGACGATTTCTTTATTCGGGCGGTGACCACAGCGCTTTTGCGCCACCTGATCTTCCATATGCACCGCTGCGGCCCCGGCTTTTTCCATATCGCGAATGGTTTTAGCGATATTGAATGCGCCGCCCCAACCGGTATCGATATCAACCAACAGAGGTAAGTCACAGGCCGAAGTAATACGTTGCACATCGGCAATTACGTCGTTCAATGAGGTCATGCCCAAATCGGGCAACCCATAAGAAGCGTTGGCTACGCCACCACCTGAGAGGTAAATTGCCTGATGACCCAGTTGTTTGGCCATAATGGCGCAGTAAGCATTGATGGTGCCCACTACTTGCAACGGCTTGTTTGCCGCCAATGCTTGTCTAAATTTCTTTCCTGCGGACATGGGGTTCTCCTGTTAGATGCGCGGTTACCCTGAGTGGGCCGCGTTAAACTTATTTTCAATATTATTCATGGAGTAGCTGATATGACGTTTCATCAGCAACTCCGCAAGCTCGCCATCGCGATTGTCAATGGCATTAATAATGGCAAGGTGTTCGTCGAAGGCTTTGGATACCCTTGGCCCTGTCATTCCCATTTGCACCCGATACATGCGGATCAACTGATATAGGTCGTTGTATAACAAGTTGAATAAATGCTCGTTTTTAGAGCCTTTAATAATGCGATAATGGAAATCCAAGTCACCCGCTTCTTGGTAATAGGATTCGCCTTCTTTAACACGTTGCTCGTTAAGGTGTTTATTCAATAAGCCTTTCAGCGAGGCAATTTCTTCATCAGCCATGTTCTCGGCGGCGAGGCGACAGGCTAGCCCCTCGAGTGCGGCGCGTACCTGATAGACTTCAATTAACCGCTCCGGCGTAAGCGCCACCACACGACAACCGACGTTGGCTTTGCGCTCGACCAGATTACAGGCCTCTAGGCGATTAAGGGCATCGCGCAGGGTGGCACGTGACACCCCAAAGCGTTTGGCCAGCTCGGGCTCGGATATTTTTGAGCCCTGCTCAATATCGCCCTCGACAATAGCGCGGCGCAGATCAACAAACACTTGATCGGCAGCAGTGGTAATAGGTTGATGTGAATGCAGCTGTTCGCTCACGGCTTTTCTCGAAATTGTCGACAATCTAGGCCTGTACTATGGGATCGATGCCGGTAATTGTCAATAACCTCTACCTTTAATTGTCGACATAAACACAGTTTATAGCGTTATACACACTGTAAACTCGCTTTATTACATAAAAGTGTCGACAGCTTAAAAAGCAAAGCAATGCCAAAGCGGGTGCGATAAACTATAGCTCACCGTCACAGCCGCTGTAGTTAAAATCGCGATGGATAAGCATACTTATATTCCCGATGCCTTTTTGGACGACGTTGCGTCCTACCTCCCCGAACACTTGCAATTACAAGACTTCGTTGCTGCCTGCCAGCGCCCGCTGAAACGTGCGGTACGGGTGAATACATTAAAAATGTCGGTGGCAGCATTTCGCGATTATTGCGCCGACAAACAGTGGCACATTACTGCTATTCCATGGTGCCCTGAGGGATTTTGGCTCACTCGCCCGCAAGAGGAAGAACAGGCGTTGCCCATTGGCCGCACCGACATTCACTTAAGTGGCTGTATTTATGTGCAAGAGGCCAGCTCCATGTTGCCGCCGATGGCCCTAGCCGATGCCCTTGAAGGCGCTGAAACGGTGCTCGATATGGCGGCGGCACCAGGCAGTAAAACCTCGCAGCTAGTGGCGCTATTAGATAACCAAGGATTGCTGGTGGCCAACGAACTGTCATCATCACGGCTAAAAGCACTCAGTGCCACACTCAAACGAGTGGGCGCTCGCAATGTTGGCTTATCGCACTTTGATGGTGCCGTTTTCGGCGATTATATGCAGGAAAGCTTTGATGCCATTTTGCTCGATGCACCATGCTCCGGTGAAGGCACCGTGCGCAAAGACCCAGACGCATTAAAGAACTGGTCACTACAATCCAATATTGATATCAGCGACGTGCAAAAAACGCTGATCAAAAGCGCATTTCATGCTTTAAAACCCGGCGGTACACTAGTTTATTCTACCTGTACACTGACCCCGGTAGAAAATCATGCGGTATGCGCGTATTTGCTCGCCCAATTTCCAGGGCTTATCGAGATTGACCCCTTGCATGGGCTGTTCCCTGATGCCGACAAAGCCTGCACTGAGCATGGCTATTTACATGTGTGGCCACAGCTTTTCGATAGTGAAGGCTTCTTTATCGCCCGCTTTAAAAAGTTGAGTAGCCAAAGTAGCAGTACGCCGAAAACCAAAAAAGGTCGCTTCCCTTTTACGGCAATGGAGAAAAAAGCCCAACAGCAACTGCAGCAACATGTGCAGCAACAGTTTGCCATGGGTAAATTAGCTGGCCGACTGATGCAGCGCGATAAGGAAGTATGGTTGTTCCCCGACATCGACGATGAGCAATTATTTACAGCCATTAAATACTCGCGCATTGGTATTCAAATAGGCACCACTCACAGAAATGGGGTGCGGCTAGAGCATGAGTTCGCAACCTGTTTAGGCCAGTATGCAACGCGCAATACCATGGCGCTAAACCCACAGCAAGCTCAGCAGTACTTTCACGGTCAGGATATCCGTTTAGATGAGCCGAGCAAGCACAAAGGTGAAGTGATCCTCACGCTTAACGGCGCGCCCGTAGGCTTAGGGAAATGGCAAGGGCAGAAAATTAAGAATGCGCTGGCCCGCGATTTAGTGATGGATGGGCAGTTAATAACTTGGGTATAACTTGGTAATAAACGGTTAAGAAACACTGGCCAGTTTTTTACAATTATTTACAGAGTTTAGTTAATAAGTTGTTTTTTATAGTAATTTAATACTAGGTTTTTATTTCCATTTTCGCCCGGCGTTAACTACAATTATAAGAACTTTCGCTTCTCCCGTATGAATGTGTAAAGTTTATTAGTTAGCGCACGGCTCATCATGAGCCATTCCCCTGGGCCCAGGACAATGCGGATTCGTCCTGGGCATTTTTTCGCCTCATGCTTCTTTAAAAGCCGACTCTAATATTTTAAAGTATTGAAAGTTAAAGCAACTTTACTCAACCTTCGGTTGCTTGGGCACGTCTAGCCGCCCATGACTGTCTACTCCTTACGTGAGTAATAACACAGTGCGCCCGTCTCCCCAAATAAGGCACTACGAACATGAAATTTTTTGCTTTTACCCTTTTTCTCTAGCCGCGCCCACAATCCCTTAATATAGTGGCATAACGTTCTGATAGGGAGTGAGTTATTATGGTTGTGCGAGGAGCTTTGTTGGTAATTGCTATGCTGAGTGCTGCACTGGGAATGAGTGACGCAAAAGCAAAGGCCCAAGATCAACAAAGCGGTCTTTATAGCGGATTTAGCTACCCCAATGGGAAGCCCAATGCCATCAGTCTAAGTTTTGATGATGGTCGCCACTCTCAAGTTGATGTAGGCATGGCCATTTTAGACAAATACCAAGTAAAAGCGACTTTCTATGCCCAGCCTGAGCCCATTGCTGAGCGCTTAGCGCAGTGGCAAGCGGCGATTAACAATGGCCATGAATTAGGCAATCACACAAGCCACCATTTATGCTCTGGTAACTTTGAATGGCTGCGTAAAAAAGGCCTGTCTCTAGAGCAGACCACCCTAGCCTGGTTAGAAAACGACATTAAAGAGGCTAACCACTATTTTAAGAAACATTTAGGTGTGACCCCTCGCGCGTTTGCCTATCCCTGTGGTCATACCTTTGTTGGCCGGGGTAAAGACACACAAAGCTATGTGCCCTTGGTAGCGACCCTGTTTGACACCGGCCGCACTTGGAATGATGAGACGGCTAACAATCCCAACTTTACCGACTTCGCCCAGCTCACTGGTATACGTATTGATGGTCTGCGTTTTGCGCAAATCAAAAAGTTACTGGAGCGCTATCGCGAAAATAACAGCTGGATTATCTTAGCAGGCCACGATATTGGCAAACGGGGCCCTTATACCGTCGACACACAAGCGTTGGAGCAACTGCTCGCGTATATTAACGACCCCGACAATGGCTTTTGGGTAGGCACTGTTAGCGAGGTCGCCGACTATGTACGCAGTAATCGTACGGCTCCATAACTTCGGTTGGACTTCAGGTTAACAAGGCGTCCAACCTGAACTTAGTCAGTTATGACCATATCCTCAGCTAGTTCAGATAATTATATTGCTTTATCGCTCGCACTAATGCTGCGAGCATGCGTACACCTTAGTCAAGGCGTTGCCAATCACTTAAAGTTAACCGCCACTTTATCTGCTTTTGCAATCAAACCACTATTTGACGCTATGTTAGTTACTTTATCTGCTAACGCCATGGCATTATTGAACACAATAGTCATATCTCCCTCCATCACTGTTTCACCATTTTAAAAGCGCATCACTTGTGCTTTAGTCTCTGGTTGATCATCTTCAGCGAATGGAATGCGTACATCACCAATCTATGTTTGCACTTTGCTGGCCTTTTCACCAGCACATTCGAAGACCGGGCTTTTGCCACTTTATCCAGGTCGCCCACAGGAGCTTTCACACCATTATCAGCGCGAATAGAACACGTTGAACTAAGTTGGCACTGTTTTTGATACTTAACCGTGCAAAGGCGAAAAATGTCGCTATTTAGCGACATTTATTGATAAAAATTTCAATGTCCGCGAAAACTTTACAAACACAGAGGAAAACAGCGATGAAGGATAAAATAATAAACACAGTGTACGCATTTGGTCTATTTGGTCTTATCGGTGTGATCCCTCCAATTTTGGTTGAGCGCAGTATTGATGCACAGATGCACGCGCAAGTGGCGCCCAAATACAGCAAAGACTCAGACAGTTACGCATTTTTACAGCAGCGCAGCTATTCTGCTGCAGCGCCCAAGCTCACTCTTCTAGATACCTGTAATAACAGCGACGAAAACTATCAACCGCTAGCAAACTCTCTCAGCACTTTACCGCAAACCAGCTTAGTTTTGGCGCAAAGCATCATTCAGTGCCTACAGCGTAGCTAAGGGCTAATCAAGCTCATATTCGGTGACACTGTTGTCACTGTGTAACAGTCGATAACGACACAATTTGCCGTGCTCTAGCTCCACAAGACTAATCGCTGCATGACTGACCAAATGCTTTTGTGGTCCCGAGGTGGTGTCGTGTTTATCAACTTTCATTTGCCAGCGTTTAGTGAATAAATTCAGTGGGCTTCGTGGTGAGTATAAAATCGAATCAAGCTTGTCGAGCACGTTAATCAGCTTTCGTGGAAATTCGTTTTTAATGCCGCTGGCGGTTAGTTGCCAAATGCGGTTTTCTCGTTCAGAGAAACGCGCCCGCACTGAAAAACAAAACGAATAATGAACGTCGCCAGAAAGAATAATGGTTTCCTGGGGCGTATCCAAACGGCGGAAAATATTCAGCAGTTTTTTAGCTGATCCCTCATGTGCCATCCAGTTTTCACAATCCACCACCAGCGGCTGATTACACAGAGTAAACACAGCTTGAATAGCTTCAATGGACTTAACCCCAAATACCGGCGCAGGCGATACCAGTAATACTTGCTCTGAGCCCTGAAGACTGTTCTCCAACTCCAGTAGTCGCTGCCAATCTAGTAGCCCTGAAGGTTCGTTAAAATCTTGTTCGTTACGCCAGCGATGGGTACGCGTGTCAAGTACCACAACCTTAGGGCTAGTTGGCAGTTCATAGTGCCAATAGTCGTAGTTTAATAATGGCTTATACAGTGGTGCTAAATGCCAAAAGCCATCCCCTCGGGCTTTTTTCAATGCCTCAAAGAACGGCCATGGTGTGTCACTGGCGCAGTTCCCCCAACCCTGAAACAACGCATAGCTGAGCATGGCGTTGCCGATAATCGCTCGGCTAGCCGGGTGGGTATACACCGCTTGCTCCCAATTTGCGGTAAGGTTCCAATCATCAGTCACATCATGGTCGTCAAAAATCATCAAACTCGACACATGAGCAAATAGCCGCGCCGCATAAGGCTGCGAGGCAGCGAATTCAAGCACGTGGGTGCGCTCTTGTTGGAAGGTTTGGTAATGGGGGTGACTGTCACTGAGTTGGAGTTGCTCGGTGTCGATTAGTTGCCAACACGGTGCTCCCAAACTCAATAGGTAAAGCGCTATGAATTCTTCAAAATGCACTAAGTGGTTGGCACTTTTGACACTACTAAAGTGCGGCTCGTCGCGGCGCAACCAATAGCCTAATTGCCACTTCGAGCGCTTTTGCCATGGCGTATGGGGCAATTTACAAGCACGGTTATACAAGTCATCTTGTACTTGTTGGCTGAGCGCTATCAGCTGCTCACCCTCGCGATAAATGCCGAGACGCTCAATCAGCTGGTGGATAGCCAGCAGCATCGGCCCAGCCACGTCGTCAGCATAAATTTGATCGCCGCTAAGGAGCAACAGCTGGGGTCTTTTCTCGGCATTACTATGACTTTGCTGCATTAACTTATCGCCCTGCACGAGGGCATCTTCACTGTAGTGATGAGGGTTGCGGCACGAGCCATGAAGCACAGAGCGCAGTTGCTCCGGGATCAATAGGCTTGGCAGCGTCGCATCAGCGTAGCAATAGTCACCCAAGTCATGGGCTTCGGAGCCAAAATACAGGCTGTAAGCGAGGTGGATATCGGTACTAAATGCGCCATTCACTGGCGTAAGGGTACAGTTATGGAGGTATAAATGCTCTCCCAGGCGCAGTGTTTCGGTGTGTTGCTCACTGCGGTGCTGATGAAGCTTAAACACTGGCTCTAACGCCTGGGAAGTCGCCAGCTGGATGCGGATTTGCTGTTTCTCAGCGCGGCGCACCACAGGGCCTAAAAGCAACACAGGTAACGATGTCATTGCGCCGGCCCTACCCTAATTAACGCCGAGGAATACGGTTGAACAAGCGATAAAAGTTGTCGGTAGTGGCCGTTGCCAGCTCTTTATAACTGATGCCTTTAAGCTCAGCAATAAAGTAAGCTACATCCTGCACATACGCAGGCTGATTGGTTTTCCCACGATGCGGCACCGGTGCCAAATAAGGCGAGTCGGTCTCAATCAGTAACCTGTCGAGCGGAATTTGCTTAACGACATCACGTAACTGCTCAGCATTGCGAAATGTCACAATTCCGGAGATAGAGATATAAAAGCCCAAATCCATGGCTTTTTTTGCCATGTCGTAATCTTCAGTAAAGCAATGCAACACGCCACCACAGCGTTCAGCGTGGTGTTCGCGCATGAGGTTGATGGTATCCTCGCGCGCATCTCGGGTGTGAATAATAAGCGGTTTATCCAACTCGTTGGCGACATCAATGTGGCCGACAAAACTCTCTAGTTGTACTGGCTTGGTTTCAGCACTGTAGTAGTAATCAAGACCGGTTTCACCAACGGCAACGACCTTATCACTGGCAGCCAATTGTCGGAGCTGGTCAATATTGAGCGCGTCTTTTTGGTCCAATGGATGCACCCCACAAGATGCCGATACATCGCTGTAAGGAGCAATCGTCTCAAGCATTTGTGGAAATTTATCCAAGGTCACGTTAACACACAAAAAGTGTTCAACATCACGCTCTCGCGCCTGTTGTAAAACACCGTCTAAGTCGGTGTCTAGCTTATCAAAGTCAAGTTTATCGAGGTGGCAATGCGAATCTACAATCATGGAATACTGCTTGGTTGATGTAAGGCCTTGGGCCTTACATGGTGTACGTTGGATTGCCGGAGTTTAACATAGTGCCGAGCATTTTTTCGATCTTGTCGCGCACATGCGTTTTGTCGTCGATAAAACCGATGCCGATACCCGGGGGGTTAGAGCTCTGCGCGCCAATCGGCGTCACCCATACGACTTTCCCGGTGACCACATCGTCTTCGAGCGAGTCTGGCAAGGTAACGCGTAGCGCCAGCGATTGGCCCATTTCGTAATTCATGTTGGTACGCACGAACAAGCCGCCACTTTTTATATAAGGCATATAACAACGATACAACTCATCCAAATCGTCTAATTCTACAAGTAGCTCTTGCACATTGGCTCCTTTATTATTGGAATTCTCGTCTTAGGGTGCGCAGCAACTGCGACACCGCCAAAGTAATATTTAGTCCTGAGGTCTGTGTTAACGTTTCACTAAAGCGTTGCAATTGCTGTTCACAACGTTGCAGCGATGCAAAACTGGCCCCTTTTTGAGACTGTTGCAATAAAAATTGGCTGACAAACAGCCTAAAGATAGCAATATATTGTGAGTTTTGCGTCAAAATATCAACTAACTTGTGCCCATCTGTGCCATTTTGTAGCTGGCTAACTGCCTGATACAAGGTTTGAATTTGCTCTAGCTCATCATTATCTTGCCAGTGCTTTAGTAACAAAGGTTGCGAGATAAAGTGCTTTGCAAAGGCGCTTGCCATTGCCATCGCCGCATGGTGAGTTAGCCACTGCTGCACTGCATGCTCATCATCAACATATACGTGTTGCTTAGCACAGCGGCTTAGAATCGTTGCCGGCAACGTGGCACTGTCTGAACTTAATAGCCACAGGTAACAGTGCGCGTTAGGCTCTTCCAAGGTTTTTAACAAAGCATTACTGGCCGCCACCGTCATGCGTTGAGCCTCAGGGACAATGATACATTTAGCCCCAGCTTGCTGCGCACTGTGATGCACGAAATCACTAATGGCACGGACACTGTCGACCCCGATAGAGGCCCCCTCATCGCTCAACACTAAGCTATCTGGGTGTGTGCCTGCTTGGTTGAGCTGACAGCTTTTGCATTGTCCACAGGGGTGCATACCCTCATTATGGTGGCATAACAGCGCCTCACTTAAATACTCAGCAAGTGCCCTTTTACCAACGCCCTGTGGACCGTAGAGTAAATGTGCGTGGTGCAAACGCCCTTGCGCAAACTGGCGGGCATACTGTTGCCCAATAGCACTTAACCATGGGTACATTATCGTCTCGCTATAAACTCACAGAGCGTTTGCTCAATATCCTGATGCACTTTTTCAATTGCTTGAGAGGCATCAATAACAACAATACGTTCATCCTGTTCAGCAAGTTCAAGATAGCGCGCGCGTGTGCGCTCAAAAAAACTTAAGTCTTCACGCTCGATGCGATCTAACTCACCTCGGCCTCGAGCACGAGCCAAACCTAAAGCAGGTTCGATATCTAAATACACAGTAAGATCAGGGCGAGTACCGGCCAGTACATACTGGCTAAGGAAGTTCATTACTTCACAAGAAATTTGTCGACCGCCACCTTGATAAGCCTGTGATGATAAATCGTGACGATCGCCAAGCACCCATTGGCCACTGGCAAGCGCCGGGCGAATCACATTTTCCAATAGCTGCGAGCGTGCAGCGTACATCAATAGTAACTCGGTTTGCGTACTAATGGATTCTTTCTCTGTATGTTTAACAATAGTGCGCAGCTGCTCAGCCACGGGCGTGCCACCGGGCTCGCGGGTAGTAATATAGTCAATGTTGGCACGCGCCAACGTGTCGGCGCAAATTTTCATTGCCGTCGACTTTCCCGACCCCTCAAGGCCTTCAATTACAATAAACTTAGCTGTCATTTCGACTCTTTAACTGATACTGACGTACGGCTCGGTTATGATCTTCAAGCCGTTTTGAAAACTGATGACTGCCATCGCCCTTGGCGACAAAATAATAATAGTCTGATTGTTGCGGTTGCACCGCAGCCACTAAGGCCGCTTTTGACGGCATAGCAATGGGCGTAGGCGGCAAGCCATCAATACGATAGGTATTATATGGCGTTTTTTCACGTAGATGGGCGCGGGTAATATTGCCATCGAATTCAGGGCCAATACCATAGATAACCGTAGGATCAGTCTGCAAGCGCATGCCTTTGTTAAGACGGTTAACAAACACCGATGCAATTAACGCCCGCTCCCCAGCAACACCGGTTTCTTTCTCTATAATTGAGGCTAAAATTAATGCCTCATCAGCACTATTGAGTGGCGAACTGCTACTACGTTGCTGCCACGCTTGGTCTAATTCACTTTCCATTTTACGATAGGCGCGAGTCAGCACCTGCACGGCATGGTCTCCGCCATGATAATGATACGTATCGGGAAAAAAACGCCCTTCCAGCTGCTCATCCAGCGGCTTTCCAAGAAATTCGTCGCCCCAATGCAACGGCTTTTCTATATAGGGAGCGCGCTGAAGTCGACTTAGCACCTGGCGCAAGTTATCGCCTTCGATAATGGTGAAGCTAAACTGGTGCTCTTTGCCTTGGCTAATTTGTCTAAATGCGGCAAGTGCAGTGCCCGGATTGAGCTGATAAAGTCCGGCTTTAAGATCAGTCAACGTGGGGTCAAGCTTGGCTAATACTTGGAATCGCCAGCAGCTATCAAGCCATTGCTTTTGCTGCCACTGGTGGCACAGTTGATTGAACCCGGTGCCACTGTGTACCTCCACCAACTGAGATTCAGGTAAATGCAGTGGTGCCACCATAGCTTGTTTAATTTGATAGTAACCCGTTGCCGTCGCAACAATGGCTAACAACAACACCGATATGACTACCCGTAACATTAACCCAATCCCTTATTATTCAGTGCTTTGGTGAGCACGCTTTTACTAATATCTACATTGTAGTCGTGATGCGCCAAGCGCTTTATAGGGATCACTCCCATCAAACTGTTACAACAATACAAGGCATCCACACTGAAGAGTGTGGCCAAGTTTACACGTTGCTCGCGCACAGCTAAATGTTGGCTTAAATACGTTAAATACACCCCTTTTACTCCCGCTTGGTCAAGTTTTGGGGTAAACCACTGGCCTTGTTGATACAGCAACAAATTAGCGCTGGAAGTCTCAATAACATTATCGGTTGTATCAAGTACTAGCATATCATCACTGGGTGCTTTTGCGGCTTCTTGCTTCACCAATACTTGCTCCAAACGATTAAGCGTTTTCAACCCTGCTAACAGCGGTTGCTGTGCTAAACGGGTCTGCGCAATCGACAAGCTCAAGCCGGTCTCTGCCAATGTTTGATACTGAGTGGGGTACGGCATTAATCGCACAATACGCTGGATGTGGGCATCTGTTGGAGGAGCATAACCACGCCCGCCACTGCCGCGTGTGTACACTATTTTAAGAACATAGTCATCGCTTGGAGCCATTGCTATTAAAGCATCTACGTCTACTTCGAGCGCAGCTATGTCTAATTCAGGGAAACCTAAGCGAGTTGCACACTGTTGCAACCGAGCAATATGCAAAGGCCACAGTTCAACCTCACGCTGGCTGACCTTAGCGGTGGTAAAAAAACCATCACCATAATTCAACCCACGATCATTGATACTTAAAGAAGTAGCCACTTGGCCGTTTATTATTGTTTTATCCATATAAAAAAGCTCGGTCATAACCGAGCTTATAGTACCAGTATCGCCCTAGTGCGGTCTATGCCGTAACTAGGGATTCACTTTATACTTTTTTGAATAACAATGAACCGTTAGTACCACCAAAGCCAAACGAGTTACACAGCGCATAATCAAGTTTTGCATCTCGCGCAGTATGGGCAATATAATCAAGATCACAGCCCTCGTCCGGGTTATCCAAATTAATGGTCGGTGACACCTGCTGGTCGCGCAGCGATAGGATAGTAATGATTGATTCAACAGAACCCGCCGCACCTAGAAGGTGGCCCATCATCGATTTCGAAGAGCCGACCATGACTTTATTGGCGGCATCACCAAAGACATTTTTCACGGCTTGGGTCTCTGCCTTATCACCTGCAGGAGTCGACGTTCCGTGCGCATTGATATAACCCACTTGTTCTGGGTTCACGGCTGCATCTTTTATAGCATTGGCCATTGATAAACCGGCGCCAGCACCATCCGCTGGCGGCGAAGTCATATGGAAAGCGTCGCCGCTCATACCAAAACCGACGAGCTCAGCATAAATATTAGCGCCTCGCGCTTTAGCATGCTCATACTCTTCAAGCACAATCACACCTGCACCATCAGAGAGTACAAAACCATCGCGGTCTTTATCCCACGGACGTGACGCCGCTTGCGGGTCGTCGTTGCGAGTGGAGAGCGCTCGTGCGGCGCTAAAGCCGCCCATACCCATTGGCGTAGATGCTTTTTCAGCACCACCGGCAAGCATGGCATCGGCATCGCCATAGGCAATCATACGCGCTGCATGACCAATATTGTGCAAACCGGTCGTACAGGCAGTAACAATGGAGATATTCGGTCCACGCAGACCTTTCATAATTGAAAGATGGCCAGAGATCATATTAATAATGGTCGATGGCACATAAAAAGGCGACAGTTTACGTGGGCCTACATTTAGCAGCTTTTCGTGGTTTTCTTCAATCAGAGACAAGCCACCAATACCAGAACCTACAGCTACACCAACGCGTTCAGCATTTTGTTCGGTGATTTCTAAGCCAGAATCGTCCAACGCCTGAAGGCCTGCAGCGATACCATATTGGATAAATAAATCCATTTTCTTGGTATCTTTTTTTGCCATGTAATCAGTGGCATCAAAATCTTTAATTAAACCGGCGAACTTGGTGCCAAAATCTGTTGTATCAAAATGGGTGATAGGGCCTATGCCACTTTGTCCATTTAATAAGCCTTGCCAGGTAGACGCTACATCGTTACCCAGCGGCGTTAGCATACCTAAGCCAGTCACTACGACTCGACGTTTAGCCACGGTGTCCTCCAAAAGGGAATATGTGATGGGAGTCTCAGATAGACTAAGGGCAGCTGAATGCTGCCCTTAAATAGAAATGCGTTGATTACTCAGCGTGAGCTGTAACGTAATCGATAGCTGCTTGAACTGTAGTGATCTTCTCAGCTTCTTCGTCTGGGATCTCAGTATCGAATTCTTCTTCTAGCGCCATTACTAGCTCAACAGTATCAAGAGAGTCCGCACCTAGATCGTCAACGAAAGACGCTTCAAGCTTTACTTCTTCTTCTTTAACACCTAGCTGCTCAACGATGATTTTCTTTACGCGTTCTTGGATGTCGCTCATTCTTCTTTCCTTTATTTAAACGCTATTGCGTTATTTTTCAGATTGCGGCGTAGTTTACGCAGCATATTTGTCTGATTCAAGGATTTGCCCAGAGTTTTTTGGCTGGTCAAACCTCTAAGATTCAAAAGTTGCCCTTTTATCGCCCATTTTCACAGCGATTTCAAGTATGTTTAAAGCAAGATCACAAAAACTTCAACGTTTTGAGCCGAGTTTTTGCGACCTTTTTACGGCTGTTTTAGCCTTTACACCATGTACATTGCGCCATTTACATGCAAAGTTTCACCAGAAACGTAGGCTCCGGCATCAGAGGCTAAATAACAAACCGCAGCGGCAATCTCAGACGGGTGTCCCAAACGTCCTGCCGGTACATTGGCAAGCGTAGCCGCTTTTTGCTCATCAGTCAGCTCATCAGTCATATCTGTTTGAATAAAACCGGGGGCAACGACGTTCACGGTGATACCACGCGAAGCCACTTCGCGGGCTAAAGACTTTGAAAAACCGATAACACCCGCTTTGGCAGCGGCATAGTTTGCTTGCCCAGCATTACCCATGGTGCCAACAACCGAGCCGATGTTAATAATACGCCCTGACTTTTTCTTCATCATTGGCCGCAACACCGCTTTCGATAAACGATAAATAGCCGACAAGTTGGTGTCGATAATGTCCTGCCACTCATCGTCTTTCATGCGCATTAAGAGATTATCGCGGGTGATACCGGCATTATTAACAAGCACATCAAGATCGCCGAAATCAGCTTTAATGGCCGCTAACGTGTCAGCAATAGAATCACTGTCCGTGACATTTAGCTTGTAGCCTTTACCGTTTTCACCTAAGTATGCAGAAATTTTCTCTGCACCGTTGTCGCTGGTCGCGGTGCCGGCAACCGTTGCGCCCTGCTCTACTAGTAGTTCAGCGACCGCTTTACCGATACCTCGGCTGGCGCCCGTTACTAATACAACTTTGCCTTCTAAGGAAAATAAATTTGCCATCATTGTTCTCTTTTATTTCGCTGCATCAATGCTGGCGATGTCATTCACTGCACTGCATGCAACTGATTTATCAATTCGTTTCACCAGCCCTGTAAGTACTTTACCTGGGCCAAATTCATACGCTTGTGTCACACCCTGCTTTGCAATAGCTTGCATGGTTTCAGTCCAACGTACAGGCGAATACAGTTGGCGGACCAAGGCATCTTTGATTGCTTCAATGTCTTGCTCGGCACTGACATCAACATTGTTAATGACACTGTATTTGGGTGCTTGCAATGCCAACGCATCTAAATCAGCCTTTAATTGCTCTGCCGCTGGCTTCATCAACTCACAATGCGACGGCACACTCACAGCAAGTGGCAATGCACGTTTCGCTCCGGCCTCCTTACAGGCTTCACTGGCGCGCTCTACCGCCTCTTTGTTACCGGCAATCACCACTTGGCCTGGTGAGTTATAATTCACCGGTGCAACCACTTGACCTTGTGCGCTCTGGGCACACGCTTTGGCAATTGCATCATCATCTAAACCAATAATCGCAGCCATTGAGCCGACGCCAGCAGGAACCGCCTGCTGCATATATTGGCCGCGTTTTTCTACGAGTTTCACGCCATCGGCCAGGCTTAATACCCCAGCACACACCAGCGCTGAATACTCGCCTAGACTGTGCCCAGCAAGCACCAACTCGTGCCCTTGATCTGTTTGCTGTTGCCAATGGCGGAAAATAGCGACTGATGCACACAGTAGTGCTGGTTGCGTACGATGGGTTTCGTTTAGCTTGTCTTGTGGACCATTAAGTACCAAGTCAGCCAAATCATAGCCAAGGGCATCAGACGCTTCACGGAAGGTCTCTTGCACAGTGCTCGACTCAGCCAATAGCTCAGTTAACATACCAACGCTCTGGGAGCCTTGACCTGGAAATAAAATTGCGATTTTTTCAGACATATGCTGCTCTTTTCGTTTGTTTTAGCGATGTTCGCGAATATTGGCAGGCAGTTAATGAGGAGGGAGGTTGGCGCAGCGCTTAACTCGCGTCTTGCATGGGTTCATGCTCTGCAAAGGCCGTTTGTATCTTCTCTGGCAACTGTCGTTGCACTTCCCTTACAGCCTCATTAATTGCCGCAAGAAATGCACTCGCTGAGGCATTTCCGTGACTTTTAACCACTATACCGCGCAATCCTACCAAAGATGCACCGTTATACTGGTCGGGGTTCACCTTTTTATATATCTTTTTTATGACAGGCATAAGAATTAGCGCCAAACCGCGATAAAGCAAATGCTTTTTCAATGCACGTGTCATCTTGTGCATAATCAATTTAGCAATGCCTTCACAGGTTTTGAGCGCCACGTTACCGACAAAGCCCTCACACACGATCACATCTGACTTGCCGCTAAAAATATCACTGCCCTCGCTGTAACCAGTGTAATTAAGCGCGGGGTTCTTTTGCATCATCTGCGCCGCTTCTTTAATGCCTTCATGACCTTTAATGTCTTCCGAACCGATATTAAGCAAGCTCACACGGGGGTGCTCGATATCTTGTGACTCGCGAGCAACCACCGATCCCATAATGCCAAATTGATACAAAGTATGGGCATCACAGTGAACGTTAGCGCCTAAATCAAGTAAATAAACCGGTTTTTTGGTCTCAGTGGGCACCGATGAGATCAGCGCTGGGCGTTTAATACCAGGCAGCATTTTCAGCACATAATGGGCCATAGCAAATAATGCGCCGGTATTCCCAGAACTAACACAAGCCTGTGCTTTGCCTTGCTTGACTAAATCTAGGGCAATACGCATCGATGCGTCTTTTTTATTACGCAGCGCAGAAGCTGGCTCGTCAGCATTGGTGACAATTTGCGTGCAGTGCTGAATTTTTAATCGTGGATGTTGCAGAGCATCGAGCTGAGAAAGTTGCTCTTGTAATAACTGCTCATTACCGCAGAGGATCAGGGTAAGTGTTGGATGTAGATGAACCGCTTCAACTGCGGCGGGGATAGATGAACGGGGGCCGTAATCGCCCCCCATCATATCTAACGCAATGGTTAGACTGCGTTGCATAAAGCAATCTCTTACTTAGAAACTACTTTAACGCCTTTGTAGTAGCCGTCTGCAGTGACGTGGTGACGACGGTGAGTTTCACCAGTCACTTTATCAACTGTTAGAGCTGGACCACTGATCGCATCGTGTGAACGACGCATACCACGTCTTGCACGAGACTTTTTGCTTTTTTGTACCGCCATTAGCCTTCTCCTAAGAATCTTTCTTAAGTTGTTTCAAAATTTCAAATGGATTTGGTTTTTCATCTTCTGCCTCGATCTCTCCAAAGCTTTTCGCTTCTTCAGAGTATCGACAAGATGCTTCGTCATGCATAGGCACGATAGGAATAGCCAATATCAACTCATCTTCCACTAATTTCCGAAGGTTGACTTCGCCGTTCTCATCTAGCTCCACGACATCATAGTAATCCGGAAGATCACCAGACTCTGCACCTATGCCAACTGGCGTATAAGCAAAGTGTTGATCCAAATCCAACCTAAACTCTTCATTGCAACGCTGACAGGTTAGTGTCACCGTGGTCTTAATCGACCCCGACAGCACCGTTAAACCTTGCTCGTCATGTTTGCAATGAACATGTACCGCTATCTCACCACTTGAGTCCAGCACAACTTGCTCGAATCGAGAAAGTTCTTCAAGCCGAATCACGCCGTCATATTCTAACTTGCGTGTTGCGGCCCTGCCCGGGTCAAGGGTGACGGGAATCTTCACCTTTTGCATAGGGGCTGCATCATATAGATAGTTACTAGTAGAGTCAAAATAAAATTCGACTTTCCTTTTGTTTTTCGCCCGATTGCGCCGTATTCTAAGGCCGATGTTTAACAAATCGATGATCGGGCCATGAAATTAGCTTTTATCTTAGCCTCTAGTTCGCCATTTCGGCAGCAATTATTAAAAAAAATTATCCCTGAATTCACTCATTTTTCCCCAGATATTGATGAAACACCTGAACACAATGAAGCCCCTGAAGTATTAGTACGTCGCCTCGCCCTCGCCAAAGCCAATGCCGCGCAACAACACTATAACAAAGGCATCGTAATAGGCTCTGATCAGGTCGCTGTGCATCAAGGTGACATTTTAGGAAAACCGCATACGGTTGCTCGAGCTCAGCAACAACTGGCGCGCTTTAGTGGCGATGAAGTCACCTTTTTAACTTCGCTGGCATTGCTTGATTTAGAAACGGATAAGACCCAGGTGGTTGTCGAACCTTTTACGGTGCAGTTTCGCACCCTAAGCGAGCAGCAAATTGCCAATTACATTGCTAAAGAGCAACCGCTTAATTGCGCAGGCAGCTTTAAAAGCGAAGGCTTAGGAGTTTGTTTATTTGCCCGCATGCAAGGGAATGACGCTAATAGCCTAATAGGGCTGCCGCTGTTGCAACTCAACACCATGCTACTGAATTGGCAAATTGACCCGCTAGCGCTGTAATAACGTACGCAACTCGCTGAAATGATCGACGGTTGCAACGGGGGAAAACTGTTGCAACTGCGCGGCATTATGCACCCCGAAGGTGACTCCCACGGCATCGACCTTAGCATTAGCCGCCAGCTGCATATCAATTTGCGTATCCCCAATCATCAGTGCTTTATCGGCACTGACATCACACATTGTTAAAATTTGCTCGAGCATATCGGGGTGTGGTTTTGAATGAGCCTCACAACTGGTGCGCGTATACTCAAAGTAATCAGTCAACTGAGACTCAGCGAGTAAGCGGTCTAAACCCTTGCGGCTTTTACCCGTTGCCACTGCCAGCCGATAACCCTGGCTTTTAAGCGCTGCAAGGGTCGTTTCAACCTCAGCAAAAAGCGGCGTTGGCGTATTATCTTCATACACATAATGATGTTTGTAGCGCGCCACCAGGTCGGTGTGGAGTTGACTGTGCTCGGGAAATAATGTGGCAATCGCGGTTTCTAAGCTCAACCCGATAATATTCTTGGCCACCTCATCGGTGGGTTCTGGCACGCTAAAATGACGCGCAGCGCCTTGCAGGGTGGCAACAATTTTGCCTACCGAGTCCATCACCGTGCCGTCCCAATCAAAAATAATAAGCTCTTTGCTGTTAAGCACGACGTAACTTCTCCAAGCAATGCGTTAATGCCTTGTCTAACGGTGCTTCAAGTGCCAAAGTGGTTTCCGTTTTAGGATGAATAAAACGCAGCTCGCGAGCGTGCAAGAATAAGCGGTTCAGGCCCGATTCGCGCATCGCGGTATCAAATACTTGCTCGCCATATTTATCATCACAGGCAATCGGATGGCCTTTGCACTGGGTGTGCACGCGGATTTGGTGGGTCCGCCCGGTCACTGGCGATGCCTGTACCAAGGAGCACTGTTCAAAACGTTCGAGCACGCGAAAACGAGTATGGGACGCTTTACCCCGTTCATGGTCAACCCGCACCACTCGCTCACCGGATTGCAGAGTGTTTTTATTGAGCGGCTCAGTCACATTGCGCACCTTAGCATCCCATTGTCCGGCAACCAGCGCCCAATAGTTTTTCTCCATGGTTTTTTCTCGCAGTTGCTCATGCAAGCCTTTTAACACCGCGCGTTTTTTAGCAATCAATAAACACCCGGAGGTGTCACGGTCTAAGCGGTGCACCAATTCCAGGCTCTTCTCCTGCGGTCGCAGCGCTCGTAACGCCTCAATCAAGCCAAAACTTAAGCCACTACCACCATGCACCGCCATACCTGCGGGTTTATTGATGACAATAAGATACTTATCTTCGAATAAAATAGCGTCTTCGAGCTTGCTCACTTTATCAAGATTAGTAGGTACCTGCTGCTCTGGACGCTCGGCAATTTTTATCGGCGGAATGCGCACCGTGTCGCCGCTTTGCAGCTTATACACCGGCTTCACCCGCTTTTTGTTCACCCGCACTTCGCCTTTGCGCAAAATACGGTATACCGCGCTTTTGGGCACCCCTTTTAGTTTGGTAATCAAAAAGTTGTCGATGCGCTGTCCGCTGTAGTCTTCATCGACTGTTACAAAGCTTACCTGAGTGCCTATGGAGTCTTTCATTGCCTAATCACTGATTTGAGTCATAATTTAGTTGCTAACGCAGCGGTTTTAATGGGATAATCCAAGCACGTAAAACCACCGTTAAGCGGTAGTTGTTTACGTTGCCATTGGCTTAGGCCAAACTTGCGTGAAACACATTCTGGGAAAGCGATCATACAGATTCGAGCTCGTATTTCCACAGCTTTTATCACCCAGAACCCACGTGACGGCAGTAGCAAGCAATGCGCGTAATAGATTGCTTCGCTGGCTGCGACCGCAAGTGGCAAGCGCCCAAAAGGGCAAGCGGAAACGAACAATAAAACGATGGGTTTTTGCTTTGATTAAGCACATGCTTAGGGCAAATACCACTAATGTAGACAATGAACATAATGCTATCGACCACCGTGAAGGTGTATCGGTAAAAACGACACAGTCATCTTGTTGAAGATAAACTGCACTGCGTAAAGTCCACGCATTGAGCGTGGCAAATAAGGCCCTATTGGCCGCTATTTTTATCGCCAGTTGCAACACAAGGTGAAACTAGAACGTTAAGCTTTTGCGTTAAAAGCCCAGTCGTGAGACTGCACCGAAGACAAAAATAAGAGCGCCGAAAGACCTAAGTGGTCGGGCACTATGCACAGAATTTAAGAGTAACAATATGAAACGTATGCTAATCAATGCGACGCAGCAAGAAGAAATGCGCGTTGCACTGGTTGATGGCCAGCGCCTGTATGATTTAGATATCGAAAGCCCTGGACACGAACAAAAAAAAGCCAATATTTACAAGGGTAAAATTACCCGTATCGAACCTTCACTTGAAGCCGCTTTTGTTGATTATGGCGCCGAACGCCACGGTTTCTTACCTCTAAAAGAAATCGCTCGTACTTACTTCCCTAGCGGTTATACCTTCAACGGTCGCCCAAACATCAAAGACGTGATCAAAGAAGGTCAAGAAGTCATTGTTCAGGTTGATAAGGAAGAACGTGGTCAAAAAGGCGCGGCTCTGACTACCTTTATTAGTGTTGCTGGTAGCTACCTTGTACTGATGCCGAATAACCCTCGCGCCGGCGGTATTTCTCGTCGCATTGAAGGTGAAGAGCGTGCCGAATTAAAAGACGCACTTAGCCGCTTAGATTTGCCTAAAGGCATGGGGTTGATTGTCCGCACCGCTGGTGTTGGTAAATCATTCGAAGAGCTTGACTATGACCTTAAGGCCCTGCTGGTTCACTGGCAAGCAATCAAAGAAGCAGCCGATAGCGATAAAGCCCCTTTCTTGATTCACCAAGAAAGCAACGTGATTTTCCGCGCTATTCGTGATTACTTACGCCGTGATATTGGTGAAATCCTAATTGATAAGCCAAAGGTATTCGAAGAAGCCAAAGCACATATTGAGCGCTTCCGCCCTGACTTCATGAGCCGTGTAAAGTTGTATCAAAACGATGTGCCTTTGTTCACTCATTACCAAATCGAAAGCCAAATTGAGTCAGCGTTCCAGCGTGAAGTACGCTTACCATCAGGTGGTTCAATCGTTATTGACCCAACTGAAGCCCTGACGTCTATTGATATCAACTCGTCAAAGGCAACCAAAGGCAGTGATATCGAAGAAACGGCCTTGAACACCAACTTAGAAGCAGCCGATGAAATCGCCCGCCAACTGCGCCTGCGTGATCTTGGTGGTCTGATCGTAATCGACTTTATCGATATGACTCCTCCACGTCACCAACGTGAAGTAGAAAACCGCTTAAAAGACGCTGCACGCCAAGACCGTGCCCGCGTGCAAATCGGTAAAATTTCACGTTTTGGTCTGTTGGAAATGTCGCGTCAACGTTTGCGCCCTTCTCTTGGTGAAGCGAGCCAAGGCACCTGCCCACGCTGTAGTGGCCAAGGCACTATCCGCTCAAACGAATCCATTGCGCTTTCAATTTTGCGCTTGATTGAAGAAGAAGCAATCAAAGACAACACCTCGCAAGTAAATGCCCAGGTCCCTGTTGCCGTCGGTGCTTACCTGTTAAATGAAAAACGCCGCAGCGTACAACGAATCGAAAAACGTCATAACTGTGATGTAGTGATCATTCCAAACCAACACATGGAAACACCTCACTATGAAGTAGTGCGTTTACGTAAAGATGAAACCTTAGAAGCGGCTAGCTACGAGCAGATTGCTGAGCCTGAGGCGGAAGCAGTCGAGTACTCACGCGCACCTGTCGCACCGAAGCGCGAAGAACCGGTGCTTAAGGGTGTGGTTATGCCGAAGGATCCGGCGCCAGTGAGCGCCCCTAAAGCGCAACCCAAAGCCACAGAAGAGCCAGGTTTACTAAGCCGTATCGGGCAATGGTTGAAGAGCTTGTTTAGTGATGAGCAAGAGCAGCCAGAGCAAGATAAGCAACGTAAACAACAGAGCAATAACGAGCGTCGTGGCGGTGGTGATCGTCGCCGCAATAACCAGCGTCGTCGTAATAACCAATCGCGCAATAAGCCAAAAGGTCCGCGCACGCAAAACGCCGAGGTTACTGAGCAAGACAAAGACAAGTCTGAAGAAAGCAATAATCGAAACGAGCGCGGTGGCGAACGCGGTGGTAATCGCAATAAGCGTCGTCGTGGCGGTCAAAATCGTCGTCGCGATAACCGTAACGACAACAACACCACCAATGAGCAAGAAAATAAAGATGTTGCGAACACTGGCAAGGACACGCAAAGCGACGAGCAACAGCAAGCGAAGCCAAAGCAGCGTCGCCAACGCCGCAACCTGCGTAAGAAAGTACGTGTAGAAAACACTCAGAACAACACTGCTAGCGAAGAGAAGCCAGTAGCTGCTGTTGAAAACCCTGAGCAGCAAGCAGCTGTGGCTCAGCCAGAAAAGGCACTTGAGAAGGCGGATAAGCCAACCAAGCCAACGCAAGGTAAAGAGCAAAAGCAGCAAGAGACTGCGAACAAGCACAATGATGTGGCTGCAAAGAAAGCATCGCTTGACGAAGCACCGCAAACCATTGACGAGCAAGCGCAGAGCAATGAGCAAGGTGAAGGTGAAAAAGAGGGTCGTACCCGTACTCGCCGCTCACCACGTCACTTACGCGCTGCGGGTCAACGCCGCCGTCGTGATAAGCAAGAAGGTGACAGTGATTCACCGGCATTTGTACCCGTCGCAGATCAAGCCATGGCTGAGCAGTCGCAACAACCAAGTGATGACACGCCAAAGCAAGTGAAAGACGATACAAAAACGACTGCAGCCACTGACAACGCAGCAGCAGAGACAGCGCCAACTAACAGTACGCAAGAGACCGCTGAGCAGGCCCCGGCTATAGAAGCTGAAGCAGCTCCGGTTGCGGCCGTGCAAGAAGAGACCGCTCCTGCCGCTGAGCAAATCATCGATACTGATGAGCCAGCAGCCGAGGGACAGCCTGAGCAAAGCGTTGCTGAGGTAGAATCTGGAGAACCTGCGCAGCAGCCTGAGACTGAAGTCGCTGAAGCATCCGCATCTAGCGAAGCGAAACAGCCTGAGAGCGAACCGCAAGCGTCATTAGAGCCAGAAGATAAGCCGTCAGTTGAACCTGCACCCGCAGCCGTTGTTAAGCAAGAAGCGGCTGAGCCTTCAGCTGAGCCACAGCAAGCGGAAACACCCGCTGTAAGCAAAGCTTTAGGTCATGCCAGTGCGCCTGCGACACAACCACAAGCGGTCGCATTGGTGGCTGCTTCTGAAGTGCCGAAGGCCATGCCAAGCGAAGCACGTATGACGCTTCAAAGTAGCACATTGAAGCCTGGTTCGGTTGCACCGGTAGGCCATGCTTATGCCGATGCAGCAACGCCGAAGACAGTGTCGACTGACACCAAGGTGGCACACGCTGCACACCAAGATGAGCATCAAGCACAGACGGTCAACGACTAAGGCGCTTGTACCATCATAAAAAAAGCCGCTGTTTTCACAGCGGCTTTTTTGTATCTCTATAACGCTCAGTTACCAGTGGACGTTAACCCCACTGCATAATACTAAGACTCATCACCGAGCTGATCGAGTTGGTCTTTTAAATTCGGCGGCACGCCCTTGATAGTCAATGTGTCGTTGACTGGGTCATAAATCACTCGCTCACCTAGGTGCTTGCGCTCAAACCCCACGCTCACGCCGCCACCCATGCCCGAGAGTTTAACCATGCCGGTCACGGTCTTTTTATCCACCGGGAAAGATTCAGCCAAATCATAGCTTTGCTGCTCGTAAAAGCTGTTAAAGCTTTGCTCATCATCTTTGCTGATGGCGCGCCCTATATCTTCAATGTTGGCATCTTCACCACTACTGATTCTGTCGCTACAGTAGTCAAACACCTCGCGACGACGCTCATCTTTTTCTTCTTTATCTAGCTCTTGCTCGCTTAAGTAATCTTCTACGGCGCTAAGCATAGAGCGACTTTGCTGCTTCGGATCAATGCCCTCTTCGCAACCTAAAAAGTCTAAAAAGAAGTCGGCCACTTTGCGCCCAGCGCGACCTTTAATAAAGGAGATATAGCGATTATCCTCGGGCTGTGTATCCCACGCGGCAAGGTCAATACGCGCTGCCAATTGCATACGGGTAATATCTAAATGGCGAGACGCCGCCAAATCAAGCTCGGAGGTAATAGTATAATGCTCTTTAATATTAATAAGCGCGATTAAAATATAGTCACTGGCGACATATTGATAATGGCAAAAAACTAAATAACCACTTTCATTGAAAGCGTATTTATCGAGCTCTTCTTTTAGCACACTCGCCGCTTGCTCGGTAACCTGCCAAAATCCCAACTCGTTGTTTCGATAACTTTGCATACTGCTGGCAACCACACTGCTTTTCTCAGCGCTGAAGGCGCAAAAGCCTTTTCCAGGTTTACCGTTATAAGCATGGTGGAGCTGTTCAATAAACACGTTTACACGATCATTAATTGGCATTTCGTCGTTGCGCAAATGAATTTGGGTACTGTCGTCTTGTTTGTCGACGTAGTGCACAACCAGCTTTTTAACCTCAGTGCTCATCTTTGTTTTTCACTCCTGCGGTGTTAAAATACAAGAATATATAATCAGTATGAAATCCACCGATGCCAGCGTTATCTAAATATACTAATGAAGAAGTAGAACAACTTGTCGACCAGCTAGTTGCTGTCCTTGCCGAAAAGAAGGCGCCGGTAGATTTAAGCCTGATGTGTTTGGGCAATACTATCACGCATATTATTAAAGAGCATGTGCCCGAAGCAAAAAGGGCCTCAGTTGCACAAAACTTTGCCAACGCCCTTGCCGACTCGGTAAAGTAAGGTAATGAACTTATCTGCGCAAAATCAATTCGCCTCAAAAGCGAGTCAGCTTCTTGCTTGGGGCCATTGGTTTACCTTGGCGAATATTGGTCTTGCGCTGGTTATTAGCCTTGCCTATCTCTTTGCTGATGCCGCCCCAACAACAGCTATTGGCAGTGTTTATATGGTGGTTACGTGGCTCAGCCACACCGCCTTTATTACCTTTTTAGCCTTTGTGCTGACTATTTTCCCACTGTCACTTATCTTCCCCTATCCCAGACATATTCGCGGTATGGCCTCGGTACTTGCCACGGCAGGTATGACGCTACTGGCGGTCGATGCGTTTGTGTATTACAACCTCGGGTATCATCTAAATTACAGTGCACTGGGGGAGATCTTATCGTTATTTTGGCGCAACGTAACCAACACGCCCGCGTTGTCGACCTTGCTGGTGAGCGCCCTAATTTTGATGATACTCGCCTATCAGTTGCTGATAAGTAATTATGCTTGGCATCACCTAGCGCAGTTAAAACGACTTCGTTTTGGCCGATATATCTCCGCTTCGTTGGTGCTGTGTTTTGCACTAAGCCACAGTATTCATATTTGGGCGGACGCTGCACTCGAGTTTGATATTACTAAACAAGACAATATGTTACCCCTGTCTTATCCGACAACAGCCAAGTCGCTACTGGCAAAAAACGATTTATTAGATCTTGAGCAATATGAGCAAGCACGCCAGGTTAATGTTAACGGCCCCACTGTTAGTTTTGTCATGCCCGCAACCTTACCGAGCTGTGAACTTGATGCCGATGCGCCGCAAGTCGATATTCGGGTGTTCTCGTCCACCCAGCAACTAGCCGAGTTTGTCGCTGCAAACCCTGCACTGCAACCTGCAGCAAAGCTACTACACCCGGTTGCCAAGCAAGATGCATTGTTCAATTTAGTGTATGGGCTGCCTAGCTACTACCGTCAGAGTCTCACTAAAGACAGTATTGACCCTCTGTGGCGTCGCACGCCTATCACCTTCGATACCAATATCGATGCCTACCGTTTTATCCACAGCGATCCGTCGCCTCGAGTGCGCATCGATCAGGATAATACCGCACCACTTGATGGCCAACGTAAGGTGTTTGCCTTTGCTCTGGAGGCTGAGCACCCTTCTCGTATCACCGCTATTTCACAGCTATGGAGCAATGACCCTCAGCTACAACAGAGTACGCTCATTGCCCAGCCACAAGATATTATCGCCACAGTGCTGAGCGAATATTGGGGCTGCGATGAGTTAGCTCGCGCCGCCCTTATCGCTAACAGCCTGACTCACGCTGACGCCATGGCGAATATCAATTACTCACAGGGCGTATTTATTGCCATGCGTAAAGACCGCATTACGCTGCTCAACAGCGACGGTAGTTATAAACATATTTCTGCCACCGAGGGCTTTGGCGTTGATCAACAGCTTGATATTCCCTTCCTTATTCAAGGCTTAAAACAGCTGAAGAAATTCAACGCTCAGTAGGTACTGCTGAGCGTGACTGATTGAACCTTTTTCATACCTTAGTATTGCTTTAGTGACATTCATTTTTAGTTCATCTATATTAAAAAATGAATGAGGTATGATCAGAGGTATCAAAGTGACAAAGAAAAGAGTTATTGCCACTGCCTTGGCAATGTGTGCGGCCGCCGCTACACAGGCTACGGCTAATACCGTTTACTATAAATGCGAGACAAAAAATGGCACGACGTTTAGCCAGTTTCCCTGTGATGAGCAGGCACAAGAGCATGAAGTACGTCACTCTAATGTCGAAATTAAGCCGCTTGATAACAACTTTTCGAAGCAACTTACCGAGCTACAGTTAGAGCAGCGCCGAGACAATATCGAACTGCAGTTACGTTCAACTAAACACCGACTGGTTATTTTAAAACGTGAACGTAGCGCTAAAACACTCGCCGAAGAACAGCGTTTAGAGCGCTTAATGTCTGATGATGAGCGCAAAGCCCTGAAAAAAGAAGTTAATGCTAACATCAAGGGGATTGAGCAGCGCTACAATGAACGCATTAAGCAAACGGAAAAGCGTTTGGCGCAATTAGAAAAGTCGTTAAAAAAATATCAATAAGGCTTGCACCATAGCTTGCCCTTGGCATAGTCTAGTTTAGAGCTTCTACTCTAAGAGGGATCCCAGTGCAAGCACAGGCCGTAGCGCAACGCATTCTTGATGGCTTTCACCATCACTATCAGTTGTTTCAATCAATAACAGCTCAGGCTCCTGCGGCTTTTGCTGAGCGCGATTGGAGCCAAATGCGCGCCATCGCCAGTAAGCGTATTAGTTACTACGATAAACGCGTGAATGAGACTGTAGCGCAGCTTCGCGATTGCGTCGGTGACCCGGCTGAGCAGGCCAGTTTGTGGACCCAAACCAAAGAATGTTACCGCGCTTTTCTCACTTTTCACCCTCAAGCAGAGCTGGCCGAAACCTTTTATAACTCGGTATTTTGTCGCTTGTTCCATCGCAAGTATTACCATAATAACTTTATCTTTGTGCAAGCCACGCTTGCCGATGCTCCCGCGCTCCCAGTGGAAGCCGAATATCGTAGTTATTTTCCGGTCACCGAGGGGCTTAAGCCGACTATTCGCAAAATCATTACGCAATTTGAATTTGGCTGTGCGTTTGCCAATCTCGATAGAGACATTCGTTTATTAGTGAAAGCCTTTATCAAACAAGCGCCCGAGACCCATGTGCAAAGTTATCAAATGCGCTTTGATATTTTACAAGCGCCCTTTTATCGCGGCCAGGCCGCCTATATTGTCGGTCGAGTGGTTTCGCAAACAGGCACGCAACCCTTTGTCATCGCCGTGCTTCATGATGGTAACAAGGGCCTGTATATTGATGCCTTGCTGACTCGGTCGTCGCAAATGCGGGTCATTTTTGGCTTTGCCCGTGCTTATTTTATGGTGCAAACCCATGCTCCTTCGGCGCTGGTGCACTTTCTCAATCAGTTGATGCCCGGTAAAACCAAAGCTGAGCTCTACAATGCCATTGGCTTTCATAAGCAAGGTAAGACAGAATTCTACCGCGAGTTACTCGAGCATATGGGTCACGCTCATGAGCAGTTTGAATTGGCCGCCGGCACCCCCGGCATGGTGATGATGGTATTTACCCTGCCCTCGTTTCCCTATGTGTTTAAAGTGATCCGTGATCGCTTTGGCTCAAGCAAGCCCTTTGGCCGTAAAACAGTGCTCGAGCGCTACCAGTTGGTTAAGCGTCATGATCGTGTTGGTCGCATGGCAGACACCTTGGAATATTCAGATGTTGCTTTACCTTTGAGCTGCTTTAGCGCGCCACTACTTGAGGTGTTTAAGGCGAGTATTGCCAACTCTATTCGTATTGAAGGCGACATGCTCATCATCAAGCATTTGTATATTGAGCGCCGTATGACGCCGTTGAACTTATACTTACAGGAAGTGGATAGTACTAAAGCCGCACAAGCCATTGATGAATACGGCCAAGCACTCAAAGATATGATTGCCGCCAATATCTTTCCCGGTGATATGTTATTAAAAAACTTTGGCGTGACGAAACATCGCCGCGTGGTATTTTATGACTATGACGAAGTGCAGTACCTCACTGATATGCAGTTTCGCGAGCTTGGCCATGACGATGCCTGCGGCGAAGAAAGCACTTTGTCGGTCGCACCTAACGATGTGTTCCCCGAGCAGCTAAGCACCTTTGTATTACCCAACCCGGTGCACAAACAAGCACTACTGGCAACTCACCCTGAGCTTCTCGACCCCGCTTACTGGCGCCAAGCACAAGCTAAAATCACTCAAGGTGAGTATAAACAGGTTTATCCCTACCCACAGTGCCAACGCTTTATACATCATTGGTAGTGTGTTTTCTTAGCCACCTTTAAGCTACACTAGGCATAAATAATAAAAATGGCAGCAAGTAATGAATATAAATAAGATTGATTTAAATCTACTCGTCTATCTTGATACTTTGCTTCGCGAATGCAATGTCACAAAGGCCGCGAACCAGTTGAGTATTACTCAGCCGGCAATGAGTAATGGTTTAAAACGCTTACGAAATCTGCTTAATGACCCGCTGCTGGTGCGCACCAGTGAGGGCATGGTCCCCACTGAGCGCGCACTGGAGCTGCAACCCGTGATCCGTGGCGTGCTCATGACGTTAGAGGAAACGCTAGCGCCGAATCGCGACTTTGAGCCGCAAAGCAGTAAGCGTGTGTTCCGCATGATGGCCAGTGACTATGCAGCCAGTACTTTGGCTCCACGATTACTGAGTAAGCTACATGAGGAAGCCCCGGATACCACTTTGGATATTCTTACGCCCAGTGATGTGACCTTTCATGATGTTGAAAATGGCAAGGTTGATATGGCGCTTAACCGTTTTGAAAAACTGCCTCAGTCGTTTCATCATAAACGTATCTGGAAAGACAGCTTCTCGTGTTTGGTCAAATCAGACAACCCGATTTTAAATAACTTTAACCTCGACAGTTATCTTCATGCCCGCCATATTTGGGTCAGCAAAACCGGTTTTGGTGTGGGCGTGGGTATGGACCCAGAGGATGTACAAAAACTCGGGTGGGTGGACGAAGCCTTAGCACATTTTGGTAAGCATCGGAATATCGCCACCTTTACCCGTAATTACCACGTGGCTATTCATTTGGCCAAGGAGCAAAATCTCATTGCCACCTTGCCCTCCAAAGCCGCAAAGATTTATAAAGACGATCCCGGGCTCACCATTTTAGAGCCGCCTTTCCCCATTGCGCCTTTTGAGTTGGATATGATTTGGTCGCCGCTATTACATCGCGACGTTAGCCACGTATGGTTACGGCAAAAAATAGCTGAAGTCGCTGATGAACTAGCTTAATCGAAGAGACTACGATGCAATACCTTAAATCAGTCGTTGTAGCCACGCTGTGTATCATCTCTAGCGCCTGCGTAGTGGTGCCCAGCGACACCCCTTATGTAGAGCGTAAGTGTGAGCTCTCGTCAGACAAGAAGACTTTGCGCATTGTTAACGTAGCTGAAGAGACGAACACTTATTATTCCCTCTCTGGGATATTACTCACGCCGATACTTCTGCCCGCCACCGCCATTTTCTCTGGTGGCTATGTCGCCGTTAATAACGTATATCACCTCGGTGAGCAGCAGATAAAGTGTGAGTAGGGAGTAGTAATGTGAGCAGCAATGCGCAAGCATCTCTGTCGGTTGGGGCTTTAGCCTGACAACCGCAAGGCCAACGCCTTGCCTACAACACAATCCCCTTTGGTTTGGGCTTTAGCCTGACAACCGCAAGACCCATGCCTTGCCTACAACACAATCCCCCTGTGGTTTGGGCTTTAGCCTGACAACCGCAAGGCCAATGCCTTGCCTACAACACATTCCCCCTGTGGGTCGGGCTTGAGTCGGACAATCGCAAGGCCATTGCCTTGCCTGCAACACACACCCTGTGGGTCGGGCTTTAGCCTGACAACCGCAAGGCCAATGCCTTGCCTACAACACATTCCTGTAGGTTTGGCTTGAGCCTGACAACCGCAAGGCCAATGCCTTGCCTACAAACATCCCCCCTGTGGGTCGGGCTTTAGCCTGACAATCGCAAGGCTAATGTCATGCCTACAACAAACTCCTGTAGGTCGGGCTTGAGTCTGACAAATGCAAGCCTATGCCTTGCCTACAAACAATCCCCTGTTGTGGGTCAGGCTTGAGCCTGACAATCGCAAGGCCATTGCCTTGCCTGCAACACACACCCTGTGGGTCGGGCTTGAGCCTGACAACCGCAAGGCCAATGCCTTGCCTACAACACAATCCCCTGTGGTTTGGGCTTTAGCCTGACAAATGCAAGCCTATGCCTTGCCTACAAAGTGAAGATTGATAGATGGAAAGAAGCTTGCGACCGGACACTGAAACAAAAACGCCCAGCATAACGCTGGGCTTTTTTGTATTAAATTAATGGCGGAGAGGGAGGGATTCGAACCCTCGATACGCTATTAACGTATACACGAGTTCCAGTCGTGCGCCTTCAGCCACTCAGCCACCTCTCCGCACTTTTCGCTGCCTTGGCAGCGCCGCATATACTATGCAATCACTGCCGGGGTTGCAAGGTGTTTTTAAGAAAACCAAATCAACTGGTTAGTAAAACACCGTTAGCGTGCCATGGCAGCGGTGAAGTCTAGCATGCGATTAAGCGAGCGCAGTGCGCCTTGGCGCAGTTCCATGTCCACAAACACCTCTTTGCCTTGCGGATCGATAAGCGCTTCCTCAATGGCTTTGAGGCCGTTCATGGCCATCCACGGGCAGTGGGCACAACTTTTACACGTTGCGCCTTCACCTGCAGTCGGTGCTTCAAAAAACTCTTTCTCTGGACACAGCTGCTGCATTTTATAGAAAATACCGCGATCGGTGGCAACAATAAACTTCTTGTTATCCATAGTTTGTGCCGCTTTGATAAGCTGACTCGTGGAACCTACAGCATCAGCAAGTTCTACTATCTCAGCAGGTGACTCAGGGTGCACCAAAACCGCTGCATCAGGGTGCAGCGCTTTCATATCTTTGAGCGCTTTAGTCTTAAACTCATCATGAACAATACATGCACCATTCCACATGATCATATCAGCGCCGGTCTGATTTTGAATGTAGCTACCTAGGTGCTTATCTGGGCCCCAAATAATCTTCTCGCCTTCGCTGTCTAGATGCTCAACGATTTCTAACGCACAAGATGACGTAACGATCCAATCAGCGCGCGCTTTTACAGCCGTTAAAGTATTCGCATACACGACTACTTTACGGTCAGGGTGCTGATCGCAAAAGCGGCTAAATTCATCGATTGGGCAACCCACATCCAATGAGCAAGTTGCCTCTAGGGTGGGCATGACCACGGTTTTTTCTGGAGTTAAGATCTTCGCTGTCTCACCCATAAAACGCACACCCGCTACGATGATCATATCAGCGCTCTCTTGGCGCGCGCCGAAGCGAGCCATCTCCAACGAGTCTGCTACGCAGCCGCCGGTCTCCTCTGCTAGGGCCTGGATCTCTGGATCGGTATAATAATGCGCCACTAACACTGCATTTTTTTCTTGCAGTAATTGTTTAATGCGCGCCTTGTGCTGCTGTTTCTGCTCATCAGAAAGAGGAGCTGGCTTAGGAGGAAAAATATAATCCTCCGGCATGATATTCTCGCTGATACCCATACTGGTCAAACTACATCTACATTGCAAAAGTATTGCCGTAATTATACGAAACTATGACGCTAAAAAGAAGCAAAGATCTGCGCTACGACTAGATTCTTGTGCGCTTAATTATAAGAAGTTGGGTAATAATGAGAAAAGGGGATGGTGGGTCATGATGGATTCGAACCATCGACCAATGGATTAAAAGTCCACTGCTCTACCAACTGAGCTAATGACCCATACCGAGTTTTAATGCCATTAATTCATCCTGAAGCGGTGTTCCGGCTCGTCGTCCTGACTCGCTTTCACGGACCATCGAAACAATATTTCGATGTTGACTGTCCAACCAACTGAGCTAATGACCCATAACTGGTGTCTTTCAATATTTGAAAGTGCGCTACGCATGTAGCTGATGATGTAAAGTGGTGGGTCATGATGGATTCGAACCATCGACCAATGGATTAAAAGTCCACTGCTCTACCAACTGAGCTAATGACCCATTTTGTCGTTATTTGCGCAGCGTTATCCCCGAGGGGTTATCGTCTGCTGCGGGCGCTTATAATACTTATTTAAAAACCAAGTGCAATACAAATGCTCGGTTTTTTTTAGTTTTTCCGCTTAGTTGCCTAATTTTAGACCGCTTTAAACAGCCTGCGGTCTAAAAGCAAACACTTAGCAAAATCTGCTACAACTTACTAACACGCTCGGTCGCTAATTTAGCGGCTGTGGTGTTAGGGTACTCAGCAATCACTTTATTAAACAATTGCTTCGCTTTGGCGAGTTGACCTTGCTGTTGTTCCAAGGTACCCAACTTAAGCATCGCATCGGCACGCTTATTAGAATCAGTATATTGATTCACCACGGTTTCGAAGTGGCCCTTGGCGCCGCTCGTATCACCTTTAATCGTCAAAAGTTGACCTAACCAATAATGTGCGTTCGGCACATATACTGACTCTGGATAGGTTTGCAGAAATGCTTGAAACTCAGGAATAGCTGCATCGTAGCGCTTGTCCTGCATGATCAGCTTGACCGCTTTGTCATACGCTTCATTTTCCGACAGGTTGCTACTCATCGGCGCGGCACTGTTGGCAGCGCTATCACTGGTGGTCGCGGCACTGGACGTACTGTAACCATCATCATAGCTTGGCTGTTGCTGCTGCGAATAAGCGGCGCTAACACGGTTTTCTATTTCTTGATATAGCTCGCGTTGACGTTGCAGCACCTTTTCTAGCTTGTAGCTGTGCTCTTCGGTGACGCCACGCAACTGACTCACTTCATCTTGCAACAGATCCAGTTGCTGTTGTAGGTCGGCTTGAAGCAAATTGCGAGTTTGCATCATTTGCTCTAAGCGGCTTAAACGTTTTTCGACACTTGATTCACTGGCAGAGGCCTCTGAAACAGGAGCGGGAGCAGCCCAAACTTGGGTGCTCCCGCTCATGAGTAAGGCTGCCAAAATAATTTTCGGCTTCATTGTTACTCTTTTAAATTTTAGTATACCAAGACTGCACGGCGGTTTTTGGCGAACGCTTCTTCGTTACGCGCTTTAACCATCGACTTCTCTTCACCGTAGCTAACAACAGACATTTGGTTAGGGTTAACACCTAAACTCTGTAGGTATTTTTCTACAGACTGACCACGGCTTTCACCTAGTGCAATGTTGTACTCTGGCGTACCACGCTCATCTGCGTGACCTTCGATAAGTACTTTTACAGAAGGGTTCTGCGTTAGGAACTGAGCGTGAGCTTGTAGCAATTCAGCATACTTGCTCTGAATGGTTGCCTTGTCAAAATCAAAGTAAATGATTTGCTGTTGACGAAGCGCTTCATACTTTTCGCGCAGCTTCTCTTCTGCTGTTTTCTCGCGTTTTACTGTTTCCACTTCAACTGTATCAGTTGTTTGGGTTTCAACTTGATTTGTCTCGTTGGCTTGGCCTTCATCTTGGCTAGATGAAGAACTACATGCCGCTAGCGTCATAACTGGCACTGCAATAAGCAGACCTTTAACTATTTTTTTAAGTTGCATTGAGTAGATTCCTATTATCAAAAAGTGAAACCAGCACCTGATTTTCAATTTGTCTTAATATAGTAAGCAATTTACATAAAATTCAAGTTTATGCGTCCAAAGCTGACTATACCCTGAGCGAATTATAAAAACGGTGACCAAGCTGGTGCTTTTACTTGTCCATCAAGTACGGGTAAACGCGCTTTAAACCGACCATCCATTGAAACCAAAGCCAATACATTTTTGTTGTTATGCATCGTGCTGTAAATAATCATGGAGCCGTTGGGCGCCACGCTCGGCGACTCATCCAGACGTGTACGTGTAAGTACCTGGAAGTTGCCTGATTCAAGATCCTTCTTAGCAATGTGATAACGGCCCAGCGTCCGATTTACCATCACTAAGTGCTTGCCATCGGGCGTAACTGAGCCATTTAAATTCATATCACCGTCGAACGTCATGCGTTTCACTCGGCCTGAATCTAAATTTAACTTATAAATCTGGGCATTACCACCCCTTTCCGAGGTAAACAGGAGCTCTTTGCCGTTTGGATGCCAAGTTGGTTCGGTATCGATACTACGGTGGCGAGTTAAACGACGCTCTTGCTTTGTTTGTAAGTCGTACAAATAAAGCTCAGTAGCACCGGTGCGGTCTTTTGATAGCACCATAGCTAGTTTCGTGCCATCAGGCGAAAATTGCGGGGCACCGTTGATACCTGGGTGGCTGGTGACTAACTGTCGCTGGCCTGTATAAATATCTTGGATATAAATCTGACTTTGACGATTTTCAAAGGTGACATAAGCCAGTTTATTGCCATCAGGTGACCATGAGGGTGACATCAGTGGCTCTTTAGAACGCAGTAGTACCTGCTCGTTATAGCCATCGTAATCCGCCACAACAAGCTGATAAGGCTTATCATCTTGGTCACGTACAATCACGTAAGCGATTTTAGTTAAAAATGCGCCGCGCTCGCCCGTTAACGCCTCGTATACGACATCGCTAATGCGGTGACCGTAACGGCGGAAGTTTTGCGCCGTGATGACCGTTTCCCGAGCGTCAAGTACATGGTCTTGGCTTTTGATTAACTTACCGTTGTTGAGAATGCGTGTCTCGCCACCGGTTATTTGCCCACGGAGCACGTCGATTAGCTCGTAACTGACCAGGTATCGGCCGCCATTTTGTTGCTGTACACGACCAACAACAATGGCTTCCACCCCTTCTTGAACCCAGGCACTGTAGTCCACATCAGCATCAGTACTTGGGCGCTGTGGCATGTTAATGCTGGCGATAGGCTTAAACTTACCACTGCGACGCAAGTCAGCGGCGACCACTTCACTAATGCGCATCGGCATTTCACCGGTGCCTTCGTAGGCAAACGGCACCACAGCGATAGGTCGGGCACTGTCGACCCCTTCAGTAATAACAATTTCCAACGCTGCATTAGCCCATAGACTGACGCTAGCTAACATGGAAATAAACAGGTATCGGCACATCTTTACCATGGTGTTCCCCTAAAACTCTGGTTTAACCGTTAAGTTAATATCTTTTAATTTTTCAAATACATCACGATCTTTGGAGACCGGTAAGGTATCGGCACGGCGCACTGCACGAACCGCAGCTTCACAGACTTGCTGGTCGCCACCGAGTGAACTGACACTGGTGACCAAGCCGTTGAATGCCAATTTAATGTTTAATCGACACTCTTTACCACGGTAGCTCTGATCTAACAGCAAGTTTTGCTGAATGCGTTGGGCGATAAGAGCGCGGTATTTGTCCACTTCCGACATCACTTGCTGTCGACGCGCTTTCGAGCGTGCCGCTTGCTCGGCAGCCAATTGCTCTTGCAGCAGTTGCTCAGCCAGCGCTTTTTGTCTTGCTTCTTCAGCCTTGCGGGCAGCTTCTTGCTCTTTGCGTTTACGTTCAGCTTCGGCCTTGCGCGCTGCTTCTTCTTCCTTGCGACGTTTTTCAGCAGCCGCTTTAGCCGCTTGCTCTGCCTTTTCTTTTTCCTGCTGGGCTTTACGTGCTTTTTCGCGCTCTTTACGCTCTTGCTCTCGAGCACGTTTAGCTTCGGCCTCAGCCTGTTTACGTTCACGCTCTTTGGCTTGACGCTGCCGCTCTAACTTTTTGATCTGCTCGGCTTCGGCCTCACGCTGTTTGCGGGCGGCGGCGGCGCGTTCTTCCAACTCTTTAATACGCTGTTGCTCGGCACGCTTTTTGGCTTCCTCTTTCTGCCTAAGATCAGCGAGGCGTTGCTCCACTTGTTTTTGATCAACAGACACGGCGCTAACTGCTTGCTCTGGCGTATCTTCATTACTCGGTGTATTAAGAGTCACTTTCAAGATTTCAGGTGCTGAATCACGAAATAAACCCACGCCCACCAAAACACCAATAAGCGCAAGGTGTAAAGCGAGGGAAATGAGAAGTGGCGTTTTATACTGCTGCATGCTAATCCTCAAACGACTCCGTCATTAAGCCTACCTCGGGTACCCCGGCGTTTTTCAAAAAGTCCATTAATAGCAGTACTTCTTGATAACTGACGCGGCCTGATCCTTTAATCATCACTGGAGTATCGGGGTTTTGCTCTAACTTGAGCTTGATGACAGCGGCGACATCCACCGCTTCCATCGGTGCTTCGGGGTCAGTACCAACACTCACATAGTACTTACCATCGGCGTCGATAGAGGCAATAATCGGCGGTGCATCTTTAGTTTCCACCAGCTCGGATTTTTCCATCTTTGGCAAATCAACTTTGACTCCGTGGGTGATAAGTGGTGCTGTGGCCATAAAAATTATCAGCAGCACCAACATCACGTCGATGTAAGGAACAACGTTGATCTCTGCGACCGGACGACGTTTCTTACGCTGATACATTCGACTTTACCTCTTGGGTGATCGCTTGGCGATGAAGAATATTGGAAAACTCTTCCATAAAGTTGGCGTAATGCGACTCTATTTTCTCAACTTTATTGGCAAAGCGGTTGTACGCAATAACCGCAGGGATGGCTGCAAACAAGCCCATTGCAGTAGCAATCAAGGCCTCGGCGATACCCGGGGCGACCATTTGCAGTGTTGCTTGCTTTACTTCACCGAGGGCGATAAAGGCAGTCATGATCCCCCACACGGTACCAAACAAGCCAATGTAGGGGCTGATTGAACCTATGGTTGCAAGGAAGGACAAGCTTGTTTCAAGTTTTTCAATCTCACGAGAAAGTGCCACACGCATCGCACGATGTGCGCCTTCGGTGACCATACCCGCAGAATGAACATTATTCTTTTTGTGTCGTGCAAATTCTTTGAAGCCTGAGGTAAATAACGCTTCTAGTCCTTCACTTTTATTGCCACGCGCCGAAATCTCACTGTAGAGCTTCGACAAATCAACACCTGACCAAAAACGCGATTCGAACTTCTTGGCGCTACTAAGCGCATGGCCCAAGGTTTTACGACGCTGAATGATGATGGCCCACGATATTACCGACAGAGCTACTAAGGTAAGCATCACCAGCTGTACTAAAAAGCTGGCTTTTAAAATAAGATCAATAAAATTTAATCCTGAATCCACGTCTTTTCTCCTGAGGCGCAGTTTACAACTTCCACGTGTCTTTGAGCACGACACAATGGGCACTAGTGTAACCAGTCGTTGTAGCGCTGACAATGGCCTTGCCACGAATTGCTACAAACCCAAGTTAAACACCTAAATAATGATGCGATGTAAAAAAGTACACGCCATTATTGGGCTTTAAAACCCTAACAAAAGTTCAAATTAATTGCGTTTTATGCACTTTGTGCGCATAAGCTTTCATTTGCCAAAATATCTACACGTTAGAAACTAGTAAATCTAATAGAACAAAAAAAGCACAAAAATAATATTTCCCTTTAATATCAATATTAAGAAAACATAACCCCATACTTTACGATGAAAATTACCATCTTAAAAAACTATTCAATATTAGATTTTCTTATCCGAAAAATATAATTTTTCTAGTTTGATTAGGGCCCATTTAGTCCGTAATATTCACCCTGTACTGAGCTAGCGCAACCAATTGAGCTCTTATGCACAGTTCAAGAGGTGGTTTCTGATTCCCCACCTCGGCCATTGATTGATTAACTTTAGCGTTGCTCATTCACTTGGCTTATTTGGATTTACTTCCTTCAACTTGTTGTTTTGCCCGCTTTGTTAGCGGGCTTTTTTTTGCCTGCAATAAGATACCAAGCACAGCTTAATCTGTTGTGAATTACTCTGCTTTTAATAAGCTTTATGAGGCGAGCAGCTTGATAGCGTCGACCTAGACTTGGGTGTATTGGGAAGAGAATGAGGCAGGTTGGGCCGAGCCAAAACGCTCGGCATGGTGTGCCAGGGTTAGTCTGTTGTTTTACTGAGACCAAAATGCGCATAGGCATGATCTGATACAATCCGTCCTCGCGGCGTACGCTGGATAAAGCCTTGCTGTATTAGATAGGGTTCAATCACATCTTCTATGGTTTCTTTTTCCTCGCCGATGGCTGCTGCGAGATTATCCAGCCCCACCGGCCCGCCCATAAACTTTTCTATAATCGCTAACAAGTATTTACGGTCCATATAATCAAAACCGCTTTTGTCTACATCGACCATATCGAGCGCTTGTGCGGCAATATCAATGCATACACGACCATCACCTTTAACTTCAGCAAAATCTCGCACTCTACGCAGTAGTCGATTAGCTATGCGGGGAGTCCCTCGCGAGCGCTTGGCGACTTCTAAAGCGCCCTGCTCGTCAACTGCTAAACCTAAATGATCGGCGGAGCGTTTGACAATGGCGGCAAGGTCGGCAACGGAATAAAACTCCAAACGTTGCACAATACCGAAACGATCGCGCAGTGGAGAGGTCAATGAACCTGCACGGGTCGTTGCACCAATTAAAGTAAATGGCGGTAAATCAAGTTTAATCGAGCGCGCTGCGGGGCCTTCACCAATCATGATATCGAGTTGATAGTCTTCCATGGCTGGATAGAGTATTTCCTCAACATGCGGACTCATGCGATGAATTTCGTCGATAAACAGCACATCATGAGCTTCTAAATTAGTCAGTAAGGCGGCGAGATCGCCGGCTTTCTCCAACACTGGACCGGAAGTCGTTTTAATACTCACATCGAGTTCATTAGCAACAATATTGGCTAACGTGGTTTTACCTAACCCAGGGGGACCAAATATAAGGAGATGATCTAAGGCCTCGCTACGTGAGCGTGCGGCCTCGATAAAAATATCCATCTGCTGTTTAACATGAGGTTGGCCGTGATAGTCGGCCAATAACTTAGGCCGAATGGCTCTATCGACCACATCCTCATTACCCTGTACCTCTGGCTCAATCAGCCGATCCGCTTCTATCATGATGGTATCTCTGTTATAGCATCGCTTTGAGCGCTTGCTTAATCATTTCTTCGGAGGCCATGCCTGGCTTCGCGACTGCTTTTACCGACTTCACTGCCTGAGCATTTTTATAGCCCAGAGCTTCAAGTGCGGCCACCGCATCGTCTTGGGCATGACTCGCGACCAAAGTATCGCCATTGGGCGCATCTATTGGTGCCGCGTCAGTGTGAGGGGTAAATAAGTCAGGACCCCAATCTTTAAGCCTGTCTTTCATTTCTAACACTAACCGCTCTGCGGTTTTTTTGCCAACGCCAGGAAGCTTTACTAAGGTGCTTGCATCGCCATGATGAACGCAATGGATAAATTGCTCTGCCGACATTCCCGATAAAATACCTAGGCCTAGTTTAGGCCCTACCCCATTGGCTTTTAATAATTCACGAAACAGGGCACGTTCGTTTTTGGTGTTAAACCCAAATAACAGCTGCGCATCCTCTCGCACCACAAAGTGGGTATACAAGGTGACCTGTTCACCACACTCGGGAAGTGCATAAAAGCAACTCATGGGGAGGTTGATTTCATAGCCAATGCCTGCTGCTTCCACTAACACTTCAGGGGGCTGCTTCTCAACCAACAATCCTCTAATTCGTCCTATCATTGTTACCTCAAGCGTCCGCGCACGGTTTTACGTGCTTGACCGGACAGTTTTATTAAGTTTTGTTGTGAGTGACCATGGCACATGGCAATAGCCAAGGCGTCGGCGGCATCTGCTTGCGGCGTCGCTGGCAGCTTCAAGATATGCTTCACCATGTGTTGTACCTGTGCCTTTTCCGCAGAGCCCCGCCCAACCACAGCTTGTTTCACTTGCCGCGCGGAGTATTCTGACACGTCAATATCGGCCAAGGTGGCGGCGACAATGGCTGCGCCCCGGGCTTGCCCTAGCTTTAATGCCGAATCAGGATTGTGGGCCATAAACACTTGTTCTATGGCAAACGCGGTAGGATTAAATTGCTCAATGAGTTGGCTGACGCCTTGGAAAATCATTTTTAAACGCAACGGGAAGGCGTTATCACCTAACTTAATACAGCCACTGCCCAAGTAATGGAACTTATGCCCTTGCTGCTGCACGACACCATAGCCGGTAAAGCGCGAGCCGGGGTCAATTCCCAAAATTATACTCACCCACTGACCTTATTATTATTCTCGCTTATGGAAATGGTAACTGTATGTATGACCAGTGTAAAGCTGAAGCATAAAAAAAGCGGCCTGAGCCGCTTCTTTTATCGCTATCGCTTATTCGCTTTGTTCACTCTCAGAGGCAGTCACTCCGATACCCAGCTCTTGCAGAGCGTCGGGATTTGCCACACTCGGAGCATCGGTCATCAAACAAGATGCTTGCGTCGTTTTCGGGAAGGCAATGACATCACGAATATTGTCTGTACCACAAAGCAACATCACTAGACGGTCAAGGCCGAACGCCAAGCCAGCGTGCGGCGGTGTACCATACTTCAACGCATCGAGTAGGAAACCGAACTTATCTTGTTGCTCTTGCTCATTGATCCCCAATACTCGGAACGCCGCTTGTTGCATCGCATTGTTGTGGATACGCACCGAACCACCACCCACTTCGTAACCATTAAGAACCATGTCGTAGGCATCAGAAAGCGTGCCGGCAGGGTTGGCTTCCAGCTCCTCTGGGCTGACATCTTTTGGCGCAGTAAATGGGTGGTGAACCGCGTGTAGATTACCTTCATCGTCTTCTTCAAACATCGGGAAGTCTACGACCCACAATGGTGCCCATTTGGTTAAATCAGTTAGCTCAAGGTCTAAACCAATCTTCAAGCGCAGCGCACCCATGGCTTCATTGACCACATTGCGTGAGTCGGCACCGAATAAAATGATATCGCCAGTTTGCGCATTGGTGCGTTCAAGTAAGGCGGTGATCACCTCTTCGTTCAAGAATTTAGCAATCGGTGATTGCACGCCTTCCACACCTGCGTCGCGGTCATTGACCTTCATCCAGGCTAAACCTTTAGCGCCATAGATGCCGATAAACTTGGTGTACTCGTCAATTTGCTTGCGTGACAACGACGCTCCGCCTGGCACGCTAAGCACAGCTACGCGGCCTTTCTCATCATTGGCAGGGCCAGAGAACACTTTGAACTCAACGTCTTTAACCAAATCAGCAACGTCAATAAGCTCCATCGGGTTACGTAGGTCAGGCTTGTCAGAGCCAAAGCGGCGCATGGCTTCGCTGTAGGCCATCACCGGGAACTCGCCCAAATCAACATTCAGCAACTCTTGCCACATATCACGGATCAGTTTTTCAGTGACACCGCGAACTTGGTCTGAACTCATAAATGAGGTTTCGATATCGATTTGCGTGAACTCTGGCTGGCGGTCGGCACGTAAATCTTCATCACGGAAACATTTAACGATTTGGTAGTAACGGTCAAAGCCAGACATCATCAACAATTGTTTAAACAACTGTGGCGACTGCGGCAATGCATAGAAGCTGCCATGATGCACACGGCTTGGCACAAGGTAGTCACGTGCTCCTTCAGGGGTCGCTTTCGTCAGTACCGGCGTTTCAATATCGAGGAAGTCATTGCTATCAAGGAAGCGGCGAACAAAACTTGTGGCTTTGGCACGCAACTTAATACGGTCGCTCATCTCTAAGCGGCGAAGATCCAAATAACGGTATTTTAGACGGCGCTCTTCGGAGTTTTGCTGGTTAAAATCCAGTGGTAGAGCGTCGCTGCGGTTAATGATCTCAAGGCCAGTACCTAGAATTTCCACTTCACCTGTGCTCATGTCTTTGTTGACTTGGCTGTCAGGGCGAGCGCGGACTACCCCTTTGACTTGTACACAGAATTCTTGACGAAGTTTATTCGCCACATCCATAAGCCCTTCGACTTCCGGGTCGAACACCACCTGCACCAAACCTTCGCGGTCACGCACATCGACGAAGATCAAGCCACCTAAATCGCGGCGTTTGTTGATCCACCCACACAGAGTAACTTCTTGGTCGACATGACTTTTATTTAAGTGTCCGCAATATATAGAGCGCATAATATTCCTGTTTTAATTGTAAGCGCGCATTGGTTTAAGCACGCAGTGGCCAAATTAATTGCGTCAATTATATAAAAACGGCAGTCAATGTCACGAAGCAAACTCCGAGTTGCACACTTATTGAACATCCAAAGCCATAAAGCTGTGCTAGCATAGCTGCCAATCACTATGAACCGTGCCCTAACCATGCTTTATCTAGGTTGTCCACAGTGGTCTAATACCGCGTGGAAAGGACAATTATTTGCCCAACACTGCCAACAATCACAGATGCTCGCCCGTTACAGCGAAGTATTCAATGCTGTGGAGGGAAATACCACTTTCTATGCCGACCCCAGCCCCGATGTGGTAAAGCGCTGGCTGCACAGCAGTGATGAGCACTTCCGCTTTACCTTTAAATTTCCTAAGCGTTTTAGCCACGACAGTGCCTTGCAAGCTCCAAAGCAAGAACTCACGCACTGGCTTAAACTAATGGCGCCCTTATTCAGCAAAGTAGGCAGCTTGATGTTGCAATTGCCAGCAAGCTTTACACCAACGCACCTACCCCGACTGCAACACTTTATTGCCCAACTACCCAAAGACTTGCACTACAGCGTGGAAGTGCGCCACCGCGATTTTTTTACCAAAGGTGACAGCGAGCGCGCACTGAACCGATTTTTACATCAACATAATATTGATCGTGTTTGTATGGACACCCGGGCGCTGTTTGCCGTCTCTCCCTATAGTGACGCCATTATTGACGCACAGCAGAAGAAACCTCATTTACCAGTGCATGCGGTGGCCTTGGGCGAGCGCCCAGTGGTGCGTTTTGTGATTGCTGCGCTAAGTGATGAGTATCAGCACTATTACCAGCCTTGGTTGGCAAAGATTAAACAGTGGTTAGATGAAGGCAAGTCACCTTATGTGTTTTTACACACCGCTGATAACGACGGAGCGCCTTTACTGGCACGCCAGTTTGCGCAGGATTTGCAGCGCTTTTGTGGCTATTATCACCGTGCCGTTGAGCCATTCCCGGGTGAAAAGCACCAACAGGAACAGCTCTTTTAGCACAGCTGCGCTGCCCTATGTACTGGCATCACACCAGTCACAGAGGGTCGCAAATATTGTTAGCCTCACGCCGTGTATGGGGCTATTAAAGACCTAGGTTTTCCATAAAATCGTCATCGATATCCTGCTCAGCCTGCTGCTTTTTTGCTTTTTCTTCAGCTTGTTGCTTATCGGCATGGGCACTCTCAATGATGTCATCAGGGTCTACCGCATCGGTGATGTCAAAATCATGGAGCTTGATAAACTCCGTTTTATCCATCGCCAATTCAAGGTAAAAAATATTTTGGTTCTGTGTGGTAAACGTCACACGGCGCGCCTGAGGCCTGTCCATAGTGGTATCCACAGAGATTTGCACTTGCTTGTTGATGGCCATCATTTTCGGCTGATTTTGGGTGATCGACGTGTGCAGTTGCTCCCTGACTTTATTAGTAAAGTCACCGACGATTTGGTTCATGAGCTCCCCTAGCACATTGGAAACATCATCAGAAAGGTGGCTCTTCGCTAACTCTTCCTCGGGCATGCCCATGTTACGCAAGTAGTCCGAATAGACTTCCATCGCCGCTTGCGCGGTAAAATTCGTCACCACCAACCCTGTAAAGCCACCATCGAATAACACGAAGCAGCCAATATCTGGGCGCATACAGGTGCGGGTTATTTTTTGCACCATGGCCGAATAGCTAATATTATTGCCGCTGGCAGAAGACAACACCTCGGTCACCGAATGACATAACGTGGAAAGAATATCCTCGGTACTAATTACTTTGCTTTTTTTCATGCACTGTCTCACATCTTTATTTACTGGCATAAAACCATACTACAGCGGTTAACTTACTGAATAACCGAAAAACTAGCCAGTACTGTTTACATTTTTTGGCACCTTTTGTGACCCAGCGAAAGCGAATGCAGCCTAATGCGGCCGATTTGTGCTGCTAAAGCTCACCACAGCGCCAACAAATTTGATAAAATATTGTCATTGTTTCTATCTAGAGCTTAGCAAAGTGTCAGTGAAAGACAGTATTTATGCTGCTGAACAGCAAGTAAAAGATTTCACCTTCGATGCCAACGTCGTCGAGGTGTTCCCAGATATGATTGAACGCTCGGTACCAGGGTATGCCACCATCGTTAGCACCCTTGGTAAATTGGCCGGCAAATACGCACAGCCACATACGCGGCTGTATGATTTAGGCTGCTCGCTAGGCGCCGTAACCCTTAGTATGCGCCGTAACCTCACCCAAAGTGGCTGTGAAATAGTCGCCATTGATAATTCTCAAGCCATGGTTGAACGTTGTCGCATGCATTTACAAGGCTTTCGCTCTGCTGTGCCCGTTGACGTGCAGCTTGGTGACATTCTTGACGCTAAACTTGAAAACGCCTCTGTCGTGGCGATGAACTTCACCATGCAATTTATTCCACCTGAGCAACGCCATGCCCTGCTAACGCGCATTTTTAACGCCCTAAAGCACGGAGGTGTATTGCTGCTAAGTGAAAAACTCAAGGGCGAAAATGCCGATGTCGACGAGTTATTGGTTGACCTCCATCATGATTTCAAGCGCGCCAATGGCTACTCAGAGTTAGAGATAAGCCAAAAGCGCACCGCCATTGAAAATGTCATGCGCACCGACACCTTGAGCACCCATATTGAACGCTTGCAAGACGTCGGCTTTAGCCAAACCCAAGTGTGGTATCAGTGCTTTAACTTTTGCTCTATGGTCGCAATTAAATAAACGGAACAGTTATGAATCAATGGTTTAATCAGTTTTATCAACACATTGCCTGCACCGATTTGAGCCACTGGCTAAATACCTTACCTGGGCAGTTGCAACACTGGCAGGACCAAGCTCGCCATGGTGATATGCCAAAATGGCAAAAAGTGCTGAACAACCTGCCTGAGTTAACGCCATCAAACATTGATGTTCGTACTCAGGTCGCAATAGGCCAAGCCGAAGACATTAGTGACGGCGAGCGCAAACAGTTAACGCATCTACTAAAGCGCTTTATGCCGTGGCGTAAAGGCCCGTTTTCACTGTTTGGTATCGACATTGACACCGAATGGCGCAGCGACTGGAAATGGGAGCGCGTGTTACCCCATATCAGCGATTTATCACATCGTAAGGTCCTAGATATTGGCTGCGGTTCAGGCTACCACCTGTGGCGTATGCGTGGTGAAGGCGCCGAACTGGTGGTGGGCATCGACCCCAGTGACTTGTTTTTGTGCCAATTCCAAGCCATTAAACAGTATCACCCAGATCCTGCTGTGCATTTGCTGCCTTTGGGCGTTGAACAACTGCCAGCCTTAAAAGCCTTCGATACGGTATTTTCCATGGGGGTGCTTTATCATCGGCGCTCCCCTATCGATTTCTTAGCACAGCTACGAGCGCAATTGCGCCCGGGAGGTGAACTGGTGTTAGAGACCTTGGTCGTCGAAGGCGATATTCACACGGTACTGATGCCGGAAGATCGCTACGCAAAGATGCGCAACGTGTGGTACATCCCAAGCACCGACGCATTGCAGCTGTGGTTGCGACGCGTCGGCTTTAAAGATATCCGCGTTGTTGACACCGATCAGACGTCATTGGCAGAGCAACGGCGCACGTCGTGGATGGAAAATGAGTCGCTGGCCGACTTCCTTGACCCGAATGATGTAAACAAAACCATCGAAGGGTATCCAGCGCCACTTCGCGCCGTGCTGGTTGCCACAGCCTAACAAGGACATTCGTCCTCCTTTTTCTAGCCTCCAAGGGGCATTTGCTGTAAAATGCCCGGCGTTTCTAAGCAACCCCTAAATTTATTTGAGGAAAACCTGTGAGCGAACAAAAACAGTCTCTTAGCTACAAAGACGCTGGCGTCGATATTGATGCTGGTAACGCCCTCGTTGAGCGCATTAAAGGCGTTGTTAAAAAGACCAAACGCCCTGAAGTGATGGGCGGAATTGGTGGCTTTGGCGCGCTCTGCCAGCTTCCCACTGGCTACAAAGAGCCTGTTCTTGTTGCTGGTACTGATGGCGTTGGCACTAAGCTACGCCTCGCTATCGACCTAAAGAAGCACGATACGGTAGGGATTGACCTTGTTGCAATGTGTGTCAACGACTTGATTGTCCAAGGTGCGGAGCCATTATTTTTCCTAGATTACTACGCCACTGGAAAGTTAGATGTTGATACCGCCGCCGATGTGGTCACCGGTATTGGCGCAGGCTGTGAGCTTTCAGGTTGTGCCCTTATAGGTGGTGAAACTGCAGAAATGCCAGGGATGTACGAAGGTGATGACTACGACATGGCTGGCTTTTGCGTTGGTGTGGTGGAAAAACAAGGCATTATCGATGGCACCAAAGTCGCAGCTGGCGATCAACTCATTGCGTTAGCCTCAAGTGGTCCTCATTCCAATGGCTATTCACTGATCCGCAAGGTACTTGAAGTGTCGGGCGCAGATACCAGCAGCGAATTTGCGGGCAAACCTCTTGCCGAGCATCTACTGGAACCTACCCGCATCTATGTTAAGCCGGTACTGGAGCTACTTAAACAAGTTGATGTGCATGCGCTTTCACACATCACAGGTGGCGGCTTCTGGGAAAATATCCCACGTGTATTACCACAATCAGCTAAAGCCGTGATTAAAGGCGATAGCTGGCAGTGGCCTGCGGTATTTAACTGGCTACAAGAAAACGGCAATATCGAAACACACGAAATGTACCGCACCTTTAACTGTGGTGTCGGTATGGTTATTGCCGTGCCAGCCGATAAATTAGAGCAAAGCTTAAGCATCCTGAAAGACGCAGGTGAAGACGCATGGCACATCGGTGAAATTCAAGATGCCGGCGCCGATGAAGAGCAAGTAGAAATTCTAGGTGGAAGTAAGTAATGGCCCATGCCCGACTCGTAGTATTGATTTCGGGCAGCGGCTCAAACTTGCAAGCGATTATTGACGCCTGTGCAGCGGGAAATGTTCCCGCTGAAGTATGCGCGGTGATCAGCAACAAAGCCGACGCCTATGGCCTAGAGCGCGCTCGCAATAGCGGGATCCGCGCTGAAGTACTAGACCATAAAGCTTTTGCCTCTCGCGATGAATACGATGTGGCTCTAGGTGAGCTTATTGATAGTTTTTCACCAGACTGTGTTGTATTAGCTGGATTTATGCGTATTCTAACCCCTAGCTTAGTGCAAAAATTTAAAGGAAAAATGTTGAACATTCATCCTTCATTGTTGCCTAAGTATCAAGGGCTGAACACCCACCAGCGCGCACTAGATGCAAACGATAAAGTGCATGGCGTTAGCGTTCACTTTGTTACCGAGGAGCTCGATGGCGGACCTGTGATTGTCCAAGCCCAAGTGCCCATTGAAAATGGTGACACAGCACAAACGCTGGCACAAAAAGTCCATGCACAAGAACATATAATCTATCCGTTGGTAGTAAAGTGGTTCAGCGAACAACGACTGACGATGGAAGATAACTATGCAGTGCTCGATAACAACACCCTTCCTAGCCAAGGTGCCGACCTTAACGCGTACTTGGACAGCTAATATTTTATTGGTCGCAGCGTTAAGCTGCGGCTCTTTCGCCGCTGATGCACAGCCGCAATCTCAAGCCAGCGACGCAACCTCTGCCCTTACTGAATACAGCGCGGAGTACCATGTCACTCGCCAAGGTGAACGCCACGGTAAAGCCAGGCGCGCCCTCACGCGTATTGACGATAGCCACTACCAACTGAGTTACCGCAGCGATATAGAGTGGATGATTTTTTCCGACGAACGTGAAGAAACCAATCGCTTTCAGTTTACCGATGGCGAAGTAACGCCTATTTACTACACCATGGAGCGCACCGGTACGGGCCCTGATAAAGAGTACAAGATCAGTTTCGATCACAGCAATCAACAAGTATTCAGTAACGAGTCTAAATACGCGCTCGATTGCCCTTGGAAAGCAGATTATCAAGATGTACTGTCTTACCAAATAGCCCTGCGCAAAGCATTAGCCGAAGGACAAGAGCGATTTGCCTACCCCATAGTGGATAAAAAAGGTAATAGTCGCGAATATGCTTTTGAGGTTGTCGGCACTGAAACCATCACCTTGCCTATTGGCAATGTAGAAACAGTTAAGGTAAAGCGCCTTTACGATAACGATAAGCGCCAAGCAATCGCTTGGTTTGCACCAAAAATGAATTACATGATGGTGCGTATGTACAAAGGCAAAGATGGTGTCGAACAATTCCAGGTTGAACTGGCCAAATATGTTCCCTACACCCCACTATAAAAATGTCGGCAAGTAGCATCGCTGCTTGCCTCGCTCTCTACCCACATGATTGACTCGGTGCGCCACGCACGGCAACGAGTTGGCCTTGAGTATTAAACTCTAACTGCATAAGCATATCCTTTTCAGGCATCCTCGCCGGCGTTTTTAAACGCGCCAATAATGGGGCACTCAACGCAAGCAGTACTTGCTCTTGGCAATCAGCAAGTAGCCAATCATCATCAAGGTGCACAACACGCGCTATACGCTGGTACTCACCCTCAATTGCCGCACCATAAGCAAGTTGTTGGCGCTGTAACTGCGCGCTTAATTGACGCTCAGCATCTTCAATGTTGCGAATTTTTCTGGGCACCACCGCACTCACACGCACGCGCTGCTCACTGCCTTGCAAGTCATAGATTTCAATACGCTGATAAGACGCCAAGGTGTAAGTACTCGGTGCCGGCCCATGATACTGCTGCCAACTTATCGCGCCGAGCACAAACACAGCGGCACAAGCCATGAGCCACTGTGTTCGCATCCACCATGCTTGCTTGATGTGCCTTGATTTAAACAAGGTGTGGTGCAACTGCTTCTTTTCAGTATCAGTTAATCGCAGCTCTCGCTTTTGCCGCTGATGCGCTTGGTGTAAACGCTCGTCACTTAACTTAGTCATTCTTTGCTCCTGCTTGCAGTACTATCGCCAACTTGTCTCTGGCATAGCGTAAACGGGTTTTGACACTCTCTTTGGCGGTGTGAGTAATGGTCGCGATCTCACCCAAGCTGAATCCCTCGAGTTGGAGCATCAGCGCCTCTTTTTGACCAAAGGGCAGCTGCTGCATGGCCGCTGATAACTGGGCTAGTTCGGCATCAGCAATAAGTCTATCAACCTGCTGATGATCTATATTCAAGGTGATAGCTATTTCATCAGTATCGATATCTAACGTCACTTTGACCCGCCGGGCATAATCAATTACGCGATTTCGAGCAACACGAAACAACCACGCTTTAAAACTGCCGTGACCTTGGTCTTGATAACGCTGCGGATGCGAGAGCCACATTAACCATATTTCCTGCAGCATATCTAATGCCAGTTGCCGACGGGTGTGCGTATCGTCAATCACACTGCCTAGTTGCGCTTGCACAAAGTAAAGTAAATCGTCGCTCAAGCGCGATATTAACGCGTGCTTCGCCGCTTTACTCTGAGCATCCCCCTTGAGTGCTTGGTGCACTAACTGCTCATCGCTCAACGGCTCATTTTGTTGTAACTTTGGCTTTAAAAGCCAAGCCGCTGCGGCTTTTATCATAACGACTCCTTGGTGCGGCAACCGCAGTTGCCGCTCTCCCTTTATTGCTGCAAATTAAAGTCTAACCTTACTTGTTGATTGCGCTGTACTTGCGCACCACCGTTATCAAGCATGGGGTTAAACTTCCACTTGCGCAGTGCTTTTAAGGCATAACGGTCGAAAATACGTTTGGGTTCGCTGTCTATAACCTCGGCGTTCATTACCGCCCCCGTTGCGGAGATATCATATCTTAATACCACAAACCCTTCGATACCCTCGCGCGCCGCCTGCGGTGGATATTGAGGTGGTACTCTTACCAAAGGTCTTGCCGCGCCTTGTGCCGCACTTGGAAAAGCATCAAGTTGAGTCGAAGGTGCGGGTACATCAGGGGTAACCGCTATTGTCCCCGGACCCTCAAAGGCAGGCTCAGCCGCTACTTGTGGACGCTGCTTCGGTCGCGGTGGTACTTTGGGCGGCACCGGTTTCGCTTTCTCAATGACCTTGGTTGGCTCTTTGGGCTGGAGGATCTCGACGATGGGATACTCCTTCGGTGCATCAGGCACCCTGGCAGGGCCATCGAGTAAAGACACCATAAATAAGAAAATAGCGAAGGTCACCGCGCTACCAAGAAATACACACGCCAATATTTTTGCGCTGGGAGCGAAGAGCTGATTATGAAAAGTTTGCGTTTGTTGCATAGTAATCCCCTTTTGAAAACACACCCATTTAAACGGGCTTAGCAACAAAACGCCGGGGGAAACAAAAAGGGGTGAATTTATTTTTCTTTTTCTGCGTTAAACCAAAACTCAATCTCATCGGTCTGCACTTCGAAGTGCGCCTCATGCTCAACATGAGCCGGTACGCAATACCACTGCCCTGCACCAACGCGCTGCGTTTTACCATTCATCGTCAGTATTAATTCTCCTTTTATGATCACCCCATGGTTGTCTGTATCGTGGGTGTGCGCTGCAATGCTGGTACCTGCGGGGTATGAAGCAAATAACACGTCGCAGCCCTGCGCTTTTAATTGATAGGCATCAAAACGGCCATCATAGAGCGCCAGTTCACGTATTTTATCTGGATAACTTCCGGGCATCCGTTCTCCTTAATGGTGTGAAAAATATTGCCTCTGATGAAAAATATAGATGATTTTTAAACTCTTTGGGTTTAGACCTCGTAAAAGTGTGGACAATAAAAAGGAGTGAGCCGATGTTCTCATGGTTTAAATCGAATCCCACCAAAAAACTTGAACGCCAACACGCGCAGAAACTCGAACAAGCTATGCATGCCCAGCGCAACGGCAACATTCGCGGTTATTCACAACTAACCTACGAGGCCGATGAAATCTATAAAAAGATTAAAGAGCTAGGGTCTGTTGATCTTTGCTGTTCTATTTTTGTTCTGTTTGAGCGTGCTTTTATCGCGGCGCTCGATGTGTGGCCTAGTAATCTAAGCGAATATCGAGCAACAATGAGAAAAGTGCGCTCAAAAGAACCGTTCGGCAGCGCTTGATTGGCTTTTCTACTGTGTTAACGGCTGGCTCACATAGAATAACTATGCCACGCAGCCTCTGCCTTGTATAAAACCCAATCAAACTGCTGCAAAAACGAACTTGAAAGGTCAACAGACCCTAGAAACAGCGCAAAACACCTAAAAAAGAGATACTAACACCGAACTATATGCAGGCCATTGCGGCCTTCTATTTATAGCAGGTGCATTTGCCGATGCATGGGCTTGCGCCCTTCACAGCAATATCTAGTCAGACCCTTCTAAATAATGCTCAATATCTGCAATAAGCTCAGGCAGGCTAGTGTCGATTTCTTGCAATTCGACCTGCACCTCTAAGGTTCCACTGCCAGCCAAGTGCTCCACCTCAGCAAGTAGTTGATGTAATCTTGTTGCACTAATTTCGCCACATAAGCCTTTTAGAGAATGCGCCACTTGACGCACCTGTTCATGATTTTCATCGTTAAGGCTTTGGTGCAGTTGAGCCAGTTTTTGTGGTGCGGTTTTGATAAACAGTCGGCATATTTTATTTAGCAACACCTCTTTATTTAATAGCCGAGAGAGCGCCGCGTTTCTATCCCAGAGAGGCTGTTCAGAGTCTTGCGTATGACTAAGTTGCTCACCTGCCTGGGGCTGAGAATGATTGTCATAATTTGATAACCCCCAGTGCAGGACTTTTTCCAGTGCCTCATCAGGGTTGATAGGCTTACTAATATAATCGCTCATGCCCGCTGTTAAGCACTTCTCTCGCTCACCCATCATGGCATTTGCCGTCATCGCAATGATGGGAATATCGGTAAACTCAGAACCGGCGACACCCGCACGAATTTGCTCGCTAGTTTGGTAACCGTCGAGAACAGGCATCTGACAATCCATCAACACACAGTTAATGGCTTTGCCCTCGCGCGCACTGTTTTGCAACATATCAATGGCTTGTTTGCCGTTATACGCTTTTTCAAGCTCTACTGGCAAAGTATTTAATACGCCACACGCCACTTCAACATTAATTTCATTATCATCAACTATCAACACTCGACAACCACTAATGCGCTGGATTAACTCCTCAGAGATATCATCAGCGCGCTCATTAGCGTCATTGTGCCCCGATATTAACGGTACGACCTCTTTTGCGCCTATGAGCCTTAACAAGTCGCTGTGAGTCAATGGCTTACTAATTGTAACAACATCAACACTGAGGCTTTTTGGCGCTCCCGTACCCGGTTGCTGTAGCAATACAAGTTGGGCTTGTGGGCAGTCTTGCTGCCACTTGGTGACCAGCTTACTTAGCTCTTCTACACTGTAAGAAACACCATCGATAAAGATAAAGTCGCACCCTAGTGATCCATTGGATACCTGTTCTATATCAGTGTGAACACGCCCTCCTTCGCCTTCAATCAAGCGTTGTACATGGGCGCGTGCATACTCATAGGTACAGATCACCGCACAGAATTTGTCAGCGAAATAGGCTGTTTTTTGCGCTATCGCGACACTTTCTAAGGGCATGGAGATATAAAAGCTAAACGTGCTGCCTTCACCTTCTTGGCTGCTTACACTAATATCTCCGGCCATTAATTGGCATAACTGCTTACAAATAGATAATCCGAGGCCGGTTCCCCCGTAGTGCGCGGCAATGTTGCCATCGGCTTGGCTGAATGCCTTGAATAACCGTAGTTGCGCCTGCTCATTAATACCCATACCACTGTCTTCCACACTTACCTGTAAGCGATATGATTGGCCATCGACAACATCACCCGAAGCAATGATACGAATATACCCTTGTTCCGTGAATTTAATGGCGTTACTGATAAGGTTATTCACTATTTGCGTAAAGCGAAGAGGATCAGCCGCTACCTGCGTGCAGCAAAGCTGCTGGGTATCAATAAACACTTCCAGCCCTTTATCATAAGCGCGAACGGCACAAGACCCGACTAAGCTTTCCAGTAACGAAGCGGGGTTAAAAGGTTTGGCATTTAAATCAAGTTTACCTGCTTCTATTTTTGATAAATCTAAAATATCGTTTATTAGCAGCCTTAAGTTAGACGCACTTAGCTCCATCATATCGGTAAGTTGCCGTGCTTTTTCAGATAATGGCTCGCGCTTTAAAATATTGAGCGTGCCAATCACACCGTTAAGAGGGGTACGTAGTTCGTGACTGATATTAGAAACAAATGCGCTTTTGATATCACTATTCTTTAGGGCTTCATCTTTAGCTTGCGCGAGAGCTTGGGTACGCTGTCGAACCTTAGCCTCTAATTCAGAATTTAGGCGTTTAACTTTCAGCTCTGCCGCTTTTTCTTTACTGATATCGCGAATAATGAGCGCAATACCTATTAAATCTTGAGATTCAGATACGACGGGGCTAACAGAAACGGCCAAATATAAAGCACGCTCGTCAATAGCCACTTCACACTGATCTTTTATCTGTGTTTCCGATGTTTGCAAATCAGTAATGTACTTTTCCACCGGTAGTTTTTGTAACAGCGATAGTTGCTCGTAATATTTACCAATTCCAGCTTGGCTAGTGACAACCAACAACTGCTCAGCAGCATGATTTATACTCGTTATTTGCCCCTTTAAATCAATACCGACTATGGCATCAATCGAGCCCTCCACAATCGCTGAGGACTCACGACGCGCGTCCGCAAGCAGTTGACTGCGAATGGCACTGCGATGAAAAGTAACAATTAAAACTGAAGAGAGCAGCACAACCACAGTTAAAAATGAATAAGTTAAAAGCCGCTTCTCATTTATAATCCCATTAATGTAGGTTTCAGGAGTGAGTACATTAAAGTTAACAAACCCATACTTATTGTTGGGCCGAGTTTGTACTTTTTCAGAATAGATATACACGCCCTGTTGCTCTGAAAAGCGCTGCTCTGCAAAGTAAGTATTTTCATACTCGATAGGCCTGCTATAAAGCGACGACCAAGTTATATCTGGGGCTAAGTCACGAGTGAATTGATACTGCTCGATGGGGTGGTAAATAACATCCCCCTCAGAGCTGGTGATCACTAAATGTGAATAATCAAATGTGGTGTCTACTAGTTGTGAGATAAGCTGGTTGGCATTGACATTCATAATCAAAAATGCGAACCGCTTGCCTTGCTCACTGTAAATAGGTATTGCAAAACGCAACATAGGTTTATAAGGGAAGGATATATCACCAAATTCACGATTTAACGATAACGGCGACATGTAAATTTGGTTTAACCCCAGCTGTGAGCTGGGTAAAAAATATCCTTCACCCGCTTTATTCTGTAAGGAATAATCCGGCACGGCTTCCACTGCAGCGCCACGACGCTGCACACGCACCAATTCATTGCCTTCGGCATTTATGGCGATGATCCGCAGTTGCTCTACAGCAAGGTTGTTCTCCATAAAACCGATAAAAATGGTTTCGAGCCGTTCTTTCCATTGTGTGTACGTGGTGCCATCATAAGCATCGATGCCGTTATTAAAATGTGCTCGGGGCAGCCCAGAGATTGGCGGCGTAGAATGTAGAAAACGCAGGTCGGCCTTATAGTTAGCAACGGATTTAGTCACCACTTCTTTGAGTCGCTCCGCTGTTTCCTTCAGGTCTACACGTATCTGCTTTAATGTATTTTGTTTTACATTCCCTTCAAATATGAACACTGTAGCAGTGGTAATAAGTACAAATAATAAGGTCGCTGCCCATATAAAGGCACTGGATTTTAGTTTTCTTGAACTGCTGTGCTTTGCTTTGCTCATGTTTACTTCCCTGCTAATTTTTTATACCACAGAGCGGTTCACTGTCAGTGCACCACTTGCGCAAGACCGCAGCCAATTGTTCATACTCAATAGGTTTAGTAAGAAAGGCATCCATCCCTGCATCAAAGCAGCGTTGTCGGTCTGCCGATAGCACATTGGCCGTTAGCGCAATCACGGGGACCGAACCGTAATTGGGCAGCGATTTAATCACTCGCGTCGCCTGCGGGCCATCAAGCACGGGCATTTGCATATCCATAAAGATAATGTCATAGGCTCCAGTCTCACACATGGCAATCGCTTGCTCCCCGTCGCTTGCTATACTAATAGCCGATATCCCGAATTCATTAAGTAGCGCCTCTGCCACCACTTGATTAACTTCATTATCCTCGACAACCAGCACGCTCAGTGTTGAGAAGTCTTGCGTGTGGGTATTCTGTTCTTGCAAGCTTACGTCGGTCTGTTGCTTGTACGCACTCACTTGAGTGCTGAGCTCGAAGTAAAAATGGGACCCTTGACCAAGCTCACTTTCTACCTTTAAAGCGCTTCCCATTAGTGCCAATAGTTTGCTGGTAATAGTCAGCCCCAAGCCCGTGCCGCCAAAGCGCCGAGTAATGGATGTATCAGCTTGAGAAAAAGCTTCAAAAAGCGAGGAGATATGCTCTGGTGCTATGCCAATCCCTGTATCTGAGATACTAAACAGCAATGTTAGCTCATCGCCTTTTTGCTGGCTCATGGTCACGTTCAAAGCCACACTGCCTTTTTCGGTGAATTTCACGGCATTGCCCAACAAATTCATGAGTACTTGCTTTAAGCGGGTCTCATCTGCGTCAAAAATAAGATCATTGTCGCTCTGTGTTGCGCTAATAAATAACTGAACACCTTTGGCCTCAGTTTGTTCAGTAAAAAGATGGCGAAGCTCCTCAAGAAGGGAGGTAAGTGCGACAGGTTGGCAATCGAGTTCAATTTTTCCGGCCTCAATTTTGCTCAAGTCGAGGATGTCGTTAATGATCACCAGCAAACTAGTGCCAGAAGAGCGAATCATACCCAGCATACGTTTTTGTTCTGGGCTTAATGCCGTGTTAGTAAGCTGCCTTGCCATACCGAGAATACCATTCATAGGCGTGCGAATTTCATGGCTCATATTGGCTAAAAACTCTGATTTCACCTTGCTCGTGCGCTCGGCTGCCTGCTTAGCAACAATAAACTCCTTGCTGAGTTCGCGAAAACGGTTGGCAGCGCCAGCCAACACGCCAATTTCATCCTTGCGTTCAGTGTCAGTAATCGGTGCAGATAAATCTCCTTGTAAAAAGCAACGAAAGCTATTGGTCAGTCGGCGTACGGCTTTGGCAATATGAAAGTGGAAAAACAGCGCTAGAACGACGACATAGAGTGCTGCCGCTCCCCCTAAAAAGTTAAGAATATGAGTCGTATTCGAAACAATGGACTCTGCCGTATGCTTGATTTGCTGCAACCTTTCTAGTGATTGCTCTCTTAACGTATCTGCTAGGGCGCTAAATTCAATGGCATCCCCTGCCATCACTACATTAACTAAAGTAAAGTAGTTGCGGTTGGCCTGCACGCTTTTATTAAATACGCTCTGGTACTCTTTTACCAACGGCACAACTGACCCTACCAATTCAGGATACTTGTTCACTAAGGGTGCACTGAGATTGCGCTCGAACACTAAAAGGGAGGTAATAATTTGTCTGACCTCTTGACGCTTAGCATAGTCCTTTTTTATTAAAAACAGTCGAGCGTTATAGTGCAAGCGGTGCCATGAATTAATCGTTTCCGTGATGCGTAAACGCTCGTCGGTATTTGTGGATAATTTTTTGAGACCTTCTAGACGGTCAATGGCACCTTGATAAATTCTTGGTAAATCGTCATCAATCAGTGAACTGCGGATGGTATAGCGTTTAGTCAACACCTTGAGGTTGTTACCATAGCGTTCAACCAAATCGTTCATTGCATCAATATAGGTTTGCTCGCTAGGCGCTACACTGACGTCGTTGAGTGTATCAAGGCGCTGCCGAATACTGCGGTAGTTTTGCTCTATTTTTTCAAATACGGCAATACTCCCCGAGGCCCCATATACCGAAATATCACGTTGCATTTCAACGATGTCTTTGTTAATTCGCAAAATACCGATGGCATGATTGCTGATGTCGGTAATATCATCAACAGAGCGCTCTATACTCTGTAGCCTGCGGTCCATTACAAAGTAACTGGCAACGAGCGTAGCAACTACTAGGGCCAGTGCCAGTGTCATTTTCGCGGCAACGGAGCGAGATATGAATTCAATCACCACCTATCCTTACGCATTCAGTAATTCATACCATTTATCAAGGCTATAGTCGTAATTAGGCATCACCGTGTTCCACACCGCAACATTAGAAAAACGTTTTGTGTAACTGCCACCGTTACGTATTTGCCCAGCCTGGACCGATACCTTGCCATCAGTGCCACGCAAATCCATACTGGCTTCATTCCCCTCATACCAATATTGCCACTCTGCTTTAGACATCAATGGCTGGCTACGTTGGGGGTTAGAAATATAGTAGCCTTGGCGTGCAATAAAGGCCCCTGGGTAACCTGATAACCACCAATTCATATACTCATACGCTGCGTCTTTGACAGCTCCAGTGGTGTGTGCTGATAAACACATGACCCCATGCCAGGCCCGGTAGCCTTCCTTAGGCGCTGCATAGACCACAGGGATTCCTTGCCCTCGGCAGGCGCTCACCCCCGGTGAAAACATGCTTTGTATGTGCACTCGATTCGTTTTCATAAAATCGACCGACTGGGGTACAGAGGTCCAGAAGCCAGAGAAATGACCTTGGCGCTTTTTAGCAAGCAAAATACTGAAAAGCTTATCAATTTCAGCAATGGACATATTACCCATGTCTTTAAATGTCATGAGCCCCTGACCCTGTACTGCCAAAGCAGCATCGAAAATACCGATGGTTGGTGCATTCACAAGCGCCACTTTACCTTTGTTTTGCTCATCCAAAAGCCATGACCAAGACTCAGTTTCATAAGCCCGGCCTTTAGCAATGTGCTGAGTGTTATAGCCAAAGGAGTCAACATTGTGCACGTAAGGCATAAAGCTAACTTTGTCTGTGGCCTGCGGCCCTAACTTGCCATCATCCTGCACATACAAGATTTTATTGGGCGCATCCCCCGCCCCCACTCGCGCGTTTTTAGTCAGTTGCCCCGTTTTTGTTAGGTTATTAATTTCATCCCAGTAAGTTAACCTATCAACGTCAATGGGTTGTATCGCGCCTGCTTGCCATAAAATATTAATAGAGTCTGACCATTGCTCGTATACATCAAACGAGCTTGGGTCTGCCGCTGCTTTTTGTAACAGTGCCGCACTGCCCATAGGGGCAAACATTAAGTGAATACCCAACTCGCGCATCGCCCGTTGGCGTAGCTCTTCTTGTAAGGTCACATGTGTGCCCATGACCCTGAGGGTGACTTTTTTCTTTGCGAAGACATAGGGCGCTTTGAGAGCAAGCGTTGATACCGCTGCTCCCTGACCTAGGGTACGTAAAAATCGCCGACGTGTGGGAGAGTAGCTCATTAACCAGACTCCTGTCGTTAAGTTTGCTACAAAGTGTAGACTAAGCCCTTAAATTAGAAAAAATTTTCTTCTTGCTTAGCAGTAATTAATCGAGACACTGATACCGATTTCGACCCGCTCGTTTAGCCTCGTAAAGGGCTTGATCTGCATCTGCTATCAGTGTTTCAAGGGCTACTTCAGCGCTCTGATTACTGGTTGTAGCACCAATACTAACGGTCACCTGCGCAAACGGCGAATAGTCATGTTTAAGATTAGCTGCGCTTAAATTATTCATTATTTGCTTGCAAATAAATTCGCAACCACTTGCATCCGTATAGGGCATGATCACTAGGAACTCCTCACCGCCAAAGCGTACCGCCACATCATGGGGTCTACGCAAGCTCTGTTGCAACACCTGCGCAACTTGCTTAAGGCATTCATCGCCTTGAGGGTGACCATAGTGGTCGTTGTATTGCTTAAAGTGGTCAATATCGACCATCAGTACACTAAAAGGTTTACACTCACGTATAGATTGACGCAATGAGTTCACGACTTCCTCATCTAAGTAGTGGCGATTGTAAAGTCCTGTCAAAGAGTCTTTATAAGTGAGCTTAATGAGAGCTTCCAGTCTCAGTTTATTTTCAAGGTGATTTTGCGTTCGGTGAATTAGCGTTGAGGCCGCAACGGGTTTTCCGATAAAATCACTGGCTCCCGCCTCCCAGCATGCATTTTGCGATTGGGTGTCATAGGTGCCAGTCACAAAGACCACGGGCACTTGTTCAAGCAAAGCGCTTTGTTTTAGTTCTTTGCAGACCTCTAAGCCACTAATATGGGGCATATTGACGTCGAGTAGAATTAAATCGGGTACCTCAGCAGCGCAGTACGCTAAAACTTGGGAGCTATCACTCAATGTGGTGACATCAAAGTACTCTTCTAACATTGCCTCTAAGGTTAGCCGTGCAATATCATCATCGTCGACCACCAGTACTTTACACTGGGAAAGCGGTTTTATATCTAGGTGCATAGCGTTCCTGCTGCTTGTTGCTCTAATAACTGTGACAATGACACAGATACCATGGGTTTAGCCAGTAAATACCCTTGGCCAATGCCGCACCCCAAAGAACGTAACTTTTTGGCTTGCGGTTCGGTTTCAATGCCCTCTGCGACAATTTCCAAGCCTAGCGAATTTGCTAGGTCTATGATAGCCGTCACAATATCTAACGCTTGGGGCTCTGCCAGCATATCTCGTACAAAAGATTGGTCTATTTTCAATACATTCAGGGGGAAAAGCCTGAGATAAGAAAGGCTTGAGTAGCCGGTACCAAAGTCATCAAGAGCAATGCTTACGCCCATATCGGCAATAGATTGTAGTTGAGTGACCGTTTGCTCGTAACTGTCTATAAGGGCAGATTCAGTAACCTCGAGCTCTAAATATCGACTCGGCAGCTGAGTTTTCTCAAGTATAGCGGCAACGGTATCGACCAGCGCAGAGTCAGAAAACTGCTTTGCCGATATATTAACCGCTACCTTCTGTGCATGCCCAGCATCGAGCCATGCTTTGGCGTCACGGCAGCATTGCTCTAGAACCTGTTCACCAAGACGATAAATCAAGCCTGAATCTTCAGCATATTCAATAAACTGAGCTGGTGATATTAACTTGCCATCTGCGCCTCTTAATCGCACTAACCCCTCTGCTCCAATAATGTCATTGGTATTTAGGTCAAATTTAGGCTGATAGTGAACTTCTAACGCGTTTTGCTCCAGTGCTTCGCGAAGCGTATAGCCGACAGCTAAACGTTGATTCATTTCGTGTTGTAAATCATCGCTGAAATAACAATAACTATTCGCCCCTGCTTGTTTCGCCTTATACATAGCTGAGTCGGCATGACGAAGCATTTCTTCAACACTGGAAGCATCGTCTGGATAGACGCTGATACCCACACTGGCACTCAAGTTGTGTTGCTCGCCCCCCAGCCGAAAAGGCTTAGCGATGACATCTAGCAACTGGCTAATTAACGCCTCCAACCCGAACGAGTTTTGCTCTTGCGGCACTACCAATGCAAACTCATCGCCGCCGACACGGGCAACAGTAATATCACTACAGGCAAAGCGGTCAAGGCTGTGGCCAACATGCGCGATAATTTCATCGCCAATGTGATGGCCCATGGCGTCGTTTATATACTTAAAGTTATCTAAATCTAGCAGCATTAAACTTACTTTACGGTTGCCAGCTGAAGCTCTGGCAATGCCTTGTGTAAGCCGGTCATGCAACAGTACTCGATTAGGCAGTGCGGTGAGCTGATCATGATGAGCGAGGTAGGTCATTTGCACTGACATAGCGAGGGTTTCACTCACGTCCTGAAACACCATCACGGCACCACGCTGTTGGCGTTGCTCGTCAAGGATTGGCGCAGCACTGTCCTCCACGCGGTACTCCAGCCCTTGTTTACTGACCAGTTGAGTATTTATTGCCATGGCCACAGGCCTGTTTTCTTTTAATGCCACGGTCAAAGGATTAATATACGCTTCTTTCGTTGAGGCATCCCTTAGCTTCATCACCTCTTCAATATGTCGTCCCTTAGCAGCGGTTTGCGACCAACCAGTCAAACGTTGTGCGACCGGGTTCAGGTAGGTGATACAGGCATGCTCATCGGTCGAAATTACGCCATCCGCGATAGAGTCTAGGGTAATGCGCAGATGCTCTTTTTCTGCCGCCAGTAGCCTTTGTGTCTTTTCCAATGCTCGCTCTTGTGCACGCACTTTGGCATGGTTCTCTACTCGCATACGGCACAACGTAAGATTCAAAGGCTTGGAGATAAAGTCGATGGCACCCAGCGCGAGTGCGCGCTCTTCGATTTCCGGGTCGTTGTGTGCAGTGATAACAATAATGCGCAGCGCACTAAGTGAGGGCTGGCATTGAATTTGAGCCAGTAAGTCAAAACCGCTGATGGTAGGCATTTCTAAATCAAGCAACAAAATATCTGGCTTAAAATCGGCAATAAGCGCCATCGCTTCGCTGCTCTCATTACATGATTGAACCTCACCTATCCCCGCCAACGCATGTTCCAGCTGAAGGGTATTAATGGGCTCATCATCAATCACGAGAACTTTACTTAGTTCGGTCATTTACACTCTCACAACAAACAAGACGCTCAATAAAGATAGCGTTAAACATTTTGAAAAGCGACACCACAAAACGAGTTTAGTCATGGGCGCAACGTCTACTTTATTGCTTAACTATACTGTCACACTAAGCAAACCTCTTCGAAACAGCGTTTTCTTTAATGAGCATTTAAGTGGTGACCGACCTTTAGCTGGGAACCCCGAAGTCAATCATCGCCTTTTTCAAAACACGACTTTCTCAACGTGTATTTGCAAACGCTTAGCCAGACGAATTAAGTTAGCGCGATCAACACCTAAATGCTTGGCTGTTCGGCTCCAGTTGCCTTGATGAGCCTGTAAGGCACGTTTGACTATCTGGCGTTGGTAATCATCCACAGCCTGGCGCAAATTAATCGGTTCCTCTGTCGCCATGGAGTTAGGTGTTATATCTGATAGAAGTGGCGTTTGCGTGTTCTCCTCGGTGTTTAGCGGGTCTGACTTTCTTTGCGTTGTCTTATGCAGTTCATCGCAGTCGCCGAGCGTCACAGTCACCAGGCTATCATGGCGGCTGTGTATTGGTACTTTGGCACAGGCCTTTAATGCTGCGCGATTCAATAAGTGCTCAAACTCGCGAACATTGCCCGGCCAAGTATACTGGGCGAGTCTGTCTAAAAGCGCTGGGGAAATTTTCAGCTGGTTTACACCGAGTTTTCGCCTTGCACGCTCGATAAAGAAACCAGCCAATAGTGGGATGTCTGCCATACGCTCACGTAAAGGCGGCACTTTTAATGGGTATACGTTGAGACGGTGATACAAGTCGCTGCGAAAGCGCCCGCTTTCCACCTCAGCTTTTAAATCACGATTGGTGGCGGCAATAACACGCACATCCACCTTTATCACTTCATCTTGGCCAACAGGTTGAATCTCATTACTTTGTAACGCCCGTAAAAGCTTACTTTGCGCAGCTAAGGGTAACTCCCCCACCTCATCTAAAAACAAGGTGCCACCGCTGGCAATGACAAACTTACCCGCTCGCTTGCGCTCAGCCCCGGTAAACGCACCTTTAACATGACCAAATAATTCGCTCTCTACCAAGTTCTCTGGCAGCGCCGCGCAATTGACATAAATAAGCGCTTGATCACCACGACTTGATTGCTGATGCACTCTGTGCGCCACCAGCTCCTTACCTGTGCCGCTTTCGCCTTCAATAAGTACCGAGTAATTGGATGGGGCCACCAAGGAAATTTCATTTTTAAGTTTATCAATACAGGGACTTTGACCAATGATTTCCGCCGGACAGCCTGAGGCACTGGGTTCGCTCAGAGCGCGCAATACTTCTTGTGAATGGCTGACATTGGCCTCTAACAAATCAACAGTCAGTGCCGTATGTAAGCTCACCGAAGCCATGGATGCAATTAGCGCCAATGAGCGTTCTGAAAGTGAATCAAACACCCCAGGAGATAGACTATCCAAGGTTAATACACCAAGTAGCTGATTTTGGAAATACAGCGGGATCCCCATACACGCATGCACAGGTAAGTCGCCCTCCATAGCCGTGAGTAAGCCATCATATGGGTCAGCCAGTTCACACTCTGCGGGGAAACGCGTGGCTGTTAATGACTGACAAATCGCAACAAACCGAGGGTGCTCAGCAATAACAAAGCGACGCCCAAGTATTTCATGGCTCAGCCCTTGATGAGCCAAAGGCTGTAAATAGTCGCCTTTGTGAGCCAGTAACATGATGGCATCGCAGGTGATCACTTTACGAATGGCACTGAGCAATTCATCAAAGCGCTGTTGACTGGCGACGCTCTGCGCGAGGGTGATGGATAATTCCAAAAGTTGGTTGTCGGTAAGGCGGTTCATATACGTGGCCCGAAATCATTTTAACTTTATTGTAGTCATTAAGACACGCATAACAAGTATGTCTTAATGACACAAAAACAATCTGATTCATTAGATACCTTATATTTATCAACAACTTAAAAAGATGGCACTAGTTTTGATATAGCTCCAATAGATTCATTTGTAGGAGCGCCTATGTACTCGCAGTTTGTTCTTCCCACTAATCATGCACTTGAGGGGGCACAGTTAAGCTTTCAAAAATGCATTATTGCTGCTAACTGGAGCATGGTGTTGTCACTTGGCCTCGTTATTTGCAGCCTATTAATGAGCTTTTATTTCGACTCATATTTACCCATCTCCATGCAGATAACTGCCCATATCGGCACCATAGTGTTCGCGGCAATCTTTAAGTTGGCGTATGTGGTGCGTTGTGTCGGCGTTTATGGCTTGGGCTACAGGGTGTTTTAAATGCAAATACAAGAACCCAACACACCCGACAATAAACAAATTGGCTTTCACCATCCGTTTTGGCAATTAGCGTTTCGCTCATTTTTCTTAACTGGCGCGCTATTTGCGGCGACAGCCATTGCCTTATGGGCAGCGATGCTGGCCGGGTTCATCACTTTACCGCAACCAATATTGCCAGCCGTGCTGTGGCACAGTCATGAAATGATCTTTGGTTTTGCAGCGCTCATCGCCGTTGGTTTTATAATGACGGCGGTGCAAACATGGACAGGGTTGCCCAGTATAACGGGCCTCCCCGTGGCAGCTTTACTGTTACTTTGGGTGTGTATTCGTATACTGGTATTTACTAACACGCACACCACTATTATCGCCGCGTTAATTATGTCGCTTTTATGGTGGGCCGCCATAGTGTTCACCTTTACGCGTCTCGTTTTCAGCGCGCGCAATGTACGCAACTACCTTTTCGTGCCCATGCTCTTGGCACTGGCGACACTAAACGCAGCCACCTTGGTGCTCGCGCTCATGGGTGAGCATTTAATCGCGTTGCACCTTATCCGCTCAGCTGTATTGCTGTTTACGCTTCTCATTGGGGTCGTTGGCGGCCGGGTGATCCCATTTTTTACGGCTCGCGGTGCAAATATTGATGCCCAAACACCGATGATATGGGCAGAGAAAATACAGCTGCCACTCACGGTCACTTGCCTGGTTGTGTTTATCACCAGTCACTTCGAATTATTGCCCTTTTCTCCAGCCATATTGTTGATAGGCACAGGATGCGTGCACCTTATTCGTATGAAACCGTGGTCTAGCTTAAGTACCTTCACCATTCCTTTGCTGTGGTCGCTGCATAGCGCATACGCCTTTATGGGGCTCGGGCTTATTGCGCTGGGTCTGAGTTACTACATCGACACATTACTCTTTAGCAACGCCCTGCACCTAATCACCCTCGGCGCCATTGGTTTGATGATTCTCGCGATGATAAGTCGCGTCTCGTTAGGGCACACAGGGCGCAAACTCAACGTTAAACCCCAGATCACAGCCGCTTTTATATGCTTGGTTGGGGCTACATTGCTGCGCTTTACTCTGACGTTGACTGGCCATGCATTTGTAGGCTGGGCCTTGAGCGCGGCGCTTTGGGTTGCTTCATTCACGATTTTCTTTTTCATCTACTGGCCGGTGCTCAGTGCACCGCGCCAATAACCTTGCGGAGTATGCATGTTATCTTCACACCACATCAATACAGTTAAATCAACGCTGCCCTTAATAAGTGCAGCAGGGCCGACAGTGACCGATCATTTTTATCAACGGATGTTTACCCATAACCCTGAATTAAAAGACGTATTTAACTTAAGTAATCAACATTCAGGGCGCCAGAAAGTGGCACTATTTGAAGCTATAATGGCCTATGCTAACAACCTTGATAATGTCGCTGTACTCAAGCACGCCGTGGAGCGTATTGCTAACAAGCATGTGAGCTTTAACATACAGCCTGATGATTACCACATCGTTGGCCATCACTTAATTGAAACCATGCGCGAGCTGCTAGGTGACCGCTTTAGTTGTGAGGTTGAGCAGGCTTGGCGCGCTGCCTATGCGGTGTTGGCACAACTGTTTACTCAGCGTGAGCAGGCACTGTATACAGCTCGCGAGCAAGCAAGCGGTGGCTGGCGCGGCAAGCGCGCCTTTAGCTTGACTCACAAGGTAAAGGAATCACAGCTGGTCACCAGCTTTACGTTCGAGCCCGTTGATCAGCAAGCAGTTATGGACTTCAAACCCGGGCAATACATTGCTATCGAGCTTAAGCCCTCTACTTCGGCTCACACCGAAATCCGCCAATACTCGCTATCGAGCACAGCAAACGGCAAAAGTTACCGCATTTCGGTCAAGCGTGAGGTGGGGGAACATACAGGAGTCATGTCGAACTTCCTACATGATCATCTTAAACTTGGCGACATCGTTGACTTACATGCACCAACGGGAGATTTTTTCTGGCAAGACCGACAAGCCCCTGTGGTATTAATTTCTGCAGGCGTAGGCGTAACGCCCATGCAAGCCATGTTAGAAACCCTTGCCGAGCGTAATTACCCCTTCCCAGTGACCTATCTCCATGCTTGCGAAACCCGTGCTCAACACTCGTTCGCTCAGCACACTGAAAAGCTATGCGCGCACCACCACTGGCAACATGCGACCTGGTATAACCACGAGTCAGGCGACATGGTAAATACATTTAACGGCTTCATGAACTTCTCAGCTATCACTCTGTCCATCGACGATGGTGATTTTTACGTATGTGGACCGCTGGCCTTTATGAAGTTTGTAAAAACCCACTTAATCGCCCTGGGGGTGAGTGATCATCGTATACACTACGAAGTGTTTGGCCCACACGCTGAGCTTTAACTGATTTGGTTACATGATGGGCTATTGAAATTGAAACAGCTGGCTAGAAGACAGAGCCAGCTGTGCTTTTTCAGTGAGCTTGTTTGAAGTATAAGTTGACATAGTACGAGCCCTTGTTCCGGGCTGTATCTGGATTTTATGGAATTATAAGTTGACATAAGTTTGAAGTAAAAGCTGACAAAAAGTTCCTTATTTTCCAGATATTGACCCTCGCGTGCCCCTTTTGTGCATTTTCAGTCGTTCGGCTAGTGCATCATACAACCAATTAAATAATCTGACTTTCAACCCCCCCCATTTTTGGACAGAAACACGTTAGAGTATTTATTCGGTAACGCTGCGCTCTGCGGCAAATTTGGAGCGCAGCGAAAAATTTTTCCGACAGCAGCGCCTTGTTATGTTTAGTACATATCCACGCTATCAATTTCACACACCGCACTACTTATTTTTGCGCTCGTGATCTCTTGATAAGACCCAAATGAGAAGTTGAAAGTAAGAGTTTCCCTACCACTATCGTGAGCATATAAATCATGAGACTCATCTTCATAACTTGAGTCTGATTGAGTTGAATAAGTGTTTCTGCCCTTATATTCAATCTCAACCGTGCATTCGACTTCAACGTCCAGATATGCACCGCCGCTGTAATCGGTGCTTACTTCATAGTTAAGCGAAACGTCACAATCATTATAATAATTACCAGAATAGCTTTCGTTACAATCTATATCGCCCCCAGTAATTTCAACACAAACTTCAGCGTTTGTTTTGTACTCTGTATCGCAGTCATCACCGCTCACCCCTTGGGCTCTTCGGCGTTGCATTTCGGCAATAGCCGCTTTTTCAAGCTCCATTTGTCTCTGGAATTCTTGCTCAGTCATGGCCTTGCATGAGCTACCCGCTCTTTTGAAGCCTCTATTGCACTTCCAGCCACTGCCATATACATCAATACTCGCATTTTCAGGGACTTGAACCTTCAAGCATTTCTGCCCAGATTTGTAATACCCCCGATCACACTTCCAACCGCCTCCAAATGGATTTTTTGATGCATTCTCTGGGAGATTCTGAGACCAGCTCAAACATGTGTAGAACATAGTCAAAATTATCAACAGTATTCTCATCCATGCCTCTTTAAACATAACGCCGCTATTGGGAGCAAAAATGCTTGGCTAAAATTAGCGAAGAATGAGCGCAAGCCAAGCGTTTTGCGTCCCTGCCATAATGGCTTTGTTATACATTTTGTAACTCAGTTAACAGATTATCAAGAGCTGGTTTTATATTGCTTTCAACAGAATTCATATTTAGAGCATTTAAGAGATATTCGCTAACTAATGCGCGTTTTTCAGTTGGAATATCGCCTATAGTTTTAGTTGATAGATCTAAATTTAACTTAGTTGCAGACTCAGCATCTATAAAGTGCTCTTCTGGTAGAGCTAAAAATTGCTTCAAATTCATATTTTAACTTCCTCGGTACCAATTTTGAGAAACGTATAACAACGCCGTTGTAACCGGCTGATAATAGTTGGCTAAAATTTGTGACGCACGAACAAAGCCAACTGTTATTTGTCCGCGTTTACAACATTGTTAGGTAAAAATACCAAACCTTGTAAGGGCTTGGGCTATAGCTACTTGAATAAGGAAAACACCGAAAGTAAAAAGAAAAGACCACAATAAAGATAAGCCGAGAACTCTTGAATAAACAAAAGAAACGGCTATGTAGCTTGCAAGCAAACCTGATAGCCCACCAATTAACTTTGAACAAACAACAGCTAGTAGAGTGCCTATAAACACCGAAATAGCGCAATATTTAAATTCATTATTTTCAGCACCAAAGAGTGTAGCACCTATTTTTACCGGCAAAACCGTTAATAAGAAAAGTACTAAAAAAAATAAAGCCACGGATTCTGTTTGAAAACTTAATTCCATTTAAACCTCTTTTACCTAACGCCCGGCTCATTTGCCGGAAATATGGAGTTGGTTTTTTGTTAGCGTAGCGTCAATAAAAAACTAACGGAATGTTGACGGTCAAATGCAGCCGTTTGTTATGCGCTGTTTTCAACCAGATCAACCACTATTTTTTGAATTACCAAACCGCCTGTAATTTTACTGTATTCATTGGTGATTTTAACTGAAACACCTAGATTACTTTTGCCAAGAGCACCCAAAGAATTAGACGCCATTGTTCGAAGAATTTCCCAGTCCGAGTGATTTTCAATACCACTCCAAAACGCGTCATTATCTGTGTTACTCCTGACCTCAAAGAATGAATCAATCTTACTTAGAAGTGACGCCTGCTCATTTGTTATGAGGCCATGCTCAATAAATTTAAGCTCATTTTCTTTATAATGCTGCTCATAATCTATAGCAATTTCTTCTTCTGTATTACCAAAGCCAAAAGCTTCAATCTGCTTTTCTGCAGGTAATGACAGAATCACCAAAAGCTTCAACGTTTCTTCAAAATGATAATTCACATAATCCATGTGCAATACTCTGACACCGCATAACGCCTTACTAATGGGCGCATTAATGCTTGGCTAAAATTAGCGACGAAGGAGCGCAAGCCAAGCGTTTTGCGTCCTTTTGAGTAACTTGTTAGTTGCCGTTTAGTTTACCCAACGAGGTGACACTTCAAAGGAAAAACCATTAAAAGCAGTACCAGCGATAAACAATAAAACAACGAGAATTAAAGTGAACCTAATATCATTTCGCTTTTTAACAAGTAAGTCGGAATTTGCATCTTCACACGCTTTACCGAAAATTACAGGCCACAGATATGTGAACATTTGTCTGTAAAGATCTATGAATTCTGGCTCGTTCCACTCTCGCCAATGCATTGGTGCTTCAGCTTTCCATGTTTCTACGAAAACACTTACACTTTTTATGAATGCCAAGATAGACAAAATAAAGAGGCAAATAACCAGAGTTTGAAACATGAACCATCCTTGAGGCAATGGTCTTCCCCATCAAAAGTAGACAGGTTATTACGCAAACCGTTGTTCATACTCCAGCGGGCTGAGATAGCCTAACGCTGAGTGACGTCGTTTGCGGTTATAAAATATTTCAATGTATTCAAACATACAGGATTTAACATGTTGTATCGAGTGGAATATCTCGGCATAAATCAGCTCAACTTTGAGACGACTGAAGAAGGATTCCATCACCGCATTATCCCAGCAATTGCTCTTTCGGCTCATGCTGATTATCGCACCTGATGAACGCACTAAATCCTGATAGGCCACCGCGCGGTACTGCACGCCTCTATCTGAGTGAAGCATCAAACCTGGTTTAACCTCCCTGCGGGCCAGTGCCATGTTGAAAGCATCTGAAATCAGCTTGACCGTCATCGACGTGTCTAATGCCCAACCGACAATCGCCCTTGAGAACAGGTCCATCACAGCGGCCAGGTAAAGCCACTGGCCGCGAACACGGATATAAGTGATATCTGATACCCATTTCCTGTTGGCACGCTCTGTGATGAACTGCTGGGCAAGCACATTCCCTTCTACATTCGAGTTTGAATAGCAGCTGCGACTGTAACGAAACGCCTTGCCATTTCTTGCCTTGAGAGCCAGCTCTTGCATAATTTTAGCGACCGTATTGAGGCTACATCGAACACCGCTGGCATTGAGTTCATAGGTGAGTCTGGGCGCGCCGTAGCGTGCCTTAAAGACCTCATAAGCCTCTTTCACATGATGGGCCAACTCAGCATGTTTCTGTGCTTTATCGCTCGGCTTTCGGCTTGTCCACTTCCCCGTTAATGACACAGTTCTAAATTAGAATCTTCCAGTTTTGCTCGGTAAGCAGCCGGTGGCAGGTTTCCGAGACTTTCATGGGTTCTTTCTTCGTTATAATCCAATCGCCAGAACCAAGCCATATCTCGCACTTGGCTGAGATTCTCAAACAAGTAGGCATCAAGAAACTCTCTGCGGAATGAACCGTTAAAGCGTTCAACAAAGCCATTTTGCTGCGGCTTGCCAGGCTGGATATACATCAGCTCAATGTGATTGGCCTCGCACCAATCAGTCAGGGTGGCCGATATTAACTCTGGGCCATTATCTACGCGCAGCTGATTCGGTAATCCGCGCTCAGCCTTAAGCTGCTCTAACACGCGTACGACACGGCTAGCGGGCAACGAGGTATCCACTTCAATTGCAAGGCACTCTCGCGTTCCTTCGTCCACCACATTTAACGTTCTGAATCGTTTACCGCAATACAATGTGTCATGCATAAAATCGAGCGCCCATTGGTGATTGGCTTGCTCCTGCACTTCTAAGGGCTGAACAATTCGCTTGGGTAGCACACGTTTCGTTCTTCGTTTTAGGTTCAGCCCCATCTGGCAATACACGCGATAAACGCGCTTATGGTTGAAGGGAAAGCCTTTGAAGCGCATTCGGCCAAAACACTTCCAGAAGCCTGCTCGTGGCGACTTCTCAAGCTCGGCATTGATAGCATCAATGACAGCAGCATCTGCTTTACGCCAGTCTCGTTCAGGGCGATAAAAGGTCGAACGGCCAATGCCAACAAACAGACAAGCCCTTACGATACTTAGCCCCGCACCAACCATTACGCTGACGCATTCTCGTTTATCCGCTGTCACCAACCCTTTTTTGCGAAAAGCTCCTTAATCGCATGATTTTCCAAACTAACATCTGCAAACATCTTTTTAAGCTTGGCATTTTCCTCTTCAAGCTCCTTCAACCGTTTGACGTCAGAGGCTTCCATCCCACCGTATTTGGACTTCCAGTTGTAATAGGTTGCACTACTGATACCGTGCTGACGGCACACTTCCTCAACCTTCCTACCCGCATCGACTTCTTTTAATACTGCGATGATCTGAGATTCTGTATAGCGTGATTTTTTCATAGTCGTCTCCTGCATTAATCATTACAGAAAACTCTAATTATGTCTGTCTCAGTTTATGGGAAGTGGACAGGCTCAGGTAACGATAAAAACCCGAGCGTGAGACTTTCAATGCTCTGCACATCAAGGTGATCCGGAACTGGCCTACATACTGCGCAATCAGCGCGTACTTTACTCCTGGCTTTTCGCAAAGTACGCGGCTGCCTTTTTTAAGAATTCATTTTCCTCTTTCAGGTCGTGTAGCTCGCGCTTGAGGCGGCGCAGTTCCTCACTTTCATGTTTCGAGTAATCAACGCCTTGAACGGTATTAAATTGCTTGTCGGAAAGACGGTTGAATTGCCTACGCCAGTTATAAATTTGCTGGGCGCTGATCCCCAGCTCTTCGGCGACGGATTTGTTGGTATTTCCGGGTTGCTCCGCCCTTCGAACCGCTTCGCGACGAAAATCTTCGGTATAGGCCAGGGTTCTTTTCTTTCTAGTCATGAGACACCTCTTTTCTAACTATAGAAGGTGTCTACTTTTTTTGGGTAAGTCCTGCAACTAACGCCGAGCTCTGCGGCAACTTTGGAGCGCAGCGGAAAAGTTGTCCGACAGCAGCGCTTTGTTAGATTCATTACCAATCGTCTTCGATTCCTTTTTCTCTCTTTTCAAGTGCATCATGAAAAGCCTTCAATGCTACTTTCGCTTGGGAATCGACCTTGTCTTCATCAATATCCCTTACTTTTTCTTGAATTCGTGCTATCTCTAGAAAGTTTTCAATGCTCTCAAGCTTTATGTACGTAGTAATTTTAACTAAGTAATCTCCCATTGCCTGAGATGAAGATTTACTTGCAAACCTTTTTAACAAGGTCAAACACCCTTCGGCAGTCTGAGTCTGCAACTTTAACCAGTTTATAACTTTATTCTCATCTCCCCAGCGCTTCCATCTATACAAAAAAGAAACCAAGTGTTCATTAGAAAGTAGTTCGCTAGGCGCATTTTCAGACATTTCATCCAGCTTTTTTACAAACTCGGCTTTAAGCAGCTCAAACTCCTCATCTCGTAGTATCTGGTCAGCATCAGCTTTCTCTCTGCGATTTTCATCGCCTTGTAATATGTGTTCGACAATAGAGAGACCTTTTGACGCTTTGAAGCATTCTAAAAGCAGCTTGCCTCGCTCCTCCAGATCGTCAATGCGCCGTAGAAACCAAACAACAAGCCTTACAGCATGTGTATTCGAGCTAAACATCGTAAACCCAATTGATTCATGATCAATTTGGTCACCAATATCTAAAACTCCCTTAATATACGCACTGCCATTTTCAAGAGGCACTTCATCTGTGAATGATTCAAACTGTGAAAGAGCATTTTTTAGAATGCCACGTTCTTTGAGGGACAAGATAAATGAAGAAAGCCTGTCAGAATCAGCAGTTAGACTAAGCATTTCCTGCAGGTCTGAGTTTGAGAGTTCCCCACTTGGAATTGAAAATTGAAAGTATTTATCAAAGTTAGAGGGGTGACAAACACGCATCTCTCTTAACCATGTACTAGAATAATCTCCAGAATAGTGTGAGCCTCCCAAAGCCCATTCTATTGTTGGAAATAGTTGCTCTACCATTTCCTTTACAGCATCTCGCTTATTCTCAGAAGCCTTATCCAATATGCTATTAATTAGGGCAGCAGCAGATTCCTGGCTTCTTCCATATCTATCGGAACCATTTTTAGTGAATATCTCTTTCGCGCGTGCGATTTCCTTGTAAACATCAGGTTCAAAAACTCTTAGGCACTCAATTGCCATTAAATCCACTGGGTTGACCTCAAAAGCACTTTTGCCTTTAAGTAGTGTAAAATGGAATGATAGAGTGGAGGTGTATCTATAAACGCTTCGCAGATTGTCAAAATATGCGCTTAGAGCCCCGTGAAATAGGTTCCCCCACCGTCCCGAATCAAACATATTTGCAGCTGATTTGTCTTGCTCGATAATTTTATCTAACTGATTGAACAATAAGTTATGCAGTCGTGTAGTTTCTATTTGAGGTATGTCAAAAGGCACCTGAATTATTTTTTCTAAATAGTCTCGACCCTGTTGCGCCCCGTCATTCATTTTATCTTCTACCAGATCCCGCTGAAATAGAAGAAGGAAGACCACATTCGGAAATTCCAAGTTTGCTTTTATAAGCTGAAAAACCATCCTTAATTGGGATGATGTCAGCCTATCCAAATCATCCATTACAACGATCAATGGAGATTTCCTTTCGAGTAATAATCCTGTCAATTCCTGTCTTATATCACTCAAACTCTGCTCTTTTTCCTTGGCAGTCGCCTCAACATTTCCACTCAAATTGTCAAGGAAGCCTTTGCCCCACTTTAATATTGCAGCCCATCCACCCAAAACCAGTAGAATAGTAGTGCTAACGTTGCTTACCCAAGCCTCGTTTGAAAAATTACCGCCAACCCCTATAAGGGTTGCGAATACAAACAGTGTAGGGAGAGCCGCTGAAAAACCTGATACTACTGTTTCACCCGTATTAAGATACCGACCATATTTTTTAAGAGTTGCCGCTAACTTTTTCCCAGACTTGCTTTTATCTGTGTGACCTATTGACTTTGATACTTCTTGAAAAAAGGAGGCCGTTATTTTTTCTTGAGCTGCCCATTCCCATGGGGAAAATTCAATTACATCAGGTTTTTTCTCTGTTATTTCCGCTAGTCGAGATAGGGCCATGTTTTTAATAGAAGACTTCCCTGATCCCCAGTCACCATGCAGAGCTACTACTAAGCTATCATTTCCATGCCAACTTGCCATTGCATTAGCCAAGTCCGTGGAAAAGCCTGACCGTCCCAACAGGTCCTCTTCTACTTTTGTGATCGGCCTATCAGAAGCAAATCCGTGTAAATCTTTTGGTTCCATATGAGATCTCTATAGGGAATCTAACAATTTAATATCGAGCGATTGGGTCGTTTTTCTGCCGCAACCTGTCTCGTTTTAGTCCTTAGACCATTGATAGCAAATTTAGGAAGTACTTGCCAGCATTGAAGTTACGTTACATTGCTATAAGAAAAAAACGACCCAATGGGTCGTTTTCTTGACTATAGGAGAAACACAACAATACTGTACATATATACAAGTACTTATTGGAGCTAGCTCAATGAGAACTAGTTCACCATTTTTAAATCACATCGCCGAGTTAATGTTGACTAAGCAATATTCACTCAGAACCGTTGATACATATCTTAAGTTGATTTCTTCCTATATTCATTATCATGATAAACGTCACCCAGCTTCAATGGGCAATAACGAGGTTGTCGAATATCTCGACTACCTTGTACTTAAACGGAATGTGTCATCTAAAACACAAGCGACAGCGTTAAATGCGTTATCTTTTTTGTATAAGCAAATAATTAAACAGGAATTGTGTCCGAATCTAACGTTTGTTAGAAGCAAGCGCCAATCTAAGTTACCAATTGTTATGACCCCCGAGGAGGTTAAACTCCTCATGTCGTTTTTAAGTAAACGATATTATTTAATTTCAGGTTTAATGTATGGTAGCGGCTTACGTGTAATGGAAGCTGTTCAACTACGAGTTCAGGATATTGACTTTGACTACAAGTGCATTCGGATCTGGAATGGTAAAGGGAATAAACATCGGGTGGTTACACTCGCCACAGAACTTATACCTTTGCTAAGAAATCAAATAGCTCAGGCTGATGAATACTTAAAATTAGATTCCCAGAATGAACAATATGCTGGTGTATGGATGCTAAAGGCACTAGCAAGAAAATATCCTAGCGCCAATAAGTCAATTGCTTGGCAGTATCTATTTCCCTCATATAAGTTAAATGCTGATCCTGAAACTGGCGAGATTCGCCGACATCATTTTCATCAAACAGGTGTACGTAAAGCGGTTAAAGAGGCCGCCGAAAAAGCACAAATAATAAAACCTATAACGCCTCACACTTTTAGACATTCATTTGCTACTCATTTACTACAAAGTGGTGCAGATATTAGAACCGTGCAAGCTCAACTGGGTCATTCCGATGTGAAGACAACGCAAATATATACGCATGTTTTACAGCAAGGCGCAAACGGTGTTGTTAGTCCTTTGAGCAAAATTTTCTAGCTTGTTTTGGGGCAGGTAACGGCTGTTAGTGATAACATTGCCAATCTAAATATTCGAACACTATTTATAGGAAAGCTCCTAACCTAACTCAATACGGTTAGATATACCTCAGATTACCGTTTTGAATAACAGAAAAGACCCCAGTATTTGCTGGGGTGTAAGATGTCTAGCCCTGCCTTTTCAGCAGTTAAAAATAACATGTTGTGATTGATTACTTCCTAGCCTAATTTCAGCTGCCTACGCGGCAGTTCACATAGTCTTATTTAAAGCCTAGAGGCTAAGCCTCGAATGCGACAATCGCTGGGGAATATTCGAAGTGGAAACAAGCACCGAACTCTAATGCCGACTCTAAGAGACAGGTCGCCTTGATCTTTTGACTGGCGAATTTAAAAAGGGTTTTAACTCTAGAGTACTTGGTTTTGCGTCGATAATAGCTGCTTTCTAGCGCACTGACTAAAATTTGGCTATGACAACTTATTGTTCAAATTTATGTCAACTTTAACTTCAAACAACAAGGGGGAAATTTGGGTGGCAGCCTTACCAGCCACATCTCGGCACACACGTCACACGCTGTGGCTGCTCCCTTCCGGGCCTGACCAGATTCACCTGCTAGTGTTGCGAGAGGACCAATAAGGCTACCATCGAGGGCCTTCGTTGGGCGCAGGAGGGATTATCGCGACTTTACTACTGGGATTCAAGGAAAATCCTACTATTTACTACTAACTGCCTAGTAACTGACCATTTCGCAGTAATACGCATCACTTTAGCTCTGCTCCACTTTTGTAACTCGCTAACCCAACGCGAAGCAATAACCTTTCGCTTACACATTTTGGAAACAAAAGTGTACACATTTTAACCTTAATTACGTTTTAACACATTAAATTACTCGTCAAGGCATTGAGAAATCTAGATAAATTTAATATTTGTTTAGTTTTAAATTAATAATTTTTACTTTTATTTTACATTAGTACCCATTTTGACTAAATTAGGCTCGCTCGCTTTGAAGAAGTTTGTAGGATCAAACGAGCATTAGCGGTGCTCAGCACCACCCATTCGGGAAAACTAATCGGGAGCAAACAATGAATAAACCTCAAGGATTTATGCTATCAACCTTATCAATAGCCGTTTCACTGGCAGCAATTTTGCCCGCAACGAGTATTGCGGCGCAAAAAACCTACCTAAGTGAACAAAATCAAATTAAAGATATTATGATGGCAAAGTCGACTGCCGTTTCAGCCTCCCCCGCTGCAACGGTACTCGGCCTTGATACTCAGGATGGTATCAGTGTTGTAAAGCAGTACAACAGTCAAAACGGCGATAAAACGTTTCGCTATCAGCAAATGCACAAAGGCATTCCTGTTATCGGTGATCATGCCATTCTAACATACAACAAAGATGATCAGCTTATTCGTGCCCATGGCGCCGTGGTCAATAACATCGCTGCCGACGTCCCCTCGGTAAACGCCAAGGTAAGTAAGAAGCAAGTAGGCAAACTAGTGCGCGCCATGCATCGTAAAATGCATCAAGGCAAAGCAGCGCCTGCCATCGAGAATGAGCAATCTCGCTTAGTCATTTGGTTAGACGATGCGAACAAAGCGCACCTTGCTTATGAGGTGACCTACAATAGTTATGGTGATACCCCGTCGCGTCCCTACATGATTATCGACGCCAAAAGCGGTAATGTATTGCATCAGTTCGACAATTTACAGCATGCTGATGCCACCGGCCCAGGCGGCAACCAGAAAACCGGACAATACAATTACGGAACCGACTACGGCTATTTGGATGTGAGCCAATCTGGCAGCACTTGTACCATGGAAAACGCCAATGTGCGCACCATTAACCTCAATAATGGTACTAGCGGCTCAACAGCGTACAGCTTTACCTGCCCAGAAAATACCTACCAGCAAGTGAATGGCGCTTATTCACCTCTTAATGATGCCCATTACTTTGGCAACGTAGTGTTTAATATGTACAACGACTGGGTTGGTACTGCGCCATTGTCATTCCAGTTACGTATGCGCGTGCACTATGGCAATAACTATGAAAATGCGTTTTGGGATGGCCAAGCGATGACCTTCGGTGACGGCGCCACAACCTTTTACCCATTAGTCAGCCTCGATGTGTCTGCACACGAAGTCAGCCACGGCTTTACCGAACAAAACTCCGGATTGGTTTATTCTGGTAAATCAGGCGGCTTAAATGAAGCGTTCTCCGATATGGCCGGTGAAGCTGCGGAAGCTTACATGCTGGGTAGTAATGATTGGCTCGTCGGTGAGCAAATCTTCAAAGGTAATGGTGCGTTACGTTACATGGCTAACCCGCCACAAGACGGCAGCTCCATTGGTAATCAATCAGATTACTACTCAGGCATGGATGTGCATCACAGTTCTGGGGTGTACAACAAGGCCTTCTATTTGTTGGCAACCACCAGCGGCTGGGATACACAAAAGGCCTTTAAGACCATGGCACGTGCTAACCAGCTTTATTGGACAGCGAGCACTAACTGGGACTTAGCAGGTAACGGTGTGATGGATGCCGCGTGCGATCTTGGTTATGAGCCTAACGATGTCAAAGCAGCCCTCGCAGCCGTAGGGGTAACATCAAGCCTAAGCGCGGGTAGTGACTGTGGTTCAACTCCGCCAACACCTGATGAAGAAATCACCAACGGCGTGCCACGTACAGGTATTTCCGGTGCGGCGAAAGAACAAATGTTCTTCGTTATGAATGTACCCGCAGGTGCAACGAACCTTACCTTTAACACCTCAGGTGGTTCGGGTGATGCTGATTTATACGTGAAATATGGTTCACGTCCAACGCTTAACGATTACGATTGTAACAGCACGTCATCAACCAGTACTGAGTCATGTGCAATTAGCCCCGTTCAAGGCGGTGAGTACTATGTCATGGTCGAAGCGTGGAACCAAATCAGTAATGTGACCTTAGAAGGTAACTATGACGATGGTAGCACAGGGCCAACGCCGATCGATCGCACCGAGAGCAACATCAGTGTTAACCAAGGCGGCTGGGCTCGTTTTAGCCAAGACATTGGCAGTGGCTACAGTAACCTCACGGTAACCATTAGCGGTGGTAGCGGCGATGCGGATCTGTATGTCAACTTTGGTTCGCAATCAACCACCAGCGACTGGGATTGTCGTCCATATCGCAATGGCAACTCAGAAACCTGTACCTTTAGCAATCCGCAAGCAGGTACATGGCATATGGATTTACGTGGCTACCGCGCAGCAAGTGGTGTCACCCTAACCATCCAAGCAGACTAAATCATTCTCCCTGAGTAGGGGCCAGCTACTGGCCCCTTTTTCATTTAAGGACCCAGCTTATGAAATATTCTTACCTCGCCATCGGTGCGGCGCTTACTTGCGCTACGAACAGCGCCTTAGCGGCACCGGAAAAGGCATGGATCACGGTCGAGGCCCATGCCATGGCGCACTATCAAAAACAGCAAAAAACACAGTGGCAAAGCGCTGCAACGCAATCAATCGCTGGCACAGCAGTTGATGTTATCGCTATAGATCCTAAGCATATACATCGGCTAAGCGATTTTATGCACCATGAATACAAACGCTGTGGCGGCTTTATTTATCATGAATCTGAGCAAGCGGCGAAAGCCTACTTGCAACAGGCTCAAGTCAATAACACGCAAACAGTTACCACTGTTAATTACAGCATCGATAACCCCGCTGCAGCCCAGGCGCTGCTGGCTGAGCTGAGCACCACTCGTCTAGATAACACCGTAAGTACCCTAGCAGCATTTCATAACCGTTATTATTCACAACAAAGCGGTGTTGATGCAGCAGATTGGTTACGCACCCACTGGCAACAAATCGCCAGTAGTCGCAGTGACATCACCGTGCAAAGTTACAACCATAGTTGGGCTCAAGATTCGGTGGTGGTGACAATCGCCGGACAAGAGTTAAGTGATGAAGTGGTGATCATTGGTGGTCACTTAGACTCGATTAACCAATCATCACCCAGCCAAGGTCGTGCACCAGGAGCTGATGATAATGCCAGCGGCATTGCAGTATTAACCGAAACGCTGCGAGCAGTCGTCGACAGTGACTTTAAGCCTAAACGCACCATCAAAATTATGGGCTTTGCGGCTGAAGAAGTGGGACTCAGAGGCTCCGGCGCTATAGCTAGCGATTACAAAAGCCAAGGCATCAATGTGGTGGGCATGGCGCAGTTTGATATGACCGGTAATAACGGCTCAGCTGAAGATATTGTATTGATGACCGACTATACCAATAGCGGCCAGAATCAATTTATGGCAAACCTTGCCAGCACTTATCTTAGTGACCTGGTTATTGGCTATGATCAATGTGGTTACGGATGCTCGGATCATGCCTCTTGGCATAACCAAGGCTTTGCCGCCTCAATGCCGTTTGAATCAAAAATGAGTGATATCAACTACCGAATTCACACCAGTGGTGATGACCTGTTTGATGCCAGTCATGCCATCAATTTTGCACGCTTGGCCAGTGTTTATCTCGCTGAGCTTGCGAAAAGTGCTGGCTCTGCGCCGCCACCACCGAGTGATAACGAGCTCACTAACAGTGTGGTTGAGTCTGGCCTTAGCGCTGGCGCTAAGGAACAGCTACTTTACACCATGGATGTACCCAGCGATGCCACTGATCTTAACTTTAATACCTATGGCGGCAGCGGTGATGCTGATTTATACGTGCAATTTGGCACGCCACCGACACTCAATAGCTATGATTGCAAAAGCACCACGGCATCAAGCACCGAAAGCTGTAGCTTTAGCGCGCCACAAACAGGGACTTACTACGTGATGGTTGAGGCCTGGAATGCCATTTCCGGTGTCAATCTGGTCGGTGAGTATCAAACAGATTCAACCGGTCCAACTCCCATTAATCGTAGCGAAGGGCCTATTTCTGTCGCGTCTTCTCAATGGCAACGCTTTGAGCAGCCTCTTACTAGCGGCTATTCACAATTACAGGTGAGTATATCCGGCGGTAGCGGCGATGCCGATCTGTATTTAAACCTTGGCTCACCGTCGAGTCAGTCGCAATGGCAATGCCGTCCATACAAAAATGGTAACAATGAAACCTGTACCATTAGCAACCCGCAAAGTGGAACTTGGTACATTGATTTGTACGGCTATAATAGCGCCACGGGTGTAAATTTATCGATCACCGCCAATTAGTAATAACAAAGGGGCCCGTTGGCCCCTTTTTTCACGAACGTTGAATTAATCCAATTCTGTGCGCAGTTTCTTCAACACCGCTTTTACCTTCTCTACATTCTCTGGCCCCATGCGTAATAGCTGCTTCTGAGCGGGTGGTAAATTCTCCCATTCGGAATAAGCATACTTGTAGGTGACTGAATCCCGTAATAAGGGGACCTGAGTAGTCATTTCGGGTGTCTCTAAAAGCAAGTCAATCGACTGCTTTAAGCGCGCCTCAAAACTACTGTTAGGATCGCCAACTTCACCATAAGCCTGTTCAATCAGCGGTTCATATTGTTCATACAGTGCCACCAACTGATCGGTATTCATTGAGGTCAAAATACCAACATACGGGTCATAGCGCTCAAAGCTCTGCGGATCCATCGTCAGCACATCGCCCTCTTCCACGGTGAAAGGCTGCTCGAGTTTTTCCACTGGTGAGTGGTTTGTGGCCACACGCCCCTCGGCGAGATTAACGACAAACACCACAGTGCGGCGGATCAAGTCATCATTGACCAGCAAATTAGCGCTGGATTGAGCCAGTGATTGTTGCAAGCTGGCGCTGACCATCTCATCGCTATCGTCCAAGGCCGGCAACTCGGGTTGCGGCTCGGGCTGTTCGTCTTCACGAGACTGTGGACGCTGTTGCTGCTCATCGGGGTTGCTCACGTCTGTGGTTGTCGGCGCGGCTTGGGGTTTATTTTCAGGTTCGGGCTCTGCAACAGGCTGAGGTTTATCTTCCACTGGCAACTGCGCAGGCTCAGGGGGGGGCCTCAAGTGGCAAAGGCTGTTGAGATTGTTTGCTGACGATAAAAATTACCACCACAGCCAACACCACTAATACCACCAATGCTAGGATGATGTTGTTACGGCTGGGTCCGCGTTTACTCTCATGTTCGGTAGGTTGTTCACTCATAAAGGCTCCGTTATGAAAAAGTCAAAATCGCCAATCTTCAAAAAGTAATCTGCCCTAATTGCTGCGAGTATACTCGCCGTTGAGCATATCTTTTTATTTTAGAATCTTTTACATTAACACTATGTGTCCATTTAAGTGCAAATACAATGCGAAAGCAAACTAATTGCGGTCGCGCTGGAACAGCGTTGCTACTGAGCGGCGGCGGCGCGCGGGCCGCTTATCAAGTAGGTGTCCTCAAAGCGCTAACACAAAGCCTTCCAAGAACGGCGCCACTGCCATTTAAAGTGATCACAGGCACCTCTGCCGGAGCAATTAACTCTGTGGCGCTTGGATGTTGGGCTTCGTGTGCTCATTTGGCGAGCCGCAAGCTTGAGCAAGTCTGGGGACAGTTTCACACCAGCGATGTTTATCGCAGTGATTTTGCGCATGTATTCGGCCACCTTATAAAAAATATTTTATCGAGCTTTCGCTCTGGGCACGCCAACCATGCCCCAGCGAGCTTATTCAACAATGCCCCTCTGCGGCAGTTATTAGCCGAAGTGCTGCCTATGGAGCGTATCGACCGTAACATTCACCGTGGTGTGCTCGATGCGTTAGCAGTCACTGCGTCTAACTACAGTACCGGTGACTCCGTTACTTTCTACCAAAGCAATGAGGCCAAACCCTGGCGGCGGGCCAAACGTCAGGGTGTCAAAGCTCGCATCCATTTAGAACACCTGATGGCCTCCAGTGCTATTCCCGTGGTCTTTCCCAGCGTAAAGATTCGACACCAATACTATGGTGATGGTTCCATTCACCAGATGTCTCCCCTGTCCAGCGCCATTCACCTTGGTGCCGAGCGTATCTTTGTTATCGGTGTTGAACAGCCCAAAGAGGAACATCGTAAATATGCGCCGCACTACCCGGGCATTTCGCATATCGCGGGGCATCTGTTGGACAGTGTGTTTGCTGACACACTGCATGGTGATTTAGAGCGTCTTGAGCGCATTAACCGTACGGTGGGGTTGTTGAGCGCGAAAGATAAACATCGTGAGCTCAAGCATATCGATACGATGGTGATCAACCCATCACATAACTTTAATGCCATTAGTAGCGAGTATTACGATGATATGCCGCTGGCCATTCGCACCCTACTACGTGGTATCGGCGTAAAACGCTACAGTGAGTCGAGCTTACCGAGCTACTTGTTGTTTGAACGCCGTTATACCCAACACTTGATGGAGCTAGGTTATCAGGACGGGCTGGCGCAATTGGGGCAACTACGCGCGTTTTTGTGTCTCGATTAACTGCCGCCATTGAGTAAAAAGCGCTCGCAACGCTCTACTCGCCGTGGTTTACCCTTTAATACCAGCACGTCATGCCCCTGTAGACTGGTTTCAATACTGGGCGCTTCTATCTCACGTCCTTGACGGCGCAACGCGGCAATACTTACACGCCGCGCTTGCAAGTTGAGCTCGGCGATGGTTTTACCCACGGCATAGGCGTTATCTGCCAAAGCAAACACATGCAAGTACTCTAAACGCTCGGTGTTTTCATCGCGATGTGGCGCCTCATCACTAATATAATAACTGTGCAATAAGGAGTAACGGTTTTCTCGCTCTTGGCTAACCCGGCGAATAATGCGTTTCATCGGCACCCCGCTCATAAATAGTACATGAGACGACAACATCAGGCTCGCTTCTAACGACTCAGGCACGACCTCTGACACGCCACTTTCTTTTAACTCATCAAGATGGGCATCATCGGGCATGCGCGCGAGGATATTCACCTGCGGCGCGACTTGTTTCACTACCTCGGCGACCATTTGTACCTTGCTAAGATCAGTGAAGGTAATCACCACCAAACGCGCCTGTGCTGTTCCTGCGCGCTCAAGAATGCTTTTTTGCGTGACATCGCCAAACATGGCATGGTAACCGGAGTTTCTTCCTTGTTGCACGAGGTAAGGGTCCAGTTCAATGGCAACAAAAGGCAACGCCTCACTGGAAAGAAAGCGCCCAATATTTTGTCCAACTCGCCCGTAGCCACAAATTATCACATGCTCACTGAGGCTTTCATCAACACACTCAATGCGTTCGGGGGCTTCTGTACTGGCGCGAAAAAGATGATGTACCCACTTAGGCGAGTGCTCTATTAAATACGGAGTAATGGCCATGGAAAACACCCCTAAGGCGATGAGAAACGACGCCAACTCACCGGCAAAAATTCCCTGGTTCCCAGCTAAAGCCACCAATACAAAGCCAAACTCCCCCATTTGACAGAGCATCAAGCCTGCACTTAAAGCATCGCTTTTGCGCTCTCCCATCAGTTGCGCAATACCAGCCAGTAACACCAGTTTACTGAGCATCAAGACCGCTAACGCGGCAAAAATAATATGGGCATGCGTTAATACATAGGCCAGGTCTAACTGCATCCCCACGGTGACAAAAAAGAGCCCCATAAGGATGTCCCGGAACGGCCGAATATCACTTTCAAGTTGGTGCCGATACTGGCTTTCACCCAACATCATTCCCGCTAAAAAAGCCCCTAAAGCCATGGATAACCCGAACCAGTAAGTTAGCCCACCGGCAAATAACGTCACCAATAAAGTGGTCAATACAAACAGCTCTTCATTACGCATTCGCGCCACTTCATTGAAGATCCGTGGCAAACACCATTTACCGATGGCCCACAGCAAGGTGCACACAACGGCCCCTTTAGCCAAAGCCATTGCCAAACTATAGGTTAATGATTGCTCAGTATCACTGGCCAGTAACGGGATGGTAATAAGCAGCGGTACCACGGCTAAATCTTGGAACAGCAACACCCCAACAGCGAGTTGACCGCGCCGTTTCTGCAGCTGCCCGGTGTCCTTCAAGCATTTAACCACTACCGCCGTAGAGGACAGCGCCATTAGCGTTGCGATGGCAAACGCGCTCAACGCGTCAAACGCAAAACCCCACAACAACAAGAAAAACACCGCAGAAGTGAGCACCACTTGCAGTAAGCCAACACCAAACACGATATTACGCATGGCAATCAAGCGTGGCAGGGAGAATTCGAGGCCCAAACTGAATAGTAAAAAGACAATGCCAAGCTCAGCGATACCATGCATTTCATGGCCATTGGCAAGCCAGGCAAATCCATGCGGTCCGGCCAACAATCCTGTGGCTAAGTACGCTAAGATGGGCGGCAATCCAAGGCGTTTAAACATCCACACTAAGATCACCGCACTGAGTAATAGACCCATCAATTCAATAAACAGCTGTTGCATGGCACTCCTTTGGCGTCAAAGACCTGACTCTGGGCTAATACTTTACCATTAACTATAGCAAGGGCTTGTTTTATATCCAGTTTAAAAATTTGGCATGTTTTTCGCTTATAAACACTACGAATTTAGTCTGGGAGTGCAATAGATGGATAATGTCCACATTTTGACTTATGCCAATACACAATCAAGCCATGATCAGCAGCAAGCGGCATCGTTTTGCCGCCCGCAATCTGCGGTCAATGTCGTGGCGTTAACCCAGCAACTTCAGCGTAGTCTGGAGGTGGTGGTGTTGCTTGATACGTTCGCGCAATTTGTGGCGCCTTATGCCAGTTTTGATGGCCTGCAATTACACAGTAGTTTGGGCGTCAGTGAAATGAGCAACAGCCGCAACACCAGTGTCGCCAATCGCTTCGATATTGACGTTGAACAAGAGCATCTCGGGCAACTGGTGTACTACAGCCACAGCCCGTTTAGCGATCAGCTTTGTACGCAGCTTAAACAATGGCACCAAATACTCAGCTATCCACTGCGCAACGCCCTCACCTACAATCGGGTGTTACGCCTAGCCACGCGCGACCCATTAACGGGGCTGAATAATCGCAGCGACTTCAATATTGGCATGGAAAAGAAGCTCGAGGTTTGCCGCCGTCAGAACCGTCCTTTCAGCTTGATGTTATTGGATTTAGATAACTTTAAGCAGGTTAACGACCAATAGGGCCACCAAGTAGGCGATGAAACTCTACAAGAGTTTGCCATGATCCTAAAAAGTTCAGTACGTGGTACCGACTCGGTCTTTCGTTTTGGCGGCGATGAGTTCGCAGTGCTGATTGACGACGACGATTTTGATACCAACCAAGTTGTCGCCGAGCGAGTGCAAAAGGCGGTGCATGCCAATGCGTTGATGTCTCGTCATGGTGTGACAAGCAGTATTGGTTATGCCTTGGCTGAGGCCAAAGACTCTAGTATGAGTTTATTTGCCCGCGCCGACAAAGCCTTATATCAAGCGAAGAACTTAGGCCGCGATACCCATTATGGTGAGGCTAACAGTCACACTTTAGAGCGCACTAACTTAAACACACACAATAGCAGCCAAAACCCAGAGAAGAATGCCAAAATCAGCTGAAACAAGGATGTAAAGCTGGGTATATCAATGGCAATAACACTCACCAGCGGTGCCAGTATCCCGAGCACGAAAAACATACCGCCCTTGCCTAGCCAGTAAGCGAGTAACAAAGCACCGCATAAAACGCCACTGAACCCTGCATATGCCAATACATTGACATGTAATGTGCTCAGCAGCAGTGCCATCACTAATAACGTGAAGGTAACGGCTAGTGCCGCAGGGGCTTTGTTGACTAAAGATAAACCTACTTGGGGCGTTCGCTGCACTGCCATTGCACTCCGTTTTTGCTGAAATAATCATAATTATAGAAATAGCCGACCACGGCCACCAAGACATCATCGTAGTAAATAAGCGGCACGCGTTGACGCTGCCACGGAGGCACTTGCAGGGCTTTGAACCACTGTGACAACTTCTTAGAGTGCGCTTTATTATGAGGACGAATCACGCTACTTAGCTGCCCAAAGCGCACACTCAATTGCTCTGCTCCCTCTAGAGGGCGCACTCCTTCGCCTGCTTGAGCGCTCAGTACGGTGCCATCAATCAACTTCACACTCGTACAATCAGTGCTTAAACGCAGCGCTTCCAAGCTCGGTTGCTCCGTGCACAAATAAGCATGGTCTTGATACCGGCGTAATACACTTGGCGAGCCGTGCAAACGCTTCAATACCACTTGCATCTGGCTGTCAGCGCGAGCGCAAGATAACTGCTGAGCTAAGTCCTGTAGTTGCTTTTCACTGGGCATCACCACATCATGGCTGTGTAGCCAATAACGTAACGCATTGTGGTAGCGTGCGCCGCTGAGCTTACGTAGTGATGTTAGATTAAGTGAGCTCTGGCCGTGGGCGTTGGCAATATCATCGTGCGCAATTTCATCCAACAAACGCTGCTGGCGTTGTATGATTGCCATACTCTGCGCGACTTTTTTATAAAAACCGTTAAAACGCGCACTGAGTAGCGGTAATGCTTGATTGCGTAAGAAATTACGATCAAAGCCGTTATCATCGTTTGATTCATCATGAATATGAAGCAGGCCCTGACGCTCTGCATACTCGTTAAGCTCGGCGCGAGAAAAACCAAGCAGGGGCCGTAGTAGCGGCCGTTGATGCCAATAGCTCAACGCCTGCATGCCACCAAGCCCTTTCAACCCAGCACCACGTTTAAGGCGTAAAAAGAAGGTTTCCACTTGGTCGTCGCGGTGTTGACCAAGTAGCAACACATAACCCGCTGGCGCACAGCTATCAAGTGCTTGATATCGCTCTTGCCGAGCTTTATCTTCAATACCACGACGTGTTTGTGTGCCAATGCGGACACGCTCGCTGAAAAACGCTATCTCACGCTGCTCACACTGCTGTGCACAGAAGTCTAACCACTGATCGGCATCAGCGCTCAAGTTATGATGAACGTGAATAGCACACAGCGCTAGGTTTTCACGCTGAGCATAGCGCCAAGCCAACTCTAAAAGCACCATAGAATCGAGGCCACCGCTTAAGGCCACCGCCAACCCTTTTGTGTCTGGCGCACATTTTAGTAAAGCATCAAGCTCTGAGGAAAAGGTATCTTGCATAGGTAGGCAATAAAAAGGCCGACAAATATCGGCCTTACTAGCGATGGCTTAACAGTAACCAAAGCTCATTAAGCGCTGATAGCGAGCATCAAGCATCTCGTCAACGCTATGTTCACGCAGCTCGGCTAAATCGCGCTTAAGCTGTGCTTTAAGGCTTTTCGCCATGGCATCGTAGTTACGATGAGCGCCGCCTAAAGGCTCTTCAATTACGGTATTGATGAGATCAAGCTCTTTCACTCGCTGCGCGGTCACACCCATCGCCTCGGCTGCCAAGGGCGCTTTTTCTGCACTTTTCCATAGAATCGATGCACAGCCTTCAGGGGAGATCACTGAGTAGGTGCTGTATTGCAACATGTTCACTCGGTCGCCAACACCAATGGCTAATGCACCACCCGAGCCACCTTCACCTATCACGGTGCATACCGTTGGCACTTTCAATGCCGCCATGACCTTCAAATTACGAGCAATTGCTTCACTTTGGCCGCGCTCCTCGGCACCCACACCAGGATAGGCTCCAGGGGTGTCGATAAAGGTGAATATAGGCATTTTGAAACGTTCGGCCATTTCCATTAGGCGCAGCGCTTTGCGATACCCTTCCGGTTTAGGCATACCAAAATTGCGTTTGATCTTCTCTGCCGTATCACGGCCCTTCTGCTGACCGATCACCATCACTGGTTCGCCGTCTAAACGGGCTACACCACCGAGAATAGCAGGATCGTTAGCGAAGGCACGATCGCCCGCTAGTTCATCAAATTCGGTAAAAATACGTTCAATGTAGTCGCGCGTATAAGGACGCAAAGGGTGACGCGCTAACTGCGAAACTTGCCATGCGCCTAACTCAGAGAAAATCTTTTCAGTTAGTTCGACATTTTTCTCTTTTAAACGGCTGACTTCTTCTTCCAGCCCTAAATCTAGTTCGCCAGCACGACTCACTGTGCGTAACTCTTCAATCTTCGCTTCCAATTCGGCAATTGGCAGTTCGAAATCCAAATAATTGAGACTCATGCTCTAATTAACCCACTTAATTAAATTCTAATTCGATATCTTGCGCCGTCAGTAAGGATAACTTATGAATCAAATCATCCGCTGGCGTCACACACCATTGTGTTCCTAGTTCTAGCTCGGCTAAGGCGTCCGGCCGGCGATAAACGACTTTTATCGGACACGTACCGAACTTATATGGTTCCAGCACTTTCTCTAACTTTTCGAAGAAGTTAGCATCAATTTGCGCCATATCTACCGTCATTTTCATCGCTTTAATGCGCTTTTCACGGGCCTCAGCGAGTGTACAGACGTCTCTGGCGGTCATTGTAATGCCGCCAGAGAAGTTATCAAAGCTGACCTGTCCGGTTATAACCAAGATATTGTTGATTTGTAGCAATTCTTGGAAAGTTTCGAACTGTTCTGGGAATAAGCGTACATCAATTCGCGCACTCTTGTCATCTAAGGTCAGCAATCCCCAACGTTTATTCTTTTTATTAACCAAGGTACGTGCATTTATCACCAGCCCGGCCGCTGTGGTTTGCACATCACGCTCTGTGGGCACTAAATCCACCAACTTGCCGCTGGTGTAATGTTTAAGCTCACTGCGATATTGGTTAATGGGATGGCCAGTTAAAAACAGCCCGAGCGTTTCGCGCTCGCCATCCAACCATTGGTTATCGGTAAAATAAGGCACTCGCTTAAAGGCTTGTTTGACTTCCTCGGGTTCGGTAGCCAAGAGCCCAAACATATCGCCTTGGCCTAATTGCTCGGCCTTGTTGTGCTGCTCGGCTGATTTAATCGCTTCAGGCAGGGAGGCCATTAAAATAGCACGTCCACCTTGTACTTGGTCTGGGCCAAGCTTATCCATGGCCCCCGACATAATGAGCTTTTCAATCACCCGTTTATTTAGGCGTTTTAAATCCACCCGTGCACAAAAATCAAAGAGATCTTTAAACGGACCATCCTGCTCGCGAGCACTGAGAATGGCTTCAACCGGTCCTTCACCCACGCCTTTGATGGCGCCGATGCCGTACACAATCTCACCTTGGCGATTCACCGTAAACTTGTAGAGACCGGCATTAACATCCGGTGGCAACAAGGCGAGCTTCATATTCTCGCACTCATCAACCAAGGTCACGATTTTATCGGTGTTATCCATATCCGCCGACATTACCGCCGCCATAAATTCGGCAGGGTAATGAGTTTTCATCCACAGTGTTTGGTAAGACACCAAGGCGTAGGCCGCAGAGTGCGATTTGTTAAATCCGTACCCAGCGAATTTTTCCACCAAGTCAAAGATTTTCATCGCCAATTCGCTGTCAATTCCCTGACTTTGCGCCCCTTCAGCAAAGGTTGAACGCTGCTTTGCCATCTCTTCTGGCTTTTTCTTACCCATGGCTCGACGTAGCAAATCTGCGCCACCGAGTGAGTAACCGGCGAGTACCTGAGCAATCTGCATGACCTGCTCTTGATAAAGGATAACCCCGTAAGTGGGCTCCAAAATCGGTTTCAAGCTGTCATGCTGATACTGCGAATCTGGGTAGGAGATTTCTTCACGTCCGTGCTTACGGTCGATAAAGTTATCAACCATGCCCGATTGCAATGGACCGGGTCGGAATAAGGCCACTAGGGCTATCATATCCTCAAAGCAGTCCGGTTTCAGGCGGCGGATAAGGTCCTTCATCCCGCGCGATTCGAGCTGGAAGACCGCTGTGGTTTCGGCCCGTAACAGCAGGTCGATACTGGCGCGGTCGTTAAGGGGAATGGCATTGATGTCCACCGGCTCCTTGCCTTCACGGGCTAGGCGCTCGTTGGTCATATCCAGTGCCCATTGCAAGATGGTCAAGGTACGCAGACCGAGGAAGTCAAACTTCACTAAGCCGGCGGTTTCCACGTCATTTTTATCGAATTGCGTGACCGGGAACTTGCCTTCTTCATCACAATACAGCGCCGCAAAATCAGTGATGGTAGTCGGCGATATCACCACGCCGCCGGCGTGCTTACCGGCGTTTCGCGTACAGCCTTCAAGAATACGGCACATATCAATGAGATCGCGCACTTCCTCATCGCCGTCGTAGGCCTCTGGCAGTCGCGGCTCAACCTCAAAGGCTTTTTCCAAGGTCATACCCGGGTCGCCAGGCACCAACTTGGAAATACGGTCAACAAACCCGTAGGGATGGCCCAATACCCGCCCTACATCGCGGATCACCGCCTTTGCGGCCATAGTACCAAAGGTAATGATCTGTGATACTGCATCACGACCATATAATTTGGAAACGTGATCAATCACCTCATCCCGTCGGTCCATACAAAAGTCGACATCGAAATCCGGCATTGAGACCCGCTCGGGGTTCAAAAAGCGCTCGAATAGCAAATCGAATTGCAGTGGGTCTAAGTCGGTAATTTTCAGGGCATACGCCACCAGTGAACCGGCACCGGAACCACGTCCTGGGCCCACTGGGATATTGTTATCCTTGGACCATTGGATGAATTCCATAACGATTAAGAAGTAACCGGGGAAGCCCATCTGGTTAATAACATCGAGCTCGATTTGCAGGCGCTCGTCATATTCGCCACGACGCTCAGCGCGTACCTGCTCATCGGGAAACAGGAATTGCAACCGCTCTTCTAGACCTTCACGAGAGACTTTAACCAAGAAGTCGTCTATTTTCAGCGAACCGGTGGGATAATCTGGCAAAAAGTAAGTGCCTAGCTGAACGGTCACGTTACAGCGCTTGGCGATTTCAACGGTATTGGCGAGCGCCTCAGGGATATCACTGAATAGCTCGGCCATTTGCGCTGGGGTTTTTAAATACTGTTCGCTGGAGAAGCGCTTCGGTCGGCGCTTATCCTCTAAGGTGTAGCCGTCGTGGATGGCGACACGAATTTCATGGGGCTCGAAATCTTGCTGCTCAAGAAACACCACTTCATTGGTTGCCACCACAGGCAGTTGATGCGCTGTCGCGTGCTCAACGGCCAAATGTAAGTAGCTTTCTTCATCAGCACGCCCGGTGCGCATTAATTCAAGGTAGAAATTGCCGGCAAAATGTTGGCGGTAGAACTGGCTGATCTCTTCAATCACTCCAGCATTGCCCTTAAGCAGTGCCTTGCCCAAGTCACCGTCTTTGCCGCCACTGAGTAAAATTAGCCCCTCACTGTGCTCCGCCAACCACTGACGGTCAACCATAGCGCGGTGCATCACATGACCACGCAAATAGGCTTTAGAAATCAGTAAGGTGAGGTTGTTATAGCCTTCGTTATTCTTAGCCAATACCACCAAACGACAAGGCTCATCGGGAAACTCCGGGCTATTGAGCCAAATATCGGCGCCGACAATGGGTTTTATCCCAGCGCCATGGGCGGCACCATAAAAACGCACCAGACCACACAGGTTCATTTGGTCGGTAATAGCTAAGGCGCTGAGCTGCTGTGCTTGCGCCGCACTGACAATAGGCTTGGTTTTAGCCAAGCCATCAACCATGGAAAAGTCGCTGTGAACGCGCAGATGGACAAATTCAGGTGCGGCCATTATTGCCCCCGCTCGGCGAGTACGCGCTGCACCGGTTTAAAGCTCTTGCGGTGAAACTCGGTGGCTCCATGTTCGGCCAATGCTGCAAAATGAGCTTTAGTTGGGTAGCCTTTATGGCCCGCAAAGCCATATTCGGGGAATTGCGCATCCAAGGCTATCATTTCCTCATCCCGCGCCACCTTAGCTAAAATCGAAGCGGCGCTGATTTCAGCCACCAGCGCGTCGCCTTTGACCACGGCTTGTGCAGCCACATCGAGTTGCGGTAGGCGATTACCATCAACAAAGACAAAGTCAGGAGTAATATCAAGCCCCGCCACAGCTCGCGACATGGCCAGCATAGTGGCGTGCAAGATATTGAGCTCATCTATCTCGCTGACACTGGCACGGGCGATACAGTAACTCAATGCCTTTTCTTTTATCTCAGCACTTAAGGCGGTGCGCTTTTTATCACTCAGCTTTTTTGAATCACTCAGTCCGGCTATCGGTTTATTGGGGTCAAGGATCACCGCTGCGGTCACCACATCCCCCACCAGCGGGCCACGCCCCACTTCATCTACACCGGCAATATACTGAACATCGGGACGATTAATTTGCATCAATAAGCTCCAATACGGCTTTGGCTGCTTGAGCACTGGCATCGCAGCGAATGTCTTTATGGATTTGCGTAAAACGCGCAATCAAGGCTTGATTATCCCCGTATAACTTTGGCTCAAGCGCGGCGCATAAGTTATCAACATTGCACTGGTGCTGTAAAAACTCAGGGACCAGCTCCTCGTCAGCCAATAAATTAGGCAACGAGAAGTATTTGATGGTGAAAGTAAACACATGCTGCACCATCCAATAGGTCATGGCTTTGAGCTTGTAACCCACCACCATAGGCTTTTTATATAACATTCCCTCTAGTGAGGCGGTTCCCGACGCCAGTAGAATAGCGTCACTGGCTTGCATCGCTAAGCTCGATTGACCATCAAGTAATAGCGCGTTTAACTTTGGTGCATGTTGTTGTTGCAATGCTAAGAACTGCGCTTTGCGCGCTTCGTTCACCAAAGGCACCACAACTTTTAAGTCTGGATTGGCTTGCTGCAGACGCTCGGCCGTTTGCGCATAGGTGGGTGTCAGTAGCCCCACTTCCGAGCCACGACTACCCGGTAACAGCGCCAGCACTTTATCGTCGCTACTGAGCCCTAGTTGCGCCCGCGCATGCTGGTTGCTTTGCTCTACAGCGATATCATCGGCCAAGGTATGGCCGACAAAGGTGCATGGCACTTGGTGCTTGTCATAAAAGGCCTTCTCAAAAGGCAACAGCGACAGTACTAAATTGGTGGCTTTGGCGATGTTATGAATACGCTTTTGTCGCCACGCCCACACCGAAGGACTGACATAATGCACAGTGGTGATCCCCGCTTGCTTCAACGGCAGCTCAACGCGCAAATTAAAATCGGGCGCATCAATACCAATAAATACATCAGGGGGATTGTCGATAAAGTGCTGCACCAATCCTTTGCGAATATTTAACAGCCTAGGCAAGCGCGAGAGCACCTCAACGAGTCCCATTACCGAGAGCTCTTCCATATCAAACAAGCTTTCACACCCGAGGGCATTCATGCGGGGACCGCCAATACCGACGAACTGGGCATCAGGGTGGCGTTGTTTAATGGCTTTTATTAGGCCTTCACCAAGAATGTCACCGGACATTTCACCGGCAACGATGCCGATGCGAAGAGGTTGAGTGGCGCTCATATTGGGGACAGGTTCCACTTTGGGCTGTTGTTATTAACCGCCTAGTCTACCCTGTTTGCGATGCGCTTAAAACCTCGTTGCTATTAAATGCACAATCCTTCTACGGCCTAGCTTGATGAGCTGGTTGATATTTTTCCAGTGTGCCTTTCTTTTAAATTAGATGTTGCTAATATTGTGTTGACTTCGTAAGCAGTAGTCTGGATACTAACGAAAGTTTCAGTAATTACTGAAACTTTAAACAAGCTTACATTAAGGGGTGTTCCATGATAGATGAATCCTTTGTAGACATCTCCCGTCTACAATTTGCAATCACTGCCTTCTATCACTTTTTGTTCGTGCCGCTCACGTTAGGGATGACATGGATTTTGGTGATAATGGAGTCTGTCTATGTAATGACAGGGCGCGAAATTTACCGTGATATGACGAAATTCTGGGGGAAGTTATTTGGTATTAACTTCGCCTTAGGGGTGGCCACCGGACTGACTATGGAGTTCGAGTTTGGTACCAACTGGTCTTATTATTCTCATTACGTTGGTGATATCTTCGGTGCGCCCCTTGCCATTGAAGGGCTAATGGCATTTTTCTTAGAGTCCACCTTGGTCGGCATGTTCTTTCTAGGCTGGGATCGGCTCAGTAAAGTGCAGCACTTGGGGGTGACCTTCTTTATGGCGGTGGGCACCAACCTCTCCGCGCTGTGGATTCTAGTCGCCAATGGCTGGATGCAAAACCCTGTGGGTTCAGAGTTTAACTACCTGACCATGCGTATGGAAATGCAAAGCTTTGCCGAATTGGTGTTTAACCCGGTGGCACAGGTTAAGTTTATTCATACCGTCTCTGCCGGCTATGTTGCCGCCTCTATGTTTGTGCTTGGGATCAGTGCCTTTTATATTCTTCGCGGCCGTGATGTTGCTTTTGCTAAACGCTCGTTTTCGGTTGCCTGTAGTTTTGGCTTAGCCTCGGTATTGTGCGTGATTCTGCTCGGTGATGAGTCCGGCTACGAGGTCGGCGAGGTGCAAAAAGTGAAACTCGCGGCGATTGAAGCGGAGTGGGAAACTGAGCCTGCCCCAGCCGCTTTCACGTTATTTGGTTTTCCAGACTCTGAAACACAACAAACCCATGCGGCGGTGAAAATCCCCTATGTTATGGGCATTATTGCTACCCGCTCGCTGGATGAGGAAGTCACCGGCATTAAAGAGTTGCAACAAAACCATGAACAACGTATCCGCAGTGGTATGGTGGCTTATCGCTACTTGGAAAAGCTGCGTAATGGCGAGGAAACACCAGAAAATATTCGTCAATTCAATCAGTACAAAGACGATTTAGGCTACGGCTTACTATTAAAGCGTTATTTGGATGACGTGTATAACGCCGATGAAGCGCAAATCCAAAAAGCGGTGCAAGACTCTATCCCACAAGTTGGGCCACTGTTTTGGGCATTTCGTATTATGGTTGCCTGTGGCATGGTGATGCTGCTGATCTTTGCCGCCGCGTTTTATTACAATGCTAAACGTCAAATCGAGCAAAAACGTTGGCTACTCAAAGCGGCGTTATTTGCGATACCACTGCCCTGGATTGCCATTGAAACAGGGTGGTTTGTGGCTGAGTATGGCCGCCAGCCTTGGGCTATTTCCGAGGTATTACCGACCTTTATGGCCACCTCGAGTCTGACCTTTAATGATGTGCTTATCTCCTTAATTGGCTTTATTACCTTTTACACCATATTGGCCATTATCGAAATCTGGTTAATGTTGCACTTTATTAAGCAGGGGCCAAGCTCACTGCATACAGGTAAGTATTACTTCGAGCGTCAACAGCAACTACAGGAGAGCAAATCATGATATTTGATTATGAAACGCTAAAACTTATCTGGTGGGTGCTTATTGGCGCATTGCTCATTGGCTTTGCCATTACTGACGGCATGGATATGGGCGCTGCTACCTTGTTACCTTTCGTTGCCAAACAGGATGTCGAGCGCCGAGTAGTGATCAACACCGTAGGTGCACACTGGGACGGTAACCAAGTCTGGCTTATTACCGCAGGCGGTGCACTCTTTGCCGCTTGGCCAATGGTGTATGCCGCTGCCTTTTCAGGCTTCTACTTTGCCATGATGCTGGTGTTGTTTGCGCTGTTTTTCCGCCCCTTGGCCTTTGACTATCGCTCTAAACTGGATAACCCAACATGGCGTAACCGCTGGGATTGGGCGCTTTTCTGCGGCAGTTTCATTCCAGCACTGATTTTCGGGGTGGCCTTTGGTAACTTGTTGCAAGGGGTACCTATTCATATCGATAATCTCATGCGGGTGAGCTATCACGGCTCCTTCTTTGGGCTGTTGAATCCTTTTGCACTGCTATGCGGTGTGATCAGTGTGGCCATGCTGGTTGGCCACGGTGGCGTATGGTTACAAATGCGCACCGCTGAGCCCGTCGCTTCACGTAGCGCCCGTTTCGGTCGCATCGCGCTGGTTGTCGCCCTCGCTGGCTTTGCCTTGGCCGGGGCGTGGCTGACGCAAATCGACGGCATGCAGATTGTCACTATGGCCGATACCAATGCCCATGCCGACCCATTAGCAAAAACAGTGACCACTGCGACCGGTCTATGGTTGAACAATTACAGCGAACGTAGTTGGACCTTGGCGTTCCCAATCTTGGCGTTTGCCGGAGGTCTGTTGGCCTTGTTGTGCTCACTTAAGAGTAGACCTGGTTTTGGCTTCATCTGTTCGAGCATCATGTTGTTAGGCATTATTATGACCTTTGGCGCATCCCTGTTCCCGTTCATTATGCCTTCCAGCCATGACGCCAATATGAGCTTAACCATTTGGGACGCCGTTTCCAGCCACATGACTTTGAATATCATGTTTATTGTGGTCGCTATACTGCTCCCCATAGTACTGTCTTACACCACTTGGTGTTATGTGAAGATGTGGCGCCGAGTAAGCAGTGAAGAGATTGAAAACAACACCCATGGCAGCTATTAAGGAGGCATTATGTGGTATTTTACGTGGATTTTAGGAGTATTATTCGCTGTTGCCTTCGGCGTGATCAACGTCATGTGGTATGAAATGGGCCAGCACAATGATTGTGTGGCCGACGATCACAAGGAGCATGATTAATACATGACCCCCCGCCCCAACCGCGCGCAGCAAAACCAGCTGCGCGTTTTTTTAAAAAACTTTTCACGTTCACAAAATGGCGCGATGCTGATAAGCATTTCCTTAGGTATCGTCAATGCCTTACTGATGATAGTGAGCTGTTATTTATTAGCACACATTTGCCATGCAGTGATGTTTGCAGATGAGCACTTAGCGCAACAGCACACCCAGTTAGCCATACTGGCTGGCATAGTGGTACTGCGAGCGCTGTGCAGTGGCGTTAGTCGCTATGTCAGTGAGCGCTGCGCCATTGCTCTAAAACAGCAAATGCGCCATGCACTTTGGCAAGCCATGGTCGCAAAACAGCGCCAAGGTCAGCTTGAACACAGCCCAGCGCAGTTGGTCAATATCCTTAACCAAGGCGTGGAATCACTGCACGATTACTTCGCCAAATACATTCCTGCTGTCGCTTACGCGGGCTTTATCCCTCTCGCTATTATCGCCGTAGTCTTTCCTATCGACTGGCAATCTGGGTTAATCTTTCTTGTTACGGCGCCACTCATTCCTTTTTTCATGATTTTAATCGGTTATAAGGCCGAGGCGCTCAATGAGCAAAACTGGCAGCAGCTCCAGCGTCTTGGTCATTATTTTATGGACCGCCTACAAGGCTTAGTGCAGCTGAAGCTATTCAATAACGAGCGCCAGCAAATTGAAAATGTCGCGCTGATGGCCGATAAATTTCGCATCACCACCCTCTCTGTACTGCGTATTGCCTTTATATCCACCTTAGCACTGGAATTTTTGGCGACCATCAGTATCGCCTTAGTAGCTGTGATTATTGGCTTTCGCCTTTACTTTGGCTCGTTAGATTTTGCCACGGGTTTTGTGGTGCTGTTGTTGGCGCCGGAGTTTTATCTGCCGCTGCGCCAGTTAGGTCAGCACTACCATGCCAAGCTCAAAGGCTTAGCCAGTGCCAGCTCAATGCTGTCGCTGCTACAAAAAGCAGACACCGACACTATTAAAGGTGAGCAATTAGCGAACCATACCCCTATTCATACAGTGAGCACCGAGAATCTGTGCTGGCGCTTTGACGACGCCCAGCACGACACCTTACAACAGCTATCGCTTAAGTTCTGCGGCCCCGGCATGCATGCCATTGTCGGCGCAAGCGGCAGCGGCAAGTCCACATTACTGGATTGCTTGATGGGCCTAAAACCCAGTGTCGCCGGAGCCATTAAAATAAACGACCACGCCTTAAGCACTTTAGACATCCAGCAATATCAACAGCGCATCGCTTGGGTTGCCCAATCGCCGACACTCTTTAGTGGCAGCATCGCCGAAAATGTCGCCTTGGCGCAACCAGACGCACCACTGGGTGCCATTCGCGCGGTCTGTAAAGACGTAGCCCTGGATGATTACATTATGACCCTCGCGCAAGGCTACGACACGCCCATAGGCGAGCTCGGTAAAGGGTTATCCGGAGGGCAAATACAGCGCCTAGCTTTGGCCCGTGCACTGTTAGGCAAACCCGAAGTGCTGTTTTTAGATGAGCCCACAGCGGCCCTTGATAAGCACAGTGAGGCGCATGTGCAGCGGTGTTTAGAGCAGCTCAGCAAACACTGCTTAATTATCGTTATTGCCCATCGTTTGCATACCATCAGCGATGCACAACAGGTGGTGGTCATGGAGCATGGCCGTATCGCTGCGCAAGGTAATTACTCACAGTTGATACAGCAACCCCACTCAGCACTCAACCACTTACTCCAAGGAGCGGCGGTCGATCATGGCTAATTGGCAGTTTTTGTTATCGTTATTACGCCCCCACCTAAAGTGGGCAGTCATTGGCTTGGCACTGGCGCTGTGCGCCTTAATAGCGAATGTTACTTTGCTGGCGATCTCCGGTTGGTTTCTTGCAGCCATGGCCAGTGCCGGGCTGCAAGGGATCACCATGAACTATTTTACCCCAGCGGGCATTATTCGTTTTTTGGCGGTGGTGCGCACCGCCAGTGGTTACGGTCAACGCTTGGTCAATCACAACACCACGTTTTTGGTGCTCAAAACCTTGCGAGTGAGCGTGTTTGCAGCACTCACCAAAGTGCCCTTGCAACAATTCACCAGTATTGGCCAACAGCTATCGCAATTGCAAGACGATGTTGAGCGCCTTGATGAGTTTTACATTGGTGTGCTTTTACCGATTTTACTTGCCCTTGTTGCGCTGCCTTTGTTCGCTTGGGTATTAAGCCTGTATAGCATAATGTTGATGGTGGTCAGCGTCAGTGCACTGCTGCTGTGCGGCGTACTGTTACCCTGGTGGTTAAGCCGCAACTTAAAGAGCATTGGCACTCACACCCAAGCGGCTCACACACAACTTAATGAGCGCTTGGTGGAAGCGACCCGGGGGTTAAAAGAGCTACAACTGGCTGGCGCCTGTGAGCGCTACTGGGAGCACATCGATCGTGCCCAACACGCTTTAGCTAACGAGCAACAACGCTCACAAAATTGGTATGCGCGTCATCAGGGGTTGTCATTATTTGTTAGTCAACTGACCATTATTTTCGTGCTTATCGTCATGATCCCCATGGTCACCAGTGGCGCTATGGTTAACGTCAATCTGGCGATGTTGATGTTACTGGTACTCGGGGGATTTGAAATTGTGCTAACACTCCCTGATGCTATGCTTAAACTCGAACTGACATTGGCAAGCAGCGAGCGCCTGCGCCAATTGGTGGCGCAGCCCAAGCACAGTCAAGCTAAGGAAATAGGCGAGCTCACTAGCCAAGAGGTGTACTCCCTGGACGCACTGAATTACACCTACCCCGATAGCAGTAACGGCATAACGGATATCAGCTTCACCATTAAGCAAGGCGAAAAAGTGGCTATTGTTGGTGCCAGCGGTGCTGGCAAGTCTACCCTGCTGGCATTACTCAGTGCCCAGCTGCAGCCGAGCTCCGGCAGCCTAGAGTGTTTTTCTCGCCCGCTTTCGAGTCTTAACACTCATTGGCTTTACCAGCACTTGGGTATGTTGTCGCAACAATGCCATGTGTTCAGTAGTAGTATTAAGAACAATTTGCTGTTGGCGAAAGACGATGCCAACGAGCAGCAACTTTGGCAGGCGCTTGCTCAAGCGCAGCTGAAGGATTTTGTCGCGACAACCGAGCATCAGCTCGATACACTTGTGGGCACTGGCGGGCGGACTCTATCTGGAGGCGAAGCACGACGTTTGCACATTGCCCAGCAATTATTACGCGACCCACGCGTGCTGTTACTCGACGAGCCCACACGCGGACTGGATAACCGCAACCAAGAGCTGGTTATTGACGCCTTAATGGCACTGTTTAACACTCGTACCGTGATCACCGTGACCCATGAAAGCACGCTGTTAAACCGTATGGACCAGGTGGTTTGGCTCGAGCAGGGCCGTGTTAGGGCCACGGGCACACATCAGCAACTGCAAAAGCACCGTGATTATGTCCGCCTAACCAGTGTGATTAACTAAGCCACAAAAAAAGCGCCCTCAAGGCGCTTTTTATTATTCACTCAAAATATCGAGTCTAGCGAATGATACCGCGTTCAGACTGTTGAACGAGGTCAATCATTGGCTGAATGGCTGGAAATTGCTGCGCATCTTCAGTTAATTGGGCCACGGCTTCATCGGCTTTTAAACCTTTACGGAACAAGGTTTTGTACGCACGGCGAAGGGCCATAATCTCATCAGACTCAAAACCACGACGCTTGAGTCCTTCAGTATTAATTGCCACAGGGCGTGCCGGCGTGCCAATGGTGGTAACATACGGCGGTACATCTTGGTTCACCCCAGAGTACATACCGATAAAGGCATGATCGCCTACTTTACAAAACTGGTGTACACCCGAGTTGCCAGCCAAAATAACCCAATTGCCGATGTGTACATGCCCCGCCACACTGGCATTGTTGGCAAAAATAACGTTATCACCAATCACGGCATCGTGAGCAACATGGGTATAAGCCATAAATAAGTTGTTGCTACCAATTTTGGTAATACCCTGGTCCTGAATGGTACCACGGTGGATAGTGGCACATTCGCGGATCACATTGTTGTCACCAATAATCAGCTGCGTTGGTTCATCCTTGTACTTTTTATCTTGGCAGGTCTCGCCAACCGATGCGAATTGATAGATGTGGTTGTTTTGACCTAAAGTAGATGGCCCTTTAACTACCACATGCGACTCAATAATTGTCCCTGCACCGATTTCTACATCATTGCCGATGTAGCTGTATGGACCTACTTGCACATCGTCGGCAAGCTTTGCGCCCGGTTCGATAATTGCGGTCGGATGAATCACGATTAAAACTCTCTTCTAGCACACATCAATTCGGCGCTGCACACGACTTTATCGTCGACGCGTGCTTCGCCATAAAACTTCCATAAATTACGACGCTCTTTTAAAAACTCAACATGCAAATGCATGGTATCACCTGGCCCTACTGGGTGCTTAAAGCGTGCATTATCAATAGCTGCAAACAAGTATAGCTCATTGTCACCGCGATTTTCCGTGGTTTTAAAGCCGAGTAAACCAGTTGCTTGGGCTAGGGCCTCGAGAATCATCACCCCGGGGAATATGGGCTGATCGGGAAAGTGGCCGGTAAAAATCGGTTCATTCACGGTCACATTCTTAATCGCATGCAAACGCTCACCGGGCGTGTAATCAATAACACGATCAACGAGCAGCATAGGGTAACGATGGGGTAGCAGGCTTAATATTTCTTGAATATCAAAGCTATTTAACTGATTAGCCAACTTATTTTCCTTAAAACTAATTTACTCTTGCGACTTCAGCTGCGCTTCAATGGACTTGATACGCTTGTGCATGTCACCAATATTTCGTAAGTGCGCGATGGTGCGGCGCCACTCTTTGTTTTTGCTGTGCGGAACACCAGATGAATAAATACCAGGCTCATTAATGCCACTGGTAACCATATTCATGCCGGTTAGCACCACTTTGTCGCAAATTTCCACATGACCGGTAATGGCGCTTAGGCCACCAATTTGGCAATAACGGCCAATTTTAGTACTGCCTGCAACGACGGTACAACCAGCGATAGCGGTCCCTTCACAAATCTCAACGTTATGTGCTATCTGGCATTGGTTGTCGATAATCACATTGTCGTGGATAAGGGTGTCGTCAATGGCACCTCGGTCGATGGTGGTGCTGGCACCAATCTCAACACGGTCGCCGATTATAACAGATCCAAGCTGCGGGATCTTAACCCATTGCCCTTGTTCGTTGGCATAGCCAAAACCATCGGCACCCACCACGGTATTTGCTTGAATCAAGCACTGCGCGCCTATATTCACCTCGTGGTAAACAGTGACGTTATTCCATAGCTTAGTACCTGCGCCAATACGCGCATTCGCACCTATAAAGCAATGACTGCCTATTTGAGCATGTTCGCCAATGTGAGCACCGGCTTCAACAACCACGAAAGGGCCAATGTTGGCGCTCTCACTGACTGTTGCTTCACTGCTTATCACCGCACTGGGGTGCACCCCCTGTGCTGCTGCCGGCGTAGTGTCTAATAGCTGTGCTAACTTGGCATAGGCGACATAAGGATCGGCACAGATAACCTTGTTGCCATCATAATGCTCGGCATCATCCGCACTGAGGATCACCGCACCAGCTTGGGTGGTGTTCAGCGCACTACGGTACTTTTTATTGGCGAGGAAACTGATATGTTTAGGGCCTGCTTTTTCCAGTGTTTGAATACCGTCAATCTGCAGGCCCTGGTCACCAACTAGCTCAGCACCTAAGTGCTGAGCAATGTTCGCTAGTGTTGTTGTCATTATTACTTCTTACTAACAGCGTCGATAACGTCTTCAGATAGGTCGGTCACTTCACTTGGGTTGAAGTAGATAGTGCCATCTTTCACTTTAACTTCGTCAAAGTCGCCTTCTTTGGCTACTTCTTGAATCGCTGCAACGATAGTTTGCTGCAATTTGCCTAGCTCTTGGTTTTGGCGACGCTTGATCTCTTGCTCAAGCGGACGGCCTTTCTCCATTAGTTGCTTTTGCATACCTTGGATCTTCGCGCGCAGCTCTTGCTTCTGCTCATCGCTCATCACCGTGCCTTCACGCTGGAACTTCTCAGTTTCAAAGCGGATGTCACCTTGTAGCTTTTCTAGCTCCTGACGGCGCTCAGCAAATTCGCTTTGCAAGGTCTTCTCAATGGCTGCTGTTTGCGGCACTTGCGCATAGATTGTTTGCATATCAACAATGCCCACTTTGTGCGCCAAAGCGCTCATTGAAGTACCCATTGTTAGTGCAGCGAGTACCGCCATAGCCGTACTTTTAAATAATTTTTTCACAAAAAACTCCTTAAGAATTAGAAAGTATTACTGATGTTAAAGCTAATGGTCTTGGTATCATCATCTTCTTGTTCTTTCAACGGATACGCAAAACTAATCAACATCGGCCCCATAGGTGAAATCCACTGAATGGATAGACCTGTCGACACCCTAAAGCGTGACGGATCTGAATAGTCATCTAAGCGAGCACGTTCATCAGGTTGTAAATTTTGATAACGATCTACGTTAAACTCAGTATCCCATACGTTAGCTGCGTCAACAAAGAAGCTGGTACGTACGGAACTGGTATTTTCCTCGTCCAAGAATGGCGTTGGCACAATCATTTCCATACCAGCCACGGCCTTGGCGTTACCACCAATACGCCCAGCAAGGCGCAAGGTGTCGAACTCTTCTGCCCCACCGATACTGCCAGCTGGCGTGCCATCTGGCAAGGTGGTGCCAGGAATGTTCTGAGGTGCTCTTACCACTGCGCGCGGTAAGATGGTGTTTCTATCGAATCCACGAAGCTCTTGTTCCGTGATTCGGAAGAATTCTTGTACTGGTAATACTTGGTCAAAGCCGTTGGTAGAGCCATAACCATTACCATAGCCTAACGCTGCACGGGTTGAGAATACCCAGCGATGGTCATTACTGATAGGCCAGTAAAAACGCGAGTTATAGTTCACTTTGTAGTAGTTAAGGTCAGAGTTCGGCGTGGTTGCCGTTAAGTTAAGCGACTGACGTGAACCCGCCGTTGGGAACAACCCTCGGTTCACGGTCACCCGTGACCAACCGGTTGAGAGCTCAAATTTAGTGAACTCAAAGCCCGCATCCGGATTTTCAGGATCTAAGAAGGTCTCACGCAATACTCGAGTTTGCTCGTATTCGGCTAAGTCTGAAAGCTCTTCTTCAATCCAACGAATACCGAAATTAACTCGGTTATTGGCATTAATTGGGAAGCCAATGTTGGTACCAAGGCCATAACTCTTTGACTTATAGTCAATCAAGCTGAACTCACTGGCATCGTAGTTACGATAGAAAATGCTTGAACCCTGAGATACCCCATCTGGTGTGAAATATGGGTCGGTGTAGGACAAGCTCACACTTTCGGAGCCGCGCGAGGTGTTGATATTAAACGACACCTGGTTACCTGACCCTAGGAAATTTGACTCACTGACACCAATGTTAAATTGCAGACCGTAATAAGAACCATAAGCCAGACCGGCGGTGAAGCTACCTGCTGACTGCTCTTTTACGGTGAAATCAACATCAACTTCATCATCAATACCGGGCACCGGGGTAACATCAAATTCAACACTTTCCATGTAAGGAAGACGCTGAATTTGCAGCTTTGAGCGCTCTAGGTTTTGGTTTGATAACCACGCACCTTCAAGCTGCGTCATTTCCCGGCGCAATACTTCGTCAGCGGTGTTTTGGTTACCAGAAATATCGATACGGCGCACATAAACACGTTTGCCAGGGTCAACTGACAAGGTTAATTGCACCTCTTTATTTTCATCGTCGATTTCAGGGATGGTACGCACTTCAGCATTGGCATATCCAAAACGGGCTAAAAAGCTCTTAATGAATTCTTCTGAAGACGTCACCACCGAGCCATTATACAACTCACCTGTTTTGAGCGGGATAACGCTTTTAATTAACTCTTCACGGCCTAACAAGTCGCCGATGAAATCAAAGCCTTTGACCATGTACTGCTCACCCTCGGTGACGTTCGCAGTGACATAGACTGATTCACGCTCGGGGCTCACTGATACTTGGGTTGAGTCAATATTAAAGCGCAGGTAACCACGGTCGAGGTAATAACTGCGGATTTTCTCTAAGTCCCCTTCAATGGTTTGCTTTTGGTAGCGATCCGATGACATGAACATGTACCAAGGCAAATCTTGCTTAGACTCTGCGAGGTTCAGTAGTTCTTCATCAGGGAATAACTCGTTACCGACGATATTAATCTGGCGAATTGAAGCGGCATCACCTTCATCGAAGTTTAACTTTAAGCGAACCCGGTTACGTGGAAGGCGAGTGATTTCAAGGTCGATTTTGGCATTGTACTTACCAATACTGTGGAAGAAGTCGATTAGCCCCTTCTCAACACTATCAAGCACGGTTCTGTCGAGTGGCTCGCCTTGGCGGATATTTTGTTGATTCAAGCTCTCACTGAGCTGCTCGTCTTTAATATCTTTGTTGCCATCGAATTCGATAGAGCTGATCGTGGGTCGCTCGGTCACTTTGAACACGATGCGTTCACCATCACGATACGCTTCGATATCATCGAAGTGACCAGACTTGTAAAGCGACTTGATGGTTTTTGACACAGTGTAGGTGTCTACCTGATCGCCAACGTTAATTGGAATATGTGTCAGCGCTGCACCGAGTGCAACACGCTGCAACCCTTCTACTTTTAAATCTTCTACGATAAAGGATTCTTGGCCTAGGGCTGCAAAGCTTGCCCCTAATAAACTCGTAACTGCCAAATGTTTTTTTATAGCCATTTTATTATCTTTGTCCTTTACTACAGTGTCTTCACCCAGCTCACCCTCATTCCCGTTTTGCGCACGGCTGGCTGGGTGAGTAGGCCGTTGGCTGCATCATTGGCTGCCATCTTATCATTGCTGTTTGGCTTACACAGCTGTTTCTTTATACATCACGCTCAAAAAACACGCAGTTGACGCGTTAAGCGGATGGTGTACCTGTTTACAATCTTGCTATGTCGTTCAGTAATGCAAACGCGGTAAGCGCTAACAACAACATGGCACCGATGCGAAAGCCAATTTCTTGTGTCTTTTCAGAGACTGGCTTTTTACGAATTAGTTCAATTACGTAATACATTAAATGCCCGCCATCTAACACCGGCAAGGGGAGCAAATTAAACACCCCTAGGCTGACGCTGATTAACGCTAAAAAGCTCAAAAAAGCAACGAAGCCGTAGCTTACGCTAGTTCCAGCCCCGACTGCAATGCCCACCGGGCCACTGATATTTTTGATTGACACTTGCCCGGTGACTAAATTAGCTATCATCTCAAAGCTCAGGCTAATCATTTGCCATGTTTTTGCCACGCCCAGGCCAGCTGCATCAATCACGTTGTAGCTGCGTGTTGAAATGGCCTCTTCTGGCCAAGGCTCAACTACCGGCACCACTCCCAAGTAACCTCGAGAGAAGCCATCTTCAGTAGGCTTGTTAGCTGGGGTAATGGTCACATCAAGGCCTTGGGCACCGCGCATAACATAAAAGTTCAATGCTTGCCCTGCTGAGCGCTCAATACGATTGACGAGGGCCTGCCAACTTTTGATAAGCTCACCATCAACACTGACCAACACATCGCCCTCTTTGAGTCCTGCACTGTGTGCTGGCGAGTCCGGAGCAACCATCGCAAGCGTCAGCGTTGCATCGGGTCGGTAAGGCTTAATACCTATCGACGTCAGTGGCGACTCATCGCGCTGCTGCAGCGTCCAGCCTTGTAAATTTAAGGTGCGCACTGCCTGAGAACCAGACTCAGCTTGCACTTTGACATTCACCTCGTCGTCCCCTAGGTGCTGCATCAATGCCAATGTGACTTCTTGCCAATCTTGAGTTTGTTTACCATCAATAGTCAGCAATTGTTCGCCCGCCTGCAGACCCGCCGCTTCAGCACGGCTTTGCTCTGTCACATCACCGACGATGGGCTTGACTGACTGCACGCCGATGACATACATCAACGACAACGCAAAGATTGCAAATAGGAAGTTGGCCAATGGGCCGGCACTGACAATAGCAATACGCCAATACACTGATTTGCTGTTGAAGGATAAATGCTTTTGTTCCTGCGGTACGTCATCCACTCGTTCATCGAGCATTTTCACGTAACCGCCCAGGGGGATCATTGCCAGCACATATTCGGTGCCATATTTATCATGCCAGCGTACCAGTGGCTTGCCAAAGCCAATAGAAAAGCGGAGCACTTTAACGCCCGCTTTGCGCGCCACCCAAAAGTGGCCATATTCATGAACGGTAACCAAAATGCCCAGAGCGAGAATAAACGAGCCTAGGTGCCATACAAATTCAAACATCAACCGCCCTCTTTGTAATTAATTGCTGCGCCGTTGTTCGTGCATCCGCATCACAAGCCAACACGCCCTCGAGACTGGCATCATACGTAAGCGTCAGCGCTGATAAAGTGTCAGCATTAATACTGTAGATATCAGGAAAACGGATCTGACCGCGTAAAAACGCCGCCACGGCCTCTTCATTGGCAGCATTAATGGTGGTGGTGGCATTTTGCCCCACACGACATGCATCCATCGCCAGTTTTAAGTTGGGGTAGCGGATAAAGTCAGGAGCGTGAAAGCTAAAGTCTTTCATTTGGCTAAAGTTTAGCGGTGCTACGCCGGCATCAATGCGCTCGGGATAAGCCATGGCATGAGCGATAGGTGTACGCATATCGGGTTGTCCCATTTGCGCAAGCACTGAGCCATCGACATACTGCACCATGGAGTGAATCATACTTTGCGGGTGGATAACCACCTCAATATCGTCGACCTCTGCGTTGAAGAGCCATTTTGCCTCAATAAATTCAAGCCCTTTATTCATCATGGTGGCGGAATCTACAGAAATCTTTTGCCCCATAGACCAATTTGGGTGGGCAACGGCTTCGGCAACAGTAATATCGTCAAAGGTCGATAATGGCCGTTCACGAAAAGGGCCACCCGAGCCGGTTAATAAAATTTTGCTCACCCCATGGTGGTGCAAGCATTGATCGCTGTGCCCTTGAATCCCAGAGGGCATGCTTTGGAAAATAGCATTGTGCTCGCTATCAATCGGCAATAGCGTCGCCCCATGCGCTTTTACTTTGTCGATAAACAGCTGCCCCGACATCACCAAGGACTCTTTATTCGCTAACAACACAATTTTGCCAGCTTCCACAGCATACAGTGTTGGTAATAGCCCAGCAGCTCCGACAATAGCGGACATCACCATATCGACCTCGCTGTCTTGGCAGGCCATAGCGAGGTCTGTTCGGTAATCAATCACCTTAGTGGGCAGCTTCAAGCGATTGAGCTCTGCTGCGAGCGCCTGATTGGCGACATCGTCACTGAGGCAAGCAAACTTTGGATTAACGCGCTGGCAATCCGCAACCATTTGCGTCACATTGCTGCCAGCGACAAGGGCGAAGACGCCATAACGCTCGCTGTTACGGCTGACAACATCCAGTGTACTTTGCCCAATTGAGCCGGTGGAGCCTAATACAGTGACCCACTTTTTGCTCATAGTGTCATGGTCCATGCGTAGAACACCACAAAAATAGGCGCGGCTGCCGTTAGGCTGTCTATACGGTCAAGAATGCCGCCATGGCCAGGGAGGCATTTACCGCTGTCTTTCATACCTGCTTCGCGTTTAAACATACTCTCAAGTAAGTCGCCAATGGCTGAAAACGCCGCCACAATCACCGCCATAGCGCCGTAGATAAGCCATAAGCTGGGGTCGATGCCATTGAAATAGCAAAATCCCACGACAAAAAGAGCAGCACTTGCGAGACCACCGACGAAGCCTTCAATTGTTTTGTTTGGGCTCACTTTAGGCATCAGCTTGTGTTTACCAAAGTTTTTACCGCAAAAATAGGCGCCAATGTCGGCGCTCCATACGATGCCGAGTACGGCAAGAATAAGAAATGAGCCAAATTGGCTGGAGTCGGTGTAATTGGCACTGCGCAATACGTTTAATGCCAGCCACAATGGGGCCAAAGTCAACAGCCCGGCCACACCGCGCATTACCAGACCTTGTGACCAGGCATCGCTGAATCTAGGATAACGAATGACCAAGATGGTGGCCACTAACCACCAGGCGAAGGATAAGGTGAACACATAATTGGCATCTGCCAGCAATTGGCCTTGCTGCCATAAACTATCGACTGGCCAATGCCACTGCATCAATGCGACTACTACGCCGACCAAGGCAACATAGCCTAGGCGCTGTACACGCTTACAAATACCCATTAGTGCAGACCATTCATAGGCGCCTAGTAAGACAATTGCGCCTGCACAATAACTAAACCAGTCTAACGGTGTTAAAAATACCAGCACCAAGGCCAGTGGCGCTAACACCAAAGACGTTAAAATTCGTTGTTTTAGCAAATGTTATACCTTCAACTTAGGGCTGAGCTGTACAGAGTAGTTGTTTTATTTGTTCACCAGTACATCCAAACCGGCGCTCTCGCGATACGTAGCAAGCGATCGCGTCAGCAAAAGCCGACTCGTTAAAGTCTGGCCACAACGTCGGCGTAAAATAAAGCTCAGCATAGGCCGCCTGCCAAAGTAAAAAATTGCTGATGCGTAAATCACCACCAGTGCGGATCAATAAATCCAGCTCACTTTGTTCATTAAGACTAATATGCTTTGCCAACGAATGCTCGTCAATGTCATCCGCTGATAATTCGCCTGCTTGTACTTGCTTCGCTAACTGTTGTGCGGCGTACCCTATATCCCATCGGCCCCCGTAATTGGCGGCGATATTTAAGCGTAACCCGGTGTTTTCAGCAGTTAGTGACTCAGCTGCAGCTATTTTTTCTTGTAACTTGTTAGAAAAGCGACTCATGTCGCCAATTATGGATAATTTAACGTTATTTTTATGGAGTTTTTTAACTTCGCGGCCCAGTACCATCATGAATAGCTCCATGAGCGTGCTGACCTCTTCCTCAGGACGACGCCAGTTCTCGCTGCTAAAGGCAAACAGAGTCAACGACTCGATACCTAGCTTAGAGCAAAATTTCACTGCATCTTTAACCGCATCAACACCCTTCTTATGTCCGTACACACGAGGACGCCCTTGCGCCTGTGCCCAGCGGCCATTGCCATCCATGATAATCGCGACATGTTTAGGTAGCGATTGTTGTGCTATTTGCTGTGCGTCTAAAGCCATAAAACTCACATTATCCACAAAAAAACGCCGCCTAGTATACCCTAGACGGCGTTACAAGCCTAATGGCAATTTATGAGCAATATGCCCATAAATTGGGCGTTAGATTTCCATCAATTCTTCTTCTTTAGCGCTTAGTTGCGCGTCCATTTCTTTGATGTACTTATCTGTGAGTTTCTGAATTTCATCTTCGCTTTGGTGCGCTTCATCTTCAGAAATATCTTTGTCTTTTAGCAAGGCTTTAATTTCACTGTTCGCGTCACGACGGATATTACGCACAGCTACGCGGCCGCTCTCTACTTCACCACGCACGACCTTGATAAGGCCTTTACGACGCTCTTCCGTAAGCGGAGGAAGTGGTACCCGAATAACCGTGCCAGCTGCAGCTGGGTTAAGACCCAAATCAGAAGTCATGATCGCCTTTTCTACTGCCTGCGCTAACGATTTGTCAAATACGCTGATAGCCAATGTACGTGAATCTTCAACTGTTACGTTAGCCACTTGGTTAAGCGGAGTATCGGCGCCGTAATAAGAGACAGTAATGCCGTCAAGTAATGCTGGGTGAGCACGACCGGTACGGATTTTAGATAGTTGGCTGCCTAGAGCAGCGACACTTTTTTGCATGCGCTCTTGCGCACTTTTTTTAATATCGTTTATCACGCTAGTATCCTACTTATTTTGTCTCGCTTGAGGCTTCTGAGGAAATTAAAGTTCCCTCTTCTTCACCCATGATCACGCGCTTAAGCGCGCCAGGTTTATTCATATTAAAGACGCTGATAGGCATTTTGTGGTCGCGGGCCAAAGTAAAGGCCGCTAAGTCCATCACCTTCAACTCTTTTTCAATAATTTCATTATAGGCAAGATGGCGATAAAGCGTGGCATCTGGGTTTTTCACTGGATCATCACTGAATACCCCGTCCACTTTAGTGGCTTTAATCACGGTATCTGCTTCAATTTCAATGCCACGTAAACAGGCTGCTGAGTCTGTGGTAAAGAAAGGATTACCTGTGCCCGCCGAGAAGATAACGACACGGCCAGACTTCAACAGGCTGATAGCTTCTGCCCAGTTATACGCGTCACATACACCGTTTAAAGGAATCGCCGACATGAGGCGAGCATTTACAAATGCACGGTGAAGTGCATCACGCATCGCTAAGCCATTCATCACTGTGGCCAGCATTCCCATGTGGTCACCAACAACACGGTTCATACCCGCCTCTGCTAACGAGCCACCGCGTAAAAAGTTACCACCACCGATCACCAAACCCACTTCTACGTCGAGTTCTACCAGCTCTTTAATTTCTTGAGCCATACGATCTAAGACTTTCGGGTCTATACCAAAGCCTTCATCTCCCATCAGTGCTTCACCACTGAGCTTGAGAAGAACACGTCTAAAAATAGGTTTGCGATTAATATTCATATTTTCCTGGCCAATAACGAATTGAGATAAAAAATAACCGCGCCTATGTGAGTACATAAGAGCGCGGTTATTCTAATTAATTTTGCTGTCTGACGCAAAAGCAAATCATCGCTTCAACCCCGTAAATAGAGGGATAAACCCGCTACCCGCGAAGCCTTGAACAAGTTGCTTATAATGCCAACACAACATGGTTAAATTCCAACCTAAGCGATTACTCGCCTTTTGCAGCAGCTACTTGAGCCGCAACTTCTGCAGCGAAGTCTTCTTCTTTCTTCTCGATACCTTCACCCACTTCTAGGCGCTTGAAGGTTGCAACAGAACCGCCACGCTCTTTAAGCATTTCACCAACAGTTTGCTTTGGTTCCATGATGAAAGCTTGACCAGTTAGTGAGATCTCACCGGTGAATTTCTTCATACGGCCAGTAACCATTTTTTCAGCGATTTCAGCAGGCTTGCCTTCGTTCATCGCGATCTCAACTTGTACTGCTTTTTCTTTTTCAACTACGTCTGCTGGTACATCTTCAGGGTTAACGTAGTCAGGCTTAGAAGCAGCAACGTGCATAGCAACGTGCTTAAGCGTTTCTGCGTCTGCGTCACCGGCAACAACAACACCGATGCGCTCACCGTGACGGTAAGAAGCCAGGTTTGCACCTTCGATGTACTCAACACGACGGATGTTCATGTTTTCACCGATTTTAGCAACTAGCGCTACGCGGTCTTCTTCGAACTTAGCTTGAAGCTCTTCAATGCTTAGCTTTTCAGCAATTGCAGCGTCCGCTACTGTGTTAGCGAAACCTAGGAAGCTGTCGTCTTTAGCAACGAAGTCTGTTTGACAGTTAACTTCAACAAGCGCAGCAACACCATCAGCTTCTTTGATGATGATAGTACCTTCGGCAGCGATGTTACCTGCTTTTTTAGCAGCTTTCGCTTGACCGTTTTTACGCATGTTTTCGATTGCTGCATCGATGTCACCGTTGGTTTCAGTCAATGCTTTTTTACAATCCATCATGCCAGCGCCAGTGCGCTCGCGTAATTCTTTTACTAGGGCAGCAGTTACAGCCATGGGAATTTCCTCAAATCAATGTGTTAGAGCAAGTGACCAAGGTCACTTTGAAATAAGAATATCAAGTCTTCATCGCACTAGGATGAAGACTTGATGACAAGCGAGTTGCAATTACTCAGCTGCAACGAAATCGTCTTTTTCAGCTTGCACTGCGATGTTGCTTTCACGACCTTCAACAACTGCATCAGCAACTGCATTAGTGTAAAGCTGGATCGCACGGATTGCATCGTCGTTACCAGGAACAACGTAGTCAACACCGTCTGGGTTAGAGTTAGTATCAACGATAGATACTACTGGGATGCCCAGGTTGTTTGCTTCTTTAATCGCGATGTGTTCGTGGTCTGCATCAATAATGAAAAGCGCATCAGGAAGACCGCCCATATTTTTGATACCGCCAAGGCCTTTTTCAAGCTTAGCCATTTCACGAGTAAGCATTAACGCTTCTTTCTTAGTTAGCTTCTCAAACGTGCCGTCTTGGCTTTGAGTCTCAAGATCTTTAAGACGCTTGATTGACTGGCGAACAGTTTTCCAGTTAGTCAACATACCACCTAACCAACGGTGATTTACGTAGAACTGGTCACATTTAACTGCCGCTTCTTTTACTGCTTCGCTTGCAGCGCGCTTAGTACCAACGAAAAGGATTTTGCCTTTGTTAGACGCTACGTTTGACAGGTAAGTCAACGCGTCGTTAAACATAGGTACAGTTTGCTCAAGGTTGATGATATGAACTTTGTTGCGAGCACCGAAGATGAACGGCTTCATCTTTGGATTCCAGTAACGAGCTTGGTGACCGAAGTGTACACCCGCCTTAAGCATATCGCGCATTGAAACGTTTGCCATGGTATTTTTTCCTCTAATGTTTAGGGTTAGGCCTCCACATATCCCATAGCACCAACACCTTGGAAGTTATTCCGCGATGCACCCAAGTGTATGTGTCGATATGTGTGTGTGTTAATATTAAATGGTTATGTGTCTTCGTTACAGATAAAACACTTCACTGTTATAGGTGAACACCAACAACAAGCAAGTGATTTTAATTTGTAAAAAGACGGCGCGCTTTATACCATATTGGCCGTGAAGACTCAATCTTTTGTGCACTATTTGTGCGCACTTAACTTATTTAAAGAACACAATTGGAGCATCAATGACTGCAGTGATCAAAACCCCGGAAGAAATCGAAAAAATGCGCGTAGCCGGCCGTTTGGCCGCAGACGTATTGGAAATGATAGGCCCACATGTCAAGCCTGGGGTGACCACTGATGAGCTCAACACCCTATGCCATAACTACATTGTTGACGAGCAAGGGGCTATTCCGGCGCCGTTAAATTATCATGGTTTCCCAAAATCAATTTGTACTTCGGTTAACCATGTTATTTGTCATGGCATCCCCAATGACAAACCATTAAAAGAAGGCGATATCATTAATATCGATGTCACCGTGATTAAAGATGGTTACCACGGCGATACCTCAAAAATGTTTCATGTAGGCCAGCCAACTATTCAAGGTAAGCGCCTGTGTGAGATTACCCAACAGAGCTTGTATCTGGCCATAAAAATGGTGAAGCCTGGCGTGCGTTTAGGCGATATCGGTGCCGCCATTCAAAAATACGCAGAAGGCTTTAGCTACTCGATTGTGCGCGAATACTGTGGCCACGGTATAGGTAAAGAGTTCCACGAAGAGCCGCAAGTCATGCACTATGGTCGCCCAGGCACTGGAGAGACTCTCAAAGCCGGTATGTGTTTAACCATTGAGCCCATGGTCAATGCTGGCAAGCGCCAATGTAAGCTGCTCAAAGACGAGTGGACGGTGATCACTAAAGACCGTAGCCTATCAGCACAATGGGAACACACTTTGTTGGTGACCGACAATGGCGTAGAAGTATTAACCCTACGCAGCGATGAAGAGCTTCCTCGCGTGATTGAACACAGCTAATTAAAAAGGGGCAAACCTGTGGCCTTACCGAATAAATTAAAAGACCTGCTTGAGCAGGCTGACGAGTTGGAAGAATATAAGGCCTGTAGCCAATACTTTTATAAGTGGCTGGGCAACCAATTTGATAAACAACCGGTAGGGTCACTCATCCGTGCGCGTGCGGAGTATATCGACCGCTTATTGATCAAGCTGTTTCACTGCTGCAACCTTGCCCATGAGCCTGAACTGGCTTTGGTTGCCGTAGGCGGCTACGGCCGAGGAGAACTACATCCCTACTCCGATATCGACTTTCTGTTGCTGGTTAGCGAAGAGCCCAACGCCGAGTTGCGTGAAAAAATAGGCCAGTTTGTGACCCTGCTGTGGGATCTGAACTTGGAAATTGGCCACAGTGTGCGCACCATAGAGCAAGTGATTGAGCAAAAGCGTGAAGATGTCAGTTTTTCCACAAGCTTACTGGAAAGCCGCCTTATTTTTGGCAACCACATCGAGTTTGAAAAGCTCAAACAGCATATTTTACAAACCCCGGTGTGGCGCTCTGACGAGTTTTTTATTGCAAAGCGTCAAGAGCAAGACCTGCGACACCGAAAGTGCCATGGCACCGCCTACAATCTCGAGCCAAACATCAAAGAGAACCCGGGCGGTCTGCGTGATTTACAAACCATCATTTGGGTGGCGAAAAAACACTTTCATGCCGAAACCTTAGAAGAGCTCATCAACCATGGTTACCTCACCCACGAGGAGTACCAAGAGCTGCTCGAGTGCTTAGAAAACTTGTGGAATATTCGTTTTGCTCTGCATTTGGCCGCCGAGCGCAGCGAGAACCGTTTGTTGTTCGACTACCAGCCCCATGCCGCAGAAATACTTGGCTTTGGTAGCGATGGTAAGGCCTCGGTCGAGCGTATGATGAAGCGCTTATTTCGGATTATGAGTCGGGTCCGTGAACTCAACCAAATGCTACTGTCGTATTTTGAGCAATCCATTTTACCGGACCATCGGGATTTACCAGTGGTTGAATTGGACCGCAGCTTTGAGCGCATTGGTCATCAAATTCGCGTTAAAAACCCTTCCGTGTTTTTCCGCCGCGATCAGCTGTTAGTGCTGTTCGAGCACATCGCCAGTAACCCGCAAATCACTCATATTTACCCCAGCACCATTCGCACTATGCGCCAAGTCCGTCGGCGTCTACTTGGTGACTTGCAAGATTATGCCGCCTGTCGCGATGCATTTTTACGCCTAATAAAACACCCCAACGGCATGGGCCGCGCGTTCACCTTAATGCACAAACACGGCATCATTGCTGCGTATCTACCCCAGTGGCGTAATATTTTTGGACAAATGCAGTTCGACTTATTTCACGCTTACACCGTCGATGAACATACTCATAAGCTGATTAACAACATCTATCAGTACAGTGATAAATCCAAGGTCAGCGACTTTCCCCTGTGCAGTGAGATTGTCACCCGCATGGATAAGCCGGAACTGTTATATCTTGCGGCTATTTTTCACGATATAGCCAAAGGTCGCGGCGGCGATCACTCCGAACTCGGAGCAGTCGATGCGCTTGCATTCGCCAAGCTGCACCGCCTACCTACATCAGACGGTAAATTGATTGCTTGGTTGGTGGAAAACCACTTATTAATGTCGGTCACGGCGCAGCGCAAGGATATTAACGACCCAGATGTGATCAATGAGTTCGCTTCTAAAGTAAAAAATGAGCGCCAGCTGGACTACCTTTATTGCCTAACTGTGGCCGATATTCGTGCCACCAACGATAACCTGTGGAATGATTGGAAAAACACCCTGCTGCGCGAGCTGTATTTGCATACTCAGCGGGCATTGCGCTTAGGGCTAGAAAACCCCATGGATATGCGCGACCAAATTCGTGATAAGAAGCAACAAGCTAAGCAGCGGTTAATCAATCTAGGGTATGATGAGAGTCACATCGACTTGCTTTGGAGCCGCTTTAAAGCCAATTATTTCACCGCCTTTAGTGAACAGCAAATCTCTTGGCACTGTGAACACTTACTCAATGCACAGGACTTATCCGCACCAAGTGTCACCGTTTCCGATTGTGCAATGCATGGCGGCACGCAGGTTTTTGCCTATAGCCCTTATACCGGCGGCTTATTCGCACGTTTAGTTAGCGTCATTGGCTCTAAAAAAGCACAGATTCAGCACGCTCAAGTAATGACCACCAAAGATGGCTATGTCATTTTCAGTTTTGTTGTTCTTGAGGTGAATGGCGAGCCGTTGAGTAAAAGTCGCGGCAACGGCATGCGCCGTGCCCTTGAGCAAATAATGCAGGATCCGAAGAAGAAGATCCGGATCAAGAAAAATCGCTCGCAGCGTTTTAAAGACTTTAATATTAAACCAAAAATTGTATTGCGGCCGCACGCACGCAAAGACCGTAGTTTAATTGAAATACAAGCGGTGGATATTCCTGGCCTGTTAACAAAAATAGCGCAAGTTTTTCAGCGCCATCGCTTACACATACACGCCGCCCGCATTACCACTGTGGGTGAGCGCGCAGAGGACTTTTTTGTCGTCTCAAATAATGATTACCAAGCTCTGACGGATGAAGAACAAGTTAAAATCCATCAGGCACTTCGGAAAAAACTAAATGCCGATAATGAAGCGACCACCGCTTAATCGGCTCACTAATGAGGACACCATGGCAGATTTAAAAACCCTTATTGAAAACGCGTGGGAAAACCGTGACGCGATTAGCCCAAGTACGGTTGATGCTGATGTAAAAAACGCGATAGATACGGTATTGGAGCGTTTGGATAAAGGTGATGCTCGGGTGGCTGAAAAGCTCTCGGGTGAGTGGGTGGTGCACCAATGGCTTAAAAAAGCGGTGCTGTTGTCTTTTCGGATCCGTGACAACCAGCCTATTAGCGATGGCGTTAATCAGTTCTACGATAAGGTGCCACTTAAATTTAGCGACTACAGCAGCGAGCAATTTCAACGTGAAGGCATGCGTGTAGTGCCCAACGCCGTTGCACGCAAAGGCAGCTATATTGGTAAGAACGTCGTTCTGATGCCTTCTTACACTAATATTGGTGCTTATGTCGATGACGGTACCATGGTCGATACATGGGCCACAGTGGGCTCATGCGCGCAAATTGGTAAAAACGTACACCTTTCGGGGGGCGTCGGTATCGGCGGCGTGCTGGAACCACTGCAGGCTAACCCGACTATCATTGAAGATGACTGCTTTATCGGTGCGCGTTCTGAAATTGTTGAGGGCGTTATTGTCGAGCAAGGCGCGGTCATTTCTATGGGTGTGTACATCTCGCAAAGCACGCGTATCTTTGACCGTGAAACCGGGCAAATTCATTATGGTCGCGTTCCAGCCGGAGCCGTTGTAGTGCCTGGGTCCATTCCTAGCAAAGATGGCAGCCATAGCCTGTATGCCGCCGTTATTGTCAAGAAGGTGGACCAACAGACACGCGAGAAAGTTGGCGTCAACGCCTTACTTCGTGGTGTAGAGTAACTGTAAAGCGGCCTTCAGATCACTTTGAGGGCTGCCTTAAAACTATTTTATTCCTGCCAACTTTTTTATTTGAAATAATTGCTTCATTACGTTACCTATAGGGTAAACGATGAGGCAATACCATGAATAAACGTCACTTCCTGAAAAGCTGTACTGTGCTCGGTGCCGGTGCGCTGCTCGCTCCTGCGGTCCAAGCGATTGGTGTGCCACAGCAAAGCACCTTAGCGACACTGAAACCTAAAGCCTTGCCTACTGATGCAACCATAGGTATAGCTAGCCCCTCAGCAGCCACAGCTGAACATAAAGACATCATATTAGCGCAGCAGTTAATCAAAGCACTGGGTTATCGCGTCAAGCTCAGTCCCCATATCATGGCGCGGCGTGGGCATTTAGCGGGTCTAGATCAACAGCGCGCTGACGACCTTAACGGCTTTTTTGCCGACCCCAATGTTGATGCCATCGTATGCTTGCGCGGCGGCTCTGGCGCTGCACGCATTTTGCCACTGCTCGACTACCAAATTATCAAGGCTAACCCTAAGCCCTTACTGGGCTACTCTGATATCACTGCACTGCATAACGCCCTGCTTGCTAAAACTGGGTTGATCAGCTTCCACGGTCCCAACGCCACAAGCCAGTGGAATCCCTTTAATGTACACCAATTTAAACAGTTATTTGTTCATCGCGAGCGAGTGCTCTACCAAAATTTAGACAAAGCTGATGATGAGCTTGTTAATCGTCACTACCTCACCCAAACCATTACCTCAGGACAATCGCAAGGACACCTTATCGGCGGTAATTTATCCGTACTGTCGGCGCTTGCGGGCAGTGACTATTTACCCAATTTTGAGGGCGCGATTTTATTTTTAGAGGATATTGATGAAGCGCCTTATCGCATTGACCGAATGATGAGTACACTCAAGCTCATGGGCGCATTGGATAAGATTAACGGCTTCGTGTTTGGTGATTGCAACCAATGCCAGCCTGGCAGTGGGTATGGGTCGTTAACGCTGGAACAAATCTGGGCTGATTACATTGCACCGCTGAACATTCCAGCTTATCACGGAGCCATGATCGGCCATATTGATCGCCAATTTATTTTACCTGTAGGTGCCCAAGTTAAGCTTGACGCGGACCAAGGCAGTATCCGTGTTTTAGAAGAGGTGTTTAGTTAAACTAAAAAGCCCCGAATAACACGGGGCTTCAATTTCTATGTATGTACTGTGATTAGGCGGCCAAAGATGTGGCCCAACCTAGAATGGCATTTAAGCAACCAATGCCAGCAAATACAGCGATAAACGCGACGAAATATTTAAAGTTGAAAGGGTCTTTGAAATCACCTTTTTGCGCCATCTTCATTACCTCTTTAAGCACGATAAAACGGCGCATATAATAATCGAATCGAGGTTAACAATCCAGCGTTTGCAGTACTTGACGCTGCGCCAGTTGCTCTGCAATTTGTAGGGCTCCCTGATAAAGCTGCTGATAATTAAATTGCGGCGCCTGGCGCTGTAACGCTTCACATACTTGCGTTAAGGTCATACCTGGTTGCTGTGAAAGGGTATCAAGCAATAACGCGGTCATCATGTTTAAGGCGAGAAACTGCACCTCATCTTGTTGGTCGCGATAAACACAAATATAGCTGGGCTGTTCATCCGCTTGCTGCGGCTGATTATCCACCGAGATGGTTTGTACAGGGAAGTGATAACACACTACTTGCGCGGTTTCACTCATATACAAAGGTTGCTCTTGCACATTAAAAAGCGGCTTTAACTGGCCACTGTCTTGTGCACTAGACACTGCCAACTCCACCCACTCGTAATGGGCTAACTCTTGTAAAAAAGGCGGATCGCTGTGTTGTAACTCATACTGCTGTGCCAAAAACAGTACAAATTCTTTAGAAATATCCAAAAAATAGGGGGATGTGGCGTGATGGCTAGCAAAAAATCGACGTACTAACTGCTGCCACCGCTGATCATCGTACAAGCTTCGCAGCACAGGAAAGCCACTTTCTAAAAAGCCGTTGACGTTATTGAAAAACAACTCACGATAAATTTTCATTCGCCGGTCTTCAACATCTGCGGGGCGCGGATTAGCTTCGGGGTCGCGAATATGGGCGCTAAATTGCTTCTGTAGTTGTTGAAACTGCATGATCAGGCTCTTTGCTGTTGGGCTAAAAAAGGCTGTTGGATATCAGCGATGGTATCGATTTCTTTAAGTAGTTGGCTAAGCGGTGGAATATTAAAATCCCGCTCTAATAACGTTGGCTGTACACCGTGCAACTCATAAGCTCGCCTGAGCAGCTGCCAGACGGGGTCGATCACATCAGCGCCATGGGTGTCGACAATTAAATCTTCAGCCTCGTTGTAGTGCCCAGCCACATGCATGTAGGCGATCCGCTCGCTGGGGAGACCGGCCAAGAACTGCTCGGCATCATAGCCATGATTTACTGAGTTCACATAAATATTATTAACATCAAGCAGCAACTGGCAATCGGCTTCTGCCAATATACGCTGAGTAAATTCAAGTTCTGTAAGCTGCTGCCCTGGCGCACCATAGTAAGACACATTTTCAATGACTAAAGGACGCTCTAATACATCTTGCACCTGGCGGATCCGCGCAGCGACATAGCTTATCGACTCCTCTGTGAAAGGAATGGGCATCAAATCATACATATGACCATCGGCGGAGCAATAACTGAGGTGCTCGCTGTAAAGGCGAATATCGTGCACATCAAAAAACTGCTTCAGATCTTTTAAAAACGCCACATCCAAAGGATCGGGCGAGCCCAATGATAAAGATAAACCATGGCAAATGAACGGATGACGTTCTGTGAGCGCACGAAACTGCTTGCCAAGCTTACCACCTAGACGCAACCAGTTCTCAGGGGCGACCTCCATAAAGCCAATTTGCTTAGGAATATGATTAAGCATATCGCTCAGCATTTCACGACGTAGACCCAGGCCCACATTAGCTAATGGCGCTGACTGCTGCAACATATTGCACTCCTTAAAGTGTACAAGCCGCTCTACGGCGGCTTGTTAGGTACTACGGGTAATTAACGATAGTTCAAGGCTGATTAGCTGTGACCACCGCATTTGCCTTCACCACACTTACCTTCTTTACCTTTGGCTTCACCGCCACATTTACCTTCGCCGCACTTGCCCTCTTTGCCTTTGGCTTCACCGCCGCATTTACCTTCGCCGCACTTGCCTTCTTTGCCTTTGGCATGACCGTGACCGCCACATTTGCCTTCACCGCACTTGCCTTCTTTGCTTTTGGCTTCACCGCCGCATTTACCTTCGCCGCACTTGCCTTCTTTACCTTTGGCATGACCGTGACCGCCACATTTGCCTTCACCGCACTTGCCTTCTTTGCCTTTGGCTTCACCGCCGCATTTACCTTCGCCGCACTTGCCTTCTTGGCCTTTGGCTTCACCGCCGCATTTACCTTCGCCGCACTTGCCTTCTTTGCCTTTGGCTTCGCCGCCGCACTTACCTTCACCACATTTACCCTCTGCTGCGTCAAGCTGGTATCCTGCAACCATCTCTTGCATTTCAAATGGGTTGGCCTGTGCATCAGTTGCAGTCACAGCCGCACCCGATGCAACAACAGCACCTAAGGTTAAGGCGATGGAGTTCTTTTTTAAATTATTCATGCTTTAGCTCTCTCTCGGTTGGTAGCATTCAACAGATCAGACCCGAATGCATCCTGGATCCTTTCAAATTATTTTTAAATTTTTATGTGGTATATCGATTACCAGAATAACTATGGCGCGATATAGGTATTTTATCAATAGCGACGAACGGGTTAGAATACGCGCCCAGCTAGCAGTGAAGGTCATATATGAAACTAATTTTAGCCCCCATGGAAGGCGTTGTTGATTTTAAAATGCGCCAACTACTTACCGATATTGGCGGCTTTGACCTCTGTGTGACCGAGTTTGTGCGGGTAGTCAATCAGCGATTACCGCGCCGTGTTTTCTTACGCTATTGCCCTGAGCTACTCAACGGCGGTTATACGCGTGCAGGAACGCCCGTGAGGATTCAACTACTTGGACAGCATCCACAGTGCCTGGCAGAAAATGCGATTAAGGCTATAGAGCTCGGCTCTCATGGCATTGACCTTAACTTTGGCTGCCCAGCAAAAACGGTCAATAAAAGTAAAGGCGGCGCCGTACTACTCAAAGAGCCCGAACAGCTTTATCAAATCGTTAAAACAGTACGTGAAGCAGTAGCACAGGAACACAAGGTAACCGCTAAGGTACGCTTGGGCTTTGACGATACCTCACGTAGTAGTGAAATTTTTGATGCTGTTGTGCAAGCAGGCGCAGACAGTATTGCTATCCATGCCCGCACTAAACGCGACGGCTATCGCCCTCCCGCTTATTGGCACTTGCTGGCACCGCTGGTGCAGCGTAACGCTGATATTGAAATTGTTGCAAACGGAGAGATTTGGAGCCTCGACGATGCTCATAGTGCGAGAAATCAAAGCTTATGCCAACACCTGATGCTCGGTCGCGGCGCGCTTGCAATGCCAGACTTAGCGGCTTGGATCAAAGCCGCAGACCAAAACAAAATACATGAGAAAATGACTTGGCACGATGTGCTTTACCATATTATTCACTCATCTATGCACGATGACGACACCAAAGCGAAGCGTTATTTTGCCAACAGAACTAAACAGTGGTTAGGGTATCTACGACGAACTTACCATCAAGCAGATCAGCTATTTGATGATATTCGTCGACTACATGATAAGGACGAAGTGCTCGCACAATTACAGCACCACGCTCAACGATGATAAAAAATATCTGCTAAATTCGCCAAGGTTGATCCTTGTCATGTTCCCAAGTTTGAATATTGGCCACAATAAAAGTCAATTCAAGGCAAACACGGGGCGATTTATGAGTATCCTCACCCATGACTTCGAGCAACAGGTTTCTCAGGCGCTTGCGGATGCGCGCAGACAACTCTTGGCAAAGCTACAACAAGCTTCACAAGTCCATGAAAGAAGACTGCATGCTAAGCTTACCAACGAGCCGGAAAGCGACTGGGTGGCATTACTGAGCGAACATTTAGGCCCAGAATACAAAGACCTCATTATCCGGCTAGAGCGCTTAGAAGCGACTCAGTGCCAGTTTGATTTAGGATTATTTGGCTTTTGCTCTGACTGTGAAGAGCCCATAGAGCCACACCGTCTAGAAAAAGATGTGACGACGCAGCGCTGCGCGCGCTGCGACAGTATCAGTCGCGCGCAATTAAATGGCCATAAATAAAGCTCATTGCTGGATAAGCGACCACCTCATACACCATTTGCTTTGCTCGTCGCTCGCTGATCCCCTGTTTGGCTAGCGACGTTAGCGCCATTTGCTCAGTCCAAAGTTGGCTGTGAATACCTATATCAAGCTCCATATACAAAAGCGCTAACCGCGTTTGTTCCACACTCAAACTCTGTTGCTGAGCCCACTGGCGCTTATTCACATAGCCTTGTCGCCAATCTAGCCCTACATCGCGCTGGTCATTGTCTGGTTGGCGCAAAGGCGCGATGCCATATTCAGAGAGTGTGGCCAGCTTGCTTTGAATTTGCATAAGCCATTTAATCGGCGCCTGCACCTGGTCAGTGTAGTAATTTAGTTTTGCTTGATACCACTGAGTGCCATTTGGCAGCTGACTTAGCCCCAGCTGGTTGCGAGGGCGATAGTTAGCTAAATACTGTTGTAGTTGGGTCGCTGCACTTTTGAGTTTACTGTTATCAGCGAGCTCGATTAATCGCTCTACTTCACCTTGCATCATTGCTAATTCATAGCGATTAACAAAAATTTGGCTTTGTTCACCTTGTTGCAAGCGGCTTTTCACTAACTCAAGCCACTGCGCTGCTTGTTCTTGCGTTTGACTATCGCGCAATGCCTGCTCAGAGCGGAAAATAGCGCTGCTTAGCGGCCAGGGTTGATAGCGACGTACATACCTTTGCTCGGTAATTAAATAGTCCAAGGTTGCGCGCTGTGCCTTGCTGAGCGCCGCTCTATCAAACTGCTGATATAGGTCATGGCGCTGCTTGAGATACGCATCAGAATAAGGCCAAGGCGTTAAGGGGCTGGTTAAATCGCCTGTAAGTTTGGCGTTCAATTGTACTAAGGCCTGCTGCGAAGTAGTTACTGAAATAGATTGAGGCTCAGAGCACCCTGTTGTTAATAAAGCAAGCAAGATTAAGCTGTGTATGCGCACCGCGTATGGCTCCTTAAATAAGCATTGCGTGGAAATAAAAAAGGCCCCAATGAGGGGCCTTTTATTATTGCATAAGGAGCTTAAAGACTCACACCATTACGTTGTGCTTTATCTTTAATGAAGGTTTTCCAACTACGCGCGAATTTACGCGTGCTTGGATCTTCTGCTGCTTTAGTAATCGCAGCGTAGGCTTGCTTATACTTTTCTTGCTGTAGGTAAGCTTCTGCTAAGTCAGAGTAAATAGTCCCTTTCTTATCAGAGCCTTCATCAAGAGCACGCTTCAATAAAACCACTGCTTTATCGAATTGTTCCTCTTGTAAGCGCAAGGCACCGGCTTTACGGAATAGCTCTGCATCGTTATCAAACTCTGCAGCTTCCTCGTAATACTTCGCTGCTGTCTTAATGTTTTTAGCATTATGAAAGTAGCTAGCCATTGCCGTGACATTTTGCTTAATGCGCTTAACCTTACCATCAGTGATGGCCTTCTCCATGTGGAAACCGGCTTTGTAAGGAACGCCTACAAATGAGTAGAGCTGTGCTAACACTTTATAGTCAGTTTCTGATTCAAAGAAACCACTGTCGTAAGCAATATCCATCGTAGTGAGACCTTTTTCATAGTCTTCTACTTGCATATAGAACTTACCAAGGTTAACCCAGGCTTTGCCGTCTGTTGGCCAGGTTTTCACCATACGCTCAAGAATTTTAACTGCTTTATCAAATTCTTTTGCTTCATAGTGAGCTGCCATCAATAACTGAAACGGTGCTTTCTTTGGCTCTTTTTTAGCATTGAGCTCAATAGCACGCTCAGCAGGCTCTACCACATCTTTAAACTGACCAAGCTCATAACTCGCTTGAGCGATACGCGTGTATACAGTGGGATCTTCTTCACCAGTGAAGTCCATCCAGTCGATATACGCTTGCTTTGCTTCTTTGTACTTCTTGATGTTAGCCAACAAGTCACCAAGCAGCTTCATCGCCTGCTCTTGGTCGTTAAAGTTAAGCTCATCTGGCTTGATTGCGTCTTGTGTATACTTAATAGCCAACTGATAGTTGTCTACTTGGGCATACAGCTGACCTAGGTAGCGATCAATAGTCGCACGGTCAAACTCATCAGACGGGTCGAGTTCTTTAAGAACTGCGATTGCGCCGTTGAAGTCTTCTGCATCAACAAACTCAAACGCTTTCATGACCTTCTTACCAGTGCGCTCACTCATGACCTTGGTCTTAGCATTTTTGCGCTTTTCTATCTCTTCGTAGTTAGGCGCAGCGAATACCGAAGTACTCACTACACTACCAGACAACGAGATAAGCAGAGCGAGTGCAGTCACTTTAGATAGATTTTTCATACTACACTCTCCTTACTGGTCTTGGTTAAGTTTGAAGTCAAGCTGAACAGTGATGCCAGGCTGTTTAACCGGCTTGCCATCAACTACTTTTGGCTTGTACTTCCACTTACGCAAGGCACGCTTAGCTTCACGGTCGAAGATACGACGAGGTTCTGCATCGATTACCTCTACATCTTCTACACCGCCCACTTCGTTAATGGTGAATGAAAGCTGTACCCAGCCTTCTTTACCATCACGCGCGGCTTGCACCGGGTATTTAGGTTCAATTCGAACAAGAGGTGTTGCATCACCATCTCGACCAAATGCACCTGGGCCACTTAAACCACCCGCTGAGCTACCTACATTAACACTTGGCATATTGAAACCGAGTGAACCTGGATTAGGGTTACTATTCTCAGGCTGTGGCGGCTGCGGTTTAGGCGGCTGCTTAGGCGGTGGTGGAGGCGGCGGCGGTACACGCTTACGCTCCTGCACCTTGGATTCAGGTGGATTCGTCATAATTTCGACAACGATCTTCTCTTTCTCGTTGGCTGCCCTGTTATCTCCACCGGAGATTAGGTAAGCCATGAAAAAGAATAAGCCGAAAGTAACTGCCCCACCTGCAATCAGTGAAAACAGAAAACGAATCATTACTTATCTCCAGCGATTGATATCTTATCGATACCTGCAGCTTTAATCTGGTCCATGACCTTTACAACCACACCGTGCTTCGCATCTTTATCCGCTTGGATAATTACGATTTCGGTAGGCTGCTCAGCCAATAGACGTTCAATGTTTGCAGCAACACGCTCGACATCGACCTGACGCTTATCCATCCAAATTTCACCGTTAGAGCGAACAGCGATGAAGATATTTGCATTCTTCTTCTTAGTCGCTTGCGCTGCTTCCGGTTTATTTACATCAATACCCGCTTCTTTAACGAACGAAGTAGTTACGATAAAGAAGATAAGCATGATGAATACGATGTCCAGCATCGGCGTCATATCGACGGCTGCTTCTTCTTCTTCACGAAAACGTTGTTTACGTGCCATATTCAAATCTCTCTCTAGTGATGAGGCAAGCTATCGACGAGCTTTTCTTTAGCCATTTTTGCACGTGCTTCAAGACGTGTACTAAAGAATACACCCGATAGTGCCGCAACCATTCCAGCCATTGTTGGGATTGTTGCCATTGAAATACCTGATGCCATTAGTCGAGGGTTACCTGTGCCCTGAGTTGCCATGGTTTCGAAAACCGCGATCATCCCAGTTACAGTACCTAATAGACCAATAAGTGGACATACAGCTACCAATGTCTTAATCAACAACATGCGCTCATCTAATTTTTCAGACGCTTCAGAAATCCATGCATCGCGGATTCTGTGTGCGTACCAAGACGTAGTGTCCTGGCGGGCGTCCCACTTCGCTACAATCCCCTTTTTCATTTTCGGGAACTCAGAGAGTAGGAACCAATAGCGCTCAATCATTAAAACCCACATGAGGAAGAGTGCTATCGCGACCACGTATAATACCTGGCCGCCTGTGCCAACAAAATCCCTGATAGATTCCCAAATCTCCATCAGGACTAGCATTAGGCTTTCTCCTTCTCCGCGTGAGCAGCGATAATACCGGCGCTTTGCTCATCAAGAACGTGGATGATTGATTTACTGCGACCAGCAACAATAGCGTGAACTAGGATTAGCGGTAGTGCCGCAATTAGACCTAGAGCTGTAGTTACTAGAGCCATTGAGATTGAACCAGCCATGATCTTCGGATCACCTGTACCGAACAAGGTAATTTGTTGGAAGGTGTTGATCATACCAACAACGGTACCAAGTAGACCTAGTAGCGGCGCGATAGCAGCTAAGATCTTGATGATGTTGATACCCGCTTCGATACGTGGCGTTTCACGTAGAATCGCTTCGTCTAGTTTAAGCTCAAGGTTTTCAACGTCTTGGTTTTTGTTGTCGTGGTAAACTTTAAGAATACGGCCCAGCGGGTTACCTTCTGAAGGTGAGCTGGTGTTCTTAAGCTGACTCTTGATTTTACCTGAAACGATAGTTAGGTCGATTAGGCGCACAACAGCGATAAGTAGACCAATCACTAGTAGTACAGCGATGATGTAACCTACTTCTTCACCTTGGTGGAAGCGCTCTTCAGGTGTAGCTTTTTGCGTGTTCAGACGCAGGATTGAGCCACGAGTTGGGTCAATGTAAAAGCCTGTGTACTGGTCTGCTGAAGTACCGATTAGGTCTTTCGCTGAATCAAGTACGAAACCGTCTGGCTGACGACCTAGCGGTTGAATCGCTTGGTTTTCAGCAGAATAAACTAAATAACCGTCATCAGTAATAAGGTTAAAGTTACCGATACGAGTTACTTGCTTGGTTGATGTTGAACCGTCTAGTTCTGAAACTTCAGCTTCGAAAGAAGAAACTTTCGCAGACTCAGTCATTTCAGTTTGTAGGGCAATCCAAAGCTCTTCTAGTTCACGTGTAGTTGGTAGCTCTTTCGCTGCCGCTAGTGAACGAAGAATTTCAGCACGGCCAGGCTTTTCAGCACTAACTAGTGACGCTTCGATTGAACCAATGGTTTCTTGCGCTGCACGACGTACAACACCGAACATCTCACCTAGTGTACCTTTTGCGTTTTCAAGCGCTTGCTCTTTTTCCGCTAGGGTTACTTCGTTTTGAGCATACTCTTTTTGTAGACGCTCGCCACGTGCTTTTTCTGCTGCAAGTTCACGTTTTGCTTGGTTAAGCAACGCTTGCTTGTCAGCGCGTGCAGACAAGAACTCTTGTTCACGCTGTTTGTTTAGTTTGCCTTCAGAGATACGCTCTTTTTTAACTTGATCAAGGATCTGGTCAAGTACTTCTGTGTTTGCATGAGCGTTAAGCGCAGCACCGGCAGAAACTGATAGTACTGCTGCAACAGCAAAACCTTTAAATAGTTTCTTCATTCTCTATTACTCCGCGCCGAAGATTGGAAGTTTAACAAGATCCGGTGCAGCCTGTTTACGGGCCATACGGATTGTCTCTTTAACAGGCTTTAGGAATTCTTCACCCAAAGCTTCCCACTGCTTAGTGCTGTTGTTCCACACCCAAGCATTCTTCTGGTCGAATGATTGCGCAACATAGGCAATACGACCTAGACGTGCGAAGTCTACAGAGATGTCACGACCATCGATATTTAGGCTACCTTGGTCAGCAACCATTGTCGTGCTGTAGTCTTTCTCAACCATGTATGCTTCAAGTACCTGACGGAACTTCTCTGAAGTCGTTACAGAAGCACTGCTCATGATTTCACGTAGTTTTTCAACGCGAGCTAGGCGATCTTCGGTATTAAACGGAACGTCCGCTTTGATGAATTGCTCAAGCGTATCGATCATGCGATACATCAAAGGCACAACGTTTTGTTTAGTTTTGTCGATACCTGCAATCTGACGCTCTAGTGATTCAATTTGTGAATTTTGATCATCAACTAGACGCTGAACGTGGTCGTTATAGACCTTCATGATTTCAGTTTCATCAACAGTCGCGCGGTAATCAGCGATTAGCTCTTGCGTTTGACCATAGATGTTATCGATTTTAGTTTGAGACTTTTTAGCAGCCGTTTGGATAGTTGCACCCGCTTTGTGGATGTCATTCAACGGATCTGCCATCACATTGTTGCTTGCAAGTGCAGCTGCGCCAACCAACGCAGAAGCTACAAGACTCTTTCTGATTTTAACAGACATAGTTCCCAACCAATTAAGTAATGTTACTTTTTGAATTTTAATTAGCTTGCCTTGTGACAAACCAACCTAGGTATCTTTCTACTGATACCAACTTGCCAATAATGCTAAAAGGTTCCAGTGCTGTCAACTTGATGTTTATCGCAATTTTCCTTGATTTCGTCTTACTTTTTTGGTTTAAACATATTTTTAACAAATCAATTCTACTTATAAGCCGCTATACTGGGCATTGACATAATTTGGAAATGAAAAGTTAAATTTCTTTTTTTTACAGTAAGTGAGGTATTAGCGGTAAGTTGCTTACTAAGTCAGTCTATATCGGCCATTTGTACCTTTTATAAGTAGTCTCACACCTACTTGGTAGGTTAAGGTTAGTTACTCTGTGTTGCTCGCAATCAACATAAGGCAACTATATAACAAGAAACAACAAGGACCTTTTATGTTTAGATTCACCACTGTGCTCACCACCGTGCTTATATTTGTATGCAGTGCTCCAAGCTTGGCACAGCAAGATCAGGAGCAAACATTGGCGCAGGCCTTCGGTGGTTTCAAATGGAATTCCCAATTTGAAGTCGCATACGATGATATTGACCAACTGTTAGCGATGACCGTTGTTAACACGGGAATGTCGGATCGCTCGCGCTTGAAAAGCGAGCAAACTATCGGCACGCGTATGACATCGGGTCGTAATAAAGCAACAGCGCTCGAAGCTAATCGCTTTTATTTCGAAGGAGTCAAAAAGTCTGATCTAAAGCTCGCACTCACTAAAATAAGAGAAAGCCTGGAAAACTTACCGCAAGAAATGCCCCTAAGTGAGCTTAATAAGAAAGAGCAGCTCGCCTATTGGCTCAATCTTTATAACATGACTCTGTTAGAGCAGCTGGTTAAGCGTTATCCGCTACACTCATTAGATGATGAAATTGAAGATGAAGGGCTCCTTGACGCTAAACTCATTACCGTTGCGGGCCACCCACTTTCACTCAATGACATCCAGCAACGTATTGTGTATCCCAATTTCTCAGAAAAGCCGAATGTCATCTATGGCTTCTATCAAGGTTACATTGGCAGCCCCAGCCTTCATCCCGCAGCGTTTAAAGGAGCCACTGTATATAAGCAACTAGAAAAACGCGCAGAAGAGTTCATTAATTCAAATCGCGGCGCTCAAGTTGATGATGAAATACTTGAAGTGTCGCAGTATTACCGACAAGCCACATTTTATTTCCCTCAGCTTCAAGATGACTTGAAACGCCATATTGCTATTTATGCTAAAGGCCAATTCGAATATGACCTACGTAACGTTGAAAAAGTTGAGATTGAAATTGAAGATTACACACTCGCCGACTTAACCGGTTCGGGCCGCCAGATTGGCGGCGGCGTCGCAAGCAATCAAGCTGGTATGCTTGATGCTGTTGTCAATGGTTCTGGTGGACAAGCTGCGGGTATGGCGGGCGCGGATGGTGGTTTAGGTGCGCAAAACGTAGGCGTGGTGTCACAAACTATGCAAACGCGCACAGCAGACTTTGGTCGCTTTACTCCTGAGCAGGCAGAAATTCTGCGTAAGATAAGAGAAAAGCAGGAAATAGCAGCCGGCTCTGTGGAAATCAAAGACATCGATAAAGAGAAAAAGGAAAAGTCGGAAAACTAACATTCAAATGCAGCATTGAAATGTTACTATAAAGTAAAGCTAACTTTTCAATGCTGTAATGAAACATTATCAAATCGCGTTCGCACTTTATCAAAAAGGTCAGTTTTCTCATTCACTAAATGCCTTAGAGAAGGCCGCTGAACTTAGCTCACAGGATTTATTGCTCAAAGCAGCTAATTTGATTTGCTTGAATCAATGTGCTGATGCTGAACGCGTCCTCCAAGAACTTTTGCGTATTGAACCTGCAAATTTAGGGGCCCAATTTGAGCTCGCTAAGTTGCAATTTAAACGACAAAGCTTTTGTGAATGTATTGCCACATTGGCTAATTCAAAACGCAATGAAGCCGCGAATTTACTCTATATCGACGCGCTAATACGAACCTTACGGCTACGCGAAGCCAAATCCTTACTACTACAGAGTAAACGCTCTGCGGAGCAGGCGATACATTGGCACTTGCTGGATGTGGACTATGAGCTTGCCTCTGGGCATTACCTGGAGGCCAGTGAGTTGCTTCATCAGCTACTAAACCAACACCACAATAACTTTCATTTGCAATATAAATTAGCTTGCCTATACCGTGATGTAGGTGAAACTGAAAAAGCCAAAGCGCTGTTTATCGACTTACAAAAACAGCAGCCAAAATTGCCCGAGTTGAGCTATGTGGTTGGATGTTGCGCTTACGAACTCGGTGATTATCGTAGCGCGCAGCAAGCATTACTTCACACCCTTAGCTTGGCTCCGAATTATATTCCCGCACACGAAAGTTTAAATAAGCTTTACTGGCACACCGAGCAAGCACAACACTATATGAGCAGTTATAAACAGACACTGCATCATTATGACTGGCACCCAGATTTAGTGTTGTCCGCCATCGAACAACTAATACGCATAGGCCATATAGATGAAGCTCAGCAGCTATGTGCCCAAGGCCTCGTAAAATTCAATGGCGACCCTCGGTTTGTGCATGCACAAGCTCTAATTTTAGATAAACAGGGTAATGCTGAGCAGGCCTACTCCTTGTTCCGAGAAGCGGCCAATTTATGCCCCAGCGTCACACGTTACCAAATTGACTTGGCGAACTGCGAACTTGAGCTGAGTCATTATCACGCTGCCGAAACACTCATAAAACAAGCGCTAGATTACGCCCCAGACAATCAAGAGCTATGGGCTTATTTAAGCACAGTATGGCGCTTGAAGGGCGATGAGCGATGGCAGTGGCTGTGCGACTACGAGCACACGGTTAAGGTTAAGTCTTTACCTACGCCTGCTCGCTTTTCTCAATTGTCGGACTTCTTATCTGAACTCTCAGCGCTGTTAACAGCCAAGCACCGTAAAGTGACCAAGCAACCATTAGATCAAAGCGTTGAATTAGGCACACAAACTTCAGGTAACTTGCTGTTTTCTAATCATGTGCTCATAAAAGAATACAAATGGGCATTGAACCTAGCCATTACCGAATATTTAGCATCTCTACCAACCGATCGTTCACACCCCCTTTATAGACGCAACTATGGCCAGTTTAAAGTCAATGGCAGTTGGTCGGTACAGCTTGGAAAAGGCGGTTATCATCGCAACCATATCCATCCCTCTGGATGGATTTCAGCCCCTGCTTATATTCAAGTACCGCAGTCAATGCATAAGGATGATCCCACACGAAGTGGGTGGCTGCGCCTTGGAGAAACCTGTTTGGATTTAGGTGAGCGAGAGCAGATAGATAAACTCATTTGCCCTCAGCCGGGGCAAATTATTATTTTCCCAAGCTATCTGTGGCATGGCACCTACCCTATCACCAGCGAACAACCGCGTATCACCTTGCCCACGGACATTATGCCAACCGCTTGAACCGGCTCACAGCAGTTCACTGAAATAAGGGAACGCGCGCTGCGCTAAAATCGCCTCTTTATAGTGCTTAAAACGGCCGACGGATGAGCTATACAAAGGCTTTCTAACTTGCCATACGCTTGCAGTTCTGACATGTGAGCGCTGATTATGAAAGCGCTCTGCCTCACCGTCATACTGGATACCTAGCTGCGAAAACAATGTCGTGAGCACTTGCTCCGGCTGCGCTACTAGTTGTTCATACTCGACAGTCATAATGTCATTGCCGTACTGCTGATGCCAGTGCGCTTTGAGGCGCTGTTGATGTTCATACATATGGCGAATGTTATCAAGGTCAGTTGCATAGTTAAGGCTCGGCCCCAAGCGCTGAAAATAAGCCGAAAGCGCGTTATCTCTTATATCACGTTGCGTCCATATCACTTTTAAGCCGGGGTAGAGCTGCTTTAATATGTCTATATAGAGGTAATTTTCGGGCCGCTTATCAGTAACCCAATCGTGCCCTTTCGCCACACTCACTAACAAGTCATCATACGCATGAGCGAAACCCGGCGTCCCTGCTTTATTTAGCAATTGGATTGGTTTGTTGGTGAGCTCAAAAAGCTGGCGATGTACAAACTTCAACTCACCACCAGCCTGAATATAGCTGCTAGCACCTAATATTTGTTCTAATAAGGTCGAACCCGAGCGGAACATACCACAAATGATGATTGGCTGGACTGATGGCGAGTCTTGCGCGGCTAGCTGAGATACATGTTCGGCGCGGGCGAAAATACTTTGTTCAATGCGCTCTAGTGAAGCAACATTGAATGGTGCAAGAGATTGCTTATTGAGAGAGTTAGCTTGAGAGTAATGCCTCCACGCCTGTTTATATAGCTTCGCATCATCGAGCGCTTTGCCACAACTATAATGTAAATCACACCTTAGTTGCGCGGGCATTTTAGTCATCACATCTTGGCATCGAGTCACATAATTGTGCGCCGACTCAGTATTGAACTGCTCAAGGTCAGCAAGGCGCGACAGTGCCAATGGGTGCTGCGCGTCAATGGTCAGTACCTGCTCAAACAATTGCTTTGCAGCGCATTTGTCTCCGGCAAACTCTTTAATCGCAGCGAGGTTAAAGAGAGCATCAACATAATCTGGTTTTAGCTCCAGAGCTTTACCTAGCCACTGTTGCGCGGTTTCTGGGTCGAGTAACAGCTCAGAGTACACCAATGCCAAATTGAGGTGCACCTCATGAGGGTCTTCAATGCCGAGCTCTAAGGCTCGCTCAAAGTGCGTTATCGCTATTTCTGGGCGCGTTGCTTTGCGGGCATAATACCCGCAATTGAAATGTGCTGTGTCGTCGGTGTCATGACACTGCAAATAACGCTCATATCCAGCGCAAATAAAAGTAAAGTCTTCTAAATGCTCACCGATATCAGTAATAACTTGACGATACTCGCGACTACTCGGGTTTAATTGCTGTAAACACACTACATAGTTTTTGGCTTCCTCCCAGCGCTGCTCTGCTAAGGCTAAGCGCAGTAATTGGCGAAGCGCAGGCTCTTTTGTATCGGTTTTCTTAGCTAACTCTTGGAGCAGAGTAATGGCTTGCTCTTTATTGTCTTCTTTTAATAGCGCTGCGGCATGTTGCAAGCTAGTCAAGCGGCCTCCAAAAACCATAAGATAGGATTATTAATATTAAAATTTAGCAACAAAAAAAGCGAGCCGAGGCTCGCTTTTTCAGGGATTAAACAAGTTTAGAACTTGAATGTTACGTTTGCGTGGAAATAACGACCTAATGTGTCGTAGAAACCAGCAATCGCGTTACCGTTGGTAGAAAGCGAACCGCCTACCAATGGTGGTTCTTTATCCATGATGTTGTTAACACCCACTAATACGTTGGTGTAATCATTGATAGTGAAGCTACCTTTAAGGTCTAAGTAACTTTGTGAGCTGATGCCATCTTGAACAAGCGTATCATCGCCGGTGTAGTCACTGACTTCACCGTAGTAACGCCATTTCAATGTGGCACGCCAGAAGCTACCAGTGTCATAGTTCATAGTGAACACATGACGCCACTCAGGCTGCGCGAAACAACCATTGTTAAGCGTGCCCACACAGTCATAAGACTCAGTAATACCCGGAAGGTTATCGAACTCTTTGGTCATGAAATATGAGCCAATTAAGTTAGTTGAAAGCGTACCACCTGCAACCTCAAAGTCATAGTTTGCAGAAAGGTCGATACCTTCCCAATGCAATTGACCCAAGTTGATATCTGTCGCTACTACTTGACCGTCACCAATCCACAGGCTACCGCTTCCTGGTGTACGTTGAACGTCATCACATAATACTGGGTCTCCAGTGATACCACACTGACGAACAATGATTTCAGGATCGATATTGCCGATCGCGTCTTCAAGTTCAATATCCCAGTAGTCGAGTGAGAAGTTAAGCCCTTCAATTGGCTCAGCCACTAGACCTAAGGTAATGGTATCAGCGATTTCAGGTTTCAAGTCAGGGTTACCACCGAAGAAACCATTATACTGATCAGCAGGGCTCTTACCTACGCTACCATATTGAGAAGCAGATACGCCTGTGTTCGCACACTGTGCTGCAGTGAGCTCAGGGTTTGCACCGGCACATGGATCTACACCTGGCCATAAGCCAGAGCTTTGCTGTGCGAATAGCTCGCCGTTGTTTGCAGCACGTACCGCACGGTTATAGCTTGCACGGATTTTCCAATCAGACGTTACATCCCAGTTAATGGCTGCTTTATAAGTAGGCTCTGAACCTGAGGTGCTGTAATCTGACCAACGATAGGCTAAATCAAGGGTGAAGTTTTCGAAGCCTGTTTTACCCTCTACAATCGGTAGGCTTACCTCTGTGTAGAATTCAGTTACATCGTAACTACCTTCCAAGCTCTTAGTTGTACCACCTTGACCTAAAAGAAGGCCTTGCGCGTATACTTCATCCGCTGTACGTTCAAAGTTTTCTTCACGATACTCTGCACCAAATACCGCTGCGATTGGGTAATCAGAGCTCGGTAGCGTGTAATCGAATTCACCTGAGACGAAACCACCTAGGATGATTTGCTCTGTAACACCGTTCAAGATAGCCGTACCCGTAAGCGCTCCTGCCGCTTCTGAAGTTACACCCTCGTAGGTGAATACTTCGTACGGAATACAACCATCGCTGTCGGCACAGCTTTCACCATTCGCTGAAAGCGCTGTGGTAATACGTGGACCAAAGAAGTCGTTAATATATGCTGACGACGACGACGTTGAGCCGTATTGAGCAGTCACATCATACGTCCAAAGGTCGCTCAGCTCACCACGCGTACCTAATACCATACGGAATGAGTTGTGCTCAAGCTTATCTGAACGAGGACCGCCTTCAACGTTACGCTTACCAATGTAGGTTGCAAACTGATCACCAGAGCCGATACCGAAACGTTCTGCTAGCGCTTCACGTTGTGCATCAGAGATAAGTGGGCTATCGAAATCCATTACATAACTGGTATCGAAGAAGGTGCCTGATTCCGCGATTTGCGCTGTAGTGCGGTCACGCATGAACATAGTTTCAACATAAGGGTTGAAGTGTTCATTAATTTCATAGTTAGCAAATAAACCAAATGTATGACGCTCATCTGGACGCATAAAGTGGTTAATTGGTGCATAGTTATACACATTGCCTACTGAATCGGTGAAGCCACTGTCTGGAGTAAGTGTCCAGTACTCATACATATCTTCGCCGAAGTCTACACCACCGGTTTCGGTTGGAAGTGATACGTAGAAGTTAGGAATAACCGCGTTACCAGAACCACCACATGCAGTACCTGCAGCGTTCAATGCACATGATGAGTAGTCACGCGCACCTTGACGTAACTCGTTTTGCTTGGTGTAGGTTACGTAACCAACTGCATGACCTTTACCACCATCAAAGGTGCCGCCAAGTGTTGCACTGAAGTCAAACGCCGCGCCATCAAAACCGTCGCTACCGCTTGGATATTCGAAGTCACGCTCATCCATCAAGCCTTGGATGTACTCATTGTCATTATCGTGTTGGTACGCAGAGCCACCAATATCAACTTGGAAGCCTTCGAAGTCATCATTCATTACGAAGTTAACAACACCCGCTACCGCATCGGCACCATAAGTTGTTGAACCACCACCGGTCATTACTTCAACGCGTTTAATTAGCGCAGCTGGAATTTGGTTAATATCAGCCGATTGCGTGTAAATACCACCAGCCTGTGCACGACGACCGTTGATAAGTACTAGCGTACGCTGAGCACCCATACCGCGAAGGTCAAGTGTTGCCGTACCGGTTGCACCATTTGATTGGAATGCAGTTTGTGACGCCTCGATTTGCGGTAGGTTATTCATGATATCTTCGACGCGGGTAAAGCCCGACATAGCGATATCTTCTGCAGAGGTTACTTGTACTGGAGTAGCTGTTTCAAGATCAGTACGCTTGATACGCGAACCGGTTACTTCGATACGCTCAACATCATCAGCACCCTCTTCAGCAGCGATGGCATTTGCCGAAATGCCTGCTGTTGAAGCAGCACCAAAAGCAAGTGCTAAACGCACTGATTTTGCGATTTTGCTATTTAACATTAGATTCTCCCTGGATCACTTGTAGACGTGATTGTTTTTATCGCGGCTGTTAACCGCTTGTAATTAAATGCACTAATTAATGCACTTTGATTGTGATAATAAACAATTATGGAATTACCGGTCAACACCAAATTAACAAAACAACTATATCTATAACAATTGATCACTAAACAAACTTAAAAGCTCAGCACTTAGGTAAAAAAGAAGGACAATATAGACTCCTTTGTAAATAAAGGGGTTTTTAGATTAAATTAATGTGAATTGACTATCTAGGGGGCAGTGAAGCGATACATCGCACACATCAGCAATGTCATCGATGATGGGTTTTAGCTGTTTTTCGAGGTAATGTGCCAAGTCCAGTGGCCTACAGCTAGGGGTGCAGCGAGGACCATCAACTGTTATAACGTACTCAACCCAATCACCTTTAGCGTAACTTTGAGTACTATTTCGTGCAGCTTTCACATGAGGGGGAGTTGCTTTGGTGTATTCATCAGGGTTTTTGCCTAAGCGTTTGGCATAAGTTAAGAGCTGAGCGTTATCCCCTTTCTGTAAAGTGTTAACATAATTATCAATGATATGTTGCAGATTTGCACCAGTGAATAATCCTTGAAACAGTTCACCTTGAAACTTTCTCGCCAGTGGCGTCCAATCGCTACGCACCGACTCCATGCCTTTAAAAACGAGCTCGCGGCGCTTCTGGACCAATAAACCGGTGTAACGTTTCTTCGTTCCCACGTCTTTATGCCTTGCCTTGGGCATAAAAAAAGGTCGATATAGGCTTTCGTATTCAAGCTCCAAATAACTAGGTATTCCATAGCTTTGTTCAAGTGTTTGTCGCCAACGGTTGTTAATTTTTGTCACTAACTCTTTGGCTAACGTATGGCTTTGTTCGTCACTAAGCTCTTCGGGTAGTGCGATAAAGGTAGAGTCGGTATCGCCGTAGATCACATCTACGCCATATTCAATCAGCCACTGTCGCGTTGTTTGCATAATATCGTGCCCGCGCAGGGTAATCGAGCTGGCTAGTCTTGGGTCATAAAAGCGACAGCCTTTTGAGCCAAGCACGCCGTATAGGCTGCTCATGATAATTTTGATAGCCTGCTGAAGATGAGGGTCGCGGCGCTTTTTGGCCTCTTGACGGGCCTGTGCGAGGCTGGCAACCAAATCAGGAAGATGATGTTTGCTGCGAGAAAAAAATGCCTCATGATACCCAACAATTGCGTCATCAGGAGCATTGAGCCCCTCTATTAAGCCCATGGGATCGATACAAAAGGTACGAATAATACTCGGATAAAGGCTTTTAAAGTCAAGAACTGCAACATTTTGATAAAGACCGGGCACCGAGTCCATCACATAACCGCCTGGGCTGTCGAAGGTTAATCCATGATCGCCTAAATTAGGAGCCACATAACCACTGCGATGTAACAATGGCAAATAAAGGTTGGTGAACGCCGCCACCGACCCTCCTAGCCGTTCTAATGGCAGCCCTGTAAGCTGGGTCCGCACAATAGCAAAGTCGACCAATTCAAGACGAGCAAAGATGGCTAATACAAGCTCACAGTCTTTTAAGTTATATTCAGCAAGTTGCAGTTTATCTTCGTTGAAAAGCCGGGAAATCTCGGAAACTTTGTCTTTGTTTTCGATAAGCTTTCGCTCGCCAAGGATTTCGTGGGCAACATTATCAAGGGCAAAGCTGGGGTAGTAATATGTGGCGTTTTTAAGCATATCAATGCCATCAAGTACAGCGCGCCCGGGAACTATAAGCTTAGCGACTTTTCCTCCGCGCCACACAACCGCCTCGTTATTGCGTCCTAAATTAAGACGAATACCCAATTGTTGAGCGCGATAGCACAGCAGCTGAAAGTCAAAGTCGACCACATTCCAACCAACGATCACATCAGGGTCTATATGGTGTATGTGCTCTTGTAACCGCACGAGCAAAGCGGCCTCATCCTCAACATACTCAAGCCACGAGCGCTCTTCGGTGCTACGCCCAACCATCAGCACCTTTTTAAACCGTTCACTTACCAAGCCAACACTGTAAAGCACCCCATCGCCACTGCATTCAATATCCAGCGATAAAACCCGCAAAGTGGGCCGGTAGTGGGGATGGCTTTTAAACCGCGCTTGGACTAAGGAGCCATTAGCACTGGAGGTGCCGTCTACCCAAACGCCGCCGCGAATAAATCGCTCCATTAAGAAGCGCTCGTGCGCGCGGATATCATCCTCGTATAACGTAATTCCTTGCTCTTTAAGCTGTTCTCGCGCCGCATAAAACTGATTCAAGTGCGTGAAATAACACCCTGCCATGGGTTTACCGGCAAAAGAGTGCAGCGTTACTGTGCGTATATCACAAGGTAAGTTAGCGGCTTGGAGTAATTTTATCACTCGCTGCTGCTGCGATTGGGCAACGAAAAATACCGCAGACTCAGCGACAGATTGTGCTTTAACTGGGCCGTTGTCTGTGGCCAGCCAAAAGACATGACTGATACCATCGCTCAGTTGCCGTGTTTGCGCGGAAAGGATAAACCCTGCTATTGGAGCCAACCGAATACCTATAGAAGTGAGTAAATACAGCGCGTTGTTTTCTATGTCTTGCCCAAGCATCACAACATAAGTGAATTGTCACTTGAGTCATATGCAGCCACACTCTAAAATGGTCGCACTGTAAATATATACATAAGTTGATACACCATGCTATCCGATCCGCTGAAAAAAACAATCCGAAACGCTCATCAGCGGATAGCTTCAAGCATGGACGATTATCGCCCTCGTGCTAGCCAAAACTACTTGGTCGCAGAAATAGCAAAAACACTCGCTGGTGAATACGACAAAAAGCAGCGCATTTGCGTGGTCGAAGCCGGAACCGGAACCGGCAAATCTTTGGCATATTGCTTAGGTGCCTTACCACTGGCACTCAAACGTAATAAAAAGCTGGTGATTGCAACCGCTACAGTAGCCTTGCAAGAGCAGCTGCTCTATAAAGAGTTACCCTTTTTTGCCCAGCACAGCGGTCTTACTTTTAGTTATGATTTGGTCAAAGGCCGGGGGCGCTATATCTGCGCCCATAAGCTCCATAACGCCGTCAATGGCGAACAAGAGCAACTCGCGTTGACGCCCACTTTAAGCTCTCCTTTGAGTGACATGGAGCAAAAATGTCTGCATCAGCTGCATGATGCTTACCAAAACAAACAGTGGCAAGGTGACCGAGACTCATGGGCCGACGTGATCCCAGATCGCGTATGGCACCTTATTGCCTGTGATAAGCATGCCTGCCAACGGCAGATGAAAGCACACCAAACCTGCCCTTTCCATCTTGCGCGGCAAAAAATAGCGCAAATGGATGTGTTAGTGGCCAACCACAGCCTATTATTGGCCGATTTGGAACTCGGCGGTGGCGTGATTTTGCCGGAGCCAGAAAACTGTATTTATGTGATTGATGAAGCACACCACTTACCGCATATCACTCGCGACTTTTCATCTGCCGCAGCAACCTTAAAAGGGACTCAGGATTGGCTCGAGAAACTATTCAAATTCAGCGGCAAAATGGCGCAAACCATTTTTAGCGCCAGCGCATCAGGCAGCCAATTTAAACTCAATGATGCCCTTGATGATGTGGCCAGAGGCATGAAAGCCGTGCTGAGTATGCTTGATAGTGCAGACTTTCAATACACCGAAGACGACACCTATCGTTTCTCTCACGGAGTGCTGCCGCAACAGCTCACAGTGCAAGCCAAAGATATCAGTGAAGCCAGTAAAACGGCGCTACGCACCCTCAACAAGATGCACGAAGCGCTCAGTAGCGACGTAAATGATGGCGATGTAAAGCCGTTTATTGCTGACCCTATTTTAGCTGAAAGTGGGCAATATATAGCCCGTTTAGAAACGCTACAAAAGCTGTGGCAAAGTTATGCTAAAGAAAGCGAAAGCGTTCCCCATGCCAGGTGGATAAAGCGCATGGAGTATAAAAACCATCATGACTACCTCCTGAGTGACTGCCCTATTGAAGTGGGGTTTTACCTCAAAGATAAATTATGGCGCGAGTGTGCAGGAGCGGTATTGTGTTCGGCCACGCTCAGCGCCTTGGGCTCCTTTGAACATTTTGCCCATGAAAGCGGGCTACGCTCAGAGCAAGGAGTTAAGTTTATCAAGGTGCCCTCACCGTTTGATTACCCCAATCAAGCGCAGCTGCATATTCCCAAAACCGAGTGTGAGCCAACCGACAAAGCGTTTAGCGATTACCTTGCCAAAGCACTGCCCAATACCCTAGATAAATCCAAAGCCAATCTGGTGTTGTTTGCTTCTTATTGGCAAATGCACCATGTCGCCGAGCGTTTGCGTAAACAAGGGTGGGACATTTTAATGCAAGGCGAGCTATCTCGGGATACATTGATCCGACGCCATAAGCGCCGTATTGATGATGCCCAAGGCAGTGTGCTGTTTGGCACCCAAAGTTTGTCTGAAGGCCTCGATTTGCCGGGCGATTACCTGACTAATCTAGTGATCACAAAAATCCCGTTTGCGGTGCCCACCTCACCGATTGAAGAAGCGCAAGCAGAGTTTGTAGAGCAAAAAGGGGGCAACCCGTTTTTATCCATTACCGTACCGGACGCCGCCAAGAAATTAGTACAAAGCTGTGGTAGACTGCTGCGCAAAGAAAGAGACAGTGGTGTGATTACCATTTTCGACCGCCGCTTAATCACCAAGCGTTATGGTAAAGCCATGCTCGATACCTTGCCGCCCTTTAAACGAAAAATAGATTATTAGATGTTTGAACTAGCTCTCGACCCATCGACTTGGGCCATTTTATGCGCCGTAGCCCTTGCTGCAGGCTTTATAGATGCTATCGCCGGCGGCGGCGGTATGTTAACCGTACCTGCCCTACTTACTGCCGGATTACCCCCGCATTTAACTCTGGGGACTAACAAGTTAGCGGCCAGTTTTGGCTCACTGACAGCCAGTGTCACCTATTACCGTAAACGTTTGTTCGACCCTAAGTTCTGGGCTGCGTCAATTCTGGCCACCGCTATCGGCGCTACCCTAGGCACCTTATTGGTCGATAGTATGAGCACCGAGTTTCTCAACAAACTCATTCCTGTGGTGATCATCGCCGTCGCTATCTACTCCTTATTTGGCAAGCTCAGTCCACAGCAAAGTAACGATTTACCGCTGCTCTCTGGCGCTATACGCATAAAACAGTGGCTACAAGGCTTAGCCTTAGGCTTTTTCGATGGCATGGCTGGCCCGGGCACGGGCACATTCTGGACCGCGTCAAATAGCCTCCTTTATAAAATGAGCCTGTTGATCAATTGCGGTTTAGCCCGCTCGATGAATTTTGTCAGTAACTTTATTTCACTGATCACCTTTGTAGCACTCGGTCATGTTAACTTCTTACTCGGCGCCACCATGGGGTTATTCTTGATGTTAGGGGCCTGGCTGGGGGCTCATTCAGCTATTCGCTTCGGCTCAAAAATGATCCGCCCGGTATTTAACACCGTTGTTATTGTGTTAGCACTGAAACTCGTCTATGAGGCTTATTTGTAATGAGCTCTGGCCATGCATTAGCGCGATTACAGCAACAACTGGAGCGTCTGCGCAATGATGCTGAACAATTTGATAAAGCCAATTGGTTTGCTAAAAATCGTTTTATGCAATCCAAACATGCATTGTTCGATCGCAGTGTGTTTAATAGCAAAAGTATGCTGCTCGTTGATTACGTTGATGAAGTGCAAACGCAACTTGAAAGACTCACGAGAAGCCTTGAGCATCAAGGTCGTCATCAATATGGTTTCGCTCTCACGCATATTACCGAGCAAATAGAAGCCATCGTCAAAGTGCTTAAAGCAACCTCTGTGTGGGCGAAAGAAAATACACCTACGGCGAGGGCAAAAAAGTACCAAAAAGCGGTGAAAAAAATTATTCAGCCAACCAATGAGCTTTATCAAGAGCTGGCTAAAAATCACGAATTTGAACGTCGCTTGGGGCAAATGATTGACGACCGCAAACAACAGATGCATGGCGCTGATGCCACCACCGTTGCTAAGTTAAATCAGGAAGTCTTAGCGCTGCACGCACGCTTAGGACGCTGTCGTAAGGCCATTAGCGCCTGTGAAGAAAAAATACAATTAGCAGAGAAACAAGCGATACGATGAAATTATTTTATCACCCTATCTACTCTCAGCTCGACCTACCTGCTCACCATCGTTTTCCAATCAGTAAATATCAACAACTCTTCGACATGCTGTGCGCACACCCAGAACTCAAATCAGGTTTTACTATTAGTTGCGCCGAACCTATCTCGGTGAGCACGTTAGAGCTTGCTCATGATGCTGACTACGTTCATCAGTTCATCACTGGCACGTTGGCGGATAAAGCGCAAAAACGCATCGGCTTTTGCCACAGCGACGCATTGGTAGAGCGCACCCTACAATCAGTTGGCAACACTTTGGGCGCAGCCCAAGCGGCACTTAAAGACGGGGCCGCGATGAATTTAGCGGGCGGTTACCACCATGCCTTTGGCAACTATGGCAGTGGCTTTTGTATTTTTAATGATGCTATCACCGCAGCTCGATATTTGTATCAAGTGGGGCTCATTGATAACGCCCTTATTATTGATTTAGATGTTCACCAAGGTGATGGCAGCGCCGCCATCGCTGGAAGTGACGACGCCATTACAACCTTGTCATTGCATGGTGAGCGCAACTTTCCACGAATCAAGCAAAGCTCAGACTACGACTTTGCTCTGCCTTTGCATTGCAACGACCGTGTTTACTTGGAGACACTCACACAAGCGCTAAAGTTAACGCAGCGTCTGCATCGCCCGGATATTATTTTCTATAATGCCGGGGCCGATGTACACAGCGATGACGAGTTAGGAACCCTGAGCCTAAGCTTGGACGGTGTCGGCGCTCGTGATGCTCAGGTGCTTACTCATGCAAAACACCATCAAATCCCAATTTGCACTATGCTTGGCGGCGGATATCAACGCAATGTAGAGCAGCTTGTCAAAGTGCATTGGCAACTTTTAAAGCAATTTCATCAGTGCTTTATATTGGACAGTTAGGTAACCTGAGCTATGCTAATTAAGATGGTATAGTTACGGGAAAACAGTGAGTTATGAAACTACATGACGACGTCCACAATTATTACGAAAAGTTGGTATTAGAGGAAATCGATCGCCAACAATTGCAGCATATGTATGACAGCGATACACTAGCGGACCTATGTTGTACGGTGCTCAATCAACTTCCACCCCGCTATATTCGCTTTGATGTTGACATGGCATTTTACCTATCCACAGCTGAAGCTGAGCAAATGCAGGAGAAGGTTGAGGCCGCCATAAAAGTAGCCTTAAGCCTAATCGCAAAGCGAGGAAGTCATGCCCAAACCCGAGAACAATCTCGATAACGCACCAGAAGAAGTAAAATTAGCCGTAGACCTAATCATGCTGTTGGAACAAAACGACATTGAACCAAGTACCGCGCTCGCGGCACTGGAAATTGTGCGCCAAGATATGCAAAGGCGATTACAATCAGACTGAGTCGTCTAATCTAAACCGCGTCACCTGTCCTCGCATGCTTTACCTTGAAAAAGCGACCCATTAACATAAGTTCGGGTCGCGCTTAAGCGCATCGTGCTCAAGCTTAGCTAGCTCTGCGATGAGGCCATCAATTAATCCCATAGCCTGTTCTGGGTGCTCACTTTTTAATATCTTATCCGCTTGCTCCGCTAACGCTTGAAGCTGCTCGAAACCAAACATTGCAGCGCTTCCTTTAAGGGCATGAACCGACTTACCAAGCCCGATCAAGTCCCCATATCTGGATTGGTTTTCTAGCTGCACCCGCTGCTCAGCCAATCCTGATACATAGTCATCGCGAAGAGCCTGCATATCCGACTCAGGTAAATCAATATCAACAAATTGCTCCGGCAGTGCGAGATAGTGGGCAATCTTTTTAGCAAACTGCTCTCTGTCGATGGGTTTGCCAAGGTGATCCGCAAATCCAAGCTTTAAATATCGCTCAATTTCATGGCTCATGGTATTCGCCGTGAGTGCTATCACCGGCGTAGTGCACCCCGTCGCTTGCAAAAACGACAGTGCTTGCTCGCCATCCATAATGGGCATTTGGATATCCATCAACACTAGGTCGAAGTCTCTTTCCAACGCCTGAGTGACAGCTAACTGCCCGTTTTCGACCCAAGTCACCTGCAATCCCATGCGCTCCAATATACGCTGCAGCAATTTGGCATTATCACGGTTGTCCTCTGCCAACAGTACATGACCATGCAGCTCACTTTGAGCGATACAATCCTCACTATGCTCATCCGCATTGAGCGCTTTGCTGTAGCTCTCTAACCACTGCGTTTGCTCGGTTGTTTTAAGCGCCAAATCGACAGTAAAAGCGGTGCCCTGCCCCTGAATACTCTGCACGTCAATGTCGCCACCGAGTTTGCGCGCCAAGCTCTTTGATATATTTAGGCCCAACCCAGTGCCACCGTATTTACGTGAAGTGGAAGAGTCCGCCTGATAGAAGGCTTCAAATAGCTGAAACTGTTCTTGCTCGCTCATGCCAATACCGGTGTCTTTTACGGTGATAATAAGGCGCTCATCCTTTGCTGCAACATCAATATTAATGCTGCCAACACTGGTAAATTTTAAGGCGTTGGCGGTTAAATTTAACAATATTTGTCGCAACCGAGTGGCGTCAGTGTAGATATAGTCCGGCAATGGAAAGTGGTAATGCAACGAAAATCCCAAACCTTTATCGCGAATTTGCTTACCAAGAATAGACTCCACTTGGCCTATGGCGCTAAATAAGTGCGTTTTCGCGCTTTCGACCTCAAGACGGTTGGCTTCTATTTTCGACATGTCGAGAATATCATTGAGTAACCCAAGCACATGGCGGGCGTTTTGTGCAATCACATGGGTCGCTTGGCTTTGCTCATTCGCTTTTACATCCCCTAATAACAGCCCTTCAGCGTAACCAATGATAGATGTCATAGGAGTGCGGATCTCATGGCTCATGTTCGCCAAAAAGCGAGTTTTTGCTTCGCTGGCATCCCGTAGCTCAACCGTTAACGCCTGCAACTCACCCGTACGCTCTTGCACTTTTGCTTCAAGATTTTTAGTTAATTCAACATTGGCATCATTAATCAGTCTAAACTTGTCGGCCACGGCAAAAGCGAGTAACAACGCATCCAACGCTGTACCGATTAAACCAAGGTGATACAAATTAATATTGACCGAAGGCAATAGCCCAAGGTTAGTTAAGTTGCCCACCATATTTGGTAGCGCCATACACATGTAAGCCAACACAAAATAACGGGCTGGTTTGTAGCCTTGCATTATTCGTCTAATACCAATGTAAAGCCCTAAACACAGCGCTATCGCGGTCGCGAATGTGGCCCAAATAAACCCAGCTCCGGGGGAGATTACACTTATTGGCAAACCAATTAACGACACCCATGAGAAGATTAACGCTCCTCGGGCAAATCGTGGGTGGGTCTCATTAAGCTTGAGCAGGTGGATGTAAAATAGGGTGTTAGCCAAAGGTGTTAGAATAAAGCCAAACCAGTGCAGAGCGGTCAAGTCGATGGCAAAAAGCTGGCTCGGAATATGAAAGAAGTGACTCCATGCAAACACCCAGGCAGCAGTAAAAAATGCATAGTAAAGATGAGTTTTGTCTTTCGAGCCTAGGTAAATCAATAAGTTGTAGAGCCCCAGCACAATACCCACACTGAAACACAGCATCATGATGAGGTTTTCCCAAATCGCTTGCTGCTGATAATCACCCGGCGTAGATAGCTTTATTTTTGGCGGGGTATAAAATGCCGCGCTATGAAACTCGGTCACGATAATTACCGACTCATCTAACGGCAGGGTGAGTGTTTTCCCATAGTGAAAAGCAAACTCATACTGACCGCGCTCACCGCTTTGATAAAGCGTGCTTCCTGATTGCGTAAATACCTGCGTATTAATGACAGATACCACGCTATTGTAGGGGGCATACACCCACTGCTGCTGCGAAGACTGATTCGTGACCTTGTAGACGCTGACGTAACGCCCACCAAATAACTGCGGACGCTCTACTTTAGGCTGCTGTTCCAGCCAGCTAAGTAACTGTTTTTTTGATGTCGGTAATTGAGCTGTTTCGCTGATGCGGTAGTAATGGGGTGGCGCGTCAAAATCCATGGAATTCTGTGTTACCACCACGTGCTGCAAACTCGCCGAATGTGTCTGGGCACTTATCAGCAACAGTAACCCCATCAATACCTGTATTAAGTGCCTCGTCACAACAACCTCAAGGATCTATCTTAAAAATGGAAGGTTACATCCAAACCTACACGCCTGCCTTCGCCCTTGAAGTCTTCATACATTCCTAAAAACTCGCTGAGATCGAACTTTAAATGGCTGTAGTGTGTATCAAACACATTTTTTGCCCATAACCTTGCTTGCCATTGCTGGTAATCGGCCACAATATGCGCATCCCACAGTGTATAATCGCCTTGAGACGCAATAGGGTTTTCGTTTTGATCAAAATAATAATCTGATTGGAAATCAAATGACACCCCCGCCCTCATATCGACGTTGGTCCATGCCCACGAGTAAGCCAGTGCGCCATTGATATTCCACTTAGAGGTAAATGGCAACCTATGGTCCGTCAAGGTGTTGCCTAGGGGATCTGTATATTGCTCAAACTCTGCATTAGGGATATAACCAAGTGCTAAGTGTGCACGCCAGGGCCCTTTAGGGCGATAATACATTGTCAACTCCGCTCCGCTAATACGCGAACTAGCGACATTTTCCAACAATTGCAAAGGCGGTTGCTGTGGGTTAGCTGAAGCTTGATTCATGAAGACTTGTTGGTCGTCGTACTGATAATAAAAAATAGCCCCATCAAAACCAAAGCCTGAGCGCATTAATGGCGTTTTAAACCCTATCTCATGGGCGCTAAGCTGCTCTGGTCCGTAGTTAGCCTGTTGCGCCTGCTCTGGCGTAGATAAGAAACCGCCATTGTAGCCACCGCTCTTATGGCCGTCTGAATAACGATAATAATAAAGGTTATCACGGCTATCAGTGTAGTGCAGCGCCAGCTCCGTAGAAACGCCGTCATCATCTTGCTGTCCACTGACTTGGTAGTAATCAATGGTGATGCCGCCTTGAGGGTCTGCGGCAATCGGCACATTGAGTGTGGAGAGAGAATCATACTCGACAGTTTCATCGCTGTAGCGTACCCCAGTTATCAATGCCCAACGCGGCGATAACTGCCATTGAGCATGAGCAAACAGTGCCCAAGAGCGAGTGTCTATCTCGTTATCGTATAAAAAATTAGCCGTCAGGCTCGGGTCTAAGATGCCGCGAAAGTCACGCAGCAAATCATTGTTATTTAACTGCTCTATTTGCTCGGATAACTGATATGCACCCAAGGTAATATGATGCTGCTGATAGTGTCCTTGCAGTCTTAGTTCGTTGCTCAAGCTGCGTGTCTGCAACCCGAGGTTTCCTTCGCACAACCGTGCGAGCGAGCCATCGCAATTAAAACCATGGTCGCGCTCAAGGTCGCTCACTCCCAGTAACCAGAGCGCTTGCCAGTGAGTGTTCACTTGCCAACCTAACTCATTAGTGAGTCCCCAACGGGTAGTTTCATGAGCATTGTTGTTGTTTACCTTCACCGCCCAGAAGTCATCGCTGCCATCATTAAAACCAAATGCGTCAACACACTCACCTTGGTTAATTTGAGCCAATGTACAAGGTGAGCCATCGCTGGGAGATATAATTCCAATGTTTCCGACAGGCTGTATCAGTCCCTGCCAGCGACTGTACTCAACTTTAGTGAACCAATTGAGCTGTTGCCACTGCCCTAAATAACTAACCCGGGCGTCATTTTGCTCAAGGCCGGCTTCGGGGTAGGCTTGGGCTAGGTTGTAACTGGTGTAATCATATTTCTGGTGATTTAACGCTACTCTCAAAGCTTGCTGTTCGGACAGCTGCATATTCCCCACCAGCTGCGCTTGACGCCAATCATCACTGCCAATAGCGCCTTTGACGTAGCCGTAGTTATCGAACTCAGGGCGTGCAGTGCGCACTAAAATTGCGCCCCCGGTGGTGTTACGGCCAAAAAGCGTACCTTGTGGCCCTTTCAGAACCTCCACTTGCTGTATATCGTATAGGTTAGCAATTTGATGGCTGGCAGAGCCGCTGTTTACCCCATCAACATACAAACCGACCGGGGAAGTATTAGCGGTATTGTAATCAATCAGCCCAACACCACGAATATTAATGGCCGGCGGTGTACCTTCGGCGGCATTTTGCGATATTTTCACATTTGCCGAGAACCGTCCCAACTCGGTGGTATCTTTGATAGCCGCATCCGTGAGCTGTTGCTCGCCGATATAGGTAATCGATACACCGACTTCACTGGCTTGCTGAGCCCGTTTTTGCGCGTACACTTCGATCACTTCCATCTGCTCATCAGCTGAAGTTTGTTGAGCCTGTGCGACCGTCGTACAAGCAAAAGGTATACACAGCAGAGTCCGCTTAAGTTGCCAAGTCATTTTTTTATAACGCATTAATTTAATTATTGATCTTAGTATAGAAGAAACCTCGTCATAACAGTAGCGTGTTACCAAGGTAAAAAGCCGCGCTCACCACTAATATGGGTTGGCACGCCGGATAGCGCCCGTGCTGTTTGCATGCCAGCCATCACCGCCGCCTCTACACAACCGGCATTAACGCCGGTGCTAATCCAATCTCCAGTAATGTAGAGGTTGCTAAAGTCGGTTTCTTGCGTATGCAAACGGTACTGACTCGTGCCAGTTAATGACAACACATAACGCTCGCTGGGGTCGAGGTTTACGCGCCAATACTGATAATCAAAACGTTGCTCACCCTGTGCGCTCGCAGGAGCATACAAAGTATGCCATTGGAAGCCTTCACTATCGCCAGCTTCTGGCCACAAATAATGCATGCTGTGCTTAAGTTTGTTGAGGCAATTGTTTTTCACGTTTTGCAATTGCTGCTGCGCAAAGCCCGTGTCGCTCGCGGGAGGGAAATCAGCGCACGTATAGGCGCTGCAAAAATACGCGACATTAACTGGTTGATTATCCTCTGGCCACTGTTCCCAAGGTAGTAGGTGTGCCATCGCGGCCCAGGTATCGAAGGGCTTGGAAAACGCGCTGAGGATAGGCGGTTTTGTCGATGCTTGCCAACCTAGCTGCCGATCGTCTTTATTTAGCCACAGCTGCATTGCTTGGGTAGCCACGGTGCCAAGCTCCTTAACACTCGTCGCTAGCTGAGTGTCTGTTGCTAAAAGCGCTGGCGCTATATGCTCCATGCTTGCCACTGATACACCACATATCACATGATCAAAGTCCACTGCGCGCTCTAGGGTAATACGTTCAAGCGGTGCAGAAAAATGATGCTCATACACCGCCTCCCAGTCACTCCAATGTGACTCAAGGTTTATGTTGTGGGTCTTTAATAGTTGCGCTTGGTCTGCGTTAATTTGTGTATATAACGGCTCACTTGGCCAGCAAGGTAAGCCGTGGATATCCACTAAAGGATGATAATCTGGGTGCTTAAGATCAACTTGCTTGCACAGCTCAATCTTTTGCACAAAGCGCCCGCTACTGTCGGGATACAATTGCTGCACCTGATGAAAAAAGGCAAATTTCACGCCGCGCTGCTTTAATAGCTCGTAGATGGGCGCAAAAATAACATCGCCCATTCCCGCTTGCATCTTCCACATTACGCCGCCACGGTAACACAGCAGAATTCGTAGGATAGCCAAGGCTGCGACCCCCGCCTCCACATTCGGTTTGCTAAAATCGCCATCTTGGTAGCCAAACACTAAGTCGTAAAACCCTCTTACTGGAGCGCTATCAACGCTAAAGTGCGGGTCTGCACCATTATCGCTAAGCCACTGGCGTAAATCACGGTCATTAATACTGGCAAAGCCACGCTCATGAATTTTGTCGCGTATTAAACCAACCAACATGGCAATCGCTAAATCGGCACAAATATAGGCTTGACGCAGCTTCGCATTGTCATCGAGTAACTCACGAACTTCTTCACGCAGCCAGCGCTTAAGCTTACGGACAATATACCAAGTTCCCAAACGATCCGACTTGTGACTAAAACTTTCGTCGTTAACACGCAAATTGAGTAAAGCACTAAGCTGCTCTAATAATAACCTAGGGTTAGAAATAACCTGCTGCGCATCTTGACGTAGCTCGGTGTAAAACTGACTTACCTCCAGAGTGATACTGCTGAAGGTACTTTGCACTTGCTCCATAATGCTGGCTAAAAGATGCTGATCACGCCGCTTCCGAGTGGTGAGTACAGGTTTATGTGCCAGCTCATGCTCTATATCGTCGACAAACTTCTTTAGCCAGGCGACCAAAAGCCGAGCAATTTGCCAAAAGTGTAAATCCAAAGTGCCCGCACTAGGGTTCCCCTCGATTCGTGGAAATTCAATGGCCCAAGGCTGCCATTGGCCGTTAATATGCTCTTGTAAGGCGATAACATCATGAGGTTTAAATGCCTGTTGCCACGTTGCCATAGGGTGAGTCGCAGGTCTATCCAGTGCTTGATAAACTCGCTCTATGGTGCGGAACGAATTTACATAGGCGCCAAACCAAACATGTAAGCCATGCTCCTCAATACGTTGGCCCATATTTGCGTTGCGACCACTGGCGCCTTTGCCACCCAAACGCCAGCCTTGCTGATACACGGTTATATCAAACTGTTGTTGCCAATTGGCTTTTTCCGTTAAATACACAGCAGCGGTCATAGCACTGACGCCACCACCAAGAATCGCGATTTTTTGCTGCTCAGACATAACCTTGCTCCACAATTACCCTTGCCCCAGCCTGCTCAAAGTCCATATTGACGTAATAAGGCAGCCGCGCCCATTGCTTACCTGTAGCGATACCAAAGAGTTGCTGCAGTGGAAACGCATCAAGATGGCGAATATCAACCTCATACTCCCCTTCTAATAACCCCACCTCATGAATAGCATTGATGGTTGAGGGCGAGTGCAGCACGGCGCTGTAAAGACTGTTTTGGGCCATTCCATCCGGGCATTGTTTAAACAAAATTTGGTCTAAATAAGGGTGTGTAACCCCGCCTAACAACTGTTTGATGAGCTCTTTGCTCAGGTGCGCCCCTTGCGCTCCTTGCGACAATAACTCGGCTATTTCTTTAGTCGTCTCATACGCTTCGCTTAGCCAATTATCATTATCATCCACTCTACGAACCCGTAAGAGCTCATGCCAGGCCATTTGCGTGTTTGGGTGGTAAGGTTGAAAGGTTTCTAGTTGCAGCGAAAAGTCACTGTTTGCCCGCTTATTCTCGGGCATGCTGTAGCGACATAAATATTTGTTATAACCCCAAATCTCGCGGCCATTAATTAAAGCATTTATGTTATTTACACAAATAAAGGCAGGAAACCAATATAGATGCAAAGCGCGGTCATCACCCTTTTCTTGTTTGACGACAGGCAACCAGATGATGATATCAGTCTCTTGCATCCAGCCATATTCACTAAAGGGCGCCTGCAACGAAGCGATGCGGGTGATATCAGTAAAGCTTAGTAACGGCGATGAGCCCAGTACTTTAAAAAAGTAAGGTGAGGAGTCGATTGAATTCAACGTGGTATCAACAAAGTGCTGCATTTTTTGCTCACAGCCTACTAAGAAAAAGCCGAACATGCGCGCATCTTTCATGCCACACGGCGGTTTGGCGATGGGGTTTGAAGGGTAATGAATATAAGGTAAAGCCATCCTACTCTACTCGCTGGTTTTAATCTTTTAGGCCCAAAAGTTAGGGCAACGCGTGCACCGAGTATAGATGGCTTTTTATTTGTTCACATTATTTAAACAAGTACGTTGTTAAATTTTCTCGCCCAACTTAAACAAGACGAACTCGCCAGGTTGCATTTTTTGCCAACGCTCATCATTGGTTAATGGCCGCGTTGCGATGACCGTCACTATGTCATCAGGAGTGGTTTCCTGTTGAAAGTTAACCACCATATCAGCATCGATTAGCGTGGCTTTACCAAAAGGTGCGCGGCGAGTGATCCAGTGCAAATTGTTAGTACAATACGCCAGTACAAACACACCATCGGTTAGCAGCATATTAAATACGCCTTTTTCTCTTAGTTGGTGCGCCAGTTTGGCTGCGTAACGAAAAACACTCGCCATATTGCTGGGTTTTGTGGGGTACTTTTCACGAATTTTGTCGAGCAACCAGCAAAACGCCAGCTCACTGTCGGTATTACCGACAGGACGATAGTAAGAGGGCTTTAAATCACTGTAGTCTGAGAGCTGACCATTGTGCGCGTAGGTTATCTCCTTACCCCATAACTCGCGAGTAAACGGATGGGTGTTCTCCAAGCAAGTTCGTCCACGATTCGCTTGACGAATATGACTGATCACCGACTTACTTTTTATGGGATACGCGCGCACCAGTTTGGCTATTTCCGACTCGCTACTCGGCAATGGGTCTTTAAATGAGCGACACCCTTTACCCTCATAAAACGTGATCCCCCAACCATCTTTGTGCGGGCCCGTATTTCCGCCACGCTCTAACAAGCCGGTAAAACTAAAACAAATATCTGTTGGTACGTTGGCAGACATGCCAAGCAACTCACACATCAATAAATTCCTAAATAAAAACAAACATATAAAATAAAACCTAATCAAAAAAGCTATCGTTCACTGTTATGAATGAACCAAAAGTACTCGTTATTCGATAGCTTATTAGCTAAATTAAATTTGTTTCCGCTAGCTCCAAAGGTACTCTTGATATAAGCGCTAGTGCAAACGAAAAAGAATATCACTTCTCTAAGCCACAATTACTCACCATTTAAGTAAGTCAATGTTTGAGCGACACTTTTTATTGTCATTGTACCCTACTACACTTATTGTAATTAAATTAGTTTGAAGTCCAAGCGCGATTAAATGATATCCAATAAAAGCACACTCTTGCTAGTCACCGCAGCAGTCGCTTATATAGCCACTGCAGCTTTCATTGTGTATCACGTTTCAATGGTATTTTACGATAAGGGTGAACAAGCGACTCAAAATGAGTTGAGAAATAAGGTCATGCTCATTAAGGCCACAATCGAGTCGAAGCTCTACAAAGAACTCCATGCAATTGACCGGCTAGCCAATATTGTATCTTCTGACCCTGATAAAGCATTAGAGAATTGGGGTCCGGTCGCCACAAACGTTTTGAAAAAAACATTTTACGTGCGAAATCTCGCTTTAGCGCCTAACGATGTGGTTACTCGAGTGTTTCCGTTAGAGGCTAACAATAAGGCAATTGGCTTAGACTACAGGACAAAACCAAAGCAGTATGCTGGTGTCCTAGCCGCTAAAGAAGACGGGTTTATCCATATCACTGAACCTGTGAATTTGGTCCAAGGCGGCCAAGGCATATTAGTGCACTTCCCTATTTACCTAGACTATCCTGATAACAATCGGTACTGGGGAGTGTTAAGTATCGTATTGGATCATCAAAGGCTGTTAATGGATAGTAAGATAGCTCACTTACAGGATACATTCATACTCGTTTCAAGCCCCAACCAATCGGAACTTTTTTCATTTGGTCACGCTCACTTAAAAGCATCAACTCCCGCTTCCGTACTCGAAATTTCCATTCCACATAATAGTTGGCAATTACAGGTATATGCTAAACCAGCTGGTGCTTTTAATTCTATGTTTTATGTGGCAGTCGTTTCGGGTGCCATTATATCCACTTTGGTTTTCGTAATATTACTTCTGCTACTTATAAACTATATGAAGGCACGAAGCGCAGCGCTACACGACCCACTAACCAACCTTCCAAACCGTAGATTCCTTCATGAATATTCAGCCCAGCTTGACTCAACTCAATTACCTCCTAGTTATGCCGTAGTCTGTATTGATTTAGACAAATTTAAAGAAGCTAATGATAGCTATGGGCATGCGTGCGGAGACGCTATTTTAAAAGAGGTCGCTTGGCGCATCAAAAATTGCATTCGTTCGTCCGATATTGCCATTCGTTATGGAGGAGACGAGTTTTTAATTCTGTTGACTCGAGTGACACTGAAAAGTGAAATCCCTGATGTAGTGAATAAAATAGAACACGCTATCGAAGCCGAACCCATAGTATGGGATGGCCACAATATAACTATACCTACCAGTATTGGTTTTGCTGACAGCTCTGAAGGCTCAAATGTCGAAGCAACAATTCATTTAGCAGATAAACGTATGTATGAAAATAAGCAAAGGTAAGAAACACATGACGTATACACTGTAAATATTTAGCGCTATTTGAAACACTGCAAAATTTATCAGTGATAAAAGGTGCAAGCACCCTATAATTAGTCCAAGAGGGCTTGCAACCCTAATTGAGTAACGCTAATCTAGCTGCTAGTGGTCAGACCTCTAACAAGGAATCAGATTATGACACTTCTTTTTTTATACTTGCGCTTATTGTGGTGCTGTCTTACGCCAGTTACCATCGCGCCAGTTTTAATACCTGCCTCGGTCTTGCCGTTGCAACAATGATTGTCGGCACCATTGCCGGTGGTTTTGGTATCATTAGCTGGCTTATCTTTTTAGTTATTGCCGTGCCTCTGTCTGTAACGACAGTTCGACAGCAATACCTCGTAAAACCTCTTTTTGCGGCTTTCAAAAAAGTCACCCCGACGATGTCAGATACCGAAAAGTCAGCCATTGATGCTGGTACTACATGGTGGGAAGCGGATCTTTTTTGTGGTCGTCCTAACTGGAATAAACTACACCAGTACCCCATTCCAAAGCTGAGCGCTGAAGAGCAGGCTTTCCTTGATGGACCCGTGGAAGAAGTGTGCGGTATGTTTAGCGATTGGGAAGCAACCCACGAGCTTACCGATTTACCGGAAGAGGTTTGGCAATATCTGAAGGACAATAAGTTCTTCGCCATGATCATCAAAAAAGAATTTGGTGGTTTAGAGTTCTCAGCTTACGCCCAATCATGTGTGCTGCAAAAGCTCACCAGTAAGTCGACCTTGTTATCGTCAATTGTCGGTGTCCCTAACTCATTAGGCCCAGGCGAGCTGCTCCAGCACTATGGTACCAAAGAGCAAAAAGACCATTACCTCCCTCGTTTGGCTAAAGGTGATGAGATCCCATGCTTCGCACTGACCTCTCCCGAAGCGGGTTCTGATGCCAGTGCCATTCCTGATTTTGGTGTGGTCTGTAAGGGTGAATTTAACGGCGAAGAAGTGACTGGTATTCGCTTAACTTGGAACAAGCGCTACATCACACTGGCACCGGTTGCGACAGTGCTTGGTCTTGCTTTTAAGCTACGTGATCCAGACGGCTTGCTGGGCGATGAAGAAGAGCTCGGCATTACCTGTGCGCTTATTCCAACCGATATGGAAGGCGTAAAAATTGGCCGTCGCCACTTCCCTTTGAATGTGCCGTTCCAAAATGGCCCAACCCAAGGCGAAGACGTTTTCGTGCCACTAGACTACATCATTGGTGGTCCAAAAATGGCTGGTCAAGGCTGGCGTATGCTGGTTGAGTGTTTGTCGGTTGGTCGTGCTATTACCCTACCCTCAAATTCAACGGGCGGCATTAAATCGCTTGCTGTTGCCACCGGTGCTTACAGCCGTATTCGCCGCCAATTCCGCCTACCCATTGGCAAAATGGAAGGTGTTGAAGAAGCTATGGCGAAACTGGGCGGTTACGCCTATGCCAGTGATGCGGCGGTCAGTATGTCTACCGGCGCGGTTGATTTAGGTGAAAAGCCATCTGTCATTTCAGCCATTTTGAAATATCACCTGACCGAGCAAATGCGTGAGTCCACCATGCATGCTATGGATGTTCATGGCGGTAAGGGCATTTGCCTAGGGCCAAATAACTACCTTGGCCGAGGTTATCAAGGTGCCCCTATTGCGATCACCGTAGAAGGCGCCAACATCCTCACTCGTAACATGATTATTTACGGTCAAGGCGCGATTCGCTGTCACCCGTTTGTGTTAACCGAGCTGAATGCCTGTAGCATCGAAGACAGCAATGAAGCTTTGGATGTATTCGACAATGCTCTAATGGGCCATATCGGCTACACCATTTCTAACTTGGTACGTACGAAGTGGCTAGCATTAACCGGAGCGCGTTTTACCAGCGTGCCTTATAAAGATGAAACCACAGAGTTTTATCGCGATGCGGCGCGTTTCAGTGCCTCTTTGGCGCTGATGTCTGATATTTGTATGGCGGTGTTTGGTGGCTCACTAAAACGCAAAGAGCGCATCTCTGCACGCCTTGGTGACATGCTAAGTTACCTGTACTTAGTCTCAGCGACTTTGAAACGCTACAACGACGAAGGCCGCCGCAAAGAAGATTTGCCATTAGTTAAATGGGCCTGTCAGGAATACTTGTATCGCTGTCAGCGTGCGCTGGCTGATTTAATCAATAACATGCCCTCAGTGTTTTTGCGCGGTGTGCTTAAGGTTATTTTGTTCCCTTGGGGCCGCCCAGTGCGCAAGCCAACCGATAAGCAAGAGCATGTTATTGCCCAGCTACTGCAAACGCCTAACGAGACTCGTGAGCGCTTGTCACAGCATATCTTCTTAACCGATGGCCCACACAGCCTACTCGGTAAACAAGAGCAGACACTACGCAACATTCTTGCTGTGGAGCCGCTGTTCGATAAGGTATGCCGCGCGACGGGCAAAAAGCTGCCTTTCACTCAGCTTGATAAGGTTGCACAAATGGGCCTTGATGAAGGCGTGCTCAGTGAGCAAGAAGCCCATCAATTGCGCGATGTCGAGCAGCAACGTTTGAATGTGATCAACGTTGATGACTTTGATCCCGCCGACCTACTCGCGGGTAAAGCGGCGCGCAGACGACCAAACAAAAAGGCGTCTGCTGCTTAATAATTTGTGCACAATTGCACTTTTCCACGACACCAAGCCAGCATATGCTGGCTTTTTTATGGCTGTTGCAAAATTTGCTAACAATTTGCACCTAAAAAAGCCCCTCCCTAGCCTTGCTTTTCCCAGCGTGAACCCGAACACTAAAAGCGAAAATAACAATACCTAAAAAACTAACAGGATATATATTTATGATAGCGAAGCATTTTATTGCCAGCGCCCTAGCAGGCGCCATCGCGCTCTCTCTAGCTGGATGCCAGCAGAGCTCTTCTAACGAGCTACAAAGTGTACAAACGCAAAGCCAGTTCCAAACTTACAGCGCCGAGACCTTCTACGATACCGTGAGTTTAAGGGGCAATAGCATCAACCATAGTGGTGATAAACTGCTACTGAGCAGTGATGAGAATGGGGTGTTTAACCTCTATGAGGTCGACATTAAAACCGGCGCTCGCACACAGCTGACCGACGCCAAAGACAGCACTTATGCACTGGCATTTTTCCCCAAGGACGACCGAATTCTGTTTAGCCGAGATAGCGGTGGTAACGAGCGCACGCACGTGTTTGTTCGCGATCAGCAAGGCGAGATCACCGACTTAACGCCCGGCGAAGAGACCCGCGCGGCATTTGCAGGCTTTAGCCAAGACGGGCAACATTTTTATGTGCTGAGCAACCAGCGTGACGCCAAGTTTATGGACTTATACAAATTCGATAGCAACAGTTATGAGTCTCAGCGTGTTTATACCAACGAAACAGGGCTCGATGTCAGTGCCATCAGCCCAGATGGCCGATATATTGCGCTAACTAAGCACCACGATAACCGTGATAGTGATTTTTATCTACTGGATACTGCATCAGGTGAAGGCCCTAAGCTTCTCAGCGCTCACGAGCAACCAGCCAAGTATAGCGCTTGGAGTTTCAGTGTTGATGGGCAATCACTGTATTACACTACGAATGCCAAAGGCGAGTTTCGCCAAATGTGGCGCTATAACTTGGCTACACAAGAGCATGAACTTGCTTTGGACGCCGACTGGGATGTCAGCTTTATGGAGTACTCAAAGTCTGGGCGGTACCGCGTCAGCGCCGTCAATGCCGATGCCAGCACCCAGGTAACGATTTTAGACACCAAGACAAACCAAGAGCTGGCATTGCCATCGACACTGCCTAAGGGCACGCTCAGTGGCGTCGAATTTAGTGATGATGAACAAATCATGTCATTTTATTTAAGCTCAGATACCAGCCCACGCAATCTATATGTATGGCGCATTGGCAGCGACCAAGCGCAGCGTCTCACCAACACCCTGAGTGCAAACATTGCTGAAGAAAACCTCGTGAGCAGCGAAGTGGTCCGCTTTAAAAGCTTTGATGGACTCACCATTCCCGGCATTTTGTACAAGCCTAAGCAGGCTTCAGCCACGAATAAAGTTCCTGCTTTAGTCTGGGTGCACGGTGGCCCAGGTGGCCAAAGCCGCACGGGTTATAATGCTATGCGACAGTTCTTAGTGAACCAAGGTTACGCGGTTTTTGCAGTGAATAACCGTGGCAGTGCCGGCTATGGCAAAACCTTCTTTCACCTCGATGACAAAAAGCACGGTGAAGAAGACTTACAAGATATTATCTACGGCAAAAAGCACTTACAAACACTGGATTGGGTCGATAACGATAAGATTGGCATTATCGGCGGCAGTTACGGTGGCTATATTACGGCGGCAGCACTCGCCTTCGCCCCCGACGAATTTGAAGTGGGTATTAATATCTTTGGTGTCACTAACTGGGTGCGGACACTAAAATCCATTCCACCTTGGTGGGAGAGCTACAAAAAGGCACTCTACGATGAGATGGGCGATCCGGCCACCGATGAAGAGCGTCATCGTCGTATTTCACCGTTGTTCCACGCAGATAACATCAAAAAACCGTTATTAGTGGTACAAGGAGCCAATGATCCCCGAGTTCTACAGGTTGAAAGCGATGAGCTCGTTGCCGCAGTGAAAGCCAACGGGGTGCCAGTTGAGTATGTACTCTTCCCCGACGAGGGCCACGGCTTTAGTAAGCGTGAAAACCGCATTACAGCGGCCAATGCGTACCTGTCTTTTCTTGATAAATATTTAAGAGGTCAATAATACTGCTGTGGCCAGTGCATGCTGGCCACACACTCTCCCTGTTAACTGCCTTCACGCACCGCCTACATATGTAGCGTCGTTCTTTGCAAGCGCCCTTATAGCTAGAAAACACAGCACCCGCCTATCTAGGCTAATTACAGGTAAATAGAAGCAGCACCCACAGCGGGTATTAAAAGGGAATAGATAAAGGAATAACAAGAATGTATCTGGAAATACTGAGTGAGCACACTCAGTGGCGGAGTGGACGGGACTCGAACCCGCGACCCCCGGCGTGACAGGCCGGTATTCTAACCAACTGAACTACCACTCCGCAGTGGTATGAGTGCATCGTCTAAATGGCGGAGTGGACGGGACTCGAACCCGCGACCCCCGGCGTGACAGGCCGGTATTCTAACCAACTGAACTACCACTCCGCAGTGACGATGTGTGTACATAGGGTTTATTCAGACATTGGCGGAGTGGACGGGACTCGAACCCGCGACCCCCGGCGTGACAGGCCGGTATTCTAACCAACTGAACTACCACTCCGCAACAAGCGCTGAATAAAGCAATGTACTAAAAAATATAAAGATGGCGGAGTGGACGGGACTCGAACCCGCGACCCCCGGCGTGACAGGCCGGTATTCTAACCAACTGAACTACCACTCCGCAGAGATTTATATTTTTTCTATTCCGAATGGCGGAGTGGACGGGACTCGAACCCGCGACCCCCGGCGTGACAGGCCGGTATTCTAACCAACTGAACTACCACTCCGCGACGGAATAAGGCTGTTTACTTAACTGGCGGAGTGGACGGGACTCGAACCCGCGACCCCCGGCGTGACAGGCCGGTATTCTAACCAACTGAACTACCACTCCAACGAGTAAGCAAACACTGGATAACTGGCGGAGTGGACGGGACTCGAACCCGCGACCCCCGGCGTGACAGGCCGGTATTCTAACCAACTGAACTACCACTCCGCGATATCCAAACTGCCAGAAGCTCTGCCCTGACAGCGGCGTGAATGATACGAATCACCCCTTGGTGAGTCAATAGTTTTTTTGAATTTTTAGGGCTTTTTTAGTCATCTGACATCGAAAGGTTTAAAATTTCACCTGATTTATCACTTTTTGAGCCATTTTTATCTGAGTTAGCTTCAGAGCTGTTTGTTTCTTGCTCATCACTTTGGGCACTTTTTTTCTTCCAGAACAATAAATTAATATTGCCTAAAAGTGGCTTTTTTTGCACCAACACGCGAATGGCTGCCCATCCAGCGAGCAAAATAAACACATTCCCCAACACCACTAAGCTGTAGAATAACGCATTACTCATCGCACTTGGCTGATCACTTTGCTCTGCCAATTCGGTAGGCCCTTGGCTCACCGGGGGCGCTATTTCTTCGACCTTTTCTATGGGCCGAGCAATGGCAAATTCATAATCAGGCAGGGCCGCCATAAACTCACGGCCATTACTGTTCGTGCCGTATAGCTCTATTTGCAGCGAATAACGCCCCCATTCGTAATTGCTAATGGTGATCACGCGCGTGTTATCTTGCTCAGCTGGCAATGAAAAGGCTTGTTCATCGTTATTGGGATAAAAGATCTTTCCTTGGAGCAACACCGATTGCGGATCGAGTAGCTGCTCATCGAGGGTAATGTGTAACTCGTGGCTTTCGCCTTTGGCTCCCTCATGAAGCTCATAGGTGAGCGGCGGCTCTTTGACCACCACTGGCTCTTGCACCACTTTACGTTGGATGATGGGCGTGGTCAGGGCTATCTCTGGCCGCCACTGCCCGGCGGCAAAATCAAGACGAAACTCCCCCGTGAAAATCGCATCACCCGGGCGCTCATCAAAACCTCGGCCATCATCTTTAAAGTTGGCAACATGCTCTGTGCGGGCACCAAAGTTACTGTATTCATTATTATTAGTACTAACGAAATCAACTTGCATGTTAATGACATCACGGAAGCGGCCAATTTTCACCTGCTCACCATCATTTAACACCTTCCCCGTCAGCTTAATAATTTCGCCACGAAAAAGCAGAGGGGGAAGTTCATCAACTTGAAGAGAGATATCGCCGATAACCATAATACGGCTGTCCGGCAAGATTTGCCCAACCACTTGCCATGGCCCTGGCATCGGTTTGTTGAGCACGATTAAGTCATAGCCGAGTTCGTCATGCCACTGTAGGTTGTCGTCATTGAGTGAGTGGGTGGCATAAATTTTACTGCCATCTGGGCGCACCAACACAACGGCGGGTGAGCCTTGGCGGCGAAAAAAGAGCAGCGTAATCTTGTCAACATCGTGGTCAATCCGAAAGCGGTTATCCAACAGCGGGATTTCATTGCCCTCGGCCAATACGGTCAGCTTTTCCTGCTCATCGCCCAGTGCTGGCGCACTGACACCGACACCAAGTAGCAGCACCATACTGATGAAAATTAATTTTGCCATCACCACCCTTTTCACCTTTTATCTCTACTGAGTGCGCCACAAACAATGACCGCCCTCTTTCTCTACCAAGTCTAGACGCTGCTCATGTGCCGCCAACTCTTGTTCGTCAGCACGCAGCACCGTTAAGGCAGGTCTATCTGGGTTTAAACGAATGATGTCACCATCGTCGCCTTGGTTTTGCTGTTCATTATGTTGCGCCAAATTAAGTTTCTTCTGACCGCCGGTCATCGCTAAGTAGACGTCAGCAAGAATCTCAGAATCCAGCAATGCGCCGTGCAACGTTCGCTTTGCATTATCAATATCATAACGGCGGCAAAGCGCATCGAGGTTATTCTTTTGTCCGGGATGCATTTCCCGGGCCATGGTTAAAGTGTCGAGTACTTGGCACACCTGCTCAGTATTAGGGTAGCCTCGATTCAGCATGGCAAATTCGTGGTCCATAAAGCCCACATCGAACGGGGCATTGTGAATAACGAGTTCTGCACCACGGATATAGTCAAGAAACTCGTCGGCTATTTGGTGGTATAGCGGTTTATCTTGCAAAAACTCGTTGGTGATCCCGTGCACGTCGATGGCCTCGTCTTCGATGTCGCGCTGGGGATTAATGTAAACATGAAAATTGTTACCGGTTAGTCGGCGGTTGATCAACTCCACACAACCAATCTCAATAATGCGGTGCCCCTCTTTCGGGCTAATGCCTGTAGTTTCGGTATCAAGCACTATTTGTCTTTGCGCCATATCAGTTTACGCTCATATTTGCTATCTTTGCTGCTTCGTTCATTGTACATAATAACAAGGTAAAGCGTGCAAAAAAGCGTAGAAATTTATACCGATGGCTCGTGTTTGGGGAATCCTGGTCCTGGGGGATACGGTGTTCTTATGCGTTACGGAAAGCACGAAAAAACGCTAAGTCAGGGGTATCAAACCACGACCAATAACCGCATGGAATTACTCGCTGCAATTGTCGCTTTGGAATCGCTCACCCGCCCCTGTGACATTGTCCTTACTACCGACAGCCAATATGTAAAACAAGGCATAGAAAGCTGGTTAGCGAATTGGAAAAAACGCGGCTGGCGTACCGCCAGCAAGCAACCGGTTAAAAATGTTGATTTATGGCAGCGCCTTGACGAGGCTTGCCAACGCCACACCATCGATTGGCGCTGGGTTAAAGGCCACAGCGGACATAAAGAAAATGACATTGTCGATGAGCTCGCACGCACCGCTGCAACCAGCGCACCGTTGTTAGCAGACACCGGCTATCAACCAACAGATTGACGGTGTTGAGGCACCCACCTTGTCCCTCTTTACAGACGCAGACATATAATATAAGTTTTGGTTATATCATATACCTAAAACGGATTAACTATGTCTCTCACCGTGGTGCCTTTTTATCATTCTCCTAGTCACACGTTAAGTTATGTGCTGTTTTGTCCAACCACGCGACATGCAGCGTTGATTGATGCGGTCGCTGATTACGATGCGGCAACAGACACACTGAGTTTTGCCAGTGCTGATATCATTATCCGCTACCTTGAGCGCCATCAATTAACACTTAAATGGCTCATTGAAACACATGTACACGCCGACCACTTCAGCGCATGTAACTACGTTGGTGAGCAATGTGGTGGGCAAACGGTGGTCAGTCAATATATCAGCGATGTACAGCAAACACTTAAGCCGATATATCAGTTATCCTGTGCCACCAATGGTGAGCAATTTGACAAGCTGGTCAATGATGACGACCGCCTGCCCTTAGGTGATTATGAGCTCAAGGTCCTTGCAACACCTGGACACACCCCAGATGGCATTAGCATTTACGTTGATGGCCATGTGTTTATTGGCGATACCTTGTTTATGCCCGATTCTGGGAGCGCTCGCTGTGACTTTCCTAAAGGCAGTGCTGAACAGCTCTACCATTCAATCCAAAAGTTGTTATCTCTACCCAGTGACACTAAGGTGTGGGTGTGTCACGACTATCAACCTGAGGGGCGAGCTTTAGACTACCACAGCACCACTGGCTGTCAGCGTGAACAAAACGTGCATTTGCAACAATCAGCACCGCAGTTTATCGCACAGCGTCAGCAACGTGATGCCACCCTCAATAAGCCTAAGTTAATGGATAAAGCTGTGCCGTTTAATCTTCAGGGTGCGCGCGTCGTTGCCGCCGACTCACCTCAACGCCTTTAATAGCAGGTTTAAAACTTGGCCGTGCGTGCCATTTAGGCTTAATGGGGGTCAGGGGTGTCACCCGCTTACGTGCCACCAGCATATACACACTGCCCATGGGTTTTAAATATTGACGGCAAAAACTGCGCCAGCGGGCAAAGCGCGATAAACGCGAGCCTCGTGCCAATGAAGCATGTAAAAAGCGCTCATCAGCTATCAGCTCAAAGCCCAATAGGTCGAGCCAGTCTTTGACTCGGGAAGGAGTAAAGAAGCGCCCGCTCCAAGGCAGTTTTTGACGGCTAAATGGGATCAAGCTAGCAGCGCCACAAAAGCTAAACGGATTAAAGCCGGTAATAACAATGTAACCACCGGCGATCAGTGTGCGATGGGCCTCACGCAAAATATGATGGGGGTCGCTGTTATATTCTAAACACAGGCTCAGAATACACGCATCCACACTGCCTTCATAGAAAGGGAGCTCATCTACTTCGGCAAGTACGCCAGCTTGTTGTGAACGCGCTGCCACCCCAACTTGATGCTTTATGGGGCTCGCGGACGTATCTAGCTGTACGCTCAGATCGCCTATTTTTAACAGGTGATAACCGAACATGCGCTCTAACCACGGCTGCATCTTACGTTCTACGTCATTTTGTAAGTAGTCACCATGAGGAAACTGCTGCCAGGTATAGGGCGCAGGATGTTGTTGAAAGCTTAGTGCTGGTTTCACAGATTTAGCTCGTTATACTAAGGGGCATAAGTTAACGATATAGAGCTATTCGCTATGGTGCAAGTCGACGCAATCAACGCCTTTAATGATAATTATATTTGGGCCCTGGTGCACCCCACCAAACCTCACGTTTATGTAGTCGATCCAGGGGATGCTGAACCCGTAATGCGCTACCTCGAACAGCATGACTACCAGCTGGCGGGGATACTAGTTACTCATCACCATTGGGATCACACAACAGGTGTCGCCGCACTGAAACAAGCCTACCCAGAGGCGCCGGTGTACGGACCACAGAATAGCCCATTTACGGGCATCGAGCACACGCTCGCAGATGGCGATAGCATTGACGTATTTGGGCTCAATTTCTTAGTGCGTGCCACCCCGGGGCATACCCTTGATCATATCAGCTATATCAATGAGCAGTTGGTCTTTTGTGGGGATACATTGTTCAGTGGAGGATGTGGCCGCCTATTCGAAGGCACGCCAGAGCAAATGTGGCAATCAATGCAAACCTTCCTTACCCTGAGCGACGAGACCTTGGTGTATTGCACGCACGAATATACTCAGGCAAACATGGCATTTGCCTCAGCAGCTCAACCTGAGGATGCAGAGGTGCAGCGCTACACAAACAAAGTCAATGCATTACGAGAGCAAAAACAGATGACCCTCCCTAGCACTATCGGCCAGGAAAAACGCATCAACCCTTTCCTTCGTGCCGATAAAATATCGCCACAAGCACTCCCTACGGCATATCGCCCGGCTACCAGCGGTGAACCCAGTGCAATCTTTGCAGGTCTTCGTGCTTGGAAGGACAATTTCTGAGTCTCTAACTGCGGTACAATTGCGCAAAATTTGTAGGATCTCATCAATTTTTGCTAGTATGCGCCGCAGTTTTGCCCAAAGATTAACAGTTCATGAATAAACATATACTCATCGCAGCGGTGTTATCTGCGTTTTTAAGTGGTTGCCAAACCACCTCTAGGGATGTTCCAATCACTAAACTCCCTAGCAATACTGCGTCCCCGCAAGAGATAAGCGATGCGCTAACAATCGACACCCTAGGCGGCGATGAGGTAGTTGAACAGCTAGAAGAAGCACCTGTATTTGACGATGTCTGGGAGCGGATCCGCTATCAGCTCTCAATAGAAGTTCCGCAAAATCGTCCTGTGGTTGCTGAGCGTAATTACTATGCGCGCCATCAAGCTTATATGGATCGCATTGCCAAACGTGCCGAGCCCTATTTATATTACATTGTTGAGGAAGTCGAAAAGCGTAAAATGCCGATGGAGATTGCGCTGCTGCCGATTGTCGAGAGTGCTTTCGACCCTTACGGTTATTCTCACCGCAGTGCCAGTGGCATCTGGCAATTTATGCCGCAAACGGGCAAACGCTTTGGCTTAAAACAAAACTGGTGGTACGACGGGCGTCGCGATATTGCCGAATCAACCCGCGCCGCGTTGGATTATCTTTCTTATTTGCATAAAACCCTTGAAGGCGACTGGCTAAACGCAATTGCTGCCTATAATTCCGGTGAAGGGCGAGTCATGCGAGCCATTAAGAAAAACCGTCGTAAGCACCTGCCTACCGATTTCTGGTCACTTGATCTGCCACGGGAAACCACCGCCTATGTGCCAAAACTATTGGCACTGGCAGACCTACTTAAACGCCATGATGAGTTTGGCATTAAGTGGAACAAAATAGTTAATGCCCAAGTGATTGATCGTGTCGATGTTGGCTCACAGATTGACTTAGCTTTAGCAGCAGAAATGGCAGGTATTTCGCTTTCCGAATTATATCGCCTCAACCCGGCATTCAACCGCTGGGCCACCGATCCACAGGGGCCACATCACCTACTATTGCCGCTTGATAGCATCACGCCATTCAAACAACAATTAGCGTCAGCGAAGTTGCAAGACCGCTTACGTTGGCAACAGTATGAAGTGGCTGCGGGCGATAGCTTATCGGTGATCGCTAAAAAGTTTAATACCAGTGTTGGCGCTATTCGCACTTTAAACGCATTGGAGTCAAGCACCATACGCGCAGGGCAAACGCTAATGGTGCCTTTATCTGACAAGGCGGCCTCGCACTTACCAGAAAAAGTACGTTTAGCGGTCAATGGTACGACATCACTAACACGCAGCCATACCGTAAAGTCCGGCGATACGCTGTGGGATCTCAGCCGTGAGTACAACGTCACCGTAGCACAGCTAAAAGCCTGGAATAATCTGGGTAACAACGCCATGTTACGGCTAGGGCAAAAACTAAAAATTCGCCAATCCACAGGCCAAGCATTACCGCAAACGACCAACCGCACCATTACCTACAAGGTTCGTCGTGGTGACTCATTATCACGCATTGCTAAGCAATTCGGGCTGCGCGTTGGCGACATTCGCAAATGGAATAACTTAAACGGTAAAAAATACCTCTACCCTGGGCAAAAGCTCAAACTCATTGTGGCTGTAAAACGCGGCTAAAAAAAGCGCTCATATAGAGCGCTTTTTTTGTCTTAAGGCATCATGCTACTTGGTTATTGCACCAGCAAACTGAGCCAACCAAGGTTGCGCCACCGGCTCGGGATCAAAGTCCTCTAGGGCATCAATATCTAAGCGTGGCAGCAGCGGCTTACCTTGCAGCTCCATCAACAGCTCTTCAACTTGCTTACCCGCACCACAAAAAGTATCGCCATAACTGCTATCCCCCATGGCAATGACCGCAAACGGGGTGCCACCTAATAAAGGAAACTGGCTTTGTAAAGCCGCGAACAGTGGCATGAGGTTATCGGGAATATCCCCTTGCCCTGTGGTCGATGTGATCACTAATATATATTCGCTGTTACTAACATCTTCCACTTGCGGGTTATCGATCACTGTGGCTTCATGGCCGTGCTTTTGTAGCTGCTCCTCGGCACTGTCGGCTAGACGCTCCGCACCGCCATAGACACTGCCGTAAAAAATATTAATCTTGGCCATTTAAAACTCCTTCGCATAATAAGCTTGCTCACACACCGGCCACCCGAGGCGCTCGAAAACGGCGAGTGCGTGTTCACCTAGTGGTGCATTAATGTGAATCAATTCTTCGCTGTAAGGATGCCCAAAGTACACATCGGTTGCAAACAGCATTAGCCGCGAAACCTCGAAGTGCTCGGCAAAAAAGTGATTTTGCGTATTATCACCGTGGTTTACATCGTTAATCAAAGGGTGGTTAATGCCCTTCATATGGCGACGTATCTGATGCTTACGCCCTGTTTTAGGCCAACACTCCACCAGCGAATAACGAACACTGGGAAACTTTCCTAAGGCGATAGGCAGGCTTACTTGCAACAAGCAACGTATATCAGTGCGCGCTGATTGTGCTGGCTTGTCTTGTTGCGCGTATTTATCGGCAATTTTATCTAGTTTTTCCTTTAGCGGCCTGTCGATACATTGCTGCTCAGGGGCAAAACCTCTGACTAACGCAAGATAACGTTTGCGCATCCCTCCTTCACTGAACAGCTGTCCTGCACGATTGGCGGCGGCACTGCTAAGCGCAAACAATAATACACCGGATGTGGGCCTGTCTAAGCGATGCAGTGGATACACATGTTGACCGATTTGATCGCGCAGCATTTGCATTGCAAATTGGGTTTCATGCTTATCCAAAAAAGAGCGATGAACCAGTAGTCCCGACGGTTTATTAATAGCGATGTAGTGCTCATCACGATATAGAATATCGAGCGGCTTTACTGGTGCAACATTTACCGAATCTGTTAAGTCGTTCACTCTCCCCCTCCGAGAGTAATATCTATGCGCTTAAGCACTGTGTGCAATTGCGCATACCGCCCTGACCAATAGACCTCAGCCATGGGTGTTAAGGCTATAGCCGAAGGCAGAGGATGTCTTGCGTGTATTAGGGCACGCATTTTGGGAATAAAGACGAACTGCAACCATTGTTCGAACCTCAAGGTATCAACACAAAAAGGTTGGCTGGATTGCAATAAATGCTCAGCAACGGGCTTATCTTGCCATAAGCCTGCATTAGCTAATTCACCTTGCAACTGCGTGAGCAATTGAGTGATGGAATACGACATAACACGGTTATTGCGGTAACTTCAAAAACGCTATATTAGCATTTCTCTTGGGTTGATGACGCAATATGCCTATAATTTGCGGAATTTTATTTTCCAGGAGCCGCGTATGAGCGACAACATCGCCACACTGGCACAATTATTAGATGCCGCCGGCACCACATGGCGTGTATTTGACATTGGTCGTCGGGTGCAAAAAATAGATAAAGCAACCTTTGCTGATATTGAGTCGACAACTATTCCTTATCCATATCCACTGGCACAGCATGCGCTACTGGCGATTCAGTTTTGGGACCCAAAAGCATCGAGTGAGCCTTATGTGTGGTTTTTGAAAATGCCGTTGGATGAGCAAAGTAAGCTGGTAGCAGCGAGTCGTGACCATTTTGCCAATATGGTGCTAGAAGCCATTGGCACATCGTTAACCGGGGCTGAGGGTGAGCAAAGCAAACTCGATAATAACCCTTATGTATTTACTCCCAATGCCAATAAGCGTGCCGCTTTCAATGCCCGTATCAAAGTAGAGTTACGGCAAAGCGCATCTCAGTACTATGAGCATGCACAGCTATATTTTAGTGGTAAGTTGGGCTGGCAAGACTGGCAAAGCGTCGCTGTGCAAGGCCTTGCCGATTTTGCTGCGCGCATTGACCATCAAGATAATGAAGCCCTGCTGTGCCAAGCATGGTCGCAGTTACCTGCACAAGTACGCCAACCTCTCGCTGCCCAGCTAGAAAATAGTGAGCTAGGTACTGAAGCAGCGCAAACCCTACTCACAAGTATCAATCAAGCGATTCAACATCAGGATAAAGCGCTACTTATTGATGCGCTTCGCGCCATCAGCAGTGCACGCGCAGTGGGGCTGGTTGAACAAGCGCTGGGGCAGGTAATGAACAGTGATTACGGCCAGGATGCTGACATATGCCAGGTCATCGCTGGGCGACTTTGGGCTTATTTAGAAGCACCGCAAACCTTAGCACAGTTCTTAGAGCACTGCTGTAGAATAGACACTGAGCAGCCATTGTTCGCCAGTATTTTTGCCGACTTAGTTGCAATCCCAATGTTGCGCCCTCATGTATTAGCTATATTACGGTCTGAGCAGCGTTCTGATGCGCTTTCTCGTGCAATTGGTGGGTTATTTTCGTCGTGAAAACCTTATGGATTCTGCTGCTGTGTGGTGGCGTGATAGCGTTGTTTTGGTATCGCCGTAAAGTGGCAGAAACTGCGCGGTTACATGCTCAGCGTCAAGCTGAACAATTAGGCGTGCAATTTGTTAGTGTTGCTTGCAAACAGTGGCGTTTAGCGATTTTAAGTAATGGTAAGCTTGGGATCCGCAGCCGCTTTATGTTTGAGTTTTCCAGTGACGGCGAAACCTTGTACGAGGGAGAGTTGTGGATGGAGAATGAACGTTTACGTAAGGCCGATATCCCACCGCACAGAATCTAAAAAAAACTAAGGCGTGACTGTAAGTCACGCCCTAATCTGCATCATCCTTGCGCGGTATCCATCACCGCTGACCTTAAGGTCGTCCCTTTTGCTTTCCTTGCTCGATTACCCTATCTAACCGATGCACACCCTGTGCTTTGTTCCTTGCTTCATCCTGAAGTGTTCCTCTTGCCTCCTTGGCCATTCCTAGGCATCCCGCCTTCCCTGCACGTCCTGTGCTCCTGTCCTTTAACGGCGTCCGTTACCGTCTATTCCATTACTATTCCTGCATTACTTTGCGTGGTTGGCCTACATCCGTTCCTTAGCCAAGTGCATCCTGCACTGTTGTCGTCCTGACAATGATAAGTTTAGAGAAAAGCCAAAAAGATGCAGCAAGTGCTTTGCAAAAAGTTTTATTGCAATAATGTAGAAACAATGAAGCAGCCTATATAAATCAATAGGTTAAACTTGTTATAGAGCTAAAGGTAGGTACATATTCATCGTTAAACCCACACCAATGTGAGAAATCTCTCACATTGAAATTTCCATTAAACGCAATGTGGGCTTTTTTTGAATAACAACTCTCCACTGACTTTGCTAAATTGCAATGTTTGCATGGTCTCAAAACCGTGGTTAGCAAAGAAAGTTTGATGCTGAGACTGCGTAACAAACACAGCAAGTCCTTGCGTTTCGTTATCTTCCTCAACAAGATTATCAAGGCCTTTAAGGAGGTAGTGACCATAACCTTGGCGTTGATAGTGGGGATCCACCGCAATAAAGGCTAAAAATAAGTAGCGCCCCATCGTTTTTAAGGCGTTGCGAATGGTCTTTTCCTTTTCAATGAGCTGCTGAGTCGTCAAATAACCAGCACTGAGCATCAGTTTCAGTCGCCAGTGCCAATAGCGATCCGCCTGCATGCTGGCGTCAGATTGAAATACACAAGCAATGGCACGCAGAGCATCATCAACATACAAGCCAACTAATGGTTGCTTGGCCTGCCAAAAACTGTGTAGCTCTTCACGGATGAGCGCGCGTAACTTTTTTTCATACTCTTGGGTTTTACTGCTCTCGGCGCTGAATATTTCTCGCATTAGCGGGTCGTCATGATAAGCCTGATAAATCAGGCTCGCAGCCACATTCAAATCTTCCGGAGTAAGATACCTAACTTTATAGTCGCCGAGCATGGTATTTCCTTGTTATCGTTGTTGTTCTATAGTTAACCATAGCCTTTTATGAGCACAATGGAAACATTATATGGATACCTCAAAACATACGATGACGACCCTTTTTCAACAGCTCGGCCTGCCCAGCAGCGATGAGCAAATTGAACAATTTGTGACTGACCACAAATTAAGCCCTGAGCTCAAACTCGCTGATGCGCCGTTTTGGTCACAGGCGCAGCGCCACTTTATTACAGAATCTTTGGAACAAGATGCGGATTGGTGCGAATTAATTGACGAGTTAGACGCCCAGCTAAGGCATTAATACAGCGATAAAGCTCGCCCAAGACAGGTGTGGTTCATACTTTCTTCGTTAATATTGAACATTCAAAATTAGGGCTCTTGCGGCCCTTTGCTTTATACTGTTCAGCGATTAAAAAGAAGGAATCCATTTGTATGAACCCTGTGGTTTTTGACGCCATCAAAGCCTTATTAGCACAAAACAAAACACCTACCGTAGCAATGACCAAAGCGATGCTCAAAGAGCCCGTGCCGATGCCAATGATTATTGCCGCTGTAAGCCAATATAAAAATAACCCCGAGGCATTCAAAAATATGGTCATAGAGCCACAATTGCCGAATAATGAACAAAAGTCGACACAACTTGATCGCATTGAGGAAAAACTTGATAAACTACTCGCTTTGCTCGAGAACTCAAAATAGCGAATGTTTGTTGTAGACCTCACTTTTGACTGTTACCAAGATACCCAACTCAGCGCTGCCGAACAGGCGATAAATCAGACGGTGGTGGCGCTTCGAGCCAATGGCCAAATCATCGGCGATGAATTTCCAACCGTATTGAAAGAAGGCTTCTTCGTGACTCGGGTAATGTGCCCAGAAGAGGACTCATTGCACCCGCTCAACCACAGTCCGTTTGTGAAGTTTGCGCTCGATAAACTAAACGATGCCGGGTTGTTAGCGCCCAAGGTCAAGGTTATAGGGCAAGATATTCACGCCAATAGTGCAGATAACTGCGCTGCACCGAGCAGTTACATTCTTTACACCACCTATTTGCATACGTGCAGCCCGTTGTATTGTGGTGATGATTTTTTACCGGTGCCGCTGTATCACATTCCTGCTATCGCCAACGGCGATTACAAGACACTGATAAAATGGCAAGAAGACTGGCAGGCATGCGATCAAATCCAAATTAATGGTGCAACACGCTGCGAATTTGCGGCGCTGCATGAGATCAGCGCCTTTGATAGCGACCTGACTCGTCGCGGCTTGGACTTGGCAAAGCGGATCCGTTATCTAACCAAAAAGCCAGTCTACTATTACTTGTACCGTGTCGGTGGCGAGAGCCTGACAGCCGAGCAACAACGTCGCTGCCCAAGCTGCGATGGTCATTGGCATCTAGCAGAGCCATGGTTTGGATTGTTCGACTTTCGCTGTGAACAATGTCAGTTGGTATCTAATATTTCCTGGGATCACCAATAGTGTTTACAGCACGTCTAATTGCTGTAACAACGAGCTGATATCATCCGCCAAAACATGGTGCGGTTCTTTACCGACATATTCTAAGCAGACTGCACCATCGTTCAATCGCACGCTCAGCAACAAATCATCCTGCTCAGTCAGCCCAATAAACACGGTGTCTTGCTGCTTTAACCGGCGTTTCATTAATACATGACCGGTTATATTTTGCTGTAAGCGTACAAAGTCGTCCTCGTTCCAAGGTAAAAGGAGCTCCACGCCATGACCGTCGATGCTCGCCGGCAGATTACCACTGTAGTAGCTGCCAAATAATTCGCTCAGTTGTTGTGGGAAAGGCACTTCCAGGGCTGCTGCCAATTCATTTAAGTCAGCACTGGGGGTACGCTCATGAATTTGCCATTGAACTTGCTGCTGTTGTTCAGTGCCGGCAATGGCTGCAGGGCTTGGCGAGTCCGGGTCGAAAAACGCCAGCGGGTTACGGCCATACTGTTGTTGCTCGTTGCTAATGTGTGCCTGTAAACAGCGCCGAAGTTCTGTGCTTACGCTCATGCATGCCTCAAATAATTTAGGTATAATTACGCCATATTGTAACGCCAAATAGCACAGCATGACAGATTACAGCAACGCCCCAGAGTTAAAAGCCAGCCTACTCGGCAAGGCAACTGAGTATAAAGACAGCTACGATCCATCCCTACTTTATCCCATAGCACGCAAGCTTAATCGTGATGATTTGCAAATAGATGAGCGTGCCCTGCCCTTTAAAGGGGAGGATATTTGGACCGGTTACGAGTTATCGTGGCTTAACCCTAAAGGCAAACCACAGGTCGCGGTGGCCACCTTTACCTTCCCTTGTCAAAGCCCGGATATTATTGAGTCTAAATCGTTTAAGTTGTACTTAAATAGCTTCAATCAAAGCCGTTTTGAAAGCATGCAAGCAGTGCAGCAAACCATGGCCAAAGACTTAAGTGCGGCGACCCAAAGTGACGTGCAAGTAACACTGTATGGCCCTGAGGATTATCAGCACTTCGCAGCCACCGCATTACCAGGTCAGTGCATCGATGAGCTCGATATCACCGTCGATACCTATGAGCTGACACCAAGCTTACTGCGCCTAGCCGAGGATGCGCAGCAAGTTGAACAAACCCTGCATAGTCACTTATTGAAGTCTAATTGCTTGATCACCTCACAACCCGATTGGGCGAGCGTGGTTATACGCTACCAAGGCCCCGCTCTTTGTCATGAGTCGCTGCTGCGTTACCTGATTTCATTTCGCAGCCACAACGAGTTTCACGAGCAGTGTGTGGAGCGCATTTTTACCGATATTATGGCCTGTGCGCCCATGCAGTCCCTAGAGGTCTATGCCCGCTACACTCGCCGTGGCGGCCTGGATATTAACCCTTACCGCGCCACGCACAGCGATAAAACCTTATTTGACGTGCGCATTAACCGCCAATAATCGTCGGTACATTCATGGCGCAGGTATCAATATAATCAGGCGTGGTCACAAACCACGCCTCGGGGCGATTTTTACGCGCTGCAACGAGCGCTGCAAAGCTGTGTGAGTCGGTGCGCATTACTTTAATTACCGGGCGCTGCTTAGCAGGCAGTTGATCGGCAAATTGGATATCAACAATCGGGTTAAAAGGCTGTCCCGGCTTTGGCGAGCGCTGCAGCTGCTGTATATGGGCCATGCCCGCAAGTACGCGACCAAATACGCTAATGTTCTTATCCAAGTAACGCGGTGCCTGACCAAGCACTACAAAAAATTCACTGGTTGCGCTGTCGACTCCATTGCCCCGCGCCATACCTAATGCGCCAGGACAATGAATTTGCCACGTTTGTGTGCCCTGCTTATTTTGGCCGACGGCAAAGCCATTAATAAAGCCACTGCGCGCGCTGTAACCATCATCTTCATTGATGACGATATCTAACGGCCGCGTTGTTTCGCTGTGACTGACAAACTCGTTTTTCAGCGCCGGCACATCCGTGTCTTTGTCTCCAGCGCCGCCTTGGGCAACAAAGCCTTCGACAAAACGATACATACTTAGCCCACGATAGAAGCCTTGGCCAGCTAGTGAGCGCAAGCGCTCAACATGCGCCGGCGCCAGCTCTGGATTTACCTCCAGATACACTATCCCTGTCGCTAAGGTAATCATCATTAAGTTTTCATCAGTAACGGCTCGCCATTCGCTGGCATCGGCGTTATCAATAATGATTGTAGGAGAGGGATTGTCGTCTGCACTGGTAGTCGCGCTTAAAACTAGGCTCACAACTATTAGTAGGCGTGTGATCATTGGCGAGTTCCTTGTTTATTATTATACCAATAATGGGAAATATGTAACGGTGCTGAGGCGGGTAATAACGGATTGGTCAAGCGAATATAATTGCGTGTTGCCAGTCCCGCCGCATCAATATTAGGGACTAAATGGGTGTGCAGTAAGCGCTCTATGGTGCCATCTGAAAATAAGCTTCGCAGCGCCGAGCTCAGCAATTGGTGGCGCTGTTTATCTCCTTTTGCAACAAACAAGTACACCACCGACGGGTAATAAAAGACATTGTGTTTGTCGTATACAAGCCCCTCAGGCAGTGATTGGGGGTCAAATGCTGTGAGCTCCTCAGGCAGAAAGTCGAAGCGGCCTTTTCTCAGCATATCGTAATGAGACGATGATTTAGAAAATGCATCCACCGTGAAACCGTTACGGCTGAACACGTTGGCATCCGGCCAATCTTCACTTAGACCCACTCGTAATGATGAAAAATCGCTTATATACTTTTTTTGCGCCAGGATATCGGGATTATCAGAGCGCACTAGCGCAATGCGATAACCCAGTAAGCCTTTGGCTATCGGGATTAAAATCGCCCACCCTTGTTGCTCTCGCTGCTGCGAAGTCACACCCCAGAATAAATCAATACCGTGCTCATCCCCCAACAGTTGAATCGCTCGTTGCTGTGATGGCAGATGGTCAACATACTGGTATGTGACCTGCTTTTGGTGCAAACACTCAATGCGCTCAGCTAGTTTAGTAAATAACGCCTGCATATAAGGATGATCGGCCTGTGCGACACGCATCGTCACCGACTGCTGCGCACCACACTCGCATATCACCAGTAATAAAGACAATGCCCATAGCCAGCATTTAAACACGCGTTAGTCCACATCAAACCGATACAATATATCTAAGGTATCATAAAGCCCGCTGGTTACCTCTATATATAGTTTTTGCAGTATTTGGTAGCGCACAGCCACTTCACTGATAGACTCGAATACACCAACACTGTATTTTACTTGGATCCCCGGCGCGATATAGCCAGCAATTTCAACCTTAGTATCATCACCACTGCCTTTTGAATTTAAGGTTATATCGCTGAGGCCAAATGTTTCCCCTACTCGCGATACAAATCCCTCACTGCGATTGAGACCTTGGGCTAGAAGAATCTGCGTTAGCATGGCATCGGTGTTCGTATCACCATCCCCAAGAGGCTGACCGTTAAGCACGTAAGAAAGCGCTTGTGAACGATCCATGGCCGGCTCCGAGAACACGTTTAATTTCGGCTGTTCAACATTTCCGATTAACTCGATACCCGCTATCACACCGTTGGCGGTGGTGTCTGGATTACGGATCGCGCGCACATTTAAGTAAGGTTTATCAAGCGCACCACTGAACCCAATTTGCCCTGTACGGATCACTAAATCTTGGCCAAATGCACGGTATTTACCATCCACCAGTTTTAACTCGCCACTTGCCAATGGCGGACTTTCATTACTCGCGGTTAGTTTCAAGTCGCCCATGATGTAGGACTTTAGGCCAAACGAGTCTATATACACATCGTCATGTACGCCCACATCTAACTGCACTTGATAAGCGAATGGCGCACTTTGCTGCTTTTGTGGTGCATCCACAATGATTTCATCATCACTGACCTGTACCGCTCCTTTAGGCAACTCTTTGATTTTGATACGTCCGTAAGGAACATCAACACGACCATCAACTTGCACACTTTGGGCGCTAATATCTATGGTTAAATCCGGAGAAATCGCGACATTGACCCCTTGCTGCGGTACCACCATAAAGCGCTCGCCCGAGAGCGAAATGGTAAGTGCCGGATTATCACTGAGCCACACACCTGAGCCGTCAATAGCAAGCTTGCCACCATCAGGGGTGAGCAATTCCCCCTCCAAGGTCATACTCTCACCATCGAGTTCAGCTTCGAGACGAGAGTTAGCAAGTGCTACCGGCAGTGCGTCCCCTTCAATTGCCAATTCATGCGCCTTGAGCTCACCATTAAGGTAGGGCTGCGCTAACGTGCCGCTGAGAGTTAGATTAGCACTTAACTTGCCCGCTAACTTCCTCACATCAGGCACAAAGTGAGCGAATTTACTGATGTCGGTATCTGTTAGGTGCACCTCTCCAGAGAGTTGTTGCGCTTGAGTGATATCCTCTACGGCTAAATCAGCGTCAATACTGCCAACCACTGAGGAGTCTATGCTTAGCTTAGCATTGGCATTTTTTGCATCACTGCTTAGCTTTATCATTAAGGTTTCCACAGGCAATCGCTGCAACTGCCCTTGGTTTCTATACAACCCTTGTAATTGCTGGGTATGGAACTCAGCATCAATCTGCATTGCTTGGTTATCTTGCCATACCAACTGCGCATGTCCTTGCGCTTGCCCCTCTATACCCAGGTTGGGTCCGAGCAAAGTGGTAAGAGACTGTAAGTGAAAGTAGTCAAGCTTAGCATTGACGTATCCCTGCTTGGCGCTGATATCACTGGGCTCTATGCATAAGTGCATGGCATTGCCCTTTAAACAAAAGGGCTTAGTGCGCACGCTCTGCTGGGCCAGATCAATGTCCAACTCGGTACTTTGCTCCAGTGCGACCTGATACTCGTCGCCGCGCAATTCCAACTCGGTAATTGCCAAGCTCAATTGCTGCTGTTGCAGTTCAGACTGAAACGCCAACTGCGCTTGCCCTTGAGCTAATCCAGCACGAATATAGTTTTGTTGGTGATGTTGTGAGCCCTGAGACTGTACTTGAATGCCCTTGATAACTTGGCCATCAAGGCTAACATTAGCTACTTCTGCATCCAGGTCATATTCTAAGTCGGCTTGTTGATATTGCCCTGTAATATCTAATGTTGCGTCGCTCACTCGCAATCCCTCACCTTGCAGAGTCGCTAGTTGCAATTGCAATTGCAGCTTAGGAGATAAACGTTGCCCTTCGATACTAAACTGAGCGTGTCCCTGCCCTGAATAACCTTGATAAAGTGGCGATGATGATGACAAGTTTAATTCGCCGGCTAGTTGCCACTGCTCATCAATGCGGCCATTGATAACCAATGTATTCTCCCCTTGGCGCACACTAAAAGCATGAATATCGCCACTGAGATCGCTATCAATATTCAGTTCGGCATTAAATGTGAGCGGTTGCTCGTTTATCGTGCCTGATAATGACGACGGTTTAAGCTCCACCCACCACTGCCGGGGTGATTCAACACTCACTCGGCCTTGCAGCTGGCCCGATAGATCGCTGCGCACGGTGTCTAATAAGTACTCACTGTGCAAATTAGTTAGCTGCGCAGAAAAATCAGCGCTAATACCATCGCGCCAGGCTATTGATGTTGTTACCTCAACGTGGCTATCATTCGCTCGCAATTGCAACGGCGCAGCGTTGATGCCGCTAAGGCTTCCTTGAGCCTGTAAAGAAGTGCTCACTTGTGGGTATGCTGCTAGCTGTGTCAATGCATCAACATCTAAGCGGTAGTTATCTAAAGTACCCGATGCATTAATGTTGGTGCGTTCTACCTGTAACGGCTGGCCCTGCACCTCAAGCTGCCAAGGTGCGTGTGAAAACGCCAACTCAAAAGGCCAATTTTGCTTTCGTAATTGTGCCTGTGCGTCTAATTCGAAGGTATATTTGCCTTGATTACGCGCCTGGACATTAAGTTCATCTAAACTGCCCGTGAATGAAAGCTCGCTGCGCTCGCCCATGGCAGCTAGTTGCAGCGACAGTGTTAAAGGGTTGCCATCAGCAAAAGAGAATTGACCCTGAGCTTGGGCCTCAAGTGTATCCCCTTCGTTTGTCGCGATATCAGCAGGCAATTGGTAGGCGGCTGATAGTTGTGAAACGCTCAACTGCTGTTGTTGCAGTGCCACAGCCACTTTTAAATCGCTGATACGATGGCTTTGCTGCCCTTGAGTGATAATAATGTCAGCAACCTGTGCACTTTTAAGCTGCGCATTGATGCCTAAATCAAAAGCGATAGGCGGTAACGGTGGCAGCGCCTCAAGTGGTGCTGAGGAAGGCTGCTGCTCACTCTCAGGTAAAGTAAGTTCAAGCGAGCGCAGACGCAACGGCTGCACCTTAACGTCTCGTTGATGCGCCTCAAGCGCTGATTTAAAATCCCGTGCTGACACGCTAAGGCCCGCAGCACGGAAGTTGGCTTGTCCTAAAAATAGACTTTTGATGGTGATAGTCGGCAGTGATATTGGCTCGCTGGCCGGCGGCATTGCATCAGTCGCTGCCGCCTTGTCGTTTTGCTGATCGGCTACTTGCACCGTCAGCGACTCAGCCCCAACTTGGCGAAAGCACAGCCCAGCACAACCCAATAACTGCCAGTCAATACGCACAGCCTCAGCATCGATGCTTATCTGCTCGCTGGTAAAAGAGATATCAAATGGGTCATCATATAAAAACCGCCCCTCTTTGAGCGAAATGCGCAACCCGTCAACGCTATGATTGGCTACATAGGCAATACCCTTGTTACCTACCTCAGTAAATAACAAACAAAATAAGGTCACTAAAATAGTGCCCACAAGGCCGCCACACCAACGGAGAATACGCTTATACCCTTTGCTCATAATTCCGGCCCCACAGTAATGCTCAAACGAGTGGTGTTATTAGGTGTGGATAATGCCCACGCGTGATCAATACGGATGGGGCCCACTGGGGTTAAATAACGCACCCCGAAGCCGGTGCCAACCGACCATGATTCAGAGAAGTCATTGGTGGCGGTTCCAGCATCAACGAATAGCGCCGCCCGCCAATTCTCAGCAAACTGATAATTATACTCCAAGGTGCCGGTGGCTAGGTATTTACCACCAATATTATAGCCATTACGCTCAGGCGAGATAGACTCATATTTATAGCCGCGAATACTCTGATCGCCGCCGGCAAAGAAGCGCATAGAAACCGGCACGTCATTAATATCATCCACGTAAATAGCACCCAGATTGACCCGGGTAAAAAACATATGGCGCTGCCAATAAGTGTTTAACCACGCATACTGTAGCTGTACTCTGACTATATCGGTGGTCGAAGCCAAGTGCTCAGTGCCCACTTCGGTGCTGATTAACCATTGCTCACCCCAAAACGGCGTGGTGCCTCCTTTACTTTGCTTGCGGGCAAAGCTCACTCCGGGTAGCAACATCTTAGTGCGCTGATGCTGCTCACCAATGCGAAACTCTTCATACTCTCGGCGCAAAAATGCGGTGCGTATCCAATCTTTTCCCACTTTCCACTGTCTTTGCACTAAGCCAGTCAGTGTTTTCGAGAAGATATCCGTATCGACATTATCCTCAAGCTTGTAGCCCAGACTAAAGCGCCAGATATCGTCATTGGGGTCGTCCACCGGCACGGTGTAGGCAAAACTGATGTCTTGCTGACGTTTGGAAATATTCAGGTTACTCTCAAGATAGTGACCGTCTTCGGTGATCCAAGGACGAGACCATTTGAATCTGGCTTTGGGGCCTAAGTCCGTTGAATAGCCGCCCCCGACTTCAAAGCTGTCTTGTGGTTTATGCAAGACTTCCACACGAATCGGCACCTCGCCATTAGTCCGAGCAGGAATATCAGCATAAACGCGGACGCTGCTAAAGTAAGGCGTTTGCGATAACGCAAGATTGAATTCTGACACCTTAGTAGCACGGTAGGGCTGGCCAGTTTTAAAATGCGCCAGAGAATAAATATAGTTGCTTGCTGGTGTATCAGAGCTGATGTTAATCGGCCCATAATCATAACGTGGGCCCGTTTGCACATGCAGCACCACCTCTGCACTGTGTTGAGAGCGATTAATTGCCAACTTAGATTGTTGCCACTTGGCGTCAAAGTAGCCAAGCTCTAACAATTGCCTATCTATGGCTGATTTAGCACTATCATATTGGCCATGGTGCACAACCTGCCCTTGCTGCAGAGGTAAGCTATCAAGCACCGCCTTAAGCTGCTGATCGTCTTCTCCGGGACCACTAAATTGATAATCCAATCTAGCGATGCGCGTCGCTTTGCCGGGTATGATGTTCGCAATTACTTGCGCTTTGCCTTCGCTGCGCTCTAAGCTGAGTTCTACTTCGCTATGGTAATACCCCAGTGCGCGCATACTCGCTTTAACTTGTGCGCTTGCATAGCGCTGTAATTGCCTGGAGGGGACCTCGCCTTTTAATTGCACTAAATAAAGCGCAACATTTTCTTCTAACTCTCCTGATAACCCGTTAATGCTGTAGCCAGTAATGGTTGTTGCTTGTTGCACAGCAGCATGTGCAGTGACAGCAGGCCATATTAAAATAGATAGAAGAATAAAAAAGCGGCAGAAAATCAAACGACTAGAACTCCATGATCTAAGAATACTGCAACAATGAATGGTCAGATCACTCATACGTCCCAAAGTGGGTCCATCAGTTTAACAAATGCCACTGACTTCGCGCACCCACTGAATAAATAAAATTTGCCTTCAAGGCTTTTTATTTCTTACAAGATAATAGACAATTTATCGATTCTTAAAAAAACGAGACAAGGTATGCAATTTCCCGACGACGACACCGGACACATGTTACAGCAAATACACGATGAAGGTGTGGACTTGACAGGCTTTCATACATTGGACTTCTTTATTCTATTTGAAAAGCAAGAACACGCTATTAGTTACCAAGAAGCACTGAAAAGTTCCGAACTAAGCGCCGATTCACAATTGGGAACTTGCCCGGACACTGGCGTATTTGAAGTCAAAGTAAGTATCAAAATGGTGCCGCAACATGATGTGATCATGGATACCGAAGCCTATTTGGAAAGTCTAGCTGATAAGCACAATGGTTATGGTGACGGCTGGGGGCTAATGGCTTAAAGCATTCCGTACAGGAGCATTTCACACGCCCTAATACAGGGCGTTTGCCTTGCGAAAAGCGCCCTCATAGTCAAAGAGTTTGTCACTCACCTGCCACCCATATCGTTTCGACTTTCGCGCCACCACAAAATCAGGTGCTTGCAGGCAGTGCTGATGGTCAACCACCTGCTGAGCATGGTGCCAGGTTGTGACTCCGCTAACGGTGTGCCGCTTAGCGTAAAAGCGATTAAATCGAGCCACTACCTTGGCATTATTAAAGTCATAGCTCTCATCGACACTGGCCCCATCTTCATCAAAGTAAGTAACTTTGAGTTTGCTTGGCTGAGTAATTTGACAACTTAAGCCACTACAGCGCAGTACCATGGCTTCTTTTAAATTAAGTGCTTTTCGCAGTTTATCATCTGGGTCAACCAGCTGATGTTGGCAGGCACTGCATTCGCGCGCAGCAATGTCATTTTCGCTGCCGCACTGTGGGCATTCTTTAAATTTAAAGCGATAATCACACTGCTGCGCTTGCTCACCATCATCAAGCAGCCCCTGACAGCGCCGACCATGATGCTCAATAACTTGACCACTGGCATCCGTTTTTCCCCAAAAAATATTGGCAAAGCCACATCCCGGACATAATACTTGCACCGGCTCACTCAACGGGTCGGGGCGCTTCGCTCCCACTTCTGGATAAAATAAGTCAAAGCCATTGGCAGCATAATCGATCACGAGGCAGTCTTTTTTCCCTTCGCACAAACGCAACCCTCGACCCACAATTTGCTGATATAAGCCAACCGACTCGGTGGGCCTTAAAATGGCGATGAAATCCACATGTGGAGCATCGAAGCCCGTGGTTAATACCGATACATTAACAAGGTATTTTAGCTCTTTGCGTTTAAACCTAAGGATAATTTCATCACGCTCAGCCGCCGGTGTCTGACCAGTTATAACCGCTACTGACTCACTACTCAAATAGTCAGCTATTTCATAAGCATGTTTGACTGTGGCAGCAAATATCATTACTCCCTGTCTAGCATCTGCTTGCGCTTGAATATCATTGACAATACTTTTTGTTGCCCGGGTACTCGATTGCAATAGTGTATTCATATCGCCTTCACTGGGTATACCTGAGGGGCCGGATGCCAGTGAATTAAAGTCATAATTTTGCACTGCAGCATCAACGCAATTCGGCGGGGTTAAATAGCCTTTATTGATTAAATAACGCAGCGGTAATTCATATATACACTCGCTAAATGGCGCGTCTGCCGAGCCACGTACAAAGCCATGATAGTGGCGGTGATATATCCATCCTGATGTTAAGCGATATGGGGTCGCGGTTAGGCCTAACACTTTCAATCTGCTATTTGCTTTTTTTAAATGCTGAATAAGCTGTGAATACTGACTGTTTTCATCGTCACTAATACGGTGACACTCATCGACTATAATAAGTGAGTATTGCCTTTTTAGCTTATCTCTACTTTTAGCGAGAGATTGAATACTGGCAAAGGTGACTTGCTGGTTTAACTCTTTCTCATTAAGACCTGCAGAAAAGATCCCTGGTGTTAATCCTAATGCTTTATATTTTTCGGCATTTTGCTGTACTAATTCTTTAACATGAGTCAGCACCAAAATAGGGAATCGCGCAAGGCGCGCAAGCTCAGCAATAACTACACTTTTGCCACTTCCAGTGGGAAGTACGATCACGGCTGCACTATCTGAGCGGCGAAAGTGGGCTAAGGTGCTATCAACGGCTTTTTGTTGGTAATCTCGGAGTGTAAACACAACTAACACCCAAGTAAGTAAAAGGCCCGAAACCGGGCCTTGGAGGTTATTATTTTGCGAGGTATTTAGTTAGGTCAACATCTTGAAATGCTTTCGGACGCTTACCACGGCCTGACCATTCAACTACTTTTCCTTCAAACTCGCGACGATACTTAGGTTCAACCTTAGTTCGCTTGTCCTGTTTCGAGTCAACAATATCATCCACACTGAGCCCTTTTTCCTTCATCAGTTCGAGAACTTCCTGTTTCGCTTTTTCCTGCTGTTGCTGACTTTCGAGCGCAGTATTCAGAATATTAATTGCTTTCTCTAACTCATTCATCGATGCCGTTTTGGCAAAGGCTCTGATCTCTCTCACTATGGTCTCTTTTAATTGTTGAACATGGAGATTAAATAATAATTGAAGATTGATAATATATCAAAAATAAAAAGGCACTATACGCTGGGAGGGCTTATTTTAAATTAATATGACAAAGAAGGTGTAATTTGAGGGGGAAAAGTGAAGCCGATTCGACTTCACCAATTACTCGCTCACAGGCGTGAGCAAATAAGCATTAAACGGGTGTTACATTTTCCGCTTCTGGTCCCTTTTGGCCTTGTTTGATGCCGAAAGTTACCTGCTGGCCTTCGTTAAGAGTACGAAAACCGTTACCGTTAATGGCACTGAAGTGAACAAACACGTCTGGACCATTTTCTTGTTCGATAAAGCCAAAGCCTTTTGCTTCGTTGAAAAACTTTACTTTACCTTGTGCTTCTGCTGACATACTTAGTTTTCCTGTAAGTCAATTTGTATCAATCGCCTAAAATTAGGCACTATCCTCCCTGAGCCAGTGTCGCCGCCGATGGGTCAGGTACAGTACTAAGGGCACACTAGCTAAATAGTCACTCTTACAGCATTGGCCGCACAAAACCGTCACATTACACGCCTTAACTCAAGGCAAGTTAAAGACTACCACAGAAAAATATAATTAGCTTTAAATAAATTCGAATTTTCTCTTTACGGGGAACTAACGGCTGCGGTAAAAAACTAACAGACTACGCAGTTCTCGCTTTCTAAGAACCTGTGTTATGTTATTCGTAGGACTTACACTTTGCCCAACTAAGGAGCATTCAATGAAAAACCTTCTGCTAGCCGGTTTGGTACTATTACTGGGCGCCTGTGCTTCGCACCCGGATTTTGACTACGACAAATCGGTCGATTTCTCGCAATATAAAACCTTCGCATGGATCCCCAATGCCAGCCTCACCAAAGGCACTAATAATTATCAAATTAGTGAGCTAATGGAACGCCGCGTGCAACAAGCGGTCAATGATGAGCTTCGCGCCAAGGGCATGGAACTGGTATCCCCACAACAAGCAGATGTGTTAATTAATTACCATGCATCCGTTGATACCAAGGTCGATGTCGATACGTTTTCTACAGGTTACGGCGCTCGCTGGGACTATTGGGGCATTGGTTACAACGTGCAAACCACCACGCGTGAGTATGAGGTAGGTACGTTAGTCATTGATGTCGTTGATAGGTCTTCAAACCAGTTAGTGTGGCGGGCAGCTAAAGAGGGACGCCTGAAAAAGAATCAAACCCCGATTGAGCGCACCGAAGTGGTACGTGAATCAGTGGCAGATATTCTCAGCAACTTCCCTCCTCAAGCTCAGTAAAGCTCAAACAGAGGCGCTTTACGTGAGCGCCTCCAATTGGGTGATGCGCCACATTGCTTGGGCATCAGTGCGACCACACACATCCGTGGTGGCACTAAACTGACTGCATACAGCGGGCCGCGAAGGTTGGTTAAACAACTTACATAAGTTGTTAGTATCCAGTTGAACACAACGCTCTCCCGCTTTCTTGCCGTTCGGCATACCCGGAATGGCGCTGGAAATACTCGGTGCGATGCAGCAAGCGCCACACCCTAAACGGCAATCCATCTATCGCTCACCTCTTCATGATACAAATTCGCAGTATACCATAGCCCGCTTCGAGCCATGACCCTGTCTATGCAGAGCACAACATAAATGATATGTTATAACAAACCGCGAATAACGAGAGATGCTATGCAAGTAACACCGTCCCATGCCCCTGATGCGCCCCCGTGCATCAGCCAAAAACAGCGAGAGCGTCAAGCAATGTTGATGTATTACCTTCAATTTACCAGCCAGCTCATAACATCGTCATTTGGAAGCGCGCACTCGCAACAACGATACGCGGGCAAATCCAAACCCTTATTCAGGCGCAGCCAAATCTCGCATTGACTTCGACGGTGAGTGCAAAGTCAGTACTTCACACCTTGCAAAGTAACTTTGATAACCACCAAGATTATCAGGCCTTGTTCAGCGATATCTCCACATTAGTGGATATGTTCAGCTGTTTGCTTGACTGTGAACACGTTGGTTTACGGCTAAAAGTGCTTAGCCAAGCCATGTGCCCTCGGTTTCATGTTGACCGCGTGCCCGTGCGCTTAGTGGCCACTTACCAAGGCCCGGGGTCGCAGTGGCTAGCCCACGCCGATGCAGACTACAGTAAGCTTGGCAGCGGCAATCAAGGGCTCAGTGACGAAAAATCAGGGCTGTATCGCCATGCTGAGCATATTCATCAATTACAAGCAGGTGATGTGGCACTGCTCAAAGGACAACTTTGGCCTGACGGTGAGCACAGCGCATTGGTGCATCGCTCACCCCCACAACATGATCAGCAACCACGGTTATTACTGACTCTCGATGGCATTTTTTAGCCCTGTATAGCTGCATTTAATAACCCCCACACCGACTAACCAAATGAGGAAAAAATGGGCCATTTACCTGATATTACTGCAGTGCAACCAGCAGATACCGCTTTAACGCTGAAATGGGTCGGGATGGAGCACATTGCCCTACCCATACACATTCCAATTTCCAGCTCGCAGGTACAGCAAACTCATGCACAAGCGGATGTTTTTGTCAGCCTAGATAGTAAGCAGGCAAAAGGGATTCATATGTCACGGCTTTATCAAATACTGAACCAGCATTTGAGCAACAAAGCGATGACACCCCATCGCTTAGAGCATCTGCTTCGCGAGCTTATCAGTTCACAGCAAGGGCTAAGCCACAGTGCCAAGCTGCAGTTGAGTTTTGACCTTATACTCGAGAAAAAAGCCTTAATCAGCGATAAGAGCGGGTACCAAGGCTACCCGGTGACGCTACATTGTGAATATCAGCAAGGCCAGTTTACTATTGAGCTCGGCTTGTCTATTCCTTATTCCAGCACCTGCCCTTGCTCCGCTGCATTATCGCGCCAAGCTCTGAGCGACGTTATTGCCTGCGAGTTTACAGACGATGCCATCGACAAGAACACATTGCTCAACTGGCTAAGTAGCGAACAAGGCTCTATCGCCACGCCGCACAGTCAGCGTTCATTCGCCTATATTCACATGCAGATGCAAGGTCATACCTTGGGCTATATCAGTGATCTTATCACCGAGTTCGAGGCCGTCATTGCCACCGCCGTGCAAACCGCAGTGAAAAGAGAGGACGAGCAAGCCTTTGCCAAGCTCAATGCCGAAAACCTGCTGTTTTGTGAAGACGCCGCCCGGCGTATAAAACAGGCGTTGCAGCACAAACCCAGGCTACTCGGTTATTGGTTTAAGGTTGAACATCAAGAAAGTCTGCATGCTCATAACGCAGTCGTCGTTGACTATAAACGGATGTCAACGCTGGAATAAACAGCGTTGCATTGAAGTTGCCGCCTATTATTTTCGCGCTGCTGACACATAATTCATGGTTTGTTACATCTTCCACATACCTGTAAACATCATTCACGATAGTATTAAGCTGTCATCGAAATATACGGGAGCAACACTGTGGCTAGTAAAAAACAAATATTTTTGCCGCTAGGAGTATTGGCAGGCGCCATTGGGGTGTTTGTCGCCCTCAGCGCCATGAAGTCGCCGCCACCACAAAAAGCACAACAGGATATCGCCCCTCTGGTTGAGGTAACGCCAGTGGAATTAACGGACGTAACATTAAAAGTGCATTCGTATGGCGAGGTTATGGCGCAAGAGCAAACGGAGCTTGTGGCGCAAGTAAGCGGTCAGGTAGTCTCTGTTTCTGAGCAATTTGTAAAAGGTGGCTTTGTTGCCAAAGGCGATGAACTGCTGCGTATTGACCCGAATGATTATGAAGCGGCGCTCATTGAGGCGCAGGCAGGTCTAGCTCAAGCTCAATCAGCACTAGAAATTGAACAGGCACAGGCACATGTGGCTAAAGCTGAATGGCAGCGTATTAAAGACAATGCCAATGAGGTGATCCCCTCAGAGCTGTATTTACGCAAACCGCAACTGGCAGAAAAGCTCGCCAACTTTAGAGCTGCACAAGCGCAAGTGAAACGCGCCAAACGCAATTTAGAGCGCACCTCGATTCGTGCCCCCTTTGATGCCTTAGTAACAGCAAAAAATATTAGTTTAGGTAGTGTTGTCAGCCCAGGTAGTAAACTGGGTCAAGTCGATGCCACCGACATTGCCAAAGTGCGTTTACCGGTTGCCAATCACGATATGCAGTATCTTGTCGACGGCGGCGTCGGCGCGAAAGTCAGTTTGCAAAGCGATATTGCTGGCAAAGCGGTGACTTGGCAAGGCACCATAGTGCGTAATGAAGGCGTGGTTGATAAACGTTCACGCATGACCTATCTGGTCGCCTATGTAAACACCCCTTACCAACACAGCGTACCGCTGCGTTTTGGTGCCTACACCAATGCGACTATTACTGGCAAACAACTGCGAAATGCGGCAATAATCCCCAGCCACTTAATCAAAGAAAATCGCGTCGCACTGTTGAATAACGACAATACTTTGGAATTCAGTGCCCTTAATGTTATTCGCGAACAAGACGGTATGGCTTATGTTGACACCGGTTTGACTACCGGAGAGCAACTCATTACCTCAGCGCTTGAATACCCTACTGAGGGCATGGCGCTGCGCTTAAATGATGAGCCAACCCAGAAGCCACACACGCAATTGGCACTGAAAGAGGACTAAGTGATGACGCAGCAAAGAGAAAAAGGCTTAATCGCTTGGTTTGCGCGTAATCCGGTGGCAGCCAACTTATTGATGGTATTCATCATTGTTGGCGGTATCCTTAGCGCCCTATCTATTCGCAAACAAATGTTCCCACAGTTTGAGAATAACTGGTTAAGTATTCAGGCGGTTTATCCCGGTGCGGCCCCTCAAGAGGTTGAAGAAGGGATCACCATCAAGGTTGAGGAGTCTTTACAGGGCTTGGAGGGGATCAAACGTTTGATCACCTACTCTAATCGTGGCTACTCACAAAGCTGGATTGAGGTCGAAGAGTCTTACGACCCGCAAGAAGTGCTCGATGAAGTAAAAATGCAGGTCGATGCAATTTCCAGTTTCCCTGCGGAGATGGAGCGCCCTAATATTCGCCGGCAAAAGTTTACTCAGGAAGTCATGATTTTGGCTCTCTACGGCGATATGAGTAATTATCAGCTTAAGGAGCTCGGGAATAAGCTGCATGATGAAATGCTCAGTCTGCCGCTAGTGAACTTAGTCGAATTTAACTCCGGCTTGGATTACGAGATAAGCATTGAAGTCAGCCCCGATAAGCTGCGCGAATATGGCCTTACCTTCCGCGATATCGCCACGGCGGTGCGTAACTTCTCGGCCAATATGTCTGCCGGACAAATCCGCTCCGATAACGGCTACATATCCATGCGCGTGGAAAAACAAGCCTATCGCGGTAATGAATTTGAGAAGCTGCCATTAATTACCCTTGAAGATGGTGCACAAGTCTTTCTCGGGGATGTGGCCACCATTCAAGACGGCTTTGAAGAAGGCCTACAATATTCGAAATACAATGGTAAAAACTCGCTGATGTTCGAGGTGGCAGCCTCCAAAGATCAAGATATCACCCGCGTTGCTGCGGTAATGGATGACTACCTCAAGCGCAAAGAAACCGAATTACCCGCAGGTGTTAAATTAACGCCTATGGTCGATTTAACCTACTACCTCGAAGGGCGTCTCGATATGATGATCGAGAATATGATTTGGGGCGGTGTGTTAGTCATGCTGATGCTAGCCATGTTCCTGCGCATTCGGTTGGCCTTTTGGGTGATGATGGGGTTACCGGTGTCCTTTCTCGGCGCTTTCCTGATGATGCCCGTGGGGCTAGACATCACCATTAACCTTGCCTCACTGTTCGCTTTTATTCTGGTTCTGGGGATCGTTGTAGACGATGCCATTGTGGTGGGCGAGTCGGCCCATGCGGAGATAGAAAAGCATGGCCAGAGTTTAGATAACGTCGTACGCGGCGTAAAACGCGTCGCGGTGCCCGCCACCTTTGGTGTGCTCACCACCGTGGCCGCTTTTTTACCGCAAACACTCGCTTCCGGCCCTGGCGCAGCATTCAGTAAGGCCATAGGCGGCGTTATTATCCTCTGCTTACTGTTCTCCTTGGTGGAATCAAAACTGATCCTTCCAGCGCACTTGGCGGCGATGAAAAACCGCCCGGTTAACCCACGCAACCCGTTGCATCGCTTACGCAGTCGCTTTGATGCGGGGTTAAAGTACGTGATTGAATCACTATACCGCCCTGCGGTTACCTGGTGCATTCACTACCGTTACACCGTCATTGTGGGCTTTTTGGGTATTTTAATTGTCAGTGCGGGGCTATTCGCCGGTGGACTCATTAAGTTTATCGCCAACCCAAAAATCCCCCATGATTTCCCTGGCATTAATATCGAAATGAATCTCGCCAGTTCAGAGAGCGCAACCTTGGCTACGGCTCGCAAAATTGAGCAAGTGGTGCTCGATGTTGAAAAGCAAATTGAACAGCAATACGGCCAGCCAATGATCCGCGATATTTCTGTCAACATGCAAGGACGCACTAACGCTCGCTTGATGATGGTATTAGTAGAACCGCATTTGCGTCCTATGGATACCTTTGCACTCAGTGCTCTGTGGCGTGAAAATATGCCGCCACTGCCGGGACTGAAATCAATGACCATCGACGATAGCATCATGAATGGCGGCGGTCGTGATGATGGCGATATCAGCTTCCGTTTAGAGGGTCGAGATAACGAACAATTGAAAGAAGTGGCCGCCAAACTCAAAGATAAACTTGCCACCATGGCCGGTGTGGGTGATATCAATGACTCCATGCAAAGCGCCACCGAAGAAGTACAGCTGGATTTAAAACCTATTGCCTACAGCTTAGGGCTGACCTTGGCCGATGTTGCATCGCAGGTGAACTTTAGCTTTTACGGTTTAGAGGCGCAGCGCATTCTTCGCGATGGCGAAGAGTTAAAAGTGATGATCCGCTACCCCATTGAACAGCGAAACTCCATCAGTGAAATCAATGATGTGCGCATTATCACGCCTGCTGGCGCAGAAGTGCCGCTGGCAGAAGTAGCTGAGGTGACGCTGGTCGACGGTGTTAACCGCATCCGTCGCGAAAACGCCAAGCGCACGGTTAACGTGTGGGCTGCGGTAGACCCCAATCAAGCTGAACCTTTTACCATTGCCCGAGAGATCCGTGATGAGTATCTGCCAGCCTTATTGAAGAACTATCCCGGCGTACAAAGCAAGGTTGCTGGACGCGTGCAAGAGGAAATGGAAAGCGTTGCCGAGCAAATCCGCGATTTAGTGCTATCGCTGATGATTATCTTTGCGTTATTGGCGATTCCTTTGCGCTCTTACACCCAGCCCTTGTTGATCATGTCGGTGATCCCCTTTGGCGTGGTCGGCGCGGTTTATGGCCATGTATTTATGGGCATGACCATGAGTAGCCTGTCATTCTTTGGCATCATCGCCGTGGCCGGTGTGGTGGTTAACGACTCGCTGGTCATGGTGGACTTTGTCAACAAAGCGCGTGCCCAGGGCATCTCTATAAAAGATGCGGTGGTCGAAGCAGGTTGCAAGCGCTTTCGCGCTATTTTGCTTACCTCAATCACCACCTTTATCGGCCTTATTCCGATTATCACTGAAACCAGCTTGCAGGCACAGATTGTGATCCCTATGGCGGTTTCCTTGGCTTTCGGGGTGCTCTTTGCAACGGTGATCACCTTGGTACTCATTCCTTGCCAATATGTGGCACTGGAAGATGCCAAGCGTCTGATGCGCAAATGGTTCTCTCGCCCTGAGCCAGGCACCGGAGTAAGTGATAAACCGGCTGCACAACATAATTAAGCATTGTTACTAACCCAACCATAAAGCCCCGCATCGCGGGGCTTTTTTTGTTTTACTACTTATTTGAATTAACTGTGGCGTTCAGAATGAAAATGACTTATTGTTATTAATGGAGCTGAACGCCATGGCTGAGAGTGACCAAAAAGACAGCGAATTAACTACCATGCCACTTATGCAGAGCACTTTTTTATAAACCTGCTGGCAAGTGTAGTGATTAAACACTCTCCACTACATATTGAAAGTCCAGCATAGTTTATGAAGGAGAGCACTCTCATGAGTACTCAATTATCAAAACTTTGTGCAGATCACCTGCGCCAATCTTTTAACGTCCTTACTGGTGAGAAACTTAAAGCCAGCCACGCGATACAGCTAGTTGCTGCGTTTTTTGGTTATAAAAGCCATGCTGCGTTACTCGCTGAAAGAAAATATCCGCTAGATGATTTGGAAGAAGCATACATTTTTATTCCTGATGTGGAGTTAATCGAGTTAAGGCGAAAGAAGCTTAACAATTTGCCGGAAAATTTGCCAAATTCCGTAGATATTGCAAAGGAACTGGTTTCATTTCTAACCAACGGTCAACATATAGGGGCGGATGTATGGTTAAGTGATTCTTTCGAGACCTATTGTTTAGAAACATTATTAGTAAATTGCCAAGATTTAATTGACGACCAATTGTCAGGCGTAATGGCCGAAACCAATGCGGAGTTTTGGAACCAGCCTTGGTATGAAATTGAAAGCATTGAAGATAAACAAGATGAATTGTTAATTATTGCTTCCTCTAAGCTCGAAGGCGAATCTTTAGAAGATAAGCCATTCTCTGGTGATACCATAGATTTTCAAGTGCAAATTAGTTTGCCTCGAATTGCTGGCAAGCGCGGGTTCTATGAGTTCGATGTGGTTGCTGGTGGAAAAGTTAACGACGACTGGGTCGATCCAGAATTAAAATATGACACTTCGAATAACCTTGATACTTCCATTAGTCCATTGGCAACGGAGTTAGGTATATCTGATGATGAGCTAGAAGAACTTGAGTATGACGTTCATGAGAACGCAAGTAACGATGGTTTGATTTATGACTACGTTATACAGTTTTCAAAAAACAACGATCAGGAACTCTTAGCTAAAATCTCTGGATTAGATGAGTTTTTGGCTACAAGGGTCAGCGCCAATGCATTTGATGAAGCCCCAAACCCATCTGAAGAATTCTAAATAGCTCATCAATAAAGCCTCGCACTCGCGGGGCTTTATTTTTTCAGGCTCTTGTGGCTTAGGGTTTGTTTTCAAGTTTATCTGCAAGAAATTTTCTTTTTGTATATTATTTGCTCAGCGTTGATGGTGGCTTATATTCTACTATTGTATGTATAAGGTTTTTCAATTACTTGCTTTAGCTATAAATTTTTCTAAAAACCTACGATGCCTTTTTTTATGCCATGTGAGCATGGTGTCTGCTATTTTGACTGCATCTTCTTGATGCTTAACTGCGGTATCATAGTCGCCCATTTTCGCATAAGCTCTAGCTAAATTGTGGTGACTATATGCATCCAATGGATAGCGTCTAACCATTTCTGCAAAAATCTTGAGCCCTTCCTCTGGTGCTCTTTCCAGCAAGTAAAAACCTAAATTGTTAATCGACCTTTTTGGAGAGACGTCAAACCCATACTTTTGTTTCGATAAATAATCATAATGCTGAACTATGGAAGCAATACCTTGCTGAGATATATCAGACTCAGGAGCTAGACCATTATTAATATCATTGAACATCTTTTCTACTGCAACTATTACAGACAAGAGTGGAAGAGACATAAAGTAATTTTCATCAAAATGCTTGTAATGCCAATCCAGTGCTTTGGGAGCATGTGATTCTAATATTTCTTTTAGCTGGTAATAAGACGCTGCTTGATGCTCCTCTTTTATGGTCGTGCCGTGACTGAATAATAGGAACTTAGGCTCACCTTTTATTTTCGCTAACTTTGGTTGTGTCGTAGACAGTATTTTTGCGTAGTCATCTTTAATTTCTGGGCTTATGGCTATATACGCATCGAACATATCGGGTTTGTTTATTAGAGCCGATAGAGTAATTGTTCCGTTAACTCTAAACCCACTCATTATTTTAAAACCATTGGTTCTATATCTCTCATCTATTTCAGGAAGAAGCTGGGCTTCAAAAAAGTCTAATAATGGTGTCGTTTCTCCTGATGGATCAAAAAGCATCCCAGCTCTATTTCCTGGAGCTGGAGTTACAATAATTGTTTGTAACCACGGCCATTCACCATTATGACTGAGCCAATCATGCATACCTCTTAGGTATGTATCTGCATTGGGATGGAAATCAAACATTAATATGTAAGACTTCTCTTTGTTTTTGCTATAACCGGACGGCAAGGCAACATTAAACTTTAAAGGAGCTTTGAAGTTTGGGTGATTGAGCTGAATCTGATCTTGTGAGCTTTTAGTTGACGCATAGGTGTTAATGCACGATAAAAAGATGACTATCGTTAAAAAGCGTATTGAAAACATATCATTCCCTTGACCTTAGTTGACTATCTCAATGCTACCACAGTTGATGATAAAACAACCAACCTTTAGGAAGTTAATACCTGCCACGGCATTAAAGTGTTCGGTTCAACTATTGCATCGCGAAGAGTGCAGGCTCTCGCCCTCCGCTTATGCGTTATAGGTTTTCCACTGCCAAAATCTGCGATTTCAATCACCCTTCTAAGTTTTGGGATACCTTGAGGAGAAACTAAGCCTTCCTGTTGTGAGGTGTGGCTATTTCGATTAGTGTGTGATTTAACTATTTTTTAAGTTTTATTAGTGTATCTATACATAGATCACCTCCTACCTTACAAGGTTGTGTACCTTGCAAGGTCTCACTAATAATTTGTTATATGCCCTGAAGGAATCAGCTTTGTTGAAATTCGATAACATTAAATCCTTTAGTGATTGGGAAGATGAGGTAGATTTGAGTTCTGCTCATGATCTTAATGCATTTGAATTGGAAAAGTCGGGACACAAGGTCGCTTGTATCGGGCGTTCACTAGCTACTATAGAGCAATGTGAATCTGAATGCGAAACACCCTCTAATGTTTCAGAAGATTCATTAAAAGTATCCATTTACCCTGACAAAGATCTCTCACCTACTGAACCAGTTCATGAAATTTTCATTGCTGCCAACAGATGGGGTAGTAGTGACGTGATCTTGAGAATGGGAGATCGGACATTTAGAGCTAAGTGGGTTGAAGATGGCATATAACAAGTTACTACAGCCAGACGCCCAGCATTCCGCAATTTTGTGTTGCTCGCTTCGCTCAAACATTAACACAAAATCGCTCCATGCTCGGCGCTGCTGAGTAAAGCGTTATCTCTCACGGATGTTATGGACTCAGCAGAAATCACAAAAGCGACAATTGAGTTTGCAGTAAAACACGGACTGGGAAAAAGCCCCGAATTGAAGTATTTGTATAATGCCATCACCTCTTCTCCCAAACACGAACGTTATAAAGGCCTCATGGGTGTTTTCGCAGTTCAAATGAGAGAAGATCGGCTCAAAGTTCAAACGTTTACTGGTCGCCTTCTATTGAAAATAAACCCCAAGGCAACAGAGCGGTGCGAAGAAGCTATTTTTCGCCTTCTACCACACTGGGATGTAAGTGCAGAAGAAGTCGTGTTTTACCTCAGAGAGCAGTTCGGGAAAGAAAATATGCTGACTGCAATAAACAATCTGAGAGCTGGCCAACTTTCAGACTCAGACTTTGCACAATTAGATACTGTTGTACACTGGTTGGGCTGTTGTGAGAGATAACAAACCAATATAGTCGCTCACTGCGCTCGCTGGGACACAAACACGTAGGCTCCCATCGCTTCGCTCAGGATTTTAGCCTACGTATTTGTGCCCCTAATTGGGGTGTTATATTCCCTTATAGATATGAGCAAACTCGAACAGAAGATACATGAATTTAGCTGTAGGAAAGAGCATGAGAAACTCGTCTCTAGTTTAGACCCTTTGATGCGCGCATTTTTTGAGTCTGTCCCAAGAACAGATAGGAAAGAGGCAGTTAGAAATTTAACTCTTTCTAGTTGGAATAACGGTGAATTTAAGCCTAGTCGTGAGAGTGTAGTTAGCTGGAGTCGAACTGAATATCTCGATTTCCCATCTACGATAATAGATATCAAAAAATTGAAAATTCCTGACCATTATACAGGTTGGCTAAGTTTTGATTTTCAAGGAATGCATTATCAAATGAGTGCCAAAGGTTTTAAATAAAACTTATTTGGTATCATGCAATTACTAGCTTGCGAAAATGGTGGTTTTAGAAATTTGTCCTGGGTCGGAGAGTCACTGGATTTTGGAGTTATCTTTGAGTTCAACGAAAACCAAAGCCCTCAATTTGAAGTCTGTGTTTGGGGAATATAACAAATTAATCAAACAATGGACGCAAAACAGCAGGCTTGCGCTCATTCTTCGCTTAGTTTAGCCTGCTATTTTTCGCCGCTTATTAAGGCGTTAATTTTAACAAAGGGAGTTGTATGAAAGTCCAAAGATTATTAATTTTATTATTAGTGTGTTTTCACTCTTTTCTATATGCAAGCGAGAGCCCTAAACATAGTCATAAGCAGATAGTTGAGGTTGTTGATGAGTTTATGTTGGCTATCAAGAATAAAGATGAGCAGTCTTTTACTAACCTTTTTTATAGCAATAACGTACCATGGCTTGGAGTAAACCCAGAAAAGAGAAAAGGAAACCTACCAAGTAACGACGGGATTATATATGCGACTCACCTTGGCTTTATTGGCTGGATTGCTTCATCCGAAGAGAATATTGAAGAGAAGTATTGGGATCTAACTATAAAATCAGATGGTGAAATTGCTTCGGTATACTTTAAGTACAGTTTTCATATCGGGGATTATAAAATGAACTGGGGTGATGAAACGTGGGATCTGATCAAAACCATAGATGGATGGAAAATAGTGTCTGTTATTTATTCAGCTACATATAATCCAAATCCGCGCTCTGATAAGAACTAACAGAGATTAAAAGTGATAAAACTGCCAAACTATTTTTACCCATTGACCAAGCGTTAGGTGCGCATGATATTAATTGGCAGCAGTGAAATGAACATATTAGCATAAAGCTAAACTCAGAGTTTTCCTCTGATGGCATGGCGCAGGCTGCTGTTAATGTGCGAGTGAATGGATTTATAGCGGAAGAGCCTATTTAGATTTATATGCGTTGCAATCATTTCAAAGCTCTTTAACCGTACTTACTCAAAAGCTTAAAGGGGTCGCAACACTTTTTCCTCTTGAAGATCAGTTTACTGTCAGATTAGCGGGAGATGGTAAAGGTCATATAGCAGTAACTGGGCACGTATTTGAAGAAGCCGCATATGGTTCTTGTTTGAAATATGAGTTTGGCATTGACCAAACATATTTACCGGGCATACTTTCATCAATAAATGCGTCGTTAAAATAATCAACACTGGCGCACCTAATAAGCGCCTTAAAATGGACGAAAGCGCTTGGTTTGCGCTGTTCCGTTGCTGAGTTTAGCCTGCTATTTTTTGGCGTTCACAGCAAGCGTTACTACCGTGCGCTTCTTGTACTAAGCTGACCATCCAGCCAGCCTATTTCCATTGTATTAGTGCAAAATGAAATTACCGATATAAAGTTTAATCCTTGTGCGACAACAGTGAATACAGCGCATCGATACGTTTATTAATGCGCTTGTGTTGATTGTGCATGTCAAAGCCCTGAGCGAATATCAAAATCACCAGCACATAGAGTACTGGTTCGCTCAGCACCTCTGGGTACATGGCTTGTAATAGCAGTACCACCAGCAAATTGCTAAGCAAACGCGCCACCCAGCTTTTCCATGTAGGGCGCAAATTATTAAACGTGGCTAAGTGTTGTTGTTGACGGCGTTGCTCCTCTAAACACCACTGCGCCATCGCTTTGTCCTTTTGCATTTATTAACTCCTTAAAAATTATATATCAACCTTTGTATATCGCGCTGTTAGCGATAGTGCTGCACTAGGCTAAGTTCACCCTGTTTAAATTCACACTCAGTATCGGCACCATTAACCATTGTCCACTTCCCATAAACTGAGACAGACATAATTAGAGTTTTCTGTAATGATTAATGCAGGAGACGACTATGAAAAAATCACGCTATACAGAATCTCAGATCATCGCAGTATTAAAAGAAGTCGATGCGGGTAGGAAGGTTGAGGAAGTGTGCCGTCAGCACGGTATCAGTAGTGCAACCTATTACAACTGGAAGTCCAAATACGGTGGGATGGAAGCCTCTGACGTCAAACGGTTGAAGGAGCTTGAAGAGGAAAATGCCAAGCTTAAAAAGATGTTTGCAGATGTTAGTTTGGAAAATCATGCGATTAAGGAGCTTTTCGCAAAAAAGGGTTGGTGACAGCGGATAAACGAGAATGCGTCAGCGTAATGGTTGGTGCGGGGCTAAGTATCGTAAGGGCTTGTCTGTTTGTTGGCATTGGCCGTTCGACCTTTTATCGCCCTGAACGAGACTGGCGTAAAGCAGATGCTGCTGTCATTGATGCTATCAATGCCGAGCTTGAGAAGTCGCCACGAGCAGGCTTCTGGAAGTGTTTTGGCCGAATGCGCTTCAAAGGCTTTCCCTTCAACCATAAGCGCGTTTATCGCGTGTATTGCCAGATGGGGCTGAACCTAAAACGAAGAACGAAACGTGTGCTACCCAAGCGAATTGTTCAGCCCTTAGAAGTGCAGGAGCAAGCCAATCACCAATGGGCGCTCGATTTTATGCATGACACATTGTATTGCGGTAAACGATTCAGAACGTTAAATGTGGTGGACGAAGGAACGCGAGAGTGCCTTGCAATTGAAGTGGATACCTCGTTGCCCGCTAGCCGTGTCGTACGCGTGTTAGAGCAGCTTAAGGCTGAGCGCGGATTACCGAATCAGCTGCGCGTAGATAATGGCCCAGAGTTAATATCGGCCACCCTGACTGATTGGTGCGAGGCCAATCACATTGAGCTGATGTATATCCAGCCTGGCAAGCCGCAGCAAAATGGCTTTGTTGAACGCTTTAACGGTTCATTCCGCAGAGAGTTTCTTGATGCCTACTTGTTTGAGAATCTCAGCCAAGTGCGAGATATGGCTTGGTTCTGGCGATTGGATTATAACGAAGAAAGAACCCATGAAAGTCTCGGAAACCTGCCACCGGCTGCTTACCGAGCAAAACTGGAAGATTCTAATTTAGAACTGTGTCATTAACGGGGAAATGGACACCATGACCCAGTTGGGCGCAACATGACCAATATCAGCATCGAGAACAACCGGACACGCCACTCCTTGGAGGGCGTAATCGAGGGCATCATAGTAGCTAAAATCTCCCTGCTCTAGGCACAATGAGCGCCCGAGAATAATGCCACTGAGATTCTCTAATCCTCCAGTGGCGCGCACCGCCAATAAGCCCCGAGCAAATTGTGACGGGCTCAGCTCGGCATTTTCCAAATACAAAATCACACCTTGACTGTAATGTGTTCGCCACTGCTTTAGGTCTAACAGCGAGCTGCATAACAAAGGAAACAATGTATCGGCGCAGCCACCGATTAAACGTCCAGCAAACTGCGCTGAGTGCGACCCTGATAACATACGCGTGTGAGTTGGCGTATCTCCCTTAAAAACGGCTTTGGGATGCGTGCGGTAGTTGGGGTGTGTCGCCTGATAATATTGGCTACTGCGTTGTTGCAATTGCTGGCCTAAGCTCAAGTTCAGCGCCGTAAATACTTGCTCAACCTGAGCACTGCGGTCATTGATGCCTAATTGCATTAAATTAGCACAGTGCATGGTTGCCCAATGGCAGCGATAGCTTAATACGGCACTAATGGTGCTGATATCGGAAAACCCTGTTAACCACTTAGGTGCGGCATTGGCTAAGGCATCAAAATCCACGTGGGGCAATAAATCTAAAGCGAAATCCCCACCCCAAGGCGGCATAATTGCAGCCACCGTCTCATCCAATAGCAGTGTCATCAGCTCATTGGCGCGCGCTTCAGGAGAGGCGCTCACTAACCCTTGTTTTCGTAGCGAGTCGCCCTCTCGTACTTGAAAGCCGCGTTGCTTGAGGCCCTCCAGTACATAATCCAAACGTGGCCAAAAAGGCGCATCGACACCTGAGGAGATCGCGGGAACGGCGATAGTATCACCGGGTTTTAACGGTGCAGGGTAACGCATGGGAGCTTCCTTGTTGAGTCATTTGCGCAGGCTATGATGCGCAGTACACGGTTTCCCTGCGCAAGTGCATCACTGCCATAAAAAAGCCCGCGTCAAGGCGCGGGCTTTTTAGAATGAATACGCTCGCTTAGAGGTATTCAACTTCGATAATTTCGTATTCCACCGCACCATTAGGTGTTTCAATGTTTACGCTGTCGTCGAGCTGTTTGCCGACAAGACCGCGAGCAATGGGTGAATTAACCGAAATCAGGTTATTTTTAATATCCGCTTCGTCGTCACCAACAATGCGATAACGTACTTCTTCGTCGGTATCCACATTTAATATGGTGACCGTGGTGCCGAAAATCACTTTGCCATTGTTCGGCATTTTAGTGACGTCGATAATTTGCGCATTCGACAGTTTCGCTTCAATTTCTTGAATACGACCTTCACAGAACCCCTGCTGCTCACGGGCAGCGTGATACTCAGCGTTCTCTTTCAAATCTCCGTGTTCACGCGCTTCGGCGATATCAGCGATGATCTTTGGACGCGTTACTGTCTTTAATTCGTTTAACTCTTCACGCAATAGCTCTGCACCGCGTGCGGTCATTGGAATTTTTTGCATAGTTTTCCCACTTACGGTAGGCCGCAGCAACACTGCGGCCAAGCGCTTAGTTTACTCGTTGGTGTAACTCTTGAACTGACGCTACGTGGCCACGATCGTCTGCTGAGTTAGCCGTACAGTTGGCAAACGCAGCATTCAAGGTGGTGGTGTAGTTTGTCTTGTGCATCAAGGCGCCACGACGTAACACTTTGGAATCCTCAATCGCTTGGCGACCTTCGGTGGTGTTTACGATGTAGCTGTACTCGCCGTTTTTAATGCGGTCAAGGATATGAGGACGGCCCTCAAATACCTTGTTTACACGGCGAACTGCGATGCCCGCATCTTCAAGCGCTTGCGCTGTCCCTGAGGTTGCGTCTAGTTCAAAGCCTAGTTCAGTCATGGTTTTAGCAAGCTCGATAGCTCGCGCTTTGTCACCATTACGTACTGATAGTAACGCGCGACCACCGCGTGGTAAAGCATTACCTGCTCCAAGCTGCGCTTTTGCAAAGGCTTCGGCGAAAGTATCACCAACGCCCATCACTTCACCGGTAGAACGCATCTCTGGGCCACGAATTGGGTCAACACCTTGGAATTTAGCAAAGGGTAACACCACCTCTTTAACACTGTAATAAGGTGGAATGGTCTCTTTGCTGATGCCTTGGCTCGCTAGGCTTTGACCAGCCATACAACGCGCCGCTACCTTAGCTAATGGCACGCCCGTCGCCTTTGATACGAACGGAATTGTACGCGCGGCACGAGGGTTCACTTCAATCAGGTACACTTCACCGTCTTTAACCGCGAACTGAGTATTCATAAGACCAATTACGCCCAGCTCAAGCGCCATGTTGCGCACTTGCTCACGCATAACATCTTGAATGTCTTGGCTCAGTGTATGGGCAGGTAGAGAACATGCCGAGTCACCAGAGTGTACCCCTGCTTGCTCGATGTGCTCCATAATACCGCCGATAATAACGGTTTCACCATCACACACTGCGTCTACGTCAACCTCAATGGCATCATCAAGGAAGTGGTCCAAAAGCACTGGGGCTTCATTAGACACCGATACCGCTTCATTCATGTAGCGGCGTAGGTCGTCTTCATCATAAACGATTTCCATCGCTCGACCACCCAGTACATAAGAGGGGCGAACCACCAGCGGGAAGCCAATTTCTTTTGATTTGGCAATCGCCTCTTCTTGCGACGTGACGGTGGCATTTTCAGGTTGCAGCAGGTTCAAACGCTCAACCATTTGCTGGAAACGCTCACGGTCTTCTGCACGGTCAATGGCATCCGGTGAAGTACCAATGATTGGTACACCGTTCGCTTCTAGAGCGCGCGCCAGTTTCAATGGCGTTTGTCCACCGTATTGCACGATAACGCCTTTTGGCTTTTCAACACGGGCAATTTCCAGAACATCTTCAAGGGTGATTGGCTCGAAGTATAGGCGATCTGAGGTGTCGTAGTCTGTTGACACTGTCTCAGGGTTACAGTTCACCATGATGGTCTCATAACCGTCTTCGCGCATCGCCAGTGCTGCGTGCACACAACAATAGTCAAACTCGATACCTTGACCGATGCGGTTTGGACCGCCACCGATAACCATGATTTTGTCTTTGTCTGAAGGCGCCGCTTCACACTCTTCATCATAGCTTGAGTACATGTAGGCAGTGTCTGAGCTAAACTCAGCTGCACAGGTATCCACGCGCTTGTATACGGGCAGAATATTCAGCTGCTGACGCTTTTTACGGATTTCTTTTTCCGACACACCGGCAAGCTCAGCAATACGCGCATCGGCAAAACCTTTACGTTTTAAAGCGCGTAAGAAGTCGCCAGTAAGACCTGCTAGACCGCCTTCTTTGACTTTTTCTTCGTCTTTGATGATGTCTTCAATTTGCACCAGATACCAGCGGTCAATCTTAGTTAAATTAAATACATCTTCCACGCTCATACCATGGCGCATCGCATCGGCGATGTACCAGATACGCTCAGCGCCCGGCTCACGTAGCTCGCGAGTGATTTTCTCAATCGCGCCTTTTTCACCAATAGGCAATACCGGGTTAAAGCCAGTCGCGCCTACTTCTAATCCACGTAGTGCCTTGTGCAGTGACTCTTGCTGATTACGACCAATAGCCATTACCTCACCCACCGACTTCATCTGTGTGGTTAGGCGGTCATTAGAGCCGGCAAACTTTTCAAAGTTAAAGCGTGGAATTTTCGTAACAACGTAGTCAATAGACGGCTCGAATGACGCCGGAGTTTTGCCACCGGTGATATCATTTTGCAGCTCGTCCAGGGTATAACCCACAGCCAATTTGGCAGCGATTTTTGCAATCGGAAAACCAGTCGCTTTTGAAGCCAATGCCGATGAGCGTGACACTCGAGGGTTCATTTCAATAATGACCACGCGGCCGTTATCTGGATTAACGCCGAATTGTACGTTAGAGCCACCGGTTTCTACGCCGATTTCACGCAGTACCGCCATCGAGGCGTTACGCATGATTTGGTATTCTTTGTCGGTCAGTGTTTGTGCCGGCGCTACAGTGATTGAGTCACCGGTGTGTACGCCCATAGGGTCGAAGTTTTCAATTGAGCAGACAATGATGCAGTTATCATTTTTGTCCCGCACAACTTCCATTTCGTACTCTTTCCAGCCCAGTAAGCTTTCGTCAATCAACAGCTCATTGGTCGGCGATAGGTCAAGACCTCGCGTACAGATTTCGTCGAACTCTTCCATGTTGTAAGCCACACCGCCGCCGGTGCCGCCCATGGTAAATGACGGGCGAATAATACATGGAAAGCCAATGCGCGAAAGCACATCGTGGGCTTCATCCATAGAGCGCGCAATTTCCGCACGCGGACACTCAAGGCCAATATTTTTCATCGCAGCGTCAAAGCGTTCGCGGTTTTCCGCTTTATCAATGGCATCCGCCGTGGCACCGATAAGCTCAACGTCATACTTAGCAAGCACGCCATGCTTATCCAGCTCGAGTGCACAGTTCAATGCGGTTTGTCCGCCCATGGTTGGCAGCACCGCATCGGGCTTCTCTTTGGCGATGATTTTCTCTACTACTTCCCAGTGAATAGGCTCGATGTAGGTGGCATCGGCCATTTCTGGGTCGGTCATAATCGTAGCAGGGTTAGAGTTAACAAGGATTACCCGGTAACCCTCCTCTTTAAGCGCTTTACAGGCTTGAGCACCCGAGTAGTCAAATTCGCAAGCTTGACCGATAACGATCGGGCCTGCGCCTAAGATAAGAATGCTTTTTATGTCAGTACGTTTTGGCATTATTACTCCGGTCTTAAATTAGTTAGATTGCGCTTGCATCAGTTCGATAAAGTGATCGAACAACGGGGCTGCGTCATGGGGGCCTGGGCTAGCTTCTGGGTGGCCTTGGAAACTAAACGCAGGCTTATCGGTGCGGTGGATACCTTGTAAGGTGCCATCAAACAACGATTTATGTGTCGCTCTAAGGTTCTCTGGCAAGCTTGCTTCATCCGCCGCGAAGCCATGGTTTTGCGCAGTGATCATCACTACACCACGGTCAAGGTCTTTTACCGGGTGGTTACCACCGTGGTGGCCAAATTTCATTTTTGCAGTGCTTGCACCTGAAGCCAGTGCTAATAGTTGGTGACCAAGGCAAATGCCGAAAATAGGGATGTTTTTATCAAGGAAGGTTTTAATGGCGTCAATGGCGTAAGTACAAGGTTCTGGATCGCCGGGGCCGTTAGAGAGGAAAATGCCATCGGGATTAAGCTTTAACACCTCTTCTGCCGAGGTTTGTGCCGGCACCACCGTGAGCTTACAGCCTCTATCCACCAACATCCTGAGAATGTTGCGCTTAACGCCAAAGTCGTAGGCAACCACATGAAACTTTTCATCCTCAGCGCTTAGGGTTTTAAAGCCCTCGCCCAGTGTCCAGCTCGTTTCGCGCCACTCGAATGGCTCGCTGGTACAGACTTCTTTGGCTAAATCCATGCCTTTCAACCCAGGGAAGGCTTGCGCCGCTTCCAGGGCTTTATTCTCATCAACCTCATCGCCCGCGATGATACACCCGTTTTGCGCCCCTTTATCGCGAAGGATACGAGTCAACTTACGGGTATCGATATCGGCGATGCCTAAAATGTTACGTTCTTTTAGGTACTCGTCGAGCGATTGTTGGTTGCGGAAATTACTCGCTAGCAGTGGCAAATCGCGGATAACTAGGCCTTTAGCCCAGATACGTGCCGCTTCTTCGTCTTCGCTGTTAGTACCCGTGTTCCCGATATGCGGGTAAGTCAGGGTAACGATTTGTTCGGCATATGACGGATCAGTCAAGATTTCTTGGTAACCAGTCATCGACGTGTTGAATACTACTTCACCCACTGACATGCCGTCAGCGCCGATCGCAGTACCGCGAAACACTGTGCCGTCTTCTAGGACTAACAGAGCGGATTTAGTCAAGTTAACCTCCTAACAGTAAAAAACGGGAGTAAAAATGACCGATTTACTACCCGTTTGCAGCGCTTGGTTATACGCATTATGAAATTTTGGCAAATTGACGATATTCTACACGAGAGTCGGAGAAAGATCTAATTAAAAGTTTGTAAATATAAAAAACAGCACCTATTCAATGAAAAGCTCCCGAAACTCGTAAAAACACCCTTAAAGTTCTATAGTTCGAGCACATCTTGCATAGTATAAAAGCCAGGTTGCTTATTTTGCACCCACTTCGCAGCCCTCACTGCTCCTTGCGCGAACGTCATTCTTGAGCTTGCTTTGTGTGTTAATTCAAGCCTTTCACCCATTAATGCAAAGTAAGCCGTATGTTCACCAACTATATCGCCACCTCGTAGCACCGAATAGCCAATTTCCTTTTGAGATTTGGCCTGCTCACTTTGTGAGCGGTCATACACAGCGACGTCATCATGTTGCCATTGTTTGGCTTCGGCAATGGCTTCACCAAGGGCTAATGCGGTCCCTGATGGCGCATCAATCTTATGGCGGTGGTGAGCTTCGAAAACCTCTATGTCGGCGTCATCACCCATTTTCTGCGCTGCCGTTTGCACCAAATTAAGTAATAAATTAATACCGACGCTAAAGTTACGGGCAAAAACAATGGGGATATGCTCGCTGGCATCATACAAACGCTGCATTTGTTGCTCATCAAGCCCGGTGGTACCAATCACCATCGGCGTGCCTTTAGCAACGGCGATATCAAGGTGAGCCAGCATGCCAGCAGGAAGGGTGAAATCAATCAGCACGTCACACTGACTTTGCTCATCGAAGGCGCTAAAAGCTAAGCCCTCAGCGTGTTCGTTTAAGTCTTTAACTACAGTGTTGACGTTGACACCGAGCAGTTGTGAGTGCGCGCGTACATAAGCGCCTGCGAGCTGCGTGTCACCATCATTATTGGTTGCAGCTAATAACACTTGCCCCATTCGGCCATTGGCACCGAGTACCCCTACACGAGCAGACATATATTTTCCTTCAATCAATGAAATACTGATAGCCTCTATGCTAACGCAGATGCACAGGGTGCGCGAGTGAGAAAGATTCAAAACAATGCCCTGCGGCCATGTCGTGAGCGATTTCATTTTAGGCCCAGGGTAAGCCCGCTAATTATGGCTAAGCGCTCGATAATGTTAATTTTTTGTGTTACTACTGAGTAAAATAACAACAACCACAATGAACGTCGTAGACTTTAGCCGTCCATACGTATAAACTGCCCAAAATTACGCGCCGATTTGGTCTTTGGCTTGCGGGCGCACGCAGGGGTTGATGGACAAATCATGCGAAAGAAATACAGCTAAAAGAAGAACTTTTGGCTGTTGGCGATCATTTTTTGAGGTATTCATGCAGCCTACTTACAACGCAACAACGGCAAAACTGTCGTTGCTTCCACTGCTTATTTTTGTCGCGCTATTTTTGGGCACTGGATTGTATTTGCAATCGCAAGGTGTCGATTATGCGTTTTACCAACTCCCTGCCCCAGTCGCGATTCTACCAGCCATCGTTATCGCCTTTTTGATAACAAAACAAAGTATTAATGCCTCGGTGGAAACCTTTATTCGTGGTGCTGGGCATAGCAACATCATCACCATGTGTTTGATTTATCTATTGGCTGGCGCATTTTCCGCTGTTGCTGGAGCCACTGGCGGCGTTGATGCTGTGGTCAATGCCGGCCTGTCTTTTATTCCTGCAAGTATGCTATTACCTGGGCTGTTCCTAATAGCCGCGATAGTATCGACGGCTATGGGCACGTCTATGGGCACCATTGGCGCCATCGGCCCAATCGCCCTTGCCGTCTCGGCGAAAACAGGCATCGACCCTGCACTTATGGCGGGTACTATCGTCTCCGGGGCCATGTTTGGCGATAACTTATCGATCATATCTGATACCACCATTGCGGCTACACGCACCCAAGGCTGCGAGATGAAAGACAAATTCCGTGAGAATTTAAAAATCGCCCTGCCTGCCGCCATTTTAACTATTACATTATTGGTCATGCTCACACCACCGCCACAACAGGTAGAAGTAGCGGAGTTTGACTGGCTCTTAGTGTTGCCGTATTTCTTTATTCTTGTGCTTGCGGTGATGGGACTGAATGTCTTTGTAGTGCTCTTTAGCGGCATAATCTTCGCAGCAATAATGGGCTTTACAGGCGACTACCAAGGCTCCGCCTTTGTAAAAGACGTTTATCAGGGTTTCAGTGACATGCAAGAGATTTTCTTGTTATCCATGTTCATCGGTGGCCTGTCGGAGTTTATTCGCCGAGGTGGGGGGCTGGATTACCTTGCCAATAAAATTCAAGCGTTGACCAAAATCATTGCCCGTTTCAACCGCAAGGTGGCTGACCAAATTGGTATTGCGCTGCTGGTGATGACATCGAATTTGTGTATTGCCAATAACACGGTCTCCATTATTGTCGCAGGCCCAGTGGCTAAAAAGCTCGCAGACGATGGCGACATTGCAGCAAAACGCTCGGCCAGCTTACTGGATATTTTCGCCTGTGTACTACAAGGCTCATTGCCTTACGGCGCCCAAGCTCTGTTACTAGGTGCAACGTTTAGCATTAGTCCATGGCAGGTATCAACCTCGGCTTATTACTGCTTCATCTTGGCTGTCACGGCAATTATTACCATCATACTGCGGCGCCATCGCGGTTAAATCAACGCCATGCAGATGGTGGTTGTTCGCCATCATCTGCTATAATTGCGTTGACTTTCCTTTTAGAAACATCTTGTTATGAAAATCAATACACGTAACCTTGTCGCCTGTGCATTGACAGGCTGTAGCTTGCTGAGTATGCCAGCGGTCGCGGCCAATTGGAGTCAGACTCAACTGCACGTGAATTATGGCGACTTTAAAAATCCTTTCTCAGGCCAAAAAGCAGATACCAGCGTCGTGTCTTTGCAACACGCGTCGGCTTACGATTACGGCGATAACTTCTTTTTTATCGATGTTATTCATGATGACCTTGATGATGGCTACCAAGACAGTGATTTCTACGGTGAGTGGTACTCGAATTTCAGCCTATCAAAAATCTCTGGCGAAAATATCAGTGCCGGCCCTCTCAAGGATGTCGGTTTTGTGATGGGCTTTAATGCCGCAGGCGATGCCAAGGCGCTGAAATACCTACCCGGGGTGAAACTCGACTGGCAGGTGGATGGCTTTGACTTTTTCTCTACCTTAGTCACGGCTTATATTGATGATAGCGATGGCGTTAGTGCCGGTGGCGCGCCAACCGAAAGCGACAGTTGGATGCTGGATATTGCCTGGGGCGCACCTTTTAGCCTCGGCGAGCAAAAGTTCTACTTTACCGGCCACGTTGAGTACATTGATGGCCGCACTAACGAGTTTGGCGAAAAAGTACAAAACTGGGTATTAGCACAACCGATCCTGCAGTGGGATTTGGGCCACGCGCTTAACGCCAAAGAACGCACCTTGATGCTAGGTATCGAATGGCAATATTGGCACAATAAACTGGGCACCAATACCTCTGAGTCGGTTCCGCAAATTCACTTGGCTTGGACCTTTTGATCAGGTAACTTACAGCTCTTAGATAATCGAGGAATAATAATAATGCCCAAGGCAAGTGAGATAAAAAAACACGCGGCTATTGAGTATCAAGGTCGGGTGATGATTGTACGCGACATTGAGCGCTCTGTGCCTCAAGGCCGTGCCGGTGGAAGCCTATACCGCATGCGTATGTATGATGTGGTTGATGGCACCAAGGTGGATGAAACGTTCAAAGCCGAAGACATGCTTAATTTTGCCGATTTACAGCGTCGTGCTGCAATGTTTTCGTATGTTGACGGTGATGAGCATGTGTTTATGGATGAAGAGGACTACACCCCCTATCATCTCAACAAAGACAGCATTGCTGAACAGCTACTGTTTATTGACGAGTCGACCAAAGGTTTACAGGTGGTGTTAGTTGAAGGACGCCCAGTGTCCATAGACCTACCAACTAGCGTTGAATTAGTGATTGAAGACACCTCACCATCCATTAAAGGGGCGTCGGCCAGTGCACGCACCAAACCGGCAACCTTGAGTACAGGGCTGGTAGTACAAGTGCCTGAACACATTTCCAGCGGCGATAAGATTAAAATTAACACCGCTGAGAGCAAGTTTATCAGCCGCGCTTAGCGCTGATTTATTGTAGAGGTAAGCGCTCGCTTACCTCTTCCTTACCAAGCGTGCTGTAAGCATCATACTGCGTTTCACACTGGCTATTCGTTACGTGTATACACCTGAAGCAGCGGGTGGTCATACTGCGCAAAATCAACGGTAATAGACAAACGTTGTCGCCCCGTAAATAATTGCTTAAAAGCCTCTGGTGAGCGCCGCATACCATCTGCAAAAAGCCCCATGACCTGCTGATGATTCAAACTGCGTTGGCCGCTTTCGGTGTTTTCAATGGTCAGCATCGCCACACGACGCCCAGAGCGACTGCTCATAGGCACCACATTTAATACTTTGAAAGCACTGATATCCGGCTCAATATTGTTATCGTTGGCAAAAGCCAGCGCTAAGCTTGTTGGCAAACTAGGGTCTAGATGCAAAGCGCTATCACTGCCCTTGGCATCGCTAAAGCCGCTATAACTCGCCACGGCTATCAATAGTGTCACTAAGTAATTATTGGCCACAGATTTCTCCAGGTGGTGGCAGTGCATGGTCAGTGCCTTGCACAAACCATTGTTTATCTCGCTTGACTAACAACATCGCAGGAGGCCCGGGCTGGCGCTGAACCTCTGTTAAGCGGTAAAAACCCAGTGCTTTAGGGCAATATACATAGAGCACCTGCATGTAGCCAGGCTCGTTATCATTGTGCTGTTGCGCCAAGATATAAGGGCCAATCTGCTCATAGTGCTTTGATTTATCGATCACACTCTGCATACCCACAAGCAGTAAAATGCCATGTAAGGCACTCATTAGCATGACCGCTTGCGCGGCGATAGTAGCCAAAGGCCTGTAGCTGCGCTTTTCTATCGCCCACCACAAATGTGCGCTCAAACCACCAGCCAGTACTAACTTAACCGAGCTAAACACCACACCGATACGATACATCAGCATGGGACTGTGCCACTGTATGGCAAATACCGGCGCGCTAATCAAACTATCAATGATAAGCACAAGCGCCAGTAACAGTGGGATAAATACTGGCGGCCTTTGCTTAAGTTTTTTATAGGCGCTGAGCATTTAAGTGCTTACCGAGCGACTAACGGCATTGCGGGCGCTTGCCTTGTTTTTGAGCACTGCTATACAAGCTTTGTGCATTGGTCATTTGCTTTTGCAACTGCGTAATGCGACTTGATGGCGCCGGGTGGGTCGATAAAAACTCTGGCTGACGAGCGCCACCTTGCTTGGCCATATTCTGCCACAATGCCACTGACTGTTGGGGCTCAAAGCCTGCTTTGGCCATCAACTCAAGACCAATTTCATCGGCTTCGCTTTCATGAGTACGACTAAAGGGCAACACCACCCCAAATTGGGCTCCTAGACCCAAGGCCTGCATAATCTCATTGCGATAGCTCACCTCGCTCATATCCAGTGCCACGGCACCTAACTGCATACCCGTTTGCAGTAGTTGGCTTTGCGAAACGCGTTCATTTGAATGCTCAGCAATCACGTGCCCCACCTCATGACCCAACACCGTCGCGAGTTGATCTTGATTCTGCGCCACATCTAATAGCCCGGTGTGTACACCAATGTAGCCACCTGGTAATGCGAAGGCATTCGCCGAGGGTTCATCAAACACCACCACTTCCCACTCTTGTTGCGCGTATTGCTGCGGTAGAACGGTGATCACCGCATCAGCCACACACTGCACATAGGCATTGGTGGCCGGATCTTTGTTGATCTTCTGTTCTTTTTTCATTTGTTCAAAGCTAGCACCGCCGAGTTGGCTCATCTCACTGTCTGAATATAAAGCCACTTGGGTGCGCCCTGTGGGCGATGTTTTGCATCCACCAAGCGCGGCGACAAGCGCCAGCGCGATTAAAGCATGTTTCATGATTTGTTCCCTATTTACCGAATGAGGTTAGCATAGCAAAGTGTGATGGGGCTCGCCTAGCTCTACGCAAAAGTATAAAACTGTATAATTAACATTATCTTAATAACATTTGGCTGTTACCTACTGGCAGCGGGTGATATAGTGAACAAACCAAGGTGTTTTATCCGTCTGCGCTGAACCCCAATACGTTAAAAGTATCAAGCCAGCCTTGGTTTCTCCACACTATCAAATTGAAGACTGAATTCTATGTCCACAGACGATATAAGAACGCCTAGTCGGCGTTTATTACTGCCGCTGTTAGCCAGTATTGTTGCTATTACCCCGCTTGCGGTGGATATGTATCTGCCGGCGATGGTGCAAATTGCCGCTGATTTAGGCGCGACCATGCCACAAGTGCAAATTTCACTGAGTGTGTACTTAGGTGGTTATGCGTTAGGTATGCTGTTTTTTGGCCCCATAGCCGATCAAATGGGCCGTCGTCGCCTTGCCCGCATTGGCCTTGGGCTATTTGCGCTGTGCTCATTGGCATTGGCATTTTGCCAAGACATCCATCTTTTTTGGGCATTACGGGCTGCGCAGGCCTTTACCGGCGCCGCTGCTACCGTTGTGGTGCCTGGCATTATTCGTCATATATATCAGCAAAATACCGCTAAAGGCATGAGCTATGTGTCGATGATTATGATGATTGCACCGCTCATTGCCCCGAGTATTGGCTCGCTGATCCTTTCTCTGGCGCAGTGGCAAGTGATTTTCTTAACGTTAGCGGGCTATGCCGTATTTATTCTTGTGTGGGTGCAAATGCACCTGATCGATATTCCCATTTATCGCAGCGAAAAGCGTGGCTTGAGGCTGTTTTTTGAAAGCTACTCGGTAGTACTAAGCGAACCTAAAGCCCGGGCAGATATACTCTCCTCAATGTTGGCGTCATTCGCTTTCTTTTGCTTTTTGACCTCAGTGCCGTTTATCTATTTAGATTACTTTGAAGTGTCAGAGCAATTGTTTGGGGTGTTATTTGCCTTTAACGTAATAGCGCTGATGATAGGCAACTTCGTCAATACCCGTGTGGTACCAAAAGTGGGTTCTCGGCGCATGTTGTTTATCGGCTTAGCTCTGGCTTTTATTGCCGGCGGCACCTTACTCACAGTGAGCCTAATGCAGCAGTCACTGTACTTTATCGTCTTTAGTATTGCGCCATTAATGATGAGTTTGGGTATCATTGCCAGCAATGCTGATGCCCTTATTTTAATGGAATTTGAACGCAACTCCGGCACGGCAACCGCCGTGATTGGTACCTTGCGTTTTGGTAGCGGCGCGCTGGTAGGGCCTATTCTCGCCCTGATCCACCCTGAAAATGCGGTGCCATTTTCAAGTATGATGTTCAGTGCCCTAGTACTTATTCTGCTTACCCAGTTTTGGCATCACAAAAAAAATGCCCGCTAAGCGGGCATTTAAAGCATTATCTGGTCGGCCCTTATGGCGCTTTTGATACCATCACCATAGCCGGGCGCAATAGGCGACCGTTGAGTGTGTAGCCCTTTTGCATCACTGCAAGCACAGTATTAGGTGCTACGTCTTCACTGGGTTGCATACTCATTGCCTGATGTAAATCAGGGTTGAATGTTTCGCCTTGTGGCTCAACCACTTCAACGTTAAATTTGCCAAGCGCTTCGACAAAGCTTTTCGCTGTCATTTCAACGCCTTCGAGCATAGGCTTAATAGCCTCGTTGTCTTTATCAGCGAACTCAATGGCACGTTCAAGGTTATCGAGCACAGGAAGCAGATCACCGGCAAACTTTTCCAGTGCAAACTTGTGCGCCTTGTCGACATCTTGAGCCGCACGACGACGAATGTTTTCCACTTCGGCAGCAGCGCGAACAACGCTATCTTTTTGATCTTCTATCGTTTGCTTAGCCGCTTCTAATTCTGCGTGAAGCGCAGCGATTTCAGCTTCTGCGCTGTTATCATCGCCTTGAGCTTGTTGCTCACTCGCCTGCTCTTGTTCCACCGCTTCTTGCGGGTTGTCCTGTTCGTTTTCTTTCGCCTGTGTTTGCTCGGACATTTATCTGTTCTCCAAAAACTGCTTAACTGCGTTTCATTATGGGGATGGTTTAAGTGGTTTCAAGGTCCACTTCTTCGATTTGCGCAAATTCTTGAATAATTGCTTCGATCTCTGCTGATTTCGGAGCAATCACACAAAACCGGCTTTGGTATTCGTGATTCGCAAAGTACGCCAAACTCAATATTAAGAAGTCATTAAATCCCGGCATCGGCACACTGTTACCTAGTAGCACCGACACACCATTGCGAAAGGCCAGCTTATCTTCAACCGCATGTAAAAAGCGCACTCCAATAGCATACTCTTGGTCGTGCTGGCTGTGAGCGTAGAGGTTATTCTCGCCCACCACGATGCTGTTATCAGTGCCCAACTTATTACCCAGCTCTCGCGTCCACTGAGCCAGCGAACCATGACAATAATGCGGTGCAGTGCGACTCATCGCTTTCATGCGGTGGATCCCCTCGAGCAGGTTTTGCTGGGCAAACACCGAATTCAGCCAAGTTGCAAACTGATAGCGAATGTCGTCATTGGCTTCGACGGGCTTAGTAATAAGAATGTTATGGCTTTGCCCGTGCCGGTCAAGCAGCAGCACCAGCCAATGTTTGCGGTCAAAATCAAGTACTTCAACTCGAAACACAACTTGCGTCGTTACCTGTGGTAGGCCGACACAGACGCACACTTTAAAGCGTCGCGCGAGGTGATGCGCAAACTCAATCAGTTTGTCCTGCGGGGGCTGCCAATACAAGCCGAGTTGGTCGAGGTCGAAATAGCTGTCAAACCAAAACGCAAACCCCTGCTCAGTAGGAATACGCCCCGCAGAGGTATGAGGTGAGTACAGTAAACCGAGCTTTTCAAGTCGAGACATGGCATTGCGCACGGTGGCACTGCACACCGCCATGCCTTTTTGTTTGGCAATGCGGGTCGAGGCGACAGGATTACCTTCGCCGTCGCAATACAAGCTCATTACAGCAGAGAAAATCTGCTCGTCACGTGGTGATAATTTCATATAGTTATAATTTAGGCTCTTTGCCTCAGTTTCAACACCCTGACTTTTGCGTTACTCTATAAGGAGTTAGTTCGGTCTTGGCACATTTATGAGCGCATCTTTTAAAACCATAGGCTTAATTGGTAAAGCCAATCATGAAGGCGCGGCGCTGACATTACAACGCCTCTATACCTTTTTGCAAGCACTAGGCTACAAGGTTTTGGTCGAGCACCACTATGGCGGCCAACTTGAAGACGCGAAAGAAGCCACTTTGGTGGACTTAGTGGAGTTGGGTGAACGGGCCGACTTGGCGATTGTTGTCGGCGGTGATGGTAACATGCTCGGTGCCGCTCGGGTGCTTGCCCGCTTTGATGTTGGGGTGATCGGCGTAAACCGAGGTAACTTAGGCTTTCTAACCGATTTAAACCCCGATAGCTTTGAAGCCTCTTTAGAGCAGGTTCTCAGCGGTCAGTATATAGAAGAAAAACGCTTTTTATTGGAAGTCGAAGTGTTTCGCCATGCCGAGCTAAAAAGTGCCAACTCAGCCATGAATGAGGCCGTACTGCACGCCGATAAAGTGGCTCATATGATTGAATTTGAGTGTTTTATCAACGATGATTTTGTCTTTTCGCAAAAATCAGATGGCCTGATAGTGTCCACGCCCACGGGTTCTACAGCCTACTCACTTTCTGGTGGCGGGCCCATACTCACGCCAGGTCTAAATGCCATGTCGCTAGTACCTATGTTCCCACACACCCTCTCCAGCCGCCCGCTCGTCGTTGATGGCGACAGTGTGGTGCGTTTGCAACTCAGTCCTAGTAATACCGATAGCCTGCAAGTGAGTTGTGATAGTCACGTGGTACTGGCCCTGCTCCCTGGTGATGAGGTTGTTATTAAAAAGGCTGAAAAGCCTTTACGGCTAGTCCATCCAACTGACTATTCGTACTATAACGTGTTGAGGCAAAAGCTAAACTGGGGTTCACGCTTGTATTAGCCAGCGTTAACTTAGCGTTCAGTTTTTATTGCAATTAGACCCTATTTACATAAGAATAGGGCATTCGTTGTTTTCGGTTCCCACTCGTATCCTCATGGTTTTCGTCGTCATCTTGACACTTATTTTACTTATTACCTTGCTTGGTGTGTATATGGTCATTGAGCGCAACCGTGAGAAAGCGCGAGAGGCTCAACGACGTATGTTTAACGCTCGGGTCAAGCAAGTTCAACAACGCTTTCAAAGCCATCTGCATGAGTATGAAGAAGCTCGCATTCTACGTCCCAAACATGTGCCGCAACTCAATGCTATCTGCAGCAACTTCTTCGTTGTTCAAGGGCACAATGAGGATAACCTCACGTATTTAGAATACATCAGTGAACGTGTGCTGCAGACGTTGGACAGCGAGTTAGCTAAGTCTTATGTGCGTAACGACATAGATACCCTAGCAGAGCGGATTCAATACTTTATTAGTGAATTACCCACACGCGGTATCGAGTTTAATGCTGCGTTTTACCATGACATCCTCCCTACCCTGCTGACGCAGCTTACCTCCAGCGATCTCAGTGACCACGAGCAGCTTAAAGACGAGCCTGATGAGACTGAGGACGACGTCGATGAGCAGCAAGAGCACTCATCAGCTCGGCACGAAACTGTTTAAAATTTAATTTGCAAAAACCACAAACACTGTATAGATTAACAGTTATACATAACTGGATGGATGAACAGTATGCTGTGTGGATTAAAAATTACTAATTTTGCCATTGTAAGCGAATTGGAAACCCAATGGCGCAGTGGCATGACTGCCATAACCGGTGAAACAGGGGCCGGTAAATCCATTGCTATTGATGCGCTGTCGCTGTGTTTAGGTGAACGCGCTGACGCTGGCGCAGTGCGCCCAGGGGCAAAGCAAGCCGATATTAGCGCGCGGTTTGATATTAGCCAGCTGCCTAAAGCACAACAGTATTTGCAAGAGCATATGTTAGAGGGTGATGATGACGAGTGTTTGCTGCGTCGCGTGGTTGCTAAAAATGGCCGTAGTAAAAGTTACGTTAATGGCATTGCCGTCACCGCTGGACAGCTAAAGGAGTTGGGCCAATATTTACTTTCCATCCACGGCCAACATGCTCATCAACTGTTGTTAAAAAGCGATCAGCAGCTGCATTTGCTAGACGAATACGCAGGCCACGGTGCACTACTTGAGCAAGTGGCCAACGCACATCATACTTATACCAATCTCCATCGTGAACGCCAGCAGCTAGAAGCTAAGCACGCCCAACAACAAGCACAGAAGCAACTGCTTGAATATCAAGTTGCTGAGCTTGATGAGTTCTCCCTCAATGAGGGTGAATACGCTGACATTGAAGTTGAGCATCACAAACTCAGTCATTCACAGCAGTTACTAGAAGGCTCACAACAACAGCTTTATGCCTTGTATGAGGGCGAAGAACAAACCATTAACGGTGCATTGCAACAAAGCGCCGCTGCTATCGCCGAACTGGCCAACATTGATAACGCGCTCGAGGGCGTAGCGACTATGCTCAATGATGCGTGTGTGCAAGTGGAAGAGGCTAGCCGCGAGTTACGCGCTTATTGCGATGGCGCCGAGCTGGATCCACAGCGCTTACAGTATCTAGATGAGCGTCTTGGCACCGCAGTAACTCTGGCAAGAAAGCACATGGTTGAACCCGAAGCCTTAGTAGAGCACCATCAGCATATTAAGGCTGAGTTAGAAGCTATTTGCGTTGATGACCAACGTTTAGCCCAATTAGACGAAGAAATAGCCTCGGCACTGGCTGCTTATCAGCAGCACAGCTTAGCCCTTTCAGACAGCCGCAAACACGCGGCTGAGCAACTGGGCGAGTTAATTGGCGCCAGTATGCATGAATTATCGATGGAAAATGGCCGCTTTGCCATTGAGCTTGATTACGACAACGAACGAACCCCCAGTAAGCTAGGCCAAGATCGCATAGAGTTTATGGTCAGTACCAACCCAGGCCAGCCCTTACAGGCGCTTAGCAAAGTAGCATCCGGAGGCGAGTTATCGCGCATCAGTTTAGCGATTCAAGTAATTATCGCTCAACGGGTTACCACGCCTACTCTTATTTTTGATGAAGTGGATGTAGGTATTTCTGGCCCGACAGCCGCTGCGGTAGGTAAGTTATTACGTCGTTTGGGTGAATCAACACAAGTAATCTGTGTGACCCATTTACCGCAAGTGGCTTCCAGTGCTATGAACCAGTTTTTTGTCGCCAAAGAAGTGGCCAATGATGAGACCTACACGCAAATGCAGCCGTTGAATAAGCAAGGGCGAGTCGATGAAATTGCGCGGTTATTAGCAGGGGACAACATTAGTAAAGCAACTCTGGCTAACGCCAAAGAGTTGATTGCCGCACACGGGTGAGGGATTACACTCGATTAACTCTATATGAGCGCTCAGAGCGCTAACAACTCGACATTAGCAATGTGTACGGTCTTATGGATTGAGGCTGTGCACTAAAGTGCTGTTACTATTTCCTTAAGCACAGGTATCACCGATAACACCAGTAACAATGCCATCGTCAGGTTAAACCAGCGACGTCTGTTTGCGGTGTTGAGTAGATTTTTAAGCATTGAACCAAACATTAGCCACACGCCAACGCAGGGAAATGACACCAATAAGAAAGTCAGGACGATAACAATATTGTCGCCACTAAATTCCCCTCCAACACTCGTAAAAGCGGCAATAGCGCCGCTAGCAACAACCCAAGCTTTACCATTAACCCATTGAAATAACGCACCATTGATAAATGATAAAGGTCGATGCTGCTCCTTCCCCTCAATGGCAGCGGATGAAAAAGCAATAACGAACGCAAGGTAGAGTAAATAAAGAACACCTAAACACTTTATGACAAAGTGCAGGCTTGGGTATCTGCTAAATACATAAGAAAATCCGAGGCCGACAAGCAACAACATAACAGCAAAGCCCACGCAAATGCCTGTCAGTAACGGCAGACTACGCTTAACGCCAAAGTTAACGCCAGAAGTCATCACTAAAATATTGTTGGGTCCTGGGGTGATGGAAGCAGAAATGGCAAACAGAGTCACCGCTAACACATATTCCATAGCTCATTACCTCCCTGTCATAATTTGCACTTACGGATGAAAAACCGGTTGAGCGGTTTTTAGCTTATCCTTTTTCAGTCACTGTTAGCTATAAAAAAACGGGCCAACAAGGGCCCGCTTTGATTTTCCCAGAAAAGAACTTTATACCTCGAGGTAGTCCATGATGCCCTCAGCGGCGTTTCGACCTTCAAAGATCGCGGTGACGACCAGATCGGATCCTCGTACCGCGTCACCGCCAGCGAAAATCTTTGGATTAGTCGTTTGGTGAGTATATTCGCCTTGCTCAGGCGCAGTGATCCCACCCCAGCTATTGATTTCGACACCAAACGGCGATAACCACTCCATCTTGTGGGGTTTGAAGCCAAAAGCCATGAGCACGGCATCAGCGGCCACGACATGTTCAGAGCCCGCGACTTCTTCGGCGCGGCGCCGACCATTTTCATCCGCCTCTGTGAGTTGGGTTTTTATCATTTTCACACCGGTGACGATGCCTTGTTCATTCACCTCAATACCTTTAGGTTGAACGTTGAACATGAATTCCACGCCTTCTTCTTTGGCGTTTTTCACCTCGCGCTTTGAGCCCGGCATATTTTCTTCATCGCGACGATAGGCACAGATCACATGGTTTGCCTGTTGACGCACCGAGGTACGCACACAATCCATCGCGGTGTCTCCACCGCCGAGCACGACAACGCGCTTGCCTTGCATATCAACAAAAGGCGTTTGGCTTTCATCATAGCCCATCACGCGATTCGTATTACCAATTAAAAATGGTAATGCGTCATAGACGCCTTCGGCATCCTCATTGGCTAAATTGCCGCGCATGCTTTGGTATGTGCCAACACCTAAAAAGACTGCATCGTATTGATCAATAATACTTTGCAATTCAATATCTTTGCCTATTTCGGTATTCAGTTGAAACTCCACTCCCATCTCGGTGAAGATTTCACGACGACGCTGCATTACTTCTTTTTCAAGCTTGAAAGAAGGAATGCCAAAGGTTAGCAACCCCCCGATTTCCGGGTGACGGTCAAATACCACCGGCTTAACGCCATTGCGTACCAACACATCAGCACACCCCAAGCCAGCGGGGCCAGCACCAATAATGGCGACTTTTTTATCGGTCCACACCACGTGCTTCATATCAGGCTTCCAGCCCATAGCAAACGCGGTATCGGTGATGTATTTTTCTATATTTCCTATTGTCACCGCGCCAAAGTCTTCATTGAGCGTACAAGCGCCTTCACAAAGACGGTCTTGCGGGCATACCCGACCACACACCTCTGGCAGGCTATTGGTGCGGTGAGACAGCTCAGCTGCCTCGAGTATACGCCCAGTGCGGATCAGCTTTAGCCACTGCGGGATGTAATTATGGACCGGGCACTGCCACTCGCAATAGGGGTTGCCGCAATCCAAGCAGCGATCCGCCTGAGAGTCGACTTGGTTTTGCGAAAATGGTTCGTAAATCTCGACAAACTGCTGCTTGCGTGTGGAAATCGGCTTTTTCCTTGGGTCCACGCGCTGCACGTCAATAAATTGATAAACATTCTGACTCATACTTCCTCCTATTGCGCCTGTACGCGCAACTCCGCGCTACTGCGGGCGCGGTGGCCCAATAAACTCTGCACATCACTGGATCTTGGTTTCACCAACTTAAACAGCGGTAGATACAGATCAAAGCTAGCAAGAATAGCCTCGGCTCGCTGCGAACCGGTGAGTTCTAAGTGTTCAGCTATCAATCCACGGAGGTGCTCATGATGTGTTACTAAGTTATCCAGTTCGACAATTTCCACCAGCTCTGGGTTGATGCGTTTATCAAAGTCTTGGGCTTCGTCGAGTACATAGGCAAAACCACCTGTCATCCCTGCACCAAAGTTCACCCCAACCTTACCAAGCACACATACGACGCCGCCGGTCATGTATTCGCAGCCATTATCTCCTAAGCCTTCAACCACAGCGGTGACGCCGGAGTTACGCACACCAAAGCGCTCGCCAGCACAACCAGCAGCATATAAATGACCCCCAGTTGCACCATATAGGCAGGTATTGCCAATAATTGCCGCTTGGTGTGATTGGAAACATGAGCCCATTGGTGGGCGAACGACTAAGCGCCCACCGGCCATGCCTTTACCGACATAATCATTGGCATCGCCAATAAGGGTCATCTCGAGACCACCGGCATTAAACACACCAAAGGATTGCCCGGCAGTGCCATGTAGCTCAAGACGAATTGGATCAGCGGCCATACCCTGGTTACCGTGCTTCGAGGCAATATAGCCGGAAAGCATGCCACCAATGGAACGATCGGTGTTATTAATGCGGCTCACCAAATTTAAACCCGATAAGTTATCAATGGCCTCCTTGGCTTTATCGAGCAGCTCCTCATTCAAGCGCCCCGTATAATGCGAAGTATTGTGCACCGAGCAGTATAGGGTCTCACCGCTGATATTATTGGGCTTCTCCAATAAATGACTGAGGTCGACTTTTTGCTGTTTCGGCGTTTTGCCCTCAATGGCTTCGAGTAATTCGGTGCGACCAATTAAATCCACTAGTCGCGTGACGCCCAGAGATGCCATGATTTCTCGCGCTTCTTGGGCAATAAACTTAAAGTAGTTCATCGCCATCTCAGGCAAGCCATGATAATGCTTGGCCCGTAATGTCTCGTCTTGCGTCGCTACACCGGTTGCACAGTTATTGAGGTGACAAATACGCAGGTATTTACACCCCAGAGCCACCATAGGTCCGGTGCCAAAACCAAAGCTTTCAGCGCCGAGAATGGCCGCCTTGATGATGTCTAAGCCGGTTTTTAAACCGCCGTCTGTTTGCAAGCGAATACGGTGACGCAAGCCATTTTCAACTAGGGCTTGCTGCGTTTCCGCTAATCCCAACTCCCACGGGCTACCCGCATACTTCACTGATGTCAGTGGGCTGGCCCCGGTGCCACCGTCGTACCCGGCTATGGTGATAAGGTCGGCGTAAGCTTTGGCCACACCGGTAGCAATGGTGCCGACCCCTGGCTCTGACACTAACTTAACCGAGATCATTGCACTTGGATTCACCTGCTTGAGGTCGAATATCAGCTGCGCCAAATCCTCAATAGAGTAAATATCGTGGTGTGGTGGAGGTGAAATTAAGGTCACACCTGGTACCGAATACCGAAGTTTTGCGATATAAGGTGTGACCTTCTCACCGGGCAGCTGGCCTCCCTCGCCAGGCTTAGCGCCTTGGGCGACTTTGATTTGGATAACATCAGCACTGCGCAGATAGTGCGGAGTGACGCCAAAGCGTCCTGATGCCACTTGTTTAATACGTGAATTTTTCTCGGTATCAAAGCGCAGCTTGTCCTCGCCACCCTCGCCCGAGTTAGAACACCCGCCTAAGCGGTTCATCGCAATTGCCAGAGCTTCATGCGCTTCTGGCGATAACGCGCCGATACTCATGGCGGCGGAATCAAAACGCTGATAAAGCGCCTCTGCCGGCTCAACATCATCGACACTAATGGCCTTAGTATCGCTGCGCAGCGCGAGCATATCGCGCAAATTAGTGATGGGACGATTGTTTACCAGGGCCGCATAACGTTGATAGTCCGCATAGTCTCCTGAGCGCACTGCGGTTTGCAGTGTTTGGATCACATCGGGGTTATAAGCGTGATATTCGCCGCCATGAACGTATTTTAACAGCCCACCATGGGAGAGCAGTTTACGTGCACTAAATGCTAGTTTGCGCAACTTGCCTTGGTCGTGCTCAAAATCCGCAAAACAGGCACCAGCGATACGACTCGCCACGCCATTAAAGCATAGCTCGACCACTTTATCGGATAATCCCACCGCTTCGAACAACATAGAGCACCGGTATGACGAAATGGTACTGATCCCCATTTTCGACATAATCTTAAACAACCCTTTGTTGATAGCATTGCGATAAGACAGCGTCACTTCGCGGTAGCTCTTGTCGATCACCTTGTTATCGCTCATCGCCACCAGCGACTCATAGGCGAGGTAAGGGTAAATAGCGGTTGCACCAAAACCAAGTAACACCGCGAAATGATGAGGATCGCGTGCGCTTGCAGTTTCAATAATTATGTTAGTGTCACAACGCAAGTTGTTATTCACTAAACGTTGCTGAACCGCACCAACGGCCATTGCCGCCGGAATAGGCAGGCTGTCTTGGGTAATATGGCGGTCGGTTAAAATCACCATCACCGCGCCTTCTTCAGCCTTACGCTGCGCCTCATCACAAACGCGTTCCAACGCCTGCTCTAAGGTCTCATCACTGGTATAGTTTAGGTCCACTTGGCTGTGGCTATAGTGCTCATCGTTGGCACTGCGCAGCTGCACCATATCCGAGTACATCAGCACTGGCGAATCAAATTGCAAGCGCTTAGCGTGTCCTGTGGTCTCATTGAAAACATTTTGCTCACGGCCAATGCAGGTCGTTAGTGACATGACATGGTTTTCGCGCAGTGGATCGATAGGCGGATTCGTGACCTGAGCAAACTTTTGTCGAAAATAATCATACAAGGAGCGATGGCCTTCAGAAAGTACCGCAAATGGCGTGTCATCGCCCATTGAACCGGTGGCTTCTTGGCCATTTTCACCCATCACCCGAATGACCTGGTCCAACTCCTCATTGGTGTACGCAAACATTTTCTGGTAAATCAGTAGCGTATCAGCGTCAAACGAACGGTTACCGGCTTCTTTGTCGGTCAGCTTCTCAAAAGGCGTGAGGCGCTTAACGTTTTGCTCCAGCCATTGTTTGTAAGGGTGCCTTGCTTTGAGGTCTTGATCGATTTCTCCTGAGTGCCATACCTTGCCATGCAAGGTATCAACCACCATCAGTTCACCGGGACCAACACGGCCCTTCTCCACCACCTCATCGGCGGCATAATCCCAAATCCCGACCTCTGAGGCCAAGGTGATAAACCCGTCTTGGGTCACCACATAGCGAGCAGGTCGCAAGCCGTTACGGTCGAGGTTACATGCCGCAAAGCGACCATCGGACATCACAATGCCTGCAGGTCCATCCCAAGGCTCCATATGCATAGAGTTGAAATCATAAAATGCGCGCAGATCATCATCCATCGCTCGGTTCTTTTGCCATGCCGGTGGCACTAACATACGCATCGCGCGGAACAGGTCCATCCCCCCGGCTAAAAACAACTCCAACATGTTGTCCAAGCTTGAGGAGTCTGAGCCACTCTCGTTGACAAAAGGGGCGGCACTTTGCAAATCAGGCAGCAGTGGTGAGGAAAACTTATAAGCACGAGCCCGAGCCCATTGTCGATTGCCCGTTATGGTGTTGATTTCACCGTTATGAGCCAAATAGCGGAACGGCTGTGCTAGAGGCCATCGCGGCTGGGTATTGGTGGAAAAACGTTGGTGAAAAACACAAATTGCCGAGGTCATGCGGATATCTGCTAAATCGAGATAAAAATTTGGCAAGTCCTCTGGCATCATCAAGCCTTTGTATACAGTGACTAACCCAGACAGGCTAGCAATGTAAAAATCCTTATCCTGTTCTAACTGTTTTTCGATACGTCGGCGGGCAATGTACAGCCGACGTTCCAAATCTTTTGGTCGCCATCCTTCCGGGGCGCTGACAAAAACCTGCATAAACTGTGGCAATTGCTTCAAGGCAATATCGCCTAAGTAACTGGTATCGGTCGGCACTTCACGCCACCCTTGTAGGGTCAGTGTTTCTTGTTCTAATTCTTTGGTGATAACGCGTTTTGCCGCTTCGGCTTGAACCGGATCTTGGCTTAGAAAAACCATTCCCACAGCATAGTTCTTGCCCAGTAACCAGTTGTTTTCTTTGGCTACAGCTCGAAAAAAGCTGTCTGGCTTTTGCATCAGCAAGCCACAACCATCACCGGTTTTACCGTCTGCAGAAATACCACCCCGGTGTTCCATACGGGCAAGACCCGTGATCGCGGTGCGAATCAACTTATGGCTGGCTTGCCCATTGACTTGGGCTATCAAGCCAAAGCCACAATTATCTTTTTCTAATGCTGAGTCATATAACATTTGCGGACTCCTCTCCCCTTGCTACTGCGTGCTAACCGCGTTGCAAGCAACCCTCACAGGCGGCCTAGCAGACCGTCAACGCTAACGCTTTGCAAACAGAGTGTCAATGAAATTATGAATACATATTCACATTCTTGAATATTTTTCACGCTTTGTAAACATATGCGAAGCAAGGGGGTATAGAGGTATTTTTACTATTTATACTCGTTATTTTTTATATGACACCAGTGTCATATTTACAAATCGTGTAAATAGCGACCCTAAAAACGGACGTTTACGTTAACGTAAAGATGGGACAAGCATGAATAATTATTCATGTTGCGAATAAAAATTCACCTTAATATGTGCCCTGAGCTGCACAGTGCTCGTCAATACGCTCAGTAAGCTGTTGGCGCAATTGCTGAGCATTGGCAACAGGAATGGTTTGATTGATATCTTGCATCAACACTTGCCACTGTGGCCGCGTTTTCGATAGCGCAAAATACAATGGCTGATTGGTTATGCTTGGTTGCAATACTCGATAGGCAGCGCGGTCAATACCGTTTGCACTGGCAACGGTATGTAATACTAAGGGATCGCCAATAATGAGGTTAACGCGCCCGTTAACCACTAAGTTAAGGTTTTGCGCATCATCTATAGCTTGTTGAACAATGACTTGGCCACTGTCGATCACTTGATCTACCTGGGGGGCATTTTGATAGCCACGAACGATACCAAGAGAGTAATTGGGCAATTCCGATATTTGCGGGGCCTGGGTGATAGCACTGTCTGCTGCAGCCACATAATGCACCGGTGCATGCGCTAATGCTAAGGACAATGCGAGGTGATTAAGCCGCGTGCTGCCAGGGATGACGTCTGAGGGCGCGGATGATTCTATTTCATACTCAGGAGCTAAAATGTCCGCATGACCCAATTCAGTCATGCGCACCGCTCGAGCCCAAGGCAAAAACCTGAACTCAGGATTATACCCAGCCTGCAATAGCAACGCCGCCATATAATGCAATAGCCAGCCACCCTGACATTGATTACGCCCCAAGTAAGGAGGCCAATCAAGCGTCGCGACAATCACATTACGCTCGAACCCTGCATCGACAATAAAGGTACTGCCGCGCCAAAAGCCTGTGTAACTCATGGTTGCATCATTTACTTGATAGTCAATCGTAATAGATTGACGCTGCGCGTAGGAGTAGCTAGCGGGGAGTAAGGCCACTGCCAAAATTAAAACGGTCATACGAATATAAAGCATGAACATACAAGGCACGCCCAATAAACTGCTATTAATAACAAAGTTTAACCGAAGATGTGCAGATAGAAAGTTTTTACCGAGGGATTCGAAAAATTGCTTTTTTAGTGAGAAATGCGTTGCTGATCGATGGTATCAGTCAAAGCCTCTGAACAGGGCTCTTAATAAAAAAGCCAGGAGAACCTGGCTTTTTTACTCTTATTCGCTATCAGCGTCTTTGTACTTTGCTGCTGTTTGCTCAATAAGAGGCTGCAACTCGCCGCGTTGGAACATCTCAATAATAATGTCGCAACCACCGACTAACTCACCTTCCACCCATAACTGCGGAAAAGTTGGCCAGTTCGCATATTTTGGTAACTCAGCACGAATATCCGGGTTTTGTAGGATATCAACGTAAGCAAACTGCTCGCCGCAAGAAATCATCGCTTGCGCTGCTTGAGAAGAAAAGCCACAGCTTGGTAGTTTTGGAGAGCCTTTCATATAAAGCAGAATGGGATTTTCAGCAATTTGCTGTTTAATCTTTTCAACGGTTTCCATGTACAACCTCAATTTCTGTTAAATGTGACGGTAAGTGTTGAAATCCATCACTTTGACCACAATGTCTATCGTTAGCAGTAATTTTAAAGCAAACAGCGCGCTGTTGATACCGTAGCATGACGGTGATGAAGGCAACCACGATATTTTTTGCTCTGATGTAGCAAAATCGTCGTATAAGACGTTTACTGTAAACGCAGGATCAGGCACTTGTCGCCGTTTTGGCGTTGCTGTTTGCTAAAACTTGAGTAAAATACTCAGGAATTATAGTACCACTATAATGGCATTCAGTACACTTTGCGCAGTCCGCGCGCAGCTGCTTGCCCTTTTTTCAAATAATGATAGATGGAGAAAAACATGGCATTTGAACTACCGTCACTACCATACGAAATCAATGCATTAGAGCCACATATCTCTCAAGAGACGCTTGAGTATCACCACGGTAAACACCACAACACCTACGTGCAAAAGCTAAATGGCCTTATTGCTGGTACTGATTTCGAAGGTAAATCTCTCGAAGAAATCGTATGCTCATCTGAAGGCGGTGTTTTCAATAATGCTGCTCAGATCTGGAACCACACGTTCTACTGGCACAGCCTTTCTCCAAACGGTGGTGGTGCACCAACCGGCGCTGTAGCCGATGCGATTAACGCTAAATGGGGCTCTTTTGAAGCGTTCCAAGAAGCATTCAATGACAAAGCAGTAAACAACTTCGGTTCGAGCTGGACTTGGCTAGTTAAAACTGCAGACGGTTCATTGGATATCGTTAACACCTCAAATGCAGCTACGCCTCTAACTGAGCAAGGCGTAACTCCAATTCTGACCGTTGATCTTTGGGAACATGCTTACTACATTGACTACCGCAATGTACGTCCAGATTACCTTAAAGGCTTCTGGTCGCTAGTAAACTGGGACTTCGCAAACCAGAACTTCAGCGCTTAATTTAACCGCTGATATAAATAGGTGAAATTTTTTCACCTGCTTGTTCTAAGTTGATAAAAGCCGTGTGCGCACCATGCTCATGCGGCTTTTTTGTGGCTGTTCATAGCGCTAAATATGAATAACTAAATTCCTAATATATTTCGCAAAATTTCACTTTACTGTCTACGCTTTAAGTACCGAGTCGCATCTTTCCACCCTTTCATCTCAGCTTCGGGTAACTTGGAGGTCGGTATGACAATTTTCGAGCATTATCAATCACGATTTGAAGCATCCCAGGAAGAAGAGTACAGCATTAGCGAGTTTCTAGAGCTGTGCAAAAAAGACAAGACAGCCTATGTCACGGCACCAGAGCGCCTGCTAACAGCCATAGGCGAGCCAGAAATGGTCGATACATCGCAAGATGCGGTGTTAAGTCGGCTTTTCTCTAACCGAGTTGTACCAAGATACCCCGCATTCAATGAGTTTTATGGAATGGAAGATGCCATTGAGCAGATTGTTTCCTACCTAAAACACGCCGCACAAGGCCTAGAGGAGTGTAAACAAGTATTATACTTGCTTGGTCCTGTGGGCGGTGGTAAATCATCGATTGCTGAAAAGCTTAAGTACTTGATGCAACAAGTGCCTATTTACTGTCTTAAAGGCTCACCGGTGAATGATCACCCCCTGAGCCTTTTTAATGCCATTGAAGACGGCGAACTGCTAGAAAAAGAATACGGCATTAAAAAGCGTTATTTGCGTACCATCATGTCGCCTTGGGCAGCGAAAAGATTAAAAGAATACAATGGTGACATCAGTCAATTTAAGGTGGTAAAGCGCTACCCCTCTATTTTAAATCAAGTGGCCATTGCCAAAACTGAGCCTGGTGATGAAAACAACCAAGATATCTCCGCCCTAGTGGGTAAAGTTGATATTCGTAAACTTGAACATTACGCGCAAAACGATCCAGATGCGTACGCGTACTCAGGCGCTTTATGTCTTGCCAACCAAGGCTTGATGGAATTCGTCGAAATGTTCAAAGCGCCCATTAAAGTACTGCATCCGCTGCTAACTGCCACCCAAGAAGGCAACTACAACGGTACTGAGGGGATTTCCGCCCTGCCCTTTAATGGCATTATTTTGGCTCACTCAAATGAATCAGAGTGGCAAACGTTTAAGAATAATAAGAATAATGAAGCCTTTTTAGACAGGGTTTACATTGTGAAAGTGCCGTATTGCTTACGCGTCACTGAAGAGGTAAAAATCTACGATAAGTTACTACACAACAGCGAGCTAAGCGACGCTCCGTGTGCTCCAGGCACCTTAGAAACCTTAGCCAAGTTCTCGGTGTTATCGCGGCTAAAAGAGCCTGAAAACTCCAGCATTTACTCAAAAATGCGGGTCTACGATGGTGAAAGCCTGAAAGATACCGACCCTAAAGCCAAATCCTACCAAGAGTACCGCGACTATGCCGGCGTCGATGAGGGCATGACTGGGTTATCAACCCGCTTTGCATTTAAAATCTTGTCGCGCGTGTTTAACTTTGATCACAGTGAAGTGGCTGCCAACCCGGTCCACCTTTTCTATGTATTGGAACAGCAGATAGAGCGGGAGCAATACAGCGCCGAAGTGCAAGAACGTTACTTGTCGCACTTAAAAGGCTACCTGATCCCTCAATATGTCGAATTTATCGGTAAAGAGCTACAAACAGCTTATTTAGAGTCGTACTCCGAGTACGGGCAAAATATCTTCGATCGCTACGTCACCTATGCCGACTTTTGGATCCAAGATCAAGAATACCGCGACCCTGACACCGGACAGCTATTCGACCGCGCCGCACTCAATGCTGAGCTGGAGAAGATCGAAAAACCTGCGGGTATTTCTAACCCCAAAGACTTCCGCAATGAGATCGTTAATTTTGTTTTACGAGCGCGCGCTCACAACAACGGTAAGAATCCGCTTTGGACTAGCTACGAGAAACTGCGCACAGTGATTGAGAAAAAAATGTTCTCCAACACCGAGGACTTACTGCCGGTTATCTCATTTAATACCAAGACATCAGCAGAGGATCAGAAAAAACACGAAGACTTCGTTAACCGAATGGTTGAAAAAGGCTACACCCAGAAACAAGTGCGCTTACTGTCTGAGTGGTATTTGCGCGTTCGCAAATCGCAGTAACCAGCACGTAGTGAGTTGAGGGAGGTTTTATGGCGCACTTTATCGACAGGCGCCTGAACGGCAAGAATAAAAGCACGTTAAATAGACAGCGCTTTATTCGCCGCTATAAAAAGCAAATTAAAGAAGCCGTTTCAGACGCTATAAATAAACGCAGTGTTACTGATGTCTCTAGCGGGGAAAGCATTTCTATCCCCGCCAAAGACATCAAGGAGCCTTTTTTTCATCAAGGTCGCGGGGGGCATCGTGAGCAGGTGCACCCGGGCAACGACCAATTTAATAAAGGCGATAAAATAAAACGCCCGCCGCAGGGTCAAGGCGGCGGCGCTGGTGAGGGCGAAGCCAGCGATCAAGGTGAAGGGCAAGATGAGTTTGTATTCTCAATTTCAAAGGATGAGTATCTAGACTTATTATTTGAAGATTTAGAACTACCGAACTTACAAGAAACCAGTGTCGATAAGCTGGTACAAATGAAAACGCACCGAGCTGGTTTTTGCAGCGATGGCATGCCAAGCAATATTGATATTGTTCGTTCTTTACAAGGCTCGCTTGCCCGAAGAGTGGCGATGACCGCAGCAAAGCGACGCGAGCTCGCTGAACTAAAAGCGCAATTGATTGAACTTGAGCATGCCCCCGTACCAGAGCAAACCAAAATTAACGCGCTCCTTGAGCAGATAGAAGTGCTTGAGCGAAAGATATCTGCGGTACCTTTTATTGATAATTACGACTTACGCTTTCGCAACTACGAAAAGCGTCCGCACCCTACTTCTAAGGCCGTTATGTTTTGCCTTATGGATGTCTCTGGTTCGATGGATCAAGCCACCAAAGACATGGCGAAACGCTTTTATATTCTTCTCTACCTATTTCTTACCCGCAGCTATGAAAACATTGAGGTGGTGTATATCCGCCATCATACTCAAGCCAAGGAGGTCGACGAACAAGAGTTTTTTTACTCGCAAGAGACTGGCGGCACCATCGTCTCCAGCGCATTAAAACTGATGCATCAAATAGTGAGTGAGCGATACGCATCCAGTGAATGGAATATCTACGCAGCGCAGGCGTCCGATGGCGACAATTGGGCAGATGATTCACCGCAATGCGCCGATTTGCTGAGCAACAAAATCTTACCCATGGTGCGATACTATGCCTATGTCGAAATCACCAATCGTGCACACCAAAGCTTGTGGCGAGAATATGAGCAACTCGCGGCTCAATTCGGCAACTTTGCCATAGAGCACATTCGTGCTGTTGATGATATTTATCCTATTTTCCGAGAGCTATTTAAGAAAAACGCCAACAAAACGGCGCGTAGCGCCTAGTAATGAGGGGCGATTATGACTCGAAAGCCATTAAGTGATGGTCCAGATTGGACCTTTGATTTGCTTGAGCAATACCGCGACGAAATAAAACGCGTTGCACAACACTATAAGCTTGATACTTACCCGAACCAAATTGAAGTGATCACCGCTGAGCAAATGATGGATGCGTACTCCAGTGTCGGTATGCCTATTGGCTACAACCATTGGTCGTACGGTAAGAAATTTATCCAAACTGAGCAAAACTATAAGCGCGGACAAATGGGACTGGCCTATGAGATTGTGATTAACTCGAACCCTTGTATCGCATACCTGATGGAAGAAAACACCATGCCGATGCAGGCCCTAGTCATGGCTCATGCCTGCTATGGCCACAACTCATTTTTTAAGGGTAACTATCTGTTTAAAACCTGGACGGATGCTGGTTCCATTATTGACTATTTACTCTTTGCCAAAAACTACATTGCCGAATGCGAGCAAAAATACGGTATTGATGAAGTGGAGAATATTCTCGACTCCTGCCATGCGCTAATGAATTACGGTGTGGATCGCTATAAAAGGCCACAGCAAATCTCTTTGTTCGAAGAAAAGAGACGACAGAAAGAGCGAGCAGACTACTTACAGTCTCAGGTTAATGAGTTATGGCGCACAATTCCAGAGGCTGAGTCGCACAGTAAACAAAAGCGCGAGCGTTTTCCTCGTGAGCCGCAAGAAAATATTCTTTATTTCATCGAAAAAAATGCGCCTTTACTGGAACCGTGGCAACGAGAAATTGTGCGTATTGTACGCAAAATCTCGCAGTACTTTTATCCACAAAAACAAACCCAAGTAATGAATGAAGGCTGGGCTACTTTTTGGCATTACACCATACTTAATCACCTGTATGATGAAGGAAAGGTCACCGACGGCTTTATGCTCGAAGTACTGCAAAGCCACACTAATGTGGTGTATCAACCTCCCTACAACAGTAACTACTACTCGGGGATTAACCCTTACGCCTTAGGGTTTAACATGATGACGGATATTCGCCGAATCTGCGAAAACCCAACGGATGAGGATAAACAATGGTTTCCGGAGTATGCTGGCAGTGACTGGCTGGAGACCCTGCACTTTGCCATGCAAAACTTCAAAGATGAGAGCTTCATCAGCCAATTCCTTTCTCCTCGTATGATGCGGGAGTTCAAATTGTTTTCCATCGTTGATGATGCTCAACAACCTCACTTGGAAGTCGGGGCTATTCACGATGAAGCGGGTTACCAAGCAATTAGGGAAACCCTATCAGCGCAGTACAACCTCAGTAATCATGAGCCTAATATTCAGATCTATGATGTTGATATTAGAGGGGATCGTTCTTTAACTTTACGTTATGTACCACATCAATCGATTCCTTTAGCGGACTCAAGCGATGAAGTGATGAAGCACCTATACCGGTTATGGGGGTTTGCGGTGAGGTTAGAGCAAGAGCAACAAGATGGCAGCACCCAACTGCTTAGTCAGTGCCCTGCAGCGCAAAACAGCGACGCTTAATTAAGCGCCGTTGTTAGCGATAGAAATGCGGTTTCGCCCTTCTTGTTTCGACTTGTACAGCGCTTTGTCTGCTGCGGCGACCCACTGCTCATGTTGCTCAAAAGTGCTGTCGTACTGAGCGATCCCTACACTGATAGTCATTTTAATGACTTCCTCGTCAACAACCACTTGCGAACTTTCAACCTGTGCCCGCAAGCGCTCGGCAAATACTTTGGCGCCTTCTGCATCTGTATCATATAAAGTAATAGCAAACTCTTCACCGCCATAACGCCCAGCCATGTCACTTTCGCGCAAGGTGTTGCTTATAATGTTGGCTATGTGTCTTAACGCCTCATCTCCTGCCGCATGGCCATGACTGTCGTTAATATTTTTGAAGTGATCGATATCTAGCATTAACAAGCTATCATGCCCTTGTGAGCGACTCACACGCTTAAACTCTTTTTGCAGACTTTCTTCCCAAAAGCTGCGATTAGGTAATTGTGTTAACCCGTCAGTGCGACTGATTTGCTCTAGCATACGATTGGCTTCTTCCAATTCGATTTTATTCACTGCCTCGTCGGTTACATCATAAATAATGATGCATACGTGAGTCACATCTCCGGTGGTACTGGTTAACGGGATGAAAGTCGCATTTTGGTACATATGGTTCGCTTTACCAGTGATCGGACGGTAGTTCTTAAAGCGAAAAATATAGGGCTTTTGCTCCCAAATAGTGAATGAGCGATTTTTCAGTACAAACACTGACTCGGTTTTGGTTCGAAACCACTTCTCATCAATGCTGGGGAACAAGTCGAATAAGTCTTTGTCTTTCACTGCACTAGGCAGCAGCCCAGAGTGATTCTCCATAAAGCCATTCCATATGCACACCCGGTATTTGCGGTCCAATACCACAAGGCCCACATCCACGGTATTAAACATATCCATGAGCCAGTGTATTTCGTGCATATTAAAATCAGCTGCAGGCATAAATTAATCTTCCAATAGGTATTCGACTTTGTATTTGAGAGTTTTCAGGGAATCTTCTGTGAACAACAACATGAGGTCGCAATTTATATCGTGGTCCTCGATTCCATAGCTGATTTCTATCGCCAATGTACGTTACCAACGCGAGCGATTGGCCGAGACCAATTCTTCAACTTCACGATGCTGACCGAGCACCACTGGGTGGCCTTGGGAAAAACCCACATCAAGCTGCTTGGCTAAGCCGGTAAGTACCGAGCCCACTAAAATATTGCTGACATCCATTAATAGTTCGAGCTCGACCGCATCGGTGATCTCTCCCTCGTAATTCATCAGTGAAGCAATTTCTTTAAAGCTGGAGTCATTAAGCAATAACAACGCCTCGCCCGAGATCCCCCCACCAATAAAGCCCTGACAGATGCCTGAAGTTGCCGCATTTTGGTCGATTGAGCGAAGTGCCATTGCCAGCTCATTCACTTCAAGTACGTTTACATTAGGAATGGGCAGCTTTACGAATACATTAAGTAGCCGCGCGAGCAAGTCACCCGCTTGCCCCATCGCCACATTGGTGATCTCTTGATAAATGTCACGAATATCCGGGTCAAGCTGTTCCCCGAGCTGCAAGGCTAAACGTTGGCGTGCCGCCTTATCTTTTATGCCGTGCTGATCAATAATTTGCTCTAATTTGCTGGCATCGCACGGTTTAGCAATGAAATCAATCGCACCAAGCGCAAGGACACGCTCGTGCGCTGTCGGTTGGATATCACCAGAGACCACCACAACGAGCACCTGAATATTACGCTCTTTGATGGCCTGCAAGACTTGATAACCATCCATGCCTGGCATGTTGAGGTCTAGAAACAAGATTTCCGGTGAAAACGACTGCAATTTATCTAGGCAGTCTTCGCCGTTGACGGCGTATTCCAGTTTTATTTCCCAATCTTCGGGTAGGGATCGGGCTAACTGCCTGCGAGCAACTGTGGAGTCATCACAAATTAACACTGGTGTTTTCATGACAGGCAGTACCTCACTCGCATGATCGTTGAATGGTGGTTAGTCGTATCGGAATGCGTTGTTATTGTTGTTGATCGCAAACTAGCCTGTATTAATGTTAATAAAAGATAACAATAAACACAATTTAAATATCCACCGCCGCTATATCCTTTTGTACTGGCGTATAGATATAATAGTTCATAGGATTTTGCAGAAAATAGAAAAGAGAGCGTTATGTTTAAGAAATTAGCACTGTGCACCCTGTTGACCTGCAGCACTGTGGCGCTAGCTCAGCAAAGCGAGACTATCAATACCATTGATGCTGGTAAAGTCACAGCCCAAGGAAAGCCTGTCACCCTGTTAGGCAAAGGAGTCAAAGTGGGTGATGCCGCACCGGATTTTCGTACCGTGAATGCCCAATTTGAACCACGCAGCTTAAATGACTACCAAGGCAAAGCGGTTCTATTGAGTGTAGTTCCGAGCTTAGACACTGGCGTGTGCAGTATTCAAACAAAGCACTTCAATGAAAAAGTGGCCAGCGAATTCCCTCAAGTCGCTATGTTAACTGTCAGCACTGATTTACCTTTTGCGCAAAAACGTTACTGCGCCGCAGAGGGAATTGACAAGCTAGAGACTCTCTCAGATGCAGTATGGCGAGATTTCGGTGAGCAGTATGGTTTACTTATCAAAGATATGGGCTTGCTTAGCCGTGCCGTCTTGGTGTTGGACAAAGACCACAAAGTCATCTACAAACAACTTGTTAGCGACCTATCCAAAGAGCCTAATTACGATCATGCGATCAGAGCACTGAATAGCTTATAGACTCAGTTTTATTGGTGATAGTAAAAAGGCGCCTTATGTGGCGCCTTTCGTATTACCAATTCTGCAATTGCTGCTGGGCTAGCTCAGACAGTAAGGTGATATGAGCCTCGCTATCATTAAGCGCGGGAATGTAGTCTAGGCTCTCGCCTCCCGCCTCTTTAAACACTTCGGCGTTTTCCACGGAAATCTCTTCCAAGGTTTCTAAGCAGTCTGCAGCAAAAGCCGGGCAAACCACCTGCACTGTTTTCACCCCTTGCTCTGGCAACGCTTCCAAAGTCTCATCGGTATAGGGTTTTAACCACTCTTCAGCACCAAAACGCGATTGGAAGGTCATCATCCATTGCTCATCACTGAGCCCCAACTTGGCTGCTGTATTTTGCGCCGTAGCCTGGCAATGCTCAAAGTAAGGATCGCCTTTTTTAACACAGCGCTTAGGAATGCCATGAAAAGAGAAAATCAGTTTATCCGCCTCGCCATGCTGAGCGCGGTAATCGGCAATAGATTGCGCCAATGCATTAATATAGCTAGGCTTCTCGTAGTAGTGCTTAAGGAAACGAATTTCCGGTAAGTTACGCACGGTTTTTAGATGCGCCATCAGCTTGTCGAATACCGCAGCCGTGGTTGTCGCAGAGTACTGTGGATAAAGCGGCAACACCGCTATTTTATCGATGCCACGCGCCTGCATATCTTTAATACGGCTAGCGATGCTGGGGTTGCCATAGGTCATGGCATAGTCGACGTGAATGGCCTCTCCCGTCCCTTGTTCTAAGTGCTGCCGTAAGGCAATGCTTTGTTGCTCGGTAATTGCGCGCAGCGGCGAGCCTTGCTCCTGCCATATTGATGCGTATGCTTTAGCCACCTTGGGCGAGCGAATAGGAAGAATGATGCCGTTGAGAATAAAAAACCACACAGCTGGCGGTATCTCTACGACGCGAGTGTCGGATAAAAACTCGCGCAAATAAACACGAACGGCTTTTGACGTGGGCGCATCAGGGGTACCAAGATTAACTAACAGCACCCCGTAACGGCTGGCGCTTTGCGATAAAGCAAGTGACATAGCAATGAAGTCCTAAACGCTAAATTAAAAGTGATTATACTTTGAAAACAATCGCTAAGATCAAAAAAAACCGCCTTCAGGCGGTTTTTTTAGTGCGGGGTTAGCCTAGCAGTTCGGCTAACTGCTGGCTGACTGCTTCAACAGCTTGGGTACCATCGAGTTTATGGTACTGAGTGTTGCCAGCAGCCGCTTCTTTTTGATAATAATCAACTAACGGCTTAGTTTGCTCGTGATATATAGCAAGACGTTTGCGTACTGTTTCTTCAGTATCGTCGTCACGGATGATCAAATCTTCACCGGTCACATCATCTTTGCCATCCACCTTGGGTGGATTGTAAACCACATGATAAACACGACCAGAACCTGGGTGAACACGACGTCCGCCCATACGCTCAACAATGACTTCATCAGCCACATCGAACTCAATCACGTGATCGACATCGATGCCATTTTCTTTCATTGCATCAGCTTGAGGGATGGTACGTGGGAAACCATCTAGCAAGAAACCATTTTCACAATCAGCCTTGGCGACACGCTCTTTTACAAGACCAATAATAATCTCGTCAGACACAAGTTGTCCGGCATCCATCACCTTTTTCGCTTCTAAGCCAAGCGGTGTGCCCTCTTTAATAGCTGCGCGCAACATATCGCCAGTAGAGATTTGCGGAATGTTGTATTTGTCCATTAAAAACTGAGCTTGCGTGCCTTTACCTGCACCGGGTGCGCCTAATAGGATGATGCGCATAATTGATTCCTCGTGTCTGAGTTGGGGTTACAAAATAAACTCAAATTTTTTCACATGGGCCGACGTTACTCAAGGGTAAAGAGATAAAACTTTGGTCCAATTTTCATATTCGTGTAATAACTGAACAAGCGGGTACAAAAAAGCCCAGCAATTGCTGGGCTTTTTCACGCTTTATACGATTTATGCGTCAGCATCACGCTGAGCTTTTAAACGCGCCAGACGGCCCACTTGGTGAGTAGACGTTAGGAACGAATAAATAGGCGCTAAGTAACCGCGCTTGCGAAGCTCTAAGAAAGCTTCGTCGCTTAGCTCATTTAACTTTTTCTCATCAATTAGATAGATACCTGAGATATCTTTCTTTTCGCCTTTGATATCCACAGTCAGCGTTTGTGGTACCAATAGCTCTTTATCTGCAAGATACTGAGTGAAGGTTTCAGTCACGCCAGAGAATTCAATGAACGACACAAGTGCATCTTTGCGACGCTTCAGGTATTCAGTTTCTTCGCCATTTTCAAATAGCGCATTACCGTCTTCCTCGCCTACCAACGGGCTAGCTTCATCGATAACTACACCGTACTGCTCTTCTTCTGGGTGCTTAACAAGACCTAGCGGATAGCGAGTCACAGCTAATGGGGCAAAACCTGCTACCCACTGATCGCCATCTACAAATAGGTTTTCACCTGGTTCAAGTCCAAAAATCGCTACCGCTTGGAATTTACCCGTTTCATTATTTTTTACGAATGCCATCGGAAATTCGTTAGCAACACGACCAAACTCGTGAGCAACTACAGGAACGAGGTGCTGAGTTTTCAAAAATTCTAGGTTAATGCCATTTTTGATTTTTGTGTTGGCATGTTTTTCGTTATGCAAAGGCTGCACTTGTTGCTCCGCCATATTACTGCTCCATTAATTTTACGTATTTGTTACTTATCTAGTGGCACTAAGGCTAGCGGTTTTACTAGGAAAAAGGAAGTGAAAATTTTGTGGCAACGGAACATCGCATTTGACTCTAATTGATTTTGGCTAACATAATGCTGTCTAACCCGTTACAAGCTAAAACCAATGTATACACTGAATTTAGATTACCAAGCGAACGTCATTGCAATTCCTGCAACCAATGAAAGCGTGGTCGTCGTTGATGACTTCTTAGCTAACCCTGAACAAGTCATTCACTATGCCAAAACCACCGCATACTTTAACCCTCCGGGAACGGACCGCTCTTTTTATCCAGGTAAACGCGACAAAATGCCTTTGCCCTATAAACGCGCGCTATCAGAATTACTCAATAGTCTGCGCGACAGAGGAGTGTTGCAACTTGACGGTAAAGTAGATATTTACAGAAACGAGTTATCTCTGACCACGGTGAAAGAGTCTCAACTTTCGCTCTTTCAAAAAGCCCCCCATATCGATAGCTTAGATAATAAAGACTATGCAACCGTGCACTATTTATACTCTGAGCAACATGGCGGCACCTCCTTTTACTGCTACCGGCCAACGGGGATGGCGCAGTTTAATGATGACAACGCTGTCAAAAACATGCTTAAATCAATTCAGCATCATGCGCATAGTTTTGATGGTTATATTCAGGGCGACTCTGACCTTTTCGAGCGAGTACTGAGTGTGCCGGCGAAATTCAATAGAATCATTATTTATCAGGGCAATATATTGCACAGCGCTGATTTAAAGGGACAACATAATCAGCAGGATGATATAGATAATGGTCGCCTGAGTGTCGCTTCCTTTTTCTACTTAGAATAAAAAATAAAGGAATAAGAATGAAAGATTTATCACGTGTTATTGTCGTTGGCGGTGGCACTTCTGGCTGGCTTAGCGCAGCCTACTTAGCCAGTAGTTTTAAGCGAACCGGACGGGATATTAAAGTCAGTATTATTGAGTCAGACACTATCCCCACAATTGGCGTTGGCGAAGGCACCTTCCCTACTATCGTCAATACCTTGTATGAGATTGGCCTTTCTGAAAAAGAGTTTATCGCTGAGTGTGACGCCAGCTTTAAGCAAGGTGCTCTTTTTAAAAATTGGCTGTATAACCCAAACGAAAAACCTCATGCCTATTACCACCCTTTTGATCCCCCCGCCAAACCAAAAGGCCTTGATTTGAGCGCATATTGGGTGAGCCGAAAACACCAAGGCACGATGCAGCAAGATTTTGCCCACGCGACGTCGGTGCAGTCATTCCTGTGCGACGAAAACCTCGCACCTAAGACACCTGAGACGGGAGAATATGCTTGGCTTGCCAAGTATGCATACCACCTTGATGCCGCCAAGCTGGGCCAGTTACTCAAAAAGCATGCAATGAACAAGTTACAGGTTGAGCATATTGTTGCAGATATTGAGCAAGTAGAGCTTGATGAGCAAGGTTTCATCGCGCACTTAGTTGATAAGCAGCAACGCCAGCATGACGCTGATTTTTTTGTCGACTGTACGGGCTTCTCCTCTTTGCTGTTAGCAAAAGCTCTAAACGTGCCCTTTGTTGATAAGAGCCACTACCTCACAGTCGATACCGCCGTTGTGTTACCTGTGGAATATGCCGATGCCGAGACCCCTATCACGACCCATACGGTGTCCACGGCGCAAGACGCCGGATGGATTTGGGATATTGCCTTACAAAATCGCCGAGGCACCGGTTATGTTTACAATTCACACTACTGCTCCAAAGAGCAGGCTGAGAAAACCTTGTGCGATTATCATGGTATTGCCCATGATAGTGAGAAGCGCTATCGTCATATCAGCTTCAAAACCGGCTACCGAGAAAAATCGTGGGCCAAGAACTGCTGTGCTATCGGTTTTTCCAGTGGCTTTGTCGAGCCTTTGGAAGCAACTGCTATAGCCATGGTTGAGGCGGGAGTGCGCTCTCTTGCCGCCCGTTTCCCTGCAACTCGAGAAGCAATGCTCGAGAGAGAAAAGCAATACAATCGTATTTTCACATCCCGTTGGGACAACATTATCGATTTCATTAAGCTGCATTATTGTCTCACCAAGCGCGATGATACCCCTTTTTGGCGAGAGCAGAAAAACCCCGAGACCATTCCTGCCTCACTACAGGAAAAGCTCAAGGCTTGGCAGCATTATGGTATTACCGATGGCGACTTACCCTACAAATACGACCTGTTCACTCTCGCTAGTTGGCAATACATTCTCTATGGATTAGAGTTTTTACCTAACTACGTTGAAAAAGCGCCAATCAACGAGGAGATCATCGACAAGGCATTTGCCTCAATCGCCGCACAAAAACGCAGTGCCGCAAGCAAGCTCTTGTCAAATAGAGCATTGCTCGAAGCGTTTGGTGCATCGTGTAAAAGCTAAATTTTCTGCAGCCCATGTTGGGCTATATTGTGAAGCAAGGCTCGGTGCTTAGGCAGCTGCTTTAGCAGCTGCTCACCATAGCTTGTTAACATAGCAATCAATTCTTTATGCTCAGCCTTGGCAACTAAATGAGCGCATGGCTTAAAATGCATACCATAAAGAATGTACAAGTAGTTCTCTAGCTCAAACACTTCATATTTAGAGTTAAAGTCAGACTTTTTAGGGACTTGGTATTGCCACAACGCAAGACGTTCTTTGAGCACCACAGACATGCTGTCAGTTGACTTCATTGCCCGCCAGAACGCAGAGTCTTGACGATCTGAAAGATAATAGTGCAATTGGATAAAGTCGACGACTCGGCGCCATGCATAATCGACAATTTCGTTATACTTCTTAGCGGCTAACGCTAGCGCATGATGCTGCACTGGCAAATTCTCGGCCAACAGCTTTGCACTAAAGTCAGTCAGCAGAATGGAGGTTGCCTCTAAAGGCTCAACAAAGCCTTGAGCAAGCCCTAAAGCCACACAATTCTTATGCCAAGCCCGCTCAGCGAACCCCGCTTTCATGTCAATTTCCCGTACTTTTAAGCCAGATAACGGCTGACCTAAATAACGTTCAAATTTGGTATATGCCTGCTCTTTTGTTAAGTAGTCACTGGCATACACAAAGCCGGTTCCACGTCGTGTGGTCAGGGCAATGTCCCATATCCACCCGGCCTGATGTGCTGTGGCCAGCGTGTAAGGAGGGATCGCATCATCTGCAGAGGTCGGGACTTGGGCCGTAATGGCTTTATCAATCGACAGCTGATCACTTACATCCACTGATTTAACGCCCAAGGCTTGTCGATGCAAAATGCTCGAAAAGCCACTGCAATCAACAAAAAAATCGCCGCTGACTTGGCCACTATCGTCAGTTTGCAGCTCACTGATATGGCCTTCATCATTGCACTTTACCGCTGTTACGTTGGTTTTCAGTAACTTCACGTTAAACCGAGATGTGGCATTGTCCTTTAATAGTTGGGCAAACTTGAGCGCATTAAGGTGATAGGCATAACTGGCGTGGCCAGTGTATTGCGCTTGAGTTATCGCCTTAGGGCCGACACCGTGCTCACAGAGCATGTGTTGAAACGAAACGGTTTCGGCGAATGAGGCGGTTGTTGTGTCACTGAGCCAAGTTTGCGTGACATCTTGATTATTTGGAAAGGGGTATTCGAACAAGTGATGATAATAGTTGTGTTCACCATGGTGGTGTTTATCAAGCCAGTTTATGAACTTTATTGATTGTTTAAACGTCGCATCGCACTGGGTAATAAAGGTTTGCTCGGAAATACCAAAACTTTGTAAGGTACTGACCATCATCGGCACAGTGCCCTCACCGACGCCAATGGTTGGAATAGTAGGTGACTCAATTAAGCACACCTCAATATCGCTGCCTAATAGTCTCTTGCCAATGTGATTCGCAGCCAACCAGCCAGATGTACCACCACCGACAATAACGACTTTTCTCAATTTTTTCATTTTCAAACTGCCACTTGCCTAAACAAAAAACCCGAGCATGAGCTCGGGTTTTATCAACAATATCGCTTTAGAAGCGGAATTGTAAACCAACAGAGTAACGCGACTCACCCTGATAATTATACGCTGGGTATCCACGACTGAAGCGTGGGTTATCAGTGTCAGTCCAGTTTTGGTGGTTACCAACCTGGATGCTGTCTTCCTCTAGAAGGTTTGTAACATCGGCGATAATAGTGAAGTTCTCGTTGATATCGTAACTCGCACTTAAGTCCAATGTTCCAAAGTCTTCGTGTAGACGACTACCGTAGAAACCCGTTTCACGAATCATGTACTCTGAACGCCAAGTATAGGCTGCACGTAATGATAGTGCGTCGGTCTCATAAAACGCCACTGTATTCACTGTGTGCTCTGATGCATCAGAGAATACAGAGTTGCCATCTACGAAGTTCTCTGCATTGGCATCTGAATCAGAGTAAGTGTAGTTTACAACAGCCCCGAAACCGTTATCAAACGTATGCTGCAACTGGAACTCTGCACCATAAATGGTGCCACCGTCACCGTCTGTGTACGTTTCTACACGCCAGTTGTCGGTGTTTGTTCCTGGGTCAACGATACCAATACTTTGACCTGGTTGTTCTGTATTTGTGGTAAAGGTGTCAACGTCTTTCCAAAAGAAGCTACCTGCAATTAAGCTAGACGGTGCGTAGTAATACTCAACACCAACATCAGCTTGGTTCGCTTTAAATGGGCTCAGTGACGGAGTACCTTTGGTGACCGACTGGTTGTTATCGTCGTTGTCGTCATAACCTGCTAATGCAGCGTTACTGAACATGTCATTGTAGTTTGGACGAGAAATAACGGTCGCAGCAGATACACGTAAGATCATGTCTTGAGAAAGGTCATAAGCCAAGTTAAAGCTAGGTAAAACCTCTGAATGGTCATGTTCTTCAGTTGTTAAAGCTGTCGAGTAACCATTATTAAATGCATGCGTTGGGTCGACAAAACCAGGTGCTAAAGCATAGGCTTGCGAGGTTGCTTCAGTTGACACATAACGTAAACCGAAGTTACCACGGAAATTTTCACCTGAGTAATTAGCCATTACATAGGCAGCAACCGTTTCTTCATTTAGTGATGCATACCCTGAGCGTTCACGAGCCCAGCTTTCTATGAACTCTTGAGTATAAGCAATCATCTCAGCGCCATCACCATTAGGGATAGAGATATCGCTCATGCCAGCATCAATTCGGCCATCGGTGAAGCGGTCAGCATCAACGATTTCGGCCTCTGCGGCACCATCAAAGTTCAAGTTTGGACGGTTTTTGTCACGAACAACATCGTGATCTGACCAACGTAAACCGGTTTTAATTGACGTGATGTATTCAAAGTCTGTTTCGAACTCAACATCTACCTGTGCATACGTTTCTTCATCCGTACGCGGCTCATTAACAATCGCGCCCGGCTGTAAGCCTTCCCAGCCAACATACTCGCCAGCCGCAGGCAATGGATAAGATTGATCTTCGGTATCAAAAATCCAATTCGTGCCCGTGCCATCAAGTGTGCCTACCGAACCGCCTAGGCCCGAAATATAAGCAACGTTGGTTTCAAAATTGGTACCGCCCGTGGCTTCTGATGTACCCACTTGAACTTCAACCGTGAAGCCATCGCCTAAGAACTTCATGTCTGCGGCAATCAGTTCAGTTTCCATTGTTGCGTTACGTGGACGCACGTCCCAATAGCTGTTTGCACCTAAACCTGTGTCGTCAAACCACTGTTGCGATGAAGTACAACGCTCTGGCACACCATCGGCATTCAGCGCTTCGCAGTTAGACGTATCTTGTGGGATCCATACTTGGTTATTTACGCCATCAGCACCCAACTCAAGGTTCATATAGTGTACGCCGAACTCAAGTGCATCAGTTGGTGCGTATTGGAGCTGGATATCATAGGCTGTGCGCTCACGCTCTTGCACAAAAGCAGTTGGCGCAATACGACCACCCCAAATGGGTAACGCCTCATCACCGCGACGTTCCAGTGTATAGTCCGATTGTGCAACAGAAATTAATGCACCAAAATTCTCAGCTTCGTTTTTCCAACTGACTAACCCTGAAACGGTTGGATCAATTTCATCTGACTGGCTAGAACCCGAACCTTTAACGCTGCCAAAAATAGTCATTGGCTCTAAATCTAGAGGCTTGCGGGTATTTACGATTACAGTACCGCCAACACCACCTTCTAACAGGTCTGCTTGCGATGACTTGTACACTTCCATATCAGCGATCATTTCTGGTGGAAGCATAGAGTAGTTGAAGGTACGGTCAATGGCTTGTTGTGAATACCAACCCGTAGAGGCCACATTCTGACCATTTAGCGTGGTTAATGTCAGCGAGTTTGACGCACCACGAATAGAGACGGCTGAACCTTCACCAAACTGACGAGAAACAGTAACACCAGGTACACGACCTAGAGCCTCGGCAAGGTTATTATCAGGAAATTCACCAATGTCTTCTGCTGACACCGCGTCTACCACGGCATTAGCAAAGCGTTTGGTATTCATTGACGCTTCTAATGAGCGGCGGATACCGCGCACTTCAATGACTTCAACATCTTCTTTTGCTTGAGTTTGTGCATCAGCCGCTACTGCTGCGCCGGAAAAACCAGCACCCATAGCAAGGCCGATATTCACTGCTAATAAGCTTTTTTTAAAATTTTTAGCTAACACAGGATTCCCCTTGAATCATTTTGTTGATTTTTTTATCACTTCTGCCCAGTGATGATGACAACGCTGTCATCTACTAACAAACCATACACCCTAAATTACAATTTCGCTACATCTTTTTGGCTTTTTTGTTTAAAAAAACCGCGAGTTAATCTTTAACTCTATGATTTAGTGAACATTTAATAGAGGTGAATTTAGCTCTGCTAGTGTGAAATCGAGATGAATATAACACAAATGTGACAACAAAAGTAAAGCCTAATTGGCAACTTGGTTTCTGATTAAGGTAAATAAGAGGGCAGTTTTGATTCTACTTACCGCTAAGTGAGCGACTAAGTACCTGTAAAAGTAAGAATAATTTTAAAATGCTTAAAGTATCCCCTGTTCTACTCCCAGTTGGATAACTTTAACAACAACTATTCTCATAGCACTATTTTTATACAAAAGATATTAGTTGAGCGGCGCTTTAATACAGAGCATCGGGCAGAAGCGTTTGTATCTTTTCAGGGGTCACAATTAATTATCAATAACAATGACAGCGCTGTCATTGTTATTCTATGCAAATATTCTGCTGCCGTCTAGTGCCCATTGCAATTAAATCTATATTTGCTTACAAAAACTTGGAGGCACGATTTTGCAGCCATTGATTAGCGCCTTCTAGCAGGATACCAAAAGCTAAACTGTCAGCCATTTAGCTTACATCCCTAAAAAACAAAAGCGCGGCTATTGCCGCGCTTTTGTTATTCATTATTGATAGTCATACGGTTAAGGAGCCCAATACACCTCGAGCTCAATATCGGGATGCTGCAATATTGCTCGCAGCGGCATCTCTGCAACATCTCCTTGCTGCTTAGCCGCTTTATAAGTTGCAAGCTTCTGCTCACCACTGATAAGTAACTTCACGACCTTTGATTGGGCAATAGCATGCACCGTTAATGTCATTCGCTCGGTAATCGCTCCTGTCACCTCACTTTCAATCGCATTAATAGCACATACCAGTTGCTCTGCTTGAAGCCCAATTTCTAAACCCTGCGCGTGCGGGAAAAGAGACGCAGTATGACCATCCGGTCCCATGCCCAAAATGGTTACATCATAAGGGCGGTGCACTTGCTGATAGTGCTGCTCACATGCCTCAACGCCTTGCTCAGCAGTCGGGGCTGCGTTTTTCATGGTGATAAAGTTAGCGCGCGCAGCCTTATTTTGTAGCAAGGTATTGTTGATGAAAGTCTCGTTACTTTTCTCATGGCTGGCATCAACCCAGCGCTCATCAACCATAGCAACATCCACTTTGTGCCAATCAATATCAAGGTTTGATAGGTACTTATAGGCCGGAGCCGGCGATGAGCCGCCAGATACCATCAGCGCTGCACGGCTATTCTCAGCTAAACCTTGGGTTAAGCGCTGCTCTAGTGACTCTGCCAAACTGGCGGTCATCTGCTCTTTGGAATCAAAGAAGTGTTCTGTAATATTCGCCATTACGCGCCCCCCCCGGTGTTAAACCAACGGTGATTATTTGTTGCTAAAAGCTCATCTGCATCATCTGGGCCCCATGAGCCAGCTCGGTATAGGGACGGGATCCCTTTTTCCTGCCAACGTTCGATAATAGGATCAATCCATTTCCATGCTTGACGCACTTCATCACGATGAATAAATAGCGCTGGGTTATTGGCCGCCGCATCCAACATTAAGCGCTTATAGGCATCTGAATGGAAACCCTTTGAGTAGGTTTCTGAAAGCTCGATATTTAACGTAACAGGCTCTAGTTGCATTTCTAGATTGTCCAAACGCTTAGACATCAGCGTAAGTTGGATGCTTTCCTCTGGTTGCAGGCGGATCACCAGGCGATTAGGCTGGATAGGACCGACATCTTGCTCATACACATTGTGCGAGACCGGCTTGTATTCAACAACAATCTCCGCACAACGCTTATGCATACGCTTGCCTGTGCGCAAATAAAATGGCACGCCAGCCCAACGCCAGTTATCGATATGCGCTTTGATAGCGACAAAAGTTTCTGTCGCGCTTGAGCCTTCGCCCAGCTCTTCTAAATACCCCGGTACGAGTTTACCGTCGAGATCGCCTGGTACATATTGGCCACGTACGATATTTTCATCGACTTGCTCACCCACCAACGGCCTTAGCGCCTCAAGCACTTTTAATTTTTCAGTGCGAATGGAGTTCGCATTGAGCTTATGCGGCGACTCCATCGCCACCAAGCAAAGTAATTGTAACAAGTGGTTCTGCACCATATCACGCAGCGCGCCGGCTTTATCATAGAAGCCCGCGCGGCTTTCAAGGCCCACCGTTTCCGAGATGCTAATTTGAATATTATCAATCGACTTGGCATCCCATAAATTCTCAAACAAAGAGTTAGAGAAGCGCAACGCCATCAGGTTTTGAACCGTCTCTTTACCTAAATAGTGGTCAATACGGAAAATCTGCTCTTCACTGAAGAATTGTGCAATTTTCGCGTTGATCTCTTCTGCTGACTTACCGCAGTAGCCGATGGGCTTTTCAACCACCACACGCGAGGTATCAGTAATCAACTCTTTAGCAGAGAGAATTTCACAGCAGGTGCCATACACTGCTGGCGGCAATGATAAGTAGAATACACGTGATTTATCTGCTTCGTGCTCATCTAAAATCGTTTTTAGCTCATCCCAATGACTGTCAGCCTCGGTCACATTGACAACGACTGGCACTAAGAACTCTGCGAACGCCTTCCAATCTTTGGCGTTGTACTCACCTTTGGCCAAGTACTCTTTCATTGCTTTATGAGCGGTATCAATATATTCGTCACGTTTATCAGCGCCACGAACAGTGGGGAGGATGCGTGTCCCTTGTGGTAGGTTCCCTTCCTGATAAGCGCGATACATCGCCGGAAGCAATTTGCGCAAGGCCAAATCGCCACCGCCGCCAAAAATGATAATATCAAAAGGATTTAGCATGATTTACTCTCTACCTGTTTGGTGCCCATTTCGTGTGGATGCAGATTCACACCCTAGGGGCTGCTCTCATCGGCTATCTATCGAGCCAATAATACTTGTTATTATGAGGACAGTATAACCTTTCGCGGCTCTATCCTGTGACAGTTTTCACACTGACATCGATGAATACGAAGTCAGCAGCCAAATCCACCTAAATGAAAATGGCAAAGCTCCGACACAGTTTTCGTGTTATCGGAGCTTTAGAATAAATGAGTCTTAGGGTAACCATACGTCCTCTCACAAACATACAGGCCCTAAAGACTCCAGCGCTACCCGTTCAAAGGTATTCTTTTGTGCTGGTCCGTAAAGGAAATAGAGTCTTAGAGGGTCAGTAAAACCACACTGCCCCTCTAAGCCCTCCAGCGCTACTCGGCTGTGCTGCCTAGGCAGCAAATTCTGTTTATCGTTTACTTTGATAATAATTCATTAATCCGGCTGTCGAACTATCGTGATCGCCGACTTGGCCATCGCTCAGCTCAGCTTCAATGCTTTTAGCCAATCCTTTGCCTAATTCCACACCCCACTGATCAAAAGAGCAAATTTCAAGGATGATACCTTGGACAAAAATTTTATGTTCATACAACGCAATGAGGCGGCCAAGTCCTCTCGCATCCACGGTGTCTAACAGTATCGAAGAAGTAGGACGATTGCCTTGATGTACTTTGTGAGCAACCAATTGGTCAATTTCCTCGGAGCTGATCCCTTTTGCTTTAAGCTCATCGCGGATTTGCTCAGCGCTGACACCATTCATCATGGCTTCGGTCTGCGCAAAAAAGTTCGACATCAATACGCGGTGATGCTCACCCACTTCCACTTGCGGCTTAATCGAGCCAATAAAATCAGCGGGAACGATGGTGGTGCCTTGATGTAAATATTGATAAAACGCGTGCTGACCATTTATTCCCGTCATGCCCCAAATTAACGGGACTGTGGTGTAATTAACGCGAGAACCGGAAAAATTAACTGACTTACCGTTACTTTCCATTTCCCCCTGCTGCAAATAGGCGGGGAGCATATGCAATGCTTGGTCATAGGGTAAAATAGCTTGCGCCTTATGGTCTAAGAAAGTGGTATTCCAGACACTTAATAACCCCATCAGCACCGGGATGTTGTTCGCCATTGGCTGGTTTTTAAAGTGTTGGTCAATTTCAAATGCCCCTTCAAGCAACTCGATAAAGGCATCGAAACCTAAATATAAAGCGATAGGTAAACCAATTGCGCTCCACATTGAAAATCGACCACCAACCCAATCCCACATGGTAAATACATTCTCAGGCGCAATGCCAAATGCAGAGGTTTTCTCTAAATTGGTGCTCACAGCAACGAAGTGCTTAGCAATTGCACCCGCTTCGCTCGTAGCATCTTGTAACCATTGCACCGCTGTTTGGGCGTTGGTCATGGTTTCAGAGGTGGTAAAAGTCTTTGAGGAAATAACGAACAGTGTGGTTTCAGGGTCAACTGCATCCAATACTTTCGCAATTTGTACACCATCGGCGTTGGAAACATAATGTACGTCTAGGGTGTCATCGGCAAAGCTTGCGAGAGCCTCAGTGGCCATTTGTGGACCCAGGTTTGAGCCACCCACGCCTATACTCACAACATGGCGAATAGCCTTGCCGCTAAATCCGAGCCATTCACCTGAGCGCACTTTGGCAACAAAGGCGCGCATTTTCTTCAATTCAGTCTCGACTTGCTCGCTCACATTTTCGCCATCAACGATAATCGCCGATTGGTCACGGTTGCGCAGCGCGCTATGCAAAACGGCGCGCTGTTCGGTAAAATTAATTTTTTCACCCGCGAACATCTTGTCGCGCCACTGCGCTAATTCACAGTCCTCTGCTAAACGAAGTAAATCGTCCTTCACCGGCTGGTTAATTAGCTGCTTAGAATAATCGAATAAAATGCCAGGAGCCTGAACGGAGAAAGTGTTGAAACGCGCATCATCGTTTGCAAAAAGCGTTTTCAAATGGGTGTTTTGTAATTCCTGAGCGCGCTTTTCTAGGCTCTGCCAGCTCGCTAGTTGTGAACGACTTGCTACCATTTTGTACTTCCTTTAAGTCCTTGCTTATGGGGCTATTGTTACTATCATTAGCGCTAGGTAAAAATATGAAAGGCTCGCTGTGAAAAAGTGAATTGTCAGCGAAGATACTTTTTTACCTGCAAATATACGAAATTCAACCTAACGGCGTTAACACTAAGTTAAAATGACAACGCTGTCAATCTGCTAATTTGCGATTTTAGTGGAGGGATCATAGCGCATAATTTCGTCTTTGACACCGGTATCATGAGGAAAATTTAAAATTTTCTCTGCTATTTGCATTTAACTTTAGATACACTCATGGAGAAGCATGGCTATGTATGCGTTTTAAGCGATGTAAATGCTCTACAGCAACGCCAAAGCGATTTTATCGGCAAGGAAATAATAGAGCACGCTTAAGCAAAACAGGTCCACCGCGATAGTGACCTCTGTGTCTGCTACTCTTAATGACAACACCTGTGTGCCAACACAGACATAATAAGAAAAGAACATGAAAGTAACGATAAATGATGTCGCGAAACTAGCTGGTGTATCAATGAAAACGGTTTCGCGAGTAATAAATAACGAGCCGTCCGTGCGCAAGAAAACGCACGATATCGTTATGGCCGCTGTAAACGAATTAAACTACCAACCTAACCTAGCTGCCCGCAACCTTGCAGGAACATCCTCTTATGCCATTGGCCTAGTGTATGATAACCCCAACGCCTATTATGTAATTGATATGCAAAACGGGGTGTTGTCTCACTGTCGAAAGGAGGGTTATGAGTTGGTCATTCACCCTTGCAGTTATGCCGATAGCACTATGCAAGAAGAACTAAAAACCATGATCAAGCGCTCGCGTATCGCAGGCCTAGTGTTAACCCCACCCCTTTCAGAACAGCAAGCATTGATTGATATGCTCGATGAGATGGGTATGCATTATGTGCGCATTCTCTCTGGCCGTGGTGATAGCGAACAGACTAGCCCGTGTATATATGTAAATGACTACGCTGCTGCATACGAAATTACGTCTCACTTAATAAGTTTAGGACACCGTAACATCGCTTTCATTTGTGGTGATCAAGGGCACAAATCAACCACCGAACGACTCGCTGGTTATGAGCAAGCCTTGCAAGATCATAGTATCAAGGTGCGTGAAGAGCTAATTTATCGCGGCGATTACTCATTTGAATCTGGCGTCAATGGTGCTAAAGCACTGCTTAAAGAAGGGAACCGTTTGAATATCAGTGCGGTGATGGGTGGTAACGATGAAATTGCAGCAGGTGCACTCTTTGCAGCACGCCTTATGGATATGGCTATTCCCGATGAGTTATCGATCACGGGGTTTGAAGACTCGCCCTTCTCCAAACAAACTTGGCCAAAGCTGACCACCGCGCATCAGGATAACGATGTTATCTCTCAGCATGCCGCACGCTTGCTTTTTAGTAAGACTCGGGGAGCCCGTAATCAAGATAAAGAAATTATTCGCACTTTTACCCCCTCATTAGTGATGCGCGACAGCTCAGGCCCATTGAGCTAGGTATACGCCTTAAAAGCGGTGCTCGTCACCGCTGTATTGTTCGTATAAGCCCTTACAACTGTTGTGAAATGACCGAGAAATAAGGATAATACGCGGGTTCTTTTCAGTTTTTTGGGTAGCTATGACGGAATATCTCTTACTGCTCGTCAGTACCGTGTTGGTAAACAATTTCGTGCTCGTACAGTTTCTTGGCCTATGCCCCTTTATGGGCGTATCAAGTAAGCTGGACACCGCCGTGGGCATGTCTATGGCCACCACCTTTGTATTGACACTGGCCTCCGTCACCAGCTACCTGGTTAATCAATATATTTTGCTGCCCTTAGAGCTCACCTTTTTGCGTACTATGAGTTTCATCTTGGTGATCGCCGTGGTGGTGCAGTTTACCGAAATGGTGGTGCAGAAGACTTCGCCGACGCTCTATCGCTTGTTAGGTATCTTTTTGCCGTTAATTACCACTAACTGCGCCGTACTCGGCGTTGCCCTGTTAAATATCAAAGAGCAGCATAGTTTTGTTGAATCTGCCGTATATGGCTTTGGTGCTGCCGTTGGTTTTTCTCTGGTACTGGTTTTATTCGCCGCCATGCGTGAGCGTTTGGCCGGTGCCGATGTACCTGTGCCATTCAAAGGTGCAGCAATCGCTATGGTAACGGCGGGACTTATGTCGATGGCCTTTATGGGCTTCAGCGGATTGGTAACGTTTTAATATGACCTTATTTTATGCCTTAATCGCCCTGGGTGTACTGGCCCTTATTTTTGGCGTGATCCTCGGTTTTGCTGCTGTGCGCTACCGAGTTGAGAGCGATCCTGTTGTCGAGCAAATTGATGCCATTTTGCCACAAACTCAATGTGGTCAATGCGGCTACCCTGGCTGTCGCCCTTATGCCGAAGCCATTGCCAACGGTGATGATGTCAATAAATGCCCGCCAGGGGGTGAAGCAACTGTTAAAAAGCTAGCCGACTTAATGGGGGTAGAAGCGAAGCCACTCGCCGGTGGCGAGGAAGCAGAGCCAGAGAAAAAAGTTGCCTACATTCGCGAGGACGAATGCATTGGCTGCACTAAGTGTATCCAAGCATGCCCGGTTGACGCCATTGTTGGGGCAACACGACAAATGCATACCGTACTCAAAGATGAGTGCACTGGCTGTGATTTGTGTGTTGAGCCCTGCCCGGTGGATTGCATAGATATGATTCCTCTAGCGCAAAGTAAACAAACGTGGAAATGGCAGCTCGATGCCATCCCCGTGACTCAGATAGATTAAGAGGTGTAGTGTGGACTCTTTATTATCACGTATTCGTCGCGGTGAGTTATGGCAAAGCCCTGGTGGCATTCACCCGCCTACCCATAAACATAAAACGAACTCGCTCCCTATTCACAGCTTACCTTTGCCCGAAAAACTGGTGCTGCCAATCAAACAGCACATTGGTGCTGAGGGGCAGTTATTAGTAAACGCAGGTGAGCAGGTATTAAAAGGCCAGGCTCTCACTCGCCCCAATGCCAATTGGTCAGTGCCCGTGCATGCACCAACCTCGGGGCGTATAGTGGATATCACGCCTATGCCCTCGGCGCACCCTTCAGCCATTCCTGAGCTGAGTATTATTATTGAACCCGATGGCCAAGAGACTTGGTGTGAGCTTGTGCCTCACCCTAATTATCAGCAGCTTAGTGCCGAGCGACTAGTTGATATCATTCATTATGCTGGTATTTCTGGCATGGGCGGTGCGGGTTTTCCGACCTATGTTAAAACCGCAAGCAAACAGCCAATCGATATTTTGATTGTTAATGGCGCCGAATGTGAACCTTATATCAGCGCCGATGATGTGCTTATGCAAGCGCACAGCGAAGAAATCGTACGCGGTATCCATATCATCCAGCACTTACTGGGCCCTGAGTTGACTATCATTGGTATTGAAGATGATAAGCCAAAGGCCATTGAGGCGATGACTCAGGCCTGCGCCGACTACGACAATATTATCGTCCGAGCGATTGAAACCAAATATCCTTCGGGCGGCGAAAAGCAGCTTATTCAGATACTCACCTCCAAAGAGGTGCCTGCTGGCGGGATCCCTGCCGATATCGGTGTGCTGGTACAAAATGTGGGCACCTTATATGCGATACAGCAAGCTGTCGAGCTCGGCAAGCCGCTGATCGAACGCGTTGTCACCCTTGCAGGCGAAACCCTTGAGCAACAAGGTAACGTCTGGGCTTTACTGGGAACGGAAATAAAGCATTTATTAGCTTTCCAAGGTTTTAATCCTGAGCCAATGCAGCGCGTGATTATGGGTGGGCCAATGATGGGCTTTACCTTGCCCAGTGTGCGCATACCTGTAGTCAAAACCACCAACTGTATATTAGCTCCCAGTAACCAAGAAATGCCAGCGCCCGGTGATGAGCGTGCTTGCATTCGCTGCAGTGCCTGCGCAGACGCCTGCCCTGCTAGCTTATTACCCCAGCAGCTGCAATGGTTTGCCAAAACCAAAGAGTACCAAAAACTCGAAGAACATAAGTTATTTGATTGTATTGAGTGCGGTGCTTGCGCCTACGTATGCCCAAGTGAAATTCCGCTGGTACAGTATTACAGAGTCGCAAAAGCTGAAATTCGCGAACAACAGATAGAGCAAGTAAAAGCTGAGCGTGCACGCGAACGCTTCGAAGCGAGAAAAGCACGCTTAGAGCGCGAGCAAGAAGAGCGCCGTAACCGCCACAAACGGCCCAGCCGAAGCGCTGCTAAAAGCAGTGAAAGTAAGGAAAAAGTGGCTGAAGCCCTGGCTCGCGTGAAAGCAAAGAAAACAGAGCCAGGTGATAACAAGGCAAAAGTCGCCGAAGCGATTGCCCGCGCCAAAGCCAAAAAAGCGCAAGGTGAAGCCCCTGAGCCAGATAACTCAGAGGTTGCTCAAGCTCGTGCGCAAAGAAAAGAGCAGGCTCGTGCATACAAGGCACAAAAACAACAGCCTGAGCAAGCGCCAAGCGCAACAGCGGATGACAAAAAAGCCGCAGTCGCTGCAGCTGTTGCTCGTGCTAAGGCGAAAAAAGCCCAGCAAGGTGAACAAAGCGATAGCCAGCCCACAGCCGCAGAAGACAAAAAAGCTGCCGTAGCCGCTGCTATTGCTCGCGCCAAAGCGAAAAAGGCGGCAAAAGCCGATGCACCTACGCAGCAGCCCAACGAGGCAGCTGAAAATGTCGAAAGCGAGACCGAGGCATCCTCTGCTGAGGATAACAAAAAGGCCGCTGTGGCCGCTGCTATTGCTCGCGCCAAAGCCAAGAAAGCCGCCCGAGAAGCCGATGCATCTGCGCAGCAGCCCGATGGGGCAGCTGAAAATGTTGAAAGCGAGACCGAGGCATCCTCTGCTGAGGATAAGAAAAAAGCCGCTGTGGCCGCCGCAATAGCTCGCGCCAAAGCGAAAAAGGCGGCAAAAGCGAATGCACCTACGCAGCAGCCCGATGGGGCAGCTGAAAATGTTGAAAGCGAGACTGAGGCACCCTCCCCTGAGGATAAGAAAAAAGCTGCTGTAGCCGCCGCAATAGCTCGAGCCAAAGCCAAGAAAGCCACGAAAGCCGATGCACCTACGCAGCAGCCCGATGGGGCAGCTGAAAATGTTGAAAGCGAGACCGAGGCACCCTCCCCTGAGGATAAGAAAAAAGCCGCTGTGGCCGCCGCAATAGCTCGCGCCAAAGCCAAGAAAGCCGCCCGAGAAGCCGATAAAAACGATGATGAGGAGTCATCATGAAGCTCAATATGATGAGTTCACCTTATAAGCACAGCCATAAATCAGTGACGGAATTAATGCTTTTGGTGGCGCTCGCGGCGCTTCCAGGCATTGCCACACAGTGGTATTTTTTCGGCGCGGGTGTGGTGGTGCAATTAGTTTTAGCCTTAGTGTGCGTGAGTGTATTCGAAGCCGCTATGCTGGCGATTCGCGGGCGTAAAATTTGGCCAACCTTGCAAGATGGCAGTGCTTGGCTCACGGGACTTCTGCTGGCTATCAGTATTCCTCCCCTCGCCCCGTGGTGGGTTATTGTCATTGGCTGTTTTTTTGCCATTGTCTTTGTTAAGCAGCTCTATGGCGGACTGGGCTTTAATTTATTTAATCCAGCCATGGCAGGCTATGTGCTACTGCTTGTTTCCTTCCCGGTGCAAATGACCTTATGGGTGCCGCCTAGCGAGCTTATGCAGCACACGCTAAGTTTTAGCGATGAGCTGTCACTCATCTTCACACACTATACCGAAGCCGGCTTTAGCCTCGAACAGATCCGTGTCGGTGTTGATGGCGTTACCATGGCCACGCCACTGGATACCCTACGCACCGATATTAGCCATGGCCTAACTGTAGCCGAGAGCATGGAAAAACCTGTGTTTGGCGAGTACGCTGGGATCGCTTGGCAATGGGTCAACATGGCCTATCTCGTTGGTGGCGTGTTATTGCTACAACAACGCGTGATCAATTGGCACATTCCGGTGGCGATGCTCAGTGCCTTGGCTGTGTGTGCAAGCATCGGCTATATCTTCGACTCGGGCAACCAACCTGGGCTGGCATTTCATATGTTAAGCGGAGCCACTATGCTCGGTGCGTTTTTCATTGCTACCGACCCGGTTTCGGCATCAACCACGAATCGCGGCCGGTTAATTTATGGCGCCGCCATAGGCGTTATTGTGTATCTTATTCGTAGCTTTGGTGGCTACCCCGATGCCGTCGCCTTTGCGGTGTTACTGATGAATATGGCAGTGCCACTCATAGATCATTACACCCAGCCTCGTACTTATGGTCACGGAGCAAAATCATGATTATTTCTTCGATGGCGAAAAATGGTGGGATTTTAGCTGCATTCGCGCTTATTACTACAGGTGCTGTGACCTTAGTGCAGCAATACACCGCGCCCAAAATTGCGATCCAAGAGAAAAAGCAGTTACAAGGCTTGTTACAACAAGTGTTGCCGGCATCGCAATATGACAACGATCTTTATTTAGACTGCACCACCGTCAATACCCCGCAGTTAGGCCCGCGTGAGGGCTACACAGTGTATCGTGCTCGCAGGCAAGGTGAGGTCATCGCCTTAGTGCTACAAAGTACCGCCGCAAATGGCTACAGTGGCAATATAGATATGATCAGTGCCGTTTACCCTGATGGCACCGTCAGTGGAGTGCGAGTTACCAAACACAACGAAACCCCAGGGCTCGGCGATAAAGTAGAAACTAAACGCAGTGATTGGATTTACTCGTTTGCCAATAAGCAAGTGCAAGGCGCAGACGATGAGCGTTGGGCAGTGAAAAAAGATGGCGGCATGTTTGATCAGTTCACCGGCGCAACCATTACTCCTCGCGCAGTGGTGACAACAGTGAAAAGCACCGTTTTATATGCACAACAACACTTTGACACGCTCGCAACAGCAGACAATCATTGCTTAGCTGAGGAGCAATCATGAGCCAATATAAAACCTTATTTAAAGAAGGTGTATGGGGCAACAACCCAGCGCTAGTGCAATTGCTGGGCCTTTGTCCGCTGCTGGCAGTCAGCAGCACAGTCACTAACGCATTGGGACTGGGAATAGCGACATTACTGGTATTAGTGGGCTCTAATGTAACGGTCTCCCTGGTGCGCCAATGGGTGCCTAAAGATATCCGCATTCCCGTGTTTGTGATGATCATCGCCGCGTTTGTAACCATTATCCAATTGCTGATGAACGCTTTTACCTTTGGTTTATACCAGTCTTTAGGGATTTTCATCCCTCTGATAGTCACTAACTGTGCCATTATCGGCCGCGCAGAAGCGTTTGCTTCTAAAAACAATGCGTTGTTGAGTGCATGGGATGGGCTCATGATGGGCCTAGGCTTTGCCATGATCCTAGTGCTATTGGGTGCTATGCGTGAACTCATTGGTCAAGGTACCTTATTCGATGGCGCCGACTTACTGCTGGGGCCATGGGCACAAAGCCTGCGTCTAGACATTATTCACTTTGATAACCAATTCTTGCTGGCGATCTTACCTCCGGGAGCATTTATTGGTTTAGGCTTGCTGATTGCAGCTAAAAACTTAATTGACGCGCAGCTTAAAGCCAAACACGCGCCTAGCGCTGAGGAAGTCAAAGGTCCACGAGCACGAGTGACCAGTTTAGATTAGGCTCGTTTTAACGACATACAATCAAGGGGCAACAATGAACAAAGATAAGCGCCGACTCATCCTTGAGCGGTTGCGCGAAGCCAATCCGCACCCAGAAACCGAGCTGGAATATAGCTCTCCTTTTGAGCTCTTAGTGGCAGTGACTTTATCTGCACAGGCCACTGATGTCGGCGTCAACAAGGCGACCAGAAAACTTTTTCCGCATGCCAATACGCCGCAAGCTATCTTGGATATCGGTCTTGATGCGCTGCGTGAGAGTATCAAAACCATCGGCTTATATAATTCCAAAGCCAATAATGTGTACAAAATGTGCGAGATTTTGGTGTCACAACATGGGGGGGAAGTCCCTGAAAACCGTGAGGCCCTAGAAGCATTACCCGGCGTTGGTCGCAAAACCGCAAATGTCGTGCTTAATACCGCCTTTGGCTGGCCAACCATTGCCGTTGACACCCACATTTTCCGTGTCTCTAACCGTACCAAGTTTGCTATGGGTAAAGATGTGGTCGCGGTGGAGCAAAAGCTTGAAAAAGTCGTGCCGAAAGAATTTAAGGTTGATGTACACCACTGGCTTATTCTCCATGGCCGCTATACCTGCGTGGCGCGCAAACCGCGCTGCGGCAGCTGTATTATCGAAGACTTATGTGAATTTAAAGACAAGACTGAGGTAGCATAAATGCGTTTATTACACACCATGTTGCGTGTTGGCAACTTAGAGCGCTCGATCGAGTTTTATACCAATGTACTGGGCATGAAAGAGCTACGCCGTGCTGACAACGAGCAATACCGCTACACCCTCGCCTTCGTCGGTTATGGTGAGGAGAAAGACACTACCGTGTTAGAGCTTACGTATAACTGGGATGAAGATAGCTACGATCTCGGCAATGCTTATGGCCATATTGCCATTGAGTATGACGACATTTACCAGGCTTGCGAGCAAATTCGTGCCGCCGGTGGCGTAGTAAGCCGCGAAACCGGGTCCGGTAAAAGGAGGCACTACAGAAATAGCCTTCGTTAAAGACCCTGATGGCTATGCAATTGAACTGATCCAGAAAAAGGCTGATAACAGCTTTTAAGCTACGCTCCTGAGTCAAGGTTGTCCCTTGGCTCCTATCCTTCCCATAAACCACGCTTTAATTCGCACTTCTGTGGCAAGAAAAAATAACGGGAATTTTTTATAAGCGATGGATATTAATAGCTATGAAGAGATGTTTTTTTTCAAGTGAGTACTTGAAGAAAGTGGCGTCCCCTAGGGGATTCGAACCCCTGTTACCGCCGTGAAAGGGCGGTGTCCTAGGCCTCTAGACGAAGGGGACGCAGAATTGATTCAGCAAAGTGTACTTTGCTTATTCTGCGTAAGATGAGCTTGAGCCCGCGAAAGCGAATGGCCTTATTCATCCAAGCAGAACCTGTAAGAGCAGCAAGCTCATTACATTCTGTGCCACTAGGACTGGTTATTTATACTCTTACCATACGAGTAAAGTGGCGTCCCCTAGGGGATTCGAACCCCTGTTACCGCCGTGAAAGGGCGGTGTCCTAGGCCTCTAGACGAAGGGGACACAAATTTCGCTATCGAAGTATAACTTCGATAAATTTTTGTAAAGGCTGAGCCGAACCAGTGCGGCGAAGCGGCCTTAGCAAAAACGCTGAATTTAATGTCACTAGGACTGATTATTTAAACTCTTACCATACGAGTAAAGTGGCGTCCCCTAGGGGATTCGAACCCCTGTTACCGCCGTGAAAGGGCGGTGTCCTAGGCCTCTAGACGAAGGGGACGCAGAATTGGTTCAGCAAAGTGTACTTTGCTTATTCTGCGTAAGATGAGCTTGAGCCCGCGAAAGCGAATGGCCTTATTCATCCAAGCAGAACCTGTACGAGCACTAAGCTCACTGCATTCTGTGTCACTAGGACTGGTTATTTAAACTCTTACCATACGAGTAGAGTGGCGTCCCCTAGGGGATTCGAACCCCTGTTACCGCCGTGAAAGGGCGGTGTCCTAGGCCTCTAGACGAAGGGGACGCAGAATTGGTTTAGCAAAGTGTACTTTGCTTATTCTGCGTAAGATGAGCTTGAGCCCGCGAAAGCGAATGGCCTTATTCATCCAAGCAGAACCTGTAAGAGCAACAAGCTCACTACATTCTGTGTCACTAGGACTGGTTATTTAGACTCTTACCATACGAGTAAAGTGGCGTCCCCTAGGGGATTCGAACCCCTGTTACCGCCGTGAAAGGGCGGTGTCCTAGGCCTCTAGACGAAGGGGACACAAATTTCGCTATCGAAGTATAACTTCGATAAATTTTTGTAAAGGCTGAGCCGAACCAGTGAGGCGAAGCGGCCTTAGCAAAAACGCTGAATTTAATGTCACTAGGACTGGTTATTTAAACTCTTACCATACGAGTATCACACCTAAACATTCGAAGTTTAGCCTACCGAGATAGAAACGTGTGTTGCACTATAGAATTTGGTGGAGCTAGGCGGGATCGAACCGCCGACCTCTTGCATGCCATGCAAGCGCTCTCCCAGCTGAGCTATAGCCCCAAACAGCTTGAGATAAACTGCCAAACTTGCGGTGTTCATCTCGTTGAGTGCGGGGCGCATTCTATGCACCCCCCTAAACAAAGTCAACACTTTTTAAGTAACTTTTTACTGACCGAAGCAATTTTAGCCAAGACGCGTAAAGGTTAGACAAAAACAGTCAAATATGGCTCTTTATTAACCACTTACCTACTTTGAGACAGGCAAATATCGGTATCTATTGTGGTTATTTCGTCAGCCAACGTATCACCTTAATCGCAACGAGCACTTATGCCTCTAGTTGCCATAATAAAAAGCTGGCTTGCCACCCCATAATTTCCGTTGAGATATGGGTATCAGGTCGACATCGAGCTGCTCCATATGCACAGTGTAAAGGCAACAAGTGTTCTGACGTGGGCTGACAATAAAGTGCACCAGGTGCTGTTCGCCACGCAATTAACTGCTGTTGGCGCTGCTTTTCACTCATTGGCGCCTGCAAAGTGTGTATGAGCCAATCTTCAAACTGTCGATTATACCCCTGAGTATCATCAATCGGCCCTTTTTTAAATGCAGCCATATTATGAAAGGTGAAACCTGAACCAAGCAATAATACGTTATCAAGATCAGCAACAGCATTTGCGAGGTGTTGCCCTAACTCTACGTGAAAGCGCTCATCTAAACCGCCATGCAATGATATTTGTACACAAGGGACGTCTGCATCTGGATACATTAACTTTAACGGTACAAAGACACCATGATCTAGCCCTCGTTGCTGCTCAATAAGAATAGGTATACCTTGGTGTTGTAAATAACTGGCTAAGTAGTTGGCAACTCGAGTATGACCCGTGCAAGGATAAGCAATATCATAGGCCGCCCTATCAAAACCGTAATAGTCATAGAGTAAGTTGGGCTGTTGCTGGGTATTAATAGCAACTCCCTCCTGTGAAAGCCAATGCGCGCTTATTACAATAACAAGCTGAGGCTTAGGGATTTGAGTCGCTAGTTTTGCTAATGCATCACACATACCTGTGTGACTTGGTTCAGCCAATAGAGGTAACGGCCCTCCCCCGTGGGAGATAAAAAGACTGTGATTCATAATGCGCTCCATAAATAAGACCTTCATTATTGCGCTGGTATCGATACCTATATAGCCCTATGAACGCACATCCCTTGTTACCACGCGCACAACTATGACTCACATAAGCGGGAGTGCTGGCTTCGCGTGCGTAGTTGATGAACAGGTTGTTTATAAAACCCGCATATAAAACAAAATGTGCAACTCAAGTGTTGACAGTCTTTCGTCTCTATCTATAATAGCGCCCCACAACAGCGAGAGAGGTTTCCTCACTCTTTGTTGCCAGATGTGGGTTGTTAGCTCAGTTGGGAGAGCATCGCCCTTACAAGGCGAGGGTCACTGGTTCAAGTCCAGTACAACCCACCACTTTTTAAGTGACGCATCTGTTTATTCTATATGGGTTGTTAGCTCAGTTGGGAGAGCATCGCCCTTACAAGGCGAGGGTCACTGGTTCAAGTCCAGTACAACCCACCATTTACTCATCTTCGAGTATCGCATATAGAATAACTTAGACCCGGGTTGTTAGCTCAGTTGGGAGAGCATCGCCCTTACAAGGCGAGGGTCACTGGTTCAAGTCCAGTACAACCCACCATTTACTCATCTTCGAGTATCGCATATAGAATAACTTAGACCCGGGTTGTTAGCTCAGTTGGGAGAGCATCGCCCTTACAAGGCGAGGGTCACTGGTTCAAGTCCAGTACAACCCACCATTTACTCATCTTCGAGTATCGCATATAGAATAACTTAGACCCGGGTTGTTAGCTCAGTTGGGAGAGCATCGCCCTTACAAGGCGAGGGTCACTGGTTCAAGTCCAGTACAACCCACCATTCTACCGTGCTTCATGTGCACCACTCTATATGGGTTGTTAGCTCAGTTGGGAGAGCATCGCCCTTACAAGGCGAGGGTCACTGGTTCAAGTCCAGTACAACCCACCATATAGACACTCACCAGATATAAAATCCTCGATGCTCGGCATCGCACTCGTTCCCTATTCCAAGGCAAAAATCACTGGCTCAAACCCAGTAAAACCCACTATATAGATACTCTTTAGATATAAAACCTTCGATGCTCGGCATCGCACTCAACCCCTATTCCAAGGCAAAAATCACTGGCTCAAACCCAGTACAACCCACCATATAGACACTCACCAGATATAAAACTCTCGATGCTCGGCATCGCACTCGTTCCCTATTCCAAGGCTAGAATCACTGGCTCAAACCCAGTACAACCCACCATATAGACACTCAGCAGATATAAAACCCTCGATGCTCGGCATCGCACTCAGCCCCTATTCCAAGGCAAAAATCACTGGCTCAAACCCAGTACAACCCACCATATAGACACTCACCAGATATAAAACCCTCGATGCTCGGCATCGCACTCAGTCCTATTCCAAGGCTAGAATCACTGGCTCAAACCCAGTACAACCCACCATATAGACACTCACCAGATATAAAACCCTCGATGCTCGGCATCGCACTCAGTCCTATTCCAAGGCTAGAATCACTGGCTCAAACCCAGTACAACCCACCATATAGACACTCACCAGATATAAAATCCTCGATGCTCAGCATTGCACTCGTTCCCTATTCCAAAGCAAAAATCACTGGCTCAAAACCAGTACAACCCACCATATAGATGCTCTTTAGATATAAAGCACAATATATAAACGCCTTGTAATATAAAGCCTTAGGTACTCAACATGCCACCTTCTTATTACCCAACGCCTGCACATTAACCATGACTGCACAGTTTTTACTCTCTTCACCAGCATTTTCTGGCTTTATTCGCGATTTACTTGTCAGCAGCTAGACTAGTTTATATAGTCGGTTTAAATAACATCTCCCTAGTAGCGGTATGGCCCAGCAAGTTTCCAGCTCAGCGCATATATTAATCATTGAAGAGCAGCCATTAGCACTTAGCTATATGAAGCAATCTTTAGAGCGTTTGGGCTACAGACGCTTACGCTTTGCTGAAAATGCCGTTGTCGCCAAGACATTATGTAAAGAAGACGCTTTCGACTTGATCATCTGTGCGTTTAACTTAAGCAAGCACCAAGATGGCTATCAATTATATGAAGAGCTCAAGGTAAATAAGCTGGTCAAGGGCGCCACCGGCTTTATTTTTATTTCTGCAGAAACTTCGGGGGCATTAGTACACAGTGTGCTTGAGCTACATCCCGATGACTTTTTAGTAAAACCCTTCAATACCCTAGAACTGAAAAGCCGTATCGAGCGCGTAGTGAAACGCAAACGCGCGCTCAAGGATATTTTCCAGCTTATGGATGATGAGAATTACTCCAAAGCGGTGAAGATGATCGATACTAAACTTGCGAGCCAACAAGGTTATGCGGCTGTGCTACTGCGCCTTAAGGGAGATGCACTGCTACTGCAGCAGCAATATGAGCAGGCAAAAACCTTCTTTAAATCTGTATTGGATATTCAGAAATTTACCTGGGCGCGCATTGGCTTAGTTGAAGCGCTTATTGGAAACAACGAGCATAACCTCGCCCACCGCATGCTCAAAACCCTGCTAGAGCGCACTGAAACCCGTCTTGTTGCTTATGACTTATTAGGGCAGTTAGAGATAAAACTGAATCAATTCGAGCAGGCCCAAGAGTACTTAAGTGCGGCTACCACTATGGCTCCGCGCAATCTAGAGCGTCAAGAGAGTTTGTCGCAGGTAGCGCAGATCAATCATGATTATGAACAAACCTACCTAGCTAAACGTGATATTGCTAAGTTTGCTCGCCACTCAGTACACGATAACCCAGAGGTCTACCTTAATGCCGCTCGAGCAGGTATTGATTATGCCCTGACAACCGATCAAGGCGAGCAAATATCCCGCGTTACCCGACAAACAACCAAATACCTTAATGACCTAAAAAAGCAGTTTCCTGATGCCCAGCAACAAACCCAGGTGGATGTTCTTAACGCGCGGCTTCATTATTTAAAAGATGAACACCACAAAGCCAAAATGCTTATCGAGCAGCTGGTCATTGATGACTCCCCTATTCGCTCTATTGATGGTGCCCTTGATCAAGCCAAGGCATACCATGAGCTAGGCTTTCACACGCAAGCCCAGGCATTGTTTAACAAGATTATCGATCATTGTGAGCGCTACCCTGAGAGACGCTCTGAATTGCAACTAAAAAGCGTCATTCAACAGCAAAGTGAGCGCCGAGATTTACGCATGGGGCCGCGTGAGTTGAACAACCATGCGGTAGAGAAATTTAAACAGGGCAATTACTTATTGGCACTAGAAGCTTTTACTCAGGCTTTTCGGGTGATGCCGAAAAACCGCAGTATTGCCCTAAACTTATTGCAGTGCTTGTATGAAGGCAGCACCCGCCAAGGCATGACGTTTAACCAGCAACTTGCCAACAAGTGTGTAAGCTTACTGGAACAGGCGGATTTAGATGCGGAGATGGGCGAGCGCTTTGAAAAGATAAAGCAGAAATATATTAACAAGCACTCACATATTGCTTAGCCGCCGAGGTTGTTGCCCGCACCTTGCTAGCTTTGCTATGCCAAGCGTGTATATTAAGTCACTACCCAACGACAATAAAAAACACGGACAACAATGAAGCCAATCAACACCCTTGCTCTTGCCATCACTTTGGCCTTAGTAGGCTGCTCTGAAGCCCCCCAAACCATTGTAAAAGCAGAGCAACCAACTCAGCAACGCAATCAAGCGCCAACGTCTGAACAAGTTCATAATGCCGTAGAGCAATACACCAAAACCTTTATCAGCCATCAAAGCGCCCTAGCCACGTCGCTTAAGCTACCAGAGCAAAGTTATGGTGACTATAACCGCCAGCTCCCTGATTATTCGGTAGCCGGTATGCAGCAACTGCAAAAAGATATGCGCCGCGCTGGCGAGCAATTAGCAGCACTGCAACACCCTGATCTGGCTGCGGATGAGTTATTGCACCTGCGCGTCAATGAGGTAATTGCTCGCTATTATGCTGGTGACGAAGACTTTGCAGCGGGCTATATCGATACCTGGGGCGGGCACCTACCTTACGTGGTCAACCAACTGTCCGGCCCGCTCATCGATTTACCCAACCTGCTTAAAGATCAGCATGAGGTCTCAGACATTGAAGATGCTGACAATTACCTTGCTCGTCTAAGTGGTTTTGCCGAGGTTATTGCACAGGTCAGAGAAAAACTTAAAGCCGACGCCAAGCTTGGAGTCATATTACCGAAACCCTTGTTTGCAAACACATTGGGTTATTTAACTAATTTTACCGCTGTGCAACCCAGCGAGCACCCGCTTGTTGCCTCATTCGCCGACAAGCTAAGTGCTATCGACGGTCTTGATGAGCGCCAACGCCAGGATTACATAAACACTGCCGAGACACTCGTACGCACTGAGATTTATCCTGGGTTTGCGGGTGTAAGCAAAGACATGGCGGCGCTTGAAGAGCACGCGCCCACTGATGTCGGTATTTGGGCGCAACCAAATGGCGATGCTTTCTATCAGCATGAAATCACTTACTTAGGGGACTCCACGCTCACTGCCGAGCAAATCCACCAGCTAGGCCTTGATGAGGTCGCGCGCATTACCGAACGTATGGATGAAATCCTTAAAGCCAACGGCTACAGTGAAGGCAGCGTTGGCAAGCGCATGCAGCAACTCAATAACGAACCTCGCTTTTTATATGAAGATAGCGATGCAGGGCGAGCCGAGCTACTCACCTTTTTACGCGGTGAGATAAGCAAAATTGTCGCCAAGGCGCCGCAGTATTTCTCCACCTTACCACCACAAAAAGTAGAGGTGCGTCGTATTCCTGTCGCTGTTGAGGCAGGCTCCGCCGGCGGCTATTATAACGGCCCATCGCTGGACGGTTCACGCCCTGGTGTATTCTTTATTAACCTCAAGGATATGAAAGCAGTTCCCAGCTTCGGCATGAAAACACTCACATACCATGAGGCCGTACCGGGACACCATTTCCAAATCGCATTGAATATGTTGCAACAAGATATTGGCCTGATGCGCCAAAATGCCTCCTTTAATGCCTATGTCGAGGGCTGGGCGCTTTACTCCGAGCTCGTCGCTTATGAGATGGGGATGTATCAGGACGACCCGTTTGGTGACTTAGGACGATTACAGGCTGAAGTATACCGCGCTGCACGTTTGGTGGTAGACACCGGCCTGCACTATAAAAAATGGACACGCCAGCAAGCCATTGATTATTTTGCCGAGGCCACAGGCACCGCTATGAGTGATGTTGTCTCTGCCATTGACCGCTATATTGCGTGGCCAGGTCAGGCCTTGGGTTACAAACTAGGTATGATCAAACTGGTCGAGCTGCGTGATAAAGCGCGTACAGCACTAGGCGACAAGTTCGACATAAAAGCGTTTCACGATGTTATTCTCACTCCTGGGGCACGTCCCATGGCGATTGTTGAGCAAGACATTGATGCTTGGATAGCCAGTCAACAATAACCTTTGCATGGGGCGAGAGCGCTCGCCCCGTACTCCTTTAATCCTCGCCTTTATAAATGGCCACTGCGTTAATACAGTAGCGCAGGTGAGACGGTGGCGGGCCATCCGGGAACACATGCCCCAAATGTGCATCACACACATTGCACACCGCTTCAATCCGCTGCATCCCATGGCTACTATCACTGATGTAGGCGATAGCATTGGCTTGTGCAGGTTGCGTAAAAGAAGGCCAACCGCTGCCGCTGTCGAATTTCTCATCACCGGCGAATAAAACGTTATCGCAGCACACACAAAGGTAACGCCCTGGCTCAAAAAGCGTACATGAATCGCTACTATATGGACGTTCAGTGCCTTTTTGGCGAGTCACATAAAACGCTTCGTCACTGAGTTGCTGCCGCCACTGTTCATCGCTTTTTTCCACACGATAAGGAGGCTCGGGATTGCCTTTTTCACTCATACGCATGATGTCTTGCCAATTAAGCATAAACACTCCTTAAATTTGATAATGCCTTAAGATGATAGAACAGCAAAGCTAACGCCACAGCGAGGCTGCTTTTAGGGCCACTGCTTAGCCACATGAGCTATGTAATATCGACCTGTGTATCGGCCATAATAGCGCGCATGTATGCCAATAGCGCGTCACGCGTAGCGACTAAACTCAGCTCACACTCGCTATTGCTAGTGACAATGCATATTCGATGGTCGTACACCCTAATGTGTCTGATATTATGTAAGGGAATACTCTGCCACGGGCCATGGAGATCATAAACTCCTGCTAGTGAGCACACTCTGAGTTGACCCTGCTGACGATGAATAAAATTGCTAATGGGGTTGCGCGTCCTGAACAGCGCCGTGAGCCGATAAAAGCTTGAGCTTAGCGCCACCAAGTAGCCACCCCCGATGATCAGTGTTAACCAAGGCCAAGATAAGGTCAAAAACATAATTAACGCCACCACGGGTAGAGCCAATAAGGTGTATTTAGCAAGCATTACATCCACAGCTCGGGCGGCGTTGACGACCTTCATCTGGTTAGCGCTTATCTGCACCGTCTTTTTTGCTTTCCAGTTCATCCGGCCAGTCAGCGAAAAAGACTTTGAGGTAGCGACTACGCAATAAATACAGTATGACCCACGCAACCATGACTCCCTGTAGGGCTAAATGGAGGGAGAACTGATAATACTGCTGAGCGGCTTGAAGCATGATCCAAGTAAAATCCAATATCGCGCACACTAATAACGGCCAACGCATAAACCGCCATAGGGGTTTGAGTTTCAGGCTCGAGCTAGGTCGGCGCAATGAGTAAAGCACCGCAGGGACTAAGGCAATGGCACCAATCCCTAAGGCAATAAAGAAGTCACGTTTTTGTTGGTATACCAAGGCGACTAAATCAAGCTCGGGGCGTCGCGAAATCGCTGCAAACGCCCAAATTAGATAAGCCCGAAGCAGCACCAGTAGGGACAAAGTAAAGCCTATAGGGGTGCGATAAGCACCGTGTTTATCCCAGTACTCGGGGCCATAGCGATTCACAGCTGCGACTTCCTATCGGCTAACAAACCCACCAATATAAACGCCACCAGTACCGTCAGTGGCAGATAAGTGCTGCCAAAGAGCATCAATAATTTAGCGATCAGAGGACTTACCCACAGCGTAAGCGCTCCCAAGCCGAATGCACTCACCAGCACAAACACTAAGGTGCGCAGCATAAAGTGCTTCGCAGCAACTACTTTTTTCACCGCCTTGATCACATCAGCGGCATACAGGCCGATAATGCACACTACAAACACCAAGGCAATATCACCAAGATAAGGCGATAGCCATTGTCCCAGTTGATAAAGGCCTGATTTCAGCCAGTTACTGAAGTCACTCATATTAACCGCCATGCTCGCTTAGCAATTCAAGCAGCGCCTCTTCTGAGAGCACATCCACTCCCAATTCTTGCGCTTTGGTTAGCTTCGAGCCCGCTTTTTCCCCTGCCACTAAGGCATGAGTTTTAGCCGATACGCTGCCCGCAACCTTCGCCCCTAATGCTTGTAATCTCGCTTTGGCGTCATTGCGACTTAGCTGGCTTAAGGTACCTGTGATCACATAGGTTAGACCATTGAGTGGTTGCTCGTTATCGGCTTTCACTTCAATGGCCGGCCAGTGCAGCCCCTGCTTTAGTAATTCCTCAACCACTTGCTGGTTTAGCGTCTCACTAAAGAAACTCACTATGTGTTTAGCCACCACTTCACCAACATCACTAACCTCTTGTAAGCTTTCGACGTCGGCCTGCATTAACGCATCAAGGGTGCGATAGTGCATGGCCAAGTTTTGTGCGGTGGCCTCTCCCACTTCACGGATCCCCAGCGCGTAAATAAACTTAGCCAAGGTTGTTTCTTTCGCCGCTTCAAGGGCACTGACTAGGTTGGCTGCAGATTTGGACCCCATACGCTCAAGGCTCTCAAAATGACCCTGACGCAGTTGAAAAAGCTCTGCTGGCGTGTGGATTAATTCGCGCTCCACCAACTGCTCAACAATTTTATCGCCGAGGCCATCGATATCCATGGCTTTGCGTGAGGCAAAGTGTTTAATGGCCTCTTTACGCTGCGCAGCACATACCAAACCACCGCTGCAGCGCGCCACCGCTTCGCCCTCTATACGCTCAACGTGGGAATCACAGACTGGGCACTGCTGCGGAAAGACAATCTCCTTGGCATCTGCGGGGCGGCGCTCAAGCACCACTTGAGTTATTTGAGGGATCACATCACCAGCTCGGCGCACCACCACGGTATCACCAACTTTTACGCCTAAGCGGGCTATTTCATCACCATTGTGCAGTGTGGCGTTGGATACTGTCACCCCCCCTACGTACACCGGGTGCAAGCGGGCTACGGGGGTAATTGCCCCAGTCCGACCCACTTGGAATTCCACATCCAGTAACTGGGTGATCTCTTCTTGCGCCGGAAATTTATAGGCAATAGCCCAGCGCGGCGCTCGGGCGACAAAGCCTAAACGTTGCTGATGAGCCTTACTATTCACTTTAATTACCACCCCATCAATTTCATATTTAAGCTCGCCTCGGCGGGTTAAAATGTCTTGATAGTAAGCAATCGCTTGCTCTGTGCCGTTGACAAGCTTGGTCTCCGGGCACAGCGGCAATCCCCAGTCTTTTAATTGGTGCAGCTGCTCATAGTGGCCGTCGGCCAAATCGGCCCCGGTAATTTGCCCCATCGAGTAGGCATAAAACATCAATGGCCGCTTAGCGGTAATTTTAGAGTCTAACTGACGCAGGCTTCCCGCTGCGGCATTGCGTGGATTGGCAAACACTTTGCCCTCGTTTTTTGTCGCCTCTTCGTTAAGGCGCGCAAAACCCGCTAAATCCATGAACACTTCGCCGCGCACTTCTAACTCTTGTGGGTAATCACCCCGCAGCTTTAGAGGAATATTACGAATGGTTTTAACGTTCTCGGTAATATTTTCACCAACTTGACCGTCGCCGCGCGTTGCCGCTTGCACTAATACGCCGTCGCGGTACAAAATCGACACCGCTAAACCGTCTAGCTTGGGCTCACAGCAAAACGCCAGTGCTTGCGTGTCTGCCAAGCGGTCTTGAATACGTTTATTAAAGGCGTTGAATTCGCTCTCATCAAAGGCATTATCCAAGGATAACATCGGCACTTGGTGGGTGACTTGAGCAAACTTGCTCAGTGCTGTGCCGCCGACCTTTTGGCTGGGAGAATCAGGGCTAAGCAAATGTGGGTGTTCCTTTTCGAGCGCCTGTAACTCGCGCAGCAAACGATCATATTCGGCATCGGGAATGTTGGGGTTATCCAATACGTAGTAGTTGTAATTGTGCTCTTCTATCTCAAGGCGCAATTGTGCAATGCGTTGCTCTGGCGTGCTACTCATAAGTTCCTCATAAAAAAGCCACCGCATCAAGTGGGTGGCTGCTACTACTTACAGAATGTGATATTAAGCGTATTCACGTACTTTTTCGACGTATTCACGCACGGTGCTGACGCTCAGTGGCTGGCGGTTATGATCTAATAACTCAGCGCCAAACTCATCTGCCACTTTCTTTGCCGCGCTGTGCAACATATTAAAGGTGGCCATGGCTTCACCATCGTTAGGCAAAGTCATAAATAAGCTCACGCCTGCAGTGCTGAACTGCTCCATATTGTCGACGTCAAACGTGCCTGGGTTGTACATGTTAACCATACGGAACAACACCGGGCCCTGACCGCTGGCTTGCTCGTGACGGTGGAAAAAGCCATCGTCGGAATACTTAAACCCTAAGGTCAGCACTAAGGGTAATAACTTAGCCCCTTGCATTTGCAGCCCTTCAGGCATATGCACGTGAATGATCACAAAATCTTCTGCTGGCTGCTCGCTGTCACTATTCGCTTCAGTTTCTTCACGCGCCGTTGCGGGCTCGTCATCAATGTTAATTTCGCCAATGCTTGGTTCATCGTCGATAGCACCAAAGCTGGGCTCGTCATGCTGCACTGATGCTGGCTCAGGTTCAGAACGACTCACCGTGTCTTGCGTGTTGTGCGGTTCATGGGGCTCTGCCTTTGGCTGTGGTTTAGCTTTAGCTGGTTTGTTCTCGACTGCTTGAGAGCGTTTGCGTACTGACCACAAGCCATGAACTAGCAAACCACCAATGACCACTGCACTGATTAAAATTAATACCCATCTGAGATTTTCGGCCATCCCCTCACCTTTATTCTGTGTTTGTTTAACTTAACTGGCTTGAGCCATTTCCACTGCTTGCTCAATATCCACCGCAACCATACGCGACACACCAGGCTCAGCCATGGTCACGCCGGTTAAACGCCCTGCCATCTCCATGGCTATTTTGTTATGACTTATATAAATAAACTGCACTGTTTGCGACATTTCCTCGACCAAACGACAAAAACGACCGACATTGGCATCATCCAGAGGTGCATCCACCTCATCAAGCATACAAAACGGGGCTGGATTGAGCCTGAATATTGAAAACACCAATGATAATGCGGTCAGCGCTTTTTCTCCACCACTTAGCAAATGGATCGTTGAATTTTTCTTGCCTGGCGGACGAGCCATAATAGCGACCCCGCTTTCCAGCAAATCATCGCTGGTTAATTCCAAATAGGCTGAGCCGCCGCCAAAGACCTTGGGGAACAACTCTTTGAGATCGTCATTGATCTGATCAAAGGTACTTTTAAATTGCGCTTTGGTCTGGCGGTCAATTTTAGCAATCGCCGACTCTAAAATCTCCAAGGCATCGGTTAAATCTTGTAGCTGCTCATCAAGGTAAGCTTTGCGCTGCTTGGCACTGGCAAACTCATCAATCGCCGCCAGGTTAACAGCGCCAAGCGTGTCTAACTGCTTATCAATTTGCGTGAGTTGCGCTTGCCAGCGACCCACTGCGGCATCGTCATCAAGGCTTTCGAGTACCTCTTTGAGCGTGACTTTGAGCTCTTCTAATGGTGCTAGCGCCTGCTGCGCTTTCAGTGTCAGGGTTTGATCCGCTAATAGCGCCTGCTGAATCTGCTCTTGCAATTGCTCACGCTGCTGCTCACCTTGGGCTAAGCGTGACTTATTTTGCTCATAGTTTTGCTGTACTGAATCAAGCTGATGGCGCAAATCAACCTGCTGCTCGCTCAGGCGCTCTTTTTCCTGCAACAAGGTTTCAATTTGCTCGGCCATTTGCTCAAGCGGCTGCTCCAGCGCTTGCTGCTGCTCCTGAGCCTGCTCCACCGTTAACGCCAAGCGGCTTAACTCATTGTCGATGTGTGCCAGCTTATTCTCACTGAGGGACAACTCACTTTGCTGACGCTCTGCGCTAAGACGCATATCTGCGACTCGAGCTTGATGCTCCCGCAACTGCTGCTCGCATTGGCGCAGGTGCTGTTGACCCTGCTCGTACTGACCCTGCAATTGCTCATTGTGCTGCTGCGCTTGTTCCAACAGTTCCTGTGCCTGCTGGAACTGCTCATCAGTAAGTGCATACTTATCTTGAAGCTCACGGTCTCGGGTCATCAACGCTTGTTGTTTTTCACTGAGGCGTTGTTGTTGCTGTTGCCATTGTTGTTGCTGCTCGCGCAATAATTCTAAACGGGTTTGCATGCTGGCATGGCTACGTGAAAGCTCATGCACTTGCTTCTTACTATTGTCCAGTTGCTGCGTATACTGCCCTCGCTCCTCATGCAGCTGTTGTAGATATTGCTCACTTTGTTGTTGCTGTCGCTGTGCACTCTCAAGCTGGCTATCAAGTTGCGCCAGTTGCTGACGCTTAGCTAAGATGCCTTGTTGTGCTTGCTCATTTTCGAGTGCCCAATGACGACCATGCAATGTACCTTGGCTGTCAACCACCGCAAACCAATAGTCATCTGCCAACAGCGTAACATCACCATTTTCGACATAAGCGATACGGTCAAGCAGGTCCGGGTACTCGCCTTGCTGGATAAACGCACTGACGGCCTCGGCTTTAACCTGGTGCTCGGTGGGCTGTAGCCAACTCCCCTGGCGCTGCTCAGTTAACTGCAAATGCTGTAACTGCATCAGTGCCGCCTCAATTATCGCTTCATAACCGCTTTGCACCTCGAGCTGAAACAGTAAACTTTGTTGCTCTTGGTGCTGTGCGAGCAACTCCGCCATCGCTTGTTGTTTGGCACTCAGTTGACGCGCTTGATCTTGGTGTTGTTGATATTCGTTTTTGCCCTGTTGATAGGCCTGTTGCGCCGCAGTTAATTGCTTTTCGACACGCTGCTGCTCACTTTTGGCACTGGCTAACTGGGTGGTCAAGGTTTTGACCTCAGCTTCACTATCTTGCAGCTGTTGATTAATAGGTTGCTCGTGGTGCGCCTTGAGTTGCTCTTGCACTTCTTGCAGTTGCTCAGTGTTACTTCGTTGCTCCGCGCTCAGTGCGTGCAACTCATGCTGGCTTTGTTGGACTTGCTGCTGGTTTTGGTACAGCTGCTCACGCTGTTGATGTTGCTGGTTTTGCAGTTGCTCAAATTGTTCTTGCGCGACAAGGTGCTGCTCAGTTAACTGCTCTGCTTGTGCTTGCAGTAATTCCAACTGTTCACGCACCTGCGCTAACTCTTGCTGTTTTTGCGCCACCGCGTCGTTTTGCTGGCGCTTATCAACCACCAGCGCTTGGTGCTTTTCATCACTTTGCTGCAATGTTGCATGCAACTGCTGCAGCTGCTGTTTGCTATGAATATGTTGCTGCTCGACTCGCGCCAACTGATTATCGGTTTGGAACTGCTGTTGCTGTGCAGCGGCTAAAGCGTGCTGGGTATCATCAACTTGCTGTTGATAGGCGCTGAGTACATCTTGCTCACCACTGTGTGCTTCTTTAATAAAGGTGAGCTGCTCTTTTAACTGCGCGAGTTGTTGCGATTTTTCCAGTTGCTGGGCATGCAGTTTTTGCCATTTCAACACCGCCAGTTCACTTTTTAGCTGTCGTTGCCGGGCTTTGAGTTCACGGTATTGCTGGGCTTGCTGCGCCTGAGTATCAAGTTTATCGAGTTGAGCTTGCAGTTCACTACGCACATCAAGCAAGCGCTCAAGGTTTTCGCGGGTGCTGCGAATGCGGGTCTGTGTCTCTCTGCGGCGCTCTTTGTATTTCGACACGCCAGCGGCTTCTTCGATAAACACCCGCAGCTCATGAGGTTTACTTTCGATAAGCCGAGAAATCATCCCTTGCTCGATAATGGCGTAACTGCGTGGGCCCAAGCCGGTGCCAAGGAAAATATCGGTAATATCTCGCTTGCGACATTTACTGCCATTGAGGTAATACAGGGATTGACCATCGCGGGTAACAACACGCTTAATGGCTACTTGGTTACGTGATGCCATAGTGCCGGGCAAACGCCCTTGGGTGTTATCAAAAATGAGTTCAACGGCGGCTTGGGAGACCGGCTTTCGGGTGGCTGCACCATTAAAAATAACGTCGCTCATCGCGTCGCCACGTAAATTCTTTGCCGAGCTTTCTCCTAACACCCAACGCACGGCATCAATCACATTCGATTTGCCACAGCCGTTAGGACCGACGACACAGGTCATGGCGTCGGGAAAAGGTATTTTTGTTGCCTCGACGAAGGACTTAAACCCCGCCAGCTTAATGCTGCTTAAGCGCATTGATGCCCCAGTTATTATGATTTTATGTTTGGTGGCTGCGGCCTAACCGCTACAACGCTTTATATTATCTAAAATTATGCCACTGGCAATAGCCACATTCAGCGACTCTGCCCCGCCGTACCCGTTAATGGTAATGCGTTCTGTGATAGCTTGACCCACCGCCTCACTGATACCATGAGACTCACTGCCCATAACGAGCACCCCTTGCTGAGCAAATTCGACATGGTGCACGTTAGTGCCACCTAGAAATGCACCGTAAACAGGTTTATCAAGCTGTTGCAGGTACTCAGGTAAATCAACTGTGGCGCACGACACACGCGTAAATGAACCCATAGTGGCACTGATCACCTTAGGGTTGTATGGGTCGGCACAATTCGGTGAAAGTAAAATCTGCGAAAAGCCATACCAATCCGCTAAACGGATCAGGGTGCCTAAGTTGCCAGGGTCGCTAACACCATCAAGGGCCAATTGCCAAGGTGTTTCCTGAATAGTGACATCGCGCATAGGTGCAACAGCAATAACCTCGTTATTGGTCACCAGCGTACTGACTTTCGAGAGACTCCCCTCATCGCTTTGGTGAATATGGCGGGCATCGAGACGAGAGCCCAGCAGTTGGTGATGCTGCGCTAAAAAACTTTCGCTGGCAAAGACACTGTCAATATCATGGTCGCTTTGCAATAGCTCAAGGACGTTTTTCGCCCCTTGTACTAAAAACATATGATGTTGACGGCGATATTTCTTTTGCCCTAACTGGCGCAAATATTTTTGTTGGTTTTTGGACAGCATACAGTGCCTTCGTCATTCCCCTAGACAATAGTCGCGATTATACACATGCGCGAGCATAAAGCGGAGCCCTGATCAAAGGTTGCATTGCACAGGTTGCAATATTTTAAGCTTAACGCTAAATTAACGCTCTTAAATTTACTTAGGACTTATGGACGTTTAAATGGACTTAGATACTACCCCCACCCCATCCGCGCGCTCGCAAGAGTTTGAAGCCTACTCTCGGCGCGTAGAATTTTCCGGCTCCGGGAAAGAGTTTTTCTCAATTTGGATCGTTAACATCGTGCTCACGTTGTTGACGCTAGGCATATACTCCGCTTGGGCCAAAGTGCGCACTTATCGCTATTTTTATGGTCACACCCAGCTTGATGGTCACCGTTTTGATTACCTTGCATCGCCTATACAAATTTTAAAAGGCCGCATTCTCGCCTTTATTTTATTTGTTATTTATATGTTTTGTACTCAATTTGTGCCTATTCTCGGTGTTTTAGCGGTGTTCGGATTGCTATTTTTAATGCCGTGGATGGTCAATCAAGGCATGCGTTTTAATATGCGCATGAGTCGCTATCGCAATGTACGCTTTGCGTTTAACGGTAACTATGGCGATGCATTTTTGAATTTTATCGTGTTGCCTATCGTAAGTGTATTCACGCTTTATTTGTTGCTGCCTTACGTACTCAAGCGCATTGATAAATACCTACATAGCGAAATTAGCTATGCCGATAAACCCATCACTGTGAACACCAAAGGCGGTGAGTATTACTTGGCTGTAATTTTGGCCTATGTTGCCTGTGCCATTGTCGGTGTAATAGTCATGACTATCGCTGGCGTATTTGGTTTGAGTTTACAAACCATGATGCTGGACCCTGAAGGGTTTGAACAATCGCTCACCGCCATTAGCGCAGTGGCATTAATCATCTTATTCGTTGTTGGCTATACCGCTATTTTTGCCGTTTACATGGGTGTGTATCAAACTCATGTTCGTAACCACTTGCTCAATAGCAGTGAGATCGAAGGTATCGCCAGTTTTAAATCCGACTTACGCATAGTGGATTACACCTTACTGACTCTCACCAATGCCCTTGCCGTGTTATGTACTCTCGGTTTAGCCATCCCGTGGGCAAAAGTGCGCACTGCAAAAATGCTATGCCGAGCCACTGAGATCACCTTCTTATGCGATCCACAAACACTGACTGACGCGCAAGGTGAGCAAAACTCATCATTTGCTGAAGAAGCAGCTGATTTCTTTGATGTTGACCTTTCATTAGGATAAGCCATGCAAGTAACGGGCGTTTATTACTTGCATAAGCAAAGCCAAAGTGTGCACGCCACGCTTTGGCTTTGTGATGCTGGTGTGCAACTGCTCAGTGATGATGAGCTCATCGCGCAGTTTGATGATTATCAGCAAGGGCAACAAATAACAGGCCTACCGGTGGAATTGACCTTTGCCGATGGCAGTCGCTTTGTGCCTCACGACGCTCAGCATCGCTGGCCGAGTGAGTCGCGCTGGGACAAAGCATTGGAAGCTATTGAGCGCCATAAGTTGGCCCTTTGCGTCTGTGTTTTGGCCGCTGCCTTACTGTGCTGGGCCTTATTTTTCAAAATTATTCCCAGCACCGCTGCAACGGTGGCTCGCGCCCTGCCTGAACCCATTGTCCATGCTGCCTCTGAACAAAGTTTCGAAGCGGTTAAATACCTTTACCTTGAACCCAGCGAACTGAGTGACGCGCGTAAACAGCATATTCGCACTCTGTGGCATAATCATATAAAGAAAATAGAGAATCCACCTTCGCATTTACAATTGCACTTTTTTAGCGCACCGAAAATCGGAGCCAATGCCTTTGCTCTGCCCGACGGGCAAGTCGTGCTAACTGATGAGTTGGCCGATGCATTAAAAGAGAACGACACCGCATTGCTGGCGGTGCTGTTGCATGAAATTGGTCATGTCGAGTATCAGCACGGTCTCACCTTAGCGGCGCAATCAGCGGGTGCCTCGGTATCGTTGGCGCTCTTATTTGGCGACTTGCAAGGGTTTGCTGAGATTATCATGGGCACCGGCTCGACGTTGCTACAACAGCAATTTTCCCGCGATATGGAGCGCCAAGCCGATGATTACGCATTACGCGAACTTAAACGCTTAGGCTATTCATCGAAAGCCTTTGCTGAGGCCATGGAAGCGCTCGCACAGGCTCATGAGTTGGACCCTCAGCAAGATTCGCAGTGGGAGTACTTATCGTCTCACCCTGCTATTTCTGAACGTATTGAACGGGCTCAACAAGCCCAAGAATAAAAGGAACCCTTATGGCGTATGATTTTGGTTCAAAAGGCTTAGGCATAACCAACCCCTTTAAAGCGGAAGGGTTAATTCGCTCCATCGGCGGCCTGTGTATCGCCCTATTAGGCCTATATAGCCTCTTTAAAGTAACCACCCTCACCGAGCACAACTTGGTCGCGGCTTGGATCTACGCTGGCTTTGGCCTTGTGCTGTTGATTATGGGGTTACAGCGCTGTGGCAGTGGCTTGTTCCAGTTGTTTAAGTTTTTTGTTGGTCGTTCTGTGCCTAGCTCCTTGGCGCTAAACCTCACTAAAAGCGAGCAAGAAAACGCAGAGTTGGAGCGCCGAAAGGGATCGTTAGCCTACAGCGCAAAAACCCTAGAGTCGATGCTGATGGGCCGCAAAAACACCACGTTTAGCGAACCCAAAGGTTGGGTTGGCCGCTTGGTGCATTCGATTATGCCAAAGCTGGTGTTTTTACCTTATCCAATGCGTAATGTCGCACAAGAAATTGTCGCAGTGCTGTTGCAGACAGTACTCGCGCTTATTGCCTTCGCATTGACGTATTTTGTGTCTTCTTCTGGGCTTGCCGGGAAAGCGGGCCATATCATTATTCCTATTTTTTCAGCGCTTATTTTAGTCTACCTACTGCTATGTTGGCGCAGTGCAGCCAAGGCCGTCAGTCTTAAACGCGTTAAACAGCTCAAAGATGTGGGCGCCGCATCATTGGCGAAAGTCATCGCCTTTTCGGTGATTTTCCCCGTGGTCATCGGTCTTATTTATCATCATGTATTTGCTCCCTCAGCCCATGAGTTGCAGCGATGGCAAAGTGTGACCGAGCAAGTCGTTAGCTTTTCTGCCTGGCCTAGCCTTATCACCTTATTGGCACTGGGTGCCATAGCCAGTATCGCGCTGTTTTACTTGTTGACGACGAGAGCGCAGCAAAGCAACGCGCAAACGGAAGTAAGTGAGTACCGCGCCAATTTACAAGAGTCGGTGCACCCAAATGAAATTTTTATCAACATTGAAAATATCGTGCTGGCCAATCGACGCTATCGAGAGATCCCCAACCGCACCTACATTGACTTTGATCCCACGCTGAATGAGCAGTCGCAGGGCAAAGGCGATTTTCGTGGTGAGCTGTTAATCGAAACTCAGCCTGAGTTCACGCCAACTCCAGCGCCGCAAGGGTTCAAAGCGACGCGCTTATTTAGCACCATCGCGGCGCAACTTTGCGTGGTCATCGGCGCCTGCTTGTTGTTTGCTTTGGCCGCAAAAGTTCAGGGCTTGTACGACTTTCTAGCCCAGTCATGGGACAACGTAGACAGCTTTGTGCGCAGTGCCGAACGAGGCGACGGTGCTGCAATGCAGCAGTGGCTTGGGCAGTTATCAGCATTGGTCGTGACGTTACTCAGTGGCTTTTTCTTCTGGCAAATATTCAGCACCATCGGACGTATGCTGGAGAACTTTAGCCATGTATTTTGGGCCGAGTTGCGCTTTAGTTCGCTGCTGCTGTATATGAAAACGGAAGGCACCTTTACCGAGTCTAAGATCTCAACCGGTATGTCCATTCACGATTCCACTCGCAGTGAAAATGTCATTGTTAAATCATCAATCACGCCATGGATTGTTAGCTCGCGTATCCACACTAGCACCTTTGCCAGTAGTGGCAGCGACAATGTGGAAATGCCGCGTTATGTGATGACCATGGAGAAAAACGAGCAAGAGCTCAATACCATCGTTGATGAAATAGATGGCTTCTTAAAAGGCCGTGAGACCATCGCTGGTTTTTCCAATACAGCCGACCTCCAGCACGCAGAAAATATACTCAAGGTGAACCAAGCCTCGCGCGCCGAAGATGGCACGCCTAAGCTGAGCGATGATAAAGCGGGCGGCTTTCGTGAACGCCAAGACACCCAGCAACTAGAAGAAAATAAATAATGGCCATGGCCCAACTCAAGTTGGGCCTTTTTGCAACAAAGCATGAATAGAGTCTGTTATTTGTTTACGCCTTAGTTATACTGCGGAACCATCGAGATCCAAATAGTAGAGGTATGCCATGCAGTTAGGTCGTGGTTTTGAATACTTTTTTAGTGGCTTTACGCTGATCACCCAAAAAGGCCTTAAGCGCTTCGTTCTTATCCCGCTGTTGATCAACTTAGTGATTTTCGGCACGTCTTTATTCTTTATCTATGGCTGGCTCACCGATGCGTTTGCCTGGCTCAATGCACAGTTACCGGAATGGCTGACTTGGCTGGAATTTATTTTATGGCCATTGGCTATATTGGTGCTGCTGTTTAGCTACTCTATGGTGTTCACGGTGATCACTAACTTTATTGCCGCGCCGTTCAACGGCATTCTCTCGGAAAAAGTGGAGATGCACTTAACCGGGCAGCGCATTAACGATGATGGCTTGCTCGATACCATGCGCGATGTGCCACGTATGCTTGGGCGAGAGTGGACTAAGCTATGCTACTACTTACCTCGCGCCCTTGGCTTTTTCATCCTCATGTGGTTTTTACCGGTGATCGGACAGATCATTTGGGCCCTGTTCACCTGTTGGATGTTTGCGGTGCAATATAAAGACTATGCGTTTGATAATCACAAGGTCAGCTTCAAGGATATGAAACGCGACCTTAAAGCCCACCAAGGCTTGTCTTACGGCTTTGGTGCCGGAGTGATGATATGTGCTGCAGTGCCTATTTTGAATATGATCATCATGCCTGTGGCGGTCTGTGGTGCCACGAAATTATGGGTAGAAAATTATCGCAGCCAGTATCGTAACTTGTGATAAAGCCGAACTTCACTGCTGTATTTGTTGTTGCGGCAATAGCCTTTGCCGCATTCTTGGGCTGGATTATTTATTTGGCCAATAGCGGCCAAAACAGCCTTTTCTTCCAATGGGTCGCAGCGATACCTTACGGCGACAAACTTGGCCACTTTGTGCTTTTTGCGACTTTTACACTGTTAGCTACGCTTGCGCTCGGCGCGAGAGTAGTGCCGCTTTACGGTAAAGTGAAGGTGTATTGGGGCGCTCTTTTGGTGTTTGCATTTGCGCTGATTGAAGAGATAAGCCAAGCGTTTATTGCCACGCGTACATTTGATTTAGTCGATTTAAGCGCCGATTTACTCGGTATTATTGCCGCTAGTATGGTGCTGGCATGGGTATTGAAGCGACAAGCACAACCAACCGAGAGATAAAGATTAAAGCCGGGTTATTGCCCGGCTTTTGTTGACTAGCTATAGACGTTTTGCGGTACGCGCAGCACCTGTACATGCACCGTCACCTCTTCGCGGTCATGGTATAAGTGCTTAGCCTGTAAGTTAAACTTCACTCCATACTCGCGCAACTCTTGATCAATGCGCTGCATATTTTCATATACACAGTCAAAGCGTTTCTTCATTGGCAGTTTCAAGTTAAAGATGAGCTCTTTGGCGAAGCCATTCACCGCCCAATCAATCATAAGCTCGGTAACACGGCTGGGTTTTTCTACCATGTCACATACTAACCAATCGATGTTGCGACGCTCTGGGCGGAACTTAAAGCCATCCTCGCGGTAATGCTTCACTTGCCCGCTTTCCATTAACGCTTGGTCCATAGGACCATTATCAATGGCTTGCACGAACATCCCCCGGCGTACTAGCTGATAAGTCCAGCCGCCAGGACAGGCGCCTAAATCGACCGCTTTCATTCCGGAGCGCACCCTGTCTTCTTGTTCGTCTTCTGGAACGAACACCATAAAGGCCTCGTCTAGTTTCAACGTTGAACGGCTCGGTGCATCTTTCGGATAACGTAAACGGGGGATCCCCATATACAGTGCTGAATTATTAAAACTAAACGAATAGCCCACATAAGCTGTGTCACTGGCGATAAACAACACATGTAATATCGGTCGGTTTTTCACTTGCTGGCGCAGTAAGGTTTCTTGTTTCTCTAACCCTTTCGCCAGTGGCGTGCTAATTTTCTTACAAAACTTAGAAAGCTCTTTGCCGTCGTTGGTGTCACAGGTTTCCACGCGCAGTTCGCCACATAATGGAAACTCTTTGGCCGCTTCACATAAGCTGGTAACACGGTCATCGATAGGCATACGCGCTATTTGCTTGCCGACAAACCATTGCCGAGCAAACACCATATCTTTAAATGGAATTTTCTTAAGCAGGTATTCCGCTTCATCATGGCTGTAGCAGTGATACACCACCAATGCCGAGTTTGGCTTGGCTTTTACATAGCCGCCGACGCCATGTTGACTGGCATGGTGGGTGATTTCTGCGGCGGCATCATTTTCGAAACCAGCGCGACAATAAATAACAATACAGGACATGGTGGTGACTTATTTCATTTGTAACAGTTTAATGATCATGGCGGCCCAAGCGATAATAAAGCACAGGCCCCCGATCGGAGTAATCGGCCCAAACCACTTGATACTTGTTAGGGCTAAGGCATACAAGCTGCCACTAAAGAGCACAATGCCGGCGATCATAAAGTAGCCGCTAATGGTAAGGTTGACACCAAACTTGGCCAATATGCCAAGCAGAATCAACCCTAGGGCATGATACATTTGGTATTCAACACCGGTTTGGAAAACGCCAATCGCGTACTCCGATAAGCGACTTTTTAAGCCATGGGCAGCAAAGGCGCCAAGTATAACACTGAGCCCCGCGAAAAGCGCTCCACTAATAAGAAATAACTGACTCATAAATGCTCCTTGATAAAGCTCACGGCGAGCTCCGCTGCCTTTTGCCATTGCTGTTGTTGGGTAAAGCCACTTTTTTTGCGCGGCACCAAAGAATGATCGCCATCTTCTAACCAATGGAGCTGAGCGGGACGCGTATCGACAAGCTCGAGCAACTCTGATTGCTTGCCAAAAGTGTCGCGCTCTCCTTGCAGCACACAAAAAGGTACTTTGATATCGGCAAAATGAGCGACGCGCAGTTTGTCTTTTTTTCCTGGCGGGTGAAACGGATACCCGAAGGCAATCACGCCTTGGACATCACTTGGGTGCTCAGCAACCAACATACTGGCCATGCGCCCGCCCATGGATTTGCCGCCAATAAACAGCGGCAAGCCTGAGCGACTCTGCTCAAGGTGTTCGTTAAAGCTGGCTAACAGCTTATCGGCTTTTTCCGGTGGTCGGCGTTTGTTCTCTTGCTTAGCACGCTGCATGTATGGAAAATCGAATAACCCCACGCTCACACCCAAAGCGGCCATGTTCGCTGCCATTTGCTGCATAAAGTTACTGTCACTGCCTGCCCCTGCACCGTGGGCAAAAATAAACTGGGCAATCGGTGATTGCGCTTCAATCCACTGCATTAAAGCTGCTCCTGTTCTTTTTCAACTAACCCTAGCATCCACTCTTTAAATGAGACGATTTTACCGAGCTCCGATTGCGACTCGCGAAAGACTAGGTAGTAAGCGTTTTTACTTTCTAAGGTATGATTAAACGGCACAATTAATCGCCCCGCGTCAATTTCTGGTTTCGCCAGCACCAAGTTGCCAAGCGCCACACCTTGACCGTGGGCAGCAGCCTGCATCGCCATCGACGAGTGCGAGAATATCGGCCCTTGGTTAACTTGCACATTGCGTACTCCAGCGGTTTTCATCCATAACTTCCATGGTCGGCGCGTGGTATCGTGCAACAGTGTGTGGTACTGCAAATCTTGTGGCTCGTTCAGCGGCTTAGGGCCGTTCAATAGCATAGGGCTACACAAAGGCACCAAGTATTCGGTGTGCAACTTATGAGTTTCCACGCCACTCCAATGACCGCGACCATAATAGATAGCAATATCAACATCATCTTGAAGTGAATTGTCGTCCTGGTCTTGCGCTTTAATACGCACATCGATCTCTGGGTGTAACTCGTTAAACAAACTTAACCGAGGCACCAACCACTGAATCGCAAAGCTTGGAGTCAGGCTCACCGTTAACGACCCTTTGGCTCCACGCGCTAACAGTTTTTCTGTAGCATCCACTAATTGTGCAAAAATCTCTTTAATATCGAGAAAGTACCCTTGCCCCTCTTCAGTTAATAGCAAGGAGCGATTTTTTCGCAAAAATAATTTCAACCCTAAATGCTCTTCTAGGGTTTTGATCTGGTGGCTTACGGCTGCTTGAGTTACATACAGCTCTTCTGCTGCTTTGGTAAAGCTTAAGTGCCTTGCCGCTGCTTCAAAAGCCTTTAGAGAATTTAGAGGGGGGAGTCGCCGAGCCATAACTAACGATTAGTTTTTTTTATGTGGGTAAAGTATAACATTAGATTAGGTGCAGACAATAAACTTGATAAAAGACAGATTAAGAACACGGCCCAAAATCACTGCTCGGTAAAGCAACAGAACGTCTCCCTCTAGACTAATAAGTAAAAACGTCATAATCTGCTTTTATGAAGTTTCTATATTTGCTACTAAGTGTTGCTTTTCCAGCTTTTGCCAATGACTACGATGTGACTTGGTTACGCATTAATGCGCCACCATTTTCCATGCCCGCCAACAGCTCTGATTCAGGCATTTGCGATGATATCGTTGATGAGATTATCGCCCGGACTCCGGATTTAAAACATGACTCCATTCATTTACCGCAAATGCGCTTAAAGAGTTATTTTGAACAAGGCAAAAATGTATGTGTGCCCTGCCTAATCAAACGCGACAATCATCCTTTAGTGACATTCTCTACGCGCACCAGCGTTTATCCGCCAATGGGTATCGTCACCACAGCGCAGAAACAGCGCTCTATAACCGAAAAACATGGCAGCCCCGTGCGCCTTTACTCGCTCTTAAACGATAAAGGTTTGCGCTATGGACAAGGTGCCGGACGGAAATACAGCCCATGGATTGAGCAAATCAAATCGCGAGTACAAAATAATCAAGCGGTGACGCTTAATTACCGTGGTGCCGATCAGGCCTCGGTGTTAGGCGATATGTTAGTCAACGAACGCATCGACTTCGGCATCGACTACCCCTTTATCGCCACTTATTACAACCGTCATCATGACGCTCAGCTTGTCACTTTACCCATAGCCAATAACCAAGAAAGTCTCGTGTTTGGTGCTATCGGCTGTGCCAAGCGCGCTGATAATGACTTTGCTACGACCTTTATCAACCGTATTAACCCTATTATCCGCGACCATATTTTACCCAGCGAGTCGTACCGACAACATCAAAGTAATTGGTTAAGTGAATACTTCAACGATTTTTCCCAAGTATATGAAAAACACTTATTAACAAAAAAGCCAGCGCAACACGCTGGCTCTGAAAAACGCAATACAAACTGAGACATTAATCTACATCGCTGGCACTGGTATCAAGCGCCGGGAAGCTCTTTACCAAATCATCAATGGCTTTCATTTGTCTCAGGTACCCTTCCAGTTTCGCCAATGGCAGTGCACATGGGCCATCACATTTAGCTTCGTTAGGATTTGGGTGAGCTTCAATGAATAGTCCAGCAATGCCAAGAGCCATACCACTGCGCGCCAATTCAGCCGCTTGAGCACGGCGACCGTCGGCACTGTCACTGCGTCCACCCGGGCGTTGTAGCGCATGAGTGGCATCAAAAATAACCGGTGCCATGGCTTTCATATCGTCCATGCCGAGCATATCAACCACTAAGTTGTTATAGCCGAAACTGGTTCCTCGCTCACACAAAGCCACTTGCTCGTTACCCGCTTCGGCAAACTTATTGATGATATGACGCATCTCATGAGGGGCTAAAAACTGTGGCTTTTTGACGTTTACAACGTTGCCGGTTTTCGCCATGGCCGTTACCAAATCCGTCTGCCGTGCTAAAAATGCCGGGAGCTGAATAACATCCACGACCTCAGCAACAGGGGCTGCCTGATAGGGTTCATGCACATCGGTAATCAATGGAATATCAAAAGTACGCTTAATCTCTTCAAAAATCTTCAGCCCTTCTTCCATACCCGGACCACGATATGAGGAAATAGACGACCGATTTGCTTTGTCAAAAGAGGCCTTAAATACATAAGGAATATTGAGTTTATTCGTGACCTCCACATAGTGCTCTGCGATACGCATCGCCAAATCGCGAGATTCGAGTACGTTCATACCACCAAACAGCACGAAGGGGTTTTTGTTTGCCAACTCAATGGCACCGATAGTTAACTTTTCAATCGTCATTGTCATTTCCTTAAGGGGCGACTGATTGCATAATCAAGCCACAAATATAAGCCATGTAAGTACCCACACCGTAACCTAACACCGCCAGTAGTACGCCCACCGGAGCCAAGGAGGGGTGAAAGGCTGATGCCACCACCGGCGCTGATGCGGCGCCACCGACATTGGCTTGCGAACCCACCGCCATGTAGAACAACGGCGCTTTGATCAGTTTCGCGACAATCAGCATCAAGCTGGCATGGGTAAGCATCCAAATAGCACCCACTACGAAATACAACGGGCTGTCTAAAATGGCGGTAATATTCATGTGTAAACCGATGGATGCAACCAAAATATAGAGGAAGCTTGAGGCCACCTTTGACGCTCCAAAAGCCTCAATATGGCGTACCCGAGTAAAAGACAAGCTAATGCCTATGGTAGTCGAAATAACGATGAGCCAGAAAAACTTACTATTTAGGCTGTATTCCTGAGCCCATGCAAATTGGTTAAAGTACGGGGCTAACAGATCACCGCAAAAATGAGCAAAACCGGTAATACCAAACGCGATGGCGATAATGGTCATGTAGTCATTCAGTGTGGGCATACGCGCATGCTCAGCATGGTAGGCTTCGACCCGCTTTTTCAAATCCTCAATGGCAGTGGTGTCGGCACCCGTTTTCGCATCTATGGCTTTGTGATTACCGGCCATTAGCAACAGTACCGCCATCCATAGATTGGCAACAATCACATCCACAGTCACCATTGCCGAGAAAATATCGCCGCCAACCTCGAACATCTCTTTCATTGATGCTTGGTTAGCTCCGCCACCAATCCAGCTTCCGGCAATTGTCGTCATTCCCCGCCATACGGCATCAGGGCCATGACCGCCAACCGCTTCAGGATAGATGGCACTCATCACTAAAATAGCTAAAGGCCCGCCAATCACAATGCCCACGGTGCCGGTTAAAAACATAATCAGCGCCTTAGGGCCGAGATTAATAATCGCTCTTAAATCTATGCTAATGGTTAATAATATCAAACATGCAGGTAGCAAAAACCGCGAAGCAACGTAGTAAACATTGGAACTGTGGCCGTCAACGATGCCAAAAGTATTAAGCAACGACGGTAAAAAGTAGCACAGTAAAAGCGCGGGAACATACTTATAAAACTTTTGCCAGAAACGATGCTGGCTATGTGCCGTTTTAAATATAACGCCGAGGATCACGGCGAGCATACCCATCACCACCGCATCGTTGGTGATCAGTGCCTCATGAGGTTGAGCCATAAAAAATCCTTACCCTAATGGAGTGTGTTGTTATTGTTATCCAGCTCGTCAATTTGATGACGGACTAGCTCAATGGCCGGGTCGTCGGGACATTCATCGACAAAAAAACGTAAATCAGCCTTGGCCAGTTCTGGTCGGTCAATTTGGTTGAGCAAGTACCCTCTGTCGCGCCGCTCATAGGGATCATCACCGAGTAGTTCAATCAGTAATTCCACACAGGCAAGCGCGTCGCCAAAACGTTCAGCACCGATAAAAGCCCATTTTTGATGCGCCAGATACAGCTTATATGCCTCTTCATCAAACACCATCTCAGGTAATGTCTCATTATCAGTTTCCGCGTTTTCAGGCTGTAAATGCCATATCTGTTGCCCAGAGGCGGGTTCTATGAGGTAGTATTCCTGCGCACTAAACGATACCTGCACCATAACACTTTGATCAATCAGTGCAATATCGGCGTTAAAGCGACAATGTTCTAAAATGGCTTGCAGTACAATCGCCAATGATAGGCTGTTACCTGTGCGGTATAGCAAGGTAAAATAAACACTGTTTAGGCGATACTCTGGCATCTCTTGTTGCGTGCCACTGAAGCTCCAGTCACTGTAAAAACAATCAACGATAGCATCAAGCGCTTGGTGTTTATCGCTGTAACGCGCATACACCTCGCTGGCGGCTTGTTGTAACTGTTTGAGTTGAGCAAAGGCATCATCAACATTAGCTTGTGCATGCCACCGAGCTTCAGCTTGAATACACTGAGTGATGGCACTGACACTGTAGCTGTGCTCTAGATCGAATTGGTCATCTAACCACACATCAGACATAGAATAGGGTACATCTCACGAGCTAAAAAAACTGAGCGCTAGTTTACCTAGGATCGTGAAGATATACCAATTTCGGCGGTTTTTAGTGGTTAATTGTTAACTAAAGAAGCCAGATTTCGACCCAGCCAAGTAGCCAATCGCTAAAAGCACGAGGGTATTAACCCCTAACCATAACCATTTTTGGCCTTGTGTAGGCGCTTTAAGCAGCTTAAAACCGATAACAATGTAAGCGACCACTAAAATAATTTTTTGCCATAGCCATGGCACTGCAAGGGGGTTGATACTGGCCACCACAAGCAGCGCAATCGCACTCAGTAGCAGCAAGGTGTCAACAATATGGCTGGATATAAATACTGCTTTATTCGCAGCAATTTTACCACCACCGATACGTGAGAAAGCGCGGGTGTAAAAAAGCACCACACTCAAGACTACAAACAACACATGGGTGTGTTTTAGCGCAATATAATCCATACCATTCCTTAATCTGGGTAGCGCGCTAGAATTGTTTCTAGCGTGTCTAGTTTTTCAATAAATACATCTACGAGCTTGGGCTCAAACTGGGTCCCGCGTAAGCGTTGAATTTCTTCCACGACTTCGGCTTTACCCCAAGGTTCTTTGTAACTGCGCCGATGACGTAAGGCATCATAGACATCTGCCAACGCCACTATGCGGCCAAACACGTGAATATCTTGGCCTTTTTTACCTTGTGGATAGCCACTGCCATCCCACCACTCATGATGCTCTTGAGCAATCGTGGCTCCTGCTTGTACTAAGGGCCGTTTAGAATTAGCTAAAATAGTGTAACCTTTTTGCGCATGCTGTTTCATCACCTGCCATTCGTTCTCATCAAGCTTCCCTGGCTTGTGTAAAATAGCGTCAGGCACGCCCACTTTGCCGACATCATGCAGAGGAGACGCACTGCGCACCAGTTCACACTCTTGCTCACTCAACCCCAAGCCCCGCGCCAACTCATAGCAGATATGCGACACCCGGCGAACGTGATTGCCTGTCTCGTTACTGCGCTGCTCTAACGCCTCGCTTAAGCGCCACACCAACTCCTGCTGAGTGTCTTCTATTTCCGATTGCAGCTGTACATTTTCATACGCAATTTGTACGTTCTGAGCAAAGATTTCAATTAAGTGTCGTTGCGTGGTAGTCAGGTTTTTAGGCACTCCGGAGATATAAAGCAAAGCGCTATTATTGTATTGGCTAGAGCAATGGGCAAACAGATAATCGTCTTTATAGATAATGGTTTTTTCATTGAGCGCTTGTGTACAGGCGCTAAACTGCTCTGCACTGAGGACTTGATCTAGAGATTTACCCTCACTTTGTTCAAACTCCCCCTGACCGGCAAAAACCACTAAGTTTTTCGCATCCTTTTGCTCACTGCTGGCCACTAAAGAGGTCGCATACATGGCCTTATCAACTGAGCCGAGTAAGGAAGTGAGCTGCTGAATTACTCCGTGAATAAAGGTTTCCATGGAGTGGGAAGCAAATATATCTCGCGAAGCAGTGATAATTTTTTCCAGCCCCTGGCGCGATTGCTCGATGGCTAAAATATCACGATACGAGCGCAGGCTGGACATCACTACGGTGAACAGCTTTTGCGCTGTCAGTTCAGTTTTCGACTTGTAATCGTTGATATCGTAATTAACGATGACTTGGCGCTCTGGCGCCTGGCCAGGCTGACCTGTTCTGAGAATAATGCGCACATGATGGTTTTTGGCTTCATGGCGGATGTACTCTGCAACCTTCAAGCCGGCATCATCGGTTTCCATAACCACATCGAGTAGCACAATGGCTGCATCTGGGTGCTGATTAATTAGCTGTTTCGCTTCGCTGCCTGAGTAGGCACTGATAAACTCCAGCCGTTTTTCTTGGAACTCAAAATCACTAAGCGCGAGTTTCGTCACAGCATGGACTTCTGGTTCATCATCAACAATGAGGATTTTCCAAGTTCCAAGGCTATCTTGCTCGACTTCTTCAATTTCCTCATCACTGAATAAAAAGTCTTCGGACATGTTAGTTCCTTTTAAAAATCAACGACCAATGTCACTCCCTAAGCATAGGCCTAAGTTGTGTATTCAGCCAAGGTGATGCGCTCATTTTGACCTAAATCGACCACTGTCCGCGCATTAACGTACCCGTAATTAGTCAACAGTTGCCGTACAGCCTGCCCTTGCTCGAAGCCATGCTCTAACATCAGCGTTGCACCTGGGTGCAAATAAGCGCGTGCTTGGGCAATGATATGGTCAATATCGGCCAAGCCATTGTCGTTGGCAACCAAAGCGCTGAGAGGTTCATAGCGCACATCTCCAACACTCAGGTGAGGGTCGCTCTCATCGATATAGGGCGGGTTACTAACAATAAGGTCAAAGCGCTGGGCGGCAATAGCACTGAACCAATCGCTCTGGTAGATGCGCACGTTTGCAATACCGAGGGACTGTTGGTTGTGCATCGCTAAGGTAACGGCATCGGCACTGGCATCAACCCCTTGCACCTGCCATTGCTGACGTTCACTAGCCAGCGCCAAAGCAATTGCCCCTGTGCCTGTACCGAGGTCTAAAACCTGCGCATTCTCAGGTAGGTCGAGCGCCAACGCCTGTTCAACAAGCGTCTCGGTATCGGGTCTTGGTATTAAGGTGCTACTGTTGACGGCCAATGGTAAGGACCAAAACTCGCGGGTGCCCGTTAAGTGGGCAACGGGCACCCCCTGCAAACGCTGACTTAATAGCTTTTCAAACTCACGCAGTTGACGCTCTTCGAGGGCCTTATCGCCCCAAGCAAATAGGTAGGAGCGTGGTTTACGCAACACGTGTAATAATAATACTTGTGCATCTAGGCGTGGTGATTCACTGCTGTCTGCGAGCGCCGTTGCTGCATTACGCAGCACGGCATCAATAGTCGAACTCGACAATTAGTCGTCACCCATTGCAGCAAGCAAATCGGCTTGGTGTTCAATCAATAGTGGGTCAATCACAGCGCCTAAATCACCGGCAACCACCTCATTCAAACGATACAGGGTAAGGTTAATACGGTGGTCAGTAATACGCCCTTGTGGGTAATTGTATGTACGAATACGCTCTGAGCGGTCGCCACTGCCCACCAAGTTACGACGCTGGCTGGCCTCTTCTGCCTGACGTTTTTCTGTTTCCGCTTGCTCTAAGCGAGCAGCAAGAACCGACATTGCTTTAGCGCGGTTTTTATGTTGTGAACGTTCATCCTGACACTCAACCACAACGCCTGTAGGAATGTGGGTAATACGAATAGCAGAGTCGGTTTTGTTAACGTGCTGTCCACCGGCACCCGAGGCGCGGAAGGTATCCACTTTAATATCTGCGGTATTAATTTCGATGGCTTCGGCTTCTGGGATCTCAGGCATAACCGCGACCGTACATGCAGAGGTATGAACACGCCCTTGCGATTCCGTCTCAGGCACACGCTGCACTCGGTGCGCACCGGATTCAAACTTTAGCTTACCGTATACGCCGTCGCCTTTGATATTGGCAATCACCTCTTTATAACCGCCGTGTTCACCTTCGTTAGCGCTGACTAGCTCTACTTGCCACTTCTGAGTTTCTGCATAGCGGCTGTACATACGGAATAGATCGCCTGCGAAAATAGCCGCTTCATCACCGCCCGTACCGGCCCGCACTTCTAAGAACACATTGTTGTTATCACGAGGGTCGCGAGGCAACATCAATACTTGCAATTGCTCTTCTAAGCTCTCCACTTGAGCTTTTGCTTCTTTGTATTCTTCTTGCGCCATTTCACGCATATCAGGATCGGAATCTTTGAGCATTTCTTGTGCTGTGCCCACATCTTCTTGTGCTTGCTGATAGCCGGTAAAGGCTTTAGCCACTTCTTCTAATTCTGCATATTCTTTGGATAAAGCACGAAACCTATCTTGATCACCTATCACTTCAGGATCACTCAGTAGCGCTTGAACTTCTTCATAACGCTCCACTAAGGTTTCTAGCTTGCGGTATACCGACTCTTTCATGTGTTTGTTATTCCTGATTAATTCCTAACATTTTTTGCATTTGTGCCAGCTGCCCCACTTCGCCTTTCTCGGCCGCATCTTTAATCGCCTTAGTAGGCGCATGCATCAGTCGATTAGTGAGTTTATTCGCGAGCTCAACCATGATTTTCTCTGGCTCTTTGCCACTGGCTAGCTGAGCCATTGCTCGCTCAAGGAGTTGTTCTTTCGTTTGCGTCACATCATTACGATAATCGCGGATGAGTCCCACTGAATCGAGAGACTTTAGCCAATTATCAAACTCGCTGACTCGCGCAGTGATAATCTGCTCGGCTTCTTTTGCTGCTTGCTCTCGCGTTGCCATATTTTCGCTGACGATCGCTTGCAAGTCATCCACTGAATATAAATAGGCGTTATCCAGCTCCGCTACTTGGCTTTCGATATCCCGTGGAACAGCGATATCAATCAACAACATAGGTTTGTTTTTACGCTTTTTCAGCGCCTGCTCAATCACCCCTTTACCGATAATGGGCAACGTACTGGCCGTTGAGCTGATGACAATATCGGCCTGTGGTAATTGTTCCGGCAACTGCGCTAAGGATATCACGCCAGCGGCGAACTCGTCGGCTAAATTTCGGGCGCGGTCGATGGTACGGTTGGCAACAGTCATTGATTGGGGTGAGTGCTGATGAATATGTCTGGCAACCAGCTCAATGGTTTCACCAGCGCCAATGAGTAGCACACGAGTGTTATCTAGCTTGCCATAAATATGTTTGGCTAAATTCACTGCAGCGTAGGCCACCGACACCGCACTGGCACCAATATTCGTCTCGGTACGCACCTGTTTCGCGACAGAGAACGTTTTTTGAAATAAGCGCTCGAATAAGACCCCAACGCCGCCATTCTTTTTAGCGCTGGCGTACGCTTGTTTTATTTGCCCAAGAATTTGCGGCTCACCCAGTACTAATGAATCAAGACCGCAGGCCACCTTCATCAAATGATAGATAGCTTGGCTGTGATCAAAGCTGTACACGTTTTCCGCCAGTTCTTTGCTATCAAGTTGGTGAAACTGCGCGAGCCACTGCAACACTTGCTCCGGAGTACCGCTCTCAAGTGAACAATATATTTCAGTGCGATTGCAGGTCGAGACGATCACGGACTCGGCAAACTCATCTTGCATTGTGAGTTGCCGTAGTGCACGGTCAAGTTGTTCAGGAGAGAAGGCTACTCTCTCGCGCAAATCAACCGATGCTGTTTTGTGATTAATACCCAGTGCGACTATGGTCATGGTGGACAACTATTGCTTAACAACCAATTTTATTAAATACTTACTCATTCTTTAAATTAGCGCATAGATGGATAGCTTCTGCCAAACAGATTTTATCGATGGCAGTAAACGAATTCGTCGACGCTAAATGAAAATCGCTTGCAATAACATTGGTCTGAACCTGCTTCAAGCGAATAATTTTACGAAAATCAAGCGAATAAGGAAAGGCGGGAAAGACATTTGATTAACTTTCGATTGATTTTGCTGGTGTTTTTTTTGTTTCTCACAGGCTGTGTACAAACAATCCCGGAATCCACACCACCTAGCGACACTTGGCGCACCTCCCTCAAGCAAATAAAACACTTTCGCAGTGAAGGTAAAATGGCGTTTATTTCACCACAGAAGCGGCAATCAGCTAATTTTGTTTGGCAACAACAAGGCGATGAATACAGCCTCGATTTAAACACCTTTATCGGCACCAACGTTTTGCGCTTAAAACGCCACCCCTATATCGTTGAGCTGGATATCGATGGCGAACAATATCAAGGACATAACGCACAGAGCTTAGTGTATCGTTTAAGCGGTTGGCTGTTACCTTTAGATACCCCAGAACAATGGCTGTTAGCGGCCTACGACGCCGAGTCAGCTCAGTTTGATCAACAACAACGCGTACGTAGCGCCAGCTGGCTGAGCCCGGATAATCGTCAGTGGCAGATTCGTTACCAAAATTACGAGGCTATTCAGGGCGTTTGGCTACCCACGCGTATCACCCTGAGCCACGATACTCTGCGCGTGAAGTTATTAATTAATGAATGGCAACTGCAATGAACTCTTGTGCACTTAGCGTGATAGCACCGGCTAAACTTAATTTGTTTTTGCATATAACGGGGCGTCGGGATGACGGCTATCATGAATTGGAAACCCTTTTCACTTTTCTTGACCACGGCGATGAGTTGCACTTTCAACCACGCCAAGACTCACGCCTCGAGTTGGCGCCAATGAATGGCGTGGCCAACGAGGATAACCTTATTTTCCGCGCTGGCGAACTTTTGCGCCAAGCCTATCAGCAGCGTGGTCTCGAAGTGTGCGGAGTGAATATTGATATCGACAAGCGATTGCCTATGGGCGGCGGCGTCGGCGGTGGTTCATCGGATGCAGCAACAACCCTACTTGCTCTTAATTCACTGTGGGGCAACAAGCTGAGCCTGGATGAGCTAGCAGAATTAGGCATTCAACTCGGTGCCGATGTGCCCGTGTTTATAGGCGGGCGCAGTGCCCTAGCGCGAGGGGTTGGTGAACAATTACAAGCGGTTGATGTACCACAACACTGGTATTTGGTAGTACATCCACAAGTGCATATAAGCACCGCAGCGGTATTTGGCCACCCTGATTTACCTCGAGATAGCGCCCCCCTACCACAGCAATGGCAGCATGCAGAGCATAGAAATGACTGTGAAGCACTGGTCAAAAAGCTCTACAGCGAGGTTGAAAAAACACTGCAGTGGTTGCTAAAATACGCCCCGTCGAGAATGACTGGCACTGGGGCGTGTTGTTTCGCCGCGTTCGATAGCGAGCGCGCAGCGTTAGACGTTCTAGAAAAGCTGCCCACCGAGTGGCAAGGCTTTGTTGCCAAAAGTTTAAATCAATCTCCTGCTCATACAGCGCTTGGTTTAAACTAATGTAGAAGTAAAGTGTTTAAGTTAGCCTGCAAATTCACTTGCATGTTAGTCCAAAATTTCAGTGCCCGAGGAACCCTACCGTGCCAGACATGAAGCTCTTCGCTGGTAATGCAACGCCTGACCTAGCTCAAAAAGTTGCAAAACGTTTATATATCGAACTAGGCGATGCCGAAGTTGGTCGTTTTAGCGACGGTGAAATCAGTGTATCTATTAATGAAAACGTCCGTGGCTCGGACGTTTTTATTATCCAGTCTACCTGTGCGCCGACCAACGACAACCTGATGGAATTAATCGTCATGGTTGATGCGCTGCGCCGCGCTTCAGCTGGGCGTATCACCGCTGTACTGCCGTACTTTGGTTATGCCCGTCAAGATCGCCGTGTGCGTTCTGCTCGTGTGCCAATCACTGCCAAAGTTGTTGCTGATTTCTTATCAAGTGTTGGCGTCGACCGTGTGCTAACGGTAGACCTCCACGCCGAGCAAATCCAAGGCTTTTTCGATGTGCCGGTGGACAACGTATTTGGCAGCCCTGTACTTATCGAAGACATGGCTCAGCGTGATTTTGACGACGTCGTCGTTGTCTCACCTGACATTGGTGGCGTAGTTCGCGCCCGTGCTATTGCGAAGTTACTTGATGACAAAGACCTCGCTATTATTGATAAGCGTCGTCCTCAAGCCAATGTGTCTCAGGTTATGCACATCATTGGTGATGTCAAAGGTCGCGACTGTATTATCGTTGATGACATGATTGATACTGGCGGCACACTCTGTAAAGCTGCTGAAGCATTAAAAGAACATGGCGCTAAACGCGTGTTTGCTTATGCCACCCACCCAGTATTATCCGGTAATGCAGCTGAAAATCTGCGTAATTCAGTAATTGACGAAGTCATTGTCACCGACTCAATTCCGTTGTCAGATGAGCTTAAAGCCTTGGACAATATCAAGGTATTAACCTTGGCTGATATGATGGCCGAGACCATCCGCCGTATTAGCAACGAAGAATCTATTTCGGCGATGTTTGAGCACTAAAGCTGCTTCGCCGATGAGCTCAAATAGAAAACACCGCCTCGGCGGTGTTTTTTTTATTCTGCTGTTTATTTTAACCAAGGCCGGTGGTACTATAGCGCGCCTTTTTTAATTGGCTGTGGTGTTACATCGCTTGCCAATTGGGTTAAGGCCTTTGGTCGCGAAGGTCTTACACTATATTAATTTGATAATTTGGAGACATCATGTCTAACGATTTTTACACATTTGATGCAGAAGTACGTACAGAGCTAGGTACTGGTGCGAGCCGCCGCCTACGTCGTGCAGACAAAGTTCCTGCGATCCTTTACGGTGCAGGCAAAGACGCTGTATCACTAACGCTTGACCACAACAAAGTGAACCAAGCACAAGACCACGAAGGTTTCTACACGCACATTCTTACCCTGAACATCGGTGGTGAGTCTGTTGAAGCGATTCTTAAAGACATTCACCGTCACCCGTTCAAGCCTAAGATCACTCACTTAGACTTCCAACGTGTTGACCCGAACTCTAAGATCCACACTAACGTGCCAATTCACTTCATCGGTGATGAAGAAGTTAGCAAAAAAGGTGCAACTGCTGTTCACCAACTAACTGAAATCGAAATCACGTGTCTACCTAAAGCGCTACCTGAGTTCATCGAAGTAAGCGTAGCTGACCTAGTTCCTGGTGATTCACTACACCTATCTGAGATCAAACTACCAGCAGGTGTTGTTTCAGTAGAACTAGCTAAAGGCGCTGACCACGACCAAGCGGTTGTAACTGTCAACGCTAACAAAGCTGCTCCAGCTGAAGACTCAGAAGAAGCGTCTGATAGCGACGCAGAATAAGGTTTAAGGTGTTAGCACCTTGAATACTATTCAAATGCTAGTGGGCCTGGCTAATCCAGGCCCCGAATATCAAAAGACCCGCCATAATGCAGGGGCCTGGTTTATCGAAGAACTGGCCGCACGCTATAACTGCACTCTAAAACCTGACGCAAAACATCACGGATTAACCGGCAAAGTTATTATCGGTGACAGCGAATTTAAGCTTCTGATTCCAACCACTTATATGAATCTCAGTGGTAAATCTGTGGCCAGTTTAGCTAACTTTTACAAAATCCCCGTTGAGCATATTCTTGTTGCTCATGACGAGATGGATTTAGAACCGGGCATCGCTAAGTTAAAAAAAGGCGGTGGACACGGCGGTCACAACGGACTAAAAGATATCATTGCGAAAATGGCTAACAACAAAGAATTTATGCGTTTGCGTATAGGTATTGGCCACCCAGGTCACCGTGATAAAGTGACCGGTTGGGTATTAGGCAAGGCGCCTCAAGCTGATCAGGAGAAGATCGACGCCGCAGTTGATGAGGCTGTGCGCTGCATGGATATTTTGGCGAAAGACGGTGTGCTTAAAGCACAAAACAGACTCCACTCATTTAAGCCATAATGACGCGTGGCTTGAACACAAACAGGTATACATAATATGGGTTTTAAATGTGGTATTGTTGGCTTGCCTAATGTTGGTAAATCAACCCTTTTCAACGCGCTTACCAAAGCTGGTATTGAAGCGCAAAACTTCCCCTTTTGTACTATCGAGCCAAATACAGGCGTTGTTCCAGTACCCGACGCACGCTTAAACCAGCTTGCAGAGATTGTTAACCCACAACGTGTTCTACCTACGACCATGGAGTTCGTTGATATCGCTGGTTTGGTAAAAGGCGCTTCGAAAGGTGAAGGTCTTGGGAACCAATTCCTCGCCAATATTCGCGAAACCGATGCGATTGGTCATGTTGTGCGCTGCTTTGAAAATGACAATATTGTCCACGTTGCCGGGCAAATCGACCCTGCCGATGATATTGAAGTTATCAATACTGAGCTTGTGTTGGCTGACATGGACAGTGCTGATAAAGCGCTACTACGTCAAGCAAAGAAAGCCAAAGGCGGCGACAAAGACGCAAAATTCGAGATAAGTGTGCTTGAGAAAGTAAAAGCGCATTTAGATGAAGGCTTAACACTGCGCTCACTCCGCTTGGAAAAAGAAGAAAAAGCAGCCATTGATTACTTAAACTTCTTAACCATTAAGCCAACTATGTACATCGCCAATGTCAACGAAGACGGCTTTGAAAATAACCCGCATTTAGAAACCGTGCGCGAGATTGCTGCGAATGAAGATGCAGTGGTCATTCCGGTTTGTGCAGCCATAGAAGCTGAACTGTCAGAGCTTGAAGAAGACGAGCGCAATGAATTTATGGAAGATTTAGGCCTTGAAGAACCAGGCTTAAACCGAGTGATTCGTGGCGGCTACGAGTTGCTACAGCTGCAAACTTACTTCACTGCGGGCGTCAAAGAGGTTCGTGCTTGGACGATTCCTGTTGGTGCAACAGCGCCACAAGCAGCAGGAAAAATACATACGGATTTCGAAAAAGGCTTTATCCGTGCACAAACAATCGCGTTTGATGACTACATTGAATACAAGGGCGAAAATGGCGCAAAAGAAGCTGGAAAAATGCGTCAAGAAGGCAAGGACTACATTGTTAAAGATGGCGATGTAATGAACTTCTTGTTCAACGTGTAATAAACACCGCTTCAATGAGCCCGCTTTATTAGCGGGCTTTTTTGTTTGTGAGTGAGAAAAAGAAGCTGTTTTTTATTCGCTTCGCTTGTTTTTCAGGCAAACAATTCATCCTCGTTATGTTTTTACTAAAAAGGTGTTGACGCGCTTTCGGCAGATCAGCATAATACGCCCCGCATCAGCGATGATGAACAAGTAAAAGTTGGCTACGTAGCTCAGTTGGTTAGAGCACATCACTCATAATGATGGGGTCCCCTGTTCAAATCAGGGCGTAGCCACCATTTTCTTTCTACCAATAAGAAAATGAAAATTACTTTATGCGGAAGTGGCGGAATTGGTAGACGCGCTGGATTTAGGTTCCAGTATCTTCGGATGTGAGAGTTCAAGTCTCTCCTTCCGCACCATGTTCTCGATAAGAACTGAAATTATCAAATTTGATTTCGTTGGAGTATCGCCAAGCGGTAAGGCAGCGGGTTTTGATCCCGCCATTCCCAGGTTCAAATCCTGGTACTCCAGCCAACTTTTCTGAAGTTGAGGAATGAACTTAGGCTTAAGTTCCAAAATGCTCCAGATTATATTGCGGAAGTGGCGGAATTGGTAGACGCGCTGGATTTAGGTTCCAGTATCTTCGGATGTGAGAGTTCAAGCCTCTCCTTCCGCACCATGTTCTCGATAAGAACTAAAATTATCATTTTCTATAGCTGGAGTATCGCCAAGCGGTAAGGGCAGAAGAGAGAGGTTTTGATCCCTCACTCATCCACCCCCAGATTCAAATCCTGGTCCACAAAATAGATTTGAGATTTCGTTGGAGTATCGCCAAGCGGTAAGGCAGCGGGTTTTGATCCCGCCATTCCCAGGTTCAAATCCTGGTACTCCAGCCAACTTTTCTGAAGTTGAGGAATGAGCCTAGGCTTAAGTTCCAAAATGCTCCAGATTATATTGCGGAAGTGGCGGAATTGGTAGACGCGCTGGATTTAGGTTCCAGTATCTTCGGATGTGAGAGTTCAAGTCTCTCCTTCCGCACCATGTTCTTGATAGGAACTGAAATTATCAAATTTGATTTCATTGGAGTATCGCCTCGCCACGAAGTGGAAGCGGTAAGGGCAGAAGAGAGAGGTTTTGTTCCCTCACTCATCCACCCCCAGATTCAAATCCTGGTCCACAAATAGATTTGAGATTTCGTTGGAGTATCGCCAAGCGGTAAGGCAGCGGGTTTTGATCCCGCCATTCCCAGGTTCAAATCCTGGTACTCCAGCCATTGGCTACGTAGCTCAGTTGGTTAGAGCACATCACTCATAATGATGGGGTCCCCTGTTCAAATCAGGGCGTAGCCACCATTTTCTTTCTACCAATAAGAAAATGAAAAATACACTATGCGGGAGTGGCGGAATTGGTAGACGCGCTGGATTTAGGTTCCAGTATCTTCGGATGTGTGAGTTCAAGTCTCACCTTCCGCACCATGTTCTCGATAAGAACTAAAATAATCATCCTGGATTGCTGGAGTATCGCCAAGCGGTAAGGGCAGAAGAGAGAGGTTTTGATCCCTCACTCATCCACCCCCAGATTCAAATCCTGGTCCACAAATAGATTTGAGATTTCGTTGGAGTATCGCCAAGCGGTAAGGCAGCGGGTTTTGATCCCGCCATTCCCAGGTTCAAATCCTGGTACTCCAGCCAACTTTCCTAAAGTTGAGGAATGAGCCTAGTGTCTCTAACTAGACGCTCTAATTAGGTTTCTTTAGGTAAAGTAAAAAATGCGGAAGTGGCGGAATTGGTAGACGCGCTGGATTTAGGTTCCAGTATCTTCGGATGTGAGAGTTCAAGTCTCTCCTTCCGCACCATTTTTATTATCTCACCTTTTATACATCACCATAGTCTAAGCACTACTTGCTTATCGCGACCACCTATAAGCATTTATAGAATTCACTTAATAAAAAATCCGGCACGGCTGCAAGATGGCGATTGATCTAGTGACCAATCGCGTATTTTAGTACCCAATCTTTTATCGGCCCAGCCTGGTTTGCTGCGCGTAAAAATAGATTGCGCCCCCATTTTAATGGCCCACTCTCATTAGAGAACCCCCAATAACATGCATCCATTGTGCTCATCATAGCCAAGTTGGCATACCGGCGCGCTTGCCAATAACGCTGCAATGCAATATCAATGGGGTTGTCATTTTGTAACTGTGCATTAAGCGCCACTACATCAGCAAAGCCGAGATTGACCCCCTGCCCTGCCAACGGGTTGATGGTATGAGCGGCATCCCCGATTAACACGCAGCGTCCTTGAACATAGCGCTGAGCATGGGCTCTGGTAAGCGGAAAAACCGCCACAGACTCAATATCAAAATCACCTGGCAAGCTTGGGAAATGAGTAATAATCTCTTGTTTCAGTTGCTCTTTTGGTAAAGCCTTTAAACGAGCTAAGTGATCACCATGGTGATACCAAATCAAGTTGGCATAAGGCGCCTGCATGGGTAGAAACGCCACTGGCCCGGTGCGCTGAAATTGCTGCCAAGTACGCACCTGCTGCGGGGCATCAAGCTTAACCAATATGCCCATACAATGCTGCTGATATTGCCACCCCTCGCTACCTATTCCTAACATCGAGCGTACAGCGGAACGCCCGCCATCGGCAGCAATGAGTAGATCGCCTTGATACTGCTTTGCCCCTAAGGTCAGTGTTACTTGCTCACCGTCATCGTCAATCGCACTTATTGGCTCAGCACTTTCGATAGCTGTAATATCGTACTGTGAGAATTGTTGCCATAACGCTGCTTGAATCACGTTGTTTTCAATGAGGTGACCTAAATGGGTTAACCCCAGCTGTTCTGCGGTAAATAATAAACGCGCGTTGGGCTGCTCAAAGGCTTCTAACTCTGTGTATGGCGCGCTACGCGTCGCTTTAATCGCCGCCATAGCTCCGAGCTCATCAAGCAATCGCTCGGAGGCACGATTTATCGCTGAGACACGAATATCAACACGGCTGTTTTGCAAATCAGTAGTGGCATCTGGAAAGTGGCGCTCAAATACCGTCACCTTAATGCCTTGTTGCGCCAGCTTAATGGCACAAGCAGCTCCGACCATACCGCCACCGACGATTAGCACATTTTTTACACTCATGGCCTATTGCCTCTAAATGCTTCAATATTATGGTGATTGTAACTCAGTTAAGGCAATGGTGGCAGTCTAAGCGCAGGCTAAAGCGTGTTGCTTTGATGTCATCCTGTGTCACAGTGTAAATATCAAATCTATACTTGGCTCATAGCGCGATAGCATATAAAATACGCGTCCTTTAGGCGAAGCTCGGGCCATTAGTCCAACCCAAAGCTCTGTCGTGCATTATCTACCGGATTGAAAGCGAGGCATTATCTCAATGAGTAAAAAGCTGCATATAAAAACCTGGGGTTGTCAGATGAATGAATATGACTCCCAGAAAATGGCCGATCTACTTGATGACACCAATGGTTATCAGTTGACCGAAGAAGCCAGCGATGCGGATGTCATTTTACTTAACACCTGCTCAATCCGTGAGAAGGCACAAGAAAAAGTATTCCATCAACTTGGCCGCTGGAAACTACTCAAAGAGCAAAACCCCGATTTAGTTATCGGTGTTGGTGGCTGCGTAGCTTCACAAGAGGGTGATACCATTCGCCAACGTGCGCCTTTCGTAGATATCGTGTTCGGCCCACAAACATTGCACCGCTTGCCTGAAATGATTCAACAAGTGCAGGCGAAAGAAGGTTCAGTGGTTGATATCACTTTTCCTGAAATCGAAAAGTTTGACCGTTTGCCAGAGCCCAAAGCGGAAGGACCCAGTGCCTTTGTATCGATTATGGAAGGCTGTTCAAAATACTGCACGTTCTGCGTGGTGCCCTACACTCGTGGTGAAGAAGTAAGCCGCCCTCTGGATGATGTACTTTTAGAAGTTGCGCAACTGGCTGAGCAAGGCGTGCGTGAAGTGAATCTGCTGGGTCAAAACGTTAACGCATATCGTGGCGAGACGCATGACGGCGAAATCTGTTACTTTTCTGACTTACTGCGTTATGTGGCCGCTATCGATGGTATTGATCGCATTCGCTACACGACCTCGCACCCTGTTGAGTTTACGCCTGATATTATTGATGCCTATGCTGATGTACCTGAGTTAGTTGATCACTTACACTTGCCAGTACAAAGTGGTTCAGACCGCGTGTTAAACCTAATGAAGCGTGGCCACACGGCCATTGAATATAAGTCGACTATTCGCAAGCTGCGTAAGATTCGCCCTAATATCAGTATGAGCTCAGACTTTATTATCGGCTTCCCAGGCGAAACCACCGAAGACTTTGAAGCAACCATGAAGCTTATCAACGACATCGGCTTTGATATGAGCTTCAGCTTTATTTACAGTGCCCGCCCTGGTACACCCGCAGCAGACTTGCCGGATGACGTCAGCGAAGACGAGAAAAAGCAGCGCCTATACATTTTACAAGATCGCATCAACCAAATGGCACAGAAAATCAGCCGTGATATGTTTGCTACTGAGCAGCGTATTTTGGTGGAAGGGCCTTCGAAAAAGAATCCTATGGAGCTGCGTGGACGCACCGAAAATAACCGTGTAGTTAACTTCGAGGGTCCACATTCTGTGATCGGCCAATTTGTTGATGTCCGTATTACTGAAGCGTTGCCTAATTCACTGCGTGGAGAACTGCTGCGCACTGAAGATGAAATGAATCTACGTCGCGATGTCGCGCCGAGCGACATTCTTGCCAAAGCACCGAGCGAGCCGCAAGCCAATGACATCGGCGTCGGTACATTCACCCCGAATTAAAATAATCGTGCGCTGCGTTTACGCAGCGCCAAGCAACAGGAAGCAACTTTGAGTAACCAGCTGAAGAATATCGATATATACTTAGAACCGTCAGACAATGCCCGCCTTTCTTCTTTGTGTGGACCCTTCGACGAAAATATTAAGCACATCGAGCGTCGTCTGGGAGTTGAAATTGCACACCGCGAAAACCTCTTTAAAGTCACCGGCAAGCCGCACACTGCAAAAGCTGCCGGGGAAATTCTAAAAAATCTTTACGTTGATACGGCTCCTGTTAAAGGTAAGCAAAAAGAGATCGAACCTGAACACGTACACTTAGCCATCACCGAAGCTGATGTGCTCGAACAAGAGCAGCCCAGTGTGTGGGGTAAAGAAGTGTTTATTAAAACCCGCCGTGGCGTCATCAAACCGCGTAACCCCAATCAAAGTCAGTATGTAGCTAATATCTTAAATCACGACATTAGCTTCGGTATTGGCCCAGCAGGGACCGGGAAAACTTACTTAGCCGTAGCCGCTGCCGTCGATGCCCTCGAACGCCAAGAGATTCGCCGTATTCTATTGACCCGCCCAGCGGTTGAAGCGGGTGAAAAACTAGGCTTTTTACCTGGTGACCTTACCCAAAAAATCGATCCTTACCTGCGCCCGCTTTATGATGCTTTATTTGAAATGCTTGGCTTTGAGAAGGTTGAGCGACTCATAGAGAAAAACGTCATCGAAGTGGCCCCGTTGGCGTATATGCGTGGTCGCACGTTGAATGACGCTTTTATCATTCTTGATGAGAGCCAAAATACCACAGTGGAACAAATGAAGATGTTCCTAACCCGTATTGGCTTTAATTCAAAAGCGGTGATCACCGGTGATATTACGCAGGTCGACTTGCCTCGCGGCGCGCGCTCAGGCCTGCGTCATGCAATTGAGGTGCTCAGTGATGTTGAGGCCATCAGCTTTAACTTTTTCCAAGCTCATGATGTGGTGCGCCACCCCGTGGTCGCTGCTATTGTTGAAGCTTACGAAAGCCATGATGAAGCACAGCGCGCCAAACGCGCCGCTAAAGAGCAAAATAAAAAAGAGTCTGACTCATGACCACCACTGTCGATCTGCAACTTGCTTGTGAATTTGATAATTTACCGAGCGCTGAGCAATTTCAGCGCTGGGCCGCGTTGGTGCTTGATGAGCTTAAGCCCAACAGCGAAATAACTATTCGTATCAGCGATGCAGAGGAAAGCCAAAGCCTCAACCATAGTTACCGAGGCAAAGATAAACCGACCAATGTTTTGTCTTTTGAGTTCGATGCCCCCCCAGGTGTAGAGCTACCTTTAGTTGGGGATTTGATTATTTGCCCCGAAGTGGTATATCGTGAGTCTTTGGAGCAGCAAAAAAGCTTTCATGACCACTTTGCCCACATGGTGGTACACGGGTGCTTGCATTTACTTGGCTATGACCATATAAATGACGCTGATGCCCAAGAAATGGAAGCGATTGAGAAACGCCTGTTGGCAACCATTGATATCAGCGACCCATACAGGGATGATGAGTGTTAATCCCAATAGTGAGGCTCTGCTCACTATCGGAATTAATTCAACTTGGAGCGCATAAAGCTAATGAGCGACGAAAACTCGCATAGTAGAGAGGGTTCTTCTGGAAAATCGTGGATGGATCGCATCACCCAGATGTTCCAAGGAGAACCCCAAAATAAGGAAGAATTGGTTGAAGTCATCTCAGATGCGCAAGAACGCGATCTGATTGACCCTGAGACCAAGGAAATGATGGAAGGCGTATTGGGTGTGTCGGAGCTGAAAGTGCGCGACATCATGATCCCACGCTCACACATGATCACCTTAGATGTAGATAAACCACTGTTCGATCAACTACCGATGATGATCGAGTCCTCGCACTCGCGCTTTCCGGTGGTGTGTGAAGACAAAGACCACGTCGAGGGTATCTTATTGGCCAAGGACTTATTGCCATTACTGATGGACAAAGAGGCCGCCTTACCAAACCTACGCGATATGCTCCGCCCGGCGGTAGTCGTCCCGGAAAGTAAGCGGGTTGATACGCTACTGAACGAGTTTCGCCAACAGCGCTACCACATGGCGATTGTTATCGACGAATATGGTGGTGTGTCTGGCTTAGTGACCATTGAAGACATTCTCGAAATCATTGTCGGCGAGATTGAAGACGAGCATGATGATGAAGACGAAAGTAAAGCCATCCGTAAGGTTTCTAAGCACGTTTACTCTGTACAAGCTCTGACGCCTATTGAAGAGTTTAACGACGTGTTTAAAACCGATTTCAACACCAGCGAAGCCGATACCATTGGCGGTATTGTGTTACATGCCTTCGGCCATATGCCTGGGCGCGGTGAAATCATAGACATTGATCCTTTGCAGTTTAAGGTCACAAATTCCGACAGCCGTCGTATTTTGCAGCTGCAAGTTACCTTGCCGAAATCGAGCGATGGCGAAGATACTGACGCGGCTTAAACAGCAATTTAGTGATAAAAAAACATGGCTGGCACTGGTTGCCGGCCTTGTTTTAACCTTTGCTTATGCCCCTTTCGGCGCCTGGCCTTTAGCTTTTTTTAGTATTGCGGTGCTGTGTTATTGCAGTTATCAGGCACCGGTCAAACAAGCTGCTTGGTACGGATTTATCTTTGCCATCGGCTGGTTTGCTGCGGGAATAAGCTGGGTGCACGTCTCCATAGCCCAGTTTGGTGGTATGCCACTGCTCGCCTCCATTGCCATTATGGCCTTACTGGTGGTGTATTTAGCACTTTATCCTGCACTGGCACTGGCACTCACGGCGTTTATACACAAACACAGCGGCGCTTGGCTGGCTCCGCTGTTAATCAGCTTTGCCTTCAGCGAATGGCTGCGCGGCACACTACTAACCGGCTTTCCTTGGTTATCACTGGGCTACACCCAAACCGATTCACCAGTAAATATTCTCGCGCCGATGGTGGGTGAATTTGGCTTAAGTGTGCTGGTGCTGGCCGTGGGTTATGGCCTTTATCGTTTATTTTGTGCCAAGGTCTGGCAACCCCTTGTGGCAACACTCGCCGCAGGCGCCCTAGTTGCAGCCCTAGCCACAGTATTCAATTATAACCAGTATTCTGGCAAACAGCTGAATGTGGCCTTAGTACAAGGCAATATCAAGCAAAGCATGCGCTGGCAACCCGAGAATTTCTGGCCCACCATGCTCAAGTACCAAGATATGACGCGCCTACATTGGGATGCCGATCTGGTGGTGTGGCCTGAGGCTGCGATCCCCGAGCTCGAACAGTTAGCGGGGGAATACCTCACATCCTTGGATAAGGCGGCGGTGTTTAATGATACTGCGCTTATCACCGGCATCGTCGACTATCAATATGATACCCGCAATGTTTACAACACCTTAGTGGTGGTGGGTAAAAAACAACAAGACAGCAGCGCAGGTCAGTACCGCTACCTCCATAAAAACCGCTATCGCAAACATCAGTTACTACCTATTGGCGAATTTGTGCCTTTTGAAGACTTATTACGCCCTTTGGCACCGCTGTTTGACTTGCCAATGTCGAGTTTTAGTCGCGGTGAACGCGTGCAAGATAACCTAATTGCCAACGGCTACCACATCCTTGCCGCTATCTGTTACGAAATCGCCTTTCCCGATTTAGTCAGAGATAATTACCGCAGTGATTCGGATATCCTCTTTACCGTGAGTAATGATGCCTGGTTTGGCGACTCCCACGGACCTCATCAACATATGCAAATCTCACGCATGCGCGCGCTCGAGCTGCAGCGCCCACTGGTACGAGTGACTAATACTGGGGTGACTGGCGTGTATGACCCGATTTCGCAATCACAACTTAGTCTTGCGCAATTTGATGCGGATGTACTGCGCGCTGATGTTCGCTTGATCTCTGGCGACAGCCTATACGCCCAGTATGGTCGTTGGCCTACGTGGCTAGCGCTGCTGTGCTTGCTGGGCCTGAGTCTGTACTATTCTAGAAGAGTTAAAAAAAGCGCCTAACGGCGCTTTTTTTATTGCTTGTCGAGGTAATCAAACACCAAGTTGGTCATCGCTTTGACCCCTAGCGGCAACGCTTTCTCGTCGATGTAAAAGTGCGGCGAGTGATTGCTTGGCGCCGTTTTGGCATCCTGATCCTTTGGCGTCACTCCCAAAAAGAAGAACAGTCCAGGGGTTTCCAGGGCGTAGTAAGAGAAGTCTTCAGCGCCGGTGATCAGATCCGTGGTGATGACATTGTCACTGCCTGCGGCCTGTTGCAGCGTGGGGGTCATCATGTTTGTTAACTGCGGATCATTCACGGTGACCGGGTAACCATGGTCGATATGGATATCAGCCTTTGCCCCGGCTGCCTGGGCGGTTAACTCCACGGTTTTTTGCAAACGCTGCTTGATGTCGGCGCGCATTTGCTGATCAAAGGTGCGAATAGTGCCCACCATCTCCACCTCATCAGGGATAATATTACTGCGTACCCCACCATTGATGGCACCAAAAGAAATCACCGAAGGCGCTTTGGTGACATCGACTTGGCGCGAAGCAATGGTTTGTGTAGCCATAATGATTTGGCTAGAAGCAACAATGGGATCGACTCCATTCCAAGGTCGTGAACCATGAGTCTGACGACCTTTGACCTTGATGTTAAATGAGTCCTCACTGGCCATCAACGGCCCTGAGCGAAAACCAATTTGCCCGGTATTGAGTGACGAGGTGACATGCAAACCAAACACCGCCTCAGGCTTTTGTGCAAATAAGCCTTCTTTAAGCATCAGTTCGGCACCACCCTGCTCTCCCTCAGGAGCGCCTTCTTCCGCTGGTTGGAACACAAACAGTATTTCCCCAGCTAGTTCAGACTTTAACGCCACCAAGGACTCAGCCACAGCCATAAGGATAGCGACATGGGCATCGTGACCACAGGCATGCATCACCCCCACTTTTTGACCACGATAAGTGGCACTCTGCTGCGAAGCAAAAGGCAAGTCTACTTGCTCGGTCACAGGCAGTGCGTCCATATCCGCACGCAAGGCAATCAAGGGTCCCGGTTTATCACCCTTGAGCCTGGCTACCACCCCGGTATGAGCCACGCCGGTTTCCACCTCAAGGCCCAAGCTTTGTAAGTGTTCGGCCACGTACTGCGCGGTCTTAAACTCACGGTTACTCAATTCCGGATATTGATGAATATGACGTCGCCAAGTGATCACCTTATCGGCAACCTGTTCATTGGCTTGTTGAATTTGTTGGTCTAAATCAGCGGCCGCAACGCTTGATGTGACACTAAACATACCTGCCAGCAATAGCGCTTGGCCTAAAACCGAAAGCTTTGTCATGGATTGTTCCCCTGTTGAATAATGGTGGGTAGTTACACCTCGATATTAACGCTAATGTAACACTTAGGTGAAAAACAGTGGGTTGCGACCAATGACATAAAAAAGCCTGCGCGAAGGCAGGCTATACTCATGAGCTTAATTATTGGCGCGCTGCCAAGGCCCGCCATTGATGGGGTCGTCACCTTGTGTCCACCATTTAGCCTGATACAGGACACCATTTTTGCTGGCTTGGTCACCCCCGACGTAGATAGTCGCCGCATCCCAAGTGTTTGCCCCGTCACCGGGTGCAGGGTCTACCGGATCGCTTGGCGGTGTCGGCTCGCTTTGGCCGCCACTGTCAATAAGTTGCCATGGCCCACCATTAAGAGGGTCATCACCTTGAGTCCACCACTTGGCCTCATAGATTTGCCCACCTTGGCTCACTTGCTCACCTTGTACATAGACCGTTGCTGCATCCCACGCTGCAACGCCATCCACAGGCGGCTCTGTGGGCGGCTCACTAGGCAAGGTGTCGCTAACGCGCACTTGCGGCCAGCCGGCATGAGACTGATAGAAGTTAGTAACACATTTCTCATAGTCACCGGGGACCAAGGCCGAATAAGCCGTTTGATAACCTACTAACTTACATTCGAAGGAATAGCCACCGGGGCGGTCGGCATAATAGCCCCAATCACCCTCCCAATTGGTGTATAACACATCTGTCGCGCCCTCAAGATTAAGACTGCCATAAGGGGTTTGTTGCCAACAGGTGTCCTCTTCGTCACTTTCTATAACGATATTGTAGTGATGAGCGAGGCCCTGCCAATAACGAATGCGATTGACTGGTTGGCCCTTATATTTATTTTGCTCGCCGCACTCTATACCACCATTGATAACATTAATGGTGGTGCCAAAGCCATAACCAATCCCGGCATTACGCTCACGCTGCGACGGCACCCAAGTACGGTCAATCACGTGTAACATTGCCGGTTTCGGGGCTTGCGGAGTGAGGAAAAACCAAATTGCTGAAGCCAAGTTTAACCATGAGTCCGCCACTAACGCCGGGTTAGTTAGCAATACGGTGGCGTCACCATCGAACATGACTTCTGAGAATGCCCCGTAGTTAAAATGATAAGAGAGCTGTTTTGCGCCGCGACCAAAGTAACCCTGACCTGGAGCGCATGGCCAACGGCGATTTTGCCAATCATTTTGACCGCAGCCTGTGGTGTAGCCCTCTTCGCCCTCGGACCATCCCATTTCTCGCACATGCACTAACGCTTGTTGCCACTCCTCTAACCCCAAAGGGTTATCAGAGACGTTGTCTTTACTGATATGACCGCCAGTTTCTTGGGCAAAGTGAGCAAAGGCTGTGACTATTGAGCGTTTACAAATAGCATCGGCATCGCGACCATCGTTGTAATCGCCACAAAACGCGGGGAATTTGCCTATTGCTCTTAAAAATCGCGTGTAGGTGTACTCTGGCGCCGCCATTTGCGTAAGAAAGTCCCACTGCTACTGTGGAAATACCCGTTGTGCGCGCTGCACGTTTTCGGGGTTTGTGGCGCTTCCTGGGACAATAGCTTCAACCACGGCATTGTCGCGAGTACGCAGTGCCTGCGCCCACACTTGATACATAGGATCGGCTGTTTTCGCCGCTGCCATGGCTTCAATATCGGCTTTGGCGACGACATAGCCCTCGGGGTTCTGTGGATCGGGTTGTACATTAATGGCGTGGGCCGCTGTGGAGACGGCTGCGCTGATCCCCAGCACGGTGAATAGTTGTGTTGTTGTAGACATATTTGACTCATTTTTTCGTTGTAAGACCGACCAGCTGCTCATGCACTGATCACTGAGCCCTCCCACCGTTTATTGTTGCCACAAAGACAGCGTTGTCAAATATATTTTTACATTGTATTTTCAATTTTACTTATATAGGGGACATAAAATTGACGGGGCACACGCTAAATCAGCTACGCTGACCTAGCGTATTTACAACAGTTTAGTTAACAGCAATAAGCTCAACGTCGAAGATTAACAAGCTTGCTGGGGCGATATTCCCCACCCGGCGATTACCATAGGCAAGTTTAGCTGGAATATACAGCGTGGCCCGCTCTCCAGCATGCATGGCAAGCAACCCTTGCTGCCAGCCACTGATCACTTGGTTTAATTTGAAGGTCAGGGGTTGGCCTCGCTTCTGGGAGTTATCGAATTCACTGCCATCGAGCAATGTGCCCCGATAGTGCACCGTTACTTTCGACTTAGCGCTTGGCTGCTCACCAGCCTGATTGCGAGTATGCCACAGCATTTGCACCCCACAATCAAGCTCCACAACGCCTTCTTTGTGTTTGTTCTCGGCCAGAAATTGCGCCTCAGCATCGCCATTTTCTGCTGCCGCCGCTTGATTGCGCCGATGGCCGCGAAAGGTCAGTACCAACAACACGACAATGGCGAGAATTAATAACGCATTAATCATCCTTTTCTTCCTCACCAGCAACAATGTCAGCTATAGCCCGCAAGCGTTTCATGGCTAAGTCGTGCAAGCTTCCTTCGGGGTATTGGCCCTGATGAAATTGCCCGCATTGCTTACCAGTCAGCAAACTGAGGGCTTCATCGACACTCGAAACTGGATAAATATGGAACTTCCCCTGCTCAACGGCACTTATTACCTCTTGATTGAGCACCAGGTTCAAACAATTTGACTTGGGAATAATGACCCCTTGGTGAGTATCTAAACCGCGCATTTGGCAAAGTTTGAAGAACCCTTCAATCTTTTCGTTAACACCGCCAATGGCTTGCACTTCACCGCGTTGGTTGATTGAACCAGTCAGTGCAATGCCTTGCTTTATGGGCACTTGGGTAATACTTGAGACCAAAGCACATAACTCAGCCAGCGAGGCACTGTCACCATCGATATAGCCATAGCTTTGCTCAATTGCGATGTTGGCACTGAGAGTCAGGCTGAAATCCTGCGCGTATTTATTCCCTAAGTAGCCGGTTAGCAACATGACACCTTTTGAGTGAATAGACTTACCCAATTCGGCTTCGCGCTCAATATCAATCACCCCATCACTGCCTGCATAAACCGAGGCGCTCATACGCGCCGGAGTGCCAAATGAGGTATCACCCACGTGCAACACGGTAAGGCCATTAACAATGCCGACTGCCTCACCTTGTGTATCAATAAGAATGTGTCCTTCACGAATATCACTCAGCATGTTTTCGCTCATTTGCCCAGTGCGATACTCTTTCCCAGCAATTGCTTCCTCTACGTGGGCAGCTAGGATCTGTTCACTGCTGTCTTGACGAGCATAAAAGCTTGCTTCAGCCACTAACTCAAGTACATCGGCAAAACGTGCTGACAACTTTTGTTGATGCTCAGCCTGGCGGTGGCTGAAACGCAACAGCAGTGCCATCGCCTCATTATTAGGTTCAATTTTCAGCTTTTCTCGACAGTACTCAATCACTTTAGTGATAAATTGATATTGGTATTTATCTGAGCCTGGCAGGTAATAATCAAAATCAGCCAGAACGCGAAAATGCTCGGCAAACTCTTCGTCATATTCATTGAGGGTGTAATACAAATCCCGAGAACCCAGTAAAATCACTTTTACATCCAGCGGGATCAATTGCGGCCGTAAGGTGAAGCTGCTACCTACCGAGCTGTCTTGGTAAGGTAAATCATTTTTTATCTGATGTGTTTTTAATGATAGTTTTAAGCCATCCCACACTTGCGCGTTGGTCATCACTTTTTCCGCATCCATAATCAGATAACCACCATTGGCACGGTGCAGTGCGCCAGGCTGAATGCTCCGATAACTGGTTACCAACGACCCTTGCGATGTTGAATATTCTATTTTGCCAAACAGGTTACCAAAGGTCGGATTAGGCTCATAAATAACTGGCGCGGGGTCGTCTTCTTTAAAAGACACCAATAAATTGGGAGCAAAGAATTCGGTGAGCATCTCATCACGATCATACTCATCTTTGTTATCTTCACTGCCTTGCTCTTCATCAAGCCACTCGAGTACCGTATCGACTAATTCTGAGCGTAAATCTTTTAAGTAACGCAACACCCCAACATGGGTGGCATACTTGTGCTCAAGCTCACGTAAAAGCGGTTTGATTGCCGCTTCGGCGGTGCTTTTCTTCAGCTTACGCAATGCCTCGCTAGACTCGCGCTTCCATTTTGGCAGCTCAATAAGGGCATCAATTAATGCGCCTTCAAGCTCTGCGATAGCGTCGAGAAAGCGCTCTTGCGTGGGCTCATCAAGGGCACTGAATTGCTCATCGCTGAGACGCTGATTGTTGACGATTGGCACAAAACCTACGTTATTCTCATCCTCGATCAATTCGACACTGCGGGCATTGGCCAAGTCTTCCACCGCAGCCAACGCATCTTCGTACTTATCTTCAAATTCACGATCAATGGACTTTTTCTTGCGTTGGAATCCAGGGTTATCAAACGCAGCCGGAAAGGTATCAAGAATCTCATCCAGCAACGCATCAATATCGTCGACTAGGACTTGTCCTTCGCCCGGATTCATTAACAAGGCGATAGGCTCGCGGTGATCATCGTAATTATTAACATAGAGCCACTCACGCGGCGTTTCGCGCTCTTTGGCATGTTGTTGCAGCTTATGCTGCACTAACGTAAAGCGCCCTAACGCTGGCTCTCCCATCACATAAGCATTGTACCCAGGAAGCTGCATACCCAGGGCAAATTCCAAAGCACTGTCGGCACGCTGCTGGCCGATAAAAGGTAAGTCCTCGGGGTAGGGATGCGCTAAACAAGTGCGCACATGATTTGCTGAAATTTGTGGGGCCAACGCATTGGCACTAAGAGGAGTAACACCGTTATTGCTTTTATCTTTCATTCGACACATCTTGTAGTGGGCCCTATCAGAGGGCCCCAATTATTATCCGCTGAGCACTGCGTTATGGCTGCAGTGCCTGACGGCTGAAGTGAATTCCTTCGCATTGACTGCAAGGCTGAATCTCACTGGCGTGGTAAATATCCACCTGATGATGGCAATTTTGGCACACTAAGGTCCCCATGGCTATCCATTCTCCAGCGTGATAAATGCCTTTATGCTTAAAGTCTTGGCTAAGCGCTTGCCACTCCAATTGTGACTTATCTTCGATATGTGATAACTCGAACCACAGCGACTCCTTAAGTTCTTGCCATGCTAGCTCGTTGTAGTGTTTCTCGTGTTCAATGAGGTGGTCGATGTCGCGCTGTAAATATTGTTTATATTGCTCGTACTTGTCTTTACTCAGCTCCTGCAAAGCCTGCTTTGACTCCATAAAGGAGGACACCATGTCTTTCACTTCATGCTCTTTCACATCTTTGAGCCAATCACTAAACTGACCCAACCATTGACGATAATCTGCCATGTTCGCTCCTTTTGAATTTAACAGCCTCTCTCTTTGTAACTATAGCCCGCTTGCCGACAATTCAATAACAGCGATAAAAAAGCCTGTGCCTTGCTGTGATTAGATATCGATTTGGGGTATGCTATCGGCAAATTTGTCATCATTTTGCAAGAAGTCTGGAATAGTAGATGCAAGAGCAATATAACCCGCAGGAAATAGAAGCTAAGGCCCAGTCATACTGGGAAGAAAACAAGGTTTTCCAAGTTCGTGAAGACGACTCAAAAGAGAAGTTTTACTGTCTGTCCATGTTCCCCTACCCGAGTGGTCGACTACACATGGGTCACGTGCGTAACTACACCATTGGTGACGTTGTTTCTCGCTTCCAGCGCTTGCAAGGTAAAAATGTTATGCAACCCATGGGTTGGGACGCCTTTGGCTTGCCGGCAGAGAATGCCGCAATTAAAAACAACACCGCCCCAGCCAAATGGACCTATCAAAATATTGATTACATGCGTAACCAGCTCAAACTATTAGGCTTTGGTTACGACTGGGACCGTGAGATTGCCACCTGTCACCCAGATTACTACAAGTGGGAACAATGGTTTTTCACTAAGCTGTACGAAAAAGGCCTAGTGTACAAAAAAATGTCCACTGTTAACTGGGACCCTGTAGATCAGACTGTTTTGGCAAACGAGCAGGTGATTGATGGTCGTGGTTGGCGCTCTGGCGCTGTGGTTGAGCAAAAAGAAATTCCGCAGTGGTTTATTAAAATCACCGACTACGCGCAAGAATTATTAGATGATTTAGACAAGCTTGAGCACTGGCCTGAGCAAGTTAAAACCATGCAGCGCAACTGGATTGGTCGCTCTGAAGGCGTCGACATTACCTTCAAACGCGCCGATAACCAAGGCGAATTCAGCGTCTACACAACACGTCCCGATACCTTCATGGGTGTTACCTATGTGGCTGTTGCCGCAGGCCACCCTATTGCTCAAGAAGCTGCGAAGACCAATGCCGATGTTGCGGCGTTTGTTGAGCAGTGTAAAAACACTAAAGTAGCCGAAGCCGACGTTGCCACTATGGACAAAAAAGGCATCGCCACGGGTTTGAACGCAGTTCACCCGCTAACCGGTAAAGAAGTGCCGATTTGGATAGCTAATTTTGTGTTGATGGACTACGGCTCAGGTGCGGTTATGGCAGTACCAGGGCACGATCAACGTGATTTTGAGTTTGCGTCAGCATACGGTCTAGAGATCAAGCAGGTTATTGCTGCCAATGAAGGTGACGAGTGTGATTTATCCAAAGCCGCTTACACAGAAAAAGGCACGCTCATCAATTCTGGTGAATTCGATGGTCTGGATTTTGAGGCCGCCTTTAATGCCATTGCCGATAAGTTAGCTGAACTTGGCGTGGGTGAGCGCAAGGTTAATTTCCGCCTGCGCGATTGGGGCGTTAGCCGCCAACGCTATTGGGGTTCACCTATCCCAATGTTGAATAAAGAAGATGGCAGCGAACTGGCAGCGCCAGAAGATATGCTACCGGTGCGCCTACCAGAAGATGTGGTGATGGACGGCGTGACTTCCCCCATTAAATCAGACCCTGAATGGGCCAAGGCAAGCGTCAACGGTGAAACCGTGTTCCACGAGACCGATACCTTCGATACCTTTATGGAATCATCTTGGTACTACGCTCGTTATTGCAGCCCACGTTACGACGAAGGCATGCTTGAGCCAGGTGCAGCTAACTATTGGCTGCCAGTCAACCAGTATATTGGCGGTATTGAACACGCAATTTTGCACCTGCTTTATGCGCGTTTCTTCCACAAATTATTACGTGATTTTGGCTTGGTCGACTCTGATGAGCCATTTGAGCGCCTACTTTGCCAAGGCATGGTACTGGCCGACACCTACTTCCGCAAAGACGAAAAAGGCGGTGATATTTGGTTCTCACCCAGTGATGTCGAAGTAGAAACTGATGACAAAGGCCGTATTATTAAAGCTTGGCACAAGGATGATGGTCAACCGGTGGAAAGCGCCGGCATGAGCAAGATGTCTAAGTCCAAGAACAATGGCATTGACCCACAAACGGTAATCGACCAATACGGTGCCGATACCGTGCGTTTGTTTATGATGTTTACAGCACCACCAGAGCAAACACTGGAATGGTCTGACTCCGGTGTTGAAGGCGCGCACCGCTTTATCAAACGGGTATACAAGTATGCCTATGATGTGAAGCAAGCGGGCTTTGTTGAGCTAGATGTTACCAGCTTAACGAAAGCGCAAAAAGAACTGCGTCGCGAGTTGCACAAAGCCATCGCTAAAATCACTGATGATTTAGCCCGTCGCCAAACCTTCAATACCGCCATTGCAGCGGTAATGGAGCTATCGAACAAGCTGATCAAGGCACCATTAGCTGATGACGGTGACAAAGCCGTAGCCAATGAAGCGTTAGAAGCAATGCTGATTATGCTGGCACCGATTACCCCACACCTGTCACATCAGTTGTGGCAAGACCTCGCCAAGCCTGGCGATATCCTTGACGCACAATGGCCTGTTGCCGATCAATCAGCCATGGTTGAAAGTGAGAAACTGGTGGTAGTTCAAGTCAATGGTAAGGTCCGCGCGAAGCTGACTCTAGCGGCCGATGCAGATCAGCAGGCCGTTGAGCAAGCAGCCTTTGCAGATGCCAACGTACAGAAGTTCACCGATGGACTCACCGTGCGTAAAGTCATCTACATCAAAGGCAAAGTGCTTAATGTGGTGGCGAACTAAGATGTTCGCTGCCAGTGCACTACGCCATAGCCTAGTGATCAGCTGCTTAGTATTATTACTAAGCAGCTGTGGTTTTCACCTTAAAAAGGCCTCGGATCTACCGCAAGATCTCATGACTTTGGAAGTCAACGCCAGCGATCCTAATTCAGCTCTGTATGAGCAACTATTGAGTGAACTCGCACGCAGTAATGTGCAGGTCAATAAAGGGTTGCGCGCTAACTCTCCGATGTTACGACTCACCTCCGACCGCCTAGATAGACGAACACTGTCGCTGTTTAAAAACGGTCAGGTCGCAGAATACGAGCTTATTTACTCGGTGTCTTACACGCTTAAGCGAGCAGGTGAAGACCCTATCGAGCAATATTTTGAGCTTTATCGCAATTACCAAGACGATCCAGACAATGCCTTAGCTAAAGCCAATGAAATGACGATTTTGTTGGAGGAGCTACGCAAACAGGCGAGTCGCCGCATTGTTAGGGAGTTAGCACAGCTCTAATGCGCATCTACGCGAATCAACTGGCACAGCAACTATCCCGTGGGCTGGCACCTTTTTACATGGTGTTTGGCGATGAACCCTTTCAAGTTGATGAGTGTATCCGCCATATTCGCCAAAATGCGCGCCAACAAGGCTTTGATGAGGTCATTAAACTCACCGCCGGAGCGCAATTTGACTGGCAAGAGTTAGACGGCCACTACCACAGCCTGTCGCTATTTAGCTCCCGCACCTTAATAGAATTAGACTTAAACGGCCAAAAGCCTGCGAAAACCGGCGCCGAGCACCTGAAGCAATGTGCACAAGGCGTGAATCCTGATTGCATTATTGTGATCCGTGGCATGAAAGCATCGCAAGACGTCCAGCGTTCAGCCTGGTTTAAAGCGCTTGATAAAGAAGGCATCTTTGTCCCCTGCTACCCACTAACCGGCAATCACTTACGGCGCTGGCTTGATAACCACTGTCAACGTCTAGGTCTTAATCTTGAAGGGGATGCTAAGCAGGTGCTGCTCGATACCACAGAGGGGAACCTCCTGGCGTGTCACCAAGAGCTAGAAAAGCTGGCTTTGCTGTACGCAAATAAAGCCATTGATGGGCGTACCCTTACAGGCATGTTATTGAATCAAAATAAGTTTGATATTTTTGATTTGGCTAATGCGGTCCTTGGTGGCGAGGGTGACAAAGCGATGCAGGTGTTGGCACGATTACAAAATGATAACACCGAGCCCACCGCCATCGCTTGGGCTCTTGGCAAGGAAGCGCAGCAACTCCTCACACTCGCAGAGTTGCGCCATCAAGGACAGGATTTTAATAGCGCGTGTAAAAAACTGGGGATTTGGAAGAATCAGCAACCTTTGTATCAAAGAGCCCTGCAGCGCTTAGACATGGCACGTATAGAGCAACTTTGTGATTTACTCAGTGATTTTGATAGCCAGTTTAAAAGCGGCAAGTTATCTTCACCCTACCCCATGCTTGCACACATCAGTATGAGCTTCTGTCGCACCTTACCATTTTCTGCGCCTATTTTTTCGGAGTAAATATGCTTCTGTTCGGCGGTACTTTTGATCCGGTTCATATCGGCCATCTTAATATGGCTAATCAGTGCTTAAATCACTTCAATAGTGAGCAACTATTTTTTATGCCCAACCGCGTCCCTGCTCACAAGCAGGCGAGCAACATCAGTAATGCTGACAAACTGGCGATGTTACGCTTAGCCATAGCCTCCGAGCCGCGCTTTAAAATCGATGAGCGCGAGCTGCATCGGGAAGGTCCATCCTACTCACTACTGAGCCTACAAGAGTTACGTGAAGAACTGGATAGTGCCGGTAATTACCAAGAGCCAATACTCTTTTTGATGGGCTTGGACTCATTCAACAGCTTTGATTCGTGGTATCAATGGCAGCAAATTACATCTTTGTGTCATTTAGTGGTCTATCAGCGTCCACAAGAGCGCCTTGACCTCTCCGCAACACTCACGCAATACTTATCACAGCATCAGTGTCAGCAAGGGGCGGCGCTCAATAACCAACGCAGCGGGCTTGTTTACTTTTTACCCGGCCCGCAGCTGGCGGTTTCATCCTCCGAGGTGCGCGCCAAATTGCAACGTCAGCAGCCTTGTGAGGAACTGCTTACGCCGCCCGTGTACCAATATATCCGCGATAAGCGCCTGTATATAGGTTGATAATAGTGGTAAAATACGCCGCTTAGAAAGCTTTAACTAACTTAGAGAGTGCATTTTGCAAACCAACAATCTTCTTGATTTTGCATTAGATAAAATTGACGATATGAAAGCGCGTGACGTCATTACCTTGGACGTTCGCGACACATCGAACATTACTGATTTCATGGTTGTCTGTTCGGGTAATTCCAAACGCCAAGTTCAATCCATCGCCCAACATCTTGCCAAAGAGGCCAAGGAACATGACTTAGATGTGATAGGCATGGAAGGACAAGACATCGGTGAATGGGTATTGGTGGACTTAGGTGACGTGGTCGTGCATGTAATGCAAGATGAAACTCGTGACTTTTACCAACTCGAGAAGCTCTGGGGTTAACGGTGAAAATCCAACTGGTCGCCGTGGGGACCAAAATGCCATCTTGGGTAGAGACAGGGTTTAGCGAGTATCAACGCCGGTTTCCCAAGGACATGGCTCTAGAGCTGATTGAAATACCCGCTGGTAAACGCGGCAAAAATGCCGATATCAAACGTATTTTACAGCAAGAAGGTGAGCGCACCTTAGCGGCCATTCCAAAGGGAAATCGTATTGTTACCTTAGAAGTGACAGGCAAAGCGATGGACACGCACCAGCTTGCCAAGGCCATGGAAAAGTGGCAACTCGATGGTCGTGATGTCAGTTTGCTTATCGGAGGCCCAGAGGGGCTAGCTCCCGAGTGCATTGCCCGCAGCGAGCAAAAGTGGTCGTTATCGAATTTAACCTTGCCTCACCCGCTGGTTCGCATTATCGTAGCGGAAAGCCTATATCGAGGCTGGAGCTTAAATAACAATCACCCCTATCACCGAGAATAGCCGTTTTTATGCTGCGTAAACGCACTCCTATCCGCGATCATTCCGCCGAGGCCAATTTGTTTGCGCGCCGTTCTTTTACGGCTTTTATTTTTGTTCTTATTCTGGTCGCCATTTTAATTTCGAATCTATACAACCTACAGGTGGTGGCGCACAAGACCTATCAAACCCGTTCCAACGATAACCGAATTAAAGTACTGCCTGTGGCCCCTAACCGAGGCTTAATTTACGATAGGAACGGCACTTTACTGGCCGAGAACAAGCCGGTTTATAACCTCGAGGTGATCCCCGAACAGGTGGATGACCTAACACAATCGCTGGACGATATTAGCGCGTTACTCAATATTAGCGAGCAGCAGCGTGCAGAGTTTCTCGACGATATCCGCCACAACCGCCGCTTCCAGAGTCAGGTGCTAAAAAGCCGTTTGAATGACAAAGAAGTCGCGCTATTTTCTGTAAACCAACATAAATTCCCAGGGTTCAGTGTCGAGGCTCGCTTAGCCCGGTACTACCCCTTCGGAGATACCCTCACTCATGCTCTTGGATATGTTGCCAAACTGAATAAAAAAGAGCTAACCAACCTGGAAGCGCAAGGCTTGGCCACCAATTATCGCGCCACCCGGGATTTCGGTAAGCTCGGACTTGAGAAGTTTTATGAGTCGCAGTTACATGGTCAGGTAGGCTCGCAATCGGTGGAGATTAATAACCGAGGCCGAGTATTACGTCGCGTTGAGGAAACGCCTCCGGTGCCCGGTAAAGACTTAATGCTGACCCTCGATATTGGGCTGCAGCAAATCGCGCAAATGACATTAAAAGATAAACGTGGTGCCATTGTCGCATTAGATGCAAAAACGGGAGGCATCTTAGCGCTGTACTCTAACCCCAGCTATGACCCTAACTTATTCGTGCACGGTATTAGCTCAGCAAATTACAAAGCCCTGCTTAACCCTGATAGACCGCTTATAAACCGTGCTACCCAAGGCCGCTATGCCCCGGCGTCAACCATCAAACCACATATGGCGATTTTTGGCTTAGAGCAGGGGTTGGTGACCGAAGAAACAAAAATGTGGGACCCTGGCTTTTTCCAAATTCCCAACGTTGAACACAAATGGCGTGACTGGAAGCGCTGGGGTCATGGCCATGTCGACGTTTATAAAGCCATAGAAGAGTCATGCGATACTTATTTTTACGACATCGCATACCGTGCTGGCATAACCAAAATTAGTAATTTTATGGCGCAGTTTGGTTTTGGCGATTTATCCGGTATTGATATCCACGAGGAAACGACGGCTATTTTGCCTTCCAAGGAGTGGAAAGAAGACCGTTTTCGCGAGTCTTGGTGGCGTGGCGATACGATTTCTGTAGGAATCGGCCAAGGGTATTGGACAGCAACCCCGATTCAAATTGCTAATGCCGTCAACATCATGGCCAATCGCGGCGTACACAATCCGCCCCACCTAGTTCATCAATTACGCCGTGATAGCGATATTACCACCGTTAATGACGACGAAAAGCCACCGGTAAAATTACAAAATCCTGAGCATTGGCAAATTGCCTTAGATGCCATGCATAATACCGTGAAAAAAGTCACAGGTACGGCGCATAAGGCATTCAAAGGGACTAATTATGATCCAGCCGGTAAAACGGGTACCGCACAGGTGGTGAGTATTGCCCAGGGCGAGCGTTACGACGCTGATAAGCTCAAAGAGCGCCATCGTGATAACGCCATTTATGTTGGTTTTGCTCCGTTTGACGACCCGCAAATCGTTGTCACAGTCATTGTTGAAAACAGTGGTGGTGGCAGCTCGGTGGCCGCCCCAATCGCCCGCGAGGTAATGGACTACTATTTCCTTGCGAACCCCATTGCCAGCGAAGTACAGGATGAATCGCAATGACGCCATTACATCAGCATAACTCTTTATGGCAACGCGTGCATATCGACCTGCCGCTGTTTTTAGCCTTGCTCGCCATGATGTTCGCAAGCTTGTGCATCGTCTACAGTGCTAGCGGCCAAGATTGGAATATGATGATGCGCCACGGCACCCGGATGGGTGGCGCTCTAGTGGCTATGTTAGTGTTTGCACAAGTCTCTCCACCTACGTTAAAGCGTGTTGTTGTGCCTTTGTATCTGATGGGCACCTTGATGCTCATCGCGGTGTTGTTTGTCGGTGTCAGTTCCAAGGGTGCACAGCGCTGGCTCGACATTGGTATTCGTTTTCAGCCTTCAGAGATTATGAAGCTTGCGGTGCCCATGGGCGTTGCTTGGTATATTGGCCGCAATCATCTGCCGCCTCGCTTGGGGCATTTGTTTATCGGGCTGGTTATCGTCATGGTGCCCACTTTGCCAATTAAAGAACAACCAGACTTGGGGACATCTATTCTGATCGCCAGCTCGGGGATTTTTGTGTTGTTTCTAGCCGGTGTAAGCTGGAAGCTAGTTGGCTCTTTGGCTGTGCTCGTTGGCGCCGGCGCTCCCTTATTTTGGCACTATGGTATGCACGCCTATCAAAAGCAGCGAGTCCTTACTTTCTTAAACCCGGAAAGCGACCCCCTCGGTGCTGGCTACCATATTATTCAGTCAAAAATCGCCATTGGCTCGGGCGGCATAGAAGGCAAGGGCTGGTTGCAAGGCACCCAATCACAGTTGGAGTTTTTACCCGAGCGCCATACCGACTTTATCTTCTCAGTACTGAGCGAAGAGTTTGGCCTAATTGGCGTGTTAATCCTCTTAGGGGTGTATTTATTCATTATCGCTCGCGGCCTCTATATCGCCGTGAATGCCCAAGAAGCCTTTGGTAAGTTACTCGCAGGGGCTTTAACCCTAACTTTCTTTGTTTATGTGTTTGTCAACATCGGTATGGTGTCTGGATTATTACCTGTCGTAGGCGTCCCCTTGCCACTGATCAGTTATGGCGGCACCTCAATGGTGACTCTGATGGCGGGTTTTGGCATTATTATGAGTATCGCCACAGAAAAACGGATGTTAAATAAATAATGGCAGTTCGTGCGCTTTTTCTTACTCTTATAACGCTTTTAATAAGTGCCTGTAGTACGCCATCGGGGCGCTATCATATGCGTCATGATGCCGCACCTTTACGCCAGCCTACCGCGCTGGAGCTGCAAGACGCGGTGATCACCGATGAACCCAAAAGTGCCGCTGCAAATCGTCCTTATGAAGTTCGTGGGCGCCATTACGTGCCTATTTTTGACGAACGAGGGTTTACACAGCAAGGTATTGCTTCGTGGTATGGCCGTAAGTTTCATGGCTATCACACCTCCAATGGCGAGACCTACAACATGTTCGCCATGACCGCAGCCCATAAAACCCTGCCCTTACCCAGCTTCGTTCGAGTGACCAACCTCGATAACGGCAAAAGCGTGATCGTTCGCGTCAATGATCGCGGCCCGTTTCATGACGACCGGATTATTGATTTATCATACTCAGCAGCCTACAAACTGGGCTATCACCGCCAAGGTACAGCGCGGGTTAAGCTCGAAGCAGTTACCCTTGCCGACGCAAAACCTCGTACTAAGTATATTCAAGTCGCTGCGGGCTCAAAACTCGCTAATATTGAAGCTTTGGCTTATCAATTGGAGCAGCAGTATCACGTACCAACGAATATTAAAAAGCAAAATGATGGAATTTTTCGCTTACGCTTAGGTCCAATAACTGATGAAAATCAGGCACAGTCGCTATTGAAGCAATTAAAAAGTGGCCAATTCGCCCAAGCTTTCTTGCTTTATGATGACCATGCCCTTTAAGATATTAACCAATTCGCATTTTCACCTAAAATATATTTAAAAGCATAATGAAATCAATTAAACATTCTCTTCTCAAAGGCCTAGGCGGATTACTGTGTGCAAGCTCAGTGTTTGCCGCTCAAGCGCAGATCATTCCGGCTCCACCTGAAGTTAACGCTAAGGGCCACTTTCTTGTCGATTTCACAACGGGCAAGGTGATCGCCGAAGGCGAAGCCGACACTAAATTGGCACCCGCTAGCCTTACGAAAATGATGACGAGCTACGTCATCGGTACAGAAATTAATGCCGGTAACATCTCCCCCTCAGATATGGTGACCGTCAGTGAAAATGCATGGGCGAAAAATTTCCCAGAGTCATCAAAAATGTTTATCGAAGTCGGTAAGCAAGTAAGCGTTGAAGACTTAAATCGCGGTATCATCATTCAATCGGGTAACGATGCGTGTGTAGCGATGGCCGAACATATTGCGGGAAGTGAATCGGCATTTGCCGATCTCATGAATGCCCACGCGCAGAAGCTTGGCATGGATAACAGCCACTTTATCAACAGCCATGGTTTAGATACCAACGAGCATTTCACTACCCCTCGGGATATGGCGACCTTGGGTGCTGCACTTATCCGTGATGTGCCAGACGAATACGCACTGTATAAAGAAAAAGACTTTACCTACAACGGTATCAAACAATTTAACCGCAATAGTTTGCTGTGGGATCAAGGCCTCGACGTAGACGGCATTAAAACTGGTCACACCAGCGAAGCCGGATATAGCTTAGTATCTTCTGCCACTAAGGGTGATATGCGTTTAATAGCCGTGGTCATGGGTGCTAGCTCTGAGCGTGCACGTAAAGTGGAAAGCAAAAAACTGCTTAACTACGGCTTTCGTTTCTTCGAAACCATCACACCGTATAAAGCTGGCGACAAATTTGCCGACCAACGCATCTGGATGGGCGACAAAGAAGCTGTGGCGTTAGGCATTTTAGAAGACACGCCTATCACTATCCCTCGTGGCCAACAGAAGAACCTAGAAGCAAACTTTGAGCTCGATACGACACTTGAAGCGCCACTAGAGAAAGGCACCAAAGTAGGCACTTTGTACTTACAACTTGACGGTGAAGATGTGGCCAACTACCCACTGGTGACACTGGAAAGTATTGAAGAAGGTGGCTTTTTCAGCAAGATCTACGACTATTTGCGCTTACAAATCATGTAATCGCCGCTGATTTGTTATAGCGGATCACGCATTACCGAGCGCCCCACTTGTTGGGGCGTTTTTTTTACCTTAAAAAATGCTAGAATACGCACTATTAAGAGCTTTGCTCCGTATACTTTAAACACACCGTCGTCTGTAGTTAAGAGGGTTTATTGTCGTGGTCAAACCGGTCAAAAATACCAAATTTGATGAATATCTAGAGTTTCCTTGTCCTTTCACATTTAAGGTGATGGGTCTTGCTAACGTGAGCCTGACGGAACAGGTATTAACGGTTATGCAAGAGCACGCCCCTGGCGACTATGCACCAAAAACGAAACCGAGCAGTAAAGGTAATTATGAGTCAGTGACTTTAGTTGCCACGGTGACATCAAAAGAGCATATCGAAGTTATCTATACTGAATTAGGTAGCATTGATGATGTACGCTACGTTCTGTAAGCCTTTTAAGGACTGACATTGAGCACCTTAATAGTACGCCAATTGGGCTCTCGCCCATACATGCCTATTTGGCAGGCAATGCAAACCTTCACAGACACCCGTGACGAGACCAGTGCCGATGAAATTTGGCTGGTAGAACATGAGCCTGTATTTACGCAAGGCCAAGCAGGCAAAGACGAGCACTTGCTAATGCCCGGTGACATTCCTGTGGTCAAAGTAGACCGTGGCGGACAAGTCACTTATCACGGCCCTGGACAGCAAATGCTGTACGTACTTTTCAACTTACGTCGATTGAAAATCGGTGTACGCGACCTGGTTACTTGGCTAGAAGACAGTATCATCGACAGTCTTGGTAAATATGGAATCGACGCTTACGCCAAAAAAGATGCACCTGGGGTCTATGTTAATGACGCCAAGATTGCCTCCTTAGGTTTACGCGTGCGTCGAGGCTGCTCCTTCCATGGTTTGGCTTTGAACGTCAATATGGATTTGGAGCCTTTCTTGCGCATTAACCCGTGCGGCTATGCGGGTATGCAAATGGTGCAATGTAAAGATTTAAATGGGCCTCAGTCCACAGAGCAAGCCGGTCAAGGGCTTGTCGAGCAATTAATTAAACGACTCAACCCCGAACACGTTGAGTATCAACAAGGGTTAGCGAAAGAATGACGAAATCATCAGTAAGAATGCAACCGGGTGTAAAATTACGTGACGCTGAGAAAATGGCGCTTATCCCGGTCAAAGTCCTACCGACTGAAAAAGACGAAATGCTACGTAAGCCAGAGTGGCTGAAAATCCGCTTACCTAAATCTAACGAGCGCATTGATGGCATTAAACAGGCAATGCGTAAGCACGGCTTGCACTCCGTGTGTGAAGAGGCGAGCTGCCCTAACCTTTCTGAATGCTTTAATCACGGCACCGCCACATTCATGATCTTAGGAGCCATTTGTACGCGTCGTTGTCCGTTTTGCGATGTCGCTCATGGTCGTCCACTGAAACCTGATGCTCAAGAGCCAGAAAAGCTGGCACTGACTATCAAGGACATGAAGCTCAACTACGTGGTGATCACCTCGGTAGACCGCGACGATTTACGTGACGGAGGGGCCCAACATTTCGCCGATTGTATTCGCGAAATTCGTAAGCACAACCCGGGCATTACTATTGAAATTCTAGTGCCAGATTTCCGTGGTCGCATGGACCGAGCATTAGCGATTCTCAGCGAGACACCACCAGATGTCTTTAACCACAATTTAGAGACAGCCCCACGCCTTTATAAATTGGCTCGTCCAGGCGCAGACTATAAATGGTCTTTAGAGCTATTAAAGCGCTTTAAAGAGGCACACCCTGAGGTGCGCACCAAGTCAGGCCTAATGGTAGGGTTAGGTGAAGAAATGAGCGAGATCGAAGAAGTGCTGCGCGACTTACGTGAGCACAACGTCGATATGCTCACAGTAGGCCAGTATTTACAGCCTTCGAAACACCACTTGCCGGTAAAACGTTACGTGCCACCAGCGGAATTTGACGCTTTAAAAGCGTACGCAGATGACATCGGCTTTACCCAAGCAGCCTGTGGTCCCTTTGTACGCTCTAGCTATCATGCTGACCAACAAGCAGCAGGTAAAGAAGTTAAATAAGCGATTACGACGCGTCATGGCATGGTGGCGCGTCCCTTCTTTATTCACATCCCTAATACAAATGTGCTAGTATCCGTTGCAAGTCGTTAAGATAAGGATAGAGATAAATGACTTCAGCGCACGTCAAGGACACGACCACCCGGCTAATCAGCAGTTACCCGCAATTCAATATCCTATTACTTGATTATCAGGTAATCAGTGATTTAGTTGACCCAACCTCCGTTACCCGCTTTATGCATCAAAACAAGTTAAAGCACTTAGTCATAGCCAATGTGCCCAGCGATATGAACTTCGGCCACCTTAAACGTTGGCCTAATCTGCGCGGTGTTTTTATTGCCCCAAGTACTGATGAGCAAGTGATGCAAGGCCTGCAGGCCATTGCTGAAGGAAAGCTGTGGTTCCCACGTAAAGTAACGGATCACTGGATGCGCCATTACCTAGCCACAGAAGAGCACCAGCAAAGCCAAAAGTCTTTATTGACCGAAAAAGAAATGACGGTACTTAAGTTACTGGCCTCTGGAATGCCGCTTATTAGCATTGCCGAGCGATTATTCATCAGCGATGCGACCGTGCGTGTTCACCTACATAAGATTTATCAAAAAATCGGTGTGAAAAACAAACAACAAGCCATGCTTTGGTCGCAGCAGCATCTGACCTGAACAATTACAACTCGCGAGGCTCTACTCGAAAGTAAATAATATCGCTGTATCGGCCTGCCACTTGACGTTCAAAATCTTGTAAGCGAATGGCCAGCGGCAGCAATTGAGTAGACTGCTGTGCAGCGATTGGCAATTGTCGCGCATGTTGTAGGTCGTACCAACGCCCAGCCACAGCTAGCGAATAGCCAATACGCCAAGCAGATTTTTGCGTATCATGCAGTAAATACCCTTGGTTTTGTGAACGCATCAATAACCGCAAGTCAGTGTTGCTACGCACCTGTAAACTAGGAAGGTGATGATACTCTTTGTTACTGCGCAGCTCACCGAGATTGACACTCGCTTGGCGCGCATTGTGTCCTAACCAGGTCAACGAAAAGCGCTGTGGCAGATGAGTATCAACCACCACATTTGCTTGCGTTATTAGTTGCCCTTGGAAGTGCCCGGTAATAAGCAGAGTGTCTTCGTAGAACCCAGCAGGTGCTGATTGTTGACGCCTTAATTTGAAATTGATAATGGTGCTTTGAGCGCCGCGCACATGCATAGGCATCGCCAGTGCCTGACCTTGGTCGTTGTGCACATCGTAACTAAGGCGCGCCTTATCCCCATGTAGGCGGAACTGCTGCTGAGAGTGTAAGCTGAGTTGAAATTCACAGTCTTCATGTTGCCTAGGCGTAATACGCAATCGATAGCTCGCCTGCGCCGTGCTCTGAGGGCGGTAGCTTGCCAAGGTGTCGCTGAGCTCTTCAATGTGCAGTTGCATATCCGTGCAGCTTTGTTGTGCTGTACTTGGCAAAGCTGCAAGCGCTAATACTAAACACACCCATTTAACGCACATAAATCACCCCTTTTCTTTGCAATTGTTGTTCATTCTCAACCTTCAGCGAGACACTCGGTAAGTGGGTATCATCAAAACGAATCCGATAGCGACACGGTTTCATGCCGGTGATGGCAAAACGTCCTTGACGATTAGTAAAAAAAGCTTTCACATCATCACCACATACCGCTTCACCCACGGTTAAAGCAAGGGGCGTTTCATCGTCATCAATAAGTGTTCCCATCACGGTAATATTGGCACTGGAGCCGACCTTGATGTAATGACCAGAGCGATAGTGAGGATAGAACCGCAATAACCCCGTGCCGATGTCATAGCCAATGGGTAAGTTAGGAATATCTACCGCCGCTCCACCTTGGCTATAGGCGTTAAGATCAGGCAGCAACATGGTCCCTAAGCCATCATTTTTAACGCGTATTGCTTGACCTTGGTCGGTCAAACGTACCTTTAACCCATCTAAACTCGAGTGCGTATCGACTAAAGCGAAACTATCGTTAATTGTACGCCCCACCCCCCACTGATTTTGCGCGAACGCCAGGGCCGTTGAGAGTGAGAGACGGGTTTGATGCCGCCCTTCATCAGCCTGTAAACGCTTATAAAAGCTGCCATGATCCAGTGCACTACCAAAACGGTTGCCATTGTATCGCATGCTCACATCGACGGCGCTTTGATAATCAATGCTGTTTTCAATGCCAGCCGTGAATTGGCTCACACCAATATGTTGAGCACTCCCCTGGAAGCTGTATTCTAAGCGCTCAAGGTGTTTTCGCTGTTGTGCGTACAAACGTAGGCGCTTACCTTGAGCAAATTGATAACTGATGTTGAAACCTAAGTTGTAATCCCGCTGACCCTCATCACGAACTCCAGTAAATACTCGCCAAGACCAACCTTGCTGCCAACTATGCCCGCCTACACTCAAAGTGGCACTGCGCTGCCAAGATTGTTTCTTGCTACCTTGTTGATGACGTTTTTGCGCATTGAGGGAAAAGTTAACTGTGTTGGCGTTATCAAATACATAGCTGTAGTCAAACTGCCACTGGTGCTGCACTGGCAATGAGCGAGCCGCTTTAGCAGCACTTATCTGCAGCGGAGTGTAGGCTTTCGCTACATATTCGTAACCGAGCTGAAATTCGCTGCCAGAGTTAGACCGGTAGCTGCGTAAAGATGCTCGGTAGGCCTGTGCAGCTCCTAAGTGAGAGTGATGACTCAACGCATATTCGCTGGCGGCAATAAACCACGGCATTGCATAGGTAGCCCGAGCGCTCAATTGCCTACTTTGCTCATGCCATTGCAGCCCAGCGCCTAGGGTTAGATTAGGCGACCACCCATAGTCAAAGCTCGCGCTCATAAAGGGTTGCTGCCAAAGGTAGTCATACCCCGTTGCTGAGGCTTGACTTAATACACCAGCAAAACTTTGCAGTTGCAAATCGCCTTGGGCGAGCAAATCTAAGCCGGTAGTAATATCAAACTCGATCACCTCCACTTTACCCGCATCATCCGTTATTTTTAAAGACACATCATTGCTGCCTTCTTGCAACGGAATATCCGCAAGCGTGTAGACTCCGGGACCAAGCTGTAAACGTTTTACGACTCGCTGTTCAACGATCACATCAATGCTGGAGGGGCGCTCGAGAGTGAAGCTCTGTGAAGCAGAGGGGCGTGGGGAATGGCGTGTAATTTGCGCAAAGTTTTTAACAAAAGCAACGCCTAAACTCGACTCACTGCCCTGAAAATAGCCACCGAGTACGTAGTTATCACCAAGACTAAGGCGCGCTCCTATATCCGCATAGTCATAGCTGACACGAGTTCCTAATCGACTCGCCCGAGCCGAGCGTCCGTGTTGAAGTTGCTGCTCCGACTCCAACAGCCAACCATGGGCGCGCAGTGCAAGCTCGGTGCGCCAGGTAAATTGCTCCTCACTGAGGCTCTCTTTGGATGCTTGCTCTTTAATAACGCTCAGATAGTTATTGAGATAACCACTGTAGGGAGCCATTTTATGCGCTTCCAAGAACGGTTGCTGTTGCGCCGCTGACACCGTGCGGCTTTGCAATAGCTGGCGATCAATAGAGGTCACTAGCTGGAACTGACTCATATCGAATTGCACGCGAATGCCCTGCTCACGTAATGCAAGCAACGGTAACCACTTTTGCTGTGGCTGCGCTAATGAGCCTGTGATTGTCGGCAGTACCAGTGGTGTTAGCGCGTCTATAAACTCATCACTATCAACATAAATGGTGTCATCTGCTGCAATGCGAATATCAACCACACTCAAATTAGCACCATTTACAACAAGCTCCACACTCAAATCCAGGTCTTGGCCTGTCGGGTTCAGCGCCCCATGAGCAACAGAGCAACAGCAGCCAATCAGTAACAATAAGCACAGGCTAATTACTGGCGCAACGCGAGCCGCCATGGCGCCTTCCCTACTGCCTTTGAAAGTAAATACTGATGCCATTGCGAGCTTAAGCTAATATTGCGGCTGCTCTTAGCAGGCAATAAGCTATCGTCAGAGAGCCGCGCAATATCACTGTCGCGTAAAAGAACTTTTTCACCATCAGCGCTGATAAGTACCAGAGGTAGTGAACTAAGATATGCTCTCGCGTTTCCTTGGTTATGAAGCGTTAAGCTTGCCTTGTGCGCAGTAATATTCGAGTCCACTATGCGCACATCACTGCCTGCACCCGCTACATCCAAGTGCACAACAACATTAATATCTAATAACATCTGCAGTTGTGGCTGCGATAATATCAGCGGCTGCTGCAATAACCGCACGAAGTAACTAGCCTCTACACCGTTAGCTTGCATGTTGTCGACCACTATCTGAACACGCTGCGACTGCCCTGGCTTTAAAATCATTGCTGGCGGAAAAACCATCAGGTCATCACTTTCGCTCGAACTATAACCTTGATCTTGAAAGTGAATACGCTCAACACCCAGCTCAAACGCAAACTCACGATTACTTGGGTTATGAATAACAAAATAACCACGGCTCCCCGGCTTATGGCTAATATGCTGCACCATGGGTGTGACCTCGACAGCACCTAGCAGGTGGCTGGTGATCAGAGTGCCAAAGAACAACAACCACTTAGCCATACTAGTTACTCAAGGGCTCTATGCGCACTTTTGTCGTTTCAGCTTTAAACCCAGGAGGAGGCGTAAACCCAATCACGCGCGCGCTATTGGGAGGAATAAAGCTGGTTTGCAAAGCCGCAGACAGCGCCGGACCTTGTACTATTCGTTGTTCTTCACCTTGTTGTAGTATCCATTTGGTTTTAATAAGGCGAATATACTTGTTACCTGAGTTGCTGATATTGACCTGCCACGCTTTTTCGTCGCTACGAATGTCAGTAATCGCAAGATTTGCTTTAGCGTCTTCAGGAGCCACATTAAATAAAGTACGAAAGCTCAGAGCCATACCTACAGAGGACTGCGTTTGATTTGGCAGAGCCACTTGGTCAATAACAATACGGTATGCTTTCGATGCGGCTAGCGCCGGCTCACCAATGTAACGCACGACGATTGTTTGCGCTTGCCCTGGTGGAATCACCGCTGTCATTGGCAGAATTAAGAAGTCGCTGTCATTATTGGTGAGTTGCTCTTCACCTTGACTGTTAATGACCAAGTTCTTAGCACTGACTTCCACCGTCAGAGGCGTATCCTCAATATTTACGATACGCATATTACGCTGCGCTTGCTTGCCCATAGGCGCAAGCTCGGCCACCATAGGCTGTACTTGGAACGCGTAAACTGGGGCGGCTATCCAAAGTAAAAGAGTAAGCAGTACAATTCTCATAACATAAACCTAAAAAGGCAGCCCGAAGGCTGCCCAACTCAACATGGAAATTGGATTAACGCGCGGTAATAGCAATTTGCAGCGTGTCTGAATAAGTGCCTGCATACAAGGCATCTTCTAATAGCTCTAGCTGAATTTGACCATTGACGCCGCGAGCAAGCTCTTCTGAACCGTCAACATCAACGCTAACACGCTTCTCGTTTTCACCGGTGTCGGCCATTAACTGTAGGGCAACGGCGCCAGCACTAAGAGAGGCTTTGTAGTCAATACCACGGTTTTCATTGTCGGTATTTTGCAGATTCCCTTCTGCTGAAGTCAGGCTCACAGTCGCGCCATCAGCATCGTTACATAGCAATGTAACGTCTGACATCGCTGTGGCACCAGAGCTTAAAGAAGAGAAGGTTTGGCTGTTGGTCAAGTTAGAAACGGTGCATACCGAATCAACTTGTCCGTTAAGATTCAGGCTACTTGAAGCATGCGCCGTTGCGCTAAGAGTCAGAGCAATCGCAGCAGAGATAAGTACTGTTTTCATGTGTAATGTCCTTTTGCTTAAATAATAATCGTTATAGGCCTCGACCATATAGATCAGGCGTGATTTCAAGACGAATTTCGTCGCTATAGCGCCCGGCAAAAACCAATTGCTGCTGCAACTGTACCGCGAGAGAAGCGCGTTCAGAGAACAACACCTGCTCGAAGTGAATCGCCTTTCCTTGCTTCAATTGCAAGGCTGAAAATACTGTTTCCCGTTTGGCTTTCGGCACGGTCAACGTCACTCGGTAAGGCACTAACACATCATTGTTATGATGGCTTAACCCCCCATTTTGAGAATAAAGCGTTAGGGTCATGGGTGAATTACAGCGTAAATCCAATTCAGCCTGAGAGGACCTTGTATTGCTCAACTCAACATCATGTTGATGAAACGCAACAGAACAACGGGCTTTTATATATCCATACATGGCTAGACTAACTTCATTTGCGGTGGCTATGGAGCCATCTAAACTTGCTAGCATTAGCGCCAACTTACAGATTTTTATAACGTTTTGCTTTCGCATCCTGACCCGTTATTGGTGTGCTTCAAACAACGATGAGAAGATTAACTGAGATTTGGGGATTTAAAACGTTTGTTTATGATGAAGCACGTTTATGAACGTTAAACATTTCCCTAAACGGCCGTTTACTTGGGTATATAACGGGGATTTTATGAACGTATAAATATCGATAAATCAGTCTTCTAGTTGCCTGTTTTTAAAATTTTGTAAGACATTCGCCACAAAGCAAGCTAAGCAAAACTAATTCAATTTAATTCAAAAATTAGAATAACGCTCTAGGTTATAATTTGTTGTTCTTTAAACGTTCAGCGAGTGTCTGCTAAATTTGCGCCCAAATTTTGCATATTTGATTTTATTTTTTTATAGTCGCAAAGGGTTATTTGGGGTACAGAGATGGAGTTCACCGAACAAGAGCTGGCTTTTTTCCAGCAGGTATTTAGCGAAAACACGTTGCAGGGCGACGATGTTAACACCACCGGCTTGTCCCTTCGTTCGGAGTTACCGGATTATGTTGCCTCCCTATTTGAGCAGCCTGGGTTATGTATGTTGGCAGAAGTCGGGCACTTTGAACTTTGGTTTCCTCTCTCGCTGTCATTAACCGCAAACGGTGATTTACAGCCCGCGCTGGAAGCACCAGAAATTTTCGAGGCTCTTGGGCAGCACCGCAGCTGGCGCTTTGATAATCCCACGAGTATTTACTTGCTCACCGACGACGGACGAAAGCTTCCTATTCATTCTTTATCCTCTACAGGCGCGGTGATTGATGCTGAGCAAATCAAGCATGCGCCACAAAGGGCCACAGCCAAGTTAATCCTGCCAGACTATCCGCCAATGCAATTGGAGATGCAAAAAGCGCGGCAACAAGGCTCACTCATTGCTGTCACATTTATACGTAACACCAACAAAAAACAGCTGCGCCAGTTCCTGTTTGATAACCACAAGCAAGGCTATCAAGAAATTTATCACTCCCTCGCAGCACACAGTTAAAACAGTGTTCAGGTAACTTTGCTACGCTAGATAAGTGTGCAATCTGACGGAGTACATTTAATGAATAAACTGATTCTTGCGAGTGCAATTAGCGCCGTTTTACTTAGTGGCTGTGGGGGTTCGGACGATAATGACGACAACATCACCAACCCAGAGCCGACACAAGCAGAGTTCTCGTTAGGCGTATCTGATGCGCCAGTAAGTAACGTTAAAGCAGTGTGGGTTGCCTTTGACAGCATTACCTTAAACGCGGGCGATGGTGAGATGCCAACCTTTGAGACCCGCTCTGAAGAGAACCCAGATCAACCCGTGATGGTAAACTTACTGGACTACACTGGTGATGATGTGTTTGCGCTTATCGATGATGAGCTTGTTGCTGCCGGTGACTATGAATGGCTGCGCGCTGATATAGTCAATGGCGATATGGCCAATATCGAGATGACTTCACATCTGGTTTATAACGATGACACTGTCGTGCCACTTGTTGTCACCCGTAAGGGCAATGACGGCATCGGTGAAATTCAAATTAATGACTTCACTTTGGTCAGTGGTGACAACGACTTCGTGCTTGAATTTGACCTGAAAAAATCTTTGGTCAACCCAAGTAACAGTAACGAAGTTAAGCTTAAACCCACAGGAATTCGCCTAGAAAACCTTGCCCAAGTGGAAGATATCGAGGGTGTAGTTAGCCAGCAGTTGGTACAAAACTGCGAAACTGACAATGCAGATATCGCGCCTGCCACCGGGGGGTTTGGTCATGCCGTATATCTCTATAATAGCGATGTCAGTGAGCCTAAAGATTTGTACCTTGACGGCGAAACGGTTGCGGCTGATGCACCTATCGCGACCGGTGGCGTGAGCTACGATGAGGAAGATGAACGTTATGAGTTCGAAATCGGCTTTGTCGCTCCAGGTGAATATCAGCTAGCCTACACTTGTGCTGCACACATTGATGACGCCGAAATCCTCGATGAGTCGTTTACGCTATATCAGCAACAGACAGTCACGGTGACAAGCGGTGAAGACGCTCAAGTTACCTTTGACATAGCCCAATAAGCTATTGAAAATTAAAGACTAAAAATATTTTAAATTTTTGCTTGCATGGCGCGATAATTTAACTATTATTGCGCCACTTTAATTCGATAGCCAATCCTAGTACAGCCCTCCAGCCAAGGCGAAGAGTAACTATCCAAATTCAATTTTGGAGTTATTATGTCTGTTTCTTCTTTGCGAGCTCCTGCTCACTCATTTACCGAGCAATTCGTACAAGCCGACCAACTTGCCAATCAATACGGTACCCCTTTACTGGTGCTGGATATTGACCGTGTTCGCGAAAACTACCTAGCGCTTCATGCTGCGCTTCCGGGGGTGACTTTACACTATGCTCTAAAGCCCCTACCTCATGCAGATGTGGTACGCGCCTTAGACGCGCTGGGCGGCAGTTTTGACCTTGCGACCAATGGTGAAGTGGATGTGGTGGCTCAGTGTGCTGTGCCAGCAAGTAAAACCATTCACACTCACCCGGTCAAGCGCGTGACCGATATTGAGCATGCCTTGGCTTATGGGTGCAATACCTTTGTATTCGACAGTGCCAATGAGTTACGTAAGTTTGCGTCTTATAACCATGAGGTTGAGCTGTTACTGCGTTTAAGCTTCTTAAATGAAGATGCGGCTGCTGATTTGTCGAAAAAGTTTGGCGTAACACCAGCACAAGCTTTGCCATTGTTGCAACAAGCTCATAGCATGGGTATTCGCGTGCGCGGGCTGTCATTCCATGTAGGCTCACAAACACGCGATCCTCATAAATACGTGGCAGCAATAGAGCAATGTAAAGAAGTCTTTGAATTAGCTCGACGCGCGGGTTTGCCTGCCATGAATACATTGGATATTGGCGGTGGCTTTCCGGTGAGTTATCAAAACGACAACATTGATATCGATAGCTATTGTGCACCCATTCGCGAAGCGTTGGCGCAGTGGCCGCAAACCACCCATTTTATTGCAGAACCTGGTCGTTATATTGTTGCCTCGGCCATGGTGCACGTAATGAGTGTAATGGGCCAAAGCCTGCGCGGCGGTAAGCCTTGGTATTATATGGATGATGGCGTATATGGTGCGTTTAGCGGCCGCGTGTACGGCGAGCCTGCGCAACGCTTTTACACTTTGCACCAAGCCCCAGAGCAGCCGTGTGTTTTAGCGGGGCCAACATGCGATAGCATAGATGTCATTACAGAGCATGTGAATATGGCGCAACTGCAGGATGGCGAGCGAGTATTTACCGCTAATATGGGCGCTTACACATGGACAACGAGTACTGATTTTAATTTCTTCGCCAAAGCGCCTGTTATTAGTGTCGATAGTGCACTGAGCATGGCGCAATTGGGTTAGCCCTCTAGAGCTGAAGTTCAAAAGCTAACCTTACTCCACCAGCGCGAGTCTCAGAATCGCGCTGGTGGACATCAGTTCGTGTCTTTGTTTTCCTTGGCTTTTTGCATTAATTCGGCGCGCTCTTGAGATAGCCGCGCTAACCCTTTTTGTTCAACATCAATCAAGGTGGTGTACTTAGCCGTTACTGCTGACATACGTTGCGACAAGGCATTGTCATAAGTAGCATCAACGAGGTTATCCGGAGCTTGCGCCGCTTCCTCTTGCAGCGCTTCTAATTCATTGTCTAAACGCGTGTGATAGGTGTCAATTTTATCCAGATGCTGGCGCATATCGCGGTCAATTTGCTGCAAGCGAATAAAACTGTCGATGCTGTCTGGGGCATTTGCTGCACTGTCTTTAAAGATCTCTTTTTGGGCCAGCAAACGGTCAATATGCATTTGCTCCCGATCGATCAACGCTTGATAACGCTTACTCACCGCCTCCATTTCTTTGGCAATGGCTTGGTCTTTTTCAGCTCCAGTGAGGTTATTAACTTGGGCATCTGACTGATCTTTCAAGCGCGCAATTTCTTCTTGCATTTGACGTGTGTAAGTCTCTATTTTATCGCGGTGCTGGGCAATTTCTTTATCCGCCTGCTGATTGCGTATATACCCCTCAATATCACTGTCGCTTTGCGGCTTATCTGCGCTTGAAGTGTCGGCGGCAATGGTATTAACCACCACTGTCTTGGCATCTTTAGAGCAAGGGAGCTGCGAAAATTCTACAGTGCCATTTTTGGTGCATTGATATACTGTGGTGCCAGCACTCACCGGTAAAGCGGCGGTAAACACTGTTATAACAAACAAGCGAATCATTTTTTCTCCTAAGCGCCAGAGCGCGTACCTATCTCAAGTCTAGCTGATGCATAGCCACATGCGAAGGATCCATGTGCGGCGTTCAAACGTACCACAGCGGTATTCGTAATAACCGAGGTGCACCATGAAAACGGGGCTCTATCTTTTTTATCACGATCTGAGATTAGAAGACAATCAGACACTTAGGCGATTATCTTCACAAGTTGATCGGCTTATATTGGCGTATTGTCCGTTGCACACACTCACTGTGCCATCGCGCGCCATTTACAATGCTCGCGAGCAAGGGCCTGCGCGCACTGCATTTGTTGAGCAAACACTACACCACCTAGGCCAAGCACTAGCGCCTTATCATCACTCACTGTGCTGCATTGATAATCTTAAGACACTCGACGAACTGGTTGGCGTTCATGACATCACTCACCTAGGCGTAGGGCATCAGCATGGCTGGGATGAGCGAATAGCTATCGCTCATATTGAAGAGCGCTACAACGCTATTGAGCTGATTCAAGATCATGATCATACGCTGTTCACCTTGGCACAACTCCCAGGCCCTGTGGATGAGCTACCCAGCACCTTTAGTCAATTCCGCAAAGCCGTTGAGTCTGAGCTAAGTGCCGATGAACCGCTTGCAGCGCCAACACAGCTTGCTCCTAGCGTCCCCGTTAGGCAAAACCTTTATATCCAAGGTGATGCATCCACCTCTGTACTCACGCCTTGGTTTGCACAAAGCGCTGCACACGCGCTTGAGAACTATTTTGCGACGGATGCACCCAGTCGCTATAAAGAAACGCGCAACGCGCTTCAAGGTCAGCACTTTTCGACGGCACTGTCACCTTGGTTAGCAAACGGCGCTTTAAGTGCACGCCTGATGCTCAGCAAATTGCGTAACTATGAAGCACAGCACGGTGCCAACGAATCAACGTACTGGATTTACTTTGAACTATTGTGGCGCGAGTACTTTCAGTGGCTGGCTATAAAACAAGGTAAGCAATTATATTGTTTTGCAGGCGCCAATAGCGCTAAGCCACAAACCAGCTTTTACGCTCAGCGCTACCAAGCGTGGTGCCAAGGCAACACCCCCTATGCGTTGGTTAACGCCCTGATGCATGAACTTAATACCACCGGCTGGATGTCCAATCGGGGCAGGCAAATTGTTGCTAGCTGCTTTGTCAACGAACTCAATCTTGATTGGCGTTATGGCGCCGCCTATTTTGAACGCATGTTGATTGATTACGACAGCGCCAGCAACTATGGCAATTGGCAATATATCGCGGGTGTAGGCGCCGACCCTCGTGGCGGCCGTCATTTCAATCTAGCGAAACAACAACAGCAATTTGATCCCGATGGCGAGTTTATTAGCCGTTGGCAAGGCGAAGCGAGCCAAAGCGACATCGACTATCAAGATTACACCGGCTGGCCCCAACAAGGGGTGACTCATGAGTGAAAACTACAAAGAAATCCGCCTTATTCTCGGCGATCAGTTAAATGCGCAACATAGCTGGTTTGAACACAAGTGCGACGATGTACTGTATATCATTGCTGAGCTACACCAAGAAATGCAGTATACCCAGCATCATATTCAAAAAGTGTGTGCTTTTTTCGCTGCCATGGCTCGCTTTGCCGAAGCCCTGGAATTAGCTGGGCACCGTGTTCTTCACCTGACTCTCGATGATACACAGGGTTATGATGATTTAGCGCACCTACTCCAGGCCCAGGTGAAGCGCTTTAGTGCCAATACCCTCAGCTACCAACTGCCTGATGAATATCGCTTATATGAGCAACTGCGCGACTTAAACCTCGGTGCAGACATCACCTTGAACGCCTATGATAGTGAACACTTCTTGTTGGGCTTTAATGAGCTGAGCGATTACTTTCAGGCCGACACCCATCACACTATGGAGCAGTTTTACCGTAAAATGCGCCGACGCTTTAAGGTGTTGATGCAGGGCGACAAGCCTTTGGGAGAGCGGTGGAATTTTGATAAAGAAAATCGCAATAAGCTAAACCAACAAGACCTCACCGAACTGCCTCAGCCACTGTGCTTTGATAACGATGTGCGTAGCATCAAAGAGCGCATCACCCGCCATAAGGTAAGTACTATAGGCCAAGGCAGTGACAGACTGTTATGGCCTGTGAGCCGCAAACAGGCAAAGCAATTACTGCGCTATTTTTGTGACCACTTACTGCCTTGTTTTGGTACCTTCCAAGATGCCATGACCTGTCAAAGTGACAGCCAGTGGAGCCTTTATCACAGCCGGTTATCATTCGCGCTAAACAGTAAAATGCTGCACCCCATGCAAGTGATCAACGCGGCCACTTCGGCCTATGAGCAAAGTGATGGCGCCATAAACCTAGCTCAGGTTGAAGGCTTTATTCGACAAATCCTCGGTTGGCGTGAGTATGTGCGTGGGATTTACTGGGCTAACATGCCCAAATATAGCTCGTTAAATACTCTAGAGGCCTCGGCGCCACTGCCGGAGTTTTTCTGGCATGGAAAAACCAATATGGCCTGTCTTAGCCACGCTATTGGCCAAAGCCTTGATTATGCCTACGCCCACCATATCCAACGCTTAATGATCACCGGCAATTTTTGCTTACTACTGGGCGTTGACCCCGATGCCGTCGATGCCTGGTACTTAGGTATTTATGTAGACGCCATTGAATGGGTGGAAATGCCCAACACTCGGGGCATGAGCCAATTTGCCGATGGCGGCATTATTGCTACCAAACCTTACAGCAGTGGTGGCAACTACATCAACAAAATGAGCGATTACTGCAAACACTGCCACTATAACGTTCGCGAAAAAGTAGGCGAGCAGGCATGCCCATTTAACAGTCTTTACTGGCACTTTATGGTTCGCCACCGTCAGCGCTTTGGGAATAATCACCGCATCGGCATGATATACCGAAATTGGGATAAACAAGATAAACGCCAGCAACAGCAGGTGTTAGAACGAGCGCAGTGGTGCATCGATAATGTAGAGAAATTATAAAGACATAAAAATAGATCAAATAATTAACCTTTATGTAACCTCAATGTAAGACGTTCCCATTTTAATACACTTAACATTTAAAAAACGGGAACATTATGAAAAAACAACACCTTATTGCCGCACTGCTGATAGCAAGTGCGGCCACCAGCCAAGCACATGCTTTTAGCCAAGAGACTCATAAGCGTATCGTTATCGATGCCGTTGCTTATATGCAGCAGAATCCGAATACCACAGCCTATGCTGAGCTTAAGCAGTATGCACAACAAAACAATATGTCGGTGGACATTCTCGCCGATTTACTGGGCCAGTCAGCTTATGATGTGGATGACTTTGAAGATACCTTCTTTTGCGGTGCAATAACTGGGTCGTGCGTACAAGCGCCACTTTGGGGTGCTGCGAAAAGCATCGTTAAATACACCAGTTATTGGCACTTTCAAAATCACAGCCAAGGTGCCGACGTGCACGGCAATGATTTTGGTGGCTACAATTACCAAAAGCTCACGGTCTGGGGCGATGTAGATAAACTAGCCGCCACATGGCTCAAGGGGGACTACCTCGATGATGGTCAAGGCGGTGAGACCGGTTGGTTCAATGCCGACAGTAGCAAATACAATAGCTATGGCGTCACCGAGCGCAACTACCGTATCGGTAGCCACTCGCAATACAGCATGTACGATGACTTTGAGGATATGCCCTTCCAACCTTTAGATAACTTGGGCCAGTACTGGTATCAAAGCTACCTGCAAAGCGGCAACCCACAGGTGCTGGGATTTGTCTTTCACACCACAGACTTATTGCAACCACACCATACCTGGACAACCTCAGCACTTAACCATTCTAGTTGGGAGGGTTGGGTAAAAGACTACTATGACCAAGAGCAGCTCAATGATATGAGCTTAGTGCGTGATGCCATGGATAGCTTTAGCGCCCTTGACCCACAACAACAAGATATTCGCCCACTCCTCACGCAAGGGGGGGCGTTTAGTTACGCTCAAGGCGGCATCGTACTTAACTCTGAAGATCACTACGATCGGGTCAACACCGGACGCCTTGTTATTCCTCATGCTATTGCCATGGTCGTGCACCTGCTTAACCATGCCATGGAGCAGCGTTAATGGGGTTCAGGATTTTTATCTGGATAGGCCTTATTGGCCTATCTTTTTCGTCATTCTCGCAACTGCCGAGCAATGCTGAAGTGCGCTTTATGCGCACTGTATACCAACAACACAGTGCCGATTTAGCGGCGCACACCCGTCAAAGGTTGGTGGAGAATGCTTTTTTGCTACACCAAGCACATCAGCGTTTTCCATCATTAGTGGTTCGCCAAGCTACCGTGGGCTTCAACAATCACTATCATGTGCGCCGCTACTTACTGAGCGCTTGGCAGGCTCAAGGCTGGTTAGACGACAATGCCATAGCGCCGTTGGCGCTTAACCCTGCTTACAATGATGATTGGTTACGCCGCACACTGGGGAACTACCCGGCCGATGGTGCACTCAATCAAGCCACCGTGAATAAGCTCGCAGGCATCAAGCTACTGGATGCCACGGCATTATCTAACACCTTGAACATGGCAGATTTTTACCAGAGCATGTCGATGCAGATAAAATATAAGTTGCATCAAGGTGACATGTCCGTATTTCATAGCGAGTTGCAACGTTGGCATCAATTTCGTCAAAGCGCCCTATTGGTGAGCCCTCTGCTCAAGAGCCATCAGTTCAGCCTTGAGCGCCTACAAGACATCGCTTTGGCAGATATTCTTCGCCCTAGCCTATTAACCGAGCTCGGCGTACAACAAACCATGCACGGCAGCAGTGCTGAGCTGGAGCGCCTCAAACAGGACATCAAAGAGCAAGATATCGTTGCCTATTATGAGCGTCACCGCGAGCGCTTTCGCTATATTGCCAAAGTACGAGCTTACGGTGTTCAGTTTGATCAGCATGAGCAAGCGCAAAAGTTCTATCAACAAGCCAAAAGTCAGGGTTTTATTAGCGCAATGGGCGACAAAGAAAACGTATTCGGCAAACAAAATAGCGTATTAAGTCGCGATAACGACAGCGCCCCGGTATTTGCCAAGCAACTGGCATTCACGTTGCCAACAGATACCTTATCGCGCCCAGTACGCACGCCTGAAAACAAGTGGCTAGTACTAATGAGCACGGAAAAAGCCTATGAATACTATGCTAAAAACAGTGAAACGGTGCGTTACCAAGCCATTGAGGCACTCGCTAAGGAGCAGGCACAGCAGAACTATGAAGCACAATTTAAGGCGTGGCGCGCGCGCATGGAGGCAGCCGGATGAAACGAGTCATAGTGCTTTTAATACTGCTCATAGGCGCTCTAGCCTGGTATTTGAGCGCCGATGTTGGGGCTATCAAAGCCCGCAGCGACTCGTCCACCTTGCTGTCTGTGCGTGATACCCCCGCAGTGGCAGCCGAAGAGGCGGTCTCTGCTCGCCAGAGTAAAACACAGTATTCGCAAGCCGTTGATCCCCCTAAACAGATAAGCGCTCAAGCGCCTATCACAGAGCCGGAATATGTGCCTCCTATCGCCAAAGACCGGCAACAAGACGACGCTTATCAGGGTGATTTGCACGATCACCAAGCTTATCAGCGCTACCAACAGCGCCAGCACAACGACTTTAAACGCGCCTATATCAGTGCCGCAAAAGATAAAGTCGCGCTCCTTAAAACTTGGCTAGCGCGGGGAGAGCGAGAAGGCATCTCGCCGGAACAGCTGCAGTTTGCTCGGGATAAAATTGCCGCCTTAGAGCAAGCCAAACAACAGTTGGAAGAGCAGTTAGCCCAACAATAGCGTATCGTCTATAGCGCGGAAATGGCTGGCGGCATTGATCAAGGATGTCGCCGTCAACGGCGCACAACTGTACACTTCGACGCGCTTATTACATTCATGACGTAGCTTGGCGACGAGCATATCGAAATCACCGTCACCAGAGAGTAAAATGGTGGTATCCGTTTGCGTTCCATACTCCATAGCATCAAGGGTGATACCCACATCCCAATCGCCTTTAGCCGAACCATCAGCACGCTGAATATAGGGTTTCAGCTTGACCTCAAAGCCAATGGCTCGGAGGATATTTTGGAATTCTCGTTGTTTGCTATCGCCACGATCAATGGCATAAGCAATGGCGGTGACTATTTCGTACTTAGCGCTTACCTCACGCCAAAAGGCGTTGTAGTCAAAGTTACGCGCAAAGCTCTCACGGCAGGTGTAATATATATTTTGTACATCTACAAAAATGGCCGCTGTAGGCATAGATCCTCTCTAAAGGTGGCTTAATCGCCGTGCCCAGTTACCATTGTGGCCTACTTTGCACTGCTGTTCAGTGTCGTAGACTATCTGTTTTTTCGGGTTGTGCATAGCTAAGTCCTCGGCCTTGAGCACCGCCATCAACTGCGCTTCCAATTGCGGGCGCATTTGTGAGCCTAAAAAGGAACGTAACTGTTCATCGGTGGTGAACACCACAATCACTCTGATGCTGTCGGCTCGCTGCCAATCAATAACGTGGGTCAGCCACTCAAAACCTGACAACGGCTCACAATGTTCATTACAAAAGCGGGTCAGCGCTTTGCGCAGTGTGTTGTCTTTTTTCTTATCAGTTTTACGCATCGGTTTATCCACACAAAAACGCCGCCCGGTTGGGCGGCGTAAACACAGGGAGAATGACTAGAATTTATTTGCTCTCAAGCAAATTGCCAGAACCTATTTCAATTTTACGTGGCTTCAAGGCTTCAGGGATCTCTCGCTCTAGGTCAATGACTAGGAGCCCGTTTTCAAGCCCTGCGCCGAGCACTTTAACATGGTCGCCAAGCTGGAACTTACGTTCGAAGTTGCGCTCAGCAATACCTTGATGAATGAATTTTCGCTCTTGCTTGTCGTCTTTGTCAGCCTTAATACCGGCGACTTTCAGAGTATTGTTCTCTGACTCAATACTCAGCTCATCTTCGCTGAATCCAGCCACCGCCATGGTGATACGATACTGGTCTTTACCCAATGCCTCGATGTTGTAAGGTGGGTAGCTTGGCTGCTTGTCGGTGCGTGCCGCCGCATCCATAAGTGATGCAAGGTGGTCAAAACCGATGAATGAACGATATAGTGGTGATAAATCTACTGTACGCATAATGATATCCTCATAATTAAGCGATATTAGTTGCTACTTTTCACGATGAACAAGTAACATTTACGTTTTAAATCAATAAGTTTACTTAGTTTGGGACCCTTTCCGGCGTCCTCACTAACTGATATATGGACAGCGTCTTTATTTTCAAGAAAAAGATGCAAAATTTTTTCTGCCACTATCCGGTCTAATTTATTAAGCCTATGAATTTTAAGTTAAATATGAAAAAAATTTTATTGCAGATTATTGTTATTGCGATCGTTTTCTTTGCTGTCAGCGCATTTCAACAGCGCAATCTGCTCAGTACCGATCACACCCCCGCGCCTTACTTTGCCTTAACACAACTCAATGAACAGGGGCGATACAGCATCAAAGAACTCCAAGGGCAAACCACCGTGGTATACTTTTTTGCGCCATGGTGCTCTATCTGCAAGGTGTCCATGCCTAACTTACAATCGGCAATGGATGATGGCGATATTAACGCTGTGGCCGTTGCCCTTGATTATCAAAGTGAGCAACAAGTGCAAGATTTTGTCGCTGACCTCTCTTTATCCATGCCCATACTTTTAGGTAGCGCACAAACCGCCAAGCAATATAAAATATCTGCATTCCCAACCTATTATGTTATTGATGAATCACTGCGCATAACTGCCCGCTCTATGGGCTACTCCAGTGAATTAGGCATAAAATACCGAGGTAGAGATGAATAAACGACATTGCTTTGTCGCGGCGCTGAGCATGCTCTGCGCGCCAACGTGGGCTACAAAACCCCTGCCAGCGTTACCCGAGCCAGTGACCAATAATGCGGTCGCCCAAGTGACAACGGAACAAGGGCCTTATTTTATTAGCTTCATGGGGTTAGGTGCTGGGAAAAGTCACGAGGACGTGCACAATAAAGTGTGGGCATTAAAAATTGGCCAGGGGCAATGGCAAGGCAAAAAAAGTGTTCCCGCCAGTACCGAATTAAAAGGCCGATTGGCGGCGACTGCTGTGGGGGTCGGTCCATACGCTTATGTTTTTGGTGGCTATACCGTGGCCGACGATCACAGTGAAATTTCAGCGCCCGACGCCTATCGTTTTGATGTGCTAACCAACAGCTACCAGCGCCTCGCCGATATGCCCGTGCCTGTCGATGATAGCGTTGCGTTGAATTACCAAGACAAGTTTATCTACTTGATCAGTGGCTGGCACAATGATGGCAACGTGAACTTAGTACAAGTCTATGACATTGCTAATAATGCTTGGCAACAAGCGTCGCCATTTTTAGGCGAGCCGGTATTTGGTCACGCCGGTGCAATTAAAGGTAATATCATGGTGGTGTGTGATGGCGTAAAAACCGTTGCTTATATTGATAAACGCCGAGGCTTCGATGGCAAAGCCCAATGTTTTAAAGGGATCATCCACCCCGACAAGCCAACAAAAATTGATTGGCGTATGATTAGCCACCCCACCGGCAAGAGTCATTATCGTATGGCAGCGGGAACAATCAATGGCCAGCTGGTGTTTATGGCGGGCTCCCCTAACCCTTATAACTACAACGGTATCGGCTATAATGGTAAACCCAGTTCGCCGTCAAATCAGGTATGGCGTTTCGATACTGATTCTAATCGTTGGCAACGTTTAGAGCATGCCCAACAGGGCACCATGGACCACCGGGGTTTACTGAGTCACCAAGGCACCGCCTATCGCATTGGCGGCATGGGCGAAAAGCAAAAGGTGCTCGACGTGGTCACCCCTTATCGATATTCATTTTAGGACGCAGTTATGGCAAAAGCGTGTGCATATCACATATTAGTGAAGAGCAAAGAAGAGTGCTTGGCTATCAAAGCCAAGTTAGACAAAGGCGGCGACTTTAATAAACTCGCGAAACAATACTCCACCTGTCCATCAAAGAAACGTGGCGGCGATTTGGGTGAATTTCAGCGCGGCACTATGGTCAAAGCCTTTGACGATGTGGTGTTTAAAAAGCCGCTATTGGAAGTACACGGGCCGGTGAAAACCAAGTTTGGTTACCACCTAATTAAAACCGTTTATCGTAGTTAATCGCTTTTAGCGAATATAGAAATCGTTTTTGCTTATTTTACCCCGGCGACGAACCTCGCTACACTGCAAACCTAACGTTTTCAACTGCACTGGAGAGAATTATGCTAACTGTTATTTTTGGCCGTGAAGGGTGCCCTTTCTGCGTACGCGCAAAAGATGTTGCCGAGCAACTGACGCAAAGCCGCGATGATTTCAAATACCGCTATATCGATATCGTTAAAGAAGGGATCAGCAAAGCGGATTTAGAAAAATCAGCCGGCAAACCATGTGAAACAGTGCCGCAGATCTTTATCGATCAGGCGCACATTGGTGGGTTTACTGAGTTCGAAGCTTACGCGAAAGAAAATTTAGGTCTATACCAAGACTAATACGATAAAAAAGCCGGGATCATACTCGGCTTTTTTTTTGCCCCCTGTGCGCCATTTTCGAGCTGACAAACTCTCTTTGGCCCGTCAGTTTTTAATGCATTTATAGCAACAAAACAGGCTGAGTACACACGCGTTAAACCGTTAAATTTACGTGATTTCTCCGTGACTAAATCTAAGTGCAACGAACACCACTGGTTAAATTTCATACAAAACCAAGCACATAGGAAATAGTTGTAATTTATACAAGCAATTACTGCTTCATTCCTGTACAATGCGCGCCTCTTTGAATTCCCTGAGGCGTTTTAATGTCAGAACCAGTCACCTTTGAGTCGTTACACCTTTCTCCTGCTACTTTAAAAGCAGTGAGCGAATTGGGTTATGAGACTCCTTCCGAGATCCAAGCTCAATGTATTCCTCTTTTACTCGACAAAAAGGACGTATTGGGAATGGCACAAACAGGCACGGGTAAAACCGCCGCCTTTGCCTTACCATTGTTGAATAACTTGGATGCGGATGCGAAATATCCGCAAGTGCTTGTGCTTACTCCCACCCGTGAACTCGCAATCCAGGTTGCAGAAGCATTCGAGCAATACGCAAAATTTACTAAGGGCGTAGAAGTACTCGCGCTTTACGGCGGCCAAAGCTACGGTATTCAGCTCAGCGCCCTACGTCGCGGTGCGCAAATCATTGTCGCGACTCCGGGTCGTCTACTTGATCACATCAGTCGTAAATCTATCGACCTATCACGCTTAAGTGCATTGGTATTGGATGAAGCCGACGAAATGCTACGCATGGGCTTTATCGATGATGTGGAAAGCATCATGGCGCAAACACCAGAAGACAAGCAAACTTGTTTGTTCTCGGCGACCATGCCAAAACAGATTCAGTCTATTTGCAAAACCTATTTGCAAGACGCAGAGCAAGTGCGTATTACGCCACGCAACAGCACAGTATCCACTATCGAGCAAGTGTACTGGCAAGCGCGTGTACACAAAAACAAAGCCATTGTGCGCTTTTTAGAAGCCGAAGACTTTGATGCTGCCATTGTATTTGTGCGTACTCGTAACGACACCGTGCAGTTGGCTGAGCTCCTCGAGCGCGAAGGCTTCTCTGCCGCACCATTAAACGGTGATATGAACCAGCAGGCGCGTGAGCGCACCGTTGACCGCCTTAAAAATGGTTTACTTGATATTGTTATTGCCACCGACGTGGCAGCACGAGGCCTAGATGTTGAACGCATCAGCCTAGTGGTTAACTATGATATCCCACAAGACAGCGAAGCCTATGTACACCGTATCGGCCGTACTGGCCGTGCAGGTCGTCAAGGTAAAGCTATTTTGTTCGTTAAGGGCAATGAGCGTTACCTACTTAAGAACATTATGCGCCACACCAAAAGCGACATCGCTCAGGTAGAACTGCCGAGCGCTAAAGTCGTTGAGCAAAAGCGTATTGATGGTCTAGAGAAGAAAGTGGCTGCTGCGCTAGAGCACAAAGACAGTGAGTTCTTTGCGCAAGTAGCCAATACCCTAGGTAACAAGTTGCAATTGAGCCAAGGTGACTTAGCCGCCGCGCTACTTTATCTGGCACAGCAACAGTCGCCGTTGAAGGTCGAGGAAATCAAAGCGAAGGAACGTCCAGAGCGTGGTGAACGCAGTGAGCGCAAAGGCGATCGTCGTCGCGACGGTGAAAAACCTCGCCGCGAGCGTCGTGATGCTAACACACCAATGGATACGTACCGTATTGAGGTGGGTCGCGAGCACGGTGTACAAGTTAAAAATATCGTCGGTGCCATTGCTAATGAAGCGGATATCTCCAGCAAGTTTATTGGCGACATTCGTTTATATGACGCTCACAGTACCGTTGAGCTACCAAAGGGTATGCCTGAGGACAAGCTGGCGCACTTCCAAAAAGTGTATATCTGCAAGCGTCCTATGAAGCTGACACTTAGCCAAAGCGAAGCACGTGCACCACGTGAGGCACGTGAACCACGAGGTGAAGGCAAAAAGCGCAGTTTCCGCGACCCTAACGCTAAAGGCCGTGGCCAGCGTAAAGAGCGCAAAGCAGTGAGCTTTCAATAAGCCTTCAATGACATAAAAAACCGCCGTTATGGCGGTTTTTTTGTGTCTGGATTTCAGCCTAGCAACAACCCCTAGTTGCTGCGCGTTGCCGATTCGCGCTTTGGCGGTGACAACAAGGCTGGCCACAAGGTAGCACCGTCACTGTCGATGGGGGTCAGTATCTCTAAGCCGAGGATATGTGCCACCATAGGGTAAATATCAAGATTACGCACCTGCGCCAGCGTTTTTCCTTGGTGGAAACTTGGACCCACGGCTAAGAACACAGCGTCCATATTGTCATCATCGATAAAACCATGGGTGCCCAGATAGTGATGATCTGGCTGCGTAAAAACCACCGGTGGGCGCGTTTGCAGCACAATATCAGCCTGTCTCGGCCCCATAGTGACACCATACTGAGCCAGTTGCTCCTTACTCATCACCTGGTATTGATCCGCCGCCTGCTTGTGCAGTCGCTCTCGCAGTGCCTGTAAAGCACGCGTAGACGCCTTATGTTGATAAATAGCCACCCGGGTGCCAGAGTTAATCACTTTAAACCCATCATCGATGTTGAGCGATGCTAAAGGAATGCCGGCATCGGGGTTTACTTCGCTCATGCCATGATCAGAGACCACAATCAGGTTCACCTTGGTGTCTAACTCGGTATTTATTCTGCGCCACAGCTCACCAATAAGGCGATCGATTCCTAAAGCTCCTGCCTTGGTTTGCGGCGCGTTCGGCCCATATTTGTGGCCGAGGCTGTCAACCTCAGAAAAGTAGCTCATAATGAGTTTGGGGCGCTGCTGCTTGGGTAACTTAAGCCATTGAATGATTTGCTCTACGCGATGGGACTGCTTGCCGTGGCTAGAATACGGATAAAAGTAAGACGCAGTGCGGCCATTGAAACGCGCATCCGATTCTGGCCAGTAATAGGTAGCGGCTTTCACCCCTTGTAGCTCAGCTAAATTCCATAGTGGCGTACCCGACACCCAGCTGGTATCGGCCTGCCCTTTGCCCATGGCATAGCACTGTTGCCGCTGTTTATCACAAAAACGATTACCCACGATACCATGGTGACTGGGCAGCAGACCTGTGGCGATGCTGATGTGGTTGGGGAAAGTTTTACTCGGATAAACCGTTTTCATGCGCAGCGCCCGCACTCCTTGACGGCTTAATTTAGCTAGCGCCGGAGTATCGAAATGCTCAATGTAGTCATGACGAAAACCATCGATGGAAATGATCACCGTGGCGGGATTTTGAGTAGCCGATTGGCCGTAAGCCGCCCCACTACAAAACAGAATGAGCATCATAGAAAATACTGCGCGCATGTCACATATCCTTGTTATAAAAACTAAAATCTTAGTTGAGAAGAATGAAGTTATGATGAAGGTACCGATTTTAGTTATTGTAGTACAGGCTTACAGCTGTTTTCAGGCATAAAAAAACCGCGCTAAAGCGCGGTTTTTCTTGAAACCTGGGGTCGACCTATAGGTCGCCTTCGTTTTCAGATAGGAACTTAGCAACACCTTCAGGGCTTGCGTCCATACCTTTTTTACCTTCAGTCCAACCAGCTGGACATACTTCACCGTGCTCGCTGTGGAACGCTAGAGCGTCAACCATGCGCAGCATCTCGTCAATGTTACGGCCTAGAGGTAGGTCGTTAACTACTTGGTGACGTACTGTGCCTTCCTCGTCGATTAGGAAAGAACCACGGAAAGCAACGCCCGCTTCAGGGTGCTCTACGTCGAACGCTTGACAGATTTCGTGCTTCACGTCAGCAACAAGGTCATATTTAACTTTACCGATACCGCCGTCAGCAACAGCAGTGTTACGCCATGCGTTGTGTGAGAACTGTGAATCGATAGAAACACCGATTACTTCAACACCACGCTTTTGGAACTCTTCATAGCGCTTGTCGAAAGCAATAAGTTCAGAAGGACAAACGAATGTGAAATCAAGTGGGTAGAAAAAGATAACCGCTTTCTTTCCTTTGATTTTTTCGTGTAGGTTGTAGTCTTCAACGATCTCGCCGTTACCTAGCACTGCAGCTGCTGTGAAATCTGGTGCCTTGCGGCCTACTAATACACCCATTGTAATCTCCAATAGTTTGAGTTTATCGTTAACACAGTGGCTCTGACGGCAAATGCGTCAAAGCATTTTATGTATGTGCAACTAAATATAGTGACGAAAAAGCAAAAACCAACCCCATCACGCAAAATTCACGTTGCACCTAATTCTGCGCAATATGGTACTGACCCTGTGCGCAAAAGAACAATCGCATTTAGCGATAGCTATCATCGATAAAACTGATTGACACCAACGCCTTTGCGCTGGGCACAAAAAAGCCCGCTAGTGCGGGCTTTTAAGCTATTTAATCCATAATATCTTCGGGCATATTGCCACGAATCTCTTGCCATATTTGGCCACTCTTATGGCCGTAGCGACGCATCAGGGCGATTGCGCCATCGTGGTCTTGCTGCTCGGCAAGCTTGGCTAGGTCTGAATAGAACTGACGCGCCAGCTCTCGAGTACGCGGGTCAGAGAAATAGTGGCAGCCAATTTTAGAGTAAAAACCTTTAAAGCCATTTAAAATCAATACATAGATTTTATTGTTCCCTGCCCCAGCTAACTGGTGATGGACAAGGTAATCATAATCGGCGAAGGCCTGCGCTGTGTCTTCTACAGTTTCTCTATCTGCAACAATTTCTTTTACACGTTCAGGGTCTATCTTAATCGCTGCGCGCATGTAAATGGCGCTGATGTTCGTACGTGCAGAAAGCAGCTGGTCGGTCAGCTCTGGCATTTTGTCTTCATCAAGACGGGCCAAGGTCTCAAGAATGTTCAACCCTGAGGTTTCCCAAAAGTTGTTCACGCGCGTCGGCTTACCGTGTTGAATAGTCAGCCAGCCATCGCGGGCTAGGCGTTGTAATACCTCACGCAAGGTAGTGCGAGTGACGCCAATCAGTTCCGATAGCTCACGCTCAGCTGGAAGAATTGAGCCAGGCGGAAACTCGCCGTTCCAGATGGACTCAACTATGTACTCCTCAGCAAATCCAGCTGGGCTTTTGGCTTTGAATATTCTCATCTAACGTCCACTTCACTACTAAAAATATTATTATTGATCTTAACATACTGATTGTACCAGATGCGAAGCAACTAACAAGCACACTCGCCCAGTCACAGTTTTGGTCATACACAGCAAAGGTGGGATTGTTACACGGTGTGAGACTCTAACCACTCCTATGAAGAGGGCTTGATTAGCGAAGACCCATTTATCTTTGAAGCTTAAGTGACAAATTTAGCAATAAGCTTTTAAGCCTCATTGTTTCAGGGTGGGGGGAGAGGCAAGAAGTAAATCAATTTATAGTTAGACCACTATACCTTGCTCTACCTCAACAAGTAGGCTTCGCTAAGTTTGATAGCTACTTGTGTATCAATTTGAACCTTTGAGCTACTCCAGCAAAGATTAAATAGAGCCATAAGAACGGACATTGAATCTAACTCGTTTTTGGACAGAAACCAGTTAGAGTATTTATTTGGTAACGCCCGCACTTGCGGCTGGTTTGGAGCCGCAGCGGAAAACCAGTCCAACAACATGCACTTGTTAAGAGCCATTGTCACGCTCTGCCTCATCTAATTTTTTTAATACATACTCACCCCTTTCAGATACAGCGAGTGAGCTATCTGAAGCAAAGCGTTCGGCAAATTCTCTGGCTTTAATACCCGGATTGCCCAACTCTCTTATTAAAATCTCCGCTGAAACGCGCCTAACAATAGATGAACGATCTTCAGATGATCTTTCTAGTAAATCTAGTAGTGGAGTTTCAACTTCTAATTTCCGCTCACCAACGATAGGCTTTAGCCTGCCTTCGCAGTACCTTATATCAATCCACACCCATTTTCGGCCTTCGATCCAAGTAATCCGCCCTTCAAATAAGCTGCGGTATGCCTCAGCTCGAACCGAAGGCTGAATCGCGGATTTAGCTATTTCTTCAATTTTCCCATCGAGTATCGGAGTGCGGCCAAGCTGTGAAAAGAGTGATGGCATAGGTCCTGAAGTAGAAAAAACCAACTTAGACCGCAGAGACTTTGCTATCTCCTTTTCAGAAATGATTTTAAAAAGAACCTCTTCATCTGCTTCTTCTATTCTACCCCAAGAGTTCCAATTGGAGAGCGCGACGCATAATGCCTCTACTACACATTCAGGATTAGTCGACCTCGATATCTCTGGCAGCGTTTCCCTCGCTGCTTTACGAACTTGGGGAACCCAATCGTTGAGTCTACGAACGGCAAGAGAAAAAAAGAATGTATTTGGCGCAGACCCAGATAGTGCTCGAAGTGCTTTTTCTCGTTTGTAACCATCCCAGCTAATAAGATCAAGCCAAGTTACCAATTCCTTGGGTTTTGACCACACCTTCCATTTAGGGGGAATAGACTCCCTCATAGCTATAGAAAATTCTGAACGAATAATTCGCTCCCAGTAGTCAAAACTAGAAAGAGGCAACTGAGAAGTAACTTCAATTAGTTCAGACATATCAGCGACTACTTTGCCACCTGAATTTATCGAGGTAGCAAAAGTTTTCACTGCTGAAATAATCTTATCTTCCATAATCTGTGATTGTTGCACCAACTATTCTTGCCTCTTAACGCCTTACTAATGGGCGCAAAAATGCTTGGCTGTAATTAGCGACGAATGAACGCAAGCCGAGCGTTTTGCGTCCTTTTTAGCAACTTGTTATAAGCCGTTTGCAACAATGATATATATGAATAAGCCAAAAAACGATCCTGATGCTACGAACAATGAAATACGTACCCTTTTAATATGACTGTCTAAACCTTCATGGTACAGGGGGAAATTTTTAGGGTTACCAAACAACATACCCCAATACTGATCTTGGTAGCTTAGGTATTCAACTAGCCTATTTTTCCGTTCTTCTGTACCTTTATGCGCAGCTTCTTTGTATGCTTCCATCTGAATGCTAAACACAATAAAGCTAATCGCTACTACCCCAAACAGGATGATAAATACCATTACTTCCCTTAGGTTTATAACATGTTTATAGCGAGCGAATCGCGCGTTTTTCTACTAAGCTGCCGCTCACTTTTCTGAATGATATATTCTTAACAGACTAGTTAACTCATTGCTAGTATTATTAAAAATAGCAATTTCTCGTTTTTATCTTGCGACAAAAGCTTGCAATTGGGCCGTTTCCTTGACTATGTGAGCGACTGCGCTGAAACTGTTTTAATACACAGTGTTTGCATATTTTCAAAGTCACCATATTCGCCACCAACATACCGCTGCTTCAATTTTTAGACTTGCTTTGAGCGCGAATATCACCTTCCACGCAGTTAATAAATAATATGGATGCGGCCATACTTGAATCTACTTTGATGGCAAGCACTATTTATGCATTCGCTCCGTTAACTCTTTTCTCCATAATTTCAATGCAGTCATTAAGAATGCTGCAATTCATAGAATCACCCTGAACGTTAAGCATACAGGCCGCCATTGGGCTAGCATTCCTGTGCTTATGAACTTCATGAGCCAACCGATCTCGTATATAAATAAGCGTGGAAAGATTTAGGTAACCTAATTCTGCAAACGCCTTCATAGCAATTGGGGAATAGCAATAATTAAAACTCAGAGAAGTGTTGTCCGACACATCGTCTCTAATGTTTTTAAGCATTTCATCAGAGTTGAACGCATTGATTGCGAGCTGCAGCTTTAACTCCTCTAGAGAGTTCCAACAAGCAGCCTGAGCGTCGACCAAAACATAAATCATTCCTAAGGCAATATCTCTTTGAAACTCACCTACTCCATAGTCAAAAGTTGATAATAGCTTGTTATACGTTTCAATAAATCCTAATAACTTCTTATCCAAGTGTTCATTCATAGTCATCCCTTACTTTTCTTCATTGCATAACTAATTGGCTTATGCTCCAGCCTTATAGCAGAGCACCACACTACATGGTTATGATGCCCCGGTGGTTTTGCTTCTTATATAAACCATGGCTTCCTGAAGGTATTTGAGCTCCATTGCAGCGGCCATATAAAACTCACCACCTAATCCAGACTTTCCTCTACTTCCGCGTGTGAAGTCGGCGTTTTGTTCAAATTTAGGTCGCAATGCTTGGCAGGCTAACAGTAATTGCTCTGCGCCATATTCAAGCATTAATGCATTAAGCTCTGATATTACTTTTTCGGGAAGCCCGTTAAATTTGAACAGCCGGGTGCTAAAAATATTTGTCAATTTTTGTTGAAGATCCGTTTCCAAGTAAGTATTCCTCTTTGCGTGATGAATTCTCAAAAACAACCCTACCGTAACCGAGCCGATTCTTAAATTGGAATAACAGTAGAAGGCATCTTTTTCATGGTTTTGCGAGCTTTTCCCACTGAGCTCTGCGCCCAAATCCCGCGTCGAACTCATGCGCAACATAGTATTGAGCACAAGCTGTACATTGACAGGTGATTTTCGACTTCCTCGTTTGTGGGTCTGCCTCATTTAATATTATCTCTATCATGCCTTTATCCGCTTCACTGTGGGCAAAGTAAGGTAGCTGGAGGTATTTCGCGCACCTGCAGCCCGTTGTTCTCACAGCCTCGAGAAACGTTGTAATTCTATCTATTGATACACGCACGCGGTGCTTATTTCCTTGAGAGGACCAATAAGAAGAACTAGACAATGGCGTTATTAACTCAAGGCTGCCCGCGAGATTTTGTAAAAAGGTATTGTCTGACACATTCATCAGGCTATATGAAATATCCGATATCTCACGTTCGTTGCCAGATTGTAAAATGCTTATTAAGTCTTCGATTTCCATATCATCCCCTGTGAAAGTAACGCCCGTTCATAGCTGCATGCACATGATTAAAACGAGCGAAAGACAAACGCTAGTCAAGGGTTTAACTCCCATTAATAGATTATGCACTTGCTAAATTGTCTTGCGACATCCAAAACAAGTGCAAGACTATGTGAACAGCTAAAAATATAGCTGGGCATAAAAGCATATAGAGCTCAACCCAACCATCACCTAATTTGAATAAGTCACCATCAAGGTCAATGACTGAGGAATGAGTGAATATTAGAGACAAAAAGCCAAAAATAAGAAATAACAATCGAACTTTATGCTTGAGCTTGAAACCCCAACTCACAGAGGTTAATACTACATAGCCAAGTATTCCACCCAAGGAACAAAGAATCCATTGTAAGCTGAAACCAATCGGCATAGTGAAAATATTTGCAACGCCACCAAACAAGCCGATTAGCGCAAATATCATAAGAAATGATGCAGGTAGCCAAGCAAACACTGTTGTTAACCCAATTAACAAACTTCTCCAGAACATATATTGAACCTTGGTTTTTCAAGCACCTTTATAATCGACTAAACATAGTTGGCTAAATTTACAGCTCCGCATAAAACTTAGACACCTTTGATTGAGGCTACATGCTAAGCAACCAAGACAGTATAAATAGGAAAATAATGAAAAACATAAAGCCATACACATAACCTGTGTTTCTAGACTTTCTCCAAAACAAATTTTGAGCTCTTTGTTCTGACTGGCTCAGTAAATAATCATAATGCGGACATTTGTTTCCCAAATACATTATCAATGTACAATTAGGACACCTCGCTGATGGCTCAAACTCTGCCATTCCCATGATTGTTGGCTTCTTGGGCTTCATAGCTTCCTCGACACATAACATGCAGGCACCGCAGCCTATCCACTGAAAGTGTTTTTTATGTAATTTAATTGTGCTCTTGTTTAACGGTAGAAAGTATGAGGCTATCAATTTCATTGTTCACAGCACCGATACTACTATTATTTAATATCACGTAACCAAAATTTAGGTCTGTGACAGAACGTGATAGAGAGACCCAACCTCGATTAAATCCAGCAAATCCGAGACTGTTGTTTTCTGTGTCCACAACATAGCTCATGCTCCAGCGCCCGTTAGTATTTGGAGCTGGCTTAATCATTAGATCTATGAGCTTTTCTGGCAACAAAATTGAACCGTTATAATGTCCATCGCTATTACGCAAAACTGCCATATTGAAGCGAGCTAAATCTACAGCCGTTGTTTGTAAGCCCGCCGCTGCTTGTTCATTGAAGTACACCATACCCGTGACTTTACCGGTATCATCATAAGGTGTTGCCGACTTACTCATTACTATCTCAGTAATATTGAACGTAGAATCCTTCATATTCAGAGGTTCGAATACATTTTTCTGCATATAAGCTTCAAATGTCATGCCGGATACATCTTCAATTAACAGTTGTACCACTGAATATCCACCACCGGAATAAGACCACTTTGTATTTGGCGCATGGATAAGTTCAACGGGTCCAGCGCCGTTGTTATTACCATTTAGTGAGTCGACAATAGAGGATAACTTGTCGCGAGACTCCCACCCTGTATAAGGTCCCAAAGACAGGCCGGAAGTGTGGGACAGAATATTTCTTAGTGTGACTTTTTTTACATCAAAATCAGATTGGGGAATTTGCCAGCGTTTAAGATATTGATTAATTGGTGTATCGAGATCCACTTTGCCTTGAGCGACTAATTGCATTGCTCCCCAAGCAGTTACCAGCTTAGAAATAGAGCCTATATTGAACAAAGTCCTTTGAGTAATTTCAGTTTTAGCCGCAACGTCAGCAAAACCATAGGAACGAAAGCCCACAACTCTACTTCCATTAACGAATGCCAGAGCAACGCCGGGAGCTTTGTGCTTTTCTAAAATTTGCGGTACACCATCGTCCAAACGTTTTGTGAGCTCATATATATCTTTAATTTCTTTGCCAATAGAAACGTTGGCAAAAAAAGCCCCCGATATTATCAAGATAGTTCTAATCATAACTTTCCTTGTGTGTTCTGCTCCATGATACGAGCCGTTTTAAGCTTGAACGAGAAGCGAGTGTCAGCCAAGCTTACAACGTCGTTCACGTATTTATTCTGTTAGGCATTGGTAATGACAAACTCGTGAAAGCCTTCTGTTTCAGCAGGCTCCACTCTCTCAACAAGAGCCACATTTAATTGAGTAAACAAGTTACTCCAAAACTTCGACGCCAAGCCGTCGTTTATATAAACTGCTACATGCCATTGTTTGCTCACAGCTTGCATCAAGTGTTGAACGACAAATTTCCCGACACCTTGCTTTCGATATTTAGGGAGGATAAATATATCAGCCAATTCCGGCATTTCTTTACCCCGAATCTCGGTCGTCTCAACAGTGGCAAAGCCTGCAATCTGGTCAGAAACAAAAATTAGATAAGCGGCACACTCTTGTTCACCGCAAACAACGGAATTGAGGTATTGTTCATCAATATCAAAGCGCCCGTCAGTACCTACATCCTCTTGATCAAATGAACTTTGGTGATATTGGTAAAACTGCCACAGCATACACAATGTGCCACTGTCAGTTGTTTTAGTTTTCCTTACTTTGATTTCCATTTGGTGCTCGTTCTTATTAAGGCTCAAATCCATAGCTTCCAACGGTGAAGGCTACCTTGGGTTTCTGATGCCAAATCTACATAACAGCCCGTTAAGTGTTTAATATAGTTGGTATTTAATTCTATTTCAGTCTTAAAGCCCGAGAAACATTCACCGTTAAGTTGATATTTAATCATCCCATCATGATGTTCCCAGTGATAGGTTTTTCTGAAATACTCTTTGGCCGCTTCTTCAGTAGGGAAAGAAAAAATTAGTTCGAATTTACAAGATTCTATTTCCGGATAAGCTTTTCGAAGTGACCCAACTAACGTTGCGATTCTATTCATGCTCACCTAGATATAATTCCCCGCATACAACCTCCTTATTACATTCACTTGCAAATCGAATATAACACTAATTGATGCTGAGAATACTATGCTCTCCTGTAAGTACTTTCCAGAGATTAAGGACTTATTTAGTCGAAAGCCGAGACTTTGATTCGTTCAATATCGGCATTAGCTCCGCACTGTGTATAGCTCTTCGATCAATTCAATAAATAATTTTTTTGTTCATTTTCACTGATTCATAAGCAAAAACGGAAGCCAGCCTACCGCTTTGAGTGATTCATTAGCTTTTTTGTTCACTTAACAACGCTAGCTTGTACACAAATGGCGCTAAATTAAGTGCTTAGGCACGCCAATGAGCTTACCTTTACGCCCGCAAAGACGCTTGCATAGCGCCGAGGGCGTGGCATAATCAGCCCATCAATAACGATGTGAGTTAACTATGAGCTGGTTAGGTAAGCTATCGCACCAACGTGCGCCTTGGGTACTGTTAGCGGTGATTGCCACCGTATTCGAAGCAACTGCTTTGTATTTCCAATATGCCATGGACTTAGCGCCATGCATTATGTGCATTTATCAGCGTACAGCAGTCTTGGGTGTGCTATTTGCGGCCTTACTAGGCTGTATTAATCCACAAAATATGTATTTACGCCTAGTGGCGCTGGCGAGTTGGCTGGTTGCCAGTGTTTGGGGTTTCTTGCTCGCCAAAGAACATATCATGATGCAAACCACCACAGATCCCTTTGCCTTCGTATGCGAGTTTGAACCTAACTTCCCAAGCTTTATGCCTTTACACGAGTGGCTGCCGAGCTTTTTTGCTGCTACCGGTGATTGTGGCAACATTGATTGGCAATTTATGGGGTTATCAATGCCTGGGTGGATGCAAGTGATCTTTGCGGTGATGGCAGTCGTTGCAATTATCATTACCTTAAGCAGCTTTTTTTATAAACCTAAGGTTTCATGATTTACTTTCTTCCCAGTCAAATTCCGAAACTCAAGTCGCTCAGTCACAATGAGCGACTTGCTATAGTAACGGATTCATTAAACAGGCTATCAGCGCAGCGCCGAGTCATGCTCAATATTATTAAACTGTTGCTGATCACCCCACTATTTCTGCTGCTGGTGCGCTTTGAAGGCTGGCACATGTTGCCATGGCTGCTCTTAGCCGGCATCGCCTATCCTATTATTGTGCTCCCAGTGCGCCACGCATTCGCGCTGTTTCACCTTGAAGAAGCCATCGCCGCACATAAAAAGGGCAACTAAACGTTGCCCTTTGGTTTATCAGCAATACTTTGCCACTATCTTACCTTCACCAATTCCCGAATTTGCGCCAACGTACTTGCACCAATACCTGGCACAGCGTCTAGCTCATCAACACTACGGAAATTGCCTTGCACCTGACGATATTCGATGATGGCGGCTGCTTTAGTGGGGCCAATGCCCGGCAGCGATTGTAGCTGTTCTTTGGATGCTTGGTTAATATCAAGTTTGGCTGGGGTTACCTGCTCACTCGCTTGTTGAGGTGCCTCAGCAGCGACCACTGCTGGGGTAAGTACAAGCGCACAGGTGGTGTAGAGTGCGGTTAGTAGCTTCATGCTTCTCTCCTTAGAAGTTAAAGTAAAAATCCTTGTTACTTCAAAATTAAATAAAGAATAATTACTGAGATGTGTCAAATAAAACTAACGATAAAGTCGTGCTTTTTTGTGGTAAAAATGCTTAACCCTTTAAAAGGAATGATTAAAACCCTTGACGGGCGAATCGCCAACCACTACCCTTACTGTATAAAAAAACAGTACCCTTGAGGAGAAGCCATGGCTGTTGTAACTAAATACGTTGTAGAACGAGACGGAGTCGAGCGCATGACCTTTACTAGCAAAAAAGAAGCCGATGCCTATGATAAGATGCTCGATATTGCCGAAAGCTTAGAAGAGTTATTAGGCGGCGTTGATGTTCCCTTAAGTGAGCAACAAGTAGAAAGCCTGTCGCTGGAAATAGCAAAACAAAAAGACGACTTTATGCACGTACTTAAAGGTACTAAGCCTGCAGCAAAGGTCACAAAAAAAGCCAGCAAAGAGCCAAGTGATAAGGAAAATGTTACTGAGCTCAAAGCCAAAGAAGCGTAAAGCTATTTCTTAGACATAAAAAAAGCCAGCATTGCTGGCTTTTTTTATCATTCGCGTTACTTAGTAACCGCTGCAACGGCATCGGCAAAGTAATCGATATTATCTTTGCTTACCCCTGCCACATTTACACGGCTAGAACTGACAATGTAGATTGAGTACTCTTTTTGTAGGCGTTCGATCTGTTCTTTGTTAATCCCTAGGAAAGAGAACATACCGTGCTGGCGTTCAATAAATGAGAAGTCCATGCCTTCGCATTTGTCGTTTAACTTATCCTTAAGCAATGAACGCAAACCATTGATACGAGAGCGCATGTCATCAAGCTCTTGGTGCCACATCGCAGTTAGCTCATCGCTACTAAGAATAGTATTAACAATATCCGCACCGTGTGCCGGCGGCATCGAGTAAATACTGCGTACCACACTGAGCATCACTGAATTAGCAATATCAGCGGTGGCTTGATCTTTTGAGATCACCGAACACGCACCAATACGCTCACGGTATAAGCCGAAATTTTTCGAACATGACGAACAAATGATTAGCTCATCTACCTGCGAGGCCAAATGGCGCAAACCCGCAGCATCCTCATCCAAACTCGTACCAAAACCTTGATAGGCGATATCAACCAGTACTGTAAAGCCTTGAACTTTAGCGATTTCAGCTACTTTTTGCCACTGCGCAAAATTCAAGTCCATGCCGCTTGGGTTGTGACAACATGCATGTAACAGCACCACATCACCCGCAGGCACTTGGCTGAGCGTATTCACCATGTCATCAAATAACAAACCTTTGTTATCATAGTCATAGTAAGGGTACTCTTTCACATTCAGGCCAGCCGCTTCAAATAGGCTAATGTGGTTAGCCCATGTTGGCGTAGTCACCCACACCGTGGCTTGCTCATTACAACGCTTAATGAACTCTGCCGCCACCCGTAACGAACCCGTGCCACCTGGGGCCTGAGCTGTACGCACACGGTCCGCTAGCAAAGCCGGGTGAGCATCGCCAAGTAGCAGTTGCTCCATTTTCTGACAATATTCCAAATTACCGGCCAGCCCAATGTATGACTTAGTGGTTTCATTGGCGAGACGAAACTCTTCAGCCTTTTTAACGGCCTTCAATACAGGGGTTTGCCCTTGCTCGTCTTTGTATACGCCAACACCTAGGTCAATTTTTTTGTCATTGGTGTCGGCTTTAAACGCAGCCATAAGCCCAAGAATTGGATCTGTCGGTAAAGGTTTTAATTGTGAGAACATGGAACTCTCTTTATTATCTCAGGTTAGGTTAGTCCTGACGGCTGGTTGGTAAGTGCTTGCTAATCTCTAAACACGCAGCTATTAGCAACGCAACCTGATCAGGGGTAAAAAACTTGTCGGTAAATGCTTCAGCATCAATAATGCCCACTACTTTACCTGTCTCGTCATAAAGCGGCAAGCAGCTTTCTGCTTTCACTTTGGGGTCACATGTATAGTATTCGCCACCGTTGGCAACATAGTCTTCCACATCATTTATCACCCGAGCAACCCCGCTGAGTGCAACCTGCACATTATTGCTGGTTGTTGCAAAGTCAGGGTTAATAGGAAAAAGAGGACGACTAGGTGCGCCGTAATAAGCGAGCTTAAGTAGCCGTGGCTGACCTTCAATATGTTGACTTTGATAAATACCAAACCAGTCTACGCCACTTTCTTGAACAACAAAATCGACAATCGCTTGAAGCTTTCTCAACTTTGCTTCACTGCTTGAGGGCAAATGTTCGCGTAAATCGAAGGGCTGCTCTTGCAGATGACCAAATAAACTACACGCCCCACCCTCGCCCAACTCCGGAACTTGATATTGCCAACGAACATCGGCACTCGCATTGTTAAGGTATTGCTGTAGCGCCTGTTGTTTATTCGCCACTAACTTGGGCTCAGCGCTAAGTTGTGCATTTTCTAAGTAGCTTAAAAGCATTTAGCCATCCAAACATCTAAACATTTAGCCGGATGCTAGCACACCTTTTTATTACCGTGCAATACAAAACCGTCACTTCGACACTAAGCCAGTCATTTAAGGGCAAAAATAGGGTTCGGAGGCAATATGAGAGGGTTAGTCGATATGGTAGCGAATGCGTATTTCATTTCCCGCTTGGTTGTATTCCACATCTTCCGCCAGCTCTTTAAGTAGCTCAATACCACGACCATAGCTGTGTTGGAGTTGGCTACCTGCAGCTGGCTCGAGGGAAAAACCAGCTCCCGAGTCTTTAACGCTAAAAAGCAATGTTCGTTGCTGTGGCTGATAACAAACTCGCAGGCATATCTCACCTTCGGTGAGTTCGCTTAGGCGTTGCTCACGCTCACTGTAGTATTGTAAGAAGCCGTCGTCATCGGCCTTTAAAGCAGAGTCTAACCCCAAAATACCGTGCTCTAGAGCGTTGTTATAAGCCTCTGATAACAATATAAACAGTGTCGATTTGTGGGTGTTCAGCCCTGGCAAGTGACCAACTAGGTCCATCAATTGCGCCACTGGGTCCACCGTTTTTAACTCCTCGGCACTTAACACCACCTCAAGCTCAATAGGGAGCGGACTTATAGTGTGATTAATAGGTTGTAATGGCGCTTGAGGTTGCGGGTCGATAATCACCACACTGTAATCGTCTTGTTGATCTTCATTACCGGTAAAATAGTGCACAGCAGCAATGATGTTGTCAGTACGGATCATCGCTTGCGACGCCAAGGTACGTAGCAAACCGCTGTAGCCAAATTGGTGCTGTTGTGCATTTTCGGCCTCAATGATGCCATCGGTGTAAACCACGATACGGCTATATTCATTGAGCGTGACATGGCGCACATCACGCTCAAACTCCTCATCATCCAAAATACCCAATGCCATGTGTTTTGATTCGAGCTGACTAAGCATGTAGCCCGAATGGTCAATAAGGTAACCATCGGGCAAGCCGCCCATCCAAAACGTCGCACTTTGTGCATTGGCACTAATTTCGAAAATAGTTGCAGCGCAAAACATATGCGCCGGCAACAAATCGTATAAAGCGGCATTTAACTCTCTGGCTATATCTCCTACGGCCAAGTTTTTTTCCACCATAGTGTAGAAAATACGCGCCACTGGCAGCGCCCCGGTGGCAGCGGCTAACCCATGCCCAGTGAAATCGCCTAATAGATAATATTGCGAGCCATTTGGCCCCAAGGCATTGAGAAACACGTCGCCATTAAACATAGAAGCGGGCGACAAGTGTGAGTCGACCCCCTTGGGTTTATCCTTATGTTGCAGGGCATTATTGAAAATATGCTCGACTAGTTCGTGTTCGCGTTCGGTTTGATTTTGATAATAGGTCAACGCGTCCGTTTGCTTATTTGACTCGCTGACTAAATGGCGAATACGCAGGTGTGCATGTAACTTGGCTCGCAGTATCTGTAAATCGAACGGTTTGGGCATAAAGTCGTCACCGCCTACGTCCAAACATCTTGCCAATGAAGGGTTATCTTCCAAAGCGGTAATAAAAATAATGGGGGTATAAACTCGTGTATTGGTGCGTTTAAGCTCCGCTGCGGTTTCATAGCCATCCATTTCGGGCATAAGAATATCCAGCAGTACCACATCAACATCGTGAGCCTGACATTGCGCTAGTGCCTGAATGCCATTTTCAGCTTCAATGACGCGATAGTTGTCACGCTCCAGCATCGCTCGCAGGATACGCCGGTTCATGGACTCATCATCAACAATGAGCACTAAGGGCAAGTCTTCGCTAAGCCCATGTGAAGGAAAGGAAATGTACTTTTCAGTCAATGGTAAATTTCTTATCGAAACGCGAAATTTGGAGAATCTTTTTTAACTGCGGGTTTGCATGGCTGATGGTAATGCCCTCTACCTGCCCCTTCAGAGCTTTATGCATATTGAGCAACATACCCAACGCTGAGCTATCCATGTAACTGGTTTCTCGCAAGTCAACTTCCACGTGCTTAGTGTCGGCATGAACATCTGCATAAGCTGTACGAAAATCTTGCACAAGATTAAAGTCAAACTTTTCCTTTATCACTATCACTAGTTTTTGTTTTTCCTCAACATAATGCTGTTGTAAACTCATACCCGCTCCTAAGCCACTGATAATCTACCTGTTTAAAATATAAACCTTGCCAGCCATTTCGCAATGACAACACCAAAATATGTTAGGATGACACTTTATGTTTATTAATTGGAGCAACCCATGAGCGATAATAACTTGGTTTACTCTACCGACTCTGGCCGCATTCGACCTGAAAAACAAAGTGAACAGCCGGATGTTAAGCTTTTTAAAGACGGTGCACTGCGTATTGAGCGTCAAACCAAAGGACGCAAAGGTAAAGGTGTCATGCTCGTTGTAGGCATTGATCCAAACGAGCATGATATGAAAAAACTGGCAAAAACCCTGAAGTCAAAAATGGGCCAAGGCGGCGCCGTTAAAGAGGGAGTGATTGAGATTCAGGGCGACGATCGCGACAAGCTCAAAGGTTTGCTTGAAGCTCAGGGCTTCAAAGTTAAAATTGCCGGCGGTTAACCTCTAGTTAGGGCTATATAACGCCTGCCAGCGCGCTCTCATGGTGGCCGGATCATAGTCAATATGAGCCACCCCACAGGTTGCGAAAATGGGCATTTGCTCAGGGCAGAACTCCGCGACCATGTAACTGACGATTGGCATGTGTGCCACCACTAACCAAGTGTCTATTTCAGTATGAACTTCGGTGAGTGCTTGTAAGTAGTCAACGGCGGTTTTCGCATTAGCGCTGGGGATAATGTCATCGCACGTTTGCTCCAAGGTGAAACCTCGGCAATGTTCTTTGACACACTCGGCAGTCTGCTGAGCGCGCACATAAGGGCTCACTAACAAGCCTTGTGGATTAAACCTTTGTGCTAACCATTGGCCTACATGATCAGCTTGCTGCCGACCTCTTTGAGTCAGTTCGCGCAAGTGGTCCTGCGCTTGTAGCGCTTGAGCTTCCCCATGGCGCATGATTAAAATGGTTTTCATTGCAAAGAAATCAACTAATTAGCAAAAAAGTTTTAACCTAAAAGCTAGCCATCTTGGTTGCATGTTCGCTATAGTCTAGCTTAACCATCGATATTCGGGTAGGCACCAAGCCGTAACAGCTGGCCCTGAACGTCTTGCAACTTCTCTAGTTTCAGGAGCATTGTTTGAATATCAGCCGCAATGATAACAGACTCTACCAACCGCTGACACTGCCCAATGGTCTTAGGGTGTTGTTGGTTGAGGATCAAGACAGCCAAAAAGCCGCTGCGGCACTGACAGTGAATACCGGGCACTTTGATGATCCTTGGCACCGACAAGGGTTAGCGCATTTCACAGAGCACATGTTATTTCTCGGTACCAAAGATTTCCCTGCCTCCGGAGAATTCCACGATTTTATCAGTCATCATGGTGGCAGCAGTAACGCTTGGACTGGCACCGAACACAGTTGCTACTACTTTGATGTCGCCAACGAGCATTACTACCAAGCGTTAACACGCTTCAGCCAGCTTTTTTATGCACCGTTATTTAACGCCGAAGAGGTCGATAAAGAACGTAACGCCATTGACGCCGAGTTTAAACTTAAAATAAAGGACGATGGCCGGCGCATATACCAGGCGCACAAAGAAACGGTGAACCCAAAACACCCTTTTGCCAAGTTCTCTGTGGGCAACAGCAACACATTAAGTGATGAGCAAAACGCTATTCGCGATGATTTGCTGGCTTTCTTTAAGCAACATTATCAAGCCCAGTGGATGACATTGGTATTGAGCGGCCCTCACTCTTTGTCTGAGCTCAAGCAATGGGCTCTGGAGCTATTCACCCCCATCTCTGGCACCCAGCAACCTAAACCTGCGATCACCGAGCCATTATACCGAGAGCAGGAATTGGGGGTTGAGCTGCATATTGAGCCGCACAAGCACTTACAAAAGCTCATAATTAGTTTTGCTATGCCCAGCATTGATGCCTTTTATAAACACAAAACGGTGAGCTTTTTGGCCCACTTATTAGGCTACGAAGGCCCGGGTTCCTTGCACTCACTGCTAAAAAATCAAGGATGGATCAATGCGTTATCCGCAGGTGGAGGCATTAATGGCAGTAACTTTAAAGATTTTAATATCAGCCTCGCACTCACCGATGAGGGCATTGAGTATTACCAAGACATCGTTGAAACGGTGTTCGCCTATATTGCGCTGATAAAATGTCACGACGATAAGCTGTCGCCGCTGTATCGTGACAAGCAAACGTTGTTGCAAATTGCCTTCGATAACCAAGAGCGAGTTCGCTTACTCGATTGGGTCAGCGGTATCAGCGTGAATATGCACCACTACCCCAGTGAGCATTATTTGTACGGTGACTACCTGATGACTGGCTTTAACAGCCAGCAATTTGCTGAGGTACTGCAATGGCTGACTCCCCAGAATATGCGTCTGGTGCTAATCCACCCCGGCGTCGAGCCAAGTCGCTATACAAAGTGGTATAACACGCCGTACCGCATCAACGCCCTCGATAAAGATTGGTTAACCGCGCTGGAGAGTATTGATACGCCACTCAATACCATGTCTCTGCCAAGCACAAATCCCTATTTACAGCGTCCTTGCGTGCTTCATGAATTAGTGGCGCCAGGCAATAAACCACAAAAGCTCGCCACTCATCCAGGACTTAACTTCTGGTTTAAGCAAGATGCGACCTACCGAGTTGCTAAGGGTCACTTTTATCTCGCTTTGGACTCAGAGCTGGCGGTCAAAGACGTGCAGCACATGGCGCTGACTCGTTTATTTGCCGATCTGTTTATTGATTGTGTGGCAGAGCAATTCTACCCTGCTGAGTTGGCTGGACTGAATTACCATATTTCATCGCATCAAGGTGGGCTGACTTTACACACCGCCGGCTTGTCATCAAGCCAACTAGAACTGGTGCAGGGTCTATTGCAAGCCCTGTTTCATGCGGGTATTTGCACGAAGCGCTTTGCTGAGTACAAAAAACAGCTAGTGCGCCACTGGCAAAGCAGTAATCAAAACAAGCCTGTCAGTGAGATTTTCAGCCGTATCGGCGCGCAGATTATGCCTTGGAATCCCACCCCGACGGAGCTTGCTCAGGCACTTAAAAGCACCAGCTACATGCAATTTAAACAGTTCCGCCAAGCGTTTTTCGAATCCGTGCATGTAGAGGCGTTTTTACATGGTAATTGGCGCCCAGCCGATGCCTACGATTTCTTACGTTTGGTGCAATCTCATTTACGTACCCGCACGAGTATCGACAGCATTAGTCGCCCATTGAATGAAATTACGCAAGTCGACACTCATCACCTAAAACTGCAGTGCAGTGACAATGCCATGGTCATTTACTACCAAGCAGAGACCGCAGATATAAAAGAAAAAGTATTGATGATGGTTGTTAACCACCTGATTAATCAGCCCTATTTTCATCAACTGCGTACACAGCAGCAATTAGGTTATTTGGTCGGTGCAGGCTATGCACCGTTTAATTCTCGCGCTGGACTGGCATTTTACGTGCAATCACCCAATGTCGATGCGCACACGTTACTTTCTCATCATCGCGCCTTTATTAAGCAGTATGTTCAGGACTTTGCTGAAATTGATGAGCCGCACTGGCAACAAGCCAAGCACAGCCTCTACCGGCAAATTGCCGAAAAGGACAAAAACCTGCGCTTGCGTTCACAACGCTTCTGGTTAGCAATTAGTAACCCGGGCGTCGATTTTAGCCTGCAAAGTAACTTATTAACGACACTTGATGCTATCTCCTTGGAAGACGTACAACACTATATGCAGCAGCTTTTTTCTCCTTCGCGGGCTCGCATGGAATGGCTCAGTGACGGGGTTAAACAGTCGCAACAAGCCTTGGAACACGCATAATGCTTTACTCAATCAACGGCTTGAATTAACCTAGCATGATTGTAGTAATTAGAATGACAGTGTGTGTTTAGGTCAGGTTGTAGAAAAGGCTTAATAATAAGCGGATTGTTGCTTGTCAGTGGGTGCTCGTTTGCTCATGAGCAAGCGTACATGCTGTTCGACTCCCCTTTACACACGGTTGTTTTATCACTACTTCTTGCCTTGCTATGCGTTATGACATTCAGTGTTATTTCGTTGCGCCGCTCACGTAAGAAATTAGCACGCTCAGAACAACACCTAAAACTGACCTTAGAAGGCAGCGGTGACATCCTCTGGGATTGGTATATAAAAACCGGTGAGGTCAAACGCGTTAATGATGAACATGCCAATCACAGTGCAACCACACAAAGTTTTTGCATTCCCCCGAACCAAGCGCTAATACACCCACAGGATTTACCTCGCGTTCAAAGTGCCTTGCGCGCCCACCTTGCACAAAAAACAGCGTTTTTTGAAGCTAACTACCGATTGCTTGACCAACAGGGACAGTGGCGATGGATGCTAGATAGAGGAAAGGTGGTAGAAAAAGACGCCCAACTACAACCGCTGCGTATGAGTGGCACAATGAAAGATATCGACGATATCAAAACCACTGAGCAGCGCTTAGACCTATTTGCTAAATGCGTTGAGAATCTCAGTGATGCGATGGCCATATATGACCATGAATTCAAACTAGTTGATACCAATCCTGCATTCACCGAATTGTTCTCCTTATCTCAGAAAAAGCACCAAGGCTTGGCTTTTACTCTTCCGGGTTTGAATACCAAGCAAATAAGTACACTAAAGCGCCAAGTGCTAAAGCACAGCCATATTCAGTGTGAAGTGTCAGTGCGCAGCCAACATGGCAAAAGATTGGCCATGGAACTGAGCGTGGACCCGGTGCTTAACCAACAGGGCGAGGTAGACTACTATATTATGGTCTACTCCGATTTAAGCGAGCGCAAAAAGACTGAACAAGCCCTCAATGATTTATCTAATCAAGACAGCCTGACTGGGCTTGCCAATCGTAACCAATTTTTTGTCGACCTCGATACCTTAATGAAACAAGACAGCCATCACGCCATGATGGTGATGGACTTGGATAACTTTAAAAAGATTAATGATTCGTTGGGCCATCAATTAGGCGATAAGCTGCTTATCAAATTAGCCCAGCGTTTAAGTGAGCGTAAGCGCCCGCAAGACACTTTTTATCGCCTCGGCGGCGATGAGTTTGCATTGGTGATGCGCGGCACCAACGACATTCATACTATTACCGCGATTAGTAACGACTTTTTGCAAACCATTGCAACACCATTTCGGATGATGAACCATGAACTCGCCATCACCGCCTCTATTGGCATAGTATTGAGCCCAGAGGATGGCGTATCGCCACAAATTCTATTAAAGAACGCCGATACCGCAATGTACCATGCTAAGCAGCAAGGGAACCGTTACTTATTCTTTAATGATGCGATGAACCACCAAGCGGTTAAACGACTGCAAATTGAGAACTTAATGCGGTTTGGTCTTAAACGCGATCATTTCGAGGTTTTTTACCAACCGAAGATGGATATCGCCACTGGCCAATTAGCCGGAATGGAGGCGCTGGTGCGCTTTATAACCCCGAAAAAAGGGTTGATCAGTCCTGGGCAGTTTATTCCCATTGCCGAAGAAACCGGACAAATTATCGAGATTGGTGAAGTAGTATTAAAAAAAGCCTGTCGCGATGTAAAGCGCTGGCGCGATGCCGAGCTATTTTCCGGGCGAGTTGCTGTAAACTTATCGGCGAAACAGTTTGCACTGCCTGATTTAACCGATCGTATCGACGCCCTACTACAGCAATACCACCTTCCCGCCAGTGCTCTTGAGCTGGAAATAACCGAGGGCACCGTAATGGACAGCCCAGAACAAGCAATCGCGATTATGCACGCCCTAGTAGGGAAAGGGATTCACCTCGCTATGGACGACTTCGGTACCGGTTATTCATCGCTGGCCTATTTAAAGCGCTTCCCATTGCACACGTTGAAAATTGACCGCGCCTTTATTGTTGATATGGTTAATGAACGAGGTAAAAACATGGTCGACTCGATTATTACCATAGCGCAAAACTTAGGCCTTCATGTGGTTGCTGAGGGCGTTGAAGAAGCCAAGCAACTGCAACAATTAAAGCAGTTGGGCTGCGAAACAATGCAGGGCTACTACTACGCCAAACCGCTTTCAGCTGAGCAATTCGAAGCATTTTTATTGCGCGAACGCAGTAAAACGCAAGATCAGCATCACTTGTCATTGGTGCAATAACCACAGTGTGACGCGGAATCAATGAAGGCTTAGCAAGAATATTTTAGGCCGCTGTTAAAAGGACTTTAGAAATGAAAAAAGAATTCACCTTCACCGTCAAAGGGCACCATATTAGAATCATTAACTCCTGGTTCCACGGCGCTAAATTATATGTCGATGGCGATTTGCGAGATGTCGATAGCAGCCTCATTGCCACTGGCAAAACTGCACTGCTATCCGCTAATTTGGGTGAGTTGGGGATTCTCGAGGTGTTCCCATCAGCGCTAATAAGCGTTGAGATGGACGCCTATGTGAGCAAAGGCGATGACAGAGCCCGCGTATATAGTTCCCACCAGCGTCTCAATCTAAAGGAGCAGAGACTTCGGCAGTAATGCCCACTACCACGAATAAAAAGGGCCGCATTGCCATCTCCAAAAAGACCGGCAAAGGCCCTCAAGCGCAGTAACTCACCAAGGCGATAGGCACAAGCGCCTGCCTACACCTCTTACCAGCAGTTGGCTGCGAGACAATCAAATCCACTTAAGTGTTAACTTCGCAGAGTGCACTCTTTCACTTTGAGTCTTGAACAAGTTACAGTCGATTTCAACGTAACTGACCTCACCGGGAGACAAACTTATCTCGGCGCCTTTACCTGAACAGTTGCCAATAAATCGGCCGTTGGAATCGAAGGTGGACGCAACAACCCCCATCGCATACAACTCATCGTTAGAGATATTCCTGAGCTCGGCGGTGATCTTAACGCGGCCATTCTCCTTAAATATCTCCGATAAACTCAGCTCATAGTCAGATGCAAAGTCTTCAAACGAACTCATAGCGTGCAAACGTACGTTTTTCTTAAAACCCATATCGACAGAAGCGGCTATGGTTAAGCTATAAACACTGGCCAAGCCTATAACTGAAATAGCAAAACCAAGCCCCCAAAAAAACCCTTTCAATACTTCATTCATACTTTTAGTTAACATAATACTCTCCTTGGCTAAATGCCTGCATGTTAGGGGTAGCTCTCGCTAGGGGAAACAGTAACCCAGTGGTTCCCTCACCCAAGCAGTTTTAATGATGATCTATTTGGTTGTACAAAGACAATCACTCGCGGTAACAAATTCACTCTGTGGCACTGATGAATTGATATGATTGTTTGGGGAAAAACGTTATGAAACGAGGCTTATAGTCTAAGTTGGATGGTGCCATTAGCCTATGGCACTAACGAGCCTCGCAAACGAACCACGGCTGCTTATTATTCAGCGCTAAGTTATATGTTGCATATCAGGGTGACACGCATTAACCTTGCCTATTCCCTTTTCGTACTGCTCACGCAATGTTTTGACTCTAGGATACTAAGGTCGCCAGATGATACCGCAGCGGGCAACGCTGCGCATTAATGCACGACGATAATGCACGTTAAACAGCGCTAACGCGACCGGGCCAATTAAGCCACCCGCCAGCGCCCAGCGTTTTGCTGGCATGCCTTTAAACGACGCCACAAAAAACAACAACAAAGCAAAACACACACTCACTAACAACAACATACAACCCCCACTGAATGTAGGCGCGCAGTTTAGCATTTTTACGCTCAGTTATTAACCACACCAAAGTCGTAAGTTCATCACCCTAAGCAGCAACCAGAGTGCCTTTTTAGCGCCTTTGAGCACGTCGCGGCCTAAGCCTGTGGCATAAAAAAGCGCCAGTTAAAAACCAGCGCTAAGTGTTAGGCGATTGGCAGAGCCATCAAGATGGTTGCGTCGAGGGGTCATCGGTCCCCTGCTCTGCAGTATCCTGCTCGACCGTCTCCTGTGGCGCCGCGTCTTGGTCATAAAAACGCTGCCCTTTTTCAGCCATTGCCACCAAAGCGGGGGCTGGCGTGAACACCTCGTTTTGCTGGGCATAGCTCGATAGCGTTGAGCACACATTGCTCAGCCCTAACTTATCCATGTAGCTGAAAGGTCCGCCATGGAAAGGTGGGAAGCCAATACCGAAGATGGCACCAATATCGCCATCACGGGCGCTCGCAACAATGCCCTCATCCAAACAGCGCGCCGCTTCGTTAAGCATTTGCATAACACAACGCTCGGCTATTTGCTCTTTGTTCAACTTAGGAGCCGGAGTCACGCCAAGAAGTTCGTACACTGACTCGTCAGGCTTTTTGTCCTTTTTCGAGTAATCGTAGAAACCACGGCCTGATTTGCGTCCTAGTCGCTTGTTATCGATTAAGCGGCTAAACGCATCAGGGGCTTTAAAACGCTCACCCAGTTCTTTTTCCAAGATAGGCGCTATCTTAGAACCGATATCGATGCCCACTTCATCAAGTAAGGCTAATGGCCCCACTGGGAAGCCAAATTCAACCAAGGCTTTGTCGATTTTCTCGATTGGCTCACCGGCTAGCAATAGGTTGGCTGCTTCGTTTACATAAGGCGCCAAGATACGGTTTACAAAGAAGCCGGCTTTATCCTTCACCACTATGGGTGTTTTGCCTTGTTTACGGGCAAAGCTCACCGTACGGGCGATGGTCTGCTCGCTGGTGCCTGCATGGGGGATAATTTCCACCAGCGGCATTTTTTCTACCGGCGAGAAGTAATGCAAGCCAATAACATTCTCTGGGCGCTGCGCTTGCTCAGCAATTTGGGCAATGGGCAGTGACGAGGTGTTACTAGCGAAAATAGTGTGTGCTTGGCCATGGCTTTCAATATCGGCAACCATTGATTGCTTCAGCTTGAGATCTTCAAATACCGCTTCAATCACCATATCTACATGCGCAAAGCCACTGTAATCAGTGGTGCCGGTAATACGGCTCATCTGCTCTTGCAACTGCGCTTTGGAGATAATACGACGCTTGCGTTTTTTCTCTAATAGCTTGTAGCTGTAATTCATCGCCCCACTAATGCCTTTATGGGCAACGTCTTTGACACGCACCGGCACGCCCGCTTTGATGGCACTGACATGCGTGATACCGGCTCCCATTAAGCCGCCGCCCAGCACGGCTACTTTATCGGTGCTCGGAGCATCATCGGCGCGCCACTCTTTTTTCATTTCCGTGGTAGCAAAGAAGATACCGCGCAGCGATTTCGATACATCACTCATCACTAAATCGGCAAAGCCGTCGGCTTCGGTTTTGTAGGCTTTGAGGGTATCTAGCTCAACGCTGGCGCGCACCGCCTTAATAATATTATCCGTTGCAGGGTAATGACCACCGGTCTTTTTGGCGACGTTTTCAGCCGCTTTTTTGAAAATCAGGTTGCGACCAAATGGGTTAGACTCCAACAACGCCGATACTTTATCCAACGGCGGCTTAGTTGCACGCGCTTTGCCTTTAAGTGCGTACTTACACGCCACTTCAAGTAAAACACTGTGAGGGACACTATCATTGACGAGGCCAGCTTTTTTCGCTTGCTTAGCACGCACTTGCTTGCCGGTTAGCATCCACTCTAAGGCTTTCTGCAAGCCCACTAATTTAGGTAAACGCTGTGTGCCGCCGCCACCTGGGAGTAGGCCAAGCTGCACTTCAGGCAAGCCCATTTTGGTAATATCACTGTCGCTGCACACCCGATAATCACATGCCAAGGCAAACTCTAAGCCCCCGCCTAGGGCGGCACCATGAATAGCCGCGACGGTGGGATAAGGCAGCTTTTCCAGTTCAAAAAACGCTTCCTGACACATGGTCGATAGCGCTAAGGCTTCTTCACGTGAATGAGCGTTATCAAGCATGTTGATATCGGCGCCGGCAATGAAGTTATCTGGCTTGGCGCTGGTAAATACCAAGCCTTTGACGTTATTTTCGTTGGCGGTGCGAACAATGTCTTGCAGCTGCTCAGCAAAACTGGCGCGCAAGGTGTTCATTTTCTCGCCTGGCACGTCAATAGTGACGATGCCAACGCGTTCATCGTTTAACTCAAAACTAAATACGGATTCTGTTGTCATTATGCGCTCTCCAATACAAAGGCCGCACCTAAACCACCGGCAGCACACGCCGTAGTTAGGGCTAAGCCACCGCCGCGACGGTTAAGCTCATGAATACTTTGTGTAATCAAACGGGCTCCGGTAGCGGCGAAGGGGTGGCCATATGCTAGCGAGCCCCCGTTGACGTTAAATTTGTCCATGTCAATTTCACCAATGGCTTTATCACGGCCAAGCTGCTCTTTGGCAAACTTATCAGAAGCAAACATTTTCATATTAGCTAAGGTTTGCGCCGCGAAAGCCTCGTGCATTTCAATTAGGTCTAGATCGCCTAAGGTGATCCCCGCTCTGTCTAGGGCAACAGGGGTAGAATGTGCCGGACCCATCAACATATCCTCCTGCACACCGATGGCACTGAAGGCATAACTGCGGATGTAACCCAAGATTTCATAGCCCATCGCTTTGGCTTTGCTTTCATTCATCAGCATCACCGCAGCCGCACCATCGGTTAATGGCGTCGAGTTCGCGGCAGTGACGCTACCGTATTTGCGATCGAATACCGGCTTCAATTTGGCATAGCCTTCAAGCTGTGAATTGGTACGAATGTTATTGTCTTGTTCAATAAATGACTTATAAGGTGGTACATGTGCAGTCATAACTTCCTGCGTCAATTTGCCCTCAGCCCAAGCTTGGCTGGCTAACGTGTGCGAGCGATGCGCTAGGGCATCTTGATCAGCGCGGCTAATGCTGTGGCTTTTCGCCATTTGCTCTGCCGTTTGCCCCATAGAAAGCCCAGTTGAGTACTCGGCAACCGCCGGAGGCACTGGCATAAGATCTTTAGGACGCAACTTAGAGAAAATCTTCAAGCGTTGCGATAGGGTCCGCGCTTTGGTTAAATCCACAAGGCTGCCTGCCAGCTTCTTGCTTACACCAATAGGCAAGACAGAAGAAGAGTCTGCACCGCCAGCAATACCCACTTGGGTATGACCCGCCATAATGGATTCAGCGACATTGGCAATTGCTTGGAAGCTAGTCGCACAAGCCCGTGATACCGAGTAAGCGTCGACATTGACTGGCATGCCTGTACCCAGGACAATTTCACGGGCAATATTCGGCGCTTCGGGCATTTGCACGACTTGGCCAAACACCAACTGATCAATTTCTTTGCGATCAAAGTCCAAGCGCTCAAGCATTTCGTTGACGACCAGCTTGCCTAAATCGAGTGCTGGGACGTGGTGAAAGGCGGTAGCTTGTTTTGCAAAAGGCGTACGCAGGCCGCTAACAATGGCGATGCGCTCCCCGTTGCGTGTTGTTAATTTTGTTTGCTCAGACATAAAATGCTTCTCCTGCTGACAGGTCTGACCTGTTAATATTTCCTCGATTCTAAAACAACCCAAAGCGCAATGCCAATAGTGACGCTAAAATTCCTGCGCCAGCTACAACAATAGTTAAGAACTGGGTACGATGAAAATAAAAACAAGACTTTAAAACTATGTAATTGTGAGTAAAATCAATCGAACTTTTTAAACAGTGCAGTGCCTAAAGGGCGTTGCGCCAACCTAGGGCTGGGTTCCCCCACCATTTAGGTTGCTCTGTTTCATTTATGCCGGCAAGGATACGTACACTTATGGCAGTTGCTAAGTTTGCACAATTAAAAACCTACCTCGATAGCGAAATTATCGGCCAACCCCATTTGACTCAAGCATTATTAATTGCTGTTCTCGCTGATGGTCACTTATTGGTGGAAGGGCCACCTGGGCTTGCCAAAACGCGGGCTGTGAATGCGCTGGCCAAAGGGTTGGAGGGGAGTTTTCAACGCATTCAGTTCACCCCTGACCTACTGCCCTCAGATGTGACTGGAACCGATATCTATCGTCAGCAAACCAGCGAATTTGTATTTGAGCCAGGCCCGCTTTTCCATAACTTAGTGTTAGCCGACGAAATAAACCGGGCACCAGCAAAAGTGCAATCGGCATTATTAGAAGCCATGGCAGAGCGGCAAATTACCGTGGGTAAAAACACCTATCCGCTAGAGCAACTGTTTATGGTAATGGCGACGCAAAATCCGCTCGAACAGGAAGGCACCTACCCACTGCCCGAAGCTCAGCTTGACCGGTTCCTACTACACCTTAATATTGACTACCCCGATGCAGACTCCGAGCTCGCCATTTTACGGCTGACGCGCGGCGAAGCACTTGAGGGTGAACACGCCCGTATTGAGCCGCTCACCCAGGCGGATTTATTTGCTGCGCGCAAGGAAGTATTAGCCTTGCACTTAGCCGAGCCGTTGGAACAGTACCTAGTGCAACTCATTATGGCGACTCGTGATGGCAAGCAACTGGATGACCAGCTCGCTAGCTGGCTAGAGTATGGTGCCAGCCCCCGTGCCACCATAGCCCTTGACCGTGCTGCGCGAGCCCATGCTTGGCTAGAGGGTCGTGACTTTGTCAGCCCCGAAGATATTCAAGCGGTGTTCCACAACGTGCTGCGCCATCGCATCATTTTAAGTTATGAAGCGCAAGCCGATGGCATCACCAAAGACCAAGTGTTGCAGCACATTCTCGAGCGAGTGGCTGTGCCCTAATGAACAATCAGGCCCCCACTCACTCAGTGGCGTACTGGCTTGAAAAGCTGCACAGCAATGGTCATAGCCTGTCACTGAAAGAGCTGACATATTATAAAAGCAAAACCCAGCTGCTGGATTTGGCGGTTCAAAAGCGTTTACGCAGCCCGCTAAGTGGTCAGTATCTGGCCCCGCATAAAGGCCGTGGTATGGAGTTTGCTGAGGTGCGCCATTACCAGCAAGGCGATGATGTGCGCAGTATCGACTGGCGCGTCACCGCTCGTACTGGCGAAGCGCACACCAAGCTTTTTCAAGAGGAAAAAGAACGCCCTATGTTGCTAATGGTCGATCTTAGCTCGTCGATGCAGTTTGGCTCACAGTTTGTATTCAAATCGGTGCAAGCCGCTCATGTGGCTGCGCTGGTGGCTTGGTCGGCGTGTAAACGCGGCGATAAACTTGGCGCCTTGGTATTTAACGAACAGCAGCACCATGAGTTTCGCCCACAAAGCCGTGATAAAGCGGTATTGAGGGTACTTCATGCAATGCAAGACATGCAGCATGCAGACATTGGCGAGCAAGTACACGCGGGGAACCTGCTCAGCCAGTTGCAACGCATGAACCAATTAGCCAAGCCAGGCAGTGTGGTGTATTTGCTCAGTGACTTTGTTGAGCTCAACGATGAATACGGCGATGCTATAGAGCGTCAACTGCAGCACCTGGCACGCCATTGTGAAGTGGTGGCCGGTGTCATTAGCGACCCGTTCGAGCGCCAACTGCCACAATTCAATGACACCATCAACGTTGACACCGGCCGGGGTAAAATAAGTTTGGCCCTGGATGATGCCCAATTTCGCCGCCGCTATCATCGCCAAGCACAGCAATTTGACTCGCAGCGCCTACAGCGTTTATCTCGCCATTGCCACTCACTGGTGGAGATTTCCGCTGCCAGTGCCCTTGAGCAACAATTTTCGCTTCGGAGTGCATAAATGCAAGGCAATCCCCTTTCTCAATTAGACGATGTCATGGTCCCTGAGCAGGTAAGTGCTTGGCCGCCAGGCCCCGCCTGGTGGGTTATCGCTGCTGTGCTGTTGATTGCTGCGGTATTGGCGCTGGCCCTGTATGTGCGTCAACGCCGCCATAACCGCGCCAAACGCGAAGCACTGCGCTTGGCGCAGAGCCAAGATGCCGCCCGTTTGCATCAACTGCTCAAACGGTTAGGCAAACATTACTATGGTACGCGTGTAGCGGCGCTCAGTGCCGAGCGCTGGAGCCAAGTATTGACTCTATTAAGTGATATTGATTTTAACGCCCGGGAGTTGCAGCAGTTATATCAGCCTAGAGCGGTAAGCGATGAGCTAAAAAACAAGCTGCACCAAGCCATAAAGCAATTTAAAACCAAGGAGCGCATCGATGTTTGAATTTGCTTGGTCCTGGGCTTTTGCCCTGCTGCCTTTGCCTTGGCTTATTGCGCTCATCGCTGGCAAACAAAAACACCATAGCACCTTGATGCTGCGCATTCACGCATTGGCACACATGGGAATGACCAATACCAAGGTCACGCCCAGCCGCAAGTGGCCACACTGGTTACTCGCAATTGTCTGGGCGCTTGTTGTAGCCAGCGCTGCCAATCCGGTGTTTCGTGGTGAACCCATCACCCTCTCAGAGCCAGGCCGTGACATTATGCTGGCGGTGGACTTATCTGGGTCAATGCGTGAGCAAGATATGGCTTATCAAGGGCGATTCGTCGACCGCCTTAGTGTCGTTAAAGCGGTGCTCAGTGAGTTTATTAGCCAACGCCGTGGCGATCAGCTGGGGCTTATTTTATTTGCCGACACCGCGTTTTTACAAACGCCACTAACACGCGACGTTGACACTGTGGCGCAAATGCTCGAAGAATCACAAATTGGTTTAGTAGGACGTGCCACCGCCATTGGTGATGCCCTTGGGCTGTCGGTGAAGCGCTTTAATGAAAAGTCACAATCAAACAAGGTAGTGATCTTACTCACCGATGGCCAAAACACCGCTGGTAACCTGAAACCCGAAGAGGCGCTTATTTTGGCCAAAGACGCCGGCGTCAAAGTCTATACCGTGGGTGTGGGCGCAGATGGCCGCAACCAAGGCGGGTTGTTCTCTATGCTTGGCAGCTCTGGGGCCATGCTCGACGAATCGCTGCTAAAAACCATTGCAGAGCAGACCGGCGGTCAGTATTTTCGCGCCACAGACACCCAAAGTTTGGCCAATATTTATAAAGAATTGGATGCGCTCGAGCCACAAGCTGAGCAAGAGCAAACATTCCGCCCAGTGGATGCCTTGTTTTACCTGCCCCTAAGCGGCGCTTTATTGATGTTATTTTTGGCTGCTTTATGGCGACAACTGAAGCAGCAAGCTGTAGTAGGTGATGCATGACCGAGTTTACGTTTATTCGCCCCGATGCATTGTGGTTGCTGATAGTGGTGGCTTTGTACATGCTCTGGCGGCTCACTGGGAGCAAACGCCAACCTAGCAATAGCCAACTTATTGCTCCGCACTTGGCAACACAGGTCCTGAGTCAAGGCCAGCAAAAGCGAGCACCTAGTCATGTATTAAGTACTTTGCTTATGGCCTTGATGGTAGTGGCGATTGCCGGCCCAAGCTTTAGCAAAAAAGAGGTGCCAGTCTATCAAAGCAAAATGGCCCGGGTGTTAGTCATGGATATGTCGCGCTCAATGTATAGCACCGATATCGCCCCAAGCCGACTGCAACAAGCACGCTATAAAGCTCTGGATATGGTGGATTTGTTCACCGAAGGAGAAACTGCGCTGGTTGCTTACGCCAATGATGCCTATACAATTTCGCCCTTAACCTCAGATAGTCAGACGTTGACCAATCTGATTCCCAGTCTCAGCCCAGATATTATGCCCGGACAAGGCAGTAATGTGCTTGCTGGTCTGACACAGGCACAAGAGTTACTCAGCCAAGCAGGCTATGCACGTGGCGATGTGATCTTACTGAGCGATGGCATAGATGCCGATGAAGAAGCGGATGTCCGTGATTGGCTCGCCAGTCATGACTATCGCTTACATATTTATGCCATAGGTACTGCCGAGGGTGCCCCGATTAACTTGCCAGATGGGGGTTTTCTTAAAGATCAGTACGGGCAAATCGTTATCCCTACCACCGACTTTTCACGTCTCCAGCGCTTGGCCCAAGCCGGCAACGGAAAGTTATTACGCTATCAAGCAAGTGCGGCAAACCCCTCGGTACTGCAGAGCACCAAGCAACAGCAGCAAGAATTGCAACAGGACAATAAACAGACCTTATGGCGCATTGATGCCGGCATCTATTTAACCCTGCTAATCGTGCCGTTAATGTTATGGCTAATGGGCCGTCGCGCTTTAGTTCTGTGCGCCTTTATGGTGCTACTGCCACAACCTAAGGCCTATGCGGCGCAGTGGCAGAGCTGGTTTAACAACGAACAGCAAAACGCCCTATCCGCTTATCAGCACGAGGCCTATGATCAGGCCAGCCAAACTGAAAACCCGCTGATAGCCGGAGCAGCAAAATATCAACAACAGGATTACCAAGGCGCTCTTGATGCCTTTGCTTCAGACAATTCAGCGCAAGGGCTGTACAACCAAGGCAACGCCCTGGCGCAATTAGGGCAACTTGATGAGGCAATTGAGCGTTATCAGCAAGCGCTGGAAAAAAATCCTGAGCTCGAATCGGCTGCACGGAACAAAGCATTAGTGGAACAAATGCGCCAACAACAGCAACAGGAATCACAACAAGGAAATAACGAGCAAGACTCCTCACAAAATAAGCAGCAAACAGAGCAAGACAACGATAATCAGCAGCAAGGTGAGCAACAACAGTCACAACAAGGGCAACAACAAAGCGCCGGTCAGCGTAACGACGCAAACAACAATGACCCGCAAAACAGTGCCCAAGCAAACGATGAATCGAGTGGGCAACAACCCACCGAGTCTGAGTCTAAACAAAGCGACAGTGAACAGTCGCAGCAACAGCAGCAACGCCAAAATGGCGAGCACCAACAAGGCGATAAAGCGCAAAGTGCTGAACAACAGCAACAAGCTCAGCAAATGCAGCAACAGCAAGGTGATCAGCAGGGCACAGAGCAACAACTGGCGGCACAAGCCAGTGAGCTGACGCCTGAGGAGCGCGAGCGCGCCCAGCAGTTGAATCAGTTATTGCGCAAGATCCCTGACGATCCGGAAATTCTGCTGCGCAATAAAATGCAACTTGAATCAAGAAAAAGACAACGTTATCGCCGCTTACCACAAGGAGTTGAAAAATCATGGTAAGAACCGCCTTCTTCATCGCACTCACGTGCTTAGCCATGCCCGTTTTGGCGCTCACTAAGCTTACCGCCAGTGTCGATAAAAACCCTGTGCTTGCCGGTGAGTATTTCGCTATAACCATCAAAGCCGATGATACGGTCAACAACAGCCAACCCGATACTCAAGCGCTGCTTGATGACTTTGTGGTTGGCCCTATGTCTCGTAGTAACCAAACACGTATTATCAATGGTGCCGTAAGCCGACAATCTACATGGCAAATCGAGCTGATGGCACGTGAAGCGGGTAATTATGAAATCCCGGCGTTTACTATTAATGGCGTGAGCTCAGAGCCATTCACTCTAAAAGTGGTTAACAACGCCAACAGCAGTCTTGACGATAGCACCGCCTTTATTAAAACCGAGCTCACCCCGCAGTCACTGTATGTGCAGCAAGCCGGGGTTTATACCGTTAAACTTTACTTAGGTGTTGATTTAATTGATGGTTCACTGGCCGCGCCGAGTATGGAAAACGCCAATATTACGCAAATGGGCAAGCAGCGAGAGAGCCAAGAAGTCATTGATGGGCGGCGCTACCTAGTGATCCAACGCGACTACTTAGTACAACCACAAAAAAGTGGCACCTTTGAGTTACAAGCGCCACGCTTAAATGGCAAAGTGCGTAAAAACTACCGTGCTATGGCAGTCAGTGCCAGTGCCACAAATACATTGGTTGATGTGAAGCCCATGCCCGAAGGCATTAATGGCACATGGTTGCCAAGTGAGTTGGTGGATTTAAGTGAACAGTGGCAAGGCGCTGATGAACAAGTGCAGGTGGGCACCCCCATCACTCGAACGCTGACACTGACGGCTTTGAATACCACCAAAGAGCAACTGCCGGATTTAACCAGCCCAGACCTTGAAAACGTGCGCAGCTACCCCGATCAATCCGAGCGCACGCATCTTATTCGCGATGGTCGTATTATTGCTCAAACCACCACATCCATTGCCTATGTGCCACAACAGCCTGGCACCTATACGCTACCAGCAATCGAGGTGCCTTGGTTTAATACCGTTACAGGACGCGCGCAGATAGCCAAAGTAGCAGAAAAAACCATTACCGTGGTCGGCCAGGCCAGCACCACGGCCGCCCCCTCCCCTAGTGATGCTCCGCAAACCACCGCAACTAACGATGTTAGCGCGCCACCCACGCACTCTGATGTAAGCTTGCTATGGGCGATACCAGGTTATGTGCTGTGGCTACTGACTATGGCAGCGTGGTGGTGGCAACGTCAACGTATTCAGCCTTTAGCACCAACCAGCACCAAACCGCAGCCTAAAACAGCAAAGGGTAATTTGCAGGCTGTGCAGCGCGCGCTTAAAGCGCAAAACCCGCAGGAGCTCTATCGCGCCCTAGATGCGCATGCCAAAGCGAACAAAAGCTCACTTCACCAATGGCAAAGCCATTGGCCTGAAAATGCCCGCCAAGAACTTACCAAGTTGCGCCAGCAACTCTATAGCCATGACGAGAGAGTGGTTGACTACTCTTTGATTGCGCAAGGTATTAACACACCCGTGAGCATGCAGCAAAAGCAACAAACTGAACTAGACTCCTTGTATTAAGGCATTAGTTCGCTTCACTGCGAGTGGCAACTGCAAATCACTGCAACTGTCTTTAAGCGCCTGCTCTGCAGGCGCTTAATATTGCCTTGAGCAAATAAATTTCCCGTTAAGTGAAATGTTTTATTGCTGTCGGAGGTCTTAATGGGCATGGCAGATAAACAAAAGCGCTATGAGGCGCTGGTGCAGGTATACCACAAAGAGCTCTATCGCTTTGCCTATTGGCTTTGCAAAGACCCTAGTGTGGCTGAAGACCTGGTCCAAGAAACTTTTTTACGAGCATGGCGTTCATTAGATTCATTAGTCGATCAGAACGCTGCTAAGTCGTGGCTGTTTACTATTTTGCGACGAGAAAATGCTCGCCGCTTTGAACGCAAGCAGTTTGATTACAGTGATGTCGAACAAGACACCCTCTGCGACGAACGCAGCACTTCTTTAGATGACGAAATGGAAATGACCGTTGTCCAACGACGCATTATGGAGCTTGCGCAAGAATACCGTGAACCGTTAATCCTACAAGTGATTGGTGGCTGCAGCGGCGATGAAATTGCGCAAATCCTCGGCTTAAACAAAAACACGGTTATGACGCGCTTATATCGAGCTAGAAATCAGCTAAAAAGCGCACTCACTCGAACCACTGAACCTATGAAAGGGGCTCCAAATGGATGAATTAGAATTTCGCCGGCGCCTTTTTGCTCATCCAAACACCAAAGACAAGGACGTGCTTGAGTTTGCAGAGCAAAGTCCTGAGCGCAAACAATTAGTTAATGAGTTAAAACAGCTTGATAAAGAGCTTGTTGAGGCGATGCAGGTACCTGTACCCGATAATTTGGCTGATAAAATTATTTTTAACCAAACCATGGGGGAGCAAAGCGATCAACGCTCGGGCAATAACCCCGCAGCGAAGCAGACTAAACCAAAAACGCCTTGGTATATCGCCATAGCTGCGTCTGTGGTTATCGCCTTTACTGGGGTGTTGTATCACCTGATGTCGCCAACGTTATCTATTGGTGAGCACGCCTTGGCACATGTTTATCATGAAATTGACGCACTGAGCGTAAATGAGGAAATAGCCTTGGATGAGGTCAATTTACGACTCTCTGAACTTGGCGGCCATCTGGATGAGTTACCTGGGGCTATCACCTACGCTCGTTACTGTAATTTCAAAGGGCAAAAAGGTTTGCACCTAGTTTTTCAATCGGATTTCGGCCCGATGACGGTATTTATCGTCCCCTCTGCGAACGATTATCTCGGTGATGTTCATTTTAATGATCAGCGCTTCGCTGGACGCGTTTCACACTTCCCTCAAGGAGACGCCATACTGGTGGCTATGGCGCAAGCGCCAGTGGATGAATACCAGGCACGGATAAACCAATCACTGCGTTGGAATTAGCGAACTAGGGTTGCTGTTACTAAATACCCTCAACGCTACTTAGGACAGCTCAAAGACACAAAAAAGGCCACCCGCTAAGGGTGGCCTTTTACTATCTCTAATTCTCAGGGATTAGCCTTCTTGCAGCTCTGCCTCAACCTTATCAAAGGTATCTGTCAGTGCTTCGCTGGGCTCTTTAGTCGCCAGCGATACTGCAACAATAGCGATACTCGCAAGAATAAAGCCTGGGACGATTTCATACATCCAGTCGCTTAGTGACTGGCCATCAATCTTAACAGGCGCGTAAATCCAGAATAGCACTGTAGCCGCACCAACAATCATACCTGCAAGCGCGCCTGGAAGGTTCATACGGCGCCAATACAAGCTAAATAATACTAGCGGACCGAACGCCGCACCAAAACCGGCCCAAGCGTTACTCACCAACGATAAAATCGAGCTATCGCGGTCATATGCAAGGTAGATGGCACACAGTGCAACCAGTAGCACGCTGATGCGACCCACGAGCACAAGCTCTTTTTCTGAGGCATCACGCTTGATGTAAATCTTGTAGAAGTCTTCTGTCAGCGAGCTGGAACTCACTAATAGCTGCGAGGAAATGGTACTCATGATAGCCGCTAAGATAGCTGCTAATAAGAATCCGGCCACCAGTGGGTGGAATAGCAATTGAGATAAAATGAGGAAAATGGTTTCCGCATCTTCAACGGTAATACCTTTCTCATAGCTATAAGCAGCACCGCATAAACCTGTTGCCACTGCACCTACCGCAGCAACAATCATCCACGACATACCAATACGGCGCATAACGCGAATATCTTTCAAACCACGAACTGACATAAAGCGTACGATGATATGGGGCTGACCGAAGTAACCCAGACCCCACGCCATAGCCGAAATAATTCCTAGTACTGAGCCGGTCCCCACCCACTCAAGCATATCCGGATTTACCTGTTCAAGCGTGGCAGGTAGAGGCTGCTCAAGTAAGGTATAGGTAACAAAAGGCACGATAATGAGCGCTAAGAACATAATGCAGCCTTGCACAAAGTCAGTTAGGCTCACAGCTAAAAAGCCGCCAAATAAGGTATACAATACGACCACGCCGGTGGTCACATATAAGCCCATTTCATAGGATAAACCGAACGAGCTTTCAAACAGCTTACCGCCAGCGACAACGCCTGAAGAGGTATATAAGGTGAAAAACACGATGATCACCACCGCCGACACCACGCGCAGCGCGTTTTTGGAATCGTTAAAACGGTTAGCAAAGTAATCAGGAATGGTTATCGCATCATTGGCCCGCTCGGTATACACACGTAAGCGCGGCGCCACTAATAGGTAGTTAGCCCAAGCACCGATCACCAATCCTATAGCAATCCAGGTAGCACTAAAGCCAGTTAAGAACATAGCGCCAGGCAAGCCCATCAATATCCAACCGCTCATGTCAGAAGCACCTGCAGAAAGCGCTGCTACACTGGGTCTAAGATTACGCCCACCTAACATGTACCCTGATACATCATCCGTTGATTTCTTGTATGCATACAGACCGATGCCGAGCATAACGATGAAATACAGAGCAAGAGAAATTATCGTACCTACTTCCAATTTAGCCTCCAACTTAGCGCTGAGCTTCACCCCAAAAGCCGCACGAAGCACAGATTGGGCGAAGAATGTTGTTATTATTACTTAGGCGCGTTGACCTTTGCTGCCTGTTTTTGCAGCAAAGGTCAGCATACCCTAACGACGTTGCAGTGTATTTTTATCACAACGTACGCTCACACCACTATAGCATGGCCCTGACCCGCAACTCCAATTAGTGCGATATCCATACTTATGTATTAAATATTTGATACATATGATGGTTTCAACGTCACATTTGCGCACTTAGCTCACAAAAAAGTATAATTATTAATGAAAACAACCTAGATTTTTCATATATTGTTAAGCAATTAGCAACGTATTTTTGGAAGTGCCAATAAATGAATTTTTACGCTGCGCGTCAGCCCATTCTGGATAGAGAGAAAACACTGGTCGGCTACGAACTGTTGTTCCGCGATGGCTTAGCCAATGTGTTCCCACAAATTAATGGTGATGAAGCCACCTCTAAGCTTATCGAAGGAAGTCAGTTTACCTTTGGCCTTGAAGAGCTAACCGACAATAAGCCGGCTTATATCAACTTTACTTTGGAAACACTCAGTAAAGGGTATGCCACCATGATGGGCACTGACGAAATTGTCGTTGAAATACTCGAGACCGTGCAACCTGGCAAACGTCTGCTAGCCCTGGTACAAGACCTTAAAGAGCAAGGCTATACCATTGCCCTTGATGACTATAAGCATCAAAACGTCTGGCGTCACTTCTTCCCTTTTATCGATATTATTAAAATCGACTACCTAGAAAACAGCGAACAAGAAATACAAGAAGTGGTCGCGGCGATTAAAGGCTTCCCTAATATCAAGCTGTTGGCTGAGAAGGTAGAAACTTATGAGCAGTACCAGCACGCGCTCGACCTTGGTTTTAGCTACTTCCAAGGCTTCTTCTTCTCTAAGCCTGAGATGGTACAAAGTAAGGCATTGCCGCCCTCGGAGTTGACGCTTGCCGAGTTGCTATACGAAACATCAACCAGTGAAATGGATTTGGAAAAAGTCACTAAGGTGTTTGAACGCGACGTTAACCTCTCTTACAAGTTGTTGCGCTATTCCAATTCCGCCATGTTTAAACGCCGCGCTGAAGTATCCACCATTAAGCAAGCGCTCGTAGTGCTCGGTGCCAAAGAGATTAAAAAGTTTTTATCGCTGCTGTTCACCGCGCAACTGTCTTCAGACAAACCTGCCGAACTGATGCGTTTATCCCTTACCCGCGCCCGTTTTGCCGAGGTATTAGCAGAGCAGCACCAAAATGCAGGTGATCCAGGACGTGCATTCTTAACCGGCATGATGTCTCTATTAGACGCGATTTTAGACCAAGATATGGCAGCGGTTGTTGAACGTTTGCCTTTGGCCAATGATATAAAAGCAGCGCTGCGCGACAACGAAGGCGTACTTGCGGGCTATATCACCTTGGTAAAATATTATGAGCACGCCCAGTGGCAACAAGCTAACGCAACAGTAGAAGAAATGAAACTGGATGCCAACAAAGTGCCTGATGCCTATCACGAGGCAATTCATTGGGCCAACGAGCAAATGCAAGCCATAATGTAATAATTGAAAAAGCCGGCAAATTGCCGGCTTTTTTATTATTCGCTGTTCGCGCTAATCGACTAGAGATTCTCCAAAAAGTCATCATCGTAGTCTTGCGCTTCAGGCTCTTCCTCTATAGGCGGATTACCGTCATGTAGCTCATACAACTGGCGCTGGTAGTATATATCTTTCATAAAGGTATAAGGGTCCAGCGATTCATTTAGCAAGCTCTCTTGGGGGATCAATGAAGCTCGCGCCTCCACGGCCTTCAAAGCAAACACTAAAATAGTTTGCGGTGTGGTCAGAGCGATTTCAGGCAATACCACATTATCCACAATATCGCCGGTTACGTTACGTGCGGTGCTCGGCCCCATTCCTGGGATCATCACATACGCTCCATCACCTACTCCCCAAACCCCTAAGGTTTGACCAAAGTCCTCATCAACATACTCCAATCCAAGGGATGAAGCCACGTCAAATAATCCCCCTATACCTACTGTGGTGTTGACTAAAAAGCGCGCAATGCTTATGCCGGTGTGATCCGCTTTACCTTGCAGTGCTGCGTTAATGGCGTCGGTCGGCGCGCTGATATTGTCGGTAAAGTTCACCACCGAACGACGAACAGGCGCTGGCGTTACTTCCACATAACCCACTGCAACTGGACGCAAAATGTAAGCATCCAACACATCCATATTAAAGTCATACAATGGTCGGTTCAGGCTTTGTAGCGGATCGCGCGGATCCTCTTTTTCTGGAGGAACCTGGGCACAGGCACTGAGTACTAACGCTACAAGCGTTATAAAAGTCTTCTTTAACATGTCACTTCCTACTGAATCAAAGTGTCGATAAGCACGTCCACTTGCTTCTGTTGCTGCTGGTCAATCACACCAGACTGCCCTTGTAATTCGCCGCTGGCAATGGCGACATCACCATCTTTGGAGATACGAGCGATGATTTGCACTTGCTCAAATTGAGCCAGTGTTAATTCCGCCATCATCGCATCCGCTTGCGATAATGTCACCGTCATTGGCAATGAAAATTCAGAAAAACGCTTTACTGCCAGAGGCATAGGTGGCCCGGAAGCAGCTTTAGCATAGACAAACAAAATCGCTTGATGGGGGATGCGGTCTTTAACTTTATCGGCCAGCGCGACAGCAACCGTTATTTCCTCGCCGGAGCTTTGCTGCGACTGGCTAATGCGTTGCTCGATTTCATCGATGCGCTGCGCCACCATGGCATAACGCGGATCGTCTTGACGCATGGACGATAAAATAAGCTCAAAGGCACTTTTTGCTTCAAGCCAATCTTGGCGCTCGTAGGCTATTAGCGCCAACATGGAAATCGCATCCATGTTTTGTGGCTGCTGCTGCAACACTTGCGAGAGTAACTTTGCTGCCTGCGTCATACTGCTGTCGTTACCCCGTACCAACAGCGCTTGTGCGTAGCCGACTTTAGCGCCTAAGTTGTCTGGGTCCATGGCCAATACTTTATCAAAAGCTTGAGTGGCCATTTCAAACTCGTCCAGAGTCATAGCAACGCGTCCTAACATCAGCCAGGCAACGGCATCATCGCCATCTTGTGCCAAGCGGGTGCGAAGCCCGAGTAATAACGCTTGTCGCTCGTTGGCCGACAATGGTTCACCTTTGCCCATCACCGCACGCTCACCTAACTCAGGCAGTTGTTCAATAGCCTGCTCCCAGCTCTTTAGCTGCTGATAACTGCCAGTAAAGTAGTAAAACACGCCACTGAGGACCACCACAAAGAGCACCCCTGTTAGCGCCAAAATACGGTTATTACCTCGGCCATGTAGCTGTTGTTCAGGTGATAAATCATTCAACAAACGACGCTTCAGCTCAACCATGGACTCGTCAAAACTGCTTTGTGAGATGCGCTCCATGGCGAGTTCGTCTGCAAGCTCTTGCTGACGTTGATTGAAGATGTCGATACGCTGCGCATTAACTCCTGAATTACTCTGTGCCTGAAAACGTCGAAAAAACGGCCAGCAGACAAACACTAAAGCAATAATAATCAGGGCAGCAAAGCCCCCCCACATAGTAAGCATTACGCTGACTCCTTACGCTGATATTGCTTGATAAGTTGCTGCAGTTTTTGCTCATCGGCCGCTGACCAACTTGCTTTTTGCGCCGCTTTCTTTTGCCGTAAAACAATAAAAGCTAAGCCTGCAATAACGATCAGCCCTGGCAAGATCCATAATAAGATGGTCGCTGGAGTGACTGGCGGCTGATAGTGCACAAAGTAGCCGTAACGATCGATCATATAATCAATCACTTGGTCTTTATTTTGACCCTCTTTAACGAGCTCTTCGACTTTATCGCGTAAATCTTTGGCCACCACGGCATCAGAGTCAGCGATGTTTTGATTCTGACACTTTGGACAGCGTAGCTCTTTGGTTAGCTCTGAAAACAGCTGCGCTTGGTCGTCATTAGCAAAATCGTACTTTTCCTCCACAGCAAGTGCTGGCAGCGCCAACATCAGTACTATGGCTAATAGTAAATATCTCATTGCGCCTCCTGCATTAAGGGTGCGAACTTAGCGCGCCACACACGTTGGTTAATGTCGCCGGTATGATGCACAAGCACTTTCCCCTCGCTATTAATTAGGAAGGTTTCGGGCGCACCTGAAACGCCTAAATCAAGAAGAAATTGGCGATCTAGATCAAGCATGTTGAATTGATATGGGTCGCCTGCACGGGCCAACATATCACGCACTTCTTGCTGCAAAGCAGCGAGGTTAAATTGACCGTCAAAATCAGGATCGTAGCCTTGTTCATAATACAAACCAACAATACTAACTCCCTGCTCGCGTAACTCGGTCAAATAACCCAGCTCTGCCAAGCAGGTAGGACACCAAGTGCCCCAAACGTTGAGTAAATAGGTTTGCCCTTGCAGGTCAGCATTGGTCCAGCGTTTATCTGGATCCATGAGATCAGGCAAGTCAAAGGCCGGCAAAGGCTGATTCACGCGACCGCTTTGTAATTCGCGCGGATCCGAAAAAAGGCCTTTAAGTAAAAAACCGCATAACAGCACGAAAACTAATAACGGCGTAATCACTATCCACTTTTTACTCATGACTGACCTTCCTTACGCACGCGACGGCGATAGCGTCTATCGAACAACACAACAAACCCAGCTAAGGAGATTAATATCCCACCTAGCCACATTACCCGCACATAAGGTTTATGGTACAAGCGTAAAGACCACGCGTTACCGCTTAATTGCTCACCAAGGGCCAGGTATAAATCGCGGGTAAAACCTGGGTCAACCGCAGCCTCGGTCATAAACTGCATGCCGATGTCATAGCGGCGTTTTTCTGCATGTAATACGGCTTCCACTTCATCGCCATCAAACACAGTGACAACGCCAGCGTGACCACTGTAATTGGGGCCGCGAATGGCTTTAACACCATCAAAACGGAATTCATAGCCACCTAAGGCAACTTGCTCACCGGGCTCAACGCGCACGTCTCGTTCGGTGGAATAAGCCGATGTTAGGGTGACCGAGATCACGACTAAGGCAAGACCGACATGGCCAAGCAGCATCGCCCAATAGCTCAAACCGAGGCGCTTAATGCCAGTGGCCACACTGTTGGCTTGTGACACTTTTAATAACAGGTCTTGGGCGCTCATGATTAACACCCACACTCCAAGGCCGGTGGCCAGTAGCGTCAAGGCACTGACGCTATCGAAGCTACTATACAGCCACACCGGTGTCGCGATCAGTGTCAGGACTAGCCCAAGGCCATACTTACGTGCCACTTGGCTAAACTTATTCTGCTTCCAGCGTAGCAGTGGTGCGGCGCCTAATAACAAGGCAAAAGGCACGATTAAATAACTGAACATCTGATTGAAGAACGGTTCACCAATGGAAATAGACCCAAGGCCGAGCTCCTTGTGCACCATAGGCAGCAACGTGCCAAGCAGGACAATAAGGGTTGCCACCACCAATAAAATATTATTTAGCCACAGTGCCACTTCACGGGAGAAAAGGCTGTAACGTCCCTCACTTTGTACCTGCCCTGCACGCAGAGCATACAACAACAAGCCGCCACCGACGACGATGGCTAAAAACGCCAAAATAAACATACCGCGATCTGGGTCTGACGCGAACGCGTGCACCGAGACGATGATCCCTGAACGTACGATAAAGGTACCTAGTAAACTCAGCGAGAACGCTGCGATGGCCAATAGCACAGTCCATGACTTAAAGATGCCACGTTTTTCCGTGGTCGCCAAAGAGTGCAATAATGCGGTGGCCACCAGCCACGGCATCAGTGAGGCGTTTTCTACTGGATCCCAGAACCACCAGCCCCCCCAGCCAAGTTCAGCATAAGCCCACCAGCTACCGATAGTGATACCGAGGGTCAAAAAGCCCCAGGCAGCCATCGTCCAAGGACGAGACCACTTGGCCCACAAATTATCTAGTTGACCGGTCAACAGTGCGGCAATGGCAAATGAGAAGGAGACAGATAAACCCACATAGCCCATATACAGCAATGGCGGGTGAATAATCATGCCAGGGTCTTGCAGCAAAGGATTAAGATCGCGCCCTTCTACTGGAAAGTAAGGTAATAAGCGTTCAAACGGGCTCGACATCAATAAGGTATAAAGCATAAAGCCAACCGCTAAAAACCCAAGTACGCCGAGCACCCGGGCGCGCAGCGGCCATGGCAACGATTTAGACATCAGCGCCACTGCGGCTGTCCACCCCGCTTGCATGACCAGCCATAATAAAATAGCGCCTTCATGGCCACCCCAAGTCGAGGTTATTTTGTAATACCAAGGTAGCGTGCTACTGGAGTGGTAAGCAACGTAGGCGACGGTAAAGTCATCGGTGACACTGGCGTAAATAAGAGCCGCAAAAGAGAGCAGAACAAAAATGAATTGGCCCACAGCCAAAGAAGGAGCTGCACGCATTAACCTGAGATTACCGGTATGCGCGCCCCACAAAGGAAATATAAACAACAGTACACACAGCACCATTGCTAAGGTTAGGGAAAAGTACCCGAGCTCTGGAATCATAATTTAGTTGCCGTAATTGCTATTGTATTTAGGTTTCTCGTGTTTGATGCCCTTCACCGCTTCTGCCACTTCCTCTGGCATGTACTCTTCATCGTGCTTGGCGAGTACCTCAAATGCCTCTACCACATCGCTCTGCACTAAGGTGCCCTGGGCTACGATGCCTTGGCCTTCACGAAATAAGTCCGGCAAGATGCCTTTGTAACGGATGGTGACCATAGGGCCACTGTCAATCAGTTTAAACTCTACAAATAGCGAGTTTTCGTCGCGCTTAACTGAGCCTGGCACTACCATGCCGCCAATCCGTAGTTTTTGGCCAATACTGGGTTTTTCCAAATCTTTACCCTTGCCTTCAATCAGCTCACTGGGGGTATAGAAAAGGTTAATGTTCTCTTGCAACGCATACAGAGTAAGCCCCACCGCCGATGATAAACCGAGCAATAAGGCAATAATGGTGATTAAGCGTTTTTTGCGTCTTGGGTTCATAGTGACGACTCCTGCTGCGAGCGTTTCGCCCTCTCAATACGTTGCTCTCGTGCGCTTTGAGCGGCAACCTGCTTGAGCACGTTACGTTTCTCTAATAGCGAGGTCACTAAAAGCGCAATCAAAATAAATGCACAGCTGCCGAAGGAAAGCCATACATAAAAGCCATACCCACCCATGGCGAGAAATTCAGAAAAACTATTAAACTCCATGTTTTGCTCCTTTGGCGAGTGCTCTCACCCACGGTCGATGTTGTTCACTTTTTAACAACTCCGTTTTCAAACGGATCAACGTTGCCCAGCCTAGAAAACCAGCAAAAGCGACAATATTAACCATTAACGGCCAAAACATACTTGGGTCGATGGCAGAGGTATCAAATTTAGTAATGGTTGAGCCCTGGTGCAGGGTATTCCACCACTCCACTGAGAAGTGAATAATGGGTAAGTTGACCACTCCGACAAGGGCTAAAATAGACGCTGCCTTGCCTCCGGCACGTTTGTCTTCAAAGGCATGGTACAAAGACAAGACCCCTAGGTATAAAAACAACAGGATGAGCTCTGAGGTTAAGCGCGCATCCCATACCCACCAAGTACCCCACATAGGTTTACCCCACGCAGCGCCGGTCAATAATGCGATCACCGTCATTGCCGCACCCACGGGGGCTATAGCAATCACCGCCAGTTGGGCATTGCGAATTTGCCATACTAACGCGACGATGGCGGCAATGGCCATCGACGAATAAGCACCCATCGACCAAATAGCCGACGGTACATGAATGAAGATAATGCGATAGCTGTCTTTTTGTTGGTAATCGGCCGGCGCATAAGCCAACCCCCAAACCCAACCTAAGATCATGCATATCACGGTAACCACTGCAAAAAACGGCAACAGTGTGTTACACAGCGTGTAGGCCCGCTCGGCCTTGGCATAGGGATGTAACCACTTCCACATACTAGTTAATACTCACTTTCAATGCTGATGAAACGGCAATAGGCGCAAGCACGATGGCGACGGTAAGAAATGCACCTAAGATTGCGAGCTGACCGCCATAAGCCAACGACATGCTGGCTGTATCAATGGCGGAAGTCGCAAAAATCAATACGGGAATGTACAGCGGTAAGACCAACAAACTGAGTAACACTCCCCCTTTTTGCAAACCCACGGTTAACCCCGCGCCGATCGCCCCGATCAAGCTTAATAATGGAGTACCGATAAGCAACGTTAACAACGTTGCATTGAGGGCCTGCATTTCTAAATTCATTAGTAATGCGAACAGTGGCGTTAATAACACCATTGGCAAGCCTGTAATGGTCCAATGCGCTGCAATTTTTGCCGACACACTGAGCGACAAAGGGAATGGCGACAATAATAACTGCTCCAAAGTACCATCTAGGTAATCATCTCGGAACATTTTATCCAGACCCAACATCGTCGCTAGTAAAGCAGCGACCCAAATAATACCCGGCGCCATGCGTGCCAATAAGTTTGGCTCAGGACCCACGCCAAGTGGGAACAGTGTAATCACGATTAAGAAAAACAGCAGCGGATTAACAATATCGCTGCGCTGGCGAAAGACAAGACGCACATCTTTTTTATATACGCTGGCCCAAACTCGCCAGTAGGAGTGCTGCTGAATCATTAAATGCGATACTCCAACTGCAACTTACTGAGGTGAGAAAAGTGCGCGGTCAAGTCTTGGTGACTGGTGAGTAAAATCGCCCCTTGTTGGGCTAAATGCTGAGCGAAACGCTGTTGCAATAATGCCACACCTTTTTTATCTACGGCAGTGAATGGCTCGTCTAAAAACCACAGTTTGGCATCATTGAGCCACAACCGAGCCAAGGCGACACGGCGCTGTTGGCCAGCTGATAATTGCCGCACCGGAACATCTTCTAGTCCTACTAAGCCAAGATTGCTCAGCACGTCATAAATATTGAGGTCGGTTTTCAGTCCGTGAGTATCAAGCCAGAACTGACAATTTTCCAATGCATTTAACTGTGTGTTTACACCTGTTTTATGGCCAATAAACAACACTTGTTGCGCATAGTTTTCGTAGTCACGGCGAATACACTTTTGCATAAAGCGTACTTGCCCTTGCATAGGCTCTGAAAAGCCCGCCAAAATGCGCAATAAAGAGGTTTTCCCAGCCCCATTAGGCCCCTCTAACTGCATGATCTCCCCAGCGTTTATTGAAAAGCTAAGGTCTTCAAACAGGCATCGCTCTTGCTTAATGCAAGTGACTGCGTCAACGTGTAACACGAACAGACATTCTCAGTGCTTAAAATTGGGCGATAGTCTACCATAATGCTATGCTAATGCGAAAAATTGCGGGCAAAACTTTGATCTTGTTTCGGGGGTAATATGTCGGGCCCATCTGCCCCTTTAATTCATCACACACAAACGCTGAGCATCGCTGGCGATACGCAGCAGGCTAGGACACTCACGCTGCCCACTGAGCAGCCCTTGGCGGTTAAAAATGTTCATATCAGCGCTGACAAAGCGACAATGCAAGTTCAGCTGCAAGGTCAATGGCGGACCCTCGAAGTTCCCTTGCAATCACCGCCAAAGGGGCCGCTACCATTGACTATTGAGCAAGGCACCGTGCAACTTAATGCTCAAGGACAACTGCAATTAACGCCCAGCAAAACCTCGCTACCGCTTAGCTCCGCTCAGGATATAATGCGTTTGCTTGGCGCAGCCTTAACCAATGGTCAGGGCCAAGTTGTGAGCCCAACGCGTTTGGCACTAACAGTGCAATTAACTGATAAAGCAGCGTTATCAATACCGGCGCTTAATGCCAGTTTGCATCTAAATAAATCCAGTGCCGAGATAATTAACGCTCAGCCATCGCCGACATCCTTGATCGTTCAGTTAGTGAAAGGAAAGATACAGGCCCACTTACCGCTTAGTGGAGGGAGCCAATTACCACTGCCGATGAGCCAACAAAAGCTCGTTGCCATGCTGCTAAAGACGCCGATGAACTTGCAGTTGCTACCACGTCCCGATGGTAAGCATGCTCAGCTCAACCTGGTCGGTGGCCAAGCGAATAAAGCCATATTGACCTTGCCGATAAACCGAAACCGTATCGGCTCAACTGCCAACTCAGGGCCTCACAACAAGCCTGGGGGTAGCGCCAACATCACCTGCGTTACAACTCAAACTGCAATTACCGCGTATCGACTTACACGTTGCCCGCCCACAAGTGATTGTGGGCACTCAAAGCACCGCCACGGCCTCCCCGGCAACACAGCAACTCGCTGATAGGCCGGTAATAGACAACAAAGCAAACACCTCGTTATGGCAGCATGCTAAGCAACAATTACAGTCTTGGCAGCAAGGGCGAAGTGCGCCAAGTATCAATTCACTCGCAAGTGCTCAGCAGTTATTACAAAGTACTGCAAAGCCACTGCTTAGTACGGTGCTATTTGATACGCCGAAAAAGCTTGAACCGGTGTCTCTCAGCGCCTTTAATGGCGCGGCAAGACACAACGCCATGGGGCAACCATTAAGCCCGGGCGTTGAGGTGAGCGCCTTGCTTAATACCCTTCGCAGTCAGTCGCCGCTATTAGCATTAACCGCACAGATGCAACACACGGTAAAAGCAACCTTGGTGTCTGGGGCTGCTACAGAAACGGTATCAGGGGCACAGCAAGTACTCTCCTTGCCTCTCAGTAAGGCGTTAATGGCACCACTAATAAAGCCTTATACAGCACAGCATAGCTTGACCCATCACCTTGCCAATCTAGACACTCTGGTGCAAAACGCGCCTAAAGAGCTACAGCAACTCGTCAATCAAGCTTTTAGTAAAATGGTTGGACCGCATACCCCGGCAGCCAACACAGTCAATCAGTTGCAAGCCCAATTGCAGCCTTGGTCACAGCCTGTTAGCCAATACCGTGCAAGCGTCACAGCTCAAATCGATACTCTTTTGCTATCACTGTTGGGCGCTCAGAGCCTGCAACAGCTGCCAAGCACGATGGCGACTCACAGCCAAAGCGCCTTGATGCCACTGATAAACCTACTTTTAGCTCAAACACCGCAAGCGCCAGCTTCTGCTGCTGAGCAAGTATTGCAACAGCTGCAAAGTGCGGGGGCGCAAGCATTAGGCGGCGATTTGGCAGCCATTAAACAAAGTATGACGCCACAGTCCAGCGCTCCACAATTAACAACGCAACAAGATTCTAACCCTTTGGTACAGCTGTTTTTACCTATGCGTTTGCCACCCGAGGCAGGACAAACGCAGCTAAGTATTGGTCGCTACAAAGAAAAGAGCCAACAAGGTAAAGGCGAAGACGTGTGGTTTGTGCGTATGCAATTTGACTACCCGAAATTGGGCGAGCTCAGTGTGCAGGCGCACTTGTGTAAGCAAACCCTCAATTGTGAACTTCGCGCCAGCTCTCAGGCTTTGCACCACCTTGCTAACGAACACAGTGAAACACTAAGACGCAAGCTGCAAAGTCACGGCCTCGGCGTTGCGCCCATTAAGGTTGAGCAGGTGAGTGAGCAACAAGTACAACAGTGGCGGCAGTTTTATCGCCGTCATAGTATCGTTAATTTAAAGGTGTAGTATGACAGCATCAACCCAACGCAGTGCCATTGGATTGCTCTACGAGCATGGCAGTGCACCAACCGTGTCGAGCAAAGGGTTTGGCGAGTTAGCCGAGCACATTATCGAAGCAGCGCAAGAACAAGGCATTTTAATTCACCAAGATGCTGATTTAGCGAAGACCTTAGAAAAGCTCGATCAAGGCCAAGAAATCCCCAAAGAGCTTTATTATGTGATTGCTGAGCTTATTGCCTTTTCCTATGTATTACGTGGTAAGTTTCCACCTGGATGGCAGAACTTTAGCAATAAGCTCAATGTGAAAGCTTAATTTTTCTGATGCAATGAGAACAGTAACTCAGCTTCTGCCCGAGGTAGCTCACATTCGCTCATGACTTCTTCCATGGGCGCACCTAGCTCAATCATTTTTACTGCTCGAGAGTAGATTCGTGCTTGCGGGTCTGCTTCACGAATAGTGTCTTGCTGTTGCGCCACTTCTTCGGTGCGCTGTTGAATTTGGCCAATACGGTTGCTCATATTTTCCAATGCTGTGCGCAACTCACTGACCTCCGCACGCAAAATTTGCGTTTGTGATGACGCCTGTTTTTCAGTGTCCATGTTTTGTCGCAGTGCCCGCATTTGCCGCGCTAATTGCGACGTACGTAACCACAACACTATTACTAAAACCGCCAGCAATAACACTATGCTAGCGGCTATCATATACAGCAGATTCGGGTCTTTCATTACTTAAATATTACTTAACTCGTCCCACTCTTCGTCACTGAGTAGTTTGTTTAGATCCACCAAAATCAGTAACTCACCGTCACGGTTTGAGACCCCTTGGATAAACTTAGCACTCTCTTCTGTGCCAATGTTGGGCGCACTGTCGATTTCAGAGCTGCGCAGGTACACCACCTCAGCGACCGAGTCGACCAAAATACCAATAACCTGCTTTTCCGCTTCGATAATCACAATACGAGAGTTGTCTGTGACTTCAGCGTCAACCAACCCAAAGCGTGAACGGGTATCAATCACGGTAACCACATTGCCTCGCAAGTTAATAATACCCAGGACATAACTGGGTGCACCGGGCACGGGCGCGATCTCGGTATAACGAAGTACTTCTTGTACCTGCATCACATTGATACCATAGGTTTCTTCCTCTAACCGGAAGGTGACCCATTGCAGTACCTCATCACTGCTGTCTACATCTTTCGCTGATACTATTCTTTCTTCGCTCATACTTAGCTCCATAACGCCGTCTGTCATGAATCGGCCTTGGTTACCAATTAGTTTGTGCCTGATTACTCAGCCTGACTGTCTAACCCTTGCTCTAAAAGCAGTTGCAGGTTATCCACATCAATTAAAGCACACATTTTTTCTTTTATAACCCCAGCAAGCCACGGACGCTTACCATGGCTTTGTCGCCACTTTACGTCTTCACTTTTCAAGGTTACGTTGTTGATCAAATTCTCAGCGGCTAATCCCCACTGAGATTCTCCAAGCATTATCACATACTTATAGTTTAATGCCTGTTCCAAGTTTTTGTCATATTTTTCTGGCATTACCCAGCGGGCGGTGTCCACAAGGCTGACTTTTTCATCGCGGTTTAACATCACCCCTTTAAACCAAGGTGGTTTCCCGAATAATTGGTTTACTTCACCAATCTGGTGAATACCACCGAGAGATTTCAGAGGCACTGCTAATAGCAAACCAGCCACGTCAAAAAACAGCGCCTGAAACTCGCCCTGCATATATTCTTCTCGCGCCGCCTGTGGCGCGCGCAGCTTAGTGCCTGAGGATGCAGGTTTTGCCTTATTAATTGCCCGAGCAATATCCTCAACGTGCGTGCTGGATTGCTGTTGCTGTTGCTGTTGCTGTTGCTGTTGCTGTTGCTGTTGCTGTTGCTGTTGCTGTTGCTGTTGCTGTTGCTGTTGCTGTTGCTGTTGCTGTTGCTGTTGCTGTTGCTGTTGCTGTTGCTGTTGCTGTTGCTGTTGCTGTTGCTGTTGCTGTTGCTCGCGAGCCTGTGCTTGCTGCTCTGCCTGCGCAAGTAACTTTTCAAGTGGCTCAAGTTTATTTGCCTGAGGGGATTCAGTGATGACCGGCTTAGCTACCCGCCTAGGCTCTGCTTCTTCTTTAAGTAGCGCGCTGAGGTACTCCTTCATCACCTTTTCATTAGGACCACTCATGCATCCACCTGCTTGTTTTGCAAATAGTCTAAGAGCGCACGGTAGGCTTGTACGCCTCGCGCCTTAGCACAGTGCTTACTAGGCACCTGCTGCGCAAGGCTGGCATCGCGAAACTTGGTATCAATGGGGATCACACCCGGCCAAACACTGTCATGATACGTAGCGCGCAGTTTTTTGTATGCATCCAAAGAGGCATTGGTGCGCTTATCATACATAGTCGCGACCACCGTGTATTGATAGCTATAGGTTTGTGCACTTTGCTGCATCAGCTCCATCGTGCGCATCATGCGATCTAGTCCTTTGAGCGCAAGAAACTCAGTTTGCACAGGTATGAGCACGCGCTCGCTTGCTGCCAACGCGTTCACCATTAACACCCCAAGTACCGGTGGGCAATCGAGAATGGCATAATCATAATGTTCGCTGATTTTCGCTAATACCTTTTTAAGTATTAACCCCATGCCGTTTTTATTACCCATGCTTCTATCAAGCGTGGCGATGGCCATGGTAGCCGGCAGAATATCAATATTTTCGACACCGGATGGACACAGCGATTGCAGTATTTCCTCACTCGCCATATTTTTACCGCGAGTGAAAACATCGTAAGCACTCACTTCGATGGCCTCTGAATCAATACCAAAATAGTAGGTAAGCGACGCGTGAGGGTCGGTATCAATTAATAAGACACGCTTTCCTTGTTCAGCCAATAGACCGCCTAAAGACACCGTTGTGGTGGTTTTACCCACCCCGCCTTTTTGGTTCGCGACCGTCCATACCTTCATTATTGCTGTTCCTCATTGCGCGTCGTAATACGAATACCGCCATGGGGTAGTTGTATTATTTTTATTGTATTGTCAGTGCTTGGCAGCTCTTGCTCCACTGCGGGCTCAACTGATTCAACGGCACTGTCTTGTTGCCGGGCCTCTTGCAGTGGCAAGGCAAACTTTGAAATTGCGATGACCACTTTACGATTTTGCGCCCGCCCTTGGGCAGTATCATTGTCAGCAAAAGGGGTGTACTGCCCATACCCTTCCAACGCCATTCGCGCAGGGTTTATGCCTAGGGTTTGCAACTCTTTGACTACGGCCGCTGCACGTGCCGCTGATAACTGCCAATTGGAGCGAAACATTTCGTTATTGATACTGCGGTCATCGGTATAGCCACGCACACGCAAGTAGTTGCGCATTGGCGAAATAATCTCAGCAATACGAGCCACCACTTGTTCGGCACGATTCGTCACCGTGGCGCTGGCGCTTGGAAAAAGCAGCCCCGAACTCATCTCAATAGTAAGCCAGTTCTCATTCAGTTGGAGCTGTGCATCACCTTGGCGAATTTCATTAAGCAAAGTGCCAGTTAACTTATCTAACAAAGTTTCTAAAGGCTCTCCGAGCTCTTTTTGCTCGATAAGACTCACGTCTGCTTGCTCTGGAATCAACTTTGAGCCACGAATAGGCTCTTTGACAATACTCTCACCTTCTAACACATTGTCATTGACGGGCAGTGGTTGTTGCAACACACCGTCCCCTGTGGATTGCTGCTGCTCAGTTAATATGGGTTGAGTCACTTGGGTAGCACGGTCAAAAAATTGCTCCAACGTCTGAGAAAAAATAGCAAACTCTTCGTCTTTTTTATTGATAGCAATCGCGTACATGACCACGAACAAGGCGAACATAATGGTCATATAGTCAGCGTAAGAAACGAGCCAACGGTGGGTGTGTTGCGACTCCTTTACATGACCTCGGCGGTGACGAATGCGCATCATATTAGTACCCTGCACTAACATGGCGCTCAGCGCAGTAAGCCTCGAGTTTCAACTCTATATTTGCGGGCGTCTCTCCCTGCTGCATTGCCATGATGCCCTCAGCGATGAGCTCATGATAGAGCATTTTTTCTTCAATCACTTGCTTTAGCTTGTTGGCAACGGGCAGGAATAACAAGTTGGCAAAGCCTACGCCATAAATCGTGGCCAAAAATGCGGTGGCGACCCCAGCACCCAATTTATCGGGTTCGCTAATGTATGCCATCGCCTGAATGAGCCCGAGCACAGCCCCTAAAATACCAATGGTCGGCGCATATCCTCCCATGGCTTCGTAAACCCGAGCTGCATCTAGCAACCGCTCGCGCTCTAACATAAGCTCGATTTCTAGGGTGTCACGCAAGCGCTGCTCATGAGAGCCATCAATCAGTAAGCTTAAACCTTTAGCGGCATAAGGGTCTTCACTTACGAGTGCTTGTTCCTCAAGAGCCAGGTATCCTTTTTGACGTGCGGTACTGGCCCACGATTTAATCTGCTCAATCCCAGCTTGGGTATCATAAAACGGGGGAACAAATACCCACTTAAAGACTCCCAAAGCCTTTTTGAAGGTCGCTAGTTGCGATTGCAACATCACGGCACCTAAAGTGCCGCCAAGGACAATGATCAGTGCCGGTCCATCAATCAGCCCTGAAACCATACCGCCCTCGAGGCTATAGCCTAAGGTAATGGCGATAATGGCAACAGCAAGGCCAATTATGGAAAGTTTATCCACAGCCAACTTCCTTGAGTAAATGCGCGGCAACATCGTCAAGAGCCACTTGGTGGTCATGCAAACCGGCACTGGCTATCGCTTGCGGCATGCCATACACAACACAAGACTGCTCGTCCTGCGCCCAAACCCGTGAGCCTGATTGTTTGAGCATCCGCGCACCTTCACGACCATCAGCGCCCATCCCGGTCAGCACAATAGCTAATACATCACCGCCAAATGCTTTTGCGCTACTGGCAAAAGTAACATCAACACTGGGTTTATAAGTAATTCTTGGGTTGTCGTCTTGAAATACCTTCAGAGTTTGCTGTTGAGCGCGGCCATCAAACATCATTTGCTGACCACCTGGTGCAAGATACGCCGTTCCAGGTTGCAAACGGTCTCCCTGTTGCGCTTCTTTTACCTTGATTTTGCAAAGGTTATTCAAGCGCTGCGCAAACGCAGGAGTAAATGCGGCCGGCATATGCTGAATAAGCAAAATAGGATGAGGAAAATTGGCTGGCAGCTTGGTCAGAATCGTTTGCAGTGCCACAGGCCCCCCGGTAGAGGTGCCAATAGCCACCAACTTGTACTTTTTGCCGCTGGGCTTGAATTGGCTAGCGCTTTGAGGCCGAGTCGAAGCTCCTTGGTTAAAGCTTCTATCAGGTTGCGCTGAACTGCGTGTGGTGACACTGGGGCGCGCTGGTGACGATGCCGTTGTCGAGGTCGTTGGGCGATTAAAACGCGAAAGACGACGACGTCCTAGCTCGCGCACCTTTTGTCGAAGTATCTCAATCGCATCTTGGTTGTTGCGCGCGATGTCTTCAAACTTTTTCGGTAAGAAATCCAATGCCCCGGCATCAAGTGCATCCAGTGTGGCACTGGCTCCTTCACGCGTCAGTGAGGAAAACATAAGAATAGGCGTTGGCGATTTCGCCATGATTTGTTTCACCGCAGAAATACCATCTAACACTGGCATTTCCACATCCATGGTGATCACATCTGGGCGTAACTTAACTGCTTTTTCCACCGCATCGGCGCCATTGACAGCTGCGTCAATGACTTCGATATTGGCATCACCTTCAAGAATTTCAGTAACCCGGCGACGAAAAAAGCTTGAGTCGTCAACTATTAGAACTTTGACAGCCATTTAATACTCGATTTTAGTTAACGCTGGAGCGCCCAGCGTAATGTTTTAGCATGCTTGGCACGTCTAGAATTAAGGCTATGCCACCGTCTGAGGTAATTGTCGCCCCGGCCATACCTGGTGTGCCTTGCAGCAACGCATCCAGAGGCTTTATGACTACTTCCTCTTGACCAATCAGCGAATCCACCACAAAGCCGACCTTTTTAGTACCAATTTGAACGATGACGACATGGCCTTCGGCTTTACGTTGGGTGCGGTCCGCACCTTTGACTAACCAATGCTCTAAATAAAATAGTGGTACAGCTTTTTCACGCACAATAATGGTGAGCTGGCCATCAACAATGTTAGTTTTGGTCAAATCAAGGTGGAAAATCTCACTAACAGCCGCCAATGGCAGAGCAAAGGTTTGTTCACCAACAATCACCATCAGCGTTGGCAAAATAGCAAGCGTCAGCGGTACTTTGATATCTAGACGGGTACCAACACCGAGCTGTGAGTCGATATTAATGGTGCCGTTAAGCTGGCTGATCTTGGTTTTCACCACGTCCATACCCACACCACGCCCAGAAATATCAGAAATTTCCTCTTTGGTGGAGAATCCAGGTGCAAAGATAAGGTTATAGGCTTCCGTGTCACTCAAACGAGCGGCTTGGTCGTGATCAATAACCCCTTTGCTAATAGCAATTTTTTTCAGTTTTTCGGCATCCATCCCAGCGCCATCATCGTGGATGCTCAGGAGAATGTGGTCGCCTTCTTGAGAAGCCGATAAGCGCACCGTACCGGTGCGAGGTTTACCTGCTGCTTCTCGAACATCAGGCATCTCAATACCATGGTCCACTGAGTTACGTACTAAGTGCACGAGTGGGTCAGCTAGGGCTTCGACAAGGTTTTTATCTAAATCAGTCTCTTCCCCTTCAAGGACCAAGGAAATATCTTTTTGTAAACTACGGGCAAGGTCACGTACCACACGAGGGAAGCGGCCAAATACTTTCTTAATTGGCTGCATCCGAGTTGCCATCACCGCACCTTGTAGGTCGGCGGTGACCACGTCAAGATTTGAGATAGCCTTACCCATAGCTTCACTGTTGTTATTATTCGCTAAGGTAATAAGACGATTACGTACCAATACCAGCTCACCCACCATATTCATGATCTGGTCTAGTCGTTTGGTATCGACGCGCACTGTCGTTTCTGCTTGTGGCGGTGGCGCGGCTTTAGGTGCCGGTTTTTTGGCATCACCACTACTAGGCGGGGTGCTCCCCTTCGCTGCACTCGGCGCTGGTTTTGCGGCCGCTGGCGCTTTACTAGGCGCTGGCGTTGCCGGCGGTGTGTCTTTAGCTTTACTTTGGCTTACTGGCGCCGCAGGCTTTTCAACCGGCGCTGGCGAAGCTTCTGCCGAGCTTGCTTTAGGCGCATTGCCTTTGCCGTGCAGCTCATCAAGCAGCGCATCAAATTCATCTTCGGTAATGTCTTCATCATCACCACTGGCCGACTCTGATTCGCCCGATGTAGTCGGTGCACTCTGCTGCGCAGCTCCCTGCTCTTCGGCGCTCGGCGCGGAACCATTATCGCTAATGGCACCAAAGCTGCCTGCTCCATGTAATTCGTCTAGTAGCGAGTCGAACTCATCATCGGTAATATCTTCATCATTACCGGATGCCCCAGCATCCGCTGACCCTTCACCCACAGACGGGCCTTTGCCTTGACCGTGCAATTCATCGAGCAAGCTTTCGAATTCATCTTCGGTGATTTCGTCAATCGCTTCGCCTTCGTCACTGTCAGCACTTGGCGCATCGAACAAAATATCATCACCAAAATCATCGGCCCCTGATGCGACGTCATTTTCAGGCACAGGTTCGGGCTCAACAACAGGTTCACTCGGAGTTGCGGCAGGTTCAGGCACAGCAATAGGTGCCTCATCTTCGGTTTCAGGTTCGCTCAGTTTATGCAATACAGCAAGTAACTCAGGGTCTGCAGGTTGCGGCTGCTCTCGTGCTTGAATAAGCGCAAACATGTCGTTAATTGTATCGAGCGCTTGCAGGATCACATCCATCAGTTCAGAAGTAACCTGGCGCTTACCTTGGCGCAGAATATCAAACACATTCTCAGCACCATGACAGGCATCCACCAGCTCATTCATGCCAAGAAACCCAGCTCCCCCTTTAACAGTGTGGAAGCCCCGGAAGATAGCGTTGAGCAAGTCTTTATCATCAGGGTTATTTTCAAGCTCTACTAACTGCTCAGAGAGCTGCTCCAATATCTCACCTGCTTCGACTAAAAAGTCCTGTAAAATATCTTCATCTACTTCAAAGCTCATGCAGCCGCTCTCCTCTTTAGAAGCCTAAACTAGACAACAAGTCGTCTACTTCATCTTGGCCTGAGACCACGTCATCACGTGATTCTGTGTCTATAATTGGCCCTTCTGGACCTTCTGCGTTCACAGCTGGTTTTGCTTTTTGTTGTTCAACCACCGGTTCTTCACCTTCGTTGCCCGCAAACACAGTTAATAAATTAATAAGGCTGTCTTCTACCTCGCGCACCAGCTCGATTACGCGGCGAATTACCTGCCCTGTTAAATCTTGGTAGTCTTGCGCCATCAGCACATTGTTAAGAAGGTCGTGCAGCTCCACTGTGCTGCCTTGAGAGCGGTTCATAAAGCTATCAAGCTGATGACACAACTGCTTGAACTCACCTAATTCGAGATCGCGACGCATCAATTTATCCCAAATGGGTTTAATTTGATGTAGTTCAGTGGATAGCTGCTCAGCGATAGGCAAACTGGCTTCCACGGCATCCATGGTTTTATTTGCCGCCTGCTCGGTCATTTCCATCACGTAATTAAGACGCTGCTTAGCATCGGGAATGGCTTCTTGCGTGAGGTCGTTCAAGCGCGTATCGAGTTGGAAATTCTTCAACGACTCGTGAAGTTGCCGCGTCAACTTGCCAACCTCAGCAAACAGTTCGGACTGTTCCTTGGAGGCAGCATCGAGGATCAGCTGATCGGCTTTCTCCTGCTCACCTTGCTCAAGAAACGATACAAGCTGTTTGGCTTGCTCTAGGGTAATGTGAGGTGCAGCGGGAGCTGACATAAACCTCTCCTTCTCGGTTAACCTAAGCGCTCAAATACTTTATCCAGCTTGGTTTTTAATGTAGCTGCGGTAAAGGGCTTAACGATGTAACCGTTCACGCCAGCTTGGGCAGCGGCAATGATTTGTTCCTTCTTCGCCTCTGCAGTTACCATCAGTACTGGAATGTGCTTTAAGCTGTCGTCGGCGCGAATTGCACGGAGCAAATCGATACCCTGCATACCTGGCATGTTCCAATCGGTAACCACAAAGTCAAACTCTTGGTTTTGCAACATGGGCAGCGCGGTACTACCATCGTCCGCTTCTTGCACGTTGGTAAAGCCTAAATCACGCAATAGGTTTTTAATGATTCTTCTCATAGTGGAAAAGTCATCGACCACGAGAATTTTCATGTTTTTATCCAAAGTATCCTCCAGTGAGGTATGAACCTTTATTCTTACTACTAATTGACCCAGTCATTGACTTTCGCCTTGAGCTTAATCATTGCCTGACCATGTATCTGACTCACACGGGACTCACTTACGTCCAGTATTTGCCCAATTTCTTTTAAATTCATTTCATCGTTATAGTACAACGATAATACCAATGCATCACGCTCGGGGAGAGAATTAATTGCCGCTACTAATGCTTGGTTAAAGCGTTCGTTGTGAACGCTGGTGTAGGGCCGCCCCGTTTGAGATTGTTCACTGCTCGGGGTGAGTACATCTTCATCGACACCTAAGTCTTCGATACCGAGCACTTTAGAGCAATTAACATCGTTTAAAATATGATGGTATTCATCGAGCGAAATATCAAGTTTTTCAGCTACTTCAACATCCTTTGGTTCCCGACCTAGGGAGGTTTCCAATTCATGTACAGCGGTAGCTACAGCGCGGCTATTGCGATGTACCGATCGTGGAGCCCAATCTCCCCGTCGTACTTCATCAAGCATCGCACCACGAATACGAATACCAGCAAACGTCTCAAAGCTGGCGCCTTTACTGGCGTCAAAGGTTTTTGATGCCTCTATGAGGCCAATCATGCCGGACTGAATGAGATCATCGAGCTGCACACTCGCTGGCAGTCGCGCCAGCAAATGACATGCAACACGCTTGACCAGCGCGGCATGGCGCTCGACCAGAGTGTTTAATTGTAATTGATCTTGATATCCAGCCACTTTATTCATAAATCCGAACAACAGTTAATTATTGACCAGCTTTTCAATGAAGAACTCCAAATGCCCCGATGGTTGATTAGGGGTTGGCCATTTTAGTGCCTTGCCAGCGAGACTTTTCAGCGATACCGAAGCGGGTGAGTTAGGGAATAACTCCACGACGGCTTTCTGGCGACGCGTTGATTTACGCATGTTTTCATCATAGGGCACGGTGGCCACTAATTCGAGCGCCACATCTAAAAATCGGTCGGTTACTTTGGAGAGTTTGGCAAATAAGTCTTGCCCTTCACGCTGGCTGCGCACCATATTGGCAACGACTTTGAATTTGTATACGCCATGTTCACGACTAAGCACCTTGATCAACGCGTAGGCATCGGTAATCGAGGTTGGCTCATCGCAGACCACCACCACAACATCTTGCGCAGCACGCGAGAAGCTCAGTACCATATCGGAGATACCGGCGGCGGTGTCGACAATGAGGACATCAAAGTCGTTATCGAGCTCGCTAAACGCACGGATTAAACCTGCATGCTCTGCGGCACTCAGTTCAACCATGCTCTGTGACCCCGATGTTGCCGGAGCAATACGAATGCCCGCAGGCCCAGTTACCAGTATATCGCGCAGTTCGCACTCACCGCTTAGAACATGAGAAAGGTTCTTTTCAACACGCAGACCAAGCATAACGTCACAGTTTGCCAGTCCTAGGTCAGCATCTAACACTAAGACTCGTTTGCCTTGCTGACCCATGGCAATAGCTAAATTCAAAGAGACATTGGTTTTACCGACGCCCCCTTTGCCACCGGTCACGGCGATTACTTTTACGCCTTGGCTATTGTTTTGATTCATTTTTCGAAGGCCACTTGCTTGATCGTGCACTGTGTTAATCATACATTCCTACTGCCTGAGACGCCACTGTTTGGCGCCCTGCTGGTGCCGCTGATTTTTGTGTTTTTTGGCGTTTGATAAACAATTGTTCAGCTTTTCTAACCATTTTTTCTGAGTTAGCAACGCGAATATCTTCTGGAACGCGTTGACCGTTAGTAAGATACCCTATTGGTAAGCGATTTTGAATCGCTACACTAATAATCTCGCCTAAACTTAGACTTTCATCAAGTTTGGTGAAAATACAACCACTTAAGTCAACTTTTTGGAAGTGCCTTACGGTTTCTTGAAGCACTTCATGTTGTGCTGTGGCACTGAGCACTAAATAGCTACGAATATCGACTCGCGTACTACGCATGAGCGTGTTTAATTGCTCACTTAAACGTAAATCGCGCTGGCTCATTCCCGCAGTGTCAATTAATACTAGACGTTTATTGCGTAATTGATAAAGCACATCGGCCAATTCATTGGCATCTTTTACTTGCTTCACAGGGCAACCAATGATGCGTCCATAAGTTGCTAGCTGCTCGTAAGCACCGATACGATATGTATCCGTGGTGATCAGCGCAACCTTGTCAGCCCCATATTTTTGCGCCCCTAATGCGGCCAGTTTTGCAACCGTCGTGGTTTTGCCTACGCCAGTAGGGCCGACCAACGCATATACGCCGCCATGACGTAAAATCTCATTATTGGTGGTGTGTAGCTGCTTTTGCACCATATCAAGGGCTGCACTCCACGCCTGCTTGCGCGATACGTCGTCTGGTACATAACGCACCAACTGCTCAGCCACTTCAGTGTCGATACCCATGCCCTGCAAGCGCTCGATAAAGCAGGCACGAGTTGGATCGCGGCGCGCTCGGTCCTGGTGTAATAAGCCGGATACTTGATGTTCAAGAAGCTGACGAATGGCATTCATCTCATCGCGCATGGCACTGATCTCTTCGCTGTCCATGGCCTCTTGCTGTACAGAATCATTGGGCTGGCGGTGTAGCTCATCAAAACCGTCACCGTCCAAATCATCACCCATGGACTGCGCTGCAGCGCGGGCTTGCGTTGGCTCTGCTAGCGTTGGCTGCGGAGCGTAGTTATTGGCCGGCGCAGCGCGACGCTGAGGCTGCTCAACGGGCTCTTCAGGCGCGCTCATATCAATACCTGATTGCGAAAACATGTCGGCGAGAGCAGCATTCTTTGGTTTTGGGCTCTGACGCTCTAACAACGCCTGTAATGAATCAGCCACACCATTGTGACTTTGCGGCTCAGGACGTTGCGTACGTGTTTGTGGGCGTACCATACGCTGCTCAGTGGCGCGCGGCTGCATTTGCTGCTGGGGAGCGCTTTTCGGTGCGGCTGCTGGGCGTTCATGGTCAATAGCAGCAACGATTTCAACGCCATCTGCAAGCTTTTTGTTCGACATGATCACCGCGTCAACACCCAGCTCATCTTTTACTTCTTTTAGTGCTGTACGCATATCTTTAGCAAAAAAGCGTTTGATTTTCATAATATTACCCTCTCACAACCGGCTTTCCGATCTATTGCTGTCCAACGGAGCTAACAATCTTAATTTGACGCTCATCGGGCACTTCTTGGTAAGACATCACCTTCAGCCCTGGGATGGTGTGCTTCACAAAACGTGATAACACTGTACGAAGCATCCCGGAGGTCAATAAGATGGAAGGTTCACCCGACATTTCTTGGTTCTGGTGGGCTTCGCTTAAAGAGGCCTGTAGCCGCTCTGCCAAGCCTGGCTCAATGCCAGCACCCTCATCTCCTGCGTTCTGAAGCGACTGATGCAACATCTGTTCCAACTCAGGCGCCAATGTTATGACAGGAATTTCTGGCGTAGCGCCAACCGCATCTTGCACAATCAAACGACGCAATGAAATACGTACCGCTGCGGTTAATACATCTGGGTCTTGGCTGCGTGGACCATACTCTACGAGAGTTTGCACTATGCTACGCATATCGCGAATAGCAACGCCTTCATTGAGGAGATTTTGTAGCACTTTCACTATGGTCGTCAGCGGTAACACATCTGGTACTAGACCTTCTACTAGACGCGGATGGCTTTTCGCTAGCATATCAAGCAGACTCTGCACTTCTTCGTGGCCCAATAGCAGTGAGGCGTTATTAGTGAGTAACTGGCTAATGTGGGTCGCCACTACCGTAGCTGCATCAACGACGGTGTAACCTAAAGACTGTGCTTCATCTTTTTGCTCTGGTTTGATCCACACCGCATCCAGACCAAAAGCCGGATCTTTAGTCGCCACACCATTGATTGGGCCAAAGACTTGACCCGGGTTGATGGCCAGTTCATCACCATGACTGAGCTCACCATCACCGCTGGACACGCCCATTAGGGTAATACGATAGGCATTAGGGTCTAATTCTAGATTATCGCGAATATGAACGGGCGGCACTAAAAAGCCCAGTTCCTGTGAGAGCTTCTTACGGACCCCTTTAATGCGGCTTAACAATTCTCCACCTTGGGCCTGATCCACCAGCGGGATCAAGCGGTAGCCTACCTCCAAGCCGATGACATCGACTTGCTGCACATCGTCCCAGCCCAATTCTTTTGGTTCGTCGTGAGTGGCAACATTGCTGCCAGGGCCCTGCTCAGCTTCTTGTTGCTCCTGCTCAGCAGCAAGCTTTGCCTGCTTTTGCGAATAATAAGCAACAAAACCAAGTAAGCCACCTAAGCCTAAAAACGCCACATGGGGCATACCCGGTACCAACCCCATAGTGATGAGAATACCGGATGCTATCCACAGTGCTTTGTCATTGCCAAGCTGGGTTTTAACTTGCTCGCCCATATTGTGTGATTCATTTTGGCGAGTTACGACGATGGCAGTACCGATTGATAGCAACAGCGATGGCAGCTGTGCCACAAGGCCATCACCAATGGTGAGTAAGGTATACACTTCCATGGCCTGAGAAAAGCTCAAGTCATGTTGGATCATACCGACAAATAACCCGCCAACGATATTAATCACTAAGATAACGATACCCGCAATGGCATCGCCTTTTACGAACTTACTGGCACCGTCCATCGAACCGTAAAAGTCCGCTTCACGGGTGACTTCTTCACGCCGCTCCCGCGCTTGCTCGGCGCTGATAAAACCCGCGTTCAAATCGGCATCAATGGCCATTTGTTTACCGGGCATCGCATCGAGGGTAAAGCGGGCAGACACTTCTGATATACGTCCGGCCCCTTTGGTGATAACCACGAAGTTGATAATAATTAAGATTAGAAAGACCACCAGACCCACGGCATAGTTACCGCCGATCACCACCGAGCCGAAGGCTTCAATTACTTTACCGGCCGCATCCCCGCCTTGGTGGCCCTCTAATAACACCACCCGCGTACTGGCAACATTGAGCGCCAGACGCATAATGGTCGCGACTAAAAGCACCGCTGGGAACATTCCAAATTCAAGCGGTTTCATGGTGTAGACCGTAACTAACAGCACCACCAAGGCCAGCGCAATATTAAACGAAAACAGAACATCCAGTAAAAATGGCGGCATAGGTAATACCACCATTGCCAGTGCGGCGAGCACCAACAGCGGCGTACCTACGCCTTTTGCATATTCTTTTTTATCGCGATTAAGCTGGGTGAGAACGGCCTTAAAATCCATAAATGCTACAGCAATAAATTGACACTGCAGTCATCAAAGCAAGGAGTAGGCCAGTTTTTTATATCTTATATTTCAGTTGGTTAATACTTGAATTCATCAGGAATAGGTAGTTTGTCTGCCAGTTTAGACGGTCGACGACCGCGTCCTTTTTCAAAGCGTTTCAGCTGATACACATAGGCCAACACTTGCGCGACAGCGGTAAATAGCTGCTCGGGAATTTGTTCGCCTACTTCGGTGGTATGATAGAGCGCCCGTGTTAGCACTGGAGATTCTACCAGCGGGACGTCATTCCCCTTGGCTATTTTACGAATTTGTAAGGCCATTTCATCGGCCCCTTTAGCCAATACTATTGGCGCACCGGCTTTTTCAGTATCGTATTTTATCGCTACCGAGAAGTGTGTCGGGTTGGTTACCACCACATCAGCATCCGGCACATCTTGCATTTGCCGACGTTGTGACATTTCCCGCTGGGTTCGCCGAATACGCGCTTTGATCTGCGGGTCACCTTCAGAGTTTTTATACTCGTCTTTAACTTCTTGTAAGGTCATCTTCAACTGTTTATGGTGGTTGTGCGCCTGATAAGGCACGTCCACCGCCGAGACAACAATCATGGTGCAACTCAATGCTAGAAACATCCACGCAATAATTTCCAACGCGTGAGCTATATTGTTCGGTGGCGTTTCGATACTCAAATGCAGAATTTCGTAAAAATACATTTTGATCAAAAACACCGCACACGCTGCAACTAGCCCGAATTTGAGCAGCGCTTTTATCAGCTCAACTGCTGCTTGCGGCCCAAGTATACGTTTGAACCCTTTCATCGGCGACATTTTACTGGCTTTGGGTGCCATCGCCTGCCATGAAAAGTTAAACCCGCCAAGCATGGTATTACCAATAAACGCGGCGATAACTATAACCAGTACAAACATGCTCATGGGATAGAGCAATGAATCCGCTACCGCCCCCCATGCCGCAAACATCTTGGTGGTGTCATAAGTTTCGTTACGACTCAGCGATAGCATTCGCTTCATGACTGTGTGTAAACCACGACCAATATCGGGGCCATAAATGAGCAAAGAAACCGCCGACATAATCAATACAAAGGTGGTACCCAACTCTTTTGAGCGTGCTATTTGGCCCTTTTTCTTCGCCTCTTGTAGCTTTTTCGGCGTGGGCTCTTCGGTACGTTCTTGACCTGAATCTTCTGCCATAACAACTCCTAAGGACTACAGCCTGCCATCGAGCAAAGTAGCTCAACCATGCGTAACCACTGCGCCTCAAACTGCGCCATGAAGTTTCCTAAGGTTGCCCAGATAATGGTTAGTCCCGCCACTAGGGTGAAGGGAAAACCAATTGAAAAGATATTTAATTGCGGTGCCGCTCGCGTCATCACGCCAAAAGATAAATTAATGACCAACATCGCAGTCAGCGGTGCCAACGCCAATACCAAAGCGGTGGTAAACATCCACCCGCCCCAGGTAACGATATCCCAGTAGTGATCAACCGCCCACCAAGTGCCGTCGATAGGGACCGCGATAAAGCTGTGTACAATCATTTGGATCATCATCAAATGACCGTTAAAAACAAAAAATAATAAGGTGGTAAGAATTAAATAGAACTGCCCCACCGCCGGCACGCTTAGGCCATTTGAGGGGTCAACCACCGAGGCAAAACCCAAGCCCGTTTGCATTGCTAAGATTTGCCCGGCGAGAATGAAGGTATTCAATAATAACTGCGAGGCAAAGCCCATAGCCACACCAATGAGCAGCTGTTGCAGCACCACAAACACCATTTCCAACGAAAACAGGTTGGTGAACTGAGTAGGAGGCAATACCGGCACCGCAACAAAGGCAATCACCAAGGCCAAGCCAAGCTTAATACGCGAAGGGACATTACGTGCCCCTATCCCTGCCATGACCATCAACATTGCCAGTATACGGACTAAGGGAAGTAAGTAGTCACTTAGCCACTGAACAATGACGGCAAAGGGGTATTCCATGGTTATCCCGCAATTTCAGGTATCGACAGCACTAAGCGGTTAAAGAAATCCATAAGTTCCTGCGTAAACCAGTGGCCACCGATAATAAGTGCACTTAGGGTGACAAGCAAACGAGGTAAGAAGCTCAAGGTTTGCTCATTGATTGAGGTCGCCGCTTGGAATACCGCAACAATCAAACCTACAATCAAACTAGGGACAATGATCGCCGACACCAACTTTATCACCAAAAATAAAGCATCACTGAGAATATCGACAAAAATGCCCGGCTCCATTATTACACTCCCAACCCAAAGCTACGTGCCAAGGTGCCCATTACCAGTGACCACCCATCCACTAAAACAAATAGCATAATTTTAAAGGGCAAGGAGACAATCATTGGCGAGAGCATCATCATACCCATGGCCATCAAGACACTGGCCACGACCAAATCAACGATCAGGAAGGGAATGAAAAACATAAAGCCAATAATAAACGCGGTCTGCAATTCGCTGGTGACAAATGCGGGGATCACCACGATAAAAGGAGTGTCCGCAGGCGAGTCTAGTTTTTCATAACCGGCTATTTGCGCAAAAGTTTCTAAATCTTTTATCCGTGTTTGTGAAAGCATAAAAGCCTTCATCGGCTGCTTAGCGGCTTCCAGCGCCTGCATAGAGGACATTTCTTCGTCTAGGTAAGGCTGAATCGCTTGGTCGTGCACCTGATTGTATATCGGTGCCATAATAAAAATACTCAGAAACAAAGACATGCCCAGCAGCACTTGGTTCGAAGGGGTTTGTTGCAAGCCGATGGCTTGGCGCAATATCGCCAACACCACAATAATACGGGTGAATGAGGTCATCATAATAACGGCGGCAGGGATAAAACTGAGCGCCGTCATAATCGCTAATACTTGCAAGGTGACTGAGTAATCCTGCGTGCCGTCGGCATTGGTGGTTACGGTCACGGCGGGAAGCCCCTGCTCTGCAAAAGCAGTCGGGCTTAAAAGCATAGCAAAAAGAAGTATTAGCCAGTATTTCATTATCTTAGGTCTTTTTTTTAGTATTGAGTATGTGGCTGAGTTGCTTTGCCAGTGGCGCCATCTCGCGCTCTTTGAGCGGCGTTTCCAGCTCATATAAGTAATTGATGGCACCTGGCGTAACGCCTAATAAATGTTGCTTATTATCGATTTCTACCACCAGTAGCCGCTCTTTAGTCCCCAGTGGCAAAGTGCGTATAACTTTAAAATCGTCATTATTGGCCATATTCGGATTAAAACGCTTAAGCATATAAGCTAATGCGATAATTGTCCCGACCACCAACAACAGCGACAACAACATAGACATAACATTGAGATTCAGCCCCGCGCCAGGCTGGGCGGCACCATTTTGCGCATAAACGGGAAGTGCCACGAGGGCAAAAAGCGAGGCCAATGCTCTCATCGTAGTTTTTTGATCCGCTCTACTTGGCTAATCACGTCGGTTAAGCGAATACCAAACTTATCGTTCACCACCACCACTTCACCGTGCGCAATCAAGGTGCCATTCACTAATACATCCAGTGGCTCGCCAGCAACGCGATCAAGTTCAACCACTGAGCCTTGGTTAAGCTGTAGCAAATTTCGGATATTGATTTTAGAACGGCCCACTTCCATAGAAATGGTCACCGGAATATCTAAAATGGTATCCAGCTTACGCTTTTCCTCTGGCGTGACCTCATCGCGCTCTTCGGAGAGCTCGTCTAGCTCTGCAACCTGGGCATCGTCGCCACCGCCTTGTTCACCTTCTTCGGCTTCGGCTAGGGCTGCGGCCCATTCATCCATGGTATCTTGATCATCACTCATTACATACAACCTCTGTTGCTAGGCGCGCATGTGCGCACCTTTTTACCAATCTAAATCTACGCCTTCACTTAAATGCAGATCTTCCTCAAGCTCGGCTAATTCAGCATCTGAGTCGAGCTTCTTACCGCCTTTCGTAAACACATGAAGTTCCGACTTCACCGATTCTGGGCGTTTAATCTTTTCACTAATTTGCAATGCCACCATATCCCGAGAGCGGCCCATCTTCGCGCGGAAGGTCGGTAAGTCCTCAACAAACACAGTGATATGCTCAGGCATTTCTACTGGAATAATGTCTCCAGCTTTGAGCTCCATAATCTGCTCAAGACTCAAGTCTACCTCTAATAACCGTGTCGATAAGTCGACTTCAACATCCATGATTTCATCGCGCAGAGCTTTAGACCAGCGTAAATCAGTGTCTTCAGTATCAGACTGTACACCGGCATCAAGCAGCTCACGGATGGGTTCCAACATGGAATATGGCAGGGCAATATGGAAGTCGCCACCGCCACCATCAAGCTCAATATGGAACGAGCTGATCACCACCACTTCAGTGGGGCTGACAATATTGGCCATCGCCGGGTTTACTTCCGAGTCTAAATACTCGAACGACACATCCATGACCGGAGCCCACGCTTCTTTGTAATCCTCAAAGATGATTTTCAGCAGCATCTGCACAATACGGCGTTCGGTAGGCGTGAATTCACGACCTTCAATTTTGGCATGATAACGACCATCACCGCCAAAGAAATTGTCTACCAATATAAATACCAGCCGCGCTTCCATAGTAATCAGACCGGTGCCTTTTAACGGACGAAAGCGCACCATATTCAAACTGGTGGGAACAAACAAGGTGTGAATATATTCACCAAATTTAATCATTTGCACGCCGTTGATGGACACTTCAGCGGTGCGACGCATCATATTAAATAAGCTGATGCGCATATGTCGGGCAAAGCGCTCATTGACAATCTCAAGCGTTGGCATACGCCCACGGACAATACGATCTTGTGAAGAAAAGTCATACTGCAGCGCGCTCTCGCCACTGGCACTGGCACCCTCGGAGGTATCCTCTTCTTCGACATCGTCTACCCCGTGCAGTAGCGCGTCAATTTCGTCTTGAGATAATAAGTCGCTCACATCTACCCCTTACTGCATTACAAAGCCGGTAAAGAGCACTCGCTCTACGACTTTCGAACCCTCTACGCCTTCGAGGGCTTGTTGTACTTGCGTAAGCGCTTCATCACGCAAAGATTCTTTACCTGCTGCAGTGCTTAGCTCATCGGCATTGGTACCGGCGAACACACTTAATAATGTGCCTTCAATAAGTGGAATATGCTTTTTAGCGGCCTCTTCGTTCCCTTCGCCACGCACTAATAGCTGTACTTTAATTTGTACTATGCGGTCACGTGCAGCGCCCGGTACATTGAATACGAAAGGACGAGGCATGCCCACATACAATGCACTGCCAAGCTGTGCACTCGGTGCTGCACCACCTTGCTCTGATGCACCGCCTTGCTCTTGTTCCAGTGTAGCAGGCGCCGGGTCGTCGCCCCCAGCAAACAGGAAATAGCCTGCACCACCACCGACTAATAGCACTACAACAGCAATGATTATAATCAGTTTTTTCTTTGAGCCGCCGCCTTCTTCTATTTGCAGGTCGGTTTGCTTATCATCGGCCATAGGTTGCCTCGAATAGAATCACTTAACTGTATAATAGCAATAGTTATTACGCATAGAAATCAATTCCTTGTTCCATTGGCGCGTTTTTCTGCTGTTGCTCTAAGCCATGGTTTTCATCATTGCTTGCTTGCTCTGTCAATGGGCCATGCTCGCTGCCTTGACCTTGTTCACCATCGTGCTGCGCACTTTGCTGATTTTGCTGCTCGACGTTGGTATCACCCAAAGATAACCCCTGCTGCGCTAGTAGATCTCTTAATCGCGGCATCGCCTGCTCTAGCGCTTCTTTAGCTTGTTGATTTTGCACTACAAAATTAACATGTGCTTGTTCTCCCTCACTGCGTACCCGCACTTGCATACTTCCTAGCTCCGGTGGATCAAGACGGATTTCGGCTTCTTGGTTATTGAGGTTAAGCATCATATTCACGCGCTGCTGTATTTGCTGCGCGGCGTCGTTTTTAGTGATATTAATTGCTTGCAGCAGTGCAGGATCCAGCGCCATACGCTGAGTTTGCCCTTGAGCTTGGGTGTTCTGCGTACTTTGCATGGCGGCTTGTTGCACCTGTTGCCAATGTGCAAGGTCCGCCTCAATTGCACTGCTGAGCTCGGTATTGCCTTGCGCGTGTGCCACTAAGGCACTGGCAAGCTGAGTCACTTTAGACTGAGCGCTCAAAGCATTGGCTGAAGGCTGAGCGTTCTCCCCTTGCGTGCCTTTACTTGGCGAAACCGCCTTATCCCCTGACTCAATCATAGGCTCGGCGCTGAATTTACTCGCTGATAGATTAGTTTGCTTATCCCCTTGTGGCTGAGCCGCTTTCATTTGTGCATCGCTCAACATTGGATTAACTGCTGCTTGGGTCGTTTTGCTGACACTGGGTCCGCCTTGGTCCGCTTCAACTTTTGCTGCTGCCAATATATGCTGGGTTTGGGATTGGCGTTGCTGTTGCTCTGGGTTTAATGACCCTGGCGCCGCGCTCGCGGTACTATTTTTTGCATCAGACTTTGCAGCCTCTGCACCAAGGGTTTTGCCATCAGCGAGTACTTTATTCAGTTCTTGCTGAACGTCACTGGCAACCTTAGTTGAATTGTTTAGTTTGCTGGCATCCTCAGCACTGCGTGCTGCTACACTCTCGGCTGGACGCTGAACCTGTTCACTGGCTTTTGCCATGGATAACTCTTTGGCTTGCGCGGCAATGCGTTCAGCATCGCTCAGGCCAGATTGCCCTGGGGTGGCCACTAACTGATTCAGTTGTGTCTCTATGCTAGCCAACGCTTTTGCGTCTATCCCCGCTGCCGAGGCCATTTGCTGCAGTTGCACACTCAACTCACTGCGCTGTGCTGGCGTTAAACGGGCAAGCGATTGTTTAAGCTCGATTGGTAACTTAGCAATAAAGTCGACATCAATATCATCACTGAACCCGGTACCATTAAGAGCACTGCCCACTTCTTTGGCAACCGCAGAGAGCTCTGTGCTCATCGACAATTGCGCAAAAAGTTGCTGATAAAAGTCATCTTCACTAGCAGCTATGGGAGTGGTCTGCGCCACCTCTTCGCTAGGCCGCGCCGTATTACTAAGCGGCTCAGCGCCACCAGCTGCGTCACCCTCGCCATCCAAAACGGTTGTTGATGGTTCTTTATCTCTACTTTGCTCGATAACCTTTTCCGCTGATTTATCAACGCTTTGTTCGGTTTCCTGAGCATTCTTTTGGGGCTCTTTTGAATCACTTTTTTGACCCACAAAGCCGCCAATGGCCTGCTTTTCATCCTCTGGGGAGCGCTTCACACGGTCTTGGCGTTGCTGCTCTTGAGAATAGAATTGCGCAAACTCTTTCTCACCAGAATCGTAAGTGGATGATGCACTCTTATCTTGGCTCTGTCCCGATTGGGGAAGGACAATTACTGATTCTACCTGTGTCATCATATGACCCCTTCAAAGGTGGCAAAGCAGTGCCGCTTTGCAAGGTTAACTAAGCTTTTAGAAAATTACAGCAAGTTACATACCAGTTTCGCCTGAACGCCGTCGGGCATAAAACTGATTGGTAGCGAATTCATCCAACATTTTTTGCTCTGCTTTCGCTAACTTCGCTTGTTGCTTAAGTTTTTCTTTTTCAATTAACTTGGCTACGGCTTCAGTACGTACCCGCTGTTGACGCCATTGTGATTGGCGCTGCTCCGTGACTCTGTGGGCAGTTTCAACCACCTGTGTTTGCTGCTCAATGGCTTGGTCTATTTTGCTGATGAAGTTTTGGTAGTGACTAAACCCAGCGCTGGATAGACCGGCCTGTGCCTTTTGCGTCAGTTGTGCAAAATACTCTTGGCGAAACTGGTTAAGTCCATTGAGCTTTTGCTGATGAGACTGCCAGTGCTGTTGCGCGCCTAGAAAGTCGGCACGCAGTTTTTCTTCTTTGTCCGATTCAAGTTTATAAAGCAGCGCCAGCTTAGCCATGGTTGCCTCCCTGTCCTAGTAAATTGGCTAACGAGGTTAAACACTCATCGTAAGGCACGACATCCTTCATTCCCTGGCGTAAAAAGTTATTTATACGCGGCATCATATCAATGGCTTGATCGAGTATCTGGTCGGTGCCTTTTTGGTATGCGCCTAGAGTGATCATGTCTTTGTTTTCATTGTACATTGCCACCACTTGCTTGATTAACCGTGCTTGCTGCATATGTTGCTCTGAAACCACTTGCGGCATTACTCGACTAATCGATTTTTCGATATCAATAGCCGGGTAATGGCCACTGTCGGCAAGCTCTCGTGAGAGCACAATATGGCCATCTAAAATAGCTCGTGCAGCATCAGCAATCGGGTCTTGCAAATCATCTCCCTCTGACAACACCGTGAAAAAGGCAGTAATGGCGCCTTGGCCTTCACCGCCATTACCCGCACGCTCAATCAGAGCAGGTAGCTTGGCAAATACCGAAGGGGGATAGCCTTTAGTTGCGGGTGGTTCACCAACGGCGAGCGCAATCTCCCGTTGTGCCATGGCATACCGAGTGACCGAATCTAGTAATAACAATACATTGAGGCCTTGGTCGCGAAAATATTCGGCAATAGTGATGGCGCTTTCACAGCCTTTTAGACGCATCAATGGCGATGCATCAGCCGGCGCGGCCACCACCACAGAACGACGCCGCCCTTCTTCACCCAGGATTTCCTCGATGAACTCTTTAACTTCACGACCACGCTCACCCACTAAGCCGACCACAATAACGTCGGCCGCACTGCCTCGGGTCATCATCCCTAACAATACCGACTTACCCACACCACTACCGGCAAACAAGCCCATACGTTGGCCTTGACCCACGGTGATAATGGAGTTGATAGCACGCACGCCCACGTCCATGGGTTGGCTTATTTGTCGCCGTGCTAAAGGGTTGATGGTGTTTTTGGCAAAGTGAGTAAACTCCTCGCAGCGCAGTGGCCCGAGTCCATCTAAAGGGCGCCCCAAACCATCAACCACTCGCCCGAGTAAGCTCATCCCTACTGGCAACCCTTGCTGCTTGTGTTGAGGGATAACGCGGGCTCCAGGCAACACCCCAGAGATACGGTCATTGGGCATTAAATAAAGCACGTCGTCGTTAAATCCCACCACTTCGGCATCGACTAAGCCTTGGTTCGTTTCGACCTGACACTGGCTACCCAGCGGTGCTTGCAGCCCTTTTGCTTCAAGGGTCAGGCCAACAACACGGGTCAAGCTCCCCGCTACCGCGACCTGAGGTTGATGGATATGTTTACGCTGCTGGTGCAAACGCTCACTTAATGAAGTTGTCATGATTTTGGCTCATCACGCACATGGACACCGCTGTCATGCAAAAACGGTTCCAGTACTTGTTGGATTCGCAACCCTAATGTGAAATCGATAGATGAACGCTGTTGCTTGATTTTACAATCACCGCGCGCCAAAGTCGGCTCACCGAGTAACTGCCAATGGCGATTATCCAACTCGGTGTCACTGAAGTGTGACGTCACTATAGCTAAATCATCTGGATGGAGACTGATTTGGCACATTGCCTCATTACTTGGCAAGGCTTCGGTTGCCGCGCGAAGCGCATTTAAAATAGTGTCGGGGTTGGTTTTTAACTCACTCAAGGTAATGGCTTTGGCTAACTCGCTGGCGAGAAAGATCAGCTCATGCTCAACCTGCTCATCAATGTGTTTGGCGGGTTCATCAAGCGCTTCTAACGTGCTTTTTAACGCATCCAGTTGTTCGTCAATGATGGGCTTCGCATCTTCAAGCCCTTGCTCTTTGCCTTGCTTTAGCCCTTCTTGGAACCCCGCTTCTTTGCCTTCACTGGCACCTTTATCAAATCCGTCAACGTAGCCTTGTTCATGCCCCTGTTTGAGGCCTTCTTCGTAGGCGTCTTGGCGAATTTGCTCTAACTCTTCAAGGGTCAGTTTAGGAAAGTCGGTCTCCTCAGGGGTCAAGATCTCTTCGCCATCGCGGTGCTCATCTTCCTCGACATGCTTTTTATAAAGCTGTTCGAGCGGTGTCCCAAAGGCGGTTGAACGCCCTTGATATTTCTTTGGATCTGCACTGACATCGGGAATAGGCCAGTTCTCCAGCAGTTCATCTGCTGCCTCACTGGCGTCTAATCGTTGCCCACGACGTAATTTTGACTCACTCATGGCTTAGAGGAACTCCTCGCCACCACCACTACCAAGCATAATTTCACCGGAGTCGGATAAGCGTCGCGCCGTAGAGAGAATCTCTTTTTGCGCCGCTTCCACTTCGCTGATACGCACAGGACCCATGGCTTCAAGGTCATCACGCAGCATATCGGCTGCCCGTTTGGACATATTGGTGAAGATTTTCTCTTTCAGTCCGTCATCGGCACCTTTGATTGCCTTCATCAGCACATCTTGCTGTACTTCGCGTAGGATGGCCTGAATGCCTCGGTCATCGACATCCATAAGGTTCTCGAAGACGAACATAAGATCTTGAATTTGCTGCGACATTTCTTCGTCGTGCTCGCGAATAGAGTCCATTAACTGGCCTTCGACATTGGTATCGAGGTAGTTCATGATATCGGCCGCCGCTTTCAGGCCGCCCATCTTCGCAGCTTGTGCCCCAGCTTGACCTGCAAATTGCTTCTCCATAATCTCGTTGAGCTCTTGCAACGCTGCTGGCTGCACTTCTTCGAGGTTGGCAATCCGCATGGTTAAATCCAAACGTACTTTCTCTGGGAACTGGGCCAGAATTTCTGCACTTTGCTCTGGCTCCAGATAAGATAAAACGATGGTTTGAATCTGCGGGTGCTCGTTGCGAATAATGTTCGCCACCTGTTTGGAGTCCATCCATTTCAACGAATCAAGACCTTTCGCACCTGAGCCCATCACAATTTGGTCAATCAGGCTTGCCGCTTTATCTTCACCTAATGCGGCTGTCAGAGCTTTCTTAATAAAGTCTTCTGATTGGAAGCCAATGGTGCTGAACTGCTGAATTTGCTCAATAAACAGGTTGTGCACGGCGCTGATCTTATCCTGACTAAGGTCATCAAGCGCGGCCATGGTCATACCCACCTTTTGCACTTGTTTGGGCTCAAGGTGTTTAAGAATTTGCGCGGCATCCTCTTCAGACAAGCTCAGTAGCAGGATTGCTGCTTTCTCTACGCCTTCGAGTTTATCAACATCGAAGCCGCTAGTTAGTTGCTGTTGTTCTTCAGTCATCTTCACTCAACCATGCTTTAACTACTTGCGAGGATAGTTCAGGCTCATTGGCAACCAAGGCGCGAACCGCTTTTAGGAGATCTTCATCACCATGTAAGTCTGGCAACTGCAGTGTCCCGTCGGAGGAGAAGCCCACCGCTGCCGAGTCGAAATCTTTGTTTAACATCTCCAATGTACTATCACCGATATCAACACCCGAACTCAACGCATCTTCATTGTATTCTTCCAGTGTATCATCTGGGTAGATAAGTCGTTTAAGCATGGGGCGAACCACGGCAATGATCAACACGATTATCACTAATGCACCCAGTGCTAAACGCACTATCTTCATAAACCAATTTTGCTCCCACAGTGGCAGTTCAGCAACCGCGCCCAGGTCCTCACGTACAAAGGGGACACTCACGACTTCTAAGGCATCACCACGCTGCATGTCGAAACCCACGCCTCCTTGTAACAGGCGACGAATATTGTTGAGCTCCTCGGCACTGCGCGGCGCACTGGTGGTTTGCCCATCCGCACCAGCCGTTTGTGTGTAATCCACAGCCACGGAAACACTGATACGGCGGATCACCCCAGTCTGCTTACGTTTATGAGAAATAGTGGTATCAAGCTCATAATTACGGGTCGCTTCTTTGTGGCTGCGCGACGGTGAGCGAGTTTGCGCACTTTGCTCGTCCAACGCATTCTCTGGAATGTTAGAGTTCACTGGCGGTTGATTTGTTAAAGCACCAGGAATGCCGACCGCTAAACCACCAATATTATTCTCTTCTAATGTGGTTTCACTGCGCACCGCTGGCAAATCTGGGTTGTAACGCTTTTGAGTCTCTTCTACTGCGCTGAAATCCATGACCAAGTCGACCTGCGCAGTATAGTTACCCAGTCCGACCACCGGGATCATGATGCTATCAATTTTTTCTATATATTCCTGCTCTCGTTGACGCTCAATCTCATACTCTTTACGTGAGCGCGCTGATAACGAATTTTGTGAACCGGAGTTAAGCAGACGACCATTTTGATCGGTCACCGTGACCCGTTCAGGAGACAGTCCTTGCACGGCCGAGGCGACGATATCGACGATAGAGTCTATCTCTTCACTGTTGAGGTTACGGCCGCGTTTAACCGTAGCAACAACCGTTGCTGAAGGCTTCTTCTCAATACGAGCAAATACATTTTCTTTAGGAATGGCCAGTAATACTTTGGCGCGAGATACTTTATTAAGTTCTTCAATAGTACGCGCAAGCTGCTGCTCGCGAGAATGCTTGAGACGTTCACGTTCAAGACGCTGTGATACGCCAAACCCCATGTCTTGCATCAAGATATCGGTGCCAGATTGCGGGCCTTGCGTAAGCCCCTCTCGGGCCATATTCAGTTTTATATCTTGATAGGCATCTTCGGCAACCATGATCACGTTGCCATCGAGTTCATAATCGATTTTTTGCGCATCCAAGAAATCCAAGGTCTGAATCAATTCCTCGGTAGGCATTTTACCTAACGGGCGCATATCAGGCTGACGCGCCCAAATAATGATAAAAATAGCGATGGCCAAGCAAATAGCCAAAGCGATGATCAGCGTCACCTGTCGTAGCATATCCACGCCATTGAGGGCGCTTAAATAGCCAGACTTTTGTTCTTGCTGTTCACCCGAGGAGTCGGTGTTCATGTCAACACCGCCATCGGCAAGGGCTAAATCTGTTGATTGGTTTGCTTGTGCCACAACTTTTCTCCGCTATCCGTTATACAGGCATGTTCATGATGTCTTTGTAGGCTTCCACTAGCTTGTTACGAACCTGCACAGTGGCCTCAAATGCGACAGAGGATTTTTGCGATGCGATCATTGCTTCGGCAAGAGAAACGCGGCGATCACCCATCTCCACAGCAACCACTTTCGATTTAGCATCTTGCTGTAGGTTATGAACATTATCGATTGCGCTACTTAGTAGCTCACCAAATTGGCTGGTCGATGTTTGCGGCACTTGGTTTTGTGCCTCTTTCAATGGGTTACGAGCTTGCGCTTCTTGCGCGAGCGACTGCATTTCTTGAAATAATGAGTTGGCTTGGACTTTCATCTTGGGCATCACTCAGTTAATTAAACTTACCCTGAATAATGCACAAGTCATGCCAATAAAATATCGTTATTTAACAGTGGCTTATTGTTATTTTAATTTTGACACTGAAGAATTAGGCAAGCTATATTTTTGACGCCCACAAGAAAGCCCGAGCATATCCCGGGCTGAAATAGAACATTATGACGAGACTATGCAGGAAGGTGGATCCCCTGCTCGCGCATTTGCGCTATTTTGTAGCGTAAGGTACGCGGGCTGATCCCTAAGGCATCAGCAACATCCTTACGCTTACCGTTGAAGCGCGCTAAGGTATCGAGAATTATTTTGTGCTCTTTGTTTTTAAGCTCATCTTTAAAGTTATGGGCTTGATCTACACCTTGGGGTGATGCCATTGGCAGCTCATCATAGTGTTGATTGAGCGCAGAGGGCATATCTTGGTGCGCATTGAGCTCAACTTCATCATCAGTGACGAACTCTTCGATATAAATGGCGCTGGCGTGCACCTCGTCACCGGATTTTAAGATCAGCGCACGCTGAATAACATTATCAAGCTCACGCACATTTCCCGGCCAAGTATGCGCCATTAAGCGCTCTTTGGCATCGGCACTGAGCGAGGCAGTCGCTTGTTTGCTAGCTTGGCAATGGCGCTCCAATAAATGTTCAGCCAGTGGAATAATATCCCCGGGACGCTGATTGAGCGGCAACCAGGTCAGCGGGAACACGTTTAGGCGATAATATAAATCTTCCCGGAATATACCGGCTCTGACCGCTTCTTTGAGATCACGGTTTGAAGTGGCCAACACCCGTACGTTGAGCTCGATGGTTTTGCGACTCCCTAAGCGCTCAACCTCGCGCTCTTGCAATACACGTAGCAATTTCGCTTGTAGGCCTAAATCCATTTCAGTAATTTCATCAAGTAAAATGGTGCCATTTTGTGCTTGCTCAAATTTACCTGGACAGGCGTTCACAGCGCCAGTGAACGCGCCTTTCTCGTAACCGAACAAAGTCGATTCAAGCATGTTTTCGGGAATGGCTGCACAATTAATAGCGATAAATGGCGCCTCTTTGCGCGGCGATTGGTCGTGAATATAGCGCGCCAATACCTCTTTACCACTCCCGCTTGGACCCATCACCATGACACTCGCGTCACTGTCAGCCACTTTATTGGCTAAATCGAGTAGCGCCAAACTTTTGGCATCAGCGACCACTGGGCCACTTTGGCTAGCCGTCTCATTGGGTAAATAACGACTCACTAAATTCAGTAAGACCTCGGGGGCAAATGGCTTTGCCATATAGTCGATGGCACCCAGACGCATGGCTTCGACCGCATCATCAATAGTGGCGTAGGCCGTCATCATTAATACCGGCATGTCTGGATAGTTAAGCTTGATGCTTTTTAGTAATTCAATGCCATTAATACCGGGCATCTGCACATCACTGACCACTAGAGCAACACTGTGCTCTTTTAGCATCATGATTGCTTCTTCACCACTTTTTGCTGCAATGCAGCGAATATCTGACAGTGTTAATGTATCGATTAGGGCTTCGCGTAACCCCTTGTCATCCTCGACAACAAGTACATAGTTATTCATTGCTCTGCTCCTGGGTATTGCTGTGCAAAACAGGAAGCGTTAGCGTAAATTGCGCGCCACCGTTTTGAAGGTTCTCTACTTTTATTTGCCCCTTATGGGCATTCACCACTGAGGCAACCACAGCCAGACCTAAACCTGTGCCCTGACGCTTAGTGGTAAAAAAAGGCTCAAAAATTTTGTCAATAATCTCTTCATTGATCCCTGGGCCATTATCGCTAATGATGATATCGACATAATCACTGTTCGTGCGTTGACGACGTGCCTGCATCTTAATATGCGCACCACCGCCTATCACCTGTAAACTATTGTGCACCAAGTTATTGATGGCACTGGCCAAGGCAGTACGATTGCCCATGACTTCGATATCGGGCTCAGGAAGCTGTACTTGTAGATGCGCTTCATGCTCGCTAAGCATGGCTTCACTGCCAGAATTTACATCATTAAGTAACTGCCCTAATGACATCGGCTCAACGACTTGCTGCTCACCACTTTTGGCAAACAACAACATATCATTCACTTGGTTTTCCAAATCTTTTAAACGCGACATGAGCTTATCGTGACAGTGGGCACGCGATTGATTATTCAATCGCGACGAGCCCAAATTGGCCCCATATAACATGGCTGCCGAGAGCGGTGTACGCACTTGGTGGGCTAAAGTAGCCACCATTTTGCCAAGCGCGCTTAAACGTTGCATGTGCGCCACTCTTGATTGCAAACGACGCGTTTCCGTTAAATCGGTCATTAAAATAAGCTGCCCGGGCTCGGGCGTGAGCGCGCGGATTTCTAATTTTATACGCCGTCCATCGCGCAACGACACTTCATGGCCATCGTCCTGTTGCGGGCGGAATGAGCGCTGGATCACCGCAAACCATTTCTCACCTTCGAGCGGCTCGCCTAACATATCACTGGCAATTTGATTGGCTTTGGCTATCATTCCCTGTCCATCAAGCACCACCACACCCGCAGGCATGGTATCGACTAAATGACTCAGCCAGCTGGCTTGTAGCCGCAAGTCGCTCAGCTCTCCAACGTAAGCCTCTTGCGCTAATGCCGGGCTAAACTGGCCATGATGAAGGATTTGTGGGTTGATAACACTCGCTAATGCCATGATTTTCACTCTTAAACACAAGGTCTAATCCATAAAAGCACAAAGCGTACCAACTTTATTTTATTTAATATTCATAAAGTTACATTGTTATTATTGCTATCAAAAAAATGACACTGTATAAAAAAACAGTTACCTGATACATTAGTTGATAATGCTTTCTACAAGGAGTTTTTATGTGTATTCGCTGCGCCTGGGTGGACTTAAGTAAGCCCGATTACGTTGCCTACCATGACGATGAATGGGGTGTGCCTGTTTATGATGATCAACGCTTATTCGAGTTTATTACTCTCGAATCGGCACAAGCTGGTTTGAGCTGGTATACCATTTTAAAAAAACGAGACAACTACCGCCGTGCTTTTGCTGACTTTGATATTCACACTGTTGCCGCTTTTGATGGCGAAGACATCACGCGCTTGCTCAATGATGCCGGTATTGTGCGCAATAAGTTAAAAATTAATGCCGCTATTAATAACGCTCAACGCTTTATTGAAATTCAACATCAGTTTGGTAGCTTTAGCGCGTATCAATGGCAATTTGTGAATGACAGACCGCGCGTCAACAGCATCGCGAGTCCTGAAGATTACGTAGCAACCAGTGAGCAATCCGATATTTTTGCTAAAGATTTGAAAAAGCGTGGCTTTAAATTTTTAGGATCCACTACAGTGTATGCTCATATGCAGGCTTGTGGCATGGTTAACGACCACCACAACCAATGCTTTCGCAAAGAGCAGGTGATCGCTTTGTATTAGCTTTGAACCTGAGTTAACTACTTAAGGGGCGCTGGCACCGCGTGTGTTACTGCGGCAAAGCTAATCGCGGTTGAGATTATATTTTTTCATTTTCTCAACTAAGGTGGTGCGACGCACGCCCAGCACCTCAGCAGCACGGGCAACAACATAGTCATAGCGCTCAAGCGCTTGCGTGATAAGACTCACTTCTAACTCTGCAAGGTATTCTTTGAGGTTGACTCCATCATCAGGCAGCACCCCAATATTGTCCGCTGCAGATTCATGCTCAGCAGGTAGTTGCTCATCGTCATCAACAAAGCCTTCACCGAAAATATCATTCAGGGCTTGGCGCTCTAATAGCTCTTCGGGGTACTCTGGAACAAATGCTTCAACATCAAGATGCTGATATTTCTTCGGTAAGTCTGGTACATCAACCACTTGATCCGGAAACATAATCACCATGCGTTCGACAAGATTACCGAGCTCACGAATATTTCCGGGCCACGTATGGCCTTTTAAACTTTCAATGGCGCGGTCGGTAAACTTAACGCTTTGACCGCTTTGCTGGGCTGTTCGCTTAGTCAGCTCTTTGAGCAATAAGCCAATATCATCGCCACGTTCACGCAAAGCCGGATTCTCGATGGGGAAAACGTTCAAGCGGTAGTATAGATCTTCACGGAAATCTCCCGCTTCAATCATTTGCTCTAAGTTTCGGTGCGTCGCTGCGATGACTCGAACGTCGGCTTGAATGGCTTTGGTACCACCAACTCGCTCGTAAGTACGCTCTTGCAATACACGCAGTAACTTAACCTGCATTTGCAATGGCATATCGCCGATTTCATCCAAGAACAATGTACCACCTTGAGCCAACTCGAATCGCCCCTTACGCGCTGATATGGCGCCAGTAAATGCGCCTTTTTCATGGCCAAACAATTCGCTTTCTAATAATTCGCCGGGGATAGCGCCACAGTTTACCGGCACAAACGGGCCTGAACTTCGTCCCGAAAGAAGGTGCACGTTACGAGCGACCACTTCTTTACCGGTGCCCGACTCCCCAAGAATGAGTACATTTGCTTCCGTTTTCGCCACCTGAGAGATTAAAAAGCGAACATGATTGACGGCTTCAGTATCCCCCACTAAGCCATTGAAGGCTTTTGGATTGTGCGCACTTTGGGTGGGCTTCATGCGCGCATACTGCTGACAGTCATGGAGCAATTGGGTGGTTACATCATGGTGAAAAGGCTCGGTTATAAGGCCAATGACGTTAGCGATATCTAATAAGGGCTTTAACGTTTCACCAATTAATAAAAATGGTAACTCTGGATGCGCTTTAATTAATTGCTGGTGTTCGCCGTTATTGAGTGCCCCGAGCACAATAATGGGCTCGTGGTGCTTATCAATATTTGCACACAAATCACCTGAGGTGGTCAGTTCATTAGCCTCACCCACAAAGGTTAGTGCTGAGCTCAACCCTTGGGCTCGAGTCGTATTGTCATCTAGAATCAGGATCATCGCGCCGCCAAATACTAAGCGATTGTTATAACTCTAGATTGTATTGCAGTTCAGGGAGGATTCAAGGAAAAGCGGCATGTTTTTGACGTTAATGCCAAAAATCAGACGCTTTTCCTAGTTTTGTTTGATTCAGCGCATAGTGAACCACCATTACAGCAGTCCTAAAATTGCGGCGGCGTTTTGGTTAGCTTGGCCGCGCAGCGCGATAGATGCTTGGTTAAGGATGTCATTACTGGTGCGCTCGCTCACCGCTTTTGCATAGTCGGTGTCAGCAATGCGGCTTTGACTTGCTGCAACATTCTCGTTTTGCTCGCTAAGCGAGCGAATTTGACTGCTTAGGCTATTCTCGAAAGCGCCCAGCTGCGCTCGCTGCTGGTTAACCTGCTCTGCGGCTTGCTCAGTCACATCTAACGCTGAATTAGCGCCCGCTTGAGTGGTGATATCAATAGCATTTACGGCACTAAGGAAGTCGCTATTAGGCTGTTCAAGGGCGTTTGTTTGATTCGCATCAGCGCCAATTTGGAAGCTGACACTTTGGCCATCAAATAACGGCTTCCCGGCAAAACTGCTTTGCTCTAACGTGTTGGTAATTTCGCTTTGCAGTTGCACGACCTCTTCTTGCAAAGCCTGGCGGTCGCTATCGGAAAGTGCACCATTACCAGCTTGTATGGATAGCTCGCGAATACGGCCAACAGAATCATTGACGTTACTCAATGCTGACTCACTCACTTGCACATAGGAAATACCGTCATAGGCATTACGGCTGGCCTGTGTAAAACCATTTTGCTGCGCCGTTAAGCGGTCAATAATTTGAAGCGCAGCTGCATCATCAGCCGCTGAGTTAACGCACTTACCTGTAGCGAGTTGCTGATCTAATTGCGTCGAACGAGTATTGATTGACGCTAGTTGGCTTGCAGCTTCTGAGTTGATTTTCATAACCTGCCTCCTGGAGTTTTGTGGCCTGCACTTATACTAAAGTGTAGAACATTGGTCTCCAACAAGCACTTTAAATCGCTGTCCATCCACCATCTAAGAATAAACTCTGGCCGGTCATATAGTTAGATAATTCACTACTAAGATAAGCAATGGCTCCTTTGACGTCTTCTTCTGTGGCCATTCGAGCCAAAGGTACTTTGGCATTATATTTATTCAAGAATGAATCTGGCTGGCCACGCTCAATGCCGCCTAGTACTATATTATTTACTCGGACTCTAGGTGCAACATTGGCAGCTAACCAGCGTGTCAATTGCATCAACCCCGCTTTGCTGGTGGCATATGCAGCTGGATTGCCCATATCGGTGCCTTCATACATGTCCATTTGTGGGCCAACAACGCCGTAAATTGAGGAGATATTAACGATCCTTGCTGCGGCACCGGGCGTGTTTTTCATTAGCTCATAAGCGTGTTGGCACAGCTGAAACGGCGCAGATAAATTCACATTTAGGCAGTCGTTGAAAGTCTCTAATGACTGCTGCTCAAAAGGCACACACCAGCCTGAGAGCTTATCAGTGCCAACAAACGCTGCGTTATTAATGAGAATGTTGAGCTTGCCTTGAGTGAGCTCGCTAACCTTAGCCATTGCTGTGCTTATTTCACTTGGCTGTGATAACTCGCAAGAGAGAGTATGAACTTTGTCAGTGCTGCCATACACCGAGCTATGGACTTGTTGTAACTGCTGTTCACTTCTATCTAGTAAAATCACATGAGCACCAAGCTCTAGCAGCGTTTGCGCTGCAGCATGGCCAACATGCCCAGCACCACCGGTGATCAATGCCCATTGGCCATTTAACTGTTGTAATTGTGACAATGTTCTCATACTTTCCTCATTCTCTTAGCCAACAGCTCGGCGAAATCAAAATCCAATTGTGTATCGATATCTACGGCTCGCTCTGCGGGTACGCAAATACTGGTTACTTTCCCCGCCAATAAGCCTGAGGCTTGGCGGATATAAGCTGGCCGCGCGGCGTACACCACTGTAGTAATATCATAAACGCTGGGCGCGTCTTGCCGGCGCGAAACCCCTGACGGCGTCTCGCATACTAACTGCACAGTTTCGTCCTGCTGACGCATTACCATATTAAAGAAAGGACTACGTCCCGCAGGTGTTGTTGAAATGCAAATATCTGCACCGACTTTTTGCAACTGCTGCAAAGCCCCTTCAATGTCTTCACTGGCGCGCAATGGGCTTGTCGTTGGTAAGCTGATAAAAGTGTCAAACTGACCATATTTTTCCTCGACCCACTGCACAGCATGCTGCCAAGCAAGCCACTCTGGTGAGTCATCCTGTGCCAAGGCCATGGGCCTGATTATAACCTCAGCTCCGCGTTCTTTCGCTAGACGAGCTATCTCTGGATCCTCAGTTGAGACAAAAACCCGCGATATCAAAGAAGTGGCTTTAGCTGAATCAATCGACCAATGTATTAACGGCTTTCCAGCCAAAGGAAGAACATTCTTGCGAGGCAGTCCCTTTGAACCCCCTCGAGCAAAGATAAAAGCATAATGGTTCATTAGGCACTCTGTTTTATAACATCAATAAGGTTAACGACTTCTAAAGCTTGCGCCACGCTCGCCCCTTGATAAGGTCGCTGTGCGATTTGGTTATGAAAATTATCCAACATATCCAGATACATAGTGTTGGCTTGCCAATGAGAATCGCCAAACTGTTGGCTCTGCCCTTGCGAGTCTGTTAACACCAACTCGTTTCTTAGTAAATTCCAATCAAGGCGGCCTTTATTTCCTATCACACGGCAAAATCGTTGTGGTTGACGTTGCAAGAAATCAAGATGTATTTGCACATGCGCGTCATGCTCGGTACGCAGGCTAACATCAACTAAGTCCTCTACCTCTAAGCCAAGCTCCGATGATGAACGCAAATGGGCGTGGCTTAGTGCCAAAGGACCAAATATCCAGCGAGCGTAATCCAACTCATGGCTCAGCTCCAACAAGGCACCGCCGCCAAGCTCTTTACGCGCTGACACTGAATCACGGTAGTCTAAACCTGATCGCCATTGTGGCAAATATTGGCCAACCTCAATGTGGATATTATAGATTTCGCCCACTGCATGTTGCTGAACCAGATCTTTCATGATTCGTGCTGTCGGCATAAACCGCAAGCAGTAACCCACTGCACAAGCAGGAGCTGATGGCTTCTGAGCACATCTCAACAATTCCTGAGCTTGGTCTAGGCTTGCACCCAGTGGTTTCTCTATAAGGCATGGAATTCCTGCCTCTAGCAGCGACTTACCATGGCTTGCATGTAGATTCGCAGGTGACGCGACAATGACGTACTCAGGTCGCAATTCAATCAGCTCATTAAGTTGCGTTACACAAGCATCGGCATGGGCCGGCAAAGTTGTTAATTGTCGATTGCTTGCTGGCATGGCGATAACTCGAGCGTCGGGTTTTAGAGCCTTCAAATTCTTTCTATGGCGATGAGAGATATTACCTAAACCAATAACGGCTACGCTTTGCATTAACCCATTCCCAGACTACGAATATCCACCTGAGCGCGATTGAAATCGTCCATCCGGCCTATATCAAGCCAGTATTCATGGATGGGAAACATTAATACATCTTTATCTTTAGCTATTCGCTGCTCTAGCACGGTGGGCATATCGATGCGATGATTAAAGGGTACAGAGCTGATCACTTCAGGGGAAACCACATAGATACCGGCGTTAACAAAAAACCGTTGTATTGGTTTTTCCACCATATCGGTGATTCGACTTCCTTCGCCTTGAATAACACCGTAAGGAATTTGATACTCGTACTCACGCACACACATTGTTGCGTCTGCGCCATTCTCACAGTGAAACTCTAGTAAACGCGCAAAATCGACTTTTGTTAGTACATCACCATTCATTAAAATTAATGGTAGGTCACGTCGCATACTTTTTGGCAATAAACCGAGAGCCCCCCCTGTCCCCAAGGGAGACTCTTCATGGACATATTCTATTTCGACCCCCCATTGGCTCCCATCGCCAAAGTGCTCTTCGATTTGTTCAGGCATGTAGTGGGTTGAGATATAAAAATTACTGAAGCCTGCTTTGACAAAACTTTTCAGAACGGTTTCTAGTATCGGCTTATTGCCTACCTGCAACATAGGTTTAGGGCAGTGGTCGGTCAGCGGACGTAATCGTGTACCAAACCCGCCAGCCATGAGAAAAACAGGGTTATCAAACTTTGGTTTACTTAACACATGCTTGAGGGTCTGTAATCCGACCACTTTACCCTGGCGCACCACGGGAATAGATAAAATTCCCTTTTGCTCCATAGTCTCAATAAGCTGTTCTTTAGGTGTGCCTACCTCCGCGCATATCGGCGAGGTATTCATGACCTCCGATAACGCAACTTCCAACCCGAGATTATTTAATAACGCACGTCGTATATCACCATCGGTAATCACACCCAGTAAGTGTGTTTGCTTATCAACAATGAGTACCACTCGCGACGCTTGTGTATTTATCACTTCAAGCGCTTCGCGCAGAGACTGCTCTGGGGCCATTAATATTTCTTGCCATGAAAAACTCATCTGGGTCTCCCTTTATTTCTGCTTCGCCCGTGCACCATAAACAACAGCGTTACTCTCGACATCTCTATCAACCAGTGCCCCTGCACCGACCACCGCGCCGGCACCGACTTTAACGCTCGGTAATACAGTCGCACCTGCTCCTATGTATGCATGCGGGCCAATTTCAGCACCGCCTAACAGCACAGCACCGGGGGCTATATGGCTAAAGCTTGCCACCTTGCAATCATGCTCGATTAAGGCCCGAGTATTCACTACCACATGTTGCTCTATGTGCGCGCCTGCATTAATTATCGCCCCACTTAACACCTGCCCCCCTAGCTGCACACTGGCATAAGTCGAAACTTCTGCGGAGTCGGCAATAACGGTTGCAAAACGATAACCTCTACTTTGCAAGTTTGACGCCAGCTTCGAGCGACTGTCGCCGTAGGGTTGCGGGCCAATGCCGATAACCACCTGACAATCTTCAGGATTAAATAACGTCACGTCTTGATCATCTTTATAGTGAGTTATTCCTATCAATGCTTGGCGTTGAATAGATTGTGGCGAGAACACGGCTGTGAGTGGCTGCCCTTGTTTCATTAATATATCGGCCAGCACACTGGCATGCCCACCAGCGCCAAACATCAAAATGGCTGGTTTATTCATTGATTAAGTCGCCAGGCTTGTAATTTTGCGAGGCGTTACAGTTCAGTAAGCGCCAATACAGGTGCGGAGACATTCCCGTACCTGGCCTTTTCACCGCAAGGTTACATTGTGTAAAGGGCGCACCGGCAGGGATTTCCTCAGCCGCAACTAAACTCTTACGAGCTGCAGCTTTATTATTAATTTCACTTGCTGTGGGCATTTTCACACCATGACCCAGCGCCTGCTCGCTTTGGCGAATATAACGTATCATATGTTGAAGCTCTTTTGGTTCTAGGGATGCCTTGTGATCGGGCCCAGGCAAATTACAATCCAAGGTAAAGTGCTTCTCAATGACCGTTGCCCCTTTGGCCACAGCAGCCACAGGCACCAGCCAACCAGCACTATGATCGGAGTAGCCTACAGGTAAATGAAAAGCCTGTTTCATACTGTCCATTGCGCCTAAATTGATTTCATCCAACGGTGCTGGGTACTCAGTTGTACAATGTAAAAGTGTAACCTTGTCACGCAAACACTGTTGTCCACGCTCACTGGCATACGCTTTTGCAAAGTCCCCCTCTTGCGGACTCTCACTGTCAGGGTGAGTTAACCCATATGCGATAACCGACAACGCCTGCTCGACCTCCCCTAAAGTCGCCATGCCTGTTGACACTATGAGGTCGCAACCTGTTTGAGCGTGCTTTAATAACAATGGCGCATTGGTAAGCTCCCCTGAGGGTATTTTTAAACGTTGCAGACCCAAGTCATTAATCAGAAAAGACAGACTTTGCTCGTCAAATGCCGTAGATAAAAACTCCACACCTAATTGCTGACACTCTTGAAGCAGACGACGATGACACTCATAACTCAACTCTAGGCGCTGCAACATGGCAAACTGAGATTCCTGCTTGCCAATATTTTCGCTTTGATAACGCGCTTGTGCAGCATCTTGCGTAACAATTTCTGCCGCTTTAAAAGTTTGAAATTTAACAATATCAGCTCCAGCCGCATGGGCTTGGCGCACAAGTTCAAGCGCTAGGTGCTCATCACCATTATGATTTACGCCTGCTTCAGCAATGATTAAAGTTCGACTATCCATAAGCGTTCTCGGATTGGTAAAAAGGCTGGGGCTGCAACTGTTGTAGATCGATATCAGCCAAAATACTCACTATTTTCTTTGCGGTATTGCCTGAGCCATATGGATTCTCAGCACTTTGGCAAGACATTACAAACTCCGGGCTCAACGCTTTGTTAAGCGCACTGCGTACTTCAGATAACTGACAGTCAATCACCGTACAACTTTTCGGCCGACCTTGTTGCCGAGTACCAATGTTAATTGTTGGCACCTTAAAACTAGGCGCCTCAATAACACCACTTGATGAATTACCGAGCACACAGGATGCACGCTCCATAACACTAAGATAGCGCTTAAAACCAAGGGAGGGACATACCGATACATGGGGCAATGCACTTAATGTTTGCCACTGTGCAATCATTTCTGCACCTTCGCCGTCGGCATTGGGATAGGTGATCATAAAGTTTAAATCGGTACGCTCTTTAACCACGTCAACAAGCGCAGTGATATCATTTTCAGCACTCGTCCCCCGAGTCACAGGGTGATAGGTGACAAGCACTAAAGGAGCGGTGTGATCAGCAAATGTAAGCACAGCATCAAGTCGCTGTTGGCTTGCTCTAGGTGCTGACATGATGTTATCGATGCCCGGCGCACCGACCACAAAAATACGACTCGGTTGCTCGCCTAACTGCATTAGCCGCCTAGCAAAGACCTGCGCTGCAGGAAAGTGAATATCCGCCATTTTACTAATACTATGGCGCAAAGCATCATCAAACGCGCCTTCGGTTACTTCACCGCCGTGTATATGAGCAATAGGAACACCCAAAAATAGCGCCGCTTGCGCGGCCGCGAATGTCTCAAAGCGATCGCCTAACAATAGGATGCAATCTAGATTATGTTGACTAAAAGCGTCAGCAAAACTGATTGTGGCAAGACCTGTGGATTTTGCCACGCCTACTTTGGATGCCGATGAAAGCAACATTTCCACAGTCACTATATTTTCAACACCACTGTCCCTGAGCTCGTCTATAGTCAAACCATATTCAGGCGACAAGTGCGTGCCACAAGCAAATGTGTAAGTGTCGAAGTCGCCGTGGCTCTGTAGCAGTAAAATCGTGCGACACAGCAAGCCAAAATCAGCTCTGGTTCCGGTTACTATCCCTATTTTCTTCACCTTACCTCCTTTTCGGGCGCAACCGAGCTCGGTATATTGACCAAATGATCAGCAAGAAATTCGGAGTTTGTCAGTGGTCCTCGAGGAGCACTATTAAACATTGGTAAGGTGTGCATTAATTGCCAGACAGGCCTGGTCATTATACCGGCTGAATTACTTTGCTTTAAAAATGCATCGCGATATTGTCGTGAGGGGCATAACAGCGCATTGAGCCAGAAGTTTGAATGAGCATCTTGAGGCTCATCCACAAACACCAGTTCACTGTTATTAAAGTGGGCTTTATAGGTTGCTGCTAATCGACGCTTATTTTTCAGATAAGCCGGTAGCTGTTCCATTTGTGCGCACCCCAAAGCGGCATTGATATTAGGCATGCGATAATTGAAAGCGAGTTCATCATGATAAAACTCATAAGCATGTGCCACTTTCGCTGTTGTTGTTATATGTTTAGCGCGCTGGCCCAATTCAGGTGTGCCGCACAAAACCATACCTCCACCGCCTGTTGTTATGACTTTATTGCCATTAAAGCTAAGCGCCGAGAAATCAGCAAAGGTCCCTGTGTGCTGGTTTTTATAAAAGCTTCCCAAACTCTCTGCCGCATCTTCAACTAGCGTAATATGGTAGCGTTCACAGACCTCTTTCAATGCATCCATTTTGGCTGGGTGACCAAAAGTGTGCATCGGCATCACGCTAGCTATTCTAGCGCCACAAGTGTGATAACACTGGCCATCACGAATCTCACTGTGAGCACTTAAATAGTCCTCAAGAGCGATTGGGCAAAGACTGAGCGACTCCCGGCAAACATCAATAAAAAGTGGTGTGGCCCCAAGGTGGGCAATGGTATTACACGTAGCGACGAATGTAAGGGCTTGAGTGATAACAATATCACCACTTCTTACACCTGATAGGAATAACGCGGTATGCAATGCAGCCGTGCCATTAACCGTGGCAACGGCTGCGCCAGCCCCGGTGAAAGTGCAAACTTGGTCTTCAAACTTACCAACATAAGCACCTACACTGGATACAAACGTGGATTCTAGGGTATCCGATACATAACGCTTTTCATTGCCATTGAATCGAGGGGCATGCAGTGGAATAAAGTCATTGGTACCGTAGTGATTACGCACCAATTCTACTAATTTTTTGACCTCCTCCATCACATTTTCCCATCTAGATAACGACCCATTTCGGTATGGGAAAATTCAGGAAGCAGTTTGATAAACTCAGCGACAAGATCAGCCTTACTCCATCGTCCCGCACTTTTCATAGCATTAATATTGTCTACAAATGCGCTTAGCTTGGTCGAGTCATAGGCAAGCTTACTCTTGACGATGCCAAGGTCATCAAAGCGTGTCATATCCAGCTCTTCTGTCGGGGTATAAAACTCTTCGATGTCTTTTTCCCCGGTGGTGTCACTGGAACTAAATAAACAAGGCCATTGCCCTTGTTGGGGCAATGAGTGCACTAATTCACGTGCTTGTTGTTCACTCTCACATATAAAGGGCTCATATCCACGTTGATGTAGATAGGCCTTTGCAATCTCACTAAAGGTTTGTAAGTGCAATTCATCACTGAGTTTAGGAAAGAAAATATCTCCATTGTCACCTAACAAACATGACATCAAGCATAATTGCCCTGACTCTGTTGGGGTGACAAAATAACGTTTAACGTCGCTAGGAGCGACAATAGGTTGTTGCTTCAGTAGCCGTTGATTGAAACCGTGAAGTAACGAGCCATCACTAAAGGCCACATTAGCAAAACGAGCCATTGAGACGGGTATTTGCATACCGGCACGCATGAGAAACATTTCCATGATACGTTTTGATGCACCCATCATATTTACTGGGTTCGCTGCTTTATCAGTGGAGACGCTGAAGTACTTGCTGCTGTTATGGGCAATTGCCTGGCGTAATGATTGTTCAGTATTAAAGATGTTTGTGTTAATCATACGCATCAGCGTATAGGGATCTTTCTCACTGCGCACATGCTTCAATGCAGAAAGGTTAAGCACATAATCGTATTTAGGTTGTTGTTCGATAAAGGCGCGATACTCTAAGCTGCCAATATCCAAAGCAAAAGTTTGGAAGTCTCCCTCGATGTACCCTAATGACGAGCGTATATCGCGCACTAGTTCCACCAAATTATTTTCGCTAATATCGATAACGTGGAGGGCTTGAGGACTGCGCTTAAAGATCTCTTTGCATACGGCTTGACCAATAGTCCCTGCGCCACCGAGCACTAAAAAACGTGACGCTGACACTTTCGCCGACAACTCTTGCTCATGCGCTGTGAGATCCTTTGAAAAGAGCGGCTGGCTGCGACTGACTACTCGCAATATATCCATCACTTGGCCTCTTTATATTGCTGATACTGTGGTTTTGTCCAAGTACACTTTGCTTTCCAATTAACAGGGAAGTCATCTTTAATATCGGCCAAGAACTGATGCCATAAATCTAGGCAGCGTTGAAATTCTTGTAAGGTTGCAGCTTCGTCTTCAAAGTAATACAGCAGGCTCACCATAGGGCAATGGAAATACAGTAAAGTACCTTTAATTAGATGGAATAAGTGTCTATATTTTGATGCTTTATAAGCGAAAACGACTCGCTGCTGGGCTTTCAATATGGCTTGCGCTTCATCTCGAGTAGCATAAGGACGCTGGCCTATTTCAATAAGGTAATCACACAGAGAAGCCAGCTCATCAAAGCCCATGGACTGCTCAATATCATCAAACTCCAAAGTATCAAAATAATTACTTTTAATGCCCTCGACGAGAGCGCTCTTATCCAATGGCACGCTTAATGGCACCAACGATTGCTCCTCTACGGCCATGGCGCCTTCTAACTTCGCTCCCTCGCCGACATTGTATATTTTTATATGGTTCCCCAGCTGCATGATAAGTCGCTCAAAACTCGCTTTGGACATAGCCATAAGCGGTGTCGCCATCACATCGTGCTGCAAGTTACCATCGAAGCGGATTTTCGCACCATCAAGCACTTTAAAGCTGCTCTTGTGCTTATCATCGTTATATATGCTCAAGGAAGAATGCGTTTTACCACTCAAACTGTAACCGTTATCGACGCCGAATAGATAAATGTCCCTAAAGCCTAACAAGCAGGCATAAGAAAATGCAGTGTTGGAAACAAAAGGCCCGCAAGCCGGCAGCTCACTTACTTGGCGACCATATTTAAGCAAGCTCTTCATTGCTAAAAACGCGGTGGCCGACTCAGGCCCCTTTAATGCCATTCCAGCCCATTTGTACAACCCCAAAACATCAGGGTACATGACGTCTACGGTCAATAAGTTAGTATCATGGTAGCCCTGCTCTGGCTCTATTGTCTTTTGGATGTCGTAAGTAATCCTGGGCCTTTCTACTAGCACATGAAAGTCCGGAGTAATACCAGCCTTTAGCAAACTTTGATAGGCAGTCCCTGCCGCTAATATAATAGCCTTATGCTGATTATCACGAAGATAATCTAATGATTCATCTAGCGAAGGGCCATTACCGACAACAAACACGGGGACGTCATGAAGCTCGTTTGCTTTTCGCGGTTGTGCGAAGAAACACTGGGCACCTTGCTCTATATTGTGCACACAATGAGCAAGACCGGTAATAGCGTCGTTGTAAAATCCAAACCCTTGATGTAGCTGGTAATAGTTTTCAAAAAAGGTTTTAATTAGTTGGTTAATCTTCTCCGACGGGTAATGCTGATAGCAAAAACTCATACTCGTCGAAAAAGCCCCTATCTCCCCCGCTAAGCGGAAAACATCTTCAAAAAAGGCTTGATAGTCTAAACCTATATTTATGAACAAGCAGCCATCACTATCGTCAATCTTTTCTATCACCTTATCCCACTCTATGCAGAACAAACTGGCGAAAAAGAGCTCCGGATCCGGCTCACAAATAAACATGTAATCAAAGCTGTGATTTTCTAAAAGCTCAGGAATGTGGTATCCCAGACCGATACCAAAGATAAGAGCCGTCGGATAATGTTCTGGTAAAGCGACGATTTTTTTGTAGTCTTTTTGGTAGACATCATGTAGCACTTGACTTAATCGCTGCATGTACTGCAGGTGTAGCCTGTCGTCGCCAGCCTCCCATGACTTTCTGGCCAAGTAGTCCGCTTGACCGAAGTTAGCTTTCTCCGTATAGCGCTTCAGTTGTTCTCTTGTTTGTTCTAAGGGATCGTCACCGTACAAAGGGACACTGCTGTCCTTCGGAAAAAAGTTGCCATGTCCAGATGTCGTAACATGAAGGCAGAAATCTTCTCTGGTTTGATAGGTTTCTATAAACTGAGCGATATTAGGGTAATATTTTCGGAAGGCCGTCAAATTATTGTCAAACCGCTGATTGGCTTGCTGGGCAAACTCAGCCTCTCGACGTTGATGTTGTTGCGCTTGACTGAGCTTTTGCTCTGCTTCATCTAACGCTTTGTGCAGCTCTGTTTGCTTGTTGTCTGGGCTCATTATGGATCCCGTTTTACTCTATGCTATAGACTAATTTAGCATATTTGTCAGCAAGTTGAGTGCCAATTTGCGACTAAGAGAGGAAGGGGCTATCGAGGTATATCATATGCTCTAAGTTTGCTTTGGTTTGCAGTAAAGTTAGAGAGGTCTCGTTTTACGTTTGTTCGCTTACTCTCAGCTTGTGCCATGATGCTGCCTAACTGTTCGAACATAGCTGCAAGCTCACTCTCATTCGCTGACACCTCCTTTGCATTTAACGAACGTAACTGCTCATCTATGCGTTGTTGAAGCTCAAGAGCATCGCTAAGACTGTCATTAACGATAGCATCTTGCAAAGATGCTATGTCATCACGAATACGCTCAACCTTATCCAAGCTGAGCCTCTTTAGTATTCAGCGTTTGCTCTCTTACATCGACGGGAATACTGTCCCATGCCGATTTAATCTCTTTCAATAGGGTAATGACTTCTTCTACTTTATCGACACTGTTTTCTACACTGGCATCAATGAGCTGATCGAGCATATAAGAATAGAGTGCGTATAAGTTTTCTGTAACTTCACCGCCTACATTAAAATCAAGACAGCCTCGCAGCGCCTCGATAATAGAGGAGGCTTTGCCCAAATGTTCAGCCTTCGCTTCAAAATTTTTATGCTCAATAGCAACCTTAGCGTGGACCATTTTCTCAACCGCACCAGCCATTAGGATTTGGATAACTTCATATCTATCAGCACCGGCTAGGCGAGTTTTAAGTGCTTCTTTCTGATAATTTTTTACTTTTGCATTATACATAGGTTATCGCCCTTATTAAGATGATGATTTACCGCTGGTGAAGCCTGGTAAGCTTGCAAGCTGTGCACCTAAATACTGTTGGGTCGAGCTCATTTGCGCCAGCAATACATCCAAATTTGAGTATTGCTTACGCAAGCGTGTTTCTAGCTCGCCCATGCGGTATTGGTGGTCTAAAACATCGTCTTCTAGTTCATCAATCTGGTTGTTTATATCCTGTTCCCTGGTTTTTAGAATGCCGCCTGAGTCTACAAATGAGCCAAGTAACTCATCCAGTTTTTTCGCGACACCATTTTCTCCTGCAAATGCCTTGCCAATATCGTCGTAATTAGTATCCATAGCCTCATTGAGACTGCGAACGATGCTCGACTTTTCTAGATAACCTTTTTTATCAACACCCAAACCAATATCAAAAATACTGGTAAATGGACCAGCATCAGTCAACTCGCTTGACAATACACTGACAAGTTGATCGCTCAACGAACGCATGGTCGCATCACCGCGCAGCCCTACTTGGCGCTCTTCGTCATAACTAGTGTGGTAAGCGATTGTACCGACTAAGTTGTTATAGTCTTCGATAAGTTTATCCACTAGCTTAGTGACGCTTTCACGGTCAACACTGACATTGATATCGGCACTTTCACCTGCCGCACTTACTTGCTTTGCAGTAATAGTCATGCCTTGTACGGCATCTTTAAATACATTGCTGTCGTTGACAATCTCAATACCGTCAACGGTAATTTTCGCGTCTTTGGCCTCGTCCCCAGCGGCAATCGACATGCCACCAGCACCACCACCATTAGCTATAGTTGACACAGCATCAAGTTCAGCATTGTCATTGGTGATCACCAAATCGTTACCAACCCCAGTTTCGCTTGAAGTCAGTACCAACTTTGCTTCGCTACCGGTGTTGATAATGTTTGCGGTTACGCCAAAGTTGGCGTCAGAATTATTAATCGCGTCACGCAAATCAGAAAGAGTAGCACCTGCATCCAGTGTTAAATCAAAGCTCTTATCGCCAGCGGCAAAACTAAGCGTGCCTCCTGACGCACTGACCACCGAGGTGTTATCGGCAAAAGCGCCGGCGCCAGACATCGCCCTGCTGCCTTGCGCGAGCTGCTGGACTTCAACGTTAAAGTTGCCTGGAGAAATGTCGCTTGAAGGACTCACCGAGATGATGTCACCACTGGCAGGTTGAGAAATATCGGCCAGTCGCTTGTTAAAATTTTCTGGATCTGCCAGTTTTTCAATGGTGTCTTTAAGTTGAGACAACGCAGATTTAACCGCGCCAATAGATGATAACTCAACTTGCAATCGCTCATCACGCTGAATGAAAGACTGCATTTTAGGAGCATTTTCAGCCTGAACCGATGCTTCGATTATTTGCTCTAAATCTAAACCTGAACCAATACCGGCTTGTGTTATTAATGGCATAAAAAACCTCCTACGTCTCGCGTTTAAGCGGATTGATCAAAGAACACACCGCGATTGTCTAATTTATCGGCGAATTCTTCTAAAGCTTTAGCTATCTCGCGAAACTCTTTCGGTGGGATTTCCCGAATAACTTCTTCACTATCACGATCCACAACCTTCACAACCGGCGGATCGCCAAGCTCATCAAATTCAAAAATCAAGTTCGTAGACCTAATGGGAACAAACTCATTTAGCTTTTCTAAACTCTCACGTAACTCTTCGCTTTGCTTTTGCTGCTTTTCAAATAGCTGCTCTGCAACTACTTGCGATTGCTCACGCTGCGCGTCACTGGTTGATGACTGTTCAGCGCGTACGTCTGTTTGCGGCACCAAATCCGGCTTCTGCGCTGTTTGCTCAGGCGCCTTATTTTGACTTTGCGTCACGTTGCTTTGCAAAATATTTGCCGTGTCTTGACCAAGATTAATTTCAGCCATGGGTTCTCTCCAACATCACCTACTAAGAGTATAAGCCATAACCGACCAGTGGTCAGTTATGGCCCACTCTATCAATTAACCAAGTAGCGATAGAGCGACCTGAGGACGCTGATTCGCTTGGCTCAAGATTGAGCTACTTGCCTGTTGCAAGATCTGGTTTTTAGTCAGTGCGGCTGTCTCAGCGGCGAAATCGGTATCTTTAATGCGTGAACGTGCAGCACTTAAGTTTTCCGAGATGTTCGCTTGGTTGCGAATTGTTGATTGGAAACGGTTTTGTACCGCACCCAGTTCAGCTCGCTTCTTATCAACCACGGCAATCAGCCCGTCCATACCTGCCATGACAACTTGTGCATTGGCTTGGCTAGAAACACTGATACCTGTCTCTGTGAAGTTCGCAGCATATGTTTCACCTGCACCTGATACGCCGGTTGTAGCCTCGCTCAAGCCTTCTAGTTGCGCAGAGAGCACCTCGCCTGTTACCGCACTGGCAATACCGGCGATACCAGAAAGAGTAAAACCACCGTTGGCTGTCAGTGAGTTGGCAGCAGCCGTACCACCTACGTTCTTCATACTAAAACCGATGGTTTGTACCGCATCAGCACCCACTTGGAAACTTGCCTGATAAGTCCCATCAAGTAAGTTCTGACCACCAAAGGTGGTATCAGAAGCAACTCGGTTTACCTCACCCATTAGTGAGCGAATTTCTTCTTGCAGTGCCAAACGGTCTTCATCAGTGTTAGAGCCGTTCGCAGCCTGTTGAGCTAGGGTACGAACACGCTGGAACATAGTGGTCACTTCTTCCATCGCCCCTTCAGCTGTTTGTGCTAAAGAGATACCGTCATTGGCATTTCGGTTACCTTGATTTAAACCATTTACCTGACCGGTAAGACGGTTCGAAATCTGTAGACCAGCCGCATCATCAGAAGCACTGTTGATGCGAAAACCTGAAGACAAACGCTTGAAAGAAGTATCAAGCTCATTGCCCGAATTCATCAGTTGGCGCTGTGCATTAAGCGAACTAACGTTCGTGTTTACATATAAAGCCATATTAGCCTCCGCTTTATCTTAATTATATGAACCTAAGCGAAATACCCCTATTCAGCTTAGATTCACGATAAGAACTAGAGTTACAGTTCTCTAGCTCTGTTATCGACAGATAAAACGAAGGCTTTAATATTTTTTTTAAAATACGAATTAAGTACCAGTTTAACCTTGAAGTAAGCTTAGTGCTGCTTGCGGGCGCTGGTTAGCTTGACCAAGAATAGTTTGACTTGCCTGCTGCAATATTTGGTTCTTGGTCAGTTTCGCAGTTTCCATAGCAAAGTCAGCGTCTTTGATTCGCGATTTTGCAGCACTTAAGTTCTCTGAAATGTTTGCTTGGTTACGAATGGTAGACTGGAATCGGTTCTGCACCGCACCGAGCTCGGCCCGTTTTTTATCCACAACAGCAATAAATGCATCCATACCTGCTAATACGGCTTGGGCGTTTGCTTGCGATGACACACTTATTCCAGTTTCGGTAAATGAGGTGGCAAAGTCATACGAGTTAGCTAGTGCCGTAGTTGCTTCACTCAATCCTTCAAGGGACGCAGATAATGCTCTGTTTGATACCGCTGAGGCGATGGAAGCAATGCCTGAAATGGTAAAGCCACCATTCGCGGTCATGGTATTAGCTGTCTCACCGACATACTTCATACTAAAACCGATGGTCTGCACTGCGTCCGCACCAACCTGGAAGCTTGCTTCATAGGTGCCATCTAGCAGGTTTTGTCCACCAAATGTCGTATCCGATGCGACTCGGTTAACTTCAGAAGAAAGTTGACGTATCTCCTCTTGCAGCGCCAAACGGTCTTCATCGGTATTTGACCCGTTCGCAGCCTGCTGCGCTAGAACACGAATACGCTGGAACATGGATGTCACCTCATCCATCGCACCTTCAGCGGTTTGCGCTAAGGAAATACCGTCATTGGCATTTCGATTACCTTGGTTTAAACCGAGGATTTGTGACTGCAGACGGTCAGAAATCTGTAAACCTGCCGCATCATCGGCTGCACTGTTAATACGCAAGCCTGAAGACAAGCGCTTAAACGAGGTATCTAACTCATTACCAGAGTTCATTAACTGACGCTGTGCATTAAGCGCACTGACGTTGGTATTTACATATAAAGCCATAATAGCCTCTCTTTCACTCTCAATTAGGTTATTAACCGCTGCTTGCGGCGAATTGTTTCCACACTAGGGCGGATCCTTTACGCCGCTTTCAGAGGGGGCTTGGCAATTATTTGCCGTTAAAAACCCGCGCTAGCCGCGTATACGAGTAAGTGAGCAATAAGTGGGCCAATATGAAAAAAGGGCCATTACGGCCCTTGTGTTTGAGAGTGAAATCGACTGCCAAAAAATTGTTATACTTTTTGGCATAATAGCTGCTTATACTGAATGAAGTTGGGTGGGATGTAGCACCCTGCCCAACTTTGGGATTTTTTTAGCAATTAGCTTCCGCTTTAAAATCCAACTTCGCGCCCTTGCTAATACCCCATCAGCAAGGGCGCTTTTCATTTTACTTATCCAAGAAGACTTAATGCTGCCTGTGGACGCTGGTTTGCCTGACTAAGAATGGTCTGGCTTGCCTGTTGCAAGATCTGGTTCTTAGTTAAGTTAGCGGTCTCTTGAGCAAAGTCTGCATCTTTAATACGTGACTTCGCTGCATTCAAGTTTTCAGAGATGTTAGCTTGGTTACGAATCGTTGATTGGAAACGGTTCTGTACTGCACCGAGCTCAGCTCGTTTCTTATCAACTACCGCAATCAACGAGTCCATACCTGCCATGACAACTTGTGCGTTAGCCTGGCTAGAAACACTAATGCCTGTTTCTGTGAAGTTAGCAGCGAAGGTTTCACCTGCGCCTGAAACACCTGTGGTTGCCTCGCTTAAACCCTCAAGGTTAGCTGACAACACTTCGCCAGTTACAGCTGAAGCGATCCCTGCGATACCCGATAATGTGAAACCACCATTTGCCGTTAGCGAGTTGGCTGCCGCCGTGCCGCCCACATTTTTCATACTGAAGCCAATGGTTTGTACCGCATCAGCACCTACTTGGAAGCTTGCCTCATACGTTCCGTCAAGAAGGTTTGTACCACCAAATGTGGTGTCTTCTGCAACACGGTTAACCTCACTCATTAATGCGCGAATCTCTTCTTGCAGTGCTAAACGGTCTTCATCAGTATTAGAGCCGTTTGCTGCTTGCTGAGCTAGGGTACGAACGCGCTGAAACATGCTCGTTACTTCGTCCATCGCCCCTTCAGCAGTTTGTGCTAATGAGATACCATCATTGGCGTTACGGTTACCTTGGTTCAGGCCCATGATTTGTGAACCTAAACGGTTACTAATTTGTAGACCTGCCGCATCGTCAGCCGCGCTGTTGATACGAAAACCTGATGATAAACGCTTGAACGAGGTATCTAACTCGTTACCTGAATTCATTAACTGACGCTGGGCGTTCAGTGAACTTACGTTAGTATTTACATAAAGTGCCATGTCATTTCTCCCACAGTAAACTTTGAATTTACTCTCAAACTGTCAATTACTAAGCGAAAGCTTGTTTTTTGACGTTTTGCTAAGTTACTTAGGTTATCGGGCGAGCACTTTTTTCCTTTAGTATTTTTTTATACTTTTTTTCAACACTATGAATTTAAATATAAAAATTAATAACTTTACTTATAAGTTGGTAACTTTAAGGCAGGAGAAGAGCGAATAGTAATAGGAACAAAAAATAAAAAAGGGCCTTGCGGCCCCAACCACAAATAGTAATCTCAACTAACCGATATAGTCGAATAAGGATAAGTTCGACAAGCGGTTAAAAGTGGCCTGCGAAGCCTGCAGTGCAGTCTCATGACGAGTTAACTCGGTCACCGCTTCAGCCATATCCACTTCAACAAGATCAGCTTTTGCTTCTTTGTTATTAATATCAACATCGGCGTTGGAAAACTCAATACGTTCAGCCGTATTAAGGCGTCCGCCTAAACCTGCTTGGGTAAGTGATACCTGGTTTTGTGCACTACTTAACTGCACCAAACCGTCGGCCAAAACTTGTTGGTAATCCTCAATACCTAATCCAGGTGTGGTGATCCCATTAATCAAATCTTCAAGGGTATTAAGCACGTTGTCTCGCCCCGGCGGGGCCAAATCGAAGGTCGCCTGTCCAGGTGCTGCGCCTTGAATATCAATTTCCATACCGGCAAACTTAATCGGCTCGCCGGGAGTGTAGGTCCCAGTAACTGCAGGCGTTAATGGCGCCCCATCTTGCAGTATTTGATAGCTATCAGGAGGACCGGCCGTGATATCTACCGTCATCGTATTGGCGGTTGCGCCAGCGGCTGGGTCTGAGTTGTAATTTTGTTTATGAAATTGGTCAAAAGCGTTTTGTTCGTTCACATACACTGTTGCCGAAGTCACACCGCCGCCGGGCGTTGCTGTATTGCTGTCAACATTTAAACGCGTGGGTACTTTTTCAAAAACATCGAAACCGTTGTCTGATGATTTAATACTCACCCCTTCGGCAACCGTGACTTTATGTTGGCCTTGGTCGCCACCATACTCGTAACGCCCACTTGCACTATTAAACTGGTAACTCTGGTTGTTATCTTGATAGCCAGAAAAGATAAACTTACCGTCTTCAGACTTGGCATTCATCAAATCAAGCAAGTTAGCCTGGATGGCTTTTAACTCTTCCGCTAAACCTTTACGGTCTTGCTCTGTTAATGCACCATTACCGGCCTGTACAGTAAGCGTATTAGCGCGTTGAATAGAGTCTTTAATGTTTTTAAGGACACTGTCTTCTGTCTCTAAACGGCTGTTGAGCAAATTAAGGTTCTTGGTGTATTGCTCGTTACTAGCAATAGCATCACCATATAGCATGGCTCGCGTTGTTGCAGATGGATCATCAGATGCAGTTAACACGCGCTTTTGCGTATTGATCTGCTCTTGTGCTTTGGCAACCTTAACCTGGTTTTCTAAAATACTGGTTAAGCCTTTTTGATAAATTTGATTATTGGATAAACGCATATTACTTACCTCGCGGAGCTAAGCAGGCTATCAAACACCGTTTGTGCTGTAGAGAGCACACGCGCTGATGCCGCATAACTTTGTTGAAAGCGCAGTAAATTAGCCGCTTCCTCATCTAAATTGACACCTGACATCGACTCATACCATGCGTTCGATTGCTCCTCCAACGCAGAGAAAGCCGCATGACTGGTTTGTGCTTGGCTAGTTACAATCCCTATATCAGTCACTATACCTGCGAATGCCTGGTTGAATGTTTTGAGATTATCGGCGCTGCCGCTGCTCAGCACATTTTCTCGCACTAACTCTTCGCTTTGTAGCCCAGCGAGTGCCAGGCCATTACGGTTATCGTCAAACCCCCCAGTATTAAACTCGAGGCTAAACGTATCACCTGCAGCCGGGTTGCCTTCAATATTAAAGTCAAAGCCATAGTTAGCGTACGGTGCTCCTGCTTGAGCGAGCATATTTTCAGCAGGCGGTGTAATGGTAAAAGTCGTTGTACCATTGCCATCGGTAATCGTGTACTCGTTAGGATTACCTGTTTTTTGCAAGCTGATTGGCCCGTTCGTCAAGCTTGGCGGCGGGCCCACTGTGATGCCCGTTGAGTTGGCAATATCAGTCACCGAACCGGGAGAAATTGCCGCTTCACTGACGTTATTTAACGCTGTTTCGGTGCGAATTGGCGACGCTAATGCCAGCTTTTCTGGCCGCGTGGTCGCCAACCCAACATTACTGGCTGCAAAGGCATTTAACTTGATATCAAAGCTATCTCCCGCCGCTGGCGCACCAGTCACATCAATATCTAAGCCATAAGACTCACCACTTGTCACTGTGGTTGAGTCTATCACTCCAGCCGTTACGTTGGCCGTCGACGGCGTACCGATAGGCTCACCTTTATTGTTAAGGGGCACTATCTCTACGGTTGTTGGCGAGGTAAAGGTAACACGGAAATCCGTTGCCGGAATCTCTTTGCCCATCCCCTGCTCTAAACCAGCCTGCAAATTACCCGACCCCGCATTAGCGGCAAATGGTAAGCCGTTGACGGTGGGCAAAGTGAACAGATCACCCCCTATTTCACCGTTAGCGTCCATCCCCAAGCGATTTTGCTGATTGAAGGCATCGGCCAATGATAAGCCCATTTGCCCCAGCTGATTTTGCGCCGGTATGAGTACCTCGTCTCGGTAAGCCAGCAGGCCACCAATCTCGCCTTTTAAGCTGTTGGTATCAACCTCTAAGCTATTGGCTTGTCCGGAGGTCACATCAAGGCGAAGTTCCTTAAGGTTCGGATCTGGATCGCCATTTAACGAGAACAAGTTAAAGCTACCATTTTCCATAACCAAAGCTTCACCTGTGGACATGAACACCAATTTTTCACCATGAGGTCCATCGAGTGTTTCTAGGTTCATTAGCTCTGAAAGATCTTTAATCGCTTTATCGCGCTCGTTATAGACCGAGCTGGCATCAGCTTGATCTTTCTTGCCATGAACAGCCGTAATTTGGTTGTTCAGCTCACTAATTTTCTCAATTAAGCCATTGGCTTCATCAGCAAGGATCCCAAGCTGATCATTCACTACACTCTTTTGTTGCGACACAATCCCTGACAACCTATCCATTTGATTAACAAAGTTTTCCGCATTAGTGAAGAACAACGAGCGGGTAACATTGTTAGAGGGCTGATTCAGCGCCTCTTGCAAATTATTAAACATGCCATTGATTTGCGTAGACAGGCTATTTGACTCCTCGGAAAACTGACTATCAATACGCTGTGCTTCCTCCATAAAGCGCTCAAAGAAGGAGCGATTAGAAGTGTCTCTGTTGAGTTGCTGTTGTGCAAACTCATTGAGCAGACGATAGGTTTGCCCACGGCCAACCTGATTGTCAAAGGTGGTGCCATGCTCTGTACGCTCGCGCACATAGCCTTCGGTATTAATGTTGGCAATATTTTTACTGGTAGTATTAAGCAGCTCGGTATTGGCACGAATGCCTGAACTGGCAATGTTTAGTAGGTTAAATGACATGATCTACTCTCCTTGCCTTAGCAGATCACCGGCTAGGGCGCGTAATTCGCTTTGCCCTAACACACGTTTAATTTTCTCTGCATACTGTGGATCGGTGGCGTAGCCAGCTTGTTGTATAGCGTCGATAAACTGATGAGGCTTATCGGCCACATCCAAAGCCTGCTGGTAACGGGGATTAGTTTTCAAAAATGAGACAAAATCATCGAAACTTTGCTTAATAGAGTCATACACTCGGAACGGTTCTTTGCGCTGAACCGCAACTCCTCCTTCATACTCTAATGTTGGTTTTACAGTCGCTTCCCCCTGCCAGTCACGATGCGCTTTGATATTAAATAAATTGTTCGAACTTTCACCGCTCGCAGTTTTAATAATGTGCTTGCCCCAACCTGTTTCCAATGCTGCTTGAGCAACCATAACACCGGGGTGCACACCGATTTTACCGGCCGCTTCACGGGCAACGTCCCACACCCCTTCGACAAACTCTTTGGCATTGGCGAAATCGGCTTTGTGAGCGATAGGAGATGCCTCAGAGTGTTGTTCTTGGGTTTTCACTTGCGCGTTGCTTAACCGCGCATCACGCAAAGCTGACGCAGGCATATAGCTGTCTTTTTGTGGCGATAACTGTTGCACAATCAAATCGGCCAAGCCCAATGAGCCATTCGCCGATAACTCACTGGAGAGCTGCTGATCATGCATGTCTTGGAAGTATTTAACGCTGCTGGCATTAAAAGGACTGTCTTCATCTTCGAAGGCTTCATTGGCTTTGCGCATGCTTTTGAGCAGCATTTGCGTAAAGATAGACTCAAACTGCTGCGCTGCTTGCTTTAAGGCCGCGCGCTCGCCGTCGCTGCCGGCAGGCTGTTTTAACGCATCTTGACGAAGCTTATCTAAGCTATTGAGATCGAAGACGCTTTGCGTTTGCAGTTGATTAGCATCCATAAGACTGACAAAGTTATGACTAGATGCAAAAACTAAAGCAAAAAACGTACCACTGACTTTATAGTTCTGATTAACAAGAACTTAGGTGGCTATAAAAACAGCAAACCCCAAGGCTTTGGGCACTTGGGGTTTGCTGTTGCAGTATCAGATTTAAATGACCACCAACTGACCATTAATAGCACCAGCCTCTTTTAACGCCTCAAGAATGGCCATTAAATCTCCCGGTGCGGCGCCCACTTCATTAATCGCGCGCACAAGGTCGTCTAAACTCACCCCGGGGTCAAAAACAAAGGCACGCGAGTCGTCTTCACGCACATCGATAATACTTTGATTGGTCACCACCGTCTCACCCTCGGCCAATGCATTAGGCTGCGACACTTCTGCATTTTCGGCGATGGTCACCGTGAGCCCGCCATGAGTAATAGCCGCTGGCTGCAACTTGACATTTTTGCCAATCACTATGGTACCGGTGCGGGAGTTGACAATGATTTTCGCAGCATTATCGGCGGGAGTGAATTCAAGGTTTTCCAGCGTCGATAAATAAGCAACTCGTTGCGAAACATCACGTGGGGCAGTTACGCGCACTGACGCGGCGTCCATTGCCATTGCGGTATTCGGCCCGACGAGATTATTAATGGTATCGGACAAGCGCTTCGCGGTAGTAAAGTCAGGGCGATTAAGATTAAAGGTAATGTAATCCCCTTGGGTAAAGGGACTCGGAATCGCGCGCTCGACAATGCCGCCATTAGGAATTCGACCCACAGTTGGCGTATTGACCACCACACGTGAGCCATCAAGCCCTTGCGCGCCTAATCCACTAACAACTAAGCTACCTTGAGCAATAGCATAAATATTACCATCGACACCTTTTAAAAAGGTTTGCAATAAGGTACCACCGCGTAGGCTCTCGGCACTGCCTACTGAAGATACAGTGACATCCATACTCTGGCCGGGTTTGATAAACGCCGGCATATCCGCATGAACGGCAACCGCTGCAACATTATTAATCTTAGGCTTAAGGTTGGCCGGCAAAGTAATGCCAAAGTTATTCAACATCGCTTTAAAGCTTTGTTCGGTAAAGCGGCTCTTCTCTCCCGTGCCAGGCAGACCCACAACCAGACCATAACCCACTAATTGGTTACTACGTACGCCCTCAACCATGGCCACATCTTTGACACGCTCGGCAAAACTTTGCCAGCTAGTCAACGCCATGCAGAACACGATAAGGTTTAACCATTTCATGACTGGACTCCTTAGAATGGGAACAAAGTGCTCATAAAGAACCGTGATAGCCAACCGGCACTTTGCGTTTCTTGCAGCTCGCCTTTGCCAGAATATTGAATACGCGCATTCGCGATACGGCTACTTTCTACGGTGTTTTCGGAGCTCACGTCAGCTGGGCGAACAATGCCTTCTAAGCGAATAAACTCCTGCCCGGTATTAAGCGTTAACCACTTTTCGCCACGAATCACCAAATTACCATTGGGCAGCACGCGCATCACGTTCACGGAAATATTGCCTGACAAACTGTTGGATTGATTAGATTTAGCGTCGCCGGTGAACGAAGCATCTGAGTTCACACCCATTTGAATGCTATCTCCACCGATATTGACCGGATCGCCGCCTAAACCAATAACCGGCTCTAAACCCAGCTCGGTCTCCCTGTCAGTTTCCGTTTTTGCCGTTTTTGATGCTTGCGTTGACTCACGCAGTACCACAGTAATGATATCTCCAGTACGCAACGCTTTCTTATCGGCATACAAATCGTTCGCCAATACGGGATTGAAAAGGCCGCCACTTTGGGTCATGTTTTGTGTTGCTTCCTGCGGATACATCGGCGCATAGTAAGGGTCGTTTTCGACAACATGGGAGTTTTGTGTAGAAACACACCCTGTAGCAAGTACAAAAGTAATTGATAGTGCAATTGGCCTAATCATAATGCCCTCACTTATAGCTGCTGATTAATATAGCTGAGCATCTGGTCTACAGATGAAATCACTTTAGAGTTCATCTCATAAACACGCTGTGTCTCAATTAAGTTGACCAGCTCTTCGGTCACATTGACGTTCGAAGTTTCCAATGCTCCTTGAACAATAATACCCAAGCCGTCTACTCCCGGGTTACCTTGCACCGGAGCGCCGCTGACAGCGGTTTCGGTGTAAAGGTTTTGGCCCATAGGTTCAAGCCCTGATGGATTAATAAAGTCACTGATCACCAACTGACCAATCACTACATTGTCCGCCTGCCCGGCTACGCGCACCGACACTTCGCCGTCTTGCGACACAGTAATAGACTGCGCGTCATCGGGCACGTTCATCTCTGGTTGCACCGGAAAACCAGCACCACTGGTGACGATACGACCGTCTTCGTCGGTCGTGAATTGACCATTACGGCTGTAAGCAATATTGCCATCAGGGAGCAACACCTCAAAAAAGCCTTGTCCTTGAACCATCCAGTCGAGGGAATTCTCCGTGCTTAGCATATTGCCCTGGGAGAAATTCTTCTGGTTAGCAACCACCTTGGCACCGGCGCCAAGCATCAACCCCGAAGGCATCTCTGTATCTTGTGAAGAGCGCCCGCCAGGTTGATTGATATTTTGATACAACAAATCTTCAAACACGGCGCGGCTTTTCTTGTAACCGACCGTACTGGCATTAGCCAAGTTGTTGGAAATAACCGAAATATCGGTCTGTTGGGCGTCAAGCCCGGTTTTACTGATCCACAATGCTGGGTTCATAGTAGTGACTCCTCGCTAATGTTACATAATCCGTAGCAATGACTCAGCACGCTGGTCATTCTCTTCGGCGGTTTTCATTAGCTTGACTTGTAATTCAAACTGACGTTGATGGCTGATCATATCCACCATTTCATGCACAGGATTGACATTCGACATCTCGAGAGCCCCTGACATGATTGAGACATTTTCAGAAACATCAAGTTGTTGGCCATTTACAGGCCGAAACAGACCGTCGTTGCCCTTTTCCACCTGATGCCCTGTGGCCTCAACGATTTGCAATCTGTCCACTTCTTCAAGAAAGTTGGCCGGTGCGCCTTGAGGGCGAACTTGAATGGTGCCGTCTTTACTGAAACTTATTTTCTCAATCGGAACAGGCAGGATAACAGGCCCCCCTTCGCCAACAACTTGACGGCCATCTCTATCGAGTAGCATCCCCTCTTGGGTCATTTTCAATGAACCGGCTTTGGTATAAGCCTCGTTACCGGCATCATCTAATACCGTCAGCCAACCGTGCTCACTCATAGCAATGTCTAAGTCGCGACCGGTTTCAGAAATACCGCCGGCTGTGGTGTTGGTCCCTGCCCGTTCTTGTAGAGCAAAAACGCGTGTCGGCAACCCTTCACCAAAGGCCTGCATCGAGCGTGCCTGAGCGATATCGGCTTTAAAGCCTGTGGTGTTAGCGTTGGCAAGGTTGTTACTTTTAACCCCCATCCCCAGTAGGCTTTGCTTAGCTCCTGAGGTGGCAATGTACAGCATCTTGTCCATTGGCTTGCTCCTTAAAATCGTCGTTATATTGACTAAAGCAAGATTGATACCAAGAAAAAGGAGTTATTTAAAAGGAGAGACTAGAGGGATGAAAAAAGGCCACCAAAAGGTGGCCTAGTAGGATATTTCTTATCGGATCTGCAGGATATTCTGTTGCAGCGTTGAGTTCACCTCTAACGCCCGAGAGTTAGCCTGGAAGTTTCGTTGTGCACTGATTAAATCAACTAACTCATTAGTAAGGTTGGTATTCGATTGCTCCAACGCTTCGGAATTAATCGTGCCCAAGGTCCCGGTTCCTGGCTCACCGGCGATGGGCTCACCAGAGTCTAAGCTTTCTTTCCAACTGGTATTACCTACCTGCTGCAAGCCCTGAGAGTTAGGGAAACGAACCATCGCTACCTGACCTAAGAAGGTAGAGTCGCCATTACTATATGAGGCAACTAACTTACCATCACTACCGATTTCAATATTAGATAAGCGGCCCACGGTCGAACCATCTTGTTCCAACGCCTTCACCTCGAAGCGGCTAGAGAATTGAGTTGGGAGCTTGTTACCCGTCGCAGCTTCATCACGCCAGTTTAAGTTAATATCATTAAACTGGGCCCCGTTGGTCAAAATACCACTGGCGCTAAGGTTAGCACCCGATAGCGTCATTGGGTTAAACGTCGCGCCGGTGTTGGGCGTACCATCAGTTTGTAATGGTAAACCTGCTGCATCAAAAGTAAACTGGGTGATGGGGCCTGCACCTGCGTTACCCGCGTTATCAACTTCAGTGCCATCGACGGTGGCGCGCACATCCCATTCGTTAGAGGCCGTTTTTACAAAGAAAAACTGCAGCACGTGGGGCTCACCCAGAGAGTCGTAGACCGTTGTTGATGTTGACGAATTATAGGTGGCTGAGTCATTTGGGTTAAATGGCGTTACCGTTGGGACGGTGGCACCCGCATCCAAGTTAAATGAACTGTAGACATTATCTGTCGCATTTGGAGAGCCTGATGAATCAGGTATTTGAATCGGGTTGGCCGTACTCAAGCTCACCGAAGTGGTATCACCGGTTACCGGATCCGTTGGGAAACCTTGCAGTAAGTTACCTTTAGCATCGACTACGAAGTTATCATCATTAAGCTTGAACGCCCCAGCACGCGTATAGGTAAAATCTTGCGAAGCTAAATCGTCAGCCATAGCAAAATAACCTTCACCGGTAATCGCTAAATCCAGTGCATTTGACGTGAACTTTAAAGAACCTTGGTGAAACTGCTGGGCGACCATGGTGGTTTGCACACCATCACCGTTCTTCGTTTTACCGCCACTGAATACTGATGCCGCATACACATCAGCAAACTCTGCGCGGGATTCTTTAAAACCTGTGGTATTGACGTTCGCAATGTTGTTTGCGGTCACATCTAAGTCTTTTTGGGCTGCCGCCAACCCTGTTAAAGCGATATTGAAACTCATGTTTCACCTCTTCGTAATAACTGCCCGCAGGCAAATGCTTTACACTGAAATCTCAGCCACCTCAGCGAGCTTCACTGCGCCCTCTTTGGTGTTCACGATGATCCCATTCGCGCCGTTGATATTAACGCTTTCAATATTTTTGAATGTCGCCATAGGTAAAGAGCTGTATTCACCATTGATGCTGCCCTCTGCCACAATGTCGTACTCACCAGGAGGAAACGGATTGCCGTCTTTGTCGAGACCGTCCCATTCAAAGCGAATTGCACCAGCAGGTTGCGAGCCTAAATCAACCACCTCAACCACCTGACCTTTATCGTCTTTGATAGTGAGGCTTAAATTATCAACAGGCTCTTTAGCAAGAACAGTCCCTTTACTCACTTCACCGCTATACAACTCGATAGTTTCAGACTCCAACAATGCCTTTTTCCCGACTAGTGTTGACGCCTGCAGCGCCGAGTTAGATGTCATTGACGCAGCCAAAGAGTTGAAATTCTCATTGAGCTTTGAGATCCCCTCAGCCATGGTGAAATTAGTCATCTGCGCAATCATCTGGTCATTATCCGCAGGTTTGCTCGGATCCTGATAGGACAACTGCTGAGTCAGCAGGCTGAAAAAATCTTCCTGGGTGAGCTCATCACTCTTTTCTTCCGGCGCCTTATTTTGGTTATCCCAATACAGGGAGCCTAGACCCGTTGCTGATTGCACATTATTGTTCATGCTCTATCCTCGCTTTAACCCTTACCAAGCTGCAACGTTCTCGTTAGCATTTGCTTAGCAGAGTCGGCTATTTGCACATTCGTTTGATAGGAGCGTGACGCCGAAATCATATTGGCCATTTCTTCAACCACATTGACATTGGGTTTATAGATATAGCCGTTCTCATCCGCCATCGGGTGACCTGGGTTGTATTCAATTTGCAACGGTTTGTCACTCTCGACTACACCCAGCACTTTCACTCCCACAGACTCACCTTGCTGTTTGCCTACCGCTTGCTGCAGCTGAGCAGCGAAAACAGGTTGGCGAGCGCGATATGTCTGCTCCACTGAGGAGCTAACCGAGTTTGCGTTTGCTAAGTTGCTGGCCGTGGTATTTAAGCGCACGTTTTGCGCACTCATGGCCGAACCAGAAACATCAAAAACATTAAATAAACTCATGATTATGCTCCTTGACCACCTAGGGCTTTCTTAAGACCGGAAATCTTGCCGTTCATAAAGCGTAAGCTGGCCTGATACTCTATAGCGTTCTGTGTATACAAGTTCCGTTCCACCTGTACATCAACAGAGTTACCATCGCCTGTATCTGGTTGATTTGGAACACGAAATTTTGCTTCACCCATACTCATTTGGGTACTTGCTTGGAGGTGTTCCGGATGGGTCCGAGCTAAGCTATTGCCGCTTAACTGCCGATTGTTTGCCGCTTTTAACGCGCTGGCAAAATCAATGTCTTTCGCTTTATAGCCAGGGGTGTCTGCATTGGCAATATTCGACGCCAATAGCTCAGCCCTTTGCGAGCGAACGAGCATTGCTTGGGGATGAATACCAAATGCTTTATCAAAACTGATAGCCATAGCCTCTCCAAATTTTTGACTCTCTTAGAGGGGCTACAGCAATTTTTAGACCATAGATTGTAAGGCTATGTATTTAGGACTTTTTTTGGTAGATGATACCGGGATTACAACGGATCATATCGAACTCGGTACTCAAGCCTGTCATTGATTCACTCGCTCCTAAAAACAAATATCCCTTAGGGTTAAGCGCTTGCGCGAATTGACCAATGATCTTGGCTTTTACTTCCGGAGAAAAATAAATAAGGACGTTGCGACAAAAGATAATGTCAAACTTACCCAGCAACGCATATGAATCCAATAAATTCAAATGGCGAAAGCTCACCATACGTTTTACATTGTCATTAACTTTAGCCATACCGTTGCCACTATCGCTAAAAAACTTTTTGCGTCTTTCAGCACTGAGCCCCCGAGCCAATGCCAATGAGTCATACTCAGCATTTTTACAAATATCGAGCATGGTATTAGAGATATCAGTACCGATTATTTGCGCTCCCGAGGACAGTTGACCTGGGCGAGACTGTTGATATTCGGCCACTGACATCGCTATTGAGTAGGGCTCTTGCCCGGAAGAACTGGCCGCCGACCAAATTTTTACCGGCCGACGTAAATCTTTGCACTCAGGTAAGAGCTTTGTCTTCAATAATTCAAACGGATAAGAGTCGCGAAACCACAATGTTTCATTGGTGGTCATGGCATCAACAACAGCGGCACGAAGTTGCCGCTCATGCGGACTCAACGTTTTGCTAACCAGCTGCGACAAAGATTCAACGCTAAAGCGAGCCATCAGCGGAGCCAAGCGACTTTTAACTAAGTAAAGTTTGTTATCACCCAGCACAATGCCACACTGCTGTTCTAAAAATGCACGAAACTGGTTGTATTCACCGAGCTCTAAATGCTTATTTTCCAAATTACTCTCACCTAACTCACTTGAAGCGGTTACAAGACAAGGCGGCATTAATCACAATGCACCCACTTTTTAACTGCTGTAGCCAGTTCGTCGGGGTTAAATTTGGCAATAAAGTCATCCGCCCCAACTTTTTCTATCATCGCATGGTTAAATACGCCACTTAAAGAGGTGTGCAGTATCACATGCAATGGTGCCAGCTTCGGATCCGCTTTGACCTCTGCTGTTAAGGTATAGCCGTCCATCTCTGGCATTTCCACATCCGATATCAGTAACGCCACTCGCTCAGTGATATCATCTTTGCAGTCAAGCTTCGCTATTTCTTTTAATCGCAGCAGGGCCTCTTTACCATTTTTCGCCAGCTCAGTTTGCACCCCGAGAGGCTCCAGCGCCCGTTTTACTTGATTACGCGCCACGGCAGAGTCATCGGCAATAAACACAATACGCTCACCGAGATCTTTCTGCATCTCGCCATCTGAGGCAATGCCCTCACTGACCTCGGTATTAACAGGGCTGATCTCTGCAAGAATTTTTTCAACATCCAAGATTTCTACGAGCTCGTCATCAATCTCAGTCACTGCGGTAAGGTATGAATAACGCCCCGCACCTGACGGCGGTGGCATAATCTTTTCCCAGTTCATATTGACGATACGCTCAACGCCACCCACCAAAAACCCCTGCACAGAGCGGTTATATTCGGCGATAATAATAAAGCAATTTTCAATATCAGTGATGGCCGGACCGCCTACAGCCATAGACAAATCGATGATAGAAATGGTTTGTCCACGAATATGCGCTACCCCACGAATATAAGAATTCGTTTTCGGCATATTTGTTAGTGGTGGACACTGAAGGACTTCTCTAACTTTAAAAACGTTGATCCCGAACCGCTGGCGTCCTTTTAGTTTAAACAGCAATAATTCAAGGCGGTTTTGACCCACAAGTTGGGTTCGTTGATTGACAGAATCTAAAATGCCAGCCATCGGATTCTCCTAGCATTAATTTACAACTTCGCACACTCGCGCCAAATAGGAACGCATTTTGCTTCTTAGCTTCATACGTTAGTATAACTACGCTAGAACGCCCAGTTTTTGACGCTTCGTAGTTATACCCTGTTTTACCCAATAAGCATAGTCGAAACATGGTGAGTATGTTCAAAAAAATTCAACTTTTCCAAAGCTTATGGTTAATAGCCGGTGTATTAATAAGCTCAACGGCTGAGGCAAACAACGGCCAACAACAGCGCTATGATCGCCACGCTTTGCAAACGCTTGCTGAGCAATACATCACAGAGCAAGCGCAGATTCAGCCCGATCAAGAGCTGCAAGTGCAAGCGATGGACTTAGATGCGCGCATAGGTCCCAGAGAGTGTGCAGTAACACCGCAAGCCTCTACGGCTAGCGCTCCGCCATTTAATCGGCAGGTAACAGTAAAACTTAAGTGTTCAAGTCCTGCTCTTTGGAGTCAGTATGTCCATGTACGCATCATTAAGCTCTCTACTATCGTGGTCGCCAATGATCACATTGCCCGTGGGCAAATTATTAGTGCTGATGATTTAACTACGGAGCAGCGTCCGCAACATTTTGTTCGCGCTCGCTACATAGAGCAGCCAGAAGTTATTGTCGGCAGCCGCAGTAAACGCAGTATTCGCAGAGGGTTGCCAATTAGTATGAATCAGTTGTGTATGGTGTGTAAGGGCGATAATGTGAGCATAATTGCCCGCTTTAACGGACTCACTATAAAAACATCTGGAGAAGCGCTAGAAGATGGCGGTGTCGGTGATAATATTCGCGTGCGTAATGTAAAGTCTGGCCGGCTGATCAATGCCAAAGTAACAGCAGTGGAAACCGTGGCGGTTAATATTTAAATTTTATGCTAAAGTATTGGCTAGAATGGCCGATAAACAGTGCAAAGGTCAATATAGCTTAGGTAATTAGTGATGGTGAATCAAGTCAACAAAGGCCAGCAAGGCTCGGTGTACAACACACCACAAAATAAAGTGGAGCAACAAAAGCTCAACCAAACGCAAACACAAGGTAATGAGGCAAATGCAAAAGCCAGTACCAAGGCTGCAGCAGACTCAGTAAGCCTTACGCCACAAGCAAAGCAAATGAAGTCTTTGCAAGAAAAAGCAGAGCGCTCATCAGGGTTCGATCAACAAAAGGTTGACGAATTAAAGCAAGCTATCAGTGAAGGCAAATATCAAGTAGATAGCGAAAAGCTTGCTAAAAACATCGCTGCGTTTGAGTTCGATTTGTATGGCTGATTCGGCACTTAGTGTGGCTCTCGGCCAACAGCTCTCAAGTTTACAAGACTTGCTACAACTACTTGAAGATGAGTTGAGCGCTATTGCCGGGCGCAGTGGTGATGAACTGAAGGAATTAACGCCTAAAAAAGAACAGGCGCTTGTTCAAATTCAGCAACAAGACCAGCATATTGCTCAGCTATTAAAAGCGCAAGAGCAAGAGGTATTAGCGCCGCACCAAGAGATGATAGAGCATGCACAGACTTTATTGCTAAAGTGCAAACAGCAAAATCAAGTGAATGCTCAGGCTGCTCACAACGCTCAGCTCACTGTCAAACAACTCAAAGATATTCTTATCGGCGCACCAAGTTCATTAACCTATGCTGCCGACGGCGGGATTGACCGCAGCGAAAATAAAATCGTAAAGAATTTAAAAGCCTGAACCTACTAAGCTAAATATTGATTTGAAAAAGGGAGCCTAAGCTCCCTTTTTTACCTCTTACAGTTCGCCTTTGCCCGAGCTATCCAGCATTGCTTTGATCACTTCATCATCGCCAACAGTGGCATATTGCGAGGCTCCTCCAAAGCCATGCTCCTCACTTGTTATTGTTTGCTCTGAGGCTAAATCATCAAATTGAGCTAATACCTCTTCTGCCTCATCGGGATTATCCAAAATAGACTCAGCGCCTAACAAGCCCGATTCACTGATAGTTTGCTCGGCATTGACTGTGATTTCTTTTACTTGGTTAAACTCGGTAAACTGCTCACCATTTAAGCTCAAGCTTACAGTCTCATAATCCAGAGTTTCAACACTGGCATAATGGCTTTGCTCACCTGATTCGAAGGCCAAATCATCTTCGCTTGCCACACTGGCCTCCAACGTCTGATCCGCAGCAGCATTGTCATAAATTGAGCCGCGCTCCACTTCTTGATTGTCAGTGTCTTTTACGAGGTAGTTGCCGGCATCATCAATAGTCACGAAGTAATAATCTTCACCGCTAAGTAAATCAACATCTAATAAAGATAGAGTGTACTGCCAGTTGCCATCACCGTCAGTCGTCGTGCTGGGGTACGTGCTTAACACATCAAGGTCGATGCCAGCTAGCCCTACACCTAGCAGGCTAGAGCCAATAATGTAGATCTCTGTACCTGCAGGTGCTGTGCCTTCCGCTGACGGTAGCACTAAACCCAAAATGCCGGGGTCAAAATCAGTGACTTCAAAGCTAATGGGAGTTGTATCTATGATACCGCTATCCACAGCACTACCGGTATTTCCCGCTTGGTCGGTAACACGTGCGGTCACCGTATATTGACCATCGACCAGTACTGCACTGGCGCTAATAGACCAATCACCGTTGTTATCTGTGTTGGTGGTCACCGTGTGGATAGTGCCCGCATCATCCACAAATTGCACACTCACCTGAGCATTCGCTTCATTTGAGGAGCCACTGACTTGCGGGGTGTTGTCATTAGTTAGTGCCACGCTGCTTGCATCAATGCTTACGGTCGGTGCAATGGTATCTATGGTGCCAGTGTCGCTTGCACTGCTGCTATTGCCAGCAGCATCAGAAACACTGACGGTTACGGTGTAGTCTCCTTCAGCCAGGCTGGGGGCAGGCACCGACCAATTACCACTGCCGTCTACCGTCGCACTGAGTGTGTAAGTATCACCGTTGTTATCCAGCACACTAATACTCACTTCCCTGCCTATTTCACTCGATGTACCGCTCAGCAGCGGTGTGGCATCGTTCCCTAACCCTAATGGGTCAAGGGTGACACTCACTCCTTGAGTATCAATACTTCCGGTGTTAGACACTGTGGTGGTATTGCCCGCATCATCCATTATCGTTGCACTCACGGAGAAGGTGCCGTCAGATAACGCTGAAGGCGTCACAGCCCAGGTGCCATCGGCTGCGACAACGGTAGAAATATTCTGGCTATCACCATTGCCGTCAGTGACTGTGACAGAGACAGTGGCACCTATTTCATCACTGGTCCCTGAGATAAGCGGGGTATTGTCATTGCCATTTGCTGGCACGTTCACGCTTAGGCTAGGGGCGGTGGTATCCACCTCACCGGTTGCGCTCACTTCGGTTAGATTGCCAACGTCATCACGTACTGCCGCTGCTACAGTAAAACCACCTTCAGCCAGCGCCGTAGGCACAGCCACAGACCAGTTGCCATTTGAGGTAGACGCTTGCAGGGTTTGCTGGTCACCGAACGCATCGGTCACTATCACCTCTACCACGGTGCCATCAGCCACATCCGTTGTGCCGCTGATAACTGGCGTGCTGTCATTAGTTAAGCCAAGGGTATCAATGCTAAGGACAGGCGGTTCATTATCAAAATCGAGTGTACTGATGGTGGTCGAATTACCAGCGGCATCAGAGGCTGACGCAGTCACATAGGCTAATGTCAGAAGCGGCACCGTCAAATTAACTAAAGTCCAATTGCCATCCGCATCGGTGATCGCTGTGTACGTTGCACCAATCCCTCCTCCGACGAGGTGCTCTGTGATGGTGACCTCACTGCCTGCGGGCAAATCCGAAGTACCAGACAAGGAAACAAGATTACCTAACAGAAACGATGGCACTATGGTCAACTCAGGGCCAATGGTATCAATTACAGCACTCTGAGAATCAGTACCCGTATTGCCTGCATCATCAACAATGGTCGCGGCCACGGTATAAGTACCATCGGCTAACGCTGAAGGAGCGGATACCTGCCAATTCCCATTGGCATCAGTGGTAGTGATTACGCTTTGACTGTTCCCCTGAGAATCAGTAAAGATAAGTGTTAATTGGCTGTTCGCCTCGCTTGAGCCCCCAGAAATAAGGGGCGTGTTGTCGTTAGTGAGCTCGAGTGGGTCAATCTCAACACTTGGAGCAAGAGTATCGATAACCCCTGTCTCAGAATCCGTTGAGGTGTTGCCAGCTCCATCGTCAACGCTGGCTGTGATAGTAAACTCTCCTTCTGCCAGCGCTGCACCAACGTTTGCGCTCCATGTACCGTCTGCGCCGACTGCGGCGCTCAAGTTCTGAACATTGCCAAGGGCATCAACCACGACTATTGACACCACGGCTCCAGGCGCAGCGCCCGCTGATATACCAGAAATAACAGGAGTGGCATCGCTTATCACTCCTACGGGATCAATCGTGATCCCTGGACCGGCAGTATCAACAGTACCGGATTCATTGTCGGTGCCCTCGTTTCCTGCGGCATCAGTAATGCTGGCGGTAATATCAAAATCCCCCTCAGCAAGTGCAGTGGGCACCTCTGCTGTCCAACTGCCATCACCGGCTAACAGTGCCGTAAAACTCTGACTATCTCCGCTGGCATCAACTACGGTAATTGATACAACGTCCCCCTCATTGCCTTCAGCACTGCCGCTAATTACAGGGGTTTCATCATTCACACTGCCAACGGGCGAAATTGTCACAGAGGGTGCTGTAATATCCACTTCACCTTGGACTTGATCATTCGCTTGGTTACCGGCATTGTCACTGACTTCGGCGGTGATAGTGTATTGCCCTTCAGCTAAGGGCGCGGCGAGCGAAGCACTCCAAGTGCCATCATCTTGCACCGTCGCCTGAACCGTCTGGGTATTACCACTGGCATCGACCACGGTAATAGCCACCGTTGCTCCAACCTCAGAACTACTGCCAGTAATGATTGGAGTCGTGTCATTGCCTATACCCGGGTTGTCGATGGTCAAATCCGGTGCGCTGGCATCAATACTGCCCTGCGCTGACGCTTGGGTGTTATTCCCTGCTTCATCAGTCACTGATGCAAGTACAGTATAATCCCCTTCAGCTAACGGCTGGGAGGCTTCTACCTGCCAGCGACCATCGCTTTGCACCACTGCTGTTAACGTTTGCGTCGTACCATCGCTATCGGTGACCTCGATAACCACGCTTGCGCCCACTTGCGAACTAACACCGGAAATAATAGGCGTGGTATCACTTTGCGCTCCAAGCGGGTCAATACTGAGCGTCGGAGCCGTAACATCTATTTGCCCTTGGGCATTTGCCTGCGCTTCATTTCCTTGGGCATCAGTAACACTCGCTGAAACGGTAAAAACCCCCTCAGCAAGCGCCTGCGGGACAGACACTTGCCAACTACCATCTGCCGCCACCACCGCTGTTACGGTTTGTATCTGCCCATTTGCATCGGTGAGAGTCAAATTTACTGCGGCACCTATTGCACTGCTAGAACCTGAAATCGTTGGTGTTACATCATTGGTAGATGATAGCGGGTCGATGCTCAAATCGGGAGCATTGGTATCAATTGTTCCACTTGCCGTTGCTGATGTGCTGTTTCCAGCTTCATCGCTCACACTGGCCTCAACTTGGTATCCCCCTTCAGCAAGCTCTGTCGGCACCTCTACTTGCCAACTTCCGTCGCTTTGCACCACAGCAGTGAATGACTGAGTTGTACCATTCGCATCAACCACTTCGACCGCTATCGTTGCTCCTATCTCATCACTTGTTCCGGAAATCACTGGAGTAGGATCGTTCGTGACTCCAAGTGGATTAAGAGTCAGACTTGGCGCCGTAGTATCCACCTCACCTTGAGCAGTATCACTGGCACTGTTACCGGATGCATCAACCACACTCGCCTGCACTTGGTAAATTCCTTCACCTAGCGGTTGTTGAGTTTGCACCTGCCAGCTACCATCTTGCTGCACTGTCGCTTCTAATGTTTGTCGATTGCCCTCGGCTCCTGTGATAACAACAATAACTGTAGCGCCTATTTCACTACTGGTACCAGTTATGTCAGGGGTTGTATCATTGGTAATCGCAGGGGAGTCTATCGTTATCTCAGGCGCACTGACATCTATAACTCCTTGCTCGGTATCACTGGCGTTATTGCCTGCCGCATCAGTGACACTTGCCTGTACCTCAAACTCTCCCTCAGCCAGCGCCTGTGGCACCTCCACCTGCCAGCTACCATCTGCCTGGACGACAGCCGTTAAACTTTGCGCAACCCCCGCCGCATCTGTAACCAATATATTGACTGTGGCGCCGATTTCATCACTACTACCTGAAATTAACGGTGTACTGTCACCAGTTGAGATCAATGGCTCAATATCTAAACTTGGAGCAGTGGTATCTATATTGCCTTGCTCGGTATCGCTGGCGCTATTACCTGCGGCATCAGTGATATTAGCCTGTACCTCAAACTCTCCCTCAGCCAGCGCCTGTGGCACCTCCACCTGCCAACTACCATCTGCCTGGACGACAGCCGTTAAACTTTGCGCAACTCCCGCCGCATCAGTAACCAATATGTTGACGGTAGCGCCGATTTCATCACTGCTGCCACTGATTATTGGGGTGTTATCACTTATAGTTGCTAAAGAGTCAATGACTATACTGGGTGCTTGGCTGTCCAATAAACCAGACTCTGAGTCACTGGCCTCTAAGCCACCCGCCGCTACAGATGCGGTCACTGAGAACTCGCCTTCGGCCAATGGCTGAGCCACATCAATTTGCCACTGACCGGCAACAGCTGTCGTGGTTATACTCTGCCCATTTCCCAAAGCGTCAACGACAGTGATAGTGATCACACTGCCATCAGGGGCATCCGTGCTGCCCGCTAGACTCGGCGTGCTGTCGTTTGTGGTGCCAATCGCAGCGATATCAATAGTTAAACTCTCTAGGTCAGTGTCACCATTAAAGCTGCCCTGTGCCTGCACCTGGCCAATATTCCCTGCTTCATCAGTGCTGCTAGCAACAACACTGAACTCCCCTTGCACCAACGGTTGTGTCACTTGCACTTGCCAAGTGCCGTCTTCCCCCACAGTAGCGACCAGTGTTTGGGTAGCACCTGCTGCATCTGTAATGAGTACATTGACTGCTGCTCCAGCCTCTAAATCACTGCTCCCCGAAATAGCTGGCGTCGGGTCATCTTCATCTATAGGTGTAGCGATAACAATAACGGGGGCTGTGGTGTCCAGCTCCCCTGATGTTGTTCCCACCACAGTGTTTCCCTGAGGATCGGTGGCCGTAACAGTCACTTCGAACGCTCCGTCTGCTACCTCATCAGAGAATACCACTTGCCACTGACCGCCATCATCAATAACCACTGTCTGCTCAATCGAAACACCATTAGCCGTGATCAATGTCACAGTCGCAGTTTGCCCTGCCATATTTGTACTGGTGCCACTGACTTGAATGTCTGGGTTATTAGTTAAACCTATCGGCGTCACCGTAATAACTCCGCTCTCACCACTCGCTGCTTCACCCTCTGGCAACACCCCATCGCCGGTATTCTCAACCGTTATCGCACCTTGATTCTGAGCACTAAAATCGTCATTTAAGGTCAGTTGCTGACCTGATAGCGTTTCGCTGATACGTGTGAGCTGTACAAAAGAGGTCCCCCCTCCACCAGCGGCGCCTCCACCCGCACCAGCAGCGGTTGCTTCTAAGGCATCGAGAATGTCACCGTCACCTTGCAGTGCATCCAAAAAAGAGGAAATACTGGGGTCTTCGTTAGTGGCAGAAGGTGAGGTCGGCTGTGCATCAAGGCCATTGAGTGCCTCGGCAACACTTTGCTGGGCGACCTGATGCTCATCTAGGCTCAAACCAAATTCAGCTAGCGTGTCTGCCCCTAGCGATACATGCTGATTGGCAGGAATTTCAAAGTCGCTGTGAGTGCCTGAGAGTGTCACTGAGCTTTGTGCTTGGGTCATTATGCGCGCGCCTTGGACGATACTATCGCCAACGCTAACAAGCTTTACCTCACCATTGGGCAAACGTACAAATACTTCCCCTACTACCTCTTTTACAATTAACTGATCCATGGCGGTTTCCTCACTGAATTTGGCCGACAAATTAAGTGTAGAAACTGACGAGTAAAGTGTTATTGGACAGCAGTCCAATTTTGTCGCCAAAAAACCATACTTTTATACTAAGTCGAACGAATTTTAGAGGTACAAAAAATGATTTTATTGCGCATCGATGAATTCTCGACTAAATCATACAATTGACATGGCAGTACTGGGTTTATTTAACAAAACTGGGAGGTTAGCATGGATCGTGAACAGGCTAACAAGGAGTTCATAGGTCTTAAACCGCTTCTACTTACCGCTATTGCACTGACTACGATGTTTACAAGCTCGTTATCACAAGCACGCTCTACAGAACCACTTTCTTACGCCGCCAAACAAGCAATTGACACAAATCCGCAGGTAAAACAGCGTTGGCATGAATTTAAAGCGTCAATGCATGGGGTCGATGCTGCATTCTCTGGCTACTTGCCTAAAGTCGACGTCAATGCAAGCACTGGGTACGAGACTCGTAATTACGGCGTTGATGATGACTATGCGCGAAATACCGCCGAGTTGAGCGTGACTCAAATGCTCTATGACGGCTTTCGCACTAGCAACGAAGTTGAACGGTTTGAGCAAATCCAGCTAACACGTTACTTTGAGCTGCTAGCCCAAGCACAACAAACCAGCTTAGATGCCGCTACCGCTTATCTTGATGTTATTCGCTACAACAAGCTGGTGGAGTTAGCAGAGCAAAACCTTGAACAACACCAAGTGGTGTTTCAACAGATTGAGCAAAGCGTCGGCGCAGGCGTAGCCAGAGCAGCCGACTTAGAGCAAATCACCGGACGCTTATCGCTGGCCGAGTCTAACGTTATGACCGAGCTTGCCAACCTGCACGATGTCAATGCCCGCTATCTACGGATTGTTGGCGAGCTGCCCCCTAGCAACCTCAACGAGGCGGGGATCGATGATGAACAAATTCCGTTTTCTATCAACAAAGCGTTAGCGCTAGCATATGAAAACTCTCCGCGCTTTTATGCCACGCTCTATGGTATCAGCGCCGAGCAAGCCTTTGCACAAAGCCAAAAGTCTGGATTTCACCCCAATGTGAACTTATCCGCTCGCTATGGCATGCAAGACAGAGATGAGCTTGGTTTTAACACAACTCGCTCTGAAGGCCGAATTGGCATCGATGTAAGCTACAACCTGTTTAATGGTGGCCTTGATAGTGCCAATCTCGAACAAGCATACGAACAAGTTAATGTTGCTAAGCAACAGCGCGATTTAGCCTGTTTAGAGATACGCCAAGGCGTGCAAATCGCCTACAATAACGTACGCATTTTAGAGCGTAAGCTACCGGCCTTAGCGCAGCACCAGGCCGCCTCTGAGAAGGTCAAGCTGGCTTATAAGGATCAGTTCGATATCGGCGAGCGTACTTTGCTGGACGTGCTTGATGCTGAAAATGAGGCGTTTCAATCCAGCCGAGCCTATATAAATGCCGAGTATGAGCGAATGAATAATGTATTGGCGATGCTAGCAGAGATGGGCGGGTTACTCGAAGCTTTAAGTATTACCAACGAACAATACCCTACTTTAAGTGAGTTAACTGAGTCGCCGCTTACAGCAGATAGCGAGCACCTTTGCCCCAAAGTCGATGTTGCCAGCCAAATGTCTCGCAAGTCCTTTCTTGCCGAGAAAAATAAGCGCAACAACGCCTATAAAAGTATAAAAATAGACACCACATTACCGACTGCAGGTCTTAGCAGTAACGCAGCCGTTATAAGTGCTGATGACGACAGTGATGGCATTGCTAATGATAAAGACCAGTGTCCGGCCACACCATTTGCAACCGAGGTCGACGCCCAAGGCTGCACTAAATATACAGCGGACACGCGCTCGGTGAAAATAGGTATTCCCTTTGCCTTCGATTCTGACGTGGTAATGCCGCAATACTACGCTGAGATTGAGCGCCTCGCGACATTCTTAAAGCAACACCCAGATAAAACCGTTGAAATCCACGGCCACGCGTCACTTGATGGCGAACCTCAGTACAACAAACGGCTGTCAGAGCGCCGCGCTTTTGCTGTTACCGAGATTCTTATCAATAACTTCGGTATTTCTGCACAGCGGGTCACTGCCATGGGCTTTGGTATTGAGCAGCCTATTCAGCAAGAAATTTCGGTGCGCGCCAACGCGCTCAATAGGCGAATTGAAGCCAAAATCAATAGCTAACCACCGACTAAAAATGGCGTTTTATGAAAATGGATCATGCTCACGGTGGTGCCTTAGCGGATTGCTTAGCGATAATATGCAATTATCATAATCGCCCCTTCTCTGGCGAAGCGCTTATCGCTGGCCTTCCTCTTGTTGACGATAAGCTCACTCCTTCTGTGCTGTCACGCGCCGCCAAACGAGCAGGCTTTAAGTCGAAGCTCGTACATCGAGACCTTGATGCGGTTAATACCGCTTTACTGCCTGCTATTGTGTTAATGGCAAACAATCAAGCCTGTGTGCTGCTAAGCTTCGATAAGCATAACGAGCAAGTATCTGTGATTTACCCTGAACTTGCAGATACGCCAGTACAACAAAGTACTGGGGAGTTTGAAAAAGCCTATAGCGGCGCGGTTATCTACCTTCAGCCTGAATTTGCCTACGATGCCCGCGCGCCTCTGACTAATAAAAATAGCCGCGCCGGGTGGTTTTGGCCAATCATCAAAGAATGTCGCTCGCTGTATCGCGATGTGATTATTGCCGCACTATTCATAGGCTTGTTTTCAGTGACTATGCCGCTGTTTGTGATGAACGTATACGACCGCGTTGTCCCAAACCAAGCCGTACATACCTTATGGGTCTTAGGTATTGGCGCCATGTTGGCGCTCAGCGCCGATTTGGTATTGCGTTTGATGCGCAGTTACTTTCTTGAATTAGCCGCGAGCCGTATCGATGTGAAAGTCTCAGCCACCATAATGGAGCGGGTACTCGGCATGCAACTGAAGAATAAGCCCCAATCTTCAGGTTCATTTGCCGCAAACCTTCACGCTTTTGAGTCTATCCGTGGGTTTTTTAGCTCTATGACCTTAGTAGCGTTAGTCGATTTACCCTTTGTATTAATTTACGTATTAATTATCGCACTGATTGGCTTAGAGCTAATTGTGCCGCTGATCATTGGCGCTATAGTCATTTTGCTATACGCCCTTGCCAGTCACAATCGCCTTGAGCAGCTAAGTGACAACACCATGAAAGTCAGTGCCATGCGCAATGCCGTGCTGGTTGAGAGCTTAAACAATCTTGATGATATCAAAGCCTTTCATGGAGAATGTAAAGTGCAATCAGCGTGGGAGCGAGCGACACTGTACTTGGCGCGTATAAATGCCCAAAGCCGTTTGCTCAGCGCCTCAATTACTAATCTGTCTACTTGGATGCAGCAAGGAGTCGGCATTGGCCTTATCATTGTTGGCGTGTACTTGGTGATTGACGGCGAATTAACGCAAGGCGGATTGATTGCAGCGTATCTGTTGTCTTCTCGCGCCATGGCCCCAATCTCGCAAACAGCCGCTGTGATGGCACAATATCACCACGCGGCTACGGCTATGGATTCACTTAATGAAATAATGGACAAGCCAGTAGAGCGACCAGAGGGCAAACACTGGGTATCTCACCCTGTCCTTAACGGCCACCTTAAGTTAGATCAAGTTAACTTTAGTTATGATGAAAACGCAGTGCCTATTATACGCAACGTGTCACTGCAAATTAATGTCGGTGAGCATGTGGCCCTGGTCGGTAAAAATGGCTCTGGCAAAAGCACCATTGAGAAGCTTCTTATGGGGTTATATAGCCCTCATGCAGGCCATATATTAGTTGATGACATTGATATCGGCCAACTCGACCCGGCTGAGCTACGCCACAATATAGGATACGTTCCCCAAGACGTGAGCTTAATGTACGGTACGTTAAGAGACAACATCACGCTTGGTGCGTGGCATGCCGAAGATGAACAAATAATAGCAGCTGCAGAGAAAGCTGGTCTAATGGAGCTTATCAACGCCCATCCTGACGGCCTTGATTTGCAAGTTGGCGAACAAGGAAAGTTTCTCTCTGGCGGACAACGCCAAGCCGTTGCTCTGGCTCGGGCCCTCATCAATGACCCTGCGGTGTTGCTATTGGACGAGCCCAGTGCAGCCCTAGATCACAGCAGTGAGCAACGGTTAATTCATACCCTAAAACACTACTGCTCCAGCAAAACGCTAGTGCTTGTTACCCATCGTTCAGCCCTACTAGACCTCGTTGATAGAGTTATAGTCATGGACAAGGGCCAAATCATCGCCGATGGAGATAAAGCGACGATCACCTCTCACTTGACGAAAAAATCGGTGAAACACGCATCATGAAAGAGCAAGAACACCCGCCATCCAGTATTGAGCAAGCGAGTTTTGAGCGCTTAGGCCGAGGCATTCAACGCAGCGCCAAAAAGGGGTTATTCAATCGTCTGTTTAATGGTTTCTTCGTGCCTCCCAATCAGCAAGATTGGGTGGCTGATGCGCATTGGCAGCAAATGCAGCAGCAACCACTGGCGGCACGCGGTCTTCTTTATGCTATAGCTGTGGCGGTTATACTGCTGCTGGTGTGGGCCGCCTACGCACAACTAGATGAAGTGACACGCGGCGAAGGGCGGGTGATCCCCTCGCAAAAACTGCAAATTGTGCAATCTTATGACGGAGGTATGGTCGAGCAAATTCTCGTCAAGGAGGGGCAAATTGTTGAACAAGGGGACCTCCTCGTCAAGGTCGACCCGACTCGGTTTGTCTCCAGCCTGCGTGAAAGCCGCGCCCAATATTTAGGGTTAAGCGCTGAAGTGGCTCGCTTACAAGCACTCACCGCCCATACTGAACTGGTATTTAGCGATGAATTAAAACAACAGGCGCCGAATGCGATTAAGTATGAGCAAGCCCAATATCGCAGTAACAAGCAGGAATTGACCCAGCAAATCCGTATTCACCAACGGCAATTAGAACAGCGACGCCAAGACTATAATGAAACAGCAGCAGCCATTGAGCAGTACCGCGCCAGCTTAGCACTAAGCCAACGAGAACTGAGGGTAACACGACCATTACTGCAATCTGGGGCCGTCTCTGAAGTCGACATAATCCGCTTGGAGCGACAAGCTGTGGACTTACAAGGTGAGATAAAGCGCGCCCAAGCGGCATTAAAGCGAACCCAGGCGGCGATTGAAGAAGCGCAAAGTAAAATTGATGAGGTCGAACTGACCATGGTGAACCGCTGGCGCGACCAACTCTCCGACTCGATGCTGCGCCTCGACGCCTTGCGGGAAACACAAACGGGGCTTGCTGATAAGGTTACACAAACAGATATTCGCTCGCCAGTTCGTGGCACTGTGCAACGCCTATTGGTCAATACCGTGGGCGCTGTGTTACAACCTGGCAGTGACTTGGTGGAGATCATCCCCCTTGATGATCAACTGCTTGTGGAGGCCAAAGTTGCGCCACAAGACATTGCCTTTTTACGCCCAGGACAGCCGGCGATGATCAAACTCACAGCCTATGACTTTACTATTTATGGCGGGTTGGAAGCCCAAGTCACTCACATCAGTGCCGATACTGTCACCGATGAGCGCGATAACACCTATTACTTAGTGCAATTAAAAACATCGCGCGGCTCATTGAGCGAGCAACTCACGATTATCCCAGGAATGACAACCCAAGTGGATATTATCACCGGGCAAAAAACGGTATTAGACTATTTGCTAAAACCCATTCTTAAAGCCACTTCTCAGGCGATGACGGAGCGTTAGCCATGGATCTGTTTATAACCGAACAAGGGCTCATATCTAGCCATTGGCAGCGCCTAGGTGAGCCAATAGAAGTGCTTTATGCTCTGCCCGAGCAAATACCCGATGCTCGTGTTGCTTGGGTACTCACTGGCATGCCCGATTGGCAGAAGATCATCGGCCAATTACATGCTCGTCATATCGCAATTATTTTGATGACCCGTAATCCCTGTGTCAGTGAATTACAACAAGGGTTTAGCTTAGGTGCGCGCGGCTATGTTGAACTGTTCGCCACTACGGCTGTACTTAAACAGGCGCGTGACGCGATTGAAAACAATGCTCTGTGGCTTCCTGGCTGCTTGCTAAGCAACCTTATTGGTGCGCTTTCCATCGCCGATAAGGCCTGTTCACCTACTTCTGCGGATTTAAGTAAACTGAGCGAGCGTGAATGTGAGGTCGCCAAGCTCGTGGCTCAAGGACAAACCAACAAGGCTATCGCGGCACGACTCTATATTTCTGAGCGCACCGTTAAACAGCATCTAAGCTCGACATTTGCAAAGCTACAGGTTAAAGACCGACTGCAATTAGCGTTGCATGTCAACGGTGCTGGGCAGGGGCATTAATGCCCCTGCTGAGTTTGAATACGAGCACTGACTCCCAACTCTTTGAGTAATTCAACAGCAATGTCTTGAGCCAATTCCTCCACCACGACCATCATTCCCAAAGGGCGCACTTGTGCACAAATATGCCTCACCAACTGTTGGGTGGCCTCATCATTACTGATGTTGTGCACCAAGGTGTTATCAAGCTTTATAATATCTAACCCCAACTGTTCTAAGCCATCAACTTGGTTCAGTGCTTGACCTGCATCCGTTAAACCTAATTGGCAACCCACTAATTTTGCCTCTCGGCAGAACTCTTTCACCTGTTCAGCCATGTTGATTAAACATGACTCAGAAAACTCCAAGGTTAGGCGCGATGCTAGCAGCCGCTCACTCGATATCAATGCAAGAATACTGGTATAAGCGATTTCATCTTCTAGTGTCGCTTCACTGAGTTTGATAGCAAGAGGCTGAGCGTAATGCAGCCATAACTTCTCATTGAAAAATGTTTTCACCGTTTTCCAGTCCAGCTGCGCATCCAATTGTTGCTCACTGAGCAGACGTTGATAGTAGCGTCGCGAATGGACCTTGTTACCCACTTTCAAATATAAACCGACTTCACTTTGCACGCAGCTATCGTCAAAATTCAGTACGTCTGTGAGCTTTAATTCAAACTGCTCTTTTTCAAGCGCTTGCGTTAAGGATTGCCCAGTCACCGCCGCTACTTGGTGATGCTCGGTTGCAGCATCGGCGTACATATCTACGCCGGAAGCGGTAGCCATTGCCAACAACCGTTGACCGTGCTGCAAAGCCTCTTCACCGCTTTGCTTTTCTTCAATATAGGTAATACTGTGCCTCAGCTCGATCAGCCCATTATAGGTATCGCTAAATTCACTACAGCATTGCGTCAGCGTCCGTGAGCTATCCTCTGCAGCCATTACCTCATTGAGTCGAAGAGCAAAATCACAATGACTGATACGCCCAAGTTGCCAGTCATGGAGGTTATCTTGCTGAGTTTCTGCATACCTAATCAGTAACTGCGCCAGCTCTTTCTCCAAGCTATAAAACTGTTCCGGGTTTAAGCTCCCCCGCAGTTGCTCGTAATTTGCTAAACGCATTAGTATCAGCACTTGCTGATGATGACTAACTTGCTTTAACTCTTGCTCCATACGCGACAGGAAGTACCGACCATTGGCAAGCCCTGTTGTTGTATCATGCTGGGCTAGGTATTGTGCGCGGGCGATACGCTCGTTCCCTTCGCGCAGAATGCCACCAAAGCGCTCAGCCAGATGATTCATCGCCTCTGTCACCTCAGCTAGTTCGGCCGTATTGGGAACTGCAAGCTGCTTAAATTGCTTTTTTGAGAACCCTTGGGCTTGAGCGACCACTCGCTCTAGGGGCTTCAGTACCCAACGTAAAATGAGTGAAGCAGCAATACAGCTCAATAACGCAACGATAGCAAAACCACTGGCTAAATTGAGCACATTGTCCCATAAAGCTTCTAATGCATATCTTTGCTGACTCTGAATATACAAGGTGCCGTATTGCTGCCAACCATTGCTTATTTGTGCAACGCCGGCGTCGACCTCAAAAGCAAACATCTGTGCAAACCAACTAGGTACTGAAGCATGTTCGTGCTGTGCAAGCGAACGCTCAACCACAACTTCCCCCTGTGTGTCGACTAATTTAATCTGCTGATAGTGGCCGGTATCAAAGGCTGCTGAGACGAAAAGCTCAACGGTCACTGGGTCTTTGCCCATCTGACTGAGCGCAAGCGCTAAGGTTGTGGCATTATCGGCGTTTTTCAAATAAAGCTCTTCGGTGAAGCTAGATTTAACATTGTACCCGCTAATGAGTACGCTGCTGATCAACCCACTCAAAGCAATAACCACAATCACCAGCCACAGTTGTACCACCAGAGATATACGGTGCGCCCCACTGGACGCTGTAGATGCTTGCTTTATCACCACCTAACTCCTTGCTGTTCCATTTTCTTTAAAACCGAATGCCAGCGAGATAATCTCGCCCGAGGGTCGGCCACACTGTGAGTTGACGTTGCAGTCCACAGACCTTCACTGTTAAAGCTGAAAACCGGATATAAATCAGTGCGCTTCGCTGCTGGCAAAATAGCACTTGTGAGCGAGTCGAGAATGATGGGTTGGCTACTGGGGGTCGGGTAATAACCCAACACCATATGCGCTTGAAACTCTTGGCTGCGGGGGCCACCTATTTGCGCTTTAACATAGATAAGCCGTAGCTTATTATCAGCGATGCCTAGCATCCTCAATGACGCGTATTTCGCTATGGCGTAGTCTTCACAATCGCCCAGCCCCTGCCCTAAGGTTTCTAATGGCGTTGCCCAATAATCTTGTTGTTTGTAGAGAAGTTGGTCGGTGCGGTAGCGCACTTGCGTGGCAAAAAACTGATTGACCAGTTGCACTTTGCGGGTTTCGGTTTCAGCACTCAAGCTAGCTAGTAATTGCTGCCAGCGCTGCGCCACCAGTAAACGTTGAGTACCGTATTGGTTGCGCATAAGCGTTTGAAACAAGCCGCTGTCCATAGTTGCGCCAGCGTGAATGCCACTCATGAGCAACGTCATGGCGAACACTAAACCTAGCCCCAGCCACCGTATTTTATTTATAATTTTCGCACTGCTCACTACGTCCTAAAGGCCTACATAGTTTCTGCGCACCGCTTAGGACGCAATGGGTTTGATTTATTAAAGCATAGCAGTGATTTTCAGTTCTGCAGCACCCGATGTTAGCCGTAAATGCAGTATAAAGAGGTGCTTAGAATAAGTTTGATATTAAAAATTAAAGCAAAAATGCAGGTGTATAAAGGCAAGAAAAGATAAACCCAAGCGCACTGGCGTACACTTGGGGCAATGTTGTATATCAGCAAGCACCTCAGTAGTAAGTGACCTTTTTTACCTTGCGAGGCTTACTCTGAGTAATGTAAAGATCGTGTACTAGCTTCATATCCAGCTCTAATTCAGTCGCATAACTATCGCCAACAACATAACTGCGTTTAACTCGAGCCCCTCGGATCACCCCTTGAACCCGCGCTTGCAGTACATCATCTCCAGCAATGGCATTGGCAACGGTGGTTTGCCCTTGCATTTGTTGGCCATAAACCTGCTCCGCCAACTCCCGATAGGCTTCTATCTTTGAAGCTTTCATCGCCATCAGCGATTTTTGCTGGGCGCTTTCACCGGGCTGCGGTGCAATAGGCGCGTAGCCAATCGCACGTAAAATCGGATAATTGTCAGGCTGCTCTATGGCGTATTCAACGTGCTTATCAAACACGCTGCTGCAACCGAGCATGCTCCATGTGCTGATCAGCAGTATCATCATTCGTAGCATGTTTTGCTCCACACTGATTGTCTTTAAACCTATGCTCAGTAGTATGCACGATAAATGCCACTATTACAGGGGAGTTGGTATGTTCTTTGCTATCTTTGTTACAAGAACATTTTTAGGTGGGATAACTATGCGATATTTGGCATCTGTGTGCGCACTGATGATTGCACTAATAAGCCCGAGTGTCAGCGCCCAATGGTTGCAAACCACAGGGGTTGCGACTTTAGAGGATGGAGATACCGAAACAGCACGCGCCAACGCGGTCAGTGACGCTATAAAACAAGCGTTATTATATTCAGGGCTGGAGCTATCCAGTGTGCAGACCTTGACTAACGGCGTGCTCACTCAGGATCACCTTTCTTTGCAAGCACATGGTCAAGTACAACAAATGCAGCTGCTCGAAGAACAACAAAGTGATGGCATGATCAGTGTCACCATGCAAATTGAAGTGTTAGACAACCCACAGCAATGCCCTGAACAAGACTTTATTAGCCACTTTGCCCTCACACGCACGGCATTGGATAATCCACAGCAAGCTCGTTATGGTCAAATATTTGACGTAGCCCCTGCTTTTACTAAGCAGCTCTACGCAATTATGAGCCAAACGCAATTAGCTATGCTGCCTATTCCTTATTTTAAAGAAGCGGTGGATGTTAGCCCCTTCTTTACACAGCAATTTCAGTATGATGAAAATGTACTGGAATATATTCGCGACAAAAGTAACAGTCAGTACGTGTTACTCTCGCAAATCACCGATATTTCCACCGGCAAGCAATTGAATAATGATTATGCATTTTGGCAGGATGAAAGCTATAACCGCTATTTTAATGTAGAGTTTGCGTTATTCGATGCCTTGAGCTTTGAAAAAATATGGCAAAAAGCCTATCAAACTCAAGGGCCTTGGCAGTTTGAAAAAACCGCTCGTATCGATGTAAACAGTGGCACTTTTTGGCAAAGCCAATACGGACGAGCCATTACTGCGCTTAGTGAGAAAGTGATGTTTGACCTTAACAATGAGCTGCGCTGCCTACCCACCCGTGGATTAATTCAGCATATTGATGGTGACCAAGTAGTTATCAACTTAGGTAAAGCCAACGGCTTAGTGATGGGTCAGCAACTCACTTTGGCGCATAGCAGCAACCTCACCACCTATGCAGGCAAACGTTTGCCACGTCAGGTAACTACCTTACATCGTGTAGAAGTGAATCAGCTTTACCAACACAGTGCCATTGCCACTAATATTGGTAAACGGCCACTGGCGAATATTCAACTCAACGACTTAGTGTTACTGAGCCAATAGCCTGGCTCAGTAATCCCTGCGTACTATTGAAAATAAAGATATGTTCAACGTTCGGTTTTAACAATCAAAGTCATCAATTCTTACTGATATACAAATCAATTCGCTTTTGTCACACTGTACCCAACACATCGAAAGGAGATTATCAGTATGACAACATTTAACAACAGCGAAGGCCAACGAATTCCTCAGGTGACATTTGCAGTGCGTAAAGGCGAGCAATGGCAACAACTTACCTCAGACGATATCTTTTCAGGTAAGACGGTCGTGGTGTTCTCATTGCCCGGTGCGTTTACACCAACCTGCTCATCAACACACTTACCACGCTACAACGAACTTGCCAGTGCACTAAAACAAAATGGCGTAGATGACATTGTCTGCGTGTCGGTAAACGATACATTTGTGATGAATGCCTGGGCTGAGCACCAAGAAGCCGACAATATTACCTTACTCCCTGACGGTAACGGCGAGTTCACCGACGGCATGGGCATGCTGGTTGACAAGAACGACCTAGGTTTTGGTAAACGTAGCTGGCGCTACTCCATGCTCGTGAAAGACGGTGTGGTCAAGAAGATGTTTATCGAGCCGCAAAAACCAGGCGACCCTTTTGAGGTATCGGATGCAGATACTATGCTTGATTATATTAACCCCAAACAAAGTAAGCCACAGCCGGTAAGCATTATTACTAAGCCGGGATGCCCGTTTTGTACCAAAGCGAAAGCAATGCTTTCGCAGCACGGTCTTGCTTTTGAGGAAATTGTGTTAGGTAGTCAAGCGTCGCTGACGAGTCTAAAAGCAATATCCGGTAGAGATACGGTACCGCAAGTATTTATTGGTGGGCAACATATTGGTGGCTCTGATGAGCTTTCCCTTTACTTCACCAACAACTAATTCATTTTAAGGGCCTGCGGGCCCTTTTTTATAAGGACACTGCTATGAATAAAGTGAGCACCGATGTTTTAGTCATTGGCGCAGGCTCAGCCGGCCTAAGTGCTTATCGCAGCGCGAAAGAACATACCAATAAGGTACTCTTGATTGAGGCAGGCCATTACGGAACAACTTGTGCGCGAGTTGGCTGCATGCCCAGCAAACTCTTGATCGCCGCCGCAGAAGCAGCCCACAGTGTGCACACAGCGAACCGTTTCGGTATTAATACCCAAGCCCCTATTATTGATGGTCAGGCAGTGATGCATCGCGTGCGCAGCGAACGTGATCGCTTTGTTGGCTTTGTAATTGATGCAGTCGAAGATATCGACCCGCAAGACCGTCTGATTGGCCACGCACAATTTATTAATGATCATCAAGTTCAAGTCGCTGATCATACGTTAATTGAAGCCAAGCGTGTCGTTATCGCCACCGGCTCCCGACCTAGCTACCCAGAAGCGTTTAACAACTTTGGCGAGCGCTTAATTGTTAACGATGAGGTTTTTGACTGGCAAGACTTACCCGAGTCTGTGGCTGTTTTTGGCCCTGGCGTTATTGGTCTAGAGCTTGGCCAAGCATTGCATCGTTTAGGGGTACGCGTAAAGTTATTCGGCGTTGGCGGAGCGATTGGCCCGCTAAGCGATCCAGTCTTAAAAGATTATGCCGCCACCACCTTCGCTGAAGAGTTTTTCGTAGACGCCGATGCTCAAGTGACAAATATGCGACAAGTCGGCGATAAAGCTCAATTCACTTATACCGACGGTCATGGACAACAACACAGCGAACAGTTCGACTACGTGCTTGCCGCCACAGGCCGCAAACCGAACGTCGATAAGCTAGCATTGACAAATACATCGCTAGAGCTTGATGAGCGAGGAGTCCCCATTGCCGATGAATACACTATGCAATGCGGGGACAGCAACATATTTATTGCCGGAGATGCCAGTAATATGGTGCCGCTGCTACATGAAGCTACGGATCAAGGCACTATCGCAGGGCACAATGCAGGACGCTACCCTGATGTGCGTAATGGCTTACGTCGAGCGCCAATTGCGGCTGTATTTAGCGACCCACAAATTGCGATGGTTGGCGAGTCTTATCAGCAAGTAAGTAAACGCTTTGGTGATTGTGGCTGCTATGAAATCGGCGAAGTAAGCTTTGAAAACCAAGGACGCAGCCGCGTTATGTTAAAAAATAAAGGGATGTTAAGAGTTTACGCAGAGCAAGGCAGCGGCCTATTTTTGGGCGCCGAAATGATAGGCCCTGCAGCCGAGCATATCGCTCACTTGCTTGCCTGGGCGGTGCAAAACAAAATGACTGTACCACAAATGTTAGAGATGCCATTTTACCACCCAGTCATAGAGGAAGGCGTGCGCACGGCGCTACGAAACGTTAACGCCAAGCTAAAGTTTGGTCCTGATATTATTAGACACTGTATAGAGTGCGGCCCTGGCGCCTAGTAATACCTGTTTCGGCCTCTGAGTCCACGACCCAGAGGCATGGGTACCTGAGCACGCATCGCAAGACCGTTATCGTATTTATCTGCTAGGTACTGTCTTTAACACGAATAAAAAGTGCTTTTATGGGGATAGGTCGATGTGGATAAACTGGCAGCCCCTGCAGGAATCGAACCTGCAACTACCCCTTAGGAGGGGGTTGTTATATCCATTTAACTAAGAGGCCACTGGCCTCTATTATCAAATAACTTCACCTTAAATAGCAATAGCTTAAAGCACAAACGCTGAGCTATTAACCATGCGGCAATAGGTCGTCTAAGACGAAGTAAGGAATAAACTGGCGGGCGCTGGCTTTAATGACTTGATCCTGACTACTGATCACTCGAGCATTAATCACCACACCATTGGGGCGGTACACCAGTGTACCGGTGAGAACATGGTCTACACCCACCGACTCAGCCAACTCGCTGGCATGACGAGAGAGAGCAAAGTCACCGGATGGTTGAACAGAAATAGCGCGTTTAAGCTTGTGCTCGACCGTTGCAAAACCAAATTGTTGCAGGTCTGTCATCAGCCCTTCGGCTAACTGGTTACCTAGGGCGCCAGCGTTATCAAGGCGATGATCAAAGTCAACGAAACTGGTCACTGCAATATGGCTGACATGTTGTGTCGCCATGGTATCACTGAGTTTCAATGCCAATTGTTGAGTGTAATCCCCTAGGTGTTTGTGGTGAGCATTGTTAAACCCTCTATCAACACTGATATACAGAGGGTTTATCTCGACCTTGCTTGGCTCACTTTGAGCCCATGCAGCCATGGCCATGGTTGTTACCATGGCGCCAACAAGAAAACGCTTTATCATTGTTTTTACCCACTTAAGCCATATAGTCGGTTATCGGCGCCAGGGCTAAAAACTTTATAACTAATTCGCTTGGCTGAGCTCCACACCATTATAAATGGCGTTACTCAGTAACGCGTTTACTACATCGTTGGGGATCAAACCTTGAGAGCTGGCAATGACCATTTTCGAATTGACGCTAACAATCCGCGCATTCACTAAGACTCCGCCTTGGTGTTTCACCAACGTGCCCGCTAACACTAAGCGCATTGGGTGATCTTGCTGCAACTCTAAAAAGTCACGGCTATAAGCGAAATCACCTTCAGGGGTTACACGAATGTAATCGGTGGTCTTGTAATCCACTACAGGCACCCCAAATTCATGCAACTCATGCATAAAGCTCTCTGCCAATTGGTTGCCCAATAATGTGCCCTGCTGGTAGTCGGTATCTAAGTAGACGAAGCTTGATACTGCCATAACCTGATTTTGTGCGCTGGCGTCAATGTTACTCATCATATCTTGCATCAATCCGCGCACATAATGGTTAATGTTTTTCACAGAATGTTTCGCGTAACTTTGGCGGCTAGAATGTACTTTAAGAGGATTGTTAAGGCCTTGATACTGAGCTGTATTACCAGCCACGGATTGCTCTGGGGCACCAATCACTTTAACCTGCTGATGGGCACTTTCATACTCTTCAATTGCCTGGCGCTTTACTTCATCTTCATGCGCGGTCCATTGATTCATACTGGCACAACCAGCTACAGCTAAGGTCAGCGATAAAAGCCCTGAAATTGCGGGAGTGTTCATAGTCTTTCCTCGTTAATAAGCGCGGCGCTCAATATGGCCATTTTGCATATGTACTTTATCGGCACTAGTTAACACATTATTAGGTAAATAGTCCGTCGCCGCCGCGACCACCTCATTATTACTGATGTTAATCATCCGCACATTGACCACATAAGCATCTTGCTGTGGGGTCATAGTCCCGGTAACAAAAAAGTCGATACCGTGACGGGCTGCTAACTGCCCTACCTCGCGGCTCAACATAACATCTCCGCCGTCACGCAAAGCAATGCTATTACGGGTTCGGTATTCAACCACAGAGAAACCCATTTGATTGTAGAGGGTGATAAAACTCTCTTGAAGTTGTAGAGCTATCTGATGTTGCTGAGGTGTCATTTGCTTGAGCGTTAATGACTGGGGCGGCAAAAAGGTGCCGACTGCGACTTTGGCACCCGGAGCAATGCTTTGCAGCGCCGCTGTCATATTATTGGCAAGACGGACACTATATTGGTGAATAGTATTTTCTTGTACAGGTCGGTATTCACCGACGCGGGGCACAATTTCTATGCGTTGTGAAGGCGCACAAGCCGTCACCAGCGCCGCTAGCAAAATCGTGATTAAGAGTCGCATGACACCCTCATCGAAACACATTTATGAAAATTACTTAATGTGCTTGCAATAAAAGTGCCAGCAATAACCTGAGGCTAGATTAAATAGCAACAGGCGCCTTGATATGAGGATGGCACTGGTAATCCACCAGCTCAAAGTCATCAAAGCTAAAAGAAAAGATATCTTTCACTTCAGGGTTAATCTTCATGGTCGGTTTGGCGAAGGGTTCACGCCCAAGCTGTTCGTCTACTTGCTGTAAGTGGTTCAAGTACAAGTGCGCATCGCCAAAGGTATGGACAAAGTCGCCTAATTCTAAATCGCATACTTGCGCTATCATCATGGTCAGTAACGCATAGCTGGCAATATTAAACGGCACACCTAAGAAAATATCTGCACTACGTTGGTATAGCTGACAGCTCAGCTTGCCATCGAGCACATAGAATTGGAATAGCGTGTGACACGGCGGCAGTGCTTGCTTGCCCTTAGCAGCATTTTCGCTAGGGCTAAACTGAGTGTCTGGCAACAATGCTGGATTCCAGGCACTCACAATTAACCGTCGTGAATCTGGATTAGTTTTAATTTGCTCGACCACGTCCTTAATCTGGTCAATCACTTCACCATTAGGACCTTCCCAGCTGCGCCATTGTTTGCCATACACTGGGCCCAGCTCACCTTCTGCCGTGGCCCAACCATCCCAAATGCGCACGCCATTATCGTTAAGATAACCAATATTGGTATCGCCCTTAAGGAACCACAACAACTCGTGGATAATCGAGCGCAAATGACACTTCTTGGTGGTCACCAAGGGAAACCCTTCTTGCAAATTAAAGCGCATTTGATAGCCGAATACACTAAGGGTGCCGGTACCGGTCCGGTCTTCTTTTTTGGTGCCATGCTCTTTCACATGGCGCATTAAATCTAAATATTGCTTCATAGTATTAGCTTGGTTGTTGTGAACCGTGTTTCTCTGTGCTGTTGTTATGCTGGTATGCCCAATACATCAGCCCAGCACCCACGATAATCATTGGCAAGGATAAAATTTGCCCCATGGAAATAAAGTCTGCAAACAGGCCTAAATGAGCGTCAGGTTCACGGAAGTACTCAATGGCAAAACGGAATACCCCGTAACCGAGTAAAAACAATCCGGCGACACTGCCTGCTGGGCGTGGCTTGCGTATAAACCACTGCAAAATAAGAAACAGCACGAGGCCTTCAAAAAATGCCTCGTATAATTGTGAAGGGTGTCTTGGCTCAGGCCCGCCAGTAGGAAATACCATAGCCCAAGGCACATCAGATGCGCGCCCCCAAAGCTCGCCATTGATAAAGTTACCAATGCGCCCGGCCAGTAGTCCTAACGGCACCAAAGGCACCACAAAGTCGCCCACCGCCAAGATTGACTTACCTTTAGCTTTAGCGAACCACACAATGGCGGCAATCACGCCGAGGGTGCCTCCGTGAAAGGACATTCCGCCTTGGTCAATACGCAGTAAATACAATGGATTTTCGAGGAAATAGCTAAACTGATAAAACAGCACATAGCCCACACGTCCGCCGAGGATCACACCGAGCATGCCGCAAAACAGCAGATCGCTTACCTGCTCTTTGCTCCACCCTGAGCCAGGTTTTGCTGCTTGTCGGTTTGCCAGCCACAGAGCGAAAACAAAGCCAATTAAATACATCAAGCCATACCAACGTACAGCCACCGGACCCACTTCAAAAATAATGGGGTCGATTTGCGGAAACTCTAAAGCCATAAATTCCAATGCCTAACTAAACACCATTCGCAAGGCGATCACCACCAATAGCACGGCGAAGATTTTCTTAATTTGCGATACTGGTAAAAAATGCGTTGCTCGCGCGCCAAAAGGAGCTGTGAACCAGGAGGTGACAACAATCCCCGCTAAAGCAGGTAAATACACAAAGCCCAAGAAGCCATCGCTTAAACTCTTCACTTGCCACCCGGAGGCAATGTAACCCAAGCAGCCAAACAGCGCAATGGCTATGCCACTGACTGCGGCGCAGCCAATGGCCTTTTTCATATCCACAGAAAAATAATTTAAAAGCGGCACCACAAGCGCGCCGCCGCCGATACCGATTAACCCAGATATGGCCCCAAGTACCGAGGTACTAGCAGCGACCACAGGACCTTTAGGCATGGCCCGAGTCTTCATTACTCTGCGCGTAGAGACAATCATACGCATCGCGATAAACATCACACAGACAGCAAATATGGTTTTCAATCCCTGTTGAGGTATATAACTTGCCATAAAGCCGCTTATCAGGGCGCCCAGTGAAACGCCTACAAGCACCCAAGGTGCAACTTGCCAGGGGACATTTTGGTTACGATGATGCGCCAAAGCAGAAGAGGTGGAGGTGAATAAAATCGAAGCCAAGGAGGTAGCAATGGCAATCACTAACACGTGCTCAACATCCGTGACATGAAAGTGCACCAATAACGCCGAAAGCGCCGGGACAATAAGTAAGCCGCCTCCTATTCCCAGTAATCCAGCTAAAAAGCCTACTACGCTGCCAAGCACTGTGCATAGCAAAAATAGCCATATCAGGTCAGCCATACCGCCCTTCTTATAAACTTTTCTTATAGCGCTAATATATCAGGTTATAAAGGCAATTTCACGACCACTTATTGATCACTCTTTTTGCGTATAAAGAAGCGCGCCAAGGTGGTTTTCGAGCATAAATTCACGCACCAAGCGGTGCACTTTCTTTGCACTGGAAGCAGCCAAACATTGATGCAATAGCACCTCACAAGCGGCCAAGCCGACACGGCGGATCACCCATTTCACTTTGTGTAACGAACTGAAGTTCATACTTAGGCTGTCAAACCCCATAGCAATAAGGAGCACCGCGCCTTCGGGCTCACCGGCAAGTTCACCACATAGGCTAAAGGGAAAGTTGGCGTTTTGGCATTGCTGGGCAATACCGTTTAAAGCTCGTAAAACCGCAGGATGATAAGGATCAAAAAGCCCAGCCACTCTGGAATTAGCCCTATCCACAGCTAACAGATACTGAGTTAAATCGTTGCTGCCCACCGAACAAAAATCAACTTTGGCCGCTAACTCCTTGAGTAAATACATGCTCGAGGGCACCTCAATCATCACTCCCACTAGCGGCTTATCAATATAGCTGAATTGATCCGGTGCATCTTGTTGCAACTCATAATAAGCACGTTCCATCAGCGCAGACGCGTCATCGACCTCCCCGATATCACTTATCATCGGCAACATAATACGTAGATTACCCAAGCCAGTATTGGCCTTGATCATGGCTTTCAGTTGATCGAGGAAAAGCTCCGGATGATCCAAACTTACGCGAATACCGCGCCACCCTAAGAACGGATTTTCCTCGTCAATATCGAAATAATCCAGTGCCTTATCGCCGCCAATATCCAGTGTACGCATAGTAACTGGCGCAGGGTGATAGCTGCTGAGTACTTGGCGATACCACACCTCTTGCTCATGCTGAGACGGAAACGTTCCCTTTTGCATAAACCATGATTCGGTGCGGTACAGCCCAACACCATCGCAATATCGGGCACTATTGAGCTCACTGCCTAAATCTAAGCCAGCGTTAAGCAACAAGTCGATGCTTTTCCCGTCTGCGGTTTTCGCCTCAAGATGGTGCTCAGACTCAAACTGGTCATGTAATTTTGCATCGTGATGCTGTACTTGTGCGTACTCTTGCTTAAGAGCCTCGCTAGGACATAAATAGACGCGCCCCGCATAAGCATCAACAATCAATTCCTTTTGGTCAAACTGCAATAGAGGAATATCATTGATGCCCCACACGGTGGGAATGTTCATCGCCTTGGTAAGAATAGAGGCATGGGAGTTCGCCGCACCATGGACGCTGACCACCCCTTTGAGTTTTTCTTTGGGAACCTGAGCTAGCATGGCTGGGGTTAATGTGTGCGCCACCAAAATTGTATCGTCTGGATACACCTTGGTGGCCTTCTCGGTATTTAATAGGTGGTGCAGAACCCGTAAACCAATGTCTTTAACATCAACAGCGCGTTCCTTTATATAAGGATCTTGCATAGCATTGAATTGCTGCACTAGACGCTCAATAACCCGCTTCAAAGCACTTTTGGCGCACCAACCATCGGCTATTTCTAATTCAACATCACGTCCTAAGCTCTTCGCATCAAGAAGCTGTAAATACACTTCAAAGACGGCCACAGCCTCATCGGGAAGGTGCCCTTGCATCGACGTTGCCAGGGTGCTGAATTCTTTGTGAGTGGCGGCTACCGCCTGGAAAAATAGCTGCTTTTGTTTGAGTTTGTTAGGCTCTTTGCGCATTTCAACCGACGAAAAGTCAACCTTAGGCAACACCACATAGGCCTGCCCTAAAGCGATACCCGGCGAGCCGGATATGCCTTTAAGAGTTGTGGAGCGCTGGCTTTGCCCATCTTGGTTGAGCAAGGTTTGCAGTTGCGCGTCGGCCAACTGAGGCGCTAGCTGAGCAGAAAGAGTAATTAAAAATGACTCTTCATCTTCACTGAATACGCGCGCAGCCTGCTGCTGCACGACAATAACACCGAGCACGCGGCGTTGATGCACAATAGGTACAGAGAGAAAAGCATTGTACTGATCTTCTTGCACTAAATCGGAGGTGACAAAGCGCGGGTGCGATTTGGCATAAGCCAAATTAATAGGTTCTTCACGCTGCGCCACTAAGCCCACCAAGCCTTCAGTAAAACCGACTCGAAACTGACCCACAGCACCAGGATTGAGGCCATCGGTGGCCATTAAGACGAAGTTATCTTTACTGTAATCAGCGAAGTAAATTGAGCAACACTCAGTGCGCATCGCTTTTTTTACTTGCGATACAAATACCACCAATGCGCTTTCCAAACTCGGTTGCTGAGCAACTTGCTCGACGATGGTGCGCATGGTGGCTAACATGGTGTTCTCCTATCGGCGTTGGCGCCACTGCCCTTGCGGCTGTGACTCCTTGCGATTAAAAGGCATAGCAACCGGCGCAAACTCTTTCATTACCCGGCGGTATACGTCGCGTTTAAAGGCCACGACCTGACGTACAGGATACCAATAACTCACCCAACGCCAGTCATCAAACTCAGGGTGGTGAGTTTTAAGTAAATCCACGTCTTCATCTTTGCACTTTAATTTTAGCAAGAACCATTTTTGTTTTTGGCCAATACACACAGGTGTGGAATCTCTGCGGATCAACCGCTTCGGTAACTTATAACGCAACCAATGTCTAGAACTTGCCAGTATCTCTACATCTTCAGGGAGTAAGCCAACCTCCTCGTGTAATTCACGATACATGGTTTGCTCGGGCGTTTCCCCATCGTCTACGCCACCTTGCGGGAATTGCCAAGAATGCTGTCCGTAACGACGAGCCCAAAAGACTTGGCCTTGGTTATTACAAATTACGATTCCGACATTGGCACGAAAACCTTCGGCATCAATCACCTTAGTGCCTCATTTGTAAGTCGATTTTTATCGATTGTTCCATAATCCCTAAAGCACAGCAAATATTATTCGCACTAAACACCAACTTACTCACAAGTTGTGCATAACTTTTAAAAAACAAGGGTAAAAATAGAACAAATCCACAATTGATGATCATAAAAAGGCGTTTCTCCACAGATTCTGTGGATAAATGTGTTTATAGGACTGTATTTTGTGGATTAAAACAACAGCATATTATTAAAGCTCGAGAGGCTTTATGGAAAATATCTTTATTTTTCATAATGTTATTTTTTGGCGAGAACTTATAAAGCGATGTTATTTTAACCACTGAAAACATGTTCAAAATAACACCAACTAAGGCACTTGCTAGCAATACTTAGCCGAGATAGTAAGGTGACACATTCTCCGCTACGCAAGAGTTTGCTAACATAGCGATTGAAACACTCTAGAGACATAGACATGAACGCACCGCCACAAACCCTTAGTCAACTGCAACAACGGGTCGATGCTATAGCAGGTAAAACGCTGGGACAATTGGCAGGTGAGCTGGGCTTTAAAACACCGCAAGACTTGCTGCGTGAAAAAGGCTGGGTTGGTCAGCTTATTGAACTTGCGTTAGGAGCCAGTGCTGGCTCACTGCCCGAACCCGACTTTGTGTCATTAGGTGTCGAACTGAAAACGCTGCCCATCTCGCAAAAAGGTTTGCCACTGGAGACGACCTTTGTCAGTGTCGCCCCCTTAACCAACCTGCAAGGGCTGACCTTTGAACAAAGCACAGTGTACAAGAAGCTTAATCACGTACTGTGGCTGCCAATATTGGCCGAACGTGATATCGCAGTAATCGACAGAGTCATTGGCAGTGGCTTTTTGTGGCGTCCCAATGAGCAACAGTTTGCACAGCTTAAACGTGATTGGGAGGAGCTCACCGAGCTGATTGCATTGGGGAAAATAGAAACGCTCAACGGCCATTATGGCGAAGTATTGCAACTGCGTCCTAAAGCAGCAAACAGCCAAGCGTTAACCGACGCCATTGGCCCACAGGGAAAAACAATTCAAACTCTGCCCCGTGGCTTTTACCTTAAAACCCATTTTACGAGACAGATTCTAGCCAACCATTTCGCCTTATAAACCCGGTCTGTGGAGGCCTGACTAGCGCCGCTTTGGGTATCAATCATAGTCCTTTATCACTGCCTGCCCTTGTGGATACCAATGCAATTGTTCGTAGGGCTTTTGCGCTATCGCTGCCAATCGACTACCTAAATCGCCAACATGCGCTTCTAACTTATGACCATCAGGGTCTAGGAAATACAAAGAGCTTCCTTCACTGCTATTTTCCTGCCAAAAACACACATCAGTAGCAGTTAATCGCTGTTGCAATTCACAAAAACGGTTTGGCTCCACCGTTAGAGCAATATGGGAGTAATCTTGCGCTGGTTGGGGTCGGCCAACATTAAGGCATAGCCACAATTCTTGGTTTTGCAGGTAAGCACCTTGGCGCCAACGCACTAACGGAGTGAAACATAGCAGCTCGGAGTAAAACTGTAACGAACGCCGCAAATCATGCACCGTCAAAGTAAGGTGATTGATGCCTAGCAACATCAGTTTTAGTACTTAAGCAACACTTTCGCACAGAGCTCGCTGAAATGCTGATGCAAATAATGGCGGGCTAAGGTGCTCTCTTTCTCTGCAATGACAATGTGCAGTAGCACCATAGCTATCACTGCACTGGCGAGCGCAGCCTCAGTGCCAATCAACACGCCTAGTATCACCGAGGGTAATAGCGCCAAGACAATTAACAACCAGCGTATCGCCCATTTTACCGGGTGCACTGCCCGAAACTCTTTATAGGCCTGTTCCACGACCTGACTACGCTCATAGGTATTAAGCGTGTCTAATTCTGGACATCCGAGAAAATAAAGTACTGTCACCCTGCCCTCCTTGAGCGTTACCAATGCAGATACAGCGACTGTTCCGATTTAGACTCATAGTGACACAACAATGAAAGGTAAACAATATTAACAACAGGTTAATTTAACTATTAAAAACAATTAATAACACTTACTTTACTGGCAACTGAAAAGTAATTCCCTTATAACATGAAGGTGGCCCCAAAAGAGGGCTAACGGACTATTAAGGAGATAATAATGAAATTAGGATTGCTTTTGGCAGGATGTGCAGTGGTGCTATTAAGTGGTTGCGCTGGCCAAGCTAATGAAGGACAAACCGCCAATAATGACGGCCTGATTTGTGAGTTAAAAAGGCCGACTGGCTCGAACATACCCAAGCGCGTCTGTATGACTGCTGAAGAAAAAGCAGCACAAGAAAAAGCAGGTCAAGATTACGTAAAACGTGAGCTCAATCGCGGTACAACCAACAGCCTTCAATAACCTTCAGTGGTGCTATTTAACCACAAGCCAAGCTTTTAAGTGCTTGGTAATACCAGAGATAAAAAACCGCAGCTGAGCTGCGGTTTTTTTGTTCAACAACTGGTTATTGACCTTTGATTTCCGAGCGACCTTTATATACCGCTTTATCACCCAGTTGCTGCTCAATACGTAGCAACTGGTTATACTTAGCGACACGGTCAGAGCGACACAATGAACCCGTCTTAATTTGACCGGCTGCTGTGCCTACTGCCAAATCAGCGATGGTGGCGTCTTCTGTTTCACCACTGCGGTGTGAAATAACCGCTGTGAAGCCGGCATCTTGCGCCATTTTGATCGCATCCAAGGTTTCAGACAGAGAGCCAATTTGGTTAAACTTAATAAGAATAGAGTTACCAATGCTTTCATCAATACCGCGCTTTAAGATTTTCGTGTTTGTTACGAATAAATCATCGCCGACCAATTGCACCTTATCGCCAATTTTGTCAGTCAGAATTTTCCAACCGTCCCAGTCACTCTCATCCAAGCCATCTTCAATAGAGATGATTGGATAGCGCGCCGCCAAGTCAGCCAAGAAATCTGCAAATCCAGCAGAATCAAACTCTTTGCCTTCGCCTTTAAGGTCATATTTACCATCGTGGTAAAACTCTGACGCAGCACAATCAAGCGCTAAGGTCACGTCTTTGTTGAGCTCATAACCGGCAGCTTTAACCGCTTCAGCGATCACTTCCAGAGCTTCTTCGTTCGACTTCAGATCAGGGGCGAAACCACCTTCATCACCCACCGCCGTATTTAAGCCGCGAGCACTGAGTACTTTCTTCAAGCTATGGAAAATTTCCGCGCCCATGCGCAGCGCTTCACGGAAGCTAGATGCGCCTACTGGCTGAACCATAAACTCTTGAATATCAACATTGTTATCAGCGTGTTCACCACCGTTAAGAATGTTCATCATTGGCACAGGCATAGAGTAGTTACCTGAGGTGCCATTGATATCAGCGATATGTTCGAATAGCTCTACGCCCTTTTCTTGAGCGGCTGCTTTAGCATTCGCTAAAGACACAGCCAAAATCGCGTTTGCACCTAGTTTTTCTTTGTTTTCAGTGCCATCTAGCTCTAACATCACCGCATCTATAGCGCGTTGTTCAAGGGCATTTTGACCTTTTAATGCGGTGGCAATTTCGTTGTTTACGTAACCGACTGCGGTTAGCACACCTTTGCCTAGGTAACGTGCTTTGTCGCCGTCGCGCAGCTCCAATGCTTCTCGCGTACCGGTTGATGCACCTGATGGAGCACAGGCACGGCCCCATGCACCACTGGCTAGGTGAACCTCAGCTTCAACAGTTGGGTTACCTCGTGAGTCCATCACTTCACGGCCGATCACTTTAACAATTTCTGACATCTTGCTTGATTCCTCTTGTCCCAAGTGTAAAACGAAAAAGCCGTGCATGAGCACGGCTTTATCTGACAATTACGAAGATTGTTTCTGGAAGCTGTTTGCTGCTGCCACGAAACCTTCAAATAGTGGGTGACCATCGCGTGGTGTTGAGGTGAATTCCGGGTGGAATTGCGCCGCAATAAACCATGGATGATCTTCATTTTCGATGATTTCCACCAGCTTTTTATCTTCGGAGAGACCGGTGAATTTCAGACCCGCTTGCTCAAGTTGTTCAACATAATTGTTGTTTACTTCGTAGCGGTGGCGGTGACGCTCAACCACTTGGTCACTGCCGTACACCTCGCGTACTTTTGAACCCTCTTTAAGGTGACATAACTGCGCGCCTAAACGCATAGTGCCGCCTAAATCAGAGTCTGCATCACGCATTTCAACATTACCGTCTTTATCCAGCCACTCGGTGATAAGGCCAACCACCGGATGCGCAGAGCCGGCATCAAATTCAGTTGAGTTCGCCCCTTCTAGGCCAGCAACGTTGCGTGCGTATTCAATCAGTGCGACTTGCATCCCCAAACAAATACCTAGGTAAGGCACCTTGTTTTCACGAGCATACTGCGCTGTGCGAATTTTGCCTTCAATACCTCGGCCGCCAAAGCCACCCGGTACGAGGATAGCGTCTAAGCCGTGCAGTAATTCAACGCCTTTGCTCTCAATATCCTGGGAGTCAACATACTGGATATTAACAGTTAAGCGATTCTTCAAACCGGCATGTTTAAGGGCTTCATTCACCGATTTATAAGCATCAGGAAGCTCAATATACTTACCGACCATACCTATGGTCACTTCCCCAATTGGGTTCGACTCTTGATACAGTACTTGTTCCCACTCAGACAGATCCGCTTCTGGGCAATCTAAGTAAAAACGGCGACAAATAATATTGTCTAAATCTTGCGACTTTAATAACGCCGGAATTTTGTAAATGCTGTCGACGTCTTGCAGTGAGATAACCGCTTTTTCTTCAACATTGGTGAATAGTGCAATTTTAGCGCGCTCGTTGGCCGGCAATTTACACGCCGAACGGCATACCAGCACATCAGGCTGAATACCGATGGAACGAAGCTCTTTCACCGAGTGCTGCGTAGGCTTGGTTTTCACTTCTCCTGCCGGGCCTAAGAAAGGCACTAGGGTTAAGTGCATGAACAGCGCATTTTCGCGTCCAAGCTCGGTACCAAGCTGACGGATTGCTTCTAAGAAAGGTTGTGATTCAATATCACCAACCGTGCCGCCGATTTCAACGATGGCCACATCATGCCCTTCAGCGCCTTCAATCACGCGGCGTTTAATATCATTAGTGATATGTGGAATAACCTGAATGGTGGCGCCTAGGTACTCACCACGGCGTTCACGGCGCAACACATCTTCGTATACGCGTCCTTGAGTGAAGTTGTTGCGGCTGGTCATTTTGGTGCGGATAAAGCGCTCGTAGTGACCTAGGTCAAGGTCTGTTTCAGCCCCGTCTTCGGTAACAAACACTTCACCGTGTTGAATCGGGCTCATAGTGCCCGGGTCAACGTTGATATAAGGATCCAGCTTTAAGATGGTCACCTTTAAGCCACGTGCTTCTAAAATTGCGGCCAAAGACGCTGCGGCAATACCTTTACCCAACGAGGAAACCACCCCGCCCGTAACGAAGATAAATTTTGTACTCATGCGAACCCTAAGATATCAGGAAATGGATTAAATAGAATCAAGACGGGGCGATAGTATAGCAAAGCCACCTGCGCCAATCCAGTTTAAATTGGCCTACGGGTGCGGCCTTACTCTTGTGATTTGACCTTTTGCCACGCTGCTTCCATTTGCGCTAATGAGGCGTCCTTAAGGCAGTGCTGCTGCTCATTGATGTGTACTTCCACTTGGTTGAATCGCTTAGTGAATTTGCGATTGGCTTGGCGCAGTAACTGCTCAGGGTCACGACCAAGATGGCGAGCGACATTAACGGTGGCAAACAGCAAGTCACCAATTTCTTCAGCACTGTGATCGCTGTGTGGATCAATGTTGATGGCCTCACGCACTTCCTCGACCTCTTCATTCACCTTATCCAAAACGCCGCTAATGCAGGGCCAATCAAAGCCCACACTGGCGACCCGTTTTTGAATTTTATGAGCCGCACTGAGCGCCGGAAGATTGCTAGGAATATCGTCTAGAAGCTGCTTTTGCCCTTGCGCTTGGCGCTGCTGATGCTTGCGCTGCTCCCAGTTGCCGGGCTCGGCTTCATCGGCAAAAATATGACCGTGACGCTGCTTGAGCTTACGATTTAAACCACTGACGATGTCTTCAAAATCAAACAGCTGCTGTTCTTTTCCCAGTTGCGCATAAAAAATCACCTGAAATAACAGGTCGCCAAGCTCGGCTTTAAGGGCAGTAAAATCACCACGCTCTATGGTGTCGGCGACCTCATAGGCTTCCTCAAGAGTGTGCGGCACTATGGTGTGAAAATCTTGCCCCAAATCCCATTCGCAACCCGACTCAGGACAGCGCAGCTTGGCCATAATCGCCAATAGTTCATCAACTGAGCCCATTAGCTAGCTCCAACTCGGTTGGCATCGTACACGCCATCAATTTGCAGTAACTTCGTTAGCAGTCGATTGGTGCTGCTTAGGTCTGAGACCGCGATCTTCATCGAAAATATCGCCAGTTGCTTCTCATCAATAGTATTCACATTCATGCTCATCACATTGACCTTCTCATTGGCGAGCACCGCGCTGATATCGCGAATTAATCCTTGGCGATCGTTGGCCTCGACCTTGATTGACAGAGCAAAGTCTTGGCTGGTTTTTTGCGACCAACTGACCTCCACAATGCGCTCGGGGTGACGCTCTTGTAGCTGCGCAAATTGCTCACAGTCACTGCGATGCACCGCGATGCCTCGACCCTGAGTAATATAGCCACAAATGCTATCGCCTGGCACCGGCTCACAGCAACCTGCCATATGGCTCATCAGCGAGCCAACGCCATCAACCACGATGCCATTTTTATCGCCTTTGTGATTACCACGGTGCGGCTTGAACTTGATTTGTGGTTCGCTTTCACCTTTGTTTTGCACAAAGTTAAGCAGCTGATTTAGACGCACATCACCGGCACCGATAGCGACCAAGAGGTCATCAAGAGCTGAGAAATTAAAACGCTTAATCGCCGGCTCGAGATCTTTGTAGTGAATATCGAGCTTTTGCAGCTCGCCATCGAGAATATCCTTACCAGCTTGTAAGTTTTTGTCTCGATCTAGCTGCTTAAACCAGTGGTGGATCTTCGAACGTGCTCGTGAGGAGCGGATATACCCTAAGCTAGGGTTAAGCCAATCACGGCTCGGATTGGGCTCTTTTTGGGTAAGAATCTCGACCTGATCACCAGTTTGTAACTGGTAAGTGAAAGGCACAATCTTGCCAAATACCTTAGCGCCAACACAACGATGACCAACGTTGGAATGAATGTAATAGGCAAAATCCAAGGGGGTTGCCCCATGGGGTAAATCGAAAATATCGCCGCGCGGGGTGAACACGTAGACCCGGTCTTCGACCACCTGGTTTTTCAATTCATCCGCTAGGTCGGTGCCATCCACAACTTCTTCTTGCCACTGCAGAATCTTCTGTAACCAATTAATTTTTTGCTCGTAACCCGAGTCCCGACCAGGCAGTGCACCTTCTTTATACATCCAATGTGCCGCCACACCTAGCTCCGCATCCTCATGCATTTGCTGGGTACGGATCTGAATTTCTACGGTTTTTCCCTCCGGCCCGAAGACCACGGTATGAATGGATTGGTAGCCGTTCGGTTTGGGTGTGGCAACATAATCGTCAAACTCTTTGGGTAAATGACGCCAACTGGTGTGTACGATACCCAAGGCACCGTAACAATCTTGAATTTCATCGACGATGATGCGCATGGCTCGAATGTCGAATAATTGATCAAACTCGTAGTTCTTTTTGCTCATTTTCTTAAAAATACTGAAAATGTGCTTCGGGCGGCCATATACCTGCGCCTGAATTCCCGCTTGGGTAAGCTTGTCTTCTACCTGCTTGACCATATCGCGCATATACGCTTCACGGTCTAAGCGCTTCTCTTCAAGCAATTTAGCAATGCGTTTGTAGGTTTGTGGATGCAAATAGCGAAAAGCTAAATCTTCTAGCTCCCACTTTAACTGACCAATACCAAGACGGTTTGCAAGAGGGGCAAAAATATTAGCGGTTTCTTTGGCAGCAATTACGCGCTCTTCTTCTTCGGCATTTTTCACTTCACGCAAATAGCAAACCTGCTGCGCGAGTTTAATCACCACCGCGCGAACATCTTCCACCATTGCCAACAGCATGCGGCGAATTTTATCCACCTGCACTTGGCCGCTGCCAGCATGAGCCAAAGTGCTGATGGTCGCCATTTGCTCCACCCCTTTGAGTAACAGACCCACGTCTTTGTTGAAGGTGTTGCGAGTGTCTTCAATATCTATACAACCAGCAAGGAAATAGGGCGTTAGGTAGGCCGTCGCCAATGAATTGGCGTCCAGGTTTAACTGCGCCAAAATTTCTACCATCTCCAAGGCAAGACGGTCATGCTCGGCGCACTGGCGCTCACCACAATAGTCGGCGGCCGCTTTCACTAACGCATGTTTGTCATCGCTCAGAGCTAGTTGATTTAGCGCCGTATCAAAGCTCTCTATCTGTGCTGTACGGTGTGATTGTCTGGTTGCCACCATGGCCGCAACTACCCCCGTTCGAATAAGGCCATTGTTTCAATATGCCCGGTATGCGGAAACATATTCATTATCCCAAGCTTAGTTAGCTGGTGTCCGCTGGCGAGTATAATTTTACTGTCTCTGGCCAGAGTAACGGGATCGCACGACACGTACAAGATACGTTTAAACTGATTGCACGGTAATTGCGCAAGCACCGCCTCAGCACCAGTGCGAGATGGATCGAGGATCAACACATCAAGCTCACTTGAAAACCACTGTGCTTGCGCTAATGGCTGCGTAAGGTCACTGCAATAAAAATCACAGTTATCAATGCCATTATGCTGAGCATTGTCGCGCGCATGGGAGACGGCCGATTCAACTCCTTCGACACCCGTAACATGCTGTGCTTGCATGGCCGCTAACAACGAGAAATTGCCCACCCCACAAAACAAATCCAATACCCGCTCATGCGCCGCTAAATTAAGCCATGACATGGCTTGCGTGAGCATTTTGTCGTTGACCTCGGCATTTACTTGAATGAAATTTTGCAAACCAAAGCCAAGGCGGAGCTGACTACTTTCCAGCTCATAGTAAGTGCTAGGCAAGCTCTGCTGCGCTTCACTTTGCCAAACAAGTTGCCAGTTGTGTTGTTGCGCTTGTGCGTTTATATCTTCGCGCAGTGCTTGCGCTATTGTTTTAGTGTGGCGTACAACAATGAAATTATGTTCTTTGGCACTCACCAACTGTAAATGGGTAATACAGCGCAAAGCACGATGCGCACCAATAACATCACGAAAGAAGTCAAAGACACCCATAAACCCTGCATCAAGCACCGGGCAAGCAACAATATTAGTGATCTGTTTTGACCCCTGCTGGCGAAAACCAACTTTGATGGTCTCTTGCTTATTATCACAATATACACTGACCCGGGCACTACGACGATAATACCAAGGTGAGCTATCAATGGGACTCTGCCATGGCAATGAACTGAGCCCAGTGAACTTATGAAATAACGCCGCTAACGCTTTTTGTTTTTCAGCCAACTGTGCACTTGCCTCGAGGTGCTGCAAGTTACAACCACCACAGTGCTGGTAGTGTTGGCACTTTGGCTCCACTCGTTCAGCACTGGGGCTTAATACTTTCACACAGCGTGCTTCAGCGTAATTCTTTTTATCGCTGAGTATTTCTGCTTTGACTTGCTCCGAGCCAAGCGCCCCGGCAACAAAGATCACTTTACCTTTATCTTTGGCGACACCGCGACCATGGTGGTCGAGTCCAGATATCGACAAGGTACGAAAGCGCTGACTGACTGATTTTTTTGTGGGCTTAAAGAACTTCGCCATTGACTACCCTAATTAACATTGCGAAAGGCCTGTGAAAGCTATAACCTAAACCTATCACAGACAAAAAATATGGTTGATTATGAACCGATTAGGCCTGCGGGACTCGGTATTGATCCTGACCTTGGTGCCTACTGTGGTGATTGGTCTGTTACTTGGCGGTTATTTTACTATAAATCGCTACCTTGAGCTGGATGAATTTCTTATCGAGCAAGGTAATACGATCATCGAACCCTTAAGTATAGCGCTGGAAAACCCATTGGCGAACAACGACCAAGGCGCACTTGAGCGCATCGCCAGGCATATTCATAACAAACACTCACCTCTTATTAAGTCCGTTGCTATTTTCGATAGCAACGATGAACTGGTGTTGGCCAGCAACTTACACCGTGAGTTTGCGCGTTTAACCCAAGTACCGACGCTTGATAATAAAACCAGTAGCAAAACAACCCGAGAAGGCGATTTCCTGGTTATCTACCATGGCATACTTGACCCCAATGCGCCGAGTCATCAGCCTTTTAAAACTAATGGCATTGTCATGGTGCAATTCAATCGCCAAGTTGCGGTAGTCGAGCAGCAAAAGGCGGTGCTGATCAGTGCTGCGGTCATTCTGCTAGCCATTGGCTTTGCCGTGGTGATATCGATTCGTTTGAGCCGTATGATCACTCAGCCACTGTCGCGTTTAGTTCAAGCAACCCAAGAAGTCGCTCATGGGAAAGAGGCCGACAATATTCAAAAGCCAATGCAGGGCGAGCTCGAACAGCTGCGCCAAGGGTTGCTGCATATTAACCAGCATATGGCCGAAGAAAAGGATGAGATGCAGCGTCATATTGACCAAGCCACTGCTGATTATCAAGAAACCCTCGAGCAGTATGAGATGCAAAACATCCAGCTCAATATCGCCAAACGTGATGCATTGGCTGCCAACCAAGTTAAATCAGACTTCTTAGCGAAAATGAGTCATGAACTGCGTACCCCACTGAACGGAGTCATCGGGTTTGCCCGCCAGCTTTATAAAACGCCACTGAATAAAAACCAAAAAGATTACCTCGATACCATTGAGCTCTCAGCGAATAGCCTGTTGACAATCATCAGTGACATTCTCGATTTTTCCAAGCTTGAAGCTGGTGCCATGGAACTGGAAAGCATTCAATTCCAAATTCGTGATGCCGTTAATGAAGTGCTCACCTTATTAGCCCCCGGCGCTCATGAGAAGAACCTGGAGTTGTCTATTCACGTAAACCCAAACGTGCCTGATCACCTTGTTGGCGACCCCACACGCTTTCGGCAAATACTGACTAACTTAGTCAGTAATGCCATTAAATTTACCGAACACGGCGAAGTCAATATTGATATTAGTAGCCGGTTGTTGAACGACGAACGTGTCTCATTGTTAATATCTGTTAAGGATACGGGTGTGGGCATTGCCATGGACAAGCAAGACACTTTGTTTACGCCCTTTGGTCAGGCCGATTCTTCCATTACCCGAAAATTTGGCGGCACAGGCCTCGGCCTTATCATTACCAAACATTTAGTCGAGGCTATGGGCGGTCGCATCACTCTGAACTCGGCTCCCGGCAAGGGCACCTGTTTTACCTTCAACGCCGTGTTCAAAGTACCTGAACATCACTTTGAACTTGACCTGCCTTGTGCTTCTTTGGTCAACAAGCGGGTGCTGTATTTCGAGCAGAACGAACACAGTTATATGGCAACCAGCAGTATTTTGGCGGCTTGGGGCGTGCATTTAACCGGGTGCCGCACCATAGAAGAGCTCGAGCAGGCTGCTAGTAACGCATTCAACTACGATATCTGCGTGCTTGGCGATCCCGGCGGCGCAGAGTCCATGGCCAGAATGAAGCAGCTCATTGCCATTGCTCGTCAATGCAGTGACTACCTCTACTTATTACTCAACACAGTGTCACATAATATGCGTGAGGCACTCGTTGGCAGTGGTGCCGATGGGTGTCTTAGTAAGCCAATTAACCATCGCAAATTTTGCGAAATGTTGGCCGCGCCATTTCGCTTGGATCACCCAACTATTCATGCTCACGACCATCATACGACCCGTTTGCCACTCAAAGCCTTGGTGGTCGATGACAATGATGCCAACCTAAAACTGATCTGTGCCTTACTCGAAGAACAAGTGGAGAGTCTAGATACCGCACATAACGGCGCGCAAGCGGTCGAAGTATGTAAAAGCCATCGTTACGACTTAATTTTTATGGACATTCAAATGCCGATTATGGATGGCATTACCGCGTGTAAACTAATCTTAGAGTCATCTCTGAATGAAGATACCCCGATTATAGCGGTCACTGCCCATGCCTTAGATGGTGAAAAGGAGCAGTTAAAACATGTCGGCTTTGCCAGTTACCTTACTAAGCCGTTAGATGAGGATATGCTCAGCGATGCTCTATTGCATTATGCCCCCAATGACAAGCTTGCTCGTGAGCGCGTCAGTGCTAAACCGCCACTAAGCGAGCCCCCCTTTATCAGCGACAGTTTAAATTGGGAGCTGGCATTGCAACGTGCCGGTGGCAAGGAAGATTTGGCCCAAGAGATGCTAAATATGTTGCTATTAAGTATTCCTGAAACACTGAACCTTATCGAAGAGGCGATGGCAAAAGGTGACCATGAACGTTTGCTGTCGATAATCCATAAGTTTCATGGTGCTTGTTGCTATACCGGTGTGCCTAAGCTGAAAAAACTCGCCGAGCTGATTGAAACCGCAATGAAAGAAAAAGCCAGCATTAATGATATTGAGCCCGAGCTGTTAGAGCTACAAGACGAGTTAAGCAATTTGATGGCTGACGCCGGTTTAGAGAAAAGCAGCTCATCTTGACTGTACTGATACGTGAAGGCAGTGCATTAAGCATTGCCTTGCACTTGTCGCCAGTGCTTTATCCTTGGTACTAATGCCTGCCAATGACGGTGCAGATAGCGACGATAACAAAGCGAATACAGATACAGTAACGCCCGCCTTAGCGGTGTGCGTGCGCTAAGTACATGCGCTTTGACTGCGCTGATAAGCCACTGCTCATCAAAACCACTCCAGTGCCCAGCAGGTGATAATAAGTTTTGCCACAGCACTGGGGCAACTTCATAATGTAAAATAAAGGCAAGTTCATTGAGGCTGTAAGGTGAGTGCGCACAGCACCGGGCGATAGCATCATAGTGATCACTCACTGCAGTATCTAAAAACAACTCCGACAGCGCCAGCCAAACAGGTGCCCTATTATCAAGATCGGTTGAGGCGCTGCGCATGTTATGTTTACTTCAGCAACTGCAAAGCACTCATACCACCGAACTGGGCAGCACCAGTGCTTTAGGGTCTAATTACGCCCGCGCTTCTAACATCAAGCGCTTCATGTCACGAACCGCTTTTTCCATGCCATCAATGGCCGCACGAGCAATAACAGCGTGACCAATATTAAGCTCATAGATTTCTTCGATCGCGGCAATTGGCTTCACATTATGATAGTGCAAGCCATGCCCCGCATTGACGATGAGCCCTTGATTATGAGCATAACGCACACCTTCACGAATAATTTCTAGTTCCTTCGCTTGTTGCTGGTCATTCTCGGCATCGGCATAGGCTCCGGTGTGAATTTCAATATAGGGTGCCGCCGCTTTCACACTGGCATCAATTTGCGCTTTATCGGCATCAATAAATAGACTGACTTTGATACCCGCAGCCGTGAGTCGTTTAACCGCGTCGGCAACTTTATCGAATTGACCGACCACATCAAGCCCCCCTTCGGTGGTGAGCTCCTCACGCTTTTCTGGTACTAGGCATACAAACGCGGGTTGTACCTCAAGGGCAATGGCCAGCATCTGTTCAGTCACCGCCATTTCTAAGTTCATACGGGTTTGAATGGTGTCTTTCATCACATACACATCGCGGTCTTGAATATGACGACGGTCTTCGCGCAGGTGGATAGTAATGCCATCAGCGCCCGCATGCTCAGCGATTGCTGCGCCATGGGCAGGGTCAGGGTAACGAGTGCCGCGCGCCTGGCGCAAGGTGGCGATATGATCAACGTTAATGCCTAATAGAATTTCTTTCATTGCTGCCTTACCTTGATTTAAATAATTCTCTGCTTTTCAATGGCTTACTGCCTAGCAAGGGTTTAAGTAGAAAGCGACAAAAATGCTTCGCCGCCTGTTGAATTTCAGGATCTGTAAACTCACGCGCAGCCATTGCAAGCACTTGCTTACCGCTAAAACCATAGCCATATTTAGGCTGTTGTTGCATCACCCACCCTTGCTCTGGATAGTAGTCATAATGACAATCAGCGCTGATTTCTTTACCGGTATTATCGTATTCAAAATCAACACCATACCCCAAACTTTCCAATAAAGTGAGCTCGTAATGGCGTAAGCTCGCTGCCATGTGGTTAGTGGCTGCCAAGGCCTTGAGCTGCGCTTGATAAAGGTCGTACACCTGCTCCAGCGGCTCGTTCAAAGGTACGATACGCACGGCCAACTCGTTCATGTAAAAACCACAATATAGTTTGTCACCAATTAAAGCGGGCTGTGAGCCTGATAATTCGAAATGCTGCAAATATTTAAGATCGCCGCCGCCTTGATAGCGTATGAGCAAAGGTTGGAAAGGCTGTAACTGAGCCTTATGTTTTACTGCGTGTTTACCACTGAGGCGCACGATCATGCGCATCATACCACGGTGTTGTACTAAAAAATCAGCGAGCCACTGCGAGTCACTAATGGCTCGACGATGAAGTAAAAAGGCACGGTCAAAACCGGCTTCCATCGGCGTTTAATCTTCGCCATAACCTAAGCTGCGCAGTGCTCTCTCGTCATCTGCCCAACCTGATTTGACCTTCACCCAAAGCTCTAAAAACACTTTATTATCGAGCATATGCTCAAGGTCTTTACGTGCTTCTCGGCCGATAGTTTTTAACTTTTCACCTTTGTTACCGATCACCATACGTTTTTGCGTTTCACGCTCAACAAGGATCAGTGCATTAATATGCCATACACCATTGTCTTGCCACTTAAACTGTTCAATCTCTACAGTAACCGAGTAAGGCAGCTCATCACCCATAAAGCGCATCAGCTTTTCACGCACTACTTCAGCCGCTAAAAACCGCATTGAGCGATCGGTAATATAATCTTCTGGAAAGTAGAACTCACTTTCTGGCAAGCGGGCACGTACCTCTTTTTTGATCAAATCAAGATTGCGGTTGTGTTTTGCCGATACTGGAATAATGCCAGCAAAATCGCCTTTCTCACTGAGCCACTTAATGTGCGGCAAAATCAAGTTGTTGTCTTTCACTTGATCGGTCTTATTGATCACGACCAACACCGGGGTTTTGCCACCACTGACTTTGCTAAGTACCATTTCATCATCATCAGTCCAATGCGTCCCCTCAACAACAAAAATCACCAATTCAACATCACCAATTGAGCTTGATGCTGCGCGGTTCATTAGCCGGTTGATGGCACGTTTTTCCTCTACGTGTAAGCCAGGTGTGTCAACGTAAACCGTTTGGTAATTATCTTCGGTGTGGATACCCATAATGCGATGGCGCGTGGTCTGTGGCTTACGCGAGGTAATACTGACCTTTTGCTCAACAATTTTATTAAGCAAGGTCGATTTTCCTACATTGGGGCGGCCAACGATGGCGACCATACCGCAATGGGTATTTGTTTGCATATCAGCTGTCATTCTTTAACATCTTTAAGGCTTTTTCCGCCGCTTTTTGCTCTGCTTTACGGCGTGAACTGCCTACAGAAATAATGCTATCCATACCTTCAACAATACATTCAACCGTGAATGTTTGATTGTGCGCTTGACCTTTTGTATCAATCACAGTGTAGCCCGGCAAGGGGAGTTTGCGCGCCTGTAAAAACTCTTGCAGTAGAGTTTTTGGATCTTTTTGATTCATTCCTGGGGAAATTGACTCAAGGCGAGTGGCATACCAGCTTAGTACTAGGTCACGGCAGGTATCGATATCGGAGTCTAAGAACACTGCACCGATGATCGCTTCTACCGCATCAGCTAATGTAGACTCACGGCGATAACCGCCGCTTTTTAGCTCACCGGGTCCCAAGCGCAGGTAATCACCCAATTCAAATTCAACGCCAAATTCGGCAAGTGTTTGCCCACGAACCAAGGTCGAGCGCATACGGCTTAAATCGCCCTCTCGCGCTTTAGGAAACTTGTGGTACAACGCATCAGCAATAACAAAGCTGAGGATAGAGTCACCTAAGAACTCCAGGCGCTCGTTATGTTGGCCTTTATGGCTGCGGTGTGTAAGGGCTTGCTCTAGTAAGTTTTGCTCACTAAAGGTATAACCAATTTTTTTATAAAGTTCTGCTACGTTTTTCTTCATTGTTACTGAATATTACCTAGGCGTTCGAATCGTACGCCGGTTGGAACCCAACTTGGAAGCGCGCTATCTGGTTCATGTTCAAATTCAAAACTCATCCAAATAAACACGGCCTTACCTACAAGGTTAGCCTCAGGTACAAACCCCCAAGCGCGTCCATCTTGACTGTTATCGCGATTGTCACCCATCATAAAATAATGGCCTTCGGGAACAATCCATTCATCAATTTTTGATCCCTGCTGGCGATAATATTTGCTCTTAAATTCAGGCAAAGTTGGGTTAATCAGAATGTCATGCTCAACTTCACCCAAACTCTCTTGCAGCCGCACCAGCGATTGTCCTCTGAGCGAGAACTCATCCTTATTGATGATCTCTAGCGCAATTTTATTATATTCGCCACATTGCAATGCACCTTGAGTACGCTCACCCTCGGCGCAGTTTGGTTTGATATATAACTGCTTATTGCGATACACAATGGCATCACCAGGCAGCCCAATGACACGTTTAATAAAGTCTAATTTAGGATCTGGTGGAAACTTAAATACCGCGATATCTCCGCGCTCCGGCTTGCCGGTCTCAATAAGTTCACTGCGCCAGACCGGGTCTTTAACGCCGTAGGAGTATTTCTGTACGAGGATAAAGTCCCCCACCAAAAGGGTCGGCATCATTGACCCCGATGGAATTTGGAAGGGTTCAAAAATGAAAGAGCGAAACACCGTAATGATAGCAATCATTGGGAAAATCGACTTAGCATGCTCGGTAAGCACAGGCTCAGGTGCGATTTCTTGCTTCAACTCTTCATCAAGTTCTTTACCCGCCGCCCCTTCAGCTAGGGCTATACGCTCTTTACGTTTAGGTGCATATACAAGATGGTCAACCAACCAAATTAACCCAGAACCAAGGGTTAATAACACCAAAAATATGGAGAAATATCCGGCCATCAGAGGCATTTCCTTTTGTTATTATTTGCCAACTTTTAAAATTGCTAAGAAGGCATCTTGTGGCACTTCCACATTGCCAAGCTGCTTCATACGCTTTTTACCTTCTTTTTGCTTCTGCAAGAGCTTTTTCTTACGGCTTACGTCGCCACCATAACATTTAGCGATTACGTTTTTACGCAACTGCTTAACTGTTGAGCGGGCAATAACATGATTGCCAATAGCCGCTTGAATTGCGATATCAAACATCTGCCTTGGGATAAGTTCGCGCAATGCTTCAGCAAGCTCACGGCCTCGCCCTTGAGCATTATCGCGGTGACAAATCATCGCTAGGGCATCAACACGGTCGCCGTTAATAAGAATATCGACCCGCACCATGTCTGAGGTACGGAATTCTTTAAAGTTATAATCCAGAGAGGCAAAACCACGGCTGGTCGACTTCAGCTTATCGAAGAAATCCATCACCACTTCAGCCATCGGCAGCTCGTATGTAATAGCCACTTGATTACCATGATAATTCATACGCGTTTGCACGCCGCGCTTATCAACACACAAAGTAATAACGCTGCCTAAGTATTCTTGTGGCACAAGAATATTGGCCTCAACAATAGGCTCGCGAATTTCAAGAATATCGTTTACAGCAGGCAACTGCGATGGGTTATCAATCTGAATCGTGCCGTCTTTGGTCTCAACCTCATAGATTACCGTAGGCGCGGTTGTAATGAGGTCAATATCATATTCACGCTCTAAGCGTTCTTGGATGATTTCCATGTGCAACATGCCCAAGAAGCCACAACGGAAACCAAAACCTAATGCGGTTGAGTTCTCCGGTTCGAAGAATAGCGATGCATCATTGAGACTGAGCTTATCAAGAGCATCACGAAATGCCTCGTATTGATCCGAAGAGATCGGGAACATGCCTGCATATACCTGTGGCTTAACGCGCTGGAAGCCGGGTAAACGCTCTTGTGCTGAGTTTTTCGCCAAGGTAATCGTATCACCGACTGGCGCACCATGGATTTCTTTAATACCGGCGATTACAAAGCCTACTTCGCCCGTTTTCAGTGTGCCAGTATTAGTTTGTTTAGGGGTAAAGATACCCACCTTGTCAGCAATATGAACTTGCTCGTTCGACATGATTTTAATCTTGTCGCCCGTTTTCAGCTCGCCTTGAACAATGCGCACCAAAGACACAACGCCTTGATAAGGGTCAAACCACGAGTCGACAATAAGTGCTTTAAGAGGCCCGTCGGTGTCGCCCTGCGGTGGCGGGATATCGCGAACGATACGCTCTAGCACATCGTCGATACCAATTCCTGTTTTTGCACTGCACTGCACTGCATCAGTGGCATCAATCCCGACAATGTCCTCTATTTCTTCGGCAACACGCAGTGGATCTGCTTGTGGTAGGTCTATTTTATTAAGAATAGGCACCACTTCTAAGTCCATTTCAATGGCAGTGTAACAGTTGGCTAAGGTTTGTGCTTCGACACCCTGGCCAGCATCAACAACAAGCAACGCGCCTTCACAGGCTGCAAGAGAACGTGATACTTCATAGGAGAAGTCAACGTGCCCTGGGGTGTCGATAAAATTAAGCTGATAAGTTTCACCGTCTTTGGCGGTGTAATTCAAGGTTACACTTTGCGCTTTGATGGTAATACCACGCTCACGCTCGAGGTCCATTGAATCCAGAACTTGCTGCTGCATTTCGCGGTCGGTTAACCCGCCACATACTTGGATCAAACGATCGGAAAGGGTCGATTTACCATGGTCGATATGGGCGATAATCGAAAAGTTACGGATATGCTTCATAAATTGGATTCTGACTTCTTAAACTTGAGCTCGTGTAAATAAAGGCCCGATTTTACCTTTAATTGACGCTAATCACCAACTCTTTGCGAAATAGGTAGGCTCAAAGGGTAAATTTTTAATACTTTTACATCATGAACAACCTGCGCAAGACGTTGTTTTGCCATGACAAAGCCAACGAAACCGGCCACCACAGCAGTGCCAATTTGTGCCAGTTCGCCTAAGCCTAAAACACTTTGTACAAGCACGGCGCTTACCAATGCCGCCAACAATGGCCAGATATAAACAACAAACGAACTGCTGACAATGTGGGAGTCATCCAAAGCTAACTTCACTTTTTGCCCCACAACGACAGGTTCAGAAAATTGATACGGGAAGGTCTTTTTGTCGGTTTTGAATAACTTGGCAAAGATTTGCGCGCCACATTTACCGTTGCACCCCGCACAAGCTGGCTTTTGTTCGCTTTTTAAAAAGGCGGTATCCCCTTTCACCGATACCACCGTTAGGGTTTGCTCGATCATAATCTACAGAGGACGTTGGACAGATTCGGCAATGTTTTTCGCCGTTGCCGTCGGGATATTTCCTATCACCGAAACATCGTAAGCTCCGGCATTATGAATATACACGGTAGTTGCTCCCGAGGTCAGTGCACCGCTAGGACGCTGACTAGCTAGAGGCCGCTGCACAAACACCGAGACATCAACTAAGCCGTCAGAATAAAGGTAGTAATCGGCCAGCTCATTATTCATGTTCAGTTTATGGCGGTCGGCTTTAAGCAGTTCAAACCCTTGCGGCAGCCACCCGATACTCCAGCTGCTTTCACCACTTTGCCCATCTAGTTTCGGCAGCGGCGTGGGAAATTCACGTTGACTGATTTCCACCAGCTCCGGAGTGGGTTGCTCGGTCACACTGATATGGCTTAACTGTAACTGCTCTAGCAACTCACCACTGTGATTCACATAAGCGGATTTGAGCAATAACGAGGTCTCAGTATCCAACCACAACCAGTAATTGTACTTATCTTGGTCTTTCGCTTCGATGCGAATTTGCTGTGCCGGTCGCCCAGCGATACGTCCTTTATTTCCAAGCACAAAGCGGTAGTTGCTTTGCAGCTTATCAATATCGCTAAATAAGACTTCGGGAATAGGCCCAGCGATGGTATTAGTAGCGATTGAATATGGCTGATTTTGCGGCTCGTAATAGGTGACCTGACCATCAACTCGCACCATTTCCAAGCCGGCGCCATTTAACAGCGTAAGAAGCTCTAACTCCTGCTCTTGATAAATACCATGGCTCCAACGATAAGGCTCCATGGCACGGTCTTTGACGACCACGAAAGAAGCAACAAAGTTGCGCTGCTTAACGGCCGTAGCCATGTTATCCAACCACTGTTTAGCGGTCATCTCGGACATGGCCAACGCAGGAGTCAGCCACAGACTAAAAAGCGCAACATACAGGTACTTCATTACTTGTTACTGGTCCTTTTTGCTTTGTGACTCGTCGTTAGCAGCGATGCGCGCCGCTTCACGGGTTTGTCGCTGGTGCTCCATAACAAGCGCACCAATACGCTGCTTTTGCAAATCTCTTAAACCACGCTCGGCATTATCAAGCGCCGGCTCCGAAGAATAACTTACCGGCGATGCGGAACCTAAAAATGGCTGCGATTGCAAAGGTGGCAAGTCGCTTTGTTCTGAACCAGAAGTGCCATATTGTTGCACACCCACTACAGCAACCACAGCAACACTTGCGGCAATCGCTGTTTGGGCGATACCACGCCACCATCCACCAGATATAACCTGAGCGCTTTGCTGTGATGCGGCCGGCTGTTGTTGTGCTTGTTGTTGGCCGAATTCAGCATGGACAGGTTCGTTTTCTAATTGCTTAGCAACCGAAGCGGCAATATCTAATTGAATTGAAGGCGCGGTCTCTGAGCGCATCGCGTCGCCAATTAGGCTGTAGCGGGCTAAGGTTTGCGAATCAATATCGTCAGTTTGGACATCGTCCAAAGACACTTCGTTGTCAACCAAAGCAGAGACAAACGCCTTATCCTGCTCACTACACTTTGCTTTAGTCATATTAAGACTCACCTATTAACGGAGTTAACTTATTATCTATCGCTTCTCGGGCACGAAATATACGCGAACGTACCGTACCCACAGGGCAATCCATCACCGCAGCGATTTCCTCGTAGCTCATCCCCTCTAGCTCCCGCAGAGTGATGGCTGTTTTTAAATCTTCTGGTAGCTTATCTATGGTTGCAAAAATAACGTCTCTGACTTCGTCACTCAGAAGCAAATTCTCGGGCGTTGAATTTGAGCGCAATAAATCAGCGCCCTCGTAAAACTCTGCTTCGTCTGCATCTACATCATTCGCAGGCGGCCGACGACCCTGTGCTACTAAGTAATTTTTCGCACAGTTCACCGCGATACGGTATAACCAAGTATAAAACGCACTGTCGCCCCGAAAGTTAGGCAGGGCCCGGTAGGCTTTAATAAACGCCTCCTGAGCTACATCTGCAACATCACCTTGATTGGCAACGTAACGAGAAATCAATCCTGCAACCTTATTCTGATATTTGGTGACCAACAGGTTATAAGCATTTTTATCTCCTTGTTGAACCTTTCTTACCAGCGCTAAATCCAAATCCTGCTCGCTCATTCGAGCCGGTACTCCTCTGCGTTGTCGTGCTTTTCTTGCTGCATCTTTGCTACCAAATACACTGTGTCTGACCTGAGTAAAATGAAAAAGTTCGCGCTTGAGCAAATATTTTTGCATTGGCAAGCAACTAAAGTCGTGTGACACCCGTAAATATGATACATATAGAGCCACGTAGGTATAAAAACCTCAAGCCACATTATAACATGAACCCAAACAAACAACATCACAGCGACGTTACCGTCATAGGTAGCGGTGCCGCTGGTTTATCACTGGCCTTGTCACTTGCCAACCATTGCCAAGTTACGGTTATTAGTAAAGGTGCACTGCGAGAAGGGTCGACTTTATACGCCCAAGGCGGTATTGCTGCCGTTTTCGACAAGCAAAACGACAGCATTGAGTCGCACGTTGAAGACACCTTAGAAGCGGGTGCTGGGCTGTGCGATCGTGAGGCTGTGCACTACACAGCATCGAATGCGAAGGCTTGCATGCGCTGGCTAATAGAGCAAGGTGTCCCTTTTGATATGGAAACCGATGACAAAGGTCATGAGCGTTACCATTTAACTCGTGAAGGCGGACACAGCCATCGCCGTATTCTGCACGCCGCCGATGCCACTGGTAAAGCAGTGCAAACAACGCTGATTGAGCGGGTGCAAGCACACCCTAATATTACCTTGCTAGAGAATTACAACGCCATCGACCTTATTACCGACGCCAAACTTGGGCGCGACGGCAAACATTGTCATGGCGTGTATGTTTATAACCGTGCCAAAGAGCAAGTAGAAATTCTCAGCGCTCGCTTTATTGCTTTGGCCACCGGCGGCGCCAGTAAGGTGTATTTGTATACCTCGAATCCTGATGTTGCCAGTGGCGATGGCATTGCCATGGCGTGGCGAGCAGGCTGCCGAGTGGCTAACATGGAGTTTAACCAGTTTCATCCCACAAGCTTGTATCATCCAAAATTACAGAACTTTTTAATTACCGAGGCAATGCGCGGTGAGGGAGCTTATTTATTGCGCCCAGATGGTACACGCTTTATGCCGGAATTTGACGAGCGCGCCGAGCTAGCCCCTCGCGATGTCGTAGCCAGAGCCATTGATTTTGAAATGAAGCGTTTAGGGGCTGATTGCGTCTATTTAGACATCTCTCATCGTGATAAAGAATTTATCATCGAGCACTTCCCCACCATTTACGCCAAGTGCCTAAGTGTGGGAATCGATATCACCAAAGAACCCATTCCGGTAGTCCCTGCAGCGCACTACACCTGTGGCGGTGTGATGACCGACTTTAACGGCAAAACCGACTTGGACAACCTCTATGCCATTGGCGAGGTCGCCTACACGGGTCTGCATGGAGCGAATCGCATGGCTAGCAACTCGTTGTTGGAGTGTATTGTCTTTGCCCAAGCTGCAGCCAAGGACATCGTCGCAAAATTGGGGTTACCCGCAGAGCCTAGCACCCTGCCCGATTGGGACGAAAGCCGGGTCACTAACTCCGATGAAGAGGTCGTCATTACCCATAACTGGCATGAGCTCAGGCTATTTATGTGGGATTACGTCGGCATTGTGCGCTCGACCAAACGCCTTGAGCGTGCACTGCGTCGAGTAGAGTTATTGCAACAAGAGATCCATGAGTATTATGCGAATTTCCGAGTATGCAATAACTTATTGGAGCTACGTAACCTCGTCCAAGTTGCCGAGCTTATTATCCACAGTGCCTTAGCGCGCAAAGAAAGCCGAGGCCTACACTACACCTTGGACTACCCAGAACGTTTACCACACAGCCATATCACCGAGCTTAATCCTGCGACACTGGGTCGTTAAGGTTTTCGTTAACAGCCCGAGCGAAGTCACGAAACTGCTCGGGCGCCATCGCCTTATCCGCTATAAACACGTGCCGCTTGGCGCCGGTGTAGGTACTTTGCAAATGCAGCCATACTAGGCCATTGAATACCTTAGTTCCCTTTAATAGCTTGCCACTGAGTTCAATGCCTTGGCCATGTAATTCTACTTGCTGATTATCAATAGTAATAATGCCATAGCGCGGCCAGCAACGCTTATATACCCGCCAGCCATGCCAACTCGCGATCATGAGCACAATTGCACATAGCAAAGCCCATAACCATTGCGGCTGACTAAACACGAGTATTATGTAGATAAGCCCGACTAGCCCCAACAATGGCCGGTGATTCGCCGTATTGGCAGAAAATACACCTCTATACACGTACGCGGTCTAGAATGATTTTAACCATACGCGCAAGTTCTGCGTCTTCACATTGCTCATGACCCATAAACCAAGCAAATAAATCGGGATCATCAGCCGCCAACAAGCGTTGAAACGTCGCCTTGTCATCATCATTAAGGGAGTCGTACGCCTCTTCAACAAAGGGCATAAACAACACATCAAGCTCAAGCATGCCTCTGCGACACGCCCAACGTAAGCGTGCTTTACTGTCTAACTTCGCCATGGTTTACCTCTTTATGGTTTACTGCGCCGCAGTTTAGCAAAAACTGTTGCTACTCACAGCTATTTTGCGTCTATCGGGTGTCATCACTGCGACGCTTACGATACACTTGCGCTTGTCATTAGCTTGCGTACCTAAGGAGTCGTGTATGTCTGCATTTACTGTTTACGCAACAGATTATGTTGCGATCTACGTTAGTGGTGTTGATGCTAAATCTTACCTGCAAGGACAACTCACACAAGATATCAACCTTGTTGAGCCAAACACTTGGCTGTGGGCAGGGCAATGCAGCGCAAAAGGAAAGCTATGGGCCTGCTTTCGCATCGCAGCTTATCAGCAAGGCTATTTATTAATTTGTAGCGCCGATGAGGCCGAAGCAGCGCTGCGAGAGCTAAAGAAATATGCGGTATTTAGCCAAGTTGAAATCACCTCTATGACGCAACAGGTATCTGGCGTGTTAGGTGACAAACAAGCTCTAGGTGCGCACTTAGGAGTCAACCTTGATAATCCCGCGACCAACCTACCTGAAGGGTTGGTGCTCACTCTTGCCGATGACCGTTACCTTGTTGTAGCCGATGCCGACACCTTAGCACCCGCGCACTCAAGCGAGGCTTTTTTGAGCGCGCAAATTAAGGCCGCAGAGCCCAGCTTATGTGCTGCCGCAATTGATGAATACGTCCCGCAAATGGTTAATTTACATGCGCTTGGCGGCATCAGCTTTAGTAAAGGCTGCTACACTGGTCAAGAGACTGTCGCGCGCATGAAGTACCTAGGTAAAAACAAACGCGCGATGTTCGTACTCTCTGCGCAAGCAGACAGCAAACTAGCGCCACCGCTCACAGAGGGTCAAGTACAGCCAGTGGATTTAGAACGTCAGGTCGGTGACAATTGGCGTCGCGGTGGCACCTTGATAGCACAAGCGGTTGATCAAGGCAGACTTTATGGCTTGGCAGTGTTGCCAAACGATCTTGAACTCGACAGTCAACTTCGTGCAAAACACGCACCTGAGGTGATGTTCAGTATTGAGCCACTCCCTTACTCACTCACTGAAGAATAATTGGGAAACGTTATGAATATAGCCGAGAAGAAAGTCGTAACTATGCACTACAGCGTAGTCGACAAAGCCGATAACACCATCGACAATACCTTTGATGGTGAGCCATTAGTCTTTATCGTTGGCACTGGCTTTTTGATCCCAGGCTTAGAAAATGCGCTAATTGGTAAACAAGCAGGTGATACCCTGAGTGTCGAAATCGCGCCGGAAGATGGCTATGGTGAGCGTCATGAGCAATTGATGCAGGCTGTACCTAAATCAATGTTCGATGGGATGGATATTGAAGTAGGCATGCAGTTTCGCGCCACCACTGATGACGGTGAGCAAACAGTTATTATCGTCGATATTCAAGGTGAAGATGTGATCGTTGACGGTAACCACCCTCTTGCAGGTGTTCACCTAAAGTTTGACGTGGAAATTGTAGACGTACGCGATGCCACTGCTGATGAATTAGCCCATGGCCATGTTCATGGCGAAGGGGGATGTGATCACGACCACGAATAGTTGTCTGTGACTCTTTAAAAAAGGCGCTTAAGCGCCTTTTTTTAGCTTTGTTCCTGAGCCGGTAAGTGAGCACTAATGTGCTTAGCCAGATTATCAGCGTCATTACTGCCAACGCGATAAAATGTGCCGTCATGCAGCTCGATGGCTACAGCAGCAAAGCCACTGGCATTGTATACCCAGCCATCATGAGTAATGCGAATGCCCACCCCATGACGAAACGAGTTACTGACAACAGCAACCGATTTAATCTCATCAAATGCGAGTCGCTTTTTAGCGATACCAGGGCCAAAGAACCATTCCACACCCTGTTCATCTACACGCACTGTTAAGCCATGAAATAAAAATGCCAGTATCACTAAAATGGCCGCAAACAGCATCATCGGACCATCCCCTTCCATCAGGTAAAAGGCTAATCCCAAAAAGCCACCCACCCACAATAAAATAATGAGAATGGCCCAAGCAGTTTGCTTATGTTGATACATACTATTCCTTTTTGTGTCAGCGCAGCGCTAACATTAATTGAAACTATAGACGAAAGTGGCGCTTAATTCTGAGTCGAAATTGCGCTTATCTTCTTCCGGTTTGGAGTTATAACGATATAAATAAGCAAATTTAAGTGATAACTGCCCCATAATTTGGCTGATCAAAGAAGTTTCTGATTTTAGCCGCGAATTCAGCCCTGAAAGTGACTGCTCAGCACTGATAAACTGATTAAAACGAGTACGTTTAGAGACCGTGCGCTCCCACTGTAAAGCCAAGCGCAGTAAGTAACCCGTTTCACTTTCAGTCGGCTCTTCACCTTCTTCAGCGGGTTTGCCCTCAGAGCGATATAGACCTGGGCCGATGTCAAAGTCGACGGTGTTTTTCACCCCTTTGTAGAGACGATTACCATAGCCCGTTGCCACTGTGGCCTTGTACTCCAAACCACTGAATTCATCTTCCTCGTAATCGGCGTAAAAGAACAACGAGGCGTTTTTTTCGCCTACTTTGTAGTTAGTTTGTGCAGAGCCAAAAAATCGTTGCGCCGAAATAGTTTCTTCGCCGGTTTCAGCATCAACATCACGACGGTATAAAGAGTCAAATTTGAACTGATTGCGCCAATGGGTGAAATCTTGGTAAATATTGCTACGTAGCTTAAAGCTCGTTGAATCGGTGTTACCTCGAGTCACGATAAAGCCAAACTCGGCATCGCCGTAAAACATTTCACCTTGGTGAATTTCGTGGATTTCTGCATCCGTCAACTGTCCGTATTCATGAAAGTCTTCAAATGGGTCAACGGCCCAACAACTTACACTCCAACAAGCAATTAATAGAGCGATAAAACGCATAGTTAGTGCTTACTCTTTCCAAATAACGTGACAAAATGGCGCATCTTTATCACGGCTGATCAAAACCCGTGCGAATACCAAGTCTTCATTCTCCAGCTCGAGCCCGATGCTCACTTCGCTGTAAAGCTCCGGCTCGATTTCCATCGCCACAATCCCTTGCCATTGCTCACTTGGCGCACTTTCTTCTATAAACCCCAGAGCCTCACGATGCTCGTTAAAATCGTTGATATCCTGCTCGGACAAGTGCTCAGGTGCAAGCTCCAAGAATACTTCATAGGCATGATGAGTTATTTCTTGTTCAGTGAATAGGCGCGGCCCTGACATGGTGCTGATCCCGTTGATGCTTATTTCTGGAGATAATAACAAAACTTGATAAGAATGTGCATTGTCTCGCGACCAATAAAAAGCCGGGAAATTCCCGGCTCTTAGTGCACTGCTTTATACTTTAGCTATTAATACCGAGTCGCCTCTTAACACCCTCGCGCATATGCTGAATATAGGTGTAAAACAGGGGTACAAATAAGGTACCAAACACAGTTGCGGCAATCATGCCTGACATCACTGTGACACCTAAAGACACACGACTTGCCGCCCCTGCGCCACTGGCCAACACCAGCGGTAACACACCTAGGACGAAAGACAAGGCCGTCATTAAGACCGCTCTGAAACGCTGCGATGCGGCTATCTGCGCGGCATCAAAGATACTCTGTCCCGCCTTGCGTTGCTCCATAGCAAACTCAACAATCAAGATAGCTGTCTTAGTCGACATACCTATTAGCAGTACAAAGCCGACTTGGGCGTAGATATTGTTCGTCATTCCCACCGTAAACAAGGTAGCCATGGCCCCAAAAATAGCCAAGGGTACAGCGGCTATGACCGCAAACGGAATCGTCCAACTCTCGTATTGCGCGACCAAGAACAAAAACACAAATAGAACCGCTAATGAGAAGAGTACCGGCGCGAGGTCGCCCGCTAAAATTTCTTGTCGTGTTTGCCCTGCCCAATCAAAAATATAGCCATTGGGCAACTGTGCAGAGAGCTCCTTCATGACCGCAATGGCATCCCCACTGGAATAACCAGGTGCAGCACTGCCGGTAATACTGGTACTTCTATATAAATTGAAGTGGTTCATACTGGTAGGGCCAAGAATAGGCTTCAGCGTGGCTATGGTCGTCAGAGGGACCATATCTCCCTCACTATTGCGTACATAGTAATGCTGTAAATCAGCAGGTTCAGCACGGAACTGCGCCTCTGCTTGAATGGTGACCTGATAAGTGCGGCTAAACTGATTAAAGTCGTTCACATAGAGCGAGCCTAACTGCGCTTGCAGGGTTAAGAAAATATTGCTCAAGGTGATCCCTTGTGCTTTCGCTTTATTGCGATCGACCTCTAAAAAGTATTGCGGCACATTGGCGCGGAATGTACTAAATACATTTTGCAGTTCAGGGCGTTGGTTGGCATCGTATATCAAACCATTCATAACTTGCGCTAGCTCGGCTGGGTCTCTACCTTCGGAGTCCAATAATCGATACTCAAACCCCGAGCTATTGCCCAACCCTGGGATAGGCGGTGCATTAAAGACCATAATCTGGGCATCTGGCATGGCCCATAACTGCCCTTGGATACGGGTAATAATCTGTTTTAAGCCCATATCTGGTGCCGTTCGCTGCTCCCAGTCTTTGAGCACCATAATGCCCAACGCGTTGTTTGAGCCAGCGCCACCTAGTAAAGAGAACCCGGAGACGCCAATAAAATCTTCAGTGGCTGGGTCTTGCATGATCACATCGCTGATTTTCTTTACCACAGCATCGGTACGATTAATCGCGGCGGCATCTGGCAACTGCACATCAACAAAGACAAAGCCTTGGTCTTCTGGGGGCACAAATCCGGTAGGTACATTAGTAGCAAACCAACCGGTAGCAACAAATAGCGCCACCACAACAATACCTATCCGCCCTGCTCGTTTGAGCATAAATCCAACCACACCGGTGTAACTCTTAGTGGAGCGGGTTATGGCGTTTTCAAAAGGTCGTAACCATTTTATTGGCTTCATTTTTTCAGCTGACAACAACAAACTACAGAGCGCCGGGCTCAGTGTCAGGGCATTGATTGATGAAATCAGTACAGCAAAGCTAATGGTGACAGAAAATTGCTTGTGTAACTCTCCGGTGATCCCTGGCATAAAGCCTACGGGTACAAATACCGCTAATAGCACCAACGTTGTGGCCACAATAGGCCCGCTCACCTGCTCCATGGCTTTGGTCACTGCTTCCTTAATGGGCAGCTTGTCCTCTCTGAGTATGCGCTCAACGTTTTCTATCACGATGATGGCATCATCCACGACAATGCCGATCGCCAGTACTAAACCAAATAACGTAATCAGGTTAATGGAGTAGCCCATCGCCATCATCGCCGCAAAAGTACCAATGAGCGATACCGGGATCGCCACAGTTGGTACCAAGGTGGCACGCCAATTTTGCAAAAATAGAAACACCACCAAGATGACCAATGCCACCGCTTGATAAAGAGTTACAACCACCTCATCAATGGAGCGATTAATAAACTCAGTGGTGTCATAAGGCACTTTGTATTCAAGGCCATCAGGAAACTGCTTAGACAGTTCCGCCATACGTTTTTTAACTTGCTCAGCAACCGCCGTGGCATTGGCGTCGGTGAGCTGATAAATAACAATAAAACCGGTGTCTTTTTGATTGAAAGTAGCACTACCTGAATAGCTTTTTGAGCCCCGCTCTATGCGCGCGATGTCTTTAAGGCGCACAAAGTTACCGTCCAAATTAGCACGCACAATGGTTTGTCCGAACTCATCGGCAGAGACAAGCCGCCCCTGAGCTTGAATCGCATATTCGAATTGTTGGTTGGGTAGCGCCGGAGCGGCGCCCAGCTTACCGGCGGCGACCAAGGTGTTTTGCTCCTCCAGTGCAGCCTTCACTTCCGCAACCGTTACTCCTAGGGAGGCCATTTTATCTGGCCGTAACCAAATACGCATGGAATAGGTTTTCTCACCCATCACCTCGGCAGAGGCAACCCCAGGGATACGCCCGAGTGGCTCAGTAAGATAATTAGTGGCGTAGTTACTTAAGAACATAGCATCCATGTTGGGGTCTTCTGAGTACAAACTTATACCCATCAACATGTTGCTAGATTTTTTCTTAACCGTTACCCCCTGACGGCGTACTTCCTGAGGCAAACTAGGTTCTGCCAACGCCACCCTGTTTTGCACATTCACTTGGGCCATATCGGTGTCTGTACCGACATTAAAATAAACGGTGATGGTTGCCGAGCCATTGTTACTGGATGTGGACTCGATGTACATCATGTCTTCGACGCCATTAATTTGCTCTTCAATGGGACGAATAACTGTCTCTTCAATGGTCTGTGCGCTGGCCCCGGGGTAAATCGCGGTCACCGATACCTGCGGCGGCGTGATTTGCGGATACATATTGACGGGCAGCTGGGTCAAAGAGATAAGCCCAGCCAATGTAATAACAATGGAGATCACCAGCGCCAGTTTGGGCCTGGATATAAAAGTTTTACTGATCATCCTAGACTCGCTTATTGTTGGTCACTGATGGTGCCGGTTTTGGCGTCGACTTGTTTAACAACAGGATTTACTTCCACCCCTGAGCGCACTTTTTGTAGGCCTTCGACAATAACCCGCTCGCCTTGCTCAATACCTGATTTAACCACCCACATCGCATCGATGCGTCGACCCAAATCCACCAAACGCTGCGCCACTGTATTGTCATCTTTGACAACCAAAACAAATTTGCCTTGTTGATTTTCCTGCACCGCTGCTTGGGGCACCAAGGCTTGCGACTGCTTGTCTTGACTCTCAACCACTAAGGTCACAAACAAGCCCGGCATTACAATGCCATTGGGGTTATCAAATTTGGCACGTAACTCAACCGTCCCCGTGCTACGGTCAATTTTAGTGTCGGCAAAATCCAGCGTACCCGGCTGTTCAAAGTCAGTATCATTGGGTAAGCGCAGGCTTAAGTCTAAAGGGACATCTTCAGGGCTATTATTAGTTTGCTGATGCGACTGTTGGTAACTGATGTAATCGGATTCCTCTACTTGAAAACTAACATAAATGGGGTCGATATCTGTTAGTTGTGCCAAGGCACCGGATTGTGGGTTAACGATATTGCCCACATCAAAGCTCACTTTACCTATGCGGCCACTAAATGGCGCGTCGATAGTGGTGTAACTGAGGTTCAGCTTGGCCTTTTCTAACGCTGCTTCACTGGACTTAACAGCGGCTTGGGCTTGATCTAAGTTCGTTTGCAATTTGTCTAAGTCTGCCTCAGAAATAAACCCATCTTTGGCAATTTCACGCCCTCGCTTAAGATCTCGCTCAGCTCGAGAGGCCGCTGCACGATTACTTTTTAAGGACGCTTCAATTTCACTCACACTGGCGGTGTATTCCGATGCATCAATTTTAAATAGCGTTTGGCCTTTTTCTACATATGCGCCCTCACGGAAAGTCCGCTCAATGAGTTCACCCTCAACTCGAGCACGAATATCTGCTTCCTGAAAGGCCTCGGTGCGAGCGACAAACTCGCGATAATTACCAACCTCTTGCATCGCCACTTCATAAACAGACACCGCCGGCGCTGGCATGCTCTGGTTTTGTTGTTGCGGTTCAGAGCAGCCCACCAAGGCTAACGAACAGAGCCCAGCTAAAACTGAATGATAGAAATACTTTGGGCCCGAAGGGGATAAATGCATCGCGTGTCTCCTTAGAATCGTTATGTCGCTAGCAATGTTGTTTTCAATGGCCAGATAGGCGCTCAATAGACTGACATAAAATAAATCTAGTTCCCTGAGAAATATAGACTATTTTGTAACTCACTGTATTTAAGTTATACCGATATTTAAAAATGAGTACAGTGCATTGCGCAAGCAGAGTATATCAAGTGCTAGTAACGGGAACATGACATCAATCAGATGTTGAGGTAAATTGATACTGGTCAGAGGAGATAATAATGATAACACTAACCACTGCTAAGCAAGTCGCCTATGTAACCTTGGCTAATGAAAGTAAACGTAATGCACTGAACTTTGAGATGTTCAAACAACTTGATGGGGTGATTAAACAAATCAAGAAGCAGCGTGATTTGCGAGCGGTGATACTTCAAGCACAAGGGCCGGATTTTTGCACTGGGCTAGACGTTAAAAGTGTGATCAGCAAACCCACCGATATCTGCAAATTGCTGTTTAAACCGCTGCCAGGCAACCAAAACCTCGCTCAACGTGTGGTGCTGGGGTGGCAGTCGTTAAGCATTCCCGTAATTGCTCTACTACAAGGGCGATGTTGGGGTGGCGGGATGCAAATAGCCTTAGGTGCTGATATTCGCATCGCCAGTGAGGATGCTAGCTTAGCAATCATGGAGTCACGCTGGGGGTTATGCCCCGATATGGGGGCAAGCTTAGTGCTTCCAGGAATCCTCAGTGCCGACAATTACTTACAGCTTGCCATGTCTGCAGAGCCTGTTACAGCGCAACAGGCCCTCAATTTAGGCTTGGTATCTTATGTTGATAACAATTTACAGCAACGAGCTGCACACATCATCGACACCTTTAGAGCGCGTTCACCGGATGCCATCAGTGCAATCAAACGGTTAACGCAAAGCGCTTACCGACAGCCCCATCGTAGACTATTGGCTAAGGAAACTTTCTCGCAAATTAAACTGCTGATGTGTAAAAATACCCGTATTGCTATTAAAAATGCTTCGCGCAAGGATGATTCCTTCGATGAGTACCAACCGCGTCGGCGCTGGTAAAAAGATCATTAAACACAGCGCTAGATTCATGTTGAGTGCTGCTATAATTAGCGCTTTTCTATTCTCAGCCCATGCCCTCAGCGACTACTTCTCGGTGAGCTTCCCAGCACCACTCAGTGCCATGCTAGCGCTATTCTTAGCTTTGCAATTAGGCATTGTTAAACTGCACTGGCTTACTAGCAGTGCTCATCCCTTACTTAATTATATGCCGCTGTTTTTTGTGCCCGCAGCCGCTGCCATTATAGAGCATGTCGAATTAGTCGCCCGCTATTGGTTGCCACTGTTGTTGTGCTTAGTAATCGTCCCGCTGATTGGCCTGTTTATCATCGGGACGATAATGCAACGTTTGGGTAAAGAGCAATGATGTATTTGGCTATCCCTATGACAGTGGCCTTATTTTTAGCGTTTCGAGCCCTGCACGCCAAGGTACGCTCACCACTATGTAACCCCGTCTTGCTCACTATTGCCGCCTCGGTATTTATCTTGTCGGCCTGGCACATCGACATCAACGAGTATCGCGCTCACACACAAATTTTCGATTATCTTTTGGAGTTGGCCGTCGTTGCTTTAGCAGTGCCACTTTATAAGCAAATCCACCAGTTAAGGCGACAGCTTTTATTGATGTTCATCGCTGTGGCTGCCGGAATAATCACGGCCACCACCACCGCCGTTGTGATCACCTCTTTGCTTAGGGTACCCGAACAATTGCAGGCCTCCCTTGCTAGCCTTGCAGTCACTACCCCTATCACCTTACTTGTCACCGAGCAGTTAGGCGGACTTGGCAGCATTGCCGCATCCATGGTCATTCTCATTGGTATTGTCGGTGCTATTGTTGGCTTCAACACGCTTAAGCTGACTGGCATCAATCATAAGGGGGCTCAAGGCGTGGCCCTCGGCGGTGCTTGCCATGCCATTGGCACCGCCACCGCTATTGCCGACAATGAAACCAGCGCCGCCTATGCCTCGGCAGCCATGGCGTTAAGTGCGTTGCTCTCGCCTATCATAGTGCCTATCTACTACCCTTGGCTTGCCAGCTTAGCGCTTTGACTATCTGAGACATTGATATTGGCCGGTTGCAACACCTTCTTGGCTCCTGAATGCTTTCTTACGTTATTCAGGTACTGATGTAGTGGCGAATACGGTGTTAGCAAAGCAAGCTCTCGAGGAAGTAAGCTTACATAATAAAGAGACGGCAATGCCATCATATCAACCAAAGACCAAGTTGAACCTGCTAGGAATTGATTTTCAGCTAACCAGGTCTCTACAATTTTTACTGCATCAAGTGCTGCACTTTTATTTTCCATCATCCACTGCACACGAACTTCCCCGCCCTTCCCCTTCGGTAAGGCTAACTCTAAGGCATAATCTCGAATCAAGGCGTTGTTAACATAATGACTTAATAAGCTCATACGTTCTAACTGATGGGCTCTGCCAATAGGGTCGAGATTCAAGAACTCCCCACTGGCATAACTGTCGTTTAGGTAATGTAAAATCGCTGTTGTCTCACAAAGATGCGTATCACCGTCTATTAAAATAGGAATTTTTGCCATCGGGTGTAGTTTGCGGTGATGCTTATCGTGCATCTCTATAGCTTTGTCAGCATGCGACATCGCTAGCGTGTAATTAACCCCTATTAGCTCACAAAAAAGCTGGACACTGCGGGTATAAGTACTAAAAGGTAAGCCAATAATATGTACTTTATTCACTGTTCGTATTCCTATTCTTGACACTGTTGCTTGAGCATAAAAAAAGCGACAATATGTCCAAGAACATATTTTAAATATAGGGAATATCATGGCTTGGCACCCTGAGCACAAGAAAAATTCTAAAAATAGAATCCTTACTAGTGCGGCTAATCTCTTTAGCCAGCATGGATACGATAAAGTGGCTATTGACGATGTTATGGGTGCAGCTCAACTCACCCGTGGAGCTTTTTACAGTCACTTTAAATCGAAATCAGAGTTATATAGCAAAGCCCTCATTCATGCCGCAAAGTTAAGGGCTAACCAAGTCAATGATAGCTATGACGCTGAAGACATTCGCCAGTTTTACTTAGCAGATGAACACGTCAATGCTGAACATGCTGGGTGCCCATTAGCGTTTTTAGTGAGTGATATCAGCCACCGAGATGAGCAAGTCAGGGCAACTTACACTGCAGTGCTGAATAATACCCTCACTAAACTCGAAAATACTGGTCTGACGCGCACAGCCGCTATTCATCAAGCGCTTATGATGATCGCTACCGTCGCTGTCTCTCGTGCAATAACCGATGAGTCACTTAAAGAAGAGCTATTAACTGTTGGACGTCAAAGTCCTCAACACGAGTAAGATACATAGACTGTATAAGCGTGAGATTACGCCTTGCATTATGCTGCAGGCAATAAAAAAACCCCGACCAATACTGATCAGGGTTTCTTAAATCGCGGTGCTTAGATGCGGCACCGCCTATGCCCGACAGCTTATTATTTTATAATTGATGAAAAACTAGAAACCTCTTTACAAATATTTTTAGCTCGCGTAAATGAGTAGAAAATAGCTATATAGAGGACCGTATTTTGTATAAGTGTAGTATCAAATACATTAGGGCTCCCAACCAGAGATAGAAAACTATATTTGTCACTTTGGCGAGAGAGACAAAGTAAATATGGATGATATTTGCAATAGGGAAGGCAACCAATAACTCAATGTACCAGAGTGCTCAACTCGTTAGTAGATGCGCCATGCGGAAACAATAGCGCCTGCAATCAGCATCAATGGAAAGCCCATACCGGAGAAAATTTCGTGACTCATCACTCTCTACCCCTTACTTGACACGCTCTAAAATGACGTTAAGCTGGCGTTATTAAATTGCAAAAACAGGGTGCTCGTGCGAGTTCTACTTTCGTTATTAATGGCAGTGCTATTAGTGCTGATGTCGTTTGCGCAAACGGCAGACGTTCACGTGTGCCATGATAACGGGCAAATGCAGCACAGCACGATGCAAGAAGCGGACGCAAGAGATTGTGAGAATGGAGAGCAAGAGCACAACTCGTGCTGTGCTGATATAACCATTCGACATTGCTCCGGCAGTTCTGTTTTATTTGTTGGACAGTCTTCTGCGGTTAATGCCGCTGCAATTAACTTCTCTACTAAAGTCGATTCGCCCATTGACACCTCAATTCGTGCTAAACACGCGTCTAATTTATTCCGCCCCCCAATAATTATTGCTTAATAAGTTACTAGAAATTTAGCACACGCTCGGCGTGTTCCATTAATACTTATTAATTGGTGAATAATTATGTTTATCAAACGCAATAGCACTGTTTTAGCGATGCTGTTTTCGGTGTCTGTGCCTGCAACTGATTCACAAGAGCAGCATCTAACCGTTCTAAAAGCTCCCAACTGCGGTTGTTGTGAGCAATGGTTAAAAGCTTTACCGGATGGCTTTAGTGTGTCTGTACAACACCCGAATAACCTGACTCAACGAAAACGGGACTCCGGTATTAGTGCCGAGGTCCAATCCTGCCATACCGCTATTTCTAACAATGGCTATGTCTTTGAGGGACACGTTCCTCCTACATTAGTTGCTCATTATTTAGCTGGGAAAAAGTCAGATAATGGCATTGGCTTAACTGTTCCAGGCATGCCGCTAGGGTCTATCGGTATGGAGATGGGCACTCAATTTCAACCTTATACGGTCTACGAAATCAAAAGTGACGGTTCGATCACATCCTATCGGCAGATAGTCAGCCTAGAGCGGCAGAAAGCGCTTTCGAAGGAGGTAAAAAGTTATGAACAATGATTTTACTAAAGGACGTCGAAAATTTGTTAAATCAGCATTCACTGTAGCGTCTGCTTTAGCAATCGCCAAAGTAGCGCCGACCTGGGCAGTCCCTCAAGGACGCAGTTTTAAGGATCAGATCCTGACAAACGATGAAATTGATCTGACCATTACAAAATCTCCACTGCTCGTGGGAAATAAGGTAGGAACGCCGATAACCATCAATGGCCAAATGCCGGGTCCTTTGATCCGTTTAAAAGAGGGACAGAGAGCAAAGTTAAATGTGATTAACCGGTTGCTGGAAGACACATCGATTCACTGGCACGGCATTATATTGCCAGAGAACATGGATGGCGTGCCTGGCGTATCTTTCGAAGGGATAAAGCCAGGACGAACGTTCAAGTACCGCTACGATGTCGAGCAAAACGGAACTTATTGGTATCACAGCCATTCCGGTTTGCAGGAGCAATTGGGACACCTAGGGCCGTTAGTGATTGAACCGAAAGACGGAGACATTGGTGCTGATCGAGAACATACCATTATTCTAAGTGATTGGACATTTGAAGACCCGGATACCGTGTTTCGTAACTTGAAAGTTGCGGAGGGGTACTATAACTACCAAAAACGTACGATATTTGAGACCTTCAAGGACGTGCGACAACAAGGGTTAGATAAAACTTGGAAGCAACGAGAAATGTGGGGGCAAATGCGAATGAGCCCTCGTGATATTGCGGATGTGACGGGCAGCACTTACACCTACCTGATGAATGGCCGCGATTCGCAGATGAACTGGTCAGCATTGTTTAAGCCTGGTGAAAAAGTACGCCTTCGTATCATTAACGGTTCGGCAATGAGTTTCTTCGACGTGAGAATCCCTGGGTTGGAGATGACGGTTGTGGCCGCTGACGGGCAGCCTGTGAAACCAGTGCCAGTTGACGAGTTCCGCATTGGTGTGGCGGAAACCTACGATGTAATTGTCCAGCCTAAGCAAAACAAGCCGTACACTATTTATGCTGAGAGCTTTGATCGAAGTGGTTATGTCAGAGGCACGTTAACGCCAGAACTGGGTCTTGAGGCTGAAGTGCCTGAACTACGGCAAGCTCCTGAGCGCGGCATGGCGGCTATGGGCATGGGAGCGATGGCAATGTCTGGTGATATGAAAGGCAATAGCATGAATATGAAGCATATGGGCGGCAATAACAGCCATATGACTCATAAAATGACACACAAAAGAGAACTCCCCGTCGAGAATATTAAAATCAAGCACCGTGAGTCCGGACATGGCGCCGGGGCGGCTATGATTGCTACAAACCCGGTAAGCCGTTTGCATGAACCCGGGATTGGATTGGAAGATGTTGAGCACAAAGTATTGTTGTATACCGACTTGATCGGCGCGCATGAATGGCCGGATACGCGAGAGCCCGAACGACAGATAGAGCTGCACTTAACGGGTAATATGGAGCGTTACATGTGGTCTTTCGACGGGAAGAAGTTTACCGAGGTGGATGGCCCAGTTCAGTTTCATCATGGAGAACGACTGAGGTTGGTGATGGTAAACGATACGATGATGGACCACCCCATACACTTACACGGCATGTGGATGGAGCTGGAAAACGGACAGTATCCCCGTCCCCGTAAGCACACAATTAGCCTCAAACCCAATGAAAAAGTGTCGTTATTGATAACGGCGGACGCGCCGGGCAGCTGGGCGTTCCACTGTCATCTGTTGTATCACATGAAAGCGGGCATGTTCCGTGTGGTCAATGTCGCATAAGGAGGACGATTATGTACGGTAAATCATTACTAATGGGCGTGGCCTTTTTGCCGGTGTTAGCTGTTGCGGAACATGCGGAAGAAGACTGGCCAGAACCCGTCAAGGAATATCACACCGGGCAAGTGCTGTTCGATCGGTTGGAGTTAACGCGAACTAACGAGGAGGAGAACCTTGCTGTCTGGGACATGATGGCTTGGTATGGCGGCGATTATCATCGGTTTGTCTTTAAAAGTGAAGGTGAAAATGTTCAAGATGACGGTGAGTCCACTGACTTGGAAAGTGCAGAACTGCTGTATGGATACTTGGTGTCTCCATTTTGGTCGTTTCAGGGCGGTATCGGTACGCGAGGCACCTTATCGTCGGATGCATCTATGGAAAATTATGCTGTCGTGAGTTTTATGGGGTTGGCGCCCTATTGGTTTGAAATGGATAACTCGCTGATGATGAATGAAGAAGGCGATGTTCAATTTGTGAGTGAAACTGAATACGAATGGCAACTCACACAAACATCGTATTTGCAACCTCGTATTGAACTAACAGCCAACCTAACCGATTCAGACAAATATGAACGTCAAAGTGGCTTGAGCAACTTGCGCGTGGGGTTGCGCTATCGTCACGAAATCAATCGTGAACTTGCACCTTACATCGGTGTTTATTGGAACGGTGCGTTAGGGAATACGGCAGATGAAATGAAACGAATGGGTGAAGACACCACAGAAACAGGCGTGGTCCTTGGGGCCAGAGTTTGGTTTTAATTGATAATAAACAAAGAGGAAACAACGTGAAAAACATACTTAAATTAGCCTTCGGTACCGCGTTATTTCTTAGTGCATGGGCTAGCGCTCACGCCGATTTGACATCCAGTAGCCCGAAAGACGGTGCCACTTTATCGCAGCCACCCACGGAAATTACGATGAGTTTCTCCGGTGATGTTCGCCTGGCTAAAGTTATGCTGCATTCAGATGATGGCAAAATGCACCCGTTGGACTTTTCGATGAGCATGACACCCAAAGTAGCATACGAAATAGCGATTAAAAACAAACTAGCGCCGCGTGGTTACACAGTTTATTGGACGGCCATGGGTGGGGACAGTCATAAAATATCGGGTGATTTTAGCTTTGAGGTGAAGTGATGACCCTATGGAGTGTGGCCAGCGTTTTAACGCTGGCCTTTATATTCTGGCTTAATTCGGTGATAACGGCCTCTCCTTATATCGCCTATTTGTCTGGTTTAAAAAAGCTGTCTGAACAAAAGACTAGCGTTGTTGCGTTGCTTCTACTACTGGCGAGCCTTCTCTACTTCTTTCTGAAAGTTGGTAGTTTCACTGCTGAAGGCTTTGCCGGAATGGTTGACTCGACCTATATGCAATTTATATGGGCTGGCCCTGTTGGGTTGTTCATCCAACTTCAGGTAACCGTTGCTGTTGTCTGGATTATTTACTCTGTTGTTAAGGTAACAAGCATACAGTGGATGCTTTATGTTGTGGCGGTTGGACTCATGGGATGGAGTTTTTTAAGTATCGGCCACGGTAGTGACGCGCTCTGGTGGGGAAAGTTAGCGCTTTTAACACATCTGTTAGTCGCCTGGGTCTGGTTTGGCAGTCTGAATTCACTGCGTAAGCTGGCAACCTCCGTATCGCTTGATAAAGCGAAATTGATTATGGAGCGTTTTGGCGGGCACATGTCTGCAGCGGTTTTAATACTCTTGATTGCTGGTGTGGTTATGTATCGAAGCGCAACCGGACAATGGTTACCAGAGCTGCCATTAACTTCATACGACACAGTATTGCTGGCGAAGCTTGTGTTTGTGGCGTTGATTTTTCTTGTCGCTGCACTGCATAAGTTAAAGTTGGTACCCCAGTTAAATAATGAGTCGGCTGCGAAGCGACTTAAACAGTCGATAACGGTAGAAATGGTATTGGCTGTCACTATTTTTATCCTGGCCTCTGCGCTAAGCAGCGCGTTTTCTCCTGGTTAATGTAAGGAATAAGAAGAATGAAATTACTTGTGAGTGTTTTTATGATTTCGGTAATGTTTGTTTCAGCGCCCAGTAGCGCCGAAAAACTATCTGAGCCGACCGCTGTGCTTGACGCATTTCGAACTGCTTTGACTGAAGGTGACATGGAGGTTTTTAAAGACGTGCTTTCCGATGATGTGCTTATCTTTGAAGGTGGTGGCGTTGAACGGTCCCTGGCTGAATATAGTGCTCATCATCTAAAGTCAGATATCAAATTTAGCCAGGAGGTTCCTTCAAAACTGATTGAAAGAACAAGATATGAAGTGGATAGCCTTGCTGTGATCACGTCTCGATATAGTATTTCCGGGGCGTACAACGGGCAGGAGATTGATTTAACGATGAATGAAACTGTAACCGTTTCACATACACCGGAGTCTGGCTGGAAAATTATCCGGATTCACTGGTCCAACTAACGTCAACCACAGGAGCTGATTATGGCGGAACATAAACACGGACATCAAGATTATCAGAAAGGAAGCTTGAGTCTTTGGGGGGCGGTGTCTTTAGGGACTGGTGTCATGATTGGCGCTGGTATTTTTGCACTGACAGGACAAGTTGCTCAGCTGGCAAAAGAATGGTTTGTACTGGCATTTGTGTGCGGCGGTGTTATCGCCGGATTCAGCGCCTATTCATATGTAAAATTAGCCAAAGCTTACCCATCAGCGGGAGGTATTGCGATGTTCCTCAGTAAAGCTTATGGAAAGGGAAGTGTGACAGCGATATTTGCACTGTTAATGTACTTTTCTATGGTCATTAATGAAAGCTTAGTTGCTCGTACATTTGCGTCCTATACAAGCCAATTAATTTCTTTTGAAGCGCAGTGGCTTGTCCCGTCGCTGGCGGTTGGCTTGCTGCTCTTCGCATTTTTTATCAATATTCTGAGTAATCAGTTTATTCAAACGTTCTCGTTTTTTATGGCCTTTGTGAAGGCTTTAGGGCTGGTTGTTTTAGCGGCTGGTGGTTTATGGGCATCTGGCATTCAATTTGAATCGATATCTGCTATTCCAAAAGAAGCTTCGGGCGGCGGTATTCTAGCAGGGATTGCTTTGAGCATACTCGCGTACAAAGGGTTTACAACTATAACTAATAGTGGTGGTGAAATCATTGAGCCAAAGAAGAATGTTGGACGTGCCATTATTATTTCGTTGATTATCTGCGCCTTAATATACCTATTAGTCACCCTGGCCGTTGGCTCGAGCCTGTCCATAGATGAGATTGTGAAAGCAAAAGACTACGCACTTGCTGAAGCCGCAAGACCAATCTATGGCGAGACAGGGCTTTGGATTACGGTTGGATTTGCGATTGTAGCCACAGTTTCCGGCGTGATCGCCAGCGCGTTTGCCGTCTCAAGAATGTTGGCAATGTTGACCAATATGAAACTTGTGCCACACAGCCATTTTGGCATGCCTGGTTCAATTCAGAAACATACACTGGTTTACACCATTGTTATGGCTATGATGTTAGCTGCTTTTTTCGATTTGAGTCGAATCGCTTCGATTGGCGCTATTTTTTATATCGTTATGGACATTGCGATCCATTGGGGTGTATTGCGACACCTTAGAGAAAAAGTAAATGCCAATATTTATATACTTGCCTGTGCTATAACGCTGGATATTGTAGTATTAGCCGCCTTTGTATGGACAAAGTGGAACAGCGACCCATTAGTTATTTGGATCTCTGTTATCGGCATGGCGATAATCTCGGCTGGTGAGATTTTGTTTTTACGCAAAAAGCGTTAAAACAGTCACTCCGCCCAAGCATTTAATTCATAAAGAATAAAAATGAAATTACCTACAACGTTTGAAAAGATGGTGGTGCTTAGATGCGGACAAAATTGTCTGGAGCAATTGCCCGCAAAGCGGTGAAATACATGGATGTATTTTACCATCGAACCACCCGAGCTAATAAGCGTGAGATTACGCCTTGCATTATGCTGCAGGCAATAAAAAAACCCCGACCAATACTGATCAGGGTTTCTTAAATCGTGGTGCCCAGAGGCGGAATCGAACCACCGACACGAGGATTTTCAATCCTCTGCTCTACCGACTGAGCTATCTGGGCAAAAATTTTTTCATAAAAATGGCGCCCATTGAGCGCCACCTTTAATAATGGTGCCCAGAGGCGGAATCGAACCACCGACACGAGGATTTTCAATCCTCTGCTCTACCGACTGAGCTATCTGGGCAAATGAATGGTGCCTGCTGCCGGAGTCGAACTGGCGACCTACTGATTACAAGTCAGTTGCTCTACCAACTGAGCTAAGCAGGCACACAAAACTGTGTGCAAAAGCACGTGCTTCTGAATTGTCAAAAACACCTTTAATAATGGTGCCCAGAGGCGGAATCGAACCACCGACACGAGGATTTTCAATCCTCTGCTCTACCGACTGAGCTATCTGGGCGTGCGGCGTATTAAACGGTTTTTAGGGTATCAAGTCAACCATTTTTTAAAATAAACAAACCGTTTGCACAGTTTTCATGCAAACCGAGATTTATTGGCGAAAATCCCGGCTAAGTTGCTACTTTTCAGGTGGTCTGTAACCTTCAATTTCTACATCTTTACCTTCAAACAAAAAGCCAACCATTTGCTCTTCTAAATAGGTACGATGCTCCGGTTCCATCATATTTAGATGCTTTTCGTTAATTAACATGGTCTGCTTCTTTTGCCACTCATCCCATGCTTGTTGAGAAATATTGTTGAAGATCTTCTCGCCTACTTCACCAGGGTAAAGTTGAAAAGCAAGTCCCGGAGCTTCTTTTTGCAGCTTCTGACAAAATACCGTACGTGCCATGTTTATCCTCATTTACGATTATCTAATACATATTGCTCTGTAGTGTAACCTAATGCTTAAACACTCGCACCTGCAAGGTGCTGCTTTAGCTGTTTCAATAATTTCTTTGTCGGTGCTGCTAGCCCCACCTCAGGTTGCTGCGCTAGTGAATAAGTTAGTACTGCACGCTCTGCAAGCTGTTGTATGGGTTTGTGCAAATGCACAACAACAGGCTCTATAGTTAACTGAAAGTGTGAAAATACATGGGTAAATGGCTCTAACCTATGTTCTTTACCGCTAATACCATTGATTGCCATAAACTCTTTGACCCCGTCCTGGCTTGCAAACTCGATAAAGCAATGTAGCCCTCCCCAAATACCTTGATCGGGACGCTTTTCCATGTAGGTGTGCCCTTCATAAACGGGAATAAACATTACGCAATGCTTCTTCGGCACTTGCTTTTTGGGTTTTGAATGTGGGAACTCGTTTACTTTGTCATTGATTCGCGCTTGGCACTTATCATTGAGTGGGCAGGGCTGACAGTCATATTTACTACGTGAACACAGGCTTGCTCCCAAGTCCATCATCGCCTGATTAAACTGAGTGACGCCGTGCTTTGGTGTTAATTGCTCGCTTAGATGCCAAAGTTGGTTTTCCACTTTTTTGACACCATACCAGCCCTCAATCATAAAAAACCGTGCTAATACCCGCTTTACGTTGCCATCGAGAATCGCATGATGCTCGCCGCGCGATAGGCTTAAAATAGCACCCGCAGTAGAGCGCCCTATCCCAGGCAGAGCCATTACTTCTTCCAAGGTGTGTGGAAACTGACCCTGATACTGCTCACAGATCAACTGTGCGGTTTTATGTAGATTACGTGCTCGAGCGTAATACCCCAAACCTGTCCAATAATGGAGAACCTCATCTTGCGGCGCTTCAGCCAACGCCTCAATAGTCTCAAAACGCGCCATAAAGCGGTTGAAGTAAGGGATCACCGTAGCAACTTGCGTTTGCTGCAGCATAATCTCTGATACCCAAACTTTATAGGGTGTTTTTTCTAGCTGCCAAGGCAGCGTCTTGCGACCATGTTTGTCGTACCAATCGAGTACTTGAGTGGCAAACCAATCACGCGTGCTTTTACTTATTTCCACTACTTTTATAACGCCCCTGTACATATTTGCGCTCAGTCTATAATTGTGCAGGTAAATATCAATACCCTTTACTTGTACTTCCTCTTACAACTGGGGATAATACGCACCCATTTTTACAGAGACAGCCAAGACCATGAGTGAATCTACGCAACAAGCATTGGAGCAAGCACAGCGCGAAGGAAAGTATATCCGTAAGGTACGCAGCTTCGTAAAACGCGAAGGCCGACTGACCAAAGGTCAAGCAGCGGCACTAGAGAAATGCTGGCCGACAATGGGGCTTGAGCATCAAAATGGCTTACTTGATTTCAGCCAAGTGTTTGGCAATGACAATGATGTTGTTCTTGAGATCGGTTTTGGCATGGGTAAATCGCTTGTAGAAATGGCTAAAAACGCACCAGAGCAAAACTTTATCGGCATCGAAGTTCACCGCCCTGGAGTAGGTGCTTGCCTGATGGACGCTGATGCCGAAGGTGTTACCAATTTGCGCGTTTTTGAACACGATGCGGTGGAAGTGTTAGCGGACTGTATCAGCGATGAAAGCCTAGCTAAAGTGCAATTGTTCTTCCCCGATCCATGGCATAAAAAACGTCACCACAAACGTCGCATTGTGCAACCTGAATTTGTCGAAAACCTGCGCAGCAAACTAAAAATTGGCGGGGTCTTTCATATGGCGACAGATTGGCAAAACTATGCTGAACACATGCTCGAAGTAATGCAAGGCAATAGCCATTTTAGCAACCAATCAAGCACGAATGACTATGTACCACGTCCAGATTTTCGCCCACTAACTAAGTTTGAGCAACGTGGCCATCGTCTTGGCCATGGTGTTTGGGATTTAATGTTTGAGCGCGTGAAATAATATGGTACTGAGCAACCCGTCGCAGATCCTACTGCGCAGCCCTGAGCTGTTAATCGCGCAAACCATTTTAGTGGTCAATTTTAACTGTGATGGGTTTGCAAGCGAACTGCGTGAGCTGAACCCAACAGCTGATATTCATTTATTCTCTTATAACCAAGCGAATGGCGACTTTGCACAACGCCAAGCCCAGCAACATCAGGCCCAAACTCTGGTGTCTCATGAGCTTCCTAAACACCGCTTCGACTTAGTAATTTACTATTATCCTAAGGCCAAAGCCGAAGCTTTAATGACCTTAGATAATATTCGTGCTTGTATTAATGATGATGCGCAGTTACTGGTGGTGGGGGAGAAAAAAGGCGGCGTAAAATCCATTGATAAACAGCTAAAAGGCCTCGCTCATGGCCATAAGGTTGACTCTGCCAAACATTGTCAATTATACCAATACAGCGATATTACCCCGCTGCCCGAGTTCGATATCAGCCGCTACGAAAAGCGCTTTTGTCTTACTCGCAGCATAGCCGGTGAGCAAGTGAGCTGTGATATAGTTAGCCTACCGGGTGTATTCAACCATGGTCAATTGGATGATGGTACGGCGTTGTTACTGGATAACTTACCTGATTTAACTAACACCCAATCTTTACTTGATTTTGGTTGCGGCGCCGGAGTTATTATCAGCTTTTGCTTGAAGCGCTTTGCCCACATTAAAGGCACTGCCTTGGATGTAAACGCCTTAGCCGCATATGCCAGTGAGCAAACCCTGCGCGCCAATGACCTGCACGGCAATATTGTGCTCAGCGATGGCCTAACCAACATCAACGAGCGCTTTGACATCATCGTCAGTAACCCGCCCTTTCATACCGGGCTAAAGACCGATTATGATATCACCGCTCGCTTTTTTGCCAGCGCGAAAGCACACCTGAATAAAGGCGGTGCGCTTACTCTAGTCGCTAATAGCTTCTTAGCCTACCCAGAGCAACTACAGCAGCAATTTAACACTCACCAAACAATTGCTAAAACGAAGCGTTTTGCGGTGTATCAAAACCAATAGCATAATTACGCCGTGGCAGTTGTCTTAGATGGCTTACACGGCGCTGCCAATCCCCGTTGACCGATGTTTCTTGAGCATTATAGAAATACAAATATAGTCGCCCACCTTTTATTAGGTAGATAGCATTTTGGCTAAATTCCTTCATTAGCTTCTTGCCATAGCTGCGAGGTGCTCGCACTAAGGCGCTGCGCTCGCGATAGGTCATCTCTTGGTTACCGCCAAAACCCCAGTGCGGGTCAAAGCCTGCGAGCCGTTTAGCCAAGCGCTGCGTATGTAAGCAATTTTGTCTTTGTCCAAGGCGCAGCCCCTGCGGATTCCAAGCGGTTATAATAAACCCAGACGCGATATAACTAGGTTTTTGAGCAAACCAGAAGTAAGGATTTTCATAGGCCGCTAAGGTGTCCTTATCTATGCTGACAAAAGTGCTTTTATTTATGCATTTTTCTGATTTTAACATTCGACTATTCAATGATTTGCTAAACTAGTTTAATGTTGTAACACAGCTATTAGTGAACCGCGCACACTCATGAGTATTCAAGGCTCAACAACTAGTATAAGAAAGGCATTGATCTACGCGGTCATGTCTGTTGCGTCATTGTCGCTCATTTTGTCTATTACTATTTCTACCTACATTGACATTCAAGAGCAGCGAGAACAGCTGGAAGAGCGCGTAGAAACCTTTGCCGAGCTCACCGCTTTTAACGCTCAAGTGACGGTTCTTTTTGACGACAGCAAAACCGAAGAGCAGCGCCTACAAGCCTTTCAGGCTGTAGAGGCAATAAAAAACATTCATATTTATCGTATAGATGAATTCAATGACGAAGTTGAGTTTTTTGCCAGTTATAACGCCCCTCGCACGCCACCAGTGCCAGTAAAAACCAAACGTCTCGAGAGTATCGGCAAGGGGGAAGTCGAAGATGGCCATTTAGAAATCATTAAGGCCATCACCAACCAAGACAACACCATAGGCTATGTGTATGTTCGAGCCAGTTTAGAGAGTATTGAGAATTACCTGCACCGCAAAATAATTATCGATATTATGTTGAGCGTAGCGGTGCTGGTTGTTGCCTATGTTATAGCACGTATTTTCCAGCGTCATATCGGTAACCCTATTGATACATTGAGCCAGTTACTGCAAGACGTTGCCAAAAACCGTAACTATACCGTTCGCGCCCCGAGCAGTAATATAGCAGAACTCAATCAGCTGGCGCTAAGTGTCAACACCATGCTGCGGCGCACAGAAAAGCAAATCGAGCGTAATGAGACAGATAAAAAAGAAATAGAAGCCCTAAACCAGAGTCTTGAGGAAAAAGTGAACCTGCGCACCGATGCCCTGCGCGACGCCAACCAAGAGCTACTCAGTACGCTAGAGCGGATGCACCAATATCAGAATCAAATTGTTGAGAATGAAAAGATGGCGTCACTGGGGCAAATGGTTGCGGGTGTCGCTCACGAGGTCAATACCCCTTTGGGATTGGGGATAACTGCATCAACATTAATGCGTGACAAGCTCGGTGATATTCGCCATTCATTTGAAGAAAAAACACTCACCTCGCAACAACTAGGGCGCTTCCTAATAGATGGTGAAGAAAATCTGTCGTTGATTTATCGCAACCTTAACCGCGCAGCCGAGCTTATCGCCAGCTTTAAAAAAGTCGCTGTGACCCAAGATAGTGAGAGCATCACCGACGTTAATTTAAGCGCGCTCATTGGCGAAGTCATGATTAGTATGCGTGCCGACCTTGATGACATTAGCCCGCAGATAAACGTGCACTGCCCCGAGGATTTACATATCCAATCAAAGTCTGGGCCTATCCAACAGATATTGCAGCAGCTTATCAGTAACTCTCTTATCCACGCCTTCAAAGATCACCCTGAGCCACGTATAGATATTGATGTACAAACTGACTCCGGACAGCTACAGATTGACTACCGAGATAATGGTAGCGGCATCAGCGAAACATTAAAGCCCAGGGTCTTTGATCCTTTTGTGACCACGAAGCGAGGCTCTGGCGGCAGTGGTCTAGGCTTACACCTAGTCTACAACCTCGTAACTCAAGCACTTGGCGGCAAGGTGCTTCTTGCTCCAGAACATAAACAAGGCAGTCACTTCATAGTTCAGATCCCATTAAGTGGGGTACAGTAGTATGCGTGTAGTCTGTTTAGCCGCCTTGATGTGCAGCCTATCTGCGCAAGCAGGAACGCCCGATCAAGTGCGCTCGGCGCTGCTTTTTCAAATAGCCAAGTTTATCGACTTTACTCATGTTCAGTCTGATTCGGTGCGCTATTGTTTTACTAACTTAAGCAAAGGGCCTGGTGCATTTCTTGCGCAACAACAGAACTTATTGATACGTGGACAACCAATTGCCATAACCGAACTCAGTAAAAGTTCACAAAATGATGAACTTTCTCGGCAATGTGACATCACATACTTTGATGGAAAAATAGAGAATGATATACTGTCGCCTTGGATCAAAACTCGGCCTTTAACAACATTCACCGTTGGCAGTAATTTCGAGTTCCTTGAGCAAGGCGGTGTGGCTGCCTTAATTCAGGAAGGTAAGAAGATTCGACTGTATATCAACAGGGAGCAGCTCGAGCAAGTAAGCTTTAAAGTACAAGCCAGGCTGATGACAGTATCTAAGTTTTATCCAAATTGATTTTACTTGTTAACATTTAGATATACTCCTATAATCGCAAGTATTCGCGGAATTCTCGTTTTTCCGGTTTTTCTGTAAATAAAATATTCCGAAAAGGTTAATTAACAATGCAAACGCCAGTCATTCTGATCGTAGAGGATGAAGACGTAACCCGCCTGAACCTCGTTAGCTTATTTGAAGCGGAAGGCTACACTGTAGTTGAAGCCATTGATGGTGATGATATGCATGATAAGCTCACCACCAATGATGAAATTAACCTGGTTGTTATGGATATCAACTTACCAGGTAAAAATGGCTTGATCCTCGCCCGTGAATTGCGTCAAAAACGCAATGTTGGTTTGATTTTCTTGACCGGCCGTGACAACGATGTCGATCGTATTTTAGGTCTTGAAATTGGTGCGGACGATTACATCACTAAGCCATTTAACCCACGCGAATTAACTATTCGTGCCCGCAACCTTATTTCTCGCACAGCAGCCAGCAAAGATGACCCTGCACTTGAGTCTGATGGTGTGCTTAACTTTAACGGTTGGGAATTAGACGAAAACAGCCGTTGCTTAACGTCTCCGGCGGGTGAATCTAAGCGCTTACCTAAAGGTGAGTATCGCGCATTACGTCTAATGTTAGACTCACCAGGTCGTATCTTTAGCCGCGAGCAACTGATTAAACATATGACTGGCCGTGAGCTTCGTGCTAACGACCGTACTGTTGATGTGACTATTCGTCGTATCCGTAAACACTTTGAAAGCGACGCCAGCACGCCTGAGCTGATCAGCACCATCCATGGTGAAGGTTATCGCTTTATCGGAAAAATCGACAGCAACTCGTAATTACTGAGCTAACTGAGATAAGAATGACTGAAGGGCCTTGAGCCCTTCTTTTATTTGCCCATCTAACTGCGTTAACCATTGCTGGCGCTGTTCTTGTTCAACCTGCTGACAATTATTCTCCATTTCCTTGGCCTGCAACTGCACCGCTTTGAGCCCCACTGAGCCTGCGGCCCCTTTCAATTTGTGGGCGACCGATTTGTATTCATCCACATCACTGGCAAGGCTATCTTGCATTTGTTGCTGATACCCAGGAGCCAACTTTGCGAACAAGTCAACGCTGCGGGCAAAAGCTTTCGCCCCCATAGAATCCAAGAATTCAGAGATAATCTCTCTATCTAGGTTTATCTCATCCACATCCAGTGCTTGCGGCGATGCAGCACCGACTAGTTGTTTGGCTGCTGCCTGCTGTGCACAGTCTTTTCCAATACCAAAGAGCGTCGCTAGCATCTTATCGAGTTTGTTGGTATTAATCGGCTTGGCGAGTGAGCCTTGCACTTTAATGCCCCGTAGCTCTTCCTCAGCACTGCGCACGTTTGCGGTTAACACCACTATAGGTAAATTATCAAAATGCTCATCGGCGCGGATTTCACGAGCTACCACATCACCATTAATATCTGGCAATTGCATATCGAGTAACACTAAATCGAGATCATCCTCTGTTTGCACAAAAGACAGCGCATCCTCACCGGTTTCAGCCCAAATGACCTCGTGCCCCCGTTGCTCAAGCAAGTTGGTAGCAATTTCGGCATTCAAAGGAACATCCTCGACCAGAAGAATATTTAGACTGGCACAATCATATGTTTCTAATTGCGGAGCTTGCGTCAGCTTAAGAGGAATATGTACTTTAAAGCTACTTCCTTCACCCGCCATAGAGCTGACTTGAATATCCCCACCCATTGCTTTAACTAGGGCTTTAGTAACCGCAAGGCCGATCCCCGAACCTATGGCATTGGCGCCGCTGGCATCCGGCGCTTTGTAATACATATCGAAAATATGCCGCAGTTGCTCTTGTGGAATACCTATGCCTGTATCTGTAACACTTAACTCAAGCCACACTTGTTTGCCGGTGTCGTGGCGACGACAGCCCAAGGTCACACCACCGTGTTTGGTAAATTTCACCGCGTTGTTGATGAGGTTCCAGAGCACTTGACGCAAACGCGTTGGGTCTATTTCGGCGTAAACATCTAAGTCGCCTTCACGGGATACATCGAAAGACAGTGACTTTTGCTCAGCAATGAGAGAGCCAAAATTCACCACATCATTTATAAAATCTGTAACACCGACCGGTTCGGTGACAATATCAAGTTGCTCTCTGTCAATCTTGTCTAAATCGATAATGTCGTTAAAGATGTTGCCTAAGGTTTCAGCGCTTGAGAAGACCGTATTGCACCAACTGCGTTGTTGTTTCGTTAATTCAGTATCAAGCAGCATACGAGTGAGGCCAACAATACCATTCAAAGGGGTGCGCAACTCATGAGACAAAGTAGCAATGAATTTACCTTTGTCTTTGTAAGCAGTCTCGAGCGCTTGTTCAGCTTCCTTACGGCTCGTGATATCACGGCCGAAAGCAAGTAGACCAATATATTCGCCGTCGTCATTAATAAAGGGTAGCTTGCGCATTTCAAACCAATGGGGTTCTCCATCCACAGGGTACTGAACGTCTAGCGTTATGGGTTCATGCGTCGTTTCTACTTGATGGTCGGTGCGTAACACCTCAGGTAGCAACTGCGGTGGGTAAATATCTTCAGCAGTTTTGCCAATTAAGTCGCCTGAACTGCGATTCATCACCTTTTCAAACATTTTGTTGCAGCCGGCAAATACTCCCTGTTGGTCGCGGTAATAGAATAAGTCAGGGGACGAGTCGACAATTGAGCGCAATAGCATGCCTTGTTGAGCTAGCTCTAGCTGCGTTTTCTTGCGCTCCGCTATCTCACGACGCAACTCTTCAATAGACCGATGCTTAGCGTTGAGCGCCATTTTACGCTCATCAATCTCAGTATTGAGTAGACGAATATTATCTTTCAGTGACTGGTTTAATAGCTTTTCTTGCTTCGTGGCGGTTTCCAAAAACTTTTGCGAGTCTTGCAGCTGTGCCACTGATTGCAACACCACCATAATCACCACAGGTGCGGTAATGGCCGTGAAGAACACCACTGCGAGTACATCCAGTAGGGTCACTTCACCGGTGGCAACGTAGTAATACATTGAGCCAAGGATCAGGGCCGCGACGATAAACACACCATAAACAATAGCGGCTGCGTACCAGATCCCAAATCGGGCAAGGAGATTAGTTAATACACGAACCCAAGGGCTCAGGGAAGAGTCAAACATAAAAACAGGGGTTTTGCTACAAACCCCTTTATTGTAATCAACTTAGAGTGCCTTTGGCAGTATCTGCGTTGAGATTCTTGCAAACGAGCATACGCCGATGCGTTTGCCGCCTTTTGCGAGTACGCCTTTTCGCATGTTCGTGGCGCCACTGGCTTTTAAGGTTAACTCAAAGCGCTGTGAATCAATATCCGTGCTACCACTGGCAGTTGCAGCTCCGGTGTTGCACTGCATTTGTCCGAGCTTATGGTAATTAGAGCGGCTAAATGGCGTGGACGAATTCACTAATGGTCCGGCGGTTGTGGTATTGATGGCTTGCTTCCATGGCGCTAATTCAACGTTAATCATGTCATTACGCAGCATGATTTTGTCTTCATGAGTCAAGAAGTAACTGTCAAAAGGGCCAAACTGCATTGCTGTAGCCATAGAGTCATTGCTTTGACGTAAGTCACCAAGCCATAGCCCACCCTCGCCAAATACTTGCATCTGCATGTACTCGCCGTCATCACTTTCACTGCTGATGCGGGCATAACTGTCACTATCGAGACCAAAAATTAAATTACTGCTGTTATCAATACCGGTTTTAATTAGACGCGGCTGATTACCATACTTGGCTACTTTAGTATCCAAGGTGCCCCAGTTAAACAAACCTAGCACACCCGATTGCATATAGCTTAGTTCACGGCTATTTACCACTGAGATACAGTCCACTCCCAAGCGACAAGCTTCAAAACCATTGCTGTAAACCGTGGGTCGCCCAGTCAACACCTGCACGCCATCACCAGAGAGTACAGTGGCATTGTTTTTACCACCGACCAAGGCATGCACTGCATCACCCTGCGCGGCGACCATTAATTGCCCTTTTGCCACCATATCTTGTATTTTTGTTAGCAACTCACTGGGCTGGTTAGCATTTTTATAAAACGCATGATATAGCAGTAGCGGGCTTGAATCGGCTATAAACACCGCGTCAGATTTACGCAGAAGGTTATATAGCTTCTCTGGGTCGCGACACAGTTTTTGCTGCTTTTGATAAAGATCAGGGTATAGCACATCACGGCGGAAGCTCGCTAACTTCGACACCTGATAATCAGCCAAGCTATCGCACAACTTGGTATCTTGAGCACTCATTACCGTTTGCATAGCCCCATCGATAGCGAGCCAATGCGCTTCAAAGCCAAGCTGCTCAAATAAGGACTGATAATAATCAACATCGCGATAGGGGTCGCGGCTGCCACCGGTGATAAAGGCAACACGCGGTTTGCGTTTGGCATCGGCAATCTTTTGCGCATCACTAAGCAGCTGCGCAAACGCCTCTTTGGTTACCCAATTACGCGTGCCCTGAACATCAACTTCGCCTTGGCGACGACGCTTACCATTCGCTTGTTTTTGCTCGAGTAAATCAAAAAAGTTACGCTGTTCGAAATCAAATAAGTTAAACCAAAATTCACGTGCTGATATATCGCTACCAGTAAGGGTGAAATCACTGCGGCGCAGATAACGTTCGAATTCACGTTGGCCGAATGCTTCATCATTAAAATGCCTTTTCGCCGCATTTAATAACTCGACTGCCTGGGCGCGAATATCGGGCTGCTCGGTCCAGGCCATATCGGCAATACGGCCTAGGCCTTCTTCTGTAATTTGATAAATTGGCTGTTGTTTATAAGTATCCTTACTTAAGCTTTTGCGGGATTCAGAATTACAATATCTCAGCCTTTCGCTGGAGCACACCTGCAGGTCGTCAGCAAACAACATCAGCTGAGGCTTGGCGAACGCAGCAACACTACAGCTACTTAACATCGCCACAGTGGCGGCTTTTTTTAGAATTGATTTCATCGGACTGGTCATTATTGTTATTTTGCAAGTTATGGGTGTAAATAGCGCGTCTTAACAGCAACACACAATGTTAACAATTACTGGACAATAAAGGAAGCATGTTGTCGCCACTTAGCTGCCAGCATTGCTTTACATATCTCTTCTTTGGCTTTTTATCCTGCAACTTTGAGCCGCTCCACATTTGCGCATTTTCAGGTAGAATGTCGCCTTTTCGTTGCTTCAATAATGAGGAAGGCTATGCCACATCCAATGCCAGATATCGCCAACACCAGCGCGTCTTCAGTACATCATACGCTTGATTGGGTGGGTATGAGCGCCATTGAAATACCTTTAAAAATTGCGACAAAGGGCATGGCAGCAACCGTTATTAATGCCAAAGCACAAGCCTTTGTGAACTTAATTGACACCCATGCCAAGGGCATTCACATGTCGCGCTTATTTTTGGCACTGGACCAACTTTCTAATGAGCCCAGCGTGACTCCTGCGCAACTCAAAACAACCCTTGATGCGTTTATCAGCTCCCATGACGATATTAGCGATAGAGCGCGACTCAGCCTCAGTTTTGAGCTTCCATTGCGCCGCAGTGCGTTGCTAAGCGATAACAGCGGCTGGAAATTCTATCCCATCACCTTAGACATGCAGTTAAATCAAGGGCAGCTGCGTGTTGAAGCCGGTGTTGAAGTAACCTACTCGTCTACTTGCCCTTGTTCAGCAGCCCTTGCAAGGCAATTGATTCAAGAAAACTTTAAACGCGACTTTGACGCCGAGAACTTGAACTTTGAACAAGTGCTAAAGTGGCTGGGCACAACAGAGGGGATCAGCGCCACCCCCCATTCTCAACGCTCCGTCGCACAAACCAAGGTGTTATTGGATGCACAGCTTGGCGAATTTGACTTCGTCGCCATCATCGATGAAATTGAGCAAACACTAAAAACCCCCGTGCAAACCGCCGTGAAACGAGAAGACGAGCAAGAGTTTGCACGATTAAATGGCGCCAATTTGATGTTTTGTGAAGATGCCGCTCGTAAGGTGAAAGCAGCGTTAGATGAGCGGGCAGACGTGCTCGATTTTTGGGTTCGCATTAACCACTATGAGTCGCTTCACGCCCATGACGCCGTAGCTATCACGACTAAAGGCCTGCCCCAGGGTTATCAACCCTAGCCAATTCAATTTTAGGCACGTTTATTGCTTTGATGTAAGCGTGTCAAAAATTCGTTTTGGAGTAAAAAATGGAATTCGCGCTTTTATCTATATTGGTGCTGGTTGTTGTTGCTTCCGTGGTGGCTTCCAAGTTCACTGATAATAACGAAAACCCTTATCCTTTCGTTCGTAAAAAAGAGATCTATACGCAGGTTGAGAGCGCCTTTCTATCGCTTCTAGAGCGGGCGGTTGGCGATAACTACCGGATCGTCAGCCGAGTCAAATTAGCAGATGTCATTGATTGCAAGGCGGGACTTTCTAGCAAATCACGGCGTATTGCCATGACTAAAACTAAGAATAAACAACTCGACTATGTATTGTTAGATAAACAGAAAATGACCATAGTCGCCGCCGTGGATCTGGTCAATAATGCCAATAAAGACGGCCACAAGGCACAGCGCGATTGGTTTGTTAGCGGTGCCCTAGAAACCGCCGGTATTCCTCATATTCGTATGAAAGTAAAAAGTGGCTACCGCGTTGAAGACGTACGCAACGCCATTTTATTTAAGATTGGCAAGCCAGAAACAGCAACAAAACGTAAACCGACGCGCACGCCAACGCGCCCAGCAGTGCTCTCGCCTTCGCAAGCCAAAGCGCAGACTAGCGGCTCAGCTATCGCTACATCGACCCAACTTGCAGAGATCTAATTAAGCCAATGCCATATTAAAACAGCCTTTGATATACTAAGGGCTGTTTTTGCTAATTAATCAGAGATGCTATGAAAGTAGGTATTATTGGCGCCATGGAGCCAGAAATCGCGATTTTGCGTGAACGCATGAGCGACGTAGAAACTCACCAACACGGTGGTTTTACTTTTTACCATGGGCAACTCAATACTCAGACTGTGACTTTAGTGCAATCAGGGATAGGTAAAGTCGCTGCCACCGTTGCAACCACCTTGTTGATCGACCACTTTCACCCTGATTGCGTTATCAATACAGGTTCAGCAGGCGGTTTTGACCAGCGTTTAGAAGTGGGTGATGTAGCTATTGCCAGCGAGCTACGCCACCATGACGTCGATGTTACCGCATTTGGTTACGAGTATGGCCAAGTACCACAAATGCCAGCGGCTTATGAGTCCCACCCACAATTGATACAAGTGGCCGAGCAATCAATTTCACAGCTTCAACAGTGTCAGTCGTTGGTTGGCTTAGTGTGTACAGGCGATTCATTTATGTGTGATCCTGAACGCATTGATGCAACACGCAAACAATTTCCAGCGATGCTTGCCGTGGAAATGGAAGGCGCCGCAATCGCTCAAGCCTGCCACTTACTTGATACGGCCTTTGTGGTTATCCGCTCACTGTCTGATATCGCCGGCAAAGAGTCGCCGCATTCATTCGAAGAATACTTAGAAGTCGCATCGAAGAATTCATCGGCTATGGTGATGGCGATGCTAACGAAACTTGATGGTGTCACCCTATAGATGCTGGTTGAGGCGCTAAGTGCTCAGCTTAGTTTGCTGTTATTACTTGCAGCCATTGCTTGCGAGCGTTGGCTGCCGCTCTCTCCTTGGTATCACCCTTTTACCCTGGCGCGCCTGGGCTTCAACAATTTAGTTAAACGCACTTTCAATCCGCAAGATAGTGTTGGCTACCATCTGCTGATAGCCATACTGTCACTGGCTCTGTGTGTGTTGTTGCCGCTGACATTAATCGCGCTGTTCTCCCATTTAGTTTACTACCCAGAGGCATTATCTGCGCTCTTGCTCTACCTGAGCCTAGACTCCCACACAATCCGCAGCAAAAGCACGCGTATTGCTTTGGCATTAAAGCAGCAACGTAAATCACTCGCTCGGGCACTACTAGCAACTATTGTGGTACGTGATTGTGAGCGTTTGAATAGTCAGGGTGTCGCCAAAGCTTGCATTGAGAGTGTGGTGCTGCGCATGCTTCATACCTACTTTGCACCACTATTACTGTATTGTTTATTTGGCGGCATGGCTGCCCTCGCCTACAGTTTAACGTGGACTCTGCACACGGCCATGCGCAAGCATGCTTTGCCATCGAGTCCTTATCTCTACGCCAGTAAATGGTTACTAACTCTTTGCTGTGTAGCGGCCCTAGTAATGTACTTGCTACCGCTGGCGATGATGACCCAACAGCGTAAACTATGGCGTTACTTGCGGATATATGGCCGGCACTTTTATCACCGCGTTAGCGGGTTTACTCTCAGTGTTTTCAGTGCATTATTGCAAGTACAGCTTGGCGGGCCAGCCTTTTATCAAGGCCATCGTTTTGAGCGCATGCGTATTGGTGTGGATCATTTGCCTGATGACAAAACAATCAAAGCAACATTGAAATATATTGACGGTGTTAACGTGCTTTGGCTGGCGGTTATAGCACTTAGCCACATAGCGTGGGCGTAAAAAAAGCCGCTTTAAGCGGCTTTTTCTGTAGTATCAATTCTTAGGCAAGAGTCACTTTTGCAAAGCGACGTTTACCAACCTGGTAAACTTCGGTGCTGCCTTTAGCCACCATTTGCTTGCTATCTGTTACCTTGGTTTCGCCATTAATTTTCACAGCACCCTGTTTAATCATGCGAATCGCTTCTGAAGTGCTAGCCACAAGCTGGGCTTCCTTAAGCAAGGCGGTGATCATCATCTCATCGCCATCACATTCAATGGTTAGCTCGTTAATATCATCAGGCAGCGCGTTTTTAGAGAAACGCTTGGTAAAATCTGCGTGAGCTTGCTCAGCCGCTTGCTCATCATGGAAACGCGCAATAATCTCTTTCGCTAAGGCAATTTTGATATCACGCGGATTCGCGCCGTTGCTGACTTGCTCCTTCAACTCCGCAATTTGCTCAAGTGACTTGGTACTTAGCAACTCATAGTAACGCCACATAAGATCATCGGAGATAGACATCATTTTGCCAAACATATCGTTAGCAGAGTCAGTAATTCCTATGTAGTTACCCAGAGACTTAGACATTTTCTGCACGCCATCAGTGCCCTCAAGCAACGGCATCATCAGCACTGTTTGCGGCTTTTGCCCTTCGTCTTTTTGCAATTCACGGCCCATCAACAGGTTAAAACGCTGATCGGTGCCACCAAGCTCAACATCGGCCTCAAGTGCGACTGAATCCCACCCCTGTACTAACGGATACAAAAACTCGTGAATGGCGATGGATTGACCACTTGCATAACGTTTTTTAAAGTCATCGCGCTCGAGCATGCGTGCTACGGTTTGGCGAGCAGCTAACTTTATCATTCCTGCGGTGCCTAGCTTTTCCATCCATTGCGAGTTAAATGCAATGGTGGTTTTTTCTGGATCGAGGATTTTAAAGACTTGCTCTTTATAGGTTTCGGCGTTAGCTAACACATCTTCACGGGTCAAAGGTTTACGAGTCACGTTTTTACCCGTTGGATCGCCTATCATTCCAGTAAAGTCGCCAATTAAAAAGATCACTTCATGGCCAAGGTCCTGAAACGTTTTTAGCTTATTAATAAGCACCGTATGACCTAAATGTAAATCTGGCGCTGTAGGATCAAACCCAGCTTTAATTCGTAGCTTTTTCCCTGACTTAAGGCGTTCAGCGAGTTCTTCCTCAAGTAAAATTTCCTCAGCACCGCGTTTAATTTCTGCCAGCGCTGTCTGCAAGTCTGTCATTTATTTCTCCGATAAAAAAATGTGCTAACCGCGCGATTCTAGCGCAATTCGCGCCGGGTTTAAATGCACAAAATACTGGTATTTGCCCTTTATAACGTATATGCTCAGCCTTTGGTTAGATTTGTTTTCCTTAACAGCAGAAAAAGGTAGGTTATGGTAAACGTGGTTCACAAGCTCCCCAAAAAACACAAATTGCTCATTGTGGGCTTTCTTGTCACGATTATTGCCCTGATGTTGATACCTACGGAAAGAGCCACAGCATCAAAGGATAACGACGCAAAGCCATTGGAGGTGGGTAAGCGTTACGAGCTTCAAGTTAAGCTTGAGGAAGACGAACAAATCACCGATTTGAACTCCCCCGAGCAAGCTCAGACTTTACCAACCTATGAGCACACCGATTACCAAGTACGTAACGGTGACAACCTTGCCCTGATTTTTAAACGTGCAGGCTTCTCCGCGCAAACCTTGTATAAATTGGTTAATACCAATGAAGAAACGAAAAAACTAACCAAAATTCACCCAGGTGAAGTGTTAAGTTTTGCAAAAAACGACAAGGGTGAGTTGCAGCAGCTCAAATATGTACTGAGCAAAACCGACACCTTGTTTGTTACGCTTAACGAAGAGGGACGCTACGACACCTCTATCGACTCCAAAGAAATTGAAACCCTCACTAAAACAGCGTCTGGTACAGTCAATGGCAGCCTATGGACAGCCGGTATCTCGGCAGGGCTAAGTGAGAAGCAAATTATGAACTTTGCCACCATCTTTGGCTGGGACGTGGATTTTGCCAATGATCTGCGTAAAGGCGATCAGTTTAGCTTGCTGTATGAAACACACCACGTTGACGGCGAGTATATTGGCACAGGGAAAATCATCGCTGCTGAATTTATCAACCAAGGCGAACGTTATGCCGCAGTGCGCCACACTGATGGTAACTTCTACACGCCTGAAGGTCGAAGTATGAAAAAAGCCTTCTTACGAGCGCCAGTTAATTTTAAATACATCAGTTCAAGCTTTAATCCGCGTCGCCTCCATCCAGTAACTAAAACGGTGAAGCCACACCGTGGTATTGATTACGCCGCGCGCACAGGTACGCCCGTGGTAGCCGCTGGTAACGGCAAAGTTATTAAAGCAGGTTACAGCCGTTTTAATGGTAATTATGTGTTCATTAAACACGGCAATACCTATGTAACTAAGTACTTGCACTTAAATAAACGCAAAGTAAAAAATGGCCAAAAAGTGAAACAAGGTCAGCTTATTGGCACTGTCGGAGCCACCGGTCGCGTTACCGGCCCCCACTTACACTATGAGTTCCTTGTAAACGGTGTACATCGTAATCCTCGTACCGTTGAACTGCCAAAATCTGAGCCGCTTCCCGCTGGCGAATTAGCCAAGTTCAAACCAGTAGCCGATACACTGCTTGCGCAGCTGGTTAGAGAGCGAGAAATGCAGCTGGCGATGAACTAATCATCGACATAAAAAAAGCACCTTAGGGTGCTTTTTTTATGTCTACTATATCGCAAGTCCTTACCTAAATAACATATAAAGCAATTGCACCACTAAGCTTATGCCAACGAGTGGCAAGATATACTTGCGAAAGCGCATCATTTTATTGAGCCCTAACTGATGTTGGTAGCGTTCTAGTAACGGCACCAAAATAGCCAGCGAAACAAATAATACAATGATGATGATAATAGCGTTCATAGCCGCTCCCTATTTTGACTGTTATGGCTAGCCATGGACTGCTTTGTTAGTCCCAACTCATGCTCTAGCATGCACTTATAACACTTAATCGCAAAACTATGAAACCGGCCTCAGCCATAAAAAAGCGCGCCCCACCGAATTCGAATAGGACGCGCAAATGGCTAGGAAGTGCCTAAATAGATAAATTTCTCGGCAGAGGTTAGCCCACCAAAGCCAGTAAAATACCTGCAGCCACAGCGCTACCAAGAACGCCAGCAACGTTTGGCCCCATGGCATGCATCAATAAAAAGTTATGTGGGTTGTTTTCCAAGCCAACCTTATTGACCACGCGAGCAGCCATAGGCACAGCAGATACACCGGCTGCCCCTACTAAGGGGTTAATGGGTGATGACGATAATCTATTCAGCCCTTTTGCCATGAATACACCTGACGCCGTGCCAATAGAAAATGCCAAGGCTCCTAACGCTAGAATACCAATGGTTTCCACCGTCAGAAATTGCTCAGCAGCTAGCTTTGAGCCCACTGCTAGGCCAAGGAAAATAGTCGTTATATTGATCAGCTCATTCTGCGCTGTGCTACTGAGCCTATCGACGACACCTGACTCACGCATTAAGTTGCCCAAACAGAACATTCCCACCAACGGCGTTGCTGCCGGTAAAAACATCGCAGTTAACGCCAGAACCATAAGTGGAAAAATAATTTTTTCCTTTTTTGAAACCGCTCGTAACTGCGGCATCTCAATTTTACGCTCTTGCTCGGAGGTTAATGCTCGCATGATGGGTGGCTGGATAATGGGCACTAATGCCATATAAGAATACGCCGCCACTGCGATAGCACCGAGCAAGTCCGGGGCTAATTTAGAGGCTAAGAAAATAGCAGTCGGGCCATCGGCACCGCCAATGATGGCGATAGCAGATGCATCTTTGAGTGTGAATTCAAAGCCCGGCACAAAGTTCAAAGCAATAGCACCAAACAAGGTCGCAAAAATACCAAATTGCGCCGCAGCGCCCAGAAGTAGCATTCGCGGGTTCGCGATCAACGCGCTAAAGTCGGTAAGTGCCCCCACCCCCATAAAGATAAGCAGCGGAAAGACGCCGGAGTCAATGCCTATGTAATACACGTAATACAGAATGCCACCAGGGTCTGCCATACCAGCCACGGGGATATTTGTTAATATTGCCCCGAAGCCAATTGGCACCAATAGTAATGGCTCAAAATTACGCGCTATCGCCAAATATAACAGCCCACAACCGACTAAGATCATCACCAGTTGAGCGACGGAAAAGTTGGCAATGCCGGTGGCATGCCAGAGATTTAATACTCCTTCCATACCCCCTCCTAAACCAATGCAATTAAGGCATCGCCAGCGCTCACGGAGTCACCTTCACGCACTAACACATCACTGACCTCACCGCCGTGCAATGCGCGCACTTCAGTTTCCATCTTCATCGCTTCCATGATCATAACCACATCACCTTCACTCACGTGCTGACCAGGTTTGACTAAAACCTTGAAAACGTTGCCCGTTAGCGGTGCATTCAGTGTTTCCCCGCCACTAATCGCAGCCGACTGCGGTGGGTTTTCACCTTCACCCTCAACAGCACGCACACTCTCCAACTCACCACCGGGGGCGACGACAACATCATAGGCCTGACCATCGACACTAATGCTATAACGCTCTGGCCCTTGCTTTGTCGGTGCCGCCTTTGCCACAGCCTTTGGCTGCTCCGGCTCGGCGCTAGGCGCTGGTTCGAAAGCATCAGGGTTATTTCGATTCGCTAAGAACTTTAAACCGATTTGCGGGAATAGTGCATAGGTTAAAACGTCATCAACCACCTCGTCTGCTAACTCGAGGTTCTGCTCTTTCGCATGAGCATCTAGTTCCTCCTTCAGCTTGTCTAGCTCAGGCTCAATGAGGTCGGCAGGACGGCAACTAATTGCCTCTGCACCTTCTAAAACACGCTGTTGCAATTGGCTATCTACCGGTGCGGGTGTTGCTCCATACTCACCTTTAAGAACGCCTGCGGTTTCCTTAGTAATAGATTTGTAGCGCTCACCGGTAAGCACATTCAACACGGCCTGAGTGCCAACAATTTGTGAGGTGGGGGTGACCAAAGGTAAGTAACCTAAGTCTTTGCGGACTTTGGGGATTTCTTTGAGTACCTCGTCTAACTTATCGCCTGCGTTTTGCTCTTTTAACTGGTTTTCCATATTTGTGAGCATGCCACCGGGCACTTGCGCTAATAGGATGCGGCCATCAACGCCTTTCAAGCTACCTTCAAATTGCGCATACTTCTTACGTACTTCCCTAAAATAAGCCGCAATTTCCTCGAGTAACGTTTGGTCCAAACCGGTATCACGCGGGGTATCCTCTACAATAGCAACCACGGTCTCGGTGGCACTGTGACCATAGGTTTGACTCATACTAGAAACTGCCGTATCAAGCATATCAATGCCTGCATCAATGGCCTTTTGATAGGTTGCAGTGCTTAGTCCTGTGGTCGCATGGCATTGCATAGCAATGGGTAAAGACACGGTTTCCTTTAAGCCACGGATCAATTTATCGGCATCATAGGGCTTTAACAGCCCTGCCATATCTTTAATGCAAATAGAATGACAACCCATATCTTCTAGGCGCTTGGCCTGATCTAACCACATATCCAGCGTGTGGACCGGTGAAACGGTGTAAGAGATAGTGCCTTGTGCATGGGCGCCAATATTTACAGCGGCTTTGATTGCCGTCTCTAAATTACGCACATCATTCATCGCATCAAAGATACGAAACACATCAACGCCGTTGGCGTGAGCGCGCTCGACAAACTTAGTCACGACATCGTCACTGTAATGACGATAACCGAGTAAGTTCTGACCACGCAGTAGCATTTGCTGTTTAGTATTAGGCATCGCCGCTTTCAGGGCGCGGATACGATGCCAAGGGTCTTCACCTAAATAACGGATACAGGAGTCAAAGGTGGCCCCACCCCATGACTCCATTGACCAAAACCCAACCTGATCAAGCTTATCAGCGATCGGGAGCATATCCTCTAAGCGCATGCGTGTTGCCAATAAAGATTGATGCGCGTCTCGCAGTACTAATTCGGTAAGCTTTAATTTAGACATAATTGACCCTTATTATTGCTTCTTATACTGATGCACAGCCGCAGCAATAGCTGCAATATGCGCCTTTGAAGGGCGCTTACTGTGATGCGTGGTAGTGGCGCTAGCTTGTTGATTGGCTTGTGCTTGTTCTGTATCGGCAAAGATATATGACATTAGGCGTAAAGCGCCTATCAATATGAGTAGAAATACAAAGACCACCACCATACCGGTCGCCATAAGCCAAGCGGCTTCAATTAACAATGCTGTAATATCCATGCTCACCCCAGTGCAAATTTAGTTACTTTTTATTGATATTTAACCAACACCATATCAAAAAAAAAGAGAATGTCTACATAAGTGTAAATTGGTAATACCAATATTTATAACCTAGAAATTCTTGGAAGGAGACTTAAAAACCGCCAACAATGCCGTTATTTTAGCTTTATAGATAATAAAAATAGCGGATATAAATAAAATCTATACGAGAAAAAATTATCTTCATTAGCCATAAATGATGTTGAGAACCTGAAAAGAGATAATTGGTCATACCAAGATTGATTTAACATTGTTTACGTTGAGGGTTTTTGCTCTATTTTTTGACTCTAAGTCATTGGCAGGTTTGAACAAATCGGACTAAGCTTATGACGCTAAATAGGAACAACCGCAGTTTGATTGGCCCTGAAGTATTAGTCGTACTAATAACTAGGGAGAAAAACAATGTTAAAATCTAAACTGGCGCTGTCGCTACAAGTAGCGCTCGGCGTAGGTATTTCTTCATTCGTTATGCCTCAAGCACTCGCTGCGGGGGATGAAGAAGCCAAGGATATCGAGGTCATTGCCATCACTGGTAGTCGTATTCGCCAGCCTGGCGCTGTCTCAGCCAGCCCCATCACGTCCATTGGCGAGAAAGAGCTGCGCTTCCAACAAGAACCTGAAGTAGAGCAAATTCTACGTACTTTACCATCCACTATTCCCGGTGACGGCAGTAACGTGAACAACGGCTCTGGCGGTGCAGCAACGGTCAACTTAAGAGGCTTGGGTTCTCAGCGTTCATTGATACTGGTTAATGGCCGGCGAATGATCCCATATAACTACAACGGTTCGGTAGATACCTCAGTGATCCCTTCGGCACTGGTAGAGCGCATCGATGTAGTTACTGGTGGTGCTTCGGCCGTTTATGGCTCTGATGCCATTGCTGGGGCGGTTAACTTTGTCCTTAAAGATAATTTTGAAGGGATAGCCTTAGACACCTCGCACCAGCAAACAGACGAAAGTGACGGCGATAAAAGTAATATATCGCTTACCATCGGTTCTAACCTCGCTGACGACAGAGGTAACGTCGTACTCTCATTGGACTGGATGAAGCGTGACCAAGTGCTCCTTGGCGATCGTCCGTTGGGTTTACTTGGTATCGAAACCGCATCAGGCGCTAACTATGAGCAATTCCTAAATGGTCAACCGCCCGTTCCAGCGCCCTCTGAGTGTGAGGCCCCTAACTCAGTAGAAAGTGGTGGTTCTACAACGGCCATGCCCACACGCTTTGGTATTGTCGGAGCGGGTACCGCAGGCCAATTTAGAAATGATGGCACACTTGCTGCCGATACCTGTAGCGTGTTCAACTTCAACCCCTACAACTTCTATCAGACACCGTCCGAGCGCTACTCTGGTACGGCTCTCGCTCGTTACAACCTCACCGACGATCATGAAGTTTATTCATCACTCACTTACAGCTCGATCTCGGTAGATACACAGGTTGCGCCATCAGGCACATTTGGTGCTAGTTTCGAATTGCCACTATTTAACCCGTTAATTGGCGATCAAGCACAGCAATTTATGATTGATACGGGCAACAACGCGCTCGCTGATGGTCTCTTAAGTGACAGTAACTGGAATGATGTCAACGGCAATGGCGTCGTCGACTCTGAGGACTATTTAACTGTGCAGTTACGTCGGCGTACACTCGAACTCGGCCCCCGTACAGAGCGCTATGACACCTCGTTGTTCCAGTTTGTCACTGGCGTGAAAGGTTATGTGTTTGACGACTGGGAGTATGATGTTAGTTTCCAATATGGTGAGTCCAACCGTACCACCGTACGCGGTGGCTACACCAACCTAACTAACATCCAAAATGCCCTTGAAACCGAAGACGGTGTCACCTGCTTAAACGGCGACCCAACGTGCGTACCCATCAACCTGTTTGGTGGCTTTGGCACCATTACCGATGAAATGGCCGGTTATGCTACAGCTATTGCATTACAGCAGCAAAAGTACAGCCAGCGTATCGCAACTGCGACCATCAATGGTCCGATTGAGTTTATTGAAGTGCCGGGCGCCGGCGCACCACTATCAATGAGCTTTGGTTACGAGTACCGCAAAGAAAAAGGCTTATTTGAGCCTGATGAATGTTTGAAACTTGCACCAGCGAGCTGTCAGGGCGGTGCTGGAGGTAACCAGTTGCCTATTGAAGGTGGCTTCAGTGTTGATGAGCTGTTCATGGAAGGGTACTTGCCAGTCTTAGACGGTATGGCATTTGCTGATACGCTTGATGTGGAGTTTGGTTTCCGTTGGGCAGACTACGATACCGTGGGCTCTAATGAAACCTGGAAGCTTGGTTTCAACTGGCGCCCAGTTAGCAGCGTATTAGTACGTGTTATGCAACAGCAAGCGACGCGAGCTCCGAATGTGGGTGAAATCGCCTCTCCTGTGGTAACTGGCCTTGATAACGCGACTAGCGACCCTTGCTCGGTTGCCAACGCCGGTAACATCAGTGCTGAACTGCGCCAACTATGTATTTCCACTGGCATGACCGATGCGCAAGTGGGTAACGTGCAAGATGTGATATCAGGTCAAGTGCAAGTGATCTCCGGAAGCGATCCACTTAATCCACCTGACGCTGAAGAAGCAAGCACCTTTACAGCAGGTATTGTTTGGACTCCAGAGTTCGATACCTTGCAAAACTTCACTATCAGTTTAGATTACTATGATATTGATATTGATGACATCATCGGCGAGTTTTCAGCACAAGAAATCCTCGATGCCTGTTACAAGTTAGGTGATGCACAAGAGTGTGCCAAAATACAACGTGTGGGTGGCGATTTAACCGTCGCTGGTGCCGGGATTGAACAATTCACTACCAACCTCAAGAACTTGACCGCTGAGGGGGTTGAACTGGGCTTCAATTTCTTCGTGCCACTTGAGGACATGGGTGAGCTGCAGTTCTCAGGAACCATCAACAAGTATCTAACTCAAGAATCGCAAAGCTCTGATACAGCGCGAATTATCGACTGTAAAGGGTATTACAGTGCCAGCTGTGATCCCCTCGCAGAGATGCGCTGGGTGCAACGTACTACGTGGGCGATGGACGACTTTACCCTGTCATTGCAATGGCGTCACATTGACGGCATTGACGCAGAGCCAGTCGTTGCCGACGATTACTTCCCAGAGTTTAGAAGTATCGATTCCTACGATTACTTTGACTTGTATGCCAATTATCACCTTACCGATAATATCACCGCAAGTTTAGGTATAGATAACCTGTTCGAGAAAGATCCACCGGTTGTGGGCAATGAGGCAGGTGATACCAGCTCTAACTCGGGTAACACGTTCCCAAGTAACTATGACGTACTTGGTCGCAAATTTAAACTGGGCTTAAGGTTCCAGTTCTAATTCGCAGTGTTAACAAAAGCCGCGCCTAGCGCGGCTTTTTTATGCTTACCTGCCGCAGTAGCTAACCGTCATCTTCACAGCGAGGAATAGCGCTAGTTGTCAACAAGGGGGACACCTGAAAAGGCTGTGCTGAATCTACATTAACGGTTACATGAGCAATATCTAAAACCTGAAAATCGCCAGGTGCATTAAGATGCCAAAGCTGCGACTGACGCTGTGAAAAACAAAATTCACTGGTATCGCCATGCACCACTAAAATAGGATAATCACTGTGTTGAGCGAGCTTATCTAAGTACTGACGATAGACAGCAAAGCCATCACATTTTCGGTTATTGTCACTGCACACTCCCTGATCGCTACTTGAGCGAAAGATATCCGCTTGAAAAAAGACAACCATGGCGGTTAGGTCTTTATCAGCATGGCGTTTTAGCCATTGAATATTATGCTGATCTCGCTTTTTAACAGCCTGCAGCGCTTGTTTTTTATCAGACTTAAGAATTTGCGCACGACCATTATTGGTACCTACCACATGCACAGTTAGGTACTGCACTTGCTCTATACGCCAAGCCTGGTTTTCGGGCAGCTCAGGCTGGCGTTCATAATCGTGCAAGGCGACTGTATGAACAGCGAATTCTTTCCGTATAAAGCTTAGCCTCTCTAGCTCATCATAGCGTGTGCTAAGCCCTTTCCTATCGCAGTCGGTCCAATCATTGTCACCCGGTGTGTAGACAAAGGGCCGCTCACTAAGATTAGATAACAGCTGGTAGTTGCCGCGCAGAACATGATCGGTACAAGCGACAGCTCCAGCCTTAATATCACCGACGTGGACAATAAAATGATGTGGGGTTTGCCGCACGCCTTGATATAATGGCCCTGCAGGTGGGGTGAGCAGCGCTTCATCGATAGGGGAATATGGCATATCGCCAAAGACCAAAAATTGGTGTTGGGCGCCAACCGTAGCGCTGAAAAGCGCGGCCGTTAATGCCATAAAAATCGCGCGCATACCTGCCTCTATATTAATCAAGTTCGTATAACGAGTACTATGAATTACCACACTAGCTATATTTTAGATAAAGACTACTACCACGAAAGCTTTGAGCAGTCTTTGCCCTTCAGCCATCGCCGCCAACTCAAATATCCACTGGTGCTCTTACTCGTAGGACTTGCTCTTTTTAGCATGTTTAAGTTGCAAAATAACTACCTTGGTTATTTTTTGTTTGCTTTAGCTATTTTAGAAGTGGTTGCCTACAAATATCAGCAACCTTGGTGGGTGGCACGACAGCGATTAACAAGAGCTGCTGGAAATGAAGTGACGCTACGGGTTGATGAGCAAGGAATTAGTACCGAGATTAATGCCCATAAGAAGCAATACTCATGGCCACAAATTAAAGAGGTATTGAGTACGCAGAAGGGAATAATTATTGTCACCGATAAAGGAGCTAGGCACTATTTTCCCGCACGAGTGCTCAATGAGGAAGTGATTGCATTTATCTTTGATAAAAATAAAGCCACTTGATAGTGGCTTGTATGAATTCGTTTATTTATGCGTTGCCCGGATTTGAGTCCGATTTTTCGGCTTGGATTCGCATGTAAATCTCTTCGCGGTGAACAGACACATCCTTTGGTGCATTCACACCGATACGCACTTGGTTACCCTTAACGCCTAAAACAGTCACTGTGACTTCATCACCAATCATTAAGGTTTCACCAACTCGACGAGTAAGAATTAGCATTCGCTTGCTCCCATAGTTCCAAATTAGTAAAAAATTCCGTCTCCGGCATTCTAAAGAATAATCACTCTAAAAGTAAGTAAAACTTAAAAGCGATTATTCACTTGCCGTTAAAAAAGCCGCATGTAATGCACGTACGCCCAATTCCAAGTACTTTCGTTCAATAAGAACTGAAAGCTTTATTTCTCCTGAGCTAGCGACGACTACATCTATATTTTCATCGGCTAACACGCGAAAAAATCGCCCCGTAATTGGCGTGTTCGTTTTTATCCCTGCGCCAACTATAGACAACATGGCGAGGTCGTCACGACTATCTATTTTGGCCCCGCTTAAAGCATCACTTTCTTGCAATAAACTCATTGCTTGTTGCAAATCTAAGCTGGGTACACTTATAGCATAGTCTACTTTTCCAACTTTTTGATTAACTTGGTTAATCATGTCTATTTCGATGCCTTTTTCAGCCAAGAGTTCCACTATATTTGCTAAAGTAGAACCATCGTTTGAGCAGTCATTTATAAAGATAAGCGCTTGCTCACGCTTGGAGGCAATTCCCGAAACAGTCTGTTGTTGCATACCTTCATCCTCGTAATCAACGCGCGTTCCTTCCCCAACACTAAAGCTAGATAACACCCGCAATGGCATTTTATAATGCGCAGCGGCTTCCACTGCACGAATATGCAATACCTTCGCGCCTAAACTAGCCATCTCTAGCATGACCTGCACTGACACGCTCGACAGCTTCCATGCCCCAGGTTCGATACGAGGATCAGTCGTATATACGCCGTCAACGTCGGTATAGATCTGACATTCTTGAGCATTTATCGCAGCGGCAATGGCCACTGCCGAAGTGTCGCTACCGCCGCGCCCCAGAGTGGTAATATTTCCCTCCAAATCACGGCCTTGAAACCCTGCTGCGATAACAATGCGACCATGTTCAATTTCTTGACGTAAGCGGGCACTGTTGATGTCATTGATACGTGCTTTGGTAAAGAGGTTGTCGGTGCGAATACCCAGTTGATCGCCCAACAGGCTGATGGCGGGGTAGCCTCGGCGGATCAGTGCCATCGCTAGAAGACTGGCACTTACTTGCTCTCCGGTACTGACTAATGCATCAAGTTCACGAGGACTGGGGGAGCTATCAACTTGCTCAGCTAACGCTAATAATCGATTGGTTTCGCCTGACATTGCTGACACCACAGCCACAATGTGGTGGCCCTGCTGACGTTGGCGAATAATGATATCGGCGACGGCCTCAATACGCTCAATCGAGCCTACCGAGGTGCCGCCAAACTTTTGAACTAACAGTGCCACGAATAAATACGCGCCTGTTGTTTATCCACGTTCACTCACCCATGCTTGAACACTGGCCAGTGCGCTATCTAAGTGCTCTGGTTGCGAGCCACCGGCTTGTGCCATATCAGGGCGACCGCCACCTTTACCACCAACTTGTGCCGCCATATGGTTAACCAACTCTCCGGCTTTAAACTGACCAGTAAGATCTTTGGTGACGCCAGCAATTAAACTGACTTTTTCGCCGTTGGCAACGCCTAAAGCAATAATGCCTGAACCCATTTTGTTCTTCAGGTCATCAACCATACCACGCAGCGCTTTGCTCTCGGTGCCAGCAACGTTCGCCACAAGCAGCTTAACGCCGTTTACATCAATAGCACTATCAAGCAACGAGGCGCCCGCTGCACTGGCGAGCTTGTCATTAAGCTGCGCCACCTGCTTTTCAAGGCCTTTACTACGTTCAATTAAACCCGATACTTTATCAAGCACCGAGGCATTATCCGCTTTGAGTAATGCCGCTATTTGCGCCAGTTTGTTCTCTTGCTCAGCAACATAATTCAATGCATCATCACCGGTGACCGCTTCAATACGGCGTACACCAGCGGCAATACCTGCCTCTGAGACGATTTTAAATAAACCGATGTCGCCAGTGCGCTGCACGTGGGTACCACCACACAGCTCGATAGAGTAGTCGCCAATGCTCACGACACGTACTTCATCGTCATATTTCTCGCCGAATAACGCCATAGCGCCCTTTGCTTTTGCCTCATCAATGGCCATCAGTTCAGTTTGCAAAGCAAAATTACGACGAATTTCAATATTCACTTGTTGTTCGATGCGTTGTAGTTGCTCACGCGTGACACCCTCAAAATGAGAGAAATCAAAACGCATACGATCAGGCTCAACCAAGGAGCCTTTTTGGTTTACATGCTCACCCAACTCTTGGCGCAACGCTTCGTGGATAAGGTGGGTTGCAGTGTGGTTTTTCTTAATGCGGTCACGGCGCTCAGCATCGATACGCGCATCCACTTTATCGTTCACCCCCATTTGCCCACTTACTTTGCCGTAGTGCGCAATGGCATTGCCAAGTTTTTGTGTATCGGTAACAATAAACTCTCCATTACCGGCTTTCAGCACGCCGGTGTCACCCACCTGACCGCCTGACTCAGCATAAAATGGCGTACGATCAAGTATCACGATACCTTCTTGACCATCTTCCAATACCGATACCTTATCGCCAGCAGCGAACAACTCGACCACTGTGCCGCTGTAATGCTCGGCTTCATAACCCTTGAAGTCGCTCGACTTATCAGAGCGCAGTTGCGTGTTGTAATCAGCGCCAAACTTGCCAGCTTGTTGTGCTTTTTTACGTTGCACATCCATACACTGCTGGAAACCACGCTCATCAATGGTCATAAAACGTTCACGAGCGACATCAGCGGTTAAGTCCGCTGGAAAGCCATAGGTATCATAGAGCTTGAATACCACATCGCCGGGAATAACATTGCCTTCTAGGGCGCTTAGATGTTCTTCCAAAATAGCCAAGCCGCGTTCTAGAGTTTTGCCAAATTGCTCTTCTTCAATACGCAGTACTTTTTCAATAATGCTCTGGTGTTTGGCAAGCTCAGGGTATGCATCCCCCATCTGTTCAATCAGCGCACCAACCAGTTGGTGGAAGAAGGTGCCTTTTGCCCCCAGTTTGTTGCCGTGGCGCACAGCGCGACGAATAATACGACGCAACACGTAACCGCGTCCTTCATTCGAAGGCATGACACCATCTAGCACCAAAAACGCACACGAACGGATATGGTCGGCAATAACCCGCAATGATTTATCTTCTAAATCCTGCGCATTCGTCACTTTTGCTGCCGCTTGGATTAACGCTTGGAATAGGTCAATTTCATAGTTTGAATGCACGCCCTGCATAATGGCGGCGATACGCTCAAGACCCATGCCTGTATCAATAGATGGGTTAGGTAAGGCTTCCATCGTGCCATCGGCATGACGGTTATATTGCATGAAAACCAAGTTCCAAATCTCAATATAACGGTCGCCATCTTCTTCTGGCGTCCCTGGTGGACCGCCCCAGACTTCTTCACCATGATCGTAGAAAATTTCCGAGCACGGACCACATGGACCGGTATCGCCCATGGACCAGAAGTTATCTTTTTCACCAATGCGAGAGACGCGATCAGCTGGCACGCCAATTTTGTTAATCCAAATATCGGCGGCTTCATCATCTTCGGTAAACACCGTCACCCAAAGTTTCTCTTTAGGCAAACCGAGTTCTTCGGTCAAAAAAGTCCAGGCAAATTGAATAGCTTGCTCTTTGAAATAATCGCCAAAGCTAAAGTTACCGAGCATTTCAAAAAAGGTATGGTGACGGGCAGTGTAACCAACATTTTCTAAGTCGTTGTGTTTACCACCTGCGCGGACACAACGTTGGGCGCTGGTCGCTCGCGTATAGGGGCGCTTCTCTGCGCCCAAAAATACGTCTTTAAAAGGCACCATGCCGGCGTTGTTAAACAACAACGTTGGATCAGTACCAGGGATTAATGAAGCCGAAGGCACAATTTGGTGTTGGTGCTTGGCAAAATAGTCTAAGAACTTTTGTCTTAGCTGTGCGGTCGTCAAATGCTGCATTGCGTTTTTCTCACTCGTCATTCGCTTCACTTGCAAGTGCAAATTCTATCTGTTGGTAGTCAAACCCACGCGCTGTTAAATAACGCATGCGCTTAGCTTTTTCTTTGTAATCTAATTGTTTATCTGTTGTCCGGAACTTCCGGGTATAAGCTTCTAGAGCGAGTTCAAACCAATCTATGTCTAAGGCATCGATGGCTTCGCTAACTTGCTCTTTTGCCAGCCCCTTTTGCTGCGCATCAGCCATAATGCGTCGCGGGCCATGGCGCTTGTCCGCAGCGCGACGGACAAAACCGGCACAAAACCGGTTGTCATCTAAGAACCCATGTTGCTCACACCAGTCCAGTAATTCGCAGCTAAACGCCTGCGGCACTTGGCGCTGGCTTAACTTGCGCTCTAACTCTTTGCGACTGTAGTCCTGTCTTCCTAACAGCCACAGAACGTAATTTTTTTGCTTTTGCTTTTCGCTATCGTCCATTAGGCGTCAAACCGACCATTGTCGGTGGTGTCGCTAATGGCATTAACATGCTTCGCTGTGGGTGCATCCTGCTCGCCCAGTTGCGGCGCAAAAATCGCCTGAAACGCCACCAGAAGGCTAATGTAGCAAATCGGCATTAGAACCAGAAGAGGAATAAAGGACAATACTGCACACAACAGCATCAAAACACCCATAATAAGTCCGTACACCGTCATCGCTGCGGCATTATGATAAAACGCCATCAAGCTGGCTTTCATCACCGCCCACATCGACGTGTGGCCGCCAAAAAACACTAATGGTATGGCAAATGCAAAGGCGCACAGGTAAATACTGGTTATTACCAAAAACAAGGCTAACGAAGGAAATGACAGGCTTTGTGCTAATAGCTGTAGCGCCTGCTCTGGGTTCATGTTCGGGTCACTCACCACCGCAGCCATATCCGCAAATAACACGCTAGCTAGCAAGCCTAGTAAGATCCCCGCACCCATTTGGTACAAGCCGACCCGGAACAAGCCCATACGTCGGCCTTTTTGTGAAAATACATCGATGATGTCAGCAAAGGCAACGTTTTTCCCCTGCTGACGCGCAAGTGCTGACTGATAAAAACCAGCCATTAGAAAAGGCGTCGCCAGTGCTGCTGGAATTTTCAACAGCGGTACCACCAGCCCAACTAACCCTAAAACAGCAATGAGCAGGTACATAAACATAAAAGTGAAAGGCTGCTTGGCAAAGATATCCAATCCCTGCTTTATCCAGCGCCCGCCGGCTTTGGCGCTATGTACGCGAATTTCTATAGCCATGATGACTGCGTTTCCTCTTTCTTTGCGTCGTGCTTTATGGTTTTTGTATTTTTTTGATATCGAGCATGTGCGAGCCATGCTTAATTTTGGTTTCTAAGTATGCTTGGTTTCCCGTTAAGCCCACCTTAATATGCGCCGACGTGCCCACGACAGCTTTCACATCAATGCCATTATCAGCTAACGCACTGAGTTTTTTAGGGTTATTGGTCATCAGTTTGACCTGCGTCACAGCCAACGCCTTAAGCATGAGTACCGCATCGGAAAACTCACGCAAATCATCAGCAAAGCCCAAGTGGTTGTTGGCTTCATAGGTGTTCATACCTTGAGACTGTAAAACATAGGCGTCGAGCTTATTGTACAACCCTATGCCTCGCCCCTCTTGACGCAGGTATAACAATATTCCGCCCTGTTGGTGCATTAATTCGATACTTTCATTGAGCTGCTCACCGCAGTCACAACGACTGGAGTGGAAAACGTCGCCGGTTAAACACTCAGAGTGCATGCGAATAAGCGGTGTCTGTTGATGCTTGTCCGCCTCATTAAAAATTAGTGCAACATGCTCTTGGCCATCTTTTAGCCCAGAAAATGAGACAATTTCTGCCGGGATATCACTGTTTTTGCCCACATTTAATTGGACCCTAGCTCTTACTTCAGCCACGACGACTCACTCTTTTATAAAAAACAACTGTGATAGTATAACAAGCCGCTGCTCAGAATCAGCCGCTATATGCTTTTAAATGGGGCTATATTAACACGAAACAACAATACCAAGCGATGGCTAATCAAGGGAAACATGTGCTCAACACGGTGGTGGTAGCCGTATACATAAATGGTGATTGTGCTGGCGGGGAGCTGAAAACCTTGCAGCCAGTGGATGCTCGCGACTATGATCACCCTTAACGATACGCGTTGTGCCGAAGTGGAATAGGTCATACACACTTGGTGTCATCGCTTTGTAAACAACTAATCACGCCAACAACAGGGGCTATTATGATAAAAACAATCGCATCACAACTCACTGCATTCGGGGTATCGCTGGCCTTCGTCTTGTGCACCCTCGTTTTTGCACCCGCACTGCACGCTGAGTCAGCACAGACGGTTACGCAGCAACAACTGATGGCGGATAGGTTCAGTGCCACGCCAATGACGCTGCTTGATGTGCGCTCAAAACAAGAGTATCAGCAAGGACATATCAAAGGTGCGGTAAACATCCCCCATAGCGAGATTGTTGAAAATGGCGCCACACTCAACAAAGACACAGCCATTGTGGTGTATTGTCGCAGTGGTCGTCGCGCAGGTATTGCTCTGGAGGCGCTCAAAAAGCAAGGCTTTACCCAGCTATACCACTTAGAGGGTGATTTCTTAAAATGGCAACAAGCCGAACTACCTTTAATTAACCAGCAGTAATCAACGCGCTGAGCGGCAGCCTTTGCTGCCGACTCATGTGATTAACTTGGGCAAGAAACAGTTCCGCAGTGGCCAACGCATCGCTCAACGCATTGTGTTCCCGATAAACCGGCAACTGGTAGCGACGCCGACAGGCACTGAGCGATAATGCATCAAGCGCCACTTCCGTGCCCTGCCGCGCTAAACGGCGTTGCTCAATTTTCAGGGTATCCAACGTCAAGTAACGAAACTTTTGCCCCTGCTGTTTGTAAGCGCAACGCAAAAAACGCTCATCGAGCAAAGCATTATGGAACACTAAAATACTGTCTTCGCAGACAGCATCAAAAGCGGTCAGTATCGCCGCCATGGAATCGCCCTCGCTGATTAAACGCGACGCGGTGATACCGTGATAAATAGGCGATTGCGCTAGCTGCGACACCCCACTGTGTAACATATGGGCACTTTGGCGCGGGCAAATACGTTGATTTTCGATCACCACCCACGCCATGGATACAATTTCATGCTCCTTAGGGTTTAACCCTGTTAGCTCTAAATCCACCACCACATATCGATGACGATGCCAACTATCGGCAAAGCCAAAATGGTCTTGGCCAAACATCGCTTTGAGCTTTTGCCACCACGCGTGGGTCATAATTACAAACTCCCTCGTGCGAACTTAAAACTCGCCGCCTGCTGGGCTTGGCGCACCAAGTAAAATGCCTCCTTAAGTTGGTGGCGCTCGAGCGACGTTAAGGTATCGGGATTAATACAGTTACTCGGCACCGGCTCTTTATCCAGCTGAGCTTTAAGACGCAATTGCGTTAAATAGCGCCAGCAGTCTTTTAAATCAAAAATGTCTTTTTTCGATAACTGCCGAGTTTTTATCAGCGCATCCAAGCGCTCTAGGGTATTGGCACTGCGGATACCCTCTTGCAGTGCATACAGGCGAACAATGTCGTTAATAATCACAATACCGCGCTTTTTCAGGTCGATAAACTTGTGATGCTGGGCGTCGGTTTGCGTTTTTAGTTGATGGAACAGGCCGATAGGCACCGAATTTTGGTTCAGCTCACTGGCCAGAGCCCGGTAAAAAAGCTGATCGCGGTTTTGCTTGCCAAGCGACGTTGTAAATGCCGCAAACAAATCACTGGAGCCGGTGATAAAGCGAATATCAAAGAAGATTTTACAGTTGAGCATGGCCTCGGGCGTGGGACTACCGAGCCAGCGAGCAAACTTTTCTAACCAGGCCGATATCGATAGCCGACATTGCGGATTACTGGCCATGATGTTCCCTGGGCAGCGGACAATGCCGCAAACATCGAGCTGCTCACACACAAACTCGCCCATGCCGCGAAAATAATCAGCCTCAGCATCGCTCAATTGGTCGGGTAACAGCAAACCATTATCTTGATCAGAGTGCAGCGTTTGTTCTTCCCGCGCTTGTGAGCCGAAGCAAATCCAGCTAAAACGCTTAGGCGCATCGCCATGGCGTTGTTGGTATAATTGAATCAATCGCGTGGTCAACGCATCACTAATACCACTGAGTAGCTTACCCACCAAGGTGGTGTCTTCGATATGATAAGCAAAGCTATCGAGTAAACTTGGCACCTCGCTGGCATAACGTTTTAAATCGGCAACCCCCGCCGCTTTATAAATGCGACCAATGAGCTGCACGGGATCGCTTTTTTGCTGCCGTAACAAGTCGGTCGCGGTCACCATGCCCACCGGCTGATGCGCCTCGTTCAGCACCGGCAAATGGTGAATATTGTGCTTGAGCATTAAATGCATAGCCGAAAATACCCGGTTATTTTCGAAAATGTATTTCGGGTGGGCGGTCATAATGGCTTGCAAAGGTTGCTCAGGGTCCACCCCCGCTGCCAGAACTCGAGTGCGCAAGTCGCGGTCGGTGACCACGCCGAGCAACTTGGTGTCTTCGCTGTGGGTTACCATAATCGATGACACTCGCTGGTCACTCATCAGTTGGGCGCATTGCCTAATACTGGCTTCAGGGCCCAGAGTAACGGCTTGGCGAGTCATCAGTTCGGCTATTTTACGTTCTGACCAGCTATCACTGTGGTGTTGGTATTTCGATGACAATAGACGATTCGAGTGTGCACGGACAAAGTACTGCTCAAAGGGCTTATATTCGTGGCGCAAATAATCAAAACTGGACTGGCTGAGAATATACACCAAAGCTTCCTGCTTTATCTCGATACGGTTTTTAATGGCCTCACCGCTGAGTAGCGACGGATAGCCGAAGTAATCACCCGCACTTAAGCGCGCGACCGCCTCTCCACTTGGAGCGACGATTTCTAGGCTACCGCTGCGAATAAGAAAGAGTTTTGGGTCGTCAGAATCAAGCCACTGATGCTGGTTCTCTCGCGTGACATAAATAACTTCAAGGTGATGACAAAAGTATTCACAGGCAGAGCGCTCTAACGTATTAAACGGGCCTGTTCAATGACAAAATCGATAATATCTTGATGCTGTGGGCTCACTATCCACACCTCAACTGATCACTGCTGTGTCTACCTATTTATCAGCGTGTTGGCCAACCATAGAAAAACACCGCATCCTGCATATAGCTTAAATCTAGGCCGAAAACAGCGACAAAAAAAGCCCGACCTTGGTCTAAGGCCGGGCTTGTTTGTGTGCTTCACACATTAGTGCGCGTGAGCGGTACCTGATCCTTTCGGGTTACGGATCCCCTCGACCATCTCACGAATCTCTTCTGGTGTCTCAGCAGTCATACGCTGAACGACAACGGCGACCACAAAGTTCACCACCATACCGAGCAAACCAATGCCCTCTGGGGAGATACCGAACAGCCAATGCTCGGCGCTATTTAGGTCGGGGCTGATAAACTTGAAGTAGATGATGTACGCAGCGGTAAAGCCGATGCCCGTTACCATACCGGCAATCGCCCCTTCTTTATTCATGCGCTTAGAGAAAATGCCCATGATAATCGCAGGGAAGAAGCTGGCCGCTGCCAAGCCGAAGGCGAAGGCCACCACCGATGCCACGAACCCGGGCGGGTTGATGCCAAAGTAAGCGGAGATGCCTATGGCCACCATTGCCGCTAACCGCGCTGCCAGTAGCTCTTGCTTGTCGCTGATATTTGGCTTCAAAGTACGCTTCAACAAGTCATGGGACACCGAGGTTGAAATGACCAATAATAAACCCGCAGTGGTCGACAATGCCGCAGCAATACCACCGGCTGCAACCAAGGCGATAACCCAGGCCGGTAAATCGGCGATCTCTGGGTTAGCAAGCACCATAATGTCGCGATCGACACTCACCTCGTTGGCATTGCTTGGGTCGTTAACATCCCCTGCTGAGTAGTGCATGCGGCCGTCATCATTTTTGTCATTGAACGTGATTAAGCCGGTTTTTTCCCAGTTTTTAATCCACGTTGGGGCTTCGCTGTAGAGCGTTCCGCTGCCATCTTTGCCATTGATAGTGTCAATCATATTAACACGCGCGAAAGACGCAACTGCCGGTGCCGTGGTATACACGATGGCAATGAACACTAAAGTCCAAGCCGCAGAGATACGGGTGTCACGCACTCGGGGTACAGTGAAGAAGCGAACAATTACATGAGGCAAGCCCGCAGTACCAACCATTAAGGCGCCGGTAATAGCGAACACATCAATCATGCTCTTGGAGCCTTCGGTGTATTGCGCAAACCCGAGCTCGGTACTGAGGCCATCGAGTTTATCGAGCATATAAGCTCCCGAGCCATCACTCAGTGTCGCCCCAAAGCCAGTTTGTGGCAGCAAGTGACCAGTCATCATCAACGAGATAAAGATTGCCGGAACCAAATAAGCAAAAACAAGTACACAGTACTGCGCTACTTGGGTGTAAGTGATGCCTTTCATACCGCCTAATACGGCATAGAAGAACACAATCACCATACCAATGTAGACGCCAGTTTCAATGTCTACTTCAAGGAAGCGTGAGAACACTACGCCCACACCACGCATTTGCCCTGCGATATAAGTAAAGCAGATGAAGATAGCGCAGAAGATGGCCACCATACGCGCCGCTTGTGAGTAATAGCGATCGCCAATAAAGTCCGGCACGGTAAACTTACCGAACTTACGAAGATAAGGCGCAAGGCACAGCGCAAGTAACACATAACCGCCGGTCCAGCCCATTAGATACACGCCACCATCATAACCGGCGAAAGAAATAATCCCCGCCATGGAGATAAACGACGCAGCACTCATCCAATCTGCAGCGGTTGCCATTCCGTTTGCCAAAGGTGGTACGCCGCCCCCAGCTACATAGAAGTCGTTGGTTGAGCCCGCTCGAGCCCAAATAGCAATACCGATGTACATGGCAAAGCTAAGGCCAACAATTAAAAAAGTTAACGTTTGAACATCCATCACTGCGCTCCTTATTCGTCTACGCCGTATTTTTTATCTAACGCATTCATTTTGTGTGCGTAGACAAAAATAAGAACCACAAAGGTATAAATGGCGCCCTGTTGCGAGAACCAAAAACCCAGTTTAAACCCGAAGAAACGCACCTCATTGAGTACGTCGACTAGCAAAATGCCACAGCCAAATGAAACCACGAACCACACCACTAGCAATTTAAACACTAGACTGAGGTTTTCGTTCCAATAGGCTTTAGCGTGATCTGCATCTTTAAAAGCCATTTTTGTATCCCCTTCACGTCACACTAAAAGTATGACTGGTTGTTATCATCACTTTTGAATCTAGCAACGCCAGCGCCAGAGGAAATTCAGACCTTAGTCGTAACAAAAACTTAACGTCAATAACATCGAGAACATCATTTCAAATAAAGCTATAAATTTCATTAAGTTAGATTTTAATGCAGATAAAGTCAGGACGTTTTTCGAAGGTGAACAAGGGCTTAATACATTAGTCTAATAACCTTAAGTCGCATGCACTGAGCACTTAAAAATCACTGCTAAATAGGCTGTGGGTTTGCTATGGTATTTGCTACTAATAACAATAACGCTGCGGCTTATGACCCTCGCTCTTATCTTCGTATCCTTGGTGTACATCTCTTTGCTTTTTTGGCTGGCAAATTGGGGCGACAAAACCACGCCTTGGGCCAAATACATTAGTCACCACCCCTTTGTGTACGCACTGTCTTTGGGGATTTATTGCACCTCGTGGACTTATTATGGCTCAGTGGGCACAGCGGCAAGCAGCGGTTGGAGCTACCTGCCTATTTTGCTGGGCCCGGCGTTATTGTTTATTTTCTGTCAGGGCTTTTTACGCAAACTGGTATTGGTCAGTAAAAAACAAAATATCACCACCATTGCCGATTTTATCTCTGCGCGCTATGGCAAGCGCCAACTGAGCGCTATTTTAGTCACGTTTATCGCGCTGATGGCCACCATTCCTTACATTGCGTTGCAACTCAAAGCACTTTCCAGCAGCTTTTTGTTACTCCCCGGCGGGGCTCAGGTATCCGGCACTATACTGGCGCTTAGTGGTGCGCTAATCATGGCCGTTTTTGCCATTTTCTTTGGTACCCGCAAGGTCGATGTCACCGAGTACCGCTCGGGACTGATGCTCGCGGTGGCGTTTGAATCCTTGATAAAGTTGCTGGCACTCATTTTCGTTGCAGGCCTTGCGGTGTATACCCTTTATTCGTTGCCCGGTTCTGTCTCCCTTGACGCAATCTGGCAGCATTGGCAAAGCTCCGATATGCTCAGCTTTGGCTTTATCGGTCAAACCTTGATGGCCGCCGCTGCAATCATTTGCTTGCCACGTCAGTTCCATGTCACCGTGGTTGATAATCAGGATATCCGTCATTTAAAGACCGCACGCTGGGCTTTTCCTCTTTACCTTTTGCTTATTGGCGCCATGATCCTACCCATCGCTAGCGCCGCCATCATGCCGCAAATCGGCCACGGGCACAGTGCTGATAGCTTTGTTCTCGCCTTTCCGTTAAGTACTGGACACTGGTTACTCACTACCTTCGTGTTTATCGGTGGACTATCGGCCGCGACCGCAATGATTGTAGTGGCGACACTGACCCTAAGCACCATGGTGTCTAACGATGTGGTGCTGCCACTGATACTCAAGCGTAAGTTTCGCCGCAACCAGATTAACCGCAGTTATCGTGCCCGCATCTTGTTAGTCAGGCGCTTTACTATTGCCGCCATCCTGCTGCTTTCCTACCTGTACCAACAAGTATTTGGTCACGGCGAAACGTTAGCGTCTATGGGGTTGGTTGCTTTTTCGTTGGTAACTCAGTTGCTTCCGGCTATTGTTGGCGGCTTATACTGGCGCCGAGGCCATGCATATGGCGTGTATGCTGGGCTGACTGCCGGGGTGATCTGCTGGATGCTGTTTTTAATGCTGCCCATTATGAACACTCCCACAGTGTTAGATAGCACCGCGCAGCAAGAATTGATTACTCAAGGAACGTTGATAGCGCTATTCGCTAACATCTGTTGTTATATCAGCTTCTCTCTTGGAGCTCAGGAGCGATTGATAGACCGTATTCAGGCCGCCGCTTTTGTGAACCCCAAAGAGCAGCTTAACTTCGCCAAGCGACTAAACAAACACGTTAATGCCACGATTTATGACTTTAAGGTGCTGCTGCAAACCTTTTTAGGCGCCCAGCGCAGTAGCCAAGTATTAAGCCACTACCAAGCCAACGACGAGCTCAATGACAATAATGCCCAACCCTCTAACGAATTTATCGCTTATTGTGAGCGCGCTCTTACCGGGGTACTGGGGGCATCGTCGGCGCAAGCATTGATACAAACGGTGGCCAGCGGTAAGCAATTAGCCTTTGAGGAGGTGGTCAACTTCTTTGATGAAACCACCCAGGCGTTGCGGTTTAACCAAAACTTACTCTTTACCTCTTTAGAGAACCTCAGTCATGGCATCTCAGTGGTCGATAAAGACTTAAATTTAGTCGCGTGGAACAAGCGTTATGCCGAAATGTTTAACTATCCCGAAGGTTTCTTACAACAGGGCCAACCGATTGAAGAAGTGATTCGCTACAATGCGCAACGTGGCGAGTGCGGCCCGGGGGAAATTGAGCATCATGTGGAAAAGCGCGTCCGCCACCTGCGTAATGGCAGCTCACATCACTTCATTCGCCATCGGCGCAGCGGTCAGGTCTATGAAATGATAGGTAACCCACTGCCAGACGGTGGTTTTGTGACCAGTTTTTCGGATATTACCGCACACATGGCAACACAAAACGCACTGGAAGAAGTGAACACGGACTTGGAGAATCGCATTGAAGCGCGCACGCAAGAGATCCGCGCAATCAACCAAGATCTGAAAACACAAATGGCCAGCAGGGAGCAAACCGAGCAAGCCCTAAAAGCGGCCAAACAAGAAGCTGAGCGCGCCAATGACAGTAAAACCCGCTTTCTCGCTCTAGCCAGCCATGACATTTTGCAGCCGCTGAATGCGGCGCGCCTCTACCTTGCGGCTATTGATGAGCAAACATTAACCCCGCATAACGCCAGTAGCTTAGATAAACTCGGCGATAGCCTCGATAGCACCGTACATTTGATGTCAGCCCTGCTCGATATTGCCAAACTCGACCAAGGCGCGATGACCCCCAGTCCGAAGCATTTTCATATCGATGATATATTAGCGCCGCTGGTCAATGAATACGCCATTTTATGCGCCGATAAGGGCCTCGAAATTACCTTGCGCTCGCGCAATGATGTGGTTCATAGCGACATCACTTATTTACGCCGAATTCTACAAAACCTACTTTCTAATGCCGTTAAATATACCGAGCGCGGCAAGGTGCTTATTGCTTGTCGTCGCCGTAAACACCATTTAAGTATTGAGGTATGGGATACCGGACTGGGCATTGGCGAGCGTGAACAACAAAAGATATTCGACGACTTTTATCGCGTTGAGTCTGGCGATAATAAAGGCGTTGGCCTCGGCCTCGGCGTTGTCAAGCGCATGGTAGAGCTTCTCTCACACCGGCTGACAATGCGCTCCACCTTAGGCCAAGGGAGCTGCTTTAAGGTAGAAGTTCCTTATGGCAACGCACAGCGTATCAGCAGCCCTACAGAGCAACACACCGGTGCCCGCGCACAAGCTCATTATGATGTACTGGTCGTTGATGACGAAGCTGAAAACATCACCGCCATGACCCACTTACTAAATAAGTGGGGTGCCAACAGCCAAGGTTGCTCCAGTGGCGAGCAAGCACTCGAATGGGTGCAAAACGGGGGGGCTATCGATGTGATTCTAATGGACTATCAACTTGGTCATGATGAAGACGGCTTAAGTCTTATCGAAAAAATACGCGCCCTGCGTGGCCCCATACCGGCTATTTTAATTACCGCAGTACGCGATGACGAAGTAAAACAAAAAGCGAAAGAAGCGGGTGTTCACTATCTTTCTAAGCCAGTAAAACCCGCAAAGTTAAAGGCACTGTTAAATCATTCTCTTTAGGGCATAATGCCTAATGTGTTCACACATTAGGAATGAGGAATGAAAAAAGTACTATTGGCGCAATGCCCCGACGAAGAGGGGTTAATCGCGAAGATTACCGGGCTGTGTTTTGAGCATAACCTGAATATTACCCGCAACAACGAATTTGTTGATAAGCAGCATGGGCGTTTCTTTATGCGCACTGAGCTGGACGGAAACTTTGATAACCTTGATTTACTAGCCGAATTGCAGGCATCGCTGCCCAGTGGTTCTACGCTTTCCTTGCATGGCGGTGAAGCAACCAAGGTGGTACTGCTGGCCACCAAAGAAGCGCACTGCCTTGGTGGTGTGTTGCTTAAGTGCTTCGAGCAGGCATTAAATATTGAAGTGCAGGCAGTGATCGCCAACTACCCCGACCTCGCGCCTTTAGCTGCTGGGTTCAATGTGCCTTTTCACTGTATTAGCCATGAGGGCCTAAGCCGTGATGAGCATGATGCTTTAGTTGGCGATAAAATCGCCGAGTATGCCCCAGATATGATTGGCCTTGCCAAATACATGCGTATTCTTAGCCCCGAATTTGTCGCCCGTTTTAGTGGCCGAATAATCAATATTCATCACTCTTTCTTGCCTGCTTTCATTGGCGCTAAGCCATACCATCAAGCGTTTGAGCGTGGCGTTAAAATCATTGGCGCCACAGCCCATTTTGTTACTGATGAACTTGATGAAGGCCCCATTATTATGCAACAGGTCACTCCGGTGACTCACGCTGACAGCGCCTTGAGTATGGCTAAAAAAGGCCGCGACGTAGAGAAGCAGGTATTTTGTAAGGCACTTGAGCTTGCAGCCGAGCACAAGCTCTTCATAAATGGTAACCGAACGGTGGTATTTGACTAAGCTTTACTGGTTATCGGCGCTCAGCGCTTGCAGTGCCGATAATGCCTGCTCGGCCTTGTTGCTGGGAACAAACACGTGATCATGATAAAACGCAGCGATAATGTTGGCACTGATATCCGCTGCGGCTAAGATGTCCGCAACGGCGGCACTGAGGCCCACAGCATCTAAAGCAGAATGAACATTTAGGGTGATTTGCCGGTAGGTGGCGGCACTATCAAAACCGGCTTGTTGCGCCGCATTGGCCTCAAGTACCAGTGTCATACCCTCTTTTTCACTAAACGCAGCAAGGGGGTTAAGCTGAGTATAATCAGATAACAACCCCGGTACACAGCAAAAAACATACTCTTGGGGCTGTAATTGTGGCTCAAGATTAGCTAACAACGTGTGCAGATCCGTAATTGCGCTCATAGTTCCTCCAGTGGCGATTATTCGCTTTGATTTTCAAGAGGCTCCAACTGTAGCTTTGAGGCAATTAACACCGCTTGGGTACGATTATAGACACCGAGCTTGCGGAAAATCGCCGTAATGTGCGCTTTCACTGTCGCCTCAGAAATATTCAACTCATAAGCAATTTGTTTATTCAATAAACCTTCATGCAAATAGCTTAACACTCTATACTGTTGCGGTGTCAATGAAGCGACCTGAGCCGCCAGTTCTTTATCCTCACCGCTGATCGCCTCAACCTTGTCTTTGATCTCCTCAGGCAGCCAGGTATCGCCCTCCAACATGTGCGATATAGCATCAGCAATTTGCTGTGCCGAAGATGATTTGGGAATAAAGCCCATGGCACCGTAGCCCATCACTTTTGATACTATGTGTAAATCTTCACTGCCAGAAACCACAGCGATAGGAAGGTCAGGATAATCTTCACGGATGCGAATTAAGCCATACAAATCGCCATTACCGGGCATATGCAAATCCAGCAATAAAATGTCTAGCTCTGGCTGCTCATCGAGTACCGCCAAGGTACTGTCGAAGGTATCAGATTCAAATACTTCTAGGGGGGTAAACTGCTTTGTCAGTGCCCCTTTTAATGCTTCACGAAATAATGGGTGATCGTCCGCGATTAAAAACTGACTCATGCTGTGCTCCTAAAAAAATCGGCCGTCATCGCTTGATGACAGCCGATAGTCTACGTTTAGAATCGTTCGTTAATCAAGTTCTTAACGCCTAATTAACGATTTAGACGGTTTTCAATGAGATCGTCCACCACGCCAGGATCCGCCAGCGTCGAGGTATCGCCTAATTGCTGGTGCTCATTGGCAGCAATTTTACGCAAAATACGACGCATAATTTTACCTGAGCGGGTTTTAGGTAGTCCCGGCGACCATTGAATCATATCCGGAGAGGCAATGGGGCTAAGCTCTTTACGCACCCAGTTCCGCACTTCCTTAGTCAATTCATCGCTAACCTGCACGCCATCATTTGGGGTAATGTAAACGTAAATCCCCTGCCCTTTAATGTCATGTGGATAACCAACCACGGCAGCCTCGGCGACAGCCTCGTGCGCCACCAAGGCACTTTCAATTTCTGCGGTACCTAAGCGGTGACCTGACACATTAAGTACATCATCTACGCGGCCGGTGATCCAATAATAGCCATCTTCATCACGACGACAACCATCACCGGTGAAGTACACCCCAGGATAGGCTGAGAAGTAGGTTTGCTCAAAACGCTCATGATCGCCGTACACCGTGCGTGCTTGCGACGGCCAGCTATCGAGAATAACAAGGTTACCGTCAACCGCACCCTCAAGGTTATTTCCCTCGGCATCGTAAAGTGCTGGGGCAATACCAAAGAAAGGTCGTGTCGCTGAGCCAGGCTTCATATCGGTTGCACCCGGCAGCGGCGTGATCATGATGCCGCCAGTTTCGGTTTGCCACCAAGTATCCACAATAGGACATTGGCTATTACCAATATTTTCGTAATACCATGCCCAGGCCTCTGGGTTAATGGGCTCGCCCACCGAACCCAATACCCGCAATGATGAGCGTGTTGAACTGGCGGTGGGTTCATCGCCTTTTGCCATCAGCGCGCGAATGGCTGTAGGCGCAGTGTACAGAATCGTCACTTGATGCTTATCGACTACTTCCCCCATGCGCCCTGCACTTGGGTAGGTCGGCACACCTTCAAAGATCACTTGTGTACAGCCATTAACCAAAGGCCCATAAGCGATATAGCTGTGACCAGTAATCCAGCCGACATCAGCACTACACCAGTAGACATCGTCATCATGCACATCGAATACATATTCATGGGTCATGGAGGTATACACCAAATAACCGCCAGTAGAGTGCACGACCCCTTTAGGCTGACCCGTGGAGCCCGAGGTATAAAGAATAAATAAAGGATCTTCAGCGTCCATCACCTCTGGCTCGCAGTGGCTAGGCTGATCGGCGACTAAATCGTGCCACCACAGGTCGTGACTGTGCCACTGCACGTCACCACCGGTAAGTTGATGCACAATAACATGCTCGACCGTAGTCACTGACTCTTGGCTCACAGCCTCATCGACATTGGCTTTCAATGGCACGGTGCCACCGCCACGGCGACCTTCATCTGAGGTGATCACCACTTTAGCGCCGCTGTCGTTGATACGATCGGCGATTGCAGAAGGCGAAAAACCACCGAACACCACCGAGTGCACGGCACCAATACGCGCGCATGCTTGCATCGCGTAGACAGCCTGCGGCGTCATCGGCATATAAATAGCCACACGATCGCCCTTACTAACGCCTAGTTTGCGCAGGCCATTAGCCAGTTTACACACCTCATCATGCAATTGCTGGTAGCTAATATGCTCGCTTTGGCTCGGGTCATCTCCTTCCCAAATCAATGCGGTTTTATTGGCTTTGTGTTCTAAATGACGATCAATACAATTATATGATGCATTGAGTTGCCCGTCTTCGAACCACTTAATGCTGATATGGCCTTTATCAAAAGAGGTATTTTTTACCTTTGTATAGGGGGTATACCAGTGCAAACGCTTACCATGCTCGGCCCAGAAGCCCTCGGGGTCATCTATGGACTGCTGATATAGTGCTTTGTATTTTTCGTTATCGACTAGTGCGTTGTTTTTGATGTTATCAAAAACCGGATAAATGCTCTGTGACATAACCGTCTCCATATCTTTTGTTGCCTGTAGGCTTGCTCACAGCATTACTCAGGGCTGAATGTTTCAGTATTAGACCTTAGTATGAAATCCCACAAATTGGCCACAAACCTGCCTACACTCAGCAAGTTAACTAACCACATACTCAGAGTTCGGCTATACCTTAGTCGTAAGACCAATAGGTAATTGCTCAAAATCATGGCAACGACCATGTTTTCATAGCTAGCTTGCAACAGGACAACTTCATTATGACAACACAAAAACGACTAACAAAAACATTTATGGCGGTGTGCGCTGCGCTTGGCTCGGTAGTGGGTAGTGCTCACGCGGCCACGATTGGCGACACCGATATTAGCTATGGCGGCTACGTGAAAGTTGATGCCATGTGGAGTGATTACTCCGCTGGCACCATTTCTGGCGACAGTATTGGCCGTGACTTTTATGTTCCCAGTACCACCCCCGTCGGGTCAGACGCAGATACCGATGCAGTATTTGATATGCATGCCCGCCAATCTCGTTTTAATTTTGGCACCAGTACCAAAGTGAGTAACGGAAAGACAGTAAAAACTAAAATCGAGCTAGATTTTATCGGCTCTGTTGGAGGCAACGAACGTGTCACCAACTCCTACTCACCGCGTCTACGCCAAGCCTTTATTACCTACGATGGCTGGTTATTTGGTCAAGCATGGTCTAATTTCCAAAACGTCAGCGCGCTACCAGAAACACTTGATTTCGTTGGCCCAGCGGAGGGCACGGTGTTCGCCCGCCAGGCACAAGTCCGTTATAGCGTGGGTAATTGGGCATTTTCGGCCGAAAACCCAGAAAGCTCTATCACCGTCAATGGTGCTCGAGTAGAAACCGACGATGCCAGCATGCCTGATTTCACTGCCCGCTATAATCACAAAGCGGACTGGGGCCATATTGCTGTTACTGCGTTGGCGCGTCAGCTAACATACAAGCAAAACGGCTTTGATGAAGACGAAACCTCGTTTGGGTTGAGTGTTTCAGGGCGCGTGAATCTCGGCTCTGACAACCTTAAGTTTATGCTGACTCAAGGCAAAGGATTGGGTCGTTATGTCGGTCTTAACGTCGCCCATGGTGCGGTATTTGATGGTGATGAACTCGATGCGATTGACTCAACCTCAGGGTTTATTGGCTATCAACACCATTGGAATAATCACTTCAGATCGACTTTCCTTTATTCGTTCTTCAGCGCTGATAACAATACCGATTTACTCGCCTTCAGTGGCGACCCTACCGAAAGCAGCGTCAGTTACAGTGCCAACTTACTGTACTCGCCGGTTAAGAAACTCACCTTCGGAGTTGAGTTTAAACACGCAGAGCGAGAAACCGAAAGCGGCGCCGATGGTGACTTAGACCGCTTACAGTTTTCTGCAAAATATGCGTTTTAGTAGGGCTTAAACTTTAAACGAGAGCCTTGCTCTGCAGACATTGGATGACTTTTGGCCGCTTATTGAGAGCGGCTTTTTATTTTTCGCAACAAAAGTGTGTTTGCAAATCATTCTCACTTAGATTAGTCTATGCACGATTTTTAACTCTCTGTGCTAAAAGATTATGTCTAAGAAAAGCTTCACTTTAAGTAAAATAGCAACGCTTTGCGCCGTTGCCCTGAGTACTTCAGCTTTTGCTGAGCAAGCAAAAGACAAAGATATTGAACGTGTTTCCGTGTATGGTCAGCACCATAAAAACTACATCACCGAACAAGCGGACTCGGCTTCTAAACTCGGCATCACCATTAAAGAAACGCCCCAATCTATCTCTGTGGTGTCTCGTGCATTAATGGATGACTTTTCACTGGACGATATCAACGCTGTATTAGAGTCAACACCGGGTGTCACTGTTGAGCAAATCGAAACAGACCGTACTTACTTTAAAGCCCGTGGTTTTGATATCACTAACTTCCAAGTTGATGGTTTAGGTATCCCTCAAGATGGTGGTGATGTGCATGGTACCCTTGATACCTCTATTTACGATCGCATTGAGATTGTCCGTGGTGCCAACGGTATTATGACTGGCGCGGGGACTCCTGCAGCGACCGTTAACATGGTCCTGAAAAAGCCTACCTATACGACTCAAGCCAGTGCCTCTGCATCTGTTGGCTCGTGGAATAAAAACCGTTTAGAGGTGGATGTTTCTGGCGCCTTAACTGATAACCACGCAATGCGCGCAGTGGTCACTAAGCAGCGCTCAGACTCCTACTTGGACCGCTACGCCACAGATTTAACCTTGGGTTATATCGCCTATGAAGGTCAGCTCACTGACAGCACTAAGGTATCAGTGAATTATATTCGTCAGTCAAAAGATGCCGATAGCCCTCTTTGGGGAGCCTTGCCACTGTTTTATGATGATGGCACGGCGACTGACTTCGACGTATCCACAAGCACGGCCGCTGATTGGTCTTATTGGAATAACGATAACGAACATATTTTTGTTGAACTTGAGCAAAGTTTGGGCACCTCTTGGTTTATACGCGCTCGCTACGCGCACATGACCAATGAGCAAGACTCCGAGTTGTTTTATGTCTACGGCACCCCAAGTGCTGAAACCGGGCTGGGATTAACCGGCTACGCCAGTGAATACGACTATAAAGATCAGCAAAACCTTTATGATCTATACGCCACAGGTGATTTCTCACTGTTTGGACAAACTCATAACTTAGTGTTTGGTGTCAGTAGCGCCGATATGAACTACCAAGATAGTTCACTTTACGACTACACCACAGGCAATGGCTTCCCGGCGATGCCACCACTGGAGGATTTTGAAGGTAACGCACCTATTCCAACACTCGAGGATGCTTATAACGGCTCTAAAGTCGAGGCTGACCAAAAATCTGCTTACGCGTCGGCACGCTTTAAAATCACTGAGCCTCTAGCCATTCTTGCTGGCGGTCGTTATACCGAGTGGGATTCTGAGGGCCTATCTTACGGTAATTCCAAAGTGAACAGCTCAGAAGAGTTTATTCCTTATATTGGTGCTGTCTACGACTTTGCAGAGAATTACACCGTGTATGCCAGCTACACTGAAACCTTTGCGCCACAATCAGAGCAAGATCAAACCGGCATGGCTTTAGACCCAATCACCGGTGAGAGTAAAGAGCTGGGGATTAAAGCACAGTTGCTAGATGGTCAGTTGTTTGCCACTTTTGCTATTTTCGATGCTCTGCAAGACGGTATTGCCTTGCCTGACACCGCTCTTTCAACTCCTGACAACACGGTTTACTACGCTGCTGAAGGGATCAATAGCGATGGCTACGAGCTTGAACTCAGTGGTCGTCTCACTGATGACTTAAGTGCTAGCTTCAGCTACAGCCATGTAGATATTGAAGCCGGTGATGACGTCAATGAAGGTAAGCTAGTTCGTGATTACACCCCAGAAGACCAAGTTAAAGTGGCGCTGAATTATCAGGTCCCTGTAATTGAGGGTTTAAGCTTTGGTGCCAATTATCGCTGGCAAGCCAAAACGTCACGAGTGCAAAGCAATGGCACTATTCCTACAGTGACGACACAAGGTGCGTATGGCTTACTTGATTTAGTGGCCACTTACCAAGTGACTGAGCGCATCAGTGCCACCTTTAATGTTAACAACGTGACCGATGAAAAGTACCTGCACAGCCTTTACTGGGCCCAGGGCTATTACGGTGCACCGCGTCACTATGCCTTCTCTATTAACTGGCAGCTTTAATTCCCTGTCTTAGTTAAACAGTAGAACGCCAAACTCTGTGTTTGGCGTTTTTTTATGCCTGGTTATTAGTCTTAAAGCCTAGCTAAAACTTATGGCAGGCGTGCCAGCGATGAAACTCCAGCCATAAAAAAACCAGCCCTTAGGCTGGTTTCGCTTACTCTTATTCAGTACTTCGCAGTCTTACTCGCTCTGCGCTTCAGCAGCTAGCGGGTTGGTTTCACCGTCTTCAGGCTTAATGGTTGCTTTAAGCAGCAACATTTCCCGTAGCTTACCTTCAATCTCATTGGCAATCTCAACATTCTCTTTTAAGAACTTAATAGAGTTAGATTTACCTTGGCCGACTTTAGACCCGTTGTAGCTGTACCAAGCACCGGACTTTTCAATGAGCTTGTGCTTCACGCCTAAATCAATCAGCTCACCTTCTTTGGAGATACCTTCACCATACATGATGATAAACTCGGCTTGCTTAAATGGCGGCGCCACTTTGTTTTTCACTACTTTGACGCGGGTCTCGTTGCCGATCACTTCATCACCGTCTTTCACTGAACCAATACGGCGAATGTCTAAACGTACAGACGAGTAGAACTTCAGGGCATTACCACCGGTGGTGGTTTCAGGGTTACCAAACATCACACCAATCTTCATACGGATTTGGTTGATAAACACACACAAGGTGTTTGAGCGTTTGATATTTGCCGTTAACTTACGCAGCGCCTGTGACATTAAACGCGCTTGCAAGCCAACGTGGCTGTCACCCATTTCGCCTTCAATTTCAGCTTTTGGTGTCAGTGCAGCTACCGAGTCAACAATGACCACATCAACCGCGCCTGAGCGTACTAGCATGTCACAAATTTCCAACGCTTGCTCACCAGTATCCGGCTGCGAAACCAGTAGCTCTTCAACGTTAACACCCAGCTTTTCGGCGTAGACAGGGTCTAGGGCATGCTCGGCATCGACGAAAGCACAGGTTTTACCATCGCGCTGAGCTTGAGCAATAACTTGCAATGTAAGGGTTGTTTTACCTGACGATTCTGGGCCATAAATTTCAACAACACGCCCGGTCGGCAAACCACCTATACCTAGAGCGATATCGATTCCCAGTGAGCCGGTAGAAATGGCTTCAATATCCAAAGCCTGGCTATCACCGAGCTTCATAATTGAGCCTTTACCGAATTGACGCTCAATTTGCGAAACCGCTGCACTTAAGGCTTTTGATTTGTTATCGTTCATGCTGTTCTCCAAAATCGTTCTGTGCCACACGCTGGCTTAATGTGTCTTAGTATACTGTATGGAATTACAGTATCAAGCAGATTCTATAATTTTTACCGTCATCGCCAGAGCTTGAGCTATTGCTTGCTCGCGCACATACGCGCGATCGCCGGTGAATACCTGCTGTTGCACGCTCACCTGCTGATTAAAGAACACCGCAAACCATACCAGTCCCACCGGTTTATCATCACTGCCGCCGTCGGGACCGGCAATGCCTGACGTGACCACCGCCACATCAGCCTCTGCGGCTTGTGCTGCGCCAATAGCCATTTCACGCACGGTTTGTTCACTTACCGCGCCATAATCGGCCAATGTTTGCTTGCTCACGCCCAAGCGCTCGTGCTTAGCTTCATTGGAATAAGTCACCATCGCTTCGGCAAAATAGCGCGAGCTGCCGGGGGTATCGGTAATGGCATAAGCAATGCCCCCCCCGGTGCATGATTCAGCGGTAGTGATCATCATCTGCTTATCCGCTAGAATAGCGCCGAGCTGGGCAGCAAGGGTTTTCGTATTGTTCGTTGACTGGTGCTGTAAATTCATAACCATCCTTATTCGAGTGCGTGCATGTCAGCAAATCTCTACAGTGAAGATAATATAAAACAACAAACCCCGATGATGCAGCAATACCTGCGAATAAAAGCGCAACATCCCGATATTTTGCTGTTTTATCGTATGGGCGATTTTTATGAGCTGTTTTTTGATGATGCCATTCGCTCCGCCGAGCTGCTTGATATATCACAGACCTATCGTGGCAAAGCCGGCGGCGAGCCTATTCCCATGGCTGGTGTCCCCTACCATGCGGTGGAAAACTACCTCGCTCGCCTAGTACAGCTCGGTGAATCGGTGGCCATTTGCGAACAAGTGGGCGATCCGGCAACCAGCAAAGGCCCGGTTGAGCGCAAAGTCGTGCGTATTGTCACCCCGGGCACCATCACCGACGAAGCGCTATTAAAAGAGCGTCAAGACAACTTATTAGTCAGTGTGTATAAAAACCCACAAGGCCGTTTTGGCGTTGCCTATTTAGATATCAATTCCGGACGCTTTAATGTCGTTGAATGTGCTGACAATGACGCATTTAAATCCACTTTGCAACGCCTTAACCCGGCCGAACTGCTCTATCCAGAAACCTTTGCTGATATGGCGCTTATAGAGCATATTAAAGGCACTCGTCGGCGTCCGGAATGGGAATTCGATTTAGATACTGCCGTTACCGCATTATGTCAGCAATTTGGCACCCAAGACTTGATTGGCTTTGGTGTTCATGAAGCAAAGTTAGCACTGACTGCCGCTGGTTGCCTATTACAGTATGTCAAAGACACGCAACGTACCGCCCTGCCCCATATTAAGGGCATTAGTCTCGAGCAAGATACGCAGGCCGTGGTACTCGACAGCGCCACCCGCAAAAATCTTGAGTTGACGCAAAATCTTGGTGGCGGTCTGGAAAACACCCTCGCGGCCGTGCTCGACAAAACCGCAACCCCCATGGGCTCGCGGTTATTGAAACGTCGCATTCACAACCCTATTCGCTGTCGCAAGGAGCTCAACCTTCGTCTTAATGCCATTAGCACCATCATCGACCAAGCCTGGCATATGGAGTTGCAGCCACTGCTGCGTGCTGTAGGCGATGTTGAGCGTATCGTTGCCCGATTAGCGCTGGGCAATGCGCGCCCACGCGATCTGTCTCGCTTGCGCGCAGCTCTGGAGCAACTGCCTGAGTTACAGAATATGTTAGCGACCAGTCAGTGCCAGCGGATACAACAAATTGCCACCGCCAGTCACCCCAATGATGAACTACTGCAGTTACTAACACGCGCCATTGTTGATAACCCACCGGTGTTGATCCGCGATGGTGGGGTGATTGCTGAGGGTTACAATGACGAGCTCGACCATTGGCGTAACCTCTCGCAAGGGGCCACCGATGTACTCACCGCCATGGAAGAGCGAGAGCGCGAGAGCACCGGTATTAGTACTTTGAAGATTGGCTACAACAAGGTGCATGGCTTTTATATTGATATTAGCCGCGCGAATTCTCATTTAGTGCCAAGCCACTATATCCGCCGTCAGACCCTAAAAAATAACGAGCGCTATATTATCCCCGAGCTCAAAGAGCACGAAGATAAGGTGTTAGGTAGCCAAACCAAAGCGCTGGCGCTGGAAAAGCAGCTCTATGATGAGCTATTCACCCTCATAGCCCCGCACCTGGATGCATTGCAACAATTGGCGGCGGCATTAAGTGAATTAGACGTACTGAATAACCTAGCGGAGCGCGCGCAAACGCTTAACTATGCGAAACCCGAGCTGCACGAAGGCGACGGCATCGCCATCAGTGAAGGGCGCCACCCTGTGGTTGAACAGGTGATGACAGACCCCTTTATCGCCAACCCGGTGGAGCTCAATAACCAGCGTCGCATGTTGATGATCACCGGCCCGAATATGGGCGGTAAATCAACCTATATGCGCCAAACGGCACTGATTGTGTTAATGGCTCATATTGGCAGCTTTGTGCCAGCGGCACAGGCGCAAATCGGCTTGGTCGATCGTATTTTCACCCGTATCGATGCCAGCGACGATCTCGCCTCTGGCCGCTCAACCTTTATGGTTGAGATGACCGAAACCGCCACTATTTTAAACAATGCCACAGCCCACTCGCTGGTGTTAATGGATGAGATTGGTCGCGGTACCAGTACCTATGACGGTTTGTCGCTCGCCTATGCCACGGCAGATTACTTGGCTCACAAAATTAATGCCAAAACCTTATTTGCCACCCATTACTTTGAGCTTACAGAGCTTGCCGAGCGTGAATCAGGGTTAGTAAACGTGCACTTAGATGCCATTGAACACAACGATACCATTGCCTTTATGCATAAAGTCTTAGAAGGCCCTGCAAGTAAGAGTTTTGGCTTACAGGTAGCAGCATTAGCGGGCGTGCCTAAGGCGGTGATCAACAGCGCTAAGCGCAAGCTCAAACAGTTAGAGCAACAACCTGCAATTAACGCCAACACCTCAAGCACACAAGCGCAGCTGGATTTATTGGCGGAGCCCGAGCCCAGTGAGGTTGAGAATGAGCTGAGTAATATTGACCCCGACGATCTAAGCCCACGTCAGGCTCATGAGCTGTTATACCGGTTAAAAGAGCTGCTATAGCAACAATAAAGCCCGCAATTAAGCGGGCTTTTTTATATCTCAGGGTTATTGGCCATTGTTCATTTGAGTGAGCTTATCGCCAATGGGACCAGAGAAATTGTAACCATCGTACTTATCCCAGTTTATCGACCAGGTCATTACCCCACCAAAGTGTGGATACGGGTTACTGGGTGTAATGGTGCCACATGCTTGCCCCTTGGTTAAGCAATCCAACGCATCAATAATGTTTTGCGTGGGTGCTTGCCCTGAATTAGCCGATTGCGGCCCAGACGGCAGACCGATAGCAACTTGGTCATCACGCAGCGGCGCAAATTGCTGACCATTGGCAAGGGTAAACCCTTCTATCAACATTTTTGCATGTGCGACCATCATATTGACCGACCCCTCAGATGCCGAGCCCGGCTCATAGGGGTTAGGTAGGCCACCATTGTTGTAGAGTTGCACATGGAGTAAATCCAGGGTATCCCGCACATCGTCAATGAGCGGAATATACGCCCCCCAAATGCCAGAGTAAGCGACCATGCCCCCATGTACATAAGGGTGCTCCGGAGCCATTGTTAGATACATATCGCCCCCGATGTTTTGCTCAATTTGCTTCAAGGCACGCCCTAAACGCGCTTGGATCTGTGAGCCATGAACCAGGTTGGAACCACTCTCGTAATCGACATCTAGGCCATCAAAACCCCATTCATTGATGATGTTGGTCAAACTGGCGACAAAGTTCGCCTCGTCACTATCTGTCTCTAAAGTAATCGTGCCTTCGGCGCCGCCAAGGCTCAACACCACGACCTTTCCTTGTGCTTGTAAATCTTTTATGTCTTGCTTAAATTTAACCGGGTCTATCGGCGGACAATCGGAACGAATGTCCTCTTCAAAGGGGTGAAAGACAACTTTACCCGTGGCATTGCGGTCATTCTCGGCAAAGGCAATATCGATGATATCCCAAGCACTGGAAATATCGGACAAGGGAATAGGGCAGCCTGCCGGATTAACGAAGTTATGCCAATAACCGATGAGCTTGTGTTTTTTCCCCGCTGGGGTGTCAATCACATTAATTGTCGCGGCCGTGCTTTGTGCGCTGTTACCTTGAGAGTCATTGGCAAGGGCGCTAACTGCATACTGGCCTAAACTCGCGGGGGTATAATTCAGCGTATAAGGGGCGCTGCTATCACTGCCAACGATTTGTCCATTCACAGCAAAGCTCACCTCGGTAACACTGCCGAGCGCAGAGCTTGCATCAGCAGCCAGTGTCAGGCTTTGCCCTAAGCGCAGCTGCTCTCCGCTGGCAGGAGAGTTCAAGCTCACCACCAAGGGCTGATCAGTGACACTGACCAGCACCGACTGCTCGCTAAGGTTGCCTTCATTATCACTCGCGGCAACCGTCACCGCCGTTTCACCGAGCCCTTGCACTTGCCATGTCGCTTGGTAAGGCGCGCTCGTATCTGTGGCGATCACATTGCCTGCAACAGAGAATTCAACCGCACTGACGCTGCCGTCACTGTCGCTAACATCGGCGCTAATCACCGTACTTTGCCCTTGTAATAATGTGGCATTCGCACTGGGCGAGGTAATGGTGATATCCGGAGCAATTGCGCAAATACCAAGGTCGGTCCAAGCATCCTGCCAGTGCTGGCCGACTCCAGGTTCATATGCCCAAGCCGAACTTGAAGAACACCAACCAGCGACGTCACAGCGATAGGCGTGATTGACATTTTCGACGGTATCCCCTTGGCTATAACTGGTGCCTGCTACATAACTAGGCGTGCCTTGACAGATGCCAGCTGCGGCCGCATCGACGTTGACTTGCACACTGGCACTCATACTCTGAGCACCGACATCATCGGTGGCTTTGGCTTGAAACTGATGAAGCCCCGACTCGGCCTGCCATTGTATAGAATAGGGCGCACTGGTATCACTACCAACTTGCACTTGATCAACATAAAAATCTACCGCCGTAACAACACCATCACTGTCATCGGCATTCGCGCTCAAGGTCACTTGCTCACCGCTACGCGCTTGGGTTTGCGCCGTCGGCGCAGTTAACGTCACTGTCGGCGCAGCATTCCCGTCAGCGGGAAGCACCGAAATCTTTACTTCAGCGCTGACGCCCTCGCCTTGCTGATCATCTCGCGCCTGAGCGAGCAGAGTATGCTCTCCGGCCAAGGCTTGCCAATTTAGCTCAAATGGAGCAGCACTATCGACACCCAGTGAAACTCCATTGATGAAAAACTCAACGGCGCTGACACTGCCATCACTGTCGCTTGCTTGCGCCTTAAGGACAACGCTGTCATTTTCACCAAAAGAACTATTATTAAGAGGCGAAGTAAGCTCGACTATTGGCGTTTGGTTGGCACCATCGCATTGACCCAGTAAACGCCATTGCTGCCAGTCTCCGGAGTGAGTGGCTGGGTCTTGATTTTGCGTCCACCAGTTCGCTTCATATGCTTTGTCTTGGTATACAACTTGAGCACCACTGTTATAAGCATCATCGCTATTCCATGCCGTCAGTGGGCTGCAGTCTAAGGCCCAAGTCACAGTGGGCGCCGCCATAAGTGCAGCCACCACAGCAGGTATATATCGCCGATTGGATTTCATAAATCACCTCGTTTGTTTTTTAATCAGGTCCAGACTAACCAAAACAAACATGTTAATCAATTGTGTATTTTTTGTATTGACTAAAGTCATTATTAACAACCGACGAATATCAAAAGAAGGGACTTCAGCGAGCTTGAATTTATCTCACCACCAATGGGTACGTTAACAATGAGTGTTGGAGTATCTGGGAAAGTTCTTGGGCTGCGAGGCCCATTGTATGTTGCCCTGTTAATTAAGTGCATAAAAAAGCCGCCTTTAAAAGGCGGCTTGTGGGTAATCAGTCATTACATTTGTTCAAATAGACTCTCGGTGTTAAGCCCTTCGTGATGGAGCATATCTTTTAATCGGCGCAATGCCTCCACTTGAATTTGTCTTACCCGCTCTCGGGTGAGGCCAATTTCTCGGCCTACGTCCTCGAGGGTGGATGGCTCGTATCCTAATAAACCAAAGCGTCGAGCCAAAACTTCCCGCTGTTTAGGGTTTAGCTCATCAAGCCAATGCACGATATGATCGTTGATATCTTTACTTTGCACTTCCCCTTCGGGACCACTGCCCTTCTCATCGGCAATAATGTCCAGTAATGCTTTATCGTTGTCACCACCAATCGGGGTATCAACGGAAGAAATCTTTTCGTTTAAACGCAACATTTTAGTCACGTCTTCTACTGGTCGGTCTAAACGCTCTGCAATTTCTTCTGCCGTTGGTTCATGGTCCAGTTGCTGCGTCAGTTCACGGGCCGTACGCAAGTAAACATTAAGCTCTTTAACCACGTGAATCGGTAGGCGAATAGTGCGTGTCTGGTTCATTATCGCACGCTCTATCGTTTGTCGTATCCACCATGTTGCATAAGTTGAAAAGCGAAAACCGCGCTCTGGGTCAAACTTCTCCACGGCACGGATCAGCCCCAGATTACCTTCCTCAATCAGATCGAGTAGTGCTAAACCACGATTATTGTAACGTCGGGCAATTTTCACAACCAGGCGTAGGTTGCTCTCAATCATGCGTTTTCTTGACGCTTCGCAGCCACGTAAGGCTTTACGTGCAAAGTAGACTTCTTCCTCGGCGCTTAACAGCGGCGAAAAGCCAATTTCACTTAGGTAAAGTTGCGTTGCATCGAGGTTTTTAACATTATCGTCCTTGGCAAAGATCTCTTCCTCAGCATTACTTTCCTCTACTTGCTCTAGGAGTTCTTCCTTTGGTTCGTCGATAACATTTGTATCAGTGGCGTTGTCTTGTGTGGTTTCAAGTTTTGCAGTGTGACCCATCAGAGTACCCTCCGGTGTAGCGCGGTAAAAATCCCAAACACCTTACTACTGTTTCGTGCTTGTAAAGCTAGGGTAAGTACTTGCTCGGATTGACTGCTTTGCCTCGATACCGGATTTCAAAACGAAGAGCGGTAACAGGGGACTCAGAGCTGCCCATCTCGGCAATCTTTTGCCCAGCTTTGACATCCTGTTTTTCCTGTACTAGTAAACGCGAATTGTGTGCGTACGCACTAAGATAATCATCGTTATGTTTCACTATGATTAAATTACCGTATCCCCGTAGCGCATCACCCGCATACACGACCACACCATCGGCGGCAGCGCGAACAGAAGTCCCTGTTCGGTTGGCTATCTGCACCCCTTTATAGCCATTTTCTTTGTTAGAGAAACGCTGCGTGACCTTTCCCTGTGCTGGCCATTGCCAGCTCAAAGTTTGAGCTGACTTGTTAGCAGAACGTACTTTTTTGCTAACAGTTTTTTTACTAGGTTGTTTTCGAACATACTCCCGTTGTATCGGCTTCGCAACCTCTTTCTTTAATTTTTTGTTATTTTTTTGTGTTGATTTTGTAGACTTTTTACTCGAGTTACGATATTTTTCTCGCTTTTTCTTTTTTAGCCATTGCGACTCGATGTAAATCAACTGCTTTGGGTAAATAGTGTACGGCGGCTTAATACCATTGATTTGCGCGATTTCCCGGACATCTTTGTTAGCACTAAAAGCAATGGCGTAGAGGGTATCGCCTTTTTGCACACGATAGTGCTCCCCGGTGATATGAATTTTTCGTGACACTTTGGCCCGACCAGTGTCTAGGACAGAAACCGGTGCGGGTGTATTTCGAGACGAGCAAGCACTCAATAACAAGCAAACCAGTACTATCAAACTGGTGTATTTCACTTGCATAAAGCGCCCTTGCATAGCTTAGCGGTAAACCAAATATAAACCGATGGCCAAGCTAACTACAAGCCAACCAAGCACTTCCACGTATTGTCGCAGTTTTTGCTCCATACGCGCCCCTCCCCACTTCATCAATGCAGCGACAAGAAAAAAGCGTGCACCTCGGCCTACTGCCGATGCCAACAAGAAAGGTAAAAAGGCCATCTGCAATAAACCGGCGCCTATGGTAAAGACCTTATAAGGTATCGGCGAGAAGCCAGCTATAAACACCACCCACACGCCATAATGTTCAAACCAAGCGAGTGCTTGGGCAAATTTATCTTGCCAACCCATAGAATGGATAAATGGTTCAACTAAGGGTTCAAATAACCAAAAACCAAGAAGATAACCTAATACTCCGCCAATAACAGAGGCTAAGGTGGTCAAAATAGCGAAACGCCAAGCTTGTGAAGTTTTCGCTAAGCACATCGGTGCCAGCATGACGTCAGGGGGAACGGGAAAAAATACCGATTCGGCAAAGCTCATCCCTGCTAAGTAGCGCTCAGCATGTCGGTGAGCGGCCCAACGCAAGGCGGCATCGTACAAAGGGGTAAATAACTGCAAGAAAACTTCCTTATATTATGTCGCCAGGTACCAAGGGCACAAAACGTACATCGGCCATAACTTGTTGATTAAATTGATTTCCATGGCGAGTATATACCATTAGCTTTTGTTCAGCATCGCCTATTGGCACAATCATCACACCACCGTCATCAAGCTGCTGGAGCAGCTGCTCGGGAACACTGGATGCTGCGGCAGTCACTATAATGCCCTGAAATGGCGCTTGAGATGCCCAGCCTTGCCAACCGTCACCATGCTTCATGCTGACGTTATACAAATCAAGCTGATGCAAGCGGCGTTTTGCTTGCCACTGCAACGCCTTGATACGCTCTACCGAATACACCTTGTCAAACAGCTGTGCCAATATAGCGCTTTGATAACCAGAACCGGTACCTATCTCCAACACCTTAGAGCTCACGCCATGCTGGCGCAGCAGTGCGGTCATCTGCGCGACGATAAAGGGTTGCGAAATAGTTTGCCCTTGGCCGATTGGTAAAGCGGTATTCTGATAGGCTTTATGTTTTAGCACCTCATCTATAAATACATGCCGAGGGGTGTGTGCTATAACCTCAAGCACGCGCTGATCAGTCACTCCCTCTTTGGCTAACAACTCTGCCAATGAACTTGCACTGCGTTGCAGATTACCGATCATCACCAGACTCCAACAGCCATTCCTGCAAGGGAGTAATGCTTTCATGAGCGGTCATATCTACACTCATTGGCGTTACTGCGGCAAAGCCTTGACGGATTGCATCAAAATCAGTGCCCGCCCCCGCATCCAGTTCAGGGCCTAGCGAGCCATACCAATACACCTTACGACCCCAAGGGTCACGCTGTGCAGTCATGGTTTCCGCTTTATGACGAGCACCCAATCGCGTCACTTTAATGCCTCTAAGTTCACGGTAAGGCACATCAGGAACATTGATATTAATAATTTGGTCTTTCGGTAATGGGTGGCTCTTGAGCTTTTTGATTATATCAACCGTCACTTGTGCTGCCGTCTCAAAGTGCTCACACTCTGGTCCTACAAGCGACACAGCAATGGCTGGTAAGCCCATGTGTCGGCCTTCGGTGGCGGCGGCAACTGTGCCAGAATAAAGGGTGTCATCACCCAAGTTAGCACCATGGTTTACGCCCGCGACAACTAAGTCCGGTTGCTGCTCCAACAATGCATTCAAAGCAACGTGTACACAGTCGGTCGGCGCGCCATTGATACTGATAAAACCATTATCTAGCTTGTGGGCACGCAGAGGGTTCATTAACGTCAATGAGTTACTGGCACCACTGCAGTTTCGATCGGGTGCCACCACATCAACCTCAGCAATTTGCTGCAACGCTTGATATAAAGCGGCTATTCCCTTGGCATGCACACCATCATCATTACTTAGCAATATTCTCATCGTGATTCCTTGTAATACTGTTCTCACTTTGTCGATAGTCAACCAGCTCTCTGAGTAACGCCGTAGCAAAACAGCCTTTTTTTAGACTAAAACTCAGCTCTATGACATTCTCGCTAGGCGCTGCGACAGTTAAGTTTTCAGGGTAAAGACGCAGCATACGGCGCTCCCCTTTAAGCCCTAATTGCGCCAACCCCGCGCACCACTCATTAAATGGTGCCAACCATTGACGCTCTTGCGCCACCAGTGCCTTATCACCCTTACCCACCATGGGGGCAGACAGCTCAATATCACCTTGTACTAAGCGGGTGATGTTCTCAGGAGTAATGGCATCAGTGAAAAAGGCGTTACTGCCACTGAGCATAAACACTTCATGTTGCAGGGTTTTGGCAAGACCATGCTCGGCTACTCGCAAACTAACGATCTGATTAAAAATGTAAGACCGGGCGGCGGAGATCACCATCGAGCGCAGCTTTTTATCGCGGATACGCTCACCTTGGAACATCCGCTGCGCCATGGTGAGATTATGCCCGCCATGACCAAAACGTTGCTCACCAAAGTAATTGGGCACTCCCTGACGCACGGCGTTAATACGACTAAGCACCGCTAATGGCTCATCGACCTCACGCAAGCGTATTTTAAAGTGATTCCCCCGATGACAACCGAGACGCAAACGGCGACCATGGCGTTGCTGCTCAGTAACAAAGATTGACTCATCATTTAGGGCACTGAAGTCGATATGCTTTTTTATCGGAACAGGAACACTAAACCACTGGCTACACACACCTTGGCGGTCTTTTTGTCCGGCGTAAGCCACCTCTCTGGGAGCCACTTGTGCATGCTTAGCAATGGCTTTGGCGACCGCCTGTGTATTAACACCACGTTTGATTATATGGATACAAACATGCTCACCTTCACCATCGAGCTCAAATCCAAGCTCTTCGTCGACCATAAAGTCTTCGGCGTGCTCTTTAAACAGCCCTTTTGCGCTTGGCTTGCCGTATAAATAGTTTAGCTCAGCTAAAGGCTGCTCCCAGGGTGATACTGCGTCACTCATGACGATTCGACCAACAGTGCCACCGCATGACTGGCTATCCCTTCTTTGCGCCCTGCGAAACCGAGCTTTTCAGTGGTCGTTGCCTTAACATTGACTTGATCCATGCGCACCTGTAAATCATCGGCTAAACATTGGCGCATAGCATCAATATGAGGGCGCATTTTCGGTGTCTGAGCGACAATAGTGACATCAACATTGCCCACCGCATAGCCCTTGTTATTCACTTCCTGCATCACCCGACGCAGCAGTATACGGCTATCAATACCAGCAAATTCGGCACTGGTATCAGGAAAGTGTTTGCCGATATCCCCCAATGCCAACGCCCCAAGTAAGGCATCACATAAGGCATGAATAGCAACATCGCCATCGGAGTGGGCAATAAAGCCTTGTTCATAATCGATGCTCACGCCGGCAATTACTAGCGGTCCTTCACCACCAAAGCGGTGTACATCATAGCCATGACCAATGCGGATCATACAAACTCCGTTACTTGTTGGGCCAAAAGAAAGTTTGCTAACTGTAAGTCTTCTGGCGTGGTTATTTTGAAATTATCACTGCGTCCGGTGATTAAGCGTACCGGATGTCCAGCCCACTCCATGGCTGATGCTTCGTCAGTAATGTTGGCACCCGCAGCAAGCGCATCGCGCAGCGATTGGCGCAAGAGCTCATAAGGAAAGAATTGCGGCGTCAACGCTTGGTATAAATGCTCTCGCGGTATGGTCATGTCGATAAACTCGCCGTCATCTTCACTATTGCACCCGCGCTTGCACCCGCGCTTGCAGCCGCGCTTTATCGTATCGCGCACCTTGGCGGCCAAAATACCACCTTGCTTTGCAGCGCAGCATTGCGCTATCAGATTCTCGATGTCATGTGCACACACTAAAGGACGTGCCGCATCATGCACCAAGACCCAATCAGGGCTTTGTTGCTCTAAGGCATCCAACGCCGCCAACACCGAGTCTGCGCGCTCACGGCCTCCGGCGACAGTACTAATAACCTGTTTATTGATGGCGAGCGTGGAAAAGTAATCATCAGCTGCACTGATGGCCACTTTAATGGCGCTGATCTCGCCTACTCTCATAAGCTTATTCAGGGTGTGCTCTAAGACTGTTTTGCCCTGCAGTTCGATGTATTGCTTGGGTGTGCTTGATTGCATTCGGGAGCCCACTCCCGCAGCGGGAACGATGGCAACAATGCGAGGTTGTGTCGTCATATGAATTCAGTAACTATTATTCTTTTCTAAGCGATTGCTTGCTCGGTAAAACGCGGTAAAACACCTCACCGGGTTTGATCATCCCCAGTTCGTGGCGGGCCCGCTCTTCTACCCCCTCCAAATCCAACTTCAGGTCCTGGATATCTGCCTCAAGCAGTTTATTACGTTTACTTAATTGTTGATTAGTAAGCTCATGGCTGGCGACCGCTTTACGCAGTCGGGTGTAATCCTCAATGCCATTATGACCAAACCATAACAGATACTGTAAGTAAAAAAACAAAGCCACGAGGCCTAATTGAAATAGGCGCATTATGTATCCTTTACAGGCAATGGTTGCCTGAAGTTTTTCCAGTTTATTCGTGTTGTTAACAGCATTTCCCGCAAGCTTAATGTGCGCGGCGATGTGACCTTATATTGCTGCCAACGATGGCCACAGCAGGCCGGCGTAAAATGCTTCTTGCCAGGCCATAACAGCGTCACTTTTTGATGTTGTATGCGGCTATCTTGATACTGACCCTGCAAATCAAACCATCCGCTTTGATTGCAATGCACTCGGTTACTACTGACTTGATCAAGCGTATCGAGCATTACGTACTGCATCCCTTGTTGCGCCACCAATACCGGGACTAACATGCCAATTTGCGCAAAGCGGCTATAAAACGCATGATTTTTCTCGCTATCTGGTACTGGCGCCTTAGTGGCCTGCTTGGCAATCCAACTGCCATTTTGCCCATCTAAGGTTAACGGGCTATGACCACGAACGATGTGAAACGCCGCGCGCTCGACATAATAAGGTAAGCTGGCTAGCATACGCGCCACACGAGCCGCATCACCGCTGGGTTCAAGGTGCTGGCTTAAGCGCTGTAGTTCTCGAGCATAAAAGGCATTACACAACTCAGCATAGAGCACCCGCTGCTGATCCAGCGCAAATAAATCGGCCTGCTGCGATGACGGTTGCTGCACAATACCTCCTAGTCGTAGAGGTTAAGTTTATACCATAGTTGTGCAAAATTTGAGAAGCATGATATCTGTCCGATGCTTCAAGATACTCGCGCTATTTAGGTTGCTCACCTAGGCGGGCAAAACCTGTTTCCATGAATTGCACCACTTGAGGGCGTTTTTTGCCGATCAAAATGCTGCCATCAGCTAAAAACATAAAGTTTTGCCAATGTTGTTTAAACACATCAAACCGAGTTTCGATAACCTCATCGCGGCTATTACAAAAATAGACTGTGGTGTTGTCTTGCCAATCTAAATGACTAAGAATCTGCTCAGGGATTGCTGTTTCATCTTCGAATGCCTGCTCCCAAAACACCTCTTGCGCTTGCCAGTGCTGCGCTTGGCATAGCCAATCATCTTCGCTAAAGAAATCCGGGTGGTCTTTATCTCGACTGATAAAGGTCGACCACAGCACCGCAGAACGGGTTGGCGTCATCGGTTTTATCTGCGCCAACTGTTGTGGGGCTATCAATAGCTCTTGGTGCTTAAACACCCAAGCCTTTGCGTATTCATCCAAACACAAGTAATTCATTCAATATGGCAACTTATCGCAGCGCGAAACAATATCGGCCATTATACCTGTGTTAGCGAGCGCTGTCACAGCATGACTTGGTGTACAAATCGAACTATGGCAGACTAAGTGCATTGATGTCAGACCAGTAATAGGATTATTCCGTGCATTTCGATTCTACCGACCACTACATTGCCAGTAGCGCCTTAAAACAAGCTGTCAACGCAGCGATTGCCCTACAAAAGCCGCTGCTGATCAAAGGCGAGCCCGGAACAGGAAAAACCTTATTGGCTGAAGAGCTCGCAAAAAGCGTTGGCAGTGAACTGATTCAGTGGCATATAAAGTCCACCACCAAAGCGCAACAAGGGCTCTACGAATATGATGCGGTATCTCGCCTACGTGACTCGCAACTAGGTGATGAGCGTGTCCATGATATCGGCAATTACATAGTTAAAGGGAAGTTATGGCAAGCGTTTGCAAGCGATGAACAAGGTCCGCGTCCGGTGCTGTTAATTGATGAAATCGACAAAGCCGACATCGAGTTTCCGAACGATTTACTGCTGGAGCTCGATAAGATGGAGTTCTTTGTCTATGAAACCGGTGAGCGCGTAGTTGCTAAACAACGCCCCATTGTCATTATCACCTCCAACAACGAAAAAGAACTTCCCGATGCTTTTTTACGCCGTTGCTTTTTCCACTACATCGACTTTCCAAGTCCAGATGAAATGCAGCAAATTGTCGATGTTCACTACCCCGACATTAAACAAACGCTATTGCGTGAGGCGCTAGAGGTGTTTTTTGGCTTGCGCCAAGTCGATGGCTTAAAGAAAAAGCCTTCCACCAGCGAGCTTCTCGACTGGCTTAAATTGTTAATGGCTGAAGACATCAGCCCCGAGGTGCTGCAACAAAGCGCAGATAAAGGCGGGTTAATGCCCTTATTTGGTGCCCTGCTTAAAAACGAGCAGGATGTGTCGTTAATTGAAAAGCTTGCGTTTATGAGCCGCCGCTAATGTTAATTGAGTTCTTCTTCACCCTGCGTAAGTATCGTCTGCCTGTCAGCCTGCGCGAGTTGCTGGATTTGTTAGCGGCCCTCAAAGCGGGCGTGGTATTTGCTGATACCGAAGGTTTTTATCACCTTGCTCGCACTGTTATGGTCAAGGATGAAACTCATTTCGACCGTTTTGATAAAGCCTTTGCCGACTATTTCGAAGGCATAGAAGATGTCGATTTACTCGAGGCGCTGAAAGCCCAGCATACGCTTCCAGATGAGTGGCTACGCAAAGAGTTTGAAAAGCACTTAAGCGCTGCAGAAAAAGAACAAATAGAGGCCATGGGCGGTTTAGATAAGCTCATGGAAGAATTAAAGAAACGCTTTGAAGAGCAACAAAAGCGCCATGCCGGTGGTAATAAATGGATAGGCACCGGCGGCACCTCGCCCTTTGGCGCCTTTGGCTACAACCCCGAGGGCATTCGCATTGGCCAATCAGGGTCACGGCAGCGCCGCGCGGTAAAAGTGTGGGATAAACGCCAGTACCGTAACCTCGATAGTAGCGCAGATATCAGCTCTCGGACCATGAAGCTGGCATTGAAAAAACTGCGTAAGTTTGCCCGTACCGGAGCCAGCGATACCTTAGATTTACCTGAGACTATTCGGGCAACGGCGAAACAAGGGGGCATGTTGGATGTAAAAATGGCACCCGAGCGACATAACGCCGTAAATGTCATTATGCTGTTCGATATTGGCGGCTCCATGGATGACCATATTCACCTATGCGAACAGTTGTTCAGCGCCGCTCATGGTGAGTTTAAACACCTGGAGTTCTTTTACTTCCACAACTGCGTGTATGAACACCTATGGCAAGACAATGACCGTCGTCACGACCAAGTCATTGATACCCACAACCTGATGCAGCGCTTTGGCAGCGATTACAAAGTCATCTTTGTCGGTGATGCCACCATGGGTCCTTACGAGATAGCCTACCCCGGCGGCAGTGTTGAGCACTGGAATGAAGAGCCTGGCGCGTTATGGCTACAGCGTATTACCCAACATTTTGACAAAGTGGTGTGGCTCAACCCACAGCCACAATCGCATTGGCGTTATTACCACTCCATCGAGATGATAGACCAACTCATGGCAAGCAACGAGCAAAGCCGCATGTTTCCGCTCACCCTTGATGGTATTAGTGCAGCAATTAAAGCGCTAACTTAAGCGCTCATTGTAAACAACGTTATCCGCTTAGTTTTTGTGACTTAATAGCGAAAGTGTCGCCACATGTTGTATTTAGAATCCTAAACAGCTCTAATACGACGGCATATAGATAGTGTTGAACATCAAATGGAATTGGATTTAGCACCGAAAGATGAAACCACTGCCACCACTTCATACCCACATAGCAATCATACTTGGGTTTTCTATGCTCACGATTTGGTCAACTTGGTGGACATTCACAAGTACCGTACCTGATCTTATTCAACGTTCTACGTTACTGGATCACAGCTACCCATTAGTAGTAGAAAAACCTTACGCTATCGGTTATGTCAGCCTATGTTTGGTATTTATAGCCGCATATATATTTCTTTTAGGTACGATCTATTATCGTCTTAAGAACCAAGTCGAGAAAATCCCCGTCATGGAGCGAAAGGTGATCATCGCTTTAGGAGTTATTGCTGTTGTCGCCATCACCACTATTATTTCGAGCCAACTGCTTTGGCGCGATAAAGCAACGGCGTTAGGCTATCAACCTTGCCCTGCATTTACGCTACTAATCGATAAATCAGGTCGCACCGCTTGGGTTAAAGACACAGCATTGTGTGAAGGTAAAATTGTTAAGAAAGTTCTTTCCTATGGCTCTTTCAAGGAGATGCAAGACATCCGGACTTTACAAATAAACCGTGCTAAATAGGTGTCTAACTCGACCAAAACTGTAGGGCGACAAAACCCAGGCTAAAGCTAATTAAATAGGCCATGCCCAACCAGCTTAACGCCTTTAACCAAGTTGGTTGATTGATGTTTGCCTGTTTGACCAAACGCATATTAAGCCATGCAAATACCGGTGTGGTTAAAAAGGCAAGGGTCATGGCAAAGGTAAGCATTTCTTTTAAGTTGCTTTTAAAAAATAAGATCACTGCCATCCCGGCACCCGCTTGCAGTATCAGCCAAGAGCGGAGGTGACCTGGTAGCAACCGACGGTCAATTAACTTGGCACTGGTAAACAGCGTGCGGGCATACCCATCTAGCACCGTAAGTGTGGTCCCCAACATACATAAGAACGCCACGGCGGCAATCAGCCAACGCGACCACTCACCTATGGTTTGCGTATACATATCAATGAGCTGCTGTGCAAACGCGACCCCAGCCAAAGCAATCTCACTGCTGCTGCCGTATTGTATCAACACCCCTAAGGCAAAAAATACCACTGCCAAGAGCGCGGTGACCACATACCCCAAGTTAAAGTCGAATAAGCCAGTGTTTGTAGTTATCGTGGTATTGCGCCGCTTTGCTTGCAGCCACAATGAGTTAAGCGCGGAGATTTCGATAGGTGCGGGCATCCACCCCATCATCACTACAATAAAGCTCAGCGCCGCCAGCGAGAATATATCGGGCGCTTGAAACTCTGCGCTCATCGCCATCGGTGCACCGCCGCTTTGCACCCAGGCAATGGCCAATGCACCTAGCGTGCTCAACGCCAGTACCGCCATAATTACTTTAGCCACGCTGTCTAAGGCGCGATAATGGCCTAACAATAGCAATATCAGACAAAACAACAGTATCAGGGCTGATAACGCCGTTAACCCAATCGCTCCACCGAGCATATAATGGGCCAGCGCCGCCGTTAATAGCAGTACCCCAGCAGTGTTAACAACCGCTGCAATCAGGTTCAAAGCCACAAAGCTATAAAAAAATCCAGGCCCCTGCTTTTTGTAACCCTCGACTAGGTTGTCGTTGGTCGCCAAGGTGTAATGCACGCCGAAACGAAAAAAAGGGTATTTAAGCGCATTCACGGCGATGATCAGCCATAACAGCGGCCACCCAAATAACGCCCCGGCTTGGGTCGAAGCAACCAGGTGTGAGCCGCCGATGGCGGCAGTCGCCATTAATATTCCCGGCCCTAAAGCCTTTACATACTGCGCATAATTCACTAACTGCATGGGTTTTTCTTATATTTTTTTCTAGGCTCTCAGGCTAGGTGGAATCATCATTCAATTCAAGTACATAGTGCACTATTTTTAATCAACTTAGGTGCTCAAATAGCAAACAGGACTGACCACTTAGTTGCCAGTTGCAGCTAACCTTCTTATAATTCGCCGCGATTCGTAAGCAAGGAGCCCACATCAGGCTCCTTTTTTTATGGCTAAATTTCAGAGGCATCATGCGCTTATTTCGTTCACTTAGTGGTTTTTCATTGCTTATTAGTAGCGCGGCAGCACTGGCACAACCCGCTCAACTTAGCGGCTTTGCCACTGTCGGCGTAAGCTATAATGAATCCGAGCAATACGGGTTTCGTACTGATGTATCGGTAACCGACGGTAAAACAAACTCTGAATTAGACTTTTCCTCGTTGTCGCGATTAGGCATTCAGTTACACAAGCAGTTTAATACTCAGTGGGGCTTTACGGGCCAGTGGGTACTCAAAAGCCACCCCGACTATAGCCTTGGCGATGTTACCCAACTGGCATTTTTAAGTTACTCACCAAAGCCAAACTGGACCATCAAAGCCGGGCGTACCGCGTTTGATTTGTTTATGATGAGTCCTTATCGCAACATAGGCTATGCCTATACAGCGACCCACGCACCCATTGAGTTTTATGGCCTTATTCCCCATCGCAGCATTGATGGTATCGAACTATCTTCAGCCCACGCCACCGATCAGGGGATGTTCTCCACACGCTGGTATTACGGCAAGTCAAAGGATTACCTTACAAATTTCGATTTTCAATGGCGAATAGCTCTTGATGATATCGCTGGCGCTACGCTCACACTAGAGCAAGGTAACTGGCTTTGGCGAGCCAATTATACCCAAGCCTATATCGATAATGAGCCCGACCATTACGCTCAACTACGCGAGCTGGCGCAAAGTGTGCCTGAACAAATCTGGCCTCAAGCACAAGATATTGCCAAGCGTTTAAAAACGGTGAATACACGGTTGCAGTACGTGACCTTAGGCGCAAAGTACGATAACGGTCAGTACTATGTGCAATCGGAAATTGCCCGTGTCAGTGCTGATTCAGACATTCTCTCACATTTGCACAACGGGTATGTCGTTCTCGGCACAAGATGGCAAGATTTCACTGTGCAACTGGGTTACTCAGTGACGCATGGCAAGCGCCAGCAGATTGATAAACCACGACTAACAAACCCCCTCGCCGATGAACTGCATTTTCAGCTTGAGCGCGGATTTAACTACTACGTCAACGATCAGTCAACAACTTCGCTCAGCACCCGCTATGATTTTCGCGCTGATATGGCGGCTAAACTGCAGCTCGAGTACATTGATTTAGACAGCAGCGATAACCAATTTATGCTACGCCGCGAATTGCTTACTACGCCAGAATCATTCACCGTTGTAAGCGCGACGATTGATTGGGTGTTCTAGTATGAGAGCCTTCATCATCACGTGCGCACTTTACGCTTTATTGAGCGCGGTTGCGTACGGACAAGAAAAAATAGCCGTTATAGTTAATAAGGCAAACCCTACGCAAAGTTTAACCACCAAGCAGTTAGTTGACTTGTATATGGGTCGACTTATCGCCTTTCCCTCTGGGGAACATGCCGCACCTTTGGACATGCAACCGGATTCATTGCTGCGTGAGCAGTTCTATCAAGGTCTAACTAAGCGTCCGATTGGCAGCATTAATGCGTATTGGTCTCGGGTCAAGTTCAGTGGCCATGCAAAGCCGCCTTTAACTATGGCAAGCAGCGCTGAGGTAATAAAAAGGGTCCGAGAAATTGACAATGCCATCGGCTATGTAAAGCTCAAAGAAGTCACTAACGACGTGAAGGTAGTTTATACTCTTGTTCAATAAACATAGCCTGATCCTGCGCTTAGCCATTGCGCTTGTACTCACTTCGTTAATCGTTGGCGTTATCGCAGTGAAATACTATTACCGTAGCGTCTACCAGCAGGAGGTAGAGAAAGCCAACCTTGCTATTGCTCAGCTGCATATGACAGTCTCGAGCACTGCCTCTATTGCCGCTTACTTGCAAGACGAAGACTTAGCAATCGAAGTTATCAGTGGCCTGTTAAAGAACGACAGTATTCTTGCCGCGCAAATCCAAGGCACTCAGCCATTAGCCAGTCAAGGAGAAGGTGATTGGCAGCAAGCAAAAACTTTCACCTTGTATAATCCCTTTTTCGCCAATGAGGCGGTCGGACAAATGCGTCTATTACCGGCCTGGTCCATGATAGAACAGCGAGCACGGTCGATAGCGCAATCCAGTGCGCAACTATTGGTCTTTCAAACCCTCGCGGTATTACTCACCTTTACGATTTTGGCTTATTTTATAATTACCAAGCCAATGGCGCGACTTAACACTCAGCTTAAGGGCATCACCCCCGGCGGCGATAATCGCTTGCACACCCCATTCGCGCACAACGCCAGTGAAATAGGCGAAATTACCCACAGTATTAACGCTATGCTTGCGCAAACGGAGCGGCTCTTTAACCAAGAGCGGGCACTGCGTTCTGAGGTACAAAAGCTAGAAGGTCGGCTACGCTTATTATTCGAGCATGCGGCGTCAGCAATGATCCTCGCCCGCCGCGAAGGCAATATCATCCTTTATAACGCGTCCACAGAGCGGCTGTTTAACCGCCTCGGTATTCCTTTGGAAAAAGATTTGTATCAACTTGTGGCGCGTACTTTTAATGAGCCTGAAAAAATTATCCGCTCTATTCGCAACTCCTTAGATCAGCATGATATTGCCACCGGTGAGTACCAGCTATGCACTGACTGCCAACAAGATTGCATTTGGGCTCATATTCTTGTTACTCGCAGCTATGGTAAGGAACAAGATACCTACCTACAGATTTTTATTAATGATATTACTCGCCACAAAAAAATGGTCGCTGAGCTTAACGAAGCAGCCACCACAGACCGTTTAACAGGCTTATTTAACCGCCTAGGAGGCGAACAGGCGGCGCAACAACGCCTTGATAACGACCAAGACATTACCTTGATGTTGATTGATCTTGACGGCTTTAAACCGATCAATGATGTGTATGGCCACGACGCAGGCGACGACATCCTTTGCCATGTGGCAACACAACTACAACACCATGTGCGCAAAGAGGATGTATGTATTCGTTGGGGTGGTGATGAGTTTGTCATCATTCTCGATGCGCTTGAACAAACACCAGCGCTGCACCTTGCCGACAAACTCCGAGAGGCGCTCAGCCAAGCCACACGATTGGACAATGGCGAGCAAGTAAGTGTCGGCGCCAGTATAGGTATCGCCACTTCCCCTGGACACGGTACCACCTTACAAGATCTTGTGATTGCCGCCGATCAAGCCATGTACAAGGTAAAAAACCAGCAAAAAAATGCCGTTGCTATGGCTGATATTTAGCTAAACTCAGCGCCTCTATTTTGATATAGCGGATGCGGATACCTCTCTACAAAAACGTTATAAAGTCACATTAATGTATTATAAGTACCATAAAAAGGTCTTCTTTTGTCCATCACTTTGCAATAACCGCTCCCTAGTATAAGCCCCGCTTTCAACAGGCAATTATATCGCTGCAGCGAGACCTTAGGTCGCAGTATCGACTGCAACATTGATTAAATAACTATAAGTGAAGGGGCGTTTCACATGCTTAATACTAAGCTAAAATTATCTTTTTTGACTGCTTCCATGGTCTTAGCGTTGGCAGCCTGCGATGGCGACGACGGTGAACAAGGTCCGCAAGGCCCGGTTGGTGAACAAGGCCCAGCTGGACAGGATGGCGCCGATGGCCAAGATGGAGCAAGTGGCGAAGACGGCGCAAATGCACAAGCAAGTGGTAAATTAACACGCTTGGCAACAGTACCTGCTGGAGCTGAAGTGACCGGGGCATTCTTAACTCGTCAGGGCGATTTGTTTTTCAATGTTCAGCACCCTGATGACACCAATGCCGCCATGGATGAGTTCAATGGCCGCGCTATTAATCGTGGTACCGTAGGCGTACTAGCGGGCGTAAACTTCAACCAACTGCCAAAAAATATCGTTAGCTCACCAGTGCCAGAATCGGATTATGAGCGTCAAACCGTAGTATCAGCGGTTGGCCAATACCAAGTATTAGGCCAGACCGGTGATACCTTTGCTGATTTAGGTGATAAAGGCTTGCCCGGTGGGTTAGGTGTACATTACTCCATGGTCGGTGATGAGAAAATTATTGAGAATGAAAACCCAGATTTTAACGGCTTTATCCCTACTAGCGACAATGAGGGCTACTTATTCACGAACTGGGAGTCATACCCTGGGGGAGTTAGCCGCTTAAAGCTAAGCAAAAATACTCAAGGTACTTGGTCAATCGCTGAAGCCATGATGGTTGATTTCGATAATGTTTGGGGCACCGCAGCTAACTGCTTTGGCTCAGTGTCTCCTTGGGGCACCCCATTAACCTCAGAAGAGTGGATTGTGCGCTCAAGCGTTGACTCAACCACCGATGCCAGCTGGAATGACCCAGCAGACACCAGTACCGATGGTCTTGAGATGCTTACAGCACCGGATTTCCCTAACCCCTACCGTTATGGTTATATTGCTGAAATCACCGCGCCCACCAGCGCCAATCCAGAAGTGGTAAAACACTACACTATTGGCCGCTATGAGCATGAAAACTCAGTGGTTATGCCGGATAGAAAAACCGTGTACTCGTCACAAGATGATACCGGTGGGGTGTTGTTTAAATTTGTCGCCGATACCCCGGAAGATTTGAGTGCTGGCACATTATACGGGGCAAAATTGACTCAGGATGAAGGCCTTAGTGACCCAGCGGTCACAGGATTTGATGTTGAATGGGTGGCTCTGGCCAGTGGCGATAACACCACAATTGCAGCTTGGATTGCTGATTATGATGGCATTGATACCAGTGATTATGTTGCAGGTAAAACCAGCTATATGAGCATGGCTGACGTACAGGCCTGGGCTGATGGCGCCACTCATTACCCAAGTGAAGCACAAGGCGGAAGCCCTGTTACCGCTGGTGAGCCTATGGATGACCGAGCGGCCTTTTTAGAATCTCGCCAAGCAGCTCGCTTAAAAGGAGCCACCGCAGAGTGGCGTAAGCTCGAAGGCATTAGTATCAATCATGACCGCGTCATGGAAGCAATCACTGGCCAAGATATGATTGCTGATGAAATCGTCACCGAAGCGTTTATGTATATTGGTATCGCTGATATCGATAACACCATGATTGACGATGAAGGAGACATGCAATTATCCAATCGCGTGGAAGACTGTGGTGGCTTATATCGTGCACACATAGATAGCAACTACAGCCTCACCCGTATTGAACCTGTGGTAATGGGCTCCACCTATCGCCGCAGTCTTGATGGCGCAGCACGTTGTGACGTAGAGCAGTTATCACAACCAGATAACACCATTGTCATGCGCGATGGTCGCGTGATCATCGGTGAGGATGGATTCCAAGAAAACAACACCCTTTGGTTGTACGACCCAGCGGGCAACTAATCCTCGCACTCTATGAGGGGGCTGCCCCCTCATTTATCCATAACTTCCCATCGGTGTGCAATTATGATGAAACTTAACTCGGCGCTGGCCCTTGCACTGGCTGTTTTGCTGTGTGCATGCTCGGAACAACAGCGTACGCAACCATTATTAACGACTACAACTACCAGTGAGGGCGCAGACTTTGCCTACCAGCCCACAGAGCAAATTCCTGCAACCGCCTATTTAAAGCATGGTGCAGTGTATAACCCTGAGTCGGTGATCCCGCCGCAGTGCTACACTAAAACACAAGGTAAACATAACCCTTGCTACGCCTGTCATCAGACAGACCGCCAAGACAGCAAACGTCCGAACCAAATGAATGATGGTAATCTGCAAGGTGAATACCAGTTCTCGGATTTGGGAATGAAGAATCATTGGCGTAATTTATTTATTGACCGCAGTGAGATGATCGCATCTATTTCCGATGAAGAAATAAAGCAGTGGATTAACGAAGATAACTATTCGCCATTTATTGAAAAACTGCAGGTCGACAGCGAGTGGCAAGGTGAAATAGCGCATATTCAAAACCTTGCTTATCCGCAGCAAGCCTTTGATGAGCTTGGTTTTGCTCGCGACAAGAGTCACTGGGTTGCGTTTAATTATAAACCCTTCCCTAGCACCTTTTGGCCCACCAATGGCTCCACCGGTGATGTGATGATCCGCCTTGGTGCCCCCTTTCGTGAACTTAACGGGCAATATAATCAAGATGTATACATTGCCAACCTCAGCTTTGTGGAGATGGCCATTAAGGGCTTAGAGCAATTGAGTACGCCTTCTATCTCCGAGCAAGCGATCGGTGTAGATCTTAACGGCAACAACCGACTCGAAAAGCAAATACACGCTATTAACAAACGCAGTCACTACTTAGGCGATGCCCAAGATATCGAGTTGGCTTACCAGCTCTACCCTCAAGATACTGAGTTTTTACACACCGTGCGTTACATTGGCGTGGACCCACAAGGGCGTATTTATAATGCACCACGCATGAAAGAAGTACGCTACATGCGCAAACACAACTTTAAATCAAAAGCACGCTTGGCTTCTTTCTATTACAGTGAGGCGAAAGAGAAGCACTTCGAGAAACTGCCACGCACTCGACCATTGGGTGATAAAGGCATTAATAATATGTTTGGGTGGACCATCAATGGCTATATCGAAGATGAGCAAGGGCAACTACGCCACCAAAATATCCAGGAAATGGCATTTTGCAACGGCTGCCATAAAACCGTGGGAGCGACGTTTGATCAAACCTTTTCCTTTCCACGCAAAGTCACAGGACGAGAAGGTTGGGGCTATATAAACTTGGCAAGTATGCACGATGCACCCAACATTGGTGAAACCCAAGGCGAGTTTTTAACTTACCTTCAACGAGTGGGAGGTGGCGATGAGTTCCGACAGAACAAAGAAATGCTGCGACGTTGGTTCAACTCAGATGGCAGTGTGAATAAAGCTAAGGTGACAGCCATCGACAGCATTTACGAGTTGATCACTCCCTCACCGCGCCGAGCACTGGACCTAAATAAAGCGTATCGCACAATTGTCGCTGAGCAGAGCTATTTATTTGGCCGTGATGCAACCATTGCCAAGGCCACTAACGTATTACAGCAAGTAGATGAATCCCAGGCGCCACTCGAAGAGCAACATCGGTACGTATGGGATATGCGCCTAGACTGGGAGCATGCTCAGCTACGCGATGAAGCCCGCACGCCCACTGTTCAGGAGAGTGAGTGATGGGCACACCCATAGAAGCTTTTGTATTAGCAAGTCTGCTCATGGGCTTAGGAATTAGTGCTGATGTCGCCATCGCCACCCTAACCCAAGCCAAGCAGCTCACGAGCCGGCGTAGTGTATTCACTTGGATAGCGGGGGTCACACTTACACATACGGTGTTTCCTATGCTTGGTTACCTCGCGGCTTATTTTAGCGTGCAGCAAGTCCCCGTACTCACTCCAATTGTCGGAGTTATCGCATTCATATTTGTAGGTTATTACTTGCTCAGTGAGTATCGCAGCAATAGCGAGCACGCCCCTAGTATAGACTCCAAATTACTGAGTGCGGCACTGATCGTTACTGTTAGTTGGGATGCGCTATGGTCTGGGCCGGCTAAATCTGCACAAGTCATCGACTGGGCGCAGTGGATGGTGTGGTTGTCATTTGTGATAGTGGGTCTGGTGGTCGCGCTCTTGGCAGTCGCTAGCTTACACCTTGGCCGCAAAGCTGTGCTTTATGCACCAACGCACTTCAACCATCAGTTTGGCCTGTGGTTACAATATTCGGTGATCAGCTATTTCGCGGTACTGGCTTTGCTGCGCTATACCTTTGCCTGGGATACCCCTTGGTGGGCTATTTGGGCACTGTGTGCGATTATTAACGCACTGCTATTAGCGCTTCGCAAGGTAGGCCAAGCGGGCACACCTAAGTGTGCTTAGCCAAGCTTAAAATTGCTTAAGGGTGCTGCTGTGATAACGCTCCGCGCTGGGCTCAACTTGGTAACGTTCGGCTAAGGTGTCAAGTTTGGCCTGCTCCAGAGCTAATTCGTCCATGGTGATGGTGTTATCGTCAAGTTGCCAAAGCTGGCGCGAACCAGAATAACTGAACTGCAAGGCATGCATGGCCTCGACATTGCCTTGCTCCGCCGCCGCCTTAATTTTACGCAGGCGGCGCGTGATCTGATTCAGCGCCTGTTTTAAGTGCCATACATACAGCACTTCTCGCAAATACGGGTGGTGTTGCACACGTTTAAGCACCAAGGCAATGGCCGCACAGGTGATAATCACGCCGATCAAGTTCCAGTGAAAATGACTGCCGGATGCACTGGGAAAAGCGATAATCAGTAATCGCGCAATGCCGAGACTCCCCAAGACCAAGGCACCAATACAGGCAACTAAAACTCGGTTTAAATGCTTTCTATAACGCGCTTTATCGATTTGCTGTAACTTCATAAGGGCAACCACAGATATAAAAACGCAGCGATTATAGCAAGCGCTGCGAGCAAAGTACTATCACTTATGGATAAACACTGGCCCACAGTCATCGGCTATGGGCCTAGGTGTTAAATAACGATGAAACTCACCAATAGGTAAGCAATAAAAGTTAACGCACCGCCGAATAAAGCATAAGGCATTTGCGTTTTTACGTGAGTAAGCAGATCGGAGCCCGAAGCAATGGCAGACACCGCACTGGTATCAGAAATTGGTGAGCAGTGATCGCCGAACACGCCACCCCCTAAAATAGCGGCTATCACCAATGAAGGCGGTAATCCTAACGCTTGGATCAGCGGCACACCTATGGGTATTAAAATAGCAAATGTGCCCCACGAGGTGCCGGTGGTAAAGGAGATCACCGCGCCGGTTACAAACAGCATTGGCACCACCAATACCAACGGCAGGTAATCGCCTACCAGTGAAGCAACAAACACCCCTGTACCGAGTTCTTTTAAACTCGCGCCCAAGGTCATCGATAGCAACACTATTGCCACCAATGGTAATAACTCTCCCATGCCTTTAAAGCCCATGTCCACCAATTGGTGATGGCTGAATTGGCGGCTTGAGCTCAGTAAGAAATAAGCAACAACACAGGCTAAAATAGTTGCATACAACACCGATTTCGAGCCGCTGCCGCTGGCAATATCACCATTACCAGTCCAGAACATAAAGCCAACCATAGAAACAATCAATGTCGCCAAGGGCACCAACATAAAGCGTGCTTTAGTGCCTTTGTCCGCTGTTTCGTTAACCTCTAAGCGCTCCAGCTTTTGCTCGGCCACTTTCATTGGTCCGTGTACTTTATCGAAGGCGATAGTGTAGGCCACGATCAATAAGGCGATAATGGCATAAAAGTTATAACCAATGCTGCCCCATAAAATAGACACCGCAGACTGCTCCAGCTCATAGTTTTCTAATAGCCCAAGCACATAAGCGCCCCAGCCATTAAGCAGGATTAAGATACACACTGGGGCACTGGTGCTATCAATAATATAGGCCAGACGCGCCCGGCTCATTTTAAATTTATCGAATAGCCCGCGTGAGAGGATCCCCGCAGTTAAGACACTGAGGTTTGACTCGATAAATACGGCAATACCGGAAAACATGGTTAAAAAGCCCACCTGCCGCTTTGACTTTGCCACCCCTTTGCCTATTAACAGATTTACGGTTGCCGCCACCCCGCCAGACTCGCGAATGTAGGCAAGCAGTGCACCGATAAGAATACTGAATAACAGCGCGCGACTATTACCCGCAGAGGACGCCGTTGCCACCACACGTTCTATAGTATTAATAAAAGTGAAGAAAAGTGTGTTACCGTCACCCTGGAGTGCAAGCAAAAACTCCGAAGAGGCCACCGCGACTAACAGCGCCATTATGACCTCTTTGCGCCAAAATACGATTGCAATGGCAATCAACGGCGGCAAAATGGAATACCAAGACATGTTGTTATCCTTGTTCTTATAAAGCTTGAATAGTCTTGCAAATGAGCATAGATTATTCAATTAATTTTAAATTTACTGTAATTTTTTAGTTATGCATCCACTTCCCTACTTCCCCTACGTGGGTCAGCAAATGCAAGTCGAAGGCCTTGCTATAGAAGCGCTTGCTCAGCAGGTGCCAACGCCCTTTTACTGTTATTCCAGTAAAGCGATTGCCAGCAATTACCAGCGCTACAGTGACGCATTTGCAGGGTTGGATAGCTTAATTTGTTATGCCGTAAAAGCCAACTCCAATCAGGCAATATTGGCGACCTTAGCGCGTTTAGGCGCCGGTGCCGACACCGTCTCTGAAGGCGAAATACGGCGTGCCCTAGCCGCCGGGATCAGCGCTGATAAAATCGTCTTTGCCGGCGTAGGCAAAAGTGTTGCTGAAATACGCTACGCTTTGGCGCAGGACATTTTACAGTTCAACGTAGAATCCGAACCGGAGCTGATGCGCATCAGCGAACAAGCACAGAGCATGGGCAAACGCGCGCGGGTCTCGATTCGTGTTAACCCGGATGTTGAAGCCAAGACCCATGCCAAAATCACCACGGGAATGGCCGAGAATAAATTCGGTATCGCCATCGACTTAGCCCCTGCGCTGTATAAACGGGCCGCCAATCTGCCGGGCATCGAGGTGAGTGGTGTTGACGTGCATATCGGCTCGCAGTTAACCGAGCTGACCCCGTTTGACCAGGCCTTTAGTAAAGTTGCTGACCTGGTGACAAGCTTGCAGCATCACGGTATTGATATTCAGGTCATCGATATTGGCGGCGGGCTCGGGATCAACTATGGAGAGCAATCCCAAGAGCCAGATATCACCACCTATGCTAGCTTTGCCAAAGCCCATTTAGGCCACCTTGGTTGCAAAATTATCGTCGAGCCGGGGCGTTCAATACTTGGCAATGCCGGGGTGTTAGTGTCACGCGTTGAGTATGTGAAAACCGGACAACAGCGTCACTTTTTAATTTTAGATGCGGCCATGAATGACCTTATTCGTCCCAGTATGTACGATGCCTATCATCACATTGTCACGGTCACCGAGCAAACACAAAAGGTCACTTATGATATTGTCGGTCCGGTGTGTGAAACGGGGGACACTTTTGCCAAAGGCCGCACCATTGGCCAGTGCCAAAGTGGCGATTTGGTAGCGATTATGGGCGCAGGCGCCTATGGTGCAGTGATGGCCTCACATTACAATTCCCGCCTTAATGCTCCAGAAGTACTGGTAAAGGATGATCAATACAGTATTATTCGCGAGCGTATCGATTACGATACTCTTATTGCCATGGATTCCCTGCCCTCTTGGTTATAGCCATAGAGCCAAGCCTACTTGGCTCTAATCAATTCATACTTATAACTTTTATATAGATAACCTACAGAAGCCCAGGGGCACCTCAGGTGCTTAAGCGCGACTCCTTTTTATATATTTTATTTTTACTTTAAAGAATAGTTAGAAAATTTTATTCTTGATTAATGATAGCAACACTTGTTTAATAGTTAAGCAACATTTGACGTTGCTCTTATACATCACAGGGTAAAAAGTCCAACCGATAAATAATTTATTATAAGGACGGGGATACAATGAAACAGATCACATCCGGGTTTAGCCTTAGCGCGTTAACACAGGCTACTGGCCTGGCGCTGCGCGCACCAAAAACGGCACTCACCTCCACTTTAATCGCTGCAGCCTTTGTTAGCGCCCCAGCGCTGGCGGCGCTCACCGGTGGCATCAAAGGCAAGGTGATTGCCGAGCAAACCGACCAATCCATGGCCGGAGTCACAGTCATCGCCACCAGTAACGTCATGCCGAAACCGCGACGAGCCGTAACCCGAGCAGATGGTAGCTATGACCTCCCGCAACTCAAACCGGGTACTTACGAGCTGACCTTTACCAATAAAGACGGTGCCAGTCAGCGTATGACGGTACAAGTGCTCTTGGAGCAAACCTCAAAGGTGGATGTGGCGCTAAGCATGACCGGCAGCAACACCGAAGTGATCACCGTTACTGGCAGTCGGCTATACCGCCAGGGTAATTCATCGTTGACCAACTCCTTAGGAGAAAGCGCCATTGAAGGCGTCCCCATCGGCCAAGATTATCGCGATCTACTGAAATTGGTCCCCGGTGTCGAGCTTTCTGAAAACTCCATCCTTGGCCCCTCAGCTGGCGGGTCTGGGGTCGATAACTCTTATGGTTTCGACGGCGTCAATGTCTCATTGCCGATGTTCGGCAACCTCGCCTCCGAGCCCTCGACGCATGATATTGAGTACGTAACCATGGATCGCGGCGGCGCTAAGGCTGTGGATTTTAACCGCTCCGGGGGCTTTGCTATCAATACCGTGTCGAAATCTGGCACCGACGAATTTCGCGGTGGCGTAGAATATAAAGTGCAGCCCAAAAGCCTCGTAGCAAGCCCTGTTGGTGAGGAAAGTTATGAGCTCGATAAAAGCTGGCTGACGGCCAGCCTAGGCGGCCCGCTGATTGAAGATACGCTGTATTTCTACACTTCTTACTACCGCCCGGAGGAAGAGCGCAGCAACAAGGGCACCGCTTATGGCGAGGTCAAAAATTATAAGAGCGTACGCGATGAGTACTTTGGCAAGCTGACCTGGGCCCCCACTGACGACTTGCTGTTTAATATCTCGCAGCGGATGTCAGAGAAAACCCTTGAGGGCGACTCCATCGGTCAGTTTGAAGCCGACAGCGTCTCGGTGGGCGGACAAACCGACCAAGATATTTTCACTGTTGATGGCTCGTGGCTGGTCGGCTCGGCCACCACTCTCTCGTTTCAATACAGTAAATTTGAGCTAGAAAGCGGCTCACGCCCTGATACTGAACTTAGCGTGCAGCCTTCACTATCGGCGCAACTCGATATCAATAACCTTGAGCAAATGGGTTACTTTAGTGTCCCCACACCACTGGATGCTGACTCAGGCTACACCGCAGAGCAAATAGCCGCTTTTAATAGTGCCGCGAATACGCTTATTGAACAATATGGATACAGCGAAAATGGTGTCAAAAAAGGCGGCGGCGGTGTTGGTGCGTATTATCGCTATGATAGCCAAGACTTCTACCGCGACTCCTTCGAGCTCGCCCTCGACCATGAATTTAGTTGGGGCGACAGCTACCACACTCTACACTTCGGTGGCCAATGGTCTGAAGGTGAGGAAGTGCTCACTCGCTTATCAAATGGTTGGGGCCGTATAGAATACGTTGGCGGCTTGGACGAAAGCTTAGAGCAAGGCAGTAGCACACCGGTGATTTACCGCGCCTTCGTTGAGCAAATGAGCCTAGTTGATAACCAAGGCGATACGGTGCCATCTATTATCTCGAGCACCGAAACCCTTAACTTTGAAATTAACGATACCATTGAAATCGGCGATTGGACCTACAACATTGGCGTTATGTTCAGCCAAGATACCTACTATGGCCAAGGGTTAAGAGCAAAATCAGGAACGGTTTCTGGGTATGAATTAGCCCCGGGTAATAAATATCAAATGTACCAGACCGACTGGGCCGATATGGTGCAACCCCGCCTCGGCGTCACGTGGAATTATGCAGGCGAAGACTCGGTATTTGCCAACTTTGCCATGTATAACCCCGATACTAGCTCACTGGCTCGTGCTGCATCGTGGGACCGTAATACCCGTGGCGAGCAAGAAATCGAATTCGATAGCAATGGCAATATTATTTATGCCGAGCCACGCGGTGGCTCATCAGGTAAAGCGTTCGAGAAAGGCTTAAAACCACGGCGTATTAATGAGTTCACCGTGGGCACAACCAAATACATTGGCAGTGACTTGGTGGTACGCGCCCATGTGCGTCACCGCCGAGGCATGCACTTTTGGGAAGATATGCCCAATAACGCCAGATTAACCGATTACAGTGGCCTTGATGTGCCAGGTATTCCTGCCGATATCGCCGAGCAAGGACTCTTCATTGATAACCTCGATGCCATTCGCGAGGAAATTGGTGGCTCTTCTTATGTTATCGCCGAAGTGCCGGGAGGCGAAACTAAATACTGGGAAGCCAGCCTTGAAGCTGAATACATGGGCGATAACACCTATGTCAACGCCTCCTATGTGTGGAGTCATTACTACGGTAATTTTGACCAAGACAACACCACAGCGACCAACGATGCCAATAACTTCGTCGGTTCGTCATTTTATGGTGACGGTCGCGGCCGTTACCCTTGGGATTACCGCTATGGCACCCTAGCCGGGGATAAGCCACACTTATTCAAAGTCTACGGCTATTACACCACCCCTTGGGATGCGAACGTCGGTGCCTATTTTGTGTTTCAATCCGGTAAGCCTTGGGAAAAGTGGCATGGCACCCCCTACGGTTATGCTAGCGATACCAGCCGCTATGCCGAGCCCGCCGGCAGTCGCCGTAGCGCCAGTCATTGGCAGTTAGACCTCAATTACACTCAAGAATTCACGGTGTATAACGATGTGGCGATGCAATTTCGCGCCGATATTTTCAATGTTTTTGACCGTCAAACTGGGTATAACAACAACCCCTATTTTGATGACGAAAACTTCGCTGAGCCGCGCCAATACTATAGCCCTCGCCGAGTTCAACTGTCGGTCAAAGTCGAGTTCTAAGCTCCCCCCCAGCAACCACTTAAAGCGCCGCCTGCGGCGCTTTTTTAGCTTTGATGTTCAGCAAAATCAGCTTGCGCTCTGGTTTTCATAAGCTGTAGCAATGAAGTATGAAAATCATGAAAAATGACTTCTCCCCATAGGCGCGAATACAGGCCAAAATGAGTGTTGTCTTCGACGCGAGTTCGTAACGTTAAACGACTTCTTTTACTATCAAGTACTTCTATAAAATAACCACCATCAAGTGGGGCAAAGTACTCGCCACCAAGTTTTACATGTTTATCCAAGGCGTTATCAGGGATACGCTCTGGGTCAATATCAAAACGATAGGTCATTTGCTGATTTTCGATCCATGAAGTGATCACTTCATTAAATTGCACCTGCTTTTGCCAGTGACTGGTACGCACAGCGCCCACACCTTGACCAGACATATCTGCGGCGATGGGTTTAGGTACGCCAATGAGCGATGCGAAGGTGGTGGGTAACTCATTACTCTCAATCGTTGATACCGTTGCCAGTTGTCGCCAAACCGCTGCCGCTGGAGCGTTAATATCAATACTGTCTTCAATCACATAGGTGGCTGAACTAGTTAAAAAGTGCAACTCTAGCGGGGCAACAATCACAGGTAAAACGACGATGCTGAATAAGGCGCCACGCTTTTTATGATGCACCAAGCGCACACATAACCCTGCCGCCAATCCGCCTAGGCTCGCACATAACATAAACGCGGGTAACGCCATGGCCACGCAAATACTGCCTTCCAGTAAGGTCACGACACTGACCACTAAAAATACAAAAATAGGCTGCCATGCTAGGGTAATCATTTTTGTATAAGACAGCGAAGGAGTGACCCTACATTGACAATAAATACGAATAAACCCGATCACAAAAGGGACTAAGAACATAAACGACAGGGTCACCAAACTCCCCAGTGATTGTAGCGCTTCTACTTCCCATAGCAGCCGAAAGCCGAGGCCATACAGAGCGCCCAGAACAATCCCCAAGTGCCGTGCAAATTTCTCTGTCATGGTCGCTCCTTATCGGAAGGATCACTAGACAGTGAGTCAGGCACTAACTCTGCCAATCGCTTTTGCACCTGCTGTTGTTCGTCAATCGTCAATGCTCCATAGCTGCGAGCATAAGGCCAGCCATAGCCCCAGCGGTACCAAGTTGGATATAGTGGCCCACCACCGAGCTGAACACCGATATGCATCAAAGTAGCGATTGCAGGCTCATCTAAATCGCGCACACACTGCGCTAATGCAGCATCAGCGGCATCGCGCTGTGTCTGAGTTCCACCCTGCCAATAGGCCAAGTCATGGCTAATACAACAATGCTGCCACTTAACGCTGTTTGTTAGGGTGCCATCGGGGAACAAGCTACAACCATCAGTGGCAAAGGGCCGCAGCTCTGCGCCGTGCGCGAACAGCGGCAACATTAATAACAGCCAGTGTGAAAGTTTAGTCATCCTATCTCCAGCTCACGCGGCTCATAAATAGCGAACAGACTGGACTTACATGCAATCCTAATCGGCATGTCTCTTCCTTGGGTAAGTAAAATAATTAGCCAGTTATTTAATAACGAATGCATTGAATTAGCAAATGACTGCGGCGCTAAAGGAAAAAGAAAATGGCACCTAAACGATGCCATTTGGGTCAGGTGCCCTGGCAGGGGCATCCTGTGTTAGTCGTTGAAGTTCACTACAATCCAAGTATAGCCTCGTAAACGCGAGTGACCACCGAACCATATTGGCCGGTCTCAAACTGTTTACCCACAAATTGATACTGCTGCTCAGTGCCCATCACCGGGCTATGCCGGGCATTGGTCAGCAGCACTATGGCTAAATCATACTCTGGGTCGATAACCGTAACTGTGCCCGTCCAGCCTGTGTGTCCATACGCTTGCGCACTGGCATAAGGGCCAAAGTGCCATTTACGTGCGCCATTTCCCGCTCGGCGCCAACCCAAGCCATAACTTTCGTCGCTCACGCTCGGTTTAGTAAACTGATCCAGCACCGACGCGGTAAATAGCTGTTTTTCACCGTAAGTGCCGCGATTAAGCAGTAGCTGACACAATTGCGCTAGGCTTTTGGCATCGGCGAATAGCCCAGCATGGCCTGCGACCCCAGCAAGTGAGTAGAAAGCTTTTTCATCATGCACCTCACCTTGTAATACGTAATCGCGCACGCCCTCGAAGTGCACCCGCCCACCCCGCGTATTTCCCTGAATTTCGGTGGCTGCAATTTGCTGTGCTAACACCCCTTTTTGCAGCGGGTTAAACATCATTGAGGTGATCCCAAGGGGCGCATAGAGCCGGCTTTCAACATATGCATCTAAGGGCATACCGCTGATACGTTCCACCAGCAACCCTAACAACATATAGTCAATATCACTGTACAGGTGGCGTTGCTTGCGCATCGCCGTGAAAGGCACTCCTTGGACAATAAGCTGCTTGGTCCAATCACTACTAATCGAATAGAATTGCTCACCAAGCTGGTTATCACGACGATGAAAGTCCACCACAGCAGGGTAGCCAGCGCTGTGTTCGAGTAAATCACTGACTAGCCGTAACTCCCGCCCTTGACCGCGATATTCGGGCAAATAAAAGCTCACCGGCAATGAGACATCCAAGTGCCCTTGCGATACCAAATGCATCAACGCCAGGTTGGTGGCAAACATTTTCGTGTTCGAGGCAATATCAAACAAGGTATCGGTTTGCATGGGCTGCGGTGTGGCCATCATCTCGCCGCCATCATGATATTTACGCGCCTCACCGTAAGCCGAAAGCTTAACCAATTCCCCTTGGTGCACGACCGCCAACACGGCTCCGGGAAACCCTTGCTCAATTTCAGCATTAATCAGCGCATCAACCTGTTCGAAACGTTTAGGTATTGGGCGCTGCGTTAACACTGGCGCAGGAATACGAATATGCAGTTGCGCATCTTCTGGTGTTACCGACTTAATATGCAAACTATTCACCCCGGTGCGAGTGCGCTTACTAAGCGAATAACGGTATTGGGTATCCGCCGTTAGCGGCTTTGCGATATTCAGAGTTTGACCATTGACGACAAGCTCAGCAGCAACGGCATTCACGTTATCAATAATGATCTCGCCACGGCCTTGGTAAGCCTTAAAGCGGTACTTGTTGTTGACATCTTTTCGCGAGCTCAGCGCCTTTGCGGGATAGCTCGCCAATAGCTGCTCATGACCCAAAGGTTTACTGGGTGCTGGCTGCGCTGTATTCAAGGCCTGATAGTCACGAAAACGTGCTTGGGCTTTATCCGGTTTATAGCGGTGTAATAAGGCAAACAACACCGCTGCCGTTTTGCCATCCGCTTGGCCATGCACCTGCCACGGCAGAAAGTGAGCCTGGAAGGCTTTGATAACTGCTACCGTTTTTCTATCTAGCTGGCCGCTAACGTCAACACCATAGCCATAATCACGCAGTGCTTGCTGCATCAAGGCGGTCGTCGGCGCTGCGGTACTGAAGTGCTGCCAATAATGCTCGACATCCGCTTGTTTGTACCAAGCGCCGACGCCGGCTTTATATAACTGATACCAAGGAAAGCGCGGGCCTGGATCGCTTTTGCGCCCAGGCGCAATATCGGAGTGACCGACAACTTGTGTTGGTCCAATATCCGGGTTACGGGCAAGAATATCTTGGCTCAGGGCAATCAATAACTGCACCTGTTGTGGGTCGTAATCGGGGTACATGCACAGCTTTTGCTCTTGCCCTGCTGCGGCCTTGGCGGTGCGCTCAGCCGCAGCACAGCGCGGTACATTCACCACTTCAATACCAATGGAATGATCGTTTAAATCGCTGCGATCTTGCCAAAAACTGTTACCGGCATGCCAAGCTCTATCTTGCTCAGCCACCAATTGCACCACCTCAAGCTCGCTGCGCTGATAACTCGCATCGCCACTTTGTGGCACCAGATAATGGGCACTGAGCCCGCCTTCATCAACCAATACCCGCTCCGACTTTTGATAATCAATGGCGGTATAATGCATCACCAAAAACTTAATGCGTTTTGAATAATTGTGTGACGGCTTCATGGGGTAGTGGTTAACGCAACTAAGGGAAGCCATGCACATTAGCAGCAGTAAGTACGTTCGCATTGGCGTATCAAAGTATGGAAAATTCATATCAGCCTACATTATGTTTTGCAGCCCGCCTGCTCCTAGGCACTGGGTTAATACAAATAATGACCACAGTATAATAATATTTTATTTCGCTCAATTAAAAATAGATGAAAATAATATTCAAGCATTAAAATTATGTTCGGTTATGGCCGTTTGTAACGTTGCCAAAGTAAAGATATAGGTACTAGTGTATATCAAATTATTTATTCCTTTGTGTAGGAATATCAGGTTACACTGTAATTAACGTCGTTGTAAGTGTGCATTCGATGAGCCCATAAGCGCTCATTTGCACCAATATAATCTAACAATAAAGTACCTTCTTATGTCGACATTTGTAAAAATCAAAGCACTGCGTAAATCGTTTTCTAGCAGTGAAGCAAAATTAGCAGACTTTACCCTTAATTCTGCTAATGCCATTCGCGATCTCTCCTCTATTGAACTGGCCAAGGTGGTTGGTGTTAGTCAGTCCAGCGTTGTGAAGTTTGCTCAAAAGCTCGGTTATAAAGGCTTTCCGGCCTTTAAGCTCGCGGTAATTGATGCCCTAAACACCGAGACACCCGCACCTAAGCTGCACGGTAAAATCACCCTAAATGATAGCTTAGAGCAAATAGCAGAAAAGCTGCTCAGCAGTAAAATGGCGGTCCTGAGTGAAACTAAAAACCTCAATGAGGCTGAAGCGGTTGAACAAGCGGTCAGCTTGTTAAAAAACGCGAAGCGTGTGGCTTTATGTGGCCTCGGTGGCTCGGCATTGGTGGCCAAAGACTTTGCTTTTAAATTGCAAAAGCTTGGCATTGCCGCTATCGCCGATGCCGATGGTCATGCACAGCTGGCCTACGTATCAACCCTAGGCAAAGACGATTTAGTCGTCGCTATCAGTGAGTCCGGGAAAACCCGCGAAGTGGCAGAAGCAGCCAGTCAGGCCAAAGCCAATGGCTGCCCGGTGATCGCTGTTACTAAGTTTGGCGCCAACCCAGTGGCCGATTGCGCCACCGTTAATCTTTACTCCGTCGCTGAGGAAGAGTCTATTCGCTTATCGTCGATTTTGGCGCGTACCGCGCAAGACTTTGTTATCGATATTGTCTTTATCGCGTTGACGCAAGCCACACGTCCAGGGCGTAAGTTGCTGGAACACTCCAACGATGTGGTTAAAGCGTTCCGCGAAAGTTAATCATCAATCGTTGATAACTGCTGCGCATCAATCACTAATTGGCGCACCCCGTGCGCCTGATGCTCATCAAAGGGATTGTCCTCACACCACTTAGCCAAGCTATGAATATCAAGCTTGCGACAATCCGGACGCACCGACCAACTTACTTGATAAGGCGAGCATTGATGTTGCGAATAACTGGGCCCAGTGGTGGACCCGAGGTAGCGCACCGGCTCGCCACTGTCGTGTGGAATTTCATTGCTCTGGTAACGGCCGTGACGCTGGACGATGCGCGTCATCTCGGTAAAGTTTAAGGCACCGGTGTCATTCACCAGGGTGAATACTTGGGCTTCAACGCGCAAATCGGGGTTCGCGCTAGCGGTACTGACGCAACTACCCAAGCCTGGCCCAGGTGAAACCCGCGCCGAACTATACACCCAGTGCACCTCGATGGTATCGCCACTTTGTAGACCATCACAGGCCGGCGTAAGCAATGGCTTTTTTTCGTGCTCAGCGAGCGCTTTACTCAATTGGCACTGATAGCCAGTGTTTGTTGGGCTGGAGTGAGCAGTCACCGAAAAGGCTGCGGCGCGATGCTCAGCATTTTTATGAAAATGGATATTACAAAGGTTGAGCTCATTATAGTTAGGAGCTGATGCAAAGTGCACCGGGTTACTCCCCTCGCTAAGGTTAATATCGCGCGGTGACTGCGGCCCAGCCAAATCACATTGCGCCGCGAACACGGGCGCCGTGGTAACGGCGGCCATGAACAATAGAAAGCGTTTAGGCATGATTGATCCCTTGTTATTGTTTGCCAACAACTGTGTATCATGCCCAACCTAAAAAAGGTACAAAAACTCAACGAATATGCAATAAATTCAAGGATAAAGTAGGTATGGAGCACGCTGGCGTTTAAACTGCTGCAAGGGTTGCTGCCAACTTTGCTTTATTTGTTCGCTACTGTGCCCCTCAGTAATGGCCTGACGTAACTTATCGGTACCGGCAAGTTTGTCCATAAAGTCAGGGCGGGTAAATAGCACCTGCTGCGCTTGCGCAAATTGCCGCTGAGCGCTAATCAACCACGTCAAATCCAAACCACGCACAGAGCTTTGTCGCAAGTCGACGCCTTTGACGAGCTTGCCCTGTAACTTCGGTGATGCCGCTGCGCCAACAATGCTGCGGGGGCGAAAAGCAAAATCGCCTAATGCGACACTGTCATGGCCCATCACTTGAAATGGGAAGTCAGTGCCTCGGCCGATGCTCACCGGGGTCGCCTCGAAAAAACACAATGATGGATACAAGCCAATGGCTTGGTCGTTTGGCAAATTAGGACTCGGCTTGAGGGGCAACGAATACTTCATAGTGCGATTATAGTGCGCCACCGGCACCACACTAAGCTGTAGCTGCGCATCACTGTTCAGCCAGCCCTCTCCTAAAATCATCTGTGCCAACTCGCCCACAGTCATACCATGTAAAATAGGAATGGGATGCATACCCACAAAGGAGCGAAAGTCAGGGTCGAGAATGGGCCCATCAACATAGGCAATATTCGGATTCGGTCGATCTAAAACAATAAACTCAGCCCCCGCATCAGCACTGGCCTGCATCATATAGTGCATGGAGCTGATATAGGTGTAGAATCGCACCCCGACATCTTGAATATCAAACACCACCACATCGATGTCTGCCATCTCTTGCGCAGCAGGCTGCTTATTGGCGCCATAAATGGAAACGATGGGAATACCGGTGCGCGCATCAATGCCAGATTGAACATGGGCTCCGGCATCATGATCGCCACGAAAGCCGTGCTCAGGCGCGAAAATAGTGGTTACATTTACCTGCTGCGCCAGCAAAAAGTCAACCAAGTGGCTGTCTTGTACCCGCGAGGTTTGATTCACCACCAGGCCAACACGCTTGCCTGCAAGTAAGGGAGCATATTTGCCGAATTGTTCAGCGCCCACGCGAATTGCGCCGTCCTCTTTGAGTGTCTGCGCGCAGCCCATAAGCGCGACGGTGCAGGCCAGTATCAGCGCCAACGCTCTAATCATGATCTTTACCTTGTACGGCAGCACGTAAAAAGCCTTGTTGCTTGGCTAGCATGCTTTTACCCTGGCGCGCATCAACGCCGCTGAGCAGCATCAAAATCGCGAGTTTGGCGCTGTGCTCGCTGCGCATCAAGGCTTCAGCCGCCTGCTCTGCGGTGCACTCTGTCGCCTGCATGACAATGCGTACCGCGCGCGCTTTAAGCTTGTCATTACTGGCATTAACATCGACCATTAGGTTGCGATACACCTTGCCGCTGCGGATCATACTTGCTGTCGTTAACATGTTAAGAATAAGCTTTTGTGCCGAGCCTGATTTCAATCGAGTAGAACCGGCAAGCGCTTCTGGGCCTACGATTGCCCCCAATGGGATCTGTGCGGCTTCAAGGACTGGGGCATTGGGCGAGCAGCTGATCCCCGCTGTCACACACCCTAATTGCCGGGCATAATTCAGTGCCGATACCACATAGGGAGTGCGGCCACTGGCGGCAATACCCACTAACACATCGTCGGCGCACAGGTTATGCGCTTTAAGATCGGCGATGGCTTGCTCGGCATTATCCTCGGCTCCCTCGACAGCGGTTTGAATCGCTTTGGCGCCACCGGCAATAATGCCCACCACTTGGCTGGGGTCAACACTGAATGTCGGCGGACATTCGGATGCATCAAGAATACCTAACCGACCGCTGGTGCCCGCACCAATGTAGATCAGCCGCGCTCCTTTGCTAAAGGCATGCACAATCGCATCCACGGCTTTAGCAATATCTGGGATAATGGCGCGTACTGCTGGAGCAACCTTGTGGTCTTCATCATTGAGCTTATACAAGATATCGTCTGTCGCTAATAAATCGATATCGAGGGTCTCGGGGTTTTGCCCTTCCGACACGATGCTATTTAGCTCATGTAATAATTTCGATCGTTGATCATCCAGTAAACTCATGTAGTTATTCCACTTGTATATTCTGTGTTGCCAGCACCCAGGCGCCATCTAAGGCATTGCCGCGTGCTGGCATAATAATTCGTTGTTCGCTATCGCTTAGTAACTGCTTGCTTTTGTTTGCCAGTCCACCCAGTAACATCACCGGAAGCTCAGTATCTTGGCGAGTATCAGCAATAAGCTGCAGCACCGCGCTTTTATGCCGAGCAAGGATCTGGGTCGCAATGGGGCAATGATTAGCGTGCGGCCATACTCGCTCGCTGAGTGTGGCAAACTCCTTGGCTGTGGCTTGGCGCACCCAGGCACTGATATCGGCCCGGGTCTCCCCCACCTCTTTAGCTATAGTGGCTATCAGCCCATGTAGCGGCGGCTGCCTGTCTACTGCCTGCATCAGTGCTTGTACCGCCATGGCCCCTAATCGCGCTCCGCTGCCACCATCGCCCAGTGTAAATCCCCAGCCGCCGACGAGCTGTAACTGGCCATGGCTATCCAAGCGCGCCCCCACCGAGCCGGCCCCTAATGCCACGCAAGCCACCGGCGCACCTAAATTTGCGCCCAGGACAGCGGTCACGGCATCCGAGATCACACGGGTATCAGCAAAAGCGAATGTCTCTAAACGCTGCAGCAATGCGGCTCGATTATACGGATTCCCAGCGCCAGCAACACCTATTATACACTGGGTATGATGCGCCGGTATGGCTGTAGTGTTCATAATGCTTGCCACTTGCTGCATTATACGCTCACAGCTCAGCTTTAAATCGTAACTCAATGAGCTCCCTACGCCTTGCTCAGAAGCAATCACTTCGCCATTGCGATTAAATACTGCTAGGGCAGTTTTACTGCCGCCGCCATCAACGGCTAACACATAATTATTCATGGCTGCTCCGCCTATTGGGGCGACCCAAGGCACAGACTAACGTGGCAAGTAAGGTGCCTAAACACAACTGCCAAGTAAATCCGAGGTTAAAGTGCCAAGCGCTTGGCAATAGCGCCGCTTGCACATAAGGCTGCATCAATAAGGTGGCGACAAAGCCAATAACCAGTGCCGCTAACACCGATGACTCGCTGCCGCGATGGAAAAACACCGAATTAATGTACACCCCTAATAATCCGGAATAAGAGAACACCATGACGCTGAGGGCAAATTTTAATAACGGCATTTGCGAGTATTGCTGCCAAAAATAGCAAATAACCGCCATCCCTCCCAGCGCCAGAGACACCACTAACATGGCCCAGCGTCCGGCCACCACATAGTGACTATCGTGTTGATCTGGGTTGCGCTTTTGCCGCCAAGGTTTATATAAATCTTGCACTAATACCGATGCCATTGAGCTTAGCCCAGAGTTCAACGTAGAAATGGCCGCCGCAATAATACCTATGGTAACCAACCCCCTCACACCTGCGGGGATCTCGTTAAGTACATAGTGCATAAACACCGTGATTTTCTCACCTTGGAACTGCCCCACGCCTTGGCTAGCCCCTTGCACCATAATGTCTGGACGTTGGTAGAAAACAAACAACAGCAAACCAATAATAATAAACAGCAACATCACCGGGATCACTAGGGCGATGGACAATAGCATCGCTCGGCTACCTGATTTAGCGTCTTTACAGGTGAGCACCCGCTGGGTCATATCTTGGTCAAGACCAAAGGCGGCAATATTGAGCAGCACAAAGCCAGTAAACACCGACCATATATTAAATACCCCGCTGGCACTAAAATCGAGTTCAAACTTTAGCAGTGCTAGCTTCGAAGGCTGCCCGGGGGCGGGGTTTTGCCACGCTTCAATCACGGTGCTGAAGTCGGCTGGGATCGCCAGCCATAAACTCACAATGACGCATAGGGCAGCGCCGGTGTAAACGGCACATTGGATCACATCTGAGTAGATCACCGTACGGATGCCGCCAAACACGGTGTACAGCAAGCCCACCAAAACCAGTACTAAGGTGGCCATGATCATGCTGCTAGCGGCAATATTGCCATAAAGAATCATCGCCACGGCAATGGCCGCCATATACAGCCGCGCGCCACTGGCAAACACGCGCCCAAATAAATACATTAAGCCCGCACTGCGTTTGGCTTTGGGGCCAATTTGCTGCTCCAGCAACTCGTACACGGTATACACTCGGTAGCGATAAAAGCGCGGGATCAGCACCTTGGCAACAATGACAGCGGCGATAAAGGCGCCAATGTTGGTCGCTAAATAGGATAAATCCCCCTGATAACCTTGGTCCGGACCGCCGATAAAGGTCGCCGCCGACTGCGAGGTGGCCAACACCGAGACAGCCACCATCCACGTGGGCATCGCATTGCCACCGAGAAAATACTCTGAGCTAGTGGTGGCTTTTTTGCGGTTAAACCACCAAGCGGTGGCGCCGATAAGTAAGGCATAGGCAGCAAAGACCAGCCAATCCAGAGGTTGATAATGTGCATTCATAACCGTATAGGCCTATCGTGGCAGTGCTGGCAGTTGCCAGTGTGCACGTTTGAGAGCATATTCCACACGCGGTAGAATCACCATCAGCGGATGTTTGCGTTGATCGAGCCAGGCTAGTAAACGGTCCATATCCGCCTCGTCCATTGCCGTACACCCTGCTGTGGGCTTATCTGCGGCACGCCACAAATGCATAAAGATACAACTGCCGGCACCATCTATATTGTCGGGATTATGCGCGACGATAACGCCTTTTTTGTATAGCTCATCTTGGCTATGTATATCTCGACGCATGGCTTCAGATGAGCCTTCAACGGCCTGACTCCCCACCTCCCGCGTATTGACCATCTGGTTATAATAGGGCGAGCCTTTAACGTCTATACAGTAATCGTCGGCATCCATGGCCTGGTATTCAAGCCCGGTTTTCAGCGACGGTAAGTAACCAAAGGCCTTACCTAAAGCAAATATCCCGGCGGGTGCTTTACCATCGCCTTCGACTTTTTGTTGACCTGGTTGTGCGGGGTGCAAACCTAGACCCCATGCCAACCCAGTACGACCAATGACCACGGCACTGGGCTCGCCCACCCTCTGCCAGCGCTTTTGTTCGCTGCGCTCAAATAAGAGCATGTCGCCTTGTATATCGGTCCATGAGTCAGTTACCACCACCACCAATTGCTGGTTGTTCAGGGTAATGGGTTGTGGCTTAGATGCGGCGCCACCGCTCATTAAGATACTTATTAGCAGTAGCAAGCTTAATAATGTGTTATTCATTGCCATACTCCATCAGCTAGTTCGATAAGGCCGTCTATCGCCGCTATACCAAGCCCGGCTGTTTGATTAAGGCTAATCAGTGGGCCCGAAAACGTCGCCCCACCCTGGATGGGGTCATATTGCCCCAGAGCCGGACCATCTAAATCAATGAGACTGATTTGCCGTGTCTTTGCTGCAGCCAGGTGAGCCGCTGCCGACACTGCAATACTGCCCTCTAGCATGCAGCCAATCATGCACGGGCAGTCATAAGTTGCCGCAACCTCGCCAATGCGGATTGCACGGCTTAAACCGCCACTTTTCATCAATTTAATATTAATGATATCAATGGCGCCGCGCGCCAATAGGGTAAGCACTTGTTTAGCAGAAAAGGCGCTTTCGTCGGCCATAATCTTCGATTGCACGCGCTCACTGATGTAGCACAGGCCATCAATATCATGAGCTGGTACGGGTTGCTCGACCAATTCCAGTACAATACCTTGGCTTTCAATTGCTTGCAGTGCACGCACGCTTTGCTTGGCATCCCAGCCTTGATTCACATCTAAACGTAAAGACGCTTTGCTATCGACATGAGCAGCGATGGCCTGTACCCGCTTAATGTCTTGCTCTAGCTCATTGCCAATTTTAATTTTAAGCACATCAAAGCCGTTACTCAGTGCCTTATCACAGTCGCTGAGCATTTTATCTATGCTATCTACGCTGATGGTGACATCGGTTTTCAGTTCACTTTGGAGCCCTCCCAGAGCCTGATAAAGCGGCACACCTAAACTTTGGCTCCATAAATCATAGAGGGCGATTTCACACGCCGCTTTGGCGGAATAATTACCCACCACTGCCGCCGCTAGGTCATCACATAAGCGATTGATATCTTGTATGTGCTGGCCAATAAGCTGATGTTGAAGGACCTGCTCGATAACACTTAATATCGACTGATGGGTGTCGCCGGTGATAACAGGCGTTGAGGGTGCACTACCATAACCTCGTCGGCCACATAGAGTGTCAATAATCAGCACTAGGTCATCAATATGCGTCACCGTGCGCAGCGCCGTTTTAAATGGCGTATGCAAGGGCACCGATAAGCGTGCAAAACGCACAGACTGAATGATCATTGCTCTGCTCCTTGAGCAATGCGCTTAATCGCATAGGTGCGCTCAAGGTAAGAAGTGGTGCTATTTAGGTGCAAGGGTAATAGGGGCGTTACCGACACGCCATTGAGCTCGCCATCGTAAAACTCGCCATTTTGCTTGATATAACCTAGACCTTTCACATCGTGAATGACATAAGGTTGGCCTTGGTATGAACCTATATACATCATTACATGGCCAGGGATGTAAATAAGGTCGCCCACCTGCATTTGCGCGATAACCTCGCGCTTTTGTGCCTCAGTACTGTCTTTATCAAAGCGCCAGTTGTAGCCGTAATCGGTTTTACCCTGCCACGATGAATTACGCGGCATCCACACGCCAAAGGCCTTATAAATTTCACCGACAAAGCCGGTACAGTCACGGGCATTATAGTCATGCCCCCAGCCGTAGCGTTCACCTAAAAACTTAAACCCTTGGGCTATTAAATGGTGCGCAGTGAGCGGCAAATAACCTAAATGCACATCGGCACTGCGCGGTATTAAGCCTTGAGCAAAGCTCAAGGTGCCATCGTCATTGCGCACAGGCAATGTCACAATATAACTGGCCAAGCTATTTTGCCCATGAGTTAGGTGCTTAACCTGCTCTTTTGGGGCTAGCGGCAAGCGTACACCCATATCCAATTGTACCTCGGAAACACGAGGCTCATTAGGAACATAGGTGGTTTCTACTTTATCACCGGTCACCACGATAAAATCATCAGCTTGAGTGAAGGTACGGATGCGGTTCTTATCACCTACCGCCACTGCGGAGCGTTTGACCCAAGCGGTATAGTTATAGGCTGCCACCAAATACCACTGACCATCAGCACTTTCATGCAATACAGCGACAGGCTCCGCCGGAAACGCCCCGGTTTCTTGAAAGCGATCTAAGTCGATATCCATTTCACTGTTTAACACCCTGTCGGCGGTTGGGAAGGTACGCAATGAGGTGCGCTCAACAATCAGTCCAAAGCGCACCGGGTTACTATCAGTCACAGCATCAATATTGGTATTGGCGTGATAACGCGCAAAATCGGCCCGATCAAGTTGCTTGCCATCAACATAAAAGCGAGGACTTGAAGGCGTGCTACTGGTGTTACTAATATAACTGCGTAACGCCTTAGCAGAGAGCGTATCAGGCATTGCTAGGGGATCGATAATGTAAGGGTTATTATTGATGAGGCTGCGATTGAAGGCTTGGATTTGCGACTGCGACATCAGCGGCTTACTATCACTTTGGCGTTGCAACCAAAATTCAGGGTTAAGCATAGGTTGCTGAACTAAAGGCACATCACTTACAAAAGGGGCGTTATTGCTTTGTTGGGCAATACTTTGCTGGGCAGCACTTTGCCCTGCACCTAAGGTACAACCTAAAACTAACGCACACACTATCGATACCGGGGTTTTTGTCATTGTTATGCTCCGCATCACCTTGATAGCGCGCCGATTGGGCGCAACCGTCACAGATTAAAAAAATGGCTTAAATTCATCCTATCAAAATATTATAAAAACAAACAACAAAAAGGAATACTTTATTCCTTTTAACAATAAATCGTCGATGGGTCATGATTTCAATTTAGCCTTAACGAGCTGTAACCTGCTCTAGGCAATAACTTTGGAGCGAAGCTTTAGTTTATTGACATAGGTAGGTGACAAACAAGCAAGAGCACAATCCCACCTGACGCGCCATTTTCGCATTGAGACAAAAGGTAGATAAAGGAAGAAACAGGTGCAGGACGACGAAGTAGTCAGACTGAAGTCTGACCTACAACGTGGGATAGACCGATGGATAAATAGCTGAGCGGTTTAACTATCAAGTAGAGAATAGATTGTTATATTTCAGGCATAAAAAAACCAACTCTCGTTGGTTTATTATCACTTCTCTTTTAAAGAAGTGGCGGGTGCAGGACGACGAATTAGTCAGACTGAAGTCTGACCTACAACGTGAGATAAATCGATGGGTAAATAGCTGAGCGGTTTAACTATCAAGTAAAGAGTCGATGGTTATATTTCAGGCACAAAAAAACCAACTTTCGCTGGTTTATTATCACTTCTCTTTAAAGAAAGTGGCGGGTGCAGGCCAGAATTGGTAATCAACGAACCTCAGAGGTTCGCATCCGTATGCTTACATCAAATTTCAAGCACAAAAAAACCAACTTTCGCTGGTTTATTAACACTTCTCTTTACAGGAAGTGGCGGGGGCAGGCCAGAATTGGTAATCAACGAACCTCAGAGGTTCGCATCCGTATGCTTACATCAAATTTCAAGCACAAAAAAACCAACTTTCGTTGGTTTATTATCACTTCTCTTTAAAGGAAGTGGCGGACGCAGGAGGATTCGAACCTCCGACCGCCTGGTTCGTAGCCAGGTACTCTATCCAGCTGAGCTATGCGTCCGTTATATGTGTGAACTTACGTTCTGAATTTATCACTTAAATGATGGCGGACGCAGGAGGATTCGAACCTCCGACCGCCTGGTTCGTAGCCAGGTACTCTATCCAGCTGAGCTATGCGTCCGGTACATAAAAGTGATTTATAGATATTAGACCATCTTGAAGGAAGATGGCGGACGCAGGAGGATTCGAACCTCCGACCGCCTGGTTCGTAGCCAGGTACTCTATCCAGCTGAGCTATGCGTCCGTATCTATAAACAAAGAAAGCCATTTAAAATAAATGGCGGAGAAGGAGGGATTCGAACCCTCGATAGGGCTACAAACCCTATACTCCCTTAGCAGGGGAGCGCCTTCAGCCACTCGGCCACCTCTCCGTCTTTGTGGGGCGTATAATAAAGGTCTGAGCAAATATGTCAAACACTTTTATAGCAAAATCAATCCATCTGCTCAGACTTTGCCCACAACCGCTAAAAAGGCATAAAAAATGACCCTTAAGGGCCATTTTTGGGGCGTTAAACATCTAAAAATAAGCACTATTGATCGCTTGTTGGCTTATCACTCTGCATTCTCTCGACGGCTTCTAAATCCTCGCTAATTTCGCGTAGAAACTGGTCGCGATATCCGAGTAATTCAAACTCGCGAATACACTCGCGGTAATAAGCTTGGCGCTTCTTATCCACTGGAATTTCTGGTAAAAAATCGTCGTTTTCCATTTGCCACACTCCCTTTTAATTTTATTTAGCGCATCGACTACGCCTAAATATTAGCCTAAGGACTTACAAATAATAGCGTGGCAAATCACAGCTTAATTAAAGCTGAAATTAAAAATCTATATATATCATGAGTTTAATAAAAAACAATACAGAAAACAGGGACTCAATTGCGAGGGGACGAGGGACTTTTTGAGACATATCGCACACAAGAGGTACAAAAAACGCGGCACTAAGGCCGCGTTTTTTAAACAATTTAAGCTGTTACTCTTGTTCAGGGCGCATATGCGGGAACAAAATAACGTCTTTAATCGTCGGCGAGTCAGTAAACAACATAACTAGACGATCAATACCGATGCCCTCACCTGCTGTCGGTGGCAAACCATATTCAAGTGCACGAATATAGTCATCATCGAAGTGCATGGCTTCATCATCACCGGCATCTTTTTCTTCAACTTGACGAGCAAAACGTGCGGCTTGGTCTTCAGCATCATTAAGCTCAGAGAAGCCGTTGGCTAACTCACGTCCACCGACGAAGAACTCAAACCGGTCGGTAACGAATGGGTTAGCATCGTTACGACGTGCCAATGGTGAAACTTCCCATGGGTATTCGGTAATGAAAGTCGGTTGAATCAACTGGTGTTCTGCTGTTTCTTCAAAGATTTCACACATGTACTTGCCCGCGCCCCATACACAGTTGTCAGGGATCTTGACATGAACTTGCTTGGCATAGGCAATCAACTGCTCTAGGTGATTTTCAGGGTCTGCAAATACCTGAGCGTCAAAATCAGGGTTGTACTTGATGATTGCATCGGCCATGCTCAAACGCGTAAATGGCTGACCAAAGTCATATTCTACACTGTCGATTACTTCACCGTCGTCATTCTTAGTAGTATTGACGATAGTAGTAGTACCCAATACGTCTTGCGCTACGGTGCGCAGCATATCTTCGGTCAAGTTCATTAGATCATTGTAATCAGCATAGGCCTGGTAGAACTCGATCATGGTGAATTCAGGATTATGGCGTGTTGATAACCCTTCGTTACGGAAGTTGCGGTTAATCTCAAATACCCGGTCAAAACCACCGACGACCAAACGCTTTAAGTAAAGCTCAGGAGCGATACGCAAATACATATCGATGTCTAACGCGTTGTGATGAGTCACAAACGGACGCGCTGTTGCACCACCTGGGATGACCTGAAGCATAGGGGTTTCTACTTCCATAAAATCACGCTCAGCCAAGAAGCGACGGATCCCCTCTATGATCTTCGAGCGAACGCGGAAAGTCTCACGCGTATCCATGTTGGTGATCAAGTCAACGTAACGCTGGCGATATTTGGTTTCCTGATCAGATAAGCCATGGAATTTCTCTGGCAACGGACGTAAAGACTTAGTCAGTAACTCGTACTCATGCATATCAACATAGAGGTCACCCTTGCCTGATTTATGCAAAGGTCCAGCAACGCCAATAATATCGCCGATATCTAGTTGCCCATATTTAGCTTTAAGATCTTTTTGTACATCTTTTGAAGCGTAGGCTTGTACGCGACCTTTCATGTCTTGCAACACCATAAATGGACCACGCTTAGCAAGAATACGCCCAGCAACGGCCACCTGATGATCAAGCTCAACTAATTCTTCTTTCGACTTGTCGCCAAACTCGGCTTGAAGATCAGCAGTGTAATGTTTTCGACGGAAACCATTTGGGTGGCCGTTAGCACTGCAGTTTTCGCGAATGGCGTCGAGCTTGGCACGACGCTCAGCAATTAGTTTATTTTCGTCTTGAATTTGATCTGTCATTTTCTAGCTCTATTGGTTTGGCGTTACATTACAGGCCTGATTTAAGGCTTGCTTCAATAAATTTATCAAGGTCTCCATCGAGTACCGCTTGGGTATTACGGTTCTCAACACCAGTGCGCAAATCTTTGATGCGTGAGTCATCAAGTACGTAGGAGCGAATTTGCGAGCCCCAACCGATGTCTGACTTTGCTTCTTCTTGCGCTTGCTTCTCAGCGTTTTGCTTTTTCAACTCCAGCTCAAACAGTTTTGCTTTTAACTGTTTCATCGCTTGGTCTTTGTTTTTGTGCTGCGAGCGGTCATTTTGGCACTGTACCACGGTATTGGTTGGCAAGTGAGTAATTCGCACCGCTGACTCTGTCCGGTTAACGTGCTGACCCCCAGCCCCCGAAGCCCGATATACATCAATGCGTAAATCGGCTGGATTGATATCGATTTCGATATTGTCGTCAATCTCTGGGTAAACAAACGCTGAGGCAAACGAGGTATGGCGGCGTCCGCCAGAATCGAAAGGACTCTTACGGACTAAACGGTGCACGCCTGTTTCCGTGCGCAGCCAGCCATAGGCATATTCACCGCTAATTTTTACTGTAGCGCCTTTAATACCAGCCACATCGCCGTCAGTTGCTTCAACGATTTCAGCCTTAAAGCCTTTCGCCTCGGCCCAACGCAAGTACATGCGCAATAACATGTTGCACCAATCTTGTGCTTCTGTACCACCCGAACCCGCTTGCAAGTCTAAGTACGCATCGTTAGCGTCTTGATCGCCACTAAACATACGACGGAACTCGAGTTTTTCAAGGTGGGCATTGAGTTCTTCAAGTTCAGCTTGGGCTTCTTCGAAGGTCTCTTGATCTTCAGCCTCAACAGCCAACTCCACCAGCCCTTCGACATCGTCAGTGCCGTCTTCAAGCTTGCCGATAGTCTCAACAATCACCTCAAGACTGGCTTTTTCTTTACCTAAAGCCTGGGCTTTTTCAGGTTCATTCCACACTGCTGGGTCTTCGAGTTCAGCATTCACTTCTTCTAAGCGCTCTTTCTTAAGAGCGTAGTCAAAGATACCCCCGAAGAAGCTCTGTGCGCTCGCGAATTTCCTTGATTTGATTAATCACAGGATTCACTTCAAACATGCATGTCACTCCGCAAAATGATGGTGGCGCCAAGGTCTATCTCTTTAGCCATCTTGATGTAAGCATTTACACTTCAAGTATACTGAGAATTCGGCGCATCAATAAAAGCGCTCGATTTTAGCAAAAAACTGCTGCATTTATTAGCGCTTTCACATGATTTTATCTAATTTTATTTGCTCTAAGCCAACTTGCTGTGGCTATTGTTTTTGCAGCTCTCGAACGATCAACTGCAAAGAAAATTGGCCACGAAACTCATTAATATCGAGCTGGTAAGCTAGGTGCACATAACGCACTTGGGTATCAGGCCAAGCGCGTACATCGACATTAAAAGCGATAGCATCAAGCACTCGGCCGCTGCTATGGCGCAGCACTAGCTTAAGGTGTTTATCACCAACAACGCGCTGTTGCAGTAACTCAAAGGTATGCTCAAAAATGGGCTCTGGAAAATGCTGACCAAAAGGCCCACTTTGACGCAGCAACTCAGCAAACTCCATATTCAAACAATCACTGGGCAGTTCACCATCAGTGAGTAAAATACACTCCTTCGCTTCTTCGGTAAGCACTTTACCTATCTCTTGCGCAAAGGCTTGTTGAAACTCGTTGAATCGCGCTTCCTCAATACTTAACCCCGCAGCCATGGCGTGGCCGCCGAATTTAGCGATCAGCCCTGGGTATTGACCGTCGATATGCGCCAACACATCACGCATATGCACGCCATCAATGGAGCGACAAGACCCTTTCAGTAGGCCATTATCTCCGGCGGCAAAAATCGCCGTGGGGCGGTGATAGTGCTCTTTTAAACGCCCGGCGAGAATACCAATCACACCTTGGTGCCAATCGGACTGGTACAGACATAACGCATCGGGTGTTTGCGCACTTGTTAAAGAGAGCTTGGCCAGCGCCGCTTGCGCTTCTTGTTGCATGCCCTGCTCTATTTCTTTGCGCTCGGCATTAAGCATATCCAGTTCACCGGCAATGCGCCGAGCGTGATTAATATCCGGTGATAGCAAACAAGCAATGCCTAAGCTCATATCATCTAATCGACCCGCCGCATTTAACCGTGGCGCCAGAGCAAAGCCAAAATCTGAGGCGCTTAAACGCGCTTGCGTGCACCGTGCCACATCAACCAGCGCTTCGATACCGGGGCGAGTCTTACCACTGCGGATGCGCGCCAGCCCTTGATGCACCAAGGTGCGATTATTCGCATCCAGCGCCACCACATCGGCAACCGTGCCGAGGGCTACAAGATCAAGGAGGTTGGCTAAATTCGGCTCAGGACGCTGCTCATTAAAATAACGACGCTCACGCAGCGTATGGCGCAATGCAATAAGCACATAAAAAGCCACACCAACACCGGCTATCGATTTTGATGGGAAAGTACAATCGTGACGATTGGGGTTAACAATAGCATCAGCGTTGGGTAATTGTTCACCTTGTAAATGGTGGTCGGTGACAATGACCTTAATACCGGCAGCCTTGACGCGCTCGATACCTTTTAAGCACGAAATGCCACTATCGACGGTGATCACCAAATCAGGAGCCATGGCGACAATATGCTCTGCCAACTCCACACTTAGCCCATAGCCGAAGTTAAATCGGTCCGGCACCAGGTAATCCAATTGGCTAAACCCAAACATACCCAAGCCTTGCATTAAGGTGGCAGTACTGGTGGCACCATCAGCATCAAAATCTCCGACAATCAGCACCTTGTCTTGGCGCTGTAAACTGTCACTGAGTATATCTGCTGCTAATTCAATGTCTTTAAATAGCCGGAAATCGTGCAAGGTATTGGCACGGTTATCTATTTGCTCATTACTATTGACGCCACGAGAGGCATAGATTTGACGAATAACGGGGTGAAGCTTATCGCTTAGGTGGCTATCATCGACTCGCGGGCGAGCCATTATGGTGGTATGCGCCTGCAAGGCAAACTCCAAAAAAAGGGCCGTCGTTAGATGCGGCCCATTCTACATTAAGATTTGTTATTATTTAACTCATCAATCGCTGAGCTAATTGCAGCCGCAGGCTGATAACCTGGGATCATGCTGCCATCAGATAAAATAATGGCTGGAGTACCGCTGATACCAAAGCTTTGCCCTAATTGGTAGTGCTCTGCCACCGGTGCGTTACAGTTTTCAATTTTTTCTGGTTTTTCACCTGCTTTTGCTTCCGTCAGTGCCTCTTGCTTGTTATCAGCACACCACACATTCATCAGGTCGGTGTACCCAGAGCCACGCAGCCCGCCACGCGGAAATGCCAGATACTGCACGGTAATGCCAGCATCTAGGTAGTCATCCAGCTCACGGTGTAACTTACGGCAGTAGCCACAAGTGATATCGGTAAAGACGGTGATCTTGCCTTTTTCGTTATCTGCTTTATAGGTGATCATTGAGTTCTGGTATTGTGCGACACCTTCAAGGCGCACATGACTCAGTGCACTTTCTGTTAAGTTTTCACGGTTAACAAGGTCAATCATCGTACCTTGCACAAGATAACGGCCGTCAGCACTGGCATAAAACACGCCCTTATCGGTGATCACTTCCTGTAAACCTTGCACCGGACTTGGATGCACTTGCTTTACATTCACCCCAAGCTCTGCCAGCTTGCTTTGGATCACACTCACCTGCTGCTGCATGGTGTCTTGCGGCTCTACACTGACGCCTTGAGCAAACGCTCCGGCACTGGCACCAGCAAACGCCAGCGCAACAACTAATTTTTTCATAATAAAATCTCTAACTGCTTCTTGCACAATAAACTAGACCGCGCTTATACAAATAAATTCCAGCACCTGAGCAATTTAACCTGTTGCCTAGGCACGGGGGTGATGTTCAGCATGGACCGATTTTAGCCTTTCATTGGCCACATGAGTATAAATTTGTGTGGTCGACAAGTCACTGTGCCCTAACATCATTTGTACAACCCGTAAGTCAGCTCCATGATTCAACAAATGTGTTGCAAATGCATGACGTAGGGTATGCGGGGACAAATCTGATTTAATGTTCGCCAACATAGCATAGTGTTTAATGCGATGCCAAAAGGTTTGCCGCGTCATGCCAATACCCCGCTTAGAGACAAATACAAAGTCAGTAGCGAGCTTAACCAATGATGGGCGCGCGTACTTTAAATAACGCTCTAGCCACAACAGTGCCTCTTCCCCCATAGGCACTAGACGCTCTTTGTTCCCCTTACCCTTTACAAACACCACCGCCTGACGCTGATTAACATGCTCCATGCGTAAGCCTATCAGTTCGCTGACACGCAGGCCTGTAGCATAAAGAAGCTCTAACATTGCGCGGTCTCTAAGGCCCATCGCCTCATCACAATCTGGTGCTGCTAGGAGAGCTTCAACGTCTGTTTCGCTTAACGTTTTAGGCAATGACTGGCTTGGTTTAGGCCGAGATATGGTTTCCATAGGGGAGCTGGGCAACCGCTTTTCTTGCACCTGATATTGATAAAAGCGCTTTAGCGCACTGATACTCCGTGCCGTACTACGCGGACTAAGGCCTTTGTCTACACGATGGGCTAAGTAGTGTTCTACGTCGGTGCTATCAATTGCCAGCAGCGCTTGCGGCGCTATAAACTCGCTGAACTTAACAAGATCCGTGCGATAAGCAGACAGCGTATTCTCACTACTACCCTGCTCCAGATATAACGCATCTATGAACATTTCTATATGCTCGATATTATCGCTGTGTATTGGTTGCTTGTTCACAAGTAAGGCGCTTTGTGTGTATTTACCTATTTGCCATCATATCATAAAGCACGCCATAGATAGTCGCGAGCCGATACGTTAAACTGCGACCATTACTCACTCAGTTGTACGGCGATTATGAAGATTGGTTTATTTTATGGCTCGACTACCTGCTACACCGAAATAGCAGCGGAAAAAATCCGCGACATCATTGGTGCAGAGGTGGTGGACTTATACAACATCCAAGATGAGCCTTTGAAAAAAGCTGAAGATTACGAATTTCTAATCTTCGGGATATCAACATGGGACTTTGGTGAAATCCAAGAGGATTGGGAGTCGCACTGGGATGATATCAGTGGCGTCAATTTGAGTGGCAAAGTGATCGCACTTTTCGGAATGGGCGATCAGCAAGGTTATGGCCAGTGGTTCCAAGATGCACTGGGTATGCTCCACGACGAAATTAAGCCACAAGGTGTGCACTTTATTGGCCAATGGCCCAATGGCGATGACTACGAGTTCGAAGCGTCTAAAGCATTAACAGAGGATAAATCTCACTTTGTTGGCTTAGCGCTAGATGAGGACAGTCAGTACGATAAAAGCGATGAACGCATTGCTACTTGGATAGAGCAAATCATGAATGAGTACAGCGCGTTATAACCTTAATTGCTTTCTCAACCAGCCGCTAAGATTCACTCAGATAGGCAGCAATTTGTTGCGCTAGCCACTGGCTTAGCCGACCAAGCTGGCTATAGCGGGTTTGAATCATGCCATAGGCCTGCGATGTCATCGCTTGATCGTACTTCAAAACTTTAACACTGCCGTCGCGTAAATAGGGATTAATTAAAACCGAGGGCACACTGGCAAAGCCGGTGCCATCAAGCACGGCATTGCGCAGGTGCTCATAAAAAGGCAACGCGATGTAATTTCCTGAGACTGGGGTAACCGCATGCAGACCCGTTTCATCAATAGTTGCTAACGCAAATTCGGTATATCTGGACAGGTCGGCTTTAACTACTTGGCTGAGTGTCGTGAGCGGATGGCCTTTGCTGGCCACGGTCATCATACGAATCTCACCTAGCTTGACTTGATGGCTACTTGTTAGTTGCTGGCTTTGGGGTAACAAACAATAAGCAATATCGACGACCCCTTGCTCCACCATATCGTTGAGCTCCGGCGGCGGCGCCATATACACAGAAACGCTAATACTAGGAAATTGTCTGCTCATTTCATGAATTAGTTGTCGCCAATAAGCCTCAGGGAGAGCATCGTCACGGGCAATGCGCAGCGAGGCTTCAACACCTTGCAAGTGCTGATGACAGCGACCGGTGATGTCGTTGGCGATCATCGCCAAACGTTCACAGTCATTTTTAATAACTTCACCAATATTCGTTAACGAGACTTGATTACCGGTGCGAGTGAGCAGCTCAACGCCAAGTTCATCCTCAAGGGCAGTGAGTGCCGAGCTTAACGTCGTGCGGCTTTTGCCAATTCGTCGTGCCGCCTCTGCAATCGAGCCCGATTCGCTAATAGCGAGAAATATTTCAATTTGACTGACTTTCATACCGTGCCGCAGATATCTTGCTGGTTTTATTTACCATAGCAAGTTTATGCCTTTTCAGCGACGTAAATATCGTCGCTCAGCGGCTTTGGAAGTGACCTCTATGACATTACACTGGCAGCACGTTGTTAATTGCTATTGAACACATCCCCATTGTGAGGTGGTTTATGATGTCTGCTTTAAATACTCAGAAGCTATTGCTGTTTTCTTGCATAAGCGCGCTTTTACTAGCCTTATTAGGCCTCATTTTGGGTCTATGGTTAGACTCCTTGGTGATTTTATTTGACGGTGCTTACTCCCTTGTCAGTGTGTTATTAACGGCTATCTCACTGCTTACCGCCGCATATCTAAATTCGCCAAACTCTCGGCGACGTGCCTTACTAAGTCAGCGCTTACCCTCCATTGTTATTGCTTTTAAGGGGTTTGTTATCGCACTGATGTGCAGTGTGTCTTTTATCTCAGCCCTGCTGGCTATGATGGATGGTGGTCGCACTATCAATACTGCGGCCGCACTGTTATTTGGTGTCATCAACCTGCTGGCTTGTATAGGTGCTTACACAGTGATTAAAGCCCAAGCTGGTGCATCTGCTTTGGTAATAGCTGAAACCAAGCAATGGTTTATGGATGCGGTGATCAGCGCTGCGGTTATCGCCGGATTTTTCATCGCAGCCCTGCTCACTTATTTCGATTTAAGTGTGTATGCGGCCTACGCCGACCCCATTATGGTGATTGTTGCCTCCGTCTACTTTATTGTTGTGCCTGTAAAAATGATGCTAGCAGCGCTTAAGCAATTACAAACCTGCCCAGTGCAGCGTAGCTATTGCCGCACGCAAATTTAAGGTGAGGTTAGATTTAAATACAACAGGAACAAAGCATTACCACTAACCCAAGTCAGGGTGATTTATCCGCTCCTGACTTGGGTAATAAAGGCTAAAAACTTTGTATGAGTGCGGTATCGCTATTGAATTCAAAGGTGTTTATTTTGCCACATTGTGCAAAATGATTTGCGCTCGCATAAGGGCTATTCGGCTGGTTAATATCTCCCTCCCAGCCTTGGCCATTGCGCACAAAGGCTTTAATTTCAAACCAGCCATTTACCGCGCGGCTGCAATCCATCTCAACATCCAGCATCCAATAATGCGGCCCCCACGTATTAAGCGCTGTCACTCCATAACCATCAACAATCACGGTGCGTTCAGTGCCCCAGTCGCTGGGCCAAAGGTCGGTGGTCCAGTCGGTCGCACTGCCGGGAGCATCACTGCTTTGCCCCGCCTCAGTACCATACCAATCAAGGTAGTTATCATTGATTTTCCACGGCGCTGTGGTGGTATTCCGTAGGTTGTTGTGACGAATAGGCATGGCACATTGGTAGTTACTAGTTTGGCAATCGCGCCCTTGTGTGGTGTTGGCATAGTGGTGGTCAATGCCGCCGCGTAGAAATAGATCCTCGCCGCTTGCGGTGGCTGCCTTGATAAAGATCACCGTACGCTGCCAGTCACCGTCATCGACGGCAGGTAATTTGGCTTGATGATGAATAGCCATCGCATCCCAAGGGGCCACATCAAGGTTAATAGTGCCATCGGATTGTACGGTAATGACCTCAGCGCTACAGCGACTGCCATCTTCACTCAGCGTACCTTTAAGTACATTGCAATAGCGTCCTGGAGCCATGTCAGTGGCGATCGTCGCCTGCAACGCGAACTCTTCCTTATTAATGGCCACATGCCCGGCATCCGCCCGGCCAAAGGCTATTTGGTTATTGCCATTATCCCACCACTGCGTCACTTGCCAGTGCTCGGTGGTGTTATTGCGAAAATCCACGCCACCGGCGATATAAGACCACCGGTGTTCGCACTGCCAGTTGCTGCCAAAGCATTCTAACTCGCCGTTATTATGCACCGGCACACTGGGCCCGCCAGCATCGGTATCGCCGTGATAGTCATAACTCGACATCACCTTAGGGTAACCATAGGGATAGGCAAGCATAAATACGTTCGCTAAATCATATAAACGGCCATCGGCATAGGTGATTACATTACCGCCCCCACCGTGACCACGCTGGTTGTCGTGATTATCGACGAACACCACTGCTGAGGAGCTCGGCATAAACCCCCACCCTTCACCAAAATTACTCAACCAGGCGAGTTTGCCATTGCGAAAGGTGTTGCCAAGCTCGGTGCTGTATTTAAATTCGGTGACCAAGCCTGTGGCCAGATATTCCGAAGCGCTGACAGCTTCACCGCCTTGATCAATCACCTCTTGGAATACCACCGGGTTGCCTACCACCTTGCTCATCAAGCTGGCAATATCATCTGCTGCAACATGTTTCGCAGCATCAAAACGAAACCCTTTCACCCCTAGGCTTTGCAGTGAGTTAATGTAATTGGCTAAGGTGTTTTGCACATACTCGGCATCGGTGTCTAGGTCCGCGAGGCCCACCAATTCACAATGCTGCACGCGCCAACGGTCATTGCCATAATCTTCAGGATTGATAGCGCAGCTAGTATGGAAGTCTTGTGGGCTGTAATCTGGGAAATATTTATCCCCATAGCTGTGTCCTGCCGTGCCAACACCACTGCCCGCCGCCATGTGATTAATCAGGGTATCAACATAGATATCCACGCCGGCCTCGCCACAACGCTGGACCATATCAATGAACTCGCTGCGATTGCCACCGCGACTGGAGAGCTCATAACTGACCGGTTGGTAGCGAGTCCACCATTGGCTGCCTTGGATATGCTCATTGGGCGGTGACACCTGCACGGCAGCGTAGCCTTTGGGGCCTAAGAACTGCTCACATTCTTGAGCGATGTCCGACCAACTCCATTCAAACAAGTGAACAAAGGTGGTCGGGGCGGCATGACTTGTCGTCGGGATTGCAAGACCTAACGAGAGGCTCGCAGCGAGGAGGGTTTTAGTTGTCATAGTGTGTCTCATTTTCGTTATTAGCCTGCGCTTAATTTACAAAAATTTAACACTAGACTGAGCGCATCACTGTGGCAATTGAATACGTATTCATTACCGAAACAAGAGCGCTGAAAAATCAAAAACGCAGGTAAAAATCCTGACACAATGCGCGATACTCGGCGCTGTAATCATCGCCTTGATGAATCACCAACTCGCTATAATGGCAATCACTTGGCTGCCAACTCCACTGCATTAAACAGCGCGTTACGGCTTTAGTGGCGGTGGTTTTCACCCGACAACAACGGCGTAAATATCCCCCTTGTTGCAGCACCAATTGGTGCAATTGCTCGGCGCCAGATAGTGGCAAAATCACCGCCAATTCAGTCTGGCTGTGGCTGGCTCGCTGCCACACACCCAGTAGTTCACTAAAAGGTAAACTATCGGTATGACGCGCCAACGTGCGTTTGTCGCTGCCGGCTTTAAGGGCATTATCGAAATACGGTGGATTACTGATCACTAAATCAACCGCTTGCTCGGGCGTGAAGGTATTAGCATCACAGCGGCTTATAGCCACCTCAGGCCAGGGGCTCGCAGCAACATTAAGCTGCGCTTGAGTGCAAGCATCCGGTTCAATATCAATGCCGTGCACACACGCGTCGGGCGCCCGCTGCTTAGCCATTAACGCCAGTAGCCCTGTGCCCGTGCCCACATCCAATATACGCCGCGCCTGGCTGACATCGGCCCACGCACCGAGCAAGATGCCATCGGTTGAGACCTTCATGGCGACGTTGTCTTGTGCGATGGAGAAGCGTTTAAAGTTAAATCCTGCCACTTTTGCCCTTTGTGTTTGTGTATGTGCCACGTATAATTAACGCAATTGTCCTTCATTTTGACTCCTTTATGCAATTTGCCGATTTTGATCTTGATGCCGCGCTTTTAAAAGCCATTGATGCCATGGGCTTTAGCAAAGCCACCAGCATCCAACAGCTCGCCATCCCAGAGGCCCTTGATGGTCGCGACGTACTTGCGGGTGCACCAACGGGCACAGGGAAAACGGCAGCGTTCTTGATCCCTGCAATTCAATACTTACTCGACCACCCGCGTCGTAACCCAGGTTTCGCTCGCGTGCTGATCATGGCACCAACGCGCGAACTTGCTTACCAAGTCCATGAGCAGTGTGAAAAGCTCGCAGCCCACACGCACCTAAAAATTGGCGTGGTGACCGGCGGCATCAACTACGGCAGTCATAAAGAAATCTTTGAAAAGAACAACGATGTGCTGATTGCCACTCCTGGACGGTTAATGGAGTATTTGGATACCGAAAACTTCCACGCCGAGGATGTGGAAATGTTGATCCTCGATGAAGCCGATCGCATGCTAGATATGGGCTTTCGCAAAGAAATGCTGCGCATCTGTGAGGAAGCCAAAAACCGACGCCAATGTCTGCTATTTTCGGCCACCTTGGAAGGCGAAGCAGTAGAAAAGTTCTCCGAGCGAATCCTTAATGAGCCCGCTAAACTTGAAGCTTCACCCTCGCGTCGCGAGCGCGGCAAGATCTTACAATGGGTTCACTTGGCCGATGATTACGAGCACAAGTTGGCACTACTGACCCATCTATTGAAACAAAGTGATGTGGAAAAGGCCGTGGTGTTTGTGAAAACCCGCGAGCGTTTAGAAAAGTTAGTGGGCGAGCTTTATACTAATGATATAAAAACCACATGGCTACGTGGCGAGATGCCACAGGATAAACGCATGGCAGCCATGGCTAGCTTTCACAGTGGTCGCACTAATATTTTGGTGGCCACAGATGTCGCCGCACGCGGCATTGATGTCAGCGATATCAGCCATGTCATCAACTTTGATATGCCACGCACGGCCGATGTATACGTGCACCGCATTGGCCGCACGGCCCGTGCAGGTAAAAAAGGCACCGCTATTTCCTTGGTTGAGGCCCATGATGTGGCCATGGTTGGCAAAATAGAGCGTTATACCGATCAAGTACTGAAACGGCGCAAAATAAAGGGCTTAGAGCCACAACATAAAGAGCCTAAGTTGCCACCGAAAAAGAAAAAAGATCCGGCCAAGATCAAAGCCAAGCGCAAAAAAGCCAAGGCTAAAATCAAAGCCAAAAAGTAGTTAAAAAAGGCCTCCCTAAAGAGGCCTTTTTACTCTCTAGTTAATGGGATAACTCGGCTTATCTTTGCCTTCAATGAGCCAGTTGACCCATAGTTTGCCGTCATCACCTTGGCACATGGACACAAAATTACGAGCGCGAATGTACTTTGCTGAGCCAAATGGGCGCAGCATGGAAGCCGTAATTTGCTCCCCTTCATCAATGTATTCCAAATCGTCATTGGTGATCGCACAAATCCCGAGCCACTGCATAAAGGTCGGCGCCGGGTGCATAATCCCCGAGGACACCACTTGGTGAATTTTCACCACGCCTTGAGATTGTGGCGCCCTGATCACTCCCAGAGCCCCCACATGCACATCCCCCGACAGCAACACGGTTTTGCCTTGACGTTGCTTGGCATTATCAATGAGTCGCATAATTAAACGAGCGCGCTCCCCTTCATGCTCTTTTGCCCGCCAATGATCTTTTAAATCATCAGTCAGCTCTTCTTGCCAAGGGGTGGCATCAACCGCACGCTCAGCGAAAGAGAAATCACGATAGACCACAGGCACAGCAGTCATCACCAACAAATCTCCTTGTTGGCATTGGCTATCGAGGTAATCGGTCACATGAGCCCAACAATTATCCGACATCACCTGGCTTAAACTGCGCTCAGAGCGGTTATCCAGGGCCAAAATATGGTAATCGCGAAATCTCAGCGCAAATGAAAAGTCACAACCTTGTTCACCGGCAAGTAAACCGTGGTTATCGCTGCCGCGTAATTGTAACAAAGTGAACACCTCACGGGCCGCCTCATAGATACACTGATACACGGGGCAGCTCTGCAAATCATCAGGGTAACTCCCCCAGCCATCGAAAATATCATGATCATCCCACATCATTAACGATGGCACTGAAGCCAGCATCGCCGCCATTGGCGCTTTATTCCAGCGAGCTAAATACAGTTGGCTATAAAATCGCGTCACTTGGTTGCGCATCTCTTTGCTAACTTGGCGCGTTATTTTCTGCTCTTTATCAAGTTCATTCCAACGCTGTAATGTGGGGACTTGGGACCATATGGAGTCGGCGTAAACCTGATCGCCTCCCATTAACAGCAGCGAAAATGGCGCCTGCTGGTGTTGTGCATGCATTTCACGCCATAAATAGTAAGGTTTTTCTGTGGCATTCATCATCTTATAATCGGAAAAACCATTACATGAGGCATAGGCTAAGCGCGGTTTTTCTCCCTGCTCAGGCACGTAAAATGTCCACAGCTGTTGACCTTGTTGGTCTGCGGCGTCCTCGCCGTTGATAGTAATGCGGTAATCCAGGTAACCTGTGGTTTCAAGTTCGATACGGGCTTTCCATACCTTCCCCGCACTTAGGGAACCGATTTCAACCGCCTCTAAGTTCTGCCCTTCCACCGCAACATGACATTGCTGCACATTGTTATCGGTCACAAAGACAAAGGTATACAGGGTATCTGATTCAAGGCCAAGAATAGGCCCCAATAATAGCTTGGCTGACATTATGTCCCTCCATGGCATACAAATGAGTTGTCGCTCATAACCATAGCAGAAACACAGCAATAAAAAAGCCGCTCATCAACAGCGGCTTTTCGTGCAGATTAATGCTTATTCAAAGACGGTGTCGACCGCCAACACCTCTATATTCTCAGCGGGAATACGCAAAGGGTAGCTTTGGATTTGCTTGTCTTCGTCAAGCAGCGATTGCGGTTTCTCAGTGTTGTACTGCAGCGGTGATTCCTGCTCCGAGGCCAGTCGTTGCTGCATATCGGCGCCATCTCCAGTAACAAACACATAGTGCATATTGTCGCTTTGTAGATTCTCACTGATCACCCGATTTACATCTTCGACGCTTAGGCTACTGAGCTGCTCACGTACATAGTCGACAAAGTTATCGGTGTCGTAAAAGCGACTATCTAGGGCATAGCCTAGCTGTCGGTCTTGGCTGGCTACCAGTTGCGGCACATAGTTACTTAAGAAGTTTCGCGTTGCTGCAAAGTCCGCTTCGCTCATGCCATTGGCAATGAGTTTATCGAGCTCGAATAAAGCGGTGCGAGTAGCAAAGTGAGCATCGTTATTTGAGCGCAGCGGCCTTAGCCATACCTGGAAGATTTGCTCAGAGCGCCCTAGGTTAGCATCTGGTTTAGTTTGGAACATACCACGAGGGAAGTACTCGATGTAGGCATAGTCGCCATAGTTCATCCCCCGAACCTGACGAATACGCTGGAATAACTGAGCGTTCGAGTTACGGTGCTCACCTAAGTATGAACGCACTAACCATAATGCTGTCCAGTCTTTGTGCGAGCGCGTGGTATCAATAGGGAAGCCAAACGACACTGCCGTTGATTTTGCCGACTTTTCGACAATAGTAGCGTAACGCCCGTCAAGGGCTGGAGCGTCAGGCACATTAAGGCGGCGTTGCTCACCTTTTGGTAAGCCCTGTAGGTCCGTTAACAGCTGCGTTTTCAGCTCTTCTGGCATGGCTCCCGTAATACCCAAGTGCAGTTTACTTTGGGTCAGCTGTTGCTGATAAAAGGCCCGCACATCCGCTAAGGTAATATTCTCCAGATCAGATAAGTCGCCGTAATTATAACTTTCATAAGGATGGCCTTGATACAGCTTGCTATACAGTACCTCCTTGCCCAGCTCCTCATCGTTAGACGCTTTTAAGCCTGATTTAATGCTATCGACAAGCTCCTTTTGCAACCGCTGGAAGTCGTCTTCGCGAAATCCTGGGTTTAGCAATTGCTCGCTCACCAAGGCATACCATTTGTCAGCATTGTCTTTGTGAATACGGCCACGAAACGACATCATTTCTTTGTCAATTTGATAGCTAAAGCTCCCCGCCATGGGGTATAAAGCCTTTTGAATATCTTTATAGCTTTGTGACTCACTGCCGCCTTTGGCAATCATTGCCGCAGTCAGAGCCGCCAAACCTTTTTTGCCCTCTGGGTCGGCAGCCGCGCCGGTGTAGAATAACCAGTTAACATCCACCAGCGGTGAACTATTCGTGTTATCGAGCACGGTGAAATGGCGCTCGGTAGGTTTATTTTGATGCTCAGCGACTAAAGCATCAAGGCGCACCTCGTTGGCAAAGCCTGCGACCGACTCACTAGCCGACATCGTCACCGTGGTACGATTACTATCGACAAAGTATTTATTCGCCATGGTGCGAATATCTTCGGCACTAATATTATCGGCAGTGGCATACAAGGTGTTGATCACCTCAGGGTCACGCTCGAAATGCATGTACCGCGCAAGGGTTGAGGCGATGCTTTGTGATGAATCTAAGCTATTAATAAAGCTATACTTTTGGTGCGATTTCAAGGCTTGTAGCCGGCTTTCATCGACCAACTCTGTACGTGCCTTGGCATAAGTGCGGTTGATAGCATCGCGCACGGTAGTGAGGTGCTGCTCATCATCCACCTTCACAAACACATGCATCAAGCCTGGGTCTTTGGTTTCCGGGTTGTAAGTGAACATTTGGCTGGCAATTTGTTTATCAACAACCAACTCTTGATACAAATCTGAGTTCTCAGAAAAGTATAGTTGTGAGAGCAAATCAAGCGCCGCGCGGTCTTTTTTCTGCGGCTGCCACGCTGCACCTTTGTATGACACTAATAACCAGTGCCCGGGTAGCCCTTCGTATTGCTCATGCACATAACGAGGCGCCTGTTGTTGCGGTTCAACAGGAATATCGGCTTGATAATCCCCTTGCTGCCAATTGCCCCAGTGCTTTTTCACCATCGCAATGGTCGCTTGCGGGTCAACATCACCGACAATCACCAAAGAAACATATTCCGGCTTATAAAAGCGCTCGAAAAAGGTTTGCCCATATTCACTTTGGTCCGGCATGGCTTCAATGTCGGCAAAAAAGCCCATAGTGGTGTGTTTATAGGTATGCTTATCAAAGGCCTCATTACGCACCGCCGCTAATAACTTACGGATTGGACTGGCATTATTCTTTAAGTATTCGCCTTTGACGGTCAGCGCTTCGGTACGGAATTGCTCTTCACTGTAACTCAAGTTTTGGAAGATATCCGCTTCAATTTCTAGCACCTTATCGAGGTGCTCTTTGGAGAAGTTAAGGTGATAATTGGTGTAATCGTTCGTGGTGTAAGCGCGATTATCGACCCCAGAATTTTTCAAGATATCTGCATACACGTGTGCAGGAAATTTCTCAGAGCCTTTGAACATCATGTGTTCAAAGAAGTGTGCAAAGCCGGTTTTTCCTGGTTCCACCTCATTACGTGAGCCTACGGACACCGGGATTTGTAATGACACGACATCGGGGTAGTCTGTTTTCACCACCATGACTCGCAGACCATTATCAAGCTCTTCAAGTACATAGTCTTGGGAGAACACCGCTTGTGACTGTGGCGCGGCCTCAGCAGCCGTTGGGGTGCTGGTCGTCGTTTGCGTGCTTTGGCAACCGCCAAGAGTGAGCGCGAAGGCGACACCTGTCGCTAATAGAGAAAGTTTCATCTTCAACCTTGATGTTTTGTTGTTTTTTAGCTTCCTCATTATGCAATAAATCACATCGCAAACGCACCTTAGGGGTGTCACTTTGCTGTAAACAAATATGTCAGCCACGACATAATGGGTATAACGGTCAGATCATGATGAGTAACGCTTTAACTTGAAGCAAATTCACTCGAGTTGAGTAAGTTTCATTATAAAAAGCTGTTTAGACGTCTAAATGGCTGTTATAGTTGTTTCATTGTCAATTGCTGGGAATGAGAACCATGGCTTTATCACTGCGAGAAAAAATAGAGGACCCCCGTCAGGGCGTGTATTTAATTGGCACTACGCCACCTAAAGCAGATACCGATGAAGTCGCTATGCGCGCAATTGCCGAAAAGTTGCTTGGCCGTTTACACGAAATTGAATATGACGGTGTGGTGGTTTATGACATTCAGGATGAGAGCAGCCGCATCAGTACGCCGCGCCCCTTCCCATTCAAACACACCATTGATCCACGTGATTATGGCCAGTTATTGCGGCGCTTATCACGCGCCGATGTGATCACCTATAAAAGTGTGGCTCAGCGCAATCAGGATGAATTTAATCAATGGCTTGATAGCACCGCCAATGACCATGATTTAAATAACTTAGTCTTAGTCGGAAGTCCGTCGTCACAAGGGGATATCAAGCTAAGCTTAAATGATGCCTACACCCAGATTGCCGCCCATCACCAAGACTTCTTTTTAGGTGGCGTGACCATTGCCGAGCGCCATGCCAATAAGCGTAATGAACATGAGCGCTTACTGACCAAAACGGCGCAAGGGTGTCAGTTTTTTATCTCTCAGGCGGTTTACGATGCGCAAGCGACCATTGATCTAATCACCAGTTATGCCCGCAGCTGCCGCCAGCAAGGGCTCTCACCACAGCGTATTATTCTGACCTTCACCCCTTGTGGCGGTGAAAAAACGCTGGATTTTATGCAGTGGTTGGGGATTTCCGTGCCAGAGGCAACTAAGTGGCGCATGCTTGATGCCGAAAACACCTTGAGTGAGTCGGTGCGCATCTGCCGCGAAAACTTAGATTTGATCTTACGTAGCTGCGCACATCTGGATGTGCCGCTGGGGTTGAATATCGAGTCACTGACGAACCGCAAGCAGGAAATCGATGCATCCATCAACCTGTATCGTTTGCTTAAAGCCACCATGGAGCTGAGCTTGGCAGAACGACAAATCGCCTAGTTTACCTTTCTTTTGCCCGCCCAGTGCTATACCTACTGATAGCGCTGGGCATTTTGAGCGGCAAAAAGTGCAGCGCCATACTGCACTGTGCTCACCCTAGTGTTACTTTTTGCGCCACTGGCCGTCGACTTTAACCATATGCCCTGCGGTCGTTTTTTCGATAGCTTTGGCGCCTGCTAACGCCTCCACTTGGCTCAAACTGATACCATTTTTCTTCGCCAATGATAAATACTTGGCTTTACGCTTAGCGTTAATCTCGGCAATTAGCTTTTGCGCCTCACTGTTATTTTGTACTAAGGCTAAATAGCCGTTGCTGGTTTCGCCGACGATACCTTGCGCCTTAGCTTGGTCTAAAGTTAGCGCCCAGGCACTGAAGGCCAACATGGCGGCACTGACTAACATACTCCATTTAACTAGTTTCATAACCCCTCCTAGAAAAGCTCGCTGTCATCGCTGAATAATTCGTCGAGTTCTTTATCCACTTTGACGCGGATCTCATGATCGACTTTGACATTTAGGTTGATGGTGATTGGCTCTTTACTCTCTACCTCAACCTTATGGGTGCATCCCATTAAAGTTAACATAGCGACCACCGCCACCAGCGATAGTTTGCTCATTCGCTTACTCCTTCGCTTGATACTCTTGCTCCACTTTCTTAGTGATTTCATCACTTAAGCGCAGCGCCTTAAATAGGGTATAGATATTTTCTTGATGATTATAGTTAAAATTTACAGCTTGCTGGTGCTCGGGGTTTTCCCCTTTTAATTGCATCGCCATGGTTAACCAACCATCGGTTTTTAAATCAACATCGGCGTTGATGCTGTTGATATCTAAGTTTTCCAACATGCCCAACATCGGCCCAAGCTCTTCCTGCTGTGCTTTCACCGCATCGAAGGCGGCGTTATCTTTAATCGTCAATTTACCCGGAGCTTGCGAATAAATACGGCCATTTTCGACACTGACTCCCTGCTCCTCTAACCGTATTGGTAGTTTTGCTGCCAATACCCCTGTGATCTCAATACCCTGCTGTGGCTCTAGCGCCAGTAGGCTTTGGGCATTAATTTGTGCTACCTCAACTAAGGTGGGAGCACGGCGCTTCGTTAGTCCCGTCACATAAAGTTTATCCAGCGACAAAGTGCCACCTAACACCTCAGCCTGCACCTCTTTGAGGTAGGCATCTTGGTCATAACCCCAGAGCCCTTGCACCTGTGACAACACCGGTCCAGCGCGTAGTTGGGAAATAGTAAAGCTAGTATCATCGAGCTGAAGTTGCCCTGAATTCCACTGTCCTTGCGGCGACGTATCGATATTTTCAGCTAAGTAACTCTGATAAAGCACGCTGGCGTCGTCCACCTCTAGCTGCCATTGCATACGCTGAAGGCGCGCATCACCGTGCAGTTGAGCGCTGAGTGTGCCGGCGGTCAGTGACAACTCAGGGGCCAATTGGCTGGCAATGGCTTGCAATGAAGGCAAAGGCGTCGGCGGCAATACCACGGTGATAGGAAAAGCCGTTTCTTGCCAGCTGTGCTTAGCCAAAGCTTGCGCCTGCTGCCATGAGATAAGGTGCTCACCATCAATGCTGCGAGCAATATCAACTCGACTATCGACACTGAGCTCACTTAATCTCAGCTGTGCAGAATCTAGTTGCCCAATACGGCTTTGCACCTCAACCTGCGCGCTGCGCCGCCCTGCCCCCAAGTCAGCCTGTACCTGATAACTTTGCTCGACATCAAGGAGTTTAATATCAGCACTCGCCGCAACAGCAGCAACGGTCTCTAAGCGCGCTGAAATCGAGTTATCTGCGCTGATAGTGGCATCAACAGTAACCGCTACCTGTTCGCCAGAATAAGGCGCCATTGTTAACTGTGCGGTTTTCAGTTGCCCATGCAGCGCAGTAGCCCCAGCAAAGTTATGGTCGAACTCGCCAGTGGCGCTTACGGAGGCAACATGCACGTTTTCACCCACCGGCGCAGCTACCTGACCTTTAAAGGCGCCGCTAATGCGCTGCTCAGTTGCCTGTCCCGAAACACTAAGCCGCCCTAACGACTGGGTTTCTAGCTGTAAAGCATACTCGGCAGCCACCTGTGCTGTGCGCCAATTGGCACGCGGCGCCTCTAAGCGGACACCCACTTTAGTCTGTTCGCTGTTATGCGTAAGCAGCACTTGCGTTAGCTCCACCTCGCTTTTATCTATACTCACCCTTGGTTCGGCCAACGTTAGCTGCCATGACCCCTTGAGCAGCTCTGGGAAGTAGGGTTTTAGGCTGGCTTGATAGTCACATTGACCCTGCGCTCGCAATTGCGTTGTCAGTGCACTGGTGTCTAAGCTAAAGCGACGCATGTTGTTAGAACGTACCTCGATGCGGCCCTGGCTACTCACCTGCACCGGGCAAGGCGTATGTTGCCAAGTAGCTTGGCTGGCAATAGTGATCTGGTTATCAATTCGGTTTCCGTAATAGCGCCCTTGTATTTGTAGCTCCGGCAATGCCCACTGAGAGATATTAAAGCGCATGAGTGATGGCTCGGCCACAGCCATAAGCTGGGCTCTTAAGGCTTGATTGGCATGCAGTTCATAGTCGATATGCTGCGAGGTTATGGCGATATCACCGGCTATATCACCATTTAACACCCACTGATTGAGTTGCGGCTCACTTACCGTCATACGCACAGGCGCAGTGGCATAAGGCGTGTACACGAAAAGGGATTCAACAGTTACCAACGGACGACTGTCTGTCAGCGGCAAATTAAGCGCCTGAGGTTTACCAGTATCACTGGATGATTGAGTTTGTTGCTTAGCCAGAGTTAAAGCTGCTTTTTCAATATCGATGTGCTGCGGTGTGATTCGCGCCTGCTTAATAACAAGCCGATGCTGCCGATAACCTAGACATAACTTATTGACTGTGATTGTGGTCAGCCCACTCCCCCATTGCCAATCAGCACAGGTTAACTCTGCTTCATCGGCATCAAGGTAATGTTTCGCTACCATAAAGGTGAGCTCGATGCGAAATAAGTAGGCGGTAGCTAGAGTGAGCCCTATCACTGCTAATCCAATCAACAGTTTGCGCAGCATAGTTTTCCTTAAAGCGGCAAATGGTAGGTGATCATTTTAAAAGTTTCTCATGAAGCGAAGCTGATTGGAACACATCAATAAGAGCAACAAAAAAGGCTGCCAAGGCAGCCTTTTTAGATTAGATAAGCACTAGATAGTTAGCCAATGTGCTTGCGCGCGTTACGGAACATGCGCATCCATGGGCTGTCTTCTTGCCACTCATCTGGGTGCCATGAGTTCGCTACCGCGCGGAATACCCGCTCTGGGTGTGGCATCATCACCGTAGCACGACCATCTGTAGAGGTCATACCCGAGATTGCCTCTGGTGAACCATTGGGGTTCGCCGGATATTGCATAGTTGGGTTACCGTAGTTATCTACGTATTTCACCGCTACAGTCCCCGAGTTCACTGCTGTTTGAATAGCCGCCTCATTTGCAAATTCGGCACGGCCTTCACCGTGTGACACCGCAATTGGCATACGTGAACCCGCCATACCACTGAAGAACACCGATGGGCTGTCTTGTACTTCGACCAAGGTTGCACGCGCTTCAAAACGCTCGCTTTGGTTGGTCACGAAACGTGGCCAATGCTCCGTGCCAGGGATCAGCTCGCGCAATGTTGATAGCATCTGACAGCCATTACACACACCCAAGCTGAAGGTATCTTGACGCTCGAAGAAGCCTTGGAACTGCTCGCGTGCCATGTCATTAAATAGAATGGACTTCGCCCAGCCTTCACCGGCCCCGAGTACGTCACCATATGAGAAGCCACCGCACGCCACAAGGCCTTTGAATTGCTCTAGCGTTAAGCGCCCCTCTAGAATGTCACTCATGTGTACGTCAACGGCGGCAAAGCCTGCACGGTTAAATGCCGCCGCCATCTCAACGTGTGAGTTAACGCCTTGCTCACGCAAGATAGCCATTTGTGGCTTAGCGCCAGTAGCAATGTAAGGCGCGGCGACATCTTCGTTAATGTCGAAGCTCAGCTTCACGTTAAGACCTGGGTCATTGGCATCAGCTTTGGCATCATGCTCTTGGCGAGCACAGGCAGGGTTATCACGCAGAGACTGCATTTGATAAGTGGTTTCCGCCCACGCTAAACGCAGCTCGGTACGGCTATTATCCACTAGTGCATGACCACCACGGTTAATAACCAGCTGATCAGCATCGTTCAACGTACCAATTTCATGGCTTAGCGCAGCAAGACCGTTCTCGGCAAGGATGGCCTTCACCGCGTCTAGGTCATCATTACGAACCTGAATAACGGCACCCAACTCTTCGTTGAATAGGACCTCTAAATCAGACCCCGCTAACGCGTCTAGCTCTAGCGTTACGCCAGTGTGACCCGCGAAGGCCATCTCCGCAGCAGTTACGAATAAGCCACCGTCAGAGCGGTCATGGTAAGCCAGTAGTTTTTCTTCGCGTACCAGCGCTTGCATCGCCTCGAAGAAGCCTTTTAATAGTTCAGGGCTATCAACATCTGGAGTTTTGTCACCCAGCTGCTTGTAAACCTGCGCCAAGCTTGATGCCCCCATGCGGTTTTGACCAGCACCCAAGTCGATAAGCAAGAGCGTTGAATCGCCCTTATCGGTGCGCAGCTGTGGCGTGACCGTTTTACGAATGTCTTCAACACGACCAAACGCAGTGATTACCAAAGACAGCGGCGCAGTCACGGCTTTATCTTCACCATTATCTTGCCATGTGGTCTTCATCGACATTGAGTCTTTGCCTACCGGGATGGTTAAGCCCAGGGCTGGACACAGCTCTTCACCCACGGCCTTAACCGCTTCATATAAACCAGCGTCTTCACCGGGGTGCCCGGCTGCCGCCATCCAGTTTGCTGATAGCTTAATGTTATTCAATGAGCCAATATCAGCACAGGCAATATTGGTCAGAGACTCGGCGACCGCTAAACGCGCTGAAGCACCATAATTAAGCAGCGCCGCAGGTGTGCGCTCACCCATAGACATGGCCTCACCATGATAGGTGTCGTACGCAGCAGCTGTCACGGCACAGTTGGCCACCGGCACCTGCCAAGGGCCAACCATTTGGTCACGGGCAACCAAACCGGTTACGGAGCGGTCGCCAATGGTGATTAAGAAGGTTTTTTCAGCAACCGCTGGCAAGCGCAGTAGTCGTTGCACTGCGTCTTGTACGGTAATCGCGTTGGTATTAAGCGCTTCACCCTGAGCTTGCTTGGTGCTGACATCACGGTGCATTTTCGGCGCTTTACCCAATAACACATCAAGCGGCAGATCCACTGGGTTATTGTTGAAGTGCGAGTCAGAAACCCGTAAGTGACGATCTTCGGTCGCGGTACCGATGACTGCGTACTCGGCGCGCTCACGTTGACATATTTGCTCAAAACGAGCGAAGTTTTCTTCTGCTACCGCCAGCACGTAACGCTCTTGTGATTCATTACACCAAATCTCATGCGGCGCCATACCGGGCTCATCGTTTGGCACGTTACGCAATTCAAAATCGCCCCCTCGGCCGCCATCATCCACTAATTCAGGGAAGGCATTTGACAAGCCACCGGCGCCCACATCGTGGATAAAAGCAATGGGGTTGTCATCGCCTAGCTGCCAGCATTTATCGATGACTTCTTGACAGCGGCGTTCCATTTCTGGGTTTTCACGTTGTACCGAAGCAAAGTCGAGGTCTTCATTGGACTGCCCTGACGCCATAGACGAAGCCGCTCCGCCTCCCAAGCCAATATTCATTGCCGGGCCGCCCAACACAATAAGCTTCGCGCCTACCGGGATCTCGCCTTTTTGTACATGATCAGTACGAATGTTACCTAAACCACCGGCAATCATAATAGGCTTGTGATAACCGCGCACTTCCTCGCCATTGTGGCTATTAACTCGCTCTTCATAGGTACGGAAGTAACCCAGTAGGTTTGGACGACCAAACTCATTGTTAAACGCGGCGCCGCCTAGCGGGCCATCAATCATGATATCCAGCGCTTCAACAATGCGCCCTGGTTTACCGTATTCGCTCTCCCATGGTTGTTCAAAACCTGGGATGCGTAGGTTAGATACGCTAAAGCCTACCAAACCAGCTTTTGGCTTAGAGCCTCGGCCTGTAGCACCTTCATCACGGATTTCACCGCCCGAGCCCGTTGATGCACCTGAGAATGGCGAAATCGCGGTTGGGTGGTTGTGGGTTTCAACCTTCATCAAAATTTCGATGTTTTCTTGGTGATACGTGTATTCACCACTGAAATCAGGAAAGAAACGACCGGCCACTGAGCCTTTCATCACCGCTGCATTGTCTTTGTATGCAGATAATACGTTGACGCTATTTTGCTCGTAGGTGTTTTTGATCATTTTGAACAGCGACTTGGGCTGCTCTGTGCCGTCAATGGTCCAATCAGCATTAAAGATTTTGTGACGGCAATGCTCTGAGTTCGCCTGCGCGAACATAAACAATTCAATGTCGTTCGGGTTACGGCCGAGCTTTTGGAAGTTCTCTACCAGATAATCAATCTCGTCGTCTGCAAGGGCAAAGCCTTGTTCAACATTCGCTTTAGCTAGCGCCTCACGGCCTCCGCCAAGGATGTCCACCGATGACATAGCTCGCGGCTCATCGGTACGAAACAGTTTCGCGGCATCATCCATATCGCGGTGCGTTGTTTCGGTCATGCGGTCGTGTAGCAAGGCGGCCACATCGTTAAGCTGGCAAACACTCAAATCACCTTCAACATAATAGGCGATGCCGCGCTCGATACGATGTACCTGAGTTAATCCACAATTGTGAGCAATGTCGGTGGCCTTAGACGCCCATGGCGAAATTGTGCCTGGACGCGGGGTAACTAAAATGAGTGTCCCTTGGGGCTCATGTTCAGGAATATGCGGCCCATAAGTAAGCAGCTTTTCCAGCTTGCTGTGCTCGTCAGAATTCAGTGCTGCTGTGACATCAGCAAAGTGCATAAATTCGGCGTAGACGTTAGTTACAGGAAGGTTGGCTTGCTTACATTGAGTAAGCACTTTTTGAACACGAAAATCGGAAAGTGCTGGCGCACCACGCAGGATTAACATAGGTAATATCATCCGGGGTTAAGGATTGAACGACAGTTGCCGCGCATTATACTTAATTTAGTTAAAAATGCGAGTTAAAGGGCCGCTGGCAAGGACGATTGTCCGCTATTGCAGGGAATCCTTATAAGCCTCACTTTCTATGGCTAAAGTAGAGGTGACGCCAAGCCTTGGTTTTGTTATAAGTGGTGGTATCGGGGTAAAGGGGCAAGCCGTGAGATTCGTTTGGTTAATTGTGAGTATCTGGGTACTCGTAGGCTGCAGTGAGCCGCAAAAACCTAGCCAATTAGAGCGTATTCATCAAAGCAACACGTTGCGCGTGGGCACCCTGGCCGGTGCCAGCAATTATTACCAAGCCCCTCAAGGGGAGCAAGGGTTTGAATACGAACTTGCCCAAGATTTTGCTAACTACCTAGGCGTAGAGCTGGATATCGTGCCGTTCTTTAGCCTTAACGATATGTTTCAGCGCCTTGATAATGGCTCATTGGACCTGGTCGCATCGGGCATTGGCTACACTCCAAGTCGTGCCGAGCTGTACCGCTTTGGCCCCAGTTACCGCATCATTAGTCAAAAGCTGGTTTACAAACAAGGTCGAGTCCGGCCGCGCGACTTTGATGACTTAGAGGGCAACTTAACGGTACTGGCCCGCAGCAGCCACTCGCAAACTCTACATCGGTATAAAAAACAGTACCCTCAACTGAGTTGGAATGAAACCGATGAAATGGATGAAGCAGAGTTACTGCAAGCCATTATCGACGGCGATATCGACTACACCATTGCCGACTCCCACGCCTTGGCACTGTTTCGCCGTTACCACCCGAATCTGAGCATCGGCTTTTCCGTGACCCGTAATGACCCAATTGGCTGGGTACTGCGCCAAGATAACGACGACTCACTCTATGCCTTGGTAGTGGAATTTTTCGGTGAAGCGAAAGCAAACAAGCGCCTTTATGCCTTAGAAGAGAAGTACTTTGGCCACGTACGCCAGTTTAACTATGTTAACACCTTGGCATTTATTGAAGCTGTTGCCGATACCTTACCGACTTATATGCCTTGGTTTAAGCAGTATGCACAAGAGTTAGACTGGCGCTTGCTGGCTGCTCTTAGTTATCAAGAGTCAATGTGGGATCCCTTGGCAAAATCACCCACTGGGGTACGCGGTATTATGATGCTGACTTTACCAACGGCAAAACAGGTGGGCGTTACCAGTCGACTCAAACCAGAGCAGAATATTCGCGGCGGCGCCGAGTACTTGCGTTATCTTATTGAACGCATACCTGATCGTATTGCCCAACCTGACCGTACTTGGTTTGCCTTAGCGTCATATAATGTCGGCTGGGGCCATGTAAATGATGCGCGGATCCTAACCGAACGGGCCGGTGACGATAAAGACAAGTGGGCCGATGTGAAAAAATACCTACCGCTGTTGATCAAGAAACGCTATTATCGTACAACTAAATACGGTTATGCGCGCGGAGACGTAGCGGTAACTTACGTAGACAATATTCGGCGCTACTACGACACCTTGGTATGGTTAGATGAAAACGATGCTTTGGTGGCCAACAACGCTAGCGCCAAGGAAGAATCGGCCGGAACGCCATAAAACTGTCATTTAATCGTGTTTTCATTGGCAGCTCTCCCCTCTCACACTTTCAAGGAGAATACACTATGCTAAAACGCCGTAGAACGCATCGCTTTAAGCGAAATGTACTATTTTCATCGACTAATCGTCGTCGAGTAACCCGCAAAAATACCCACAATAAGATTTTGTGGCGTCGCCGCTTGTTTGCTATGCAACAAATGGAAGAACTAGAAAAGCAACGCTTGGCGGAGGCCTAACCCCCTTCCCCCAGGCGTTGCTGACGCGCCTTTTTTCTCGCCTTATGCTCTTGCCGACGTCGCTTAAAAAACGCTGATAACTTAGTTGCACACTGCTGCTCAAGCACCCCTTTGGTGACTTCAACTTGATGATTAAGCCGAGGCTCCTGCACTAGGTTCATAATAGACCCCGCAGAACCCGTTTTTAAGTCATTGGCACCAAAGACTAGCCGTGCAATGCGACTATGAACGAGTAAACCAGCACACATTGAGCATGGCTCCAGCGTGACGTACAAAGTGCTGTCAATAAGCCGATAGTTATTAAGGGCCACTCCAGCTGCACGCACCGCCATCATTTCAGCATGGGCCGACGGGTCGTTAAGGGTGATCGATTGATTCCAGCCCTCGGCAATTAGCTCACCATCTTTGACTAGTACAGCACCGACTGGGATCTCACCTAGCTGCTCGGCCTTATCGGCACAGGCTAAGGCTTTCGCCATCCAGTATTCGTCATTTAGCTCGGTCATAGGGTATCTTTTAACTACTTAGGAACAGCAATTATACCAAGCAATATCGGCAAGTGCGCGGCGAATCCTCTCGCTAACATCAGCAAATTCCCGACTATGCTTTACACTCATTATTAGAATTTTCTGAGTCTAGTATTAACACATTCTCACTATTTAGCGGATTTTATGGTTCGTACCATAGCCTGCACACCCAAAATTAAGCTATAATTCGCCGCTTTTTTTGTTCTATGGACACCGAAAACGGGTAAGTCATGAAGTTTCCTGGTCGCCGAAGACATAAACATTATTTCCCGGTGGAAGATAAAGATCCACTTACTAATCAAATCAACCCCGAATCGCGGTTGAAGCGCAGCTACATTGTAGGCATAGATCAGATCGTGGTGGATATTGAAGCCAAGGTCGATCAGGCATTCTTAGATGAATTCGGGCTGCAGCGTGGCATGTCACAGGTTATTGACAGTGACGTTACCAATGCCCTCTATGATCGGCTCAAGCTCAACGACATGGTTGATTACGAGTTTGCTGGCGGCACCGTAGGCAATACCATGCACAACTACTCAGTGCTGGCTGATGATCGTTCGGTGTTACTTGGCGTAATGAGCGAGAATATCAAAATTGGTAGTTATGCCTATCGCTTTTTATGTAACACCTCAAGCCGTGTAGACCTTAATTATCTGCAACCTGTAGATGGCCCCATAGGCCGTTGCTTTACGCTGATTGATGAAAGTGGCGAACGTACCTTCGCCATTAGCGCAGGGTTAATGAATCACTTACGCCCTGAGTCCATAGATAAGAACCTGATCCAAGAGTCATCTGCTTTGGTGATCAGTGCCTACCTTATGCGCACGCAAGGCAACGAAACAATGACCGAAGCCACTATGCAAGCGGTAAAGTACGCAAACGAAGCCGGGGTACCTGTGGTGCTGACGCTCGGCACCAAGTTTCTTATTGAGCAAGACCCTACATGGTGGGCCAACTTCGTAAATGATCATGTTGATATTCTTGCTATGAACGAAGAAGAAGGCCTAGCGATTACCGGTTTTGAAGATCCACTATTAGCGGCAGACAAAGCCCTAGAATGGGTCGACTTTGTCATTTGTACGGCCGGTGAAAAAGGTATGTTTATGGCCGGCTATGTCGACGATCAGCATAAACGTGCCACTGAGTACCCACTCCTTCCAGGTGCCATCGCTGACTTTAATCGTTATGAGTTTTCACGTGCCATGCGCAAGCAAGACTGCCAACAGCCTGTGCGTGCTTATAGCCATACCGCCCCTTTTATGGGTGGGCCGGATAGCATTAAGAACACCAATGGCGCCGGTGATTGCGCGCTAGCTGCTGTACTGCATGATATTAGCGCTAATGAGTACCACAAGTTAAATGTGCCAAACTCAGCCAAGCATGGTCAGCAAGCGATCACTTACTCTTCTTTAGCCCAGATCAGTAAGTATGCGAACCGTGCAAGTTATGAAGTGCTAGTGCAACATTCACCGCGTTTAACCCGGGGTCTACCGGAGCGCGAGGATTGCCTAGAGCAAGCCTATTGGGAACAGTAACCCTCCTATCGTTTTAACCAAGAAAGCCGCTTTTTAGCGGTTTTTTTATGCCCGTAAATCGATGTCTATATATTGTAGGTCAGGGTTTTACCCTGACTAGATGATGCAAGGCTAAAGCCTAGCCTACGGGTGTGGGGTTCTTCTGTTGTTTGGTTCTGTTGTAGGTCAGGGTTTTACCCTGACTAGGGTGAAGCAAGGCTAAAAGCCTTGCCTACAGGAAAGAGGGTTCAACGGATGTTTCGCTCTGTTGTGGGTCAGGGTTTACCCTGAATAGGTGCTGCAAGGCTGAAGCCTTGCCTACAAGTGTGGTAAAGGGTGATGCTGTGTTGTAGGTCAGGATTTTATCCTGACTAGATGTTGCAAGGCTGAAGCCTTGCCTACAGGTGTGGTTTTTTTAGTTGTTTGGTTCTGTTGTGGGTCGGGATTTATCCCGACTAGATTCTGTAAGGCTAAAGCCTTACCTACAGATATAGATATGGTGATGAATGTTTAGCTGTGTTGTGGGTCAGGGTTTACCCTGACTAGGTGATGCAAGGCTAAAAGCCTTGCCTACGGGCGATTTGGGAGAGCTCTTTTCTACACGCATAAAAAAAACCCGCTGCACTTCTGCAACGGGTCTCTCTAATTAGGAGCCTGGTGATGACCTACTTTCACATGGGCGAACCCACACTATCATCGGCGCAGTTCCGTTTCACTTCTGAGTTCGGCATGGGGTCAGGTGGGTCCAGAACGCTATTATCACCAAGCATAAACTTGGCCTAACACGGCGTGTTAGTCATTTGGAAAGCTGTATAAGTAAATCTACTTTAGTCTCTTAACTTCTGTGCTTAAACAGTCACATACAAACCACTTTGGCGTTGTATGGTTAAGCCTCACGGGTAATTAGTACAGGTTAGCTTAACGCCTTGCAGCGCTTCCACATCCTGCCTATCAACGTTGTCGTCTTCAACGGCCCTTTAGTGGAGTCGAACTCCAAGTGAGAACTCATCTCGAGGCTCGCTTCCCGCTTAGATGCTTTCAGCGGTTATCGATTCCGAACGTAGCTACCGGGCAATGCCTTTGGCAAAACAACCCGAACACCAGCGGTTCGTCCACTCCGGTCCTCTCGTACTAGGAGCAGCCCCTCTCAATTCTCAAACGCCCACGGCAGATAGGGACCGAACTGTCTCACGACGTTCTAAACCCAGCTCGCGTACCACTTTAAATGGCGAACAGCCATACCCTTGGGACCGACTTCAGCCCCAGGATGTGATGAGCCGACATCGAGGTGCCAAACACCGCCGTCGATATGAACTCTTGGGCGGTATCAGCCTGTTATCCCCGGAGTACCTTTTATCCGTTGAGCGATGGCCCTTCCATTCAGAACCACCGGATCACTATGACCTACTTTCGTACCTGCTCGACGTGTCTGTCTCGCAGTTAAGCTGGCTTCTACCATTACACTAACCGTACGATGTCCGACCGTACTTAGCCAACCTTCGTGCTCCTCCGTTACTCTTTGGGAGGAGACCGCCCCAGTCAAACTACCCACCAGGCACTGTCCGCAACCCCGATTCAGGGGCCAACGTTAGAACATCAAACATACAAGGGTGGTATTTCAAGGATGGCTCCATGATGACTGGCGTCACCACTTCAAAGCCTCCCACCTATCCTACACATGTAGGCTCAATGTTCAGTGCCAAGCTGTAGTAAAGGTTCACGGGGTCTTTCCGTCTAGCCGCGGGTACACAGCATCTTCACTGCGATTTCAATTTCACTGAGTCTCGGGTGGAGACAGCGTGGCCATGGTTACACCATTCGTGCAGGTCGGAACTTACCCGACAAGGAATTTCGCTACCTTAGGACCGTTATAGTTACGGCCGCCGTTTACCGGGGCTTCGATCAAGAGCTTCGACAAAGTCTAACCCCATCAATTAACCTTCCGGCACCGGGCAGGTGTCACACCGTATACGTCATCTCACGATTTAGCACAGTGCTGTGTTTTTAATAAACAGTCCCAGCCACCTGGTCACTGCGACCCACTTCAGCTCCAGACGCAGGTCCTTCACCTAATGTGGGCGTACCTTCTCCCGAAGTTACGGTACTATTTTGCCTAGTTCCTTCACCCGAGTTCTCTCAAGCGCCTTAGTATTCTCTACCTGACCACCTGTGTCGGTTTAGGGTACGATTCGATATAGACTGAAGCTTAGAGGCTTTTCCTGGAAGTATGGCACCAACAGCTTCCACTCCGTAGAGTGTCGTCTCGACTCTCAGCCTTAAAGAATCCCGGATTTACCTAAGATTCAAGCCTACTGCCTTTCACACGGACAACCAACGCCGTGCCTGCCTAGCCTTCTCCGTCCCCCCATCGCATCTATACCAAGTACGGGAATATTAACCCGTTTCCCATCGACTACGCCTTTCGGCCTCGCCTTAGGGGTCGACTCACCCTACCCTGATTAACATGGGATAGGAACCCTTGGTCTTCCGGCGTGCGGGTTTTTCACCCGCATTATCGTTACTCATGTCAGCATTCGCACTTGTGATATGTCCAGCATGCCTCCCGGCACACCTTCAGCCACTTACACAACGCTCCCCTACCCCGCAACTTACGTTGCAGCCGCAGCTTCGGTGGTATGTTTAGCCCCGTTACATCTTCCGCGCAGGCCGACTCGACTAGTGAGCTATTACGCTTTCTTTAAAGGGTGGCTGCTTCTAAGCCAACCTCCTAGCTGTTTTAGCCTTCCCACATCGTTTCCCACTTAACATACACTTTGGGACCTTAGCTGGCGGTCTGGGTTGTTTCCCTCTCCACGATGGACGTTAGCACCCACCGTGTGTCTCCCGGATAGTACTCATTGGTATTCGGAGTTTGCATGGGGTTGGTAAGTCGGGATGACCCCCTAGCCCAAACAGTGCTCTACCCCCAATGGTATTCGTCCGAGGCTCTACCTAAATAGATTTCGGGGAGAACCAGCTATCTCCCGGTTTGATTAGCCTTTCACTCCAAGCCACAGGTCATCCCCTAACTTTTCAACGTTAGTGGGTTCGGTCCTCCAATTGATGTTACTCAATCTTCAACCTGCCCATGGCTAGATCACCGGGTTTCGGGTCTATACCTTGCAACTCAACGCGCAGTTAACGCTCGCTTTCACTACGGCTACCCTATTCGGTTAACCTCGCTACAAAATATAAGTCGCTGACCCATTATACAAAAGGTACGCAGTCACCCTCGAAGGGCTCCTACTGCTTGTACGTACACGGTTTCAGGTTCTATTTCACTCCCCTCACAGGGGTTCTTTTCGCCTTTCCCTCACGGTACTGGTTCACTATCGGTCAGTTGGGAGTATTTAGCCTTGGAGGATGGTCCCCCCATATTCAGTCAAAGTTTCACGTGCTCCGACCTACTCGATTTCACTTATTAGACGTTGTCGTGTACGGGACTATCACCCTGTATCGTGGCACTTTCCAGAGCCTTCCACTAACATCAAATAAGCTTAAGGGCTGCTCCGATTTCGCTCGCCGCTACTTTCGGAATCTCGGTTGATTTCTTTTCCTACGGGTACTTAGATGTTTCAGTTCTCCGCGTTCGCCTCTTACACCTATGTATTCAGTGCAAGATACCTGCAAGCAGGTGGGTTTCCCCATTCGGAAATCCTGGCCTCAAGCGCTTTTTACTAGCTTGACCAGGCTTATCGCAAGTTAATACGTCCTTCATCGCCTCCAACTGCCAAGGCATCCACCGTGTACGCTTAGTCACTTAACCATACAACCCAAAGTAGTTTGAGTTGTTTGGTGTGACTGTTTAACTTCGCCAGAAGTTATAGAATACTAAAGTAGACGCACAATTAATCTGTCGATTAACTGGCATTTTCTTTACTTATTGAGAACTCTAAATCACTTAACGTGATTCAAAGTTTTTATCAGCTTTCCAAATTGTTAAAGAGCAAAATATTACCTACCCGCTTTAGCAAGTAAGTAACAATCATCTGTGTGGACACTGCGAACAAATCAGTTCTAAATCGTATAAGGAGGTGATCCAGCCCCAGGTTCCCCTAGGGCTACCTTGTTACGACTTCACCCCAGTCATGAATCACTCCGTGGTGATCGCCCTCCCGAAGGTTAGGCTAACCACTTCTGGAGCAACCCACTCCCATGGTGTGACGGGCGGTGTGTACAAGGCCCGGGAACGTATTCACCGCGACATTCTGATTCGCGATTACTAGCGATTCCGACTTCATGGAGTCGAGTTGCAGACTCCAATCCGGACTACGACGCACTTTAAGTGATTCGCTCACCCTCGCAGGCTCGCAGCACTCTGTATGCGCCATTGTAGCACGTGTGTAGCCCTACACGTAAGGGCCATGATGACTTGACGTCGTCCCCACCTTCCTCCGGTTTATCACCGGCAGTCTCCTTAGAGTTCCCGACCGAATCGCTGGCAACTAAGGATAGGGGTTGCGCTCGTTGCGGGACTTAACCCAACATCTCACAACACGAGCTGACGACAGCCATGCAGCACCTGTCTCAGAGTTCCCGAAGGCACCAATCTATCTCTAGAAAGTTCTCTGGATGTCAAGTGTAGGTAAGGTTCTTCGCGTTGCATCGAATTAAACCACATGCTCCACCGCTTGTGCGGGCCCCCGTCAATTCATTTGAGTTTTAACCTTGCGGCCGTACTCCCCAGGCGGTCTACTTAATGCGTTTGCTTTGGAAAACAGCTCCGAAAAGCCGAGCTCCTAGTAGACATCGTTTACGGCGTGGACTACCAGGGTATCTAATCCTGTTTGCTCCCCACGCTTTCGTACATGAGCGTCAGTGTTGACCCAGGTGGCTGCCTTCGCCATCGGTATTCCTTCAGATCTCTACGCATTTCACCGCTACACCTGAAATTCTACCACCCTCTATCACACTCTAGCCTGCCAGTTCGAAATGCAGTTCCCAGGTTAAGCCCGGGGCTTTCACATCTCGCTTAACAAACCGCCTGCGTACGCTTTACGCCCAGTAATTCCGATTAACGCTCGCACCCTCCGTATTACCGCGGCTGCTGGCACGGAGTTAGCCGGTGCTTCTTCTGCAAGTAACGTCACAGCTAGCAGGTATTAACTACTAACCTTTCCTCCTTGCTGAAAGTGCTTTACAACCCGAAGGCCTTCTTCACACACGCGGCATGGCTGCATCAGGCTTGCGCCCATTGTGCAATATTCCCCACTGCTGCCTCCCGTAGGAGTCTGGGCCGTGTCTCAGTCCCAGTGTGGCTGATCATCCTCTCAAACCAGCTAGGGATCGTCGCCTTGGTGAGCCATTACCTCACCAACTAGCTAATCCCACTTGGGCCAATCTAAAGGCGAGAGCCGAAGCCCCCTTTGGTCCGTAGACATTATGCGGTATTAGCCGTCGTTTCCAACGGTTGTCCCCCACCTCAAGGCATGTTCCCAAGCATTACTCACCCGTCCGCCGCTCGACACCAAAGGTGCAAGCACCTCTTCGTTTCCGCTCGACTTGCATGTGTTAGGCCTGCCGCCAGCGTTCAATCTGAGCCATGATCAAACTCTTCAATTAAAAGTTTTTTTGAATCCGAAGATTCAGCTCAATGAATACTGATTTTGTTCTTGTTTCCAAGAACGAATTGACTGTGCGTTATTACTTCCACTTTTAAAAAAGTAAAATCAAAACAGCTCAAGGCTGAATCTTTTAATAACTTATGGTCACTCAGTTCAATTGAGACTCTAAATTTGTTTGCGTCATCTAGCGAACTAGAATCGGCTGTTAGAACTCAATCTGTACGAGTGCCCACACAGATGATTGCTTCATATTTTTAAAGAACAGTCCGGTTACCCGGTTTCGAGTTGCTTTCGCGTCTCGAGGGCTGTGCATTCTACTCAACCCTGTTTTATTGTCAATACTTTATTTTAAGAAGTTTGCATTTTTCAATGCACTTTTTAAAACTCAGTTTTACTTGACTCATCCAACTCGTTGAAGTGCTTGTTTGTAAGCAGTCCGCCGTGTCGGTGGATGCGCATTATAGGGAGATTCGATTTCCACGCAACCCCTTTTTTAAAGAAAACTGCAAGAAATGGATCGTTTGAACAAAAATAGAACTAAAACTACTGTATTTAACAGTTATAGATCTATTTAAGATCTAAATTGCTACATTTGAGATGTTCTATATAGAGAAGGGTTTAGCTAAATAGCTATATATAGAAGAGCTGAAATTTAATTTTGGCCATAAAAAGAAAAAGCCGAGCATAAGCTCGGCTTTTTGTGTCTTTTACGACTTACTCTGCAGACTGTGCGTCTTCTTGAACGTCTTCGCTCGCAACTGGGCGATCTACTAGTTCAATGTAAGCCATTGGTGCGTTGTCGCCTGCACGGAAGCCACACTTCAAAATACGAGTGTAACCACCAGGACGGCCTTCGTAGCGAGGACCAATCTCGCTAAACAACTTACCAACAACTTCTTTATCACGCGTGCGAGCAAATGCTAAACGGCGATTTGCAACGCTATCAGTCTTAGCCAGTGTGATTAAAGGTTCAATTACACGGCGCAGCTCTTTCGCTTTAGGCAATGTTGTTTTGATGATTTCGTGCTTCACCAAAGAACCAGCCATATTGCTGAACATCGCTTTGCGATGGCTGCTGTTACGGTTTAATTGACGACCACTCTTACGATGGCGCATGACCCTATCCTTCTAACTAAACTAAATATAGTGATTTAGATTACTCAGCTAAGCTTGCTGGCGGCCAGTTTTCTAGGCGCATGCCTAGAGACAGACCACGTGATGCAAGCACGTCTTTGATCTCAGTTAGAGACTTCCTACCTAAGTTAGGTGTTTTCAGAAGCTCAACTTCGGTACGCTGTACTAAATCACCGATATATTGAATTTGCTCGGCTTTCAAGCAGTTTGCTGAACGAACTGTTAGCTCAAGATCATCAACTGGACGAAGCAGAATAGGATCGAATTCTGGCTTCTCTTCCTTCTCTTCTGGCTCAGAAACATCACGTAAGTCTACGAATGCTTCTAATTGCTCAGCAAGAATGGTCGACGCACGGCGGATCGCTTCTTCAGGATCTAAAGTGCCGTTTGTTTCCATATCAATGATTAACTTGTCTAAGTCAGTACGTTGTTCAACACGTGCTGATTCGACCGAGTACGCAATACGCTCAACTGGGCTGAATGATGCATCAAGCAACAAACGGCCGATTGGGCGCTCATCGTCTTCAGAGGATACGCGGCTAGAAGCTGGTACATAACCACGACCACGCTCAACACGGATGCGCATGCTGATCTCGCTATTGTCAGTTGTTAAATGACAAATTACGTGATCAGGATTGCTGATTGTTACATCACCATCGTGCTGGATATCTGCCGCAGTCACAGGGCCTACACCAGATTTAGTCAGGGTCAGAAAAACTTCATCTTTGCCTTCGATATTAACTGCTAGACCTTTAAGGTTTAACAGGATTTCAATGATGTCTTCTTGTACGCCTTCTTTCGCGCTGTACTCATGTAAAACGCCATCAATTTCTACCTCAGTAACTGCGCATCCAGGCATAGATGACAACAGAATACGACGTAGAGCGTTTCCTAGAGTGTGACCAAAACCACGCTCAAGCGGCTCTAGTACCACTTTTGAACGAGTTGGGTTGATAGCGTCGATATCGACTAACCTTGGTTTTAGGAATTCGGTTACAGAACCCTGCATTTTATCCTCTCTTAACTCTTAACTTTACTTCGAGTAAAGTTCGACGATTAGTTGTTCGTTAATGTCCGCAGACAGATCAGAACGCTCAGGTAGGCGCTTAAAAGTACCTTCCATTTTCTTACCGTCAACTTCAACCCAAGTTGGCTTCTCACGTTGCTCAGCCAATTCTAGAGCTCCAACGATACGTGCTTGCTTCTTCGACTTCTCACGAATTTCTACCTGATCTTCAGGAGTAACGTTGAAAGAAGGAATGTTTACAACACGACCATTAACCATAATCGCTTTGTGACTTACTAGCTGACGCGCTTCAGCACGTGTGCTTGCAAAACCCATGCGATATACAACATTGTCTAGACGTTGCTCTAGAAGCTGAAGTAGGTTTTCACCTGTATTGCCTTTAAGGCGAGCAGCTTCTTTGTAGTAGTTACGGAATTGCTTTTCAAGGATGCCGTACATACGACGAACCTTTTGCTTTTCACGTAGCTGTAGACCGTAGTCAGATAAACGACCCTTACGGGCGCCGTGCTGACCAGGTGCTGTCTCAAGTTTACACTTAGAGTCGATAGCTCGTACGCCGCTCTTAAGGAACAGGTCAGTACCTTCACGACGACTTAGCTTGAGCTTAGGGCCCAAATATCTTGCCATGTTCTTTCTCCTAACCTATTGTTATACGCGACGTTTCTTCGGTGGACGACAACCATTGTGTGGAATTGGCGTCACGTCAGTGATGTTTGTGATACGGAAACCAGCAGCATTCAATGCACGTACAGCAGACTCACGGCCTGGACCTGGACCTTTAATGAATACTTCTAAGTTCTTCAAACCGTATTCTTGTGCAGCAGTACCTGCACGCTCTGCAGCTACCTGAGCAGCGAATGGTGTAGATTTACGTGAACCACGGAAACCTGAACCACCGGCAGTTGCCCAAGAAAGTGCATTACCTTGACGGTCTGTAATCGTAACAATAGTGTTGTTGAAAGACGCATGAACGTGAGCCATGCCATCAGCAACTTGCTTTTTGACCTTCTTACGACGAATTGGTGCTTTAGCCATAATTTACCCCACCTTATTTCTTGATAGGCTTGCGAGGACCCTTACGAGTACGCGCGTTAGTCTTAGTACGCTGACCACGTAGTGGTAGCGAACGACGGTGACGTAAACCACGGAAGCAACCAAGGTCCATAAGACGCTTGATGTTCAAAGTAACTTCACGACGAAGATCACCTTCTACAGTGTACTTGCCAACTTCTTCACGAAGCGTGTCAAGAGTTTCGTCATTTAGTTCACCGATTTTAGTATCTTCTGCGATACCTACCGCTGCCAAGATCGCCTTAGCGCGGGTTTTACCTACACCATAAATTGAGGTTAAACCAATAACCGCATGTTTATGATCAGGAACGTTAATGCCAGCTATACGGGCCACTAACACATCTCCTATAGTTTAAATTTGGTAATCATCTTCTCGAAAAGCCCGTTAGGATACTCAAGTGATGACCAAACTACAATGAAAAACACAGGCCGAGCATACCACTCAGCCTGCATGACTTGTTTAATTAGCCTTGCCTTTGCTTGTGCTTAGGCTCACTGCAAATCACACGTACAACGCCGGCACGTTTGATTACTTTGCAGTTACGGCAGATTTTCTTAACGGAAGCACGTACTTTCATTACTCAACTCCGTAAACCGACCTTATCGGCCATAGCCTTTAAGGTTTGCTTTTTTCAGCACAGAATCATACTGATGTGACATCAGATGGGTCTGTACTTGTGCCATAAAGTCCATGATCACAACAACGATAATCAAGATTGATGTACCGCCGAAGTAGAATGGCGTTTGCCATGCCATGGTCATAAACTCGGGCACTAGACAGATAAAGGTAATGTACAAGGCACCTGCCAATGTCAGGCGTGTCATTACTTTATCAATGTATTTCGATGTCTGCTCACCTGGACGAATACCTGGAATGAAAGCTCCAGATTTTTTCAGGTTGTCTGCAGTTTCACGCGGGTTGAAAACCAACGCAGTGTAGAAAAAGCAGAAAAAGATAATAGCAGCAGCCAAGACCATTGCGTACAGCGGTTGACCCGGAGTCAATGCTGTGGAAATGGCTTGTAACACGTCAGCTACAGGACCTTCACCCTGGCCGAACCAGCTTGCAATTGTACCAGGGAACAGAATGATACTACTAGCAAAGATTGGTGGAATAACCCCAGCCATATTTACTTTCAACGGCAAGTGTGTGCTTTGAGCAGCGTACACCTGACGACCTTGTTGGCGCTTTGCGTAGTTAACAACAATACGACGTTGACCACGTTCAAAGAAAACCACCAAGTAAGTAACGGCAAACACGATTACCGCAATCAATACCAGTACCAAAATGTTCAATTCACCTTGGCGCGCCATTTCGGCTGTCGAACCAATAGCAGACGGCAGGTTAGCTACGATACCAACAAAAATCAGAACTGAGATACCGTTACCGATACCACGCTCTGTAATTTGTTCGCCCAACCACATTAAGAACATACAGCCGGTTACTAAGCTCACTACAGCAGTGAAATAGAAACCAAAGCCGGGGTTAACAACTAACCCGTCCATCATGTTCGGTAAGCCAGTAGCAATACCGATTGATTGGAACGTAGCAAGCACGAGCGTACCATAACGCGTGTACTGACTGATTTTCTTACGCCCCTGTTCACCCTCTTTTTTCAGCTCTACCATCGCAGGATGTATATGCGTTAGTAGCTGCATGATAATTGAGGCCGAAATATAGGGCATAATACCCAGTGCAAGTACCGAAGCACGCTCAAGCGCACCACCGCTGAACATGTTGAACATTTCAACAATGGTGCCCTTCTGTTGCTCGAAGAATTCGGCAAGTACAGCGGCGTCAATCCCAGGGATCGGCACGAATGAACCTAAACGGTAAATAATGATAGCACCGAGTACAAATAGTAAACGACGCTTCAACTCCGCAAGCCCGCTTTGTGCACTTTGCATATCGTGACCTGGTTTAGCCATAAAGTACTTCCTTACTCTTCTACCTTGCCTCCGGCAGCTTCAATCGCTTCGCGTGCACCTTTGGTCACTTTAAGACCTTTAACAGTGACGGCGCGAGAAACTTCACCAGATTTAACTACTTTAACGAACTGGATGTTCTTCTTAACCAGACCAGCTGCTTGTAACGCGTTTAGATCTACCACATCGCCTTCAACTTTAGCGATTTCGAATAGATTCACTTCTTTAGTCGCAAGAGACTTGCGTGAAGTGAAACCAAACTTAGGTAGACGACGTTGCATAGGCATTTGACCGCCTTCGAAACCAACGCGTACTTTACCACCAGAACGTGATTTTTGACCTTTGTGACCACGGCCACCAGTTTTACCTAGGCCAGAACCGATACCACGGCCCACACGTTTGCCGGCTGATTTTGCACCTGCAGCAGGTGAAAGTGTATTCAAATTCATTCGAATTACCCCTCAACCTTAACCATGTAAGAAACTTGGTTGATCATACCACGTACTGAAGGCGTATCTTCTAGCTCTACAGTGTGGTTGATACGACGTAAACCAAGGCCACGTAATGTAGCTCTATGCTTCGGCAAGCGGCCGATTGAACTACGTACTTGAGTTACTTTTACTGTATTTGCCATGGTGTCTTACCCCAAAATTTCTTCAACGCTAAGACCACGCTTCGCAGCAACTGCTTCTGGAGACTTCATGTTCTCTAGTGCTGAGATAGTTGCGCGAACAACGTTGATCGGGTTAGTCGAACCGTAGGCTTTTGACAATACGTTTTGTACACCAGCTACTTCTAGTACTGCACGCATCGCACCACCGGCGATGATACCAGTACCTTCAGATGCTGGTTGCATGTACACTTTAGAACCAGCGTGACGACCCTTGATAGGGTGCTGAAGTGTATTGCCTTTAAGCTCTACCTTGATCATGTTACGACGTGCTTTTTCCATTGCTTTTTGAATAGCAGCTGGAACTTCACGTGCTTTACCATAACCAAAACCTACTTTACCTGCGCCGTCACCTACTACTGTAAGTGCAGTGAAGCTAAAGATACGACCACCTTTAACCACCTTAGACACACGGTTTACCGCGATTAGCTTTTCAGCCAAATCAGGCTGTTGTTGCTTTGCTTCTACGTTAGCCATTGTCTACTCCTAGAATTGCAGACCGGCTTCACGCGCTGCATCCGCAAGCGCCTTCACACGGCCGTGATATTTAAAGCCACTGCGGTCAAAAGCGATACTTTCGTTAACGCCTTTTTCAGCCGCACGTTCTGCAACTGCTTTACCCACTGCTTGAGCAGCTTCGATGTTGCCAGTGCCTTTAACTGTTTCAGCAATTGCTTTCTCAACAGTAGAAGCAGCAGCCAGTACACTACCCTCAGCACTAATAACCTGAGCATAGATGTGACGTGGCGTGCGGTGGATAACAAGGCGGATTTTGCCCTGTTCAATAAAATTTCTACGTGAGCGCTTAGCGCGACGTAGACGTGCTGTTCTCTTATCCATCGTCCTACCTTACTTCTTCTTAGCCTCTTTACGACGCACGTATTCGTCAGCATAGCGAACACCTTTACCTTTATAAGGCTCTGGCTCACGGTATGCGCGAATGTTTGCAGCAGTTTGACCAACTAGCTGCTTGTCTGCGCCCTTAACAACGATCTCAGTTTGGCTCGGAGCTTCAATCGTGATGCCCTCTGGGATCTCGAAGTTGACTGGGTGTGAGAAGCCTAGCGTTAAATCTAGTACTTTACCTTTCACCGCAGCACGGTAACCAACACCAACTAGCTGTAGCTTCTTCTCGTAACCGTCGTTCACACCAACAATCATGTTGTTGATAAGTGCACGTGCAGTACCAGCTTGAGCCCAAGCGTTAGCAACGCCTTCTACAGGTTTAGTGGTGATTACATTGTCTTCGAATGAAACTTCAACCGCTTCGTTGATAGCACGGCTAAGTTCACCATTCTTACCTTTAACTGTGATGTCCTGGCCTTTAAGCGTGATTTCTACACCGGCTGGAACATTAATAGGTGCCTTTGCTATACGCGACATAGTCCCCTCCGATTACGCTACAAAGCCAATGATTTCACCGCCCACGCCAGCGCTACGCGCAGCACGGTCAGTCATCAGGCCTTTAGAAGTTGATACGATAGCGATACCTAGACCACCCATTACCTTAGGTAATGCGTCACGTTTCTTATAGATACGTAGACCAGGGCGGCTAACACGCTGGATGTTTTCGATTACAGCTTTGCCTTCGAAGTACTTAAGCTCGATGTTTAGTTCAGGTTTAGCGCCTTCTGTTACTGAGTAACCAGAAACATAACCTTCATCAGTTAGTACTTTAGCAACTGCTATTTTCAGCTTTGAAGATGGCATTGAGATAGAAACCTTCTTCGCAGTCTGGCCGTTACGGATACGTGTGAACAAATCCGCAATAGGATCTTGCAAGCTCATTGTCTTACTCCCGTGATTCTATTACCAACTAGCCTTTTTAAGGCCAGGAATTTCACCGCGCATAGCTGCTTCGCGAACTTTGATACGGCTTAGGCCGAACTTGCGAAGGTAACCATGTGGGCGGCCCGTGATGTTACAACGATTACGTTGACGTGCAGGGCTTGAATCACGCGGAAGAGTCTGAAGCTTCAGAAACCGCGTCCCAACGCTCTTCATCTGATGAATTAACATCGCTGATGATAGCTTTTAGTGCCGCACGCTTTTCAGCGTATTGGGCAACTAGTTTAGTGCGCTTTGCTTCGCGCGCTTTCATTGAATTCTTTGCCATAACCCTACCCTTATTTCTTGAATGGGAAGTTAAACGCTTCTAACAACGCACGGCCTTCCTCATCATTCTGCGCAGAAGTAGTGATAGTGATGTCTAGACCACGTACACGGTCTACACGATCATAATCGATTTCTGGGAAGATGATTTGTTCACGTACGCCCATGCTGTAGTTGCCGCGACCGTCGAAAGACTTAGCGCTTACACCACGGAAATCGCGAATACGCGGGATAGCGATTGAAACCAAACGCTCAAAAAAGTCCCACATACGCTCGCCACGTAGGGTTACTTTACAACCAATTGGGTAGCCTTCACGGATCTTAAAGCCAGCAACTGATTTGCGTGCTTTCGTGATAAGAGGCTTCTGACCAGAGATTGCTTCTAGATCAGCAACAGCGTTTTCTAGAATTTTCTTGTCAGCTAGGGCTTCGCCCACACCCATGTTTAATGTGATCTTTTCGATCTGAGGGACTTGCATGACAGAGCTGAAACCAAACTTCTTTTGAAGTTCAGCGACTACTTTGTCTTTATATACTTCATGCAGTTTCGCCATCGTCTACTCCAACTATTAAATAGTTTTACCAGTAGATTTGAAGATACGTAATTTCTTACCGTCTTCAATCTTGAAACCTACACGATCTGCTTTACCCGTTTCCGAGTTGTAGATCGCAACGTTTGATACGTCGATAGACGCTTCTTTCTCAACAATACCGCCAGCTTGGTTCAACTGAGGAACAGGCTTTTGGTGCTTCTTGATAAGGTTTACGCCTTCAACAAATACTCGACCAGTTTCAGTAACAACTGAAAGCACTTTACCGCGCTTACCTTTGTCTTTACCGGCCAGTACGATTACTTCGTCATCACGACGGATTTTTGCTGCCATGATCGACTCCTTATAGTACTTCTGGTGCTAGTGAAACGATCTTCATGAACTTTTCAGTACGAAGTTCACGAGTCACAGGGCCGAAGATACGGGTTCCGATTGGCTGGTTGCTATCGTTTAAAATAACAGCCGCATTGCTATCGAAACGGATCAAAGAGCCGTCTGGACGACGAACGCCTTTTTTGGTACGCACAACAACCGCGTTTTTAACATCACCTTTTTTAACTTTGCCGCGAGGAATCGCTTCCTTAACAGCAACTTTAATGATGTCACCAACCGATGCGTAACGACGGTGTGAACCGCCAAGGACTTTAATACACTGCACTTTGCGGGCGCCGCTGTTATCTGCAACGTCCAGCTGAGTTTGCATTTGGATCATCTTAATGTGCTCCGGTGTAGTTACAACTCGCCATAATTCCGTTAAAAATTAAGGCATTAAATAAATTATCCGCTCAATTAACAGGCAACTTTTCGGTTACTTGTGTGCTGAGGGCGGGCAATTGTATCAGTAATGGCGGGCAAAAGGTAGGCTAATTTTTAATTAATTTCTTTACTTAGCTCGGTTAATAAAGGCTCTGAGAGCCCTAAGGTGAGAACAGAAAATTATCGAAAACAGGCTATTTTTCGCACCATCAATTGCTTATAAAAGCATCAAGACACAAAAGTGCCTTGATGCTGCATGTATATATGGGGGGGATCAGCCGCCAAACAAGCCTTTGAGTTTGTCTTTTACTTTTTCTTTGGCTTTTTCTTTCACTTCCTCTTTGGCAGCCTCACCAACGTCCAAGTTAACCGCCACGTCATGGAAAGGACCTTTTATACGAACCGGAATTTTGAAACCGGTACTGTCATCGGTGGTGCCTTGACCTTCGATTGAATCCACAATCCCCGTTACTAAGCGGTAGTTTACCTTGGTCGCGGGGAGATCCACTTGGCCTTCACCAGTAATACGAATGAGCGGGCTTAGCAACGACAAATCTGAGTTGACGCCAACGCCTTTGGTAAAGTTCATACTCCCCGTTAAAGCGGTAAAGTCTGTCTGCTGTGACTTATCAAAGCCAGTATTAAGGCCTTGTGAAAGTGCGGATGTATTTCCCTTAACGAGTTCCTTCGCCTTTCGCACCAATTCAGCAATGTTCGCTCCTTTAACAGCACCATCGGCAAAACTGAATGCTAATTTGCCAGCCAGCGCATCAACGAAGTCTTGTTGGCTTTGCCCTTCGGTAGTCAGTTGCCAATTGAGCGCCCCTTTACCCATTAACTTATCAAACTTCACCGCATCGCTAAGAAGAGGCTCAGCATTTATACCACTGAGGTCAAACTGAGTATCGATGTGGTAAGGCTGTCGCGCTGCGTTCAGCGTTACTTTGCCGGTTCCCTGGCCTTCATAGGCAGCGAATTTATCCATACTGAGAGTGGCTACGGCATTATCAAGCTTAATACTGAATTGGTTCTCACCGAGTGTAATATCACGCGCTTTTAAGCCGCTTGAGCGAACCACAATATCGGCATCAAGGGCATTCAGGGCAGAAAGGTCTATCGGCGTATCATCCCACTCTAAGGGTTGAGCCTGAGAATCATCGTTACTTGGTTGCTCGGTATTCGCGGCAGGCTCCGGTAAGTAAGGGTTTAAATCTAGCATGCCCAAATCTACATTGGCAGTAAGCGCTAAACGCTCGCCAAGGTGAATCGTACTCATACCTTCGATGGCAAGCTGATCTAACGTCGCCACGAGCTTATTAATAGTAAAAGCTTGCCCTTGCAGTTGCATACTGCCCTCTACACGGAAATCATTAAACGCGTTCTCTTTGGCATTAAGCTCAACGCCTTGCCACTTGGCAATGCGCTTCACCGAATCCCCTTGCAGCATCAAAGTGCCGCTAATATTTCCACCCTGCTCAGCAATGTTGCCTTTGAATTCCATATCAACAAGCGCAGATGTTAAGTTTTGCGTAAGCGTAAATGGTCGACCTTCGATGGCTTTGATTGGGTTATCCAATTCTATATCAAGGTTAAACCGCTCACCCATGTACGTTATGCCCCCTTCTAGTTCTAAAGGTTGGCGTAACGATTTAAGTAATACCGCTAATTCCAAGTCGCTAATTTGTTGTTTACTTCCAGTTTGCCCGTCCAGATAGGTAAACTGACCACCATAAATAGCCACTTCTCCAAGCTCAATATCAAAGTTGTCTGGCAGCTTGACTTGGCCTTGCTCAGTGCTTTGTTGCGATTGCTCAGTTGCGACCTTATCAAAGAGCTGCCAATTGCCTTGGCCTTGGGCATTTGTTTCCAGCAACACATCCGGCTCACGGATAACAAACTTATCCAGCTTCACTTCGCCAGAGAATAAGGTGCTCCAGGGGATATGCACATCCAATTGTTTCATCGTCGCCATATTGGCTCGCGATCCCCCTTCCATATTGCTAAAGCTAACATCATTAAGCTCTAATCGCAGTGAAGGGAAAATCGCTAAGTCTTTATCGCCGGCAATCGTCAGTGTGCGCCCAGTGGTGTTTTGTACCTGCTCTGACACTTTATTGAAGATGGCATCGACAGGAATAAAGAAAGGAATGGCGATGAGTAAGCCGATAATTACGACTATGATTACGCCCAAAACCTTGGCTAGGGTCTTCATGGTGAACCTCGTTCCATTAAAGCAAATGTGTTTAGCATAACCTAAAGTAGTTATCTGTGTAATTGTAGTTAAAGTTCATGAATATAGGATGATAGTTGCTGAGCCAGTGTATGCACTGCTTGCGCCATGGTTTTCTCCCAAGGTAGGGCGAAGGTCATACGAAAAAAACGCGCATAATCGATTTGTGGCATAAAGAGTTCGCCAGGCGCAATGGCGATACGCCGAGTAATCAACCGTTGCCATAGCTCATCACTACAGCCTCCTTGAGGAAGCTCAAACCATAAGCTTGGCCCACCACCGATGTCTTGGTACAAATGCGCAACGCCAAAGTGATTGAAAATTTCATCAACCTGCTGGTACTGCCTTAATAGTTGCGCTCGTAAACGTCGGGTTAAACGGCGATAGTCACCACTGCGATACAAATGAGTAATCAGCTCTTGGCTCGCGATGTCGCTCGCCTCACTAAGCACTGATTTAGTCAAAATAATATCAGCAGCGCAATTACGGCAGAGCATATACCCCAAGGTTAGAGCAAACGACAATGTATCACTGTAGTCACATATGCTGATCACCGCTAGAGAGCTATTTTCATCTAAGAGGCTCGCAATTGACGGAGGTCGAAACTCACTAAAACTAAGCTCGCCACGGTCATATTCGATTAGCGCAACATCATGGCGCTGCGCCCAAGCCAACAATGCACGTTTTTGTTGTTCGCTCAGCAGGCGCCCTGTCGGATCTTGATAATTAGGGTTAAAAATATAAGCGCGAATGTCATGCTCTTGTCGAGCCTGCTCCAATAATGCCAATTCGGTTTCGAAGTCGGGCTGTATAGGGACACCCACATAAGCTTGAGCGCTGTGGTGCAAATGCGCCAATATAAAAAATGAGCTTGGAGACTCAACTGCCACCTTATGCTCACTCAACCCTAATCCCTTTAACGCCAAAGTAAGTGCCGAACTGCGTCCATGGGTGATCACGACCTCGGCTGGATTTATAAGCTGCTGACTCAACGCATAATGTGTCGCAATTTCTTGGCGCAGCGAATCAATACCGGCTTCGCGATTGTCTTGGAGTAATTTAAATGGACGCTGCCTACGCACACGCTTTTGCGCCCGCGTGAGTAACGCTTCGTTGTCTAATACCGTACTTGGCCCAGTGCAGGATAGCGGCACTATATCTGCGTCGTTAAAACTGTATTGCACCGCTTTGTGTAACGGCATGGAAATCAGCTCACTTGGGATTAATTTATCACCAAAGTTTTGTTGCGCAGTGCTTTGTTGACGAGCACAAACGTAATAACCACTGCGCGGCCGGGCCTCAATGAGTTGTTGTCTTTGCAAATGTTCATAAACTTTAGCAGCTGTCGATATCCCAACTTTTCTTTCACGAGCGAAATCCCGGACAGAAAGAAGCCTATCACCCTGTTTTAATTGGCCATTATTAATTGACTTAGCTAGTACCTCGGCCTCTCGCTGATAGATAAAACTGGGCATCTGTATTGCTTATTTTTCATTTTTATTGTGTCTGTTTTGCTTTTTTACGTGCCATTACACTGGTTGTCAAACGAAAAGGAGCTAACATGACCCTATTAATAGACACACCAAGGCTGCAGATGCGTCATTTCCGGCTTGCTGATGCCGAAGCAGTGCGCGCATTTAATGCCAACACCGAAGTCACTCGGTATACCGGAGACCCCGCTCAGATAAGCACCAGCGAACAGGCTCGGCGCCTCATCAAAGATGTTTGGTTACACGAATACAAACGTTATGGTTACGCTCGTTATGCCTTGATACACAAGCAACACAACAAGTTAATTGGATTTTGTGGTTTTAAGTTCAACCCACAACAACAGCTTGCTGATTTAGGCTACCGCATGCTTCCTCAGTATTGGCAACAGGGTCTTGGCTATGAGGCGGCACAAAGCGTCATGACATATGGGCTAACCACCCTCGCATTACCGGGAATTTATGCCGAAGTAGATAGTGCCAACACGGGCTCTGTACGCATTTTGCAAAAACTTGGGTTTACGCACACGGATTCATATCGTCAATGGGGGCTCAACCTACAACGCTATGATTATCTGTGTGCTCCCTATAGTAGATAAGCCTCCAAGCTACTTAAAACAGCAAAGTCAATATTGCATCAACACACAATGTCAGTATGATGCACAGCCCCGCTCAAAGTGGGCTGTGTTGTATCAAGTGGAGTTGTAGTACCAAGCATGAAGAAGTTGCTTATATCCCCATCAAAAATGGCGCTGGGTGAACAAGAAAGTCAGATTTATCAAAATATTTTAAAACAGGCGACCGATATCAGCCTAAATCTAATGGCGGTGAAGGTTGAAAACCACCCAGACGAGTTCTTAGGTTGGTGTTATGAGTTACTTGACGCACTCAATAACCGCCTAAACTACGAGTTACTAGAGCCTCAGCAGCTCCCTTGTGTAAAGAAGCTACACACACTGCTTACTGAAGCCATTAGCTTTTTGCAACTGAAGGCCTTGCGTATTACTCCCTGGCCAGTGCTATGTGAATACCTGCAACAGCAGCAATCACGCGTTTTATTAGATGAACACTTAGCCTTATGTGACTACATCGATAGGTTACGGGAACAGTCGTTAGCTGAACTCAGTAAAGAGGACCGCCTTGTAGTCGCGGGTAAACACCTAAACAGCCATGACCCAGCAGTCTACCGCTTTGATGTCGAGCTCTTTGCTGCAACGAGAAGCAATAAAGCATTTCACCAATTGCTGGCTGATTTCCCAGCTCTTTTTGATCAGGCTTTGGCGCACATTCCACTACAAGGAGAGGTAACGCGCGAGCATTACAGTGCCTTTGTTACAGCCTATCAAAGCATCTTCATCGATGCCGATGAAAAGCCTACACTTGCTCCGGCAACGCGCCTGTTAGCCATGCGCCGACCCGATGTATTCACTCCTGCCAGCCAAGCTAAATTAGATACTTTGTGCGCTGCGCTAGGTGTTGCCAAATTGAGTAACCGCGACTTCGAGCGATATTGGCAGGAGCTGGTATGCACTATAACTCGCCTACCCTGGTACACTATGGCCAGCGGCGACAATGACCTAGAGCAACGCTTGTGTGCCAACAAGGCACTTTTACCATGCTTATTTTTCTATTTCGCCGAGGATAGTGCACAGCAATCAAACTACTACAAGCTGCTCCATAAGCCGAAGCGTTCATCTTCCAGCAAAGCACCTAGACGCAGCAAAGAGTCTGCAGCAACGCTGGTAGATAGAGCTTTAGCCGAAGATGATATCCCAGAGCATATTCGTGCCAAGCGCGACTCTATCATCGCCGAAGTGGAGAAAGGCCGTAGCATCAATGATACCCTCACCTTGATGCGCACCATTTTCGGTTAACCCCTCATCCCATACAGAGCGCCGCTCGGCGCTCCAGCTTATCAAGCTCCTCCCCCTGGTTTGCAGCAACAGTACCAGCGCATAACGAGTCACGGTGATGTGAATTATCTCGGTGCATCCGCATAAAATATGCACCAGGGTCGTGCAACAGCTCACTTTGTGAAATCTGGCCATTTCCAAAAATCAATACCAAGCTGTTGAAAAATATTTAATTATTAATTTATTTCATACTCTGGCATGGCCTTTGCCCTGTTTATGCCAACACAGCGCGAAAACGGGAATGAAACAATGATAAAAACAACACGCTGGCAAGTCTCGGGGCTACTCTGTCTCGCCCTGTTGCCTATGACAGGTCATGCTAAGAACAGTCTAACTGCGAATGTGGCGGCTAGTTCAAACTATTATTGGCGAGGGATCACACAAAGTGATGATCAAGCCGCAGTATCGGGCGGCTTAGATTATGCTACGGACAGTGGCTTCTATATGGGAACTTGGCTATCCAATATTGATTTCGGCGAAGCCGCAAGTACTAGTTATGAAATGGATTTGTACGCTGGGTTTGGCGGCACAGCGGGAGAAATCGGTTATGACGTTGGCTATATCTATTATGCCTACCCTGATGCCGCTGACGACATTGGCTTTGGTGAGGTTTATGGTTCACTAAGCTGGCAATGGCTGAGCGCAGGAGCGAGCTACCTACTTAATGCCGAAGACGATGCAACCAGTGAAGAAGATATGCTTTATTTAGAGCTCAATGCCAGCTTTCCAGTTTTCACCGACACCGAGCTCGCATTCCACCTAGGCCACTCAAGTGGTGACACCGTTCGGGAGTGGTATGGTGAAGATGATAGTTACTTAGATTATGGCGTTAGCATCAGTAAAGCCGGGTTCACACTTGGCCTGTTGCAAACTGATCTTGATGCTGATGACGATTTAAAAGCCTACGTTTCCTACAGTATGGACTTTGATTTGTAGGTATTTACCGACTTATTGTTGCTGCAAACCAGGGGCCGTCAGGCCCTTTATCTTTTATTTTTCTCATCAAAAACCTGCTTGAGAGCTTGCACTAATTGAGGATCAGAGTGTTTATTCACTGCCAAGCATAATGGCGTTCGTTGACTTTGCTGTAACTCCCACACCTTGATTACTGTATTGGCCGATAACTCCCTTTGGCGCAGCGCTAAGGTCATCGCAGCTTCTGTATTTAAAATTAAATCTAACCTTCCAGCTAGAAATTTAGTCATGCTGACCTCAATACTTGCCGCCACATCTAAGTGCCGCTCATCACTAAACCCCTGTTGCCGCAAATGCTGATGAGTCCAGCCGTCTCGACTCACTGCAAGCGTATACTGCTTCACATCAGCCAATGAATGCACTTTTATGCGCTGATCATCGCTGCGCTTGTAGATAAACATAGGAGTGGGCGCACTGATGGGACAAAACCAGTGAAATAACTGGTGCCGCTGTGCGGTTTTATAAATTGCGAATATACCGTGGTTAGCGCGAGTTTTAGCTAAATTATAGGCTCGCGCCCAAGTAGTAAGGTGAATATCAGCATCAATATTGGCGGCTTCTAAAGCCCCACGTACAGCTTGTGTTGCCCGGCCAACCACCTGACCCTGCTCATTAAGGTAGTTGTAGGGCGGCCAGTGCTCGGTATAAAGCTGCAGCTGGGGCTGCGCAACGAGGCTAAAGCTAAGACTCATTGCAATTAGCCACACATAGATGTGATATTTAAGGTACTGCATGGCCTTTAGATGCCTGCCATATTCGATACCATTGCTCATGGCTTAATTCTAGCAGCTGAGCGCCAATTGCACTGCGAATACGCTCAATATTCCCCGTACCTAACACCACAGCAGGCTGGCTTGGGTGCTTCAACAACCACGCATATACCACTTGATCTAGGCCGCTTGCCCCGATTTCCTGTGCGATTTGCTCTAGTGTTTGCCGTAACCTTTGTGCCTTTTCAGTCATACTCGTAAATATCTCGCCGCCCGCCAGCGGCGACCAACACATCGGGTTTATGCGCCAACGTTGACACTGATCTAAAGTACCCTCATCTAACGCATTCATCTGATAGGGAGAGAACTCAATTTGGTTGGTTTGCAGCGGGAAATCCAACCGCGACTGCAATAACTCAAACTGACTGGTGGTAAAGTTAGAAACGCCGAAGTGCAATACATCGCCACGCGCTCTCAAAGTGTTGAATGCTTCAGCCACTTCATCTGCCTGCATTAAGTAGTCTGGACGGTGGATCAACAAGCAATCTAAACGATCGGTGTGAAAATGCTGCAGTGACTTTTCAGCACTGGCGATAATATGCTCACGGCTGGAATTATAGTGATTAACATGCCCGGGCACAGCGCACTTACCCTGCTGCAGCGCAATGCCGCACTTGGTGATGATACGAATTTGTTCACGTACGCTGGGTTTGAGCTTTAATAACTCTCCGAACGCCGCTTCACAGCGATATTGACCATAAATGTCAGCATGATCTGTATCAACAATGCCCTGCTCAATACATTGCTCTACAAACGCGAGGTTTTGTTGGGCGCTGCGCTGCCAATCGAGCATGCGCCAAAACCCTAACACTAAAGGCGAAATTGTTCTGTGTGCCATACTTTGCAACCTGATATTTTTTTGCCACTATAGCACAGCCCATTGGCAGCCCTTCAAGGTACATCATTGTCGTGATCAGTTTATATTTGGTGTTTTACAGCGCATTTCTACTTTGGCAACAGTGGGTGTTACCAGCTGCCAGTGAAGACATCCAGGGCATTGTCTCAACGCCACGGCAATGTGCGCAGCAACTCAGAAAACCAATCACCACGCACACTGACGTCCTACCACAGCGTATTGAAGTCCTCAGTTGGAATATTTATAAAGCACAACATGAACAGCTGCTACCGGATTTAAGAGCACTGTCTCAGGGCGTTGACTTTGTGCTTTTACAGGAGGCGTTTCGCGACCAACAACTCTTTGCTATCAAGCCTTATGCACGCTTTTCCCCCGGCTTCCGAGGGTGGTCAAAACAAACCGGTACCTTATTGCTCAGTGATTTTCAGCCGCAGCTCTATTGTCGCTTTTACCAACGCGAACCCTGGCTGCGAACACCGAAGGCATCAAGTATAAGCCGTTATGCGCTAGCGCAGGGGGGCAGTTTACTTGTGGTGAACCTCCACGGTATCAACTTTACCTGGGGCACCGAAGACTATCAACGCCAACTAAAAACCTTAACCCTGCTCATTGCTCAGCATAACGGACCTGTTATTTTTGCTGGCGATTTCAATACCTGGAGCGACTCCCGTCAACAATTAGTAAAGCAGCTATTAACTCCTTTGCAGTTAGCACCGGTGACCTTATCCCCTGACCAGCGCACGCGTTTTTTTGGCTACGCTTTGGATCAAGTGTGGACCCGAGGGGTAGAAATAAAAAGAGCTCAAGCGTTGGCACGCGAGAGCTCAGATCATAACCCGATATTGGTATCGTTAAGCTTATAGCTTTTTCACGTTATTAGCGCTATCACGATCGACTAATTTAATGAGTGGGTCGACACCTGCAAAACTTGGCCGCTCATCAACATACAGCTCTAGTGTATTGGCGCCTGAGACCAGCTCATGTTTTTGTAAGTAAATTACTGAATCATTGGCACTTAACTGTTCAGGGTCAAAGTGGAATAAGCCGATATCCACCAGCTGCTGCATGGGCTCTTCTGTCTCGACCCCCTCACCATTGGCATATACTTTTTTGGCATCAATGCTCAAGGTCACTTTAAACTTACCGCTTTGCTCATTTGTTTCACTCACGACTACATCTTCTAGCGCTAGCTCATACAAAGTGATGCGTTTAAACTGATCATCAATAAAGGCCTGTTCTTGCTCATTCGCTTGCGCTTTGAGGTGACGCAACAGGTCAAGAGTTGTGGGGTAAGGGTTCGTTTGGTACTTAAACTCCTGTAAAAAGTGCCGCAATGCCGTGTTGGTGCGCTTATCGCCTAACCTATCAGCAATCGCCATCATCACCACCGAGCCTTTACGATAGTGCAAATATTGCTGATTTTCAGAGCGGTACAACGGCATCTCGCGATAACTTTCCATGGTGCGCCCCTGCAAATAGCGATCTAACTCATACTTGAGGAATTTACGCAGCTTCTGCTCGCCATATTTTTCCGCCATCACTTGCAGTGCACTGTACTGAGATAAGGTTTCAGATATCACTGCGGAGCCTTGGACATTGGCGGCACCAACTTGGTGCCCCCACCACTGGTGCGCAACCTCGTGAGCGGTTACATAATAAGGCAGGTTAATATCATCTGGGTCTCGCAAATCGGTGATGAAGCCAATACGTTCAGAATAAGGAACGGTGTTTGCGAAGCTCTGCGCAAAGCCACGGTAACCTGGGAACTCGAGGATTCGTAGCTGTTTATGCTGGTAAGGACCAAACTCCTTGGTGAAATAATCGATAGAGTCCTTAGTAGACTGGATCATCGTATCGACATTCCACGGGTGGTCACGATGATAATAAACTTCAATATTGATGCCTTTGTAACGCTCTTTCTTCACCTCTAAGCGGGCCGACATAATATTGTAGAAGTCCACCATAGGCGCATCCATCTCATAGCGATAAGTCCGGCGCCCGCGTTCTTCATCTACTTGTTCACTTTGCAAATAACCTGGGGCGATAGCAAATTGGTCAATATCAGTGCTCACCGTGGCGCTGAAATCAATAAAACCGACGTTGGCACCAAAGAAATTTTGCCCATAATAGCGACTATCCTCGAGATCATTGGCACGCTCGAGCTCAGGTAAATCACGCTTGCGACGCTCGTTGCGATCCCATAACTGGTAATCAAGGCGATAGCCAAATACCGGTAATAGTTCCGCGTTATTAATAAAGGTGCCATTTTCAACCAAGCTGGTATCAAAGCCGCTATCTTTAAAGCCTTGGTGGGCACGTACCACAGTTAAAGTGCCTTGACGCACCTCCCCTGGCTGCAAAGGTTTTTCGAACTCAAACCACCAAGTGTTTAAGTCATCAATCTTTTCACCTAAGGCACCGCCTTCTAGTTGCACCTGCCATTGTTCACTGTACTGCGGTTTACTCACCAAGAAACGTTCAATCACTTGCTCAGTTGGGTTGGTGAACGTGATATCGGCTTGTGCTTCAATACGTCGGCGCTGCGGATAGATATCAGCGGCAATATCCACCTTAGTTAACATAGGCACAGGCGCTTCTTTATATTGGCCCAATTGCTTTTCGTATTGCACCTGCAGAGCTTGAATATCGTCTTTGGTGTGAAATTCGTTCAGTACCCGAGTGTTGTGGTATATCCACGCGCCACTGGCGACAAACATCACCAACCCACAGACTGCCAATACTTGTCCTTTACTGCCTAAGTTATAACTGAGCAGTCGTATACGCGCCAATAGGCTTTGTTGCGGACCTCGGTGCCATAAGCCGTAGCCTAATGCCGCCAAAGCTAAGGTCATACCTAACCAATACACATTGTACCAATGCACTGCATTAAGAAAGTGACCGTAAGTATTCAAATCAGAATAAGGCGCGGCTGGGGAGCCGGCAAAGTCATACATGTTATGACTAAAGCCATAGTTGTTAAGGATCAAGCTTACGGCGTAATAGACAATAAACAGTACCATGCCCACATATTTATTGGGGCTGATCACTTGGAAGAAGAAGGCCAACACTGTGGTCATAAATAAAGGCACCAAGGTTAAGTAACCCAAGCGGAATAAGTATTGACCCAGTTCGATATTAAAGTGACCTTTGATCAGCTGATAACTAATAGTGAGCGCCATCCCCACTACATATAACATCACTAATACAGCGGTCACAGCGGTTAACTTCGAGCCCCAAAACACTAAGTTATGTGCTGGGTAAGAATCGATGATATCGCCAAACTTTGAGTTGCGTTCACGCCATACCACTTCAGCAGAGTAGTACACCAACACAATGACCATCAACACGCCCATGGCCCCTTGAATAAGCGGAACCATAGTTTGTGTCAGCGGCCAGTTGGATACGCCATAGCTGACCCCTGGTGCGAGTAGCGGAGCAATCAGCATAAACAGCGTGATGGTCGCTAAAATCAAAAACGCTGGGCTCATTAATACCTGAGCAAACTCAAACCGGGTGCGCATCATAAACTGACTGCGGGTATTAATGCTCTGTACTCGCACCGAGATATTGTTGGCTAATGCTTGTTGCGCGCGCTTACGCATTGATTGCGATACACCTGGGCGCTTTTTATCTTTACCTTGGCTTTGATAACCACTTTTTAGTCCTAGCAGCGCAAACACGACTCCTGCGACAGCGAGCCATAGCACGCGGTTATACAGCAGGTAGCTGGAAAAAGGTAATAACAGTTCATTCTTCTCAACCGTGGTCCAATAACGCGTTACATCTGCAAATGCACCATAACCAAAGGGGTCTAATAATGCCGCCCACACCCGTACCGACGGCTCTTCAAAATACACCGAAAGGGTCGAATAAGTGAGAAATAGAATCACGGCGGCAATATATACAGCCATCATGGTACGAAAACGCAGCGCCGCTACATGACAAAATACCGTAATCACAAACAAGGTGGGCAAAGCGAGAACCAGATAAGGCTGCAGGTAGTGAGATAAATGCTGCTCGCCCAGCAGCTCGGCTGGCGACCAACCAAGCATGACGCCAAAAGCGCTCCCCGCAAACACACCTAAAGGTACAAACAGCATTACCACCGCAGTCACCACAAAAGAGCCTAAAAAGTGACCCAAGGTGTAAGCCTGCTTATTAAAGGGCTTGGTGTACACCAGCTCTAGCATGTTTTCAGTATCGTTGCGTAAGCTGGATGAAGCGACAAAGTTCACCACCGCAAAAAGCACGAAATTCAACGCCACAACTTGCACAAACGCATTCACAAACGGGCCGTTGAGATGCACGTTAGAACCCCACAACGGGAGGTTATCGCTCATGGTCATGGCAAACGAAAGTAGGAAAAACAATAAACTACAAACGTAAAAAGATGGCTGGCGCAAAAAATAGCGCAGCTCAAAGGTGAGCATTTTAAGTAACATATGCCCTCCTACGCCTGTGCCGCTGCACGTTGCTGGTATAAAGTCGAGAAGTACACGTCTTCTAAGTTACTGGGCACGGCCTCAAATCCTTCCGGCGGCGCATCGGCAAATACATGCAAAATAGTATTGCCAGCAAACAAGCGTTTAGAAATCACCGGTAGGTGCTGCTCAAGCTCTAACGCCTGCTGCTGATTGGCCACTTCTTTACGCCAAATCTGGCCATTAAGCTGATGGGTCAGATCGATAGGGTTGCCTTGCAGGAGAATCTCGCCACCCGCTAGCACCGCCATGTTAGGGCATAACTCACTGACATCATCAACGATGTGCGTCGATAAGATCACCACTTTTTGCTCACCCAAACTAACTAATAGGTTGTGAAAGCGATTACGCTCTTCAGGGTCTAAGCCCGCAGTCGGCTCATCGACTATCAGTAAGTCAGGGTCGCCAAGCAGCGCTTGAGCAATGCCAAAGCGTTGGCGCATGCCTCCTGAAAAACCACTCACTGCTTTAAGTTTATGCTCATACAAGTTGGTGTGCGCAAGTAGGCCATCGACCACCTCTTTACGCTCTTTGGCGTTGTCTAAACCTTTTAATATCGCCATATGATCGAGCAAATCTGCGGCACTGACTCGGGGATAGACGCCAAAATCTTGTGGCAGGTAACCCAGGCGGCGGCGCACTTCCTGCGGCTGTTTAAATACATCCAGTCCATCAAATTCGATGGTGCCGCTATCCGCTGTTTGCAAGGTTGCAATGGTGCGCATCAATGATGACTTTCCGGCACCGTTCGGCCCAAGGAGCCCAAACATGCCTTTAGGGATTGTTAAATTCACTCCTTTGAGCGCTTGCACGCCATTGCCATATGTTTTGGTAAGGCCTTGAATCGAAAGCACGGGGTATTCCTTTTTATATTTATTATTAGTGCCTAGGGTTATACCACAGGGGAAAGCGGGTACAAAGATGAACACGACGTTAATATGTAAGTAAATATGATGTAGACAGAAATACCATTCGGACCTAGGCTAAATTCACCAACACCATTGAGCGAGTACACTATGCAGCCCCACCAACATACTCCGTTAACCGACTTTATTGAGTACCCTGCCGCGCAAATGCTGACGCGTGCGCAGGAGTTTTTAGACACCGCCAAACGTCGCCACAGTATTCGTAGTTTTAGCGACCGTGCGGTTGATAAGCGCATTATCGAAACCTGCATTCAGGCGGCAGGCACAGCGCCGAGTGGAGCTAACCACCAACCCTGGCACTTTGTCGCTATCAATTCCGAAGCCGTAAAAAAGCAAATTCGCGAGCAAGCAGAGCAATTAGAGCGCTCGTTTTATGAGGGCCGCGCTGGGCAGCAGTGGCTAGATGCACTCAAACCTTTGGGCACCGATGCGCAAAAGCCATATTTACAACATGCGCCTTGGTTAATCGCGGTATTTAGCCAGAAAAAAGGCGGTTTACACACCGATGAGCAGCAACCCAATTATTATGTTCACGAGTCTGTTGGGCTCGCTACAGGCTTTTTAATTCAAGGCTTACATCGCGCCGGGCTAGCGACCCTCACGCACACTCCCAAGCCGATGAGCTTCCTGAGCGAAATTTGCGGCCGTAACAAAGACAATGAACGTCCCTATATGCTTATCGTGGTTGGCTACCCAAGTGACGATGCCACGGTGCCTAACCACGCTTTACAGAAAAAATCGCTGACTGAGATAGCAACATTTTTATAGCGCTGCGGGCTGCGCTTCGGTGGCTATTATCTCACCGGGGCTCAGCCCTGAAAGCACCTCGACCTGATCATCCACAATTTGCCCCAAACGAACATAACGGCGCTGCAATTGTCCTTGCTTTACCACCATGACCATGTCCAGCTGACCATGTTGGTGCACCCACTCGCGGGCCACCAGCACTCCTTGGCGTGAAGACGCTGGCAGCTCCAGCTGCGCATACAAGCCTGGCAGCAGCTTCGCACTTTGTGGCGCCGCAAAGCGCATCAACAGTGAGCGCGAACCACTGTCCGCTGCGGGGACCACCTCCACCAACGGCACGTCTGCGTATAGCGCCAACGAAGCAATTGAAACTCGTCGCTGTGTGCCAATATCCAAGGTTAATGCCTGGCCTTCACGCACCGCAAACTCAAGCTGTAGTTGCTGCGGGTTGTAAATGGCCAGTAGCGCCTGCCCTGGGCTGGTAGTATCGCCCGGCTCAGCGAAACGCTCGACCACGCGCCCAGCAATAGGTGCTTTAATGGTGGCGTACTGTAAGGCAATCTGCGCTTGTTGCAACGCTTGTTGGGCCTGCTCAACACTGGCTTTGAGGTTGTCATGGTTGGCGGTAGCTACATCAATATCGTTTTGCGAAATCAACCCCTTTGCAAATAGCTCATTAGCACGGCGAAGCTGTTTACTGGCCTGCGTCAATGACGCTTGCAATGCATTTACTTGCGCTTTGGCTTGCTGCACTTGGCTTTGTAGCGCCTGTTTATCAAGCTCAATCACCACTTGTCCTTGCTTTACGGTGTCGCCTGCACGCACTAAAAAGCGCTCAATCTGTGCTAATACCCGTGCTGAAACTTGGGTATTTTGCTTGGCAATAACCTGCCCTGGCACCACTTCTGCCACATTTATGGCACTAAGCTCAACCTGATGGGTGGCGCCTCGGTATGATTGTTCATCAGTTTTTACTCCTGGCGCAATATGCTGAGTAAGCACTCCAGAAAACCACACTATTACGGCGGCTAAAATAGCTATGACGAGCGCCGCTGTTAACTTAGTTCGCATTGTTTGCTTCCTCTTTTGCAAAGACCAGGTAATACACCAAAGGCACGACCAGCAAAGTGAATAGGGTTGAGGCGAGAATGCCGAAAATAATCGCGATTGCGAGACCGCTAAAGACGGGATCAAAAATGATCATTATATTGCCCAGCAGAGTGGTCCCAGCGGTTAACAGCACTGGTCGCATACGTACCTGCACAGCGTTAATAAGCGCCGTTTTAATGGCTTCACCTTGGCGTCGTGATTGTTCAATAAACTCCACGAGGATCAGTGAATTACGTATGACGATACCGGCCAGGGCAATCATGCCAATCATCGCCGTGGCGGTAAATAACACCGGCTCCGGCGCGCCGGCAATAGCGCGCTCACCCAATTGATTCAGTAACCAAAAGCCGGGCATAATCCCAATAATGGTAAGCGGAATGGCCGACATAATAATTAATGCCAAGCTCATGGATTTTGTTTGCACCCGCAACAACACTAAAATGGCCGCCAACGCAAAGGCAAAGGCAATGCCCATATCGCGAAACACATCAATGGTGATGCGCCACTCCCCTTCGCCGCTAAAAGATACATCAATCCCCTCGCCAAGGTGCCATGCTTGAGTGCCACCCGAATCAACAAAAGTACGCTGCTGCCAAGGGGTGTTTTGCAATTCTGCCACGCCCTTATCGGCACTGACATCGGCAATCACTTCCGCCGGGGTACGGCCATTGAGCTCAGCCATAACATAGATAACCCGTTGTAAGTCTTTGCGCACAATGGGCTGGGGTCGCGCTAATGAGTTAAACTCGCCCAACTCGGACAGCGCCACCATAGGCTGAGGAGCGCTAGATAAACCAAGCTCCGAACTGCGTTGGCTAATATTGCGCTGACCTTTCACCTGCAAGGCGCCAATATGTGTTTGCGTACGGTGGCGATATGGCAGCGTCACCTCGATAGGCAGCGGGTTGATTTCATCATCAACATAAAGTTGACCGACCTGCTGACCTTTTAATGCCACCCTTAGCGCCGTAGCGATATCGGCGCTGGCTACCGCCGACAGTGCCGCTTTGCTGGTGTTGGTAACAAAGCGCAGCTGTGGTTGCGCGGCGGCCATGGAGCTGTCAACTTCAACAACATGGGGCTCTTGGCGCAGCCGCGCCATCACTTGGCGTGCGGCCTCACGGTGCTGTTGCGCATCAATAAACGGTTTGGCATAGACCTCGGCGACCAAAGTGCTCAGCACCGGAGGTCCGGGCGGCACCTCAATCACTTTAATAGTGATCCCATCTTGATTAAATTCGGCCAGCTTATCACGCAGCCGTAACACCACGGCATGGGACTGATGCTGGCGTTGCGATTTATCGTGTAGTAATACCCGTAACTCCCCCTGATGCTCGCCAACGCGGCGGTAATAACCTCGCACCATACCATTAAAGTCCATACTCGAAGGCTGGCCGACGTACGCGGCAATGGCCTTGACCTCATTAAGCTGCCACACCTTGCGCTGAACCTGCCGGGTTACCGCCGCTGTATGCTCCAATGCCGTCCCCTCGGGCATGCCAATGAGCACCTGCACCTCGCTTTTATTATCGTAGGGCAGTAACTTCAGCGGCACGGCACGCATCACCGGTAAGCTGGCGCTGAATACAAATAACGCTAAAACCGTATACAGCACCCATTTAGCTCTGCGTGGTTGGCTAAGGATATAACCCAGCAATTGCGTGTATTTCTGCATCGCTTTGCTTGGCTCCCTGAGCGCCAGACCTTGCTCTGGCTTGAGGATACGCATAGCTAGCCATGGTGTTACGAAAAATGCCACCAGCGTAGATAGCGCGACACTGATTGGCACGTTAAACGCCATGGGCGCCATATAGGGACCCATCATTCCGGTAATAAAGGCTAGTGGAAAGAAGGCCACCATAATGGTCAATGTTGACATCAACAGCGGCGTGCAAATTTCGCTGATGGCAGCGACGATGTTATCTTTTCGATCACCAGAGCGATTAAGGTAGCGACTGATATTGTCTATGCCGGTGATTGGGTCATCGACTAATAGCCCCAAGGCTAAAATGAGCGCGAACAAGGTGACGCGGTTAATGGTGTAACCAAATGCCCAATCTAAGGTGAGGGTGAGGCCATAGCAAATAGGCAAGGCCAAGGCAATCACGATCGCTGGACGCCACCCTAGAAACACGCCAATAAAGAGCACCACGGTAATGATGGCAAAAGCCAGGCTGGCACCGAGGTTATTGACTTTGTCATTCGCTGTTTGGCCATAGTCGCGTAGCGTCACCACCTTGACTTCTGGCGGCAACAGCTGTTGTTGCAACCGCGCCATTTCTCGATGCACCGCATCGGCAACCGCTACCGCATTACTACCCCCTTGCTTTGCCACGCTTAAAGTCACTAAGGGCAGCTGCTGGTGATCGCCGTGTTGTAACCACTGGTAATGACTGGGCTCACTGGGGCCGACGGTGATCTCGGCGACGCTATCTAAGCGCACTGCCTGACCATTGACAACATTAACCACTAACTCACTGAGCTGCGCTTGATCACGTAAGGCATCACCGGCTTGAACATGCACCCGCCATGGGCCTTGAGCATCGTTGACTCGACCCACTTCATGCAGCTGATTTGATACCTCCAGCGCATAGAGAACATCTTGTACCGTGGTTTGATGGGCATTGAGCGCGCTGATATCGAGATAAACATAGGCGCTGCGTTTACGCCCAGCGACCACCTTTACCTCGCTCGTATCCGCCAAGCGTTGTAAATTGGTGGCTAACTCCTGGGCCATGCGGGTGAGGTCATAATCGTTATAGAGCTGCGGTGCCTCGCTATACAAGCCCAACATCACAATGGCCACATCATCGACCGATATGGGCTTAATCTGCCACTGCTTAACCACCCGAGGCATGGTGTCTTGATAGGCATATAATTTTGCATAAGTGTCTATCAAAGCTTGCTCGCGGGAATGACCTACCTCGAAACGCAGTGTGGTCACTAATTGCTCATTAGCCGTGGTGGAATAGATGTGTTCAACCCCTGGAATTTGCGCCAGCAGCTTCTCTAGTTTGATGGTCACCAGCCGTTCGACTTGTGGCGCCTCAATTCCGGGCACGGCCACCGTGATATCAAGCATAGGCACGGTGATCTGTGGCTCTTCCTCACGCGGGGTATAGCTTAAGGCCAAGGCACCAAGCACCAAGGCCACAATGAAAACCACCAACGCAAAAGGGCCGTTCAAACTCGCTTTTACTGTTTTATCCAAGGCGTTCACAGCCTACTCCTGACAAAATAGCGTGTATAAAGTCTGCAAAATGGCCTTAGCGTTATCATCACACAACTGGTAGTAAATGGTCTGACTCTCACGCCGCGTGGTCACCATGTTTTCGTTACGCAATACAGCGAGGTGCTGTGATAATGCCGACTGACTTAACGGCACTGCATCATTGAGCTGGGATACGCTGAGTTCACCCTGCTGCAAACTGCATAGGATCATTAGACGGTTTTTATTTGCCAGAATCTTCAGCAGGCTTTGTGCCTGCTCAGCGCTGTCGGCTATTTTACTGAAATCCACGTGTCGCTCTTGTTGTGAACTGAGAATGGCAGAAGTATAGAAAGGAATATTAGCCTTGTCTAATATTAATTGTTGCTAATTTAGATTTTACTAATATACTGAATATAGTCTCTCATCTCTAACAAGGTGTATTGCTATGAATATATCTGCTGCGCTGCGACTGATTGCTGGCGTTATGGTCCTGATATCCTTACTGCTGGCGCATTTCGTCGACTCTAACTGGCTATTTTTTACTGTATTTATTGCCCTTAATCTTATCCAATCAGCATTTAGCGGTTGGTGTCCTATGATGTATATATTAAAAAAGCTAGGCATGGAGGAATAATATGCTGACCCCAATCCCAGATTTACTAAAAACCATCACCCCTAATCAACGCCGAATTAGCGCCGAGCAAGCGAAAGCAGAGCTAAGTGATAATCATGGCTTATTGATTGATGTACGCGAACCCGCCGAGCATGCAACCAAAGCCGCCACTGGTGCTATTAATATTCCTCGGGGGCTACTGGAAATGAAGCTGATGGAAATTGAAAAAGACGCCAACCGCCCTATCTACTTACACTGTGCCAGCAGTGCGCGGGCGACACTAAGTGCCGAGCAGCTCACTCGCGTTGGCTACAAAAATGTCACCGTCATAACCTGTAAGGCCGATCATATTTGTCAGGTGTTTTAACCTAACAGTAACATGACTCCGATATGCTCTGTATTTTTAGGTTAATGGGTACAGAGTAATGACGTTAACGCGGAGAAGTTTTTTAAAGGCATCGGCAGCCGGGTTTGGTGCTGCCGTTTTATCGCTCGGCCTCAGTGGCTGTGTATTCGATAGTGACGATGACGATAGCGTCGATGTGAGCTTTGATCACGGTGTCGCCAGCGGCGACCCACTCAGCGATGCCCTCATTATTTGGACTCGAGTAACACCGCAACAGCCAGTTAGCAGCCTCAAAGTGCAATGGCAGGCGGCGACCGATCCCGAATTTATCAACATCAGCCATGATGGCGAGGCGCAGGTAAGTGCCGACAGTGATTTTACACTGAAAGTGGACTTACAAGGTCTCGATGCTAACACTCAGTACTATTACCGCTTCAAGGCATATGGCAAAACCTCTCCTACGGGTAAAGGGAAAACGCTGCCAACAGGCAATATCGAGCAAGTTAAGTTCGCCGTGCTTTCATGCGCAAACTACCCTGCTGGCTATTTTCATGTATATGGCGAGGTTGCCAAACAACCCGACTTAGACGCGGTATTACACCTTGGCGATTACCTCTATGAGTACGGTAATGACGGTTATGCCACTGCCGATGCAGCGGCCCTTGGGCGCCTACTACCGCAAGATAACAGCACAGAAATGTTATCGCTTGAAGATTACCGTAAACGTTATGCACACTACCGCACAGATACCGACCTGCAAGCAGCGCACAGCCATTGTCCATTTATTGTGGTGTGGGACGACCATGAAATAACCAATGATACCTGGCGTGATGGTGCCCAAAACCATAGTGAGGACGAAGGGGATTTCACTCAACGTAAGCTTTATGCCTTACAAGCTTACTTCGAATGGATGCCCATACGTAATGTGGCCGACAAAGAGCGTATTTATCGTCGTTTTGATTTTGCTAACCTAGTGTCTTTGTACATGCTGGATACCCGCGTACTGGCCCGCGATGAGCAACTTAGCTTTGCTGATTTTGATCTTGCTAGCGCCCCAGGACAAGTGCAGTTTGCCAGTGCTATTAGCTCCTCATCACGGGCTCTTTTAGGTAGCGAGCAATTAACTTGGCTACAAGATGGCATTATGACCTCTGACTGCCAATGGCAAGTACTCGCACAGCAGGTCCTGATGACGAAGATGCATATGCCGGTGGAAGTATTACAGCTGCTCGGGAGCCTGCAAGTAGCCTTGGCTAGTGGCGAAGATACAAGCGCTCTGCTCACCCAAGCCAATGCATTGTTCGCTGAGTTGGCGCAAATAAAAACACGCATACTAGCTGGGGATCCCACTGTCAGTGCCAACGAGCGCGCCCGGGTAGAAACCAAAGTACCCTACAACCTTGATGCCTGGGACGGTTACGCTTATGAGCGCGAGATGTTGCTCGCCAGCGCCGTAGCTGCGCAAAAGGATTTAGTTGTACTTGCTGGCGATACCCATAATGGTTGGGCAGGTCAATTGCGAACCGACGCCACTAATCCCATTGCTGCTAATCAAGCGGCTGGCGTTGAGTTTGCCACCGCTTCGGTTTCTTCCCCTGGACTTGAAAGTTATTTATCCCTGAACACTCAGGATCCGCAGGCAGTAGCACAAATAGAGCAGGTCATCACCTTGCTGATTGACGACCTTACCTACAATAACTTAGTGGATCGGGGTTATCTTACGGTGACGTTCACCGCCGAGCAGGCACAGGCGCAGTGGCATTACATCAACACGGTAAAAGACAGCAATTACCAAGTGCTTTCAACACGTTCAAAGCAGTTATCGGTGAATGCCGGTAGTCGTCAGCTGATAAGTTAATCTGAACGCTGCTCGAGATGCTTGAGTCGCGTATCAATCCGTTCTACAACTTCGACCAAGCGTGCCAACAGCGCTTGGTCGCTAGGTTGTGACATAGACTCTGATTGTGTTTGTTGGTGCTCAGCTAAACGCTCTTTTTGTGCCAAAATGGCCTCACGGAACTGCTGTGCATCCACCACTCCGATGAGTGACACTAACGCACCGGTACCCGACTGGCCCGCTGTTTCAAAGCTCAATTGATGAATACCAAACAGTCGCATCAATGGCCCTTGCGTTAACCCCACATCGGTAATTTTATCAAGGGGAATGGTTTTTTCAGTGCGCACCAAAATACCGCGTTTAACAAACAGCTTTTTTTCACTCAAGGTTGCCGACATGGCCGCCAACATACGCCCTGATACGAGCCACACAACAATGGCAATAACGGGGATAAAAACAATACCAAACAAGGTCACAGTGGCAACCAATAACCACAAGACCAACCAGTATTGTTTCACTTTGGGGTTAAATTGCGCGCTGTGTAAAATCGTTTCACTACTCATTAGTACTACCTAGCTGGTAGTCAAATACGTAATGGTGAGCGCCATTGTCCATATTGATGGTCATTTTCCCGCTCAAGCCTCGCAATTCGCCGCTACCTGAATCCGGCACCACCTCAAGGATCAATGTATCTTTGCCTTGGTTCATGGTACCGAAGTGCTGGAGTACGAAGCTGCCTTTTTTGTCAGCCAGTGTCCCAGTGACCTGCTCTAAGGCGACATAACCAGCAGAGCCTTGCACTGGCGTGCGGGCACTGAGCATTTCACCCTGACTAATACCGTGGAGCTCACCACTAAAGGTTTTATCTATCGACATTCTTCCTAAATCAATACCGTCTACCCCAGTGGCATAACTTTGTTGCGGGTTTAATTTAACGGTAAAAGTTCCTGTTGCTTGCATGGTGGCTTCCTGTTGGTTAGTCCTTGTACTCTAGTTGTATAGAAAAACCACCAACAACGCAACGTTGGTATCATAGCAACCATGGCGCCAGTGCACAGGTTTGATACACTGAGCACTTAATCCGCAGCAAAGTACGCATATGAACACAGCCGCTAACGAAAAAAGCGCTTTGCGCTACCTCCGCCCTATTTTTAAATTTGTGTGGCCCTATAAGTGGGTGGTTATCGCCGCCCTCGCAGCGCTACTACTGACCGCAGGTATTAACCTCTCGTTGGGACAGGGGCTCAAGCAAGTGATTGATGACGGCTTTATTGCTGGTTCAATTACTCAGCTACGACAATCTGTGATGGTGCTTATTGCCCTAATCGCGATCATGGCGGTGGGAATTTTCTGCCGCTTTTACATGATGTCGTGGCTAGGTGAGCGCGTTAGTAACGATATTCGCAAGGCGGTGTTCGCGCGTATTGTCTCCCTGCACCCAAGTTACTTTGAAGAGAATCGCAGCGGCGAAATTATGTCGCGCCTAACCACCGATACCACCTTACTGCAAAGCATCGTCGGCTCGTCTTTATCCATGGCACTGCGCAGTGCGTTGATGCTTGTCGGCGGCATCATTATGTTGTTTATCACTAATGTGAAGCTGACGTTGATCGTACTGCTGTGTGTACCGCTGGTGCTCTTACCTATGAAGTTATTCGGCCGCCGCGTACGCACGTTAGCAAGTAGCTCCCAAGACGCTATCGCTGATATCAGCACCTATGCTGGCGAGGTCATGCAAAACATCAAAACTGTTCACAGTTTTAACCGCCAAGCGATGGAGCAAAACGCTTTTAATAGTGAGGTAGATAAAGCTTTCTCAGTCGCCAAACGACGAATACTTCAGCGCGCCATCCTGATAGCCCTCGTGATTTTTATCACCTTCTCGGGGATCAGTTTTATGCTCTACAGCGGCGGCGTGGATGTTCTCAATGGCGCTATGACAGGCGGTGAGCTGGCAGCCTTTGTTTTTTATGCTGTGGTGGTGGCGATGTCGGTAGGCACAGTGGCGGAAATATATGGCGAACTGCAACGCGCGGCAGGGGCCGCTAAGCGCCTAGTAGAGCTACTGCAAGTACGCAGCGATATAATCGACCCAACGAATCCGGCCCGCTTTGACAACAACCAAAGCGAAACGGCCATTTTAGCTTTTAATGAGGTGAGTTTTTGCTACCCCTCGCGACCAGATAAACCCGCCCTTGATGGTTTTAACCTAACCATTAACACTGGCGAGACCATTGCAATTGTCGACCCTTCGGGGGCGGGGAAAAGCACCTTGTTTGAGTTGTTACAGCGTTTCTATGACGTGAGCAGTGGCCAAATTAAGTTGCACAACAAAGAACTTAGCACTTTGTCTTTACACGCGCTTCGTGACGAAATGGCCATGGTGGCCCAGCATCCAGTGCTGTTTAGCGCCGATGTTTATCACAATATCGCGTATGCGCGCGAAGACGCCACACACGCCCAAGTTATCGCTGCCGCGAAGCAAGCCTATGCACATGAATTTATAAACGACTTACCTGATGACTACAGTAGCTTTTTGGGGGAGCGGGGTGTGCGCCTATCGGGAGGGCAAAAACAGCGCATTGCCATTGCTCGTGCGATTTTAAAAGACCCTAATATTTTACTTTTAGACGAAGCGACCAGCGCTTTAGACGCCGAAAGTGAGTTTCATGTGCAAGCCGCGCTGACCCGACTCATGCAATCCCGCACAACGCTAATTATTGCCCATCGTTTAAGTACGGTGATGCATGCGGATCGCATCGTGGTCATGGACCAAGGTAAAGTGGTGGCCGTTGGTGACCACCCGACATTATTGCAACAATCGGCGCTGTATCAGCGCCTATGCGAGTTGCAATTTAATCAGCCTTCGCAGTTATCTAGTTCTTAACGTTAGGCACGATTTGGATTTCTACACGGCGGTTCAAGGCGCGACCGTTAGCCGTGGAATTATCCGCAACAGGGCGACTTTCGCCAAAGCCTTGAGTGCTCACACGCGCCGCCAAAATTTGCTTGTTCACCAAGTAATTTTTAACGCTCTGAGCACGCTGCTCAGATAAACGTTGGTTATAATCACTGGCGCCGGTGCTGTCGGTATGACCTTGAACGCTCAGGTAGGTTTTCTCGTACTTGTTCATAACACTGGCAATTGCGTCTAAAGTACGGTGGAAACCACTAGAGATATAAGATTGATCGGTGGCAAAGGTAATATTTGAAGGCATCACTAAACGGATGTTATCGCCCTCGCGTACCACTTCCACGCCCGAGCCTGCTAATTCATCTCGAAAAGCCTGCTCCTGCTTATCCATGTAGTCACCCACCGCAGCACCCGCTAAGGCGCCAATGGCGGCACCGATAAAAATACGCTTGTCGTCATGATCGCCCGTCGCTTTACCTAGTACGGCGCCAATACCGGCACCGATACCTGCACCTTTTTGCGTATTGGTTGCTTGGCAACCTGACAACACCACTGTTACCGCTACTGCTGTAGCCACTGTAGAAAAACGAGTCATACGTTTAACCATTGTGAATTCCTAAATAGTTGAGTATGCAGGTGATACTAGCAAAGATTAATGAACTAGAGGTTAAAACCGTGCTAATTAATTCCGTTTTGAGGCATCACTGGAGGTAGCGCATAAGGTTTGACCAACGCACTTAACTCGCCACTGTTAAGCATTTTCTGGTACTGCTGATTAATTTTCTCAGCCAGTGTGCTACCAGCAAAACGCGATGCAAACGCCATATGACCATAAATGGCGTCTTGGTACCTATATGGGTGCTTCATAAGTTGATGTGCCGGACGTTGCAGTACGCCCATGGCATGTTCTGCCGTCGCTTCAACGCCAATAAACAGGTCTACGCGGTCTTTGAGTAACATATCTAAAGCGATTTGCTCTGATGTTACTGGTACTTTTATCAGCTTTTCATCATTGTCAAAGCGCGCAAAGTGCGCCGCTCCGCGCATCACCGCAATACGTTTCCCATACAAGTCGTTGTAGCGCTCGATGTTAAAGCTGGGTGTCTTTAGCGAATAAAAGCTAAATGATGAGTGCAATGCCATGTAAGCTGGCGTAACAAACTGCAGTTGTTGTTCACGAGCAGGGGTACGTATTAGCCCGCCCATTATATCGACTTCATTATGGGTGAGTAAGTAAACACAGCGAGAAAACGGGCATGCAATTACGTTGATATCGAAGTTTAGCTCTTGTGCTATCGGGCGCAGGATATCAATAATCAGCCCTTTAGGTGCGCTCGATTCGGTATTGCTATACGGCGGCGCATGATCGACGGCCACACTAACAACCGTGCGAGCACTGGCACAAAGCGAATATACCAACGTAACTATCAGCAAAAAAAAGACGCGTGCTCTTACTACCACCTGTGCCCCTTGCAACTAACACCGCTGTGCCTGTACTGTCATATTAATGACAACTAATCGAAGTATAGTTTAGCGATGAAACTTTTATCGTTATTTTACCAGTTTTTCCTCCTCGGCTGCACTAGCTTTGGTGGCCCAGCAGCACATTTAGGTTACTTTCAACGCCACTTCGTTGAAAACAAGCAATGGTTATCACAGCAGCAGTACGGGCACTTGATCTCGCTCAGCCAGCTATTACCAGGTCCCGGCAGCTCGCAGGTAGGCTTCGCAATTGGCTTACACCATGCGGGCGTGCTTGGTGGCATCGTTGCTTTTGTTGGCTTCACCTTGCCCTCAATGTTGATTATGGTGTTATTGGCTGTTGGCGCGCAGCAATTAGGCTGGGGGCTGTCTGGGTTGATCATTGGCCTAAAGCTTTTCGCTGTCGTCATTGTTACTGATGCACTGATAACGATGACTAAAAGCTTTTGCCCTAACTGGCAAACAAAAGCGTTAGCATTGCTCAGTGCCTTGGCACTTATTTTTGTTCCTTCCCTTTACACGCAACTGGTCATTTTAGCCGTAGCTGGCGTAACCGGTGCTTGGTTATTAAAACCGATGGAGTGCGCCGAGTCCGAGTCGCCTACACGACTTAACTGGCCGGCTTTACTGCTCTTTTCAGTGCTGTTTTTACTTACCTTTAGCGCGGCTTCTGGCTATTGGCAACTGGCTGGGCAGTTTTATCAAGCGGGATCTTTGGTATTTGGCGGCGGCCATGTGGTGTTACCGCTGTTAGACACTATTCTAACGGATGTTGACAGCGATGCATTTTTATCCGGCTATGCAGCCGCTCAGGCTATTCCTGGGCCGATGTTTACCTTTGCTACGTACCTTGGTGCTATCATGACACCGCATGCGCCTTTGCTAGGTGCTACCTTAGCCACCTTAGCCATTTTTACGCCCGGTTTTTTGTTGGTTATCGGCTTTCATCGCCACTGGCAATCGTTATTGAGCAACCCACTCGTTGCTGGGGTAAGCAAAGCCATTAATGCTGCAGTGGTGGGCTTTATTGCTGCCGCTTTATACAACCCGATCATCCCCGCAGGCATAAGCCAATGGTGGTATGGTCTTTTTGCCATTATCGGGCTGTGGGTGTTGCGCCAGTATAAACCACCAATACTTATGGTAATCGCCAGTTTTGCAGCGCTAGGGCTACTGCTGGCAAAGTTGCCCTAACCGCCGATTAGTTAGGGCTACTCATTTGCCCAGTAATACTCTGATATGGGCGTAATTCGAACACAGGCAGCATCGCGAGCAGATGATCCATAATCTCAGCCTGCAAGTGCTCATAAGAGATCCAGCGTTTATCGGCACTGAAGCAGTAAAACTCAATAGGCAGGCCGTGGTTTAGTGGCTGCATCTCACGCACCATTAAGGTCAGCTCATTGTTGATGCGCTCATGCTGCTTCAAGTAGCCTTCGGCATAGCGGCGAAATAACCCGAGGTTAGTGACCTGCTCCGGCAAGTTACTGGCTTTGACATAATCATCAATATTAATGCTGTCGCTGATACGTTGCTGCAATGCCTCGTCGGCGAGGCGAATACTGTTCATATCAATATTCAGCGAGCGCTTTATCCGGCGACCACCAGACTCTTGCATACCGCGCCAATTCTTAAATGAGCCGGCCACCAGCATATAAGTTGGAATTGTGGTGATAGTGTTATCCCAATTACGCACTTTAACGGTGTTCAGGCCAAGATCGATCACTTCACCGTCAGCGCCGTAGTTATCAACCTGAATCCAATCTCCGTAGGTAACCAAGCGATTAGCGGCAATTTGAATACTGGCAACGAAGCCCAAAATCGTGTCTTTAAACACCAACATAGTGACCGCTGCAATAGCACCAAAGCCAGAGATAATATAGGTGGGAGACTTCTCCAGCAGTAATGAGAAGATTAAGATGGCACAGATTATAAAAGTCACCAGCTTTACCAGCTGGATAAGACCTTGAATCGGGACTTCTCGGGCAAACTCAAACTGATTATAGATAGCACCACCAACACTGACGACACTACTGACGATAAAGCCGCCATAAACAATAAGCGCTATCTGCGCTAAAGTCCGTACAACGCCACCCACCAGCTCGGTGCTTGGAAAAACGTTCTGGAAAAAGGCTAAAAACACCACACAGCAAATAATACCGGCGACGCGACGATTCAGCTTTTGTAGCAACGGCGCCAGCATAGTAATGCGCTCTGGTGATAACTTGGCGGCCAGCGACTGTACACCTGGCAACATCAAGCTGCGCAGGAAAAAATACAGCAACAGAATCGCCAGCATCCCCAAACCTGTCGCGGTAATCGCACTGAATAAACTGGCTTGCTCCATGCCCTCAAACCAAGGCTCGACTAGGGTTTGTAACTGGCTCTCATTCATAGTTCACCTGTTGAATTCGCAACGTCAGAACACACCTCAGTGACAGGTGCATGATTGTGAGCAATCAACGCATCTTTCTGATGCCACATAACATTGAGGTGTTTTTGAAACTCAACGCGAAAGGCTTTGTCTTGCTGATAATCCCCCACTAGTTGTGGCGCAATTTCTCGTACCTCTACGGAGAGTTCAATATGAGTAAGTCGGCCAGTTAAAAAGTCGCGACAGATATGGCTGCCCTGTGATTGGTAGTGCAACGTTGCATCTAAGAGACCGTCAAATTGCTCCCCTAGCACTTGCAGTGCAAAGGCGATACCGCCAGCCTTGGGCTTGAGCAAATGGCGAAACGGACTCTCTTGGCGTTGATGTTTACTGGCAGTGAAACGTGAACCCTCGACAAAATTAACGATACACGATGGGTACTGTTTAAAGTTATGGCAACTGCGTTTAGTTCGCTCTACGTCCATACCTTTGAGTTTTGGGTTCTTGGCTATTTGCTCTTTGCTAGCACGCTTCATAAAGGGCATACCCATCGCCCATGCACCGCTGCCAATCAGTGGCACATATTTTAACTCATCTTTGAGGAAGAACTTCGGTGCGGGTAGCTCATTCACCGCACTAAGAACAACGATATCAAGCCAGCTAAGGTGATTAGATATCAGTAAATACCAAGCGCCTTTTTGCACTTCACCGTTGAACGACACATCAAAGTTCTCACAGCCGATCTTTAACCCTAAACGATTGCCACCACGCCAGCCATTGTAGGCGCTATGTAATAATACGGTCACTACATGCAGTGGCAACACTAACTTCACTAAGCCAAAGAGGAATACGATTACTCCCCACACCAGTGTATTCACTAGCAACACACAGCCAGCTAAAATCCCTGCTAACCAATTGGGTAGAAATCGCTTGAGCATAGTTAACTCCTGTTATGCTTTGCTAAATCGTCAAATACACGGTCTTTGTCATGCCACATATCATTAAGGTGCTGCTGAAAAGATACCCGAAATTCATTGTCATTGCTGTAGTCACCCACCAACTTTTTATCAAGCGGGAGTACCTCAACATGCACAGCAACCTCTTTCACTTTGCCTGCAGCCAAGTCCAAAAATGTGGGGATGCCGCCGGGGTAATGAATGGTCACATTCACTATCTTACTGATCTGCTCTCCCATCGCTTGCAGCACAAACGCGACACCACCTGCTTTAGGCTTCAGTAAATGCTTAAACGGACTGCGTTGGCGCTGATGCTTGTCCTCGGTATAGCGCGTTCCCTCTACGAAGTTGACAATAGACACCGGCATTTCTTTAAACTTTTCACAGGCTTTGCGTGTGGTTTCGATGTCTTTACCACGCAGTTTAGGGTTTTTCTTTAATTGCGACTTGCTTGTGCGTTTCATAAAAGGAAAATCTAACGCCCACCAGGCTAGGCCTAAAAAAGGCACGTACAGTAGCTCTTTTTTCAAAAAGAAATTCAAAAATGGTATGCGGCCCCGAAAGATACGCTGCATCACCAAAATATCGACCCAACTTTGATGGTTGGCAATCACGAGATACCAATCTTTTTTGCGTAGCTTATCAAGGCCACTCACTGTCATCTTATAGGGAGTGAGCAATTTTTGATTCAATGAGTTACCACCCACCCATAACCCTGCCATGGCTTTTGCCGCCGCACTCATTAACTTTTGCCAAGGCTTGATTGGCAATAATTTCAGTAACCCGCAAAGCACAATGGGGAAAAACCAAAACAGAGTGTTAATCGTGTACAAACTAACACTTAAAACTTGCCTAACTACAGCTACTACAGCGCGCAAAACGACTTTCCTATATAGGTATAAAAAACAAGCGCTAATAATAGCGCTTTTTATCGACAACAGAAAACCGATCTGTTGGTGTTACTAACAACAAAGTTAATCTTCGAAATAGGTGTATCCGCTCAGACCTTGTTGTAGCTGTTCAATATACGCCTTTTTGATGTCACTATCGATATCAAGCGCGTTGATACGCTGGTGATAGACTGCTGCTAAGTCATCGCTATCGTAATGCACAAATTTTAATACGTCCTGAACACTGTCGCCCTTGAGTTTATGACTTAATTTAAACTCGCCATTATCACTGTGCACATGCACCGAGTCGGTATCACCGAAAAGGTTATGGAGATCGCCAAGAATCTCTTGATACGCACCCACCATAAACATAGCGACATGATACTGTTGGCCAAATTCATAACGCGGTATCGGCAGACTCGTTTCAATCCCCGCCCCGTCAACATAATCGCGAATTTGACCATCGGAATCACAAGTGATGTCTTGGATAATCACCCGCTGCTCCAATGGCTTATCTAAGTTTTCTATGGGTAGTACCGGGAATAATTGGCCAATACCCCAGACATCGGGCAGTGATTGGAACAGCGAGAAATTCACAAATAGCTTATCAGCAAGCTTTTCGTTAAGGTCATCCAATACCTCGCGATGGGCACGCACCGAATCCCGTAAGCAATCACGTACTTTATGTAAGGTGCGGAAGTAGAGCTGCTCCACTAACGACCACTGCATAATGCCCAGCATGCCATGAACATACTGGCTATGCGCTTCACTAAATAAGTGCATGGCATCGTGATAGCTCTCCAACGCCATACGACTGCTCACCGCTTCACAAGTGTGCCGCATTTCTATCACTACAGAAGGCAAATTTTGGTACTGGTCGATGGCTACATCGTTATTTGGGATGCGCTCCACATCCACCACATCGGTAATCAGCACGGCATGATGAGCCGTCAGCGCTCGTCCTGACTCGGTAATGATATGTGGATGTGCTAAATCATGGCTGTCGCTTACCTCACTAAATGCGGCCACCACATTGCGCGCGTATTCTTCCACGGTGTAGTTCATAGAGCAGCTGCTGCGCGACCCTGAGCCCTCATAATCCACCCCTAAGCCACCGCCAACATCAACCGTTTTTAGCGGCACGCCCATTTGCGATAGTTGCGCGTAGTGGCGTGCACACTCTTTGAGCGCGCGTTGAATGTCGTGAATATTGGCAACCTGTGAGCCAATATGAAAATGCACGAGTTCCAGCAAATGTAACTTGCTTTGTTGACGTAGCAGTTCGACAGCTTGCAGTACCTGCGAGGCGGTCAGGCCAAACTTGCCTTTTTCGCCGCCGGTATTTTGCCACTTGCCCTTACCCACAGAGTTGAGGCGAATACGTATACCTATTGCTGCTTCAAGGTTCATGGCCGCCATTTCTTTGAGTAAGGCATCCAATTCAGAGAGCTTTTCGATAACAATATTAACCTTATGGCCCATGGCTTGACCAATTAATGCGAGACGCAAAAACTCACTATCTTTATAGCCATTACACACTATGGTGATATTTTTTTGTGCCAGTCCCAATATCGCCATTAACTCTGGCTTAGAGCCCGCCTCTAAACCGACTTGGTTGCTATCATGGGCCAATAACTTATGCACCACCGAGCGCTGTTGATTCACTTTAATTGGATAAACACAGGTATAGCCGCCTTGATACTGCTTCGCCTCATTCGCCTTGGCAAAGGCACCGATAAGCCGTGAAGCTCGGTGTTGCAGAATATCGGTGAAGCGCACTAATACCGGTAACGTCAGACCTTGCTCTTTAAAGCTTTCCACCAGCTTATTTAAAGGCAAACCTGGGCGACTATGATCGCCATCGGGATACGCCACGAGCTCGCCCTGCGGATTAATATCAAAGTAACCGTCGCTCCAGTGACTTACGTTATATACGGCCTGAGCAGCCTGGTAACCCCATTGCATAAAGCACTCTCAATATTGACCTGTGAATTTGCCGCTAGTGTAATACCTTAAAGTGTTCCTAGCGAATAGAAAATCGTACGGATTGGGCTAAAATTTCATTGAGCATTATGACGCTCACTGGCAAAATTGTCCCTCCACTTTACTGGCGATTATTGAGCACATGACAAGTTTAGATAAAAACCACTGGTTTACCGAGGTAAGCGACCGTGACGGTAGCGCATTCTCACTGCGTATTAATAAGCTGCTTGAACAGCAACAGTCTCCGTTTCAACACGTGGCAATGTATGAAACCACCGATTTTGGTAACCTGATGGTGATCGACGGCTGCACTATGGTCAGTAGCCGAGAAAACTTCTTTTATCATGAAATGATCGCCCACCCAGCGCTATTTAGCCACCCGAACCCAAAAAACGTAGTGATTATCGGCGGTGGCGACTGCGGAACCCTGCGCGAAGTGCTAAAACATGAGAGTGTTGAAACTGTCACGCAAATCGACATTGACCAAGTTGTCACAGAGATGTCGCTGAAATATTTCCCTGAGTTGTGCAGTGCCAATGATGACCCCCGTGCCACCTTGCTCTTTGATGATGGCATCAAATACATGCGCGATGCGCAAGCCGAGTCGATTGATGTCATTATTGTCGATGGCACTGATCCTGTAGGCCCCGGCGAAGGCTTGTTTAATCATGCTTTTTATCAAAGTTGCCTCGCAGCATTACGTCCAGGCGGTGTGCTGGTGCAACAAAGTGAAAGCCCGCTTATGCATATGCCATTGCTGCTGGAAATGCGAGCGGCCATCAAGCAGGTTGGTTTCGGCGCGTTGCAAACCTTGCCTTTTCCACAGCCGATTTACCCATCGGGGCTGTGGTCAGTCACCTTAGCACGCAAAGGCCTGGGTTTTGACGGCTTTAGAGCCTGTGACCCTGACGCCCTCAACACCTTATATTACACGCCGGGCGTACACCAAGGTGCGCTCGCGGAGCCACCTTTTATGACCAAGGCCTTCAATCAGCAAGGCTAATCAGATGGGCGACTATTCGCCCTGACTCTCGCTATGTAATATGTGAATACGTATGCAGAGTCGTGTATTTCATCGCTAACCCCCTTACTCTTAATACTTCCAATACAAGTACCTGTAGGCCTGCGTTTGCCAGCACACGTGACAGCCATCGCTTTAGCCTCGGGTATAACAAGCAGGATAGGTTGATGCGATTATTACTTCCCTTACTACTGGCCTCACCTTTGGCGTTGGCAAAAACAGTCGATGTTAGCTCTCCCGATGGCAAAATCACGCTTACATTAAGCGACGAAGGGGCGCCACATTATCATGTGAGTTACGCTGGCAAAGCGGTGATTAACCCATCTAAACTGGGTTTTTATTTTGCCCATGCCGCCCCGCTAGGTGATGACTTAACTATTAGCCACAGTGAACGCCACAGTGCCGACACCACCTGGCAACAACCCTGGGGTGAGCAACGTTTAATTCGCGATCATCATAATGAGTTGGCGGTTACTTTTAGCGACCCAGAAGCAGCTGAGCAGTCTTATACCGTGCGCGTAAAAGTGTTTAATGACGGCCTTGGATTTCGCTATGAGCTTACCGGTAAAGAGCGCCCCGATTACCGTATTACCGATGAGCTCACCGAATTTGTCCTTGCTGGCCAAGACAATGAAGCGCTGTGGATCCCAGCTCGAGGCTGGAATCGCTATGAATACGTTTACAACCGCACTAACACTGCTGAAGCCGCCCATGTACACACCCCCTTCACCGTAAAAATGCAAAATGGTGTTCACCTCAGTATTCACGAGGCAGCACTGGTCGACTACGCGGGCATGACTTTGAACCAACGCCGACCAGGCACGTTCAAGGCCGATTTAACTCCTTGGTCCGATGGCATCGCAGTGAAAACAAAAAATGGTTTCACCACTCCTTGGCGGACCATCCAAATTGCTGATAAAGCCACTGGATTACTCAACTCACACCTGATTTTAAACCTCAATGAGCCCAATAAACTCGGTGATGTGTCTTGGGTTAAACCCGGTAAATATGTCGGTATTTGGTGGGGCATGCACATCAATGAAAACACCTGGGGCAGTGGCGACAAGCACGGAGCTACCACCGAAAACACCCGCAAGTATATGGACTTCGCCAGTGAATATGGCTTTGACGGAGTGTTGGTTGAGGGCTGGAACCAAGGCTGGGATGGTGATTGGTTCTATAACGGTGACTTATTCAGCTTTACCGAGAGCTACGATGATTTTGACATTGAGGCCATTGCCAAATACGGCGAAAAGCGTGGCGTAAAATTAATTGGTCACCATGAAACCTCCGGCAATGTCAGTAACTATCGCCAACAAATGGACGCCGCCTTCGCCCTCTATCAGCGCCATGGTGTTAGCCAGATCAAAACCGGTTATGTTGCCGATGGTGGCAATATCAAGCGCCTTGATGAACAAGGCATTGCTCGCTATGAGTGGCATGACGGCCAGTTTATGGTCAATGAATATCTCCACAATATTAAACTTGCCGCCAAGTATCAGCTCAGTATCAATACCCATGAGCCAATTAAAGCAACCGGCTTGCGCCGTACCTACCCAAACTGGATCACTCGCGAAGGAGCCCGAGGCCAAGAGTTTAATGCCTGGGGAACGCCGCCCAACCCCCCCGCGCACACGCCGATGCTGGCTTATACGCGTATGCTCGCCGGGCCTATGGATTTCACGCCGGGCATTTTCGACATGGGTTTCAACGGCTTAGGTGCTGATACTAATCGCCCGCAAACAACGCTGGCAAAGCAGTTAGCACTGTATGTGGTGTTATACAGCCCGATTCAAATGGCCGCCGATTTGCCAAGGAACTATCTCGCCAAACCAGCAGCGTTTCAATTTATCCAAGATGTACCGACCGACTGGGAAAAGAGCCAAGCCATTGCTGGCGAAATGGGTGAATATGTGGTTTTTGCTCGTAAAGAGCGTCAACGCGATAACTACTCTGGCAAGGATTGGTACCTCGGTGCTATCACCGATGGGCAAGCTCGAGACATCACCATTAAACTTGACTTCCTCGAGCCAGGAAAGCATTTTGAAGCGCAGATATATGCCGATGGTGAAGATGCCGAGTGGGTAAACAACCCCTACAGCATGGACATTCACACCGAAAACGTGAGCAGCCAAGATAGCTTAACCCTGCGCTTGGCACCAAGCGGCGGCACCGCCATTCGCTTTAAAGCACTAGACTAACCGCGCTCACAGGCCGACGCCCCGGTCGGCCTGTATTACCTGAACCGTTCACACATGCCCTGCCGACGCATGCATAGTGATTAGCTTGATTGTCGCGACGCCGCGCCCGCGCTCTGCAAGTTTAACTCGCTGCGCTTTATTTCACGTAATATTGAAGTGCGGTTCATTTCCATAAATAGCCACAATTTGATGGCTATTTGCACCAACAGCCCAGCGATAAACCACACTCCCCAAAATACCTGCTCGTTGATAACGGTGGCCATGTAGAATCGGTAACCAGCATAAATAAAAGCCGCCGTCGCGAGTAGAGCAAGCAACGTCGAAAGCCAAACCCAGCGGCGCATAGAGCCACTATAGATGTGCCCAAGGCGATTAAATAAGCCCTGTTCACGAGATAAAATCTGATCTAACTGCGCTTGCTCACTGTGTAAACTCGCTTTAATTTGTTGCTCAACACTCATAACGCTCTCTCCTATTGCTGTGCCCATTGGCTTAATCTTTTTCTGGCCTTGTGCAAGCGTGACTTCACTGTGCCTTGAGGAATATCCAACACCACTGCAATGTCGCTAATGGCTAGCTCTTCAAGGTAAAACAAATACACTGTATGACGCTCCCCCCAAGGCAGTCTGGCTATCAGACTCAAAATATCTAGGCTTTGCTCCAAACTTATAGGTTGCGCCGCCACTAACGGTGCTTCGGCTATACCCTGCTCTTTGTACTGACGCCGTATTACATCAATAAAGCGCCGGTAAATAGCACGAAATAACCAAGCTTTGAATGCTCCGGGCTCCAGCAACGAACGTATATCTTTGGCTACCTTACTCCATACTTCCTGAGTAATATCACCAGCATCTTGGGGAGATTGGCACAGCTTGTAAGCAAAACGATAACTCGCTTGATAGTGTAGCTCGCATAATTGGCTAAACGCCTGCTTATCACCGCCCTGCGCCGCTAAGACCAGCAATGCCGTATAAGATTGTTTCATAGCCTTTCCAGGTGTTTATTAGCAAGACGCGCTATGGCTTACAAAGGTTCACGTATATTGAAAATAAATAACGCTTGATTGCCGCTATCGCTCATATAAACGTTTAGCGCAAAAGCCAATAGGAAGCACGCACATCAGCCATGTCGGACCACTCAGCCAACAAAACATGGGGTGCAGGGCTAATACCCTTCTCCGTAGACGTCATTGTATTTAGCGAAAGTGCGAGTTGCTGTGAGCTTTATCACCGCGATGAAAATACATCCCTTCTCACAGCAAGCGATACAGCTCAGCGCATTAGGGGAAAGAGCGTCAACCGCGAGCCCATGGGGCTGGGCCCGCAGTCCAATACTGGCAAGCTATTTACTTGTACAACAGCGAGAACTGCTATGAGTACAAGCAATAGTTAAGGCCATTTAACCTCGGATGCCAACACCCGCTCGGGGGCAATGTAGTGAATGATATCGCCACCTTGGATGGCATAATCCAACGGCGGATTTAAATCCATATCTAAGGCGCTGCGATTATGAGCAATCCCTAAAATAGTGGCGTCGTATTGGTGTTTAAATACCGTAAAAATATCGTTGTAGGTAAACTGGCCGACATCGTTGGGGATCATCATAGAAAAATGGGTATCCCCATGCAGACTAGACATAATTTCCTGTTGCACCCGACTCGCCCCTGGGTCTTCCATAGAGCGCACTAAGACTTCCGCTGTGCGGTTAGAGCTGCACTCCACATTAGCACAATGCTCACCTAGCATCTGTGCCTTGCTTTCATCGTCAAAATAAGCACAAATATGGGCACTTTCCTTTACCAGCTTGCTAATCTTTAGTGCCGTAGTGAAGCTTTGGTTATCATCGGCTCCCTCAACAATTATTTTATCTGCTGTGGCAATGCCTACACGTTTAAGTTGCTCTTCATCGGTGTAACTACTGAGCTTAACAAAGCTGACATCGGGCTCAGAGAAAAACGGGTGCTCCATATCATCGGTTACCGCGAGTACAATTTCACGCTTTACCCGCTTTTCATCAGCAAGAATATAGCGCACCATTTTTCTGGTGCGCACTGGGTGCCAACCAAAAATAATGATGTGATTAGCAAAATGAGTCACGTCTTTTTCACCTGTCATAGCGCGCCTTATTAAATGTGTGATGGACTGCCCTGCTTTACCCAGCAACATGCCGAACAAGGCCAAACCGAAGGGGATCTGAACCAAAGCCACCAATAAGCGGCCCATCTCTGTAGTCGGACTAAAGTCGCCGTAACCCACCGTTGAGGTAGTCACGACATAATAATAAAAAAAGGTATTCGCAGAGGTAAGCGCATGCTCCCCAGCAATTGACAATAGCACCCAAGTGAGTGCCATATGTGCCAAGGTGACAAACACCACAACCTGCCAACTAAGTTGGTCAATATGATTGCGTATCGTCAGTAGCACACGCTTTAAAATAATCGGCATAGCTCGCCTTATTAGTATACTTATGGGCGCAATTGCGCCCTTCCCTTACTTCGCTTTGGCACCGTTTTGGTTGTTAGCAAGTGCCTCGTCGATATAGTTATCTATTTGTTGTTCCAGTACATTAAGAGGAATTGAGCCATGGCGCAAGACCTGATAGTGGAACTCGCGCACGTCAAAATCATGGCCTAAAGCGTTTTCCGCTTTAGCGCGCAAGCGCTTAATGGTGAGCTCACCAATTTTGTATGACAGCGCCTGGGCCGGCCATGAGATATAGCGATCAGTCTCGGTTTTCACATTATGCAGCGACAGCGCGGTATTATCACGCATAAAGTTCAGCGCTTTATCACGGCTCCAACCGAACATGTGCATGCCTGTGTCGACCACTAAACGCGCTGCACGCCACATTTCATAAGTAAGACGACCAAAATTACTGTAGGGATCTTGATAGAAGCCCGCTTCTAAGCCTAAATACTCACTGTACAGCCCCCAACCTTCGCCAAAGGCCGATAGATAGGCGTCGCGTCGATAGCTAGGTAGGTAATCAAGCTCAGCATTGAGGGCAATTTGTAAATGGTGACCCGGTACGGCTTCGTGTAGGGTCAAAGCTTCTAAAACATATAATGGCCGTTTATCCAGTGCATAGGTATTAACCCAGTAATAACCAGGCTCATCCTCTTTGCTTGCCCCCACATAACGACCTGTGGTGTATTTTGGCGCAATACTCGCTGGCACCGGAGCGACACCGTAAGGTTTGCGTGGTAACTGCTTGAATAGTTTAGGCAGCTGCGCATCCATCTTTTTGGCGATGAATGAGGCTTCTTTCAATAGCTCTTCCGGTGTTTTAGCGTAAAATTGTGGGTCGGTACGTAAAAATTCAATAAACTCAGCAAAACTGCCTTCGAATCCTAAATCATCAATAATCGCCTGCATTTCGCTGCGAATACGAGCCACTTCTTGCAGACCGAGCTCATGAATTTCTTTCGCAGTCATCTGCGTGGTGGTGTAATGACGCGCTCGATTAGCATAATACGCTTTGCCATTTGGCACTTCAGAAATCCCTATCGATTCACGTGCACCTGGCTGATAGGTTTGCGTAAAGAAATCGTAATAGCCTTGGTATGCTGGCAATACCTGTTCACCGATAACGCGCTTAGCTTGCGCTTGCAGCTCAGCAAAGGCCTCATCACTCACCCCTGCGGTGTTACGCTTGAAAGGAGCATAAAACGCAGACTCGGTGACATCATCGACCAAGTACGCGCTTATCGACTCCTCATAGCCGGCAAGCACGGCTTTAGGTTGCGTTAACCCTGTTTCGAGCCCTTTTTTCATCCAATAGATGTTTTGCTCAAAGAACCGAGGCACTTGGCGCAGGCGCGCTAAGTAGGTTTCAAACCCTTGAGCAGAACTGTAATCTCCACGCTGCACCATAAATGACAAGGATGAGTGAAAACCATATTCGGAGGTCAGGGGCATATAGTGCGCATTGAACACATACTCATCGACACTGTTTTGCACCTGCGCAGTCAAAATTTGCAGATTGATCTGATTCTCTTCACTGAGCGTGCTTTTATCGATAGCTTTAAGCTTATTCAATAATGCTGTTTTATCTTGGTATTGCTGCTCTAAGAATTCAGGCGATAAATTGGGGAGCAAATACCCGTCAACCTCTTGCTTATACGGGTTGACGCTTTCTCGATAACTGACAACCTGCTCAGCCAATGTGGTGAACTGGTTATTGGTATTGGTCTTGTGTGCTGAGCTTGCGCAGCCACCCAAAGCAAGAGGAATCGCACAGGCCAATGCCAGTTGCTTAATATGTGTTCCTAGGTTCATGCTTTATTCTCATTGATTGTGCATTTCGCCATACTCTAGCCTACCACAGCGCGCGAGCCAACCGCTTGCGACCAGCGTCCAAATGTCGGTTCTGCGCATAAAGTGGGCGCTTGGTCGCAATTATGTAACCAGAGTATTCCAAAAGAGAACAATTTGCTTTTTAATACCGCTAAGGGATGTATAAGCAAGCTAGGATTGGCTGCACCTCCATTTCAACCTGGTGATTGTGATTATGATGTTCCATGACTCCATGGCCAACGCGCAAGAGAAAATGACCCAAGTCTGTCATTTGCTCGAACTGCATGCGCTGCCGCCAACACCTTTAAATTACCATGTGCTGTACCAGCATGTGAGTGAAGGCGAAAGTGCACTGAGTGAGGCCTTACAAGCTGCTTTAACCGAAGGCCGCACCATTGACTCAGTGTTAATGGAAGAGTTGTATATACAATATCTCACACCGGATCATCAAAAGCAGACCGCTATGGTTGAACGTATTAGCGAATTGATAGGTAATCTAGAGCGCAATAGCAAAAGCAATCAAAAACACATCGACCATTACCACCTCGAAATTGATCGTTGTGCTCGCGCTTTAGATGAACATGATGTTGATAAAAGCCGACACCAGCTGCGTAAGTTAGCCGAGCATACCCTAGTGTTAAAAGGGCAAATGCAAAAGTTTAAGCAACTACTGGAGCAAATAAAACAGCAATACCTTAGTACTAAATCGCAACTAAAACGCCTTAAAGACAAACACCATCTCGACCCACTCACCGGCCTTTATCACCGTCATTATCTCGATAAAAAATTTCAGTATTGGGCCAAGAAGCAGCATCAAATCTCTTTGATCCGTATTGATGTCGAAAACTATCAACAGTTTTGTCATGACTACGGCGACAGCATTGGTAATTTAATGCTCGAAAAAGTGGCCACCAAAATAGACAAATATGTCAAAGAAAGTGGTTTTTGCGGGCGCACCCAAAATGAGCAATTTACCATTATGATGGCCGACGTCGAGGCACAAACCGTGGACCTCATTGCCGAAAAAGTTCAAGCCGGCATCAGTAAGCTTCGCTTTGTAAGTTCACGCAGTGGTAAACAGCTCCCTGGTGTGGCGTTTCAATGCCAAACCATACATCGCCAGCAAGAACCTAACTTTAGCGCCCTCGTCTCATCCACTCATTAGCTTCTGCGCTTGCTAAAAACGGCTTAATCCTTGAGCTGTTACAGGGCCTCAAGTACACTATGACAAACTCTCCCTCTGGGCTTAAATTAGATGAAAGAAGCTGAGCAAAAAACCACCCATTTTGGCTATAAAACGGTTGCTACAAGCGACAAAGTTAACCACGTAGCGGATGTTTTCCACTCTGTTGCTGCCAAATACGATTTGATGAATGACTTGCTCTCTTTTGGCATCCACCGCTTGTGGAAACGGGTTACCATTGCCAGTTCAGGAGCCCGTAAAGGGCAAACCATACTAGATTTGGCCGGTGGTACAGGCGATTTAACCGCTAAGTTTAGCCAACTAGTGGGAGAGACTGGCAAGGTGATTCTCGGCGACATCAATGACTCGATGCTTAAAGTGGGTCGCGATAAACTGCGCGACCGAGGCCTAGTCAGCAACATTGAATATGTACAAATGAACGCCGAAGCGCTGCCATTTCCCGATAACAGCATAGATGTGATCACCATTGCGTTTGGTTTACGTAATGTGACCGATCAGAGCAAAGCCCTTGCTTCGATGTTTCGCGTATTAAAACCCGGTGGACGATTGCTGATTCTTGAGTTTTCCAAGCCTGAACATGAAGTGCTTACTAAACTGTATGATATGTACTCATTCAACATTTTACCGCAGGTCGGTAAAGCGGTACTCAATGACAGTGAGTCATACAAGTATCTAGCAGAATCAATCCGTATGCACCCGGACCAAGACACCTTGGAAGCCATGATGAAAGAAGTGGGCTTTGAGCAAACCAGTTATCAAAATATGACCGGGGGCATTGTTGCCCTCCACCGTGGCTTTAAATTTTAAGAGGCAAATATGCTCTCTCACTTTGCTGTAGCCAGCGCTGAAAAGCTGGCTAACCGACTGATACTGCTTGATCCGCAGTTGCAGCAAAGGCTGCAACAGATAAACACTCAAGTGCTGGTACTGCACATTCGTGACTGGCAGCAGTATGTAAGTGTTCACTATAGTGATGCAGGGCTAATGCTGCAAGCCCATAATGAAGCACCCGAGCAACACCAATGCTTTATTAGCGCTGATACTGATACATTAATGAAGCTAAAGGATCCCTCTTTGCTCACCCAGCTTATCCGCCAAGATAAGCTCGACCTTGAAGGCGATATTCATCTGGCCCAAGCCTACAGCCAAGCCTTTAATGATTTGGATATTGATTGGCCCGAGCACTGGTCTAAATATATCGGTGATGCGCCAGCACAGTTGCTATGGCAAACTCTCAGTAAAGGTAAAACGCAAGCTCAGCAGAGCCTCACTAAACTCGACCATATCGTGCTCACGCTCTTGCAGGATGAACTTAAAGTGAGTATTCACCCGCTAGAATTAGAACAATTCACGCGCCAGAGTCGCCAGCTAAAATCCGACGTCCAGCATCTTGAACAACGTATAGATGCGTTGTTGACGCACGTTCAGCAAACACAGTAAAGAGGTGCCCTTTGTCTGCGGCAAGACTGTATTTCATCACTAAAACCTTATTGCAGTATGGCATCGATGAACTGCTGCCACAGCAGAAGCTTCCTTGGTTTGCCAAATTGGCTCGACGCAGTATTTTTTGGTTACGTAATCGCCATAAGGATAAACCCGCAGGCGTGCGTTTACGTTTAGCGCTACAAACATTAGGGCCGGTGTGGATTAAGTTTGGGCAAATGCTCTCTACCCGTCGTGACTTGCTACCACCGGAAATCGCCAGTGAGCTGGCTCTGCTACAAGACCAAGTTCCTCCTTTTGCAGGTGATCAGGCCAAAGCCATTATCGAGCAAGCACTGGAAGTTAATGATATCAGCGACGTGTTCAGTGAGTTTGATGTGACTCCCTTGGCTTCCGCATCAATTGCGCAGGTGCATACGGCCACTCTCATTGACAACGACGGTGACCACCAAGATGTGGTCGTTAAAGTCATTCGTCCTAACATCAAAAAGCAAATAGATGCCGATTTAGCGCTGATGCAGCAATGCGCCCGAGTTGTCGCCAAACTGCTTAAAGAAGGCCGCCGTTTACGTCCGGTGGAGGTTGTTAAGGAGTATAAGAAAACCCTTCTCGATGAACTCGACCTGATGCGCGAAGGCGCCAATGCGATTCAGCTACGACGTAATTTTGAAGACTCGGAATCACTTTATATTCCCTTTGTGTATAGCGACTCTAGCCGCACCAATGTGCTGGTTATGGAACGTATATATGGCATTCCCGTATCCGACACCGATGCCTTATTAAAACAAGGTACCAATATGAAGCTATTGGCGGAACGTGGCGTTGAGGTCTTTTTTACCCAAGTATTCCGCGATAGCTTTTTCCATGCGGATATGCACCCTGGCAATATTTTTGTTTCCTTTGATAACCCTCACAACCCGCAATATATCGGCATCGACTGTGGCATTGTTGGTACCTTAAATAAAGAAGATAAACGCTATTTAGCGGAAAACTTTATCGCCTTTTTCAATCGTGATTATCGTAAGGTTGCTGAGCTGCATGTGGATTCCGGCTGGGTCCCTGCCGATACCAGTATTGAAGAGTTTGAATTTGCTATTCGCACTGTTTGCGAGCCCATTTTTAACAAGCCGCTAGCGGAAATTTCGTTTGGTCATGTATTGGTTAATTTATTCAATACCGCTCGACGTTTTAATATGGAAGTGCAGCCACAGCTCGTACTACTGCAAAAAACACTGCTTTATGTCGAAGGGCTAGGGCGACAGCTTTACCCTCAGCTAGATCTGTGGAAAACCGCCAAACCCTTCTTAGAAGACTGGGTTAAACAGCAAGTAGGGCCTTGGGCGGTCGCCAAACAAATGTACGCCAACTTACCATTTTGGGCAGAGAAGTTTCCTGAGCTACCGGATCTGATCTACCATAATTTGAGGCGTCAACAGCATCCTCCTGCGCCACCAGCAACCAATCACAAAGCGATTATTTTAGCGTTAGCTGGCTGCACAGGACTGATCGTTGCTTGTTTAGTCGCGCTGGCGCAACATCCTGTATTTTCAGCAGTCAGTGCCGTCGCCGGGTTTGCAGCGCTGTTTGCTGCTTGGCGTAAAGGCTAACAGCACTATGACATCATCTTTGTGCGCGGTATACTTCGCCACAGTTTAGTAGGACATTTCGGAGACAGTTATGGGTTTTGGCGGTATTAGTATTTGGCAGTTGTTGATCGTATTGGCGATCATCGTGCTACTTTTTGGCACTAAAAAGCTGCGTAATATAGGCGGTGATTTGGGTAATGCTGTAAAAGGCTTTAAAAAAGCGGTATCGGATGACGATAATAAGCCCGATGCAAAATCAGATGACGCTAAAATTTCTGAATCGAAACAACAGGCTGAAGAAAACCCTAGTCAAAAAGACAAAGATAAGGTGTAGCCACCCATGGGCATGTGGGAATTATTGGTGGTGTTCGTAGTAGGTCTTATTGTCCTTGGCCCCGAACGCTTACCTGTGGCCATTCGAACGGTAAGCCGCTGGGTAAAAACAGCTAAAGGCATGGCCAACAATATTTCTGCACAGGTCAACGAGGAACTGCGTGTACATGAGCTACATCAGAACCTTAAAAAGGCTGAGCAGCAAAATATGGAAAACCTTCCTGACGATGTAAAAGACTCAGTGGCAGAGCTGCATAAAGCGGCGCAATCAGTCACTCGCAGTTATGACAACGCACCAAAAAAAGACAGCAGTAACAAAGATGAGTGAACCCCAACAGAGCGGCTTTATTGCCCACTTGGTCGAATTACGTAATCGCTTGATGCGCTCATTGCTTTGCGTATTGTTGGTGTTTGTTGCGCTCGTGTATTTTGCCAACGACATTTACGCCTTTGTTGCAGCGCCTCTGCTTGCACATTTGCCAGCAAACAGCCAGATGATCGCCACCGATGTTACCGCACCGTTTTTTACGCCTTTTAAGCTTACACTTTTTGTTGCCATATTTGCTGCCATCCCCTTTATCTTGCATCAAGTATGGTCTTTTATTGCGCCGGGACTGTATCAACACGAAAAGCGCATGCTGATCCCTATCTTGCTCTCAAGCGTCTTACTTTTTTACGGTGGTATCGCTTTTTGTTACTTCGTTGTCCTACCCATCGTACTCAGCTTCTTTACCGGTATTGGCCCTGAGGTTATGACGCTTACGCCAGACATCAGCAGCTATTTAGGGTTTGCATTAAAGCTATTTTTCGCCTTCGGTATTGCCTTTGAGATCCCGGTAGCCATCATGCTGCTTTGTTGGAGTGGGGCAACGACCACCGCGAGTTTAAAGCAAAAGCGCCCTTATATCGTGGTTGGGGCTTTTGTGGTCGCGATGTTTCTAACGCCCCCCGATGTGTTATCACAGACCTTGCTCGCCTTACCGATGCTGTTATTATTTGAGCTCGGCCTGATTTTGGCCGCCTTTTATAGCGCTAAATCACCACAGGAAGAAAAACAATGAAAAAATATTTAGTATCTGCCGTGCTCACCGCTTGGGTGGGAACACTTTCTCCCGCAGCCATAGCCAATGACGGCGTGAATATTCAAGCGCTAAAGGCCTGTAGCTTTATTGAAAATGATTTTCGTCGCCTGCTGTGCTACGACAACATCATGGCCGGCAAACCTATTGATGCTATGCCTAAAGGCGAAGTGAAAAACACCAACGCTGCACCGCAAAGTAATAAAAAAACGCAAGCCGCAAGTGTTGCCGGTGCGCCAGCAAAACATAGCAAAGCCAATAAAGCAGACTTTGGCCTAGAGCATAAAAAAGAAAAAGAACAAAAAGACGATAATAACGAGCTTCGCGCGCGTGTAAGCAAAGTTGATGAAGCCCCTTATGGTGAGCTTATTTTGACTCTAGATAACGGCCAAAAATGGCGCCAAATTGGCACCGAACATTTTCGTTTGAATAGCAATGATACAGTGATTATTAGCCGTGGCATGTTCAACTCATTCCTACTGAAAAAACAAGGTGCAAATAAGTCTATCCGTGTTAAACGCGTTGATTAAGTAGCTGCCATGATAGATATCGGAGTCAATCTCACAAGCAGCCAATTTGCAGCAGATACTGACGCTGTGGTTGCTCGTGCTCGCGACGCAGGTATCACCAATATGGTAGTGATTGGTTGTGACGAGCGCGATAGCCAGCATGCAGTTGAGCTGGCACGTCGCCATCAGTTGTTTTGCACCGCCGGTATTCATCCCCACAATGCAAAAGATGCAAGCGCCGAGTTCGAGCAAGTTATCGCCCAGCTAGCCAGTCAAAGTGAAGTACTGGCTATTGGTGAATGCGGCCTCGACTACAACCGCGACTTCTCACCGCGACCTGTACAGCGCGAGATTTTTGCTCGCCAGCTAGCTTTGGCAAATGAATTAGCGCTGCCCGTGTATTTACATGAACGTGATGCCAGTGCGGATATGCTAGCACTGCTGCGAGAGTACCAACCGCGTGGAATTGTGCACTGCTTTACCGGCAATGCTGAACAGGCTCAGCACTATCTTGAGTTGGGCCTGTATTTAGGGATCACAGGCTGGGTATGTGATGAACGTCGCTCGCAAGCGCTCAATGAAGCCTTGGCGCATATTCCTAGGGAGCGATTACTAGTTGAGACTGACGCTCCTTACCTCCTGCCTCGGACAATACGGCCAAAACCAAAGTCACGGCGCTGTGAACCCCATCACCTTGGCTACGTAGTCACCCACTTAGCTCAACGCTACGCATGTACTGAGGCAGAGATCATCGCGCAGACCAAACATAATTTTAGCCAATTGTTTAATGTGGAGCTGCGTTAGTTATGCGTGTGCTTGCTTGGGCGATGATGCTGCTGTGGTCGTGCTCAGCGCTCGCCTCAAGCATGAGTATCAATACCGAAGCAGACTCCTTAGCAACAGCGCAAAATTCACCCCATTGGCAACCCCTTAATAAGCCGTTTATCAACTTGGGCAACAAAGTGCGTTATGGCTGGCTGCGGGTGAATTTAAGCTCTCACCAACACCCACCCAGCGTATATATTATTGCCATCGATAACCCATTAATAGATAGCCTCAAAGCGTTTCATTTACGTGATAATAAGCTAATCAATACGCGTACTATAGGTAGTCAAGTTGATAGTGCAGATCGACTTTTTAAAGATGAATCACTGTCCTTTTATATTGATACCCGTAGCCCTGGGGAGCACTGGGTCTACATCGAAGTGATCGCCAGTGACGGCTTTAGAATGCCGGTTCAGGTGCATACTCTGAAGAGCTACTTTGAATACAAAAGCAGCTTCAATAGCCTATTCGGGGCGGTGATGGGCCTCGCGGCAACGCTGATATTGACCACCTTATTCTTTTTTATTCTGTCACGACAAGCCCGCTTTTTATTGGCCACGGCATACATTAGTGCTTTGGCACTGATAGGTATTTACGTATTTGGCTATGGCTATCGCTATTTGCACCCCGATACACCTTGGCTACAAACGGCGGTGCTGCCCCTACTACTGATAGCTGCACCAAGCCTCTTAGTTGCTTTGAATCAAACACTGATAGCGCCAGTCAAACGTAAAACGTCGATTACTGTCATGCTCATTACTGTGGTTATCGGCCTACTTCCAAACCTATTACCTGCCGCTATTGCCGACCCGATCGTAGTTGTTGCGAGTACCTTATTTTGTTTATTCGGCGCGGTCTATAGTGCTTGGCAGGGGTATCGTAAGCAACAACAACAGTTATGTGTACTCAGTATTGCCAATCTGATGTTACTCGCGCTGATGGGCTATTTTTGTCTCAACTATTTTGGTTTCGCATTGCCGATTAACAAAACCAGTTGGTGGCTTTTCTTGCCCCCCTGCGAGCAGTGCCTTACTTGTCTGTTTTGTAGTTATTCGCAACTTGTTAAGCCAGCACAGTGAACGCATGCGCGCGCAGCAACAAGCACTGGCGGAGCAGCAAACACGAGACCAATTACTGGCTCAGCAGCTGGCACTAGAGGAACAAACTAAAGAAGAACTAGAAAATAAAGTAGAAGAGCGCACCATAGAGCTACAAATTACCCTACGGGAATTAGAAGAAAAGAACACAGAGCTAGAGCGCATTAATAACGAGGACCCATTAACGGGTGTCAAAAATCGCCGCTTTTTCGATAAGCGTTTAGAGCATGAGTTACGGCGCTCACAACGGGATGACGCTCCGTTGAGCCTGCTAATGATAGACATAGATCACTTTAAAAAGGTCAACGATAGCTATGGTCATCCCGCTGGCGATGCAGCTATTAAATTGGTGTCACAAACTATCAAAGCCTGTTTACGCCGCCCATTTGACCATGTGTGCCGCTACGGCGGTGAAGAGTTTGCCGTTATTTTACCCAATACCACGCACGAGGGCGCCCTCAAGCTGGGCGAAGAAGTATGCACTGAGGTAGGTCAACAACAGGTTGAATTCTCAGAGCACCAATTTTCATTAACTGTTAGTATTGGCGTGCATACCGCTTACGGGGAAACCACCGCTCACGCTGGCGACATCACCCATATGGCGGATGAGGCGCTATACCATGCTAAAGCGCATGGTCGTAATCAAGTAATTAGCTCACAATCTTTGCCTTAGGAGAGCATTATGGCCCAATCAGGACTCGACCTGTTTCCTTATACGCGTATGCGTCGTTTACGTAAAAATGACTTCTCTAGACGCTTAACTCAAGAGCATGAGCTCAGCGTTAATGACTTAATTTATCCAGTGTTTGTCTTGGAAGGCAAAAACCGCCGCGAACAGGTTGAATCTATGCCTGGCGTTGAGCGCTTGTCCATCGACTTATTGATTGAAGAAGCTAAAGAGTTGGTCGCTTTAGGTGTGCCCGCTATTGCCCTATTTCCTGTCACACCCAGTGAAAAGAAATCGCTGCATGCCGAAGAAGCCTATAACCCAGAGGGGTTAGCACAACGCACGGTGCGCGCTTTGAAGAGCGAACTGCCTGAGCTAGGGGTGATCACCGATGTTGCCTTGGACCCCTTCACCGTGCATGGTCAGGACGGCATCATTGACGAGCAAGGCTATGTTATCAATGACATCACCACCGAGGTGTTGGTGAAACAAGCGCTGTCACACGCCCAAGCGGGTGCCGATGTCGTTGCTCCCTCAGATATGATGGATGGTCGTATCGGCGCTATTCGTGAGGCGCTAGAAGAGCAAGGCCTGATCAATACCCAAATTATGGCTTATTCTGCCAAATATGCGTCAAGCTATTATGGCCCATTTCGCGATGCGGTCGGCTCAGCGGGTAACCTCAAAGGGGCTGATAAAAAGACCTACCAAATGAATCCTGGAAACTCCGATGAGGCCCTCAGAGAAGTCGCGCTGGACTTACAAGAAGGCGCTGATATGGTCATGGTGAAACCTGGCATGCCCTACTTAGATATTGTTCGACGCGTTAAAGATGAGTTTTCCGTGCCCACCTTCGCCTATCAAGTCAGTGGTGAATACGCTATGCACATGGCTGCTATTGAAAACGGCTGGTTAGAAGAAAGAGCCATTGTCATGGAGTCTTTGCTTGCCTTCAAACGTGCAGGGGCTGACGGTATTCTCACTTATTTTGCTAAACGCGCAGCGCAGTGGCTTAACGAATCTTAAGCTTAACACCTAACTTTTTTCTGAGAAAAAGCGCTAACAAGTTAACAACTTGAAATTTTCGTGTAACTTATTGGGGGCATAATATGTCCCCCTTTAGGGATAAATAACAATACACGGGAAGCTATCTAATGAAAAACACAGTCACACCTATCGCTCTAGCGGTGGCGGCCTCATTGGCATCGCTCAGCGCTCAAGCAGATATCTTAATATCAGAATATGTCGAAGGCAGTAGCAATAATAAAGCCATCGAGCTTTATAACCCCAATTCAGAGTCAGTCGATTTAAGCCAGTATATTATTGAGTTTTACTTTAACGGCAGCACTACGGCTGGTTATACTCTCGATCTCTCAGGCTCACTGGCAGCTGAAGGCGTTTTTGTTGCCGCACATGAATCAGCAGATTCTGCAATTCTAGCAGTCGCTGATCAAATTGCAGGCGGTGGTTGGTTCAACGGCGATGATGCCATTGTGCTTCGTAAACAGGGTGACGTCATTGATAGCCTTGGTCAGGTTGGCCTCGATCCTGGTTCGCAATGGGGTGAAGGGCTAACCTCTACGCAAAATAATACCCTGCGCCGTATTGATGGCACCGGTGCTCGCACCGCCCTAGACACCGCCTATATCCCTAGCGACTTCTTTACTGGCTATGAGCAAGACGATTTCAGTGATCTGGGCACCTACCAAGGAGGTTTCGGCCCAGTCGACCCCGACCCTGATCCAGAACCAACCCCCGAGCTCACATGTGCTGATCCAGCCACTACCATTAGCGAAATCCAAGGGCCAGGCATGGCCAGTCCCCTGCAAGGCGAACAAGTTATTGTCGAAGCGGTGGTCAGTGCTGATTACCAACAAAGTGACGCCCTTAATGGCTTTTTCTTAGCATCACTCAACGCTGATAATGATCCCCTCACCTCTGAAGGTATTTTTGTTTATCATAGTGATGATGACGTTAATGTCGGCGACCGTGTACGACTTCAGGCCACCGTTGATGAATACTACGGCGCCACACAATTAAAGAATGTGACGGCGCTGAAGAGTTGTGGTACTGCACAAGCTGATATCACTGAAATCACGCTACCGGTTGACAATATCGACGAGCTTGAAGCCTATGAAGGCATGCTCATCAGTGTTGCCCAGCCAATGTACGTAGTAGATAGCTATAATTTGGCACGCTATGGAGAGCTCGGCCTAGCAACAGAGCGCTTATATCAAGGCACCCAAGTGGCGCTACCAGGTGATGCCGCCAATGCGCTGGAAGCGCAAAACCAGCTAAAACAGTTATTACTTGATGATGGCTCAACACAGCAAAACCCTGAAGTGATTCCTTATCCTGGAGCTGGACTGGATGCCTACAATACCGTGCGCTTAGGCGATAGTGTAGAAGGACTCACCGGGGTGTTAGGCTATGGTTTTGATCGCTACCGTTTACATCCAACCACGGCTGTACAATTCACTGCCAGCAACCCTCGCACTGAAGCACCCGTACTCAATGAGCAGGGCGATATTAAAATCGCTAGCTTTAATGTCTTAAACTACTTCAATGGTGATGGCCAGCAAGGCGGCTTTCCAACCTCTCGCGGCGCCGATGATTTGCAAGAGTTTATTCGCCAAGAGCGAAAGCTCGTTACCGCCATCACCGCCATGGATGCCGACATCGTTGGCTTAATGGAAATTGAAAACGATGGTTTTGGCGAGTTCAGTGCTCTAAGTTCGTTAGTCACTGCACTGAACGATGCAACCGATAACGGCGAATATGCCTTCGTTGATTTTGCCGTAGCCGAGGTTGGCACCGACGCCATTACTACCGCGCTCATTTACCGTAGCGACCGCGTACAAGAAGTTGGCACAGCCAGCATCAATGATGAAGACGCCTTATCCTATGGTAACCGCGCGGCGATCGCACAGAGCTTCCGTGATATTGAAAGTGATGAAGTGTTAACCGTTGCTGTCGCTCACTTAAAATCCAAAGGTGGCTGTAGCCGTGCCGAAGGGCTCGATCAAGACCAAAATGATGGTCAAGCCTGCTATAACGCAACGCGCGTAGCCGGTGCCGAGCAGTTCGCTTCATGGTTAGTGAGCCAACCCACTGGTGTGGCTGATGACGATGTGATCATTGTCGGTGATATGAATGCTTATGCGCAGGAAGACCCCATGCAAACCTTTGCCGACGCCGGATTTGCCAATGTCATTCCTACGCTGGAAGGCAATACGTTGGGTTACTCATATAACTTCCAAGGCCGCTTAGGCAGCTTAGACCACGCTTTGGCATCACCCAGCCTTATGAACAAAGTGGTCGCTGCTACCGATTGGCATATTAATGCTGATGAGCCTCGGGTGTTAGACTACAACTTAGAGTACAAAACCCAGGCACAGCAGGCCAGCTTGTATGCCGAGCATGCATACCGCGCCTCAGATCATGACCCTGTCATCGTCGCCATTGCTGCCGAGCAATCTGAGCCCGAAGAGCTTGTGGGCGAGTTTACTGGCCTTAGTGGATGGTTTTGGCCTCGCAACTTTACTATCGACTTACCAGAGGGTTACCAAACGCTAGATATCGAGCTCGTGGGTGGCTGGGGTCAAGTTGATCTGTACGTTAGCCACCAACGTCGCCCATCTATTTTCCGTGCCGATTGTGCCTCACGTAACTGGGGGACTGCAGAGCAATGTCACTTTGATAACCCTGCTGCTGGAAAGTGGAAAGCCCGTATTCTTGGCCCTCTCCCCTACGGTAATGTCACGTTACGCTACCGTGCGGTTAAAGCCGACTAATAGGGTTTAATACCGAGCGAGAATGGCGTCACGAGCGCCATTCTCGATTATCTTTTTTAGCCCCTGTTCAAATAACTTTTGCAGCCGCTCGCCATCTGGGTGATGGGGAGAAAAAGCAAGAAAGATATCGGTTCCTTCATTAATAAATGCCACTTGAATATTATCGCTAATCCCTTGGGTACGACGTAGATAATTTGCTGACTTAATGAAAATAAGCGCACTGTCTAAGCGCCCTAACATCAGCCTTCGCATATTAGGCAAATCGGAGTTGGCATACGCCGCCACCACTTTATGTTCGGCCACCAAAGCAAGAAACTGGTCGCCATAGCCATATCCTCTAACAATACCTACTAACTCGCCATTAAACTGCGCACGATTGGTAATTTTCAGAGCCCGTTGGGTATTGTGATAATACGCAGAATAAGCCTTATAAAGAGGTGTACTACCGAGTAAGTACTTTTCTTTACTGATAGCATCGATAGGCACATTGAACCCCGCTACATAGGCACCGGTATCGAGGTAATGCAGCACCCGCGCATAAGGATAAATATGGTAGTCGACTGACACGTCTACCGCTGCAAAAGCGGCCGTGATTATATCATTCGCCATGCCCGTACCATCGGCATTGGCATACGGCGTCCATGCGTCTTCTGCAGCAATAACCACGCGCTCGGCTTGGCAAGGTGAAATTAGAAACAACAAGGCAAGAAATAGGCAGCCGCGACTCATGCTCTCTCCAGCACACCACAAATCATTTTATTATAGGCACTGCTTGGTTGGTCGCGACAAATTATCCTAGATATCTACATGATCAATGGTGGTGGCCGCCTGACATAGCTTGGCCATCACTGTGATAAAACCCTGATGCACCGTGCTCAATAAAGCCCTGATTTATCATTTTCGCCAAAAATGGATCATGTTCATTATCGCCCACATCGGCATAGTCCGTAGTTTGATAACGGTCCCAATGAGCAAATTGTTGCTGCACTTGTTGCGGGTTAAGCTGGTAACTTTGCAATGTTAGTTTGCTTATTTGTTGCCACCTGTCTTGATGGTCAGCGTCTTCACGTGCCACCACAAGCTGCTTGACCAGCTGCAATGCTGGCAGCCATACCAGGGTCATTTTATAGCCATTTTGCTGGCGTTCGAAGTGCTGCTCTTGGCCGCAGCCCTCACCTTGCGTACGTGATGGCGACTGTGAAAGTAGGTCACTGTGCACTAACTGATATTTTTGTGACCAACTGACTGGTTGCCCGCCCTCTTTTAGCTCACCAGGTTGGTACTCAATGCCTCTTTGGTAATGCTCAAAATAACGAATAGGCCGCACTTGCTGATTAGATAGACGTTGCCAGAGCTCAACGACCCCCTGGCTGTTGGCCTGATGCGCTACCTGATCATGCAGCCGCCAAAGCGAAAATAGCTGCTCTTCTTGAACGCCTTGCTGCTGTATATAATTGGCTTTTAACACCTGCGCATTCGCTTGGCATTGCTGTTGCGCATACACACTGGCACTACACATGGCGACTGCCAACGTGGCTAATTTGACATACTTCATCATTTTATCCTCCACTTAGGGCCGAGGACATAGCAACCTATGCCCTCGACCTTAGGTGATTAATTACCTAGCTTGGCTTCTGCTTTACTCACTAAATCTGCAGCGTGATTAATCACGTGGAAGATATAGTTTTGCTCATTAGTTCCGGTCACTAGGTGGGCTCCAGGACCCTGGGCATACACCCCCACATCTTCACCCGCATGAGTTTCTGAGCTAAGTGGCACCAGTGCTTCTTGGTGGAATCCAGCTGTGGTGGTGTCAATGGTGCTCAAATCCACACGACCAGTGACAATCTCACCGTTGTAGCCAGCATCAGCATTGGTCTGTGCGCCAAGGTTCTTAAAGCCGTTGCCATTGGTGTAGCCCAAAGTGGTGTAAGGCATGCCATCGGCTGCCAAGGTAGGCTCGTCGCTGCCAACGCCAACCACTTTACCTAAAATGGGGTTACCTCGTTTAGGGTAGCCAGCAATGGTAAATACATGGCTATGATCTGCGGTTACGATGATCAGGGTCTCATCCGTGTTGGTCTTTTCCATCGCGGCTTGCACCGCCTCGGCCAACTCCACCGTGTCGTGAAGCGCATTATAGGCATTACCTGCATGGTGAGCGTGATCGATACGACCCGCCTCTACAGTCAGAAAGAAGCCCTCGTCGTTATTATCAAGAACATCAATGGCTTTTTCCGTCATCGCCGCCAGCGACGGTTCCCCTGCGATATCATTGCTTCGGTCTTGCTCATACTGCATGTGCGATTCGTTAAATAGCGCAAAGATGCGTTCAGTGCTGGCAGGATCGATAGCATCAAAGCCCGCTTGATCCATCACATAGGTGCCATTGGGGTAAGCCGCTTGCCATTGCGCCGTTAAGTCACGGCCATCGGTGCGGTCACCCTCGGTGCTGCTTTGCGCATCATTGCTATTAAATGCGGCATCTTTTGGCAGGAAGTGACGACGACCACCGCCCATTACTACTTCAATACCATCAATATCGACGTCGAATCGCGCTTCCAGATTAGGCTCAAAGTTAACTAATTGCGAAGCAATGTCTTCGCACCCAGCAGCGACCGCATCAGCAGGCATATCGGAGATGTCTTCCCAGTTACGGTCGGCCGATTTGGCATAGGTAGCAGCCGGTGTGGCGTGAGTGATCCGCGCGGTTGACACAATTCCTGTTGATTTACCTGCGATTTCTGCCAGCTCTAAGGCGGTTACTAACTCATTGCCGGACACCGATTCACAGTCACCACGGGCAATCCCTTCAGCCACGCCAATCACACCGACATCGGTTTTGACGCCTGTCGCCATAGCCGTCATCGTGCCAGCTGAATCAGGAGTTTGCGCATCAACATTATAGGTTTTAGCAAAGCCAGAATAGGGCATGGTTTCAAAGCTCAGCTGGTGCTCCTCACCCATCTTTCCTTGTAGTTGCCCAGCTAAAATACGTGCAGCTGTGACCGTGGAGATGCCCATTCCATCACCTACGAACAGAATCACGTTTTTCGCTTTTTGATTGCTGCTGCTTAGCTGCTCGGCACGTTGTTGTGCCTGCGCTACTTTATCCTGAGCATCGCTAAACCAAGCGTTGCCCGTTAGGTTAGCCAGTTCATCATCATCTAATGTGGTTTTAATCGGGTTACAATTGGTCGTTTGCGCTGCAACTTCATCGCCATCAAGCTCGCCATTGCCATTGTCATCGGCACCCACTTGAGTGTAGACACCACCATTAATACATTGACTATCACCCACAGCTATGTCGGTGTTAACAGTTAAAGTCGGCGCGCCATCATCGTCAGAGCAACCCGCCAGTGCCGCAACCACGGCAAGAGAAAGAATATTTAGCTTGTTCATTGTAATACCTGCTTACTTAGTGAGCTCAAGGGCTGAGTCGATAATGTGGAACACCATGCTTTGTTCAATCACTCCCTGCGCTAGATGCGCGCTGGGACCCATAGCATGAAGGGAAATATCTTCGCCTGCGTGTGTCTCTGAGCTAAGTGGAATGGTTGCTTCTTGGTGAAAACCTGGGGTGGTGGTATCGATACCCGCCAGATTTTGACGCCCGGTTTGCGGCGCATCGCTGTAGCTGGCATCAGCGTTAGTTTCCATGCCTAGATCGCGAAAGCCCAAGCCATTGGTATAGCCGAGCGTGGTGTAAGACTTACCATCTGCTGCAAGCGTCGGCTGCTGCTGCCCTACCGCCACTACCTGACCTAGAATAGGGTTACCACGTTTAGGGTAGCCGGCAATGGTAAAGGCGTGGCTGTGATCCGCAGTCACCAAAATCAATGTTTCTTCGGGGTTCGTGTTCTCGATGGCATACTGCACGGCATTAGCCAGTTCAATTGTATCGTTCAGCGCATTGTATGCATTACCCGCGTGGTGAGCGTGGTCAATACGCCCGGACTCAACCGTAAGAAAAAAGCCTGTATCGTTATTATCAAGCACAGATATTGCTTTAGCGGTCATTTCCGATAAGGAAGGCTCACCCGCAAGATCATTGCCTCGGTCAGCTTCATATTGCATATGAGATTCATTGAACAGTCCAAACACCCGCTGAGCGTCATCGGCTATAGCATCAAAGCCAGCACGGTCCCATACGTAGACACCATCGGCATACTTTTGTTGCCATTCCTGAGTCAGGTCACGACCATCGGTGCGGTCCCCTTCGATAGCGCTGCGGGCATCAAGAGTGTTATACGTTTCGTCTTTCGGTAGGAAGTGACGGCGGCCACCGCCCATAACCACTTCTATACCATCCACGTCAGTACCAGCAAAGCGCGCTTCAAGGTTTTGTTCAAAGTTAACCAATTGCGTAGCGATATCCTCACACCCTTGCGCAACTGCCTGCGCCGGCATGTCTGACACGTCTTCCCAGTTACGATCTGCTGATTTGGCATACGTTGCTGCAGGAGTGGCGTGGGTAATACGAGCGGTGCTGACGATACCAGTACTTAAACCTCGAATTTCTGCAAGCTCCAGAGCAGTAATTAGTTCATTACCAGCTACCGTGGCACAATTTCCGCGCTCGATATCTTCATCTACACCAATCACACCTACATCAGTTTTAACCCCTGACGCCATGGCGGTCATGGTGCCTGCTGAGTCTGGGGTTTGTGCATCAACATTATAGGTTTTTACCTGCGCCGAGTAAGGAAACTTCTCGAAGCTAAGGTAACCTTCTTCACCCATTTTGCCGTTATTTTGGCCCTGTAGAATACGAGCTGCTGTGAGTGTTGACACCCCCATACCATCGCCAACAAACAGAATCACATTTTTGGCCTTAGTCAGTTTTTGCTGATTGGCCAATTGCTGCTTCTCGTTGAGCTTATTCTTATCTGTTTGATACCACTGACTATTGGTCTGAACGTCAGGCAAGACTCCGGCCTGCACTGGTGTGCACACCAGCGAGGAGATGGCCGAGGCTGCCGCCATCGCCAAGGCTAACTTTGATACTTTCATTTTTTGTTCCCGTGAGTTTTATTATTTAGCGCTGTTAAGAAGCTGTTCTTAACCACAAATATGTACCAGCAAGGGTTGTACTGGCGTCGTTACTGTAGGGAACGAATGTTTCTAAAATATAACCATTTATTGACGGACAGATGATGAATATATGACAGCGAATACGGGAGCAGAGGAATAGGCATAAAAAAACCCAGGCACTAGCCTGGGTTTTTCTTAGAAGAGGCGACTATTACTTCGCTTCTTTTTTCGCTTTTTCTGCAGCGATTACTTCGTCAGCAACGTTTTGCGGACAAGGTGCGTAGTGTGAGAACTCCATAGAGAACTGACCACGACCAGAAGTAATAGTACGTAGGTGGCCGATATAACCGAACATCTCAGATAGTGGTACTTCACCCTTGATGCGTACGCCCATGCCGCCCGCTTCTTGGTCTTTGATCATACCACGACGACGGTTAAGGTCACCGATTACGTCACCCACGTTGTCTTCAGGAGTGAATACGTCAACTTTCATGATTGGCTCAAGAAGTTGTGCACCCGCTTTAGGGATAGACTGACGGAATGCGCCTTTTGCAGCGATTTCGAACGCGATAGCTGATGAGTCAACTGCGTGGAAAGCACCGTCAAATAGTTCAACTTCAACGTCTAGTACTGGGAAGCCGGCAAGAACACCTTCTTCCATCATAGATGCGAAGCCTTTCTCAACTGCTGGCCAGAATTCCTTAGGAACGTTACCACCAACAACGCTTGAGCTGAACTTGTAGCCTGAACCTACTTCACCTGGCTTGATACGGTAATCGATCTTACCGAATTGACCAGAACCACCTGATTGCTTCTTATGCGTGTAGCTATCTTCGATTTCTTTGGTGATAGTTTCACGGTAAGCAACCTGAGGCTGACCAACAATAAGGTCTACGCCGTAAGTACGCTTAAGGATATCAACTTTGATATCAAGGTGTAGTTCACCCATACCTTTAAGGATGGTTTCACCTGAATCTTCATCAGTCTCAACTTGGAAAGATGGATCTTCTGCAACCATTTTACCGATTGCGATACCCATTTTCTCTGTACCACCTTTATCTTTAGGTGCGACAGCGATTGAGATTACTGGATCAGGGAAGATCATCGCTTCAAGCGTACATTCGTGCTTAGGATCACATAATGTGTGACCAGTTTGCACGTTCTTCATACCAACAACAGCGATGATGTCACCCGCCTGCGCTTCGGTAAGTTCGTTACGCTCGTCAGCTTGCATCTCAACCATACGGCCGATACGCTCAGTTTTACCTGTTGCTGAGTTAAGTACTGTGTCACCTTTTTTCATGCGACCCGAGTAGATACGGATGAAGGTAAGTGCACCAAAACGGTCGTCCATGATTTTGAACGCAAGCGCTTTAAGTGGCTCATCTGCAGATACAGTTGCAACTTCACCAGTAGGCTCACCAGTGTCTTTGTCAGTTAGTGGCTGCGGATCTACTTCTGTTGGTGAAGGTAGGTAATCAACTACAGCGTCTAGCACTAGCTGCATACCTTTGTTCTTGAACGCTGAACCACAGTAAGTTGGGAAGAACGCAAGATCACGAGTACCTTTACGGATACACGCTTTGATTTGCTCTAAAGAAGGCTCTTCACCTTCCATGTATGCTTCCATTAGATCGTCGTCTTGCTCAACGGCAGTTTCAACAAGCATCTCGTGATACTCATTTACTTTGTCTACCATGTCAGCTGGAACGTCTTGTACTTCGTAGTTTTCAGGAAGACCTGTGTCATCCCAAACGTATGCTTTCTTCTCAAGTACATCAACAACACCAGAGAACTGGTCTTCGATACCGATAGGAAGAGTCATCACTAGTGGGTTTGCGCCAAGTACTTTTTTCACTTGCTCTACAACGCGGTAGAAGTCAGCACCCATACGGTCTAGTTTGTTTACGAAGATACAACGTGCTACTTCTGATTCGTTCGCATAACGCCAGTTAGTTTCTGACTGCGGCTCAACACCACCAGAACCACAGAATACACCGATACCACCGTCAAGTACTTTAAGTGAACGATATACTTCTACTGTGAAGTCAACGTGTCCAGGAGTATCGATTACGTTTAAACGGTGACCTTTCCACTCACATGTTACAGCTGCTGATTGGATTGTAATACCACGCTCAGCTTCTTGGTCCATGAAGTCGGTCGTTGATTCGCCGTCATGTACTTCACCGGTTTTGTGAATTTTACCGGTGAGCTTCAGAATACGCTCTGTCGTGGTCGTTTTACCCGCATCTACGTGCGCGAAAATACCAATATTTCTGTATTTTGATAAATCTGCCATTGCTTTACTCTATTGGTCGAAAAATTATTCGGCGGGAGTATATCACCTCTTGTGGCGAACATCATCATAGAAACCGCTTAAAATGCAATCAAATTAGGAAAATCTTGGGGTCGCCAATAAAATCGTTTGAGCCAAGGTAGGATGCGGCTTTGCCGGAGCTAAAAAGACATGATTTCACGCTGATAAAACGCCACAGTAGCAATATAAAAATTTGCCCAAAGGGGGTATCGCGTTTTATTTAAAACAACGCAGGGTAATTCATTGTAAGGCTTGAATATGAACGCGACACGCCGTGGCGACGACCCTAGGTCGAATGGACTTGAAATAGTAATTGGTAGTGAGGTCTACTAAGAATTGGTTGCGGGAGCCGGATTTGAACCGACGACCTTCGGGTTATGAGCCCGACGAGCTACCAGACTGCTCCATCCCGCGTCAATATAAGGTGATAACTGGCGATAAAAGTTGGTTGCGGGAGCCGGATTTGAACCGACGACCTTCGGGTTATGAGCCCGACGAGCTACCAGACTGCTCCATCCCGCGCCAATTATCTGTGGACGCTCGCAACTTTTAGAAGTTGGTTGCGGGAGCCGGATTTGAACCGACGACCTTCGGGTTATGAGCCCGACGAGCTACCAGACTGCTCCATCCCGCGTCCACATTGTTGGGTCTAGGGAAGCCCCTTTGCCAACGAGAGCGCCATAATATAGCAACAAAATTTAAATGCAAGTTTAATTACACTGAAACCATATCAGCTGCTGGTTTTTCCACCATCGAAGACTAATTATGATGAGAGCGCTGATGAGGGCTAATCATTTTTTGCCACTCCCAATCGGGATGCCCCATTACAATAAAGTCGGGATTTTCTGTTGATTCACGCTGGTTATAAGTGAGTGGATTAAATTCCGCATCGGTAATACACCCGCCCGCTTCTTCGACAATCACCTGCGAAGCGCCGGTGTCCCATTCACCGGTTGGACCAATACGCATAAAGCAATCGGCTTTCCCCTCAGCGATAATACAAGCCTTGAGTGAGCATGACCCTAACGGCACGGTGTCGAAGGTGGCATTTAAGTACTGACTAACGGCCTCTAGTTTTTGCCTGCGGCTAACCGCTAAAGTAAGGTTTGCCGGTTGGGCGACACTGATGCGCTCAACCCCTTCGGGCGTTTTCTTATACGCCCCTTGTTGATAAGTTGCGAAGTAGGTGGTGTTTTTCGCCGGCCAATGAATCACGCCGAGCACCGGTCGATTGTTTTCAATTAGTGCAATGTTGACGGCAAAGTCACCGCTTTCGAGAATAAACTCTCCGGTGCCATCCATTGGGTCCAGCAGCCAATAGCGCTGCCAGTGCTGCCGTTTTTCTAAACTGGGAATGGGCGTCTCTTCAGACATAATCGGGATGTCAGGCGCCATTTTCTCGAGCCCAGCCATAAGCACATCATTCGCTGCAATGTCTGCTTTGGTCACTGGGGTGTGATCTTGTTTTACCTGCTCTCCAATATCATTCTGGCGATAAATAGCCATAATGGCCAAACCTGCTTGCTCGGCCAACTCAATGCATGGAGCTAGAAAATCTTGCAACACGACCCCCTTTTTTACTGCTGAACCTCGTGGCTTAATTAGATGCCTGTATTAATAATAGCAAAGCTGCCACACTTCGTGCTTCGGTAAAGTCCGGCTCGCCAAGCAAAGCTTGCCATTGCGCCATTGGCCAATGTACTACCTCTAATGGCTCTGGTTCATCACCAGCCAACGTTTGGTGGTAAAGGTCGCGGGCGGTGATAATGTGCATATGAGCATTAAAGTAGCTAGGCGCGAGCGACACTTTTTTCATCTCGTTAAGCTCATGAGCGCCTAAACCCACTTCCTCTTGCAGCTCTCGGTTAGCAGCTTGAAACGGCGTTTCCCCCGGGTCGATTAAGCCTTTTGGGAACCCCAGCTGATAATCATTGGTGCCGGCACAGTACTCACGCACTAATATAAGTTCATCGTGTTCATTAACCGGAACGATCATGACCGCACCACGGCCTCCGCCTCGAATACGTTCATAATGACGTTGCTCGCCATTGGAGAAGCGCAGCTCTAAGGCTTCAACAGTAAATAATCTACTTTTTGCCACCACGTTATTATCAAGTATTTCTGGAGGCGTTGGATGCTTTTTCTGTGTCATAGCCGCGACTTTGTTATTATCAACATAAATCCATGATAATTGTTTTAGTAGGAAAAGCCCATGCCAAATTGGTCCAATATCGACACCGTATTACTCGACATGGATGGCACTTTATTAGACTTGCATTTTGACAACCATTTTTGGCTCGAAGTCATCCCCCACCAACTCGCTAAGCAGCAACAAATTCCGCTGCAACAAGCCAGAGAACAAATGGCGGCCCGCTATGAAGCAGTGCAAGGACAAATACAATGGTATTGCTTAGATTATTGGCAACAACAATTACAGTTGCCCATTATGACGTTAAAGCGTGAAATTCAGCACCTGATAAGTATTCGTGACGATGCCAAGGTGTTTTTGCAGGCATTAAAAAATTCAGGAAAAGAGCTTATTTTGCTCACTAATGCGCATAGAGATAGTTTGAGCTTAAAAGTAGAACGCACTGAGCTGGACCGCTATCTTGATAAGCTCGTTTCTACCCATGACTACGGCGTTAGTAAAGAGCACCAATCGCTGTGGCAGCAGGTGCAAAGCGACTTGGGCTTTGATAAAAAGCGGACGTTGTTCGTCGACGATAGCGCAGCGGTACTCGATGCAGCGAAGCGCTTTGGGATCAATCATCTGCTAGCAGTGGCTAACCCCGACAGCAAGCAGCCACACAAGCCGCTTGCCGGATATGAAAATGTCACCGATTATCGTGACATTTTGCCTGCCTAGCTGGGGTAGCGCTGCTGCAAGCCTTGATAAACGAGCTTGGCGAAGTCTGGGTTATCAGTGTCCAGACTTTTTACCACAGCGACTAAATGCTCATTGTCCTCTTGGCCATGCCACACCTTGATATAGGTTCCATCTTTATACCCATGGTCTTGGCGGAAGAAGTTCAGGGTGTTCTTACCAACGTAGCCACGATAAAGATCGTCGATATTCATTCCAATTTGCTGCATACAGCCGGCAAAAGCAGCAGCATTAAAAGCTTTATCAGCTACCGCGCTGGCTGCTAACGTCTCCAACGAGACTTTAAAATCAGCTCCTTGAATAGGACTTTGCATTTCCTGCTCAATTTGCGCCGCCAACTCAGCAAACGAAGTGTGGCCGTCAATGCGCAGACTCAAGCCGAAGTGGAAGATATCCACCAGCTCCAAAATCACTTGCTCTGTATCCGGAGTTTGTTTTTTCCACCATTTCCAGCCATAGTGGTCCAGCATTTCTGCACACTCAACCCAAATAGCCCGATACCACTCAAACCCTTGCTCGAACCATTGCTCGTGAACTTTGGTATTCATGGCATGCTGCATTTCTAACATGATGGCAATTTTATTTGCTGCGCTAGACATTCTTTAATCTCTCATTGTCTGTGTATTTGCCTATCATACCTATAGCGTGAAAGATTATCACCCTAGGGCCGTTCTAGTTGCATTGCTTTCACAGTTTTAATAAAGGAATTTTATGTTATCTAAAACACTTGCGAGCTCTGTTGTAGGAGCCATCTTATTGTTATTCAGTGGTGTCGCCAGTGCAGCGGTCATTACCAATATCAGCGACTCGGCTGAGGGCGTAAGTCCGCTCCTGCCTGGCTTGAGCGTGCCCGATGTCACGTTAAAAGACACCCAGGGCCAACCGGTTGCGTTAAAACAACTATTAGCAAATAAGCCTACGGTGTTGGTTGTTTATCGCGGTGGCTGGTGTCCTTATTGTTCAAAGCAATTAAAGAATATCCAAAATATCGAGCAACAAATTGCCGAGATGGGCTTGCAAATCATCGCCGTCTCACCAGATAGTCCTGCAAAACTTGCGCAAAGCACCATTAGCTCACCGACCTACCAACTGCTCTCTGACGATCAGCTGGCATTGGCACAAGCAATGGGATTAGCTTTTTTCTTAGATGATAAAACGGCTAAAGTTTATCGTAATAAGTTGGGCGTCAACTTTGTTGGCTTGGATGGTGAGCAAAAAGTGGCGCTGCCAGTGCCTGCCGTGTTTTTGCTCGATACGCAAGGGATGGTGCATTTCCAATACGCCAACCCAAATTATCGTGTTCGTTTATCAGAGCCGTTATTACTGGCCGCTGCAAAACAAGTTATGAACCATTAAAAAAGGAGCCCTAGGCTCCTTTTGGTTATTAACGTAGGCGGTAATCACATTTGCCTTGCGTCACGTAACGGGTATCAAATGAAGAGCCCGTGGTAAACTCAAAGCGCATATCTCTGAGCTCAAAGATAGGGTGTGGGTGTTCACTGATCCACTTTTGTGTCGCTCGACAAATACCTTCAAGCTTATGCAAACGGAAGGTATCAACTACCACTACAGCGTTGTATTGTTCCAAATAGCTACGCTGAATGTTTTCTACCCAGTTAGTACCGCCGTAGTTAGAGCGCAAGTAATAAGTCAGGTCACTTTCGTCAGCTTCTTTAGGGCCCACATCCGGTGTTTTGCGCGCTTTTTCAGCAAACTGAATAAGCGATAACTGCTCACGCATAACCTCTTCACGATGCCCTGCAGGACAGCGTTTAGTGGTGTAGGTTACTTTACCTGCGGGGCTAATACATTTACTGAGCTTTTTTTCATTGCCCTGCGCTGCGAATGTTGCGCTCAGGGCGAGCAATAATACAAACCAATAGTGCATTGTTGTTCTCTAATTTTAGGCACAGCAGCAATTTTGCCAAAACCGCCACAGGTAAACAAGTCTTTGCAAATTGTTACATTTTCATTTCTGTACCAATTTGCTAAAAAAGACTGCTATAAAATCATTAGAAGCTAATTATTTATCTATATTTAACAAACAATTAGCTCTAAAAAGCTTACCGATTTTCGAGTCGGTTATAATCTAATAAGCCATACTCTATTCCCCGATATTTTTTCACCTGCTGGTGCAAAATATCGCTAAAGCGCCAAAATTGCGGGTCAGTGCGACGTACAGCAAAACGACTTTTTAAGGTTCGGTAATCAGTCTCGCTGGTCATTTTTTGCATATGTGCAGCAAAATCTTCCAGCTGCTGTGGTTGTAACAACCATAGCGCTTCAGGGTAATCGCCAATAAAGCCGGGGATGACAAGTGCTTTATCTTCATCGTAGGCGCGCTGATCTTCCTCGTCTAATAAGCTGCTGATGTTGTAGTGGGCATTGTGATGCAGCAAAGTATAAGCCTGATAATCATCCTCACCATTGGCCACCAAGATATAGCTCACTTGTGGTAATAAGTTCACCGCCGTGCTCGGCATGGCATTCAGTTGGCGCAGCACATCAGGTACTTTTTGATAATCATAACGCTGACTCAATACCGCCGAGAGCTTTGTGGCTAAGCGCTGGTAAAGCTCTTGTTGTGGCTGTGACGTTTTGTAGTCAATGCCTGTCGGTTGCTCAAAGCGCACATTAGTATCTTTCATAAACTCGACAAGACTGGTGGGTGATTTTCTATACCAATGAGCCCGTAGTGCCTTGCGCTGCTCTTTCGGTAGTAAGGCAAGAAAGTTGTCTTCGCCTTCCATGCGCAGGAAGTCCATGTACAGACGAGTGATCAGTTGATGGCCAACATTGCCGTATACATCAAACCCAGCCACCAGCAGATAATGAATTCGTTCAAATAATGAGTAATCTAAAATCCAAGCGGTTTTGGGTTGCTCGCCGACCCAGCCTTTGACCACCGTTGCCGAGTTGAAGTGCCGGAAAATCGTTAATGCGGCATTGTCATTATGCCCTTCCCCTTGCCAAATAAGGTTTTCGGTGAGGTGTTGGCCATTGGCAAAAACTTCATTGGCAAGCTTCGACTTGGCCTCCAAATACGTACTTTGTTTCGCGGCGTATTTGACCCAGCTAGAAATAGGCAAAGCGTTCGAATCTTCCTGGGCAGGCATATCGAGCATATCTTCGTGGCGCATTAAGAATTCATCAATTTTGGGCTGACTCACGAATTTAGGGTCAACAAAGGCGACCCAAAACTGATCATTAATCACATTCAAAGCAATCTGACCTCGACAGACAGGCCCTTGAATAAAACCACGAATAATAAGCTCAGCCTCATCGAGCATAAATTGATATCGAGAGCCTACGGGAATAGCTGCAAAGACTTTAAACGGGTTTGAAGCGACTTTTATGTCATACCCAGGCAGTGACGGCACGGCATATTCCGGCGCAATAAATTGTGATCGCAAGCGAGCTAGCTTGTCATTATTCAACGCCAGTGGAATATTGGTTTTGGCCAGTACGGTACTTTTTCGAGGCAGCAGGCGGTAATAAACGCGCGCTACCCTAGGGTCTTCATAAGGGCGGCGAGTAGCAATAACATCGATGGCTTCACCGGGAGGCGTGCGCGAACGAACTAAGGTGAAAAACTCCGAGGTGCTGATTTGATCAAAATAGATATTGGCCAGGTACCAATGCTCATAAATATAACGAGCGCTTAAGCGGTGTTTGTTATCATCTTGATTAAGAAAACGTTCCCACTTGTTCACTTCAGTTTGCAGCTCAGCGCTAATGGGGCCGTGCTTGGGCATTTTCGCGCCATCTTGCAACCACTGTGTGAGCACCGACATTTCTTTACTGGTCAGTGCTGGCAAACCATAGGGCATGCCCGCGTGAGGTTTATCTTGCGCGTATTGTTGAAACTCGCCAATAGTGGGACAGGTTTGGTCTCTATCCAGAGCAAAGTCAAATTCCTCTCCCAGAATGGCTTGTTCTGGCAGCGGGTGCTGCTGTTTCAATGCCAGAGCTTGATACATCACGCTGCCCACTAAATTAGCATGGGCGCTTTGCTCGCGCTCGTTAAGCACCGGTGAGAAGCCACGCTCACGCCACTGTTGCGTGGTGTGGGCATCAACGAATAAGCGGCTAGGCTTACTTGCAAGTAGCCGCGTGCCATCATAGACCAAGTCTTTAGAGGTACCACGTTCAATGCCCTCAGGAGATGACATTTTCAACTGACAAGGCGCATCATAGCACCCGTGGCAGACGACACAGCGGTTATCTATCACGGGTTTGACTTGCTCAGTAAAAAAGTCGCTTTGCGCAGGACTTACATCGTTACTGCGGTTTTGAACCTGCTCAGGGCCAAAGAGGCTATCATACTTCTGCGCACCTAATACGGCGCAGCCCGTACATAGCAGCAACAGCAAACCCCACGTCAGTTTATTCATCATCATCCCCTAGATCAAAGGTCGGCATCATTTCCAGTTGGGGTGATACGTAACTAACGCCATTATCGCGCTCTAAAGTGGCTGCTAAAAGTGGCCCATGAGTGAGCATTAACATGGCACTGTGGGATTCACTTGGAACAGACTCGGTATGCGCCAGCAATTGATAATCGGCCAATTGCAAGCTGACGCTCTGATCTTGCGCTGGGTTTTGGCACAGGTGAGCAAGTAACTGCTCGTCAAGAACCACTTCTAAGTATAAATCTGGGTGGTCTAAATCACGATTTGGTAATTCATCGTTGAATTGAAAAAGCGGTAGGCTGAGTACAGCGCCTTGCGATAACTCCATGGCAAGCCCCAATAAGGTAAGACTAAAACAGTTTTCATGATAGCAAAAAATGTCTACATGTTGGCTGATTTTGTGCACAATTCAGGTATAGTTAACCCAATTTTTTGCGCGAGATCTTTATTATGGAACTATTTTTAATCATCACGGCAGTGGTAGTCGTCATTGCCATAGTGATTTACAACTCGCTGGTACGCTATAAAAACGAATACCAAAATGCCTTTGCGCAAATAGATGTGCAGCTGCATCGCCGCCATGATCTTGTGCCTAACTTAGTCGCCACCGCTCAGGCTTATTTAGACCATGAAAGTGAGACCTTAAAAGCGGTTACCCAAGCAAGAAATCAAGCTGTAAGTGCTCTACAAAGCCTCTCGGGTGGTAAATTATCTTCGGCTAAACTTGCCCATTTAGCGCAAACAGAGGGAGCCTTGAGCAGTGCCCTAGGCGCCTTACAAGTGAGCATAGAAGACTACCCCGAATTGAAGGCCGACGCGACTATGGCCAATCTAAGTGAAGAGTTATCAAGCACCGAAAACCGTATCGCTTTCGCACGCCAGGCATACAATGACTCAGTACTTACCTATAACAGTTACCGACAAAGTTTCCCGCCGGTATTGATTGCCAACATGACGGGTCATAACCAAGATGCCAAGCTGCTAGAACTGGATGATCCACAAAGACAACGCCAAGCCCCTAGCGTGTCATTTAAGTAGCCGTGAGCGGTTTCTTTTCTCAGCAGCGCCAAGCAAGGCGTAAGACTTGGCTACTGCTGGTATTATTTGTGCTCGCGGTGGGTGCTCTCATCGCCCTCGCACATTGGCCATTTTTATGGCTGATGAGCATTTTTTCAACTGATCCATACACCCTGTTTAATTATGGTATCGCGCATGGAACTGACGCTTCAATCCACCTAGGGCTCACCCTTTCCATCACTGCAATTATCAGTACAGCCATACTTTATAAGTACTGGCAATTGCGCCGTGGTGGCAGTGTTATTGCTGAGCAACTAGGGGGGCAGCTGGTGCAAACAAACACCTACCATGAACAACAGCGGGTGCTACTGAATGTTGTTGAAGAGGTCGCTATTGCCGCCAGGATGCCCGTTCCGAGCACCTATTTACTTGCCAACCAGCCCAGTATTAATGCGTTTGCCGCGGGCTATCATCGTCGCGATAGTGTCATTGCCATCACCCAAGGCGCGCTCGATCAGCTAAGCCGAGCGCAACTACAAGCGGTCGTCGCCCATGAATTCAGCCACATAGTCAATGGTGATGTACGCCTCAACGTGCGTATGTCTGCCTTACTTTATGGCATCACCTTTATAGGCCAAGCCGGTGAAAACTTAATTTATAGCGCCATGAATGCGTCCCGTCGCCACAACGCGCAACGCACAGATGGCGCAGGGTTTACCACAGTCATCGGCGTTATTCTGACGCTGTTTGGATGGCTGGGGACACAACTTGGCGACATTATCAAAGCGCTGGTATGTCGCCAGCGGGAATATCTTGCTGACGCTGGTGCAGCGCAGTTTACCCGTAACCCACAAGCACTGGCCGGGGCTTTACTGGCTATTGCCGAAAATCCTCGCAAAAACACCTTAAGGCAAAATAATGCGCACCTATTTAGTCATTATTTTTTTAGTGATGCATTGAGTCCGTGGTTAACCTGGTTAAGCACTCACCCGCCGCTAACGAAACGTATTCGCAGGCTTGATCCACATTGGCATGGACAATTAAAAGAGCGTCCACGCACGGCGCCAAGCCGAGCAAATACCATGGCTTTTAGTGCTAGCCAAGGGCGCAACCCGCAGCCACAAGTAGTGTATGGCGACTTTCGAGAAAAGCTCATGGGGATAGAGGACTCTCTAAGTTATTTAGCTCATGAGCCGAGCGATGCGCGATGGTTAGTTATGTTACTGTGTCTTCATCAACACTGGCCGAATCGCCAAGCACAACTAACGTTTATCGCCGCGCTTCCTTATGTTGATATGTATAAGCTGGATAGGGCTGAGCTTGCATTAACGAAGCTCAGCACCGAACCTCAATTTCGCCTGCTTGAGGTTGCCATTGGTGCAATTCGCTGTTTGCCCAAAGCGCAACGCAGCCAATTTCTTGCCCAGCTAAAACAGCTCGCTGCGCTGTGTGAGGACTGGGAGCTTGTTCCTTGGTCTTTTCAGCAGCTGAGCGCTCATGCCCTCGCTGATAAAACCGTTGGTGCGTTGCCGGTTATGAATAAAACAGTGATTGTTGCAGCTTGTGAGCAGCTTCTTGGCGCTTTGGCAAGCTATGGCCATGCTAACTCAGAGCAACAACGCCTGGCGCTTGCTGCAGCGGCGCAGCATCTACAGATACCGCTTAGCTTAGAGCATGAAGCGCGATGCCAGCTGACACGATTGCAGCGCGCCCTGCGAGTCATAAAAGGCCTCCCTGTAGTCAAACGGCAACAGTTGCTGGAGGCTTGTCGTGTATGCGTAGAGCACGATGCACACATTAACGAGGCGGAGCAAACGCTGCTCTACACGCTTGCTGCCTGCTTAGAGATAGATGGTATCGATTGCTAGCTTACCACGGTAAGGTTTCACCGTTAGCATGCCAAAAGCCGCCACTGTTATTTAAGTTTAGCTCGTCAATACGCTCACTGATCCGCTGTGCTGCAACATCTGGGCCTATATCGCCAGCGTAACCGACCATTTCGGTTTGCACGAATCCGGGGTGAATTAACCCCACCGCCACATCTTGTGCTTTAAGTTCATGGGCCAAGCTCACTGAGGCTGCATTTAACGCGGCCTTGGACATACGGTAGCCTATATAGCCTCCAGAACCATTGTCGGCAATAGAGCCCATACGTGAGGTGATCATCGCCACTTTCGCGCCTTTGCTAAAGTTATCACGTAATGCATGAGTCACACGCACAGGAGCCACTGCATTGACCGAGAGCTGTTCATTGATAGTGTCAAAGTTCATCTCTGCCAGGGTTTCGTTACGAAACACACCGGCATTATTAATCAATAAATCGATGTGCTCGTTTTTAAGCTCAGTGCGCAAGCGGGCCACATCGTCAGCGTGGCTTACATCAAACCCTGTGCGCACATCAACACCTAGTTCATCAAGCTCATCGCTGCTACGCCTAACCACGGCAATAACCTTAGCTCCAGCAGTTTTATAAATTTTCGCTAGCTGTAAACCGATGCCCCGATTGGCACCGGTGATCACCACATGTTGGCTCATAATCACTCATCCTCTTTTTAAGTTGATGAGTTTAGGGTGGGGGTGAATCAATAAAACCCAAGTTATTGATTAAGGTTTATGATTGAAAAGACTGCTCCTTGTGGATCTGTGAGGACGCAAAAACGGCCTACTTCAGGTACATCCATGGGCTGCACACAGACTTCGCCACCAAGTTTTTTAGCTTGCTCTGCTTGTGCATCACAATCGTTGACACTGAAGTAGATCATCCAATGTGGCGGAATATCATCAGGCCACTGCTCATCCATGGCCACCATACCACCGACCATAGTGTCACCCGCTTTGAACAGGGTGTAATCCATCCCTTCCATGGCTTTTAGTTCGGCGCGCCAGCCCAATAACTCACTGTAAAAATTAGTACTAGATTCAATATCGCGGGTCGCTAACTCAAACCAGCACGGCGTATCAACCTCATTTTGCACACTGGCCCCTTTGTGCCCCTGACCCTGCCATAGCGCTACCATGGCGCCCACAGGGTCGCACAACAACACCATGCGACCTGCCTCGGGCACATCATGTGGACCGTGTACTATGGTTGCCCCCAGCGACTTTGCCTTGTCTGCCATCGCGTCTACATCATCAACGGCAATATAGCTCAACCAATAACTGGGAACACCCTGAGCATGTTGATCGGCGGGCATTTGATACATCGCAGCCACATCCCCTTGTGGCTTTTTTAGCATGGTATAGTAAAGCCCATTGCCGATAGGCTGGTCCTCAGCCGACCAAGTAAACAAATCACTATAAAATGTTTTCCCACCTTGCCAGTCGGATGAACACAATTCGGTCCAGCAAAAGTGTCCCTGGGGGTAATTCTCGCTCATAAATTACATCCTTTTGTTGTTTTCATTAACCATAGACTACGCATTCAGAAAACGCTTGAGGTACTGCTCATGAGTTTCCAATTGGGCAATCACGGTCTCAACCTCTTGGGCTCCCTGACTATCATTCATCACCTGCGCGGCATTACGACATTGCACTAAGGTTTTGTGTTGCTGTGAATTCAACTCTTCAAGGAAAGCTTGCACACTGTCGCCCACTACGGACTCAAGCTTTGCCTGCCACTCCTTCAAATCTCCTAATAAACTGGTGTCGACTTCGTCGAGTTGCTGCTGTTGCCCTACCGCTTTTGCTAACTCGGTTTGCAAATAACGCTTATGATCATGTAAGACTTTCATGCGTGCTTGCAAAGATTCGTCTTCAGCGTGTTTTTGCACATCTTGAATTAGGACTCGCTCATTTTCTAAAGACTCAATTAATTGATCAATAATTTCAATATCTTGCTCTTGTTCACTGGATACAGAGGTAGGAATTTTTAAACCCATAACATGGCTCCTTCTATCGTTACTGTCCTTAATGCTTACTCAAGAACCATTCCAACAAAAAAGAAGAAAAATAAATTTAAATAATTTCAGTTGGTTATAGAAAAACACAGATATTAATGAGAATTATTTGCAAAAAGCGTTGACACAAAGGCAAATCTTATTGATAATCAATATCAACAAAACGGGAACGCATTCGAAAGCAGTGATGTCATTAAACGTTTTGTTGCGGACAACTTTGTTTCTCGACCCTGAAACACGTGTTGCGCACGTAATGCGCTTTGGTTGGTGGCTGCACTCCTCAACGCCCCTTGAACTGTTAGGCCGCCAACCACCCTACTATTTTACTTGCTACATTGCTCATATCGGTGACGGTAGATATGAAAACAAAAAAGCCCGGAAGGGCTTTTTTTATGTCTAAAATTTGTCGTGATATCAGCGACGGTTTTTCCGTGCTCTTGCACGTCGTTGCCGCTTTTCTTCTTCCTTAGCGGCCTTTTTAGCCTCTGCTGCCGCGCGCAATTCTGCAACCATCTGTTCCTCTCGCTCACGCATCTGCGGAGTTTCCATGGTAATACGCCCAATCACCGCATCACGTAACTCGTTAATGAGAATTTCAGCGAACTTATGAAGATCAACCTGATTACCACCACGCAGACAGCCGCGATTTTTGCCCGCTGCAAGCATAAAGTCATAGTCATGTTCTGGCAGTGGTGACACTTTATAGCGTTGGCTCAATAATGCCGGATACGCTTGCAGTAAATACTCACAGGTGTAGCTGGCAACCTCTTCATAATCAATAGCGGTATCACGAATAGCGCCGGTTGCCGCTAAACGATAGCCGGAGTTCTCGTTTTCAACCTTAGGCCATAACATCCCAGGGGTGTCGTAAAGCATGATCCCTTCGTCTATTTTTATCCGCTGTTGCGCTTTGGTGACCGCAGGTTCATTGCCGGTTTTAGCAACGATGCGCCCCGCAAGCGTATTGATAAGCGTTGACTTACCAACGTTAGGGATCCCCATAATCATGGCTTTAATCTGTTTATCGGCACCTACTTTGTGCGGCACAAGCTTTTTACACAGTTCAATGACTTTGCCAGTATGGCCCGCTTTATCGTTCGCGAGCGGCATGGCTTTGACACCATTTTCACGCTCAAGGTAGTCCATCCATTGGGTGGTCATCTGCGGGTCGGCTAAGTCAGCCTTATTTAGGATCTTAATGACTGGCTTATCACCGCGCAACGCGCCAACCATAGGGTTCTCACTGCTGTAGGGAATGCGCGCGTCCAATACCTCAATGATGACATCCATTTGTGGCATGATCTCTTTAATTTCGTTACGCGCTTTATTCATATGGCCTGGGAACCACTGGATTGCCATGTTTTCTCTCCCCTAAGTGATGAATAATTATTTTACCTTCGAGACACGCCAAGATCACCCGTTAATGTGTATACTGCCCGCTTTTCTTCTCTCTTATGGAACAGGCATGGCCCTAAAAGCAACGATCATCAAGGCACGGTTGAACATTAGTGATTTAAACCGCCATCATTATCAGCAATACTCTTTTACCCTCGCGCAGCACCCATCAGAAACCGACCAACGGATGATGATCAGAGTGCTTGCCTTTGCCTTAAATGCTAATGATAATTTAGTTTTCACCAAAGGCTTATGTGCCGATGATGAGCCCGAGCTGTGGTGGATAAACGACGATGACAGTATTCACTTATGGGTAGAACTTGGTCTCGCTGATGACAAGCGCCTAAAAAAGGCCTGTAGCCGAGCACAGCAAGTATTACTTTATGCCTATGGTGAAGGAAGCCAGCAAGCTTGGTGGCAAAAACACCAAGCGAAACTCGCTGGGTTTGATAACCTGCGTATCGTCAGCCTTGCTTATGAAGATACGCAGAAGCTAGCAGCAATGGCCTCCAGAAGCTTAGATTTAACGATTACCATCGAAGATAATGAAGTGTGGGTGAGTGATAGCGAGACCAGCTTACAAATCCCCTTGACCTTGTTGCAAGGACAAGGCTAAATACTAGCGCCATTGTTATCAACGGAGTCACTATGATCACTAAGGTAGTTGTATTACACGGATTGTATATGTCTGGCTTCGTAATGCGCCCTCTTTGCGCACGTCTTAAAAAGCAGGGGTATGGCATTTTAAATGTGTCATACAACACCCTGAACCCAGATACCGATAAAATCTTTGCGCAAATTAATGACTTCATTGCCGATGACCAGTGCGCTTTTGTTTGTCATTCCTTGGGCGGCCTTATTGCTCGGCAATACCTCAGTCAGGCGTTTCCACAGACGGACCAGGTAAAAAAGGTCTTTACCCTTGGCACCCCACACAAAGGGGCACAAATAGCCCGCCATATGCAGGACCGGGGCATGCAAGCACTGTTGAAGAATAGCCTTGAGTACCTCGTGAGTGAAAGCCAAGATTGGCCCTTCTCAGCCCAACTGTACAGTATCGCCGGAGACTTGCCCTTTGGCTTACTGCCATTATTTGAGCAGGGCAAGCCGTCAGATGGTACGGTCATGGTTGATGAAACCCGCGTCTCAGGTATGGCGCAGCATAAAGTTTTTCACCTTAGCCACACCAGCCTCATTTACTCGCGTAAGGTGGTCGATTATATCTTGGCGCAGCTAAAGACTTAATCCTCAGCAGCCGCTGCGATTTTATACGCAATTACCGCAATAACACCGACTACCAATGGGATTGGCGCAGCAATAATGCCAAACGCATCAGAGTTGGCATAACTGGCTCCAGCTAAATGACCAACAAGACCGATTACAAAGGTTAGTACGGCGATAATACATACTGTGATTTCTGCTTTTTTTGCTTTTGTCATTGCCCTATCTCCTCATCGTTGATGGTTTCAGTATGGCCTGCACAAGGAAAGTAACCTTGCGCTAAATCAAGTTTTCACTGGGCAATAAATCATCAGTATCGAGTTGTTGCGTTAGATCAAAAATTCATCTCCTCGGCCTTGTTTTTGGCATACATCATGCCCAAGTATGATTATAGGGTCGGTGTTGTTATCGCTAAAAGTGATGTCAGGCATCGAATTTATCTGCTTGTTATCAGGTGCCTTTAGGCCATACTGATTATCAGCAAACAACCATGCACAGGAGACAGCTATGTCGCAAATCAATGCCATTGGATTAGATAGTGAAGAAACTCAAAACGTAATTGAATCACTCAATCGGCTATTAAGTTGCTATCAAATTCAGTATATGAATGCCCGTGGCTTCCATTGGAACATCAAAGGTCGTGATTTCTTCGAGCTGCACGTGAAGTTTGAGGAAATTTATAATTTGCTGTTGGAAAAAGTAGATGAAATAGCTGAGCGTATTCTTACCTTGGGTGGTGAGCCCCTACACGCATTTTCGGACTTTATAGAATTAAGCCAAATTAACGAAGTGAAAAATGTCAGCGACGGCGGCCAAGCCGTACAATCACTCGTCGATGGCTACTCAACACTAATAAAAATGCAGCGTAAGGTGCTCAGTGATGCCGGCGATAACCAAGACGAAGGCACAGCCGCGTTAATGAGCGATTACATTAAAGAACAAGAGAAGCTTGTTTGGATGTTAAAAGCCTATTTGGATTAATCACAAAATCACTTGCATCTTCCCTTTCTAGCTGTAATGATAATTATTATCAATTCAGCTAGAGGGATTTGCACCGTGCCACAGATTTCGCTTGAATTTCTTGGGGCTCAACTGCGCCGTCTATCGCGGTGTCAGCGAGGCCAAGCACCCAACTTAGTTGCACAGTTTATTGAAACGGGTTTGCATTGGGCTCGCTACTATGGAGCTCGACAGATGTATTTATTACAAGAGCTTTATTTACGTCGCACGTTTTACCAATTGGTTAATATCATCTGTGACCCTTTGTTGGAACAGCAAGTAAGAAAACAAAGCCTTTGTCAGCTGCATAAACCACAGCTTGCCCTTCAGCGTTTTTATCGCCAGCAACAGGGTATGCATAAGTACAGAGCACTCAGCCAAGAAGCTCGCGTTCTCTGTCATGAGTTCAACCCCTATTAAGGAGCACTTTATGAGCACAGAGTACCGACATGAAAAGGACAGCATGGGTGAGCTACAGGTCCCAGCAGATGCCTTATATCAAGCACAAACCCAACGCGCTGTGAACAACTTTCACATCAGTGCCATGCGTATGCCAGCACGCTTTATTCAGGCATTGGCACAGATAAAACGCGCAGCCGCCACCGTTAATACCGAGCTAGGGCATCTTGATGCCAATGTAGGTGGTGCAATAGATAACGCCTGTCGCGAAATTATTGCTGGTGAGCACCTTGAGCACTTCCCTGTGGATGTATTTCAAACTGGTTCAGGGACCAGTACCAATATGAATGCTAATGAGGTCATTGCTACGCGTGCAAGTCAGTTGCTGGGTGATAATGTACACCCCAATGATCATGTAAATATGGGGCAAAGCTCCAATGATGTGATCCCAACAGCAATTCACGTAAGTAGTGCGCTGGCGATAGAGAAAGAGCTGATCCCAGCACTGGATCACCTTATTAGTGTGATAGAAGCTAAGATTGAACAAGTGGGCAGCCATGTTAAAACCGGCCGCACACATTTAATGGATGCCATGCCTGTTACCTTCGCTCAAAGCATGTCGGCTTGGCGCGAACAAGTCGTTAAGGCGAAACAACAAATCAGCGCTAGCGCTGAGCACTTACATCAACTTGCCCAAGGCGGTACTGCTGTAGGCACAGGTATAAATGCTGATCCTGAATTTTCGGCGCGTTTCGCTAAACAGCTCGCTGCCCAAACCGATAGTCACTTCCAAGGGGCAGAAAACCTGTTCTACCACATCGCAACTCAAGATTCGGTGGTTGCGGTATCCGGGCAACTAAAGACTGCTGCGGTCGCGTTTATGAAAATCGCTAACGACCTACGTTGGATGAATTCTGGACCTTTAGGTGGGATTGGTGAAATAGAGCTCGAAGCACTGCAACCTGGTTCATCCATTATGCCTGGCAAAGTGAACCCGGTGATCCCTGAGGCCACAGCCATGGTTTCGGCGCAGGTCATCGGTAATGACAGTACTATTACCGTAGCGGGTCAGGCTGGTAACTTTGAACTAAATGTAATGTTGCCCGTTATCGCCTATAACGTATTGCAGAGTATCGAGTTACTGACCAATACCAGCTATGCTTTGGCCGATAAGGCAATTGCCAGCTTCGTCGTCAGAGAAGATAACTTACAGCGTTCTTTAGCAAAGAACCCCATTCTGGTAACGGCGCTTAACCCCATTATTGGATATGAGAAAGCGGCCGCTATTGCCAAGCAAGCTTACAAAGAGAATAAAGCTATTCTCGATGTAGCTGCAGCACAAACCGACATTCCTTATAAAGAGCTAGAGAAGTTACTCGATCCTAAAGGGCTTACCCTAGGAGGCATTCAAAAATAGATGGCCTGAGCTAGGTGACCATAACATCTGCATTTGCGCATTAGCACAATGTTTGTATTATGGTCACTATACTCATCAACAATTATAAATATTATGCGCCACTTAATTATCCCCCTTGCACTGCTCTCCCTCACTGCATGTCAAAATAATGAGCTACAAAATACCACCGGTGAAGTAGAGACAGCCGCAGAGCGAGCTAGCTCTGAGTCAACAACAGATAACCTAGGAAAAGATAAGCGAATCGACGGCGAACAACTTAGCCAACCGATTAACGAAGAGCGCGCTATTAGTGCCACTGAGCAATCCATCAAAGCTGATTATCAACGTTTAGAAGCACTGACGCAGGACAAATCTTGTGACAGCGCCAGCCAATGTAAAGTGGTTGCTGTGGGTAGCCGTGCTTGCGGCGGCCCAAGCCAATATCTTGTATATTCAAGTAAATCAGCAGATCCGCAGCAAGTGTCTGCGTTAGCAAACAGTTTGGCTGCTCAGGAAAGCCAACTAAATGCTGAAAAAGGCATGATGAGTATCTGTCAGCACCTTACGCGACCCGCAACACAATGCAAATCAAAGCAGTGCGTCGCAGTACAGAGCAATGTCAATCAAGAAACGTATTAATAACCGAAGGCGCTCAACACCAGCGACAATACCGTAACGGCGGCAATAGAAACCAAAGCCCGAATAATAAATTTGGGCTTTATCTCATTCTTATACCAATGAAAGTAAAGGAATTTGACGAAATACGTTGCAGCTACACCAAACAGCGCAAAGATCAATAAGTAAGCAAGTAACGGAAGGGTCAAAAGTCAGCCCTAATAAATTCAAAATCTGTTCTCTAGCCTAACAATTCCACTCGAAAAAGACCAAAAATATATCGCCATTTAGCACCCCCCAATCATGTTTTTAAATGCCTAATATTGTAGATCATGGGTTACCCAGCCTAGACTGCTGTGTTGTAGGTCAAGGTTTATCCTGACTAGATGTTGCAAGGCTAAAAGCCTTGCCTACAGATATGGTGATGAATGTTTAGCTGTGTTGTGGGTCAGGGTTTACCCTGACTGGGGTGATGCAAGGCTAAAGCCTTGCCTACAGGTGTGGGTTTTTTCTGGTGTTCCGCTCTGTTGTAGGTCGGGATTTATCCTGACTAGGGTGGTGCAAGGCTGAAGGTCTAGCCTACAGGTGTGGTAAAGGGTGATGCTCTGTTGTAGGTCAGGGTTTACCCTGACTAGCTGATGCAAGCCTGAAGCCTGGCCTACAGGCATAAAAAAACCCGCTGCACTGGTGCAACGGGTCTCTCTAATTAGGAGCCTGGTGATGACCTACTTTCACATGGGCGAACCCACACTATCATCGGCGCAGTTCCGTTTCACTTCTGAGTTCGGCATGGGGTCAGGTGGGTCCAGAACGCTATTATCACCAAGCATAAACTTGGCCTAACACGGCGTGTTAGTCATTTGGAAAGCTGTATAAGTAACTCTACTTTAGTCTCTTAACTTCTGTGCTTAAACAGTCACATACAAACCACTTTGGCGTTGTATGGTTAAGCCTCACGGGTAATTAGTACAGGTTAGCTTAACGCCTTGCAGCGCTTCCACATCCTGCCTATCAACGTTGTCGTCTTCAACGGCCCTTTAGTGGAGTCAAACTCCAAGTGAGAACTCATCTCGAGGCTCGCTTCCCGCTTAGATGCTTTCAGCGGTTATCGATTCCGAACGTAGCTACCGGGCAATGCCTTTGGCAAAACAACCCGAACACCAGCGGTTCGTCCACTCCGGTCCTCTCGTACTAGGAGCAGCCCCTCTCAATTCTCAAACGCCCACGGCAGATAGGGACCGAACTGTCTCACGACGTTCTAAACCCAGCTCGCGTACCACTTTAAATGGCGAACAGCCATACCCTTGGGACCGACTTCAGCCCCAGGATGTGATGAGCCGACATCGAGGTGCCAAACACCGCCGTCGATATGAACTCTTGGGCGGTATCAGCCTGTTATCCCCGGAGTACCTTTTATCCGTTGAGCGATGGCCCTTCCATTCAGAACCACCGGATCACTATGACCTACTTTCGTACCTGCTCGACGTGTCTGTCTCGCAGTTAAGCTGGCTTCTACCATTACACTAACCGTACGATGTCCGACCGTACTTAGCCAACCTTCGTGCTCCTCCGTTACTCTTTGGGAGGAGACCGCCCCAGTCAAACTACCCACCAGGCACTGTCCGCAACCCCGATTCAGGGGCCAACGTTAGAACATCAAACATACAAGGGTGGTATTTCAAGGATGGCTCCATGATTACTGGCGTAACCACTTCAAAGCCTCCCACCTATCCTACACATGTAGGCTCAATGTTCAGTGCCAAGCTGTAGTAAAGGTTCACGGGGTCTTTCCGTCTAGCCGCGGGTACACAGCATCTTCACTGCGATTTCAATTTCACTGAGTCTCGGGTGGAGACAGCGTGGCCATGGTTACACCATTCGTGCAGGTCGGAACTTACCCGACAAGGAATTTCGCTACCTTAGGACCGTTATAGTTACGGCCGCCGTTTACCGGGGCTTCGATCAAGAGCTTCGACAAAGTCTAACCCCATCAATTAACCTTCCGGCACCGGGCAGGTGTCACACCGTATACGTCATCTCACGATTTAGCACAGTGCTGTGTTTTTAATAAACAGTCCCAGCCACCTGGTCACTGCGACCCACTTCAGCTCCAGACGCAGGTCCTTCACCTAATGTGGGCGTACCTTCTCCCGAAGTTACGGTACTATTTTGCCTAGTTCCTTCACCCGAGTTCTCTCAAGCGCCTTAGTATTCTCTACCTGACCACCTGTGTCGGTTTAGGGTACGATTCGATATAGACTGAAGCTTAGAGGCTTTTCCTGGAAGTATGGCACCAACAGCTTCCACTCCGTAGAGTGTCGTCTCGACTCTCAGCCTTAAAGAATCCCGGATTTACCTAAGATTCAAGCCTACTGCCTTTCACACGGACAACCAACGCCGTGCCTGCCTAGCCTTCTCCGTCCCCCCATCGCATCTATACCAAGTACGGGAATATTAACCCGTTTCCCATCGACTACGCCTTTCGGCCTCGCCTTAGGGGTCGACTCACCCTACCCTGATTAACATGGGATAGGAACCCTTGGTCTTCCGGCGTGCGGGTTTTTCACCCGCATTATCGTTACTCATGTCAGCATTCGCACTTGTGATATGTCCAGCATGCCTCCCGGCACACCTTCAGCCACTTACACAACGCTCCCCTACCCCGCAACATAAAGTTGCAGCCGCAGCTTCGGTGGTATGTTTAGCCCCGTTACATCTTCCGCGCAGGCCGACTCGACTAGTGAGCTATTACGCTTTCTTTAAAGGGTGGCTGCTTCTAAGCCAACCTCCTAGCTGTTTTAGCCTTCCCACATCGTTTCCCACTTAACATACACTTTGGGACCTTAGCTGGCGGTCTGGGTTGTTTCCCTCTCCACGATGGACGTTAGCACCCACCGTGTGTCTCCCGGATAGTACTCATTGGTATTCGGAGTTTGCATGGGGTTGGTAAGTCGGGATGACCCCCTAGCCCAAACAGTGCTCTACCCCCAATGGTATTCGTCCGAGGCTCTACCTAAATAGATTTCGGGGAGAACCAGCTATCTCCCGGTTTGATTAGCCTTTCACTCCAAGCCACAGGTCATCCCCTAACTTTTCAACGTTAGTGGGTTCGGTCCTCCAATTGATGTTACTCAATCTTCAACCTGCCCATGGCTAGATCACCGGGTTTCGGGTCTATACCTTGCAACTCAACGCGCAGTTAACGCTCGCTTTCACTACGGCTACCCTATTCGGTTAACCTCGCTACAAAATATAAGTCGCTGACCCATTATACAAAAGGTACGCAGTCACCCTCGAAGGGCTCCTACTGCTTGTACGTACACGGTTTCAGGTTCTATTTCACTCCCCTCACAGGGGTTCTTTTCGCCTTTCCCTCACGGTACTGGTTCACTATCGGTCAGTTGGGAGTATTTAGCCTTGGAGGATGGTCCCCCCATATTCAGTCAAAGTTTCACGTGCTCCGACCTACTCGATTTCACTTATTAGACGTTGTCGTGTACGGGACTATCACCCTGTATCGTGGCACTTTCCAGAGCCTTCCACTAACATCAAATAAGCTTAAGGGCTGCTCCGATTTCGCTCGCCGCTACTTTCGGAATCTCGGTTGATTTCTTTTCCTACGGGTACTTAGATGTTTCAGTTCTCCGCGTTCGCCTCTTACACCTATGTATTCAGTGCAAGATACCTGCAAGCAGGTGGGTTTCCCCATTCGGAAATCCTGGCCTCAAGCGCTTTTTACTAGCTTGACCAGGCTTATCGCAAGTTAATACGTCCTTCATCGCCTCCAACTGCCAAGGCATCCACCGTGTACGCTTAGTCACTTAACCATACAACCCAAAGTAGTTTGAGTTGTTTGGTGTGACTGTTTAACTTCGCCAGAAGTTATAGAATACTAAAGTAGACGCACAATTAATCTGTCGATTAACTGGCATTTTCTTTACTTATTGAGAACTCTAAATCACTTAACGTGATTCAAAGTTTTTATCAGCTTTCCAAATTGTTAAAGAGCAAAATATTACCTACCCGCTTTAGCAAGTAAGTAACAATCATCTGTGTGGACACTGCGAACAAATCAGTTCTAAATCGTATAAGGAGGTGATCCAGCCCCAGGTTCCCCTAGGGCTACCTTGTTACGACTTCACCCCAGTCATGAATCACTCCGTGGTGATCGCCCTCCCGAAGGTTAGGCTAACCACTTCTGGAGCAACCCACTCCCATGGTGTGACGGGCGGTGTGTACAAGGCCCGGGAACGTATTCACCGCGACATTCTGATTCGCGATTACTAGCGATTCCGACTTCATGGAGTCGAGTTGCAGACTCCAATCCGGACTACGACGCACTTTAAGTGATTCGCTCACCCTCGCAGGCTCGCAGCACTCTGTATGCGCCATTGTAGCACGTGTGTAGCCCTACACGTAAGGGCCATGATGACTTGACGTCGTCCCCACCTTCCTCCGGTTTATCACCGGCAGTCTCCTTAGAGTTCCCGACCGAATCGCTGGCAACTAAGTATAGGGGTTGCGCTCGTTGCGGGACTTAACCCAACATCTCACAACACGAGCTGACGACAGCCATGCAGCACCTGTCTCAGAGTTCCCGAAGGCACCAATCTATCTCTAGAAAGTTCTCTGGATGTCAAGTGTAGGTAAGGTTCTTCGCGTTGCATCGAATTAAACCACATGCTCCACCGCTTGTGCGGGCCCCCGTCAATTCATTTGAGTTTTAACCTTGCGGCCGTACTCCCCAGGCGGTCTACTTAATGCGTTTGCTTTGGAAAACAGCTCCGAAAAGCCGAGCTCCTAGTAGACATCGTTTACGGCGTGGACTACCAGGGTATCTAATCCTGTTTGCTCCCCACGCTTTCGTACATGAGCGTCAGTGTTGACCCAGGTGGCTGCCTTCGCCATCGGTATTCCTTCAGATCTCTACGCATTTCACCGCTACACCTGAAATTCTACCACCCTCTATCACACTCTAGCCTGCCAGTTCGAAATGCAGTTCCCAGGTTAAGCCCGGGGCTTTCACATCTCGCTTAACAAACCGCCTGCGTACGCTTTACGCCCAGTAATTCCGATTAACGCTCGCACCCTCCGTATTACCGCGGCTGCTGGCACGGAGTTAGCCGGTGCTTCTTCTGCAAGTAACGTCACAGATGTAAGGTATTAACTTACATCCTTTCCTCCTTGCTGAAAGTGCTTTACAACCCGAAGGCCTTCTTCACACACGCGGCATGGCTGCATCAGGCTTGCGCCCATTGTGCAATATTCCCCACTGCTGCCTCCCGTAGGAGTCTGGGCCGTGTCTCAGTCCCAGTGTGGCTGATCATCCTCTCAAACCAGCTAGGGATCGTCGCCTTGGTGAGCCATTACCTCACCAACTAGCTAATCCCACTTGGGCCAATCTAAAGGCGAGAGCCGAAGCCCCCTTTGCTCCGTAGAGATTATGCGGTATTAGCCGTCGTTTCCAACGGTTGTCCCCCACCTCAAGGCATGTTCCCAAGCATTACTCACCCGTCCGCCGCTCGACGCCAGAGGTGCAAGCACCTCTTCGTTTCCGCTCGACTTGCATGTGTTAGGCCTGCCGCCAGCGTTCAATCTGAGCCATGATCAAACTCTTCAATTAAAAGTTTTTTGAATCCTAAGATTCAGCTCAATGAATACTGATTTTGATATCTGTCGATATCGAATTGACTGTGCTGCAATAAATTAAATTTATTGCCGTTGGTCACTCAGCTCAATTGAGACTCTAAATTTGTTTGCGTCATCTAGCGAACTAGAATCGGCTGTTAGAACTCAATCTGTACGAGTGCCCACACAGATGATTGCTTCATATTTTTAAAGAACAGGTCCGGTCACCCGGTTTCGAGTTGCTTTCGCGTCTCGAGGGCTGTGCATTCTACTCAACCCTGTTTTATTGTCAACACTTTATTTTAAGAAGTTTGCATTTTTCAATGCGCTTTTTAAAACTCAGTTTTACTTGACTCACCCAACTCGTTGAAGTGCTTGTTTGTAAGCAGTCCGCCGTGTCGGTGGATGCGCATTATAGGGAGATTCGATTTCCACGCAACCCCTTTTTTAAAGAAAACTGCAAAAAATGGATCGTTTGCTTTTAATTTAGGCATTACGGCTTAAATTAATACAAAAAGCCGCTGTTCGGCGGCTTTATTGTGGGACTTTTATTGTTGGATGGTTAACTTCCAACCAGCATTACGTTGGTAGAGTGTCTCTTGGTTAAGTTCGCTTAGCATAAGCGGGTGTTGCTTTAACCATTGCGAGTCTATAGATAAGATGAGTGCCTCACCTTGAGCATTAATGGCTAGTTGCGGTAGTACATCATCTTTACGGCGCATAGAGAGAATAACAGCTAAACGCAAAACTCTAACCAAACATATCGCTAGTTGTTGGTGCGCACCAAGGGACTCAAACTGGTTTGCACTCAAGTCCCCCTTGTGGCTTTGCACTAACTTAGTCACTAATAAGTGCTGTTGACGAGTGAACCCTGGCATATCGGTATTTTTAAGAATATAAGCGCCGTGTTTTGGATATTGCTTATATTCAATTAATAAACCCACTTCATGGAGTTTTGCAGCGCTATGCAGTAAAGCGTGATCAGTCTCATTCAAATGCCAATCACTGGCCAGTTGTGTGGCGAGCAATTTGGCGATACAGGCTACGCGCTCACCCTGGCTATGATCTACATGGTAACGGGTAACAAAGCTGTCGATAGTACGTTGTCTAATATCTTTACGCTGTAGTTCGGGGATCATGCTATAGAGCACCCCTTCGCGAAGCGCACCACCGGCCAAGCCCATCGCTTCAATTTCTAACACTTCAAAGATAGCAATCAGGATTGCTAATCCAGAGACAAAGACCAAACGACGTTCTTCGCTTAAGCCAGGAAGTTGAAGGCTATCAATATTGCTATATTGTACCGTTAGCTGTCGAATATCATGGAGCTTATCCAAGGTCAGTGTTTCGTCCTGACGCTGTGCGACCATAATTTCTTGAATTGCTTGTACGGTGCCCGATGCACCAGCGGCATAGTCCCATCCGGTGTGTTTATACTTAGCGGCGATCGGCTCGACAATATTTTTCGCCGCAGCAATAGCAGCATTATAGTTTTCTTGGCTTAAAGCGCCGTCTTTGAAATAAGCTTCTAGATAGGTAACACATCCCATATTGAGGCTTTGATAATGTATAGGGTGGGACCCTTCACCGATCACCACCTCGGTGCTCGCGCCACCAATATCAATAACCAGTTGCTTGCCACTGCATGAAGAAGTGTGTGCAACGCCTTGATAAATGGTTTTAGCTTCCTCTTCACCACTAATAACATTCACCGGGTGACCGAGAATCTCTTGCGCACGGTTCTTAAACTCTTCGGCGTTAGTGGCTAAGCGCAGCGTTGCCGTGGCAACAATGCACACCTGATGGGCAGGAATATCCTGCAAGCGTTCAGCAAATAAGGCTAAGCACTCCCAACCGCGCTCCATCGCCTCTTGGCTCAGGCACATTTGCGCGTCTAACCCTGCAGCAAGACGTACTTTACGTTTAACCCGACCAATTGTTTGCAAAGAGCCAGCAACGGTCTTAGCTATCAGCATGTGAAAACTGTTTGAGCCAAGATCGATTACCGCATATAAATCATCTTGGAGGGAAGGTTTCACCACTTGTTATTACCTCAAAAAAAGCTTGGCATAGGCCAAGCTTGGGGATCATTTACTTCTAACGCGGCTGACGACGCCGATTTTGCCCTTGGCCTTGGCCTCGACCGCCATTACGAGAACGTCCTTGCGGCCCTCGGCGTTTAATCATTTTTGGTGCTTTGATGTCATCCAACAATGCACTCTTGTCATAATGGGATAATGGGATGCTGTGTTCTATATACTCTTCTATCTCTTGAAGGTTATATGCATACTGCTCACAGGCAAAGCTAATAGCGTGTCCTGAAGCACCAGCGCGCCCAGTTCGACCGATGCGATGCACATAGTCTTCGCAGTCATCCGGTAGGTCATAGTTAAATACATGACTTACTTCTGGGATATGCAATCCGCGAGCGGCGACATCCGTAGCTACCAGAAAGTCTAAATCACCTTTAGTGAATTGCGCCAGGATAGACTGACGTTTTTTCTGATTGACATCGCCTGTTAATAGCCCGACTCTGTGGTCGTCAGCTTTAAGCCATGCATATACCGTTTCGCAACTGTGTTTAGTATTAGCAAAGACAATCGCTTTATCTGGCCATTCTTCTTCAATTAAGGTTAGCAGCAGCTTCATCTTGTCTTCTTGTGAAGGATGGAACAGCTCCTCTTGAATACGCTTACCCGTTTTCACATCCGGCTCAATTTGCACATGCTCTGGATTTGTCATGTGTTCAAACGCAAGCTCTTGGACACGATAAGACAGTGTCGCGGAGAATAATAAGTTCAGTCGCTCACTTGCTTCTGGCATCCGCCTAAACATATAACGGATGTCTTTAATAAAACCAAGGTCAAACATACGGTCGGCTTCATCAAGGACGACCACCTCAATATCATTGAGGGTGTAACAACCTTGCTTATAAAGGTCGATCAATCGTCCCGTGGTGCCAATTAAGATATCAACACCTTTTTCCAGCTGTGCCCGTTGTTTTTCATAATCCTCGCCACCATATAATAAACCTAGTTTAAGGTTGCAGTGTGGCGCCAAGATTTCTGCGTCTTTGTGGATCTGAATCGCGAGCTCCCGAGTGGGAGCCATGATCAGGGCTCTTGGTTGCTGACCCGATGGCTTTTGACTACGCAATAAGTAATGGCAAGTGGCTGTAAGAAACGCCAAAGTCTTGCCGGTGCCCGTTTGTGCCTGACCAGCAATATCTTGGCCAGCCATAATGTATGGCATACACTTTGCCTGAATTGGCGTGCAGTATTCAAAGCCACTTGCTTGCAATCCGGCAACCACTTCCGGTGCTAAAGCAAAGTCTGCAAATTTTTTATCGGTTAAATGTGTCTTATTCATAGCGATAAAGCATAACGCTTAAACTTGCAATAAGAAACAAGAGTGTTTAAATACGCACTAAATAAATTCGCCAAAATTAACGGAGAACGTGATGAGCGATAAAATTATCCAATTAACTGACGACAGCTTTGACGCTGACGTATTGCAATCAGACAAGCCTGTACTAGTCGACTTTTGGGCTGAATGGTGCGGACCTTGTAAAATGATTGCGCCAATCCTTGACGAAGTAGCTGGCGAATTTGACGGCCGTGTAAGCATTGGCAAACTCAACATCGACCAAAACGCAGGCACTCCGCCTAAGTTTGGTATTCGTGGTATTCCAACTTTATTGCTATTTAAAGATGGCCAAGTTGCAGCAACGAAAGTAGGTGCATTATCTAAAGCTCAGCTAGTTGAGTTCTTAGAGAACAACCTGTAATCACGCCGTTAAAAAAGGGCTTTGGCCCTTTTTTACTCTACAATTGTGTTTAAACACTGGACGATGCGCTTTCGAGCTACTAGTTTATAACCCCAACAATCCTAAGTTTATCCAAAAACCTCACTCGGGATACTTCCATTTCGAGACGATAAATAGTTAAAGAACCCACCAATATGCATTTACGCGAACTGAAAGACAAGTCTATCAAAGAACTTGTAAAACTAGCCGAGTCTATGGGCTTAGAAAACGTAGCCCGCCTTAGAAAACAAGATATTATCTTCTCAATCTTAAAAGCGCACGCCAAAAGCGGTGAAAACATTTATGGCGGCGGTGTCTTGGAGATTTTGCAAGACGGCTTTGGCTTTTTACGTAGCTCTGAAGCCTCGTACCTAGCCGGCCCTGATGATATTTACGTCTCGCCAAGCCAAATTCGTCGTTTCAGTTTGCGTACTGGCGATACGATTGCGGGACTGATTCGTCCACCTAAGGATGGCGAACGCTACTTCGCACTATTAAAAGTGAACGAAGTTAACTTCGATAAACCTGAAAACTCCCGTACTAAAATCCTCTTCGAAAACCTTACTCCACTGCACGCAAACGAACGTTTACGCATGGAACGTGGTAATGGTAGTACTGAAGACATCACCGCACGGGTACTGGATTTAGCCTCACCAATTGGTAAGGGTCAGCGAGCCCTGATTGTTGCTCCGCCAAAAGCGGGTAAAACCATGTTGCTGCAAAACATTGCCCAGTCTATCAGCTACAATCAGCCTGATTGTGAGTTGATGGTTTTGCTGATTGACGAGCGCCCGGAAGAAGTAACAGAAATGCAGCGCTTGGTGAAAGGTGAAGTAGTAGCGTCAACATTTGATGAACCTGCCAGCCGTCACGTACAAGTAGCCGAAATGGTGATTGAGAAAGCCAAACGTCTGGTTGAGCACAAAAAAGACGTGGTTATTCTTTTAGACTCCATTACCCGTTTAGCCCGCGCCTATAACACCGTAATCCCATCATCAGGTAAAGTACTGACCGGTGGTGTTGATGCGAATGCGCTACATAAACCAAAACGCTTCTTCGGTGCAGCGCGTAATGTTGAAGAAGGGGGTAGCTTGACCATCATCGCTACAGCTCTAATTGATACCGGCTCAAAAATGGATGAAGTCATCTACGAAGAGTTTAAGGGTACAGGTAACATGGAACTGCACCTTAACCGTAAGATTGCAGAGAAACGCGTATTCCCAGCAATTGACTTCAACCGCTCAGGTACACGCCGCGAAGAATTACTCACCAAGGCAGATGAGCTTCAGAAGATGTGGATTTTACGTAAGATTGTCCATGACATGTCGGAAATCGATGCCATGGAATTCCTCATCGATAAGCTTGCCATGTGTAAAACCAACGATGAATTCTTTGATTCGATGAAGCGCAAGTAATAACTGCTTTAGCTTACTCCTAGGCCGTGACTGTTTTGCAGTCGCGGCCTTTTTATTTTGCGCCTAGACGAGATTAGTCTATATCTTAGATAGGGCAAAATATAATCAGTAAGCTAATGAATCTTAGAAATTTTTACCTTCTCTTTGTGGCGGTATTAACACTCACGCAAGTGATAGTGGCCTACCAGTTCACATCATCGTGGTGGCACACCGCACTTATTTTATTGCCCACTGTGGTTATCCTCGCCTTATTTATCTACGTTTTGAAGCAAGGCTCTGTACAAGACCATGAGCTGACCGCTGATCTAGCACAGCACTTGGTAGATGGAGAAAAAGTGAACGTCAGTTTTCGCTTTGATGACAGCAAACACGCTCCCCAATCTTACCTGGTATTCAATAGCTGCTTAGCCACTATTGAGCACTTAATCATGGAGATTCATGCCAGCTCTGCACGCCTCCTTCCGATGGCTGATGAACTTACCGATACCTATTCCTCAGTCACTCAAAAAGCGATGATGCAAAGTACCCATGGTAACGACATGGTAAACTCATTTAATGACATGCTGCACATTACGACCCAACTCGGCGATGGCATTGACAATATTTGTGGCTCGTTGGAGCTGGCAACAAACTCAGTAAAGCAAACCAAAATCGATGCTGATAAAAGCCAGCGCAGTATGCAAACGCTGTCATCACAGATAGCACAAACCAACGATGAATTAGCGCAGTTGCAACAAGACAGCGAAAAAATTAGTTCGGTGATTGATGTTATCAATGCCATTGCTGAACAAACCAATCTACTGGCATTAAACGCCGCGATTGAAGCGGCGCGCGCGGGGGAAATGGGCCGTGGCTTTGCTGTGGTCGCTGACGAAGTTCGCCACCTCGCCGCACGCACGACCAAATCCACTAATGAAGTGCGGGAAATGGTGCAACATATTCAGCAAGGGACGCAGCGGGTCACCGAGTTGATGCAACAAAGCATCTCGCTGACACAGGAAACCGTTGAATTATCCGCGCAAGCGACTAACGAGGTCGACCAAATAGAGCATTCCATGCTCGACATTAGCGCCCATTCAGAACAAATTCGCAGTCAACTGCAGCAACAGCATACGTTGTCGGATAGAGCGCAAAGCTGCGTCGATGCCATGCAAGAGCTCAACTCAGACGCGCTGTCTAGCTCGCGGATACAATCAGTGTCATCACAAGACTTACTCAATCTCGCACAGTGTATAGAGCAGAAGATAAGCTTATTTATTACCAGTGAAGAACATTATGATACCCGCAAACGTAATGATCCCAGCCGAAAACACATAGATGCGCTGCCGCAAAAGACAAGCCATAGTGAGGATCTTACGGGTGATATTGATTTATTTTAGTTCCAGATTTGCCAAGTCTTCGATTAATACGCCGACTTGCTCTTTATCCTGATACTTTGCCGCAAGTTCAATATCGCATACCAACTCCGCAATGGTTTGGCTGGCAAACATCTGCGCAGCCCCTGCTAAGCGGTGGGCGACGGCCTTAATTTCATCGAGGTCATTACGAGCGTGTGCGCTAACCAAGCTTTCGATCTCTCTTGGCAAGGTGTGCATAAAGCTTTCGTGCAAGTCGCTCATATCCACACTCTGAGCCGCACGAGCGTCTATTTCAACATTTAAAAAGTGCTCTAGGGTGCGGCAAAACTCTTCTTTTTCGATAGGTTTCGCCAAGTGATTAGTGAACCCAGCAGCTTTGTACCGTTCAATATCATGGGTCATGGCGTTCGCCGTTAAAGCGATGATCGGTTGCGTATAGCCACATTGGCGCAACAAATTAAGAGCCTCAAGACCATCCATTTTTGGCATTTGGATATCCATCAACACTAAATCAGGGCAGTGCTGCAAAGTAAGCTCTACAGCTTGTTCACCATTAGCAGCGCTGTGCACTTTAATACCTAAGTTGGTAAGTAGACGCTCAATTAGTCTACGGTTATCCTCGTGATCCTCGGCCAGTACCACCTCACCGGAAAAGCTCAGGGCCCGTGCTGCCTGAATCGTGTCGTTGCTGCGCTCGTCCATTTCCATACAACGACAAGGGATATAGAAGCTAAATGTACTGCCCTGCCCCAAAACACTGGAGACGCTTATATCTCCGCCCATAATCTGCGCTAGTTGCTGCGATAGGCTAAGACCGAGGCCTGTGCCGCCAAAGCGCCGGCTGATGGAGTTATCACCTTGGCTAAAGTTCGCAAAAATGGCATCAAGCTTATCTTCAGCAATACCAATCCCGGTGTCTTTTACACGAAAGCACACACCTTGCTCATCAGCAGTAATAGCAAGTTCAACCTCACCTTGCTCAGTGAACTTCACCGCATTAGAGCATAAGTTCACCAGCACCTGTTTTACTCGAATGTAGTCAAATTCCGCGCCGAAGCTTGCTGGCAACTTATTATTAATACGAAAAAGAATGCCTTTTTGTGATGCGCTTGGCTGGAACATGGCATTTATATCCGCAAGCAAGGAACAAATACTCACTGTTGAAATAACCAACTCCAGCTTGTTGGCCTCGATTTTACTCAAATCGAGTACATCGTTAATCAGCTCTCCAAGATGTTGGCTATTGTTGTAGATAACTCGTAGCTCCTTGGCTACTTGCTCGGCGGGCACATCGCCTTCGATGATTGCTTGCGCTTGACCCATAATTGAGGTCAGGGGGGTGCGTATTTCATGGCTGATATTGGCCAAGAATTGGCTTTTTATTTCGTTTGCCGCACTGAGCTGATCGGCCAACTCCTCCAGCTCTTTGGTGCGTTGCTTTACTTTATCCTCTAGCATTGCCGTTGCTTTGCGCTCGGCAGAGCGCCGGAATAACAGCACTATACTGATAAAAGCCAATATCAGTATACCTGCAGCTAGAAATGTCATTTGACGACGCTGCTGCGCTTCGAGTTTATCTAACTGTTGCTGTTGCTTGAGCGAGTCAACCTGTTGTTGTAGTTCAGTGGCATTGTACTTAGCTTGGAAATCATTCAAAGAGCTGGCTATTTTGTTGCTTAGCATCTCTTGCTGCTGGCGCTCATAGCGCTCGTATAGCAATGCGCTTTTGACATGATCACCCTGCGCCGCAGTCACGAGTAATTCAATTAAGGAAATCGCAGGAGAGGCTTTGTCATCGGTCACCTGCTCGCGCATGGTGTATACCTCTCGCAGTGCTTGCTGTGCCTGTTTATATTGACCTTTAGCGAACAGCAACTTGGCTTCAATTTCTTTAATATTGCTGTTGTAATGCAAATTATCCATTACCTCAGCCTGCGCTTGGGCGTCACGCATTTGCGTATAAGCGGCATCAAAACGCCCTTGCACAAAGTTTAATTCAGCTAAGCGAATAAGATTGACAATATGGTTTGGGCGGTCGCCATTTTCTTGGTACTTCACCAGAGCCTTTTGGTAGTAAATTTCTGCTTGTTCGAAATCCATACGTGATTGGTAAATAGAGCCTAAGTTAGTCTCCATTTGCGCTTGCCCTATGGTATCCCCCAAACGCTCAAAGCTATCACCTATTTGCTCATAAATATCAAATGCAGCTTCGAAGCGGTACCAGTCCATATAAGCAACAGCGATATTGTGCATGATATTAACTTGGTCATACTCGTCGCCATATTCATCGTAAAGCTCTTTTGCCTTTGAATAGGAGGCGATGGCCGCTTCGATTTGGTCTGCGCCAGAATAAGCCAGGCCAATATTATTATATAAATGCGCCGCAATAATGGGTTTGTCGATTTGCTCGATGATCTCGATGGCGCGAAGATAATCTTCGATAGCGGTTAAATCTTGACCCCGGTAGTAGTGGCTAACGCCTTGCATCTGTGCATATCGCGAATGCTCAATTACCGTGCCGTGTTTTGCAGCTAGTTGCTCCGCGCGTAAATAGTAGCGAGCCGCCTTTTCGTAGTTACTGTCTTCAAAAAAACTGTTTGGCGATAAAGGCATTGACCGCTAATTGTTGAGGTTCAGAAAGAGGTTGAGCGAGTTTGCTGATGGCGTAATCGCGTTGTAATTGCTGAGGTTGGGAGCGAATATCGTCAATCAGCGCATCACCATAGCTCAGGCTAGTAAAAAGTGAGCATACAAGTAACTGGATACACACCAGTAACCGAGGGAGCTTCCTTTGCGACATATTCCATTTCACTGTATTTTAAACCCTGTACACCCTACGCTGGGCAATCTCAATTACGTTAACGGTTTTATTATGGACGACTCACATTACAACCCACTCATAGAGCCTATTTTAGCGCTCTTAACGGACGGTCAAAGTTGGAAAGTCCATACCCTGGCTAGCCAATTAAGAGCACACGGTCACCTTGGCCGCCTTGATGAAGACTCCATGGCCGATTTAGCTAAACGCAACTTCATCATTATGAATGCACTGTTTCAGCTGCAAGATGAATTGCTCAAAAGCGACTGCTATTTGTCCATATCTAGTTTACATATTCAGCTCGTTTACGGCCACCCAAAACAACGACCTAGCAGCAACGATTCATTGCGAGAATATTACCTCAATTGGCAGAATTACGCCTTATCTCGCGAGCAAGTTATAGACTTGTTAGACCAGTTTTGGCAAGCCTTGCCCATTAACACTTTAGACGATACGACCCTAGCACGTATTAACAAACGTTGGAAATTGTCACAGCCGATTCAAATGCAGGCACTAAAAAAGCGATGGCGCACGCTTGCGCTTGCGTACCACCCGGATAAAAACACCCACAGTAACGCAGACTTTCAACAAATTCATAATGAATACCAACAGTTACTTCAATATGTACGAGTAAAAAACAACAATTGCAATTGATAATTACTTTCATTAATATGCGCAACGTTGTTTTTTATCTAGGTAATTATTATGAACCGCCACGCGCTCACCTTAGCAATCGCAGCTGCCTTCCCTACCGCGACTCTCGCAACTGAAAACATGGAAAAGATCGAAGTCGTCGGCTCTTATTTTAACGACTATAAAGTGGATAGCGCTTCAGGCGCCTTACGCACAAATACTTCACTGCTAGAGACGGCTCAGTCTGTGACTGTTATTCCTGACACTGTCGTTAATGAGCAACTGGCCACCACACTCGGCGAAGTACTGAGTAATGACGCCAGCCTTACATCGGGCTCGAAACAGCGTAACCGAGAAACATTCAACATGCGTGGGTTTGGCTTAAGTTCATCGACTGGCTACTTACGCGATGGCCACCAGCATTGGTCTCATTACCAACAACCGATTGAAATCCTTGAGCGTGTTGAGGTTATCAAAGGCCCTTCGAGTATCCTCTATGGTCAGTCTGGTCCGGGCGGGTTGGTCAATATGGTGACTAAAAAGCCCACCGCCAATCAATTTATTAACCTTGCGGCAGATATCGATCAACACGGCTCCACTCGCTTTATGCTTGATGCAAGCTCTGCACTAACCGAAGATGAGCGCCTGCGCGGACGCGGCGTTTTAGTCAAGCAAGATGTTAACTTCTGGCGCGAATACCCCAACGGCGAAGAACGCGAACGAGACCGCTTTTTGGGCGCTGTGGTATTAGATTATGACCTCACGGACGACACCTTAATACGCGTACATTACGACCGCACCGATGATAAAACAGGATTAGACACTGGGGCTTGGCTAAACAACGATGGCGAGCTTATCGGTGACGATAAAACGATTTACGATTTTTCTTGGGCTTTCACTGATATTACTGTGGAAAATATCGGTCTTGATGTACGCCATTTCATTAACAACCAGTGGCAAGTGAAAGTAGGCTACAACGAGCAAACGTTCGAGCGCCAACGTTTTGAGTCAGCACCGCGCAAACCGAGCGACTATCAAGTCGGTGATAGCTACACCTCGCGCCCCTATGATCGCTTTGATGATTGGCAATTTACTACCGCCTACATCGACTTTGTTGGCGAATTTAAGCTGGCCAATATGCAACACCAACTACTGATTGGTGCCAATAGTCTAGATTACTATTATGGACAGCTTCGCACCCGCGCAGATGCAGTGGATTACACGCTCGCGCAGCAACAGCCAAGCCGCCCCAATGTAAGCTATCAAAGCGATGATAGCTTATACACCGCAGAATATGACTACTACGGTATCTATATTCAGGATTTGATCACTGTGAACCCACAGTGGCAAGTCTCTATTGGTGGACGCTATGATAAGCAAAATAAAACCGGTGCCGACAATGAATCTGTACTTCCTAAACTAGGCGTACTTTACCACCCACTGGATACCGCCACGATTTACCTCAGCTACTCAGAAGGCTTCGAGCCGCAGGGCGCCGATAAGCTCAATAATGAAACCGACAAGAATCATAATATGAAACTTGACGCTGTGACTTCTGAGCAAATAGAGCTCGGTGCTAAGTGGCAGTTGTTCGATGACCGTTTACTACTAAGCGGCTCACTGTTTGATATCAGTAAAGACGGCACCTTAGTCACTGAGCTCGTTGAACACCCCGATTATGATTCAATCACTACACAGGTTGGCGAGCAGCGTCATAAGGGCCTAGAGCTCGCCGCACAGGGCGCGGTCACCGATCGTTTTTTCGTCATGGCGTCCACTATGTATCTAAATGCTCAATACGAACGTGACGAGAATTATGAGGGCAACCGCCCTGCGGATGCACCCAAGTGGTCGGCTTCACTGTGGTCACGCTATGAGCTTAACGATGCCCTGGCCTTTAATGCTGGCGTTTTTTACACCGGAAAACGCTTTGCCGACAGTGCCAATACCGTTGAGAAAGATGCGTATACGCGCGTCGATGTCGGTGCTACCTACGCGCTTAAGCTTGCCGGTAATGACATTGACTTAAGACTCAATATTGAGAACCTATTTGATACTGACTACCTTGCCGGCGGTGGCGTCAGTAATGTCACTGTTGGCGAAGGCACGAACTTCCGCCTCGCTGTCCAGTTCAGCTTCTAACCATAAAGAGGTCGCCTCTTGGCGGCCTCCCTCCCGACCTAGCGCATAAATTATCACCATGAGTAAGGATGTGATTAAATACACTTTTATCTCAAGACCTAGGAACAACCATGAAGTTTGTCTCTTTGTTGGCACTGCCCCTACTCGCACTAGCGCCAATACAGCAAGCAGCCGCAGAGCAATTTACCACTGAACAATTACAACACACCGCACAAATTCGTCAGCAGGCACAAAACAGCGAGTTAAGTTGGCAGCTCGTGGAGTCCCTTACCACCGAGGTCGGCCCTCGCCTGCCGGGTACCGAGAATGATAAAAAGGCCGTCGCTTGGGCCAAAGCTCAGTTCGAACGGCTCGGCTTCGATAAAGTGTGGCTCGAAAAAGCCCATTTCCCACACTGGCGTCGCTATCATGAATCAGGACATATACTCACTCCTAGCAAGCAGCCACTGCATCTAACGGCTTTAGGCAACAGCGTCAGCACCGCAAAAGACGGCCTAACCGCTCCTATCGTGTTATTTGAAACGCTGGCAGAGTTACAAGCTGCACCCGCCGGCTCGCTAGCAGGAAAAATTGCCTATGTGAACTATCGCATGGACCGTGATATTGATGGCAACGGTTATGGGCCTGCAGTGAAAGCGCGCAGTTCAGGCGCCGTTGTCGCGGCACAAAAAGGCGCAATTGGCTATATGATGCGCTCAGTCAGCACCAGCCATCACCGTTTTGCTCATACCGGTGGCAGTCACTATAAAGAAGGGGTAAGCAAGATCCCCAATGTGGCTATTGCCAACCCAGATGCCGATCAAATTGCGCGACTTATCGCACTCGGCGAACAAGTCACCGTGCACATCAATATACAAACCGAAGATTTAGGACAGGGCGAGAGCTATAACGTGATTGGTGAGATAACTGGCCATAGTAAACCTGATGAATACGTGCTCTTAGCTAGCCACCTTGATTCATGGGATTTAGGCACCGGTGCCTTAGATGACGGCGCAGGCGTTGCAATCACCATGGCAGCAGCAAAGCATGTGGCAGCGGTGAAACGCCCACAGCGAAGTATTCGTGTTGTCCTCTTTGCCGCTGAAGAGCTTGGCCTGTGGGGTGCTAAAGATTATGTCAAAGCACATAGTGATGAGTTAGATCACATCGTTGCAGCCGCCGAATCGGATTTTGGCGCCGATGTCGTGTATGCGTTCGAATCGAACGTGCATGCCCAATCCTTACCCATAGTGCGCGCGATTGCTGAGCAACTGAGACCTCTCGATGTAACCTATATCGGCGCAAACTCAGCCCGAGGAGGGCCGGACTTAATCCCGTTTGAACGAGCACAATCGAGCCCTATATTTGCCTTGCATCAAGACGGCACCGACTACTTTGATTACCATCACACCGCTGATGACACCTTAGATAAAATCGAACCACATAAGCTAAAGCAAAATACCGCTGCGTATGCCGTTTTTGCCTATATGGCCGCCGATGCTAAGGACAAAATTCAAGCAAAATAAAATCTTGCTAACATTTTTTAGTTGCGCTAGTGTGAAAATACTTGCGCAACAAGGAATGTTAGTATGCCAGTTTCTGCCGTCCCCACCGAGCGACTCGCTCCGACTCATATCAATAAACGCTTTGGCCGCTATTCAGTTCTCAGTGCTTATGGCTTACCCTTGATGCCGCTAGGCAGGCCCGGCGCAGCTCTGAGCCATTGGCTCATTTGGGCGACTTACCATAGCTTGGGCTTATGGCTTATTGCAGCATTAGTGGTTTTGCTTGTTAATCATAACCACCAACAAGGGCAACAAATGGCTGCCAACTTAGCTGCGCCCAAAGTTTGGGATGTGTACGTTTTCGAAAAGCAAGGCTTAAGTCGTGCCCTTGGTAAAGACGCAGCGCCGGGGTATCAAGTGCCTCAGGTTAAAGCTGTTGATCCTGATACCGTCACTTTCAAAGTCAGTAGTGTCACTTATAAGCGAGAAAGCGGCACAGACAAAGCCATCAGCATGGATAATTTAATGCTTGATAGCTACTTTTTAACAAATTCCATCTCTCTTGAGCGTCAGCAGCTCGCCCCTTTATTTGCGCAGGGCACGATTATTTCAGCCCGTCGCCCAGAGCATATCTACATTGACGGCGGCATCGTTCGTCCACGACCTAAGCCAAAACCTCTCTACGAAGGGCCTAAATTAAATCAAGCCAACCAAAAAGGTATTGAGTATTTTCGTCAAGGCTTGTGGACTGAGGCATTGAGCGCTTTTCAGCGTGGTGCCGAGCAAGGTGATGCTTGGTCGCAATACAACTTAGGTGACATGTATTTAAAAGGCCAAAGCACTGAACAAGACACTCAACAAGCATGTCTGTGGTTTAAGAGAGCCGCCGAACAAAACCATCCTAAAGCTAAAATAGCGCTAAAGCACTGTAGCTAGTAAGCGATAACTCCTAGCTGTTACTAAAAGCCGGCGTCAAGCAATGTTATGTTGCAATATAACACCTTAATGTTACTATATAACAAAACATGGAGCCAGAATAATTATTAAGGAGCTTGCTTTGCGCTTACGTTATTTACCATTATTAGTTGCGACGACATTATTGTGGGGTTGTGGCGACAGCATCGATGACCTAAATCAACCCACAGAAGCTGTACCTGAAGAGCATTCAGAGCATGAGCATAATGATGAACACATTGCCGGACGCCTGTTAATTTCGGCGGCTGAACAGGCTGAAGTAAGCGTATTTAACGCTGAGGACTTAAGCCTCGTCGAGCTACTACCGACAACGCATGTGGTATCTGGCATGTACGCTACACCCTCATTGCGTTACGCCGCGCTGATCCAGCGAGACCAAGGCTTAGTAGAGTTTCTTGATGGTGGCGTTTATAGCGAAGACCATGGCGACCATATGCACCCTTACGAGCAAGCCCCTAGCTTGTCATCGTTACAACTTAGTGGTGCTAAGCCGACACACTTTGACGCTGCAGAGCAACAAGCGGCCTTATTTTTCGATGGTGATAAACAAAACACGGTCAACGCATCAGTCACCCTACTTGACGATCATCATATTGGCGAAGGTGAGGTAATTGCCCACCATGAGTTTGCTACTTATATGCATGGTGCCGCACAGATACGCGGCGACTACGTGCTAGCAACCTATCGAGAGGCCAGCAGTGACACTGTATTGCCTAGCCAAGTTGAGCTGTTTCACCGCCATGATGATCATCTTCACCATGAACTACGCTTTGCACCAACCTGCCCGATGCTCCACGGCAGCGCGCAAAATGAAGAACATATCGCCTTTGGGTGTAGCGATGGTGTACTGCTAATAGAGCAGCAAGATACGAGCTTCAGTGCTCATAAGATAGCCAACCCAGAGGGGCTTGAGGGTCGCATTGGCACCATCAAAGCAAGCCATAACTCGCATGATCTGCTTGCCATTACCTCAGCAAAGCGATTGTTCAACCTCGATCCAGAAAATCATGATATGACCGAAGTGTTATGGCGTGATGAAGCCGACGTCGATGCTTTGGCTAGCACCTTTAGCGCTCATCACGGTGCTTACTTTATTCTCGATAATCACGGTGACTTACACGTTTTTGAAGGCGATGGAGGCTGGCATCACAGCACTCACTTCAACCTTTTTTCTGAGGTATCAGAGAACTACCAGTTAGCGGTTGCCGCAGACGAGGAAGCTCTTTACGTGCTCAATCAGCAAGAGAACATGCTACACAAAGTGGACTTAGAGTCGCAGGCCATCACTGCGACCCAAGAGCTTAACTTTGCTGCCAGTAAATTGCAGTGGTTAGGTATCGCTGAAGATGAGCATGACCACGCACACTAGGTTTGTTCCCGTGGCCTGCTTGCCCTTGCGGCTGTAGGCCATTTTCTTACTAAAAGGCCCTGTTTCAAAACAGGGCCTTTTTACATCGCTCAATCACAAGCTAAACCTTTTATAAATTAAGGTGTTCAGTGACAAACGCGATCATCTGCTGGTAATAGTGAAGTTGGTGCTCGGCGTTATAAAAGCCGTGCCCCTCATCCTCCAGCAACACATATTGATACGGATGTTCGGCCTTATCTAAGGCGGCTATCAAAGACTCGGCCTGTTCAATGGGGGCGCGCTGATCTTCTCCTCCATGAACAATGAGTACGGGCGCCTTTAATTTATCGACATTGTAACTCGGTGAGAACGCCTTTAGCTGCTTCTTGTCGTTGCCTAAGACCTTGCGTAAGTAGCGCTGGCCACTATCGCGCGCAGCCACGTCACCCTCATCAAACATCAACGGCAAATCATAGACCCCGACTACGCCCACCGCACATTGGAACATATCGGGTTCAATAATAGCGCTTTGCAATGCTGAGTAAGCGCCAAAGCTGGCCCCCATGATGCACATATTATCTTTATCAACCCAGCCTTGCTCTGCCACGTAGTTAACACCGTCAATGATGTCATACTGAATATCACTGCCCCATTTGCGATACCCTGCACGCTGGAAGTTGCCACCAAAGCCGCCTGAGCCCCTGAAGTTGACCTGCAACACAGCTATGCCTCTGCTAGCCAAGAGCTGTACTTCGGGATCGAATCCCCACCAGTCACGAGGACCATGGGGGCCGCCGTGGGGAAGTACAACTAATGGTAAGTCTTTTAATTCCTTACCATGGGGCACGGTAAAGTAACCGTAAATATTCAGCCCATCACGCGCAGTATACTGAATGGGCTTGGTTTGTGACATTTGCGTAGTATCAATCCAAGGCCGCGACGAGAACAAAAACTTCAATTCGTTGGTACTGGCATTAAACAGGTAAAAGCTACTGGGGTGACGATCGCTACCTGTCCACACCACACTCAGGTTACCGTCTTCGGTGCTACTGATAATGCGTACTTGCCGTCCAGGAACTGCTTGCAAAAGACCCTTAAGACGCTTTGCCATAGGCGCATTCTTATCGACAAAAGCATAATTAGGATATTGCGCTTCATATTCAATCGCGAATACCGATTTATCGACCTCATCAACCCATACCTTGCTAGGAGAGACATGCTCTTCTTGATAGACCAATTCATGGGTTTTAGTCTCTAAGTTCAACTTATAAAGGCCTGCTGGTTCACCATTTTTAGAGGCACTGGCGTACACCACATCCCCTTTTTGGTTAAAGCCATGCAACTTGATATCTGACAACCCTATGGCCCCGCGCTCAAGCTCAACCCACTGACCCTCATCAAGGTCACGTAAGTGAATCTCTTGGTCGGTGTCATTATCAGTGGAGACCGATACCCGCAAGCGTCCTTGCTCGTCAGTTAAAAACTGCGCCATACGCGACGGTGAACGGGTGACCTGACGGCGCAACCCGCGATACACATCCACTTCATAAACGATGGTATGCGGCTCCTTGCTGCCAGTCCAAGGGTAGGTAACCACCAGCATATGTCGCTCATCATCAACCAATGGGTCAAGAATATAAGAGGTGCCGTATACGGAGGTCGCCTTACGTAAACGCGAGCCCGTCTGTTGCTCCCCCTGATAGCCCATCAGATATTTAGAGCGGCTACCATCGACGTTTACGCCAAATAATTCACCATAATACTCAGGATGATCTTTCCAGCCTTGCAAATACTCTTTGCTTAACACCACGCGCTCATTATTGACCCACTGATAATCGCCAACCTGTGCATTGCCGGGAAAACTGACGCCGTGATGCATTTTGAAGTTTTCGGTATCAAGAATAAACAGAACATCCTTGCCCTCTTTTTTGGTCATCGCCCCTAAGTAGGCGCCATCGGGAGATAATTTAAGAGAATGGTACTGTGCGCTACGGGAGAAATGTTCTAGGGGAATAAGCTCTGTTTTGGCTTCCTCGGCACCAACGGCCGTGCTAACAAGCCCCAACAGCAGGGCAATAAATAATTTCATTATTTCACTCCATGAAATGCATTTTAAAAGTAGTACTTTTTATTTTTGTTAAATAAGTTACAAGAGTGTACCGCGATAGCAATCATGGTTCCAGCTACGGACTAGATGAAAAGGTCGCTAACATCAGCACAAACGCCAGTCTCTAGCCCAACGTTGTATGCGATGCGGATTTAGCGCAATACCAGCACCGAATGCGCCCGCGATTTTTTGTTTGTGCTGATAACTTTATTTATCGTCGCTCACTCCAAGGGTCGGGCGCTCAAGTCATAGCAAAAAGACGGTGAGCTAACGCAGCTTCAATAAATCCTAAAAAAGGGTAATAGGCCCAGTTAAGTGCATACGCTACACTGTAGTTGTCCACAAAATAGGAGTCTTTCACTTATGAAGCCCTCCCTAATAATATTATTACTTGTCACTTTGTTATCTGCATGTTCAGAGTTATCCATAGAGCCATCCGACAATTCCGTTGGCGTTAGCTATCGGTGTGACTCTGGATCGGTATTAAAGGTCGAATATAACGACAGCACGGCCACATTAACGCTTGACGGCGATACTTACAGTTTATCGGGAGAACGCTCAGCCTCCGGGAGTAAATATACTAACGGTGAGATGACCTTCTGGGGCAAGGGCGATGAAGCAATGCTAATGATAGGAAATGAAACCTGGCAGTGTCACCGTAGCCACTGATCGCTTTTCCATTGGGTTACAGTATAATGCTGCAAACACTCAGGCTTAACGAGGCGTAATGAAATATAAAGATCTTCGCGACTTTATCGCGTTATTGGAAAAGCGCGGCGAGCTCAAACGAATTAGCCAGCCCATCGATACTTACCTGGAAATGACGGAAATAGCCGATCGCACATTGCGCGCTAAAGGCCCGGCCCTATTATTTGAAAACCCCAAAGGTTACGACATTCCGGTATTAGCTAACCTCTTTGGCACTCCTGAACGCGTAGCCCTAGGTATGGGCCAAGATAATGTAGAGGCCTTGCGTGAAGTAGGTAAGCTGTTGGCCTTTTTAAAAGAGCCTGAGCCCCCGAAAGGTATTAAAGAAGCCATAGGCCAGCTGCCGGTGTTCAAGCAAGTGCTTAACATGCCAGCGAAGGAAGTGAAGAAAGCGCCATGCCAACAAGTAGTATTAGCTGGGGAGCAAGTAGATTTAACCCGCCTGCCCATTCAGCACTGCTGGCCGGGTGATGCTGCACCGTTGATCACTTGGGGCCTAACCGTTACCAAGGGCCCGTACAAGAAACGTCAGAACCTCGGTATATATCGCCAGCAATTACTGGGGAAAAACAAAATCATCATGCGTTGGCTATCCCATCGCGGTGGTGCGCTTGACTTTCAAGAGTGGTGTAAAGAGCATCCGGGTGAACCTTACCCGGTGTCGGTTGCCCTCGGAGCCGACCCTGCCACCATACTAGGGGCGGTAACACCTGTGCCCGATACTCTGAGTGAATACGCCTTTGCAGGTTTACTTCGTGGCGGTAAGACCGAAGTGGTCAAGTCCGTTTCCAATGATTTACAGGTTCCCGCTAGTGCCGAATTCGTGCTTGAAGGTTACATTGCTCAGGACGAGCGCGCCCCAGAAGGGCCTTATGGTGACCATACCGGGTATTACAATGAGGTCGATGACTTCCCTGTTATGACGGTGACGCATGTTACGCACCGTGAAAATCCTATTTATCACAGCACCTATACTGGCCGCCCACCCGATGAGCCGGCTATTTTAGGCGTCGCCCTGAACGAGGTATTTGTACCTATACTGCAAAAGCAATTCCCAGAGATAGTCGATTTTTACCTGCCCCCAGAAGGCTGCTCATACCGCATGGCCGTAGTGACCATGAAAAAGCAGTATCCAGGACATGCAAAACGAGTAATGATGGGAGTCTGGTCGTTCTTACGCCAGTTTATGTACACTAAGTTCGTCATTGTCTGTGATGACGATGTCAACGCACGCGACTGGAATGATGTCATTTGGGCGATCACCACCCGTATGGACCCCGCTCGTGACACCACCCTAGTGGAAAACACCCCGATCGATTATCTCGACTTTGCTTCACCTGTTTCTGGCTTAGGTTCGAAAATGGGCATGGACGCAACCAATAAGTGGCCAGGAGAAACGGATCGCGAATGGGGTGAGCCTATCGTTATGGATGACAAGGTCAAACAACGCGTTGACGAAATCTGGGATTCCCTAGGTATCGACTAAAGTGCAGACTTATCGCCACAGCCGCTTATGTGATACGCTGTGGCGCAGCTAAAATCATAAAGGTTAATCATGCAAACACTAAAAGCGGATGTGGTAAGCATCACGCCACTGACAGAATTTGTTTCCAAGGTTGTCTTGGCACCAGAGCAGCCAGCTGAGTTTGAAGCGGGTCACTACTTGCAGCTCGTTTTAGCCGAGAAAGATAAGCGCGCCTTCTCTATCGCCAGCCGCCCAAGCCAAAAACAGCAAATTGAGCTGCATATCGGCGCATCGGGCGCTGATAGCTATGCGATGCAAGCCCTCGATCATTTGCGCCAGCACCATGAAAATGGCACCCAAGCGCTGATAGAAGTAGGTTTAGGCGTATCGCAGTTACGCATCGACTGCACCCGTCCGGTGGTATTGTTAGCCGGTGGCACCGGTTTTTCATACGTAAAATCAATGGCCGACCACCTAGCTGAAATTGACTGTGACCGTCCCGTCTTTTTTTACTGGGGTGTCAAGCATGAAGATGCTTTATATGCCAAAGAGGAAATGCAGCAGTGGGCAGCTAAACGCAGTAACTTCACTTTTATCCCGGTGGTTGAGCAGCCTCAAGGTGAATGGCATGGTCATACCGGCCTTGTGCACCACGCGGTGATGAAAGACATTGTTTCCTTGGAGCCTTACTCTATTTATATGGCGGGACGCTTCGACATGATAGGCATTGTACGCGACGACTTCATAGAGCATGGTGCCCAGCGCGAATATATGTTTGCCGACGCATTTGCTTTTATCAAATAGAGGCAGCAAGCTAAAGCCCTACATTCCACCGATGTAGGGCTAACTCTCACTCAACCATCCATTAGATCGAACGCTTCCATTTATTTATTCCCTTTTACCTATCAAAAAGACAAGCCTACACTGCTCCTAAGACTTAAAGGAGTGACAGATTATGTTCGATTTAAAAGTACACCATGTTATGAGCCGCAGTTTTCTTTCTCTCAGCCCAGACTTGGAACTAACAGCGGCCATTGCGCTGCTCAAGAAACACCAGGTTATAGGCGCACCTGTTGTTGATGAGCAACAACAGTTGGTGGGTTACTTGTCGGAGCAGGATTGTCTGGCACCGCTGACCATCAATAGCTATTTTTGTGATGGCCGCATTACAGTGGCTGATGTGATGCACCAAGATGCGCTCACAACATCCACACAGACGCCACTGCTGGAGGTTGCGCTAAAAATGCAACAACCTCATAAACCCAAGCAATACCCCGTAGTGGAGCAAAACAAAGTGATAGGCATCATTAGCCGTACTCAGGTTTTACATGCGCTAAGTCGCAGCTATCAAAGCTGCAATGCAGCCTAATTTATGAACGCTGCGCCGCTTTCACTTTTAATGCAGCTTTATCAGCGTCACTTAAATAAGCGATAGTCAGGGCGTTTTCTTGGGCCTGAGTGATATGCTCTTGGCTGAGGCCGGCTTGGTAGGCAGCATGCTGATATTCATTAGCAAGCTCGATGCCTTGCACCGCTGGGTCATCGGTGTTGATGCTAGCCAAAATGCCATGCTCTAAAAATTGTTTGAGCGGATGTGTATCAATTTGAGCTACTGTGCTGGTCAGTACGTTACTGGTCAAGCAAGATTCAATTCCGATACGGTGATCGCGCAAATAATCCATCAGCTTGGGGTCTTTAGCGGCGTTAACGCCATGGCCGATGCGGTCAGCCCCTAATCCTTCAATGGCTTGCCAGATACTGCGTGAATCTTCGGCCTCGCCAGCGTGAATAGTCGCTCGCAAGTCGGCTTTGTGAACTTGCCTAAAGTGATCAACAAACAACTCCCCGGGGAAGCCCAACTCATCACCAGCTAAATCAACGGCGACCATGTGCTCTTTGAAGGCTAAGATGGCATCGAGTTCTTGCTGGCACTTTTGCTGGCCAAAGGTACGCGATAAAATGCCAATTAAGTTGACTTGAACGTCATGCTCTTGCACCGCGCTGTGGATACCATCAACCACCGCTTCTACTACACCTTGCGGATGCAAACCATGACTCATCGCCATGTAATAGGGGCTAAAGCGCAACTCGGTATAGTCAATACCTTGTGCAGCTGCGTCTTCGACGTTTTCAATAGCAATACGACGACAGGCGTCATAATCCCCTAACACTTTCACTCCCCAATCCAGCTTAGCCAGAAATGAGACTAAGTCTGGTGCAACCTCGATTACCTGAACATGAGGGCGTAGCGATTCAAGATCGCTGCCTGGAAGGTCAAGATTAAACTGCTGACCAAGCTCTAAAATTGTTTTGGCACGCACATTGCCATCAAGGTGGCGGTGTAAGTCGAGCAATGGTAACTGGCGATTGATCATAATGACCCCCTAGGTTTCGATAAAATTTCGCGGATCATACGCACTTGAGGGATAAATTCAAGCTACGCGTGCTGCTTCGCTGGGTGCTGTTTTAATTGCATGGCGATACTACTAAATAGCCGCTCCGCGTCTATGGGTTTGACCACATAATCATTCATGCCGTAGTGCTCAGCTAGCTTAAAGTCATGCTCTTGAGCATTGGCAGAGAGCCCAATAATTGGCAAGTCGTCTAGCAGTAGCTCATTGCGAATAGCTCTAGCTGCGGTTAAACCATCCATGTTCGGCATTTGAATATCCATTAATACTAGGTCGTAGTGGTTTTCACTCACCATCTCAATAGCCTCGACACCATCATTAGCAATATCAGGCTGAGCTCCTTTGCCCTCGAGCATGGCTTTGGCAACTTGTTGGTTTAATAAGTTATCCTCAACTAACAAAATAGCGACGCCGGTGAGGTCTAACTCCAAAGTGGCTTGCTCTTTCGCCTTGGGCACATCTGGACGCACAGCTAAAGGGCTCTGTTTGGGAAGATAGACACGAAAACACGAGCCTAGCCCCTCTTCACTTTCTAGGGAAATACGCCCGCCCATTAAGGTGACCAGTTTCTGACAGATACTCAAACCTAACCCTGTGCCGCCGAAGCGTCGCGAGGTGGAGCCATCGGCTTGAGAAAAGGGCTTAAACAATTGCTTTTGAATATCTTCGCGAATGCCCATGCCGGTATCCGTGACACTAAAGCAAAGCTCGTTATCGTGTTCGTCTACCTTTAGGCGGATCGCCCCTTGCTGGGTGAATTTAACGGCATTATTTAATAGGTTTAATAACACTTGCTTCAAGCGAATTGCATCGGTGTGGAATACAGGGTTCACTCCCTCGTTAATTTCATAGTCAATCACTAAACTTTTGTTACCCGCTTCCACACTCATAAGGTGTTTTAGTTCTTTGCACAGCTCTTCAAGTTCTAAAGGCTCTTGATACAAGTCTAGTTTGCCCGCCTCCATTTTCGAAAAGTCGAGGATATCATTGAGCACCCGAAGTAATACGCTCAGAGCACTGTCGGCTTGAGTGATATATTGCTGTGCTTGTGGCCAATCTTGTTGTTGCAACGCTAAATAGTGCAAACCTTTAATGCCATTGATTGGCGTACGAATTTCATGGCTCATGTTAGCCAGAAACTGAGACTTAGCGTCATTGGCACTATCAGCTTTGGCTTTTTCTTCTCGTAACACCCGGGTTTGTTTTGCTACTTGGTCACGCACCCGAATATTACTGCCGGTAATGGCGATTAAAAAAGTAATTAGTAACCACACAAACAACATGCCTATGACCTGTGCATACCAGTAGCCAGACCATGCGTGGGCTATTCCTTGACGGTGCAAATTAAGTTGCCATTGGCGGTTAGCGATCGCAAAGTCATGACGCATGATAACGGGTCCGGACTGCGCTAAAGGTAAAATAACTTTATGAGGCTGCGCACTCATATCCACCAGCTCAACCCCAACATTATTGAAGGTCAGGTTGGCCATCGCCGAGCGATACAACAAGGGCAAGCTAACCACCGCAGCCACATACCCTCTGATACTTTTATCTTTGGTTCTGACAGGCGACAACACCAAAAACCCTAAGTCTCCTTGAGGGCTACTTTCTAGCGCAAAGGTATCAGTGACGAAGAGTTCACCTTTATAAGCTTGAAGATGCTTAAAATAAGGCTCAGCACTGATATCTAAACCAAAAACCTGTCGCATTCCCTGAGAAAAGTGGCCGTAGTAAACCGGAAAGTGTGCGCCGTTATTGGTGTCGCGCTCATAGCGGGCAAACACTTTGAAAGGGTTGCTCATTTCCACCGTGGTAGATTGTTCAAACTGGTCGATATCTTGGCTTTTTACTTTAGGCATCCACACCAGCGCGTTTATTTCTGGGTTGTAATTCATCTGTTTAGCCGTGAACTCACGAAATTCGCCACGAGTCACCGACTGTTGATTACCAATGAAGGATGCTAGCACTTGAGTATTGGCCCGCAGGCGAGTAAGAATTTCGTCGAATTGGTCAACAACGACCTGAGCTTGAGCTTGGAATAATTCTTGGTCTTTATTGTGCTTATTGGTTGCAGCAGCATAAAAGGTCAGGCTAATGGCCGCATAAATCACCATGGATGGCACAATCACTTGTAAGCGATGACGCATCACCGCGAAGTTGAAGCCTGCCAACAACAACGGTGTAAAAATCATAACTCCTATGCTATCGCCTATCCACCAAGTGACGAAGCTGTCCCATCGCGCCACCTCAGGAATAACCCCATTAGTGATAAGCAGCTCAGTACCCACTGCAGCGGCGAAGACACAAACAACTGGTCCACCGAAAATAATACTGGTAATGGTCAGTTTGAGGTCTGAGAGATCCAGAGGCGCTTTTATTATTCGAGTGATGACCCAGTAACCTAGAAAGGCCTGAGCAGTTGAAGCTGCGGTCACAGAGGCCGCATGCAAAGCAACCTGCCAGTGTAAGATGTCGGCGACCACTTCAAGGTGAAGTAAGTTGGTCATCAACGCGCCAAGCACAATGCCAACCAACGCTCGCCGCCCTGCAATCAATAATGCCGCTAACGCTATTCCTGAGGGGGGCCAGGAAGCCACCGCATAGCCATCAATAGCCAGTAGCGCGTTGCTTAAAAAGCCAGTAATGAAGTAACCCAGTGCTACTACAAAGGTTAAGTTAAAGAGATTCTTCATTACCTTCCCTGCTTCTGGTCTTAAGTCTTAGCTATGATCGAGAACCAATAATGCTTTTTCAGCTTGCTGCGTTGCGCGATAACTACGCATCGCACGCTGCGGATGAGGCAGGGTTTGTTGTTGTGCTAGCACCTTATCGAAAATACGCGATGCGAGGTCATGCTCTCCTTGGCTTTGTGCCAAGTAAGCGAGGCACAATAGCATTTCTGCTTCGTCAGGTTGCTTCTTCAGCTCTTGTTGCAGTGCCTTTTGCAGCGCTTCAACGTCACCTTGCTCTATCTCACTAAGGATAGACAATAATTGCGAATATTCACCGCGTTTCAATAACTTCTTCAGGGCATCAGTCACCGACGCAATGTCGCCTATGCGCACAACAGCACGTAAATAGTGTGTATGCGCCGCCTCACGGATATGCTTTGGCAGCTCACTTTGGCGCTTATCGAGCTGAGTTTTATCTGCTCCTTGGAAATATTGTCGTAGCGCCCAGTCCCATTGGTATTCATTAAGACTTTGTGATTTCACCAAACGCGGCACTAGCTCTGCAAATTCACTGTACTTGCGTAATCTTAGTAGCACCTGTGCATACAAATTTAGCTGCTGTGATGTCGCTTTTTTACTATTACACTGTTGCCGTAAGGTCGCTAATACCTCTGCATCTGAGTGGCTCTCTAACCACAGTGCTGCCGGCTTCGCACGGTTGGTATCCGAGAGTTCATCAAGCAAGTTAAGGGCTAGATCTGGCTTATCTTGACGCAAACTTGCTTTGGCGCGCATTGCCAATGCAAAATCCTGCCAATGGTCTTCCACCTTGCCTTTGCTCAATGTATGTTGCAGCTGTTCCATGTCGTCATTAATCAACGCCCAAATCGCTTGTTCCAATACGGCCTGTTTGCGCTCTTTCGCGCGCGCGAAAAAGCCATGACGCAAATTGCGGTAACTGCCCCAGCCATAGCGCACCAAGCTGTAAATTAGGTAGCCAAGAAACAGCACCAAGGCGGTAAGAATGGTGAAGCTTACAATGCTTCCCTCTACAGTCCACTGACCGAACGCAATAAGAACATAACCTTTCTCGTCTATCAGCCAAGGCGCTATCGCTGCAACTGCAGCAATAACAATAAAAACAATTAATAAACGCGCCATATTAAGACTCCCCCACAACCTGGACAGAGCTGAGCGTAATTGGCTGCTGAGGAACCAAGGTTTTTAATTGTAGCTGTTTAAGCTGACCCAAAAACTGGCTGGTCTGCGGTTGTTGCAGGTTAAAGTAACGCGTGACAATCTCGGCGGCACTTTGCAGAGCTTGTGTATACAACTTGGGATGTTTATGGCTAGCGGCAAAGCCTGCCTGATCGAGATAAAAGTGAAGTCGCTGTTTAATAAGTCGCTGCTGCTGGTTATCTAATAATGGCTCAATAGCGGCCTCGCGCTTGCGCACTTTTATAAAATCATCCACCAGCTTATCCCAGGTTGCAGCTAAATTGCGTCGCCAATCAGATACATTGTCCGACAATGCCTGTGATTGCTCGCCATTGTTTTCGGTAGGCGCCAATTCAACCATATTAAATTGTAACTTATCGACCTGACCACCAAGGCCGTGAAGTCGAAGCACCACCGCTTCAACATCGGCCACTTCGATGCTGGCCAGCTGCTGTAAATCAGTGTGAATAGCGCGCCTTAATTGGGCATTGCCAGGATAACTTGCCAGTAATGCATCGAGTCGCTTCAGCGTTGCTGCAGCGCCTGCGTAGTTTGCTTCCGACCAAAGTTGAAAATCAGCCATGGCGACCAAGCGCTTCACTTCGTTGATGTCTAACGGCGGTTGCTCCTGATTGTTCAAGCCATCAATGGCTTGCTCTATTTGCCCAGCTACGGCACGTTGATTAGCACTTAGCTCGCCATTAACCCTATCACTAAACTGTCGTTGCCATTGCTGAGCACTATGTTGCTGTTGTTGCAGAGCGTTGGCCAATGCTTCGAGGCGTTGGTTGAGCGCTTGATTATCGCTTTGTAGCTGCTCTAAATGCTGTTGTAGTTGGTTCTGTTCTTGGTCTTGCGCCTGCTGTTGTAACCAATATTGATATCCAGTTACCCCAGCCGCAGCCAATGCCACCAGCAACGCTAGAACGGCTGTTTTACTTATTTTTTGTGTCATTGGTTTACTCTGTGATGGTACTGCTTTAGGTTGTGTTGCGCTTGGCGCAGGCTCACTCTTTGGTGTGTTTTTTGGTTGTTCGCTCATGTTTCCTTCCTGCTCGGCACCAATACATGCGGCAATGGCCTCGTTGTCGACATCGGCTGCAACCTTAATTTGCTCGCCTTTCACCCCAAGCTTCACTAGGTGCGCCTTAGTGCGCTCACTTACAATATAAAATTGCCTTGATTTAAGCCACTGTAACAGGCTTTCATCTTGGCAAGCAAAAATAGCATCTGCACCACTGTTACTGGTGATTACCAACGCCTCAACACCCTGCTGCTGCCACTGCTGTAACCATGCCTTGCTGCTACCCTTGACAGCTTTGCGCTCGTAAGTCACCAGTGAGTTAACAAAAGCACCTCGGTCTTTCAGCGTTTTGGCAATCAAAGTGCGCCCACCTCGGCCTTTGATTAACACGACTGTTTTGCCTTCAACCTTCTGCAGCTCGGGTAATCTCAATAACCCTTCAGAGTCATGCTGTTTTTTTGGCACCTTGGCATTACATGAGAATTGCTGTTCAAGGGCTTGAGCGGTCGTGGGTCCAACCGCAAAGCAAGCCAAATTGGCGGGTAAGGCATCGCGCTGTTGATACAATCCTTGCACAGCATCTTGCGACACAAAAATAGCGATATCAGCCTCATCGAGGGTAGCCAGCTGATTTGCGTCGACTGAGAGATAGTCAATCTGCAGCACAGGTGTGGTACTGACGCGATGACCTGCAGCAATCAACAGCTCAGCGAGTGCTTCTCCTTTGCCTTGAGGGCGGGTGACCACAATATGCGCCATAGTAATAAATCCGTATTATTTTAGTTCGCCATATACTTCGGCAAGAATACTTCCCGCCCCTTGCGCTAACAGGTCATCCGCTAGCGAAATACCAAGCTGCTCAGCTTCAGAAGCGGGACCGGAGATCTCAGCTCGTAAAATTTGCTGACCATCCACCGAACCCACTAAACCACGTAAATAAACGTGATCTTCGTTGAGCTCGGCATAGGCTCCTATTGGTACCTGGCAGCCTCCCTGAAGTCGACGATTCATCGCTCGCTCGGCATCAACTCGAATCCGGGTTTCGCGATGCTCCAGCGGTGCTAGCAATGCCTTAATCGCCGTATCATCACTGCGACACTCGATACCCACAGCCCCTTGGCCATTGGCAGGGAGTGATTGCTCAGCACTGATATAACTGCGAATACGCTCGGGCATGTGCAACCGTATTAAACCGGCCGCAGCAAGAATAATGGCGTCATATTGACCATCATCTAGTTTAGCCAAGCGGGTGTTCACATTACCTCGTAAATCACGCACCTCTAAATCTGGGCGCTGCTCTTTAAGTTGGCACTGCCGGCGTAGGCTGGACGTGCCGACGATAGCACCTGCAGGCAAGCTATCAATGTTATCAAACGTATTCGAAACAAAGGCGTCACGAGGGTCTTCACGCTCACAGATGGTGTGTAACTCGAGACCCTTGGGAAACTCTACCGGGACATCTTTCATTGAATGCACAGCGATATCAGCGCGACCATCCAGCATCGCTTGCTCAAGCTCTTTAACAAACAAGCCTTTTCCACCCACTTTTGCCAGTGGCGTATCAAGAATAATGTCACCCTTGGTGGTCATGGTGACGAGCTCTACGGTAATACCCCTGTGATGACGCTCTAGTTGCGCTTTTACAAACTCAGCTTGCCATAGCGCTAACGCGCTTTTGCGAGTAGCAATACGCACTCGCGCGGTCGAATTGGTCATGAAATTCCTACTTCGAATTTATCGTGAGCCAACCAAGCGAAATGCTCGGGTAGCCAATAGTTTATTATTTTCGTCTCTCAGCTCTACTCGCCATGTGCCGAGCTGGCTTGGCATGATGTTCTTGGACGAGAAGGTACGGTAACGAGTGGTATGAACACCGAGCTCAACGTTGGCCATAGTTTGGTCATTAAAGTACCACACATGCTTTACTTTTTGTCCTTGTAAACCATGTAATTCGGTGAAGAAAAACAGCTGTTGCTGGAAGTCACTGGTTTTTACTTCTTGGCCAAGAGAGTTAATCGGTTCACGGTCTTGCACAGCGGTTGTGAGCACCGCTCGGCTTACCTTGTCGGTGTCAATTTTGGTGCCTTGAGACAAGCTTGCTACTTTAGCCTCAGTATTAAACTCACTCTCGGGCGCAGGCGCATCCACTGTCGTGTCATTCGCCTGTGCCTCAGTTGAGGACACGGAAGTGGAGCTCTCAACAGTGCTCGTTTCACTGGTACTCACTTGTGCCACCAGCATTTGCTCAGACTCCACCATGGCGCTCTTTGAGTCAGCCTCTACTTCATCTTCTTTGTGGGGCTGGCTCGATTGCACTGTTGCCTGCGCAGCTGACGCGACGGGTGCTGCTTTTGCAACCGTGACCTCTTGCGCACTTTCATTGGGCGCTTCAGCCTGACTCTGTATACCATCGGAGGACGCCGTATTCACCTCGCCCTGCTCGGCGTTGGCAGGCGTAAATGCTAGGTACCAAATCGCAGCCACAGAACACAAACCAAGCGTTGCAGCACCAACGATGCGGCGCCAATGCCATTGATATTGCACTTCCTTGCGCTCAATACGTTGAGTCCTGTTATTCATATTCGCTGTGATCACGATTTTTTGTCCCATTACCGTTGTTCCTGAATCATTATTAACTTAGTCGCTCAAGCAGCCATTGTCGAATAGCGTGCAGCTCGGCATCACAGACTTGGTGGGCCATAGCGTAAGATTGCCAAGATACGTTCATGCCTTCATTTTGCAGGTAAGTATAGGCTTGTTTACCTGCTTCTAAAGGCACCACATTGTCAAAATCGCCATGAGCCATGAAAATATTAAGATCGCGATGGCGGGCCTCATCCGTTAAGCGCTCAGGCTCAGACATATAGGTTGATAGCGCCATAACACCGGCCAGCTTATGATGGTAACGCGGCGCTAAGTGTAAGGCGATAACTCCCCCTTGAGAGAAGCCAGCTAAAATAATTTTATCCGCAGAGATCCCGGCCGCTATCTGCTCGTCTATTAATGCACTGATACTTTGCGCCGATTGTTGCACACCTTGGGCATCTGCACGTTTATCTAGATCAAGAGATTTGATGTCGTACCAAGCCCGCATCTCCATACCACCATTGATGGTCACCGCTTGCACCGGGGCGTGTGGGAAGAGGAACTTGACCCCGAGCTCGGCTGGTAGGTTTAAGTGTGCAGCAACAGGTGCAAACCCTTCACCAGAATCGCCTAAACCGTGAAGCCAGATAACTGTACATTTGTGCTCTGGCGCATCAAACACACTCACGCCGTCAAAGCTACTCACTTAATCATGCTCCCAGCGGATTTCAACACCCGCTTGTTTACTCGCCGCATCACACATAAACTGCCAAAATTCCGCACCAGAGCGGTTATCAATCCAAGTATCGCCGCGTAGTTCAAAATGGTGTCCGTTAAACTTAGTAGCGACCCAAACTTGATGTAATGGCGCTTGTTTATTAATGACGATTTTGCTGCGATCAGCAAAGATAATTTCTAATATGCCAGCTGCAGACTCATAATCTAAATCCGCATCAATATCGTCTATCTGCTCTTCTATTGTTAGCATCAAGGCATCGGCTAACTGATGGTATTCGGTATCGGTCATGGTGGTTTCGCTCATTGTGGCTGCGCTCCTATATGCTCGCAGTAACGTTCGATGGGAAATAATTCAACAGCAACGACTACATTTTTTGTATTTTCTGTTACTCTGCGATTATAAAACGAGTCATATTAATTATCTATCGAATCGCTATGTACAAAAGTCATCGTTTGCTTCGTATCCTTGCAGCCTCCAGCTTAACGCTTCTCAGTGCGTGTGGTCAAAGCGGCGCGCTCTATTTGCCACAACAAGAACAAGTAGATAACCAACAAGCAGAAACACCGCTAAATGCCAAGGAAACCGCAAACGATAACGCAGAGCCGTCGCCACAGCAGTAAAAGCAATGGCCTTGGCGCAACTTTGTAGGCATAGTAACAGCATAGAGTGAGCGATTATAAAGCGTTATGTTAGTTAACTTTTCAAAGATGCATGGTTTGGGTAATGACTTTATGGTCGTGGACAATGTTACCCAAAATATTTTTCTCTCCCGAGACCAGATCAAGCGCTTGGCGGATCGCCATTTTGGCGTTGGCTTTGACCAGCTGCTGATGGTGGAAGCACCTTATTCACCGGATTTAGACTTTCATTACCGCATCTTTAACGCCGATGGCAACGAGGTTGAACAATGCGGTAACGGCGCACGTTGTTTTGCTCGCTTCGTACGTATGAAGGGACTCACTAATCGTCATAAAATCACCGTTTCTACTAAAGGCGGCAATATGACGCTGTATATTGAAAAAGACGGGCAAGTGACGGTCAATATGGGGCAGCCAATATTAGAGCCCAAAGATATACCGCTGCAAGCCAATAAGCGTGAGCTAACGTATATTCTTCGCCACCAAGAACATACATTATTTATGGGCGCCGCATCGATGGGTAATCCACACTGTGTGATCGAGGTTGAAGACATTACTGCCGCCGAGGTGCACACCCTAGGTCCAGCTGTTGAGCAGCATGAACGCTTTCCAAAGCGTGCCAATGTCGGTTTTATGCAGATTATTGACGAGTCTCATATTAAACTCAGAGTGTGGGAGCGTGGCGCAGGTGAAACCTTAGCCTGTGGCAGCGGTGCATGTGCAGCCGCCGTTGTCGGCCAGTTGCAAAGCAAGCTTGGGCGCAACGTCAAGGTCGACCTACCAGGCGGAGCTTTGCAAATACGGTGGCAAGGTGAAGGTCATCCAGTCAAGATGACGGGTCCCGCAGAGCATGTTTTTGACGGACAAATAGCCTTATGAGCGAATTAACTACACAGCAAGTCAGTGAATACCTACAACAGAACCCAGACTTCTTTTTAGAAAATCCGGGCGTGTTTGCTTGTATGAACTTTGGCTCTCAGCATGAGAGCGTCGCTTCCTTACAACTGCGCCAGCAGCAGCTATTGAGAGAACAAAACCTTGCTCTTCAAGAACAATTACAACAACTTGTAAGTCAAGCGAAGCAAAATGAACAGGTTTACCAAGTATTCAGTGCCTGTCATCGCCAGCTTATGAGTGACTGTGAATTTGTCGAGCTTGCCAGTAGCCTAGAGCAACTTATTTGCGAGCAACTGCAGCTTAACGAGTGCAAGTTGGTTCAGTACAATGACGCTCTGCAACCGCTAATAAATAGCCGTTTACACGCACAAGGCCATTATCTAGGACGTCTCTCGGAGCAAGAGCAGGCATTGATCTTTAATCATACCTGCAAGAGCGCGGCATTGTACTTAATTGGTGAGCCGGATGCGCCCTTAGCATTGCTCGCGTTTGCCAGCGAAGATGAACTGCATTTTGAGCCCGCGCAGGACAGCTTTTTTATCTTCGAGTTTGTGAAAGCATTACAAGAGCGTCTTGCTACCATTTCATGAGCGAGTCGCAGGCGCTAACATTTTCGACCATGGCTGACACTTGGGCCACACCTGTCCAGTCGTACAGTGATTATCTTCGTTTTGAAAAACAATATTCGCCACTCACCTTAGAACAATATCAACGACAACTTCTTGAAGTGGCGCGGTATTATCATGAAGAGCGTGATGGCTGGCTGACTTTAAGCGCGGATGATATTCGCCGGTTCGCCATGTCATTGCGAGCACGAGGCCTAAGTGCACGTACCGTCAGTTTAAAATTAAGTTGTCTGCGGGCTTTTTTTCGCTATTTGAAGCTTTACCACCAGCACCACGACAACCCGGCGCAGTACGTAAAAGGGCCAAAATTCGATAAGCCCCTGCCTCGTAACTTAGATGTAGACCAGATGCATCAGTTGTTGGATATTGATGATGATGACCCGCTTGCGGTTCGTGATAAAGCCATGATGGAGCTGATGTATTCCAGTGGTTTGCGGATCAGCGAACTGGTGAGCTTAAATGTAACCGATATAGACGTGCGTGGCGGAGAAGTTCGGGTCCTAGGTAAAGGCCGTAAAGAGCGTATTGTTCCTGTGGGCCGCCAAGCCATTAGCGCATTAAACTCGTGGCTAAAAATACGCCCAGCGCTGATCGGCCAAGACTCTGATGCGCTATTTTTATCACAGCGCAAGTTGCGCATTTCTGCTCGTCACGTACGTGAGCGCATGCGTGAATGGGGTGTCAAACAAGGGATTAGTGCCCAGGTACATCCACACAAACTACGCCACTCTTTTGCTTCGCATGTACTTGAGTCCAGTGGTGATTTGCGCGCGGTGCAAGAGTTGCTTGGACACAGCAGCTTGTCCGCCACTCAGGTTTATACCCATTTGGACTTTCAACACCTTGCCAAGGTGTATGATAATACCCACCCTAGAGCCAAAAAACAGAAGTAACTATGATTCGATTCAATCGCGCCTTAGAGCAAGCCAAAGTGCTCAGTTTTGATTTGGATGACACGCTGTATAACAATCATCCGGTTATTAAGGCTGCACTGCAGGCGCAACATGATTACTTACAAACATTGCCGCAATGGCGCGAGCAAGAAGCTGATTTTTGGCAATACTGTCGCGAGCAGGCGTTAATGCAGCAGCCAGCATTAGCGCATGATGTTACCGCCCTACGTAAGCAGGCACTTACTCACGCCATGAAGCACATGGGCGTTGACAACAGCCATGCTGAACATGCCTATCGGGCGTTTGCCGAGGCCCGCAGTAACATTGTTGTTGCCGACAGTGTGCTGGCATTACTGGACACTTTGCGCCAACGCTTTCGCCTGATAGCCATCACCAACGGCAATGTCGATGTCACCCGCTTTAACCTTCATGGCCAGTTTGATGCCGTATTTATGGCCGGCCCAGACGGTCGTGCTAAACCTTATAGCGACCTTTACCACAAAGCAGCGCAGGCAATGGCAGTCATACCGCAGCAAATAATCCATATCGGCGATAGCTTAGACACCGATGTACAAGGCGCTAATAATGCTGGTTGCAAGAGTGTATGGCTCAATAACCAAGCGACTAGTTACCACTACAAGGGGCTAGCGGATATGGAGATTAGCGATATCCATGAGCTTGAGATTCTCACTTAAACCCGTTAGTTTGTCCGAGTGTTTAACAGCTCAGCGTCGTATTCCAGAGCTTGCCACTGGGGCCAGCCTAGCTCGCTATGAGCGAAAGATCGCAGCAGCCCCCTTTCTTGCCTTGGTGGCCTATCAACAACATCATATTATCGGTTTTAAACTGGGCTTTGCGTTGTCACCACAATGTTTTTATAGCTGGCTTGGCGGTGTGGTGCCCAGTTATCGCTCTCAAGGGGTAGCCAGGGCGCTGCTGCAATATCAAGAGCGCTGGGCCAAAGCCCATGGCTATCAAGAAATTCAAGTTAAGAGCATGCTGTGCTTTAGCGCTATGCGTGCCATGTTGGCGAAATATCAGTACCTACAACTCACTGCTAACAGCCAAATTGATGCCGATACTAAGATTGTATTTAGCAAGCCGCTATAAAGCCATCAAGTGCCAGTGTCGGGCCTGCAACACCATAGCGAATGATAAAGAGACAGCGCACTGGTTATAAAAACAGTATTCTATTTAGCCAAGCTGGAACTCTTGTTATACTGGTGGCAATTATGACAGGTGGAACGCGGCGATGGATGTATCTGAATTACTTGATGGCTTAAACGACAAGCAACGCGAGGCGGTAGCAGCGCCGTTGCAAAATATGCTGGTATTAGCAGGAGCTGGCTCGGGCAAAACCCGGGTCTTGGTGCACCGCATCGCTTGGCTTACTCAAGTTGAAGGAGCCTCGCCTTTTAGCATCTTCGCCGTAACCTTTACCAACAAAGCCGCAAAAGAGATGCGTGCTCGTGTCGAGCAGACCATTCAAGGCTCCGTTGGCGGCATGTGGGTAGGCACATTCCACGGCTTGGCACACCGTATTTTGCGCGCCCATCACCGCGAAGCCAAGCTACCTGAGTCTTTTCAAATTCTTGATAGCGATGATCAACAGCGAATGATCCGCCGCTTACTCAAGGCCATGAATATTGATGAGAAGAAGTGGCCAGCCAAACACCTTGCGTGGTATATCAGCGCCAAAAAAGATGAGGGCCTGCGCCCGGGTGACATTCAAGCCTATGATGTCAACGAGCAGCTATTGCTGCGCGTCTATTCAGCTTACCAAGAGGCTTGCGATCGCGCCGGACTGGTCGATTTTGCAGAAATACTGTTGCGCTGCTACGAGGTACTGCAGCAAAACCCCACTCTGCTGCGCCATTATCAACAGCGCTTTGCGCATATTCTGGTGGACGAGTTTCAAGATACCAATACCATTCAATACCGCTGGCTTGCACTGATCGCAGGCGACACCAACAGCATGATGATTGTCGGTGATGATGATCAAAGTATCTATGGCTGGCGTGGTGCCCGTATCGAGAATATCAAACGCTTCTTGGACGACTTCGACGCCGATACCATTCGTCTTGAACAAAATTACCGCTCGACTGCCACCATTTTGAAAGCGGCGAACTCTCTGATTGAGAATAACGCAGAACGCATGGGTAAAAATTTGTGGACCGACGGCAATCAAGGCGAGCCTATTTCCATCTATGCTGCTTTTAACGAGCTAGATGAAGCGCGCTTTATTGTTGGCAAAATAAAAACCTGGATGGATGCAGGCAATGCGCTAACCGATACCGCAATTCTTTACCGTAACAATGCACAATCTCGAGTCTTAGAGGAAGCCTTGTTACAAGAGGGGTTAAAGTACCGTATTTATGGCGGCATGCGCTTCTTCGAGCGCCAAGAAATCAAAGATGCATTATGTTATTTGCGCCTGGTCAGTAACCGTCAAGATGATGCCGCCTTTGAGCGTGTGATCAACACCCCAACTCGAGGCATTGGCGATAAGACGCTCAGTCATATTCGTGACTGTGCCCGAGCCGAGTCGCTGCCGTTATGGTATGCCGCCAAGGCTATCTTAGAGCAGAAACATTTGTCTGGTCGCGCCGCCACGGCAGTTAATCGCTTTATTGAGTTGGTTGAGGGGGTGGAGCAGCGTATTGCTGAGTTGACCCTCGCAGAGCAGGCAAAATACACCATAGAGAATACCGGTTTGATGGCCATGTATCAGGCCGAAAAAGGCGAAAAAGGCCGTGCTCGCGTGGAAAACTTAGAAGAGCTTATTAACGCTTGCGAGCAGTATGAATTACCCGTTGATGAAGAGTTTTCCTCACCACTGCAAGGCTTTTTAGCCTATACCTCTTTAGAGGCCGGAGAGGGTCAAGCCGAAGAGCACGAAGACGCAGTGCAAATGATGACTCTGCACTCTGCCAAAGGCTTAGAGTTTCCACTGGTATTTATGGTCGGTGTAGAGGAAGGCATGTTCCCATCACAACAAAGCCAAGAGGAAAGTGGTCGCTTAGAAGAAGAGCGCCGTCTATGTTATGTGGGCATGACCCGAGCCATGGATAAACTTTATATTACCCACGCTGAAAGCCGGCGCTTATATGGCCAAGAAAAGTATCACAGCCCATCACGGTTCCTACGAGAAATGCCGGAAGACTGTGTAGAGGAGATCCGCGTTAAAACAAAAATCTCAGCGCCACAACAAGCTAACCGCTTTAGCCCTTCATTGACTCAAGCAGCGTTTGCCGACAGTGGCTTTAGCCTCGGCCAGCGAGTTATCCATGCTAAGTTTGGTGAGGGCACCGTGCTTAACTACGAAGGGGCTGGCCCGCAATCACGGGTACAAGTAAACTTCGACGATGTTGGTAGCAAATGGTTGGTCACCGCTTATGCGCGCTTACAAGCAATCTGAGCTAGCCTCGTTACTGAGTGGCTTAACCCAGCGGCGTTGGCGGCAACTGTTGCTGCTGCGGGGTGAGCCGTCATGGTGCACACAGCAACTGCAATATTTGCAACAGGATACCGACAGCGACTGGCTCACTTTAAGTAAATCTAACCACTGTGTTGATAACCAATGGCCGGAGCATCTGCATCAAATTCTTGGACAAGAGCATAGCTTTGTTGCCTACGATTGCTACAGCGGCTTTTATGCCGATAAGGTAGCCGCAGCCGCTGGCACTGTTAAAGCCGGGGGCCTGATGGTCGTTATGCTGCCAGAAAATACCCACGATTTTGTCGACCCTGGTATCAATAAAATTCTGCCTTATGGCCACCCTCAACCCGAGAGCTGCTTGTTTTGGCGCTGGTTTGAGCAACAATTAGTCTACTGTAAGCCACTTAGCCTCTGTCAATCAGCGCAAACTCACCAAGCACTTACTTATCAATCGCTAGCTGCTAAGCCCCCGAGTTCTCAGGACTACAGCGAACAAGAGCAAGCTATAGCGATGATCATCAAAACAGCCACAGGGCGTGCCAATCGGCCTTTGGTGCTCAGCGCTGATCGGGGTCGTGGGAAATCAGCTGCACTTGGCATAAGTGCCGCAAAACTGCCTGACAAAGATATCATCCTCTGCGCCATTCAGCGCCGCTCCCTCGACAGCGCTTTTAAGCACTTAGCAGAGCAGACACAACTCGATGCAGACAACGGCAATCAACTGGCTAACGTACGATTTATGCCGCCGGATAAATTAATCAGTGAGCAACCACAGTGTGACGTGTTGTTTGTTGATGAAGCGGCCACCATACCCATTCCGATACTAAAGCAACTCTTAACGCTTTATCCTCGGGTTGTATTTGCCAGTACTATGGCCGGCTATGAAGGCAGCGGTCGCGGCTATACATTGCGATTTTTGGACTTCTTGCAAAAAGCCTATAAGAATCACCGCACCTTCAATATGGTTACCCCCATACGTTTTGCTAACGGCGATCCACTAGAGCAAAGCATCAACCGACTGCTGTTACTGGATATGCGCACACCCATGCCCGCACAAAGGGTGGACCACAGCGAGGTGGAGCTGCTTAAAGTGCCAGCCCATAGCTTGCTGACTGATGCCGCCTTACTTGAGCAATGCTTTTCCTTATTGGTACTCGCTCACTACCAGACGTCCGCCAACGATTTGCGGCAACTGCTTGATGCACCATCACAACACCTTTATATCTGCCGGGATGGCGCCAAGATTATTGGCGTGGCCCTTGTCAGCATGGAGGGGGAGTTAGATCAGGATATATCAAGCTCAATCGCCATCGGCCAGCGCCGTCCTCAAGGCCATCTATTAGCGCAAAGTATGATTAATATGTCCGGCGACGCAGAGCTCGGACAATTAAGTTATGCACGCATAGTGCGCATCGCCATTGTGCCCGAGCTGCACCATCAAGGGTTGGGTCATTTATTGTTGTCCTTTATTGAGGGGGACTTACGGCAGTCGCAGGTAGCGGTTATTGGTACTAGCTTTGGCGCGCATGCAGCGCTACTCTCGTTTTGGCAATCAGCCAACTATCGCACTATCAAACTAGGTAGTAAACGCGACCATGTCAGTGGCGAACACAGTGCATTGATGGTTAAAAGTCTCAACCCCCTAGGTGCTTCGAGTGTTGCGACTCTGAGTCAGAGCTGGTGCCAAGATATGCCACTGCTGCTAAGCCACTGCTTTAATGACATAGCACCAAAGTTAACATTACAGCTGTTAAAAGAAGCGCCAACAAGGCCACTCACCGAAGCGGACAGGCTTTGTCTAACTCGCTTTGTGAATAATGAGATACCATTGAACCTATGCTACGGAGCCCTGTACCGCGCAATCGCAGGTAATTGGTCATTGCTGTTCAACGTGGACGATGAAGCCCAAGCGCTTATCTTGTATACCTTAGGTATAAATAAGCGGGTGGTTGATTTGCAGCAAAGCAAAAAGCAGACTAATAAGGTATTAATAGCTTTAGCTTCACTAATACTAACCTAAGGATCAGCATGCTCAGTGCTCTACTGCTTTCGCTCACCCTTGACGTTGCAATGCCCGTGGCGACGAAGCAAAAGCAATCTCTGAGTTTGGGCATGTCATGTGCACTCACCGGCCCCGCACAAGAAGTTGGTAAGGCACTTAAGATTGGCGCCCAACTCTACTTTGATAATCATAATAGACACAGTGATACCATCATCAATCTGACGGTCTTGGATGATGGTTATGAGCCAATTAATACTGTGGCCAATACCCATGAGTTCATCACACAAAGAAAGGTCGATGCCCTGTTTGGCTATATGGGGACACCGACTACTGCAGCCATCGTCGATTTAATTTCCAAACACCAAGTTCCGCTATTATTTCCCTACTCTGGAGCAGCTTTTCTGCGCAATCTAGAAACATCCAACGTTATTAATCTGCGTACTAGCTACGACGATGAAGCTATGGCTCATGCCCAGTACTTTAAAGATCGAGGTGTAAAAAGTGTGGGGATAGTTATTCAGGCTGATGAGTTTGGTCTCGAAGCAGGGTCTAGCACCCTAAAAGCACTAGCCAGCAAAGGGTTAGCTGTTAAACAAACGGCACGATTTCGGCGCAATACACAAGATTTAGCCATCGCGCTAAAGAAGCTTTTGCCTCTGCGTCTTGATGCCATCGTATTGATAGGAACCTACGTTCCGGTTGCTGAGTTTATAAATACCGCAGCAGAACAAGGGCAGGAACCTTGGTTCGCGGCAATGTCATTTACTTCCGAAAGTGCATTACGGCCTCACCTTAAGCAAAGCTCTCGAGCTATAGTCACAGAGGTAGTGGCAGACCCTAACACGTGTCAGCAACCCCTATGTGAAGCCTTTCGGCGGGATTTCTCCGCCGCAGGCATGAGTAAGGCCAATCGCTTACATTTTGAAGGTTACTTAAATGCTTATGCGATGACACTGATTGCTGAATTCTGCCAGCAAAGGCAAGCCCCTATGTCATCCTGCATTGCTCAAAATGGCGCACTCATCAGCTCTCAAGATCCGCAGCTTGCAACACTCTTCAAGCTTTCAAAGCCCGTTGGTGAGAATAGTTACATCGTTCCACTTAATTAACTGTATTTGCTGGTTAAAAAGTCTATCTAGACTAAGCTTTAGAATAACGATTGCGGGCAACTCTTAGACTTTTATGGACTTTGTTAATTTTCGTATTGGCGCTAAAACCATCTCTTTAAAGATCCTTGATATCTTACTCACTGAGCGTTACGACGATAACCTCACCAGCCTTCCTAATGAGCACAAAGCGTTTCTCGGGGTTAAAGACTATATGGATATACCAACACCGGTATTCGATTTAGGTATTATGCTCAATGGTGTCTCCACGAAGCAGAGTAATGCAAACTTGGCGCATAAGTTGGACCAGTTTATTACATTAAATAAAACGTGGTTTACGGCGCTGGAGAACGCCGTAGAAAATACCCAAGCCATGACCAACGAGTACGACGATGATATTCGTCAGTTTGTGCGCTGGTACCAAAATATGCACGCCCACGACAGTGACCTAAAAGATATTCTACAGCGCTTAAGTGACAGCCATCAGCGTCTATTAGAGCAAGCTAAATTGGTGCGCACTGCCACACAAGAACAAGGGCGTGAAATATTGAGCTATGAAAAGCATCACAGCTTTGCTCACCTCAATCGCTTATTAGAAACCGCCAAAGATCAGATCTTATACAACTATAAGCCTATCATCGTTTTTACCACTAAAGATGGTCTAAACCCCTATATTGGTTTGCTTATAGACAGAGTGGAAGACAGCATCAGTGTCGAGCAAGATGATATTAAGTCACTAAGTGAATTAACGTCGGTTGGGTTCAATATAGATAATGAAACCAAACATATGATGGCCGGATTAATAAAGCTCGGCGATAGTCACTCAGTGATCATAGAGCCCAGTGCTATTTTTAGGCCTGAACACCTTTCTCACAGTCCAGAAGAAACGCCCGCGTATGGATTATTCTGACCAGTAAAGGTTTATCCCGGCTAGGTTGCTGTGTTGTAGGTCGGGATTCATCCTGACTAGGTGTTGCAAGGCTGAAGCCTTGCCTACAGGTGTGGTGACAGGTGATGCTGTGTTGTGGGTCGGGGTTTTACCCTGACTGGGGTGCGGTGTTGTAGGTCAGGGTTTTACCCTGACTGGGGTGATGCAAGGCTGAAGCCTTGCCTACAAGTATGGTGATGAATGTTTAGCTGTGTTGTAGGTCAGGATTTATCCTGACTAAGGTGTTGCTCTGTTGTAGGTCAGGGTTTACCCTGACTTGATGTTGCAAGGCTGAAGCCTGGCCTACGGGAGGTTTCTTTTCTACAGGCATAAAAAAACCCGCTGCGCTGGTGCAACGGGTTTCTCTAATTAGGAGCCTGGTGATGACCTACTTTCACATGGGCGAACCCACACTATCATCGGCGCAGTTCCGTTTCACTTCTGAGTTCGGCATGGGGTCAGGTGGGTCCAGAACGCTATTATCACCAAGCATAAACTTGGCCTAACACGGCGTGTTAGTCATTTGGAAAGCCGTATAAGTAAATCTACTTTAGTCTCTTAACTTCTGTGCTTAAACAGTCACATACAAACCACTTTGGCGTTGTATGGTTAAGCCTCACGGGTAATTAGTACAGGTTAGCTTAACGCCTTGCAGCGCTTCCACATCCTGCCTATCAACGTTGTCGTCTTCAACGGCCCTTTAGTGGAGTCGAACTCCAAGTGAGAACTCATCTCGAGGCTCGCTTCCCGCTTAGATGCTTTCAGCGGTTATCGATTCCGAACGTAGCTACCGGGCAATGCCTTTGGCAAAACAACCCGAACACCAGCGGTTCGTCCACTCCGGTCCTCTCGTACTAGGAGCAGCCCCTCTCAATTCTCAAACGCCCACGGCAGATAGGGACCGAACTGTCTCACGACGTTCTAAACCCAGCTCGCGTACCACTTTAAATGGCGAACAGCCATACCCTTGGGACCGACTTCAGCCCCAGGATGTGATGAGCCGACATCGAGGTGCCAAACACCGCCGTCGATATGAACTCTTGGGCGGTATCAGCCTGTTATCCCCGGAGTACCTTTTATCCGTTGAGCGATGGCCCTTCCATTCAGAACCACCGGATCACTATGACCTACTTTCGTACCTGCTCGACGTGTCTGTCTCGCAGTTAAGCTGGCTTCTACCATTACACTAACCGTACGATGTCCGACCGTACTTAGCCAACCTTCGTGCTCCTCCGTTACTCTTTGGGAGGAGACCGCCCCAGTCAAACTACCCACCAGGCACTGTCCGCAACCCCGATTCAGGGGCCAACGTTAGAACATCAAACATACAAGGGTGGTATTTCAAGGATGGCTCCATGATTACTGGCGTAACCACTTCAAAGCCTCCCACCTATCCTACACATGTAGGCTCAATGTTCAGTGCCAAGCTGTAGTAAAGGTTCACGGGGTCTTTCCGTCTAGCCGCGGGTACACAGCATCTTCACTGCGATTTCAATTTCACTGAGTCTCGGGTGGAGACAGCGTGGCCATGGTTACACCATTCGTGCAGGTCGGAACTTACCCGACAAGGAATTTCGCTACCTTAGGACCGTTATAGTTACGGCCGCCGTTTACCGGGGCTTCGATCAAGAGCTTCGACAAAGTCTAACCCCATCAATTAACCTTCCGGCACCGGGCAGGTGTCACACCGTATACGTCATCTCACGATTTAGCACAGTGCTGTGTTTTTAATAAACAGTCCCAGCCACCTGGTCACTGCGACCCACTTCAGCTCCAGACGCAGGTCCTTCACCTAATGTGGGCGTACCTTCTCCCGAAGTTACGGTACTATTTTGCCTAGTTCCTTCACCCGAGTTCTCTCAAGCGCCTTAGTATTCTCTACCTGACCACCTGTGTCGGTTTAGGGTACGATTCGATATAGACTGAAGCTTAGAGGCTTTTCCTGGAAGTATGGCACCAACAGCTTCCACTCCGTAGAGTGTCGTCTCGACTCTCAGCCTTAAAGAATCCCGGATTTACCTAAGATTCAAGCCTACTGCCTTTCACACGGACAACCAACGCCGTGCCTGCCTAGCCTTCTCCGTCCCCCCATCGCATCTATACCAAGTACGGGAATATTAACCCGTTTCCCATCGACTACGCCTTTCGGCCTCGCCTTAGGGGTCGACTCACCCTACCCTGATTAACATGGGATAGGAACCCTTGGTCTTCCGGCGTGCGGGTTTTTCACCCGCATTATCGTTACTCATGTCAGCATTCGCACTTGTGATATGTCCAGCATGCCTCCCGGCACACCTTCAGCCACTTACACAACGCTCCCCTACCCCGCAACATAAAGTTGCAGCCGCAGCTTCGGTGGTATGTTTAGCCCCGTTACATCTTCCGCGCAGGCCGACTCGACTAGTGAGCTATTACGCTTTCTTTAAAGGGTGGCTGCTTCTAAGCCAACCTCCTAGCTGTTTTAGCCTTCCCACATCGTTTCCCACTTAACATACACTTTGGGACCTTAGCTGGCGGTCTGGGTTGTTTCCCTCTCCACGATGGACGTTAGCACCCACCGTGTGTCTCCCGGATAGTACTCATTGGTATTCGGAGTTTGCATGGGGTTGGTAAGTCGGGATGACCCCCTAGCCCAAACAGTGCTCTACCCCCAATGGTATTCGTCCGAGGCTCTACCTAAATAGATTTCGGGGAGAACCAGCTATCTCCCGGTTTGATTAGCCTTTCACTCCAAGCCACAGGTCATCCCCTAACTTTTCAACGTTAGTGGGTTCGGTCCTCCAATTGATGTTACTCAATCTTCAACCTGCCCATGGCTAGATCACCGGGTTTCGGGTCTATACCTTGCAACTCAACGCGCAGTTAACGCTCGCTTTCACTACGGCTACCCTATGCGGTTAACCTCGCTACAAAATATAAGTCGCTGACCCATTATACAAAAGGTACGCAGTCACCCTCGAAGGGCTCCTACTGCTTGTACGTACACGGTTTCAGGTTCTATTTCACTCCCCTCACAGGGGTTCTTTTCGCCTTTCCCTCACGGTACTGGTTCACTATCGGTCAGTTGGGAGTATTTAGCCTTGGAGGATGGTCCCCCCATATTCAGTCAAAGTTTCACGTGCTCCGACCTACTCGATTTCACTTATTAGACGTTGTCGTGTACGGGACTATCACCCTGTATCGTGGCACTTTCCAGAGCCTTCCACTAACATCAAATAAGCTTAAGGGCTGCTCCGATTTCGCTCGCCGCTACTTTCGGAATCTCGGTTGATTTCTTTTCCTACGGGTACTTAGATGTTTCAGTTCTCCGCGTTCGCCTCTTACACCTATGTATTCAGTGCAAGATACCTGCAAGCAGGTGGGTTTCCCCATTCGGAAATCCTGGCCTCAAGCGCTTTTTACTAGCTTGACCAGGCTTATCGCAAGTTAATACATCCTTCATCGCCTCCAACTGCCAAGGCATCCACCGTGTACGCTTAGTCACTTAACCATACAACCCAAAGTAGTTTGAGCTGTTTGGTGCGACTGTTTAACTTCGCCAGAAGTTATAGAATACTAAAGTAGACGCACAATTAATCTGTCGATTAACTGGCATTTTCTTTACTTATTGAGAACTCTAAATCACTTGCGTGATTCAAAGTTTTTATCAGCTTTCCAAATTGTTAAAGAGCAAGAGAATAACTTCTCAGAGTTAAAAACTCTCAGCATTACCGCTTAGGTAAGAGTGTTTATCTATGAGAAGGGGTAGTAAAGTGGTGGAGCTAAGCAGGATCGAACTGCTGACCTCCTGCGTGCAAGGCAGGCGCTCTCCCAGCTGAGCTATAGCCCCACATTACTAGGATACATGAGTTGTTTTTAACCGGTCTTTGCGTTGAGGCAAAGTGGTGGGCCTGAGTAGACTTGAACTACCGACCTCACGCTTATCAGGCGTGCGCTCTAACCAGCTGAGCTACAGACCCAAACAATCATGTTTGTTCTCTAATTTCTAATCAGCAATCATCTGTGTGGACACTGCGAACAAATCAGTTCTAAATCGTATAAGGAGGTGATCCAGCCCCAGGTTCCCCTAGGGCTACCTTGTTACGACTTCACCCCAGTCATGAATCACTCCGTGGTGATCGCCCTCCCGAAGGTTAGGCTAACCACTTCTGGAGCAACCCACTCCCATGGTGTGACGGGCGGTGTGTACAAGGCCCGGGAACGTATTCACCGCGACATTCTGATTCGCGATTACTAGCGATTCCGACTTCATGGAGTCGAGTTGCAGACTCCAATCCGGACTACGACGCACTTTAAGTGATTCGCTCACCCTCGCAGGCTCGCAGCACTCTGTATGCGCCATTGTAGCACGTGTGTAGCCCTACACGTAAGGGCCATGATGACTTGACGTCGTCCCCACCTTCCTCCGGTTTATCACCGGCAGTCTCCTTAGAGTTCCCGACCGAATCGCTGGCAACTAAGGATAGGGGTTGCGCTCGTTGCGGGACTTAACCCAACATCTCACAACACGAGCTGACGACAGCCATGCAGCACCTGTCTCAGAGTTCCCGAAGGCACCAATCTATCTCTAGAAAGTTCTCTGGATGTCAAGTGTAGGTAAGGTTCTTCGCGTTGCATCGAATTAAACCACATGCTCCACCGCTTGTGCGGGCCCCCGTCAATTCATTTGAGTTTTAACCTTGCGGCCGTACTCCCCAGGCGGTCTACTTAATGCGTTTGCTTTGGAAAACAGCTCCGAAAAGCCGAGCTCCTAGTAGACATCGTTTACGGCGTGGACTACCAGGGTATCTAATCCTGTTTGCTCCCCACACTTTCGTACATGAGCGTCAGTGTTGACCCAGGTGGCTGCCTTCGCCATCGGTATTCCTTCAGATCTCTACGCATTTCACCGCTACACCTGAAATTCTACCACCCTCTATCACACTCTAGCCTGCCAGTTCGAAATGCAGTTCCCAGGTTAAGCCCGGGGCTTTCACATCTCGCTTAACAAACCGCCTGCGTACGCTTTACGCCCAGTAATTCCGATTAACGCTCGCACCCTCCGTATTACCGCGGCTGCTGGCACGGAGTTAGCCGGTGCTTCTTCTGCAAGTAACGTCACAGCTAGCAGGTATTAACTACTAACCTTTCCTCCTTGCTGAAAGTGCTTTACAACCCGAAGGCCTTCTTCACACACGCGGCATGGCTGCATCAGGCTTGCGCCCATTGTGCAATATTCCCCACTGCTGCCTCCCGTAGGAGTCTGGGCCGTGTCTCAGTCCCAGTGTGGCTGATCATCCTCTCAAACCAGCTAGGGATCGTCGCCTTGGTGAGCCATTACCTCACCAACTAGCTAATCCCACTTGGGCCAATCTAAAGGCGAGAGCCGAAGCCCCCTTTGGTCCGTAGACATTATGCGGTATTAGCCGTCGTTTCCAACGGTTGTCCCCCACCTCAAGGCATGTTCCCAAGCATTACTCACCCGTCCGCCGCTCGACGCCAGAGGTGCAAGCACCTCTTCGTTTCCGCTCGACTTGCATGTGTTAGGCCTGCCGCCAGCGTTCAATCTGAGCCATGATCAAACTCTTCAATTAAAAGTTTTTTTGAATCCGAAGATTCAGCTCAATGAATACTGATTTTGATATCTGTCGATATCGAATTGACTGTGCTGCAATAAATTAAATTTATTGCCGTTGGTCACTCAGCTCAATTGAGACTCTAAATTTGTTTGCGTCATCTAGCGAACTAGATTCGGCTGTTAGAACTCAATCTGTACGAGTGCCCACACAGATGATTGCTTCATATTTTTAAAGAACGTTTCGAGTTGCTTTCGCGTCTCGAGGGCTGTGCATTCTACTCAACCCTGTTTTATTGTCAACACTTTATTTTAAGAAGTTTGCATTTTTCAATGCGCTGTTTAAAACTCAGTTTTACTTGACTCACCCAACTCGTTGAAGTGCTTGTTTGTAAGCAGTCCGCCGTGTCGGTGGATGCGCATTATAGGGAGATTCGATTTCCACGCAACCCCTTTTTTAAAGAAAACTGCAAAAAATGGATCGTTCGCTCAAATTCCGGCCTATATAAACACTTTTACTACGTTATTAACGCTATAATTACCTCATGTTCGGGAGAAAACCGATCTCCCGAACACATTTTCGCCAACTCTATTGTGCTCCGGCAGAGCTCTAGCTAAAGTGGAACAAGATCACTTTAAAGGGATAACTATGACTATACAAAGCTACAAAGGTAAAGCACCGAATATTGATAAGACAGCCTATGTTCATGAGTCAGCTGTGCTGGTTGGAGATATAGAGGTCGCCGAGAACGCAAGTATTTGGCCACTGGTAGCCGCTCGCGGCGATGTAAACTATATGCGCATTGGTAAACGCACTAATATTCAAGATGGTTCGGTATTGCACCTTACGCGCGCCAGCAAAGCGAAACCCGAAGGTTACCCTCTTATTATTGGCGACGATGTCACGGTAGGACACAAGGCCATGCTCCATGGCTGCAAGTTAGGAAACCGTATTCTCGTTGGTATGGGTGCCATTATCATGGACAACGTCACCGTCGAAGATGATGTGATTATCGCCGGTGGCGCGCTTGTTCCCCCGAATAAAACGCTGCAGTCTGGATACTTGTATGTTGGCAGCCCAGCAAAGCAAGCTCGACCACTGAGCGATGACGAACGTACATTTTTGAAAGTATCCGCAGATAATTATGTGCGCTTAAAAGACGAATATCTTAACGAAGTGGTGCCAGTGGTGGAATAACCACTTGGCCCTCGGCGGTAAACTCCTCATCTTCGATAAGTTGCTGCGCGACCTCTTCGTAGTCAAATCTTAATTGCGCAAAGTGTGTAAGCGCATCACTGCGTTCGATATTGTTCATATCTATAGTGCAGGGTATTAGCATGCCATTGGCCATAGCGTAAAAGGTGAGTACACCATTGATGTACTCTACACGGTCTACGAATTGGATAGCTTGATTCATTTTAACTGCCCCTCTCTTAAGGCACGAATGACTGGCTCACAGTCAGGCATAAAGCCACGCCACAAGGCAAATGCATGAGCGGCTTGAGCCACCAGCATACCGAGACCATCAGCACAAGAAACATAACTGTTTATGTCACCTGCCCAGCGCATAAAGCTGGTTGGCTGATCGGCATAGTACATATCATAAGCATACTGGCAGTGTTGCATTACCTTAGTATCAATATCTGGCACCTGACCGTGAACACTGGACGAAGTGGAGTTGATAACAATATCAAAAGGGCCTTCACTTACCTGCGCAAAGCCACAGCCATGAACCGCTACGTTGCTATCTATACGCTCTGCCAACTGCTGTGCTTTACTTGCGGTACGATTAGCGATCGTGAGTGAGCCAATACCACTTTCAATTAAGGGTAACACAGCCCCTTTCGCAGCCCCTCCCGCTCCGAGTAACAATACATGTCTATCGCGCAGCGGACCAAAGGTCCTTTGCAAGTCGCTGACCAAGCCAATGCCGTCGGTGTTGTCGCCCATTAACTTGCCTTGCGGAGTAAGCACTAAGGTATTAACCGCTGCCGCTAATTGCGCGCGTTCAGTTAATGTGTCAGCCAACGCAAAAGCACGCTCTTTAAAAGGTAAAGTGACATTGGCTCCCTTGCCACCGGCGGCGAAAAAGTCAGTCACCGACTGCTCAAAGTTTTCTAACGGTGCTAAAATGCGCTGGTAATCCACGTCTATCCCCTGTTGGCGAGCAAACGCTTGGTGAATAAGGGGAGATTTAGAGTGCTTAATAGGGTTACCAAAAACCGCGTATTTATCCATTATCTTTCCTAATAATTGAGCAGGCTATGAAGCAGTTACTTAAACGCATCCTCAAAAAAGATGCAAATTCATCAACCACCGCTGCCAAAACCGAGCACCCGACCGTGTCACAAACCCCTTATGATATGATTGGAGGTGAGCCAGGGGCCCGTTCTCTAGCTAATCGATTTTACGACATTATGGCTCAAGATGAATACGCAAAACCTTTATATGATATGCATCCCCAGCCATTAGATCGCATTCGTCAGGTGTTTTTTGAGTTTCTCTCTGGCTGGCTCGGTGGGCCTGATTTATTTGTAGAACAATACGGTCACCCGCGCCTAAGACAGCGCCATATGCCCTTTCCTATTGATAAAGACTTACGCGACCAGTGGATGCATTGTATGAACAAAGCGCTTGATCAAGAAATTGACAACCCAGTATTGCGAGAAAACCTGCGCCAATCATTGGCACAGCTTGCTAGTCATATGATAAACCAGCACTAAATATGTTATCTCTATTAGGTTAGGGACAATTTATCCGAAATTAAGCAGTCACCATAAAATAATCCCCAAAGGATTATGTACTAAGGTTGCGTTCAAAATTAACGATATCTACGCCTGGCTTAACTCGGTACAACTGAGCGAACCGGCCACCTGACCTAACTTTTTCATCCATTTTTTCCAACATATCAGTTGCTTCTATACGCCTGATAATGGTCTTGCGCTGTACAGTTTTGCCTAAAATAGTTTCGATAACAGACTTGAACTGCCCAACGGTAAAGTATTCTGGTAAGCAATATACTGGCACCATTGAATACAAAGCCTTTTGCTTCAACCTCTGCCTTGCCTGCTCTACAATATATTTATGATCAAAGGCCACAGGTAGATCCTGTAAATCCCTCACACTTGTCCATTTCACATCATCAACTGTGGCTACATGTGCTGATGCGTTTCCCTCTGCGACGAGCGCAAAGTAAACCAGGGTTACACTAAATCCTCGTGGATCGCGACTCACTCCCGAATAGGTATGCAATTGCTCCAAATATTGAGGGGTGATATTAGTCTTTTCTTTTAATTTACGTAATGCGGTCATATCCGCATCATGGTCGATATCTATGTCAATAAAGCCACCCGGTAACGCCCATTGACCGGTAAAAGGGTCGCTCGCTCGCTTGACTAACAAAACCTTTAAATCCGCATCTTTTACAGTGAACAACACACTATCAACTGTAAATAGAGGGTTTTTATATTTTCTAATATCGTAACTATCAGCCACTTTCCCATCCACACTAAGATCTTAGCGACAAAATATCTGGTAGCCCCAAAAATTTCAACTAGCAGAGTTAACCGCTCCACTATGCTAGTCGCACTTTAGCTCAAAAAATATCTTGCTTGATTTAGGTACGTTTGATAACCTTCTTTGTGTCGATGGGACACAAAGATTGAAAGGATGCCAAATGAAAGTACTTAGCTATGACTCAGCAGGTAATAAATCACAGCTCGATTATGATAACTTCAGCTTTTCAGGGGGTGAAGAACATATTCGATTCAGCCCAGCCTCTTTACTTCATACTGTAAAAATAGAAATTTTTGAACGGCTTAACGACTCATCAAAAGTGATCAGGCTGATGATGGCCGTTGATGCTTTAAGAAGAATAACAGCTGAGAGCACGACTATTGAGCTTGTGATCCCTTATTTTCCCTACGCTCGGCAAGATAGAGTGTGTGTAGAAGGTGAAGCATTGGGTGCCGCTGTTATGGCAAATATCATTAACAGCTTAAACTTTTCAAAGGTAACCATTTGGGATTCACACAGTGATGTCTCACCAGCTCTAATACATCGAGTAACCAATATCGAGCAGGTCGCGTTACTGGGACGGTGTGAAGAGTTAAACAAACGCTTATCTGTGGGTGAACTAACGCTAATCTCTCCTGATGCTGGTGCCAGCAAAAAGACACTTAAGATTTCCGAAAAATTTAATGGAGTGCCCGAAGTAATTCAAGCTCACAAAGTCAGAGATCTCAAAACGGGCGACATAGTAAAAACCGAAGTACTAGGCGATGTTAAAGATAAAAATGTACTGATCGCAGATGATATCTGTGATGGTGGGAGAACCTTTATTGAGTTAGCGAAAGTACTCAAGAATGAAGGGGCTTTAGAAGTGTCTTTGTTCATTACCCATGGAATTTTTTCCAAAGGACTCGATGTGTTTGAGGGGCTGATCAATCACATCTATACAACCGACTCTTTTAGACCCGCGAATGAGTTTAAAAGTAACAGCGATATAAATTTACAAATAATTGAGATGTAGGGACAACACCATGACTATTACAGCTGCAAGTATGCAAAAGGATGTTTATAAAGAGTTTCATAGTCGCGCTTACCACCCTAGTGTAACCGAAGTATATGCAAATTATACTTCTAGAAGTGGCAAGCTAAGCAACATAACAGACAATGACAAGGTAGCTTTTGTTGGCTTGCAATATTTTATAAAGAGCTACCTGTTAGAAGAGTGGAACGAGTTTTTTAAACAAGATAAAGCAGTTGCTGTAGCAACTCATAAGCGAATTATGAGCTCAATGCTTGGCTATTCTGTTGATGTTACATACCTAGAAGATCTTCATGATTTGGGGTATTTACCACTCAAAATCAAAGCACTGCCAGAAGGAACACTGGTTCCTTATTTAGTGCCCCCCATCACAATAGTTAATACAAAACCGGGTTTTCAATGGCTGACCAATATGATCGAAACCGTGTTAAGTTGCGAGAATTGGCCAATTCAAACAAGCGCAACTACTTCTGTTGCCTATTTCAAAGTATTTAAAGAGTTTGCAACTAAAACGGGATTACCCGCTGATTTTGTGCCATTTCAAGGCCATGATTTCAGCTTTAGGGGAATGTTTGGCAAGCATGCAGCTACCATGAGTGGCTTTGGCCATTTAGCATCAGGGTTAGTTGGCACAGATACTATTCCCGCAGTTTTATTCGCAGAGAAATACTACGGCGCAAATGTTGATAAAGAACTAGTTGGCTGCTCAGTAGATGCAACAGAGCACTCGGTAACTTGCTCTTGGATTATGGAGGGAGAAATTGAGTTTTTTAAATACCTAATGAAAGAACAATCCCCAAAAGGAATACTAAGCGTAGTGTCTGATACATGGGACTTCTGGACTTTAGTCACTGATTACCTCCCACAATTAAAAGACGATATTATGATGCGGGACGGTACGTTAGTTATTCGTCCTGACTCAGGAGACCCTGTAAAAATACTCACAGGATACAAAGTTTCCCCTGTCTCAGATTACAGTGAGCTATTTCAGAACCAGATCGAGGCTAAAAAAGAAGCAATTTCGCAAGGGTATGAGGCCTACAGGTTTAATGGTGAATACTTTGGATTCGAAAATAATTCGACCATTAGGCTCATGGAGTGCGAAGTTAAAGGCTTGATAGAGTGCCTCTGGGACATTTTTGGTGGCACGACTACGGCTCAAGGATACAAGTTGTTGGACGATCATATTGGCGCAATTTACGGGGACGCAATCACCCTAAGTCGTCAACGTCAGATACTACAACGACTCATGGACAAAGGCTTCGCATCAAAGGTTGTTTTAGGTATTGGTTCATATAGCTACCAATACGTAACTCGAGATACACATGGCTCCGCGGTTAAAGCCACAAGTGTAGTAAAGGATGGTCAACGTTTAGCCATCTTCAAAGACCCTAAAACAGACGCTAAAAAGAAATCATCGAAAGGGTTGTTAAAGGTAGAACGTATCGATGGTGAACTAACCCTATTTGATAACGTATCAGAACAAGAGGAGCAACAAGGACTTTTAGACGTTGTTTTTGAAGATGGTAAGTTATTAAAAGAGACAACCCTTGACGAAATCAGAGCCTTAATAGCTCAACAGGTTTAGCGGTTTTAGGTTGGACAACAGTTAACAAAGCCTATTACTATCTACTTATGGTAAGAACATGAACGTGCTTTATCAGGGCTGTCATGTTCTTACCACATTGATGAATCTATCGACCTCGTGAAACCATCTATTTTTCACTCATAGCTAGCCAGTCCTGTGGCTTTAAGTAATGCTCGTATAGTTTCGCCTCAGCAGTGCCTGGGGCAGGAGTATAGTCATATTCCCACCTCGCCAACGGTGGCATAGACATGAGAATAGACTCTGTGCGGCCACCGCTTTGCAAGCCAAATAAAGTGCCTCGGTCCCAAACTAAATTGAACTCTACATAACGACCGCGACGATAAAGCTGAAATTGGCGCTGCTGTTCGTTATAGTCAGTGTCTTTTCGCTTACTGACTATCGGCAGATAAGCATCTAAATAGCCATTACCCACCGCCTGCATAAAGGCAAAACTTTTTTCGAATCCCCATTCATTAAGATCATCAAAAAATAATCCGCCAACACCTCGAGTTTCATCACGATGTTTCAAATAGAAGTAATCATCACACCACTTCTTATATTTTGGATACACATCCTCCCCGAATGGATCGCATAAATCTTTAGCAACCTGATGCCAATGCTCTACATCTTCACGTTCAGGGTAAAAAGGTGTTAAATCGAACCCACCACCAAACCACCAAATAGGCTGCTCGCCCTCTTTTTCGGCGATAAAAAAGCGTACGTTGGCATGGCTGGTTGGGATATGCGGGTTTTTCGGATGAATAACCAATGAAACACCACATGCATGAAAACTTCGCCCAGCAAGCTCAGGCCGATGTGCTGTTGCTGATGCCGGCATTGACGCACCAAACACATGAGAAAAATTGACACCGCCTTGCTCGATAATAGCGCCGTCACGAATAACGCGCGTACGTCCGCCACCGCCCTCTTCTCGCTGCCAAGCATCTTCTACAAACTGTGCCTTGCCATCAGCCTGCTCTAGACCAGCGCAGATCTCATCCTGCAACGCTTTAAGGTATTCTTTCACTTGTGCTAAAAGTTGTGATGCCATGATTAACCTCGAAACGTTTGCCCGCTGAGGGCGTCTTTTATGGTGCTGGGCTGTTGCTGGCCACCTAAGGGTTCATCAACATAGCAACCCACTTGTGCGGCAAACGCCGCTTTCGCAGCCGCAATTGAGCTAACCGGCTGCTCGCCACTTAAGTTGGCACTCGTTGACACTAAAGGGCCACCAAAGGCTTGGCATAAACGCTTCACAGTTGGGTGATTGGTCACTCGCACCGCTATGCTATCAAACTTGCCAGTAAGCCATTTGGGCGTATCAGCGGCAGCCGGCATCACCCAAGTGACAGGGCCTGGCCACTGCGAAAAGATATCAGCGCGCTTATCCATAGGAATTTTGTGATCGGCCACATAAGGCAGTAACTGACCGTAATTATCGGCAATAAGAATTAAACCCTTCTCAACCGGACGCTGCTTAATAGCCAATAGCTTTTCTACTGCCTGTTGGTTCATTGGGTCGCAACCCAGCCCGTACACGGCCTCTGTTGGGTAAAGAATAACCTCACCCTGTTGTAAGCTTTCTACAACCGGGTCTACTGTGATTGGCTCTGACACCTTCTAACTCTCCACATTCTCAACTTGTTTATGCCCACAGGACTTTTGCGGACATTGTAACACAGGTCCCCCAGCAAGATTACGCTTGACCATGACCGGCCAATCACACTGAGGGCAAGCATGAGCTACGGGCTCATAGTTCAAGCTGTATTTGCATTTGGGGTAAGCATCGCAAGAGTAAAAGGTTTTACCATATTTATTACTACGTTTAGTTAAACGACCATCATGACACTTTGGACAGGTTACTAGGTTTTGCTCTGGCTGCTGTTGCTTTTGATCGGCGATGTAATGGCACTGAGGGAAATTGGTACAACCGATAAACATGCCAAAGCGGCCGTTTTTCACCGCTAAAGGCGAATCACACTCAGGACAGGGATTATCGTCTAATACCTTAAGTACGGCTGTGTCATGTTGGTGCAAAGGACGAATGAAGTCACACTTCGGGTAGGCTGCGCACCCTAAAAAAGGACCGTTCTTAGAGTGCCGCATCACCAACTCACAACCACACTGGGGACACACTTCGTATTCTTTCTCGAGAGCATGTTGATTAGCATTAAATAACGAATGGTCGATCTTGCTCACGCACTACTCGCACTTTGGTGAATTTGCGCCCAATATACTGACCCCAACACAGAGATCAAGCTTAATGCAGTGTTGGGTTCGGGTCATCGAAAATTAAATCTTCCATTTGTGCATAAGCCTGCTCCTGCCCAGGCACACTTAACAACACCATCAGCACCACCCACTTCAAATCGTCCAGTGCAATTTGCTCTTGGTCCAATGCCACAGCGCGATCGATAACCATCTCTCGAGTTGTGCTATTTATAACGCCAATTTGCTCTAGGAACATCAAAAAGCCTTGGCACTGAGTATCAAGTTTCATACTTTCGTATTCGGTATAGATACGGCATGCTCCAGTTGGGGCATTATGCAAATAAGGGCGCTCGTCGCTATATTGCAACTGAGCTAACTGCTCCAACCAATCCAGTGCTTTAAATATTTCGCTGTTGTTGAACCCCGCTTTACGTAATTCGTCGGTGAGTACGTTCTCTTCGACAAAAATTTCACTCTCGCTGTGAATATAGTTTTCAAACAAATACATTAGGATATCAAACATGTTACCCGCCCCCTGTTTTTACATAGCCCTCTGAGGTGCTCTCTATTAGCCCCTCCAGCTCTAAATCGACTAGTTGCGTCAGTAGTTCTGTAATGGGTACTTCGGCACTACTAGCAATGTCATCAACGCAAGTAGGCTCGTAACCAATATGACGAAGTATGCTGTTTTCATCCTCACGGTAAGTAGGTTCACTCTTTATATATAGACCGTTTTGTGCAGAAAAACCTAACTCGAGCAATACATCTTTTGCCGATTCAACCAAGGCCGCGCCCTCTTTTATTAGCTTATGGCAGCCTTTGGCATAGGGATTATTAATCGAGCCTGGTATAGCCATTACCTCTCGGTTATAGTCCGCAGCCAGTTCAGCCGTGATCAATGAACCACTCTTACGCTCAGCCTCAACCACTAAAGTAGCGACCGATAAGCCAGCTATAATGCGATTACGTCTAGGGAAATGCATAGCCCGAGCCGGAGTTGTGGGCACAAACTCACTGACTAACAGACCCTTTGCCAAAATATCATCACGTAAGGCTTTATTGCGGCGGGGATAACAAATATCAACACCGGTGCCAAGCACAGCTACAGTTTGACCTGTCGCCATCAGTGCCCCCTGATGCGACATGGCGTCTACACCCATTGCCATGCCTGAAGTGATTGTTAGCCCCGCTGCACTCAATTGCTGGGCTATTTCTTGGGCACATCGCTTCCCAGCAAGCGAAGCACTGCGACTGCCGACCATCGCGATTTGTGGTAGTTTGAGAAGCTGGGTATTGCCTCTGCAAAACAGTAATAGCGGTGCATCGGGCAGCTCAGCTAACAGCTCGGGGTAAGCAGACGTACCTAGGGCTATAACATCAATACCTTGATGTTTGAATGCTTGAATCTCGCGCTTGTAGTTAGCCATATTAAGCGCTGAAAGGGCTCCAATGATGTTCGCTTTTACGCCGTAGCATTGCAAACACTCGGGCTCCGTAACCATTTGGGCTAACGGTACGTGCGTAAGCAACTTATTGACATCGCGGCAGCTAAGTCCACGAACATAGAGCAAAGCCAGTAATGCGGCTTGATGGAAATGTAAATCGGCCTCTGACGAGGCCGATGATAACGGTAACTGTTGTGCCATGCTCCCTCCTTGAGCACAACCCAACGCAGTGTACGATCAGCTGTTACTAATTAACACTGACTACATCGCCAACGCGAATTGGGCGTAGCGTTTTTGTGACAATGGCATAGCTCACTCTATCTTGTACTTTCAGTACCATAAGCTCGCCGACTTTCTCTTTCGGCATATGCCACGTGGTGTTGTCACCATCCTCTTCGAAATTAAAGGACTCTTCAGTGTTAGACGCAACTTTCTCGTAAGTGCTCGCGTCTTCTTTATAACTTGGCCCATCGTCACCATCAACCACGGTGGGTGACTGTCGACGAATATCAAACATATGTCCTGCTTTCACTTCGTCTGTCAGGCCACGATTGAGTACCACGATGCCCATCTTGCTGAATTCACGCAGCTCATTAGTTGACGCAATAATTTCGCCATCAATTTCCTTGTCAGGGCGACGCATTTTAAAGAACGCAGGCAAGCTTTGCCCTTCGCTGACGGGCAGTAAGAAGTCACCAGCATTAATTTCACGCTTCACATCGTTAACAAACACAGAGGCTGGCACACCGTTATCGAAGTCTCCCGAGCGGAACGCACGCGCAGTAGCAACAAGCTTCACCTCGTAGCCAAGCACTTCTTCTGTTTGTGGGTCAATGTAAGGATCATCTTTGTGGTAAATAGCGTAGTTACGGTTACGTTCTAAATCGCCTTTAACGTAAAGAATGTGGCCTTTAGTTGGGCGCTTAACGTTCTCGTTAGCACCTAACACATAGGGCTGAGCCGCTATTTGCTCTTCACTTAGCGCCTGTTCATAGGTTAAAAATGGACGCAATAGCTCTAAAGAAATAGTTGGAATAGCGCTATCACTCTTCATGGTTTTGCGACCATGGGGAGTTAGTTTTTGATAGTTTTCTGGACGCTCCATCACTAAGCGAGGTCGACCCTGAGCGTCATACACAAGGTATAACGTATCACCCGGATATATAAGGTGAGGGTTATCAATTTGTGGATTCATTTGCCACAGCTCTGGCCATAACCAAGGCTTGTCCAAATAAATAGCAGAGATATCCCATAACGTATCTCCCTTTTCTACCACATACTGCTCAGGGGCATTTTCTTTTACCGTTAGAACATCTGCTAATGATGGAAAAGCAGCCGCAAGTGCTAATACGGCAGCCGATAGCTGTTTTATCATTGTAATGAGCTTCCTCAAGCTTGTTTTATTATAATTATTACCCAATAACCTGTTAAAGGTGCACACGAATGGCTAAAATAAAAACATAACACAATACCCGATATTTAGCACAATTTTTAATAAGGTAGCTATGGCACTTTTAGAAGTACTTCGATTCCCTGATGAACGTTTGCGCACAGTCGCTCAACCAGTAACCGATATTAACGATGATGTTCGCACCATCGTCAAAGACATGTTAGAGACCATGTACGATGAAAATGGTATTGGTCTTGCGGCCACCCAGGTTGATATTCATCAGCGTATCGTCGTCATCGATGTTTCCGACGAGCGCGACCAGCCGTTGGTTCTTATTAATCCTGAGATTACTCATAAAGACGGCTCTACGGTCAGTGAAGAGGGTTGTCTATCCGTTCCAAACTCCTATGCGAAGGTTGATCGCGCTGAAACGGTGACAGTAAAAGCCCTGAATGAACAAGGTGAAGAGTTCAGCCTTGACGCCGACGGTTTACTGGCCATTTGCATTCAACATGAATTAGACCACCTACTAGGTAAGCTATTCATTGATTACTTATCTCCTTTGAAACGCCAACGTATTCGCAAGAAGCTTGAAAAAGAAGCGCGTCTTGCCGCAAAAGCTCAGTAACAAGGATAAACAGTGACTCAAACTCTTCGCATCGTATTTGCCGGTACGCCGGATTTTGCCGCCCGCCATTTGCAGGCACTTATTGACTCAGAACATGAGGTGGTTGGCGTGTACAGCCAGCCTGATCGCCCCGCAGGTAGAGGAAAAAAGCTCAAGGCCAGTGAGGTTAAAACGCTTGCTTTAGAGCATAACTTACCTGTTTATCAGCCAACTTCTCTAAAAGACGAGCAGGCACAACAGCAACTTGCAGAGCTAAACGCCGACGTTATGGTGGTAGTTGCGTACGGGTTGTTATTGCCAAAAGCGATTTTAACAACCCCCAGATTAGGTTGCCTCAATGTCCACGGCTCCATTTTACCTCGCTGGCGAGGCGCAGCCCCTATTCAGCGCGCTATCTGGGCTGGCGATAAGGAAACGGGCATCACTATTATGCAAATGGATGAAGGTCTTGATACTGGCGATATGCTGAGTATTGCTCGTTGCCCTATCGCAGCTGATGAAACCTCAGCTTCATTGTACGCCAAGCTTGCGCAGCTAGGCCCTTCAGCGTTAATTGATACCTTAGCCAAGCTCTCTACCATAGAGCCAGAGCCCCAAGACGATGCTCAAGCAAACTACGCTAAAAAATTATCTAAAGAAGAGGCGGAGTTAGACTGGCAGCTTGATGCCGAGCAATTAGCTCGCAACGTGAGGGCCTTTAACCCATGGCCTATTTGTTTTACCAAGATGCAAGGCAATACCGTCAAGGTGTGGCAAGCCGACGTTGTTACCGAGCAAGGTGCACCAGGGCAAATATTGCGGGCCGATAAAAACGGTATTGTGGTCGCCTGCACCAACCATGCTCTGTGCATTACCGAGCTTCAACCGCCAGGTAAAAAACCCATGTCCGCCCAAGACTTTTTAAACGGCCGAGCCGATTGGGTCAGTGTGGGTAGCACCTTGGCACATATTGCAGGCGAAACCCATGAGTAATGTTCGCGCCCAAGCGGCGCACACACTCTATCACGTCGTCGATCGCGGGGTTTCTCTCTCGGCAGCTCTGCCCCGCTACAGCCGGGACCTCAATCCAAAAGATAAGGCTTTGATGCAGCAGATCTGTTATGGCGTCTTACGCTACCTGCCAAGCCTAGAGTTTTATTGTCAGCAACTGCTGGATGAGCCCCTCAAAGGTAAACGTCGTGTCTATCAGTTTTTACTCTATGTTGGCCTGTATCAATTAATACATATGCGTGTTCCCGAGCATGCCGCAGTGGGTGAAACCGTTAATGCACTCAAAGCGATGCGCGCACCAGGCCTGAAAGGCCTAGTTAACGCCGTATTACGGAGTTTTCAGCGCCAACGCGATGAGCTCGAAGCCGCAGCAACACAGATCGATGCTTGTAAATATAATCACCCAGGCTGGTTATTAAAAAAACTTAAGCGCGACTACCCAGAACATTGGCACACCATTGTTGCCCAAAACCAGGCGCAAGCGCCCATGTGGTTACGCGTGAATCAACGTCAGTATACTTGCGAGCAATATGCGCACCTGCTCAGCAAACAAGGTATCGAGTACAGTCAATTTGCCGATTACCAAGATGCAATAAAGCTTAAAAAAGCAGTGGATGTGCAGAAACTACCAGAGTTTTTCGCAGGGGCAAGCTCTGTCCAAGATGCAGCTGCTCAGCAAGCCGCGAGGCTGCTTGGCGCACAAGATGGTGAATATGTGCTCGACGCCTGCGCCGCACCGGGCGGCAAAACCTGTCACATACTTGAGTTGGCCGATGCAAAAGTGATGGCGCTTGACTGTGATGCTGAACGCCTAGACAAAGTGCGCGCTAACTTACAGCGATTACAGCTTGATGCCGAACTTGTTTGCGCCCAAGCACAAGACACTGAGTCATGGTGGCAAGGTCAGCAATTTGATCGCATTTTATTGGATGTTCCCTGCTCAGCAACAGGGGTGATACGCCGTCATCCTGATATTAAATGGTTAAGACGACACTCTGATATTGACGAGCTCGCTAAGCTACAGGGACAAATCCTTGATGCTATTTGGCCATTATTGAAGCCGGGCGGAACTTTACTTTATGCCACTTGTTCGGTGCTATCAGAAGAAAATCAAGAGCAGATGAAAGCCTTCTTCACACGCCATCGTGATGCTCAGCATAGCCCACTGCACGAGCAAGACTCTATAGCTCAACCAGGGTGGCAATTATTACCTGGCGACACCGATGGCTTCTATTACGCAAAAATAATAAAACAGTGATATAGCAATGAAAATTATCATCTTAGGCGCGGGGCAAGTCGGCGGAACACTGGCTGAAAACCTTGTCGGCGAGCAGAACGAAATCACCGTTGTCGACATTGATGGCGATCGCTTGCGCGAGCTACAGGACAAATATGACCTGCAAGGAGTCACTGGGCACAGTGCTCACCCCGATATTTTGCGCAAGGCCGGCGCTGAAGATGCTGATATGATTATTGCCGTCACCAGCTCCGATGAAGTCAATATGGTGGCCTGCCAAGTGGCCTACAGTATTTTTAATACCCCCACCAAGATTGCCCGTATTCGCTCGGAGCAATACCTGCGCTATCGTCAGCAGTTGTTCCATAATGACGATTTGCCGGTGGACCACCATATCGCTCCTGAGCAACTTGTTACCAAGTACATCCGCCGCCTTATTGATTATCCGGGCGCCTTACAAGTGCTGCAATTTGCCGATGGCAAGTTGTCTCTGGTCGCAGTCAAAGCCTACTATGGCGGTTTACTCGTTGGTTATGCGCTATCAGCATTGAAAGAACACATTCCCAATGTAGAGACTCGTGTTGCTGCAATTTACCGCCAAGGCAAGGCTATCAAACCCTTGGGCACCACAGTGATCGAAGCCGACGATGAGATCTTCTTTATTGCCGCAACCAAGCATATTCGTGCGGTAATGAGTGAACTGCAAAAGCTTGAGCGTTCTTATAAGAAGATCATGATCGCCGGTGGCGGTAACATTGGTGCTGGCTTGGCCCGCTCGTTGGAAAAAAACCATAGCGTTAAGCTGCTGGAGCGTAACCCACAACGAGCTGAGCAACTATCTGAAATGCTCGATGATACTGTGGTTTTTTGTGGTGATGCGTCTGATCAGGAGCTGCTATCAGAAGAGCATATTGAGCAAGTCGATGTATTCATTGCAGTGACCAATGACGACGAAGCCAATATTATGTCAGCGATGTTGGCAAAACGTATGGGGGCGCAAAAAACCATGGTGCTCATTCAACGTGGCGCCTATGTTGACTTGGTGCAAGGCGGCGAAATTGACATTGCTATTTCACCACAGCAAGCGACCATTTCAGCCCTGCTGACTCACGTAAGACGCGGTGACATCGTCAATGTTTACTCGTTACGTAAAGGCGCGGCAGAGGCAATTGAAGCCGTAGCTCATGGTGATGAGAACACCTCTAAAGTGGTAGGCAGAGCTATCTCTGAAATTAAACTACCTGCAGGGACGACTATTGGCGCTATCGTGCGCAATGATGACGTACTGATAGCCCATGATGATACAGTGATCCAAAGTGGTGACCATGTCATTATGTTCTTGATAGATAAAAAGCACATTCATGTGGTTGAGAAGCTCTTCCAGGTCAGCGCAATGTTTCTGTAAAACATAAAAAAGCAGCCTTAGTGGGTGGACTAAGACTGCTTTTGCGTTGCTCTAATGGGTCTGGGTATTTACTCAGCGTGAGCAAATTCTTCCTTAGATAGCTCGCCATTTCCATCAATATCAAGCTCATCAAATTTAGTTAGAATCGCTGCATCTGCACTTGCCTCTTCCTTGCTGATGCTGCCATTACCGTCGACATCCAATGTATCAAAAGTAGAACCTGCGATAGCTGTTGCAGAAGAAGCCAAAATCGCCATAGCAAGTAGTGTGTTAGTCGTTTTCATCACGCTCTCCTCTTAGTTGGCGTTAAATTACTCAGCTTTTGCGAATTCTTTTTCGCTCAGCTCACCGTCTTTATTGGCGTCCAAATCCTTGAACTGCTGCATTAGCTCTGGATACTTAGACGCTTCTTCCATGCTGATAGCGCCATTGCTATCTACGTCTACACTGTTAAAGTCCATGTCCAATGCGAATGCTGATGATGCGCTTACTAAACCTACGATAGCGACTGCTTTTGTCGAATTTTTCATAATGTATCCTCTTTACTGTGTGGTGTTGTCCGGTGTTGCGCAGTCGTTACTGCGCTTTAGCAAATTCTTGCTCAGATAACTCACCGTTCATGTCAGTATCCAAGTCTTTAAATTGACTCATAAGCTCAGGATACTTAGACGCCTCTTCCATGCTGATAGCGCCGTTGCCGTCGGCATCGATAGTGTTGAAATCTGCATCCAGTGCGAAAGCTGAAGATGCGCCTACAAGTGCCATTAATGCGACTGTGTGTTTCATGGTTTTCATAACTTGCTCCTTACCTTGTTTGGTAAATAATTGGGTTACTCGGCTTTTTCGAACTCTGCTTTTGAGAGCTCACCGTTGCCATCTGTATCGAGTTGATCGAACTGCTCCATTAGAGCGGCATCGACAGAGGCCTCTTGAACACTGATAGCGCCATTGCCGTCGGCATCAAGTGCGTTAAAATCTGCTGCAAATACAGCGCTTGATGCAGCTAAAGTGACAAATGCGATTGTTGACGTCATACCTTTCATAACAAATCCCTCTTAATGGAAATAAAGTGCGTGAGAAAGAGCGAATAGCGCTTAAGCTTGCTCGAACTCTTCTTTTGAAAGCTCACCGTTACCATCGGTATCTAGCTTGTCGAAGTGCTTGCTAAGCTCTGCATCCACTGCTGCTTCTTGCTTGCTGATAGCGCCATTGCCGTCTGCATCTAAAGTAGAGAAATCTGCTGCAAATGCTGCGCTTGAAGCTGCTAAAGTGATAAGTGCTAAAGTTGAAGTCATGCGTTTCATAATAAGTATCCTTCTGGACTGAAAACTAAAATCTGAAATTGATGTTTAAACTAAGCGCTTAAGCTTGTTCAAACTCTTCTTTTGACAGTTCACCGTTACCATCGGTATCTAGCTTGTCGAAGTGCTTGCTAAGCTCTGCATCCACTGCTGCTTCTTGCTTGCTGATAGCGCCATTGCCGTCTGCATCTAAAGTAGAGAAATCTGCTGCAAATGCTGCGCTTGAAGCTGCTAAAGTGATAAGTGCTAAAGTTGAAGTCATGCGTTTCATAATAAGTATCCTTCTGGACTGAAAACTAAAATCTGAAATTGATGTTTAAACTAAGCGCTTAAGCTTGTTCAAACTCTTCTTTTGACAGCTCACCGTTACCATCGGTATCTAGCTTGTCGAAGTGTTTGCTAAGCTCTGCATCCACTGCTGCTTCTTGCTTGCTGATAGCGCCATTGCCGTCTGCATCTAAAGTAGAGAAATCTGCTGCAAACGCTGCGCTTGAAGCTGCTAAAGTGATAAGTGCTAAAGTTGAAGTCATGCGTTTCATAATCAATATCCTTCTTTACTTGTTGAAATCTGTGTCAGTAACGTTCTGTGCTAATTGCTACTGCGTTTTAAACTCACCCTGACTATTACAAGTCCGGTGCCAACATTAAAAAAGCACTATTTATCATGGAGATATATGTAAATCAGGGGAGTTAAGAGCCGTTACACTATGTTTTTCTGTTGCTCTTTTGCGACACAGTTCAGGCTTAAAAGATAATATCTATATTTTTCAATAGGTTATTTTGCAACTTCTCACCTTGAATTCAGCCAATTACCTGCCAGGATTGAGCTGAAGGTGACTTTTAACTGAATGAAAGTGTAATGCCATCATTCTCATAAATTATTTTTTATGTTTATTTATATAAAATTCAACAACTTATAATTTAAATAACTATTTGTAAGGGGATTTTTATTGAGCCCCGACTGCACACCAAGCGCTGTGTTGCTTTTTAGCAACAACGCATCTTTGGTTCAGTAAAGAGGTGGAATTTAGGACAAAAAGAAATACAGAAGAGATAAAAAAACAATTGAGTGCCTACGCTAGGCATCCACGCCTCAACGCCACTCAACGAGTGACGTTAAGTCACTGCCACGAGATAGAAAAGGGATAGCATGGTGGCAGGAATTCATCCTGAAGCGACGCCCGGCTCAGGCATCCACGCCTTCGCGTTCGGCCCTCAACGAGTGACGTTAAGTCACTGTCACGCGATAGAAAAGGGATGGCATGGTGGCAGGAATTCATCCTGAAGCGACGCCCGGCTCAGGCATCCACGCCTTCGCGTTCGGCCCTCAACGAGTGACGTTAAGTCACTCGCTGTCGCAAGCGACCGTGCCTCACCCACGCCAGAATGTTGGGGTAAACAGCACGAGGAGAGTAAATATCTCTAACCGGCCAAAGACCATTGCCAATGTCAGAATCCACTTTGCGCTATCACTAATGTCACCATAGTGAGCGGCTACTTCACCCAGCCCTGGACCCAGGTTATTAAGGCAGGCAGCGGTCGCCGAGAAGGCAGTGATATTATCTAGCCCCGTCCCCATCAGGCTGATCATAATAATTACAAACACCAAGGCATAGGCAGAGAAAAAGCCCCATACCGCCTCCACAACCTTATCTGGCAGGGCTTTACGACCTAGCTTAATCGAATAGATGGCACGCGGGTGGACCAAACGGTTAAGCTCTCGGATACCTTGTAAGTAAAGTAAAAACACCCTCACTACTTTCATTCCCCCGCCTGTGGAGCCCGCACAACCACCAATAAAACTGGAAAAGATCAGCAGCATAGGTAGAAACAGCGGCCAAGCGGAGAAGTTATCGGTCGCAAAACCGGCGGTGGTACTGATGGAAACGGCCTGAAACATCGCCTGGTCGAGAGTTTCATCACCATTAGCGTAAATGTTATTAGAGGAAAGCACTGCGAAACAGATAATGATGAGTGCCACTTGGATCAGAAAAAACGCTTTAAACTCAGGGTCGCGCAAATAAACTTTGCCACTACGACTGGCCACCGCTGCGTAGTGCAGTGAAAAGTTGATTGCCGCAATTAGCAAAAACACCACACAGATCAGGTTAATCACGGGGCTATCAAAGTGCCCCATCGACGCATCATAGGTAGAGAAACCACCAATGGCTATGGTTGAAAAGGCATGACAAATCGCATCAAACCAATTCATTCCCGCAACCCAATAAGCCAGCGTGCAAGCTAAGGTAAGCGACACATAGATATACCACAGGTGTTTTGCCGTATCGGCAATTCGTGGTGTCATTTTTGAATCTTTCACCGGCCCTGGCGTCTCAGCACGGTACAGCTGCATCCCACCCACGCCAAGCATAGGGAGCACGGCAACGGCAAGTACGATGATCCCCATACCGCCCAGCCATTGTAATTGCTGACGATAGAAAAGCACCGACTTAGGTAAATATTCTATGCCTGTAAGTACAGTCGCACCGGTAGTGGTCAGCCCAGAAAACGCCTCAAATACGGCGTCTGCCATTGATAACTTGGGTGCATCTAGAAAAATCAGCGGTAAAGATGCGAACGAGCCCAGCACCAGCCAAAACAACACCACAATTAAAAAGCCTTCCCGAGCCTTTAAATCTCCATGCTCATTACGGTTGGGGTAGTAGGCAATTAAGCCAGCAATTACGCTAAAGACAAAAGCGAGAATAAAAGGTAAACCGCCACCATCTTTGTATATTAGTGAGACCAAGGCTGGCGGCACCATAGTGATGCTGAATAACGCCACCAGCTGGCCCAGTATTTTTATTATCGTGCGGTATTGCATCTAGCGCATCGCCGTGACTTTTGTTTGCATGTTATTGTCTTACTGTTTTATTTTTAACTCAACAGTACCGTGGCTTAAATCAAAGATATCTTTTATCGCTGCATCGCTTTGGCGCTCATCAATACATATCTGCCAACGAATGGCGCTATCATATTGCTTCTCAATACCAAGGACTTGATAGTGAGTTTGCAACCTTTGCTCTATGACTCCCTGTAGAGCATAGTCACTGTCGCCAATGAGTACCACACTAGGCACCTTAACCTGGGTAACTAGTTGCGCCAGCGCGTTATTAAGCGTACCGCCATAGGCACGAACCAATCCACCGGTACCGAGCTTAATACCGCCGAAGTAACGCGTTGTCACAGCACAAATCTCGCCAAGGCCACTGCCTTGGAGCACATTCAGCATTGGTTTGCCAGCAGTGCCATTGGGCTCACCATCATCGGAAAAGCCATACACATGGCTGCCTCCTGGAGCCCCTGCTACATGAGCCCAGCAATTATGGCGGGCATCGGGGTAACGGCGATTAATATCGGCGATAAAGTCTTTCGCCGCACTAATATCCGGCGTGTGCGCCACATGCACAATAAAGGTGCTCTTTTTGATTTCTTCTTCGTAACTTAAGGGCTCACTAGGGTATGAGTATTCAGACATAACGGCAGGATCATTGATAGCAAACTGCGGAGCACTTAGGCCCCGCAGTGAATGGGTGGTTAATCGAGCTCTAGCTCGCGAGTCATATTCTCAAGGCTGTCTTCGTGAACAATGATATTGTCCTCAATACGAATACCACCGAAAGGCTTAAGCTCTGCGACCTTGTCCCAATTAATATGCTGATTATTATCTGTCGCTGCTAAATCACCGAGCAAGGAATCAATAAAGTACAACCCAGGTTCAATGGTAAATACTTGATTCGCTTCAATCTTACGCGTGCAACGCAGGAATGGGTGACCTTCAGGCGGCTCTTGGTGTGCGCCCTGCTCGTCAGCCATAAAACCACCCACATCATGTACTTGTAAACCAATATGATGGCCTAAACCATGTGGGAAGAACGTTGAGGTAATGCCTTTGGCAACAATCTCATCGGCCGATAAGTTAACGATGTTAAAGTCACTCAGTGTTTGCGCCACACGTTGGTGACAATCAAGGTGTAACTCTCCATATAACTTGCCAGGCGCCAACTGGTTACATAGTGCAATTTGGTGCTGCTTCATGGTGGCAACAAGTTCAGCAAATTCCCCTTCACCAGTAAAGTCATAGGTTCGAGTAATATCGGCTGCATAACCATTGAAGTTGGCGCCAGCGTCAATCAAAAAAGAACGATGGGTAGCAGGAGCAACACGATCAAAGTGCGTGTAGTGCAAAATGGCGCAGTTTTCATTTAGCGCCACAATGTTGCCATAAGGCGTGTCATTTTCGCTATGTTGCGTCGCTAACAGGTAGGCTTGTTGAATTTCAAATTCGGACTTGCCTTGAAAAAACGCATCTCGCGCAGCTTTGTGACCTTGTACAGCGATTTTATTCGCCTCACGCATACAAGCAAGTTCGTACTGCGTTTTGTAGGCACGGTGGTAATGATAAAAGTTCATTACCGGCTCCGGATTCATCAGCTCAAAACCCAAAGCTTGAGCAACTTCCAGGTATTCGCCAATATATGCAAATCGCGCCTTATCATAAGGGAGTAACTTTTCTACCTGATCCGGTTTCACCAGCAGTTCAATATCAAAGTAGTCAGCCCAATACTCATTCGGCTCATCGGGGACCTTGTGCCAAAAGTCCACAGGGCGATAGAAAATCAACTTTGGCTTATCAGTGCCATTCGCGACAATCCAGCAATGTGGGTTATCTATCACTGGCAACCAGGCCTTAAATTGTGGATTCACCTTAAACGGGTAGTACATATCGTCTAAGAACTGGCGCTTCGCTTGGCCAGAATGGAAAACAACGCCGTCTAGGTTTTCGCGTTCGATAATTTCGCGCGTGCGCTTTTGCAAGGTTGCAATATGTTCAGCGTATAACACCGCTAATTTATTCATGTATCACCCACTTTGCTAAATATTATTAACTGCAGTCTATCACAGCCGCCAGCTGTGCGGCTAACCACCTATGCGCATATCAAGAATAGACGCTAGGATGTTTTCGTTTTTGCCTTGTTTAGTAAGGTATACTTGCCGATAAGCAAATACATTTTTGACATAGTCGCGCGTTTCCCGATACGGGATCAATTCAATCCACAGCTCCGCAGGCATAGCTTGATCCGGTAACCATTTACGTACACGGTGATAACCCGCATTGTAAGACGCTGTTGCTAGCACTTGGTTGCCATTAGTTTTACCCTCTAAGTACTTGAGGTACTTGGTGCCCAAATTGATATTAGTGCTGGGCTCGTACAAACGCCGTGAAGACACGGTACTACGATTAATGTACTTCGCGGTACTAGGAAGAAGCTGCATTAAGCCCCGGGCGTTGGCCCGAGAGCGGGCATCTGGAGCAAAAGAGCTCTCACGCCGAGCAATCGCAATACTCCAATCCATATCCACTTTGTTGCGGCGGCTATAGCGCTTAAATAAGTCGGTGAATGCATCAGGGAAGCGTAAATCCACGTAATCCCAAGCCTTTATACGCGCTAATGTAAAGATGGTACTGTCATGCCAGCCTTGTTCACCGGCTAATACCGAAGCCGCTAGTTTCTCCGCTTCACTTGACGTATCTATTAGGTAATTCCATTCCCTGCGCGCGCTGGTGTAGCGCTTCAGTTCATGCAAACGTTTGGCGCGCTTGAAGCCTGGCGCCTGAGCCACCTTTTCCTTCAACCCAGGCGGCAACATCAACTGTTTACTATTGAGGTTAACCGGTTGGTCCAAGCGTGCGGCAGCAAGAAAGCCATAATAGTCTCGTTGTTGTGCCAGCGGCAGCCATATATTTTGGGCCTCTTGTGCCCGCCCTTGACGAAAATAGCTGTATGCGAGCCAGTATTTATGGCCATTGCTGAGATTGGTTTTATTAGTGAAGTAAGCTGATATCCCTGGCCAATCTTGCTCTCTGAGCATATTTGCCAGATGCCACTGCATTAGCTTTTTATCATGGCCCGCATCGGGCACTTTATTTAACCAAAATTTCGCTTCATCATGCTGTTTTACCGCCAATGCATAAGCAAAAGCATAGTTAATTTCCTGACGTTGCTCGTCGGTAAAAGTGAACATGTTATCGAGTTTGGTCCATGCTCGAATCGCTAGTTCCGGATCTCGCCATACCAAACGCTTAACGCCATAATGGGCAATTTCCGCTTCTTTGCTGCTTTTGTTTTTGAACCGGTACAACCCTGCTGCAGCACTGGGGTCTTTGCGCACCGCAGAATATAAATCAGCTAAATAACGCTCATTATTCGGTAGCAACGTTTTCAGGTAGCGCAGCAAGTAGTGTTCGCCCTCTCGTGCTGCCAACCCTACCCGTTGCCATACCCGTTGTGGAGTTTGCATCCCAGCATCACGCCACTTAGCGAATAAGGAGTCACACTGTTTCGGTTGAGATTGCCCAACCACCCAGAGATCAGCAACTTGCGCTAATATTGCTCGCTCAGGGGCGCCTAGTTGCAATTGAAAATCTAGGTACTGGCACTTTAACTGCGCGTCGCTTGTGGGTTGGTAGTTAGCAACAAAGTCGGCTTTTCGCCCTCTTTTAGCTAGGTAGTTAAGCCAGGCTCGACGCACCGGCCACTCGAGGGGAGTATTTTGGTACACGCTCAAAAAGCGCTCTATTTCTGTTTGATATTTTAACTGCGGATGGCGTTTATAAAAGGCCATCTCTACATAAGGCTTAAGGGGGTGATCAAGTTGGCTATTGAGGCGCTTAAACTCTTTATAGTTGCCTGACCAGGCCACCTTTTCCGCCTCTAAAAAATCGTCATTGTCACTGGCTAAAGAAGCACTGGAGGCGTGCAGTAGGGATGCAGCCAGTAACACATGTATAAATCGTTTCATGATAATCCTACGTTTTATCGCGCGAAACACAGGTAACGGAATAACACTAAAAATGCTCAAAAAGGCACGTTACCATTATTGGTTCAACGAACCATCTTAACTGTACTACATTAATGGATGAGTTTTGACCTTTAGTAACCGCATCTATACGTGTTTTGGTCGCATCTCGTATCAGCGTTAATTTTTAACCGAATGTAAATTTTAGCCGGAAATTTTCATTGCATTTTCGGATTAAAGACGCGACACTGATCGAAAACCCAACTCATCGTACCAGTTTCACATGAAACAAAGGGAGATACCCATGATATTTCAGAGCGATTCCTTTGTAGTCTCTTTTATAAAGGACCAAATTGCTGAGTTTAAGTTCACTGTACCTGGTTCAGTGAATAAACTATCTCAACAAACCTTAAACGACTGCTTAGAGGCCATCAAAGAATTACGTCAACGTGACGACATTAAAGGCATGGTATTTACCAGCGATAAAGATCACTTCATCGTTGGTGCTGATATTTTTGAATTCCTACCCACTTTCCAAAGACCAGAGCAAGAGCTTGTAAGCTGGATTAAAAACGCAACCGATGTGTTTGATGCTTTAGAAGACTTACCTTTCCCTACGATCAGTGCTATCAATGGTATGGCTCTTGGCGGTGGCTGCGAGTGGGTTCTGGCGACCGATTTCCGTGTTGGTAGCAGCAAAGCTAAAATCGGTTTACCTGAGACCAAACTGGGCATTATGCCAGGCTTTGGTGGCACCGTGCGTTTACCTCGTATCATCGGTGCAGACAATGCCATGACTTGGATCACTACGGGTCAGGAAAACCGTGCCAATGATGCACTAAAAGTAGGCGCACTTGATGCTGTGGTTACTGATGACGCGCTTGTTGATGCATGTATCAACATGCTGGAGCAAGCCATTGCAGGTAAGCTTGATTGGCAAAAGCGCCGCGCAACAAAACAAGCGCCATTGAAGATGAATAAGGTAGAGCAAGGCATGAGCTTTGCCATGGCCGAAGGCATGGTTATGGGCAAAACTAAAGGCCACTACCCAGCGCCAGTGCTTGCAGTGAAAACCATTAAAGAAGCCGCGAATATGAGTCGCGACGAAGCCATGGCAGTGGAAAATGCCAACTTCGCCAAGCTGGCTAAAACCAATGAAGCTGCTGCGCTTACCGGTATTTTCTTGAACGATCAGTTCATTAAAGGCAAAGCTAAAAAGCAAGCCAAGGGTAGTAGTGTCAGCATCAACCAAGCTGCGGTACTAGGTGCAGGCATTATGGGCGGCGGTATCGCTTACCAGTCAGCCTACAAAGGCACACCTATTGTCATGAAAGACATTAACCAAGATGCTCTCGACTTAGGTATGGGCGAGGCAGCAAAGCTACTTGGTAAAAAAGTAAAACGCGGCCATATGAACATGGATAAGATGGTCGGCGTACTAGGCAAAATAAAACCGACTCTCAACGATGCGGATGTGCAAAGTGCTGATATCGTAGTTGAAGCCGTGGTTGAGAATCCGAAGGTGAAAAAAGCAGTATTAAGCGACCTTGAGAAGACCTTAGGTGACAATGCTGTACTAACGTCAAACACGTCGACCATTCGTATTGATGAACTTGCCACAGCGCTAGAGAAACCTGAAAAATTCTGCGGTATGCACTTTTTCAACCCCGTTCCAAAGATGCCTTTGGTAGAAGTGATTCGTGGCGAGAAAACCTCAGAAGATACCGTTAACGCTGTAGTCGACTATGCCCTTAAGCTAGGTAAGTCGCCCATCGTTGTGAATGACTGCCCTGGGTTTTTCGTAAACCGTGTGCTATTCCCCTACTTTGCTGGCTTCAGCAAAATGGTCAGCGAAGGAATCAGCTTCGCAAAAATCGATAAAGTCATGGAAAATGTCTTTGGTTGGCCGATGGGGCCCGCCTACCTACTAGACGTGGTGGGTATTGATACCGCCTTCCATTGCACTGGCGTGATGGCTGAAGGCTTCCCTGAACGTATGGCTCGCCAAGAGAAAGATCCGGTCGCCGTGTTTGCAGAAGCTAAACGCTACGGTCAGAAAAATGGTAAAGGCTTCTACAGCTATGCTCCTGATCGCCGTGGCCGTTTGAAGAAGAGCCATGATGACGAGGCATTAAAGTTACTATCAACGCTGAGCGACAGTGAGAAAGACGTTGATAAGCAGGAAATGATCGACCGCTGTATGGTGCCGATGATCAACGAAGTACTGCTTTGCCTACAAGAAAACATCATTGCTTCACCACAAGAAGCAGACATGGCGTTGGTATATGGTATTGGCTTCCCGCCATTCAGAGGCGGTGTATTCCGCTATTTAGACCAAGTCGGCCTGGCTAACTTTGTAGCAACTGCCGATAAGTACGCACACCTTGGTGCGATTTACCAAGTATCTGACCAAACACGTCAATGGGCCGAGCAAGGCCGCGTGTTTTATCAAGTGGAGGGACAATAATCATGAATAATGTTGTCATCGTCGATTGTATTCGTACACCTATGGGCCGCTCAAAAAATGGCGTATTCCGCCACAAGCGTGCTGAGGACCTTAGTGCCCACTTGATGAAAGGCCTATTAGAGCGCAACCCTGCTGTGGATCCTGCGTCAATAGACGACATCTACTGGGGTTGCGTACAGCAAACCTTAGAACAAGGCTTTAACGTCGGCCGTAACGCCGCACTGTTGGCGGGTATTCCACACACAGTGCCAGCAGTCACTGTAAACCGATTATGCGGCTCATCAATGCAAGCGTTGCATGATGCGGCACGCGCAATTATGACCGGTGCCGGCGACACTTACCTTATCGGGGGTGTGGAGCATATGGGCCATGTACCAATGACCCATGGTAATGATTTCCACCCAGGGCTCGCTACTTCTGTAGCTCAAGCCGCAGGTGTGATGGGACTAACAGCTGAATATCTTGCCACCTTGCACGGTATTAGCCGCGAGCAACAGGACCAGTTCGGCGCTCGCTCACACCAACGCGCTCATGCAGCCACAGTAGAGGGTCGCTTTAAAAGCGAGATCCTACCGATGGAAGGCCATGATGAAAGTGGTGCATTGACCTTGGTTGAAGATGATGAAGTTATTCGTCCAGAAACCACCGTCGAGGGTTTATCTCAGCTTCGTCCTGTATTTAACCCGGCCTCGGGTAGCGTCACTGCAGGCACATCTTCAGCGTTGTCTGACGGTGCTTCTGCCATGTTGGTTATGAGTGAAGACAAAGCTAAAGAGCTAGGCTTGCCAATTCGTGCTCGTGTTAAGTCAATGGCGGTCGCCGGCTGCGATCCATCAATCATGGGTTATGGTCCGGTCCCTGCGACTAAGAAGGCATTGGCGCAGGCAGGCATCAGCATTGATGATATTGACGTTGCTGAGCTTAATGAAGCATTCGCAGCGCAGTCTTTACCAGTGCTTAAAGACTTAGGTCTACTGGATAAGGTCGATGAAAAAGTGAATCTAAATGGCGGTGCAATTGCACTTGGGCATCCATTGGGTTGCTCTGGTTCACGGATCAGCACCACGCTTATCAATATTATGGAAGATAAGGACGCTAAATACGGCCTTGCAACCATGTGTATTGGTTTAGGCCAAGGTATTGCTACGGTGTTCGAACGTCCATAGCCACATCAGCTTGGTGACAAAAAGGCGGGTTAAGCATTATTGCTCCCGCCTTTTTTCTTATCTAAAGTTTGGGTAAACTAGCGCTTTTATTCTAAGGCAACGACACCAATGAACTTTGACCAAGCTGACCATGTTCTTGACGCCATGGGCCTACGTTGCCCCGAACCGGTGATGATGGTGCGCGGCACCGTGCGCAAAATGCGCCAAGGCGAGACCCTGCTAATCACCGCTGATGACCCTTCAACGACTCGTGATATTCCCAGTTTTTGTCGTTTTATGGACCACACCTTGGTGGCCCAGAAAACCGAGCAAGCCCCGTATCAGTATTTGATCAGAAAAGGCCAGTAGGCCTTATTCAAACACTTGATTGACTGTTACCAAGGGCTTTTTAAAGCGAGAGAAATTGATAGACACTTTGTACCAACCTTTCTCCTCTGGCGTAAAGCTAAAATAGTTGTATACGCTGTTGCAGTCTGCCTGAACTGGTAGGCCAAGCTCTAACGTTTTATCGAGCGCTTCGTCAAGATAACCGCAATTATAACCAGCACTCCACTGGGCATCGGCTATTTTGAACTCATAGGCCTTCCCCGGCGTAGAGAAGCGAATTTTGGTCTCATAGATGGCTGGCGCCACTCGTTGCATTTGATACTCTGGCTGTGCATCCCACAACGAGAAATCACCACGCAAGAATAACGGCTTTTTCACTTCCTCAGCAGGCACGATATCATCGATAGTCACTGAGCTTGAGCAAGCCCCCAATAGTAAGGCTGAAACGAGTAACGGAATTTGCTTTGTCATTATTATTTGTTTCCACTTTAAGCGCACTTTTCTCCAGTCTAAGAAATTAGTGCAAAGGCTTCAATAAAAAAGCCAGCTTAATGCTGGCTTTTACTATCACTATGAAAAATACTCACTATTTCTGTAAAACAGAAATGTCAGCAACTTGTAGAAACAGCGATTGTAATTGTGACAATAGCGCCAAGCGATTGTTCTTAACGGCATCATCGTCAGCCATCACCATTACGTTATCGAAAAAGGCATCAACACTTTGACGTATATTCGCCAATTCACTTAATGCCAGCTGATAATCACCCTGTTCATACAATGGCGATAACTTCGCTTGATAGGCCGCTACTTGCTCAGCCAAAGTCTGCTCGGCAGGCTCTTGAAGTAACGCTTTATCAATGGCACCAACTTCCTTGATGTCATTTTTACTGAGGATGTTACCCACTCGTTTATTTGCCGCTGCCAGCGCTTCTGCAGGCTCTAAGCTACGGAAATGGCTTACCGCCTTTACACGCAGGTCGAAATCAAGGGGTTTAGAAGGTCGACGCGCCAACACTGCCTGGATTACATCAACGGCAATACCCTGCTCTTGATACCAAGTACGGAAACGCCCTAGGAGGAAATCAAATACATCCTCAGCGACATTGCTGTTACTGAGCTTATCAGCAAACAGTTGCTGTGCTTTGGCAATAATATCAAGCACATCTAAAGGTAGTTGCTTCTCTACCATGATCCGAAGCGCACCAATTGCTGCACGACGCAGGGCAAATGGGTCCTTGTCACCTTTCGGAGCTTGGCCGATACCAAAAATACCCACTAAGGTGTCGAACTTATCTGCCAGAGCCACAGCACAAGCGATAGTGCTATGTGGTAATTCATCCCCAGAGAAACGCGGCATATATTGCTCGTTCATGGCATTGGCGACATCTTCATGCTCACCGTCATGACGTGCATAATGCATCCCCATCACGCCTTGAACATCAGTGAACTCCATCACCATCTCTGTCATTAGGTCGGTTTTACTTAACAAACCGGCCCGCTCTGCTAAAGCTTTATCGGCACTCAATTGCTCTGCAATGTAGCCTGATAGCGCGCTAATTCGCTCTGATTTATCTTTCAGGGTACCTAGTTGTTTTTGGAACAACACGGAATCAAGAGACGCTAAGCGGCTTTCCAATGTTTTCTTTTTATCTGCCTCATAAAAGAACTGTGCATCAGCCAAACGTGGGCGCACTACTTTCTCATTTCCAGAGATCACTACACTTGGGTCTTTGCTCTCAATATTGGAAACAAATAAGAATTTATTAATCAGCTTGCCATTGCTATCAAGCAGTGGGAAGTATTTTTGGTCGTCTTTCATAGTGTAGATCAGTGCTTCATCTGGCACATCCAAGAACTCTTCTTCAAAAGAGGCGGTTAACGTCACCGGCCATTCAACCAGCGAGGTCACTTCCTCTAACAGTTCTTCATCCATCGCGACCTGGGCACCCACTTTTGCTGCAGCGGCATCAATTTGATTACGGATCATCGCTTTGCGCGCCTCGTAATCCGCGACAACGTAGGCTTCCTTCAGCTTAACTAGCGCCTCATCGGCGTGATGAATAGCGACTTTCTCTGGGTGATGGAAGCGATGCCCCTGAAGCTCGTTACCGATCGTTTTACCAAGAATTTCACCTTGAACTAAGCTGGCACCGTAGAAAATGGTCGCGGTGTGTACCGGGCGGATAAACTGAGTCTTGTTAGCTCCCCAACGCATAGGTTTAGGGATAGGTAGTTTAGTTAATGCCTTAGCTACGGCGTCTACAATCAGCTCTTGTACCGCCTGACCAGGAACATTGGCCTTGTGTAGTAACCACTCGCCTTTATCGGTGGTATGGCGCTCCGCATCGCTGACTTCAATACCACAGCCACGAGCCCAACCCAATGCCGCTTTGGTTGGGTTGCCATCGGCGTCAAACGCAGCTTTGACTGCTGGGCCACGCTTCTCGACCACTTTGTCTTGTTGTTTTTCGTCCAGTTGCAACACCATCAACCCCAACCGGCGAGGCGATGCATACCACTGCACACCTTGGTGCCCGAGAGTAAGCTCGTCCAGTTGTGCGGTTAATGCATCAGCAAAGGCTTCTGCAAGTGTGCGCAGTGATTTCGGTGGTAACTCTTCAGTACCAATTTCAACTAAAAGATTCTGTTGTAACATAGGTATTCTTAATCCTTACACAGCGGGAATCCGAGCGCTTCACGCGCCGCGTAGTAACTTTCTGCACAGGCTTTAGATAAGGCTCTAACGCGCAGAATATAACGTTGTCTCTCTGTCACTGAGATAGCGTGACGTGCATCGAGAAGGTTGAATGCGTGCGATGCCTTCATCACTTGCTCATAAGCTGGTAATGGCAACTCTGCTTCTATGAGTTTTTGACTTTCCTTTTCGCACTGGTCGAATTGCTTAAATAGCGCATCAACGTCGGCATGTTCGAAATTGTATTTCGACTGCTCTACTTCGTTTTGGTGGAAAACATCACCATAGGTCACTTTGCCCATCGGGCCGTCAGCCCACACGAGGTCGTAAATACTGTCCACACCTTGAATATACATGGCTAAACGCTCTAGACCATAGGTGATTTCGCCGGTTACTGGCGCACACTCAAGCCCCCCTACTTGCTGGAAATAGGTGAACTGCGTGACTTCCATGCCATTTAGCCACACTTCCCATCCTAATCCCCAAGCACCCAGAGTTGGCGATTCCCAGTTGTCTTCAACAAAACGGACTTCATGCTTAAGTGTGTCAATTCCCAATGCAGCGAGTGAGCCCAAGTATAGGTCTTGGATATTGTCCGGAGACGGCTTTAAAACTACCTGAAATTGATAGTAATGCTGTAGGCGGTTAGGGTTTTCACCATAGCGGCCATCGGTAGGACGGCGACAAGGCTGCACATACGCACTCGACATTGGCTCTGGGCCAACGGCTTTTAAAAAGGTGAGTGGATGAAACGTGCCTGCGCCCACTTCTAGATCAAAAGGCTGTGCAATAACACAGCCCTGCTGTGCCCAGTAATCCTGTAACGCTAGGATAAGGCCCTGAAAGGTTTGTAAGTCGTATTTTTGCATAATGAGGTTAGATTCTGCTGCTTTGAGTGCGGTTTTATTGCTCACAGTATACCTGCTGCCACGCTGTGTTTTAAGCAGTTTCTTTTACAGTGGCTCTGTAGCTAACAGCCCCTTCCTTTCACATTCATAATCTATTCATTTAAACATCACTGAATTATTTCTTCTCACCTAGTTCATTATTCGTATTTTTAATTCTTCTTTATTGCATTATCAGCAAAGTAGTCTAACTTTGTTAAATTAGTGTTAACCGCACTTTGACCAATAAAATATAACTAAGATAGGATTCGAAATGAAAAAGACACTTTTAGCCACAGCGATATTCGCTGCATCCACCGGTATAGCCACTGCACAAAGCGCCCCTAGTTTTACCGGCATGGCGGCACAGATGGAGATCGATAATACCTGTATTATCCGTTTTAATGACTCGGTTTCTCGCTTTGATGTCGAAGGTAAAGCACGCGGTATGTTGACTAAGGCACAAGCTCAAGCCAAGCACCTATATAAAAATGCTATCAAAGGTATGGCTGTTAATATGAGCTGCGCTAAAGCGAAAACGGTATTTGCAAACGAGGCCGATGTGATGCGCTTCACCGAAGATGGCATTGCCTATGCCTCACCAGCAAAAAAAGGTAAGCCCGGTGGCGGCGGCAGTCAATCTCAACAAACGCCTTGGAGCGTCACGCGTGTTGGAGGTCCAGTGGATGGTTCCGGCTATACCGCTTGGGTACTCGATACCGGTATTGACTTAGACCATACTGATCTCAACGTTGATGCTAACCGTGGCTTTACCGCTTTTACTAAAGGGCGTGACGCAGACATGGATGATGGCAATGGTCATGGTACTCATGTCGCCGGCACTATCGCTGCTCTTAATAACGGTATCGATGTCGTTGGTGTTGCAGCAGGTGCTGATGTGGTCCCTGTAAAAGTACTCGATTCTCGCGGTTCTGGCAGCTGGTCTGGGGTACTAGCAGGTATTGATCATGTCGCCGCTAATGCCTCACCAGGCGACTGTGCAAATATGAGTTTAGGCGGAGGCTTCAATCAGGAACTTAACGATGCGGTCGAAAATGCCGCACAACAATCGGGAGCCTTTTTTGTAGTGGCCGCAGGCAATGAAAGCCAAGATGCCAATAATGTCTCTCCAGCGAGCGCCTCCCATAACCGGGTTTATACTATTTCAGCAACAGATAGCAGCGACCGCTTTGCTAGTTTCAGTAACTTTGGCAACCCACCTATCGATTATGCCGCACCTGGAGTCGGTATTCTTTCCACACGCCAAGGGGGTGGCACTACCACAATGTCTGGCACATCAATGGCTTCACCAGCGGCGTGCGCGGTGATCATGATGAGCAATGGTAATCCAGGCACAGACGGATCGGCGTTGAACGATCCAGATGGCAATGCCGATGATATTATCCATCTTTAATATTAAGTATTAAATCAAAAAAAAGCCCTTACATGTTTGTGTAAGGGCTTTTAGTTATACGTTATTAAGCTGTATTTCTACACATCTAGATTCACAACACGAAGTGCGTTTTGCTCGATAAAGTCACGACGCGGCTCTACTTGGTCACCCATTAGAGTTGCGAACAATTGGTCTGCCGCTATGGCGTCTTCAATGGTCACTTTAAGCATACGGCGAGCACTAGGATCCATTGTCGTTTCCCACAGCTGGTCAGGGTTCATTTCACCCAGTCCTTTGTAGCGTTGGGTGTATAGGCCACGCTTAGAATCGGTAATTAACCACTCTAGTGCTTCAACAAAGCTGCTCACTGGCTGCGTTTTCTCTCCGCGTTGAACATAAGCGCCTTCTTGCATCAGGTCTGTGATTTTCTCACCTGTAACACTAATACGCTGATAGTCTTTGGAGGTTAAGAAATCGTGGTTCAGTACATAGACTTTATCAACCCCGTGCTGACGAATATTGATCAGCGGATAATAGAGTTTACGCTCTTCGTCGAATTGCGTGTGTGCGCTGAAAATAGCCGCATCTTCATCCTTAGCAATTAAGTCTTCTACCAGTGTTTTCGTCCATGCTAACACTTTCTCTTCATTATCAAGCTCAGACTCACTAATACGAGGTTGGTAGATTAAGCTGTTCATCATTGAAGATGGGTACTTTCTCGCTAAACGTTCAATAACTTTTTCAGTACTCTGATAATCGCGAACTAGGTTTTCTAGCGCGTTATCTTGAATGGCACTTGCTCCCTCACTGGTATACAGTGCGGCACCGTTTAGTGCGAGAGAAGTTAAGTACTCAACGAGTGCATTATCATCTTTGATATACCGCTCTTGCTTACCTTTTTTGATCTTGTATAGCGGTGGCTGAGCAATATAGACATAACCACGCTCAATAATTTCTGGCATTTGACGATAAAAGAAAGTCAGTAGCAGAGTACGGATGTGCGAGCCATCTACGTCAGCATCGGTCATGATAATGATACGATGATAGCGAAGCTTTTCAGGGTCGTATTCATCACGGCCAATACCACAACCTAACGCCGTAATGAGCGTAGCCACCTCTTGCGAGCTAAGCATTTTATCAAAACGGGCTTTTTCAACGTTTAGGATTTTACCCTTTAGTGGCAAGATAGCTTGGTTTTTACGGTTACGCCCCTGCTTAGCAGAGCCACCCGCTGAGTCACCCTCCACTATGTAAAGTTCAGATTCCGCAGGATCTTTCTCTTGGCAATCAGCGAGCTTACCAGGTAGGCCGGCTAAATCCATGGCTCCTTTACGACGCGTCATTTCACGTGCTTTACGCGCTGCTTCACGCGCACGTGCAGCGTCAATTATTTTACTGACAACGACTTTCGCATCACTTGGGTTCTCAAGTAAGAATTCACCTAATTTTTCGGCCATCGCTTGCTCAACAGCAGATTTTACTTCGCTGGAAACAAGTTTATCTTTGGTCTGCGATGAGAACTTAGGATCTGGCACTTTAACGCTAACAACTGCGGTTAAACCTTCACGGGCATCATCGCCACTGGTCGACGCATTGGCTTTTTTGTTAAGGCCTTCTTTTTCCATATAACCATTCAATGTACGGGTAAGCGCTGCACGGAAACCGGCTAAGTGCGTTCCACCATCACGTTGAGGAATATTATTGGTAAAGCAGAAAATACTTTCTTGGAAGCCATCGTTCCACTGCATCGATACTTCAACGCTGATGCCATCTTCACGCTCATGGGTGAAGTGGAAAACATTTTGATGAACTGGTGTTTTCTTGCGGTTCAAGTATTCAACAAAAGCTTGTATACCACCTTCATATTTAAAGTGGTCGCGCTTATCTTCCTCGCGCTCATCGGTCAAGATGATAGATACGCCAGAGTTCAGGAATGATAATTCCCGTAAGCGCTTAGCTAAAATATCGTAATGGAAGTTAATATCGCTGAATGTTTCTGAGCTCGGCCAGAAGCGAATTTCTGTGCCTGAGGTTTCCGAATCACCAATCACAGAAAGCGGCGCATCAGGCTCACCCATGGTGTAGGTTTGCTTATGTAATTTACCTTCGCGGCGAATTTCTAGCGCTAGCTTTTCTGATAATGCGTTAACAACCGAAACACCTACACCATGCAGACCACCGGATACCTTGTATGAGTTATCATCAAATTTACCACCGGCGTGTAGTACGGTCATGATAACCTCAGCCGCTGAGACTCCTTCCTCTTCATGGATTTCAGTTGGGATACCACGACCATTGTCGCGAACTGATACTGAGCCATCGGTGTGGATAGTTACGAAGATGTCGTCACAGTATCCTGCTAATGCCTCATCGATTGAGTTATCGACGACCTCGAAAACCATATGGTGTAAACCGGTGCCATCATCGGTATCACCAATGTACATTCCTGGCCGTTTTCGTACTGCATCTAATCCTTTCAGTACTTTAATACTTGATGAATCGTAATTTTCAGACATGGTGTTTCCATCTATCTTGTTATTAGTTTGCCATGTTTCACGTGGAACAAAGCTTCAGTTCTATCCAAAGCTTCTAACACGGCAGAGACACTTTCGGACTCAATTGTCGTTATAAATATTTGCGCTTGGCAATGGGATAATAATTGGCCCACCTTGCGCTTTGTATCTTCACTGAGCTCCGAGGGTAAGTCGTCTATTAGCAACAGTGACTGCTTCCCGGTCTCTTTTTCAATTAAGCTATTTTGCGCTACTTTAAGCGCATATAAAAGCAGTTTTAGCTGTCCTCTTGAAAAGACATGCTCTGCTGCACCCACATCGGTTTTTATCGTTATATCCGCCTTGTGGGGCCCTCTCGATGTATATCCACGTGCAAGGTCGCGTTCGAGGTTTTCTGACAGTACATCAGCGAGTGAATCTGACTGTTTCCACCCGCAATGGAACTCGATTTTCAGGCCTTGCATCAATTCAAGTTCAGCACACAGTCTATCAAAAAAATGCGCTTTAAACCTCTCAATATAAGATTCTCTTAGCGCCGTAATATGCTGCGCCAAACGGACAAATTCTTTGTCCCATACAGCAAGTTGTAGCTTTATATCTCGGGGTCTTTGCTTGAGTAAAGCATTACGTTGCTTAAGTATACGGTTAAAGTTTTGCCACGCATTTAAAAACTCATGTTCCACGTGGAACACACCCAAATCAATAAATGCCCGTCGCTCCTTCGGTCCTCCAAAGAAGAAAGAGTAACTTTCAGGAGTGATAACTTGCACAGGCAATACCTGGGCTAAATCTGATATACGTCGGCTTGCTTTTCCCTGAATACGGACTTGGGTCTCACCCTGTACATTTTTACTTATCCCCATTGGGATGGTGAGATTATTACTGTGCTTTTTTGCGTGCAGAGTAAATTTTTGCGCCCCATGACGAATCACGTTGCGATACTTGTTGGTACGAAAAGAACGTCCATGGGAAAGGAAGTATATGGCTTCGAGAAAACTAGTCTTGCCGCTGCCATTCTCCCCGTAGATGATATTTATGCCTTGGGGAGATAAAGAAACAGCCTCAACATTTCGAAAATCATTGAGGCTGAGAGAAGTAATGCTCATTATCTATAGACGCATAGGCATAACAACGTAGAGCGCTTCACTATCACCTGTCGCTTCCATCAGCGCACTACTATTCGAATCGGCAAGCGTAATTGTAACGTCTTCAGTTTTTACCGTGTTTAGAACATCCAGCAAATAAGAAACATTAAATCCGATTTCTAACTCATCACCTTGATACATAACCTCGACAACTTCTTCGGCCTGTTCTTGCTCTGGGTTATTGGCACTGACTTTTAATAAGCCATTACTCAAATTTAAGCGCACACCACGAAACTTTTCATTAGACAAGATAGACACTCGGTGCAGAGCATTGCGTAGCCACTCCCGATTTGCAGTAATAATCTTGTCACCACCACGAGGTAAAACGCGACGATAATCAGGGAAGCGTCCATCAACTAATTTACTAGTAAATGTAAACTCTGCATCGCTAATTCGAATATGATTGGCACCAAACTGAATAGTCACAGGATTATCATCTGCCGGCATTAACCGCATGATTTCTTGCACGCCCTTGCGTGGCACTATAAGTTGGCGCTGCGAATTAAGCGATTGAGGTAATTTTTTAAACGCTAATGCGAGGCGATGGCCATCGGTGGCAACGGTTTTTATTTCATCATTTTCTAATTCAAATGACATACCATTAAGGTAATAACGAACATCCTGATTCGCCATGGAAAAGTGGGTATTCTCGAGTAGCTTTCTCAGCTCCATACGGCTTAGCTGAAACTCAACCTCGCCATCCCACTGTTCTAAATTAGGAAAGTCTTCGGCCGCCAACGACAATAGCGCAAAACGACTTTTACCACTGGTCAGTACCACCTGATGCTCTTGCGAGTTTAAATTGATGTCACTGCCATCTGGCAAGCTTTTACAGATATCTAAGAGCTTTTTAGCTGGCAAAGTAATCTTGGTATCGGCAGTGGGCTTCTCCAAAGTGACCGAGGCAACAAGCTCTATCTCAAGGTCTGTCCCAGTCATATAAAGTTGACCATCACGCACCTCTAGCAATACATTTGAAAGAATTGGCAGGGTATGTTTTCTCTCAATAGCACCAGACACTTGCATGAGTGGTTTTAAAAACTGATCTCTAGCGATAGTAATTTGCATAAGGCTGACCTTAAGATGACAAAGTTCTTATTAGATTTTGATAGTCTTCTTTCACTTCGTGATTTTCTTCACGCAGTGATTTAACCTTGCGGCATGCATGCAGCACGGTTGTATGATCACGCCCACCAAAGGCATCACCTATTTCTGGCAGGCTGTGATTGGTTAATTCTTTAGATAGCGCCATGGCCACTTGTCGTGGACGAGCTACAGAGCGGCTGCGGCGTTTAGAGAGTAAATCTGATACGCGAATTCGATAATACTCTGCCACTGTGCGTTGAATATTATCGATAGTCACCAACTTATCTTGCAAAGCGAGTAGATCGCGCAAGGCTTCTTTAACAAAGTCGATTGAAATTGGTCGTCCAGTAAAGTTTGCGTTAGCGATGACCCGATTAAGTGCGCCTTCCAATTCACGCACATTTGAGCGCAATTTCTTCGCAATAAAAAAGGCCACTTCATGGGGTAAATTAATCTTACTTTGCTGCGCTTTTTTCATCAAAATAGCGACCCGAGTTTCTAACTCCGGTGGCTCAATCGCAATAGTTAAGCCCCAGCCAAAACGTGATTTAAGACGGTCTTCAACGCCTTCTATTTCTTTTGGGTATCTATCAGAAGTCAGAATAATTTGCTGATTACCTTCTAACAGCGCATTAAAGGTATGAAAGAACTCTTCTTGAGAGCGCTCTTTATTAGCAAAAAACTGAATATCATCAATAAGTAAGGCATCAACACTGCGGTAATAGCGCTTGAACTCTTCAATGGCATTATTTTGCAGCGCTTTGACCATATCTTGCACGAAGCGCTCGGAATGCATATAAACGATTTTAGCGTTTTCTTTTTTAGCTAAAATACCATTACCCACGGCGTGCAGTAAGTGCGTCTTACCCAAGCCTGTGCCACCATAAATGAAGACAGGGTTAAATGCCGAACCTGGGTTATCGGCCACCTGTGTTGCTGCTGCTTTAGCTAATTGGTTTGACTTACCTTCAACAAAATTGTCGAAGGTATAATTTTCTTTGATATTCGATTTGTACTGTGACTTGGGCGCCGGTTCTACGGCGGCAGGTGCCTGCGCACTTTGGGTGACCGCTGGAGCGCTGCTAGCACTCGCTGCCTGGGTATTATTCGTATTGCTACTGGGGGCGGGCGTGTTACCGTTGAGTATCGGTTTGCTGCCCACGTCAAAGCGCAATTCAGGAGCTTCGTCACCGCATATTTCAACTAATAGTTCATTGATCCGATTAAGGTACTTTTCGCGAACCCAATCAAGCACAAAACGGTTAGGCGCATAAATAGTTAAAGTGTCGTCTGTACTTTCAGCTTGGAGCGGGCGCACCCACATACTAAATTGTTGCGACGGTAGTTCATCCTGCAACACATATAAACAACTTTGCCAAACTGACAGATACACAGTGTACTCCCGAAATTAGGTTTGTATTATTGATACCCGTACATCACGGGTGAAGGTTGTCGTTGCTTGTCTTCCCTGAATCTGCGCCTTGGTGCGATCCGGCTGTCCATTATGACGCCTATTTATCCACAACTTCAATATTGATTTTTTTAGAAATTAT